>NZ_BLIV01000004.1 GCF_009811755.1 Roseobacter cerasinus
ACAATCATCACCCCCCACACTCGAGCCTCGACGGGCTCGCCCCACGGGAGTATCACAGACGGTCAAGAGAGGACCAAACCCTGAACAGAGCTAACTAATAAACGCGGACTTCAAGGGCAGCAGGTCATCACCAACCGCCAGTGCGACGATGATGGACGGTAACGCGGCAGTAGCCGTGTCGCAGGACGCTGAACTGGATGTCGGCTGGGAAGAATTCTAGCCTGCAAGCCTGGCTTCCCATTTTTATGGATCCGACCAAAATCAAAAAAAGCCACCCCTGGAAACCGGGGTGGCTTTTTCTTGTGATTGTGGTTTGCTTTAGAAGCCCAAGCCAGCGTATTTGTTCTTGAATTTTGAGACACGACCGCCGGTGTCCATAAGGCGCGACGAGCCGCCTGTCCATGCCGGGTGCACGGACGGGTCGATATCAAGCGACAGTTGGTCGCCTTCTTTGCCCCAGGTAGATTTCATTTGCACGACGGTGCCATCGGTCATCTTGACGTCGATGATGTGATATTCGGGATGTGTATCGGCTTTCATCGGTCGACTCCTTACGCCTGCGCACCAGCTTTGGGCTTGTAGTTGGAATTCTCTGTGATCCGCGCCGATTTGCCACGGCGGCTGCGCAGATAGTAGAGCTTGGCGCGGCGCACGCGGCCGCGGCGAACAACAGTTATGCTGTCGATATTCGTCGAGTGCAGTGGGAACACGCGCTCCACGCCCTCGCCGAAAGAAATTTTCCGAACGGTGAATGACCCGGCAATGCCCGATCCGTTGTTCCGAGCGATGCAAACACCTTCGTAATTCTGCACCCGGGTCCGCGTCCCCTCGGTCACTTTAAAGCCAACGCGAACGGTGTCGCCGGCGCGAAAATCGGGGATGTCTTTCCCCAAAGCGGCAATTTGTTCCGCTTCAATCTCTGCAATCAGATCCATCTGATCGACTCCTATGTTGCTCGTGGTTGCTCCACGAAGGTTATGCCGCGTCGCAGAGCTTCCGGTCTGTGGTCGGGTTCGCTTGCTGCGCCCGCCGGGAGAATTCACACGCCTTTGCTTTTGCTCATGTGGTGGTGCCGCTCAGCAAAACCGCCACATAAAGCTAGCCCGGAGCCGCTACGCGAGTCCAAGCTGGGATCGTATATGCGGGAAAACGATTGGGATCAAGAGGCCGTTGCAGGCAGGGCGAGGCTGTTGCCCTACTGCCCGATCGCATCGTGCGGGTCTGCTCATCAGGTGACATAAATGGCAGTATTGCTGGCCGCGTTTTGCGACAGGTCGGACGTGTTTCTCCTGGCAAGAGGAGTTGTCGCAACCAGCCGCCTAGGTCTCCCGTCCGGCACAAGCAATGATGGGTGCGGTACGATCAGTCGTCGCGTTCGTATTTCGACCAAAGATCTGGCCGGCGCGCTTGCGTCAGCGCTTTGGATTGCGCCGTGCGCCAATTTGCAATCTCGCCGTGGTGCCCGGAGAGCAGCACCTGTGGGATCTCTCGGTTCTCCCATATCGTCGGACGTGTATAGTGCGGATGTTCGAGCAGTCCGTTTGCGTGGCTCTCCTCGGCCGTACTGTCCGCGTTGCCCAAAACGCCTGGTCGCAGGCGGATGGTTGCGTCCAACAGAGCCTGAGCGGCCAATTCGCCCCCCGTCATTACAAAGTCGCCAAGCGAGACCTCGGTGACCTGAAAGTGCTCAAGCACGCGCTCATCGACACCCTCAAAACGACCGCAGAGCAAAGTGACACCGTCGCAGCGTGCCAGATCGCGCGCCATTGTCTGATCGAACGGCCGCCCCCGCGGCGACATGTAGAGAACCGGCCAACGCCCCTGCGCATGGCGCTGTGCGTCGGTCAAGGCTGGGCCCACCACATCGGCGCGCAGGACCATGCCCGCACCGCCCCCAGCTGGTGTATCATCCACACTGCGATGCTTGCCAATACCGAACTGGCGCAGGTCGTGGGTGTGCAATTGCCAGCGTCCCTCGGTTAGCGCTTTGCCAGTCAGCGACAGCCCCAGCACCCCCGGAAACGCCTCGGGAAACAATGTGACAACCCGGGCTTGCCAGGCGCGGGCCAGCGTTTCGTTCTCCTCCATCAGCGAGCGCGGAGTGAGCGTGGGCCGGATGCTCTTGCGTCCATGGCTCTTCGGCGCGTCGGCCATGTCAGAAAAGCCCCTCAGGCGGGTCCGCGATGATACGGCCCGCAGTCAGGTCAACGGTTGGCACCGCCGCCAGCGTGAAGGGCAGCAACACGGTCTCGGATGAGCCGGGCCGCTGCACCTCCAGAATGTCTCCGGCCCCGTGATCCATCACGGATTTCACACGACCCAACGCGGTGCCTCCCGTGTCGAGAACCTCAAGCCCGACAAGATCGGCGTGATAATATTCGTCATCCGGCAGGGCGGGCAGTTGATCACGGTCCGCAAAAAGCTGTGTGCCCTTGAGCGCGTCTGCGTCTTCCTTGGTGGCGACCTCTGCGATACGTGCAACAAACCCGTTCTTGATTGGGCGGATCAAGGCGAGGTGGAAGATCCTTTCGCCGCTTTCGGTGGTCAGCGGCACGTATGTTTCGATGTCCTCAGGCACGGCGCAAAAGCTTTTGATGCGAAGCTCACCGCGCACACCGTAGGCGCCGCCGATAGCGCCGACACAGACCTTCTCCGCACTCATTCCTCCACTCCTATGCAGAGACCTTCAGATAGTGTGCCGCCACGATCAAGGCAGCTGTCCCGATGGTTGGCCCGCTCCACGAAGAGCCCGGCGAGAAATGCCAATAGCAGCAGAAAGAGCGTGCGGATCGGGCGCAGCATGAGGTTCCTTTGCCGTGGTCACACAGCGCAAACGGATGGGCCGTTCCCAAAGGATCGGCCCGTGCCAGTTTGTCTTACTCGGTTGCTTCTTCGGCAGGCTCTTCCGCCGGAGCAGCCGCCTCTGCCGCTTTGGCGGCTTTCTCCTCGGCACGCTCCTGGGCTTTCTTGCCGGGGGCGCCCTTCTTGGGGTTATTGCGCTCGGCCTTCTCTTTCAGGCCGGCGGCTTCCAGCATGCGGGCGACACGGTCGGTGGGCTGTGCACCCTGGCCCAGCCAGTGCTGCACGCGCTCCACGTCCATCTTCACGCGCTCTTCGCTGTCCTTTGGCAGGAGCGGGTTGTAGGTGCCCAGTTTTTCGATGTAGCGGCCGTCGCGCGGCATGCGGCTGTCGGCCGCAACGATCCGGTAGAAGGGGCGCTTTTTGGAGCCGCCGCGGGCAAGACGAATTTTCATAGCCATGGTATGTTTCCTTTTGAATTGGCAGGTGGGGTGGGCTTTCAGGCCACCCTAGGTTTGGTGACGTTTGTGGTGCTGAATAACCTCAGCGATGATGAAGTTAAGAAACTTCTTGGCGAATTCGGGGTCGAGATCAGCCCGGTTCGCCAGATCTTCGAGCCGTTCGATCTGTTCCGCTTCTCTGGCAGGGTCGGACGGGGGAAGGTCGTGTGTGGCCTTGAGTTTCCCCACAGCCTGGGTGTGTTTGAAGCGTTCGCCCAGAGTATATACGAGGATCGCATCCAAACGGTCGATGGAGGCGCGGTGCTCTTTCAGCAGTGCGGCGGCGCGGGTGGCGGTGTCAGTCAATGGCCCATCCTTTTGGTTTGAACAATGGATCGGCGTAGTGGCTGATCTCCATTTCGATCCCATGCGCGAGCTGCGAGCCCGTGAGTTCGTCAGGCGCGGGGTGGCGGTAGACCGCGTGGTTTCCATCGATGGTGCCTGCGTCGTGATCCTTAACCGCGCCCAGCCGCTCTGCCAGTCGAATACTGTCGAGGTTCTTGGGGTCGATGTAGCTCACCGCCGTCTCCCAACCGAGCTTGTCGTAGAAGTGGCCGCGGACCCTGTGGGTGGCTTCGAGCGCGTAGCCCTTGCCGCCGCGATCCGGCCAGATCACCCAGGCGATTTCGGCCTCAGGCCATTTCGCAGGCTTCCAGCCGCCCGCCATGCCGAGGGTGTCACCGCTGACCTTGTCATGGATCATCCACATGCCGTAGCCGCGGATCTGCCAGTGGCCGATCTCAGCCGCGTAGAGCATCCAGGCCTCATAGGCATTGAGCGGCCCACCCATGAAGCGCGCGCGGTAGCTGGTGAAGGTGGCCTTGAAGTCGGGGTAGTCGTCCGGTTCCGGGCCGCGCAGGACCAGCCGGGTGGTCTCGAGGATGGGGATCTGGGTGCTCATTGGGCGACCTCACGCCGCGTTGAGATCGTTGGCCGCCTCCGGCGGGCATATTTGCGGAACAATGAAGGCCAAGGTGTCATGCCAGACCCTCGGGGCGGGGGTGGCGGTAGACGTAGCCAGGGGTTTCGGGTTTGGGCTGTTGGGCGTGCTCGTCGAGTGTGGCGCCGAGGCGTTTGGCCAGCGCCACGGAGGCGTCGTTTCCGTGGGCGATGTAGCTGACGATGGTGGGCCAGTTCAGCACCTGCCAGGCGTGGTCGATGCAGGCTTGCGCCGCTTCAAAAGCGATGCCCTGGCCTTCGCTGGCGGCGTCGAATAGGACCCAGCCCACTTCTTTTTCGGGCCAACCCCAGGGGTACCAGTGGCCGACAATGCCGAGCGCCGCGTCGGAGCCTTTTCGGGTCACGACGAACATGCCGAAGCCGTGGATCGCCCAGTGGCCGATCTCGGTGCCAAAGAAATTCCAGGCCTGGCGCGGTGTCATCGGGCCGCCGGTGAACTGCGAGCGCTCGGTGGCATAGAAGCCCATGAAGGTGTCGGCGTCCGAGGCTTTGGGGCCGCGCAGGATCAGGCGCTCGGTCTCGAGCACGGGTGTCTGGATGAGGGTCACGCGCTGGGCCCTCCGGTGCCGTAGCGCCAGACCTGGGCGTTTTCGACCATGCCATCCTGCACAGCGCCAAGCCGTGTGGCGAGGTGCCGAGCGCGGGTGTTGGCGGGGTCGATGTAGCTGACCAGCGTGGTCCAGCCGAGTGTGTCAAAGGCGTGATCGCGTGCGGCGGTTGCGGCCTCGAAGGCGATGCTGTCGCCCTCAGCTTCGGGCAGCAGCAGGAAGCCGAGTTCGGGCTCCAGATCGCCTGGCTCGAAGCCCAGCAGGACGAAGCCCGCGATGTCGCCCGCGCGCCCGATGGTCCAGATGCCGTGGCCGTGCAGCAGCCAGGTGGCAGTCATCTGGGTGAAGTCGCCCCAGGCATCTTCGCGCGTCATCGGGCCGCCGAAGTAGCGGCCCCGGTCGCTGCAGGCGATGCGGGCAAAGGCGTCGAAATCCTCGACCTTGGGGGCGCGCAGCAGGAGCCGCTCGGTCACCAGCAGGGGCAGTTGGCCTTGCAACTGCAGTGCAAAGAGCGCGGCGGCGCCGGGGCGCGGGGTTTCGCAGGCGAAGCTCACGGCCTCACCTCGTAGCGATAGACGACGTCGTCGGCGTCATGGGCCTTGGCCGCGGGGTCGTGGGTGCCGCCGAGCCGTTTGGCGAGCGCGATGGAGCGGGCATTGTCGCGGTGGATGTAGCTGACCAGCGAGGCGGGCGTCATGGTGGTGCGCGCATAGTCAAGCGCGAGGCGCGCGGCTTCGAACGCGATGCCTTTGCCCTCGAAGCTCTCAAGCAGGAACCAACCGAGCTCCGGTTCGGCGAAATGAGGCGGGTGGGTGATGGCGACCTGGCCCGCGACCTGGCCCCCGATCTCGATGCCCCAGCCGCCCATGCCGGTCAGCGGCCAAGAACCAACCTCGGAGGCGAAGCCGTACCACAGGTGTGTCCGGTTACTCGGGCGGTCCATGAACGCAGCACGCGGGCTTTGGTAGAAGGCCCAGAAGGCCTCCATATCGTCGATCACATGCGGGCGCAGGCGCAGGCCATCGCCGGTGAGGGTGGGGGCCGTGGTCATGCGCAGACCTCGGCCGTCAGGCGGTAGGTGAGGCAGCCGGGGTACCAGGCGGGGGCGGCGGCGTCGGTCTTGCGGGCGCCGACTTTCTCGGCGATCCGGTGGGAGCCGATGTTGTCGGGCTGCACGAGCACCAGCAGGTCGGGCCAGCCGAGGTCATTGAAGAGGTGGGATGTGACGGCTAGGGCGGCTTCTGTGGCGAGGCCCTGGCCCTCGAAGGCGCCCTCCCAGAGGGTCCAGGTCATCTCGGGCGGGGTGCCTGTGACGGCGGCGAGCGGGCCAACATGGCCGATGGGCTGGCCCTCGTGCTCCATCACGTAGCGCCCGAAGCCGCGCAGGGTCCAGTGACCGATCATGGCGGCGAATTTGTCGAAGGCCTGCTGTGCCGTGAAGGGCCCGCGCACAAACCGCGACCGGTCGCTGGCGCAATAGCTCGTGTAGGCGGGCAGGTCGGCCGCCTGGGGCATGCGCAGCGTCAGACGCGCCGTGGTGAGGGTGCGGGCGGCCTGCATTACATGAGGCCCAACTCGGCGGGTGTTTTGCCGTCGAGTACGGGTCGCGTGAAGGAGCGGTCGTAGCGCCGGATGCACTGGGTTTCGGTGGCGAAGGCGTAGGCGGCCAGGCACTCGGCGTCTTCCCACATGCGGGCGCGGTAGTCTTCGTAGGCGGCGAGGGAAGGGAAGGAGAAGTGGCAATAGGCGATGTCGTTCGGCCCTTCATGCGGCATGTGATAGCCGTGATGGGTGCCGCCCATGGCTGGAATTTTGTAGAGCCAGAACCGGGCATAGCGCTCGAAAGCGTCCAGCTTGGCCGGGTCGATCTCGTATCGGACGGTGCAGGTGATCATGGCGGCCTACTTCTTCTTGCCGAAACCGGAGAGGCCCGGGGGCAGGGGCATGCCGCCGCCTCCGCCGAGGCCGGGCAGCCCGCCGGGCAGTTTGCCGCCCATGGCTTTGGCGGCGGCTTCGAGCTGTTTGGGGTCCATCTGGGAGGGGTCCATGCCCGGGGGCATCCCGCCCTTGCCGAACATGCCTTTCATGGCCTGTTTCAGCATGCCGCCTTTGCCCATGCGGCCCATCTTCTTCATCATGTCGCCCATCTGGCGCTGCATCTTTAGAAGCTTGTTGAGCTCTGAGACCTCCAGGCCCGCACCGGCGGCGATGCGCTTCTTGCGGGAGGCCTGGAGGAGTGCCGGGTTGGCGCGCTCTTTCTTCGTCATCGACTGGATCAGGGCGATCTGGCGCTTGAGGATGCTGTCGTCAAAGCCTGCCGCCTCGACCTGTTTGGCCATCTTGCCCATGCCGGGCATCATGCCCATCATGCCTTCCATCCCGCCCATCTTGAGCATCTGTTCGAGCTGCATCTTGAGGTCGTTCATGTTGAACTGACCCTTGGTCATGCGCTTCATCATGCGCTCGGTCTGCTCGATTTCGAGCGTTTCCTGAGCCTTCTCGACGAGGGCTACGATATCGCCCATCCCGAGGATGCGGCCTGCGATGCGCTCAGGCTCGAAGGTCTCGATGGCGTCCATCTTTTCGCCCAAGCCGACGAATTTGATGGGCTTGCCAGTGACTGCACGCATTGAGAGCGCCGCACCGCCGCGCCCGTCGCCATCCATCCGTGTGAGGACGACACCGGAGACGCCAATCTTGTCGTCGAACTCGGTCGCGACATTCACCGCGTCTTGACCGGTGAGGCCATCGACCACCAGCAAGGTCTCACGCGGGTTGGCCACGTCGCGCACGGCGGCGGCTTGCGCGATCAGCTCTTCGTCAATGTGCAGCCGGCCCGCAGTGTCGAGCATGTAGACGTCGTAGCCACCCAGGCCCGCCTGGGTCTTGGCGCGTTTGGCGATGGCGACGGGGTCTTCGCCCTTGACGATGGGCAGGGTATCGACGCCGATCTGCATGCCGAGGATAGCGAGCTGTTCCATCGCGGCGGGGCGGTTCACGTCGAGCGAGGCCATCAGCACGCGCTTGCCGTCACGGTCGGTCAGGCGCTTCGCGAGCTTGGCGGTTGTGGTCGTCTTACCCGAGCCCTGCAAGCCGACCATCAGGATCGGCGCGGGCGGGTTGTCGATCTTCAGCGCCCCGGGCTCACCTTCGCCTTTCAGCACGTCGATCAGCGCGTCATGCACGATCTTAACGACCTGCTGGCCCGGGGTGATCGACTTGGTCACGGCCTGTCCTGTGGCCTTTTCCTGCACGGCCTTCACGAAATCGCGGGCCACTGGCAGCGAAACGTCAGCTTCCAGCAGTGCCACACGCACTTCGCGCAGGGCGGTTGCCACGTCTTCTTCAGACAGGGCGCCCTGCTTTGTGAGCCGGTCAAAGACGCCGCCAAGGCGTTCGCTGAGGTTTTCAAACATGGGCCAAGGCCCCTTTCGATGTCGGTTGCGGGATGCTCCTGATGTAGGAGGTCCGCGGATATTGCACAAACGCCCCGGCAAGACCGAAACGAAAAGCGCCCCCGTGGGCGCGACGCGCTGACGGAGGGCGATCCCGAATTGCCCGGGACCGGAAGGCTGGTGCTTCCGGGTATGACGAAGTCCCTAGAGTTAAGTCCGGTCGGAGTCAAGCACGGCTTGCCTTGTTTTGATCTGGCTCAAGGCGGGGCACCCTGCGGCATATCAGACTGAGTTTCATATTCGATAAGGAACAGGGAATGGGGATATGACATTTAAGAAGCTGGCTCTGGCCGCGCTTTTTGTAACCACAAACACAGCATTCGCGGGTCTGGTGGACCCACCTCTCCCGGACAGTGCCGAGATTTTGCATGGCGGCGGATGCCGCAAGAGCTCTCCACCGGGGCAGTGCTGCCACGCTGGGTCTCAACCCTTTCATTGCCATTGAGCAGGGCTATCCGGGGGCAGCACTGCCGCCCCCTCTCATGGCAACGCCTCAGGCCGCCAAGGCTGCTATTTGTGCGGTGGCCTCGGCCATGGCCGTGTCAGCATCGGCCATCAGGCGGTCAGCGGCGACAATCTCCACATCCGTGATGCCGATGAAGCCCATGATGTGGCGCATGTAGCCGCTCGCGAAGTCAATCTCTGATCCCACTTCGGTGCCGCCGGTGGCCAGTGCAATCACGGCGCGCTTGCCGTCGAGCAGGCCTTTGGGGCCGGTTCCGGTGTATTTGAACGTCAGCCCCGCACGTGCGATCTGGTCGATCCATGCCTTGAGGGCGGCGGGCACGCCAAAGTTATAGACCGGCACGCCGATCACGATCACATCGGCGGCCTTGATCTCTGCCACCAGCGCGTCGGAGAGCGCCAGCGCCTCTTTTTGCGCGTCGCTGCGTTGATCGGCAGGGGCGAAATTGGCATTCACCCAGGTTTCGTCAATCTGTGGAATGGCGTTGGTAAGATCGCGACGGATCACTTCACCGCCCAGTCTCTCGACGATGGAGGCCGTCAACTGGCGTGACGTGGATCCGGTTGTCCGGGCGGAGGCGTCGATCTGCAAAATGGTCTGTGTCATGTCGGTGTCCTTGATTGCGAAGGATGTGTTGGATGCCCTCGAATATGGATATTGCAATTTCGAACGCAATTCGTGATGTTCCACATCGAGCGTGCGTCTTCGCACAGGCAGGTTCGGAGCGGGATCAGATGGACAACTGGGATGAGATCAAGACGGCCTATCAAGTGGCGCGGCTGGGAACGGTCAGCGGTGCGGCGGATGTTTTGGGGGTGCACCACGCCACTGTGATCCGCCATATTGATGCGCTCGAAGGGCGGTTGGGGGTCAAACTTTTCCAGCGTCACGCACGTGGTTATACGGCAACCGAGGCGGGGCAGGATCTTCTGCGTGTGGCGCAAGCGACGGATGATCAATTCAGCCAGCTTGCCGGGCGCATCAAGGGGCTGGGCGACGAGGTCTCGGGCGACCTGGTGATCACTTCGCTGATAAACCTCGCCCCGCGCATGGTGCCATTGTTGGCCCGATTTCAGGAGCAGTATCCCGATGTGGTGGTGCGCTATCTGACGGGTGAGCGGCTCTTTCGGCTGGAATATGGTGAAGCGCATGTGGCGGTGCGCGCCGGCACCGCGCCGGATCAGCCGGACAATGTGGTGCAGAGCTTTCACAACCAGCAAATGGGTCTCTATGCCACGCGCAGATATCTTTCGATACATGGAACACCCAAGTCCGTGGACGACCTCCGCACCCACCGCTTTGTCGGGCACGACAGTGACCAGAGCCGCGCGCCCTTCAACCGCTGGATGCGCGCCAATGTGCCGGCTGAGGCCATTGTCTTTCGCTCCACCGACAGTCGCGCGCTTGATGTTGCAGTGAAAACCGGGGCGGGGATCGGCTTTATGGCTGTCCTGGACGCGCGGGACGATCCCGAATTGGTCGAGGTCATCCCACGGCGGGAGGATTGGTCGGCGCCCTTGTGGCTGGTCACACATGTGGATCTGCACCGTACGACAAAGGTGCAGGCCTTTCTGAGCTTCCTTAAGAAGCGGGCGAAAGACTGGCAGGTATGAACCCCGGCGCGCGAGGGCATCTCGCCATGCTCACGTTCTCGGCGCTGGTGGCGGGGTCATTCTCTTTGGGGGCGCAGGCGGCGCATGCGATTGACCCGGCGGTGCTGAATGCGGTGCGGTTTGTGATTGCAGCGGCGGTGATCGGAGCGGTGGCGCTGCTCACCACCGGTCTGCCGCGCACGGCCTTTCGCGCGCCCTGGCGCTATGCGCTGCTGGGCGGGACCTTTGCGATCTACTTCGTGCTGATGTTCGAGGGGCTGAAGACGGCGCCACCAGTCAGCGCCGCTGCCGTCTTCACGCTGACACCGGTGATGGCAGCGGGGTTTGGCTGGCTGCTGCTGCGGCAGATCACAACACCGCGCATGGCGCTGGCGCTCAGCATCGGTGCGACCGGCGCGCTCTGGGTAATCTTTCGGGCGGATTGGGCGGCGCTAAGCGCCTTCGAGATCGGGCGTGGCGAGGTGATCTACTTTGTAGGCTGCGTGGCACATGCGGTTTACACACCGATGGTGCGCAAGCTGAACCGGGGGGAGCCTGCGGTGGTCTTCACATTCGGGATGCTGGTGGCGGGGGCGGTCTTGCTGACCGGGTTTGCCTGGCGTGACATTCTGGCGACGGATTGGACGGGATTGCCCTGGATTGTCTGGATCACGCTGTTCTATGTAGCGCTCTTTGCCTCAGCCGCCACATTTGTGTTGCTGCAGTTCGCGACGCTGCGCCTGCCAAGCGCCAAGGTCATGGCGTATACCTACCTCACGCCAAGCTGGGTGATCCTGTGGGAAATCGCCCTTGGCAACGGCGTGCCGCAAGTGCTGGTGCTGGGGGGCGTCGCGCTGACCATCGCGGCACTGGCGCTTTTGCTGCGCGATGAGGCGCCCGTGCTGTTGGAACCAAACAACCTGCGACCGCGTTGACCTCCCAACGAAAGAGAGGAATGACATGATTAACAGCATTATATACGTAGTTGGCCTTGTGGTTGTTGTGATGGCAGTGATCAATCTGGCCACCTGACCTTCGCAGTTGACTAGACGTTTGTATCCGGGAGTTCGGCCGCGAGGAACCGCTCGAACGCATCAAGGTTCACCGGCTCGAACTGCCCAAACCCCTGCATCCAGACCGACGCCGCACGCAGCGCATCTGGCTCCAGCTTGCACCACTTCACGCGACCACGCTTTTCCTGACTGATCAGCCCCGCCGCTGTCAGCACCCCAAGGTGTTTGGAAATCGCCGCAAGCGACATCTCGAACGGCTCCGCCACATCGGTGACGGCCATATCATCTTCCAACAGCATCGTCAGAATTTCCCGCCGGGTCGGGTCTGCCAGAGCGGCGAAGGCCTGATCGAGGTCGCGCGTCATGGCCTCTCATACCGCCCCGACCCGCTCAGCGAAAGACCATCAACCGCGTGGATAGTGATCTGTCTGCGACGGCAGCCGGGGCCTGTGACGTTCAATCTCCGCATCTGACAGGCCGATATCACGGGCAATATGCGTGCTGATGGGTCCGAGCTTCAGACCTTTCGAGGCGGGTGCTCGTCGCATGATCCAGCGGAGGAGTGCGCCTTTCCATGACCTAAATGCAAGAGTCGATCGGTCGCGCGGGCGCGATACATCAGCCATTGGTCTAACTCTCTATGAGATTTACTAAGATAATTGCGCAAGTAGTCCCCAACTTCAAAATCAATTGCTTGACGAAACCTGTGCAAAAAAATCACATATTGGCATGAGTCGGCAACTCCCCCCACTGAACGCCCTGCGTGCCTTCGAGGCGGCGGGTCGCCATGAAAGCTTCTCCCGTGCGGCGGAAGAGCTGGGCGTGAGTCATTCCGCCATCAGCCGACACGTCCGCGGCCTGGAAGACCGGTTGAGCATACAGTTGTTTCAAGACAGGCCACGCGGTGTGCAGCTGACGGTCGACGGCGCGGCCTATCTTGAGCAGATCACCCCGGCGCTCGATTCGATTGCAGAAGCCACCGACCGCGTGACGGAACAGCCAGCCGGAGTCGTCATGGTCAACAGCGAGCCGCTCTTCGCCACCAAATGGCTGATCCCGCGCCTGTCGGACTTCCACGCGGCGCATCCGGAGGTTGAGATCCGACTGGAAGGGTCACGATGGCTCGCCGATGTCAGCCGCTATGAGGCGGACATCGCAATCCGCTTTCTGAAGGTGGCGGGGTCCAACCCGGATGCAACACTGGTCAGCGACGCGCCGCTTTATCCCTTCGCCGCCCCGGGTCTCGTCGAGCTCCCCTTGACAGGTCCTCGCGATTTGGCGCGCCATAGGTTGTTGCGCGACCGTGCAACCGCAACTTGGGACGTCTGGTTTGCCCGCGCAGGCGAGCCGGACCCGCACATCCTGCAGCCGGTTGGTTGGCGCATGCGGGCCTACCTGGCCTATGAGGCGACACTGGCCGGGCAAGGTGTGTTCCTGACCTCCAGCGAGGTCACTGGTCTGGACGTTAAGGCCGGGCGGTTGCAGCGCGTGTCAGACGTCTGTTTCCGCGAGGGCGGCTACCATCTCTTGCTGGGAGAAGGCGCCCGACGGCGCAAGCCGGTCCGCCTGTTCCACGATTGGCTCCTGGACAGCAGCGCGCCGCATCGCAATGAGTTGATCTGACAAAGATCAACCAAATGGTTGAATAAGCGCGCGCTGCCAATTGGGCCGCATCCAGGCTGCGGCATTGCGCGCGCGCTTTCTTCATTGTTCCAGAAATATGCATATTTACAGCCGCTTAGGCCACCCCCAGCCATCAGAGCAGCGCGCTTGACTCACCCCGCCCCGCGCAATAGCAACGGCGCAACCATCCAGCGGGGTGTTTTGCGCATGACCGATCCGGACGAGAAGCAGCAACTCAAGCAGCTTGAAGCGCGGATTGAGGCGGCCAAACAGGGACAGGCGCCCAAGCCCCGGCAGGATGAGCACTATTCGCAGGCGCAGCTGGCCTGGCGCATGGTGATCGAACTGGTGGCCGGTTTGGGGATCGGCTTTGGCATCGGATACGGGCTCGACAGCCTGTTCGGGACGCTCCCGATCTTTCTGGTGCTCTTTACATTGCTGGGTCTCGCGGCGGGCATCAAAACGATGCTTCGGTCCGCGCAGGAGATCCAGGAGAAGAAATTGGCTGAAGAGGCCGGCAAAGACGAGGGAGCCTGAGATGGCGGACAAGGCAGAAGAAGGCGGTCTGGTGTTCCACCCGATGGATCAGTTCATCATCCAGCCGATTTTTGGCGGAGATGTCACCTGGTACACACCCACAAACGCGGCCTTGTGGATGGGCCTGTCGATTGTGGCAATCATCGTGCTTCTGGTTCTGGGCAGCCGCCACCGCGCCATCGTGCCGAGCCGCTCGCAGTCGATCGCCGAGCTCGCCTATGGCTTCATCTACAAGATGGTCGAAGATATCTGCGGCAAGGAAGGCCTGCGCTACTTCCCATATATCATGACGCTGTTCATGTTCATTGTCTGCGCGAACTTCCTGGGGCTGATCCCCACCTCCTTCACGCCCACCTCACATTTCGCCGTCACCGTGGTGCTGGCGCTTGCGGTCTTCCTCACCGTGACCGTGCTGGGCTTTGTGAAGAATGGCGCCGGGTTCCTGAGCCTCTTCTGGGTTTCCTCCGCGCCGCTGGCGCTGCGACCCATTCTCGCGATCATCGAGATCATTTCCTATTTCGTGCGCCCCGTGAGCCACTCCATTCGTCTGGCGGGCAATGTCATGGCGGGCCACGCGGTGATCAAGGTCTTCGCAGGCTTTGCAGCCATCGCCGCCGTGAGCCCGGTGGCCGTGCTCGGCATCACCGCGATGTACGGGCTGGAGGTGCTGGTGTCCTTTATCCAGGCCTATGTCTTCACGATCCTCACATGCGTGTACCTCAAGGACGCGCTGCACCCGCATCACTAATTCGGACATCACGTCCGTAGCTCTACGCAACTTCCAACGCACAGGAGAATTCACATGGAAGGCGAACTCGCACACATCGGCGCAGGTCTGGCGGCAATCGGATCCGG
Organism: Roseobacter cerasinus; assembly: GCF_009811755.1. GTDB lineage: Bacteria > Pseudomonadota > Alphaproteobacteria > Rhodobacterales > Rhodobacteraceae > Roseobacter > Roseobacter cerasinus. Next base: position 14,349 of record NZ_BLIV01000004.1, read on the forward strand.
CGCAGCCGCGATTGGGGTTGGCAACGTGGCCGGCAACTACCTGGCAGGCGCCCTGCGCAACCCGTCGGCGGCAGCGTCGCAAACCGCGACCCTCTTCATCGGTATCGCTTTTGCAGAAGCGCTGGGGATCTTTGCGTTCCTCGTCGCCCTGCTGCTGATGTTTGCCGTCTAAGCTCTAGAGACGATTTTCCTGACGCTCGGGCGGCGCGATCACGCGCTGCCCGTTGTGTGGAACCGCCTCGAAGGAGACCACCATGGCAACAGACACACCTGGCGCAGACGCCGCCTCCTCGGGGGGCATGCCACAGCTCGATTTCTCGACCTGGGGCAACCAGATCTTCTGGCTGGTTCTGACGCTCATTGTCATTTATTTCATTCTGTCGCGCATCGCCCTGCCGCGCATCGCGGCCATTCTGGCGGAACGGCAAGGCACGATCACAAGCGATCTGGCCGCCGCAGAGGACCTCAAGGCCAAAGCGGAAGAAGCCGAAGCGGCCTATGAAAAAGCGCTGATTGATGCGCGCGCTGAAGCGCACCGCATTGTAGCCGAAGCCAAGGCGGAAATCCAAGGTGACCTGGATGCCGCGATGGCGAAGGCGGACGCGGAGATTGCGATCAAAGCAGCCGAATCCGAGAAAGCCATCGCAGAGATCCGTGCAGGCGCGCTGGAGGCGGTGAAAGAGGTCGCTAGCGAAACTGCGCAGGAAATCGTGACCGCGATGGGCGGCTCGACCGACGCAAAAGCGATCAGCGCGGCTGTCGACGCGCGGGTGAAAGGATGAGAGGCATGCGGAACCTGACCGGACAGATATCGCTGGGTCTTGGCCTGATCCTGGCAAGCCCGGCCTTTGCAGCGGGCGACAAGCCGTTTTTCTCATTGAAGAACACAGACTTCGTTGTCCTTCTGGGCCTGCTCGTCTTCATCGCGATCCTGGTCTATTTCAAGGTGCCGGGAATGATCGGCGGCATGCTGGACAAGCGCGCCGAAGGCATCCAGTCAGAGCTTGATGAAGCCCGCGCCTTGCGGGATGAGGCACAGACCCTGTTGGCCAACTACGAGCGCAAGCAGCGCGAAGTGCAGGAACAGGCTGACCGCATCGTCGCGGCTGCGAAGGAGGAGGCCACTGTGGCAGCTGATGAAGCCCGCGCTGATCTTGCCAAATCGCTGGAGCGCCGGATGGCCGCTGCGGAAGAGCAGATTGCCAACGCTCAAAGCGCTGCAATCAAGGAAGTACGCGATCAATCTGTGACGGTTGCTATGTCTGTGGCCCGGGCGGTGATCGCCGATCAGATGACGGCGGCTCAGGCCAACGGTTTGATCGATAGCGCCATCGCGGAAGTTGACGCCAAGCTGCACTGATCCGCACAAAAGAAACGTGACTTGAAAACCCGGCCAAGTGCCGGGTTTTTTGTTGCCCGCGCCTTTGTGAAACTTCTGTGACATTTGCAGAATCCGGGGTCAGATCAAAGTCCGCAGCCCGCTTGCCTTGCAGCCTGTCAGCAAGCCTGACCCTCTCTTGCTGACGGAGACCTGACATGTTTGATCAACTGACCGACCCGGCCCTCTACACGCCAACCGCGATCTACCGGAACGCGGTGCCGATCATCTCGGTGCGCAATCTTTCGCTGTATTACGGCGCGAAACAGGCCCTGCGTAACGTGAGTTTTGACCTTTATGCCGGCGAGATTCTCGCCTTCATCGGCCCCTCAGGCTGCGGCAAGTCGACGGCGTTAAAGTGCCTCAACCGGATGCACGACGACACGCCGGGCGTGCGGGTCGAGGGCGAGATCATCATGCACGGCGAAAATATCTACAGCCCCAAAATCGACCCTCCCGTGCATCGGCGTCGTTTCGGCTGGGTCGCGCAGAAGCCCAACCCCTTCGCCGCGTCGATCTATGAAAATGTCGCTTATGGCGCGCGTATCCATGGGGTGGTGCGCAACCGGCGGGACATGCAAGCCCATGTGGAGGCCTGCCTGCGGCGCGCGCACCTCTGGGATGAGGTCAAGGATCACCTGCATGACAAATCGGGGCATGACCTCTCGGGTGGGCAGCAGCAGCGGCTCTGCATCGCGCGTGCGCTGTCGACCAAACCCGAGGTGTTGCTGATGGACGAGCCCACCGGCTCAATCGACCCGGTCGCCACTGCGAAGATCGAAGACCTGATGCTGGAGTTGAGCGATGATCACGCGGTGGTCATTATTACCCACTCGATGATGCAAGCGCGGCGGATCGCGGACCGCGTGGCCTATTTCCATCTCGGGGAACTGCGAGAGCTGTCCCTGACTGCAGACATGTTCGAGCATGCACAAGAGTCGGATGCCCGCGCATTTGTAGCTGGTGATTTCGGGTAGAGCATCGCGGAGCAGAGTGGAGCTTAGCCATCCGATTGCCCCGCCCGGCGGGTATCGCCGGGCAGCGCCCGGTCCCGCTTCGATAGCGGGAACGGGCGCGCGCCCACACAGTACAAAGACGGTGTGATGGCCCAGGTCGGCCGTGTCTGACCCTGATCAGCGCTGATGCACCTCGTGGTCAAGACGCTGTTGGGCCACTTCTTCGTTGCGCTCTGCCTTGCTCTGATCCCTCAGGCAGGTCTCGACATAGTCGAGATGCGCCTCAACTGTGGCGCGTGCACCCATGGCATCGCGCGCCTGCAGGCTGTCATTTATTCTGCCGTGCTGATCCAGCAGGGTCTCACGGGTTGCACGCTGCTTGAACATGATCTGTCGGTTGTAGAACACACCTTCGCGCAGCAGGTCGTACATGGAGCGCATCATATGTAGCATGACCACATTGTGGCTCGCCTCGATGATCGCCATGTGAAACTGCGCATCAAGCCGCGCTTCATCCTCCGGGTTGCGCTTGGCGTGGGCCGCTTCCATCTTGTCAAAGACGGTTTGGACCACCCGCAGATCGGTGTCCGAGGCCAGGCGGGTGGCGCGTTCCGCGGCGAGCCCCTCCATATCCCGCCGGAAGGAGAGGTAGTCAAAGACGGCGTCGTCGTGTCGCGCAAAGAGCTGCACCAACGCCGGCGCAAAGGCCGAGCCCAGCACATCGGCAACGTAGACGCCCGCGCCCGCGCGCGACGCCAGCAACCCCTGCGCCTGCAGGGCGCTGATCGCGTCGCGCAGGCTTGGGCGCGACACGCCCAGACGCTCGGCCAGCTCTCGCTCTGCAGGCAAACGCTCGCCCGGGCGCAGGATGCCGCGCAGGATCAACTGTTCGATCTGGCGGACAACTGCGGTTGAGAGTTTTTCGGACTGGACGGGGCGGAAAGGCATATCTGCTCCATTTTGGTCAAATTATATGACCACTCCTGCGGGATGGTAAACTCTTTTTCCGAAGCGTGTGCACAGAGGACCGCGCATCTTCCTTGATGCGCAAACAATATCTTGTGGATAACCCGTCCACACCTTCTGGGTTTGGTGTGTTTTGGTTGACACACCTTCTTTGCGACCGCAGGCTGAGGCACCACAGGAATCATCGGGCAGGTGGCTTTGCGCTTCTCCAAACTCAGACTGACGGGCTTCAAAAGCTTTGTGGATCCCACCGATCTGATCATTGCCGATGGTCTGACCGGCGTGGTGGGCCCCAATGGCTGCGGCAAGTCCAACCTGCTCGAAGCCTTGCGCTGGGTCATGGGCGAAAACCGTCCCACGGCCATGCGTGGCGGCGGCATGGAAGATGTGATCTTCGCAGGCGCGGCCACGCGGCCCGCGCGCAACTTTGCCGAGGTGGCGCTGCATCTGGACAATTCCGAACGGCTGGCCCCCGCAGGGTTCAACGATAGCGATCAGCTTGAGATCGTGCGCCGCATCACCCGCGATGTGGGCAGCGCCTACAAGGTTGCGGCCAAAGATGTGCGCGCGCGCGACGTGCAGATGCTCTTTGCTGATGCCTCGACGGGGGCACACAGCCCCGCGCTCGTTCGGCAGGGCCAGATTGCCGAGTTGATCAACGCCAAGCCCAAGAACCGCCGCCGTATTCTGGAAGAGGCGGCGGGGATCAGCGGGCTCTACCAGCGTCGCCATGAGGCGGAGTTGAAGCTGAAAGGGGCGGAGACCAACCTCGCCCGGGTCGATGATGTGATCGAGCAACTGGCCAGTCAGTTGGCGCAGCTCGCACGGCAGGCGCGGCAGGCAGCACGTTACCGGGAGATTGGAACAGCGCTGCGCCGGACAGAGGGCATGCTGCTCTATCGCCGCTGGCGCGAGGCGGATGAGGCGCGCGGGCGGGCCGAAGACGCGCTGCGCGGCAAGGTCACTGCTGCCGCACAGGCGGAGGGTGCTGTGCGGCAGGCGGTCAAGTCCCGTGAAGCGGCCGAGGCCGCTTTGCCATCTTTGCGCGAGGAAGAAGCGATTGCCGCCGCCTTGCTGCAACGGCTGACGGTAGAACGGGACACGCTTCAGGATCAGGAGACGCGGGCACTTGCATTGATTGAAACGCTGACCGGGCGGATTGCGCAGCTTGCGCGTGATATCGAGCGAGAAGGTGGCCTGAACCGCGACGCGGGCGAGACGATCGAGCGTCTGGAATGGGAAGCGACGGAACTGGCCAAGGCCTCTGACGGGCACGACGGCCAGCTTGCCGAGGCGGCAGAGGCCGCACGTGAGGCCGCAGCGGTGTTGCAGACCCGCGAAGATGATATGTCCAGCCAGACCGAAGACATGGCACGCCTGTCTGCACGGCACAGTTCGGCCCAGCGTTTGCTGGAGGACAGCCGCAAGACCCAAGGCAAATCCGAAGCGGAAGCGGCGCGCGCGCGCGAGGCGGTGGTGGCCAGCGAGGCCGCGCTGTCCAAGGCACGGGCGGATTTTACGGCTGCAGAAGTGGCTGAGAAAGAGGCCGTGGCAGCGGCCGAGACGGCTGACGCTGCCTTGACCGCCGCAGAGGAGGCACGAGCGGAGACGCAGACGCGCGAGGCGGATGCGCGCGCGCAGCGCTCCGAGGCGGAGGGGGAGATGAATGCCCTGCGCGCCGAGGCCGGTGCTTTGGCCAAGCTGGTGGATCGCGACACGGCGGAAGGCGGCCAGGTGCTTGACCAGCTGCAGGTGAAATCAGGTTATGAGAAGGCGCTTGGTGCGGCCCTGGCGGATGATCTGCGGGCTCCGGCGGTTGCGGTGGATGGGCCTTCGGGCTGGGCAGCGTTGCCGGACTACGACCGGCACCAGCCCTTGCCGCCGGGGGTGAAGCCGCTGTCGCTCTTTGTCGATGTGCCGGATGTTCTGGCCCGCCGGATCAGCCAGATTGGTTTGGTCGAGGGCGATGAAGGCCCTGCGTTGCAAGCAGATTTGGGGCCGGGTCAACGATTGGTGTCACTGGAAGGCGATCTCTGGCGCTGGGACGGGTTCCGTGCTTGGGCTGAGGATGCACCCTCAGCGGCGGCTTTGCGTCTGCAACAGCTGAATCGGTTGGAGGAGTTGAAGCAAAGCCTTGAGACCGCCACCCAACGGGCGGATGGTGCGCGGGCCGCACATGAGCGGCTTGGTCAAGAGCTTGAGGCGCTGACACAAGCAGATCGCGCGGCGCGCGAAGCGCGGCGGGCGGCGGACAAGCTGATGGCGGATGCAGGGCGCCAGCTGAGCCGGGCGGAGGCCGACCGTAACCTCGCCGAGGGCAAGTTGGAATCGCTGGGGCTGGCCGTGCAGCGGCACGAAGAAGAAGCCATGGAGGCGCGCAAGCGGCTCAAGGATGCGGAGCGCGCGTTGGACGACCTCGGTGATCTGGACGAGGCGCGCGTGCTGGTCGAACAGGTTCGCATGGCGGTGGAAGCGGCCCGGATCACGATGATGTCGCGCCGCTCCGCGCATGATGAGCTACGCCGGGACGGCGAGGCACGTACCAAACGCGCACAGGAAGTGACCAAGGAGATCAGTGGTTGGCGGCACCGGCTGGACACCGCCGAGAAGAGATCAGCCGAATTGGTGGCGCGCAAGGCTGAGACCGAAGATGAACTGACACAGGCGCAGGCCGTGCCGGCTGAGATTGCGACGAAGCGTGCCGAGATGGGCGAGGCGATCACCGTCGCGGAAGCTCGGAAGGCAAAAAGTGCGAATGCGCTTTCCGAAGCGGAAGGGGCGTTGCGCAACGCAGCACAGGCCGAGCGCGACGCAGAGCGTGGTGCGTCTGATGCGCGCGAAGCCCGGGCAGCGGCCGAGGCGCGCAGCGAGGCCGCGCGGGAGGCCGTGGCCGCCGCCGCCGAGCGCATTGCCGATGAGGCCCAGGTCACGCCCAATCAGCTTCTGGGCCAGCTGGACGTGACGCCGGAGGAAATGCCCGGTGCCGATGCGCTCGAAGCGGATGTGAACCGGCTGAAGCGGCAGCGCGACGCTTTGGGGGCTGTGAACCTGCGGGCGGAGGAAGATGCCGCTGAGGTGCAGACGGAATATGACACGCTGACGGGTGAGAAGGCGGACCTTGAAGAGGCGATCAAGACGTTGCGCGGTGGGATCGCGAGCCTGAACAAGGAAGGGCGCGAGCGGCTTTTGACGGCCTTTGAGCAGGTGAATTCCAATTTCTCGATGCTGTTCACGCATCTGTTCGGCGGCGGCGAGGCCAATCTGGTCATGGTCGAGAGTGATGACCCGCTGGAGGCCGGGCTGGAAATCATGTGCCAGCCGCCGGGCAAGAAGCTGTCGACCTTGAGCCTTTTGTCGGGCGGGGAGCAGACGCTGACGGCCATGGCGCTGATCTTTGCGGTGTTCCTGGCCAACCCTGCGCCGATCTGTGTGCTTGATGAGGTGGATGCGCCGCTGGATGACGCCAACGTCACGCGGTTCTGCGATCTGCTGGACGAGATGTGCCGCCGGACTGAGACGCGGTTTTTGATCATCACCCACCATGCGGTGACCATGTCGCGAATGGATCGGCTTTTTGGGGTGACCATGGCTGAGCAGGGAGTCAGCCAGTTGGTTTCGGTCGATCTGAAAAAGGCCGAGACGCTTGTGGCCTGAGGCCCGGGCGGTGGCCTGAAAGCCCACCGTACCTGCTGGGGTCACCGGAACGTGTCTTGGATATGTAGTGACCTGCGGTAGGGTGGGTGCATGAGATGTGTTTTCCTAGGTCTTCTTTTTATCTTGAGTTCGGCGGCGGTAGTAGCACAGGACTGGGCTTTGCGCGCGTCTGACCGGGAGTTGACCCGTGCAGAGGTTGAGCAGCTGACGGACGGGCGGACGCTTATCTTTTTCGATGAGGGGCGGTCCAGATTTTCGGCGGGGGGCGCGTATTCCTACACCTATGTCAGCGGTGAAAGCGCCTTTGGTCGTTACCGGGTGGAGCAGGACGGCACCGTCTGTATTGACTATCGCAACGGGTTCTCGCGGTGCGACCGCTATGTGGAAAGCAGCGGTCGGATTGTCATGCTGACGCAGAAAGGCGAGCGGTTCCCGATTCGGGCGCGCGAGCCGGAGTAGGGTGCCGTAAGAAAAGGCCCTGCGGCATGGTGCACGCAGGGCCTTGAAGTGACAAACCTGAATGAAAGTGTCATTGCGCAATATAGCTGGGCGTCAGTAAACAAAAGTAAATGCCCAGGGCGTCAGAGACGCGCCAGCAGAGTGGGGGTCGGCCAGGCGTCCGCAGGAAGACCGAGACGTTTTTGTTCAGCCTGCACAGCTGCGCGGCTGCGCGCACCCAGGATCCCGTCAATTTTGCCAACGTCATGACCGCGCGCCTGAAGCTTGCGTTGAAGCTCCTTGATCTGCGCGCCGCTGAGGCCCGAATCGGGCGTGCCCGCGTCATAGACCGGGGCACCTTGCAGCCGGGTGCCAAAGTAGGCCGCCGTCAGAACGTAGGTAAAGCTTTGGTTCCATTCGAAATAAACGCGGAAATTCGGATAGGCCAGAAACGCCGGGCCTTTGTGACCTTGTGGCAGCAGAAGCGAGGCCTGCAAACCACGTGCGAGGCTGCCGCTGCGGGCGCGCACGCCGAGGGCCTCCCACTGCGCGGTGGATTTCTGCGTACGCAGGCCGCTTTGCGACCAGTCCAGATTGGCGGGCACCGTGACCTCCTGCAACCAAGGCTCGCCGGCGCGCCAGCCGAGGCTCTGCAGCATCTTGCCGCCCGACATCAGCGCATCTGCGGCGGAGGTCTTTAATGAAACCTTACCGTCCCCATCCCCATCCACGCCGTTTTCGATGATGTCACGGGGCAGCATTTGCACCATGCCAATCTCGCCCGCCCAAGCGCCGGTGGTTGTGCGCGGGTCGAGATTGCCGCGTTCAAACAGCTCCAGTGCCGCAAAGACTTGCGGGCGGAACAACTCCGGCCGACGGCAGTCGTGCGACAGGGTGACGAGGGCGTTCACCGTGTTGAAGTCCCCCTGAAACCCGCCGTAATCCGTCTCAAACGCCCAGAAGGCCAGCAGGACGCCGCGGCTGACACCGTAGGTTTGCTCGATCCTGTCGAAGATCGCGTCGTATTTCTTTGCGTTGCTTTGCCCGCGTTTCAGCCTATCCGTCGAGATCAGGCGCTTGGAGAAGTCGAGAAAAGGGCGCTGAAAGACCCCCTGACCACGATCCGCTTTCAGCACCTTGGGGTCCTGACGTACATTGGCGAAGAACTGATCGACCGTGGCGGCAGCATGGCCTTTCTGCACCGCTTCGGACTTGAGGCCTTCCACAAAGCTGGAGAACGAGCCGCCGCAGGCCAGCGCGGCCCCGGGCAGAAAGAGGGCAAAGGCGGCGATCAGGGGCAGGCGCATCAGATGTCTCCTAGGACTTGCAATACAGAACCGGCGGCACAGAGGGCCAAAAACAGGCCCCACGCGCGCCATAACAGCGCGATGCAGGCGTCAATGTCCACCGGCGTGAGCAGTTTACGGCCCAAGGGGTTTACAAAGGGGAAATCCCGCAGCGTGCCCTCATAGGCACGGGGGCCGGAAAGTGCTACGCCAAGCGCGCGGGACATGGCCGCCTCCGGCCAGCCGGCATTGGGCGAGCGGTGCAGACGCGCGTCCGACCGGATGCCGCGCGCATCCATCACGCCGGCCGGCAGTGCGATCAGCAGTGCGGTGAGCCGCGCTGGCACGAGGTTGAGCAGATCATCGAACCGGGCGGCGGCCCAGCCAAAGGCCTCATGGCGCGGGGTGCGATACCCGATCATACTGTCAGCGGTGTTGATGAGTTTGTAGACCAGCAGGCCCGGTAGCCCACCCACAAGGAACCAGAAGGCCGGGGCGATCACCCCGTCCGAGAGGTTCTCTGCCGCACTCTCGATGGCGGCGCGGGCGATCTGGCTGTCGTCCATATCCGCTGTGTCCCGGCTGACAATCATCGCCACGGCGCTGCGGCCAGAGGTCAGCGACAGGCGCAGCCCGTCTGCCACCTGTGCGACGTGCTGCACAAGAGAGCGTTGGGCCAGCAGGATCGCGGTGACAATCAGCGCCACGAGAGGGCCGAGCTGTGCAAGAAAGAAACCGAGCGTCAATCCGATCAGGACCAGCACACTGACGCAGACCAGCCCTTTCACACGGAGGTAAGAGCCGCTGTTGAGATGCTGATCCATGCGACCAATCAAGCGGCCCATCAGGACAGCCGGGTGCGGCAGCCTGATCCAGAGCCAGCGTGGCTCTCCCAGGGCTGCGTCGAGCAGCAAAGCACCGATCAGCACTGTGACCGTGCTCATGCCAAGGCGGCCTCGACCCGGGGCCAGTGCAGGGCATGAGGCAAGCCAAGGCGTAGCCAGCGGGCGTTGTAGGGGAAGATTCGGCTCCAGATGTGATGTCGGGCGAGGCGGGTCTGCCACGCCGCTGCGTCATCAACCTCGTAGAGGCGGAAGAGCGTCGTGCCACCCTGAAGCTGTGCCCCGGCCCCTGTCATGAGATGATCCAGCCGGTTTGCATCCTGTTGCAATCGGGCGCGGGTCTGTCTTGCCCATCGCTGGTCGGCCAAGGCTGCAGCCCCAATTTGCAGAGCCGGGCCAGACACGGCCCAGGGTCCGAGAGTTGTGCGCAGTTGCGAGACCAGTTGAGGATCGCCCGCGACGAAGCCCAGCCGCAGCCCGGCCAGCCCCCAGAATTTGCCAAAGCTTTTCAAGACAAGGGTTCCGGGTCGCGCCGCCAGGGCAATCAACGTCTCAGAGGGCGTCACGTCGCAGAAGCTTTCGTCGATGATGGTCAAGGCAGCCTCCGGTGCTGGCAATGTTTCGGCCGTCCACCGGGTGCCGTCTGGGTTGTTAGGATGCACGACAACCTGTGCGTCGCTGTGCCCTTTGCTCACGATCGACCAGCCATGGGCCTCGAAGGCCGCAGCATGTTCGTTATAGGTTGGCGCGGGAATGCGGACGCTGGCGGCAGGCCGCAGTCGCGGGATCTGTGCGATGAGCGCGGACGCCCCCGGCGCGGCCAGCAGATCCGCCTCGGCTGGCACGTCCCAAAAGCCGCGCGCCGCCGCCATAAGGCGTGCCTCGGCTGCCTTGTCAGGCAGAGCTGTACAGGCGTCATGCGCCAGAGCCTGTGGCGGATAGGGGTGCGGGTTTATCCCTGTGGAAAGGTCGATCCAGCCGATTCGGTTGCCGCCGAATTTCGCAACCGCAGCATCCAGGCCGCCACCGTGATCGCGTTCCTGTTTCGTCAACGCTCTGTTCCCACACTGATGAAGTTGGCGCAAAATCGCAGCTTTGCCTTGTGCAGAAAGCGGAAATCAGCCGGTTAATCAAGTCTGACCGCAAATCATAAAGTTGTCAGCGAATGCTTAATGGTTTGTTAACCTTTGAGGCACACGACAGTTGTTACAGTGTGCAACAATTCCGGAGCATCCGGATTGGAGGACAGATGAAGGTTCTGATTGTCGAGAGCCAAAACGATCTGGCTCATATATGGAAAAGGCATCTCGAACGGCTGGGCATGCAGGTTGTGTCTGCGTGCGGGCAGGCGGATGCCATACGGCACCTGAGCAAATACGGCACGGATGTCATCATTATGGATCTGGTGCTTGAGGAAGGCTCGGCCCTGGCTGTGGCGGACTATGCAAGCTATCGCCAACCCGATGCGAAGGTGATCTTTGTCACCAACACGTCGTTCTTTTCGGACGGGTCGATCTTTTCGCATTCAACCAATGCTTGCGCTTTTGTGCAAAGCGCGACGCCCCCGGACGATCTGGCCGCTATGGTTGAACACTATGGCGCGACGCCCCCACAGTCGGGCGCCGCGTAACAGCGTGTCATTTCAGCCGCGGTGATGCGGTGCCATAAAATCAAGCTCTGGCCCCAGCGGGATGATCCGGTGGGGGTTAATTGTCTCGTGACTATAGTGGTAGTGCCGGATGATATGGGCGAAGTTCACGGTCTCAGTCACGCCCGAGGTCTGGTAGAGGTCGCGGACATAGGCCCAGAGGTTGGGATAGTCGATCAACCGCTTGCGGTTGCATTTGAAGTGCCCGTGATAGACTGGATCGAACCGCACAAGCGTTGTGAACAGGCGCCAATCCGTCTCTGTCAGTTGCGCGCCCATCAGGTAGCGCTGCTCTGACATCCGTGCCTCCAGCCAGTCCAGCGTGTCAAACAGCGGCGCGATGGCAGTATCATAGGCCTCTTGCGTGGTGGCGAACCCGGCTTTGTAGACCCCGTTGTTCACCGTATCATAAATCCGGTCGTTCACCGGCGCGATGGCCGCGCGCAGCTCTTCTGGCCAGTAGTCATCCGTGTTGCCGGTGAGCCCGTTGAAGGCGGAGTTGAACATGCGGATGATCTCGGAGCTTTCGTTGCTCACGATGGTTTCACGCTCTTTGTCCCAGAGGATCGGCACGGTCACGCGGCTGGTGATCTGCGGGTCAGCCTTGAGGTAGATGTCGCGGGCAAAGGGCAGGCCATAGAGCGTGTCGCCAGTGGCGCCGTGATCGTCAGTTTCGAAGGTCCAGCCGTCGGTCAGCATGTCAGGGTGCACAACTGATACCGAGATATGCTTTGTCAGCGCTTTGAGCTGTCGGAAGATCAGCGTGCGATGCGCCCAGGGGCAGGCGTGGCTGACATAGAGGTGATAGCGGCCCGAATCGGGTGTGAAGCCGCCGGTGCCTGAGGGGCCGGGAGCGCCGTCCGGCGTGATCCAATTGCGGAATTTCGCCTCTGACCGTTTGAATTTTCCGCCCGTGGAGGTGGTGTCATACCATCTGTCGTGCCACGCGCCATCTACCAAGAGACCCATGCCAAACCCCTTCAGTTATTTGATCTAACGCTAGGCGTATACCCGCTGGCTGACCAGTTGCATTGTTGCGCAGATGACCTGCGCTGTCGCACAGGGCAGGTTGGCTGACATAAAAACTTAACTTGATTTTTAGGCGATCCGGGCATCATGTAAGGCCCAGGGGCGACGTAAGGCGTAACGATATGGAAGCGGTTTTTTCCAAGGAAATTCAAGCGGGTTTGGATCAGGCCCGAATTGACGCATTGAAGAAATCCTCAAGGTTGAGGGTTCAGGTTGATGGCAAGATCCATCCGGTACTGAGGATGTGGAAAACCGGCTTTGCGCTGGAGAGCGCCGCACCAGCGCTGCGCGGCTTTGTCGATCTTTACGATGGCAGCATCCACCTGTTTCAGTGTCTGATTATCACCAGCGACGACGACGAAGGCGAGCGCCGCTATGAGTTCAAGCGGGCCACGGCTGTGTCGGAAAAACCCGCCGTGGATTTCGAGGTGGCCGACCACGCGCCCGTCGGTCTGATCGAAGACGCGCGGTAGGCTGCGTTACTGCAAATCGCTGAAGGCCTTTGCCAGCCGCGCGCAGGCGTCTTTCACCCGCGACCGCTGGGTGCCGATGTTGAACCGCATGAAGCTCTCGCCACCGCTGCCAAAGCTGGTGCCGTGGTTGGCCGCAATTTCGGCGTCTTCCTGAATGCGCCGGATCACCTCGGTCTGTTCCATGCCGGTGCCCGCAAAATCCACCCAGGCGAGATAGGTGCTCTCCAGCGCCATTGAGCGCAGGCCAGGGATCGCATTTATCTCGGCATCAAAGAGTTGGCGGTTGCCGTTGATGTAACCCACGAGATCCTCCACCCAGGCGGCGCCGTCGGGGCTGTAGGCGGCGCGCGCCATCACGAGGCCGAAGGAGTTGGCCGACATGCCCAACCCCGCCATGCGGCGCGCAAAGCGCGCGCGCAGGTCTGGGTCTTCGATGATCACATTGCCGGTGTGGTGGCCTGCGAGGTTGAAGGTCTTGCTGGTGGCCGTCATCATGATCAGCCGGTCGGTGATGCCGTCGATGAGGGCGGCAGGGATATGTCTATGGCCGGGCATCACCAGATCGTGGTGGATTTCATCCGAGACCAGGATCAGGTCGTGGCGGCGCGCAAAATCGGCCACCTGCTGTAGCTCGCCCCTGCTCCACACCCGCCCGCCCGGGTTATGCGGCGAGCAGAGGATCACCATTTTCTCCGATCCGGTCATCTGCGCGTCATAGGCGTCGAAATCCATCTCGTAGCGGCCATCCACGTTGACCAAAGGGCATTCGACGACCTCGCGCTCTGCAGCTTTGATGACCCGCGCAAAGGCGTGATAGACGGGCGTGAACAGGATCACCCCGTCGCCCGGCTGCGTGAAGGCGTCGATACACATGCCAGTGCCGTTGACCAGCCCGTGGGTGTTGAAGATCCAGTCTTTCTCGACGTGCCAGCCGTGGCGTGTCTGCATCCACCACTGGATCGCATCGCGGTAGCTGCTCTCATCGCCATAATAGCCGTAGACGCCGTGATCAATCATGCCTTGCAGCGCCTGTTGCACGCAGTCTGGCGGATTGAAGTCCATATCCGCCACCCACATCGACAGCCCGGTGTCGGGTGACACGCCATAAAGGCTCTGCATCCCGTCCCATTTCGCACAGTCCGTGCCGCAGCGGTCGATCACGGTGTCAAAGCGGGCGTCAGGGGCGGTATCAAGGCTCATGGGCATCTCCTGTGTCTGACCGGCAAGCTAGCGGGAATCTCAGGGGCCGCAAGCCCGGTTCAGTTGCACAGACCCGTGGGCTGGCATACATCCCTCCCATGAAGAGAAAGATTCTGCTGCATCCCGATCCGCGCCTGAAAAAGGTGTCCGCGCCGTTGCCTGATTTGAGCGATGAACTGCGTGCGCTGGCGGACGATATGCTGGAGACGATGTATGACGCGCCAGGTGTCGGTTTGGCTGCGCCACAGATCGGGATTTTGCAGCGTTTGGTGGTGATGGATTGCGTCAAGGGCGAAGGCGAGACGCCGCGCCCGCTGATCATGTTCAATCCCGAGATTGTCTCCTCCTCGGATGAGACGAATATCTATGAGGAGGGGTGTCTGTCGCTGCCAGAGCAGTTTGCCGATGTGACCCGCCCGGCGGAGGTCGAAGTGCGCTGGATCGACCGGGACGGGAACGAGCAGCAAGAGGTGTTTGATGGGCTTTGGGCCACCTGTGCGCAGCATGAGATCGACCATTTGGATGGCAAGCTCTTCATCGATTATCTCAAACCGCTGAAACGGCAGATGATCACGCGCAAGATGGTCAAGATGAAGCGCGAGCTGGCCCGCACGTGACGCAGCGCACCTTGCTTCAATGGCCGGACCCGCGGTTGCGGGCCAAGGCAGCGCCGGTGGCGGAAATCAGCGATGAGATCCGCGCGCTTTGGGACGATATGATCGAGATCATGGATGCGATGCCCGGCGTTGGGCTGGCGGCACCTCAGATCGGCGTCATGCTGCAGGTCGCCGTGGTGGACGCCTCGGACAAACGCGACCGGCGCATTCGGATGGCGAACCCCGAGTTGCTGGATGCCTCGGTGGTGATGCGTGATCATGAGGAAGCCAGCCCGAACTTGCCCGGCGTATCCGCGACGGTGTCGCGCCCGCGCGGTGTTTCGGTGCAATTTCTGGATGAGACAGGCGCTTCTGTACGGCGCGATTTCATGGGGCTGGAGGCGACAAGCGTGCAGCATCAGATCGATCATCTGCAGGGGCGGATGTATTTTGACCGGCTCAGCAAGGTCAAACGGGACATGCTGCTGCGCAAGGCGCGCAAGCTGCAAAGATAGCGAGGCGGTGGCCTGAAAGCCCACCGCACCTGCCGGGGGCTGACGGCGGTGCAGGCAGGTGGGGTGGGCTTTCAGGCCACCCCTGTCAGGAGTGATGGTATGCGTGTGATCTTTATGGGAACCCCGGCGTTTTCCGTGCCCGTACTCGACGCGCTGGTGGCGGCGGGGCATGAAATTGCCTGTGTCTATTGTCAGCCGCCACGTCCGGCGGGGCGGGGCAAGAAGGAGCGCCCCAGCCCCGTGCACCAGCGCGCCCTGGAACTCGACCTGCCGGTGCGCACACCGGTTTCGCTGCGCGATCCGGAGGCGCAGGCGGCCTTTCGCACTGTAAATGCCGATGTGGCGGTTGTGGTGGCCTATGGGCTGATCCTGCCGCGCGCGATCCTGGAGGCGCCTGCGCATGGATGCCTGAACATCCACACCAGCCTGCTGCCGCGCTGGCGCGGGGCTGCGCCGATCCATCGGGCGATCTTGTCCGGCGACACCGAGACCGGGGTCTGCATTATGCAGATGGAGGCGGGGCTTGATACGGGGCCGGTTCTGTTGCGGCAGGCGACGGACATCGGCCCGGAGGAGACCACCGCGGCGCTGCATGACCGGCTCAGCGCGAAGGGCGCCGGGTTGATCGTCGACGCGCTGTCGCAGATCAACGACCTTTTTCCTGAGCCGCAGTCCGAGACCGGCGTGACCTATGCCGAAAAGATCGACAAGGCAGTGGCGCGTGTGGATTGGACGCGGGATGCGGTTGAGGTTGACCGCCAGATAAGGGGGCTGTCGCCGTTTCCCGGGGCCTGGACGATGGATGGCGAGACCCGCATCAAACTGCTGGCCTCACGGGTTGCCGACGGGCGGGGACCTGCCGGTACTGTTCTGAACGACCCGCTGCGCGTGGCCTGCGGGGAGGGCGCGGTGGAACTCATCCGCTTGCAGCGGGCGGGCAAAGGCGTGCAGGATGCAAAAGATTTCCTGCGCGGATGGCCGATGCCTCCGGGCAAGCAGCTTTGACGCAAGTCGGTTGTATGGCGACAGGGTAGAGAGGAGCTCGGCGCATGTTTCCAACCATCATCGGCACCGTGGTGATCGCGGGCATTGTCGGATACCTCAGCGAGCGCACCGGCTTTACGCACAATGGTCTTCTGCAGAGCATCGTGATCTGCGTGGGCGGCGCGTTCGTGTTCTACTTCATTACACTGATGTTCGGCGTCGGGTTTCGCAGTCCAGGGATGAACGCCATTGCCGCCTCCATCGGGGCGCTGATCATCGTGCCGTTTCACTGGCGCAAGTAAAAGCTATTCCGCCGGGCGCGCCGCAGCAACGGTATCCTCATCTGGCCGGGGTGCCCGCACGCAGAGTCGCAGCAGCGGCGGCACGGTCAACAGCGTGAGGAAAGCCGACATCGATAGCCCGCCCACAACCACCGCACCGAGGCCGCGATAGAGTTCCGAGCCTTCGCCGGGGAAGACCACGAGCGGCAGCATTCCGAAGATGGACGTGAGCGTCGACATGAAGATGGGTCGGATGCGATTGCTGGTGGCCTCTTCGATGGCATTGATAGGGGCCATGCCTTCATCACGTAGATGATAGAGCGTCTGATGCACAATTAGGATTGCGTTGTTCACAACGATGCCGACGAGAATGATGAACCCCAAAAGCGTCAGCATGTCTAAGGGCTGGTTGTCGAACTCGTTTAAGAATTCGAACACGCCGCTGAACTCCATATTTGCGATCAGGTTCAATAGTGCCAGCCCGCCGACACCGCCTGCCGCCGCCACCGGCACTGAGATGAGGATGACCAGCGGCAGCACGAAGCTTTCAAACAGGATCGCCATCACCAGGAAAACGATGATCAGCGCCACGGCGAGGTTGATCTGGATGGCCTCCCAGGTCTGGCTGAGCTGGTCGGCGGTGCCCGACACGCTCATGCGGATGCCGGAGGGCAGGCCTTGCTCTCCCAGCGCATCAACCACTTCGCTTTGCAGCAGCTCCACCGCAGCCTCCAGAGGCAGGGCGTCCGAGGGGCGCACTTCAAGCGTCACGGTGCGCAGCCGGTCACGGTGGCGGATCTCGGTCGGGCCTGCGGTGACGATCACGTCGGCCAGCGCTGTGACGGGCACAATCTGACCGGAGGGCGTGACCACCGGGTAGTTGCCAATGTCCTGCGTGCGCTGGGCCAGCTGCAGACCAGGGTCGCCCTTGAGCATCAGGTTCAGCCGTTCTGCCCCCACGGTGATCTCGGCAATGCGTAGCCCGTCGTTGAAGGCGTCCACTGTCACGGCCAGATCAGAGGCGGTGAGCCCCGCATCCGCCAGCCGCAATCGGTCCGGGACCAGCCGCACCTCGGGTGCGCCAAGCTCGAGGCCGGGGATCGGCCGGAACTGATGCCCTTCCGAGCGCGGCAGCAACCCGGCGATGGTGCCGGCAGCCTGTCCGGCCACTGCAAGAATGTCCTCAAGGTCTTGACCGGAGATGTTCAGCTCGATTGTGCGCCCGCCGCCTACGCCGCGCCCAAAAAGCGATGGCTGGGTCATGAAGCCGAACGTGCCCGGCTCGGCGAAGATCGGACCTGACAAGATGGGGATCAAATCACGCGCCCGCGTGCCGTCGACGGCGGCGGCACCGACAAAGCTCGTGCCGCTGAGCGCCACGAAAAAGAAGTTCTCGATGGTGGGCGTGCCGTCTTCCATCTGCGGCTCGGGTGCCGCCTCCCACAGCGGGCGGGCGGTGGCTTCGATCCTCTGCGCGATGGTCTCGGTGGTGTCGAGGTTGTAGCCAGGCGGCGGGATGATCAGGCCAAAGACGAGGTTGCGATTGCCTTCGGGAAGGTATTCCAACCGGGGCAGGAAAAAAAACGTAGCAGCTGCGGCCCCACCTGCGATGGCGGCAACCATGATCAGGCCGACCGCGCGGAACCGCACCGTCATGCGCACGTAGCGCATGACCAACCCATGAAAGCCGCGTGCCAGATGGTCGAGACCCCAGATGCGCATGATCACCTGTTCGCCCTGTTTCAGCAGGCGGCTGGACAGGGCAGGGATCACCGTGACCGCGACCACCAGCGACAGCAGAACCGAGACCGAAATGGCGACCGCGATGTCGCGGAAGAGCTGCCCTGCCTCCAACTGCATGATCAGGATCGGGATGAACACCAGCACCGTGGTCAGAGCCGAGACGAGGATCGCGCCCCAGACCTGTTTCGCGCCTTTGTACGCAGCCTCGCGCCGCGTAAGCCCTTGCTCGCGCAATCGGTAGATGTTCTCCAGCACAACGATGGCGGCATCGACGATCATGCCAACGGCAAAGGCGATCCCCGCAAGCGAGATCACGTTCAGTGTGCGCCCCGTGGCGGCCATGGCCACGAAAGTGGCCACAATGCTGACAGGGATGGCGAGGCTGACCACGACGGTTGCCCGCAAACTTCGTAGAAACGCCAGCAGCACGATGGCCGCCAGAACACCACCAATCCAGATATTCTGGGTCACCAGATCGATGGCGCCATTTATATAGATCGTCTCGTCGTAGACCTGACGCATCTTCAAACCAGCGTCAGAGACCGGGCCTTCATCAAGCTCTGTGAGAACCGCGCGCACGGCATCCATGGTTTCGATCACATTGGCGCCAGGCTCGCGCACGATGTTGAACGCGAGCCCCGGCTCGCCGCGAAAGCGCAGGCGCGCGCCCGGCTTCTGATGTGCAAAGCCCACCTCCGCCACGTCGCCTACACGCACCCGGCCGGAGCCTCCGGCCCCGATTTCAGAGCGCAGCACAACCTCTTCGATGGCGGCAACTGTGTTCAAGTTGCCCTCGGCGCGTACGACGTAACGGCGCTTGCCTTCCTCCACATCACCAGCGGAGAGCGAGATATTCTCGTTGCGCAGAATGCGCACCACATCGGGCACGGTGAGATCAAAGCGGGCAAGCTGGCTGGGGTCCACGACCACCTGCAGCTCACGGGTGACGCCGCCAAACACATTGACGGCCGAGACACCTTCGATACGCTCAATCCTGTCCTGAATGATGTCTTCGACAAAATCCCCATAGGTCGGCATCGACTGGGTGTTGCCGTCCTGTGCCGTCAAAAGCACCCAGGCGATGGGGCTGTCATCGGAGCCTGAGGTATCGAGCGAGGGCTCACCCGCCTCATCCGGGTAATCCCCCACGCGGTCGAGCCGGTTCGAGACCAGCAGCAAGGACTGGCTCATGTCGGTGCCGATGCCGAATTCCAGCGTCACTTCGGCCTCACCGGTCTGGGCACGTGAGGTCATCACATCGAGCCCTTCGAGCCCGCGCAGGGCCTCTTCCTGCGGGTTCACGATCTCGCGCTCAATCTCGGAGGGGGCAGCACCCGGCCAATTGGTGGTGATCACAACGATGGGCTTGCGCACATCGGGGGCCAGCTGGATCGGAATACGGGTGACGGCAATGACACCAAAGAGCACGGCCATCACCACCGCTGCGATCACGGCAACGGGACGGTCAATGGCAAAACGGATGATATCCATGTCAGCCTCCGTTCGTGGGGCCGCCCATCGGTGCGATGGGTTGTCCGGGCCGCAGCCGCTCATTGCCGCGCGTCACCACAACCTCACCCTCTTCCAGACCATCCAACACTTCGAAACGGTCCCCAAGGGCCACACCGATCTGGATTGGGCGAGGCTGGGCTTGACCATCCTGGGCGACGAAAACCGTCCAACCGCCGCGGGCCTGCACCAGCGCGTCCTTGGGGACAGACAGCACCTCGCGTGGGGCGCTGATCGGAATGGAGACAGTGACGGATTGGCCGATCGCCACCGTTTGCATCCCCGGCAGCTGCGCCGACGAAAAGCGCACAGGACGGGTGCGGGTTGCGGTTTCTTCCACCGGCAACAGGACGCGGACGGTCAGATCCAGGTCTTCACCGGCTTCGGTGACACCCTCGACCGCAAGCCCGGGGTGCAGCACGCGGATGTATTTCGAGGGCACGCTGGCTTCGACCTCGAAAGAGTCCACGTCGAGAAGAGAGACCACCGGCGCGCCGGAGCTGATGAATTCGCCCGGGTTGGTATTCACTTCCAGAACGATCCCTGAGAAGGGGGCGGTGATCTGCGCGCGCGCCAGCTGATATCGGGCTTCAGCTGCATTGGCCTCAGCGGTTTTCAACCTTGCCTCGGCCTCAGCCAGCTGGCCCTGCGCTTCGAAAAAATCGCTTTGTGCATCGTCAAACCGGCTGGACGAAAAGGAGGTGGTGCCACGCAGGCCCTCGATACGGGCAAAGGCGTTGGCAGCGCGGTCCACGCGCGACCTCGCTGTCCCGATGCCTGCCTGTGCCTCGGCTAACCCGGCCTCGGACTGCCGGGCGACGATCTCCAGAAGTTCAGTGTCCAGCTCAGCCAGCAAATCTCCCTCGGAGACCGCAACACCTTCCAGCACATGCACCTTTGCGACCGTCCCGGCAATCCGGCTGGCGATGGTGCCTTCGCGCGATGTGACCACTTCGGCAAAGAGCGGAATGGTTTCCGCAATTGTCTTGATCTCGACGGTTTCCACCCCAACCGATGCGGGGCCGCCTTGCGCCGTGGCGGTTGTCGCAGGCAAGGTCAGCACGAAGGCCAGAGAGAGGGAGCGCAGCAAGTTGAAAGATGCAGTCGCAGTCATTGGAGCGCCTTTTGATGCGTGGTGCGTGCGGTTGCGGATGGACGTAGCGCGCCACCTACGTGGTCAAATAACACTTAAGTGCGCACAGGCATTTGGAAAATGGGTCTATCGGAAGTTATTCTGGAATTCCAGCCAGATCAATGGCGCGTGCAGAGGCGATCAGGTCGCGGCGCATGCGTTCAAGCACGACTGGCGCTGCCGCCAAGGCGGTCCACCTTAACCAGGTTTGCGTGCAATGAGATACAGCGTGCGCCCGTCATTGGGTCGCCAGGACGTCTCGATATCGAAGCCTGCGTCGCGCACCATGCTCTCAAGTTGGCTCGCCGACAAAAACCGTACCCGCGGCAGCAGTCGAAGCGCGTGCCCTGTCACTGCAATCGGCTGGAACCAGCGCATGCCATCAGCCAGACAAACGGTGCTAGCATGAAAGGTGCCGCCGGGCTTCAGCATATCAAAGGTCTTGGACAGCGCGCCCGCCGGATCTTTGAGAAGGTGCAGGATGCTCATAGCAAGAACTGCGTCATAGCGGCCTTGCGACGGCTCAAAATCTTCGATTCGGTTCTGCACAAAGGTGACATTGCGAATGCCTTTTGCCCGCGCTTTCCCTTCGGCGATGGCGATCATTTGTGCCGAAAAATCGAAGGCGAGGATGTGCTTGACGTGTTCCGCATGGGTCAGCGCTGTGGTTCCGGTGCCGCAGCCGAACTCCAGCACGTCCATCTCAGGGGTCAGGTGAGACTGGGTAAGCGCCAGCTTGCGCGCATAGGCCGCCTGATCAGCCACGGGGCGTTTGGCATATCTGTTGGCGATCCGGTCCCAGAAGCGGGTGTCACGGGCATTGGTCATTGGCAAAGCGGTCGTTTGGGTCATGGGATACCTCGACTACGGTCTCTGCTGTCCATACCTATGCGCATATAGAAAATAAATTGACGAATTTTGCTTATTTGATATGCGAATATGCATGGATTGGCGGTCAATGAAGTTCGATTGGAACCGGGCGCGGGCGTTTCTTGTCACTGCGGAAGAAGGCTCGCTATCCGCTGCCGCACGCGCTCTGTGCATGACGCAACCGACGCTGGGGCGTCAGGTGGCTGCGTTGGAAGAGGAGCTCGGCGTGCTGCTCTTTGACCGGATCGGGCGCGGGCTGACCCTGACGGCAAACGGGCTTGAACTGGTCGAACATGTGCGTGCGATGGGTGAGGCGGCAAGCCAGGTGTCCATGACCGCGTCGGGGCAGTCCACCTCTGTGGAAGGCACGGTGCGGATCACCGCGACCGAGGTGGCCTCGGCCTTTGTCTTGCCGGCGATGATTGGCCGTTTGCGTACGCAGCATCCGGGCATTGAGATTGAGGTTGTAGCGACCAATCTGCTGCGCGATTTGCGGCGGCGCGAGGCGGATATCGCAATTCGCACGGTGCGCCCGACGGATCCTCAACTGATTGCGCGGAAACTGCCAGCCGAGGTGGCCCGGCTTTATGCCAGTAGGGCTTTTGTCGAGGCAAGCGGTCCTTTTGAGCGCACTGAGGATTTGGCACGGGCGCAATTCATTGGCTTTGAAGAGAATATGCGGTTCATCGAATTTCTGAACGGCATGGACCTGCGCCTGACTGAACGCCAATTTGGCGTGCGCACTGCTGTTCATCTTGTGCATTGGGAGATGGTGCGGCAAGGGCTTGGCATTGGCGTTATGCTGTCGCGTGTCGCGGAGGCAGATCCGGAGATAGTCTGCGCGGCACCCTGGTTGGCCCCCTTCGAATTTGAGGTCTGGTTAGTTGCGCATCGTGAGGTGAACTCAAGCCGCCGGGTGCGGCTTGTGTTCGACTGGCTCGTTCGGGAGTTCGATGCGCTGCCTCCTGCGGTCTGACAATCATGCACAACGGTTGTGTTTGGCGTGGCCCGCGGGGCGGGGCGACCGCCATGGCGGTCGCCCCGCCCCGCGGGCCATACTCCCGGATCTAACCGGGTTGCGTCATACCAACGAAACCGAGTTTTCCGGCGCCGCAACATTGCGCAGCACCAGATCAAGCATAGACCCGCAGGTGGCGATCTGCGCCCAGCCATATCTAGAAAATGTGGGATGCTCGGCTTCTGAATCCTGCGGTGGTTTGAACACATGTTCTGACAGAAGCGGAATGGTCAGCGCTTGAGAGAATGCATCCAGCGCCACAAAGGAAAGGATGGTGCGCGGCAGTGGCGCGTTCTTCACCCGATCTTCGCAGAAGAGGCCCACAAAGAAATCGACCTTGGTCACATCACCATATGTATCCCGAATAAGGCTCGCCACCTCACGGTCTGATGAGATGTCCGCCATACCCTCAATCGGCATCCGTTGGAGATACTTCAGGTAGTCGGTGAAGGACCGAAGCTGGCAGCTTCTCCCCTGCTCGACCGAGGCTTCCTCTCCATGCATAAGAAACTGAGTGGTATTGCGCGGGCCCGGCTCACCCGTGGCCTGGGCGCTCATATCCTCGAACGCCTGCGCCAGCCCGCCATCACGCAGCGGCTTCATGTCCATGGAATGGCGGGGTTTGTCTTGTGCGTGGTCGCGCCCCAGCGGATCTCATCCGGGATCAGCGCGTGCCACCGGTAGAGCAGGCTGAACTCGGTGGTGATCCAGTTCGGCCGGTTCCACTTGGCACCCCAGGCCGCCTTTGGGTCCGCCTTGAGCCGGTAGTGCGTCGGCGCGATGTGGTTGATGTAGTCTTCCACTACCATCTTGATGAACTGCACAATAACGATGTTACGCGCGGTTTCGAACACCCGGTCATCGTCCCAGTCTGCGTACCGCGTTCCCAATTCAGAAGCGAGGCGATTGTGCTCGCGCAGCAGCAGCGTGTCGATCATAGCTGTCCGCGGGACGGAACTGGCCCGGTCACTGCCAAAGGCAAAGAGCCGCCCGCGTTTGGCACGCACCCTCTCGGCCACCTCTGGTTTGTCGTCTGCAGTCGCCTCGGCGATGGCCTGGTCCAGGTTTCCAAGTCCCAGCGGATCGTCCAGAATTCCTTTGAAATCCTTGTGGATGTCGTCCCCGTCGAACAGAAAGGGCCCGAATGCGCCATCCCCCAACAACTGCGACTTGAGCGTGCCGCGGTCTTCGGAGGCGGGGTCCTTGATCCGCAAGGCCCGCGTTTGCGCGTCTGTGCGCCCGTAGAGTGGGCAAAGATCGATGTTGTGGTTTGAGGTGTCTTTCTTGAGGCGGTCCTGCACCTTTTCATCTGTCCGGGTGCGGATGAAGCCATCGGTCAGATACTGCGCGAAAGACGGGAACAGGCAGGTCGACTTCGGGCACATGCGTTGAAAGAGCGGGCTGATCTTTTCCCACGCGGGCAGGCTGCTATGGTCAAGGGGCGAGATGCCCAGGTGCCTTGTGCTCCATTCCGTGTCGGTCAGGCTGGCCCAGGACTGGTCGAGCACCGGGGCGGACCACACCCCCGTAGTGATACTGGCGGGGGCGAGGATCCACCAACCCAGCCGCTCGCCTTGCCACATCTTGCAGATGCAAAAGAGCGCGGTCGGAAAGGCGGGAACCAGACTTAACCTTGTGCTGTTCTCGGACCGGTCACGGCATAACCTGCGCTCAGACGGTGCGTGGATCGTCCAGATCAACCGGGAACCGCCGGGGCGACAACGCGCTCTGAAACCAGCTGACAAGCGTATAGATCGAGTAGACAGGCCGCCCGGTGGCGCGCCGGATATCGGCGGCATAGGGCACCATATTGGTGCATTCGAGGACGATGGCCGCCACATCAGGGTGGGTCTGGGTCAGCTCCCGGGCGCTATCCAGCACGTCGAGGCGGCAGGCGTCGATGTCCAACTCGGTCTGATCCGCCAGGAATGTCTGTGAAAAACAGCGCCGTCCCTCGGTGCCGACGATAGGCACCTCGCTGGCCACCCCAGCGGCCTCCAAATGCTCTGGCGTCAGGCGCGCTTTCGATACGGTCAGCACGCCCACCTTTTTGCCACGCGGCAGGGTATGGGCAATCATAGGGATCTGCATCAGCGCGGAACTGGCCACCGGCACGCCAAGGCTTTCTGCCAGATCGTTCTGCAACAGCGACAGGAATCCGCAGTTGGTGACGATGCCGTCGCATCCCATCCGCACCAGCGCCTGACCTTCGGCGACGAAGGCGTCGCGCAAGGCAGTGGGGTCGTTCAGGACGACCCGATCGGGCGTCGCACCTGACACAACGCGGTAGTGGACGGGAAACGGCCAGGTGGTGGCGTTGCCCACGTCTCCAGGGATGCGGGGGAACTGCGTTTCAAGCATTAGAATGCCCACAGTCGCCCCATAGACGGTCTTGCCGCCGGATAGCACACTCATTGTCCAGTCTCCCCACGTGAGGTTGCGGATGCGCTTAGCACGCGCAACGCGACAGCCCCAACGCAATTCGAGGGCGCCGAAGTTGCTGGCAAGAAAACACGTTGACGGCAGGGGTGCCGACGGCAATCTGGGGCAAAAGTATTGGAGGCGGCGCGTGGCACAACGGGTCATCATCATCGGCGCGGGCATTGTGGGGGTGTCCGCCGGAATCTGGCTGCGGCGCTACGGCGTGGATGTGACGCTGGTGGATCGTGCGGCACCGGGACAGGGCACCTCTTATGGCAACGCAGGCGTTCTGGCGGCATGTTCGATGGTGCCGGTGACCGCGCCCGGGCTGATCTCCAAGGCGCCGGGGTTTCTGGCCAACCCGGACTTCCCGCTCTTCCTGCGGTGGGCCTACTTGCCCAAGCTTGCGCCCTGGCTGATGCGGTATCTGCGTCATGCCAATGACGCAGATACCCGCCGCATCGCGGTCGGGCTGACGCCCATCGTCGCCGATGCGGTGGAGCAGCACAAATCCCTGACCGACGGGACAGCGGCCGCTGCGTGGGTACAGGACAGCGACTATCACTTTGCCTATCGCAGCCGTGTCGACTTTGACGCGGACGCCTACACTTGGGCGCTGCGTCGTGAGGCCGGGTTTGTGCCGCAGCTTCGCGAAGGGGCTGAGGTGCAGGCGGTGGAGCCCAATCTGTCATCTGCTATTGGCTGTCTGGCGACCGTGAAGGATCACGGTTTCATCCGTGATCCGGGTGGCTATGTGGCCGCCTTGGCCAAGGTGTTTGCCCAGCTGGGTGGCCAGATCAGAACGGCTGAGGTGGTTGATGTGGACCTGCAGGGCGGGCGCATCACCGGTCTGATCACCACCCAAGGCGTGATGCCATGTGACACTGCTGTTCTGGCGTCCGGCGTCTGGTCCGCACCGTTGATGAAGAAGCTGGGCGCCACCGTGCCAATGGAAAGCGAGCGCGGCTACCATATTGTTTTCGAGGATGCAGAGAATGCCGCTATCGCCCCTACCATGGTGGCCAGCGGGAAATTTGTGGCTACGCCGATGGCGGCGGGGCTGCGCTGCGCCGGGGTGGTGGAGTTTGGCGGGCTCAAGGCGGGGCCGTCAAAGGCGCCCTTTACGCTGTTGCGCCGTCAGGTGCGCGAGGCGTTTCCGGCGCTGACCCACGGGCGGGAAGTGGAGTGGATGGGGCACCGCCCGGCCCCTGCTGACAGTCTCCCGCTGATTGGAGAGATCGGCCAGACTGGCGTATTGAGCGCTTTTGGACATCACCACATCGGCTTGACCGGTGGCCCAAAGACAGGGCGGTTGGTGGCCGGTATCATCGCCGGGCGCGATCCGAACATGGATATGCGGCCCTACAGTCCGAACCGGTTTGGCGCGCGCAAATAGCCCTGAACAGAGTGGCTACGATCTGTCCGCAACGCGCCTGTCACTCCACAGCATGCCCCGCATGCGCCGCGAGGGGGGCGCACCACGGGGTGGTAGATGTCGAGATTGCGCGGCTCATTGCCGACTGCGTCGGGGGTGAGGCGCGGTTCAACTTCGTCGCGGCGGGCGAAAATCCGGATGCGGATTTGCGCACCAATCTGTGGCGCGCCGCGCTGATTGGCAGGCGGATCGCCAATGTGATGATGCGGGTGCCTTGCGAATCGGCCTTTGTCTGTCGGGTTGAGCGGCGGTGTTGACCGGGCAGTATCAGTTCAAGACAATTGCGATTGCCTGTCGCGAGGAAGCCTGCTCGGAGGACAAACCGGTGACCGCCTATTTCCGCTTTGACACTGTAGCGATGGAAAATGAGTCCATTGCGGATTTCTACCCCTCGGGGCCTGCGGGCGGGCCGTTGAGTGCGAATATTCGCCGTTACCGGGATATGGAGGCCGCGTTGAGCGCACTGGCGGCTGGCGAGGTCAAGGCCGCAATGGCCCCCGTGCTCAGTTGGGGCATGGGCTGGTTGAGGGCTTTGGCCTGTACCATCCGCCGTCACCCAGCTTTGCGGTGCGCATCCGGCCCCTTGGGGGTCGAGATCAATTTTCGCCATCGCCCGTTTTCCTGTGATTTGGATGACGCTCTCCGCGTTGCGCTTGACGACGGGGGCATTGCACAGATTTACTCGAACCATGGCCTGAGCTTTCTGCCACCAGAGCGCTGACGACCTATCCATTGGTCTAATACCGCTGTTCGGGCCCAGCACGTAACGTCGACCCAACCTCAGGAGGGGATCATCATGGAAATGTCTGGATCAATCAGGATCGAGGCTGATCGGGAAACCGTTTGGGCTGCCCTCCTGAGCGCAGATGTCCTCAAGGACTGCGTCCCCGGGTGTCAGGAGATGGCCGGATCACCCGACGAGGGCTTTGCTGCAACCGTTGTGCAAAAGGTGGGGCCGGTGAAGGCCACTTTCAAAGGTGAAGTCCAATTGGAAGACCGTGTCGAACATGAGAGCCTGCGGCTTGTCGGAGACGGCAAGGGCGGGGCTGCCGGTTTTGCAAAGGGCAGCGCGAAGGTGACTTTGAGTGATGCGGATGGCGGGACACAGCTCGACTATGAGGTTGATGCCAAGGTGGGCGGCAAACTCGCCCAACTGGGCAGCCGGATCATCGATGGCTTTGCGCGCAAGATGGCAGATCAGTTTTTCGAGCGGTTTCGGGCGGCTGTGGAAGGCCCGGGTGAGGGCGCGGAGGACGATACAGTTGCCGAGGATGGTGACGCGCCCAAGAAGGGGTGGTTCAGGTCCATGGTGTCGGGTTAGGCGGGTTCAATCCAGGGAGGTATGAATGACCAAGATTGAAATGAATGTGAACGGGCGGGCTGCGTCCGGCGAAGTGGAAGGTCGAACGCTGCTGTCGTCCTTCTTGCGTGATGAATTGAGACTGACCGGGACGCATGTGGGGTGCGACACCAGCCAATGCGGCGCCTGTGTGGTGCATGTGAATGGTGAAGCGGTGAAGTCCTGCACGATGCTGGCGGTCGAGGCTGCGGGGTCGGAGGTGACAACCGTGGAGGGCATGGCCAATGCCGATGGCTCGCTGAGCGTGATCCAGCAGGCGTTTCAGGATCACCACGGGCTGCAGTGCGGGTTTTGTACGCCGGGGATGGTGATGTCGGCAGCGGCGTTGTTGAAGGAGAACCCCAAGCCTTCCGAGGCAGAGGTGCGGGATTATCTGGAGGGCAATATCTGTCGCTGCACCGGGTATCATAACATCGTCAAAGCGATCATGGCGGCATCCGGCCAAGATGTGGCCCCAGTCGCCGCCGAATAGCAAGACCGCGTGCCGGGGAAGGGTGGCCTGAAAGCCCACCCAACCTGTCAGTTGCGCGCAGGGTCAAAACGCACGGACGTCGGCTTTTGGGGCGACCCACGTGCAACCAACAGGTACGGTGGGCTTCAGGCCACCGTTTGACAGGGAGGAAGGATATGCCGAAAGACGGAGGCATTGGCGCCAGTTCCAAGCGGCGCGAGGACGTGAGGTTCCTGACCGGGGCCGGGAATTACACCGATGACATCAATATCCACGGCCAGGCGCATGTGTTTTTCCTGCGCTCGGACATTGCCCATGGCACCATCACCGGGATCGACACAAGTGCGGCCCAAGGGATGCCCGGCGTCGTAAAGATCTTTACCGGGGCGGATTTCGAGGCCGTGGGCGGCATGCCCTGCGGCTGGCAGGTGACCGACAAGCATGGGGCACCGATGCAGGAGCCGCGCCACCCGATCCTGGCGCATGGCAAGGTGCGGCATGTGGGCGAGCCCATTGCCGCGGTCGTGGCCGACACGCTGGAGCAGGCGCGGGATGCGGCGGAGGCCATTTCCGTTGAGATCGACGAACTGCCTGCAGTGGTCGACATGAAGGCGGCTGTGGCCAGCGATAACGTAAAGGTGCACGACGATCTGACCTCCAACCTCTGCTATGACTGGGGGTTCGTGGAAGAGAACAAGGCGGCCACGGATGAGGCCTTTAAAAAGGCCGCGCATGTGACCACGCTGGAGCTGGTGAATAACCGGCTGGTGGCCAACCCGATGGAGCCGCGCGTGGCGGTGGGCGACTATGCCCGGGGCACGGACGAGTCGACGCTCTACACCACCTCGCAGAACCCGCATGTGATCCGCCTGCTGATGGGCGCTTTCGTGCTGGGCATTCCTGAGCACAAGCTGCGGGTTGTGGCGCCTGATGTGGGCGGCGGTTTTGGCACCAAGATCTTCCACTATCAGGAGGAGGCCTTCTGCACCTTTGCCGCCAAGGCCTGCAACCGCGCGGTCAAGTGGACGTCGAGCCGCTCGGAGGCCTTCATGTCCGACGCCCATGGCCGCGACCATGTGACGAAGATCGAGCTGGCGTTGGATGCGGAGAACAACTTCACTGCCGTGCGCACCGAGACTTACGCGAATATGGGGGCCTATCTGAGCACCTTCGCGCCGTCGATCCCGACCTGGCTGCACGGCACGCTGATGGCGGGGAACTACAAGACGCCGCTGATTTATGTGAACGTGAAGGCGGTCTTCACCAACACCGTGCCCGTCGATGCCTATCGCGGGGCCGGGCGGCCGGAGGCCACGTTCCAGCTGGAGCGGGTGATCGACAAGGCGGCGCGCGAATTGGGCGTCGACCCGGTGGAACTGCGGCGGCAGAACTTTATCACCGAGTTCCCTTACGCGACGCCGGTGGCCGTGGAGTACGACACGGGCGATTATCACGCCACCATGGACAAGGTGCTGGAGCTGTCCGACCGCGCTGGCTTTGCCGCGCGTCGGGCTGCGAGCGAGGCCAAGGGTAAACTGCGTGGCTTTGGCATCAACTGCTTCATTGAGGCCTGCGGTATCGCGCCGTCGAACCTGGTGGGTCAGCTAGGCGCGCGTGCGGGGCTCTATGAGAGTGCGACCGTGCGGGTCAATGCCACGGGCGGTCTGGTGGTGATGACCGGCAGCCACTCCCACGGGCAGGGGCATGAGACGGCCTTCCCGCAGGTGATCGCGGATATGATCGGCATCGATGAGAGCATGATCGAGGTGGTGCATGGCGACACGGCCAACACGCCGATGGGCATGGGCACCTATGGCTCGCGCTCGATCGCCGTGGGGGGCTCTGCCATGGTGCGGGCGACCGAGAAGATCATTGCAAAGGCCAAGAAGATCGCGTCGCACCTGCTGGAAGCCTCCGAGAGTGACATTGAGCTCAAGGACGGGGCGTTCAGTGTCGCGGGCACGGATAAGTCTGTGGCCTGGGGGGATGTGACCCTCGCGGCTTACGTGCCGCACAATTATCCGCTGGAGGACATCGAACCGGGGCTGGAGGAGACGGCGTTTTATGATCCCAGCAACTTCACCTATCCGGCGGGGGCTTACACCTGCGAGGTGGAGGTGGACCCGGCGACGGGGGAGGTGAGCATCGAGCGTTTTGCCTCGGCCGATGACTTCGGCAATGTGGTCAACCCGATGATCGTGGAAGGCCAGGTGCATGGCGGGATTGCGCAAGGCATTGGTCAGGCGCTGTTGGAGAACTGTTCTTACGATGAGAACGGCCAGCTGCTGACGGCGAGCTATATGGACTACACCATGCCGCGCGCCGACAACCTGCCGCAGATGGATCATTATGTGGTCGATCACTCCTGCCAGACGCCGTGTACGCACAACCCGCTCGGGGTGAAGGGCTGTGGTGAGGCCGGGGCCATCGGCTCGCCGCCGACGGTGATCAATGCGATCATTGATGCGCTGCAATCGGGTGGGCATCGTGTGGATCACATCGACATGCCGGCGACCCCGGCGCGTGTCTGGGCGGCGATGCATGGGTGAGGCTTGGTCCGCATATGCGGCGATCTGTCCGGGGGACAGATCGAAGGCCGAACGGGCGGCGCCCCGGTAAGTCGAGTGGGGATGCGAGGGGCCAGCCCCTCGCGCTCCCCGGGATATTTGAGGCCAGAAGAAACAGCGAAAGCTGTCTGACTGGCCGATGGAAAGGACAACGAGATGTATAACTTCGATGTAGAGACCCCTGGCACGGTGGCCGATGCGGTCGCCGCCATAGGGCGGGATGAGGCGCAGGCGCTGGGCGGTGGGCAGACGCTGATCCCGACGCTGAAGCAGCGGTTGGCGAGCCCGTCTGTGCTGGTGAGCCTGAGCGGGATTGCCGAGATGAAGGGGGTCTGTATGGGCGATGACGGGCGGCTGTGCATTGGCGGGGCGACGACCCATGCGACGGTTGCGCGGGAGGCGGCGCAGTATCCCGCCCTCGCGGCGATGGCGAGCCACATTGGCGATCCGGCGGTGCGCAACCGGGGCACAATTGGCGGGTCGCTGGCCAACAATGACCCCTCGGCCTGTTATCCGGCGGGGGTGCTGGGCTCGGGTGCGACGGTGGTGACCAATACCCGTGAGATTGCGTCGGATGAGTATTTCCAGGGCATGTTTGATACGGCGCTGGAGGAGGGTGAGATCATCACCGAGGTGCGCTTTCCGATCCCGGAGGCGGCAAACTATCAGAAGTTCGTGCAGCCTGCCTCGCGCTTTGCGCTGGTCGGTGTCTTTGTGGCGAAGTTTTCGGGTGGCGTGCGCGTGGCGGTGACCGGGGCCTCGGAAGAGGGTGTCTTCCGCTGGTCAGAGGCGGAGGCGGCGCTGTCGTCTGATTTCTCCACCGGAGCGATTGACGGGCTGTCGCTCTCGGGCGAGGGCATGATTTCCGACCTGCATGGCACCGGGGCCTACCGGGCGCATCTGGTGGGGGTCATGACCAAGCGGGCGGTCGACGCCGCCGCCTGAGCCGGGCCGATCGACGGGTGTGACGCCGTCCTCCGGGGCGGCGTTCTGCGTGTCAGAGGGTGGTGAGATCGCCGTTTGGCGCGACGGCTACGATGCGCCGGACGCCCGGCAGGATGCGGGCCTGCTCCAGCAGGGGCCGGGGCGCGAGGCAGAGCGCATCGGCCTCCGTTGCGAGGTCGGCGAGGACCGAGACGGCGGATCAGCGCGGTGGGCGGCCATCCGGCGCGAAGATATGCGGCTGGCCGCTGACCTGGGGGCTGCGGGGCTGGAGGTGGCGACCGCGCCGTCCTGCAGCGTCAGATGGCCGAAGGGCCCCTGGGTGGGGTCACTGAGGCCGAGCCTGCGCGCGGGCCCAAAGGCGGCGTGCTCGCCTGGGTTCACGTGGAGGTCGCCGAAGCCTCTGGCCCGCAGGGCGTCGCTGACCAGATCGGTGGCGTAGCCCTGGGTGATGCCGTTGAAGCTGAGTTGTTGGCCGGGGGCGAGGGCGATTGCGTCGGAGCCGAAGGCGACGCGCGTCCGGCCGACCCGGGCGTGGGCGGGCGCCCCCAGAGCGCCGCAGCTGATCGTGAGGAAGCGGCGACGGGAGATCATTCGACGGCCAACCGCCGGTCGGCCCGCAGGATCAGCCCGACACCGAAATCCACGGCGTCATGCAACGCCTTGGGGGCGTTGTTGTTCAATTCGATGATCAGGTCGGCATCCCGCAGTGCGATGGGAAAACCGTCCTGTTCCGCGCTCGGCCCGTCAGCCGCAGTGTTGCGCACGAAGCTTTCGGAGACCAGCCCGCGGCGGCAAGGATGCTTTCATACGCGATACGCAGGCTGGCCGTGCCCCTGGTCACCCAGTCCAGATAGGCCAGCACAGAGTTGTCGTCGCCCGCACCATAGGGTGAGCCGACCACCAGGCTGTTGGAGATCGAATGGCCACGATACTGCTTGAAAAGGTCGAAAATGAGCTCATCCGGCCGACCCGAGGTGAAGATCGGCGCGTTGTGGTTTAACAGTTGCCCTTCGAGAAAGCGCCCGTCGAGGTCCGGCACCACAAGCGCATTGATCGGCGCGCCAGAGGATCCGGGCAGCGGCGCCATCGGCTCGGCCTCGAAAACATTGCCCGCATGGGCATCGCCGGAGTTCAGCGGCTCATAGACACGCTGATCATTGATCACTTCGCTCAGCGAAACTGGTGGTGCAATCAGCGGGGTGAGTCCCTCGCGCGGCGACGGCTCCGCATAAGCAGAAGCCGATCCAAGGACCGCAAGGGTTCAGATCAGAAACGCGCGCATCAAGATCATGCGACATCATTGCATAGGAAGGGGGCGGGTCACGAAACGAGACTTTGGTCGCGTTGCGCGATCATCGCGTGCAGCCCTTGCCAAAGCGTGCGCGCGACACGAGATTGAACGTCGGTGCGCTAAGATCAGGGACAAGCTATGGGTATGGCAGGCAGAATGAGACGGATCGGGACGGGGCCTGCGTGATCCGCATTGCCAGCTATAACATCCGCAAGGCTGTGGGGCTCGATTGGCGGCGCGACCCGGACCGGATTGCAGATGTGCTGGCTGAGATAGATGCCGATATGGTGGTGCTGCAAGAGGCAGACAAGCGCACCGGCCCGCGCGAGGGTGTGCTGCCGCTGGAGCGCTTGGAGCGCGAGCAGGGCTACGTGCTGGCTGACGTCTCGGCGCGCCCGCTGAGCCATGGCTGGCACGGCAATGCGATCCTGATGCGCGCGGGGTTTTCCGTGCAGGAGACCAGCCGCATCGACATCCCCTCGCTGGAGCCGCGCGGTGCGGTCGCTGTCCGCATAGGCGCGCCGGATCTGGAGGTTGTGGGCGTGCATCTGGGGCTGACCCGCGCGATCCGCCGCAAGCAGATGACCGCGCTGCAGACTTATCTTAATGGCTGCGACCATCCTGTGATCATCGCGGGGGACTTCAATGAATGGAACGGTGACAAGATGGCGTTCGACGACGCGGCGCAGGTCATCTCGCCCGGGCCGAGCTTTCATGCCGCCCGCCCGGTGACCGCGCTGGACCGGTTTGTGCTGGCGGGGGCTTTGCGGCCTGTGACGGCGCATGTGCACCGATCCGATCTGGCGCGCCGTGCCTCTGATCACCTTCCGATTGTGATGGAGGTCGACCTCCCCGGGGGCCTGCCATGATCTTCCTGATCGCCGGGCATGTCGTGATCGTCGTCGGGTTCACCATGCGGATTCTGCTGCGCCACGATCTGTCGCCGCCGTCCCGCATGGCCTGGTTTGTGGTGCTGAACCTGCTGCCGATCATCGGCAGTGCGCTCTACTTTCTCTTTGGTGAGATCGATCTGGGGCACCGCGCCAACAAGCGCCACCAACAGGCCTTTGACGCGTTGCGCGCCAAGACGGCGGAAGCGTTGGGCAAGCCGGAGGCGGCGGAGAGGCTGATCAATCCGCTCTACCGCCCGGCGTTTCACTACGCTGCTTCGATAAACGGGTTCGAGACGGTGCCTGGCAACGGCGCCGAACTGATGCAGGATGCGGAGGCCAGCACGGCGGCCATTCTGCGCGACATTGATCAGGCGACCGAGCGGGTGAGCGTCCTCGCCTACATCTGGCTGACGGACAAGACCGGCACAGCCATCGCCGAGGCCCTGATGCGCGCAGCGCAGCGCGGCGTTGTCTGCCGTGCGCTGGCGGATGGTCTGGGCTCACGCAGGGTGGTCAGCTCCGCACTGTGGCGACGTATGGAAGAGGCGGGGGTGCGTCTTGCGGTGACACTGCCACTGAAGAAACCGGTGCGCACGGTGCTGACCAGCCGCCTCGATCTGCGCAATCACCGCAAGATCACTGTGATCGACGGGCACATCACCTATTGCGGAAGTCAGAATGCCGCTGACCCCGAATTCCGGATCAAGGCGCGCTATGCGCCCTGGGTTGATGTCATGCTCCGCTTTGAAGGGCCGGTTGTGGCGCAGAACGAGGTGCTGTTTTTCAGTGACTGGCTGCAGGCGACCAATGAGGCTTTCGAGGGTCTGGCACCGCTGCCTACGCCGCTGCAGGGCGGGTTCCCCGCGCAGGTGATGGGTGACGGCCCGACCGAACGGCGCGGCGCCACGCCACAGCTTTTCGCGACGCTGATGGCCAGCGCGCAGAACGAGCTCTATCTGACCACACCGTATTTCGTTCCCGATGCCACCGTTCTGGAGGCGCTCTGCGCGGCTGCGCACCGGGGGGTCGCTGTGAACCTGATCTTCCCAAAGAAAAACGACAGCTGGGTCGTGGCCGCTGCGAGCCGGAGCTACTATCGCAGGCTGTTGGCGGCGGGGTGCCGCATTCACGAATTCCGCGACGGTCTGCTGCATGCCAAGACGCTGACCATCGACAGCCGGGTCAGTATGGTCGGCTCGTCCAACGTCGACCAGCGCAGTTTTGACCTCAATTATGAAAACAACATCCTGCTGCAGGATCAGGCGGTGACCTGCGCCATCCGCGCGCGGCAGGAAAGCTATATGGCGCAGTCTGACAGGATCGACCTGGCCGAGGTGCAATCCTGGTCCCGGCGCGCGCGGGTCTGGCATAATATCATCGCCACAATTGGCCCGGTTCTGTGACCTCAGACCGCTGCGCGTGCGCGAGGTGAGAGAGTGAGCACGCCCGAGCCGATAATCGCCGCGATGCCGATCAGGGCGATGATATCCGGCGCTTCGCTGAAGAAGAGGCTGCCCCAGAGCAGGCTGAAGATCAGATAGCTGTAGTCAAAGACGGCAATCGTCGCAGGGGGCCCGTTCTGATAGGCGAAGGCGGCGCCGACGCTGCCGATCAGGATCAGCGCGCCCAGGGCGGCCATGGTCATCAGAAGCTGAGCATTGATGGGTTGCCAGGGACCAAGGGCAAAGGATGGCTCTGGGCTGGAGAGCAGGCCAAGGCCCGCACCACCGAGGATAAAGGCAACGTTGAGTGCGAAGGCCAGCACAAGCGGGCTGTCGTCTCGGCATTTCGAGGCCGTAAGCACCATGGCGCAGGCATAGAGACACGCGGCCAGCACTGGCAACACTGTGCCCAGCTGAAAGCCCGATGTGTCGGGGCGGATGATCAGCACCACACCCAGAAACCCGGTCACAATGGCCAGTTGCGCCACCGGCGCGGGCCATCGCCGCGTTGCAACCGCCGAGAGGGCCAGAATGAACAGCGGGCTGGTGTAAAAAGCCGCAGCGGCGAGTGACAGCGGCATCAGCGGCAGCGATAGGTAGTAGCAGACCCACATCACCACCAGCAGAGCACTCCGCAGGACCACCCAGCCCGGCGCGTGCAGCCGGATCACCCCTTCGCGGCGGGCCAGAACAAACAGGACCGGCAGGGCAAAGGCCGACCGCATTATATACATCTGCCAAAGGGGAACGGTCGTGCCGGTCCATTTGACCAGCGCATCGCCAAGTGAGAGCGCGAGGACCGCCGCGACAATCGCGAAGATCGCAGGGCCGGTGCGTAACTTTTGCGTGTGGGATGACATACGGCGCCATGAAATTGAGTTCGTTGCGTCGCCAGATAGTCATGTATATCCTGGCGTGAAAAATGATATTTCGCTCTCTTTGCATGAGTACAGGTTATGGAAAATACAATCCGTGGACTGCCCCCGCTGTCACGCCTGCGCCCGTTCGAAGCCGCCGCCCGGCTGGAGAGCTTTTCGAAAGCAGCGGTGGAACTGGGCATGACCCAGACCGCCGTCAGCAAGCAGATCGCCCAGTTGGAGCAGGATCTGGGCACAACGCTTTTCGAGCGGCGAAACCGTGCGGTCTTTCTCACCGATGCAGGGCGCAGGTTGGGTCGCGTGGTCAGTACGGCGCTGTCGGATATCGCGTCTGAGGTCAGCTTCCTGCGCGGCACGCGTGAGGCGGGCGAGCTTGTCCTGCACTGTCAGCTTTGTGAGGCGTTTTACTGGCTGATGCCACGTCTGTCCGGCTTCCATGCCCGCTATCCTGACACGGAACTGCGCATCGTCAGCTCGGAACGGCCGATCACCGAAGCTGCAGATGTCTTTGATGTGGCGCTGCAGACCTCCGGTCGCCCATCTGGCACGCACCGCTTGATGTTCACCGGGTCTGACGAGATTTTCCCGGTTTGCGCGCCACATCTGGTGCCGCCGGAGCGTCTTCCGCTTCAGGCGGAGCATCTGGCGGAGCTGCCGCTGCTGTCGCATCGGGTGCTGCCGCAAGACTGGATGGATTGGCCGGGCTGGTTTGAGGCGGTGGGCACCTCTGTGCCGGCACGGCTGACCTCAAGACCGTTCGACAGCTACCCTCTGGCCTTGCAGGCGGCTGTCTCCGGGCAGGGCGTGGCCTTGGGATGGCGGCGAACGACCGAGGGCTTGATCGCGCAAGGCGCTTTGATCCGGCCCTGTTCGCAGCGTGTTTTGCGGCCCGCTGATCTGTCGATCTTCAAATCAGCAGGTCGGCAGGTGCACAAGGATGCCGAGAAACTGCTCAGCTGGCTTGCCGAAGAACTTGCTGATGCGGCGTGAGGATCGCTCAGGGGTCGTTTCGGAAACTATCCCGCAGGCGCGCGAAAAAGCCGGTGGGCTTTGGCGCTTCCGGTGCAGCTTTGGGGCGCCCGGAGACCCAGACTTCGATGCGTTGGGTATTGCCATTGCCTTGGGTGAAGTCGCGGGCTTCCACACCAAGCTTTTCCGCGACCGCCTGGGCAAGTGAGGCCGTTTCGGGGCTGTAGTAGCGCAAATGCGTCTTTGAAACGCGAAACCCCTCGCGACCGATACCCGCGAGGATCACGCCGGAGCCTTCCAACTGCGCCACCTGCGCGTTCAGCTTGGACTGTGTCAGCCCATCAGGCGCATGCAGGAAAAACTCCGCCCCCAAGGGTGCCGGCCCCGCTTGGCTGACAAAGGTCGCGTCTTTATCCTGCGGTTGCGCCAGTGCCTGCGGTGCTGCGGACCCGGCGACCCAAAGCCTGCCCGAAGATGGAAAAAGATCTGGAGGGCGCGCCCCAGGCACAGTCGCAGCGATCAGACGTGCTGCCTCGTCCAGTGCACCCAGAACCTCTGGCGCGGCTGCCACTGCGGGGGCCGCGTCCTGTTCTGCGACAGTGTCTCGCAGCGGCTGAGCGGGCGGGCGCAGCACGGCGGGTCTGGCATAAGCCTGTGAGGCTGGTTCAATTGCCGGGAGTGGATCAGCGACCATGGGGTGCGCTTCAAC
Organism: Roseobacter cerasinus; assembly: GCF_009811755.1. Lineage (GTDB taxonomy): Bacteria > Pseudomonadota > Alphaproteobacteria > Rhodobacterales > Rhodobacteraceae > Roseobacter > Roseobacter cerasinus. The sequence goes on from NZ_BLIV01000004.1 coordinate 52,228, forward strand.
CGGATAAAGCGCAGGTGTCCAGTAAGAGGCATCTGCCATCTCAACCCCCTCCGAAACTGGCGCTGGTGGGGCGAGAGCGGGCGTGGCGGATGTGTTGGTGAGCGGCTGGACAAGGCTGGTGATTGCGGTGTCAGGCGTGGGGGCTGTTTGCGTGGGGGCAGGCGCGACCGTGGTCTCGATGGTGGGGCTGGTTCTCGCGCCAAACAGAAAGCCAAGTCCAATCACAGCGCCGAAGGCAAGGCCTGCCGCAGCGGAGAATACCAGCGTCACGGGCGGCGCGGCGTTTGTGATCCGCAACGGAAGGCCGGGCGATGCTTGTGACGACCCGCCTGCGGTGCGGTCTGGAGGCATGTCATCTTGTGGTTTCGGCCATGGCCCGATCAGCGGCGCGGGGGTCTTCTCCGCAGTGTTGGTGCGTTGGCGCGAAAGCGCTTGTTCCCGCTTGGCTCTGGCCTCTCGCAGTCGTGTTTCCCAATCTGGTGGTGGGACTGGCGATCCGGCTGTGACGCCTCGGGAGACGCCCGCAGGCGCCTTAGCCTCGCCCGGCGAAATTTTGGACATGTTTGAGATCCCCCTCGAAGAGACGCAGTTCAGGAAAAACTTGTCAAAAACCTGCACCCGTCCCGCTTGGGGAAACCACGAACCCTCCACACCCAAGGCCTTCTGATATCACGACAAATGCGACCTGTGGTGACCAGATTGCTACAGTCAGGCGCGAAAGCGGTCGTGCCTTTGCCGTTTCGGCAAAGATCCGCCCATGACCAGGATCAGGGTATCCGGAGGGGTGATGCGTCACAAATCTGCGATGCGGCTTGTGTTTCGGCGGCAGTGCGGGTCTGCTGCCGACCTGGCGAGATTTGAGTGCGCGGTTGGGGGGAGGATGTCACAGTCTTTGCAGACATTGGTGTCGGACATGGCGGCGTGCACGATATGCAAGGGGCTGCCGCTGGGGCCGCGCCCGATCTTCCAACTGGACGCCGAGGCGCGGTTGCTGATTGTCGGGCAAGCTCCCGGGCGTATCACGCATCACAAGGCCCGCCCCTTTGATGACCCGTCCGGCGAACGGCTGCGCAACTGGCTGGGCGTGGATCGTACAACATTTTTTGGCGATCCCCGGATTGGCATCTTTCCCATGGGGCTGTGCTTTCCCGGGTCCGGCAAGGGCGGCGATGCGCCGCCACGGCCAGAATGTGCAGCGACCTGGCGGGCGCCGGTGATCGCGGCCCTGCCGCAGGTGGAGCTGACGTTGGTGCTTGGCCGCTACGCGATTGAATGGCATCGGCCAGACCTGAAGGGTAAGCCCGTGACGCAAGCCGTGGCGGCCTGTGCGCGCGGAGAGGATGGCGTCTTTGTCCTGCCGCATCCCAGCCCCCGGAACAATCGCTGGCTGCGTCAGAACGATTGGTTCGAAGCTGAGGTTGTGCCGCGCATTCGGGCGCGCGTGGCCGAACTGCTGGACCACACACCGCCGGTTTGAGCCAGAGAGGCGTCACGGTCGGATTTCCGGATGGTCTTGGGGTGTCGGCGGACCTATATCACGCGACATGCAGATTTCTTGCCACCCCCCCTCCGTCCGCGCCTCTGAACAGGCATGTCGCCCGCCCACCAAGGGGAATCTGTGATGGGCGAGACCACAGCGCTCGACACAGCCCATGCGGCGATGCAGCAGGCGCCGGAGGATGATGCCGCGCGGCTGCGCTTTTACGACCAGCTGGCGCAAAGCGAGCTGTTCCTGATGCTGGCTGATGAGGCAGGTGAGGATGATCAGATCACGCCCGAAATTTTCGCGATCGGCGACGACCAATATGTGCTGGTGTTCGACCGCGAGGCGCGGCTGGCGGAGTTTGCGGGGCAGGTGGTGCCTTACGTCGCGCTTTCGGGCCGCAGCATCGCGGCCATGTTAGCGGAGCAGGGCATCGGGCTGGCTGTGAATTTGGACGTGGCTCCCTCTTCCATCCTGCTGCCAGAGGCGGCGGTGCGCTGGCTGAACGACACGCTGGACCATGCGCCGGACGAGGTGGAGTTGGCCATCGCCGAAGTGCATGCACCCGCAGGGTTGCCCGAAGCGCTGCTCACCGCGCTGGACGGCAAGCTTGCCACCGCCATGGGGCTCGCACAAAGTGCCTATCTGGTCGGCGTGACCCATGCCTCAGGCACGCGCGGGCATATGCTGGGGTTCGTCGGTGCGGTGCCCGAGGCGCAGGATGCGCTGACCCAAGCCGCCTCCGAGGCGCTGACGTTTTCGGGCATCGCGGCGGGCGCCATGGACGTGGGCTTCTTTCGCGTCAGCGATGCGATTGTGCCGCGCCTGCACAAGGTTGGCCTGCGGTTTGACCTGCCGCAGTTGCAGGACCCCACGGTGCAGGCGGTCACCATGCCCGGGGCTGACCCGGACAAACCGCCGCGCCTGCGGTGAGCCGACCTTCACGTGGCGTTCACGTAAAACGCGATCGTTTTCACAAGGATGAGAGGGGCTGACACAAGGGGTGCACAGCGCGCGGATTGCTCTCTACATCTGTGCGGGAGTTCAAACCCCTCCAAAGAAACCTTCTTGAAGATTAGGAGTTGTCTACATGAATCGCTTCCCTCTGAAACTCGCAGGCATCGCCGTTGCCCTGACCATGGCCAGCTCGGCCTTTGCCGGTGATCAGTATCTGGATCCGACAGGCTATGCCGTTTCAGGCTTTGATGTCGTGGCGTATTTCGATCTGGAGCAGAACCCGGTTGGCACCGCGCAGCCCGAAGCGGTCCCGGGTGACAAGGACATCACCTCGACCTACAATGGTGCGAAGTTTGCGTTCTCGACCGAAGCGAACAAGGCGAAGTTCGATGCCAACCCTGAAAAATACGCGCCGCAGTACGATGGTCACTGCGCCTATGGTGTCGCCAAGGGTGGCAAGGTGCCCGGCAACCCGCATCTGTGGCGGATCGTTGACGACAAACTCTATCTCAACATCACCAAGAATGTGGTGGGCTTCTGGGAAGAGGACATCTCCGGGAATATCGAACTGGCGCAGGGCAACTGGGTCGGGATCGAGGCGGATCCTGCCTCCGACAGGGCGATCCCCCAGTTTGAGAGCCCCGCTCCGGTCAACTGATCATGGCTGAGAAGCACCTGCCTTCTCAACGGACCTCGGCGCGCCTGTCGCGCCGGGGTCTTTTGGCGCTTGGCGGCATCGGCGTGGTCACGGCGGGCGCTTTTGCGGCGCGCTGGTTCAATATCTGGGCGGACACCGGGGGAAACGCTTTGAGCGCCCCGGACGCGCATGCCGCTGCGGTGGCTGGAGACATCCTTCTGGTCGATATTCGGCGGCCCGACGAATGGGCGCGCACGGGTGTCGGTGAGGGGGCCGTCCCGCTGGACATGCGCCGCGATGATTTTGTTGAGGCGCTTCTGTCGGAAGTGCAGCGTGACACCAACCGGCCTGTCGCGCTGATCTGCGCGCGCGGGGTCCGCTCGCGACATCTCAGCGCGCGGCTGCTTGACGCGGGGTTCACCCGTATCATCGACGTGCCGGAGGGTATGTTGGGTTCAGGCGCGGGGCCCGGCTGGGTCAAACGCGGGCTGCCGGTACAAAAGGTGGGATAAGATGAGATTGGCATTGGCCGCGTTGACGCTGCTGCTTGGCGCTGAGGCGGCGGTGGCCGCCTGCGGCACAGATGAGGCGGCGTGCGAGGTGGACCTTGGCGTCTATCACGCACAGGTCCCGGAGGGCGATATCAAGGGTGCGATCCTCTATCTGCACGGGTTTGGCGGCAGTGGAGAGGGCGCGCTCGGGCCGCGCGACTGGGTAAACACGGCCTTGGCGCGGGGCTATGTGCTGATTGCACCCGACGGGCTGCCCATTGCCGAAGGGCGCGGACGGGGCTGGTCCTTCGTTCCGGGACGGCCCGAACGGCGGGATGAACATGCGTTCCTGAGGTCTGTGCGTGATGATGCAGCCGCCCGCTTTGGCTTTGACGCAGATGAAATGATCCTCAGTGGGTTTTCCATTGGCGGCTCCATGACGTCTTACATGGCCTGCGAGGCGCCCAAGAGCTTTGCGGCTTATGCCCCTGTGGCGGGCGGGTTCTGGCGACCACATCCGACGGCGTGCTCCGGCCCTGTGCGGTTGTTGCACACACATGGATGGACCGACGGAACCGTGCCGCTGGAAGGTCGTGTGCTGCGCGGCGGTGATGCCACCAACCCCGAGGCGCTGATGCAAGGAGATATCTTCTACACTCTGCGCATGTGGCGCGAGGTGAACGCCTGCAACCAGCTGCGGGCGGACCGGTTTGTCACGCAGGGCCCGTTCATGCGGCGCGCCTGGGACCGGTGCGCAGAAGGGTCAGCGTTGGAGTTTGCCTTGTTCCCTGGGGGTCATGTGGTCCCAAGCGGCTGGGCCGATATGATGCTTGACTGGTACGAAAGCCTCTAAGGCCTTTTCGCGCCGGTCACTCCGCGGGAAGCTTGGACGCGTTCAGCAAAGTGCGCAGGCGCGACCGTTCTTCCCGCGCCCGCCCGACGATGGCGGGTTCGCGTATGGTTTGCGGGCAGTGCATCAGAAGCCCGCTGGGCAGACCTTGAGGCATGGCCCAGCCACTGAGCGCCGAGAGCGGTATAGCAAGGCACAGGCTGGCCACAATCGGCAGCAGCCAGAGCGACACGAGGCCGCTGGCAAGCCCGGTCAGCAACACCAGCCCCAACAGCGTCTCAACCCAGTGGAAACGGACCAGTGTGCGCAACGGATAGTTCTGTGCATGGCGGGATTGCGCGGCCCAGGCGTCCGACTGGCCCAGCAGAGCGCGGATGACCGCGCGGGTCTGCTGGATCATCAGGATTGGCGCATAGGCTATCGACAGCACGATCTCGACCAGGAAAGCCGTGAGGAAGGCGCTGCGGCCGCCATAGACCCGCGTCGCTTTGGGATGTAGCGCGATGATGCCTGCGCCCACAAGTTTCGGCGTCAGCAGCATCGCATACATGATCATCAGGAAGACCGCAGAGTCGATATGGCTCATCTCGGGCGGCCAATCGGGGAACAGCGGGTTCGCCTCGTTGAAGTAGCGCACCACATTGGTCTCGGAATCGACGCCCAGAAGCGCCCAGATGACCAGCAGGACAAACCACGCGGGTGAGAGCAGATAGGCCACAGCGCCGTGGAACAGATGATAGCGCGAGACCGGGTGCAGACCCTTGGTGCCCAGCAGCCGCAGGTGTTGCAGGTTGCCACGGCACCAGCGCTGGTCGCGCAGCACATAGTCGATCAGCGTGCCGGGGGTCTCCTCAAAACTGCCCGAGACGCGCGGCAGGAAGCGCACCTGCCAGCCCGCGCGGCGCAAGAGCCCCGCTTCGACGAAGTCATGGCTGAGGATCAGCTCGGCTTTGCCGCGGCGCCCCTGCAGATAGGGCAGACCGGCGGATTCAGCGAAAGCACGGGTCCGGATGATTGCGTTGTGCCCCCAGTAGTTGCCCTCGGTACGGGCCCATTTTGCCAACCCCTCGGCCAGCAGCCAGCCGTACGCAATGTTGGAGAACTGCTGCAGCCGGGCAAAGACCGTGCGCGCACCGATCAGCACCGGGAAGGTCTGGATGAGGCCCGCCTGCGGGTCGGTGCTCAGCTCATCGGCCATACGGTCGATGGCGCGGCCCGTCATCAGGCTGTCGGCATCCAGGACCACCATGGCTTCATAGGCGGCGCCCCAACCGGTGATCCAGTCGACCAGATTGCCGACCTTCTTGTCGGTGTTCATTTCGCGGCGGCGGTAGTGCACGGCAAAGCCCTTCGGTGTCTGAGCGGCAAGAGCCGCGTAGGCGCGGCGCTCGTCTTCGGCGATCTGTGGATCGCGTGTGTCGGACAGCACAAAGAGCGTATATCGGTGGGGGCTGTTCTGGCGCGCAAGATCGTTCAGCATGGCGGCAGCATTGCCAAAGACATCGCTTGTCACTTCGTTGTAGATTGGCACCAGCAAGGCCACATCCATCGGCGTCACGTCACGCGGGCTGCGGGTTTCGGCCTTTTCGCGCGCCAGCAGGCCTGCGATGGCCACACCAACCGTGCTGACCGAGAGGGTCACCCAGATGAAGGTCATGCCGATCAACGCCAGCAGCACCCACTCCAGTTGGGTCATCCCGGTCTCTGCCAGCCAGCCATACATGGCCGAGACCAGCAGACCGGTGCCCAGCAGCGCAGGCACAAACAGCGCGATACGCCACGCGAAGGTGCGCGTCGGGCCTTGCGTCGGAGCTATCCGCGCCTCGGGTCGGGCGGTCAAATCCTGCACCTGCATGTGCAAAGGCTGGCGCGGCGGCATGCTGCTGACCGTCTGCTCAGATATGTCCAAGATATCCTTCACCCGGTTGTCCATCTGTAAAGCCACACTTCGCTGAGTGGGGCGCCATCCAGCCGCAATTGCGCCCGGAATTCGATGTTGCGCGCCTCACCCGGCTCAAAGGTGAACGCGAGGCGAGGGCCATTGGTTTCCGGGTTTCTTTGCACAAGACCAGGGCTCAGCGAGCCTCCGCCGCTGCGCAGCACGATATCCACGCCGGAGAGGTCTTTGGGCACATTCGGGCCATCCTCGAAATCGATGGTCACTATCTTGCCGCCTTCCGGCCGCCCGCCCAGGGCAGTGCCCAGGACCCGCAGGGGTCGATTGGCATGCGGCGCGGGGTCGTGGCCCCAGTGCATCAGGTAGTTTATCTTGTGGCTTGTGCCCGCAGGTATGGCCTCGGACGGGCGCCAGTACGCGACAATATTGTCGTAAATCTCCAGATCCGCCGGGATCTCCACCAGCGTGACCGCGCCCCTGCCCCAGTCTTCTTGCGGCGTGATCCAGAGCGAGGGGCGTTCGTGATAGAGCGCCTCAAGATCTGCGAAATCGCGGAAGTTGCGGGCGCGCTGCATCAGGCCAAAGCCACGCGGATTGGTGTCGACGAAAGAGCTGATCTGAAGGTTGACCGGGTTGGCAAGCGGGCGCCAGATGGTCTCGCCATTGCCGTTGTAGATCAGCAAGCCATCGCTGTCGTGCACCGCCGGGCGGAAGTCATCGAAGCGTTGGCGCATGGTCTCATCAAAGAGGAACATGGAGGTCAGCGGCGCGATCCCCACATGCTCCAGATCGGTGCGGGCGAAAATCTCGGCCGAGACAACCATGCGCAGCGTATCGCCATGGCTGATGTCAAAGCGGTAGGCCCCGGTGCAGCTTGGGCTGTCGAGCAGCGCGTGCAGCACAACTGACCCCGCGCCCGGTTGCGGGGTTTCCATCCAGAAGGCGGTGAAGTCAGGGAATTCCTCTCCCATCGGGTCAGCGGTCTTGAGCGCGAGGCCGCGAGCAGAGAGCCCGTAGATCTCGCCGGTGCCGATGCCACGGAAATAGCTTGCCCCCTGAAACACCGCGTATTCCTGGAAGATACCCGGTTGTTCCAGCTCGGCCCGCAGGCGCAGGCCCGAATAGCCCAGCGTGGCGTCAAGCTCGACTTCGGGAAATTTGTCGGTTGTGTCGAAGAGCGCCATGTCGAAGGCGATGGGCCGGGCGCTTCCGTTCTCGACCACATTGACCTCAACGGCCTGCGGGAAATAGAGGCCGGGGGGGAAGAAATCGACCCGCTGCGGTCTGTCGGAGCCGGCCCAAAGTGCGTTGCGCCCGTCAAACCAGATCTTGCGATACTGGTCATAAGTCAGGTTTTGCCAGCTTTCGGGGATCATCGGGCGCGGTTTGTACTTGGCCTCGGCCAGCGCCTTGGCGCGGGCGCGCACGGTCGAGGCATCAAACGGCTGTGCATCGCCCAGCTGCAGGCCCGGCTCTGCAGCGAAGCCTGCGCCGGGCACGGCGGCGAGCGCCGCAAGTGATTTCAGAACATCACGCCGCAACATCAGCTTGCCGCCTTCTTGCGCCAGGGTTGCGATTTGTACCATCCCGCCCCGTAGGCGGTCAGCACAAGCACGCCCATGCCAGCGAAGTTCACGGCGACCACCGTCCAGGTGTCCCGGCCGATATTGTCCATCACAAAGCCACTGACGCGCGCGGTGAACATGCTGACGATGAAGACGGCAAGCGATTGCTGCCCGACCTTCAGAATGATCGCCAGAATGCGCTGCCAGAGACGGCCCAGAGCGGTGGTGCCCTCCGAGATCAGTCGCGCGCCCTTGTCGCCCGCCAGAACCCAGCAGAGGTAGGCCAGCGACAGGAAATGCACATAGCGCAGCAAGCCGAAGTCGGATTTGTCGATGAGCCATTTATTGGTGATCCGCCAATCGCGGGCCCAGTCAAAGCCGAATTCGCGCACGCCGATGTTGGACAGCGGGATGTTGGCCAGCACCAGGACCAGCGCGACCCCGATCAACACAGGTGTGACGGGGGGTTTTGGCAGCCAGCCGCGCATAAAGGCGAAACCTGTGAAAAAGATCAGTTGCCAGCCAAACGGGTTGAAGAACCACATCCGGTCTGACCAGGGTTCCGCGGGCAAAGCGAGATGCAGATGATCTTGCCCGAGTATCTTGAGTAGCCCGTCCTGTCCAAAGACCCACATCAGGCCCACGAAAAGCGCCACAAGGCCCAGATGGATCCGCGACAGCGCCATGATCAGCGGCATCATCACCAGCACCACCATATACATGGGCAGAATATCGAAGTAGTTCGGCACGTAGGTCAGCGTCAGCAGCCCGACGAGCTGTGGCCCCGGCTCCGCAAAGAATTTCCACAGGTTCAGAGTGCCGATATAAACCTTGTCATAAGCCTCGGTCATGTCGATGGCCGCGAGGAAGGTCGCCACGGCAAAGAATAACCCGATGTGCGCCCAGTACACCTGCCAGACGCGGAAACTAACCCGCGCGGTGCCAAGCCGCCAGCCAACGGTGTCGTATGCACGACCAAAGGCAATGGCCGAGGCCATGCCCGAGCAGAACACAAAAATCTCCGTCGCGTCGGAAAACCCCCAACGGGCCGGAATCCAGGACGTGAAGAAGTTCCCCGGCGTATGTGCAAAGAGGATGATGAACATCGCGATGCCACGAAAAAAGTCCAGCCGCACATCGCGTTGCCGCGCCGCAGGCGCGGCCTGCGCTGCGGATGTGCGCGAAGACATCATATGGGTTGGATCGGCGATCGTCATGGCCGGTCTTTAGTCTGAGGAAAAGGAAATGTCATCAGGGGGTTGCGCTTATTGTGCGGGGATCCGCCGGGCGTCGTCGATGCGTGCGGTGCGTGTGATCGTGAAGCGGTCGGCCCGTCCGGCCCGGCGGGCGAGGCGGTCGGCCAGAATGGCTTCGGTCTGCTCATAGCGCCCTGCGCGCAGGCCTGCGTCGATGGTGATGCGCTCAAAGACGTCGCGCTGCGCGTGGCTGCCGCCGATGCTCTGCATGGCGGGGCGGGCGGCGGTAAGATCGGCAAAGGCGGCATCATAGCGGCCTTCGGCAAAGGCGTTGAGACCGGCGAGGGCGGCCAAGCCCGGGTCGGCATAGCGGCTTTGCAACTCGCCCGGCTTGCCCGCATCGCGGGCAAAGCGGGCGGCCATGGCGGCCTGTGCCTCGGGCCGGTCCGCCCCGGTCAGCGCGAGCATGTAGTGCAGATCGGCAAAGACCACGCAGCCGTCATCGGTGCGGTTCTGTGCAATATCGGCCAGCTCGTCCCAGCGGGGGCCAACATCCATGCCTTCCAGTTCCAACCGGACCAGAAGCGAGGTGGCATTGGAGATGTCGCGATAATCATCGGTCTTATCCGCGCGGATTTGCGCGTCGTAGAGGCCAAGTGCGACGTCGGTCTCATCCCGGTCCATGTGCAGAAGAGCCTTGTGCCACCAGACGTGGTAGCGGAAATTGTTGCAATGATCCCAGGCGCTTGTGTTCTCTTCGATGAGTTGGATGCCCATGTCGGCGCGGGCCGTCATGTCATAGACATGCGTGACCGCATGCAGACCCCAGGCGTCCTCGGGGGCATAAAGCAGACCTTCGCGGCCCGCAGCCTCGGCGGCCTCATAGGCACCCGTCTCTTCCAAAGCGAAGGCATGACAGCCAAGCGCAAAGCCCCGGCAGGCGTGATCCGGGCCATGGGCGCCCAGCACACGTTCGATCGAGCGGCGCATGCCCTTGGCGTCTCCCATGATGAAGCGGATGGCGTGACTGACCTTGGCCGACAGCGTGTCTTCCGGGTGGCGACTCAGAACCCCTTCCATCGCAGCGATGGCCTTTGTCGGCCGGCCGGCCAGCCAGTGATCGAGCGCACGGGTCCAGGCGTCTTCACGAAAGCTGATGCTGCCCTGCGCCTTGGCGCGCTGCGCCGCTTGGGCGGCCTCTTTCGCAGTCTCCACCATCTCGGCCCGGCCCAGCATCAGAGAAAACAGACCGCGCGCGGCATGCCCCATGGCAAATTCTGGTTCTTGTTTCAGCACCTCACCCAGATGCGTTGGCGTCGCGGTCCCATGTGCCAGAAACGCGCGGATCATGCCGTTCCACTCCGTCAGCGTCTCTTGGCTGGTCAGGGAAACAGGGCTGTTACATATATCGAACATCATGGGGTCTGCGCCTTTTCGATCTCATACTCGCTACAATACGTACTGCAATATCTCTCAAGGCGAAGGTTCTGTTCCACGCAAACACGCCAACGTGAAGCCCCGTGTTGGGAATCTGCCAATGTTTCAGAATTGCGCCCGCGATACTGGCAAAAACCAGCCGAAATTGGGCGGATGTTTCAATCGCCTTTGGGCGATGTGACAAAGCGCTCCAGCACGTCTTGGGTGTCCTGGCCAAAGCGGGGTGGCGCACGGTGGTAGTGGACCGGGGTGCGGGACAACTTGAGCGGGTTTCCAAGCAGTTGCACGGCCCCTGTGTCGGTGCCTTCGGCGGGTATATCGACCACTGTGCCCCGTGCTTGCGCTTGATCCGAGGTCAGCGCTTCGGCCACGTCGTGAATGGGTCCTGCAGGGACCTTGACCGCATGGCAGCGCGCCAGAACGTTGTCGCGGGAGATGTCTTTCAGCGCCTGCGTGATGATCTCGGTCAGCGCCACGCGGTTCTCGATGCGGGCGAGGTTGGTGGTGTAGGCGGGGTCGGCGGCGACCTGCGGCATCCCGAAGGCATCGCAGAAGCGGGCGAATTGTGCGTCATTTCCCACGGCGAGCAGCAGGTGCCCGTCGGCACAGGGAAAGGCGTCATAGGGCACGATGTTGGGGTGCGCATTGCCGCGCCGCACGGGCAGCTTGCCGGAGGTGAGGTAATTCGTGCCTTCGTTGATGAGCCAGGCCATCTGGGCATCGACCAATGCCAGATCGATATGCTGGCCTTCACCCGTGGCATCGCGGTGGCGCAGGGCCGCGAGGATACCGATGGCCGCATACATGCCGCACATCACATCGGCGATGCCGACCCCGACCTTGGTGGGCGGGCCTTCAGGGTCGCCGGTCAGCGACATGATCCCGCCGTAACCTTGCGCCATGAGGTCATAGCCGGGCTGTTCGCGATTTGGCCCCGTCTGGCCGAAGCCGGAGATAGAGCAATAGACCAGCTGCGAGTGCCGGGCGAGCAGTGTCGCGTGGTCGAGCCCGTATTTCTCCAACCCGCCGGGCTTGTAGTTTTCGATCACCACATCGGCGCGGGCAGCGAGGGCGCGCACGGTCTCCTGCCCCTCTTCGGTGGAGAGATCGACGGAGATCGACAGCTTGTTGCGGTTGGCGGCCATGAAATAGGCGGATAGGTCGGTTGGTGTGCCGTCAGCATTGCGTGCGTAGTTCGGCCCCCAGCTGCGGGTGTCGTCACCGTTGGTCTTTGGGTTTTCGACCTTGATCACGGTGGCGCCGAAGTCGCCGAGGATCTGCGTGGCCGTCGGCCCGGCGAGGATGCGGCTGAGATCGAGCACGACAAGGCCGCCAAGCGCCATGGGCGTCTCAGATGCGGCCATCGTAGGCCCCCCGGTCGATCACCGCGGCGATGACGGTGAAGGTCTCGGCGGTGAGCGCGGTTTGCAAGGCTGCTTCAAGCTCGGCGCGGGTGGTGACCGTGTGGCCTGCGCCGCCGAAGGCCTGGCCCATGGCGGCAAAGTCGTGTTTGGCAAAGTCCACGCCCCGGTTTTTCATCTGGCGGGAGCGTTGTTTCAGTTCGATCAGCGCCAGCGAGGCATCGACAAAAACCACGATGATGGGTTTGAGACCGAGTTCGGCGGCGGTGGAGAGCTCGCCTGCGACCATGAGGAAGCCCGCGTCGCCGCAGAAGCCCACGACCGGGCGCTCGGGCGAGGCGAGCTTGGTGCCCATGGCCAGTGGGATCGCGCAGCCCATGGTGCAGAGGGCGGTGGATTGTGTCAGCCCGCGCGGCTCGTAGCAGTTCCACATCTGGCTGAGCAGGATGCGATGCGCGCCGCTGTCCACGGTCGCCAGCGTGTCGCGCGGCAGGACGGCGCGGCAGCTGTCCATGATCGCGGCGGGGCCCCAGTTTTCGTCTGTGGGAAAGGCTTTCGCGAGGGCCTCTTTCGTGATCTCAACCTTGCCGTTTTCCCATGTTTTTCTGGGTGTTACACCCTCCGACAGGGCGGCGAGACTGGCGGCGCAATCCGCGATGAAGCTGAGGCTCGCCTGGTGCATGTAGTGATGGTTCGGCTCGGCGGTGATGTCGATCACGCGCTGTTTTGTCGGGTCCCAGATGTCGCGCCAGCCGACGCGCATCTCGATCGGGTCATAGCCGAGACAAAGGATCAGATCCGCCTCGTGCAAGAGCGGCAGGAGATGCCGGTCGGCCAGGGGCGACAGGCCGGCACCACCGAGGCTCAGCGCGTGGTCTTCGGGCAGCAGACCCTTGGCCTTGTAGGTGGTCACCACCGGAATGTTGTAGGTTTCGGCGAAACTTTGCAGTGCGGGGCCTGCCTCTTCGACCATGGCGTCGAGGCCCACGACCATCACGGGGCGTTGCGCCCCCGCCAGCCACTGGCGGGCGGTGCCGAGATCTGCGCCCGAGGGCGCCGTGGGCGCGGCCTTTGCGCGTTGGGGTGGGGCGGCAGCGGGCACCTGCGCGTCGGCCACGCTGATTGGCACGTCGATGTGCACCGGGCCGGGGCGGCCTTCGGTTGCGATGCCCACGGCCTTGTCGGCGATCACATGGGCCGCCCCCGGTACGAGCGAGAAGCTGGCCTTGGTGATCGGGCGGAAGACAGCCTGCTGGTCGAGCACCTGATGCGTGTAGGTCTGGGCCTCGTCGGCATCGACGCAGCCGGTGAGCACCAGCATGGGCACGCGGTCCTGATGCGCGTTGGCCACGGCATTCACGCCGTTCAGTGCGCCGGGGCCGACAGTCGCCACAAGGATGCCGGGCGCGCCGGTGCGGTGATAAGTGCCCTCGGCCATGAAGGCGGCGGCATTTTCGTGCTTGGCGAGGATGAATTCAATGCCGGCATCTTCGAGCGCATCGACAAGCGTCAGCACTTCGCCCCCCGGCATCCCGAAGGCATAGCGGCAGCCTTCGGCATAGAGCCTGCGGGCCAGCGCATCGGCGGCACGAATTGTGGATGACGCGACCATTTACACCCCTCCTTTATGGTTCACCGTCCGGTCATACCCAAAGAGCGACCAAGCGCAATTCACCATTCTGTTCGAAGTGTTTCAGCGCAGAGGGCCTCAGCGGCGGCGGTCACGGCGCGAAGACATGGGCTGGAACGCCACGCCCACATGCGCCTCGCAATAGGGTTTGCCCTGCTGCACCGGAAGGCCACAGAACCAGAAATCATCGGTTGCGGGGTCACCGACGGGCCATTTACACGTGCGCTCGGTCAGCTCCATCAACGTGAGTTTTTTGGCCTTCTTCTCGATCTCGGAGACTTTGGCCAGCGCTTCGGGGCTGATCTCATTGGCCGACGGCTGTGGCGGCAGCGGCTGACCTGCGGGGATGATCTGTTTGCGCGCGGGCAGTGGCTTCGGCGCGGGTGCCTCAGCTTCGGCCTTCACGGGCTCCGCCGGTTTTGGTGCGAGTTTCGGTTTGGCTTCGGCTTTGGCCGCCGGTTTTGCCTTGGGTTCGGGTTTCGCCGTTGCGGAGGCCGTGGCGCGGTTCGACAGACCCAGACGGTGCACTTTGCCGATGACCGCATTGCGGGTCACGCCGCCCAGCTCCTTGGCGATTTGGCTGGCGGATTGTCCTTCGCCCCACATCTTCTTGAGCAGTTCAACGCGTTCGTCGGTCCAGGACATTGGCCATTCCTCAAGTCAAAAGCGGCCCTGCTGGCTGCGGACCGCTTGATATTCCGTTAGCGCACTATTCTAGTCACTCGGGCCAGAGTTACAAGCGCGGACGGGCCGATTCAGACGGCTTGGGTGAAATCAACAGTTGCATTTTTGACAGGCTCGCGTATTGCAGGCGCATGATGACCCGCACGCCTCTTTTCTCGCGACGACGCACAGCGCTCTAACCCCGCTGCCGTCCTGTCGTGCCGTCGTGCGCGCATCCCTCCCACCTTAACTATTCCCATTGACCTGTCTCAGCGGCTGTTGCACCTCTTGTGCTCCTGCTGCGGACCTTTGAAAGAGGACGATCCGATGATCCCGACCCTTCTGCCCACCTACGCGCGTGCGCCCATGAGCTTTGTCAAAGGCGAGGGCTCCTGGCTGGTTGAGGCGGACGGGCGACGCTTTCTCGACCTTGGGGCAGGCATTGCGGTGAACGCCCTGGGGCATGCGCACCCCGCGCTGGTGGCGGCGCTGACCGAGCAGGCGGGTGCGCTCTGGCACACCTCGAACCTCTACCAGATCCCAAAACAGCAGGAGCTGGCCGACAAGCTGACCGAGCTGACCTTTGCCGATACGGTGTTCTTCACCAATTCCGGCACGGAAGCCTGTGAGCTGGCGGTGAAGATGGCGCGCAAGTACTGGTATGAAAAGGGCCAGCCGGAGAAGACCGACATCCTCACCTTCAGTGGCTCGTTCCACGGGCGGTCCTCTGCGGGCATTGCCGCGGCTGGATCCGAGAAGATGACCAAGGGCTTTGGCCCGTTGCTGCCGGGCTTTGTGCATCTGGAGTTTGGCGATCACGACGCGCTGACCGCTGTGATCACCGAGACCACCGGGGCCATCTTGATCGAACCGGTGCAGGGTGAGGGCGGCATGCGCCCGGTGCCCGATCAGTGCCTCAAGGGCCTGCGTGATCTTTGTGACGAGCGCGGGCTGCTGCTGATCTTTGACGAGGTGCAATGTGGCGTGGGCCGAACAGGCAAGCTTTTTGCCCATGAGTGGGCCGGGATCTCGCCGGACATTATGATGGTGGCCAAGGGCATCGGCGGCGGATTCCCGATTGGGGCCGTGCTGGCCAGCGAAGAGGCGGCCAGCGGCATGACGTTGGGCACCCATGGCTCGACCTATGGCGGCAACCCGCTGGGCTGTGCCGTGGGGTGCGCGGTGCTGGATCATGTGGCGGACCCGGCGTTTCTGGACGGGGTGAACCGCAAGGCCGGACTTTTGCGGCAAAAGCTCGAAGGGTTGGTGGCCGCACACCCGGATGTGTTCGAGGGCGTGCGTGGCTCGGGCCTGATGTTGGGGCTGAAATGCAAGGCGGCAAATGTGGACATCGTGCAGGCGGGATACGCGCAGCAGATCCTGACTGTGCCGGCGGCGGATAATGTGATCCGTCTGTTGCCGCCGCTGACCATTGAGGACAGCGAAATTGCCGAAGCGGTGGAGCGGCTGGAGGCTGCAGCGCGCCAGCTTTCGGCTGCCTGACCGACATTTTTCAGACCGGACGATAGACGCATGAACCATTTTCTCGACATTCACCTGACCGATGCCAAGGATCTTCGGAAGATCATTGACCACGCCTCCGCGATGAAAACCGCGCGTCTGGGGCGCCCGCGCGGCGCTTTGGACGATGACCAGCCGCTGAAAGATCGCATGGTGGCTCTGATCTTCGAAAAGCCGTCGACCCGGACGCGGGTGTCGTTCGATGTGGGCGTGCGGCAGATGGGGGGGCAGACAATGGTTCTGTCCGGGTCTGACATGCAGCTTGGGCACGGGGAGACGATCGCTGACACGGCGCGCGTGCTCAGCCGCTATGTGGATCTGATCATGATCCGCACCTTTGACGAGGCGGTGCTGACCGAAATGGCCGAATATGCGACGGTGCCTGTCATCAATGGGCTGACGGACCGCACGCATCCCTGCCAGATCATGGCGGATGTGATGACATTCGAAGAACATCGCGGGCCGATCAAAGGCAAGAAGGTGGTCTGGGCGGGCGACGGCAACAACGTCTGCGCCTCGTTCCTGCATGCGGCGGGGCAGTTCGGCTTTGATCTGACCTTTACCGGGCCGCCGACGCTTGACCCGGAGCAGGAGTTTGTTGATCTCGCCCGTGCGAAAGGCGCCAAGATCGTGATCGAGCGGGACCCGGACAAGGCCGTGCAGGGGGCTGATCTGCTGGTCGCGGACACCTGGGTTTCGATGCATGACGCGCAATCGGCGCGCGAGCGGCGGCACAATCAACTGCGCCCCTATCAGGTCAATGCGGAGCTGATGTCCAAGGCCAAGCCGGACGCGCTTTTCATGCATTGCCTGCCCGCGCACCGCGATGAAGAAGCGACGTCCGAGGTGATGGACGGGCCGCATTCGGTGATTTTCGACGAGGCCGAGAATCGGCTGCATGCGCAAAAAGCCATCATGCGATGGTGCCTGGAGCTTTGAGTCCGCTCAAAAACCGCGCAGGATCGCCTTGAGCTCCGGCTCCCGCACCCGCTCAGCGGCGTCCTCTGGTGAGAACCACCGACGTTTGCGTTGATGGTCTTCAGGGTAGCTTTTGGCCAGCCCATCAACCTCAGCCACATACACTTCGGTTTCGACCGGTGTGATATCGCCGCTGGCGTGATACTTGTCATAGCGGTAGTGCCCAACCGGCGTGGGCTGCACGTTGGCCGCTTCGACGCCAGCCTCTTCCCACGCTTCCTGCAAGGCCGCTTCGCAGTTTGAAAGCCCATCGATTGGCCAGCCCTTGGGTACAATCCAACGCCCCGAGCCTCGGCTTGTGATCAAAAGCACCTGCTTTCCCATGCGGGTCTTGCGATAGCACAGCGCCGCGACCTGTCGCGCCCGCGCCGGTGAAAACCACAGGCGAACCGCGCCTTCAAAGTGAGATTTGACGTACCCAAACATTCATAACACCGTTGGCATCTTGCCTACTTTTTCCGCAATATACAGAATTACCCAGGAATTTCAAATCCCTGACCCTGTGGATAAGATGGCTCTGCTCATCCTGGCACCAGCCTAACGAGAAAGTTCAAATTTTCTGTAAACAAGATCACACGTACGGATTGCGTGGTCTTTGGTCTAAATCGGCCGGGCCGGGCTGCCCACGACACGCCCCATTGGCGCCACATCCTTTGTGACCACAGCACCCGCCCCGACGATGGCGCCCGCGCCGATTGTCACACCGGGCATCAGGATGGCGCCGCCGCCGATCCAGACGTCGTCGCCCAGGGTCACGGGCAAGGCACGCTCGATCCCGGCGCGGCGCTTGGCGATATCGCGGTGGTGGTCAGCGCAGTAGATCTGGACCCTGGGGCCAAGCATACAGCGACTGCCGATGGTCACCCGCGCGCTGTCTAGAATGGCCACGCCCGCGTTGAAGAACACACCGTCCCCCAGCACCGTGTTGCAACCGTAGGCCGTGTGAAACGGGGTTTCGATCAGGCAATCCTCACCAACCGACATGAAGAGCGCCGCCAGCTCCGGCACCATGCCGCCCCGGTCTTCCGGTGGGCACTGGTTATGAGCAAAGACCGCCTTGCGCGCAGCCATCCGCAACTCATCCAGCTCCGGCGTGAGGGCGTTGTACCAGTCACCGCTGATCATCTTGTCGTATGAACTCTGGGCCATCGGCTACTTTCTCGGTTTTGCGCGCAAGGTCGGGTCGGCCTGCGTGGGGTCTTCCGGCCAGGGATGGCGCGGGTACAGCCCGCGCATGTCCTTGCGCACATCAGCATAGGAGCTGGCCCAGAAGCCGGGCAAATCCTGCGTCACCTGAAGCGGGCGCTGCGCGGGAGACAGCAGGGTCAGCAAGACCGGGGCGCCCGCGACCTTGGGGTGCCGGGTCACGCCGAACAGCTCCTGCAAGCGGACAGCGATATGCGGCTGCCCGTCCTCATAGGTGATGGGGACTTGTCGCCCGAGCGGCGTGGTGAAATGCGCAGGGGCCGCGCGGTCGAGCGCCTGCTGCTGATCCCAGCTGAGCCGTGCGCGAAGCGCAGGCAACAGGTCAAATGCCTTCCAGTCGGCGGCAGTCTTGACCCCGATGATATGCGGCAGCAGCCAGTCTTCGAGGCTCTTCATGAGATGACTTTCTGAGAAGTCGGGGTAGTCCGGGTCGGAATGGCCCATGAGCCTCACGCGCGCCAGAAAACGCGCCGTTTTGGCGTCGGGCAGAAGGCCAAGCTGGCGCACACCGTCGAGCATGGCTATGGCGATGGTTTTGGGTGGGGCGTCGTGCCAGGCGCGGTCATCCAGCACAAGCGCGCCCAGTTGTTCCTGCCTGCGAGCCTGCACGGCATTGGCCCGCCGCGACCATTGGCAACTGTCATGCCACTGGATCTGATCGGCGAAGGTCTCGCGCAGCTCAGCGTTAGAGAGCGCAGCCGCCTGCCGGATGCGCGCCTCGCGCGGGTCACCGTCGAGGTCGGTGGCCACGAGGAACGGCGTGTTTGCCAGCGGGTCACCGGCGGGGAGCACGGCGCCCTTGCCACCCGAGAGAACGTAGCGGGGCGCATCCCCGGGCCGCCGCGCGCCAATGCGATCCGGGTAAGCGAGTGCCGCCAGAATGCCGGGGCTGTTCGGACCTTGTCTGCGGTTGGCCTTGGCGAGACGTCTTGCCTCATCTCGGATGCGCGCCACCGTCGCGCGGTGTGGTTCCCACCCGTGTTCGGCCTGAAAGGCGGCTGGCGATTTGACGGCAGAAAGACGCAGTACCAAATCTACGGGACTGTTTCGCAGAACATCGCGTTCTGACAAGATTGCAGCGAAAAGCGGTGCATCTTTGCCGCCTTTTGCAACCATATGGGCAAGGCGCGGGTGCAATGGCAGTGCCGATAGGGCCTTTCCATGGGCGGTGATCCGGCCTTGCTCATCCAGCGCACCCAGCATGGTCAGCACCGCCTGCGCCTCGGCGTAGCGGCCCGCATGGGGTGGGGTAACAAAGGGCATCTGGTCAGGTCGGCTGCCCCAGGCGGCCAGTTCCAACGCGAGGCCAGTCAGATCGCCCGCCTCGATTTCGGCGGGTGGGTGCGACTGCAGGGCACCGTCTTCGCCCCGGGTCCAGAGCTTGTAGCAATGGCCCGGTGCCACGCGGCCCGCGCGGCCCATCCGTTGGGTTGCTTCGGCGCGGGTCACACGCGTGGTGATCAGCCGCGACATGCCAGAGGCGGGGTCGAATTCGGCCCTCCGGGCGAGGCCTGCATCGACCACAATGCGAATACTTTCGATGGTCAGCGAGGTTTCCGCGATGGACGTGGCAAGCACCACTTTGCGCCCCCGTGCTGCGGGTGCAATCGCTGCGCGCTGATCCTTGAAGGGCATGGCACCAAAGAGGGGATGCAGGCTGACATCCGCGCCGATGTGGGGCCGCAAGGCGGCCTCGGTGCGCCGGATCTCTCCTTCGCCCGGCAGGAACACCAGCGCGCTGCCATCACTTTCGGCCAGCGCCATCAAGGTCAGCTCCGCCGCCGCCTGTTCCAGCCGGCGTGTCTTTGGCGTGGGCTTTGGCAGCCAATGCGGTGTGACCTCGAAGGCGCGGCCTTCGGACGTCAGGATCGGGGCCTGCATCAGATCGGCGATGGGCCCGGCATCCAGCGTGGCTGACATGGCCACCAGCATCAGATCCTCCCGCAAAGCGCTGGCAACGTCGAGGCACAGCGCAAGGCCCAGATCTGCGTTCAGCGACCGTTCGTGGAATTCATCGAAGATGACGGCGCCGATGCCCAGCAGATCGGGCTGGGACTGGATCATACGGGTCAGGATGCCTTCGGTGACCACTTCGATGCGGGTGGCTTCCGACACTTTCGCCTGCCCGCGAATGCGGTAGCCGACGGTTTCACCGACAGCCTCGCCCAGTGTCTCGGCCATCCGCTCGGCAGCGGCGCGGGCGGCGAGGCGACGCGGCTCCAGCATGAGGATTTTGCCGGTGGTCAGCCCGGCCTCAAGGATGGCCAGCGGCACGCGGGTGGTCTTACCAGCACCTGGCGGGGCCTGCAGGACCAGACGCCCTGTCTTGCGCAACGTCTCCGTGACCTCGGGCAGGATATCGTCAATGGGCAGATCGAACGGCATGGCCCCGGTGTAGCGAATAGCCGCCACTTCGCCAAGCACTGGACATTTGCGCGGGCCTGCCGGAAAACCAGCGGGACAAAGAGGACGGGCGCCATGGATATTGCCGATCTGACACGCGGTGTGATTGCGGGAGAGCGCCGCGCGCTGGCGCGGGCCATCACGCTGGTGGAAAGCGCGCGGGCGGACCACAAGGCGCAGGCAACGGCCCTGCTGGAGGCGCTGCCGAAAGACCGGCAGGCGCTGCGCATTGGGCTTTCGGGCACGCCAGGGGTGGGCAAATCCACCTTCATCGAAGCCTTTGGTATGATGCTGGTGGAGCGGGGGCTGAAGGTGGCGGTGCTGGCGGTTGATCCCTCCTCGACACGCTCTGGCGGGTCTATCCTCGGGGACAAGACGCGGATGGACCGGCTGTCGCGCGCGGAGGGCGCCTTCATCCGGCCCTCACCAAGCCAGACGCACTTGGGCGGCGTGGCGCGGCGGTCCCGCGAGGTTGTGGCGCTCTGCGAGGGCGCGGGCTTCGACGTGATCCTGATCGAGACGGTCGGAGTGGGGCAGTCTGAGACCGTGGTGGCGCAAATGGCGGATATCTTTCTGCTGCTGCTCGCACCTGCAGGCGGGGACGAGTTGCAGGGGGTGAAACGCGGGATCATGGAGATCGCTGACATCATCCTGATCAACAAGGCGGATGGCGATCTGAAACCGGCAGCGACGCGGACCTGTGCGGATTACGCAGGCGCTCTGCGGCTTCTGCGCAAGCGACCGCAGGATCCGGAGGAGATTCCCAAGGCGATGATGGTGTCCGCCGCAGAGAACACGGGCATTGAGGATGTCTGGCAGGATCTTGAAAGCGTGCGGGCGTGGCGGGCAGAGCATGGGTTCTGGGACAGAACGCGGGCGGATCAGGCGCGCTATTGGTTCGAAGAGGAGGTGAAAACCGCCCTGCTGTCACAGTTGCAAACGCCCCAGGCACGCCGCGCACTGGCGGAGCTGGGCGCAGCTGTTGCGAAAGGGGAGACAGCGCCATCAGCGGCGGCAGCAGAGTTTCTGGCAGGATTGTCGCAAGGTGAGGCGTCAAATGCTTGATTTCCGCGACTGGCCGGGTTGACCGAGCGGGTGATTCCCACTAAAGCCAGCAAACGAATTTCCGGGGCGCGGCCTTTGGCTGCCCCCTTTTGTCGTCCTACGGACCGCCGGGGCGACGCTTAGCAAAAGGATAGACCCATGTCGCGCGTTTGCGAACTGACCGGAAAAGGCCCGATGACTGGCAACAATGTCAGCCACGCCAACAACAAAACCCGCCGGCGCTTTCTGCCGAACCTGAACGACGTGTCGCTGCAGTCCGAAGCTCTGGGCCGCGCGTTCAAGTTCCGCATCTCCGCTGCTGCACTGCGTACGGTGGATCACCGCGGTGGGCTCGACAAATTCATGGCCAAAGCCAAGGACAGCGAGCTGTCGCCCAACGCGCTGAAAGTGAAGAAGGCGATTGCAAAAGCCTCCGATACGGCAGAAGCGCTCAGCTAACCTCCTTCTGCTTTTAAGATTTGAAACCCCTGCCCACAATCGGGCGGGGTTTTTTGTTTTGATGCATTGGGCAACGATCCAGCGACGAACCTCTCGGCTGTCCTGCCCGGTTGGCAAGCCGGGCAGCGCACGCGCCCCCTCGATGGGGGCAAGGGCGCTTCTTTTCTGCGGCGTGCAGGGCATCGGTCAGCGTCCCAAAAGTTCATCTACCCAAACGGGAAGCGTTTCGCTGGCAGAGCCGATGCGGATGTCGTCGAACTGGCTGCCCTGAAGCGAGGGTTCCAGATTGAATTCGACGGTCTGAGCCCCGGCGCGCCGCGCTTCGGCGACAAAACCGGCAGCGGGGTAGACATTGCCCGAGGTGCCGATGCTCGCAAAGACATCAGCGCTGGCCAGATGCTCGAAAATCTCATCCATGTCATAGGGCATCTCCCCGAACCAGACGATATCGGGCCGCGCGGCGGGGCTGTTGCAGGCCGGGCAGATATCGCCCGGTGCCATGACAAGCGGGGCGGGCCAGCGGTGGTCACAGGCCGCACAGAGCGCGGATTTCAGCGCGCCATGCATATGCATGACTTTTTGACTTCCTGCCTTCTCGTGCAGGTCGTCCACATTCTGGGTGATCACAATCACTTCGCCACCAAATGCCTCTTCGAGCCGCGCGAGTGCGCGATGACCCTCGTTCGGCTCCGCTTTGGCAGCCTGCGCGCGGCGGGCGTTGTAAAAGTTGACCACCAGCCTGGGGTCCCGCGCAAAGCCTTCCGGCGTGGCCACATCCTCTATCCGGTGCTGCGCCCAGAGCCCGCCTTCGGCCCGGAAAGTCCCCAAACCACTTTCAGCGGAGATTCCGGCGCCGGTCAGGATGGCAATTTTCTTCATATCACTACGCTCCACTGCTCTGCCCCGTGATGGCGCGGGCGGCAGGCGCTGTCAAAACCTTTGGCCATCATGGGGGGAGGATCTCCAGATGGCCGGACAGGAAGGGCAGGTCGGCCAGCGCAGGCGCGATCATATGCGTTTTGATCAGCCGCCGCATGGTCTGTGCGATGTTCAATGGCACGTCATCGGCCCAGTCTTCGCTGGCAAACAGCGAAATCTGCCGCGAGAAGGGCGGGCCGGGCAGGGGGAATGCGTCGAGCTGATCGTGAAAGCGATGCGCTCGCATAAACCCCAGCGGCGTCGTGATCGTCCAGCCGATGCCGCGCGCAACCATCGCCATCAGCGCCAGATGGCTGCCGATGTCAAACCGTTCCGGATACGCGCTGAGATCCGCCGCCATATGCGCGTCGATCTGTCGGCGGATCAACTGGTCCGGATCATAGCGCAACAAGGGCAGCGTGCCCGGTTGTGGCAGCGTGTTTTCGGCCAGTTTCGTGCCTTTGGGCACCACCAGCATGAAGGGATCGCGGGCCAGCGGGTGTTCGACCACCCCTTCGAGCACCCGGCCCGTGCTGGCAGAAATTGTCAAATGCAGGCGCTTTTCGGAAATGGCCGCCGTCAGATCGTTGCTGGAGGCCGTGATCATCTTAAACTGGCACCCCGTCAGGCTTTCGGCCAGGATCGTCGCGAGGCGCGGCGTCACACTATCGTCAAAATCGTCAATGATCCCAAGGCTGAGCGCGCGCAGATGGGCAAGGTCCATCACCGTGATTTCGCTTTGTGCCAGACGCAATTCGGCCAGCGCGACTTCGGCGCGGTGGAGAAAGAGCGTGCCAGCCGGTGTCAGATGCATGGGACGGCGCGTGTGATCGACCAATTCCGTATTCAGGGCGGTTTCCAGATTGCGCAGCTGTTGGCTGACCGCCGGCTGGCTCAACCCGGTGCGCGCGGCTGCCTTGGCGACGGACCCTGTCGCAGCGAGCGCTTCGAACACTTCCAGCCCGCGCAGGGTGATCCCCTTCATCATTGCTGTCTGACCCTATGCAGTTTTCATTTTCTTGAGGGTGATCGTGGAGATCGTCAAGAAAATATGCGGTGGAACCGCGCTTCAGTTTTGGAAATGCGAATAAGGCGCCCGGCTTGCAGCCCGCCTGCAAATCCGGGACTGTGAAGTGACAGAGATAAAGGAGCCCACGATGAAAGTCGCAACCGCTGCCTATCCGCTCGACGTTCTGACGTCATGGGCGCAGTACGAGGACAAGATCAACGCCTGGATTACAGAGGCTGCAGGTCAGGGCGCGGATCTGGCAGTCTTTCCCGAATATGGTGCGATGGAACTGGCCACTTTGGCCGGGCTGGACGTTGTGGGAGATCTGGAGGCGTCCTTGTTCGCAGTTTCCGAGCGCTTGCCGGATGTAGATGCGCTGCACCAGCAATTGGCGCAAAATCATAGGGTGCATATCCTGGCCGCCTCCGGCCCGGCAGCCACCGAGACACGGCCTGTCAATCGCGCGCGGCTCTTTGCGCCAAACGGGCAGGTTGGCGCGCAAGACAAGCAGATCATGACGCGGTTCGAGCGAGACGCTTGGGGCGTTGTCGGAGGCGGCCCGCTGCAGGTGTTTGAGACAGCCTTGGGCAAGATCGGTGTGCTGATCTGTTATGATGTCGAGTTTCCATTGCTCGGGCGGGCGCTGGCGGAGTGTGACGTGATCCTTGTGCCTTCCTGTACCGAGGCCCTGTCGGGCTATTGGCGGGTGCGCATTGGCGCCATGGCGCGGGCGCTGGAAAACCAATGTGTGACGGTCATGGCCTCTCTGGTGGGCGCCGCGCCATGGTCCGAGGCCGTGGACATCTCCACCGGGGCCGGGGGCGTCTTTGGACCGCCCGACACCGGCTTTCCCGAGAGCGGCGTGTTGGCAGAAGGCATCTTGAATGCGCCCGGCTGGACCTATGCCGAGGTCGACCTTGCGGCCATTGCCCACGTGCGGGCCGATGGCATCGTGCTGGGGCGCAGCCATTGGCCGGAACAGATCGGGCGGGATGGCCCCGCGCCAATTGTGCATATGCGTTAATTCCCCTTGAAAAACCGCCCAAATGCGCGCATCTAAGCGGCGTCCACAAATGGGTGGGCGTGCAATGTAGGAGAAACCATGGCCAAGGAAGATACGCTCGAATTTCCCGGTGTCGTGAAGGAACTCGTGCCAAATGCGACATTTCGGGTCGAGCTGGAAAACGGCCATGAGATCATCGCACATACGGCAGGAAAGATGCGCAAGAACCGCATCCGCGTTCTGGCAGGCGACAAGGTTCAGGTCGAGATGACGCCCTATGATCTGACCAAGGGTCGGATCAACTACCGCTTCAAGTAACCCCTTGTTTATTCTGGGGTCTGGAAGTCCGCGCCGCAAGGAATTGCTGGCGCAAATCGGCGTTGTGCCGGACGATATCCGCCCGCCGGACATTGATGAAGACCCTTTGAAGTGGGAGTTGCCGCGCCCTTATTGCCAGCGGATCACCCGGGAAAAAGTAGGCGCTGTGCGGGCAGATGCAGACGACATCGTGCTTTGTGCCGATACGACCGTCGCACTCGGGCGCCGCATTTTGGGAAAGCCCGCAGATCGGGCAGAGGCCGAGGCGTTTTTACGTCTGCTGTCGGGGCGGCGCCACCGGGTGATCACCGCCGTGGCCGTGCGCCGGGGAGATCACATTTGGGAGAGCGATGTGGTCAGCACCGTGCGCATGAAGCGCCTGTCCGATGAAGATCTGCGCGGCTATCTCGCGACGGGTGATTGGCGGGGTAAAGCCGGTGCCTACGGCATTCAGGGTCCGGCAGGGCGTTTGATCCCATGGATAAGCGGATCTTTCACCGGCATCGTTGGTCTGCCTCTGGCTGAGACGGCAAACTTGCTCTCGGCGGCAGGTCTTCCTCTTTGGACTCAGACGTCATGAAGGGCCGCAGCATCTTTCTGGACCATATTGAAGGCCGCGAGGCTGCGGCTTTGATCGCGGATGGCCAACTCGACGATTTGCTGGTCGACGCAGACGCACCACGCCCCGGCACGATTTACCGCGCCATTGCCGACCGGCCTGTGAAAGGGCAGGGCGGCATGTTCCTCAAGACGCCCGACGGCTCTGCCTTCCTGCGGCAGGTCAAAGGCCTGTCCCCCGGGCAGCCGCTGCTTGTGCAGGTCACCGGCTATGCCGAGCCGGGCAAGGCGCTGCCGGTCACGCAAAAGCTGCTCTTCAAAAGCCGCTATGCCATCGTGACGCCGGGCGCACCGGGGCTCAACATCAGCCGATCCATCAAGGAGGATGACCGGCGGGATCAGCTGTTGGAGATCGCGCATGATGTGATGTCCGACGAGGCGCTTGGCCTGATCCTGCGCTCCTCCTGCGCGGATGCGGATGGCGATGAAATCGCGGATGACATTGCGCAGATGGTCAGCCTCGCAGCGCGCGTTCTGAGCGATGTGGGCTCCGGTATGGAGACCTTGGCAGAGGGAGACGGCCCGCATATGCTAGCCTGGCGCGACTGGGTGGGGCCCGCCGACATCCTGACTGACCAGGGCTGTTTTGAGACACATGGAATTCTTGACGCCCTTGATCAGGCCAAAGGCACCCAGATCCGGCTTGAGGGTGGTGGTGCGCTTTACATCGAACCCACTCGCGCACTTGTGGCGGTGGATGTGAACACCGGCGCTGACGCATCGCTGGCAGCTGGTCTCAAGGCCAACATGGCCTGTGCCAGGGCGCTGCCGCGCGCACTGCGCGTGAAGGGCTTGGGCGGACAAATCGTGCTCGACCTCGCGCCGATGCCCAAGAAAGACCGCCGGAGCTTCGAGACCGCGCTGCGGCAGGCATTCCGCGCAGATGATATCGACACGAGCCTTGTCGGCTGGACCCCACTGGGGCATTTTGAGCTACAGCGCAAACGCGCGCGCATGCCCCTGACTGAGGTGCTGATATGAGCTGCCCTATCTGCGGAAACGACATGCTGCCCGAGATGCGGCCTTTCTGTTCCAAACGCTGCGCGGACCGTGACCTCGCCCGTTGGTTTAACGGCAGCTATGCGGTGCCTTCGAACAATCCCGAAGATATCGATGCTCTGGAAGAGGCGCTCGACCAGGCCGCGCGAGACCAGCAGCGGCCTGACAAACCGCACTAACGACAGGCAGGTTCGGCGGGCTTTCAGGCCGCCGCCTCCCTAGAGCTTGAAGTTGGGCAGCTGGTCGAAAGCGGTGCGCAACGCATCCCCCCAGCCGGTCGAGATACTCTGATAGACATCATCCTCCGCCTCGATCCGCCGTTCCAGCAGCGGTGCGAAGCTGTCGGTCTCATAGACCATCAGATCAAACGGTGGGGCCACCGAGAGGTTCGAGCGCACTGTGGAATCGAACGACACCAGAAGCAGCTTCACCGCATCCTCGAACGCCATCTCGGGATCATAGGCACGGACCAATATCGGCCGACCGTATTTTGTTTCTCCAATCTGGAAAAATGGCGTCTCTTCCGTGACTTCAATGAAGTTCCCTTCTGGGTAAACCATGAACATCGTGGGCGCGCTGCCCTTGATCTGGCCCCCCAAAATCACCGTGGCCTGAAACGCCGAATCGCCGGTCTGACCCACCGGCGCGCTCTGTGCGATTACCTCTTTCAGCGTCCGCCCGACCATGCGCGCGACCTGGAACATCGATGGCGCATGCAGGATCGACGGATCCCGTTCGCTCACCGCCTTCACGCGCTCCTCTATCATACTGACGAGGGCCTGCGTTGTGGCAAGGTTGCCAGCGGTCATCAGCGTGATCAGCCGCTCACCCGGCACCCCCCATTGAAACATCTTGCGGGTCTTGGAGAAGTTGTCGACACCCGCATTGGTGCGCGTGTCTGACATGAACACAAGGCCACGTTCCAGCCGCAGGCCCACACAATAGGTCATGGGGTTATTCCGTCTTCCATTGTCCGCACAGGCTTACTGCTGCACCTGCAGTGAGACAATCATTGATTCCTTCGACTGCCCAAGTCTCAAGCCCGAAATCGGGGCCGCCCGTCGGTAGTCGAGCCCGTAAGCGAGCCGTACATAGCGCGCATCGGGGCTGATCCCGTTGGAGACGTCGAACCCAACCCAGCCGAGCCCGTCCACATGGGCCTCGGCCCAGGCATGGCTGGCATCCTGATCGACCCGGTCGTCCATCAGCAGATATCCCGAGACATAGCGCGCCGGAAGGCCGGCTGCCCGCGCGGCGGCCACAAAAATCTGCGCGTGATCCTGGCACACGCCGCTGCCGCCCATGACGGCCTCTTCGGCGGTTGTGGCTGCATAGGTTTCGCCAATCCGGTAGGGGACCGCCATCAGGATGGAGCTTGACAGCGCATGCAGGGCGGTCAGCTGATCCGTGGCCGCAATCAAATGCTGCGCCAGCGCCAGGATGCCCGGCCCGGCCTCAGTGAAGGGTGTGGAGGTTTTGAAGTACCACAGCGGTGCAGGTCCGTAGACCTCACCCAAGACACCTGCGGTATCCGTTGTCTCCACCTCGCCTTCAGCGGTGATGGCAACCTCTTGCGCGCCGCGATCCGCGCTGACCAGATGTACCAGCCCGCCGTTGTGGTCGCGGTACTGCGTCTCAACCCGGCCGCCCTCCACCGACAGATCCCAGCGTCGCACATCCTGCTGGGGTGTATTGGGCGGGCTGAGCCGCACCTGTTGCAGCGCGTAGTCTACCGGGGTGTCATAGTGGTAGCGGGTTGTGTGATTGATGTTGAGAAGCACCGTGGCCGCCCCCTATGCCATGAAGCGGAAGTCTTGTTCGATCTGGGCACTCAGAGCATTGTTGTCCCGAATGAACTCGGTGATTACCTCATGCAGGCCGAGGTCAAACACCATATCGATGTCCGTGGAGGCAACCCAGCGTTTTAGCCTATCGGCCAGATCGTGGCAGGGGTGCCGCTCCTGATACTCCTGCTCCAGATATCGCAGGTTCTCGGTGGTCTGTTTGACACAGAAGGCCAGAGACCGCGGCAGGCGCTTGTCGAAGATCAGGAAATCCGCGATGGCCGTCGCCGTCATATCGGTCTCATCCAGCCAGCGGAAACAGCGATGCGCCGAGACAGATCGCAGGATCATTTCCCACTGCACATTGTCCAGAGACGACCCAACCGCCAGCGCCGACGGCAGCAGCGTGTAGTACTTCACATCAATGATCCGCGCCGTGTTGTCCGCGCGTTCGATGAAGGTGCCGATGCGCGCGAAATCGTAGATGTCATTGCGCAGCATCGTGCCATAAAGCGCGCCGCGCACCAGCGCGCTCTGTTGGCGGACGGTCGCCAGCACGCCCGGCAGATCCACCGTCGTGATCGGCTCTTTCAGCAGATCGCGCAGGGTCATCCAATTGTCATTCACCGCCTCCCAGACCTCGGTGGTCAGCGCCGTGCGCACAAGGCGCGCATTGTCGCGTGCCGAGGAGGTTACCGAAATCACACTGGACGGGTTGTCCGGATCCCGCAGCAGCCAGTCCATGACCAGCGTGTCGCTGTAGCTGTCATATTTCTGCGCGTAGCCCGCCCCGGCGCCTGATGTTGTGACCACCGATTTCCACTCGGATTCGGCATCTGACGACCGGGTGAGCGCCATGCGAAACCCTGCCTCCAGCAGCCGCGCAGTGTTTTCGCTGCGCTCCAGAAACCGAAACATCCAGTAGAGACCGCCTGCGGTTTTTCCCAGCATATCAGTCCTCCAGCACCCAGGTGTCTTTTGTGCCGCCGCCCTGGCTGGAGTTCACCACAAGCGAGCCTTCGGTCAGTGCCACCCGGGTGAGCCCGCCCGGCGTGATGTTCACGCCTTGCGGCGAAACCAGCACAAAGGGGCGCAGGTCCACATGGCGCGGCGCCAAACCTTGATCCACAAAGATCGGAACCGTCGAGAGCGACAGCGTCGGCTGCGCGATGTAATTGCCAGGGTTGGCTTGCAGTTTATCGCGGAACGCTGCGAGTTCCTTTTTGCTGGCGGCGGGCCCCACCAACATGCCGTAGCCACCAGAGCCGTGCACCTCCTTCACAACCAGCTCCGCCAGATTGTCGAGCACGTATTTCAGCGCCTCTGGTTCTGCACAGCGGTGCGTTTCCACATTCTTCAGGATCGCTTTTTCGCCCGTATAAAACTCCACGATATCAGGCATGTAGGAGTAAATCGCCTTGTCATCCGCGATGCCTGCGCCGGGTGCGTTGGCAATGGTGATCCCGCCCGCGCGGTAGACATCCATGATACCTGGCACGCCCAACAGGCTGTCGGGGTTGAAGTTGAGCGGGTCGAGGAAGTCATCATCGATCCGACGGTAAAGTACATCAACAACCCGGTAGCCCTGGGTCGTGCGCATCGCGATCCGCCCATCCACCACGCGCAGGTCGTGCCCTTCGACCAGTTCCGCCCCCATCTGATCGGCAAGGAAAGAGTGTTCGAAATACGCCGAATTGTGAATACCGGGCGTTAGTACAGCCACCCTTGGCTTGCCTTCACAAGCCTGTGGCGCACAGGCTGCCAGCGAGCGGCGCAGGTTCTTCGGATAGTCACTGACGGGCTGTACACGGATCCGGGCAAAGAGCTCCGGGAACATCTGCAGCATCGTTTCGCGGTTCTCCAGCATATAGGAGACACCCGACGGCGTGCGCGCGTTATCCTCAAGGACAAAGAAGTCACCATCGCCGGTCCGCACGATGTCTGTGCCGACGATATGGGTATAGACGTTGCCTGGTGGTGTGAACCGCATCATTTGCGGCAGGAAAGCGTCGTTGTGGGCAATCAGCTCCTTTGGAATACGGCCCGCGCGCAAAATCTCCTGCCGGTTGTAGATGTCCCATATGAACGCATTGATCGCACGCACCCGCTGCTCGATGCCTTTTGAAAGGCGGCTCCACTCCCGGTGCGACAAGATGCGCGGCACAAGGTCAAAGGGAATCAACCGTTCCTGAGCGTCCGCCTCTCCATAGACATTGAACGTAATACCTGTGCGGCGAAAAAACGCTTCGGCCTCCTGCGACTTGGAGTGCAGTCTGGCGGGATCCTGAGCGTTGAACCAGGTCTGGTAGTGTTTGTAGGGGGTGGTCACCGATCCGTCTGGCCGGATCATTTCGTCGTAGCTTTGTGGTCGTGTCGTCATCAGGTCATGATACTGAATGGCAAGAGAGGCACAACCAATTGTGCCCTGCGTATCCTGGAGCGCTTCGATTTCGGTGCGCCCGCCCGATTTTTCATCGGTCCGGGAGGCCTATCAAAGTCGAGCCGATTCATCGAATGAACAACCTGTTGCGAGCGCATAGGGAGGCTGTCTGAACTGAGACGCGTGGCTCAGGAAAGCCCGACCTGCGACGCAACTGTAAACCTGACGACGGACAGGTTTACAGCAGTGACCACAATCGAAGTCGTAAGAAAATCGAACGCAGAAGTGCTCGTTGGTATGCCCTGACGTTCGACCCTGTCCGCTAGGGTTTTGCCAATGCAGCCTGCCTTATCAATATGGTGGCAAGTTCCACAGGGTCTGACTGCACGAGGCTTGTTGGCGATGGTCACAGTTGTTTGGATTTCTTCGGTTTGGACGTGAATAGTGCATTTCGTCATCGAAGCACTCCCAAGTTTGCCAAACGTGTCAAGCTGCTGAGATGTTTTTCGCTAAGGCGCGGTCGGCTGCCAGCGACGATTTTCGGCGACAAGAGTATTGGCCAAAATGGCGAGTTTGCGCATGACAGCAGTGAGCGCCCTTTGGGGTGTTTGCCCAGACCAATGGGCCGACGACAAAATTTGCCCATCGCGCCCAGCCGACTGGAGCAACCGACAGCACGCATATAGAGCGTGTTGCGCAGGTTTCTTCCGCCACCGCGTCTCATGCGCTTGCCATGATTTTTGCCGCTGTCCCAGCTCATCGGCGCAACACCAGCCGGGGCTGCAGCCTGCCGGGCGCAGAAGAAGGCTATTCGCTGCAATCCCTGCGAGACCAGCTCGATCTGTATCAAGAGATCGACGCAGATCGCCTGCGGCACCATCAGATAGATTTCCTGAGTGAGATCATCCCTGTCGCGGAACAGCTGGGCATACGGATGTGATGCTACCCGGATGATCCGCCGTTTCCTCTGCAGGGTCTGCCCCGGGTCATGTCCACCGAAGAGGACTACGCCGCATTGGTCACAGCGGTCGATTCACCCACAAACGATATTGCGCTATGCAGTGGCTCATTGGGCGTTCGCAAGAGCAACGACCTGCCGGGCATAGTCGCGCGTCTAGGCCCCAGGATTCACTTCGCGCATCTGCGGAACGTGGCCCGCGAGACCGACACCATACCCAACAGCTTTCACGAAGCGGCCCATCTGGACGGCTCGACTGATATGGTCGCCCTTGTGTCTGCACTTCTGAGCGAGCAACAACGGCGCAGGCAAGAGGGCCGGGCAGACCACGAAATTCCCTTTCGGCCCGATCACGGCCAGGACATCTTGAGCGATCTGCAGGCGCAGGCGCAGCCCGGCTGTCCCGCCATTGGTCGCCTCAAAGGCCTTGCGGAGTTGCGCGGGATCATCGCGGCCCTCTCCGCTATGCGGTGAGCATACCGCACCGGCGGCTTTTGCCCACCAACGGGCTGACCGAGCCCGCGCGACCCGGTATCCTTGGGTTGACAAGGTCTGGCCCGCTGCTAGCCCTCGGGGATGCGAAAGACCTCTTCCAGTGAAACAGCTGTGCGGACGCGGGATCCACAACGCACCAAAGGTCAGATCCTTGAGGCTGCGTTGCACGAGTTTGCAAACCACGGCTACGACGGTGCGAAAGTGCATCAGATCGCAAAGCAGGCGGGCTGCAACACCCGGCTGATTTACCACTACTTCGACAACAAAGAGCGCCTGTACATGGCGGCTCTGCGCCAGATTTATTCGGACATCCGCACGCAGGAAGAGGCGCTGCATCTTGAATCCTTGCCAGCCGAGGAAGCCTTCACCCGACTGATCGAAACGACATTCGACTTTTTCGAAAACAACCCCGCATTCCTGGCCATAACGCGTAGCGAAAACCTGCTTGGCGGACGTTTCATCGCACAGATGCCGGAAATCCAGAAAATGTCGGCGCCGTTCCTAAGCAAGGTCTCGGATGTGCTGTCGCGCGGGTGCACTGCCGGCGTGTTCCGGCCCGGGATCGACCCGCTGCAGCTGTATGTCAGCATCGTCGCGCTTAGCGCGCATCACATCAATGCGGGGCACACCTTGTCCGCCACCTTTGGGACCGATCTGAGCTGTCACGAATGGCGTCGGGAGCGGCGCACCCATGTTGTTGAGACGATCATTCACGCAATCAGGCGCAGCCCGCCACGCGCATAGCTGCTGCAGATCTGGGCGCACGTATACTTTTGCATATGCAGAGGTGTTACGCAGACAGGCGAAAAACTGCGCAGAAAATACGCATCGGCAAAATAATTCAACGATCGTTTACTTAGTACTTCCCATGCCTCGGAACGCGGCTGTTACCGATAGAGCATGAACATGTCGCCCAACGTCTCTGCCCGCGCCGCGCAGCCCGTCTCCACTGGCCCCGTCCATGCGCGGCCTGCGCTTGAACTGCAAGACGCATCCGTGGTCTTTGGATCCGGCGAAAAGGCAGTGACGGCGTTGGCGCCAACCCAGCTGAAAATGGAGCGCGGCGATTTTCTGGCGCTGGTCGGCCCCTCGGGCTGCGGCAAATCCACCATCCTCAAATTGGTCAGCAATTTGCTGCAACCCAGCGAAGGGCTCGTGCTGGTTGGGGGCAAGGAGGCCAAGGCCAAAGAATTGCGCATCGGGATGGCGTTTCAAAACCCGACCATGCTGCCATGGCTCACGATCGAGCAGAATATCATGATGCCGCTCAAGATCGTGCAGCCGTTCAAACACTCTTACCGCACCGACAAGAAGGGCGCCTTTCGTGATCGGGTGCATGCGCTGCTGGACCAGGTGGGGCTGAAGGACTTCGCCAGCCACTACCCCTGGCAGCTGTCCGGCGGGATGCTGCAACGGTCCAACCTGTGCAGGGCGCTGGTGCATGAACCTGATCTTCTGTTGCTAGATGAACCCTTTGGCGCGTTGGACCAGTTCACCCGTGAAGAGCTGTGGCAGATCATGCAGACCCTGTATCTCGACCGGAAACCAACGGTTCTTTTGGTCACGCATGACCTGCGCGAAGCCGGATATCTGGCCAATCGTATCTGTGTGATGAGCGCGCGCCCCGGGCGGATCATCTCGGACGAACCGGTGAACATCCCGCAGCCGCGCGACATCGGCATGATCTACAGCCCCGAATTCGTCGAAATGACCCAAGGACTGCGTGAATTGATCGCGCAGGTCCGCAGCACATAGGCGCCCCGTATCATGACCGACGCACTCCGCATTCGCTTTCTGTCGACATCGCTCATCATCGGGTTTTTCTTAACTTGGGAGGTGCTGTGCATTCTTCTCAACGTGTCGGATCTGGTACTGCCGCGCCCCTCGGAGATACTGGTGACCATGTGGACGCGGTTCCCGGTTCTGTGGCCGCATATCCTGCAAACACTCTATTCCACCCTTTTCGGCTTTTCGCTTGGGGTGATCATCGGCGTGGCCTTGGGCGTGATCGTCGGCACCTCCAAAATCGCATACGCGGTGGCCTACCCGCTTTTGGTTGGGTTCTCCTCCATCCCGAAGGTGGCGGTTGTTCCGATCTTCGTGCTTTGGTTCGGGTCGGGCACAACCCCCGCTGTCCTGACGGCCATGGTGATCTGCGTGTTCCCCATCGTGGTCAACATCGCCACCGGCCTGGCCACCACAGAGCCGGAGCTTGAGGACGTTCTCAAAACTCTGGGTGCGTCGAAAACCGAGATCCTCTGGAATGTCGGGCTGCCCCGGGCCATGCCATACTTCTTTGCCTCTCTGAAAGTCGCGATAACGCTGTCTTTCGTGGGGGCCGTGCTGTCGGAAACCGTGGCCTCCAACATGGGTATCGGCAATGTGATGATGACCGCCTCGTCGAATTTCCAGGTCTCCCTGGTCTTTGCCGGGCTGATCATCCTCGCCTTGATGGGCGTCGCGCTTTACGCGGTATTCTCCCTGCTTGAACGCCGGGTGACTGGCTGGGCCACGCGCGGCAACGACATTGCCGTGACATGATCGGCCCGCTTCTACTCCCTCAACCCTGAAAGGACGTTTGCATGAAACACTCATTGTTCGGTGCTGCCCTCACTTTGCTTGCCGGTGCTGTACCTGCCCTGGCCGAGATGACCGACATCCGCTTTACGCTGGGGTGGAAGACCCAAGGGTCTGACGCGCCGTTCCTTCTGGCCCTGCACAAAGGGTATTTCGAGGATGAGGGCCTGAACGTGACAATTGATCAGGGCGAAGGCTCAGCCGCCACGGTGACGCGGATCATGGGCGGCGCTTATGACGCGGGGTTCGGGGACATCAACGCCATCATCCAGAACGCCGCCGCCCGGCCGGGCGAGGCGCCCGTTATGGTGTATCAGCTGTGGAACCGCCCGCCCTTTGCCATCGTGACACCCAAGACGGCGGGCATTGAGACACCCGCCGATTTTGAGGGCAAAACTTTGGGTGGCGCGCAAGGCACCCCCACAACCCGTCTCTTCCCGGTGTTTGCGGAGTTGAACGGCGTCGATCTGGACAAGGTCGGCAAGGAGAACATGGCCCCGAACCTGCAAGAACCCATGATGATCAGGGGTGACATCGATGGTGCATTTGTCTTCACCTCGACCAGCTGGTTCAACCTGATTGCCAACCGTCAGGACCCGGCGAAAGACTACAATTGGTTCAACTTCGAAGACTACGGGATGGACCTCTACTCCAACGGGATGATGGTCTCGCGCGACCTGATGGCTGAAAACCCGGACGCCGTTGCCGGGCTGGTGCGCGCGCTGAACAAAGCCACCATGGAGGTCGCCGCCAATCAGGACAGCTCGGTCGAGGCGATCTTGGCGTTTGACAACCTTGTCGACCCCGAGCTTGAGCGCGCACGGCTGGAGTTTGCCTTGACGAACCTCATGAACGCCCCCGAGGTTGAGACAATTGGCATGGGCGATCTGGTTGACGAGCGTCTGACACGCTCCATCGGGATTGTCGCAAAAGGCTACGGCCTCGACCGCCTGCCCGAGGCGTCTGAAATCTTTGACCGGTCCTTCCTGCCTCCGGCAGAGATGCGCGCGTTCGACGTCACGCTGAATTGACGGGATGCTGCGCCCGGGGTCCCTCGGGCGCAGACACATGCGCCAGAGGGACCCGGGACCATGACCAAAACACTGATCCACGGCGGGCAGGTTTTCGTAGATAATAGCCGTTTTCAAGACGTCTCCCTCCTGGTCGAAGGTGGCCTCATCACAGCCCTGCTTCCAGCTGGTGAAACAGTTGCGGGCGCAACACTTTTGGATGCAACCGAGCGCATCGTCATTCCCGGGCTGGTCAATGGCCACACCCATTCCCATGGCGCTTTGGCGCGGGGGGGCGTACCGGAGGATATGATCCTTGAGATCTTTCTGTCAGGCGCGGCCTGGCTGAATCTGGGCCGGAGCCATGAGGATCTGGCGCTCTGCGCGCAGCTCTCGGCGGTTGAGCTGATCCGTAAGGGCTGCACGGCTTGCTATGACCTGTTCATCGAATTGCCCGGCCCGACGGTCGAGGGCACACATGCGGTCGCCGAAGCCTATCACAGCGTTGGCCTGCGCGCCGTCGTGGCCCCTATGATTGCGGATCAGACGATATATCAGGCGCTGCCCGGCTTGCTCGACAGCTTCGATGGGCCGCTGAAAGCTGCCGTCGCAGCGGTTTCGATGCCGGACTGGGCCGACACGATCGCCGTCTGCACCGAGGCGCTGCGGGGCTGGCCGGTGCCGCTGGATCGTGTGCGCCCGGGGCTGGGCCCGACCATCCCGCTGCATTGCTCGGACGCCTTTCTGACAGCCTGCGCCGGTTTGTCCGCAGACATGGGCATCCCGCTGCAAACGCATCTTGCCGAAACACGCCTGCAACAGGTGATGGCGCAGCGGAAATTCGGCACCTCGCTGACAGAGCATCTCGACCGCCTCGGTATCCTGTCGGAGCGGTTCAGCGGAGCGCATGGCGTCTGGCTGTCGGATGCTGAAATGTCGCTGCTCGCGCACCACCGCGCCGGCATTTCGCACAACCCCATGAGCAATCTGCGCCTGGGATCTGGCATTGCGCCCGTCCGCCGCATGGTCGATGCAGGCGTGGCGGTGGGCATCGGCACCGACGCCAGCAACACGTCGGACGGACAGAACATGTTTGAGGCCATGCGCCTTGCCGCCACTCTGAGCCGCGCCCAGACCCCTCTCAGCCAAGACTGGATCAGCACGGCGCAGGCCTTCGACATGGCGACGCGTGGCAGTGCACAGCTCATGGGCTTCGACAGGGTTGGCCAGATCGCCGCAGGTTGGGCCGCCGACCTTGTCTTTCTTGACCAGACCTACTGCCACTACACGCCGCAACGGGCAACGCTGGATCAGATCGTCTTTGCCGAAACAGGCGCGGCTGTGCGCGCGGTGATGATCGCCGGGCGCATGGTTTTTGCCGACGACTGGATCCTGACGCTGGATGAAAACGACCTGCGCGCCCGGGCGCTCCGCGCCGCGGATCGTATCACACATGCCAACGCCGATGCCCGAAGGATGAACGCCGCCGCCGCCGAAGTGGTGAAAGGCTTTTGCCATCGCCACTGCGCCGCCCACCTCCCCTGATCAAGAAAGACCACCATGGACCACACACCCGACCCAACCACCGCTGCGATAGCGATCGTCGAGGCCTATCTCGAACGCTCAATGGTGCCCGATCCTGAGGGCGCACGCGCTTATGTGTCGGATGATTTCGACATCACGTTTACCGGTGGTCGCAAGTTCACGGCCCCGGAGGAGACCTCCGCCTTCAACGCCAAGCGCTACGCCTGGGTGAAAAAGAAATTCTTGCGCACCGATGCGGCTTATGATCCCGCAACGGGGGATGTTCATGTTTACAACACAGGCTATCTTTATGGCGAATGGCCGGATGGCACGACGTTCGAGACCAACCGCTACATGGACAGTTTTGTTGTGCGGCAAGGTCAGATCGTCAGCACACAGATCTGGAATGACAGTGCAGAGATCCTGCTGCACAAAGCCGGCCTGGCGGAGGCCCCCTTATGACGCACCTGCCCACACACGACAGATATGACTACAGCGCCATCACCCAGCGCGCTGCGTACGACTGGCCCGGCGGCAAGCGCCTCGCGGTCTACGTCGGGCTGAACCTCGAACATTTTGCCTTTGGCGATGGCTTGGGCGCGGAACTGGCCCCGGGTGGCCCTCAGCCTGACGTGCTCAACTATTCCTGGCGCGACTATGGCAACCGGGTCGGCGCATGGCGGATGCTGGATATGTTCAATGCGCTGGAGATGCCGGTGAGCGTCCTGGCCAATTCCGTTATGTATGACTATGCGCCTGAGCTGATGGCGGCCTTCAGCGCCAGAGGAGACGAAATCGTCGGCCATGGCCGCACCAACGCGGAGCGCCAGAGCGTTTTGCCCCCAGCCGAAGAAGAGGCACTGATACGGGAGGCGACGGGCGTGCTGGCACAGGCCGAGGGCACAGCGCCCAAAGGCTGGCTCTCCCCCTGGATCGCGGAAAGCCCGGTCACGCCTGATCTGCTGAAGAAGGCGGGGTACAGCTATACGCTCAACTGGTGCATGGATGATCAACCCATATGGCTGCGCACGGACCACGGGCCGCTCTTGTCCATTCCCTATCCGCAGGAGGTCAACGACATCCCCTCCATCGTCGCCCGAAAGGACAGCGCGGCCAGTTTTGCCGATATGATCATCGACAATTTCGACGAGATGCTTGAGCAATCACACGGCCAGCCTTTGGTGATGGGCATCGCCCTGCACCCCTATCTGGTTGGCCAGCCCTACCGCCTGCGCCACCTGCGCCGCGCGCTCACACATATCTGCGCGCATCGCGATGATATCTGGATCACGCAAGCCGGATCCATTCACGACGTCATCGCCAAAGCGATGCCAGCGAGGAATGATCATTCGCCTACTTAGCTACGTGGATGACAGGCCACTTGATGTCAAACGCCCCCTCAGGCCAGATTTTCACGCCACAAGATGCCCGTGCCCTATATCTCGCAACGGCATGCGCTGCGGCGCGTCTCCAATCGCGCGGATGGGGGAGGGCACCTCACCCTTGGACCGGGCGTATGTGCGCCCCTTTCCCGCTGGGTCCGGGACCGGCACAGCCTCCAGAAGGCGACGGGTATAGGGGTGCTGCGGATTGCCGAACACCTGATCGCGGGTGCCCATCTCGACGATTTGGCCCAGATACATCACAGCGAGCCGGTCAGCCACGTTTTCAACCACAGCCATGTCGTGGCTGATGAAGAGGTAGGACATGGTCATATCGCGCTGAAGTTCGTCGAGCAACGCCAGCACCTGCGCCTGCACGGACACATCCAGCGCCGAGACGCTTTCATCGCAGATGATGAGTTTGGGCTGCAGCGCAAGCGCGCGCGCAACGCATATCCGCTGGCGTTGACCGCCCGAGAATTCATGGGGGTATCTTGTCATCTGGTCGGGCATCAGTCCGACACGGCGAAACAGCTCCGCCGCGCGGGCCTGACGCTCCAGCGCCGGGCAGACCTGATGGATCAACAGAGGTTCGGCCACCGCGTCACCCACAGTCATCCGCGGGTCCAGCGCGGCCATCGGGTCCTGAAATACCATCTGCACATCGCGGCAGATGTCCCGTTTGCCCTGCGTGGTCAGCCCGGCCAGCGCGTGGCCTGCAACCTCGATATGACCCCGATGCGGGACCAGACCGACGAGCGCCTTGGCCAGGGTCGACTTGCCGCAACCGCTTTCGCCGACCAGACCAAAGGTCTCCCCCGGCCGAATGTCGAAACTCACCCCCTCAACCGCGTGCACCCGGTGCGTTGGGCGGCCAAAGACGTTTGCGCCGATGTCAAAATGTACCTGCGCATCGACCAGCCGGGCCACTGGGGCACGCGTTGCGGGCGGGCGCGGTTTGCCCCGCGCGGCCCCGTCCCCAAGACGCGGCACAGCCGCCAGAAGCGCGCGCGTATAGTCCTGCCCGGGGCTGGCGAAGAGGTCAGCAACAGCGCCACTTTCAACCATACGCCCCGCTTTCATGACAACCGCGCGGTCGGCGTATTCGGCCACGACCCCCATGTCGTGGGTGATGAGGATAACCGCAGTCTCGGTGCTGTCCTGCAACTCACGCAGCAGCTCCAGCACCTCGCGCTGCACGGTCACGTCAAGCGCCGTGGTTGGTTCATCTGCAATCAGCAGCGCCGGGTTCATCGCCAGCGCCATGGCGATCATCACCCTTTGGCGCATCCCGCCCGACAGCTCATGCGGGTACTGCCGCATCCGCTGCTCCGGTTCGGAAATGCGCACTCGCCGCAGCGCTGCAATACCAGCGGCCCGCGCAGCACCGCGCGAGACCGGCTCATGCGCGCGCATGGCCTCGATCATCTGACTGCCGATGGTGTGCACCGGATTGAGCGAGGTCATCGGCTCCTGGAAGATCATCGCCACCTTGCTGCCGCGCAGGCGGCGCATGTCCGGCTCGGGCAGGGATGGCAGATCGACCCCGTCCAGCAGCGCCTGTCCGCTGGTGACGCTGACGTTGTGGGGCAAAAGCCCCATCAAGGCCAGCGAGGTGATCGATTTGCCGGACCCGCTTTCCCCCGCAATGGCCAGCGTCTCTCCGGGGTGCAGATCGAAGCTGAGGTTCTCGACAAGCGGTCGGGTCACGCCCCGGTCGCGCACCGAAACCGTCAGATCGCGGACCGACAGAAGAGGGCGCGCCGCCTCACGCAAGGCGGTCACAGAGGGCAGGGCACCGCTCATTCAAGAACCATGCGCGGGAAGTAAAAGGACACAACCCAGTTCGGCATGTCCACAATCTCGGAGATCCGCAGATCGCCGCATGTGGACACCAGCATATAGGCATCGACCGCAGACATACCGTAACGGGCTGTGAGCAGATCGATCATGCCCGCCACGGCGTCGCGCGCGCCGCTCATCAGGTCGGGGCCGATGCCAGTTGTCACCTCATACCCCTTGGCATCAAGATGCCGGGTCACGGGTCCCGGCGTGGTAAAGCGCGGCATTTTCAGGTTGGCGCTCTTCACCAGATCCAGCGTCAGGGTCACATCCATCGGGCTTTCGATGGCCGTGCCGCAGACCTCGCCGTCGCCCTGCGCCGCATGGGTATCCCCCACCGAGAAGAGCGCGCCCGCCACTTCGACCGGCAGATAAATCTCCGTACCCGTCGAGATATCGCGGATGTCGAGGTTTCCGCCCGTGCGCCGGGGCGGCACGATGGAATGCAGCCCAGGCTCTGCCAGCGCGACACCGATGGTCCCGGTGAAGGGTTTCAGCGGTACTCGCCCCTGATCACCCCAAAGCGCGGGGTCCATGGTCTTGGCGTCATATTTCCAGATCGTCAGCGCGGGGTTGCTAAACTGATCTGCCAGCAGACCAAAGCCGGGAATGTTTGCCGTCCAGCCCCAGGCGCTGCCTTCGGCTTCGCGGGGCGCAAACCCCTCCAGCGTGATCTTGAGCGCATCGCCCGGTTCCGCCCCATCAACGTAGATGGGGCCGCTTACCGGGTTGATCTTGCCGAAATCCAGTGCCGCCACATCCGCGACGGTGCTAGACGGGCCAAGCTGGC
The DNA here is from genome assembly GCF_009811755.1 of Roseobacter cerasinus. GTDB lineage: Bacteria > Pseudomonadota > Alphaproteobacteria > Rhodobacterales > Rhodobacteraceae > Roseobacter > Roseobacter cerasinus. The sequence continues at coordinate 93,613 of NZ_BLIV01000004.1, forward strand.
CCGCCGAAGAATCCATGCAGTTGAACAGGATCGTCGATCCGGGTGCGACCGTCTCGACCGGGGCAATGGACTTGTCCCAGCCGAAATGGTGCTGCGCGCCATGGATCGTGTAGTCGCACGCCTTGCACATGGGGTTACTCCGTCACGTAGACGTAGTCATAGTTCACCGGGATCGACACCGGATCAACGTAAAGCGCATCATCACCGCCCATCCGCGCCGATTTCATGGTGTAGCGCTGCTCGTTGAAGACCGGCACCCAAGGCACCTGCTGCATCACCTCCATATAGACGTCGGACCACATTTCCATACGCTCTGGTGCCGACGGGTCGGTCATGCTGTCGGCTGCGGTTGCCATGGCATCGATGCTTTCGTCGCAGAACTTGGACCAATTCCAACCGCCTTCACCCGCTCCGGCGCACCCCAGGATCGGACCATAGAAGTTGGACGGGTCCGGGAAGTCCGCGATCCAGGCCATGCCACCCGACCAGATCATCGGCGCCTCGCCCGCACCACCGGCTTCGATGACATTCGCCTGTGCGAGGCTGCGGATCGCAACCTCCACGCCGATGGCTTTTAGGTCCTGCTGGATCGCTTGGGCGATGCGCGGGTTGGGGTCCGTGTTCATCACGAAAAGCTCGGTCGAGAAACCATCGGCCAGGCCCGCCTCGACCAGCTTGTCCTTTGCGGCGTCAGCATCAAACGCATAGCCATCATACCCATCGGTGTAACCCGGCATGGAGGGCGGCAGGGGCTGCGTCGCAGGAACCGCCCGGCCGTTGATGATCTGGGTGATACGCTCCTTGTTGATGGCCATGTTGATGGCCTCGCGCACTTCCAGCTTGTCCAGCGGTGCAATGCCGACATTCAGCGTGATGTATCCTGTATGCAGCTGACCGCCCTCGACCACGCGCGCGGCTTGATCAGGGTCACCCATGACCTCCTGGAACTTCGCAGGCGGGATGCCGTCACCAGGCACATCTACCTCGCCCTGTTGCAAACGCAGCAAAGCCACGATGGGCTCTTGCCCCACTTCAAAGGTCACACCGTCCAGATAGGGCACGCCCTCGCGCCAGTAGTCGGCGTTCTTCTCAAAGACCAGCCGCTGCCCAATTGTCCACTCACCCAGCTTGAAGGCGCCTGTGCCCACCGGGTTCTTACCGAAATCCGTGCCATGCGCGTCTACCGCTTCTTTTGGCACGATCGAGGCAAAGTTCAGCGCCATCACATGCAGGAAGGTTGCATCGGGACGCGACAGGGTGATCTTGATGGTCTTGGGATCGACCACCTCGACACCGGAGAGTGTCTCCGCCGCACCTGAGGATATCGCGTCAAACCCGGCGATGGAGGCAAAAAAGCCCGCCCCAGGCGATTGGGTTTCCGGTGTTGTCACACGGTCCAGCGAGTACTTGACGTCTTCGGCGCTCATCTCGCGCCCGTTGTGGAAGATCACGCCATCGCGCAGGGTAAAGGTGAAAACGGTACCGTCGTCGCTGATGGTATAGCTTTCAGCCAATCCCGGGCGCAGTTCCGTGGTGCCGGGAACATAATCCATCAGACCATCGAACAGCGATTTGATCATCGACCAGTTCTGCCAGTCGTAGCCGATGGCCGGATCCAGCGTGGCCACATCGTCCTTGTAGGTCACGGTGATCATACCGCCTGCGGTGGCATTCGGATCGGGGGTATACTCCTGCGCCATGCCGGTCAGGGCAGAGGCAAGCAGAATCGCGGTGGATGCAAGTAAGGTCTTCATTTTAATCTCCATGTTGGTTTCGCTTTTTATTGAGACCCCGCGACACCGCCGCGAGACCTGGTCTTATATCGGGTCAGCGCAATTTGATGCGTGGATCAATGAGAGGGGTGACAAGGTCGGCCAGAAGGTTTCCCAGCACGATGGCGGTGGCCGAGACCATCGTGACCCCCATGATGATGGGGATGTCGACGCGCTGGATCGCCTGCCAGGCCAGTTGCCCGATACCGGGCCAACCAAAGACGCTCTCAACCACGACGATGCCCCCCATGAAGATGCCGATGTCGATGCCGATCATGGCAATGATGGGCAGGATCGCGTTGGGCAGTGCGTGGCGCAGCAGGATCCGGCGCCGGGTCAGCCCCTTGGCGCGGGCCGTGCGGATGTAATCCTGCCGCAGCACGTCGACCATGCTCGACCGCATCATGCGCGAGTACCAGCCTGATCCCATGATCCCCAGGGTGACCGCAGGCAGCACCAGATGGGCCGCTGTCCCGTAGCCGCCAATCGGGAACCAGCCCAACTGGACCGCAAACACATAGAGCAGCAGCAGGCCCACCACGAACTGCGGTGCGGAGACGGCGACAAAGGAGGTCACCATCAGCCCCTGGTCCAGCGACCGCCCGCGAAAGATCGCCGCGATCACCCCCAGCGTCAGGCCGATCAGCAGCTCGCAGAAGATGCCCGCCGCCATCAGCAGCAGCGAGGCAGGCAGGCGCGCGGCGATCAGGGTGGAGACTTCGGTCTTCTGCAGGTAGCTGCGGCCCATGTCGCCCTGCACCAGCCCCGACAGATAGCGCCAGTATTGCACCAACATCGGCTGATCGAGGCCCAACTGCTGGCGGATGTTCTCGACCGTCTGCGCCGTTGCCGACCGCCCGGCGATCTGCCGCACAGGATCAGCGGGCAAGACATAGAGCAAGACGAAGGTGATAAAGCTCACCCCCAGCAGGATCAGAACGGATTGCACCAGCCGCCGCACGAGATACCCCAGCATCAGTCGTTCCCCCGCTGAGTGGGGTCCAGCACATCGCGCAAGGCGTCTCCGACCAGATTGAAGGCCAGCGCCAACAGCAGGATTGCAGCGCCCGGGATGAACACCAGCCAGGGCGCTGCCTGAAAATAGGTTTGGTTCTCAAAGATGATGTTGCCCCAAGACGGTGTCGGCGGCTGCACCCCGACGCCGAGAAAGGACAATGTCGCCTCCAACAGCACAGTCACCGAAATGCCCAGCGTGCCCCAGACAATCAGCGTCGGCACCAGATGCGGCAGGATATGGCGGAACAGGATGCGGCTGCGCGACGCCCCCAGTGTCTTTTCCGCAGCGATAAATTCGCGTTCGGCCAGCGAGGTGGTCTCCGTATAGATCACGCGCGCGGTCTGCACCCAATTGACCAGCGCGATCACCATCGCCACGATCCAAAGCGACGGCTGAAAGATCGCGGCCAGACAGATGGCCAATAGCAACGCCGGGAAGGCCATCATCAGGTCTGTGAACCGCATCAGAACGGCCCCCACCCAGCCACGCACAAATCCGGCCACAACGCCGACAAGCGTGCCGATGAGCAACGCGACGCCGTTGGCGACGATGCCGATGATCAGCGAGGTCTGCGCGCCATAGAGCATGCGGGAAAACAGATCGCGCCCAAGCAAGTCGGTGCCCAACAGGAACGCCCGGCTGGGCGGCATCGGCTCGCCAAAAAGGCTGAGCCCATCGAACAATTGCTCGTCTGGCGGGTATCTCACGATCCACGGGGCAAAGACGGCACCGCCAACCACCAGCGCAATGATTGCAAAGCCAAAGACCGCCAGCTTGCGGCGCAGGAGACGGTGCCAGATACCCGCCGGGGGCGCTTGTACTGGGATGGTCTGAGACGTCTCAGCCATGCTCGCTCCCATCGCCAGAGAGGTCGCGCACATTGGACACAATGCGCTCGGCCGCCGTCTCGAAACTGACCCGCCACGCCATGGCGAGGCCACGCAGCTGCTCGTAGGCTTCGTCCTCCGTCTTGCCCCGCGCCGCAAGGATTGCGACCGCCTGCACAACCGTCTGCCGTTGCCCCAGCCTGCGCCGCAGACTGTCGATCTCATCGGCGAGCCCGATCCGCGCATCAAAGGTCGCGCGCGCAATCAGCAGCGCCGAGAAGACGCCGTTGTCTCCAACAGGTTTCAGGATCTGCGCGTCCGCGCCAAAGTTCATCAGCCATTCGATCCGGCCCGGCGCCTCGGAGCCGATCAGCGCGATGGTCGGCAAGGGAGCCTCACCCGGTGCCCATGGCACCTGGTCGTCATAGGCCGTGTCGACGTCGATAAACAGATAGTCGGCGGCGCGCGCCGAGGGGGGCAGATCCGGCCAGTGGCAATCAACCTCCAGCCCAACCGCCTGCAATTGCCGCACCAGCGCGGTGACATTGGCATGCGGGCGGTGCAGGATCACGGCCCGCGCACCGCCCAGCCTGGGGATGCTCAAACGCCGCTTCACGGGATCACCCGCAGTTGCGGCTGCGTTGCCCGGTGGCTGTGCGACAGATACGGATCACCCGTGACCGCAGCGCTGACCCGAAGCGGAACAAACGCGCCGTCCCGAACCTGCGCGATGGCCACGGGCAAGGTCACGTGATGCGTGCGCGGGCAGATCCCAACCTGCGTTGCACGCCGCTGGGTCAGCAGTTCCGGAAGTGACAAGCCTTCGGTGCCGGGGCTGCGGGCAAGCAGCCGGGTCAGCATCAAAACGGATGCATGTGCCGCGGCCTCAAAGGAGGATCCGAAGTCGCTGCGGCCTTCGTTGCCGGGCAGCGTCGGCCTCATTCCCTTGAACCATGGTCCTGCGGAGATCACCCCTTCGGCTGCGGCGCCGATGGTCGGCAACTCGCATTCGGTCAGGTTGCAGGACAGGATCACGCAGTTCCCTGCTGCAAAGTACCGGTCCTTGCTGCGCAGGTCGGCCATCGCCTCAAGAAACGCGTATTGAGACGGACCGATCAATTGATTGAGCACAAGATCCGGCTTGAGATCCGCGATTTCTTCGACGATCCGGGCGACGTCCGTGGACCCGATCGGAAGATATCTTTCGCCAAAGACCTCCCCGCCTTGCCGCAAACTGATCTCGCGGGCGAGGCGGTTCATCTCCCAACCCCAAATATAGTTGGACCCTGTCAAATAGGTATTGCGCCCGAAATGCGCGAAACAATAATCCAGCAACGGCAAGAGATGCTGGTTCGGGCAGGCGTGCGCATAGACCACGCGGTCAGATGCCTCGAACCCCTCGTAAGGCGTGGGATACCACAGTCCGCCTCCCAGACGCTCCAGACTGGGAATTACCTCCTTGCGGCTCCAAGAGGTCGTGCAGCCAATCACATGGCGGGCGTCGCTGCTCAGCAGGATGTCCTCGCACAAGGCCGCGTAGTCGTCGATTTCGCCGCCCGGGTCCCGCTCCACCGGCGTGAAATGCACATCAAAGCCCGCGTCTGAATTCACCTGTTCGATAGCCTTGAGCGCCCCTGTCCGACCGGCCGTACCAAGCAGGGCGTAAGGCCCGGTCGTCGAAAACAGAATGCCAAGGTCGATATTGCGTCTCACACGGAACTCCAAAAAAAAGCGCCCCGTTGCTCCTTCATCGTAAAAACGAAGACGGAGTCGCGGGGCGCTTTTGCCAACTATTTGATCGTAGCATGTGTAATCAGGCTGTGCTTGTCAAAAGCGTCGACGAATAGGATGCGTCTGAAATGGGTTTTGCGGCACGGGTCGCTAAAAAATAGGCAAATGCCCCTGCAAAACCACCCGAAGGCCTTTTCGCCGGAGACCCCGACACCTTGAGAGACGGCTAATCCTGCCGCCCACCCAGTACCCGTTCGATCTGGGACAGGCCACGCGGTCCTGCATAGATGTCGGGCTGCGAAAAGACCGGATGCGCGAGCGCCTGATCAACCTCGATGACCTTCTAGCCATGTGCTGCGCGTACCCTTTTGCGAAGCGGCAAAAATGCCATGAGACCCGCAATCAGGAAGGCCAGAGACGCCGGAAGTGGCACAGGAGCAACCGGTGAGCCAGTGAGGGTGATTGTGTTGTTCCCAAAAGTTGCAAGCGTTCCGTAGTTCAGATCAGGATCGGTCAGAATGCTGTCAGGTGCGCGCCAAGTGAAGTCAAAGGCATCAAGCGACGTGTAGCCGCGGGTCACGCGGAGGTAGTTGCGGGTGAATGGGCGCGGGCCATTGATGTAGAATGCGTCTCCCGTTTCGGTGGCCGAATAGCTTTCCAGATCGAAACGCGTATTGCCCAACGGTGTAAAGCTCGTGAAGAGATCGGTGATGGTGTAGCGATCCACCAATGCGCCATCAACGACCCCGAACTCTTGTCGGCCTGGACGGTTCTCTGAGAAGTCAAGCGATCCTGTTCCGACAAAGACGACGTCGCTGCCAACCTGTTTTGCCGTAATGTCGAGTGTCGCGGCGCTGGCGCAGATGCCGGTGATGCTGAATGCGGCCGCAAGGAGTATCTGTTTCATCATGTTATCGTTCTCGTGAGTAGGTGTTTTGGATTGATGGAATTCTGAAGCGTCTTCATCTCGGAACTGGCAAAGACGCGGTTTTTTGGCGTTGACGTTTGTACCAAGATCCGGTCAGGCCGAGACCCGCGAGCGCGGAGAGCAACAAGGCGACAGATGCAGGAAGTGGAACCGGTGCGACTTCGGAAGCTGGTGTCACATCCAGCAGGCTTGCTTGCCCGAAGCTTGACCTTTCTTCAGAGCTTCCAATGAAGAGGTTCGAGCGATCGATGAGACCTAGAGGATCGGCATCAAGAACGTTCCCCAATGCAGTCATCGACATTCTTCGTTGCGCACGCTCGCAGCGCAGAAATCTCTGCAAGTGCTAAAATGGCGACACTGAGTGGATTTGGAGAAACCGGTCATTGGATCAAAGCGTGGCGAAGACCAAGATGGCAAGCTGCATACCGCGAATGGAACGTCAGTCTTAAGCTAGTGACATCTCCGAATGCGTTTGTTGTCTTGAGACGGTTAATTTATCGAATTGCTTCACTTGGCAGACTATTCACTAAATAACTCGAACGCTGAAGATTTTCGGATTCTAGAGCATTTACCTAGTTTTCGAAGCACTTGCCGGAGGCAACCAGCTATTAACGGATTCCATTTTTAAGAGACGTGGATTTTTCAGACAAGGAGCGCGTATGTCCACGGAAGAGTTGGTGCCGACGATATTGAATGCTTATGAGCCGAGCATGGCGGCCTTGGAGGATGGCGGGCATCTTGCTGTCTGGTCCTCTGCAGATGCGGATCGCCGTGGCATCTGGGCGCAACGCTATGATGATGATGGTGTGGCTGTCGGGCCGATTTACCGGATCAATACCGATGAGACAGGCGGTCAGGAGCGGCCGGAGATCATCAGACTTGATGACAACAGTCTGGTTGTCGTCTGGACTGACCGCGATACCACCACTCTCGACTTTGAAGGCCATACCGCGCAGCGCCTAACGTCGACAGGTGCGCTGGACGGTGTGCCATTCCAGGTTGACACGAATGTGGCCGCCAACTTGGGTGGCGTCGATCCCGGCACGCAGCTCAGCGCGCTGGCCGACAATCCGAATGACCCGGCAGACGTCAGCCGTTTTGTTTCAGTCTGGGAGACATACAACCAGGATGGCAGCCTGAACGGTATTTTCGGCCAGGTGTTCAACGCAAACGGTAAGGTCGGGACCGAGTTTCAGGTCAACACCTATACCACCGGTGCTCAGTACCGTGCGGAGGTCAAAGGACTAGCGGACGGTGGGTTTGTTGTGCTTTGGCAATCCAACGCGGGTGTCTGGGGCGCCGATCAAAGCAGTGGTATCTTTGGCCAACGCTTTGATGCAGCGGGTGCGCCGGTGGGCGTCGAGTTCCACGTGAACAGCACCACCGAAGATGCGCAGGAATATCCTCAGATCGTGGCGATGGATGATGGCGGCTTCCTTGCCGTCTGGGCATCCGGCGCGAACAATACCTCCAAGTCTCCGGAAGACGGGTACTACCTTCAGCGTTATGCCGCGGACGGAACTACCGTTGGTGAGGAGACCTGGATAGATGTCGAACTCACGCAGATCTTCGGGGCGAGCGGCCAACTGCGGCCCGTCCTGGTCAAGGCGATTGAACTGCAAGACGGCGGCTTCGCGCTGCTGTGGGAGAACAGGGAAGTTGGAAGCGCCCATGTTCAGAGCTTTACGGCCGATGGCGCCGCGCTGACCCCCGCACAAGAGGTCATCACAAATAACGATAACCCGCTCTACATCCCTGATCTCGACCAACTCAACGACGGTCGTCTCATCCTAACACATGGGTTTATTTCAGGAGCAACCGGCGATAACGGCATCTTCAGAACATATCTCGACGCCCCGCCAGCGACTGAGTTCGGTTCGAAAGGTGTAGTGGCAGGTACATCAGGCAACGATACAATTGATGTCACATATGTGGACGCTCAGGCAAACGCTGTTTCCGCCGGCGACGATTTCATACTGGCAGGGGCGGGTGACGATACCATCAATGCTGCAGAGGGTGATGATGTCATCTACGGTGGAATTGGAGACGATCTGCTGCTGGGCGGCGTTGGCAACGACACCCTTACTGGCGATACCGGCGTAGATAGCCTGACGGGCGGTACAGGAGCCGACGTATTTGTCTTCAAACCCGATACAGGAACCGACACGATCACTGATTTCAATGCGATGGAAGGCGATCTGATCCAGTTTTACGGCGTATCCGGCCAAAGTCAGATCAATCTAGTGCAAGTCGGCAGCGATACGGAAATTCGAACGACGGCTGGTGACGTTTTGGTCGTTGTTGAAAGCGTTCATCTGACAGACTTCAGCGACTTCTTGTTTGGATGAAACGTACATCAGGGCGGCGAAGAAACTACGCCGCCCAAGCTTTGCCCTCCATGCGAGCTAAGATGAGGCTCTTGAGTGATCGAACTGACAGCTGTGACTGCCGCCCAAGGACACCCCTTTTGGTTTCGAAGCCGATCGGCGTTCTTAACGACCGTTTTGGTGAAATGCGCAGTGCCGGAGCGGTTACTACGCTGCAGGCGCGAAAGGATGCTGCGCCAGCAAAGGCTGGAAATTGAATGTCCGTTCCGTCCGCGTCTGATTTGCAGGATCGCGGCGCGGCGAAAGTACGTTCTTGGTTGTTGGAAAATCGGCGCTCGCGAATGACCGGATCGACGACCTGTTCTGCGGCAGCAACAATTCGATGCCGCGCCAGCGAGAGAATGCTGCGTCAGCAAAGCCCCAAAAGTGAATGTCTGGAAGGTCCGCATTGCGCAAGTCTATGTGCTTTGCGGCGATGGGCAGCAAACTAAACCTACTCCCATGCTGAATGAAAGGCGCCTGAGGTCACAATCCATCATAGAACACGACACTATGCCGATGTTTTTGACGTGATCGCCATAAAGCCCAGGCATCTGCCATCTAATATCGGCATAATCAGCAGATCGGCATAATATAAATTGCACATAATTCATAGCCTGATTCCCCATCAGTGCATTGGGCCTTCGTATTTCTGGCTGATCAAGGACCTATGCAGGCGGCCGTGGCTTGACGTGTGCAGGGTCCGCCTTGAGCCCGACCCGGCCGTCGCGTTTTCATGCTGCAGGCGCCCAATGCAAATAGATTTGTTGCGAGTGTTTGCTTCGTGGCATCGCGCGGCGGTAGGGAAACCGGTCATTCGTGCGCGGCGCAGGGAAGATTGAGACGGCTGTCTATGGGTTGCTAGATTTCCCTAACATTGACGCTTTGGACGCAACAGCGGCAGCCAACGGGACAGACGTGCCCGGGAACGGGTGAAGGTTCAGTAACTGTAAAGGATAAGGCCGAGTTTTGGTTCTTTCCGGCTTTCCGATCAAATATTGGAGAGGCCTGTCAGAGATAAACCTACAAGCGAGGCCATTGGACCATGGAAGAGATTTTGGAGACGGTTTTATCTGAGGATGTTGTGTCGACGGTTGCGCTTGCGGACGGCGGTCACCTGACTGTCTGGGCCTCACCGAACGGTACTGGGACAGGCATTTGGGGTCAGCGCTATGATGCGGCGGGCGTTGAAGTGGGTGCCATTTATCCGATCTACACGAGCGCTGCCCCTTTGGGCACCAGCGTATCGACGGAGATGGCCCGTCTGGACAACGGCGATATCGCGCTTGTCTTCGCCGCCAATGATGCAGACGCATCAGGGATCTACCACGTGACGCTGGATCAGTTTGGTCAGCTTGATGGCATGGTGCCGGAGGTAGCCAACACCTTTGAGACCGGAACGCAATTTTGGCATTCTGTATCGGCGTTGTCGGGTGGCGGCTATGTTGTGACCTGGGAGTCCTCCGGTCAGGACGGGAGCGGCCTTGGCGTCTTTGGTCAGGTGTTTAGCGCGGCAGGCGTCCCTGTGGGCTCCGAGTTCCAGGCCAACAGCTATACCACCAGCAATCAGCACATCCAGAATGTCACAGGCCTCGCTGATGGCGGTTTTTTGGTGACGTGGTACTCGGCGGCAGGACAATGGGGATCTGATGCCAGCGGTGGGATCTTTGCGCAGCGGTTCGATGCAACCGGCACGGCCACCGGGGTCGAGTTCCATGTCAACACGTCAACCGACGGCACTCAGTATGATCCTTACGTTGTCGATCTTCAGGACGGCGGCTTTGCCGTGCTCTGGACATCGCACGAAACGGACAACACAGGCCTCTTCTTTCAACGCTACGATGCGGATGGCGCAACTGTCGGTGAGGAAACGCAGGCTGCTGGCCTGACGGGGTTCAACCGCTTCGACAAAGTCACTTCGGTGATCAAGCTGCAGGATGGTGGCTTTGCCGTGCTGTGGAACGATGTCAGCGAGACCGCACTCAAGGTGCAGAGCTTCGACATCCAGGGCAACGCCATCACCGATATACACTCCATCGCAACAAATGCAGAGCGCGTTACCACCAACAATCCTCCGGATCTCGACCAGCTCGCCGATGGCCGCCTCGTCGTCACCTGGGTCACCCAAGGCGACGCATATCGCGAGATCCTACAGGCTCCGCCTGCAACAGCAGAGAGCAGCATCGGACAAGGGCCAGAAGAGATTTTGGAGACGGTTTTATCTGAGGATGTTGTGTCGACGGTTGCGCTTGCGGACGGCGGTCACCTGACTGTCTGGGCCTCACCGAACGGTACTGGGACAGGCATTTGGGGTCAGCGCTATGATGCGGCGGGCGTTGAAGTGGGTGCCATTTATCCGATCTACACGAGCGCTGCCCCTTTGGGCACCAGCGTATCGACGGAGATGGCCCGTCTGGACAACGGCGATATCGCGCTTGTCTTCGCCGCCAATGATGCAGACGCATCAGGGATCTACCACGTGACGCTGGATCAGTTTGGTCAGCTTGATGGCATGGTGCCGGAGGTAGCCAACACCTTTGAGACCGGAACGCAATTTTGGCATTCTGTATCGGCGTTGTCGGGTGGCGGCTATGTTGTGACCTGGGAGTCCTCCGGTCAGGACGGGAGCGGCCTTGGCGTCTTTGGTCAGGTGTTTAGCGCGGCAGGCGTCCCTGTGGGCTCCGAGTTCCAGGCCAACAGCTATACCACCAGCAATCAGCACATCCAGAATGTCACAGGCCTCGCTGATGGCGGTTTTTTGGTGACGTGGTACTCGGCGGCAGGACAATGGGGATCTGATGCCAGCGGTGGGATCTTTGCGCAGCGGTTCGATGCAACCGGCACGGCCACCGGGGTCGAGTTCCATGTCAACACGTCAACCGACGGCACTCAGTATGATCCTTACGTTGTCGATCTTCAGGACGGCGGCTTTGCCGTGCTCTGGACATCGCACGAAACGGACAACACAGGCCTCTTCTTTCAACGCTACGATGCGGATGGCGCAACTGTCGGTGAGGAAACGCAGGCTGCTGGCCTGACGGGGTTCAACCGCTTCGACAAAGTCACTTCGGTGATCAAGCTGCAGGATGGTGGCTTTGCCGTGCTGTGGAACGATGTCAGCGAGACCGCACTCAAGGTGCAGAGCTTCGACATCCAGGGCAACGCCATCACCGATATACACTCCATCGCAACAAATGCAGAGCGCGTTACCACCAACAATCCTCCGGATCTCGACCAGCTCGCCGATGGCCGCCTCGTCGTCACCTGGGTCACCCAAGGCGACGCATATCGCGAGATCCTACAGGCACGGCCCGTGGCCGGGTTTGGCTCTCAGGGTGTTATCTCGGGGACCTCAAGCAATGACGTCATAGACGGCACGTACCAGGACGCCGAGGGAGATGGCGTTTCTGTCGCGGATGATTTCATATTGGCTGTGGCAGGCGACGATATCATCAATTCTGCTGATGGCGATGACGTCATTTATGGCGGGAGTGGCAATGACCTGATAGACGGAGGCGCTGGAAACGATACCCTTACAGGCGATGCAGGCACAGACACCTTGACTGGGGGCAGCGGAGCCGACGTCTTCGTACTCAAGCCAAACTCGGGGAGCGACACGATCACTGATTTCGATGTGTCCGAAGGCGATCTTTTCCAGATCCACGGCCTATCTGGCCAGAGCGAGATCAATCTGTTGCAGATTGGCGGCGACACCGAAATCCGGACAACGTCTGGTGACGTTTTAGCAGTTGTCGAAGGTGTTCACCTGACAGACTTCAGCAACTTCTTGTTTGGATGAGTTTGAGGTAGGGGCGGCCTAGACGCTACGCCGTCCATGTCTCGACCTAGGTGCGAGCCAAAGCGATGTTCTCGAACGACGGGTCTGGCGACGTCTGCTGTGACGCAGCGCCAGGCCTGCCTCACATGCGAACGGACGCTGCGTCAGCGAAGCCAGAAAATGAATGACCCCAAAGTCCCGCATCTCTCCAGTCTGCGCCCGGCGCAGCGAAGAACGGGTTCTGCGATCACAGCCTGCTTCCCACATCCTGATACTTCACGACCGCGCGGATTTCGACGGCCTCTCCTTCGACCACGTAGTAGATCGCGTGTTTTTCGTAGACGGATCGGCGATAGCCTTCGCGGATGTCATCAACGGCGGGGTACATCTTTGGATGCTCACAGATGCGCTCAAACCGTTCAAGCAAGCCATCGTAGTAGCGGTCTGCCTGAGCTTCGCCCCAGGTCGTGAAGCCTTCGGTGTAGAGATCGTCGAGGTCCTGATCCGCGACTTTTGTGATGCGGAGGGACAGTTTTTTCATCGAGCGGTCTTCAAGCGCTCCTTCGCGGCGGTGCGGATGTCGGCGGGCGTGCGGTCGCTGATCCCGCTTTCCTCAGATACGATCAGTTTCGCGCGCAGCGCGTCAATCTCAGCCATGCGCAGCTCTTTCTCACGCAGCGCTTCGCGGATCACCTCGCTGTCCGAGGCGTAGTGACCAGAGGCGATCTGCGCCTGAATGAAGGCGTCCTGGCTATCGGTGACGGTGATGCTTTTCTTGACCATGCTCATTACCGGCCTCGTTCGTTATCCTACTTAATACTACCGCACATCGTTACAAAAAGTCAAATGCGGCGCGGACAGACCGTCAGGGCTGTCCGCGCGTTTTTTTATCTGCGCCTGAAGAAATCGGGATCAATGCGCAGTAGCTCGCCGCGCAACTCGGTCTCAACATGGATTTCGATCACACGTTGCACAAAGCCCTCGGTCGTCATGCCCCGCTCCGGCGGGATCGAGACACCCAGAAAACTACGATACCCCGTGGCACTGAGAAAGGGTTTGTCGGCATCCACCGCGCGCACTGAAAAGCCAAGATAAGTCATCGCAGTGGCACCAATGCCAAAAATGCCGCCCATTTCAACGCGGGCTGTCAGACCCGCCGCATCCACCACAAAGCTACCGCTTTGTCCCCAGAGCGGCAGTTCACCCTCTGCAGCGCTTGCTTGTGCGTCCAGCTTGCAGCCCGGCGCGTCTTCCCCTGCCAAGATGCCATGCCGACCGCCATTCAGTTTTGACGCCAAAAGGTAAGCCTCCTGCCGGACGTGCATCGCGGTTTCGAAATCATTTGTCAGCATTGCGGCGTGATGGTCTGCGATCTGCTGCCGATGACAGGTCAGCGCCTCCGCCCATGTTCCGGGCAGATGTGCGGCTTCACGGTCAAAGACGCGGGCGGCGTTGTCTGTGTCGGCGTCTCGCAAGAGCGCGTCGAATCCGAGTTGTTCACAATCCATTATGCTGCCCTCCCAGTTGCCTGGGCTTGGAAGCGGGCAACACCTGCCAACCGTGTTTGCGCGGTTCGAACATGCTGCGGATCAATGTCGATGCCGAGATAGTCCCGCCCGTTCAGCGCTGCCGCGACTGAGGTGCTGCCTGACCCGCTGAACGGATCGCAAACGAGATCACCGGGCCTGGAAAAACACCGGATCAATGGGGTGAGAATTTCTACGGCCTTTTCCGTCGGGTGCCGCCTGTTACCCGAATAGACCCAATCCATGACGCTTGGCAGCGGACGGGCTGGCTTGGCAGGATTGCCCTTTGCCAGCACAAACGCGCTCTCATGACGATATTCAGTGAAACCTTTGCGGGACGCATAGCGCTTGTGCCAAATGATCTGGCTCACGATCCGCAAGCCTGCAGCGTCCCACGCAGCGGTAAACTGCGGCAAGGCTGACCACCCTGCAAAGCAAACCGCATAGCTGTTGGGTTTCATCGCCTGCGCCATCGGCGCAAAGACAGGCATCACGCCATCTGCGTTGGTGTCATTCCGCAAATTGCGCCCGTCGCGATCGCGGTAATTCACAAGATAGGGTGGATCCGCCGTGGTGGTTTTATTTTTCTCGTTGGGCCACAGCGTTTTATGGAACGCAGCGGCACCTACATGGGCACGCATCTGATGTCTTTTGTCGATGCGCTTTATGCGGGCGCTGGCTCGCTCAAGATTATCGCTGATGAATGGACCAATTTTCCAGCTGCCAAAGAGCTTATCACCCGCAGCACGACTCTGCGTGCCTACGGAGGTGAGCTATTGATGATCGCGCAGTCACCCAGCGAGGTAATACGAAAGTTTGGTGAGCAAGAAGCGCAAACGGCAGAAGACAACTCGATCACCAAGCAATGGTTAGGATTTTCCAACTTCCGCGAGGCAAGGAAGGTCAGTGAAGCCATGGGCGACGAGCACGCGGTCGCTTCTGCGCTTGGCAGCGACAATGGCGGCTTCAAATCCAACACCAACCTCAGCCTGATCAAACAACGCCACATGACGCCTGCGGAGTTGATGGCGATGCCCAAGGAACAGTGTCTCGTTCACATCAAGGGCATCGGCTTCATGGTGTTGAACACGGTGAGCCAGGAAAACATCGCCCCTTACTGCGATCTTATCGCCGAGAACCCGCTTGAGGGCGGGCGTCTGGCACCGGACTCGAAGATGACGCTGGTGACGCCATGAGGATTGCTGCCCTGTTTCTGTGGATCATGGTCCCGATTGGGTTTTGGTGGGCTTATGCCGTCTACGGCACACCCCACCTCGTCTTGAGCTATCGCTTTCACGACAATGGCGACATCTACAACCCGCTGGCACATCGGCGCTACATCAACTGCGACTATCTCGGCGTCCACGGCTGGATCACTGTGCCCGCCGTCGAAGAGAACTGTCCCTGGGTTCGCTTCTTCAAGGTCAATTCCTAGTGCAGACTGGTCAGGTACTGCGCGTCGGGTGGCGTAAAGGTGCGATCCTTCAGATCAAAGCGTTGCGACAGATCAAGCCGCACCATCTCTTTGAGGCAACTCAACACAAGATCCGGGCACACCACGCCTTCCGCAATGACATCATCGTAATGCGCCCGCTCATCGCCGGTGAACACGTTCCACAGTGCTATGGCTTTCCAGAAACCGGCGTAGTCATGATCTGCCAGCCATTCTTCAACGTCTTGAATATCTTCAAAAACAACCATGCGGGTAGTGTATCAAATCTGGCCGCTGTTCCGCAAATTTGAGGAGGAAAACCATGCCGTTATCCACAGAAGACGCAGTGCGGGAAACCCACCGCCTCGCGCTTGAAGGTAATCTGCGCAAGAGCCTTCGGACCAAGGACGAGTTCGCGCGCTTCAAAGAGATTGCCGAGGAAGCCGCAGAGCGCATCGACGCAGAAAAAGACGCTTTCCGGTCGACCTACCATCAGCGCGTGATTGAAGCGACAGAAGCCGTCTTGCGTGAGCATAACCAACGCACGCTTAACCATCCGAAGCCCAGTTGGGCCATCGACGAACCACCAAGCGCCGACAAGATTGATCTGTTCGCGCGGAACCGTGTGCAGGCTGATCACGAGGCGCGCATCGCAGCCATTCGCGTGGATCAGACGCATCAATACCGGAAACTTCGTGACGCCTGTCACGCCCGCGAAAACGCGCCGACACGGACCCAAGACCGGAACCATGGGCGTGCCCGAAACGCGTTCCAAACCGCCAACCAAATATCCCGGCACGAGCTTGGTCTTCCGCTGCGCTCTGGCCCTTCCCGATCCTGAAAGGACAGATCATGATAAATGACGACCAACTCACCGCCGCCCGCGAGAGCTTCTCCGGCAAAAACATGACCGAGACGCAGCTCAATAAGGCTATTGCCATCGCTGACATCATCCATGCTGATATCCAGAAAAGCGGCTCCTTCATCGAACCTTTAACTGACTTCAGTCACGCATTCGCTCGCAGCGAAAAGTTCGACGCGATGCGGGCAGAAAAGATGATCCGCGACGTATTCACCGCCACGCGCGGCCAGTCGATGAACCAGATGCGCGAGAGCTTGCAGACGGCGGCAGACAACTTGCCCGACACAGCGCGAGCCCGCGCACTTGTCTGTGCCGAAAGCATCGGTGATCTGATCCAAGCCGCGCCCACCCAGCCGTTCTACCTCGCTCAAGACCGCGCGGCGGTCACCTTGTCCTCCGAGTTCGGCATCACCCAGAACGCCGCCAAGGCGCTCATGGCTGATGTGTTCGAACAAGCGCACGGCAAGGAGCTCTACGCCCACGGCAAGGAACTCGAAGAGGCTTACCACAAGCCTGTACGCGAGGCGGAGATTGCCGCCCGAAAGGCAGAGCAGCTGCAGTCTCGCAACCATACACAGTCCTACTCCTGACCAGCAAGCATATGAAAACAGGAAAGTAATCCTAGACAGATCCCAAAATACCTGAGACCATGTTCCTCTTATGTTCTCATTGAGGAGGAGCAAAAAAGAAAGGATACGTATGAAACACAACACAGATCCGCCGCCAAATGCGCGGCCCGCCATTCGTCTCAATATAGAAGACTGGCTACCATATCTGGCAGAGCCGGACATGCCCGAGACCGAGAAAATCGCGCTTATTGAGACCTTGTGGAGTATTGTTCTGGCCTTTGTGGATCTCGGTTGGGACTATGACGCGGGCGAAAAAACCAGTGGACAAAGTGTCGATCTGACCGCCGTGCTGCGACAGGCCGTGTTAAACTCGGAAGGTACCAAAACCGAAGATGAGGAGCCTGCATGAACAAACCCCAAGCGATTATTTATTGCCGCGTTTCCTCTAAAGGCCAGGAGACCGACGGGCACGGTCTTGAATCCCAGGAAGCGCGGTGCCGCCAACATGCGAAGAACAATGGTTACGAGGTTGTGTCGGTCTTCCCTGACACAATGACGGGCAGCGGTGACTTTGTGAAACGACCCGGCATGGTGGCGTTGTTGTCGTTCATAGATGCACAGCCCGACGAAAAGTTCATCGTGATTTTTGACGACCTGAAACGCTTGAGCCGGGACACGCGGGCTTTTCTGGACCTCCGCGATGCGTTCCGGCTGCGGGGCGTGCAAATTGAGAGCCCGAACTTCAGTTTTGAAGACACCCCGGAAGGCGAGTTCGTCGAAACGGTCATCGCCGCTCAAGGCGCGCTGGAGCGCAAGCAAAACGGGCGGCAGGTCAAACAAAAGATGAATGTGCGGACGGATCTTGGTTTTTGGTGCCACTTGCCGCCCGTGGGATATCGGTTTGAGAAGGTCCCGAATTTGGGAAAAACTCTGGTGCGCGACGAACCGGTGGCCTCTATTATTCAGGAGGCGCTCGAAGGATTTGCCAGCGGTCGCTTTCAAACGCAGGCCGAAGTGCGGCGTTTTTTGCAGAACGAGCCGCGCTTCCCATGCAGCAAGACGGGTCAGGTGGGTGCACAACGGGTCTCAGAGATGCTGCGAAAGACGTTTTATGCGGGCTACCTTTCCAGTGACGCCTACGGGCTGTCCTGGCACAAGATGCAGCATGAGCCGCTGATCTCGCTGGAGACTTTTGAGAAAATCCAGGTCCGCTTAAAAGGCAAGGCGAGAGCCCCCAAGCGCGCGAACATCGGCGATCAGTTTGCTTTGCGCGGCGTGGCTGTTTGTGCCTGTTGCAACATCCCGTTTCGATCGTCTTTTTCCAAGGGACGCAATGGGACACGTCACCCTTACTACCTCTGTCAGACCAAAGGGTGTGAGGTCTACGGTAAGTCGATCCGCCGCGACGTGCTCGAGGGGGATGTGGGCGCGCTGATCAAACGTCTTGAGCCGACCGCAGGCCTCACTAAGCTGGTCACCGAGATGTTCCGCACCGTTTGGGATGCTCGCGCCATACAGGCCAAAGACGCCACACGTGTCCTGCGCCAGCAGATCGCAGGCTTAGAGCGTGACATTACAAAGACCGTCGACCGCATTATTGAGACCGAGTCTCAAACGGTCGTCCGCGCGCTGGAGATCAAAGTTGAGGATCTCGAGCGGCAAAAACTATTCCTGACGGACAAAGCCGCATCTGAGGGCCAACCCAAGCGGACCTTCGAGGAACAGCTAGAACCGGCCATTGCCTTCCTCACAAGCCCTTGGAAAATTTGGGAAAGTGGTGAGATCACCCTACGCCGACTGGTGCTAAAACTGGCCTTTGCCGAGCCGATCCAATACTGCCGAAACAGGGGTGCTAGAACCCCGGAATTTGCTTTACCATTCAAAGCTTTAGGTTCTGTTTGTGGCAAGGGAGTAAGGGGTGGTGGAGCCTAGCGGGATCGAACCGCTGACCTCCTGCATGCCATGCAGGCGCTCTCCCAGCTGAGCTAAGGCCCCGTGTTGAACATGACGTTCAGTGCGCCGCTGAATAGGCGCTCCGCAGGGCAGGATCAAGCGGAAAAATCGCCTGCCCCACGGGTTTTTGCCAAATCAGCTGTCGTCGTCTTCCGACGCAACATCTGCAATCTCTTCGAGCGGGACGTTGTCGTCATCGTCCTCATCGTCATCCAGCAGATCATCGCCCAGATCGACATCGACGTCGTCATCATCTTCGATGACCACGTCATCTTCGTCGGTGTTTGCCTTGGCTTTGGCCGAAGCCGCATCCTCGGCGTCTGCGGCGATCATGCGGGACTTGCTGAGATCAATCTCGACAACCTCGCCCGTGTAGGGGCTGACAATCGGATTTTTGTTCAGATCGTAAAAACGCTTACCGGTCGTTGGGCACAGGCGCTTTGTGCCCCATTCTTCCTTGGGCATGAAAAACCCTCTTTGCAATTGCGACTCGTCGTGTAGATGATTCCGCGCAAGTGCCATATGAAACCGGGGCTGTAAAGGGCCACCGGAGGTGCCGCTGTGCTGGAGTGCCCCAGATGTCTGAAATGTGCCTTGCCGGGGATCCTCCCATACCGCTGACCCTGCGGCGATCCAGTCGTGCGCGTCGGATCTCCTTGCGCATTTCGCAATTGGATGGGCGGGTGACGCTGACCTTGCCGCAACGGGTGCCTCAGCGCGAGGCGCTGGCCTTCGCGCGGGAGAAAGAACCATGGATTCGTCGGCATCTTGCCGCCCGTGGCCCAGATGTTGATATCGCGATCGGCGCTCGCGTACCGGTGGGTGGCCAACTCTGTGACATTGTGCAGGGGCATGGTCGACGGGTTGTGTTGAGCAACGGCGAGGTTGCTGTCCCCGGTGCGCCGGACCGGGTCGGGCGCCGTCTGGTCGGGCACCTCAAGACCCTGGCGCGTGCGCGGTTTGCCGAGGCGTCGGATACCTACGCGGCGCGGCTTGGCCACTCCTACACCGCGCTGACGCTGCGGGATACGCGGTCGCGCTGGGGTTCGTGCACGGCTGACGGGCGGTTGATGTATTCCTGGCGGCTGATCCTCGCCCCGCCGGAGGTGCTCGACTACGTGGCGGCCCATGAGGTGGCGCATCTGGTAGAGATGAACCACTCCCCGGCATTTTGGGCCGAAGTCACGCGTCTTTATGGAGATTACGCAGCGCCGCGCAAATGGCTGCGCACCCATGGGAGTGAGCTGCATCGCTACCGATTTGGCGCTGCCAAGTGACTTGACCGGATTTCCCATTGTGATCACAAAGACCACATGATCCTCAACCCACGCCCCGTTGATGCCACCAGTGCGGCCCATGATCGGGTCTATCGTGCCTTGCGGGGGCGGATCATGCAGGGCGATCTGCCGCCGGGAGAAGCGTTGACCTTGCGTGGGATCGGGCGGGAGTTCGATGTGTCGATGACCCCGGCGCGTGAAGCGGTGCGCCGCTTGGTGGCCGAGGGGGCGCTGACCATGTCAACCTCGGGGCGAGTCTCGACGCCTGAGTTAAGCAATGAACGCATTGAGGAATTGGCCGCGCTGCGCGCGTTGATCGAGGTGGAACTGGCGAGCCGCGCGTTGCCGCGGGCCCATATGGCGCTGATCGAGCGGATGCAGGCCATCAACGGCACCATTGCCGAAGCTGTCGCCCACCGCGATGCCGCAGGCTATATTCGCACCAACCTCGAATTTCACCGCACGCTGTATCTGCGCGCCCAGGCGCCAGCGATGTTGGCCATGGCCGAGACGGTCTGGCTGCAGATGGGGCCAACCATGCGGGCGCTCTATGGCCGCTTGCGCAAGACCGAACCGCCCCAGTTTCACCGGCTGATCATCGCGGCGCTGAGGGCGGGAGACGAACCGGGCTTGCGTCTCGCCGTGCGGTCGGACGTGACCCAGGGCTTGCGTATGCTGGCGGGCTGATCTTTACCATACGACCAACATACCATTGAAAATTTCTACTTTATGTAGAATTTTATCCATATCCGATGGGTTGAGACGTGTTGTCTTTTTCAACCACACGGGTGGAAACCACTGGGTGACGGGGGTTGGTGCGTTTAAGTGGTTCAGATTGAGATGAATGTTGTTTTTGAAGGCGATATCCGGCCTCCGGGACCGGAGGACCTTGCTGTGGTTGCCGATATGGTGGGGCAGCTTGCAGCCTACCACGGAGATACCGCAAGCGTGACAGTGCAGGAACTGGCCCGCGATATCCTCGGGCCTGATCCGTGGGTGCAGGTCTTGCTGGCCGAACACCGGGGGGTGCCAGTCGGCTATGCAGCGCTTACGCCGATGGCGCAGATGCAGTTCGGGCGGCGGGGGCTGGACATGCACCACCTCTACGTGGCTGAGGGGCATCGCGGCAAAGGCGTAGGGAAAGCCTTGATTGCGGCCAGCCGTCACGTGGCGCGGGCGCGGGGGTGCCACTATCTCTCGGTCGGGACGCATCCCGAGAACCGTCAGGCGCAGCGGATCTATGACGCCATGGGGTTTGAGCGATCGGACCCGCCCGGCCCGCGATTCCGGATCCCGCTGGGGGCGGAGGCCTGACCGGGCTCAGGCCGCGATGCCGCTGTCACCAATCCTGATGAATTTGTTGCGGCGGTCCTGGATCAGCGTGGCCCCGTCCTTGCCGTCAAGATCGTCAAGCATCGCCTCCAGCGCCCGGCCAACGGCAGCAATGGCCGCCGTTGGGTCGCGGTGCGCACCGCCCACGGGTTCTGCGATGATGCGATCAATCACGCCAAGTTTTTTCAGATCATCCGCAGTCAGCCGCAGGGCTTCGGCGGCTTCGCGCATCTTCTCGGCATCTTTCCACAGGATCGACGCGCAGCCTTCGGGGCTGATCACCGAATAGACGGAATGTTCGAGCATGGCCACGCGGTTGGCCGTGGCAAAGGCGACGGCACCACCCGAGCCCCCCTCGCCGATGATCACAGAGATCAGCGGCACGCCGATCTGCAGACATTTCTCGGTTGAGCGGGCGATGGCTTCGGACTGGCCACGCTCCTCAGCGCCTTTGCCGGGGTAGGCGCCGGGCGTGTCGACCAGCGTGATCACGGGCAGGTTGAAGCGGTGCGCAAGATCCATCAGGCGGATGGCTTTGCGGTAGCCTTCGGGTCGCGCCATGCCAAAATTTCGCTCGATCCGCGATTTGGTATCCGTGCCTTTTTCATGGCCGATCACCATCACGGGGCGGTCGTTCAGCCGCGCCAGCCCGCCCATGACCGCGTGGTCATCGGCAAAGTTCCGGTCACCCGCAAGTGGGGTGTAGTCGGTAAAGAGCGTGTCGATATAGTCCTGACAGTGGGGCCGCTCGGCATGTCGGGCGACCTGGCATTTTCGCCAGGGCGTGAGCGACTGATACAGCTCTTCGAGCATTGCCTTGGCTTTGACGTCGAGGGCGGCGGCCTCTTGCGTGACGTCCATGTCCTCATTAGCACGGGCCAGGGCGCGCAGTTCTTCCGCCTTGCCTTCGATCTCGGCCAGCGGTTTTTCGAAATCCATGTACTGGGTCATGCGAGACCTTCTGTTTGTTGTCTTCCGTTATATGACGGGCCTTGCGGGGCAATGCAACGCCACGTCACACGCGCTTTATGCGGGCCAGAGCACCGGATAGAGCGAGGCAATCAGCAGCGCGGCCATGCTCCAGTTGAAGAGGGCAAGCCGCCGAGGGTTGGTCAGTATGCGGGCGAATTGCTGGCCTAGCACCGTCCAAGCGGTGATTGCGGGCAGATTCACGGTGGCAAAGACGGTGGCAACCACGACGAAGGCAGCGAGCGTCTGGCTTGGGGCATAGACCGAGAGCGCGGTGAGCGCCATGGCCCAGGCTTTGGGGTTGACCCATTGGAACGCCGCGGCTTGCAGGAATGTCATGGGCCGACCCTCGGCTGTTTTGCTGTCGATAGGCGCGGCGGTTGCGATTCTCCAGGCGAGGTAGCTGAGGTAGAGCACGGAGAGGAGCTTTAGCACTGTGTGGCTGACCGGGTAGCTGTCGAAGATCTGTGTGAGACCCGCGCCCACCAGCACGATCATGAGGCCAAAGCCAATGGAGATGCCCAGCATATGCGGGATCGAGCGGGTGAAGCCGTAGTTGGCGCCTGAGGCCATGAGCATCAGGTTGTTCGGCCCCGGCGTCGCGGAGGTGGCAAGGGCGAAGAGGATGAGGGCGGTGAGCAAATCGAGTGTCATGGCGCAACAGTTGCGCATTGCAGCGGGTTTGAAATTGCAAAGTACAGCTTTGATCGGGTAGTTCTGCAATTCATGAGTGGAATTGACGACAAATCCGACCGGATATTGCGCGAGTTGAAGTGCGATGGGCGCATCAGCAACCTGGAACTGGCCGAGCGGGTTGGGCTGTCGCCCTCGGCCTGTCTGCGCCGGGTGCAGGAGTTGGAGCGCGTTGGCGTGATCCGGGGGTATCGCGTGGTGCTCGACCCGGTGAAGCTGGGGATTGGCTTCACCGCTTACATCACGGTGGGGCTGAGCGATCATTCGAAGGCCTCGCAGGAGGCGTTCGAGCGGGCGATTTCCCGCGCGCCGGAGGTGGTGGAGTGTCACAACATCACCGGGGCGACGGAGTATCTCTTGCGCGTGGAATGCGCGGACCTGCCGAGCTACAAGCGGTTTCACACCGACAATCTTGGGGCCCTGCCGCAGGTCAATGCAATCACCTCCTATGTGGTGATGGGCTCGCCAAAGGATGAGCGGGCGTGAGGGTTGCCGTCGCCGGGATTTGCATATTTTTGGAACAATGAAGCGGTCAGTTGGTGGCGGCGTTGGCGATTGCGGTGAAGCGGCTGTCGAGGTCTTTGGCGAGGGCGTCGAGGTCCGGTCCGGCCTCCTGCAGGTAGGGGGCAAAGACGAAGCTGGGCGTTTTGTAGGAGAGCGTGGCGGTGCCGTCGGGGTCTTCGGTGACGTAGAAGCGGATGGGGGCTTCGATCATCGCCGCCGTGGAGTGGGCGAGGATTTTCACGGCGAAATCGTTGTTGAAGACGCCGACAATCCGGTTTTGCGGGATTGTGATACCACGGGCCTTTGCGGCACCTGTCGGTCCGGCCTGGGTGACGACGCCCATTTTTTTGGCTTTCACCGCTGCCTTGAGGTCGGCAAGCAGGGTGGCGTGCGGTTTGTCCGTGCCGATCACCACCCAGCCCTCGCGCGGGGCGATGGACTGGGCGTGAGTTGCTGTGGTGTAGAACAGGGCGAGGCAGGCGGCGAGGATTGGTTTCATGGCGGGCTCCCGGACGATCTGGCCTATAGGGCCAAACCGGATGGCGTTTGCCAAGTCACGAGCGCGTCAGCCCGCGATCATTTCGGATTGGCGCACGATGACCTCGGCCTGCTTGATTGACGCGATGTCAACGAGGCGGCCTTTGTAGACGGTGGCGCCTTCGCCTTTGGCCTTAGCTTCCTCCATGGCGGCGAGGATCTCGCGCGCCTCGGCAACGGCTTCGTCGGAGGGGGTGAAGACCTCGTTGGCGAGGGCGACCTGTTTGGGGTGGATCGCCCATTTGCCGACCATGCCAAGCGTGGCGGAGCGGCGGGCTTGTGCGCGGAAGCCTTCATCGTCCGAGAAGTCGCCGAAGGGGCCATCGACCGGCAGCACGCCGTGGGTGCGACAAGCGGCGACGATGGCGGTCTGGGCCCAGTGCCAGGGGTCGGACCAGTGTTTTTCGCCCTCGCGGATCATGTAGTAGTTTTCCTGCGTGCCGCCGATGCCGGTGGTGGCCATGCCCATGGAGGCCGCGAAATCGGCAGCACCTAGGCTCATGGCGGTCATGCGGGGGGAACTGGCGGCGATCTCTTCGACATGGGCGATGCCTGCGGCGGATTCGATGATAACCTCGAAGGTGATCTTTTTGCTGCGGCCCTTGGCCGCCTCGATGGCGGTGACGAGCGCGTCGACGGCGTAGACGTCTGCGGCGCAGCCCACCTTGGGGATCATGATCTGGTCGAGCCGGTCCCCCGCCTGTTCCATGAGGTCCACCACATCGCGGTACCAATAGGGGGTGTCGAGCCCGTTGATGCGGACCGAGAGTGTCTTGCTGCCCCAGTCAATGTCTGAGATGGCGGCGATGATATTGGCGCGCGCGCTGTCTTTGTCGGAGGGCGCGACGCTGTCTTCAAGATCGAGGTTGATCACATCAGCGGCGGAGGCCGCCATCTTCTCGAAAATCGCCGGACGCGAGCCCGGGCCGAAGAGCTGGCAGCGGTTGGGGCGGGCTGGCGGGGTGGGTTGGATGCGGAAACTCATGCGAGACCCTTGAGTAATAAAGTTACAATTGTGTCGGCCTTGTTGGTATGAAATTGCGCAGAATGCTGCAAGTGCATTTTGCAGTTGCAGCATGAGATTCGAGGCGGGGCGTTATCTGTGCGCGTAATTCTTCGATAAATTCGCTAAAAATCGAAGAAAACTGCGTTTTTGTGGCATGTGGGAGGGATTTTGCGATGCCTTTGCGCGGGAAACGGGGAAAATCGCGTGGATGTTAACGGAGGCTTTCCCATGATCCAGACCCCTTATCTTTTGTTCCTCGGCGATGCACCGGACCAGCTTGCCGCGAAGGTGGCCCAGGGGATCAAGGACTGGCGCCCCGAAAACGCCGTGGGTCAGTTCCGCTTGCCCGGCTGTGGCGCGGATATGGGGCTCACCGATATGACGCTGGAGGAAGGTCTTGCTGCCGGGGCCAAAACGCTGGTGATCGGCGTGGCCAACCGTGGCGGTGTGATCTCCGACGAGTGGAAAGTGGTCCTCGTGAAAGCGTTGCAGATGGGCTACGACCTTGCGGCCGGGCTGCACAATCTGCTGCGGAACGAGGATGAGCTGCAGGCGGCTGCCAAGGTTAACGGCGGGACGCTGCATGACGTGCGGGTGCCGACGGTGGCCTATCCGATCGCAAACGGTCAGAAACGGACAGGCAAGCGTGCGTTGGCGATTGGCACCGATTGCTCCTGCGGCAAGATGTATACAGCCATGTCCATGGATGCCGAGATGGTCAAGCGCGGGATGAAATCCGATTTCCGCGCGACAGGACAGACTGGCATTCTGATCACCGGCAAAGGCGTGCCGCTGGATGCGGTGATTGCCGATTTCATGGCGGGTGCGGTTGAGTATCTGACCCCGGACAATGATGCCGATCACTGGGATCATATCGAGGGGCAGGGGAGCCTCTTTCATGTCTCTTACTCCGGTGTGACCATGGCGCTGATCCACGGTGGGCAGCCGGATGCGCTGATCCTCTGCCATGAGCCGACACGGACGCATATGCGCGGCTTGCCGCACTACAAGCTGCCGACACTGGAGCAGCTGCGGGATACGGCGCTGCCGATTGCGCAGGTGGCGAACCCGGACTGTCAGGTGGCGGGCGTATCGGTGAACACCAAGGCGCTGGATGACGCCGAGGCCAAAGTCTGTTTGCAGAAGATTGAGGACCGAATGGGTCTGCCCGCCACTGACCCCTTCCGCTTTGGTGCGACCAAGCTTGTGGATGCGCTGCTCGAAATCTGATAGCGGCGTGCATGTGTCATGGCGCAGGCTATGAGTATTTGAAGAAGGGTGAAGGAACGGGCATGCGCTTTGAGGTCAGCCGCGATGTATTTCGGCTCGCACAGGTCTTCACAATCTCAAGGGGGTCGCGCACCGAAGCGCAGGTTCTGACAGCGCGTGTCTCGGACGGCGCGCATCAGGGCTGGGGCGAATGTGTGCCTTATGCCCGCTATGGTGAGACACTGGAGAGTGTTACAGCGCAGATCGAAGGGCTACCTGAAGATGTGTCACGGGCGGCGCTTGCCGATCTCTTGCCTGCGGGTGCTGCGCGCTTTGCGGTCGATGCAGCACTCTGGGATCTGGAGGCGAAACGCACAGGACGGCGCGCCTGGCAGCTTGCCGGGTTGCCCGAACCCAAGCCGGAGATCACCGCCTATACGCTGTCTTTGGACACGCCAGAGAAGATGCGCGCGCAGGCGGCGCAGCATGCGCATCGCCCTCTGCTCAAGATCAAGCTGGGTACACCGGACGATATGCCAAGGCTCGAAGCGGTACGCGCCGGGGCCCCTGATGCGCGCATCATTGTGGATGCGAATGAGGGGTGGAGTGCTGATGTCTACACCGATCTCGCGCCGCATCTTGTCCGATTGGGTGTGCAGCTGGTGGAACAGCCTCTGCCCGCTGGAGAGGACGAGGCGCTCATTGGGCTGGAGCGCCCTGTGCCGGTCTGTGCCGATGAGAGCTGTCATGATCGGTCGAGCCTGGCTGCACTCAAGGGTAAATATGACGTCATCAACATCAAGCTCGATAAGACTGGCGGTCTGACTGAGGCGCTGGCGCTGCGGGACGCGGCGCTGGCCGAGGGGTATGAAATCATGGTGGGCTGTATGGTAGGCTCAAGCCTTGCCATGGCGCCCGCGACGCTGGTCGCGCAGGGGGCGTTGATCACCGATCTGGACGGGCCGCTTCTGCTGGCGGAGGATCGGCCCAAGCCATTGGTCTTTGACGAGGCTGGTGTGCATCCACCGGAGCGAGACCTATGGGGATGAGACTGCGGTGGGAGGTGTTGGAAACAGCGCTTCTGTCGGACAATTGGGCGACCCTCAAAAAGACCAAGCTGCGGCTGACCCTGTCGGATGGCACGACCAGTGATCAATGGCGCGAGACCTATGATCGCGGCGATGGCGCGGTCATTCTGCCCTACGATCCGGTGCGGCGGCATGTGCTGTTGGGGCGCCAGTTTCGCTGGCCCGCTGCCTATCGCGATGACCCCGAACCCTTCCTGATCGAAGCCGCTGCGGGACTGCTGGATGCCGATGATCCAACCGATTGCATCCGCAAGGAGGCGCAAGAGGAGCTGGGTCTGGTGCTGAGCGACCCTGTTTTCCTCTTTGATCTTTACATGTCGCCCGGCTCCGTCACCGAGAAGCTGCATTTCTTCGCCGCCAAATACGCGGCAGGTGATGCGCAAGCGCAGTTTGGCGGCGTGACGTCCGAGGCGGAAGAGATCGAAATTCTGGATTTGCCTCTGGATGAGGCCTTGACGATGGCACGCGATGGGCGCATCCGCGATGCCAAAACTGTAATTCTGCTGCAGCATGCAGCGCTGCACCTGATGCCGGAGGCCCACTCATGACCCGTACCGTTTATGTAAATGGCGATTATCTGCCCGAAGCCGAAGCAACCGTGTCGATCTTTGACCGCGGCTTTTTGATGGCGGATGGCGTCTATGAGGTGACCAGCGTTCTGGGTGGGAAACTAATTGACTTTGAAGGCCACGCCGTGCGGCTTCAACGTTCATTGGATGAGCTCGATATGGTCAATCCGATCAGCAAAGAAGACTTGCTGCAGGTGCACCGCGAGCTCGTGCGGGTGAACGAGATTGATGAGGGGATGGTCTATCTGCAGATCACGCGCGGTGCGCCGGGTGACCGCGATTTCGTCTTCCCGGACCCCGAGACAACGCAGCCCACAATTGTGCTCTTTACCCAGAACAAGCCTGGCCTGGCCAATAGCCCGGCGGCGAAGACGGGCATGAAGGTCATCAGCATCGACGACATTCGCTGGGGTCGGCGTGACATCAAGACGGTGCAGTTGCTCTACCCCTCGATGGGCAAGATGATGGCCAAAAAGGCGGGTGCGGATGATGCCTGGATGATCGAGGATGGGTTCGTGACCGAAGGCACCTCAAACAATGCCTACATCGTGAAGGGCAACAAGATCATTACGCGGGCGCTGAGCAATGACATCTTGCATGGGATTACGCGCGCGGCTGTGCTGCGCTTTGCCCAGGAGGCGCAGATGGAGGTGGAAGAGCGCAACTTCACCATCGAAGAGGCGAAGGAGGCCGACGAGGCTTTCATCACCTCGGCCAGCACCTTTGTGATGCCGGTGGTCGAGATTGACGGGGTGAGCTTGGGCGAAGGTGCACCTGGGCGCGTGGCGCTGCGCCTGCGCGAGATCTATCTGGAAGAGAGCCTGAAAACCGCCGTCTGATATGCGGCTGAGGCGCTTGCTGCAGAGTGCCGGGGCCGACGTGCGTGTCCACCGCTTGGCTTTGGCCGGGACCGTCAGTTCGGATTATCTTAGCCATGTGATGTCGTGAGCATCAGATGATACCGGGCGATCAGCCAATCGGACGAGCCGACAGGTCAGAGGTGCGCGCGGTATCAGCGCTATGGGCCAGCGGGCAGACCTCGGCGCTTGCTCAGGCGGGCTCAGACTGAGGGTCTCGCAGGTCCTTTTTTCGTCGGCGGGCGAGACTGCCAAAGGCAGCAAGACCGGACAGTCCCAGAACCAACCCGGCTGGCAGGGGGACAACCGCCGCCGTCGCCTGACCGTTGTAACCGAGGTCTCGGAAGGAGCCGAGCGTTGTCTCGGTCAAAAACAGTGGCGTGTCGATAAATCCGGTCATAAGCGCCCCCTGACCTCCGGCCCAGGTTTCATCCCAATGGGCGTCTATCGTGCCACGCGCGCCGTCGAGTTCCACTGGGACCGATGTCGCGGTCGGGTCGAACTCCTGACGGTAGGCGCCGACCCCTTCAG
Organism: Roseobacter cerasinus; assembly: GCF_009811755.1. Taxonomy (GTDB): domain Bacteria; phylum Pseudomonadota; class Alphaproteobacteria; order Rhodobacterales; family Rhodobacteraceae; genus Roseobacter; species Roseobacter cerasinus. The sequence goes on from NZ_BLIV01000004.1 coordinate 122,947, forward strand.
TGCCGGTATAGGCACCACTGCCTGCCGCATAGAGCCCGTTTTCCTCCCAAAGCGTGCCAAACCCGAGCGCATGCGCGACCTCATGCAAAAGCACGCCGAAAAGCGTGCCATCCGTTTCAAGTCGCGCGAGATCCGAAGTATCGAAATCGACAAAACCACGTGTGGGCAGAACGAAACCCGCGGCGTCAACGGTTGCAGTGGGGCCTGCGACCGCCAGAAGCCCGAATTCACCGTCCGCGTCAAAGGCGCCGACATCAATTCTCACAGTCGGAATGTCGATGCCTGGCTGGTAGCCGCCAAGCGCAGTCTCCCAGAAAACCTCTGCGTTATCGAGCAAGACCTGCTGGCTGGGCGTGGGCGCCTGCGGGCTTTGAAACACGATATCCAGAAGTGACGCGCGCGCTGACAGAGGTGTAAGCACGAGGGCACAGACAAGACAGGTGCGAACTGGAACCATGGCGGTGACCTCCGGTGAGAAGTAAATCCTGTCGGCCCGCGCAGAGTGTTGTCAATTTCGCTGCGCAGACACAGCGGGTCGCCGCTGAGCCTGCACAAGGCAAAGGGCAAAGGCCCGCCGATCCGCCGGATAGGCTGTCAGCCCTTGCCGACATTTTGTGCAAAGGCGGTCTCAAACGCTGTCTTCTGCGCGTCGGAGGCGTCGGTCTGGTAGTTGGCTTTCCACTCCGCCATCGTCATGCCGTAGAAGAGCTCGCGCGCCTCCTCCTTGCCCATGTCGATGCCCTGTTCCGCGGCCGCTTCCTGATACCAGCGGCTGAGGCAATTGCGGCAGAACCCCGCGAGGTTCATCATGTCGATGTTCTGCACATCGGTCCGGTCTTCCATCAGGTGCTTTTGCAGGCGCCGGAAGGCGGCGGCCTGAAGTTCGATCTCTTGCTGGCTGGGCACTTGCGGCTCCCCTTTTGGTTACTTTCTTCTAGATTGGAACCGCCGCGCCCCGTGTCAACCGCGCCGCGATGCTTGCGGCTTGGGCGGCGCCCGTGTCATCAAGGATTAATGATCGTGGTTCAGGCTCAGCGGAGTTGCCCCGCAGAGCGGCATAGGACATAAGGTGCGCAAAACCGTTAGCGGTAACAAATCGAAGGGACGACAGCACGATGAGACGCACACGCAATGTAAAGATCGTGGCCACACTTGGGCCAGCCTCGGACACCTACGAGACGATCCACGCGTTGCATCTTGCGGGTGCCGATGTGTTCCGCCTCAACATGAGCCATGGCAGCCACGACGAGATTCGTGAAAAACACGCGATTATCCGGCAGATCGAGGAAGACACCGGCGGCAGCATCTGCATCCTGGCAGATCTTCAGGGCCCAAAGCTGCGGGTGGGTGTTTTTGCCAATGAGGATGGTGAAATTCTGGAAGACGGCGCCAGCTTCCGCATGGATCTCGATGCGGCCGAGGGGGATATCAACCGCGTCTGCCTGCCACATCCGGAGATTTTTGCAGCACTCGAACCGGGGGCGACCCTGCTGGTGAACGATGGCAAGATACGTCTGAAAGTCGAGACCTGCGGCCCTGATTTCGCCAATTGCACGGTTGTTGCAGGCGGTGTGATCTCGAACCGCAAGGGCGTGAATGTGCCTGATGTGGTGCTGCCACTGGCCGCGCTGTCAGAGAAGGACCGCAAGGATCTGGAGTTTGTCTGCGAATTGGGGGTCGACTGGCTGGCGCTCAGCTTTGTGCAAAGGCCGGAGGATGTGCTCGAAGCCTCGGACCTGGCCAATGGCCGCGCCGCGATCCTCAGCAAAATCGAAAAGCCCGCCGCCGTGAACAACTTCAACGATATTTTGCAGGTCAGCGACGGGATCATGGTCGCCCGGGGCGATCTGGGAGTGGAGTTGCCGGTGCAGAACGTGCCGCCCATTCAGAAACGCCTTGTCCGTCAGTGCCGCCGTGCGGCCAAGCCGGTCATTGTGGCGACCCAGATGATGGAAAGCATGATCGAAAGCCCGATGCCCACGCGCGCCGAGGTCTCGGACGTGGCGACGGCGATCTATGAGGGAGCTGATGCGGTCATGCTTTCGGCGGAATCGGCGGCGGGTGCCTATCCTGTCGAAGCGGTGACCACGATGAATAATGTGGCCACCGAAGTGGAGCGTGATCCGACCTACACGCAGATCATTGAGGCCTCGCGCGAGACGCGGGGCATCACCATCGCCGATGGGATCGTGGCTGCGGCGCGTGAGATTGCGGAGAAGACCGACATCAAGGCCATTTGCTGCTTTTCGCAGAGCGGGACCACGGCGGCACTGACCGCGCGCGAGCGGCCGCGTGTCCCGATTTTGGCCATGACACCGCTGCGCAGCACAGCGCGTCGGCTGACCCTGACCTGGGGCATCAATTGTGTGATGACCGATAAGCTGGACCGGTTCAAGCTGGCCGTCGTGGCTTCCGCCCGCGCAGCAACGCGGCAGGGCTATGCGGAACAGACGGATCAGATTGTGGTGACTGCGGGCGTGCCCTTCAACGTCCCCGGCAGCACCAATATCTTGCGGGTTGCGCCCTGCGACGAGCGTCAGATTTTCAACACTGACCCTGAATAGTCTCGCCCGATCCCGTCGGAGAGGTTTTTCATGATGGCCAGAAGATGCGCGGCGCCAGTGTTGAACCCTGACGGGTCCGCTCGACAGGATCGCTGACGGTTAGCACATCTGCTGCCACCAAAGCGACGGCAGTCTGGGCGTTCTGCAGCGCGTCCGGATCAGGGATCTGCCCATGGCCCCGCCCGATGGCCCGCTGTGTCATCTCATCGGTCGACGCCGCAGTCACGACCGCCTGATAGTCCGCAGGACGGCTTCGCTGTCTGCACTGCTCTGCTCTCCGCCGTCTTCGGCGGCACGCAGCTGCGCATCAAGCGCCTTGATCTGCGCCTGCCGCACCGATGTCAGCGCCCGGATATGACCGTCTGGGAAGGTCGAACCAGCATGCGGTCAATCTCTGTTCGCAATTTGGCAGTGTGCTTATGTCGCCCCCCTCTTGTCAGCGGATGATCTTTAGCCTAAGAGGCGCGCTCTACTTCATGCGGCCGGCCAAGTGGCATGCCGAGTCGCGTGCATACCGCAAACCAAGGAGACGGAAATGCCCAAGATGAAGACAAAATCGAGCGCCAAGAAGCGCTTTAAGGTGACGGCCACCGGCAAGGTGATGTCCGCACAGGCTGGCAAACGCCACGGCATGATCAAACGCACACGCAAATTCATCCGTGACGCGCGCGGCACCACCACGCTCAGCGCGCCCGATGCCAAAATCGTCAAGGGCTTCATGCCCTACGACCGCTAAGTGACAGGAGATCGAACATGAGCCGAGTTAAAGGTGGAACCGTCACCCACGCCCGTCACAAGAAGGTCATCAAGGCCGCCAAAGGCTACTATGGCCGCCGCAAGAGCACCTTCAAGGTTGCGCGCCAGGCTGTCGACAAGGCCAACCAATACGCCACACGCGACCGCAAGAATCGCAAGCGTAACTTCCGCGCGCTGTGGATCCAGCGGATCAACGCCGCCGTGCGCGCGCATGACGAAGCGCTGACCTACAGCCGCTTCATCAACGGCCTGAATCTGGCGGGGATCGAAGTGGACCGCAAGGTGCTGGCGGATCTGGCCGTGCATGAGCCGGACGCATTTGGTGCCATCGTGAAGCAGGCGCAGGACGCACTGGCAGCCTAAGCTGCACGTGCTCCACACGAAACGAAGGGCCGCTCCAAAGAGGGCGGCTTTTTTCATGGCGCAAGACACGGGCCTTGAGCGCGCCTGCGCACGTGCTACAACCGCGCCATCCGAACCCACGCGAAAGCGCAATGACGGCGACAGGTAACACTCCTTCCAAAGACGATGATCACGCCGATCTGAAAGACCGGGTTGTGAGCGCGATCATTATCGGGGTCATTCGCGTGCTGACGCTGTTGCCTTACCGCATCCGTGTGCCGGTGAGCGGCTGGGTGCTGGCTCATGTCGCCGGGCCTTTGATCGGCTACCGGCAGCGCGTGCGCGACAATCTCGGCCTGATCTTTCCCGAGATGCCCGATGCGGAGAAGGAGCGTCTGGCCCGCGCCGTGCCCAATCAGATTGGGCGCACCCTGGCCGAGTTGTTCTCCCCAAGGGATCTGATCAAGACGGCTGCGCAGACCCCGGTCACCGGGGCTGGCGTCGCGGCAATCGAGGACGCGCGGCAGGCCGGGCGGCCAATCATTCTGGTCTCGGGGCATTTTGGCAATTACGACGTGGTACGTTCTGTCCTGATCCAGCGGGGGTATCAGGTTGGGGGGCTCTACCGGGCGATGAACTACCGCGGGTTCAACGACTTCTACGTCTCGCGCATCGCCCAGGTGGGCACACCACTGTTTCTGCGCGGGCGGCGCGGCATGGGTGAGATGGTCAAATTCCTCAAGTCCGGCAACACGATTGCTTTGCTGATCGACCAACATATGTCGGCGGGCGCGCCGCTCAAGTTTTTTGGGCACACGGCCTATACCGCGCTGTCTGCGGCTGAACTGGCGCTGCGCTACAACGCGCTTCTGGTGCCCTGCTACGGTGTGCGTCAGCCGGATGGGGTGAGCTTTGAGGTTGTGATCGAAGACCCGGTTCCGCATGGCACACCCGAAGACATGACGCAGGCGCTGAACGACAGTCTGGAGCGCCAGGTTTGCGCGCATATGGAGCAGTGGTTGTGGGTTCACCGTCGCTGGAAGTCTCAATAGCTGACATTTGAGGCGCGTCGCCCGCAGGCAAGGCCCGGACGCAGGCCGGGCCTTGCCTGCGGGCGCCACTCCGGGGATAACCGGATCAAGGACAGGACAAACGGGGAGTTGGACCATGTGGATGAAAGTGACAGGGGCCGCGTTGGGCGCGATGATGCTGGCAGGTGCGGTTGCGGCGCAAAGCTGCAGCGACGGCAAAACGCTCACCGAGGGCAAGCTGACCATCGCAACGGGCAATCCGGCCTATTACCCTTGGGTTATCGATGACGCACCCGAAAGCGGCAAGGGATTTGAGGCTGCTGTAGCCTATGCTCTGGCCGAGGCGATGGGCTTTGCGTCCGAGGATGTGGTCTGGACACGGACCTCCTTTGATCAGGCGATCCAGCCCGGCGCCAAGGATTTCGACCTGAACATGCAGCAGTTCTCGATCACGGAACAGCGCGACAAGGTGGTCGACTTTTCCGCGCCCTATTACACCGCGCCCATGGCCGTGCTGGTGCGCGGCGGGGGCGACCTCTCGGCCAGCCTCGACGCGCTGAAGCAGCTTCGCTGGGGTGTTGTCGCCTCCACCACCGCGCTGCCCATGGTGACCGAGACCATCCAGCCCGACGCCAGCCCGCTGGTCTATGACGACAACGCCAATGTGGTGGAAGCCATGAAGGCAGGTCAGGTGGATGCGGCGCTCTTTGACCTGCCCACCGCGCTTTACCTCTCTGCCGTCGTTCTTGAGGGTGGCCAGGTTCTTGGCCAGTTCGCGCCAGATGAAAGCGCCAATCCGGATCACTTTGGCGCCTTGATGACGGAGGGCAATCCGCTGAAAGACTGCGTCGATGCCGCGCTGGAGGCCTTGAAATCAGACGGGTCGCTCGCCGCGATTGAGGCAGAGTGGTTGCAACAGGCCACGGGTGTGCCGCTGATTGAGTAGGCGCAGGTGAACCGCAGGCAGGCACATGAGGCCGCCGAGCGGCGGCGCGCGCTGACCATTGCCGCCGTGAGCACCGGGCTTGTGGTCGCGGCAATTGTTTTGCTGGTCCCGCTTGCACCGGGCTGGCCTGCGGTGCGGGCCAGCTTCTTTGACGGCGCGGTCTTTGTGCAGACCTTCCCGACGCTGCTCAAAGCCTTCCTCATCGACGTGATGATCTTTGCCTGGTCGGTGCCACTTATATGTGCGCTGGGGCTGGCAGTGGCCTTGGCAAGAGGCGCCCGCGCGCCCGCACTCTTTCCGTTGCGGATTTTTGGCGCGGTTTACGTGGATATCTTCCGTGGCGTGCCGGTGGTTCTGACCATTTATCTCATCGGGTTCGGTGTGCCGGGGCTGGGCCTGCCGCGCCCGTGGAACAGCCCGTATATCTGGGGCACGGTGGCGCTGGTGCTCACCTATTCCGCGTATATCGCCGAAGTTCTGCGCTCAGGGATCGAGAGCATCCACGCAAGCCAGCGCAACGCGGCGATCTGTCTGGGCCTGAATGAGCGTGACACCATGCGGTATGTGATCTTGCCGCAGGCAGTGCGCCGCGTGGTGCCTGCGAATATGAACATGCTGGTGGCTTTGCAGAAGGACGTGGCGCTCTTGTCTTTTATAGGCCCGGTCGAAATCCTGCGGCAGGCGGGCATCTACAAGAGCCTGCTGGCCAATTTTACGCCATACGTGGTGGCTGCTGTCATTTTCCTTGCCATCACCGTGCCAGCAACGCGCTATGCGGATCATTTGTTGAATAAGGATCGCAATGCCCGGTCCTAGCGTAGAACGATCCGTTGCGGATGGTGCGGACGGCGGCGCAGGCCCACGGCGCGGCGCTGATGCGCCGCGCCGTGGGCCTGCGCCGCCCGGCGGGTCCGCCGGGCGGGACACCACCGATAGGTCTGCGCTGGATGTCGGGACGACGGCTAAACTCTCCTTGCGCAGTGTTCAGAAGGCCTTTGGCGACAATGCGGTGCTGCGCGGCATCCATATGGATGTGGCTGTAGGCGAGATGATCTGCCTGATCGGCGCGTCCGGGTCGGGCAAATCAACGCTCCTGCGCTGTATCAACCAGTTGGAGTCCATCGACGAGGGCGCCGTGTTGCTCGACGGGCAGGATATCTCGGAGCCTGGGCTTGACCTCGGGCCTGTGCGCCGGCGCATCGGGATCGTGTTTCAATCCTACAACCTCTTTCCGCATATGTCGGCGTTGGAGAATGTGCTGTTGGCTCCGCGCCGCGTTCTGAGGCGTGACAGCACAGCCGAGGCCGAGGCGTTGTTTGACCGCTTCGGTCTGGCGGAGCACATGCGCAAATACCCCGATCAGCTCTCTGGCGGGCAGCAGCAGCGGGTCGCCGTGATCCGCGCCTTGGCAATGCAACCTGAAATCATGCTCTTTGACGAGATCACGGCAGCACTTGACCCCGAGCTCGTGGGTGAGGTGTTGAATGTGCTGCGGCAGTTGCGCGCCGAAGGCATGACCATGATCCTCGCCACCCATGAGATGGGTTTCGCTCGTGAGCTGGCCGACAGCGTGTGTTTCATGGATGGTGGCGTGATTGTTGAGCAAGGCCCGCCCGAGCGGATCTTCACTGCGCCCAAGGTCGCGCGCACGCAGGCCTTCCTGCGCTCAGTCCTGCGATAGCGCGATCTCGCGCCAAACAGCGCAGCACGCAAGGCGGTTGCGCTTGACAAGCCCCCACGATCCGAAGCAACTGCTTGATGTGTTGGTGCTTGGGCTTGCCTGAGTGAAAAGGGAATGTGCAGCCGCAGCGCGGTAAAGCACAGCCGCCCCCGCGACCGTGAACGGAAGAGGGCTGCCAAGGCCACTGGAGCGTCGCTCCGGGAAGGTGGGCAGACCGCAGGTGAGACGCCGAAATCCGTGAGCCGGGAGACCTGCCAGCGCATATGCGAAAACCGGACGGGGTGTTCCGGTGACGAGACACAGGCCCCAGGGCCTCTCTCGCCATCTGACCCGCGTCCCATGACAGATGGGACATGGACTATGACATTCACGGCAACCGAGCCTGATCCTCCAACCGAACTTCTGGTCTGCATCAAATGCCGCCGCGGGCAGGAGATGCCCGAAAACGACCGCCGCCCGGGCCAACGGCTCTATGACACGTTGGCCGCCAACACGCTGCCCGACGGCATCCGGCTTCGGGCGGTGGAGTGCCTGCAGAACTGCGATCACGGCTGCACCGTGGCACTCAGGGGCGGTGACCGCTGGACGTATATCTACGGAAACGTCGATGAAGTGTCGCATGCCGACATGCTGCTCGACGGTGCGGCCCGCTACACAGCGACGCAAGACGGGCTGATCCCGTGGCGCGAGCGCCCGGAGCACTTCAAACGCAACTGCATCGCGCGCATCCCGCCGCTGGAGACGACACATGACTGACCTTGCCAAACTCCCCGTGACCGTGATCACCGGCTTTCTCGGCTCGGGCAAGACCACGCTGATCAGCCAACTGATGCAAAACCCGGGCGGCAAACGCCTCGCGGTCGTTGTGAACGAGTTCGGCGATGTGGGCGTCGATGGCGATATCCTGAAGTCCTGTGCGATCCCTGATTGCCCGGCCGAGAACATCATGGAGCTGGCCAACGGCTGCATCTGCTGCACCGTGGCCGATGACTTCATCCCAACCATCGAGGCGCTCATGGCGCTCGACCCGCGTCCCGATCACATCCTGATCGAGACCTCGGGCCTCGCGCTGCCGAAGCCGCTGCTGAAAGCCTTCGACTGGCCCGACATCCGCTCCAAGATCACCGTGGACGGTGTGATCGCCCTGGCCGATGCCGAAGCCGTCGCCGCAGGACGTTTCGCGCCAGATGTGGCCGCTGTGGACGCGCAGCGCGAAGCCGATGACAGCATCGACCATGAAACCCCGCTCTCGGAGGTTTTTGAGGATCAGATCTCCTGCGCCGACATCATCCTTTTGACCAAGCCGGATCTGACGGGGCCAGAAGGCGTGGCCAAGGCGAAAGAGATCATCGCCGCCGAAGCCCCCCGCCCGCTGCCCGTGGTCGAAGTCGCCGAAGGCGTGGTTGACCCCCGCGTGATCCTCGGGCTGGAGGCGGCGGCGGAAGACGACATGGACGCGCGCCCCAGCCATCACGATGCGCCCCATGACCACGACCATGAGGACTTCGACAGCATCGTCGTCGACATCCCCGAACTGGCCGATCCCGCCGACCTCGTGCGCGCCGTCGAGAGGCTCGCCAACGATCACAACATTCTCCGCGTGAAAGGCTACGCCGCCGTCACCGGCAAACCCATGCGCCTGCTGGTCCAGGCTGTCGGTGCCCGCGTGCGCCACCAGTACGACCGCCCGTGGCAAGCGGGTGAAGCGCGGCAGGGGCGTCTGGTGGTGATCGCCGAGCATGACGACATCAACCGTGCCACGATTGAGAGCGTTCTGGGCGTGCACGCGCCTGAGCCTGCCGAGTAACCCATGCACGTCGTCTTCCGCGAAAGCCACGGGCTCGAAGAGACGGAGACGCCCACCGATCTGGGGCAGACGCCCGGCGATCTGGTGGTGCTCTCCTTCTCTGACAGCGACCTTGGCGCCTTCGCGGAAGCCTGGCGGCGCGGCGGCGGGCCCGAGGGGCGGCTGCCCACGCTGCGGCTCGCCAACCTCGCCGCGCTGAAACACCCGCTCTCCGTTGATACTTACGTCGAACAAACGCTTGAGGGCGCGCAGGGCATCCTGATCCGCCTTATCGGCGGCGTGCCCTATTGGTCCTACGGTTTGCAGCAGGTGCGTGCCTTGGCCGAGCGGAAGGGCATCGCCCTCGCCGTGCTGCCCGCCGACGGGCGCGTGGACACACGGCTTGACGACTATGCCACCCTGCCGGTGTCGACCCTGCGGCGGCTCTCGCATCTCTGCGACACCGGTGGCGTGGTGGCGGCCCAGGCCGCACTGGCGCAGATGGCCTTGGCCGCCGGGCTCTACGCGGGGCCCGTGCGCGGCGCGAAATCCCTGCCAACGGTCGGCGCCTGGACGCCCGAGCATGGGGTGACCTGCCCGGTCCTGACGCTGGCCGCATCCGACAAACCCCGCCTGCTGATCACCTTCTACCGCTCCTATCTGGTCGCCGCTGACCTCGCGCCCATTGAGGCGCTCTTCACGGCCTTCCGCACGCGCGGCTACGAGGTGCTGGGCCTCTTCGCGCCATCCCTGAAAGCCCCCGAGGCGGCAGGCTGGCTCCGCCGACAGGTGGCACATCTGGCCCCCGCCGCCATAATCAACGCCACCGCCTTCAGCGGCAAAGGCGACGATGGCACGTCCCCGCTCGACGCGGGCGGGGTCCCTGTCTTCCAGGTGGCCCTCGCCACCTCCACCCGCGACGCCTGGGCCGAGGCCGAACGCGGCCTCTCGCCCGCCGACCTCGCCATGCATGTGGTGCTGCCGGAAGTCGATGGCCGGATCATGGCGGGCGTCGCCTCCTTCAAGGAGCCGGGGCAGCGTGATCCGCAACTGCAATTTTCCCGCTATGCCCACGCGCCGGTGCCCGACCGCATCGCTGCAATTGCGGATCGCGTGCACGGCTGGCTGACGCTCGCCCGCACGCCCGTGGCCGAGCGCCGGATCGCGCTTCTGCTCTCCACCTACCCGGGCAAAGACTGGAACCGGGGCCACGCCGTTGGCCTCGACGCGCCCGCTTCGGCGCAGGCGATCCTTGATGATCTGCGCGACGCGGGCTACGCGATACCGACATCGCACCGACGTCATACCGACGTGACATCGACGTTACACCGACGTTGGACTTTGGCCGCGTATCGCGCCGCTCTGGCCTGCCTGCCGCGACGCCTGCAGGCCGATCTGGAGGCCGCTTGGGGCGCCCCCGAAGACGACCCGATGGTGCAGGATGGCGCCTTCCATTTCCCGGTCACCGAGGCGGGTCAGGCCATCATCGCCCTGCAGCCCGAGCGCGGCCACCCTAACCGCCGCGTCGATGACTACCACGATCTCTCGCGCACGCCGCGCCACGGCTATGTGGCCTTTTACCTCTGGCTCCAGACGCAGGTGGACGCCCTTGTGCACATCGGCGCCCATGGCACGTTGGAGTGGCTGCCCGGAAAATCCGTCGCCTTGTCAGAGGCGTGCTGGCCCGAGGTGCTGACGGGCGCGCTGCCGGTGATCTATCCCTTCATCGTGAACGACCCGGGTGAGGCCGCGCAGGCAAAACGCCGCATCGGCGCTGTCACGCTGGGCCACGTGCCGCCGCCCCTGCGCGCCAGCGGCACACCCGACCGGCTGGTGCGGCTTGAAGCCTTGCTTGACGAATTCTCCAACGCCGATGGGCTCGACCCCCGCCGCCGCGACCGGCTGCAGGTGGATATCCGCGACGAGGCACAGGCGCTTGGCGTCGAGGACGACCTCGGCCTTGATCGCGCCGGATGCAATGCCGAGGCGATCACCCGGATCGACCATTTTGTCTGCGATATCAAAGAGATGCAGTTCGGCGAAGGCCTGCACATCTGGGGCCGGCCCGCCCGCGCAGCGACCCCGTTCGAGACCAGCCTCTCCGTCGCTGCTGAGCGGCAGGCCCTTTTGGACGCGCTTGACGGTCGCCGTGTCCCCGCGGGGCCATCGGGCTCGCCCTACCGGGGCCGCATGGATGTGCTGCCCACAGGTCGCAACCTCTACACCACCGATCCGCGCGCCGTCCCCACCCGCGCCGCCTATGCGCAGGGCGTGACCCTGGCCGACGAGCTGATCCGCCGCCATTTGCAGGACGTGGGCGACTGGCCGCGTGGGCTGATCGTGGACCTCTGGGGCTCCGCCACCATGCGCACAGCCGGCGAGGAGTTCGCTATGGCTCTTGCTCTGCTGGGCACGCGGCCCGTCTGGGATGCGGGCTCCGAGCGGGTCTCTGGCATCGAGGTCCTTCCGATCACCGAGCTTGACCGCCCCCGCATCGATGTCACGCTCCGCGTCTCCGGCCTCTTCCGCGACGTCTTCCCGACGCTCTCGGCGCTCTTCGGGCAAGCGGTCCGTGCCCTCGCGAACCGCGACGAGGCGCCGGATTGGAACCCCTATGTCGGCCGCGCCGACCTCGCCCGCGTCTACGGGCCTCAACCGGGTCGCTTCGGCGTCGGCATGGCTGACGCGCTGGACACCTATACCAGCGAGGGGCGCGCCGCGGCAGGCGAGGCCTGGCTGAGCGCCAGCGCCTGGGCGCTCGATGGCGAGAAGGCAGCCCACCACAGCCCCGGCATCCGCGCCCGCGTCGCCCAGGCCGACAGCTTTGTACACGCGCAGGACCTGCCGGAGACCGACCTGCTGCTCGCCGCTGATTACGCCGCGCATGAGGCGGGGTTTGCCGCGGCCCAAGCGGTCACCGGCGGGCAGGCCGCGCTTTATCACCTCGACACCACCGACCCCGCGCGCCCGCGCGCCCGCGCCGTGCCGGAAGAGATCGCCCGCGTCGTTCAGGCGCGCGCTGCGAACCCGGCTTGGGTCGCGGGCATGCGCGCCCATGGCTTCCGGGGTGCTGCCGAGATTGCCGCAACACTCGATCATATGGCGGCCTTTGCGCAGTTGGCGGGCGCGGTCTCGTCGCATCTCTTCGATCTCTATCACGATGCGACCCTCGGCCATGCCGAGACCGACCAGTTCCTGCAGGACGCGAACCCCGAGGCACACGCGGCGATGGTGGCCCGCTTTGCCGAGCTGCACGCAGCAGGTCTCTGGCAAACCCGGCGCAATTCCATCCTTGCGCATCTGGAGGCGGCACAGTGAGTGTGGCGCCCGCCGTCAAGGGCTGGTGCCCCGGCGCGCATCGCCCGATGATGTCGGGCGACGGTCTGATCGTCCGCGTGCGGCCCTATTTCGCACGGCTCAACGCGGTGCAGGTGCAGGGGCTTTGTGAGGCGGCACAGACCTATGGAAGCGGGGTGCTCGACCTCACCAACCGGGCAAATCTTCAGATCCGGGGCGTGTCGGAGCAGGGGCAGATGCCGCTATTGCAGGCTTTGGATGACTTGGGGCTGCTGGATCTGTCGCCGGAGCTTGAAGCGCGTCGCAATGTGTTGGTGACCCCGTTCTGGCAGGACGGCGATGCGACTCACCGGATCACGCGAGACCTGCTGAGCCGTCTCGTGCAACTGCCTGATTTACCTGCGAAGTTTGGCCTTGCGGTGGATGCTGGCCCCGCGCCGCTCTTGCAGGAGGACTCCGCTGATATTCGCGTTGAACGGTCGGCGCAGGGCTGGTGTGTCCGGGCGGACGGCGCCGACCGGGGCAAGCCGGTGGCCGAGCCAGAGATCGGCGCGGCCGTTCTGGATATGGCGCGGTGGTTTGCGGCGCAGCGCACGGCTGAGGAGCGGAGGATGCGTGCGGTTGTGCGGCGGGTGGCCCTGCCCGCCGCGTGGCGCGAAGTGACCCCGCTGCCCGGTGGTCCGCGCCCTGCACCCGGAATGCACCCGCTCGGTGCCGTGGTCGGCGCGGAGTTTGGTCAGTTCGAAGCGGCAAGCCTGGCGCGTTGGATGGTGGAGACGGGCGCGCAGGCGTTGCGGGTCACGCCATGGCGCCGGATTGTGCTGGACGGCGCTGCCCCCGAGCGCTGTGACGACCTTCCGACCGCTGAGATAATGATGCGCGCCGACGCCTGCGCAGGCGCGCCCTTCTGCACCGGCGCGACGGTTGAGACACGGGCCCTCGCCCGGCAACTGGCCACCGTCACGCAGGGCAGCGTGCATGTCTCAGGCTGCGCCAAGGGCTGCGCGCGCCGGGGCCGGGCTGATCTCACACTGATCGGGCGCGACGGGCGTTTTGACCTTGTCCGGCAGGGTCATGCGTGGGATGCCCCTGAAAAAACCGGGCTCCGGCCCGATGAGATATTGGCGGAATTGAAGACCACCCCATGACTTACGTCTACGAAACAAACGGCGCCGCGATCTATAAACAGTCCTTCGCGACGATCCGGGCTGAGGCCGACCTGGCGCGCTTTTCACCCGATGAAGAGCAGATCGCTGTGCGCATGATCCATGCCGCCGGTCTGGTGGGTCTGGAAGAGCATATCCGCTTTTCGCCGGGCTTTGCGGCTGCGGCGCGCACGGCCCTGGAGGGCGGCGCGCCGATCCTCTGTGACGCCCGCATGGTCAGCGAAGGGGTCACGCGTCCACGTCTGCCTGCGGACAATACCGTCATCTGCACCCTGCATGATGACGGCGTGCGCGCGTTGGCCGCTGAGATGCAGAACACCCGCTCTGCCGCAGCGCTTGAATTGTGGCGCCCGCATCTGGAGGGCGCGCTCGTCGCTATCGGCAACGCGCCCACGGCGCTTTTCCACCTATTGAACATGCTGCAAGACCCAGGCTGCCCGCGCCCTGCCGCGATTATCGGTTGCCCCGTGGGGTTCGTGGGGGCGGTGGAAAGCAAGGATGCGCTCTGGGCTGATCAGCCGGTGCCTTGCTGCATCGTGCAGGGCCGCTTGGGCGGCAGCGCCATCACCGTTGCCGCCATCAACGCCATCGCGAGCCGGGCGGAATGAGCACCGGCACGATCTATGGCGTCGGCCTCGGCCCCGGTGATCCGGACCTGATGAGCGTGCGGGCAGACCGTCTGTTGCGGGGCGCCCGGCATGTGGCCTTCTTTCGCAAGGCGGGCCGCTCCGGTCAGGCGCGGCGCATCGTCGAGGGGTTGCTGCACGCCGATGTGGTCGAATTCCCCATGGAATATCCGGTGACCACGGAAATCCCGGTGACTGACCCGGCCTACAATGACGCGCTTTCGGGCTTCTATGCCAGCTGCACGGACCACCTGAAACAGCTGGTCGGGCAGGGCGAAGATGTCGTTGTGCTCTGCGAGGGGGATCCGTTCTTTTTCGGCTCCTTCATGCACCTCTACACCCGGCTCAAGGACGAGGTGCCAGTGCAGGTGGTGCCAGCGATCACGGGCATGTCAGGGGCCTGGACGGCGACGGGCCAACCGGTGACCTGGGGGGATGATATCCTCACAGTGCTGATGGGTACGCTGCCGAAAGAGACCCTCACCGAGGCCATGATGCGCAGCGATGCGGTGGTGGTGATGAAGATCGGGCGGCATTTCGATAAAGTCACCTCCGCCTTGAAGGCAGCGGATCTATATGACCGCGCGTGGTTGATCGAATACGCCAGCATGCCCAACCAGACGGTGCAGCAGCTGGCCGAGGCGGGCGACAAGGTCACGCCCTATTTCTCCATCATCGTGGTGCACGGGCAGGGCCGCCGGCCATGAGCGGCTGGCTTGTTATTGCGGGCCTTGGCCCGGGCGATCCCGACCTGATGACACCAGAGGTCAGCCGCGCCTTGGCGGAAGCGACGGATGTAGTGGGCTACATTCCTTATGTGGCGCGCGTGGCGGAGCGCCCCGGCCTGCGCCTGCACGCCAGCGACAACCGGGTCGAGCTGGACCGCTCCCGCCATGCCTTGGAGATGGCGGCGGAGGGGCGCCGGGTTGTGGTGGTCTCGTCGGGCGATCCCGGCGTCTTTGCTATGGCCGCCGCCGTGTTCGAAGCCGTGGAGGCGGGGCCAGCCAACTGGCGCGTGCTGGATATCCGCGTGGCGCCAGGCATCACGGCGATGCTGGCCGCCGCGGCGCGGGCGGGTGCGCCGCTGGGGCATGATTTCTGCGCAATCAACCTCAGTGACAATCTCAAACCCTGGGCGCTGATCGAAAAGCGGCTGCGGCTGGCGGTGGAGGCTGATTTCGCCATGGCCTTCTACAACCCGCGCTCCAAATCGCGACCCGAGGGCTTTGCCAAGACACTGGATATCCTCAAGGAGGCTTGCGGCGACAACCGCCCGGTGATCTTCGCGCGCGCTGTTTCGACGCCGGAGGAAGAGATCCGCGTGGTGCCGCTGACCGACACCCGCCCCGAAATGGCCGACATGCGCACGATGGTGATTGTCGGTGCCTCCAACACCCGCATCATTACGCGGGATGGGGCGCCCATCGTCTACACCCCGAGGTCGATGGAGGCATGAGCGACCCAGTCCAGCACCTCCGACACCCCATGCAACTCGCGCCGCTTGGGCAGCTCGGGCCGGTCGATCATGATCACCGGCAGGCTCAGTTCGCGTGCGGCGAGGATCTTGGCATAGGCGCCCCTGCCACCGGAGTTCTTGGAGACCACGAGGCTGATCCGATGGTCCCGCATCAGCGCCAGATCGGTGGCGGCATCGAATGGGCCGCGATCTACGAGGATGTGATGCTCCGGGAAGGGCGGCGGCACTTCGGGCGGGTCGACCAAGCGCAGCAGGTACCAATGCTGCGGATGCGGTGCGAAAGCGGGGAGGTTCAGGCGACCAATGGCCAGCATGACCCGCTCTGCCGGGCGGTCCAGCGCCGCGACGGCGCCTGCGATATCGGACACACGGGTCCAGTGGTCGCCAGCCTCGGGAGACCACGGCGCGCGGGTCAGGGCGGTGAGCGGCACGTTGGCCTCCGCGCAGGCCGCAATCGCGTTTCGACTCATCTGCGCGGCAAAGGGGTGGGTGGCGTCGACCACATGGGTGATGCGATCTGCGCGCAGGTAATCGGCAAGACCGCCCACCCCGCCAAACCCGCCCACCCTTTGCGGCAGCGGCTGGCGCACGGGCCGCGCGACCCGTCCGGCAAAGGAGATCGTGCCGCGCACGTCTGCCTCAGCCATCGCCCGGCAAAGCGCCGTGGCTTCGGTGGTGCCGCCCAGCACAAGGACGTTTGGCTCCATGTCTGACGCTCCGTGGTTGACGATCATAGGGCTGGGCGAAGATGGCCTGAACGGCTTAGGCGCCGCAAGCCGAACTGCGCTGGAGGCGGCGGAAATCGTCATTGGCCCGCCGCGCCATCTGGCCTTGCTGGGCGATCTGCCCTGCGAGACGCGGCCCTGGCCTGTGCCCTTCGCCGATGGCATCGCGCCGCTGTTGGAGTTGCGCGGCAGGCCTGTGGTTGTGCTCGCTTCGGGTGACCCGTTCTGGTTCGGCGCAGGAGCCACGCTCGCGCGGTATCTGGCACCGGACCAGTGGCGCAGCCTGCCCGGGCCGTCGACCTTCGCCCTCGCCGCAAACCAGCTTGGTTGGTCGTTGGAGCGGACGGTTTGTCTAGGCTTGCACGCGGCCCCGCTGACCCGACTTCGCCCGCATTTGGCCCCGCAGGCGCGGCTGATCCTGCTACTGCGCGACGGGGCGGCGGTGCAGGATCTGGGCAGCTATCTGGTGGCCGAGGGCTTCGGCCCCTCCGCTTGCCATGTGCTGCAGGCGTTGGGTGGCCCGCGGGAGGTGATCACGGCGACCACCGCCGATGCGCCGAGCACGGGTGAATTTCAGCACCCGGTTTGTGTGGCGGTGGAGGTCAAGGGTGAGGGCGCTGCGTTGCCAGTGGCTGGCGGTCGCCCCGACAGTTGGTTTGAGCATGACGGCCAGATCACCAAGCGCCCGGTGCGAGCCATGACGCTCTCGGCGCTGGCACCACAGCCGCATGAGTTGCTCTGGGACATCGGCGGTGGCTCCGGCTCCATCGCCATCGAGTGGCTGTTGACCCATCGGACATTGCAAGCGATCAGCTTTGAGCCACGCGCCGACCGGGCCAAGAGGATCGCGCAGAACGCCACCGGGTTGGGCGTGGAGCGTCTGAGCGTCGTGACCGGTGCTGCACCCGACGCGCTGCAAGATCAGCCCAAACCGCAGGCGGTTTTTGTAGGCGGCGGTCTGTCGCACGACCTGTTGGACTGGCTCGAAACCCACCTCGACACAGGCACCCGGCTGGTGGCCAATGCGGTGACGCTGGAGACTGAGGCGCTTTTGTTGCAAGCTCAGGCACGGAGAGGCGGGGATCTGCTCCGGCTGGAGCTGGCCCGCTCGGAGCCACTGGGGCCAAGGCGTGGCTGGAAGGCCAGCTACCCGATTGTGCAATGGAGCGTTGAGCTATGATCGCGGCAGGGTTTGGATTTCGCAAGGGAGCGACGGCCAGTAGCCTCGAAGACGCCTTTGCGCGGGCTTGCGAGGCGGCAGAGCCCGAGGTGCTCGCCACCGTAGACGACAAGGCTATGGCAGAGGCCTTTCGGCTTTTTGCCGAAGAGCGGGGCCTGCCCATCAAGGCCATCCCGCCCGACGTTCTGGCGCAGCAGAAAACAACCACGCACTCCGACGCGTCGCGGGTGCGATTTGGCACCGGTTCGGTGGCCGAAGCCTCCGCGCTGGCGGCGGCCGGGCCGGGCGCGCGGCTGCTCACCGTCCGCCAGATTTCCGCCGACAAACTCGCCACCTGCGCGCTTGCCATTCAAGAGGCCACATGACCGTTCATTTCATTGGCGCCGGACCGGGCGCCCCCGATCTTCTGACCTTGCGCGGGCGCGACCTGATCGCCGCCTGCCCGGTCTGCCTCTATGCTGGGTCGCTGGTGCCCGAGGCGGTCCTGGCCCATTGCCCCGAGGGCGCGGAGATCGTGAACACCGCGTCGATGTCGCTGGACGAGATCATTGACGCGATCCGTGCTGCTCACGCGGCGGGCAAGGATGTGGCGCGGCTGCACTCGGGCGACCTATCCGTCTGGTCGGCCATGGGCGAACAGTTGCGCCGGTTGCGCGCGCTGGGTATTCCCGTCTCGGTTACACCTGGGGTGCCGTCTTTCTCTGCGGCGGCAGCGGCGCTGGGCGCAGAGCTGACGCTGCCGGGTCTGGCGCAGTCGGTGGTGCTGACCCGGACGCCGGGGCGCGCGTCTTCGATGCCTAAGGGCGAGACGCTGACCAATTTCGCCGCGACGGGAGCGACGCTGGCCATTCACCTGTCGATCCAGAACCTGGATGCGGTGGTGCGCGATCTGACCCCGGCTTATGGCGCGGATTGTCCGGTCGCCGTCGTCTACCGCGCCAGTTGGCCCGATGAGCAGATCGTGCGCGGCACGCTCGCGGATATCGCCGCGCGCCTGGATGCAGGTATCTCGCGCACGGCGCTCATTCTTGTTGGTCCAGCGCTGGCGGGGGAAGGGTTCGATGAAAGCTGCCTCTATGCGGCGGACTACGACCGGCGCTACCGCCCGCAAACCGCCGACAGCCCCTGGGCCAGCTGGAGCCACGGCGATGACTGAGATCCCCGGTATCCTGATTTCCGCGCCCTCCTCAGGCACTGGTAAAACCACGGTGATGCTGGGCCTGCTGCGGGCCTTGGCAGACGATGGCTTGCAGGTGCAACCGTTCAAATCTGGGCCAGACTATATCGACCCCGCGTTTCATCAGGCGGCGTCGGGGCGGGCCTCCTTCAATCTGGACAGCTGGGCCATGGGGCAGCAGCTTTTGACTAGCATCTCGGCTGAGGCCGCAGGGGCGGATATCTGCGTCGGCGAAGGCTCCATGGGCCTTTACGACGGGGTCGCCACGCGAGGGCAAAGCGGCTTTGGCAGCAGCGCCGAGACCGCGCAGCACATGGGCTGGCCGGTGGTGCTGGTGGTGGACGTCAGCGGGCAGGCGCAGTCGGCAGCGGCCACGGCTCTGGGGTTCCAGGCCTACAACCCCGATGTGCCCTTTGCGGGCGTGATCCTGAACCGCTGCGCCTCGCCGCGTCATGAACGGCTGGCGCGGTTGGGAATGGAGCAGGCGGGGCTGACCGTGCTCGGCGTGCTGCCGCGCCGAGGGGATCTGACCCTGCCGGAGCGGCATCTGGGCCTCATTCAGGCCGTGGAACATCCGGATCTGGATGCTGCGATTGCAGGCTACGCAACATTCCTGCGCGCGCATGTAGATATCGCCGCCATTCGCGCAGCCGCGCGGGGCGTGGCCTTGCCGGTGGCGCAGGGCGGATTGCCAAAGCCGCCCGCACAACGCATCGCCCTGGCACGGGACGCGGCGTTTTCCTTCACCTACCCGCATGTGCTGAAAGGCTGGCGCACGGCGGGAGCGGAAATTCTGCCGTTTTCGCCGTTGAATGACGAGGCGCCGGACCCGGAGGCGGATCTGGTCTGGCTGCCGGGCGGCTACCCCGAGCTTCACGGAGGCACGCTGGCTGCTGCTCGCCGCTTTCAGGAGGGCCTGCGCACCCACGCCGAAACGCGGCCCATCCATGGCGAATGCGGAGGGTACATGGCCCTTGGCGAGGCGTTGATCGACAAGGAGGGGCAGCGGCATCTGATGGCTGGTCTGCTGGGGCTGGTGACGAGCTATGAAAAGCGCAAGTTCCATCTGGGGTATCGTCGTGCAGTGCTGGAGGCGCCGCTGCCCGGCCATACGGCCGGGGCAGCGCTGCGCGGGCATGAATTTCATTACTCCACCATTCTCGACCAGCCCGACGCGCCGCTGGCACAGGTTGCGGATGCGGACGGCAACGCAGTGCCGGAAACCGGATCCCATCGTGGCAATGTCAGCGGCACCTTCTTCCATCTGATCACGGCGGAGGAAGTCACGTGACCGGCTTTGTCAGCTTCGTGGGCTCCGGCCCCGGTGATCCGGAACTGCTGACCCTCAAGGCGGTGGATCGGTTGAAGCGGGCGGATGCGGTGCTGTTTGATGACCTCTCCTCGGGGCCAATCCTTAGCCACGCCCGACAAGGGGCCGATCTGGTTGGGGTGGGCAAACGGGCAGGCCGCCCCTCGCCGAAACAGCACCATGTGAGCCGCCTTCTGGTCGACTACGCGCAGATGGATCAGCGCGTTGTGCGGTTGAAATCCGGAGATGGAGGCATGTTCGGGCGGTTGGAGGAAGAGCTTGTCGCGTTGCGCGACGCGGGCATTCCCTATGAGATCATCCCCGGCATCCCCTCGGCCTGCGCGGCAGCGGCGGCTGCGGGCATTCCCCTCACGCGTCGTCTGACGGCGCGCCGGGTGCAGTTTGTCACCGGGCATGACGCAAAGGGCCAATTGCCGCCGGACCTCGACCTGAAGGCGCTGGCTGATCCCTCCGCCTCAACCGTCGTTTTCATGGGCAAACGGACCTTCCCGCGTCTGTTCGAGGCCCTGCACGCGCAAGGCCTGCCCGCCGATACACCCGCGATCCTCGCTCAAAGCGTCAGCACACCTGACCAGAGCATCGACCGCTCCACCGTGGCGGACCTGGCCCGGCGGTTGGAACAGGATGTTGGCAACCAGCCCGCGCTGATCCTCTACGGGCCGTTCGCAGAGATCTAAAAGTCGCTTTTGCGCTTGTTCGGGCGCCACCAACCCAGTTAGGACTGTAGGCACAGTGCCACGACTCGTGGCTGAAAAGGGAACTGAGTGAAAGTCTCAGACTGCCCCCGCAACTGTAAGCGGTGAGTACTCCGGACAATCCACTGGCCAAAGGCTGGGAAGGACCGGGGTGCAGCGACCCGCAAGTCAGGAGACCTGCTGTGCCACACTCATACCCCGTGACATCACGGGCATTTTGCTGCCGGAGGGGCAGCGCAGAAAGGATCAGACATGCATATCGAACCCGGTGTCGTTGATGGGGCCAAAATGGCCTTCGCCTATGCCACGGCAGCAGGGGCGGCTGGCTATACGGCCAAACTCGCGCTTCAGGATCTCAAGACTCACAGTGCAGGCTCGTTCGCGGTGCGGACCGCGTTGGCCGCCGTTGGCACGTTTATCTTCTTTGAGGTGCTGCCGCATTTCCCGGTGGGCGTTTCGGAAGTGCACTTCATTCTTGGCACCACGCTCTTTCTGCTGATGGGTGCGGCGCCCGCAGCTCTGGGCCTTGCGCTTGGTCTGCTCATCCAGGGGGCGTTCTTCGCGCCCAGCGATTTGCCGATGTTTTTCGTCAATGTCACGACACTGCTGGTGCCGCTCTTTGCGATCTCGGCGCTGGCGCAGCGGTTCATCCCGCAAGACCGGGCCTATGTGGATCTGGCCTATGCGGATGTCTTCAAGCTGTCAGCCCTTTATCAGGGCGGGGTTGTGGCCTGGGTGGCCTTCTGGGCTTTCTATGGTCAGGGCATTGGTGCCGAAACGGCGCAGTCCGTCCTCACCTTCGGAGCGGCCTACATGCTTGTCGTCCTGATCGAACCGATTGCGGATCTTGCAGTACTGGCCGCGGCAAAGGCGCTGCGGTCGCGCCTGCCTGATGGGCTCTTCACGGCGCGTCTCTA
This sequence comes from Roseobacter cerasinus, assembly GCF_009811755.1. Classification (GTDB taxonomy): domain Bacteria; phylum Pseudomonadota; class Alphaproteobacteria; order Rhodobacterales; family Rhodobacteraceae; genus Roseobacter; species Roseobacter cerasinus. Next base: position 144,643 of record NZ_BLIV01000004.1, read on the forward strand.
CCGGGTCGCGTGATCTGACACTGCGACCGGCCCGGACCCCACGCGGGGGCCGGGCTTTTTTTGTGGGCGGGCCATGATCCAGACACTTTGGCTGATCGGCATCGGAACCGGATCGCCGCTGCATGTGACGGGAGAGGGCATGCAGGCGCTGCGCGACGCGTCGGTGATCCTTGTTCCGCACAAGGGGGAAGGCAAGGATGATCTGGCCGAGTTGCGCTACCGGATCATCGAGGCGTCGGGGTCCACGGCCAGACTTGTCCGCTTCAACTACCCCGAGCGGGACCCGGCCTTGCCGTATCTTGAGCGCGTGACCCAGTGGCATGATGAGATTGCACGACGCTGGCAGTCGGCTGTGGCCGAGGTTGCCCCGGAAGGTCCGGTGGCGCTGCTGGTCTGGGGGGATCCCTCGCTCTACGACAGCACGCTGCGGATTGCGCAGCGGCTACACCCTGTGCCCGACATCCGCGTGATCCCCGGCATTACGGCCATTCAAGCGCTGACGGCGGCGCATGCCATCCCCCTCAATGCCGTGAACGGCCCTATTCACATTACAACAGGCCGCCAGTTGCGCGACCAGGGTTGGCCGGAGGGCGCGGAGCGGCTGGTTGTCATGCTGGATGGGGAGGCGGGGTTTCAAACCCTTGATATCCCGGGCGCCGAGATTTTCTGGGGCGCGTATCTCGGCATGTCCGAGCAGATAGTGGAGAGCGGCCCGCTCGCCGAGGCAACCCCGCGCATTCTGCAGGCGCGCAGGGCAGCCCGTGCCCGCCATGGCTGGATTATGGATACCTATTTGCTGGTTCTGCCAAAAGCCGCAGAGGTCTAGCTTAATTGAGAATCATTCGCAAATCGCTTGACAGTTGCGACTGATTTGCATTTACAGGCGTTTGGACTACAGTTGATCCAAAGGAGAGACAAATGCCGCGATCCCTCTATACAGCCTGTTCTGCGCTGGCCCTGTCGCTAGTCGCCGCCACCGGAGGCTGGGCAGATGACAAGATCAAGGTGGTCACCACCTTTACGGTACTGGCTGACATGGCCTCCAACGTTGCGGGGGACGCTGCAGAGGTGGTGTCAATCACCAAGCCGGGGGCAGAAATCCACGGCTATGAACCGACCCCACAGGACATCGTGCGCGCCTCCGATGCCGATCTGATCCTATGGAACGGCATGAACCTTGAGCTTTGGTTTGAGCAGTTCCTGTCGAATATGGCTGATATTCCTTCGGCGACGCTGACCGAGGGGATCGACCCAATCTCCATTGCGTCAGGGTCTTACGAGGGCAAACCCAACCCGCACGCCTGGATGGGGCTGGATAATGCGCTGATCTATATTGATAATATCGTTAGGGCTCTGTCTGAAGCTGATCCGGAGAACGCGGAGACCTACGCCGCAAACGCCGCTCGTTACAAGGACGCGCTGCGCGCTACGATCGAGCCGCTGCGTGTGGCGGTGGCTGAGATCCCGGCGGACCGGCGCTGGTTGGTGACGTGTGAGGGTGCGTTCAGCTATCTGGCCCGTGATTTTGCTATGAAGGAGCTGTATCTCTGGCCGATGAACGCCGATCAGGTTGGCACGCCACAGCAGGTGCGCGCGGTGATCGATGGGGTGCGCGGCAATGATATTCCGGTCGTCTTCTGCGAAAGCACCGTGAACACGGCACCGGCCGAGCAGGTCGCGCGTGAAACCGGCGTGGCCTATGGCGGGGTGCTCTATGTCGACAGTCTAAGCGACCCCGATGGCCCGGTGCCCACCTATCTGGACCTGCTCACCGTCACCTCGCGCACGGTGGCCGAAGGCTTGCAGGAGGCGATCAATTGATCGTCGCGGATCGGAGGGCTATGTGCAGGGGATAGGTCTGCCATCCGGCTTGGCCTGGCGCGCCCAGCCATCCTGGGATGAGGACAAGCCCATGCGTGACGACATCGCCGACCCTTCGACACCGCCCGACGAGGTCAACGGTGGTGTCGGCCTTGCGGCTGAGGACGTGACCGTGACCTATCGCAACGGCCACACCGCCTTGTGGGATGCCAGTTTCGACATTCCGCGCGGTACGGTCACGGCGCTGGTGGGGGTGAACGGCGCGGGCAAATCAACGCTCTTCAAGGCTATCATGGGGTTTGTGCCCGCCTCCAAAGGGCAGATTTCCATTCTGGGCCTGAGCGTGCGCGAGGCGTTGCGCCGCAATCTTGTCGCTTACGTCCCGCAGTCCGAGGAGGTTGACTGGGCCTTCCCGGTGTTGGTTGAAGACGTCGTGATGATGGGCCGCTATGGCCATATGGGCTTTCTGCGCCGCCCCCGGCAGGCGGATCATGACGCGGTGGATCAGGCCTTGGCCCGCGTGAACATGCAAGACTATCGCCACCGTCAGATCGGCGAGCTCTCGGGCGGGCAGCGCAAGCGCGTGTTTCTCGCCCGCGCGCTGGCGCAGGATGGACAGGTGATCCTGCTGGACGAGCCCTTCACTGGCGTGGACGTGAAAACCGAAGAGCAGATCGTGGCGCTGTTGCGTGATCTGCGGGCCGAGGGGCGGGTCATGCTGGTCTCGACGCATAACCTCGGGTCGGTACCGGAGTTCTGTGACCGGACGATCCTGGTAAAGGGCACCGTGCTGTGCCACGGGTTAACTGAGACGACCTTTACCCGCGAGAACCTTGAGAAAGCCTTTGGCGGCGTTCTGCGGCACTTCACTCTGGGCGGCACAACCCTGCATGACGACGAAGACGCGCGTGAGGTCACCATCTTTACCGATGACGAGCGCCCTTTCGTGCAATACGGCGACAAGACCCAGCGCACGGACCAAGGCGGATGATCGAGCTGCTGCTGGAGCCGTTTGGCTATAGCTATATGACCAACGCCATGTGGGTCTCTGCCCTGGTTGGCGGGGTCTGTGCCTTTCTGTCAGCCTATCTGATGCTCAAGGGCTGGTCACTGATCGGCGACGCGTTGTCGCATTCGGTGGTGCCCGGAGTGGCGGGCGCCTACCTGCTGGGCCTGCCCTTCGCCCTGGGCGCGTTTATCGCAGGCGGGCTGGCGGCGGGTGCGATGTTGTTCCTGTCCGAACGCTCCGGTCTTAAACCGGATGTGATCATCGGCCTGATCTTCACGTCCTTCTTTGGCTTGGGGCTGTTCATCGTCTCGCTGAACCCCATTTCCGTCTCAATCCAGACAATCACCATGGGCAATATCCTGGCCATCACGCCGGAGGACACGGTGCAGCTGGTCCTGATCGGGGTGATTTCTCTGACCGTGCTTCTGCTCAAGTGGAAAGACCTGATGGTGACGTTCTTCGACGAGAACCACGCGCGGGCCATCGGGTTGCGGCCCGGCTTGCTGAAGGCGATCTTTTTCATGCTTCTGTCAGCCAGCGTTGTCGCCGCCATGCAAACCGTGGGGGCCTTTCTGGTGATCGCCATGGTAGTCACACCGGGGGCCACGGCCTATCTGCTCTGCGATCGCTTTCCGCGTCTGATCGCCACATCCGTCGCCATCGGCGCGGGCAGCAGCTTTGCGGGCGCCTACATCAGCTATTTTCTCGACGGCGCCACAGGCGGGATCATCGTGACCCTGCAAACGCTGATCTTCCTCTTGGCCTTTGTCTTTGCACCCAAACATGGGCTTCTGGCCGCGCGGCGCCGGTCCCGACACCCCCTGACGGAAGAGGCCGCCTGATGGACACGCAAACCCTGCTGCAGCCCTTCGCCTTTGGCTTCATGCAGAACGCCTTTCTGATCTCGATCATCGTGTCTGTTCCCACCGCGCTGCTGTCGTGTTTTCTGGTGATGAAAGGCTGGGCGCTGATGGGCGATGCGGTCAGCCATGCGGTGCTGCCGGGGATTGTGTTGGCCTATATCTTTGGCATCCCGCTGCTGCTTGGCGCCTTCGCGGCGGGTATGACCTGTGCGGTGGCCACGGGCTATCTCTCCAGCAACAGCCGGGTGAAGGAAGACACGGTGATGGGCGTCGTCTTCTCCGGCATGTTTGGCCTCGGGATCGTGCTTTATGTCGCGGTCGAGACCAATGCGCATCTCGATCACATCCTCTTTGGCAATATGCTGGGGGTGGAGCCGCATGAGCTGCGGACAGCCGCAATCATTTCGGCAGTTGTCGCTGCCATGCTTGTGTTGAAGTGGAAAGACCTGCTGTTGCAGAGCTTCGATCCCGCGCAGGCGCAGGCGTCTGGCCTGCCGGTCAAGGCGCTGCACTATGGATTGCTGGCGGGTCTTTCGCTGACGATTGTGGCGACGCTGTCGGCAGCGGGTCTGATCCTCGCCATTGGACTGTTGATTGCGCCGGGTGCCATCGCCTTCCTGCTGGTGCGTAAATTCTCCACCATGTTGTGGCTCTCGGTGCTGATTTGCATGGGTTCTATGCTGCTGGGCACTTACGCCAGCTTCTTTCTCGATAGCGCGCCCGCGCCGACGATTGTGCTGGTTCTGACAGCGTTCTTTTTGGCAGCCTTTGTGCGGCGGCAGGTTCAGACACGCCGCGCGTCACGCCGACGCATCAGTGAAGGCCAAACGTAAAAAGCCCCGCACAGGGCGGGGCTTTTCCAATCTTTTCAGGCCAGCTTACTCAGCAGGGCTTGCAGACATATCCTCGTCGATCTGATCGAAGGTTGTCGGGACGCCAGCTGCTTCGCGACGGCCGTCGTTGAAGATCGCCTTGATCAAGGCAATGCACATCAGCGCCATCACGATGGAGAAGGGCAGCGCCCCGATCACCATCGCGGTCTGAATGGCCCCGGTGCCGCCAGAGATCAGCAACCCGCCGACCACAAGCGCCAGTGCAGCGCCCCAGAAGAGGATGTGCGGACGCGCCTTGGGGCCCTCGTCACCCGCTGCGTTGATCGTGTTCACGATCAGCACGGCGGAGTCCGCTGAGGTCACCAGGAAGGTCATCAGCAGGACAACGATGATCACAGCCATGCCCCAGGCCAGGAACTGTGCAATCGGCGCGAGCATGAACTCGGTCATCGCAAAGATCTTGTCCCCGTTGGCCGCATCCAGGATCAGGCCGTTTGCGCCGCCATTGAGTTCAAGATCAATGGCTGTGCCACCGGCCCATGCGAACCAGACAAAGCACATCAGCGACGGTACGATCATCGCACCCAGCACGAATTCGCGGATGCTGCGACCGCGCGAGATGCGTGCGAGGAACAGACCCACAAACGGAGCAAAGGCAATCCACCAGGCCCAGTAGAACACCGGCCACCAACCCTGCCATTGCGTGAGCAGGAAGGCTTCGGACCCTTCGACGCCATCAGAGCTGTAGACGTTGAAGCTCAGCCAAGGCAGCGCGATCAGGTAGTCCCAGATGCCTACAAAGAAGGCCATGGCACCAAACCAGGTTGCCCCGAAGATGATGAAGAAGCCCAGCAGGAAGATCGACAACACCATGTTGATGTTCGACAGCCACTTGATGCCTTTCCCGACACCGGACAGCGCCGACAGGGTCGAGGCCCCCATGATCACCAGAAGGGCGATCACGATGCCCAGGGTTGTTGCCGATCCGTCTTCCAGCGCAAGACCGCCGATACCGATCCGTGTGAGGCCGGCGACAAATTGTTCAACCCCAAAGCCCAAAGTTTGGGCAACACCGAGAATAGTGGCCACGACAGCAACGATATCGATGAGGTGGCCCGCATTTCCCGACAACGACTTGCCGAAGAGCGGTGTCAGCGACGAGCGGATCGTCAGCGGCAGCCCACGGCGGTAGCTGAAGAAGGCCAGCGCAAGGCCGGCAATCGCGTAACAGGCCCAGGCGCCAAGCCCCCAGTGCAGGTAGGACCACACATAGGCCGTACGCACGTTATCCGCATCCAGGGCCGTTGTGACGCCCTGAATGACCGAAGGGTTGTTCTTGAAGTGTGCGACCGGCTCCGCCACGGCCCATGTCAGCATGCCGACACCGATACCGGCGCCGAACATCATGGAAAACCATGAGAAATTGGAGAACTCAGGTTTTTCACCTTCGGTCCCCAAATTCAGCCGCCCGGCGGCTGGCCAGATCGCCAGACCGATGCAGACGATCACAAAAGCGGTCACAACCCAGATGTACCAGGCTGCGAATTGCGCGAGGATGGCGGTATTCCAGTTGCCCAGAATAGTGCCAGCCTCAGTTGGCCAGACAATACACCAAACCACCAGTGTACTGATGATGATCTTACTGACGACCGTAACGTTAACACTGAATCCCCTATAAAAACCGCTGTCAGCGGTCTTGATAGGCAGATCAGATAGTGGGGGTTTTATTGACATTTATTGTCTCCCTGTTCCCTGTTGGCTTGCATCTGCGATGCCTGCGGTTCTCATGGTACGCACAAGAGTAAAGCTTGTATAGGGTTTGATAACCGGCAACATGATCAACTATAGTTTGCTAAAATAGAAACCTTGAATGGCCAAACGCGCACTCTTACGGTCCTTAAGCGACGTCGACATTCGGCTGATCCGCGTTTTCATCACCGTGACCGAGTGCGGGGGATTCGCGGCCTCCGAGCTTGAGCTGAACATTGGCCGGTCGACTATTTCCAAACATATCTCGGATCTGGAGCTGCGCATCGGGCTCAAACTCTGCAATCGCGGCCCCGCGGGATTCTCATTGACGCCGGAGGGCAAGCAGGTTCTGGATGCCGCGCATGACCTGTTGGCGGCGATTGACGGGTTTCAGGCGCGGATCGACAATATCCATACACATCTGACCGGCACGTTGCGTCTGGGTTTGTTTGACCAGTCGACGACCAACCCAGGCGCGCTGGTGCATGAGGCGATCCGCGCATTTGACGCGGTGGCACCTGACGTGTCGTTTGAGATTGCGCTTGCGACACCCAGTGTGCTGGAGGCGCGGGTCACCGATGGCAGTCTGGATGTCGCAATTGCGCCGATCCATCGCCAATCCACTGCGCTGAGTTACACGCCGCTCTATGAAGAGCATATGACCCTCTATTGCGGGGAAGGGCACCCTCTGTTCGAGGCGGACCTTACGGCGCGAGCCGCCGACCTGGATCTGGCGCAGTACAAATATGCAGGCTACGCGTTCAACTCACCCAACATGATGGCCGGGCAAGGCCTGGGCTTGCGGCGCGCGGCACGGGTGCAGGAGGAAGAAGCGCTCTCGCTGCTGATCCAGTCGGGGCGCTATCTGGGCTATCTGGCCGATCATGTGGCCGAGACCTTCCTGCGCAAGGGCATTGTCCGGGCTGTCGCGCCGGGGGATACGCGGTATTCCACAACCTTTGCCGGTATCGTGCGCAGAAAACCTGCCTCAGACCGGAAAACCGAAGAGTTCATGAAGTGTCTGGTCGACGCGCACGCTGGTGGGGTGTCAGCCAGCGGTGGATGACGGCTTGGCGCTATCGCCCTCCATGTGCTTGTCCTCCTCGGGGACATTCAGGGTTGACCAGGTGTCATCGCGCGGCGGCTCGGGCGGGGTGTCACAGGCGCGGCGGTGGATGTTCACCTTGGCCATGAAGTTCGCCGAGATCGGCGCCGTCACGAAGAGAAAGGCCATGATCAGCAGCTCATGCATCGACCCTTCGCCATAGGTGAAGGAATAGAGCATCGAGGCCAACAGAAACGCGCCAATACCGACGGTGCCCACTTTGGTGGGCGCGTGCAGGCGGGTCATGGAATCGTTGAACTTCAAGAGCCCGATGGCGCCCACAAGTGCAAAGATCGATCCGACCAGCAGGCTGATCGCGATGGCATAGGTCAGGATGATCTCCCCGGTCATTCGATGATATCTCCCCGCAGGACAAATCGCGCGTAGGCGACGGTCGAGACAAACCCCAGCATCGCGATGATCAGCGACACCTCGAAATAGATGCGCACGCCCTGCGCGATGCCCAGAAGCACTATGAGGCCAATGGCGTTCACCACCATCGTGTCGAGTGCGAGGATACGGTCGCCGGTTGAGGGCCCCAGCACCAGCCGGATCATCGACATGATCTGCGCCAGAACCGCCACGACAAAGGCGATGATCAGCGCCGTGTCCATCAGTTGTGTGGCAAAGCTCATGCGAAAATCTCCTTCAACCGACGCTCGTAGCGCGACTTGATATCGTCCCGCACGGCATCGGGGTCATCGGTGTGCAGCACATGCACCAGCAGGCTGTGCCCTTCGTCCGACAGATCCGCCGACACGGTGCCGGGCGTCAGGGTGATGGTGCCCGCAAGAATGGTGATCGCCTCGGGCTGTTTCAGCTCCAAAGGTACAACGATCCAGGCGGGTTTCAGCTTGGCGTTGGGCTTGGTCAGGACAATCCATGCGACCTCGACATTGGCCACCATGATGTCCCAGATGACCATGATGCTGTAGGTGATCATGCGGCCCAGATGGAAGGACTTGGGCGGCTCGGGCCACCAGGCCGAGGTGACCCAAGGGATGATGACGCCGAGGATGATGCCGAAGACGACCATCCCTGCGGAGACCTCGTTTTGCAGCAAGGTCCAAACGACCGCCAGGATCAATGTCAGCAGGGGGTGTGGCAGCAGCCAACGGAAGGCGTTCATGTCAGTATCCCTCCTTCGGTTTGTTCAGCTTGCCGGGGGTCTCCAGCACCGTTGAGATGTATGGCCCCGGGTTGAAGAGCTGATCTGAGACCGCCGTCATGTAGCGGGTTGCGGGTCCGGCAAAAACGGTATGCGCGACCAGCAGGGCCAGAAGCCCGCCGACCGCCACGTAGGAGAGCGTCGCGGGAGCGGGGGCTGTCTCCGCCTCGTCCTCTGGCGCAGGCGTGGCTTTGGCTTTCCAGAAGAGCACGCTGCCCGCGCGCGAAAAACCAACAACCGCGATCAGGCTGGAGATGAGCACGACGGCCCAGATCCAGACCGCTGAGGTGGAATCAAAGGCCGCATCCAGCACCAGCAATTTGCCGAGGAAACCCGACAGCGGCGGCAGGCCCGCCATGGCGATAGCGGCGGCAAAAAACAGCGCCGAGGTCAGCACCGCTCCGGGAACCACCGGCTGTGCGATCAACCGCAAGTCGGCGCGCCCGCTGCGGACCAGATCGACAATCAGGAACAACGCGGCGGCGGCCAGCGTCGAATGCACGGTATAATAGAGCGCTGCGGTGATGCTGGTGGGTGTAAAGAGCGAGATGGACACCATCACCATACCCATCGATCCGATGACCGCAAAGGCCACCAACCGGTCGAAGTGCCGAGCGGCGAGGATGCCGATCATGCCTATGGCCAATGAGGCCAGCGCCGCAGGCAGCAGCCAGGTGGTGTGCAACCCGGCGGTCACCTCCAGATCCGGGCTGAACACCATGGTGTAGACGCGGATGATTGCATAGGCGCCCACCTTGGTCATGATCGCGAAGAGCGCCGCGACAGGCGCGGGCGCCTCCGCATAGCTCGACGGCAGCCAGAAATGTAACGGCAGCACCGCCGCCTTGATCGCAAAGACCAGCAGCAATAGCACGGCGGCGAGCCGGATGCCCACTGTCTCCTCCGGGTCGATCAGGGTCACCCGCTGTGCGAGATCGGCCATGTTCAGCGTGCCCGTCTCCGCATAGATCGAGCCGAGCGCAAAGAGAAACAACGTCGAGCCAAGCAGATTGAACAGCACATATTGCACGCCCGCGCGCAGTCGCGCGTTGCCGCCTGCGTGGATCATCAGCCCGTAGGAGGCGATCAGCAGCACTTCGAAGAAGACGAATAGGTTGAAGAGGTCGCCGGTCAGGAACGCGCCCATGATCCCCATCAGCTGGAACTGAAAGAGTGCATGGAAATGCCGTCCGCGATTGTCCCATTCGGACCCGATGGCATAAAGCAGAACAAAGAGCGCCAGCACCGAGGTGAGCATTACCATCATCGTGGACAGACGATCCGCCACCACGACAATACCGAAGGGTGCGGCCCAATCGCCCAGTTGGTAAAGCGTGATGGTGCCATCAGAGGCCTGCCACATCAGCCCGGCGGCAATCGCGATGAGTGCCACGACACCGGCGACAGAAAAGACCCGCTGGATGCCGATGTGATAGCGCGCCGCCAATACGATGAAGGGCGCCAGCAGGGCGGGCAGAACAACGGGGGCAATGATCCAGTGGGTCATGTGGCGTCTCCCCGTTCGGTCTCGGCCGGGTCATCCACTCGGTCGTCATCAGCCCCCAGATAGGCGCCAAGCGCGATCATCACGACCACAGCGGTCATGCCGAAGGAGATCACAATGGCCGTCAGCACCAGCGCCTGCGGCAGCGGGTCGGAGTAAAACTCCACCCCGTCCCGCAGGATCGGTGGGCCCCCGATGGCCAGCCGACCGGAGGCAAACAGAAAGACGTTCACCGCGTAGGTCAGCAGCGAGATGCCCAGGATCACCGGGAAGGTGCGCAACCGGAGCATCAGATAGATGCCGCCCGCTGTCAGGACGCCGATTGCGGAAGCGACAAGCAATTCCATGTCACACGCCCTCCTTCACGACGGCCGGTTGCGTATCATCTCGGGAGGGGTCGATGTCCATCGGGTGTTCGGAATCCTTGACGTGAGCGCGCCGGGCGAGGCGCGAGAAGCTTTCGAGCGAGAGCATCACCGCGCCGACGACGGCGAGGAACACGCCAAGGTCAAAGAGCGCCGCCGTGGCCAGTTCGAACTCCTGAAACGGCGGAATGCGCACATAGGTGAAGTCGGAAGTCAGGAAGGGCTTGGCCACGAACCACGACCCAATGCCCGTCAGTCCCGCGATCAGGACGCCCGCGCCAATGATCCCGTGATAGGGATAGCGGAGCCGCGCCGAGGCCCAACCAAAGCCGCTGGCCATATACTGCATGACCACCGCGATGGAGACGACCAGACCGGCGATGAATCCGCCGCCCGGCTCATTGTGCCCGCGCAGGAAGATGTAGAAACCGACCATCAGCACAACCGGCATGATCACCCGGGTCAGCACCACCATCATGGTTGGGTGCATGTCACCCGCGCGCGGCTGATCGGGTTTGCGGTTGAGCAGGCGTGCGCGCACCGGGCCGGAGAGCAATGTCTCGGTCAGCGCATAGATCAGCAGGGCGGCAATGCCCAGCACGATGATCTCGCCATAGGTGTCAAAGCCCCGGAAGTCGACGAGGATGACGTTCACCACATTGGTGCCACCGCCACCTTTATAGGAGTTGGCCAGATGGAACTCGGAGATCGGCGTCGTCACGGCTTCCCGCAGCAGGAAGTGCCAGGCCAAACCCATGGCGGCCAGCCCGCCTGCCACGGCAATCGCCGCGTCGCGGGTGCGGCGCATCACCGTGCTTTCCACCGGTGTCTGGTTGGGCAGGAAGTTCAGCGCCAGCAAGAGTAGAATGATGGTCACCACTTCCACGGTGATCTGCGTCATCGCAAGATCTGGCGCACTGAAGAACACGAAGCCGACCGAGACCATGAGCCCGGCTATTCCGATCAGGATGAGCGACATCAGGCGGTTGCGGTGCAGGAAGACCATCCCAAGCGTCGCGGCGACCAGCATGATCCACCCGGCGACAGCCATCGGTGTCATGGGTTGCATCTCACGTGTCGTCGGGCCGACTGTTCCCGTGACCCAGGCGTAATAGCCCGCGCCAATCACGGTGATGGCCATGATCGCGCCATAGCGCGAGAAGGCGCCGTTGTGCAGCCCGTAGATCAGGCGCTCGGCCAGTGCGACCACCGCGGCGATGATGGCTTCAAAGATCGTTTTGGCCTCGGGGCGCGGAGCGGCGTCCCACATCCGCAGGAGCGGCGTGAAGATGGCCATGAGCAGCAGGCCGCCGACAACGGCCGCGATGGACATGAAGAGAGCAGGCACCAGCCCGTGCCAGATCTTGATGTATTTCACTTCCAATTCGCCCACGCCGCCGATCACCGATTTGGCCACGAGGAAGACAAAGTCCTGCACCAGGAAAGGTGCGACCCCGATCACCACCACCAGCATCACAAGGATCGCCGGGGGCAGCCACATGCCTGCGCCGGGATCATGCGGTTTGGTGGGATAGTCATCGCGCACCGGCCCGAGGAAGGTGTGGCCGATTAGGCGGAAGCAGTAGGCGGCGGAGAAGAGTGAGCCGAGCGTTGCCAGCGCGGGCACCAGCCACCAGGCGCCGAAGAGCGCTGTGTGCGTGGCCTCTTCCAGCATCATCTCTTTCGACAGGAAGCCATTGAGCAAGGGAATGCCCGCCATCGACAGGGCCGCCAGCGTCGCAATCACGAAGGTGATTGGCATCAGGTGACGCAGCCCGCCGAGGCGCCGAATGTCGCGCGTGTGTGCTTCATGATCGACAATGCCTGCGGACATGAAGAGGGCCGCTTTGAACGTTGCGTGGTTCAGGATGTGGAAGACAGCGGCCATCGCACCAAAGGTCGTCCCGGTGCCCAGCAACATCGTGATCAGACCCAGATGGCTGACGGTTGAGAAGGCCAGCAGCGCCTTGAGGTCATGTTTAAAGAGCGCGATCACCGCGCCGATGAACATGGTGATCAGCCCCGCCGTGGTCACGATCACGAACCACTCCGGCGTACCCGACAACACCGGCCACATGCGCGCCATCAGGAAAATCCCTGCCTTTACCATCGTGGCGGAGTGCAGATAGGCCGACACCGGCGTTGGCGCGGCCATGGCGTGCGGCAGCCAGAAGTGGAAGGGGAACTGTGCCGACTTCGTGAAGCAGCCCAGCAGGATGAGCAGCAGCGCAGGCACATAAAGCGGGTCGGCCTGGATGAGCTCGCGGTTCTGCAGGATGACACTCAGGTCATAGCTGCCTGCAATCTGGCCGAGGATCAGCATGCCCCCGATCATCGCCAGCCCGCCCATGCCGGTCACGGTCAGTGCCATGCGCGCGCCTTGGCGCCCTTCCGGCAAATGCTTCCAATAGCCGATGAGCAAGAAGGAAGACAGCGACGTCAGCTCCCAGAACACCAGCAGAAGCAGGATGTTATCGCTGAGCACGATGCCCACCATCGCGCCCTGGAACAGCAGCAGATAGGTGAAAAACTCGCCCATATTGTCGTCGCGCGACAGGTAAGAACGCGCATAGGCGATGATCAGAAGGCCAATTCCAAGGATCAGGAAGGCAAAGAAAAACCCAAGTCCGTCGAGCATCAGAGTGAAATTCAGACCCAGCGACGGGATCCAGTCAACGCGCGCCGTTACAACCTCACCCGCCAGAACCGATGGCAGGTTGGTCAGCAGCCCGATGAAGGCGGTCAATGAGACTGTGAAGGTCAGACCCGCGCAGGCCTGACGGCCAGCGGAATTCATCAATCCGGGGAGCAGCGCGCCAAGGAAAGGCAAGGCGACAATCAGGAAGAGAGACACGCAAACTCCTCGTTATTCGGTCTTCAAAGTTCACCATTATTTGTGCCAGAACGCCGCCGTTCTCAAGGGAAACTGACGAAAATCCTCCGAAAATACGGCGCTGAGGTTTTTGTGTCGTCTCTCTGCCTGGCAAATCCGACCGGCGGGATCTCGCCACACCCTATGATGGACCGCAGCCCGGGGATGACATAGCGTTGCTGGATGCGTCCTGTATGCCGAGCGTGCCTTAACCTGGCGATGAGTTCATGAATATTCAGCAAATGCGCATTCTACTTGCGGTGATCGACGAAGGGTCCTTTTCAGCGGCCAGTGATGTGGTCGGGCGGTCGCCCTCTGCTGTCAGCCTGCAGATCAAGGCGCTGGAGGAGGAGTTGGGCCTGTCGCTCTTTGACCGAAATGCGCGCCCGCCCTTGGCGAACGCCAAGGCGCATGCGCTTGCCGATCACGCGCGGCGGGTCATCAAGCTTTTCGATCTTACGCCCGACGTGCTGGCCGGGCAGTCCGTGCGTGGACGCCTGCGCGTCGGCGCGGTGCCCACTGTTCTGGGCAGTTTTCTGCCCGCGGCCCTTGCAGGGTTGCGCACCGAGCATCCGGATTTGGTCATAGACGTGCACAGCGGATCGTCAGATCAACTGGCCCAGCAGTTGGCCCATGACGCACTGGATGTGGCGATCTGCACGCGTCCGCCGGCCCCCCTACCGGGGCTGCACTGGCACCATATCGCGCGCGAGCCTTTGGTTGTGATCGCGCCTCTGGACACTGCGGGCGCAGAGCAAGATCTCCTGCGGGAGCAGCCGTTTATCTGGTTCAACCGAAAGACATGGGCAGGCGGGGCGATTGAGGCGCACCTGTCGCAGCGCGATATTGCGGTGAAGGCCACCATGGAGATCGATTCACTGGACGCCATCGAAGCATTGGTGCGCGAGGGGTTGGGTGTTTCCATTGTACCCGTGTGTCGTGGCAGTGACGGAACCTGGCCGGGTTTGCGAGCCGTGCCCTTCGGCGATCCGCCCTTTGTGCGGGATGTCGGCGCACTTGTCGCTGCCGATGCGCCCGAGAAGCCGCTGGTCAGCGCCTTTCTTCGGGCCTTTTAGATGAGATAAACTCTCGTAAATATCCTGAATTACTCATTATCGTGAATATTTGTGAATGTGCTAAGATAAAATTCCATAACTTCAGGACCAGCACATGTTCGACCAGCCCTCACTTGCGGCCCCCTTCGCCCTATCGTCTGCGCAGGCCGCTCTGAGAGCGCGTGCGCGCGCCCTGGCAGAAACGGTGGCGCGGCCGCAAGCCGCCACCACCGATCAGACCGAGGCCTATCCAACCGACGTTGTAGCGCAGCTCACCAAGGCGGGTTTTATGGGCATGACGGTGCCAAAAGCGCTTGGCGGGCCGGGGCTGAGCTGTTTCGACGCGGTGTTGGTGATCGAGGAATTCGCCCGCTGCTGCGGCGCCTCGGGGCGCATCGTGGTCGAAGGCAACATGGGCGCTGTGGGCGCCATCCTCGCCTATGGCAACGCTGAACAGCAGAAACTGGCGGCCCGGCACGTGCTGAACGGTGACAAACCGGCCATCTGCATCACAGAGCCTGACGCGGGCAGCGCCGCGACGGAGATGCAGACAACCGCGCGCCGCGAGGGCGATGACTGGGTCATCACCGGCCAGAAACACTGGATCACCGGTGGTGGCGTCTCCCGGCTGCATCTGGTCTTTGCGCGTGTGGTGGAGAATGGCACGTTCAAGGGGATCGGTGGTTTCCTCGCGGTGTCGGATGATCCGGGGCTGCGCGTCGGCGCGCGCGAGCCGACCATGGGCCTGCGCGGACTGCCGGAAACAGCATTGCACTTCGAGGGCATGCGGTTGCCGCTTGATCGGCTGATCACCCCGCCGGGTGGGCTTGCGCGGGGGTTTGCCGGGTTGATGACCGCCTATAATGCGCAGCGTGTGGGCGCCGCGACGGTGGCGCTCGGGCTGGCACAGGGTGCCTTTGAACTGGCCTGTGCCCATGTGAAAGCGCGGCAGCAATTCGGCCGCCCGCTTGCCGAATTTCAAGGGCTACAGTGGATGCTGGCCGATATGGCCACACAGATCGAGGCCGCGCGGCTGCTGATCTGGCGCGCGGCAAAAAGCGCCGATGATCACCCGAGCGGCTTCCCTGACCCGGTTCGGGCCGCGCAGGCCAAGCTCTTCGCTTCGGAAATGGCAGTGAAGGTGACAAATGATGCGCTGCAACTGCACGGCGCCAGCGGCTATTCGCGCCGGTCGCCGATTGAGCGGATGGTGCGGGATGCGCGCATGTTCACCATAGGTGGCGGCACGGCGCAGATGCTGCGCAACCTGATCGCGGGGGATGTCCTCGACATGAAGATCCCGCAGACGCGGGATGGCTATGTGCAAGGGCAAGCTCCGGGCGGCTGACGCCACAGCGATAGAATTTTCGTGAGATACTCGATCCGACTGTAATTTGAGATAGGATATCACCAGTTTAGTGATGCCCTGTCCAAGGATCTTTGCCTCATGTGTTCCGACACCGCACAGCCCGCCGCCCTACCCATGACCGACATCCGGGGGGTGCCCGTGTCTTATCGGGACCGCTCCGCCATCGATGGGCTGGAAAGCGCGATCCTGATGTCTTTGTCATTCCGTGGTGACGCCATTGCAGAGATTGACCGGGTGCTCGCCGCGCATCCCGATTTCATCATGGGGTGGTTGTTCAAGGCCGCCTGGCTTACGCAGGCGATGGAGACCCGCGTCTACGACACGATGCTGCAGTGCCTGGCTCAGTCCGAGCGGCTTTTGCCCGGCTGCAATGATCGGGAGCGTGGGCATCATGAGGCGGTGAAAGCCTGGGTGCAGGGCGACTTCTTTGGTGCAGTGCAGAAGTGGGAGGCGGTGCTGACGCAGTATCCGATGGATCTGCTGGCGCTGGAGCTGATCCACTACACGATGGTCCTGCTGGGCGATGTGCCGGGGCAGCGGGACGTGGTGGCGCGGGTCTTCAACCTGTGGGATGAGAGCATCCCGGGCTATGAATTCGTGCTGGGCTTCTACTCCTTCGGGCTGGAAGAGAACCGCGATTTTTCCCGTGCGGAGGATCTGGCCCGGCAGGCGCTGTCCCTGCGCCCCGACAATCCTTACGCCGTGCACACCGTCAGCCACGTGATGGAGATGCGCGGGCGTCAGGGGGATGGCATCCGCTTCATGAAAGACAACGCCGGGATGTGGGGGACGTCGAATTTCGCCAATCACCTCTGGTGGCACACCGGGCTCTACCATCTGGATCTGGAGCAATATGATCAGGTGTTCGACATCTTCGACACACACCTCGATTCCCGCAACAAGGACGGCCACAAATACGAGGAACTGGATGCCGCTGCCCTGCTCTGGCGGATGAACCTGGTGGGGCAGGACGGTGGTGACCGCTGGACCCATCTGGCTGACAAATGGGAACCGGCAGCGCAGGACACGCTGTATGCCTTCAACGACGTGCATGCGATGCTGACCTTCGTCTCCGACGGTCGTGCGCACGCGCAGCAGGCCTTGCTCTCCGCCAACGAGAGGTATCTGGAGCACGCCTCCGACGCCAATGCCGCCATGACCCGCGAGATCGGGCTGCCCTTCTGTCTGGCCATGCAGGATTTCAAACGCGAACACTATAGCCGCTGTGTGGAGCGCCTTCTCCCGATCCGCTACATGACCCACCGCTTGGGCGGCAGCTACGCGCAGCGGGATATCATAGGGTGGACGCTGTTGGAGGCCGCGCTGCGGGCGCGCCAGTTCGACCTGGCGCTGGCGCTTGCAAATGAACGCACGGGGATCAAACCAACCTCGGCCCAGAACTGGCGTGCCGTGGCGCGGGCCTTCAAGGGGCTGGGAGACCACAGCCAGGCAGACCGCGCGACCGCGAAGGCGCACTCCCTGATCGCAGCCTGACGCTGCGCCAGACGACGTGCAGATGCCTTGCAAACTGCGGTCGTTTCGGGCCTTTTGAGGGGTGACGGGCGATGTGGATCGCCAGAATCTGATCGGAACGCCATTGACCGACCCCGGGCCCAAGCCTCAATCCAACGCGCAGCGTGCTTTGCAGGATCTGCGCGAGATGATCTTTTCCGGCCGCTTATCCGCGGGATCCAACCATCTGGAATCGGAACTGGCGGGCATGCTGGGCATGTCCCGGACCCCTGTGCGCGAGGCGGTTCTGATGCTGGAGGGGCAGGGGCTGTTGGAGTTGAAACCCCGCAAGGGGGTCCGCATTCTGCCGGTCTCGCCCGATGACATGCGCGAAATCTACGACGTGCTGACCGAGCTCGAAAGCCTCGCGGCGGAGCGGGCGGCTCAGAAAGGCTATGGCGCCGCCGAGCTGTCGGACCTGAGACTCGCCATCGAAGAGATGGACAAGGCACTGCTGACCGAAGACTTAGAAGGTTGGGCTGCGGCGGATGATCGGTTCCATTCCGAACTCGTGCGGCTTGGGCAGAACCACCGCATTGCGCTCATTGTGAACATGATGCGGGATCAGGTGCGCCGGGCGCGAGCAACGACGCTGTTCATGCGGCCTCTGCCGCTGAAGTCCAACGAGGCGCACCGCCGGGTCTATCAGGCCATTGAACAGGGCGATGCGGACATCGCCCGTGCGGCGCACCGGGCGCATCGCCAGCAGTCGCGTGAGATGCTGGTGGACCTGTTGGAACGGCACCGGTTGCGCGCGCTCTGACCGCTCTTGGCTTGTTGGCTTGACTTCCCGGGGCCCAGACGGTGTATCTGGCGCCAAATCTGATCCCGAAGGAATCCGCCCATGCACGCCTATCGCAGCCATACCTGCGCCGCTTTGACCGCCGACAATGTGGGCGAGACCGTTCGCCTGTCTGGCTGGGTGCATCGTGTGCGCGATCACGGCGGGGTGCTTTTCATCGATTTGCGGGATCACTACGGCGTGACGCAGGTGCTCTGCGACCCCGACAGCGCCGCCTTTGCCGACGCGGAACAGGTGCGGGCCGAGTGGTGCGTGCGCATCGACGGCGAGGTCAAGGCGCGCGACGCGTCCCTGGTGAATCCCAAGCTGCCGACCGGTGCCATTGAGGTCTATATTCGCAGCATTGAGGTGCTGGGGTCTGCGGGTGAGCTGCCCTTGCAAGTGTTTGGTGATCAGGAATACCCGGAGGAGACGCGGCTGCGCTATCGCTATCTTGATCTGCGGCGCGAGAAGATGCAGGCCAATATGGTGCTGCGCTCTGACGTGGTCTCCTCGATCCGCAAACGCATGTGGGACCGGGGCTTTCGCGAATATCAGACGCCGATCATCACCGCCTCCAGCCCCGAGGGCGCGCGCGACTTCCTGGTGCCCTCGCGGCTGCATCCGGGCAAGTTCTACGCGCTGCCGCAGGCGCCGCAGCAGTTCAAGCAGCTGCTGATGGTCTCGGGCTTTGACCGGTATTTCCAGATCGCACCATGTTTCCGCGATGAAGACCCGCGCGCAGACCGCTCGCCCACAGATTTCTACCAGCTCGATCTGGAGATGTCCTTTGTCGAGCAGCAGGACGTCTTTGATGCGATACAGCCTGTGTTGACGGGTGTGTTCGAGGAGTTCGGCGGCGGCAAGAGTGTTGATCAGGACTGGCCGCAGATTTCCTACCGCGATGCCGCGCTGTGGTATGGCACCGACAAGCCCGACCTGCGGAACCCTATTAAAATGCAAGTGGTCTCCGACCACTTTCGCGAGTCTGGCTTTGCGATTTTCGCAAAGCTGTTGGAGCAGGATGGCACCGAAATTCGCGCCATTCCAGCCCCGGGTGGCGGCAGTCGGAAGTTCTGTGACCGCATGAACGCCTTTGCCCAGAAAGAGGGGCTGCCCGGGATGGGCTATATTTTCTGGCGCGATCAGGGCAATGGGATGGAGGCGGCGGGGCCGCTGGCCAAGAATATTGGGCCGGAGCGCACCGAGGCGATCCGCCAGCAGTTGGGGCTGGAGGTGGGCGATGCTGCTTTCTTCCTTGGTGGGAAACCCAAGAGCTTTGAGAGCGTGGCGGGTAAGGCACGGACTGTGATTGGGTCCGAGCTGGGGCTGACTGACGAGAACCGCTTTGCCTTTGCCTGGATCGTGGATTTCCCGATTTACGAGAAGGACGAAGAGAGCGGCAAGATCGACTTTGAGCACAACCCCTTCTCCATGCCGCAAGGCGGGATGGCCGCGCTGGAGGGCGACCCGCTGGACGTGCTGGGGTATCAGTATGACCTGGCCTGCAATGGCTATGAGTTGGTGTCGGGGGCGATCCGGAACCACAAGCCCGAAATCATGTTCAAGGCGTTCGAGATTGCGGGATACGGCGAGGATGAAGTGCGCAAGCGCTTTGGTGGTATGGTCAACGCCTTCCAGTACGGCGCGCCACCTCACGGGGGGTGTGCCGCGGGCATCGACCGCATCGTGATGCTGCTGGCCGAAGAGCAGAATATTCGCGAAGTGATCCTGTTCCCCATGAACCAGCGGGCTGAAGATCTGATGATGGCCGCACCGTCCGAGCCGACAAGCGATCAGCTTATGGAGCTTGGATTGCGGGTGATTCCGCAGGAGTGAGAGCGGGCGGCTGAGCGTAGCCGAACCGGCTGTGCTCCTACAGTGTCCGGTGTGCAGGGCTGCGCGGCATGCGCGCAGCCATCAGATCGCGAGCTTCTGCGTCAGGCGTTCTTGCACCAGCCCGGCGATACGCTCCGCTTCGAGGCCGGAAGGCTCGCCCGCCGCACGTTTGCGGGCCAGCGCAACCGCTGCCTGCTCCAGCTTGCTGTCCTGCGCGGAGCGGGCCACGCCACCGAGAAACTGCGCCACATAGTCCAGTGACCCATCGTCCGGCAGATCCTGAAGAACATCAGCGATATGCGCCATGTCATCCTGAAACGCCATGCGGTCGGGGTGGATCGTTTCATCCGGTAGCTCCCGCAAGCCGCTGGGCTGACGATCTGCTGGCAGGTTGGACAGAACAACCTGTTGGAACAGAGCCAGAGAGGTGATGGGCTTTGCCAGGAATGCATCCGCGCCCGCGGCCATGGCCTGCTCCTCCCCGTCCAGATCCCCTGAGGTCCCAAGCACCACGTCAACGCGCGGTTCGCCCTGGGACAGTTCCTGAATGAGATCGATGCCACTGCCGTCCGGCAGGCCGAGATCCACAATCACGACCGAGGGGCGGTAGACCTGCAGATGCCGGCGCGCTGACCGCAGGCTGTCTGCTCGGCGGATCCGCGCACCGCTGCGCAGACACAAAAGGCGCATGGCCTCACAGGCAAAACGGCTGTCTTCGATCACCAGAACCGTCAGCCCCAGCAAAGGGCGTGTGGCGGTCGGCGCGGGTATCGTCGCGGCAAAGGGATCGGTCTTGTCCATGATGGGCTCCAGGGTGACTCGCTTAACGAGAGAATGGCGCATAGATGGCTAACAGCACGTTAATGCGGCCCTGCCTGCGGCGCCGCGTCGCTTGCATCGGCGGGGGTGGCAGATCATAAGCGGGGCAAAGTTCCAAAGTTGGAGACTATGTCATGATCGGCCGCCTCAATCACGTTGCCATTGCTGTTCCGGATCTGGAGGCGGCAGCGGACCAGTATCGCACCGCCCTTGGCGCAAATGTCGGTGCGCCGCAGGATGAGCCCGATCACGGGGTCACCGTGATTTTCATCGATCTGCCGAACACCAAGATCGAGCTGCTCTATCCTTTGGGGGAGAACAGCCCCATTCAGGGGTTCCTCGACAAGAACCCCTCGGGCGGTATTCATCACGTTTGTTATGAAGTCGATGACATTCTGGCCGCCCGTGACCAGCTGCAAGCCACCGGGGCCCGCGTGCTGGGCACGGGGGAGCCAAAAATCGGGGCGCATGGCAAGCCGGTGCTGTTCCTGCACCCGAAGGATTTCAACGGCTGTCTGGTCGAGCTTGAGCAAGTCTAAGCGGAGGGAGGCTACGCCATGGGCGTGACATCGGCATTGGTGCTGTTTGCGGTGATCTGGTCGATGACCTTTCTGATCGTGCTGCCGATCCGGGTGCAGACCCAAGGTGATCTGGGCGAGATCGTGCCTGGCACCCATGCGGGCGCGCCAGAGGTGCACAATCTGCGCAAGAAGGCCTGGATCACCACCTGGATCAGCCTTGTGCTCTGGGCGATCATCGCATCGATCATCATCTTCGAGGTGATCACTGTGCGCGATCTTGACTGGTTCAACCGCGGGGCGGCTGCGGGGCCAGCAGATGGAACAGATGGGTAAAGGTCGCGGCGCCCAGGATCGGGATCACCAGGTTTAGGATCGGGATCGTCAGCGGGATCGCCATGAGCGTGCCTGCCAGCCAGATTGTGCCACTGTGGCGCGCGCGCAGCTGTTTGGCCTCTTGCCGTCCGACGCGACGTGCCGCTGCGAGCGTGAAATACTCCCGCCCCAGCAGAAAACCGTTTAGCGCCCAGAAGACCACCGGTGCGACGGGCGCCAGCGCCACTGTCGCGATCAGGATCAGATAGACCACCAGCGCCAGCACGTTGGCCGCGATCAGAACGCCGAGGAAATTGACCGTATCGCGCAGGGCATCGCCGAAGGGAACGGGCGTGGCCGCCGGAAGATGCGGATAGTGTTTGTCTTCGACCGCTTGCGCCACGGTTTCGAGGAACATCGAGGTGATCGCCGAGGCCACGGGGATCATCAGGAAGACGGACAGCACCAGCAGCACCAAGGCAGAGCCCCAGCTGACCAGATCCTGCACCCATGTGACCTCTCCGATCAGCCAGATGCTGGTGGTGTCACCCACCAGACCGCCGACCAGCCAGACCACCCCGACCGATGCGGCGATCAGCAGCGCGATGGTCAGGCCCAGACCGGTCAGCAGCACGCCGCGAAACCGTGGGTCGGTCATCTGACCGAGGGCCGTGAAGAGGGCGGTGAGGATCATGCGCGCACCCAGGTGGTGATGGCATCAATATCCGGGCGCGGGCGCTCGGGCGGCGCGCTTGTATCGGTGCCGATGTGGATGAAACCGGCGATTCGCTCATGTTCGGCCAGC
This sequence comes from Roseobacter cerasinus, assembly GCF_009811755.1. Lineage (GTDB taxonomy): Bacteria > Pseudomonadota > Alphaproteobacteria > Rhodobacterales > Rhodobacteraceae > Roseobacter > Roseobacter cerasinus. The sequence goes on from NZ_BLIV01000004.1 coordinate 166,945, forward strand.
CCTAGGGCGTCTTGCATGAAGCCACGGTCGTGGCTGGGCCAGCCGCTGAGCCAATTGGCGCCCCAACCGGAGGCCAGTGCGGCGTTCAGCAGCCCAAGACAGACGCAGCCGGCGGAATAGGTTTGTTCCAGCGCGGGGATCTTGTCGGAGGGTTTTTGCACTTCGATCACGGTCACGGCCAGATGCCCCTGGTCGAATTGTCCGCGTCCCTTGGTGATCTGGTCGTCTGCGAGACTAAGTGCTTCCCCGCGCGCCTGCGCCACGTCGGCGAGGCGGCTCATCGCAGGCTTTTCGATCACGATGAAGCGCCAGGGTTCCAGCTTGCCATGATCCGGTGTGCGCGCGGCGGCCTGCAGCAGGGGCGCAAGCTCTTCGGCGGAGGGCACCGGTTCCGCTAGCGTCTTGGCTGGCCGCGATCGTCGGGTGGAGAGGAAGGCGAAGGCCTGCGCGTTGGGTGTGGGCATGGGGTCAAAGCTCTTCTGCAAAACGGTCGATCTCACCTTTCAGGAAGGCGTCGAACCGGGAGTTGGGCTGGCGCACCTGCAAGGCCTCGGCCAGCGGGTCGGGCGCGGTGATGTTGCTGCCCGACAAAGCTTCGAGCGTGGCATGGCCACAAAACGGCACATAGGCCTCGGAATAACCGCCCTCGTGCACCAGCACGAGACGTCCTTCGCAGAGGCGTGCGGCGGTATCCTTCACGCGCTGGGTCATCTCGCGGAAGGTCTGTGCTGTGGCGAGCATGCGGGCCATCGGGTCGATGGCACTTGCGTCAAAACCACAGGCAACAATAATCAGATCGGGCTGGAACGCTTCGATCTGCGGCAGCACGATACTGTCCATCGCATGCAGATAGGCGCTGTGCCCGGTGCCTGCGGGCAGCGGCAGGTTGAGGTTGAAGCCAAGACCCGCCCCCTCGCCACGATCCTCAAACCCGCCAGTGTCGAGCGGGTAGTTGCCCTCCTGATGCAGAGAGATCGTCAGCACATCGTCGCGGTTGTAATAGATCGCCTCGGTCCCATTGCCGTGATGCACATCCCAGTCGAGCACGACCACGCGGTTTGCGCGGCCCTGCGCCTTAGCCTCTTCGATGGCGATGGCGATATTGGCCAGCAGGCAGAAGCCGTTGGGGAAATCCGGCAGGCAGTGATGGCCGGGCGGACGCGACAGCGCATAGGCGTTCTCCAGCTCTCCGGTCGTGACGGCCTGCACCGCAGCGACGGCGAGGCCAGCGGATTGTGCGGCAATCTCATATCCCCCGGTAGAGAACGGCGTGCGGCGGCCCAGCTCTCCGCCGCCTGCATCCGACAGCGCCTTGAACTCGTTCAGATAGCTTTCAGGATGCACCCTCAGCAGCATCTCGCGCGTGGCCTCGGGCGCGCTGCGCATATCGAGATCTTTGGCCAGACCACTTACGTCGATGAGGTTCTTCAGACGGCGCTTGGTCTCGGGGTTTTCGGGTAAGCCACCGGCGGCGAGCGGCTGGACATGCCCGCCTATGGGCATGGTGTAGGCGTATTGCCCGCCTGCATGCCAAAAGCATCTCTCATCCCAGAAAAACCCCGTGGCCATGGCCGCCTCCATCCTGCGTTCTTGCCGCGCAAACTGGCCGAGCCGCGCGGGATTGTCCATGCGGCCCTAGCCCGCTTCGGCCAGAAGTTTGTCCAGATCCAGCGGGGCATTGACCATCGCCAGATTGCCCTCCGCATCGCGCGGCCAATCTTCACGTGCGCGGTCACGGTAGATCTCGACACCGTTGCCATCCGGGTCACGCAGATAGACGGCCTCGCTCACGCCGTGATCTGCCGCGCCGTTGATGGGAATCCCTGCCTCAATAACCCGCGCCAGTACGGTGCCAAGGCTTTTGCGGTCGGGGTAGAGAAAAGCCGAATGATAAAGCCCGGTATGACCCGGCGGGGGCGGGCTGGCTCCTTTGCTCTGCCAGGTGTTCAGGCCGATGTGATGGTGATAGCCGTCTGCCCCTAGAAATGCAGCCTCCGCACCGCGTTGCATGACCGAGAAGCCGAGGATGTCGCGGTAAAAGACAATGGCGGGGTCAAGATCTGCAACCCGCAGATGCACATGCCCAACTGATGCCGCCTCTTGTTTTGCCATGCTTTTGCTCCATCTATTTAGATAGATACTGAGGTAGGCGCTGCAATAGCGGCACGCCAGACCCTAAGAACGCGCACCATTTGTGCGCTGGTGCCGAAGGATCGGCACAAACTCGCCGTTTTTTTGTGGATAGATGAGATTAATTCCGCCACCTATGGTAGAAACATGGAGCGTCCGTGGGAGATAAGATCATGTCGCGCCTTGCAAGTTCTTTGATGTCGCTCGACATCTTTCAGAAACGGGCGATGGCTCTGCGGTTGATTTTTATCGCATTTATCGCAGGGGTCGTGCTGGCTCTGACAGTCCTAGTTACTAAAGAGATGTTCATTCTGCTCTTTGGTCTCGTAGGGGCTGCAGGTGGATATCTTCTGCACAACTCGCGCGAACACCCTAACCCACTGTTGGCGCAGCGGTCGCTGTTTAACATGCGTCGGCAGAGGGCGCTGGCTCTTGGCAGCTTGTTGGCCGCAGCGATGGCTGCCGTTCTCTTTTGGGAAGGCGTATTGCTGTCTCAACATTTCCCTGCGGCGGCTTTCATGTTCACCTGCGGCGCCTACGCTTTCTTTGCTTTCAGCCTGTCGTCCTATGTGTTCGGGCGTCAGGCGGTTGCACGGGCACGGCGCAAGTTTGCGCGTGCGGGCGTGCAGCAGGCACATATCTGGGAAATGGAAGCTGCTGCAGCACGTAGATAGCTCATTTATTAGCTGAAATGCTGTGCTTGCCCAAAACGACTAGCGCACCATGCCCACAATCTCGTAGGTCTTTTGCAGAATGGGCGCCGCAATCTCGCGCGCCTGGTCCGCGCCTCGGGCGAGGATGCGGTCAATCTCTGCCGTGTCCGCCATAAGCCGTGCCATTTCTTCCGATATGGGGGAGAGTTTCGCCACCGCAAGCTCCGCCAGCAGCGGCTTGAAGGTGCCGAACTGCTGCCCGCCAACCTCGGCCAACACCTGATCGACGGTTTGGTCGTTCAGGGCCGCATAGATGTTCACGAGGTTGCGCGCCTCGGGCCGCTCCGCCAGCCCTGCGGCCTCGGAGGGCAGCGCATCCGGGTCGGTCTTGGCCTTGCGGATCTTCTTGGCGATGGCGTCAGCGTCATCGGTCATGTTGATGCGGGAGGCGTCCGACGGGTCCGATTTCGACATTTTCTTGGACCCATCCCGCAGCGACATCACCCGCGTCGCAGCCCCCTCGATCACCGGCTCGGTCAGCGGGAAGAAATCGACACCATAGTCGTGGTTGAACTTGGTCGCGATATCGCGCGTCAGCTCAAGGTGCTGTTTCTGATCCTCGCCCACGGGCACATGGGTGGCGTGGTAGATCAGAATGTCCGCAGCCATCAGCGCCGGGTAACCAAACAGGCCCAGCGAGGCGGCTTCGGCGTTTTTGCCCGCCTTGTCCTTGAACTGGGTCATCCGCTTCATCCAGCCCATGCGCGCAACGCAATTGAAGATCCAGCCCAGCTGCGCGTGCTCGGGCACCTGGGACTGATTGATCAGGATGGATTTCTCGGGGCTTATCCCGCTCGCGATGAAGCCTGCGGCCAGCTCACGCGTGTTGCGAGCGAGGTCCGCAGGGTCCTGCCAGACCGTGATCGCGTGCAGATCGACCATGCAGTAGATCGTCTCATAGGCCTCGTCCTGCATGCTGACAAAACGCTTGATCGCACCCAGATAGTTGCCCAGCGTCAGCCCGCCCGAGGGCTGTATGCCGGAGAAGACACGCGGCGTAAAAGCAGGGGTGGTCATGGCGGGCTCCGATCTTGCTGGAAAAGCGGTTTGCGCTGGCTTACCCATGGGGCAGAGCATCGTCAAGGAAGGGCCCTATGAACGACCATCACGACCCCTCACCGGTGAACCCGCTGCCGCCCGTGGTGGTGATCCTGTTCCTTGCGATTGCGATCCCCGAGGCGGCGTTCAGCCTGGGTGAGCGGGGTTTGATCGGCGGCAGTGAGGCGGTTGGCTGGCGGCTGGCGTCGATGAACACATATGCGTTTTCGGGGAACATCTTTGATTGGATGGTCAGTAACGGGCGCTGGCTGCCCGAGCATCTTTTGCGGTTCGTGTCCTATTCCTTTGTGCATATGGGCTTTACCTCGGCGCTGTTTGCGGCGGTCCTGCTTTTGGCACTGGGTAAACTGGTGGGCGAGACCATGGGGCAGGTCGCGGTTCTGGTGCTGTTCTTCGGCGGTGCCGCCTTTGGCGCGCTGGTCTATGCCGCGCTGTTGAATGATCCGACATGGCTGATCGGCGGGTTTCCGGCAGTTTACGGGCTGATCGGGGGCTATTCCTTCGTGATGTGGCAGAGCCTTGCGGCGCGCGGAGAGGAGCAGCTGCGCGCCTTCAGCCTGATTGCGATCCTGATGGGGTTGCAGCTGGTCTGGGGCATCTTCTTTGACGTGGGCAACGGCTGGGTGGCGGATCTTGCGGCTTTTGTTTTTGGGTTTGTGGCTTCTGCCATTCTGGTGCCTGGTGGGGTCGCGCGCGTTATCGCGGCGCTGCGGCGGGACTAGATGCCGGGTCAGTCACCGGGGTGCTACGTATCTAGATGAACTGATGACCGAAAAATTCTAACGTGACCGCCCAAGCGCCTGTTTGAGCTCCCCCAACCGGATCGCTCCCGTTACATGTGCGACACCAAAATAGGTCACTGCGCCAATCGCAATCAGAACTGCCAGTGCGAAGGCCCGGATCCAGGGCATGCCGAGGAAGTTGCTCAGCGACACATGGGCCAGCCACAGCGCGCCGCCCATCACCGCCGAGGCCAGCACCATGCGCCAGATGCGACTTTGAAACCGGCTGTCGAAGCGTGCGACATCGCCGTAGCTACGCGCACCCACCCTCAAAAGCGCGACCATGAGCCAAGCGGCTACGGTCGTCGCGATGGCAGGCGCGATCCAGCCAATCACCGGTGCCAGCCCAATCGCCAAAACGGCATTGGCCACCATCGAGACCACCGCATAATGAAACGGCCGTCGCGTGTCTTCGCGGGCAAAGAAGATCGGCTGCAGGATCTTCTGCATCACAAACGCAGGCAGGCCCAGCCCATAGATCGCCACGGCGACGGCAATCGCTGCGGTGTCGTCCACCGTGGCGGCACCCCGTTCAAACAGCACCGAGACAAGCGGGAAGGGGATGATCACCAACGCCACAGCCGAAGGGATGGTCAGCGCCAGCGACACCTCTGCCGCACGGCTCAGCGCGTCCTTGGCACCTGCATCATCCCGCGCCTGCAAGCGACGTGACAGGTCGGGCAGTAACACGACCCCCACGGCGATGCCGACGACGCCCAAAGGCAGTTGATAGAGCCGGTCTGCTGCAAAAAGCCAGCCGACCGCCTTGTCGAAATAGCTGGCGACCTGTTGCCCGACCAGCAGGTTGACCTGTACGACGCCGCCCGCAAGGGCGGCCGGGATTGCGACTTTCACAAGCCGTCGCATCTCGGATGTCAGCCGGGGGCGTTTGAGCTTGAGGGTGAAGCCCGCGCGCTTGACCGCGACCCACAACAGCGCGAATTGCACCACGCCCGCAACGGGGATCGCCCAAATCAGTGCCCGCGCGATATCGCCGCCGAGCCAAGCGGCCACAGCCATGGCCCCGATCAGCAGCACATTCAGCAGCACAGGCGCGGCGGCTGCGGCGGCAAAGCGCCCGGCCGCGTTCAACATGCCCGAGAGCAGAGCCGCGAGAGAAATGAACAAAACGTAAGGAAAGGCGATGCGCCCAAACTCGACCGACAGATCGAATTGCTCCTGCCCGGCAAAGCCCGAGGCCAGCCCATAGATCAGCCAGGGCATCGCCGCCATGGCGATCAGCGTCAGCCCAATCAGGATTGTGGTCAGCCCCGCAAAGGCCTGCGAGGCAAACCCGTCCGGGTCCTGCTTCCCCTCCAGCCGTTTCGAGAACATCGGCACAAAGGCCATGTTGAACGCGCCTTCGGCAAAGAAGCGGCGGAACATGTTGGGCAGGCGGAAGGCCACCACATAGGCCTGGTAGAGCGGCCCAGTGCCCAGATAGGCCAGGATCATCGCGTCGCGGATGAAGCCGAGCACCCGGCTTATCAGCGTCCAGCCGCCCACGGTCAAGAAGCCTGACATCAGGCGGATGGGGGTCACGCTTTGGCCCTCTCCGTACCCTCATCGATGGCTTGCCGCAGTTTCTTCTCCATCGACCGTTGCTTGCTCTCTGAGTGGTACTTCAGACCGAACATGTCCTTGACATAGAAGGTGTCCACGACCTGCTCGCCGTAGGTGGCGATCACCGCATTGGCGATATAGACGTTCGATGAGGCCAGCGTGCGCGCCAGATCGTAAAGCAGCCCGGGCCGGTCGCGGGTGTCGACCTCGATGATCGTGTAGATCTCTGACCCCTCGTTGTCGAAGGTGATGTGGGTGGGCACCTTGAAGGCGCGTTCGCGTTTCTTGACCTTGTCGCGGGACTTCAACGCATCGCGCGCCACCACTTCGCCGCGCAGAGTCTTTTCGATCATCTGCCGCAACCGAGGCAGGCGGGAGGCGTCATAGGGGTTCCCCTCCGCGTCCTGGATCCAATAGGCGTCGGTGACCATGCCGTCCTTGGTGGTGTAGCTGCGTGCGTCGACCACATTGGCGCCGACCAGTGCCAGCGCCCCGGCGAGGCGGGCAAAGATGCCGGGATGGTCCGCCATGACAAAACAGGCCCGCGTCGCGTCGCGATCCTCATCCGGGTGCAGGTCGATCAGGATTTCGTTGTCCTTCACGTCGCGCAGCATCTTGGCAAAGGTCACATGCGCGGTGACATGCAGCGCCTGCCAATAGGGTCCGTAGTGGCGCGAGGTCTCTGCCTGCAACTCCTTACGCGGCCAGTCACTGAGCGCCGCGCGCAGGGCGCGTTTGGCCTCGGCCCCGCGGTTCTCGCGGTTGAGATCTTCCAGCCCGGTCTCCAGCGCGCGTTTGGTCTGGCGGTAGAGCGCGCGGATCAGCACCGCTTTCCAGTTGTTCCAGGTGTCCGGCCCGACCCCGCGAATGTCGCAGACTGTTAGCACACAGAGCAGATCAAGCCGTTTGACCGTCTGCACGGCCTTGGCGAAGTCGCGCACGGTGCGCGGGTCGGCAATGTCACGTTTCTGCGCCATATCGGACATCAGCAAATGGTAGCGCACCAGCCATTCCACCGTTTCGGTATCCGCCTTGTTAAGGCCGAGACGCGGGCCGATCTTGCGGGCCATCTGCGCGCCGAGGATCGAATGATCCTCGGGCCGGCCCTTGCCGATGTCGTGGATCAACAGCGCAGTATACAGCACCTTGCGATCCACCCCTTTCTTGAGGATCGACGAGGCGACGGGCAGGTCTTCCTCCAACTCGCCGCGCTCGATCTGCGCGAGGTTCTTGATGCACTGGATGATATGCTCATCCACTGTGTAGCTGTGATACATGTTGAACTGCATCATCGCCACGATGGGCTCAAATTCGGGGATGAAGGCCGAGAGCACGCCAAGCTCGTTCATCCGCCGCAGCGCCCGTTCCGGGTTGCCGTGTTTCAGGAGCAGATCAAAGAAGATGCGCCGCGCTTCGGGTGCGTTGCGCACCTCGTCGTCGATCAGATGCATGTTGGATTTGATCAGCCGCATGGCATCCGGGTGGATCAGCATGCCCGTGCGCAACGCCTCTTCAAAGAGCCGCAGCATGTTCAGCTTGTCCGACAGGAAAGCCGTGTCGTCCTCAATAGCGATCCGGTTGTTGACCACCTTGTAGCCTTGCTTCACCCTTGGCCGCCTGCGAAAGATCCGCTCCAGGATCGGTTCGGCTTTGACATGGTCGGCTTCCAGCTTGGTGAGGAAGATCCGCGTCAGGTCTCCGACTTCGGTGGCGTGCAGGAAATACTCCTGCATGAAGACCTCGACCGCGCGCCGCCCTCCGGCGTCTTCGTAACCCATGGCCTCCGCCACCTGCACCTGCATGTCGAAGGTCAGTTGCTCCGACGCGCGCCGGGCCTGCAGATGCAGATGACCGCGCACGGCCCAGAGGAAGTCCTCTGCGGCGGCAAAGCCCTGATACTCGTCTTCGGCAAAAACGCCTTTGGGCACCAGCTCTGCCGCATCGGCGACGTTGTGAACATATTTCGCGATCCAGTAGAGCGATTGCAGATCGCGTAACCCGCCTTTGCCTTCCTTGACGTTTGGCTCGACCACATATCTCTGGCCCTGCTTGCGGTGCCGTGTTTCTCGTTCGGCCAGTTTGGCCTCGACAAAGGCGCGTTCCGATCCGTCAAAAAGATCGCTGCGCAGCTTGGCCGCCAGCGTTGTGGCCAGGTCTGCATCTCCGGCGAGAAACCGTTGTTCCAGCAGCGCCGTGCGGATGGTGAAATCCTCGCGCGCAAGGCGCAGGCATTCCTTGATGGTGCGGCTGGCGTGGCCGACCTTGAGCTTGAGATCCCACAGGATGTAGAGCATGGATTCGATCACGCTCTCCGCCCAGGCGGTGATCTTGTAAGGCGTCAGAAACAGTAGATCCACATCCGAGAACGGCGCCATCTCGCCCCGGCCATAGCCACCCACCGCGATGACCGACAGATGCTCACCCGATGTGGGGTTTGGCTTGGCGTGCAGGATATCCTGCGCCACCGACAGCGCGGCCATGACCAGCTGATCGGTCAGGTACGTATAAGCACGCGTCATCGGGCGGGCCGCAAACGGATCGGCGGCAAAGGCTGTCTCTATGGCGGCGCGCCCGGTTGCTTGCCGCTCTTTCAGCAGGCGCACCGCTGCCGCCCTGATGTCACCGGGTTTGGCAGCCTCGCTCACCGCCTCTTGCAGGTGGTGCTCAAAGCTTGCGCGGTCAAAGATCGAGTCAGGCGCGCAAATCAGCGCCCCGGTCGGGGCCGGGTCGGCCTGCAGCAAGGAGACAGACATGCGCGACCTTAAAATCCGGCACCGCCGAAGGATTGGGGCGCCGGGCTCAGTATGGAGACTTGCGAGTCGATGATGGTTGCCACCGCCAGCCCGCGCTCATTGGTGCCGTCCGGGCGCAGGCGGAAGATGCCGCTGGCCCCGCGAAAGCCTGCGCCTTGTGTCAGCGCGTTGGGCGACAAGGCTTGGGTGTCGCCTTGACTGACCAGCGCGCCGATGGCGGCGATGCCGTCAAAGGCCAGCCCCCCGATCGGATGAGGCAGGTCACCATATGCGGCCTGATACTGTGCGCTGAAGGTTGCGGAGGCGGCGGGATCCGGCCCTGCAAACCAGCCGCCTTGTACGCCTGGCAGGCTGAGCGTCTGGGGCGGGATATCCCACCGCGTGAGCCCCATGAACTGTGTCGTCTCCGACGATATGCCTGCCTCGGGCAGGAGCTGTGACAGCAGCGGCAGGGCGCTGGCCGTGTCGGTCGTAAGGAACACCGCATCCGCTGCGTTGCCTTGCACCGCTGATCTGATCTGCGGGACCGATGCGATCACGTCCTGTTGCGACAGCGCGTACCCGACCGTGCCCACAATCGATCCACCCTGCCGACTGATGGCGGCGCTGATGGCGTCGCGGCCCTGTGTCCCGGCAGAATCCTGCCCATGAACGATGACGAAGCTTTGTTTGCCCTGGCCAAGCGCGTAGCTGATCATCCGATCAGCCGTGTTCTGAAACGTCTGGCCCAGCACAAAGACATTGCCGCCTGCGATAGCGGAATTGTTGGAGAAGGACAGGACCGTGACATTTTCATCCGCAACGGCGTTGCCCACCGCATTGGCCGAAGCCGCATAGACCGGGCCGAGGATGATCTTGGCACCTTCATCCACCGCCTTTTGCGCCTGTGCAGCTGCGGTTGCCGCGTCCCCGCCTGTCTGGAAGACGCGCAAGTCGACGGAGGCGCCGTTGAGGTCCCGCATGGCCAGACGCGCTGAATTCACAAGGCTTTGCGCCAGGATTTCATCCGTTGTGACGCCGGATCCACCCGGCACCAGAATGGCAACCGGCACAGGCTCACTCGTGTTGATCCCGGGTCCTGTGCCTAAACCCGCGCCCGGAATGGTGTCACAGGCGGCCAACAGCAGGAGTGCGCCAGGAAGCACCATGCGGTGCAAAGCCTTGCGGGCGGATTTGAAAACGGCAAACATATGCGGATACTCCAGCAATCAGGATTTGGTGCGCCAAAGGCGGGGTTGCCGCAATCATAGACGTCACGAAAGGCGGGTCCAGCGTTGAATTTCCAAAAGGCAGCCCTTGGCGCAGGGGTCTATTTTGTTGGCGTGCCCATCGGTACGGCGCGTGACATCACCCTGCGCGCGCTGGATGTGCTGGCCTCAGCGGATGTCTTGGCCGCCGAAGACACCCGCAGCCTGCGGCGCCTGATGGACATTCACGGTGTGCCGCTGGCGGGCCGCACGGTGGTGGCTCTGCATGATCACAGCAAAGCGGGGGTGATCGCGCGCCTGCTGGACGACGTGCGCGCGGGCAAGGCCGTGGCCTACGCCTCTGAGGCCGGAATGCCCCTGATCGCCGACCCCGGCTTTGAGCTGAGCCGCGCGCTGGCCGAGGCGGATCTGCCGCAGACCTGCGCGCCGGGGCCCTCTGCGGTTCTGACCGCGCTGGTGCTTGCCGGGTTGCCGACAGACGCCTTTCACTTTGCAGGGTTCCTGCCCAATGCAAAGGCCGCGCGCTGCGCCGCGTTGGAGGCTCTTCGGGAGGTGCCCGGCACGCTTGTCTTCTACGAGTCTCCCAAACGGCTGGCTGCCATGCTCAAAGACGCCGCAACCGTTCTGGGCGCAGAGCGTCAAGTCGCCGTCTGCCGGGAACTGACAAAGAAGTTCGAGGAGGTGCGCCGGGGCACGCTTGCCACGCTCGGCGCTGCTTATGCGGAGCACACCGTCAAAGGGGAGCTTGTCGTCTTGATCGACCGCAACCGTTCAGATTTTGTTAGCCATGATGACCTAGATAGCGATCTTGAACAGGCGCTTGAGGCCATGACCATGCGGGATGCCGTCGACATGGTCGCACGGGCCCATGATGTTCCGCGCCGCAAAGTTTATCAGCGGGCGCTGGAGCTGACGAAAGGATGACGCGTGGGGATTGAGGCACAGCGCAGTGCGCGCGGACAGGTGGCGTTTCATGCAGGCCACGCGGCCGAGGCCGTGGTGGCGCGGCATTATGAGGCCATGGGCTATTCGGTGGCAGAGGTCCGGTGGCGCGGCACGGCGGGAGAGATCGATCTGATTGTCCGCGACATCGCCGGGCTGGTCTTTGTCGAAGTCAAGAAAAGCGACAGTTTCGAGGCCGCCGCAACCCGGCTGACAACGCGGCAGATGCGCCGGATTTACACAGCAGCGGAGGAATACCTGGCCACCCAGCCGCTTGGCTCCTTGACCGAAGCGCGGGTGGACGTGGCCCTGGTTGACAGCATGGGGCAGGTTCAGATTGTCGAAAACGCCTTCGACGGGCTTTAGACGGGCTGGCCATTGAACCTTTGCGGTGACTGGGCCATGTAGAGGCGGTCAACGCGAGGAGCCGCCATGAAAATTGCCTTTCAAATGGACCCGATTGGGGATGTGGATATCGCCGCGGACAGCTCCTTTCGCCTCGCCGAAGAGGCGCAGGCGCGCGGGCATGAGCTCTTTTTCTACACCCCTGATCATCTGGCCTACCAGGAAGGTCGGGTCACGGCGCGTGGCCACGATTTGCGGGTTCAAAGGGTCCAGGGAGAGCACGCGCTGCTGGGCGAGCTTCGCGAGGTGGATCTGTCGGAGTTTGATGTGGTCTGGCTGCGGCAGGACCCTCCGTTCGACATGCACTACATCACCTCGACCCATCTGCTGGACCGGCTGACACCGGGTACGCTGGTTGTGAATGACCCGTTTTGGGTGCGCAACTACCCCGAAAAGCTGTTGGTGCTGGACTTTCCGGATCTGACACCGCCGACCACCATCGCACGGGATCTGTCGACCATCCGGGCGTTCAAGGAAAAGCATGGCGATATCATCCTCAAACCGCTCTATGGCAATGGCGGCGCGGGCGTGTTCCGCCTGGACGCTGAGGACCGCAACCTCAGCTCGCTCTATGAGCTTTTTACCGGGTTTTCGCGCGAGCCGCTGATTGTGCAGAAGTTCCTGCCGGCCGTCTCGAAAGGTGACAAGCGGGTGATCCTGGTCGACGGCGCGGTGGTGGGTGCGATCAACCGCGTGCCTGCGGCGGGGGAGACCCGGTCCAACATGCATGTGGGCGGTCGGCCAGAGAAAATCGGCCTGACCGAGCGGGACCGCGAGATTTGCGCCGCCATCGGGCCGCTGCTGAAGGACAAGGGGCAGATCTTTGTCGGAATCGACGTGATTGGCGACTATCTGACCGAGATCAACGTGACGTCGCCGACAGGCATCCAGGAGTTGGAGCGCTTTGACGGGGTGAATATCGCCGCCAAGATCTGGGAGGCGATCGAGGCGCGACGGGGCTAGGCGTCGGCGGGGCTGGCCAGGCGGAAGCTGATGGCTTCGGCGATATGTGGCCTGCGGACGTCGGCGGAACCATCCAGATCAGCGATAGTACGCGCAACCCGCATGACCCGGTGGTATCCGCGTGCCGAGAGGTTGAAGCGCTCGGCGGCGCGCAGCAGCAGGTCGCGGCCTTCATCATCTGGCCGCGCGATCTCTTCCAGGGCCTCGCCTTCGGCATCGGCATTTGAGCGCATGTCTGGCCGTGTGGCAAAGCGGGTCTGTTGCACCGCCTGCGCCGCTGCGACCCGTGCGGCAACGGTGTGAGAGGTCTCGCCGGTCGCAGGCAGGTCGAGATCGGTATAGGCCACAGGCGGCACATCGACGCGCAGATCGAACCGGTCCATCAGTGGCCCGGAGATGCGGCCGAGATAATCCTCTCCGCATTTGGGCACGCGCGCGCAGGCGCGGGCCGGGTCCGTCAAATAGCCGCATTTGCAGGGGTTGGCCGCCGCCACCAGCATGAACCGGCAGGGGTAGCGCACATGGGCGTTGGCGCGGGAGATCATCACCTCGCCGGTCTCGACCGGCTGGCGCAGCGTTTCCAGCACGTTGCGCTGATATTCCGGGAACTCATCCATGAAAAGCACGCCATTGTGTGCTAGCGATACTTCCCCCGGCTTGGCCAGACGCCCGCCACCGATGATCGCCGCCATTGAGGAGGTGTGGTGCGGATCGCGAAAGGGCCGATCACGCGTGATGCCGCCTTCGTCGAGCAGACCCGCGACGGAGTGGATCATCGAGGTTTCCAGCGCTTCGACAGCGGTCATCGGAGGCAGGATGCCGGGCAGGCGCTGTGCCAACATGGACTTGCCCGACCCCGGCGTGCCGATGAAGATCAGATGGTGGCGACCCGCCGCTGCGATTTCTAATGCACGTTTTGCGCGTTCCTGTCCTTTGACCTCCGACAAGCAACGGGTGTTTGTCGTGGCTGTGATTTCGCCAGGCGCAGCTTGTGCGAGGGGCACCTGGCCCGAGAAGTGCCGCACAACATCGCCGAGCGTTGCGGCGGCGGTCACGCGCGCGTCGCTGACCCAGGCGGCCTCCTTGCCGCAGGTCTCCGGGCAGAGCAGCCCGAAGCCTTCGGCCGCGGCGGTCATGGCGGCGGGCAGCGCACCGGTGACAGGCACCAGTTTGCCGTCCAGCGAGAGTTCTCCGAGGGCGACAACGGACTGTGTGATATCCTTGGGGATGATCTCCAGCGCGCCCAGCAGCGCCACGGCAATCGGCAGGTCAAAATGGCTGCCCTCTTTTGGCAGGTCCGCTGGGCTGAGGTTGATGGTGACCTTCTTGGAGGGAAAGGCGATGGCCATGCCCGAGAGAGCCGCGCGCACCCGCTCCTTGGCTTCTGAGACGGCCTTGTCGGGCAGGCCGACGATGCTGAACCCCGGCAGGCCGGGCGCCAGTGAACACTGCACCTCGACAAGGCAGGCCTCGACCCCGCGAAAGGCCACCGAATGTGCAAGAGCGACCACGTTTTTCCCTCCAGACCATCTTGGTTAATCGGTACGTCAGGGGTGTTTATGAAAGGTTAACAATTGGGTGGCCTGTCTTCAGACCGGCCAGGGGCCAGCTGTTCCATGCACAGGGTAGGGAAACGGGTCATAGCGCACCTTCAATCCTTCTGCACGCCAAGTTTGGAAGGCCGGGTCTGCCAGGGTCTTCATGCAATACTCTCGGCTGGTGTCGGACACGGGCAGGTCATAGCCGACAATGCGCGCGGCCACTGGTGCGTAGAACACATCGGCCAGCGAGTAGGCGCCCATCAACCAGCCGTCAGCGGCCCCAGACAGGGCGCGCGCTGCTGACCAGATCTCCTCGATCCGGTCCAGGTCAGCCAGCACGGCGGCGGAGGGTTGAAACCCAGTGTTGACATGCGCCAGTTGCATCGGGCAGGCCGCGCGCAGCGCGCTGAAGCCACTGGCCATCTCGGCGCACAGCCATCTGGCGCGGATGCGCAGGGCCGGGTCTGTGGGCCAAAGCCCGGCCACCGGGTGACGTTCTGCCAGCGTTTCCGCCATGGCGAGGGTTTCCCCGATCACGTCACCCTCAGGCGTGCGCAGTGCCGGAACGAGGCGTGCGGGCGCGAGAGGCCCAAGGTCTGCCGCCATGGTTCCGCTATAAAGGCCCACCAAATATGCGCGGTAGGGCAGCTTGAAGTTTTCAAGCATCAGCCAGCCCCGCAAGGACCAGCTGGAGAAGGTTCTGTCGCCGATGTAGAGATCATATGTCATATGGCGGACGCTACATGTGGCGTCCCCAGCAAGACAAACGACGAATTGTGAGGGATTGCATCACGGAGTGTGATTGACCTCCTCCACCGACGCGTTTCCGGCCGCCCATATGATCCGCGTGGTTGAGAGATTGGCAATGTCATAAGACAGCGCCTTATAGGGTGTCAGCCCCATGCCGCGCTGGATTTGCGTAAGGATGACACCGATATGCGCCGCTGCGATGATCTCAGCATCGGGGTAGAGCGCATTCAGCCGGTCCACGCAGCGGTTGATCCGGGCGGCGGCGGCGTTCCAGCTCTCTCCCTCCGGTGGGGCGACATCCCCGGGCTGTTCCCAATAGGCGCGGCTCAGCACAGGATCGCGCTCGGCCACTTGAGAGAAATGCAGGCCATCCCAGACGCCGAAATTGAACTCTCTGAGATCCGCCATATCCGTCAGGCGGCTATGCCCGGTGCCCTGTATCGCGTCTGCTGTGGCTGACGCGCGCCGCAGGTCTGATGAGACGAGAATACCCTGATCCGGCAGGTGATCCTGCAGCCGTTTGATCCGCGCGGTGTCGGACAGGTCAGCGGGCACGTCCCGCCATCCGACAAACGCCTTCTCATGGGTGGGGCCATGGCGCACCCAATGCCAGACCGTCATGGCAGCTGCCCCTTCAACACCTGCGGCAACCCCGCAACGACCAGCACGGTCAGATCGGATTGTGCCGCAAGCGCGATGTTGAGCCGTCCTTGAGCCTCGCGAAACTGTCGGGCCAGCGCGTTGTCGGGCACGATGCCGTGCCCCACCTCGTTTGATACGATCACCACGGGCGCCGGGCAGCGGTTCAGAGACTTCAGCAAGCGCGATTGTGCCGGAGCAATCTCGGCCTCATCCATCATCAGGTTTGTCAGCCACATGGTCGCGCAATCGATCAGCACGGCCTGAGTCGGGCAGCGGTCAGACAGGGCCCGCGTTAACTCTTTTTCTGCCTCTAAATTGAGCCAATGATCACTTCTTCGCGATTTGTGGTCCTTGATGCGCAGTTTTATTTCATCGTCAAAAGCGCGCGCCGTGGCCAGATAGACGGGGTCTAACCCGCTGTTCAATAAAAGCTTTTCTGCCCACAGAGATTTGCCTGATGCAGCGCCACCTAGCACGAAGGTCAGTTTTGGCAACATTTTATAAACCTTTGCGGTGAACCAATCAGAGTTAACGTGCGTACCTATATCAATTGTACACGGCAAGGTGTGCTTCATCTGAACGGGAGATGTCGCGATGGCTTTGGATACGGCAAGAGATATGTCACTCTCGCGAACCGCGATGAAAGCGGAGTTGCTGGATGCTGAAACAGAGCTGCGGCTCGCCTATGCTTGGCGCGACGAGCGATGTGAAAAATCCCTGCACAGGTTGATCACTGCCTATATGCGCCTGGCAATTTCGATGGCATCCAAGTTCAAGCGCTACGGCGCGCCGATGAATGATCTCATTCAAGAGGCTGGGCTGGGCCTGATGAAAGCGGCAGACAAATTTGACCCGGACCGCGGCGTGCGGTTTTCGACCTATGCGGTTTGGTGGATCAAAGCGTCTATTCAGGACTACGTGATGCGCAACTGGTCGATGGTGCGCACTGGCTCCACATCGTCGCAAAAATCTCTGTTCTTCAACATGCGCCGGGTTCAGGCGCGTCTTGAGCGCGAGAGCGCTGCCGCTGGGGAAGTGCTGGATCGGCACCAGCTGCGTCAGATGATATCGACCGAAATTGGCGTGCCTCTGCATGATGTGGAGATGATGGAGGGGCGCCTCTCCGGCTCCGACTATTCCTTGAACGCGACGCAATCCACAGAAGATGAAGGTCGCGAGTGGATTGATGCGTTGGAGGATGAAAGCGCGCAGGCGGCTGAGACGGTTGAGCAATCGCACGACACCGAGCAACTGCGGGAATGGCTGTTGAAAGCGATGGGGGACCTCAATGAACGCGAGCGGTTTATCGTGCGCGAGCGCAAGCTGCGCGACCAGCCGCGCACGTTGGAGAGCCTTGGCCAGGAGCTGAAGTTGAGCAAGGAGCGGGTGCGACAGCTGGAAGCGGCCGCCTTTGGCAAGATGCGCAAGTCACTGGAAGGGCAGTCGCGCGAAGTGCTTCACTTCCTGGCGTGACACCACGGACGGCTGGAATTTCTGGGGCGGCAGTCGCTCTGCTGGTCGCTACCGCAGCATATACAGGCAGCGCGCCGCCACCGGCAGCGCTCACAGCAGACGTCGTTTTCATTGGCGAACAACACGACAATCCCGCACACCACGCGCTTCAAGCGGACTGGGCGGAGGCACTCGACCCTGCGGCGATTGTTTTCGAAATGCTCACACCTGAGCAGGCGGATCGCGTCACGCCCGATGATCGAACCTCACAAGATGATCTGGCAGTGGCGCTCGACTGGACGGCCTCTGGCTGGCCGGACTTTGCAATGTATTACCCAATTTTTGCGGCGGCACCCGACGCGGTGATCTACGGCGCTGGTGTGCCACGCGATCAGGTTCAGGGCGCGATGCACGAAGATATCGTCAGCCTGTTCGGCCTCGACAGCGCGGCGCGCTTCGGACTTGACCAACCTTTGCCGGAGGTGGAGCAGGCTGAACGTGAACAGATGCACGCCGAGGCGCATTGCAACGCCCTGCCGCCTGAGCTTTTGCCGATGATGGTCTCCATCCAGCGGCTGCGCGATGCGACACTGGCGCGGGCGGCGCTGACCGCGCATCAGGACACCGGCGGGCCCGTCATCGTCATCACCGGAAATGGCCACGCCCGTGCCGACTGGGGCGCCCCGCACTATCTGGATGCGGCTGATCCGAAACTGTCTGTCTTTGCCTTCGGGCAAGGGGAAGGCGGGACCACCCCTGCAGGGACTTTCTCCGGCGTGGCGGATGGCCCGACGGTGGATCGCGGCAACCCCTGCGATGCCTTTAACTGATGCGCGGGGCTGGTGGTTGGCCAGATGACCGCCTATGGTCGCGACACTGTCATGCGACGAGGGGCGCATCATGCTCAACGGACACCATATTCTGCTGATCATCGGTGGCGGCATCGCGGCGTTCAAGTCGTTGGATGTGATCCGGCGGCTGCGCGAACGCGGCGCCAGTGTGACGCCCGTTCTGACGCAGGCGGCGGAGCAGTTTGTGACGCCTCTCTCCGTGTCGTCACTGGCGGGGCGCAAGGTCTACCGCGATCTTTTTGATCTGACGGAGGAGGCGGAGATGGGGCACATCCAACTGAGCCGCGTGGCCGACCTGGTGGTTATTGCCCCTGTGACGGCGGATCTGATGGCCAAGATGGCCAGCGGCATTGCCAATGATCTGGCGAGCACCTTGCTTCTGGCCACGGACACGCCCGTCATGATTGCCCCCGCCATGAACGTGCGCATGTGGGAACATTCTGCAACTCAGCGCAACCTGCAGACCCTCATGGAAGACGGGGTGACCTGCGTGGGGCCGAATGACGGTGACATGGCATGCGGTGAGTTTGGCCCGGGCCGCATGGCCGAACCGCTCGAGCTGGTCGACGCCATTGCCGCCAAGCTGCGCGCGGGCCCTCTTGCGGGCAAGCGTATTCTGGTCACATCGGGCCCGACGCATGAGCCGATTGACCCTGTCCGTTATATCGCCAACCGCTCTTCGGGCGCGCAGGGCACGGCAATTGCCAATGCGCTTACTGGGCTTGGGGCCGAGGTGATCTTTGTCACCGGACCTGCTACCGCGCCGATGCCGCAGCACGCAAAGATCGTGCCGGTGCAGACCGCGCGGGAGATGCTGGCGGCTGCGGAGGACGCACTGCCGGTGGATGCCGCGATCTTCACCGCCGCCGTCGCCGACTGGCGTGTGAAGAGTGCCAGTGCACAGAAACTGAAAAAGTCCAAGGATGGGCTGCCGCTTCTCGACTTTGAGGAGAACCCGGACATTTTGCACCATATCGCGACATTGTCGGACAAACGCCCCGGCCTTGTCATTGGCTTTGCCGCTGAGACCAACGATGTGGTGGACCATGCGACCGCGAAACGGCTGCGCAAGGGCTGCGACTGGATCGTGGCCAATGATGTGTCAGCCGGTACTGGGGTCATGGGCGGAGCCGACAATACGGTGACAGTCATTGATGACAGTGGCGTGGACAGCTGGCCCAAGATGACCAAGGCCGAGGTTGCGCGCCGCCTGGCTGAGCGGATCGCGCAGGCGATGAGTTGACCGCGATGCGCCCGCCCTCCGACCCTCTCTCCATCCGCCTCACCTGGGACGCGGGCGCCGATACCTCCATTGGCTTGCCTGCCTATCAGACAGCCGGGGCTGCTGGGGCGGATGTGCGCGCAAATCTGGCCCAGGGAGATATCGAGATCGCACCCGGCGCGCGCGCTCTTGTTCCCACCGGACTTCGGATGGAGATCCCCGAAGGGTTCGAGGTGCAGGTGCGCCCACGCTCCGGGCTGGCGCTGAAACACGGGATCATGCTGGTGAACAGCCCCGGCACCATCGACAGTGATTATCGCGGGCCGGTGGGCATTCTGGTACTGAACGCGGGCGAGGCGCCCTTTGTGGTCACCCACGGGGTGCGCATCGCGCAGCTGGTGGTGGCACCCGTGGTGCAGGCCCGTTTCGCGCTGGTGTCCGAATTGGATGAGACGACGCGCAGCGCAAGCGGTTTTGGCTCAACAGGACGGTTCTGATGCTTTTGGTTTTTGCAATGGCGGGTGCGCTTTGGGGCGTTGGCGCGCTGATGGGCGCGCCGCGGTCGACGCGGGTCACCATGCTTGTGGGGCTCTATTTCGGAGTTCTGATCATACAAGTCACGCTGCCTGCCGATAGCCCGCTGCGGCTGGCAACGGGTGAAAGCCCGGCGCTGTGGATGATCCTTGGCGGGTTTGGTTTGATTGCGGTTGGATATCGCCGGGGCCTGCGTGCCTTGCGCGCGCGGGCCGATGAGCGCGAGGACACCTCGGCTCGGCAAACTCCCAAGCCTGGCTTTAGCGAGGCTGAGCTGAACCGCTACGCACGTCACATCGTGCTGCGTGAGATTGGCGGCCCGGGCCAGAAACGGCTCAAGGAGGCGCGAGTGCTGGTGATCGGGGCTGGGGGCCTGGGCGCGCCCGCTCTGCAATATCTGGCGGCAGCCGGTGTCGGCTGCATTGGTGTGATTGATGACGACAAGGTTGAGAACGCCAATCTGCAGCGGCAGGTCATCCACAAGGACCAGTCCATCGGCACGCCGAAAGTCTTCTCGGCACAAGCTGAGATGACAGCGCAAAACCCGCATGTGACTGTGCGCCCTTACGACCGGCGCCTGACCGAAGAGATCGCGGCGGAGCTGTTCGCCGAGTATGATGTGGTCTTGGATGGGACGGACAACTTCGAGACGCGGTATCTGGCCAATCGGATGGCGGTGGACCTGCAGAAACCGCTGATATCCGGTGCGCTCAGCCAATGGGAAGGACAACTGAGCGTGTTTGATCCGGCCTATGGCGCGCCTTGTTATCAGTGCATCTTTCCGAAGGCCTCCGCAGCAGAGCTTGCGCCCTCGTGCGCAGAGGCCGGTGTGCTTGGACCGCTGCCGGGGGTCATCGGCGCCATGATGGCGGCTGAAGCGATCAAGGTCATCACCGATGCGGGCACACCGCTGCGCGGGCAAATGGTGATCTATGATGCGCTTTATGGCGAAAGCCGGTCCATCGCGATTGCGCCCCGGCCCGACTGCCCGGTGTGTGGGCAGGGTTGAGCCTGCGCGGCTTGTTCCCCCGCCACGACCCGCATAGCGTGTACCAAAAAAGGAGAGTTCCCATGACGAATCCCCTGTTGCAGGACTGGACAGCGCCGTTACAGATCGCGCCTTTCGATCAAATCTCGGATGAGGATTTTGCGCCTGCCTTCGACCAGGCGCTGGCCGCACATAAGACCGAGATTGCGGCCATCGCTGATGACACATCGCAACCGGATTTTGCCAATACCATCGAGGCGCTGGAGGCGGCAGGCCACTCTCTCGATCAGGTGCTGAGTGTATTTTTCACCGTGGCCGGTGCCGACAGCAACCCGGCACGGGAGACGCTGCAGCGGGAGTTTTCTCCGCGTCTAGCGGCCCATTCGGCGGAGATCTCAAGCAACAAGGCCCTGTTTGCCCGGATATCTGAGGTTTGGAAGGCACGCGACCAGCTGGATCTGACCGATGAACAAGCGCGCGTGTTGATGCTGACCCATCGGAATTTCGTGCGCGCGGGTGCCGCGCTGGAAGGGGCTGATGACCAGCGCATGAAGGACATCAAGGAGCGTTTGGCGGTGCTGGGCACGCAATTCACCCAGAACCTGCTGGCGGATGAGCGGGATTGGATGATGCCCCTGTCGGATGCGGACCTTGACGGGCTGCCCGATTTCGTGATCGCAGCCGCACGGTCCGCTGGCGAGGAAAAGGACGCGGGTGGCCCGGTTGTGACCCTGTCGCGGTCGCTGATCGTGCCGTTTTTGCAGTTCTCGACGCGCCGCGATCTGCGCGAACAGGCGTTCAAGGCCTGGGTCGCCCGTGGTGCAAATGGGGCGGACACCGACAACCGCGCCATCGCCGCCGAGATACTTGGCCTTCGGGAAGAACGGGCACAGCTTTTGGGTTATGACAGCTTCGCCGCCTACAAGCTGGAGACCGAGATGGCCAAGACGCCGCAGGCGGTGCGCGATCTGCTCATGGCCGTCTGGACACCTGCGCGCGCGCAGGCCGAGGCTGATGCAACGGTTCTGACCGAGATGATGCAGGCCGATGGCATCAACGGGCCGCTGGCCCCCTGGGATTGGCGCTATTACTCGGAAAGGCGGCGGGCGGCGGAGCATGATCTGAACGAGGCCGAGCTAAAGCCCTATTTCCAACTGGAGCGGATGATCGACGCGGCCTTTGCCTGTGCAACCCGGCTGTTTGGGTTGTCGTTCAAGCCGCTGGATATCCCTCTTTACCATCCCGATTGCCGCGCGTGGGAGGTCACGCGCGAGGGCAAACATTTGGCTGTGTTTATCGGGGACTACTTCGCGCGCGGATCCAAACGATCCGGGGCCTGGTGCTCTGCCATGCGAAGCCAGGCGCGCTTTCCACAGACGCAAAGCCCGGTGGTCATCAACGTGTGCAACTTTGCCAAAGGGGATCCGGCGCTGCTGTCTTATGACGATGCGCGCACATTGTTTCATGAGTTCGGCCACGCGCTGCATCAAATGCTGTCTGACGTGACTTATGAAAGCGTATCGGGCACCTCCGTTGCGCGGGACTTTGTGGAGCTGCCCAGCCAGCTTTATGAGCATTGGCTTGATGTGCCCGAGGTGCTGGCGGAGTTCGCGACCCATGCCGAGACAGGTGCCCCGATGCCGCAGGATATGCTGGACAAGGTGCTCGCGGCGGCAACCTATGACATGGGGTTTCAGACGGTCGAATATGTGGCCTCCGCTCTGGTCGATCTGGCGTTTCATGAGGGCGCGGCAGCGACGGATCCGATGGCGCGGCAGGCTGAAGTGCTGGAGCAGATTGGCATGCCCCCGGCCATTGTGATGCGTCACGCAACGCCGCATTTCGCACATGTCTTTGCAGGCGACGGATACTCCAGCGGATACTATAGCTACATGTGGTCGGAGGTGATGGACGCGGATGCCTTCGCCGCCTTCGAAGAGGCGGGTGGCGCTTTTGATGCCGAACGCGCCGCAGCTTTGGAGGAACATATCCTGTCGACCGGGGGAAGCCGTGATGCGGCCGAGCTTTATTCCGCATTTCGCGGGCGGCTGCCGGGGGTCGAGGCTTTGCTGAAAGGGCGTGGTCTGGCGGCGGAGTAAGTCAGTACCCGCTGTCGCGGTCCACCAGATGCAGGAAAGGCTCGCCCGCCTCGCCTCGTCGCACGTTCTCTGCGATCACGCGCGCGGCTGTGATTGGGCGGGTCTCTGCAGCGACATGCGGGGTGACGGTGACCTTTGGATGCGCCCAGAAGGGGTGTTCCTGCGGCAGCGGCTCGGTGCGAAAGACATCCAGGGTTGCGCCCGCAATATGGCCGTCGTCCAGCGCAGCAATCAACGCCTGATCATCGATCAGCGGACCGCGCCCGGGGTTGATCACAAAGGCGCCCTTCGGCAGCCAAGCAAGCGTCTCGGGGTTCAATGTGTTTGCGGTGGCCGGGGTGTCGGGCAGCAGCAGCACGACCATATCCGCACAGGAGAGTGCTGCGCGCAGCCCGTCTGCCCCGTGGTGCATGGGAATGCTGCTGTCCTTGGGGCGCCTGCTCCAACCAGTCACATGAAACCCAAGGCGCATCAGCATCTCAGCTACGGCAGAGCCAAGCGCGCCCATGCCTAGGATTGCGATCTGGCGCTCCGAGGCTAGCGGTGGCACGTGCGGTGCCCAGTTCTGATTGGGGTTCACCACATAGCGGTCGATCCCCAGGTGGTAGCGCATCACGTGACCGGCCACCCATTCGGTCATTGAGGTGGTCATGCCCGGATCCACCATGCGGGCCAGCGGCAGGTTCAGCGTCGGATTTCTGACAATGGCATCGACCCCGGCCCAGAGGTTCAACACAGCTTTGGCGCGGTGAAAGGGCGTGAAATCCTGCAACGGCGCATTTGGCGCATAGACGATGTAGTCCACATCCTTGGGCGCATGGGTCCGGGCCAGATCGACCTTCAGACCCAGATCTTCGAAGGCCGCGTTGAGCGGTGCTTCGTAGTTGGGCCAGCTGCCCTCCCTCGCCGCGAAAAGCACATTGATCGTCATACTTACCTCAGGCGATGCACATGCGCGCTTTGCATCAGCCCAAAGGCCAATAGCAGAACCAGCATCGCCGACCCGCCGTAGCTGACCATTGGCAGGGGCACGCCGACAACCGGCGCGAGCCCCATGACCATCGACATATTCACCGCAAAGAACAGGAAGAAGTTGAGCGCGATGCCGAGGATCAGCAGCGATGAAAACCGATCCTTGTTGGTGAGTGCAGACCAGATGCAGAAGACGATGATCAACGCATAAAGCCCCAGAAGCGAGATGCTGCCCAGAAAGCCGAATTCCTCGGCCAGCGTGGTAAAGATAAAGTCGGTGTGCTTTTCTGGCAGGAAGTTGAGACGGGTCTGCGTGCCCTGCATAAAGCCGCGCCCGGTCCACCCGCCAGATCCCAGCGCGATCTTAGATTGGGTGATGTGATAGCCCGACCCAAGCGGGTCGGTGCTGGGGTCAAGAAACGTGTCAATACGGCGGAACTGATAGTCCTTGATCAACTGCCAATCTGTCCCGCGGGACTGGAACACGGTCGCGACAAGCCCAACCGCACTGGCCACCACAACTGTGAAATACGCCCAGTGGACCCCAGCGAGAAACATCAGCCCCCCGCCTGCAGCAAGAAGCAGGATCGAGGTGCCGAGATCCGGCTGCCGCAAGACCAAAAGTGTGGGGATCATGATGGCAATCACCGGCAGCAGCACCCAGAACGGATGTGAGGTGCGTTTGGCCGGCAGCCAGTCGTAGTAGGCCGCGAGAAACATCACCAAGGTGATTTTCATCAGCTCAGAGGGTTGCAGCCGCATGAACCCAAGGTCGATCCACCGCTGTGCGCCCATGCCAACGGTGCCAAAGAGTTCCACCGCGACCAGCAGTGCGACGGTCACAAGGTAGCCAACGCCTGCGAGCGACCGCCAGAACCAGATAGGTACCATGGCCACGCCCAGCATCAGCACAAACCCCAACGCAAAGCGTTTCATCTGCGGCTCCGCCCAGGGGTTGAAGTCGCCTCCGGCCACGGAATAGAGCATCAGAAACCCGGCCCCCGCGACAGAGGCCAGCAGGATAGCCACGGGCCAGTTCAAATAGAGGATCTTGCGAAACCCGGTGGGCGCGGATTTGACCGCGTACTCAAGATAACTCATGCCTGATCCTGCCCGACAAAAGAGGCCTGGGGCTGCATGTCCCGCAGACGCTCCTGCTCTGCTTCGATGCGCTCGCGGTCTTTGGCCGGATAGGCGTCCAGCGGCGGCGGGCCGTCGTAAAGCGCCTGCAATGTGATGTCACGCGCGATGGGCGCTGCGGCCTTGGAGCCACCGCCGCCATGCTCCACCACCACCGCAACTGCGTATTTCGGGCGCTCAATGGGTGCAAAGTTTACAAAGAGCGCATGGTCCCGCCGCTCCCAGGGCAGATCCTCGTTGCGGATCACACCTGCGCGCCGCTCAGCGGCGGTGATGTTGCGCACCTGGCTGGTGCCAGTCTTGCCAGCCATGCGCATCTCATCCTCGATGATGCGCGAGCCATAGGCGGTGCCGCGGCGGTCGTTCACAACCGCGTTCATCGCGCGCCGCATTTTCCGCAGGTTGTTTTCATTCATGCCCATGCTTTCGCCGCCGCGCACCGGCTGCTCGATCCCGTCGACGGATTTGATCAGCCGCGGTTCCACCGCGCGCCCGGTGGCCAGCCGCGCTGTCATCACAGCAAGCTGGAGCGGTGAGGCCAGCATAAAGCCCTGACCGATGGAGACATTGACCGTGTCGCCGACGCGCCAGCTTTGGTTGTAGGTCTGTTGTTTCCAATCCATGGTTGGGGCCAGCCCCTGCGCCACGGCGGACATGGGCACATCGTGTTTCACGCCAAGACCAAAGCGGCGCGCCATGGCCGAGATCTTCTCGATCCCGACCTTGATCGCGAGGTCGTAGTAGTAAACATCGCAGGATCGCTTGAGCGAGGTCTGCAGATCGACCCAGCCGTGGCCCGCGCGCTTCCAGCAATGGAAGCGCCGCCCCGAAACCTCCAGATGACCGGGGCAGTAGACCGTGTCATCCGGCCCGATCAGCCCGGCCTCCAGCGCGGCCATGGCGGTGATCATCTTGAAGGTGGAGCCTGGCGGGTAGAGCCCCTGCACCGTCTTGCTGGCCAGCGGGCGGTATTTGTTTCCGGTCAGCGCCCGATAGTCTTTTACCGAGATACCGCGCACAAAGAGATTGGGGTCAAATGTCGGGGCAGAGGCGCAGGCGAGCAGATCACCGGTGTCGCAATCCATGACCACCGCGCTTGCGCTTTCCTCGCTCAGCCGGGCCTGCACATAGCCTTGCAGTTTGGCATCAATGGTCAGTTGCAAATCCGAACCTGCGGTGCCCTCGCGCCGGTCAAGCTCGCGCATCACGCGCCCGGCGGCGTTCACCTCGACCCGTTTGGCACCAGCTTTGCCGCGCAGCAGCGGCTCCAGCTTGGTCTCGACCCCGACCTTGCCGATCTGAAAGCGGGGGATACGCAACACCGGTTCCGGGTCGGCGATCTTTTCAAGATCATAGTCCGAAACTGGCCCGACATAGCCCAGCACATGGGCAAAATCCGAGCCTTGGGGGTAGACCCGGCTGAGCCCCACCTCGGGGGTGACGCCGGGCAGGGCTGGGGCATTCACCGACACGCGGCTGATGTCCTGCCAGCGGACATCCTCGGCGATGGTCACAGGCAGGAAGGAGGGCGAGCGCTTGAGCTCTTCCTTGGTGCGTTGAATGTCCTCGGGCGCCAGCGGGATGATACGGCTGAGCCGATCCAGAACAGCATCAGTGTCGCCTGCATCTTCGCGCACAATCACAATCCGGTAGGAAGGCGCGTTTTGGGCAAGCCTGCGCCCGTTGCGGTCAAACACTTCGCCGCGCGACGGCGGGATCAGGCGCACGTTGATGCGGTTTTCCTCGGCCAGCAGGCGAAACTGATCGGCCTGATCCACCTGCAGGAACCGCATGCGGGCGGCAAGACCACCAATGAATAGCAGCTGCGCGCCCCCCAACAGGGCCGCGCGCCGCGATATCTGCCCATGGCTGAGGTCGTTTTCGGCGCGGGTCTTTTTCATCGCCGTCCTCCGATATCCTGTTCAGGGTTTGTCACAGGCGCGCGCTCGCATTGTCCAGGTCTCCCGGGGTGGATTTGCGCACGCGCATCAGGCCATGTGTCGTCAAAGCCACCAGTGGATAGGTCACCATTGTCATCACCGCCTCGAAAACCGTCAAGCCAAAGGGTGGTAGATCGACCAGCGTGACGATCAAACCCGCACGATAGAGCGTCGTCACCGCCGTCACAACGATGCACACCCGCAGCCATTCGCTTGCAAAGCCGGTGTCGCGTAGGCTGCGGGCGCGGCTCTTGAGGCTCTCGCAGCCCAGAAGAGCAGCCATTGCCCAGAGCCCCGGGGGTCTTTGCAGCAAGAGATCGGCGAGCAGAAAGAGCCCGGCGAGCGCCAGGGTGGGCACATATTCGGGCCGCCGCAGGGACCAGGCGCAGGCAAAGGCCAGCAGCAGATCCGGGCCGACCCAGCGCTGCGGCGCGGTCTCCAGAGGCAGCAGGTGAAAGAAGAGGATCAGGCAGACAAGCACGCCGAAGGCCAGCCGCATGCTCCACAGACGCGTCCAGGGCAAATCGCTCATTGGCTGAGCTCCTCTTGGGCGACGACGGGCTGGGAGGGCAGCTGCGGGCCGATGATGCGCGCGGTGTCAGAGACCGGATCCGTCCCGTGGTGGCGCAGCACGCGCAGGAATTCCAGCCGCTGATAGTCGGCCGCCAGACGCACCCGCAGCTTGCCCGACGGGTCGAGCGCGGCCTGCCCGATCAGCAGGCCCGGCGGGAAGACGCCGCCATCGCCTGAGCTGATCACCCTGTCGCCGGGACGGACCTGATCGCTGTCTTCGAGAAATTCGATTGGCGGTGCCGAGGAGTTGTCACCGGAGACGATCACCCGTTGCCCCGATGGTTGAACCACAGCCGGGATCCGGCTGGAGGCGTCGGTCAGCAGGATAACCCGCGCCGTGGACTGCCCAACCCCGGAGATGCGCCCGACCACGCCGATCCCGTCCATTGTGGCCCAGCCTTCAACAACCCCGTCGCGCGCCCCGACATTGAGCAGCACGGATTGCCGAAAGGGCGAGCCGCTGTCCGCCAGCACCACGCCGGTGATGAAGGTCAGGCGCGGATCAAGCCGCACGTTGTTGAGATCGAGCAGGCGTGCGTTTTCCTGCTCCAGCTGCAGGGCCGCTTCCTTCCAGGCTTGCATCCGTCGCAACTCTGACCGAAGTTCCGCATTCTGCCGGGCCAATCGCTGGTAGCTCTCGAAATCCTGCAGCAGGTTGATCGTCGCCGTCACCGGCGCCATGGCCCAGTCGAGCCGCGGCACAAACTGGTCCGTTACCTGTGCGCGAAACCGCTCTACGCGCGGGCTGTCGATGCGCCAGACCAGAAAAAACGCAAGCAGGATGAGGGCCACGACACTGATCAGCAGCCGGCGGACGGGGCCGGTGTATTCACTGCTGCTGGACCGGTCTTTTGCCATGTTTCGGCGGCCTCCTGTCCCCGGAGGCGGACGGGCAAACCAGCCGCTCGATGGGGACGTGTGATCCTATGTGATTAGCTGTCGTAGTCGATCGCGTGACGCAGCTGTTTTTCGTACTCAAGCGCCTTGCCGGTGCCAAGCGCCACACAGTTGAGCGATTCGTCCGCAATCGAGACGGCCAGCCCCGTTTGTTCGCGCAGCGCCAGATCCAGATCGCCCAGAAGGGCGCCGCCGCCGGTGAGCATGACACCGCGATCCACGATGTCGGCGGCCAGATCAGGCGGCGTTGTCTCCAGCGCGGTCATCACCGCCTCGCAGATCTGTTGCACCGGTTCGGCGAGCGCTTCGGCGATCTGCGCTTGTGTCACTTCGATCTCCTTAGGTACGCCGTTCAGCAGGTCGCGTCCGCGGATCTGCATCGAGGTGCCGCGCCCGTCATCGGGCATGCGCGCGGTGCCAATCGACGTTTTCACGCGTTCAGCGGTCGTTTCGCCCACCAGCAGGTTCTGTTGGCGGCGCAAATAGCTGATGATCGCCTCGTCCATCCTGTCACCACCCACGCGGACCGAGCGCGCGTAGACGATATCGCCTAAGGACAGAACCGCCACCTCGGTGGTCCCGCCGCCGATGTCCACGACCATGTTGCCGGTGGGGTCGGTGATCGGCATGCCTGCGCCAATCGCGGCCGCAATCGGCTCCGCGATCAGCCCGGCGCGGCGCGCGCCTGCGCTCAGCACCGACTGGCGGATCGCGCGTTTCTCAACCGGCGTGGCACCATGGGGCACGCAGACGATGATCTTGGGTTTGGAAAAGGTCGAGCGTTTGTGCACCTTGCGGATGAAGTGCTTGATCATCTCTTCGGCGGTGTCGAAGTCCGCAATCACACCTTCGCGCATGGGGCGGATCGCCTCGATGCTGCCGGGGGTGCGGCCCAGCATCAGCTTGGCATCCTCGCCCACGGCCAATACTTTTTTCACGCCGTCCTTCACGTGGTAGGCCACCACGGAGGGCTCAGACAGGATGACACCGCGCCCTTTTACATAGACCAGTGTGTTTGCGGTGCCGAGGTCGATGGCCATATCCGACGAAAACAGCCCGCGAAATTTGTCAAACATTCTGTTTATACCTTGCCCGAAAGTCTTCGAGCCCGCGCGTTCTGCCTGGGCGGGCTTTCCTCTCTTATAGGCTTAGGCGTTAAAGGGTGAAAGAGCCGTTAACGATCATGTAAGCATCATCTTGCTTTGCGCAAATTTGTCACCCAAGGCGCCCCGGGCCATCAGGACCCGGGGTCTCCGTGGTCAGCCAACGTCCTTGTAGCTGATCTCGCGTCTGTCCTTCCCGCCTTTTTCGCGGCGGACCAGCAGGCGGTTGAGCGCATGGATATAGGCCAGCGCCGACGCCACCACAGTGTCGGTATTCGCCGACTGCCCGGTCACGATGCGGCCCTCTTCCTCCATGCGGACCGAGACGGTGGCCTGCGCATCCGTGCCCTCGGTCACAGCATGCACCTGATAGAGCTGCAGCCGCGCGCTATGCGGGACCAGCGCCTTGATCGCATTGAAAGACGCATCGACCGGCCCATCGCCGGTCTGCGTTGTGCTGTGCTCCGCGCCGTCAATTTCCATAGTGAGATCAGCCTGCTGTGGGCCATCGGTGCCACAGACGACTTTGAGAGATCTGAGCTTCAGCCGGTCGTTCTCGGGGTCGGTGGAGCTGCGCATCAGTGCGATCAGATCATCGTCGTAGATCTCTTTCTTGCGGTCGGCGAGCTCCTTGAAGCGCACGAAGACATCCTTGAGCTGGTTGTCCCCCAACTCGAACCCGAGGTCTTCGAGCTTTGACCGCAGCGCCGCGCGACCGGAATGCTTGCCCATCACCAGATTGGTCTCGGAGAGGCCCACATCCTCGGGGCGCATGATCTCGAAGGTCTCGGCGTTCTTGAGCATCCCATCCTGGTGGATGCCGCTCTCATGCGCGAAGGCGTTCTTGCCGACGATGGCCTTGTTGAACTGGACGGGGAAGCCCGAGACGGCCGCCACCCGGCGCGAGATGTTCATGATCTTGGTGGCATCAATGCCGGTCTGGAACGGCATGATGTCATTGCGGACCTTCAGCGCCATGACGACTTCTTCGAGGGCCGTGTTGCCGGCCCGTTCGCCCAAGCCATTGATCGTGCATTCGATCTGCCGGGCGCCCGCCTCGACGGCGGCAAGGCTGTTGGCCGTCGCCATGCCCAGATCGTTGTGGCAGTGGGTGGCAAAGGTGATCTGATCCGCGCCAGGCACCCGGTTGATGAGCATCGCGATCAGCTCCGCCGACTCGCGGGGTGCAGTGTAGCCTACGGTGTCGGGAATGTTGATCGTGGTCGCGCCGCATTTGATCGCGATCTCGACCACGCGGCAGAGATAATCCTCTTCCGTGCGCGTTGCGTCCATGGGCGACCACTGCACATTGTCACAGAGGTTGCGGGCATGGGTAACGGTCTGCTCGATCCGCTCGGCCATCTGGTCCATGTCCAGATTGGGGATCGCGCGGTGCAGCGGCGAGGTTCCGATAAACGTATGAATACGCGGGTGTTTCGCGTGTTGCACCGCCTCCCAGCAGCGGTCGATGTCGCCGATCTGGGCGCGCGCCAGCCCGCAGATAACGGCGTTCTGGGTCTGCCGGGCAATCTCGCTCACGGCGGCGAAGTCGCCTTCGGAGGCGATGGGGAAACCGGCTTCGATGATGTCCACGCCCATCTCGTCGAGCAGCCCGGCGATTTCGAGCTTTTCGGCATGGGTCATGGTGGCGCCCGGGCTCTGCTCGCCGTCGCGCAGGGTGGTGTCAAAAATCAGGACGCGGTCCTGTTGGCTCTTGTCTGTCATGGTCAGGGTCTTTCGTTTCTGCTGTGATCCTTGGCGCGCGGCACGGGTCCCTCTGAGCGGGCGCGCCGGAGGACACGCTCAGAGGCGGGCTAGCAGCAGCAGAGCGGCGGCAGAGCGCAACGTGTAGCGCGGGCAAGGAATATGTGCAGCAGGTGCCATGGCGACAGTTATACGCAGGCGCGCGCAAATGGGAAGGTGGTTTTTCCGCCCCGGCGCGACAATCTGCGCGGGCCCCGGCCTTGAAGCGCAGGATGGCGCGGCTAGGTCAGCGCAGATGAAAAGAGCATTGATTATAGGGGCTTCGGGCGGGATCGGCGGCGCGCTGGCCGCCGCCTGCCGGGCGCGGGGCGACGAGGTGGTGACGCTCTCGCGGTCCGAGGACGGTTTCGAGATCACCGATGATGCGTCGGTCGCCGAGCATCTGCAGGGGCTGGAGGGGCCGTTCGATCTGGTCTGTGTGGCGACCGGTGCGCTGGAGATTGACGGGGCGGAACCGGAGAAGACGATCAAGGCGGTGACGGCCCGTGCGATGATGGATCAATTCGCGGTCAATGCCCTGGGGCCTGCGCTGGTGCTGCGCCACGCGGCGGAGCTTCTGCCACGGGATGGTCGGGCGGTTTTTGCGGTGCTCTCGGCGCGGGTAGGCTCGATTGGTGACAACCGGATTGGCGGTTGGGTGAGCTACCGCAGCGCCAAGGCGGCGGTGAACCAGATTGTGCATACCACGTCGATTGAGCTTTCACGGACGCATAAACAGGCGGTCTGCGTTGCACTGCATCCCGGCACGGTGGCGACACCCTTTACGCAGAAGTATCTGGGGCGGCATCCCTCGGTGCCACCGCAGGAGGCAGCGGAGAATTTGTTGAACGTGATCAGCGAGTTGACGCCTGAGCAGACGGGACAGTTTTTCGACTGGGCCGGGACGGCGGTGCCCTGGTGAGCCGCCTGGTTCTGGTGCTGGGGGACCAGCTGAGCCCGGGGCTGAGCGCGCTTCGGGACGCGGACCCTGACAGCGATATCGTAGTGATGGCCGAGGTCACGGAAGAGACCGATTATGTGCGACATCATCCGAAGAAGATCGCGCTGATCTTCGCGGCGATGCGCAAGTTCGCGGCGCGGCTGCGGGACGACGGTTGGGATGTGCGTTACACCCAACTTGACGACACCCAGAACGCGGGGTCCATCGTGGGCGAACTGGTGCGCCGGGCGGAGGAGACGGGGGCCTCTGAGGCGCTGGTCACGGAGCCCGGAGAATGGCGGTTGATCGACAAGCTGAAGCATGCGCCGATCAAGACACGCATCCTGCCTGATGACCGATTTATCGCGTCACATCAGGAGTTTGAGGCTTGGGTCGAGGGGCGTAAGGCACTGCGGATGGAGTATTTCTATCGCGAGATGCGGCGCAAGACCGGGCTGCTGATGGAGGGCTCGGACCCCGCTTGCGGCGAGTGGAACTTCGACCATGAGAACCGCAAGCCTGCACCGGGCGAGGTGGACTTCAGCGGGCCGATGCAGTTCACGCCGGATGAGACGGTCGAGGAGGTGCTGGCGCTGGTCGAGGCGCGGTTTGGCAATCACTTCGGGGATCTGCGCCCCTTCTGGTTCGCGACCACGGAAGGGGAGGCGCGGCGGGCGCTTTCTCATTTCATTTCAAAGGCTTTGCCGAAGTTCGGCGACTATCAGGATGCCATGCTGACCGAGAACCGGTTTCTCTATCATGCGGTGATCTCCGCCTATATCAACATCGGGCTGCTGGACCCGCTGGAGGTCTGCGAAAGGGTCGCCGAGGCCTATGCGGCGGGCGATGTGCCGATCAATGCCGCCGAGGGCTTTATCCGCCAGATCATAGGCTGGCGCGAGTACATGCGGGGCATCTATTTCCTGAAAGGCCCGGACTATGTGCAGGGCAATGCGCTGGGGCATGCGCGCGATCTGCCGGAGCTTTTCTGGGGTGGCGAGACGCAGATGCGCTGCCTGGCGAAAGCGGTGGAGCAGACCGCGGCGGAGGCCTATGCGCATCACATCCAGCGGCTGATGATCACCGGGAACTTTGCGCTTCTGGCGGGGATTGACCCGCATCAGGTGCATGAGTGGTATCTGGCCGTCTATATGGACGCTTTCGAATGGGTGGAGGCGCCCAATACGGTTGGGATGAGCCAGTTTGCCGATGGTGGGGTGATCGCATCCAAACCCTATGTGTCAAGCGGCGCCTACATCAACCGCATGTCGGACTACTGCAAAGGATGTGCCTACAGTGTCTCGAAGAAGACGGGCGAGGGGGCCTGCCCCTTCAACCTGCTCTACTGGCACTTTCTGGACCGGCATCGAGACCGCTTCAAGGACAACGCCCGCATGGGGAACATGTACCGCACCTGGGACAGGATGGATGCCGACCGGCGCGAGACGGTGATCGCAGAGGCCAGCGCCTTCCTAAAACGGCTCGAAAGCGGGGAAATCGTCTGAACTTTGGGCCGGGTTCGGCAAGTGAGCCCCGTTTGCAGCCCTCGATAGACTAAGATAGCGGCACTCAAAGGCTGCGACAGCGCAAGGGCGCTTTGATGTGCAGACCGACCTTGTCACAGTCGGGGTGCATGATGTGCATGGATCACGCGCGCCAGCTCCACCGAGGCGACGGACACAGGCCCATCGGCTGAGTGGAAAACATATGGCATATTGAAAATTGGAGCGAAGTTTTCAACCGGGTATTTTCCTTTTGGGGCTACACCGCCGAGCCACGCGGTTATTATCCGCGTGGGAAGAGGAGGCTCAACATGAGTCTGAGCAAGCAGGATTCGCCATGTCAGCACTGTGCATCGCGTCCCGGAGCGGCTTTCGAAGAAGAAATTACCATGGCTTTCCAGCCGATCTTCGATATCGAAACGGGTGAAGTTTTTGCGCAGGAGGCTCTGGTCCGCGGCAAGGATGGTCGGGGCGCGGGGCAGATTTTCGAGAAGGTGACAGACGAAAACCGCTACCGGTTTGACCAGCTCTGCCGAAAAACCGCGATTGAAGTGGCGACACAGGTTGGAATGACCAGCGCACTTTCCATCAACTTCATGCCCAATGCGGTCTATGAGCCGTCGCATTGCATCGCACAAACACTCTGGGCCGCAGACAAATATGATTTTGATATCAGCCGCATCATCTTTGAATTTACCGAGGTCGAAAAGGTCCGCGACACGCAGCATCTGATCAATATCATCGAGACCTATCGCGAGATCGGTTTCCGCACAGCAATCGACGACTTCGGGGCCGGATTTTCGGGGCTCAACCTGCTTGCTGACGTGGTGCCCGACCTGGTCAAACTCGATCGGCACTTGATCGCCGGTTTGCATCAGAATCGGGTGCGCCAGGCAATTGTCAAGCGTACCAAGCAGCTCTGTGATGATCTCGGTGTGAATGTGGTCGCTGAAGGGATTGAACTGTGTGAGGAAGTCGAGGCTCTGGCCGAGCTTGGTATCACCTTGATGCAGGGGTACTGCCTGGCGCGGCCGCAGTTCGAGCAGATCAAGTCCGTGCCTGACATTGACCTGAGCGTCGGGTCGGTCCGGTGAGTTGACCGTCGCTCAGCCGTCGGTCAGCCGCTCAGCCGTCGGTCAGCGCGCCGTTCTCCCAATCCCCTGTGGCTTCTTCGCCTGTCGCGTAGCGCATGGTACCGGTGCCCTGGCGCTTGCCGGCCTCGAACATGCCTTCGTAGACGTCGCCGTTGTCATAGGTGGCGATGCCTTGGCCCTCGATCTCGCCTTCCACCCAAGCACCTTCATACACAAACCCGCCCGGCATGGTGATCTTGCCTTGTCCATGGCGTTGTCCGTTCAGAAAGGCGCCTTTGTAGACAGTGCCGTCGGGATAGGTGGCTGTACCCTGGCCCTGCCGCTGTCCATCGACCCAGGTGCCATCGTATCTGTATCCGTCTGCATAGGTCATGACACCCTGCCCGTGGTTGCGGGCGTCTTTGAAGTCGCCCTCATAGACCACGCCGTTGGTGTAGGTCGCCTTGCCCTTGCCGTCGATCACACCGGTTTTCCACTCGCCTTCATAGGTCGAGCCATCCGGGTAGGTGATCAGCCCGCGCCCGTCGGCAAGCCCATCGACAAAGGTACCTGCATAGATCGAGCCATCGGGATAGGTTACGCGGCCTTCGCCCGCGATTTCACCGGCCACCCATGAGCCCGTATAGGTATAGCCGTCCTGCGCCGTGAAGGTGCCCCGGCCTTCACGCAGGTCGTTCTTGAAGTCTCCCTCGTAGATGTCGCCGTTTGCGTAGATGACCTTGCCCGTGCCCTCGCGCCGCCCGGCGACAAGCTGCCCTTCATAGACATCGCCATTGGCTTGGGTGAGCTTGCCGGTGCCATCGATCTGCCCGTCACGCCAGAGGCCCACATAGACCAGCCCGTCCGGCATGGTCAGCGTGCCTTGGCCCGCGCGTTTGCCATCCTTAATCTCACCTTCATAAACCGCGCCATCGGGGTAGGTGATCGTACCGGTGCCTTCTTTGACGCCGTCCAGCCAATCGCCCTTGTATTCATAGCCACCGGGGCTTTGCATCGTGCCGGTGCCGTGGTGCTTGGCATTGCGGAACTGCCCTTCGTAGCGCACACCGTTGGCATAGAGTGCGATGCCCGTGCCCATGATCGCACCGGCCTGCCACTCGCCCTCATAGGTGCCGCCGTCGGCGAAGGTGATCTTGCCGAAGCCGTCGGGCTTGCCCTTGGCGAAGATCCCCTCGTAGACCGAGCCGTTGGGGAAGCGCGCGATGCCCTCACCCTTGATTTCACCATCGACCCATTCACCGCTGTATTCATAGCCATTCGGCAGCTTGTAGGTGCCTGTGCCGTGCTGCACACCGCCGCGGAAGGTGCCCTCATAGACGCCGCCGTCATCATATTGTTTGGTCAGCAACTGACCGTCCTGGGCCAGAAGCGGGGCGGGCAGAACAGCAAGGCAGAACATCAGGCGGCGAAAAGACATAGAACCCCGTAGGTGTGACTTGGTGATCGAGAGGAAGATTGGCCCTCGACCTCCCTTTGCGAGAACTTATGCAAAGGGCGCTTGGGGGGCAATGTTCTTTTGTCGCGTTTGGGCCGCGGGAGGCTGGCCATAGGGGCTTAATCTGTTACATGGCGGTGAATAGGCGAAAAAGGGCTGGGCGCATGGCGGACAGATTTCGGATTACCCTTGGTCAGCTCAACCCAACCGTGGGCGATCTGGCGGGCAACGCGGATTTGGCGCGCAAGGCCTGGGCGGCCGGGCGCGACGCGGGGGCTGACCTCGTGGCGCTGCCCGAGATGTTCATCACCGGGTACAATGCGCAGGATTTGTGGATGCGGCGCGCGTTCCAGCTGGATGTGGCGCGCCATATCGAGGCCCTGGCGGCGGACTGTGCGGATGGCCCGGCACTGGCCATAGGCGCGCCCTGGGTAGAGGGGGCGTCCCTTTACAATGCTTATCTCATTCTCAAAGGCGGGCGCATCGCGTCGCAGGTGCTGAAGCACCACCTTCCAAACGACACGGTGTTCGACGAGCTGCGGATCTTTGATGCGGGTCCTCTCGGCGGGCCCTATTCCGTTGGCAATTCCCGGGTGGGCTCCCCCATTTGCGAAGATATCTGGCACGAAGATGTGGCCGAAACCTTGGCCGAAACTGGGGCGGAGTTTCTTCTGGTGCCCAATGGCTCACCCTACGACCGGGCGAAGTTCGAGACCCGGCTGAACCACACCGTGGCCCGAGTGGTCGAGACCGGATTGCCTCTGATCTACCTCAACATGGTCGGCGGGCAGGACGATCAAGTGTTTGACGGGGCCAGTTTTGCGCTGAACCCCGGCGGGCAACTGGCTGTGCAGCTGCCGCTGTTCGAAGAGGCCATCACCCATGTGGATCTGGAGCGCACGGGCGCGGGCTGGCGCGTGGTCGACGGCGAGAAAGCGCCGCGCCCCGACGCTTGGGAGCAGGACTATTGTGTCATGGTCACTGCGCTGCGCGAGTACTGCCGCAAGACTGGCTTTGGCAAGGTGCTGCTTGGGCTGTCAGGCGGCGTGGATTCCGCGCTGGTTGCGGCCATCGCGGTGGATGCGCTGGGGGCCGAGAACGTGCGCTGTGTGATGCTGCCGTCAGAGTATACCTCGCAGGCCTCTCTGGAAGATGCCGAAGAGATCGCCAAGGCACTTGGGTGCCGCTATGACTATGTGCCGATTTCCGGACCGCGCGCGGCGGTCACGGACGCGCTTGCGCCCTTGTTTGAAGGGCTTGAGGCGGACCTGACGGAGGAAAACATCCAGTCCCGACTGCGTGGTCTGCTATTGATGGCCCTGTCGAACAAGTTCGGTGAGATGCTGCTGACCACCGGCAACAAGTCCGAAGTGGCGGTAGGCTATGCGACGATCTACGGCGATATGGCGGGCGGCTATAATCCCATCAAAGATCTCTACAAGACGCGGGTGTTCGAGACCTGCCGCTGGCGCAATGCCAACCATCGTGCGTGGATGCAGGGGCCGGAGGGCGCAGTGATCCCTGCCCGTGTGATCGACAAGCCGCCCTCGGCCGAGCTGCGCGCGGATCAGAAGGACAGCGACAGCCTGCCGGACTACCCGGATCTCGACGCGATGCTGGAGATCTTGGTGGACCGGGCGGGCTCCATCGAGGATTGCGTGGCCGCGGGGTTTGATCGGGATGTGGCGAAGACAGTGGAGCATCTGATCTACATCAGTGAATACAAGCGCTTCCAGTCCGCGCCCGGCGCCCGTCTGACCGACGGCGCTTTCTGGCTCGACCGGCGGTACCCGATCGTGAACCGCTGGCGTGATCCCTCCTGAGGCGGCGGCCTGAAAGCCCGCCGCACCTGCCAGCACGGACGGTCAGGACCGGCAGGTTCAGCGGGCTTTCAGGCCGCCGCTGCCCACGGTGTTGTGACTGGACCCAGGCGCTCAAAACCGCGACGGTCGCGCCAACTCTGTGAGGATGTCTGATGCGTCATCTCGCTCTTCTGACAGCGGCCCTGTCGCTTTTCGGCACGGCTGCGCTCGCCTGTGGGCCGGACACCAACTGCAGGCTGGGCGACCGGCACTACCGCGTCGCCATGCCCGAAGGACATGACGGCACCACCCGCGTGCCCGCCCTCGTGTTCTCTCACGGCTATCGCGGCTCGGCCCAGGGCGTGATGCGCAATGGCTCGCTGCGGCGCATGGCCTCCGACTTGGGCGTGGCGCTGATCGCCGCGAAATCCAAGGACGACGACTGGGTCATCCCCAACGCTCCGCGCCACATGGACACCGATGGCGCGCCCGAGTTCACCTATTTCGCCGCCCTGCTCGACGATGCCACCGCGCGCTTTCCCATCGACGGCGACCGCATCGTCGCCACCGGTTTCAGCGCGGGCGGCATGATGACCTGGAACCTCGCCTGTTCCATGAGCGATCGCTTCGCCGGGTTCATCCCGATCTCCGGCACCTTCTGGCTGAAGCCACCCCAGAGCTGCTCCGGCCCCGTCGCGAGCATCCTGCACATCCACGGCACCATCGACCGCACCGTACCGCTCGATGGCCGCCCCATCGGCCCCACCCATCAGGGCAAGGTGAGCGCCGCCCTGAAGATGTACCGCGACTACGGTGGTTTTGCCCCGCAGGGTGAGGCCACCTACGGCGATCTCGCCTGCGTCGAAGAGGCGAGCGAGACAGGCGATATACTCAAGTTCTGCCTCTTCGAGGGCGGCCACTCCTTCCGTACCGAATTTGTCCGCTTCGGATGGGATCAGCTGACACAAGCGGGGCGGCTCTGACACGCGGCCCGCGCGCCAAGATCCGCCCAATTCGCCGCACCCTTCATTGTTCCGAAAAATATGCCCGCCGGAGGCACCCGATCCCGGAAAGGGATCGGGCAGACCGATTCAGAGCATCAGCTGATAGCTGTGCGGCACGTAAGCGAACCCGTCGCCAGCCGTCTCCACATAGCCGATGCCGGGCCAGGGCATGTGATAGCCCACAAAGGCGGTCTTATCCGCCGCCATCATGTCGAGCAATCGCCGCCGGGTGGCCGCAGCCGCCGGTTTGTCCATGTCAAACTTCACCTCCCAGTCCGGGTGCGCCAGCGACCAGACATAGTGATTGGCGAAATCCGCGCAGATCATCAGCTGGGTGCCGCCATCCTCGACCCTATAGACCATATGCCCCGGCGTGTGGCCGAAGGCGGCCATGGCGGTGAGGCCTGATCCGACCGATCCACCGTCCTCAAGGAAGGTGAACTGCTCGGCGAAGGGGGCGATCTTGGCCTTGAAAGTGTCATTGTCCTGCGCCGCCCAGGCGTCGAACTCGGCGCGGCCGGTCATGTAGCGCGCGTTGGGATAGGTCAGTGACCCGTCCTCGCGGGTCATGCCGCCGATGTGGTCGCCGTGCATATGGGTGATCACCACCACGTCGATCTGATCGGCGGTGTAGCCAGCGGCATCCAGCGCGGCGGTGGTGCCTTCGCCCGAGAGCCCGGTGTCGAAGAGCACCAGCTCCGAGCCTGTGTTCACCACCGTGGGGGTGAAGAAGAACTGCGCTGCATCGGTGGGCAGGTTCGCCTCTGCCGAGACCGAGGCGAACGTGTCGGCGTCGACGTTCAGACCAAAGATGTTATGCGGCCCCTCGACCGCGCGACTGCCCGCGAGCAGGGTCGTGACGTCGAAGCCACCGACTTTCACGCGGTGAAACGGTGACATGCCGGGACCCGTGATGGGGGCGGCAGCACGGGCCACACCCGAGGCGGCGGCAAGCGGCAGAGCAGCGGCGCCCGCGAGAGCCGCGCGGCGGGAGACATTGATCCGGTCGGACATGATCATTTTCCTTTTTCCTGTTGGATACCCTTTGAGGTAGTATGGGTCCGCGATGCGCCCATGAAAAACAACAGTGGCGCGATCATATTCCTGCGAGGTGACCCGATGAGTGCGGCGGTGGATGTGGCGACGTTTCTGGCAGCGGTCACGCCCGACCGGCGGCACCGCGAAGCAGCCGTGCTTGACCGGCTCTTCCGCGAGGTCACGGGCTGGGGCCCGCGGCTCTGGTCGGGCGGGATGCTGGGCTATGGCACCTATGACTATACCTATGCCTCGGGGCGTGAGGGCACGTTCTTTGCCACCGGCTTTGCACCGCGCAAGGCGCGCCTGTCGGTCTACATCATGCCCGGCTACGCGGACTTCGGTGCGATTCTCGACCGCTTGGGCAAGCACAAGATCGGCAAATCCTGTCTCTATATCAACAAGCTGGAGGATGTGGACCTTGATGTTCTCAAGCAACTCATTCGTGCGGGGCTGGATGATCTGGGCACGCGCTGGCCGGTGCATAGAACCTGAGCGCTCGGCTGGACAAATCCGCAGACCTGTGAGAGGACGCGAGCCAACAGGAGACCTGTATGACCACGACCCGTTTCGCGCCGTCCCCCACCGGCCATATCCACATTGGCAACCTGCGCACCGCGCTGATGAATTATCTCATCGCGCGCAAGGCGGGCGGCATCTTCATCCTGCGCATCGACGACACCGACCCTGAGCGTTCGAAAGAAGAATATGTGGATGGGATCAAGCAGGATCTGGAGTGGCTGGGGCTGCACTGGGACCGGGTGGAGCGGCAGTCGGACCGACTTGATCGCTATGCTGAGGCGGCCGACAAGCTGCGCGAGATCGAGCGCTTTTATGAAGCTTTCGAGACGCCGACGGAGCTGGATCTGAAGCGCAAGAAGCAGCTCAACATGGGCAAGCCGCCGGTTTATGACCGGGCGGCTTTGGCACTGAGTGAGGCCGAGAAGGACGCTTTGCGCGCCGAGCGCGGCGACGGGGTCTGGCGCTTCAAGCTCGATCAGGAGCGCATCGAGTGGGCGGACGGCATTCTCGGGGATATTTCGATTGATGCGGCGTCTGTCTCGGACCCGGTGCTCATTCGCGGCGATGGGCAGGTGCTCTATACGCTGGCCTCGGTGGTCGATGACACCGAGATGGGCGTGACCCATGTGGTGCGCGGCTCGGACCATGTGACCAACACGGCGACGCAGATCCAGATCATCGAGGCTCTGGGCGGCACGGTGCCTGCGTTTGCGCATCATTCGCTGCTGACCGGGCCGCAGGGCGAGGCGCTGAGCAAGCGGCTGGGCACGCTGTCTTTGCGCGATCTGCGGGCGCAGGGGGTGCAGCCGATGGCGCTCCTCAGCCTGATGGCGCGGCTGGGGTCGTCTGACCCGGTGGAGCTGCGGTCCGAGATGGCGGAGTTGATCGAGGGATTTGACATCTCGCGCTTTGGCTCCGCGCCGACGAAGTTCGATGAGCAGGATCTCTTTCCGCTGACCGCGCGGCATCTGGCGGGGCTACCGCTGGCCGAAGTTGCGGGCGCGATTGCGGAGGCCGGTGTGCCGGAGGACAAAGCGGCGCAGTTCTGGGAGGTGACCCACGAGAACATCACCACGTTGCACGATCTCGCCGGCTGGTGGGCGCTCATGCGCGATGGGGCGGAGCCGGCGGTGGACGCCGAGGATGCCGCTTTCGTGGCGGAAGCCCTGGCGCTGTTGCCGGAGGGTCCGTTTGATGATGGCACGTGGGGGGCCTGGACTGCGGCCGTGAAGGAGGCCACAGGGCGCAAGGGGCGGGGGCTCTTCATGCCGCTCCGCAAGGCGCTGACGGGGCAGGCGCAGGGGCCGGATATGTCGGCGCTGATGCCGCTGTTGCAGGTGGTGAAGGCGCGCTCATGATCCTCTGGCCCGCATTTGGATCGGGCCGGATTTGCATATTTGTGGAACAATGAAGCGGGCGTGCGGTTTTGGCTGAGGCGCAGGCGAAGTTCCTGACGGGCAATCTCTTTGCTCATATCACCGTGATGGCGAGTACCTTTTCCATCGGGTTGATGGCGGTCTTCGCGGTCGATTTCATCGACATGATCTTCATTGCCATGCTGGGCAAGGAGGAGCTGGCCGCGGCGGTGGGTTATGCGGCCGCGATCCTGTTTTTCAACACCTCCTTTGGCATTGGCATGGCGATTGCGGCAGGCGCTTTGGTGGCGCGGGCTTTGGGCGAGGGGAATGCCGTGCAGGCGGAGGCGCGCAAGACCCATGCGCTGGCCTATGGGGCCGTGTTTGGGGTGGGGTTTGCGGCCCTGGTCTGGACGCAGCTGCCGTGGCTCGTGACGCTGATGGGGGCGACGGGCGAGACGGCGGATCTGGCGCTGTCTTACTTGCGGATCACGGTGCCGGCACTGCCGTTTCTGATGATCGGGATCATTGGCGGGGCGATCCTGCGGGCGCATGGGGATGCGCGCCGGGCGATGATGTCGACGATCTGGGGCGGGCTGGTGA
Source organism: Roseobacter cerasinus (assembly GCF_009811755.1). Taxonomy (GTDB): domain Bacteria; phylum Pseudomonadota; class Alphaproteobacteria; order Rhodobacterales; family Rhodobacteraceae; genus Roseobacter; species Roseobacter cerasinus. The sequence continues at coordinate 209,202 of NZ_BLIV01000004.1, forward strand.
ATGCCGTTTTGGACCCGATCCTGATCTTTGGCTTGGGGCTGGAGCTGACCGGGGCGGCGCTGGCCTCGGTGGCGGCGAATATCGCGATTGCGGTGACGGCGCTGCGCCCGATCGTGCGGTTTTATGGGGGGCTGGGGCGACCCCGGCTAGGGCCGATGCTGCGCGATCTGGGCCCCATTCTGGCGATTGCGGCACCGGCGATCCTGATCCAGATCGCCACACCCGTAGGGCAGGCGATTGTCACGCGGGCGATGGCGCAGTTCGGCGAGGCCGCTGTCGCAGGGATGGCCATTGTGGGGCGGCTGACGCCGCTCGCCTTTGCCGTGATCTTTGCGCTTTCGGGTGCAGTGGGGCCGATCCTGGGGCAGAATTTCGGGGCGCGGGATCACGCGCGGGTGCGACGGGGCTTCAGCGATGCGGTGCTGTTTACGGCAATGGTGATTGCGCTGGTCTCGGCGGTGCTCTTTGCGCTCAGGGGGCCGATTGCGGATCTGTTTGACGCCAGCGGTGTCACCCGGGAGCTGGTGTTTCTGTTTTGCGGGCCCTTGTCGCTGCTCTTTTTCTTCAACGGGGTGCTTTTCGTGGGCAATGCGGCCTTCAACAACATGGGGCGGCCGTTTTATTCGACGGTCCTCAACTGGGGGCGGAATACCTTGGGCCTGGTGCCGCTGGTTTTGGGGGGGGCGTGGCTCTTTGGGCCTGCGGGGGTGCTGGTGGGCCAGGCGCTGGCGGGGGTGATCTTTGGCAGCATCGCCTGGGCGCTGGCGCGGCAGGTGATGCGCGAGGCCTTGGCCGGGGCCGCGCCGGTGGAGCGGTCAGACTTTGGGCGGCAGGGGCGCCTCCTGTCGCTCTTCCATTTGCGCCGATAGCGCTTCGAGGTGGCCGTCGACCAGGGCGGTTTGCTGCGTGCTGAGCTGTTGATGGCGGGGGTAGCGCGGATTGGCGCGGTCATTCAGGATCGGCGTGTCCCAGCCATCGGTGGTCTCGAAGAAGCGCTGCACGCCGGCCTCGCCGAAGACGTCGTGGAAGCCCTGCACCACCACATCGAGGTAGCTGAGCAGGATCACCTGTGTGCTGCGGGGCCGCATGGTTTCCCGCTGCACGGCGTAGACGGCGATCTCGGGTGTTGCGGGGTGGGCGTGCTCGACCGCGTGCTGGGCAGGCAGGCGGGCATAGCCGCTTTCGCGCGCGTCCAGGGCGGCCCAGTCGGCGTTCGGGACAGCGGCGATGAGCCCGTCGATGCGGTGGTCGGGGGCGGGCACGCCGGTGAGCAGCACCGTGCCCGAGCGGGGCGTGGCGACCCATGCGCGGCGCCAGCCGTTGAGCGTGGCGGGGTGCGGGTCGGGGTAGCTGTGGCTGCGGGTGTTGACCAGGCTGCCGTAGCCGAAAAAATAGGGGTCGCTCATGGGCTTTCTCGTGGCTCTGCGCCGCACTCAAACATTTGATCGGCGCGGGCACAAGATGGCTTGACCGCACGGCATGCCTGCGCATACCGTCCAAGCATCCCGCCCGGGAGAACCGGCTGTCATGCCGGTGCCGAAGGAGCAACCGCCCCGGAAACTCTCAGGCCACCGGACCGTGCGGGGTGTAAGAACTCTGGAGAGAGGTGCCGGATGGCATCCGCCGAAGGGATAACGATCTCAGGCGAAAAGACAGAGGGGGCATCACGGGCGCGCTGGACGCGGGCCGGATGCCGGGTGTTTCGCGACAGGGAACCGGCTTGGACGGAGAGGCCGGATGGACGATTTGGCGACAACGCCGCTTTATGACCTGCATGTGGCGCTGGGGGCGAAGATGGTGCCCTTCGCGGGTTATTCCATGCCGGTGCAGTACCCCTTGGGGGTGTTGAAGGAACATCTGCACACCCGCGCGCGGGCGGGGCTTTTCGACGTGAGCCATATGGGGCAGGTGTTGCTGTCGGGGCCGTCGTGGGACGCGGTGGCTTTGGCGTTTGAGCGTCTTGTGCCGATGGATGTGCTGGGGCTGGGGGACGGGCGGCAGCGCTATGGGCTTTTCACCAATGACGCGGGCGGGATCGAGGATGATCTTATGTTTGCGCGGCGCGGCGAGGATCTGTTTGTCGTGGTGAATGCGGCCTGCAAGGCGGCGGATATCGCGCGGATGCGGGCGGGCTTGCCCGGCGAGATCGCCGTGACTGAATTGGCCGACCGGGCGCTGATTGCTCTGCAGGGGCCGGGTGCGGCGGCGGTGATCGAGGACCTGGATGCGCGGGCGGCGGAGATGCGGTTCATGGATGTGGCGGACCTGAGCCTTTGTGGGCACGCGGTCTGGGCCTCGCGGTCGGGGTACACGGGCGAGGACGGGTTCGAGATCTCCGTGGCCGCCGATGAGGCGGAGACGCTGGTGCGGTCGCTGCTGGAGCAGCGGGATGTGGCGCCGATTGGCCTCGGGGCGCGGGACTCGCTGCGGCTGGAGGCGGGCTTGTGTCTTTACGGGCAGGATATGGATGCGGAGACCGGGCCGGTGGAGGCGGGGCTCGCCTGGGCGATCCAGAAGGTACGGCGCCCGGGCGGTGCGCGCGCAGGCGGCTACCCAGGGGCGGAGGTGATTGCGGAGGTCTTTGAGCGGGGGGCGGCGCGGCGGCGTGTCGGGCTGCGACCCGAGGGCCGCGCGCCGATGCGCGACGGGGTGCCGCTTTTTGAGGCCGAAGAGGGTGGCGCGCAGCTGGGCGTGGTGACCTCCGGCGGGTATGGGCCGTCGGTCGGGGGGCCGGTGGCCATGGGCTATGTGGCGGTGGATCAGGCCGCGCCGGGCTGCCGCCTTTGGGGCGAGGTGCGGGGCAAGCGGCTGCCGGTGGCGGTTGTGCCGCTGCCCTTCGTTCCGGCAGGGTTCAAGAGATGAGCAACAGGAGACAGGTATGAAATTCACGGAAGAGCACGAGTGGCTGCGCGAAGAGGACGGCGTGATGGTGGTGGGGATCACCACCCATGCGGCCGAGCAGCTGGGCGATGTGGTGTTCATTGAGCTGCCCGAGGAGGGGGCGACGGTGAGCAAGGACGATGAGGTCGTGGTGATCGAGAGCGTGAAGGCGGCGAGTGACATTCTGGCACCTGTGGATGGCGAGATCGTCGAGGTGAATTCTGCGCTGGCGGACAATCCCGGCGCGGTGAATGACGACCCGCAGGGCGAGGCGTGGTTCTTCAAGATGAGCGTGAGTGACGCAAGCCAGATGGAGGAGTTCATGGACGAGGCGGCCTATCAGGCCTTCATCGCCTGAGCGGTTGGCCCGCGTCGGGATGTGCATATTTTTGGAACAATGAAGCAGGGGATGCGTCATGTCGTTCACGCCAACGGATTATCTACCTTATGATTTTGCCAATCGGCGCCATATCGGGCCGTCGCCTGCCGAGATGGCGGAGATGCTGGAGGTGGTGGGGGCCGGGTCGCTGGAGGCGCTGATCGATGACACCTTGCCTGCGGGCATTCGGCAGGCGGAACCGCTGGATTTCGGCAAGGCGATGTCGGAGCGGGAGGTGCTGGAGCATCTGCGCAAGGTGGGGGCGAAGAACAGGGTGCTGACCTCGCTCATCGGGCAGGGGTATCACGGGACGGTCACGCCGCCCGCGATCCAGCGGAATATTCTGGAGAACCCGGCGTGGTACACGGCCTATACGCCCTATCAGCCGGAGATTTCTCAAGGTCGGCTGGAGGCCTTGTTGAACTTCCAGACGATGATCTGTGATCTCACGGGTCTGGAGATTGCCAATGCGTCGCTGCTCGATGAGGCGACGGCCTGTGCTGAGGCGATGACCATGGCGCAGCGGGTGGCGAAGTCGAAGGCCCGCGCGTTCTTTGTGGATCGGGACTGCCATCCGCAGAACATCGCGGTGATGCGGACGCGGGCGGCGCCCTTGGACATTGAGGTGATCGTGGGCAATCCGGCGAAGATGGATGCGTCGAAGGTCTTTGGGGCGATTTTCCAGTATCCCGGCACCTACGGCCATGTACATGATTTTAGCGCGCATATGGCGGCGCTGCACGCGCAGGGGGCAATTGGGGTGGTGTCCGCCGATCCTCTGGCGCTGACGCTTTTGAAGGAGCCGGGCGCGATGGGCGCGGATATTGCCGTCGGCTCGACCCAGCGGTTTGGTGTGCCCGAGGGGTATGGCGGGCCCCATGCGGCCTATATGGCCTGTCGCGATGCCTACAAGCGGGCGATGCCGGGGCGGATTGTGGGCGTGTCGGTCGACGCCAATGGCAACCGGGCGTATCGGTTATCGCTCCAGACGCGGGAGCAACATATCCGGCGCGAGAAGGCGACCTCCAATGTCTGCACGGCGCAGGCGCTTTTGGCGGTGATGGCTTCGATGTATGCGGTGTTTCACGGGCCTGAGGGGTTGCGCGCGATTGCGCAGCGGATCCACCGCAAGACGGTGCGGCTGGCCAAGGGGTTGGAGGCGGCGGGGTTCAAGGTGGACCCGAAGGCCTGTTTCGATACGATCACCGTGGATGTGGGGCCCTTGCAGGCGGCGGTGCTGAAATCGGCGGTGGATGAGGGCATCAACCTGCGGGCGGTTGGGGAGGCCCGTGTCGGGATCACGCTGGATGAGCGCTGCAAACCCGCGACTTTGGAGGCGGTTTGGCGCGCCTTTGGGATCGACCGGAAGGATGAGGATTTCAGGCCCGAGTATCGCTTTCCAGAGGAGATGCTGCGGACTTCCGACTATCTGACCCACCCGATTTTCCACATGAACCGGGCCGAGACCGAGATGATGCGGTACATGCGGCGGCTGGCAGACCGGGATCTGGCGCTGGACCGGGCGATGATCCCGCTGGGGTCCTGTACGATGAAACTCAATTCCGCCGCCGAGATGATGCCGGTGAGCTGGCGGGAGTTTTCGCTCATTCACCCTTACGCGCCTGCGGATCAGGCGCGAGGGTATGCGGAGATGATCGACGATCTGAGTGCGAAGCTCTGCGAGATCACCGGCTATGATGCGATCTCGATGCAGCCCAATTCGGGCGCGCAGGGGGAGTATGCGGGGCTGTTGACCATTGCGGGGTATCACGCCGCGCAGGGGCAGGGGCATCGCAACATCTGTCTCATCCCGATGAGCGCGCATGGGACCAATCCGGCCTCGGCGCAGATGGTGGGCTGGAAGGTCGTTGTGGTGAAATCAGCCGAGAACGGGGACATTGATCTCGACGATTTCCGCGCCAAGGCGGAGCAGCATGCGGAGACCCTGGCGGGCTGCATGATCACCTATCCCTCGACCCATGGGGTGTTTGAGGAGGCGGTGACGGAGGTCACGCGCACCACCCATGCCCATGGCGGTCAGGTCTATATTGACGGGGCGAATATGAACGCGATGGTGGGGCTGTCGCGGCCCGGCGATCTGGGCGGGGATGTGAGCCACCTGAACCTGCACAAGACCTTCTGCATCCCGCATGGCGGCGGTGGCCCGGGCATGGGGCCGATTGGGGTGAAGGCGCATCTGGTGCCGCATCTGCCCGGTGCGCCAAATGGCGGGGAGGGGGCTGTCTCGGCGGCGCCTTTTGGCTCGCCCTCGCTGCTGCCGATTTCCTGGGCCTATTGCTTGATGATGGGGGGAGAGGGGCTGACACAGGCGACGCGGGTGGCGATTCTGAACGCGAACTATATCGCGCGGCGTTTGGACGGCGCCTATGAGGTGCTCTACAAGGGGCCGACGGGGCGCGTCGCGCATGAGTGCATCCTCGACGTGCGGCCCTTTGCCGAGAGCGCGGGTGTGACGGTGGAGGATATCGCCAAGCGGCTGATCGATTGCGGCTTCCACGCGCCGACCATGAGCTGGCCTGTGGCGGGCACGCTGATGGTGGAGCCGACGGAGAGCGAGACCAAGGCGGAGCTGGATCGCTTCTGCGACGCGATGTTGGCGATCCGGGCCGAGATTGCGGCGGTGGAGCGGGGCGAGATGGATGCGGAGAACAACCCGCTGAAACATGCCCCGCATACGGTTGAGGATCTGGTGGGCGCGTGGGATAGGCCCTATACGCGCGACGCTGGCTGTTTTCCGCCAGGGGCATTCCGGGTCGACAAATACTGGCCGCCGGTCAATCGCGTCGACAACGTCTATGGCGACCGGCATCTGGTCTGTACGTGCCCGCCGATGGAAGACTATGCCGAGGCTGCTGAATAGACCTTCAGGGGGAGGGGGCTCTGCCCCCGGCCCTGCGGGCCTCTCCCGGGATATTTCTGGCGAAAAATATCCCCGCCGGAGGCAAGAAAACTCTATTCCCGCGCGCGCAAGACGTGCGCCGGGCGGGCGTTGATCGGGCCCCAGGCGAATGCGAGACCCGCGGCCAATGTCGCGACATACCCCCCGAGGATGATGACGCCCGCCGAGGACCACATCACCGAAAAACCCGTGTCCATGATGAAATGGCTCACGGCCCAGCCGCAGGCGATACCGGCCACAAGGGCCACGATGCCGGCGCAGAGGCCGAGCAGAGCCGAGCGCAGGGCAAAGCTGATGAAGATGCTGCGCCGTGAAGCCCCAAGGGTTTTCAGGACGGCAGCCTCATAGACCCGCGCATTGGTGCCTGCCGCTGCTGCGCCAATCAGCACGAGAAAGCCTGTGAGGAGCGTGACAGTGGCGCCGTAGGACATGGCGGCCGTAAGGCCCGAGAGCACCTCAGCCACCCGATCAATGGCGTCGCGCACGCGCACGGCGGTGATGTTGGGGTAGTCGCCTGCGAGGTCGCGGAGGATCTGGGCTTCGGCGTGCTCGTCCGCGTAGACGGTTGAGATGAAACTGTGCGGGGCGCCTTCGAGCGCGCCGGGGTTCATGGCGAGGATGAAGCCGATGCCCGCGGTGGAAAAATCCACTTCGCGGAAGCTGGCGATGGTGCCGGTGATGTCACGCCCGAGGATGTTGACGGTCATCTCATCCCCGATCTTGAGGCCCATCTCGGCGGCTTCCTCGGCGGCGAAGCTGATGAGCGGGGGGCCGGCGTAGTCGGGGGGCCACCACTCGCCTGCGGTGAGGCGTGTGGTCTCGGCCAGCGCTTCGGAATAGGTCACTCCGCGGTCGCCTTGCAGAACCCAGTGATCGCCGGCGACCTCGCGGGCGGGCTGGCCGTTGATGCGGGTGATGATACCGCGCAGCATGGGGGCGGATTGCACGCGCTCGACCGCCGGATCATTGGCGAGGCGCTGGGTGAAACCTTCCATCTGGTCTTTCTGGATATCGACGAAGAAATAGGACGGCGCCACGTCCGGTAGGGTGCCGGTGATGGCGCCCCGCAGGTTGCCATCGATCTGCCCGACGGCTGCCAGCACCGACAATCCAAGGCCCAAAGAGAGCACCACCGATGTGGCGCCTTCGCGCGGCCCGGAGATCGCGGCAAGCGCCCACCTGGCGCGGGGCATGCCCCGCGCCAGGTGGGCGCCCCGGCGCGAGAGGTGACGGATGAGCAGCGCGGCTGCCGTCAGCAGAAGCAAAGCGCCACAGATCCCCCCGGCAGTCCAAAGGGTTAGCCACCAGGTGTCCGAGAACCAGCCTGCGAGCGCCAGCAGCAGGCCGAGCGCCAAGACCGTGGCGGCGAGATAGCGGCTGGCGGGCAGCAGGCGCGCGGAGTGCAGCGCGTCACGAAAGAGGGTCGCGGGCTTGATCTCTTCGGCGCGGGCGAGGGGCCAGAGCGTGAAGAGAAAGGCCGTCAGCAGCCCGTAGAGCGCGGCCTCGGCGAGCGGCGCGGGGTAGATCGCAAAGGCCGCAGGGATCGGCAGGCGGGCTTCGATCAGCGGGGCGAAGAGCAGCGGCAGGGCGCCGCCCAAGGCAACTCCAATTGTAATGCCCGCCAGCGAGAGTGCGCCAATCTGCAGAAAGTAGGTCTGGAAGATCACTGCGCGCGTGGCCCCAAGGGTGCGCAGCGTGGCGATCACGTTGGTCTTGCCCGCGAGATAGGCGCGCACGGCGGACGACACCCCGACGCCGCCCACGGCGAGGCCCGATAGGCCCACGAGGATCAGAAAGGCACCGAGGCGCTCGACGAATTCCGACACGCCGGGCGCGCCATTGCGTGCATCGGTCCAGCGCAGGCCGGTGTCTTCGAAGCGGCTGCGGGCCTCTGCGGCCAGCGCTGCGAGATCGGCGTCGGGCGGCAAATCAAGGCGATACTTGGTGGAGAAGAGCGTGCCGGGGGCCAGAAGTTGCGAGGTTTCGAGGCTGGGTGTGGTCACGATGGTGCGCGGCCCGAGCGCAAAGCCGCCCGCCGCGCTGTCGGGCTCGCGGGTCAGCGCCGCGCTGAGGCGGAACGCTTGGGCGCCGAGGCGGAAGCTGTCGCCGATGGAGAGGCCGAGGCGGTCGATCAGGACGCGTTCCATCACCGCGCCGGGCAGGCCGTCCTGCCCGGCCAAGGCCTGATCGAGAGGTATATCGGGGGTCAGAACCACGGTGCCGATCAGCGGGTAGGCGCTGTCGATGGCCTTGATCTGGGTGAGGCCGCGCTCAGCTGTGTCGCCCTCGCCCACCACGGCCATGGAACGGAAATCGACGATTTCCGAGACCTCTTCTGCGACTTCGGCCATCCAGGCGCGCTCCTCCTCGGTGGCGAAGCGGTAGGTGAAATCCATCTCGGCATCGCCACCCAAAAGCGCGGCCCCCTCGCGGGTGAGCCCGGCCTCGATGCCGGAGCGGACGGTCCCCACTGCGGCGATGGCCGCGACCCCGAGGGCGAGGCAGGCGAGTAAGATGCGAAAGCCGCGCAGGCCGCCGCGCAGCTCGCGCCGGGCAAAGCGGGCGGCGAGGCTGAGGCTCATTCGGCAGCCCGGTCCATAGGCACCACGCGCCCGTCGCCGAGGCGGATCACGCGGTCGCAGCGGGCGGCGAGGCTCTGGCTGTGGGTGACCAGCACGAGGGTCGCCCCGTGCCGGTCGCGCAGGCCGAAGAGCAGGTCGATGATGGCCGCGCCATTGGCGCCGTCGAGGTTGCCGGTGGGTTCATCGGCGAGCAGGATGTCGGGGCGGGGAGCGGAGGCGCGGGCGAGCGCCACGCGCTGCTGCTCGCCACCGGACATCTGGCTGGGGTAGTGGCCCGTGCGGTGGGCGAGGCCCACCTCGGCCAGTTCGGCCTCGGCCTTGGCGAAGGCGTCGGCATCCCCGGCGAGCTCCAGCGGCGTGGCGACATTCTCCAGCGCCGTCATGGTCGGGATCAGGTGAAAGGACTGGAAGACCACGCCCATATGGTCGCGGCGGAAGCGGGCCAGCTGGTCTTCGGACATGCCTGTCAGGTCTTGGCCCAGCGCGCGGATTGTGCCGGAGGTGGCGCGCTCCAGCCCGCCCATGAGCATCAGCAGCGAGGATTTGCCGGAACCCGAGGGGCCGATCAGCCCGAGGCTCTCGCCCGCCTGCACCTCCAGCGAGATGCCATGCAGGATATCCACCCGCCCGGCATTGCCATTGAGCGACAAAGTGGCATCTTGGAGAGAGAAGACGGGGTCGGACATGCGCAGGCTCACCTTTTCGGCGGTATACGTGTGGCATATGGAGGCTGGATCAAGATGCACAAGGTTGTGATGTCTGTGGCGCTGCTGTGGCCCCTGGGGGCTGTGGCCGAGGATGTGGTGATCGCGGCCCTGGGGGACAGCCTGACGCAGGGCTATGGGCTGGTGGAGGCCGAGGGCTTCGTGCTGCAGCTGCAGGGCTGGCTGCAGGCGCAAGGCGCCGAGGTGCAGCTGATCAACGCAGGCGTGTCTGGGGACACCACGGCGGGCGGGCTTGCCCGCGCTGCCTGGACGCTGACGCCTGACGTGGATGCGATGATTGTCGCTTTGGGCGGCAATGACCTTTTGCGCGGGATTGATCCGGGGGTGAGCCGGTCGAACCTCGACGGCATTCTGCAGGCGGCCGAGGCGGCGGACGTCGAGGTTTTGCTGGTGGGCATGGAGGCGCCGGGGAACTATGGGCCGGAGTTCAAGGCGGCGTTCGACGCGATCTATCCCGAGCTGGCGGAGGCTTACGGTGCGCTTTATGCGCCGAGCTTCTTTGAAGGCCTGGGCGTCCAGGGGGGCGATCCGGCCTCGGTGCGCGCTTACATGCAGCCGGACGGCATTCACCCCAGTGCGGAGGGTGTGGAGCGGATTGTCGAGGGGCTGGGGCCTTACGTGATGGCGCTGATCGGGCGCGTGGGCGGGTAGATGCCGGGGCGGTTTTTCCTGACCTCACCGATGGCGGAGCTGGCCGAGGCCGTCGGGGCCGAGGCGGGGCCGGTGGCGGAGGAGCCGCCGCGCCGGAATGTGGCCCCGGGCGAGGAGGTGGTCGTGCTGACGCGTGCGGTTCTCGCGCGAATGCGCTGGGGCATCATCCCGGTGGGGCGTGTGAATGCGCGGGGGCGCCCGGTGATGGAGACCATCGTGAACGCGCGCAGCGAGACGGTCTTTGACAAATCCGCCTTTACGGGCACGGGGCGGGCGGTGGTGCCGATGAACGGCTGGTATGAGTGGACCGGCGAGACACGCCGCAAGACCGCCTGGCGGATTGCGCCGAAAGGGGGCGGGTTTCTCTTCTTTGCGGCGATCATGGATCGCTGGCAGGGGCCTGGGGGGATCGAGGTGGATCAGGTGGCGACGCTGACCTGCGCACCCTCCGCGGATGTGGCGGGCATCCATCACCGGATGGGGGTGATCCTGGAGCCTGAAGATATTCCGCTGTGGCTGACGGGCGCGGAAGAGGTTGTCGCGCCGCTGCTCAGGCCCTGGCCGGAGGGGCGGTTGCAGGTGGCCAGGGCGGAGGATGTGGATTGGGGCGCGCCATGAGGCGGGCCGTGGAGCCGTGCATATTTTTGGAACAATGAAGGCGGGGCGGGTGCTGCCCGTTTGGCGCGCGCCCTTTGTGTTGAATGCGGGCGGGTCTGGCGGCACCAAAAAACGGGCACCGTGGCGCCCGTTTGAATGATCGTGTCGCGGTCTGAGGTCAGGCCAGTGCCAGGTTGCCTGCGCTTTCGCGGCCATCACGGCCCGCTTCCACGTCGAAGGTGACCTTCTGGTTGTCGGCAAGACCTGTCAGGCCTGCGCGCTCAACGGCAGAAATATGCACAAAGATGTCTTTGCCGCCGCCGTCGGGGGCAATAAAGCCGTAGCCTTTTGTGGTGTTGAACCATTTCACGGTGCCAGTGGCCATATCCGTGTCTCCTATATTCTGCTGCCCGCGGAATGCGGCAGCTTGGCTCGGTCGAAAGCAGATCGAGTGACTGGCCGAAAGGAGCAGTGGTCGATAGTTTGTCGCGTCGCACCCCCGATATTGTGTGCCGACCCTGCAAAAGCAAGTTAAATAAAAATGACAGCGCTTACCTAAAAACCGTCGGCGGATTCCCGCCCAGCGTGTATTGCTGAAAATTTCAGCGCTATATGACGCAGCGCACCAGAAAATTTTTTTACCAGTTGATAAAATTTTTTTAACGTGTCAGCCTTTTTCTCAATAGACAGCCAGAATGGGGTGACAACCATGTCCAGCAACGCATTTACGCCGGGGATCGTGCCGGGCCGCATGGCGGCTGAGGCGTATAGTGAACAGTTCTCAGACCTGCATCCGCGTCTTGACGATCACGAGGCACTGGTCGCGGCCGACCGGTGCTATTTCTGTCATGACGCGCCCTGTATCACCGCCTGCCCGACGGATATCGACATCCCGCTGTTTATCCGGCAGATCGCGACCGGCACCCCGGATGCGGCGGCCAAAACGATTCTGAGCCAGAACATCATGGGTGGTATGTGCGCCCGGGTTTGCCCGACTGAGCAGCTTTGCGAGGAAGCCTGCGTGCGTGAGATGGCAGAGGGCAAGCCGGTTCTGATTGGTCAGTTGCAGCGCTATGCGACCGATCATTTGCAAGAACAGGGCATCCATCCGTTCTCCCGTGCTGCGGTCACCGGCAAGTCGGTGGCTGTGGTGGGGGCGGGGCCTGCGGGGCTCAGCTGTGCGCACCGGCTCGCGATGCTAGGGCATGATGTGGTCGTCTATGATGCGCAGCCCAAGGCTGGCGGACTGAACGAATACGGCATTGCCACCTACAAAACCGTTGATGGCTATGCGCAATCTGAAGTTGACTGGCTGCTGAAGATTGGCGGCATCCAGATTGACTATGGCAAGCGGTTGGGCGGCGATATTACGCTGGCAGGTTTGCGCTCAGCGCATGACGCGGTCTTCCTGGGCATCGGCTTGGGCGGTGTAAATGCACTGGATGCAGAGGGCGCGGACAAGGATGGTGTTCTCGATGCCGTCGATTTCATTGCCGATCTGCGACAGGCAGAGAGTTTTGCCGATGTTCCGGTGGGCCGCGATGTGGTGGTCATCGGCGGTGGCATGACGGCGGTGGATGCGGCAGTGCAGGCCAAGCTGCTGGGCGCGCTGAACGTCACGCTGGTTTACCGCCGTGGACGCGACCGGATGAACGCAAGCGTCTTTGAACAGGATCTGGCCGCGAGTAAAGGCGTGCGTATTGTCACCCACGCGATGCCCAAGGCGGTGATCGGTAACGGCGCTGTGCGCGAGATCGAGTTCGACTATGTAGACGATGCGATGCAGCCGACGGGTCAGACCTTGCGGCTGGCCGCCGATCAGGTCTTCCGCGCGATTGGCCAGACACTGGTCGGTGAAGACCTGCCGGAGCTTGATGGCCGCAAGATCAAGGTCACCGAGACCGGGCGCACCTCGCTCGCTGGCGTCTGGGCTGGCGGCGACTGTGCGGCTGGCGGCGACGATCTGACTGTGACCGCAGTGGCCGAAGGGCGCGACGCGGCCATGGATATCCACGCAACACTGACAGCTTGAGGGAGGCTGAAACATGGCTGATCTGACAAGTGACTTCATTGGCATCAAAAGCCCCAACCCGTTCTGGCTGGCCTCGGCGCCGCCGACGGATAAGGAATATAACGTGCGGCGCGCCTTCGAGGCCGGTTGGGGCGGGGTGGTCTGGAAGACTCTGGGTCTCGATCCACATGTGGTGAACGTAAATGGCCCCCGCTACGGCGCGGTCTATGGCGCGGATCGGCGGCTCTTGGGTCTGAACAACATCGAGTTGATCACGGACCGTCCACTGCAGACCAACTTGGATGAGATCAAGGTGGTCAAACGCGACTATCCTGACCGGGCCATGATTGTCTCCCTGATGGTGCCCTGCGAGGAAGAGCCGTGGAAGTTCATCCTGCCGCTGGTCGAGGAGACCGGTGCTGATGGGGTGGAGCTGAACTTCGGCTGCCCGCACGGGATGTCAGAGCGGGGCATGGGCTCCGCAGTGGGGCAGGTGCCGGAGTACATCGAGATGGTCACGCGCTGGGTCAAGGCGAACACGCGCATGCCGGTGATCGTGAAGCTGACGCCGAATATCACTGATATCCGCAAGCCTGCGGAGGCGGCGATGAAGGGCGGGGCGGATGCGGTCTCGCTCATCAATACGATCAACTCGATCACCAGCGTGGATCTGGATCTCTTTGCGCCGGAGCCGACGATTGACGGCAAGGGTGCGCATGGGGGCTACTGCGGGCCGGCGGTCAAGCCCATTGCGTTGAATATGGTCGCCGAGATTGCCCGTGATCCGGCCTTGGGGCAGATCCCCATTTCTGGCATCGGCGGGATCACCACCTGGCGCGACGCGGCGGAGTTCATGGCGCTGGGGGCCGGCAATGTGCAAGTCTGCACGGCGGCCATGACTTACGGGTTCAAAATCGTGCAGGAGATGATCAGCGGGCTCAGTGACTACATGGACAGCAAAGGGCTGACGTCGGTCGACGAGATCGTCGGGCGCGCGGTGCCGAATGTGACCGATTGGCAGTATCTGAACCTCAATTATGTGGCCAAGGCGAAAATCAACCAGGATCTGTGCATCTCTTGCGGGCGCTGTTTCGCAGCCTGCGAGGACACGTCGCATCAGGCGATTGCCATGTCCGAAGATCGCACCTTTACCGTGATCGATGACGAATGTGTCGCCTGCAACCTCTGCGTCAATGTTTGCCCGGTCGAGGACTGCATCACCATGGAGGCCATGGCGCCCGGCACCACCGACCCGCGAACGGGCAAAGTGGTCGAGCCGGACTATGCCAACTGGACCACGCACCCTAACAACCCGGCTGCGAACGCCGCAGAATAACAAGATCAGGCGTCGTCGCTTTGCAGGATCGGCGCGGTCGGCAGCGGGTTGGGCAGATCCACCTCAGGCTCTTGTGCTTCGGCGGCCGCCTCAGCAGCAGCGGCCGCACGTTCGGCGGCGCGTTCTGCATCCTGCGCTTCTTGAAGCGCCTTCGATTCGGCTCGAATCTTGGCCTGTTGATCCAGGAAGGCGTCAGGCACCTTGTTCTTCGTTTGGGCCTCCACCACCGATTTGGGCGACGCACCTACCGGTGGCATTGCAACGCGGCCACGCTCGAGCAGAGCCGCCAGATGCGTGCCGCCCGTGCCGGTTCTGTCTCGCGCGCCCTGACCGGAATGATCGGAAGACATATTGGCATTCTCGCCGGAGGTCTTCTTGGTTTCCGCGACGCGGCCCAGAAATGCTGCATTCTGGGCATCGTGTTGTGCTGGCGCCACCGGCTGTGGCGCATATGGGGCATTGAAAGAAATCGCACTCATGGCTTGCTCCAATTTCATTCGCAGTTCGAAGCCGCCACCCGCATCCATTAAAACAATATGAATACTAACTGTGTGTTAAAGCGTAGCCTTATTTTGCCGAAGGGTTAGCAAGCTCTTAAGGCGTCAGGAGCTTGGTAAACACTGTTTCGAGATAAGCTGCGGCACCGTCGTGGCTGCTGGGATCATCTCGCAACAGGACTTTCACCTGCGCATCGAAATCGGCGTAGTGCTGGGTTGTTGCCCAGATCGAGAAGATCAGATGCCGCGGATCGACATGGGCCAGATCGCCACGATCCATCCAAGTCTTTATCACGGAACATTTTTCATCAAAAAGCGGTTGCAGTCCGGAGATCAGATGCGGTGCCATGCGCGGCGCGCCTTGCAGGATTTCTCCGGCAAAAAGCCGGCTTTCGCGCGGCAGATCCCGGGCCATGTCAAGCTTGCGCTGCACATAGCCCAGAATTTCCTGCAACGGGTCCCCCTTGGGGTCAAGTGTTACCAGCGGGTCGAGCCAGGTCTCCATCAACTGGTTCAGGAGGGTCAGATGTATCTCTTCTTTGCCGTCGAAATAGTAAAGTATGTTCGGTTTGCTGAGGCCTGCTGCCTCGGCGATCTGGTCAAGGGTTGCGCCGCGATAGCCATGTTTTGAAAAGACATCGAGCGCGGCATCAAGAATGCGGCGGCGGTTGCGTTGCTGGATCCGGCTGGGTTTCTTCTCTACGCCATCAGGCAAAGGCTGTCTCCGCACAAGGGTGCTGCAAAATTCGGCGTTTCGGACAATGCCGCTCCACTCCCGCGCGAAACCCAGAAAAGGACCTCTTGACTTGGCATGGCCTAATCGCAATCGTGTCTTTACCAAATGGTAAAAATTGCCGTTGGTCAACACCAGCATGGCCAGGAAGGACCCCAGCGATGCCCGCGCCCGGACAGAACCTGAAGATCAACTCCGACCGGCTCTGGGACAGCCTGATGGAGATGGCCAAGATCGGCCCCGGCGTGGCGGGCGGCAACAACCGTCAGACGCTCACGGATGAGGACGCCGAAGGCCGCGCGCTGTTTCAGAGCTGGTGCGAGGCGGCGGGCTGCGAGATGGGGCTCGACCAGATGGGCAATATGTTTGCCCGGCGTGAGGGCACGGACCCCGAGGCGCTGCCCGTCTATGTGGGCAGCCATCTCGACACACAGCCCACGGGGGGCAAGTATGACGGGGTGCTGGGGGTGCTTGGCGGGCTGGAGATCCTGCGCACGCTGAATGATCTGAATGTGAAGACCAAGCACTCGATTGTGGTGACGAATTTCACCAATGAGGAGGGCACGCGTTATGCGCCGGCGATGCTGTCCTCAGGCGTGTTCGCGGGCATTCACACGCAGGAGTGGGCTTACGGGCGGGTGGACGCCGAGGGGAAGGCGTTCGGCGATGAGCTGCAGCGCATTGGCTGGCGCGGCGAAGAAGAGGTGGGCGCGCGCAAGATGCACGCCTTCTTTGAGCTGCACATCGAACAGGGGCCCATTCTGGAGGCCGAGGGCAAGGATATCGGTGTGGTCACCCATGGCCAGGGGCTGAGCTGGACGCAAGTGACCATCACCGGCAAGGACAGCCACACCGGCTCGACCCCGATGCCGATGCGCAAGAATGCGGGCCTCGGCATGGCGCGGGTGCTGGAGAAGGTCGATGAGATTGCCTGGAGCCACGCGCCCCATGCGGTGGGTGCTGCGGGGCATATCGACGTCTATCCGAACTCGCGGAACGTGATCCCGGGCAAGGTGGTGTTCACGGTCGATTTCCGCTCGCCCGATCTGTCGGTCATCGAGGATATGGAGGCGCGGCTTAGGACAGAGGGCCAGACCATCGCCGAGGAGATGGGGCTGGAGATGTCCTTTGAGAAGGTGGGCGGGTTCGACCCGGTGGCCTTTGACGAGGGCTGTGTGACGGCGGTGCGTGATGCGGCGGAGCGGCTGGGGTATTCTCATATGAACCTGATTTCCGGCGCCGGGCATGATGCTTGTTGGATCAATCGCGTCGCACCCACCGCGATGGTGATGTGTCCTTGCGTCGATGGGTTGAGCCACAATGAGGCGGAAGAGATTTCCAAGGAGTGGGCCATGGCGGGGGCCGATGTGCTGCTGCATGCGGTGGTCGAGACGGCGGAGATTGTCGGGTGATCAGGCTCGATCTGACCATAGCGGAGCGGGTTTCGGCGCTGGTCGAGGCGGAGCTGGCGCAGGCTCTGGCCGGGACGGATATGGGGCTGCGCAAGACGGCGGAGATGATGCGGGAGGTGCTCTGCCCGCCGCGCAAGACCCGGGTGAATTTCTCTGGCGGGATCACGCAGGACTGCTGGAGTGTGACGCGGGGTGATGGTGACTACCGGGTGGTTTACATGCCGCTTGCGGGGTATTTTTCGCTCTGTGTGGAGAGTGATTTTGGGCCTTTGGATATCGGGGTACATGGGCCTGCGCTGGGGTGTTTCGGCTCGGTCTGAGGAGGGCGCTGCCCTCGGCCTGCGGCCTCACCCGGGATATTTATGGCCAGAAGAAACGGGGCCTGAGATGGGAGAGATGAGATGAGCAAGGTGATCAAGGGCGGTCAGGTCTGCACGGCGGATCGGACGTGGGAAGCGGATGTGCTGATCGAGGGTGAGGTGATCAAACAGATCGGCGAGGATCTCGCGGGCGATGAGTATATTGATGCGGAGGGGGCTTATGTGATCCCGGGCGGGATTGATCCGCACACGCATCTGGAGATGCCATTTATGGGCACGACCGCCGCCGAGACCTTCGAGAGCGGCACCTGGGCGGCGGCGGTGGGCGGCACCACGATGGTGGTGGATTTCTGTCTGCCGGGCGAGGACGGCTCGATCAGGAATGCGATTGGGGAGTGGCATCGGAAGTCGGCGCCGCAGATCTGCTCGGATGTGGGCTATCACATGGCGATTACCGGCTGGAATGAGAGTGTCTTCAACGAGATGAAAGACGCCGTTGAGATGGGGGTGAACTCCTTCAAGCATTTCATGGCCTATAAGGGCGCGCTGATGGTGGAGGACGATGAGATGTTCGCCTCCTTCCAGCGCTGTGCGGAACTGGGCGCGCTGCCGATGGTACATGCGGAGAATGGCGATGTGGTCGCCTCTCTGCAGGAGAAATATTTCAACGAAGGCATTACCGGGCCGGAGGGGCATGCCTACTCGCGGCCGCCCGAGGTGGAGGGCGAGGCGGCGAACCGGGCGATCATGATTGCAGATGCGGCGAATGTGCCGCTCTATATTGTGCATGTGTCCTGCGAGCAGGCGCATGAGGCGATCCGGCGCGCGCGGCAGAAGGGCATGCGTGTCTATGGGGAGCCGCTGGTGCAGTTTCTGACGCTGGATGAATCTGAGTATTTCAATAGAGATTGGGACCACGCGGCGCGGCGGGTGATGTCGCCGCCGTTCAGATCGAAGGACCATCAGGACTCGCTTTGGGCCGGGCTGCAGGCGGGGTCGCTGCAGGTCGTCGCGACGGATCATGCGGCGTTCAACACGGAGCAGAAGCGGGCCGGGCGTGAGGATTTTCGGATCATTCCCAATGGCTCGAACGGGTTGGAAGAGCGGCTGGCCGTGCTCTGGACCGAAGGGGTGGAGACCGGGCGGCTGACGCCGAATGAGTTTGTGGCCTGCACCTCGACCAATGTGGCGAAAATCCTGAATATCTATCCGCGTAAGGGGGCGATTGTGGAAGGGGCGGATGCGGATATCGTGGTGTGGGATCCGAAGATCACCAAGACGATTTCGCCATCGAACCACCATTCGGTGCTGGATTACAACGTGTTTGAGGGCTTCGAGGTCAAAGCGCAGGCGCGCTATACGCTGAACCGCGGCGAGGTGATCTGGGCCTGGGGGCAGAACTCGCAACCGAACCCGGGGCGCGGGCGGTTCATCCCGCGGCCCGCCTTCCCGAGCGCGCACAAAGCGCTGAGCAAGTGGAAGGCGCTGACCGCGCCGAAGATGATCGAGCGCAATCCGATGAATATTCCGGCGGGGATTTGAGCTGTCGACCAAGCGCCCAAATAGTCAGATGAACCTCATTTTGTCCATGTTTGCCTGTTTCACGGCTGTTCTAGCTGGGGCTCTCGCCGTCTGCGTTGTGACAATGATTCTGGATTCGGGACCGTTGGCATTTCTTGAAGGGGTTGGAGTGTGGGTATTTGGGCAAATCGCAATCCTTCCACTCGCATTGATGTCGATGCCAGTTGGAGCCCTACTGCGAATGGTTCTCGGCTTGATATTCAGCAATCCCAGACTTGTTGCCTTGAATACTGGACTTCTAGTTGGTTCGATCGGGGCCGCGTTAGTTAGCGCTGGGACCAGTCAGAGCTCGCTACCTGACCATTTGATCTCCATCGCAATTGGAGGATGCGCTGGGCTTGTCGGAGGGTGGGTTTGGTGGCGCATCGAACGCCGTCATTTGGAGGCTTTTGCCCAATGATTGTTGAGCAGTTAAAGGATGCGACCGAGTTCCATCGGGTGGAACCTGTTATCTCCGCCAAAAACCTCGATCTGACCTTCCAGACGAACGACGGGCCGGTGCATGCGCTGAAAGATGTCTCCCTGCAGATCGGCAAGGGCGAGTTTGTCAGCTTCATCGGGCCCTCGGGCTGCGGCAAGACGACGTTTTTGCGCTGCATGGCGGATCTGGAGCATCCAACGAGCGGTGAGATCACCGTAAATGGGGTCAGCCCGGAGGAGGCGCGGAAAGCGCGCTCCTATGGCTATGTGTTTCAGGCCGCCGGGCTTTATCCCTGGCGCACGATTGGCGGGAACATCCGTTTGCCGCTGGAGATTATGGGGTATTCCAAACATGATCAGGCCGAACGGGTGGCCCGCGTGCTGGAGTTGGTGGAGCTTGCCGGTTTCGAGAAGAAATATCCCTGGCAGCTCTCGGGCGGCATGCAGCAGCGCGCATCGATTGCGCGGGCGCTGGCGTTTGACGCGGATATTCTGCTGATGGACGAGCCCTTTGGGGCGCTCGATGAGATTGTGCGGGATCACCTGAATGAGCAACTGCTGAGCCTTTGGGCGCGGACGGAGAAGACGATTGCCTTTGTGACGCACTCGATCCCGGAGGCGGTCTATCTCAGCACCAAGATTGTCGTGATGTCACCACGCCCGGGTCGGATTACGGATGTGATCGAAAGCCCTTTGCCGAAGGAGCGCCCCTTGGACATTCGCGACACGCCTGAGTTTCTGGAGGTGGCGCATCGTGTCCGGGAAGGCCTGCGCGCGGGGCATCTGGATGACTAGCTGGGGAAAAATGGCCCGGACGCGCCGACCGCAATCAGTCCGCCCGAGTCCATTCCGCTGTTTGTGTGGGGAAGCGGGGTCCCCTTTCATCGTTCACGGTCATCGGCATGCCTGCCTGTACCGTCCCGTCATCAGAGCGCATGATCCTTTCATTGTTCTTAAAATATGCACGATCCCGCGATCTGCATTTGCTTCGACGCTTGCATATTTGTGGAACAATGAAGCAGAGGCGTGTGCGTCATGAGGCAGAGTGTGCTGCCTGTTCTGACCGTTGTGGCCGGAATTTTTGTGATCTGGTATCTGGCCTCGATCTGGCTGAATGCGGCCTGGGCCTATGACAAGGCCACCCGGTCGGGCGAGGAGTTGGGGGTTGTGGCGCTGGTGGCGGATACCTGGAGCCAGGAGAAGCCGAAGCTTCCGGCGCCGCATCAGGTGGGCGTGGAGATCTGGGACACGACCATTGAGAAGAAGATCACCTCGAAGCGGTCGCTGATTTATCATTCGTGGATCACGCTGAGTGCGACGTTGTTGGGCTTTGCGCTTGGGACGGGGCTCGGGATCGCGCTGGCGGTGGGAATTGTCTACAACCGCACCATGGATATGTCGGTGATGCCGTGGGTCATTGCCAGCCAGACCATCCCGATCCTGGCGATTGCGCCGATGATCATTGTGGTGTTGAACGCGGTGGGCATCTCGGGGCTGCTGCCGAAGGCGATGATTTCGATGTATCTGTCGTTCTTCCCCGTTGTCGTGGGTATGGTGAAGGGGTTGCGCAGCCCGGATGCAATGCAGTTGGATCAGATGCGCACGTGGAATGCGTCGCCCTCCCAGACGTTCTGGCGGCTGCGCTTGCCCTCGTCGATGCCGTATCTTTTTACCTCGCTGAAGATCGGCATGGCGGCCTCGCTGGTGGGGGCGATTGTTGGTGAGCTGCCGACCGGTGCGGTGGCGGGCTTGGGCGCGCGGCTGCTGGCGGGGAGCTACTATGGGCAGACGATCCAGATCTGGTCGGCGCTGATCATGGCGGCGGCGCTGGCCGCGGCGCTGGTGGCGATCATCGGGCTTTTGCAACGGGTCACGCTCAGACGGATGGGCATGGCATGATCTGGCTTATCTTTGCATTTGGCGTCTGGGGATTGGGCTGGTGGGTGAACACCCGGCTGGCCGCTGCGCCGCGCACGCGCGTGACCGGGCTGGTGGTACCGCTGATTTTTGGGATCACGCTGATTGCGATCTGGGAGGGCGTGGTCCGGGGGCTGGAGATCAGCCCGGTGCTGCTGCCTGCGCCCTCGATGATTGCGGCGCGTTTCGTGGCGTCGACCGATATCCTCTGGGAGGATTTTGTGCAGACCGTAATCAAGGGCGCACTGAGCGGCTACGTGCTTGGCTGTGGGTCGGCGTTTCTGGTCGCCATCCTGGTGGACCGGTATGATTTCCTACGCCAGGGACTTCTGCCTGTCGGCAACTTTGTGGCTGCGCTGCCGGTGATTGGCATGGCACCTATCCTGGTCATGTGGTTCGGCTTTGACTGGCAGTCGAAGGCTGCGGTGGTCGTCGTGATGGTGTTCTTCCCGATGCTGGTGAACACGGTGCAGGGCCTTGCTGATAGCTCAGCCATGCAGCGCGACCTGATGCGCACCTATGCCGCGGGGTATTGGGCGACGCTGTTGAAGCTGCGGCTGCCTGCGGCCATGCCATTTATCTTCAACGGGCTGAAGATTGCCAGCACACTTGCGCTGATCGGCGCGATTGTGGCGGAATTTTTCGGCTCGCCCATCCGCGGGATGGGCTTTCGTATTTCCACCTCCGTAGGACAACTTGCGCTCGATCTGGTCTGGGCGGAAATTGTTGTCGCGGCGGTGGTGGGATCAGCGTTCTACGGGATCGTGGCGCTGGTCGAACGGGCGGTGACCTTCTGGCACCCGTCTCAACGACACTCATAAAAAGACCAAACAAGGAGAGTATGATGAAACTGATGACAAAATTGGCTGCGGGCGCAGCCTTAGGCGTCTGGAGCGTGGCGGCACAAGCTGCGGACGACGTGACGCTGCAACTGAAGTGGGTCACGCAGGCCCAGTTCGCGGGTTACTATGTTGCACTCGACAAGGGGTTCTACGAGGAGGAAGACCTCGACGTGACGATCAACCCCGGTGGGCCGGACATCGCGCCCACACAGGTGCTGGCCGGTGGCGGTGCGGATGTGACGGTCGAATGGATGCCAGCGGCACTGGCGGCTCGTGAAAAGGGCCTGAACATGGTCAATATCGCGCAGCCGTTCAAATCCTCGGGCATGATGCTGACCTGCCGCAAGGATGCTGGGGTGACCAGCACCGATGATTTTGCGGGCAAGACGCTTGGCGTGTGGTTCTTTGGCAATGAGTTTCCGTTCCTCAGTTGGATGAGCAAGCTCGACATTCCGACGGACGGGTCCGACAACGGTGTGACCGTGCTGAAACAGGGGTTCAACGTCGATCCGCTGTTGCAGGGGCAGGCGGCCTGTGTGTCGACCATGACCTACAATGAATATTGGCAGGTGATCGACGCGGGGCTCACGCCGGACGATCTGACCGTCTTCAAATATGAGGATCAGGGGGTCGCAACGCTGGAAGATGGGCTCTACGCGCTTGAGGAAAACCTTGAAGATCCTGCTTTCCAGGACAAGATGGTGCGTTTTGTTCGGGCGTCGATGAAGGGGTGGAAATACGCTGAGGAAAACCCGGATGAAGCGGCTGAGATCGTGCTCGACAACGACGCGAGCGGTGCGCAGACGGAAGAGCACCAGAAGCGCATGATGGGTGAGATTGCCAAGCTGACCGCGGGCAGCAACGGCGCGCTTGATCCGGCGGACTATGAGCGCACCGTGGCCTCGTTGCTCTCAGGCGGCTCCGACCCGGTGATCACCAAGGAACCGGAGGGCGCCTGGACGCATGACATTACCGATGCGGCGTTAAACTAAATTGTGACTAAGACGCGCTAAGGGCCGGTGGTTTCACCGGCCTTTTTTGCCTGCGGAAGGCTGGATTTTCCCACCTTTCGCTCCATCTAGACCGTCAAGCAAAGGGAGTGCCGGAACAGATGAGTAATATGGAAAACCTCGAGCATCACTTGACGGAGCAAGAGCGCCAGGCCCGCGTGAATATGCAGGCCTTGTCGTCGCTGGAGACTCGTGACCGCAAGCGTGAATCGCGTGGATATGCGGTCATGGCCGGGTTCTTAGGCTATGGCGAAAGCGCATTGGGCGATGGCACGTTTGGCAAAATCTCGCATGCCGCCAAGCTCTTTTGCATCGGATTTGCGTTTCTTGTGCCGAGCCTGCTGGTTTGGCACGTCCTGCTGTAGGCTGGTCCAGCCCCGAGCAGAGCATCATCCAGAGCATTGACGACAGCGACTTTTCCTCAGTCGCGTCGCCCCAATGGTGTGTGGCTTGCCCGATTGCTGTAGTCGTTGAGATCCCACTTGGACAGGACCCGACAATAGACCAATTGGTAGGTCAGGCACCCCACAATCAGCATGGCCGACACACCAAACCCGACCAGCAGGTAGGCCCCGACAGCGGGCACAAATCCGACATTGAAGATCGTCAAGGCGGCCAGGAACGCAGCAAAGCCGCTGACACCTCCGATCAGAGTGGAAATGATCGCCATTTCAAGTCCTCCAAGGAGAAGTTAACGGCACTTGTGTTTATTAATTGTTAACAGCTTGGCTGAACTGGGGCGCAGATCGGCTTTTTCCGGGAGTGTGCCTTTCAATTTCCTGCAAAATTGAACGGTTTTGAACAGATTCTCAGGCTGATATTGCAGTTTTCCGATGCGCACTGGGATTGCGGGACAGCTCATGCCATTCAGTAACCTGGCAGGGGGTGGCCCCGTATGGCTCGTTTTCGCGGCAGCCGACCCCTATCCTTGTCGGAGACGAGAGGGCCCTCATGACAACCTGTCGGGTGAGCGCTGGCCTGCCTCATCGGTCCTCGATGGCTAAAATCGGCTGATTTGAAAAAATCTGAGTGCAGTGTGAAGCCGATCACATACCTGGCGTTGAATCTGCCGCTAGATAAGGGTGTGAGCCGGGGTGATAAGACCTCCTCGGAAGTGGAGTAGTGATTGTGACCAGAGTACCAACTTTTCATGACGACCGCCGGGATATTTGCCCGGATGTCTCCCCGGCTCCGCGCACCTCTTCCTGGCGTGCAACGGAGCGCAGCCCAGTTGGCCGTCGTCCCGGCCCGAAGTGTCCACAGACGTGGCATTTCACAGACTGGGCTGCTCTCTGACTTCGGGGAGCGCAGTTTCTCCCCCTGCGTCTCCCTTTCTTCCCCTGGCGGGTCGGTGTTTCACCGGCCCGTTTTTTTATCATTGGCTCGGGCTATGCGAAGAGAGCGAGAAAGCGGCTCTCAACCGAGTTGGTGGGGGCGTCGGCCTTTCTGATGCAGCCCAGCGGGCGGTAGAACCTGGGGTGGTCGAAGCCCAGAAATTCGAGACGATCTTCCAGATAGGGCTCGGTCGTGGCGCGGGGCATGGTGCTGATCAGATCGGTCTGGGCCACGATCTCAAGGGCTGAACGAATCGAATCCGTTTCGCAGACGATATGCATGGACTTCACGCCTGAGGCGATCATGGCCGCTTCGGTCTGTTGACGCAGCAGGCTCCCGCGGGAATGGGCCAGCCACACCTGCGCTTCCAGATCCGAGGGCTGCACGGGTTTTTTCGCGGCCAGCGGATGGCCGACACGGCAGAGGATACCCACACGATCATCAATGAGCGGCAGAAAATCCAGCCGATCAGAGGAATCAGCCAGGCTTTCAGGGCCAAAAACGATTTCGACCTGGCCGCGTTCGAGCATGACGCGCAACTCGTGCACCAACCCGGTGCGCATCTCCACCACGCAGTTTGGGTTCTCGCAGATGAACCGTGACAGCGCCCCGCTGAGAAAGCGGCCTGCGACAATGGGGGGCGCGCCGATCCGCAGCTCCCCCACGGCGCCTTGCGCGGATTGATCCGCGAGAATGGCCGCCTGTTCCTCCGCCAACCGGATGGCCTGGCCATTGCGGGCCAGCCGCAGACCCAGCGCATTGGGCACGGACCGTCGCCCATCGCGATTGAAGAGGGTTGCCCCCAAACGCGTCTCCAGCGCCTTCATGTTGCGACTGAGCGCCGGTTGGGTCAGGCCCAGCCGATCTGCCGCTGTCTGGAAGGAGCCGGCTTCGGCGATGACCGAAAGCTGCGCGAGGTGTTTGGGATCAAGTTTCATAGCGTTTTGTTATGTAAGATGCCAAATGTTTAATTATATTAAATGTGAGAACCTTGCTAGGCTCTTCCAACATCAAGGGAGGATGCCGTGTTTAATTTCAGGACAGTCACGGGTGCGGCTGCGATTCTGGTGATCGCCGCTTTTGCGCCTGTTGCCGCCACCGCGCAGATATTCAAAGGCGAGACCGCCGGGGTTGGTGACCCGGTGCACACCATGTTCGTGACCTTTGCCAATCAGGCCGGTAAGGCCGGGGTCGAGATACAGGTGAACGCCGGTCAGACGCTGACCAAATCCATGCTCAAGGGCGGACGGCAGGAGATTGATTTCTTCTCGACTGTACCTTCGCTGGTCAATCTGATGAAAGGCCAGCAGCGCATGTATGAAAAGGTCGGCGATGCGCCTGCCGCA
The DNA here is from genome assembly GCF_009811755.1 of Roseobacter cerasinus. Classification (GTDB taxonomy): domain Bacteria; phylum Pseudomonadota; class Alphaproteobacteria; order Rhodobacterales; family Rhodobacteraceae; genus Roseobacter; species Roseobacter cerasinus. The sequence continues at coordinate 234,696 of NZ_BLIV01000004.1, forward strand.
GCGGGTGAAATCCGCTCGATCCTGGGGTTTAAGGCGGGGGCGTACCACCCGGTCACGCTCGCAAGCTCGGGCATCGAAACCTGGCAGGATCTGAAAGGCAAGACCATCTTCACCGGCCCGCCTGCGGGGTCGGCGTCGGCCACATCCGAGGCACTGATCAAGATCATCACCGGCTATGAGGCGGGCACCGACTACAACGCCGTGCGTCTGAGTTGGGGTGAGGGTTACGCCGCGCTGGCGGATAAGAAGATCGACATGATGGTGCGCCCGGCAGAGGTTGGTTCGTCCAATATCGAGCAATTCGGCCTGTCAGGCGAATTTCGCATTCTGTCCATCCCCGAAGAGGCTGTTGGCGCCGAGGCCATGCAGGCGCTCTTCGGGCGTCCGGGCCGGGGTATGATCCAGTTCGACGGGGATGTCTACAAAGGCCAGTTGACCGATGGCGAGATCACGGCGCTGGGCTTCACCCAGTTCATCGGCACCCATAGCGGTATGTCAGATGATGTCGTCTATGAGGCGACCAAGGCCTTCTGGGAGAACCTCGACGAGGTGCATGCGACGGCCTTCTTCCTCAAGGACGTGACGCCGGAGAGCGCATTTACCTCGGTGAACGTGCCGCTGCATCCGGGGGCTGCACGGTACTATGACGAGGCGGGTGTGGCCATTCCGGACGCGCTGCGCCCCTGAACAGGCCGTACCCCGGGGGCCGTGGCGGCCCCCGCACTCCTCTGAATTCCGGTCAGGACACTTGTGATGACTGCAGATACGGCCCCGCGGGGCACCTTCGACAAACTTTATCTGGTGTTGTCGGCACTGGCATGCTTTTTGCTTGGCGCCATCGCGCTTTATAGCTCGGGCGTTGGGCTGGTGGAGCCGAAATTGCACCGCGCAGCCGGGTTTGCCTTGGCGCTCATTGTGGGCATCGCCGTGTCGCGCAACCGCCGGGTCGCCGCTGGGTCTGCGGGCGACGTCCGTCATCTGATTGTTGATGTTTTGCTGCTTGCAGCCGGGCTATGGTCGATCTGGTCGTTCTTCTTTGTCCAGACCCAGATGGAGGTTGCGCTCTATGACGTGACCGCCGCCGATGCGTGGCCCGCCTTGGCGGGGCTGGTTGTCTTTCTGGAGCTGTGCCGGAGGCTTTGGGGCTGGGGGCTTTTTGGCGTGGGGGCCTTTGGTGTGCTCTACCTGCTCTATGGGCAGGATCTGCCGGGGATCATGGCGCATACAGGGTTTTCTCTGAAAGAGGTGGCGGAGGCGCTGTGGTACAACACCAACAAGGGTGTGTTCGGCTCGATCACCAATATCGTGCTGTCGACGGTCTTCATCTTCATCGTTTTTGGTGTGCTTTTGGAGGGCACAGGCGCGGGTGATACGCTGTTGAAGTTCGCCTTTCTGGCCACCCGCCGCACCCGGGGCGGCCCGGCGCATGCGGCCATTCTGGCCTCCTCCATGTTCGGGACGATGTCCGGCTCGACCGTGGCGAACATCGTCGGAACGGGCACGTTCACCATTCCGATGATCAAGAAACGTGGGTTCTCGCCCACCTTCGCGGCGGGCATTGAGGCCACCGCGTCTTCGGGTGGGCAGATCATGCCGCCGATCATGGGCGCGGCGGCCCTCGTCATGGCGGACCTGACGGGTGTGGGGTATCTCAACATCATTGTGGCAGCCCTGATCCCGGCGCTGTTTTACTACTTCAGCCTGTTTTCTGCCGTAACGGTCGAGGCCCGGCGGCAGGGGATCACTGTGCAGCCCATGTCGGTCGAGGACCGGATCACGCGCTTGGATCTGATCAACTCCGTCCTGTTCCTCGGCCCCATCCTGACCATCGTTGGCTCGCTGCTCGCAGGCTTCTCCACCTCAGCGGCGGGGTTCTATGCGGTGATCATCCTGTTGGTGCTGTCGGTGATCAACCCGGAGGTGCGGGCTGACCCCCTGCGGATCTGGCGGTCGTTCCTCAAGGGGGCGGAATCCGGTGCCGTGCTGCTGATTGCCATCGCGGCGATTGGCATTCTGGTGGGTGCGCTCGACTCGACAGGCCTTGGGCTGAAGCTGGCCAATGTGATCGCCGCAGTGCGGGGCGAGAGCCTGTTTTCTGCCCTGCTGGTGGCCATGGTGGGCGCACTGATCCTAGGGATGGGGATGCCCACGCTGCCTGCCTATCTGATCATCATTCTGGTCATGGGGCCAGCGATCCAAGCGCTGGGTGTGTCGATGCTGACGGCGCATATGTTTGTCTTCTACTACGGGGTAGCCTCGTCGCTGACACCGCCGGTCGCTATCGCCGCTTATGCCGCCGCGCCCATTGCGGGTGCCAATCCGCTCAAGACGGCCTTCATGTCGTTCCGCCTTGGCATGGCCAAGTTCATCATTCCCTTTGTCTTTGCCTTCTACCCTACGGTGTTAATCATCGAAGAGTTCGCCCTGCTGCCCTTCCTGTGGATCGTCGCGCGCACGTGCTTTTGCATCTGGCTGTTTTCCTCGGCGCTCTCGGCCTATGACCGCCGCAAATTGCCAATACCCGAGGTTGTCGCACGGTTTGTCGTCGCTTTCACGATGCTGGCGCCCAGCCCCGTTCTGCACCTGCCTGCGATCCTGATCGGCGTTGGCCTGATCCTGTGGGACATCCGCGCGGCTCGCAGCGTCTCGGCAAACGCGGGGGCGCGGTTATGACACAGCGGCCCAATTTCCTGTTCATCATCACCGACCAGCACCGGGCGGATCATCTGGGCTGCGGCGGCAACCCGATTGTGCGGACGCCAAACATCGACGGGCTGGCTGCCAGGGGCACGATGTGGGACCGGTTTTATGTGGCCAATCCGATCTGCATGCCGAACCGCGCCTCGATCATGACCGGGCGCATGTGTTCGGCGCATGGCGCGCGGCACAATGGCATTCCGCTCTCCAGGGATCACACCACATTTGTGGAACTGCTGCGCGACGCGGGCTACAGCACCGGCCTGATCGGCAAGTCGCATCTGCAAAGCTTCACGGGGTTGCCCGCGACCAATCGCTTTGAACCAGCCGAGGGGCTGCACGCCCCAAGCCCGCATTTGCGGGATGCGATCAAGAACAACCGCCACACGGCGGAGTATGATCTGGAAGTAGCCCCCAAGTGGGACAAGCCCCTGGCGGAGCGTACGGGTGGCGACTTCTATGGCTTTGAACATGTGGAGGTGGCAGCGGATCACGGCGATCAGGCCTCCGGCGATTATCTGCTCTGGGCGCGACAGCAGCGGGCCGATTTCGACCAACTGGTGGGTCCGGACAATGCGCTGCCTGACAATCGGATCACGGCGCCACAGGCCTGGCGCACGGCAGTGCCGGAGGAGCTTTATTGCACCAGTTGGATTGCGGAGCGCAGCGCCGCGTGGCTGACGGAGCGGGCGGCGGATGACGCACCGTTCTTCCTGCAGATGTCCTTTCCTGATCCGCATCACCCATTTACGCCGCCGGGGCGGTATTGGGACATGTATGACCCCGCCGACATCGCGCTGCCGGACAGTTTCGGGCAGGGGGATCTGCCGCCGCTGCGCGCCATGCGGCAGGCGTTGGCTGCGGGCACTGACCCGCGCGATAACCAGAACCCCTTTGCCGTGACGGAAGACGAGGCGCGGGCCATCATTGCGCTGACCTACGGTATGATCACCATGATCGACGACGCCATTGGCCGGGTCCTGACGCGGCTGGAGGCGCTGGGGCTGGCCGAAAATACGGTCGTGATCTTCACCTCGGATCATGGCGACTACATGGGTGACCATGGGCTGATGCTGAAACTGCTCTTGCACTATCAGAGCATTATCCGGGTGCCGTTTATCTGGCATGATCCGGCGACCCCGGCTCAGGGCCGGATCGACCCCGGCTTGGCGTCGTCCATCGACATCGCGCCGACAATCCTCGCCCGCGCGGGCATTCAGCCCTACAATGGCATTCAGGGGCGTGATTTGTGGTCCGCCCCGCCGCCCGAGGCCGTGATCGTGGAAGAGGACAGCCAACGCGCCATGACCGGTTTTGACCGGCCCCAGCGGGTCCGCACCGTGGTGACCGACAGGCACCGGATGTCCCTGCGAGAAGGCGAAGACTGGCACGAGCTTTACGATCTGGCTGCTGACCCGGGGGAGATGCAGAACCTCTACGATGCCTCCGAAGGACAGCCCGCGCGGCAGGCCCTCACCGAGATTATGCTGCGTCGGATGATCGCGCTGCAGGATCGCTCGCCGCTGCCTGCCTATCGGGCCTGAGAGCCGGGTTCAGACCTCGTCGGCCGCAACGCGAAAGAAGATCGCGTAAAGCGCAGGCACCACGATCAACGTCAGCACGGTGGCAAAGCTCAGCCCGCAGATGATGACGACTGCCAGCGATTGAAAGAACGGATCCCAAAGCAGCGGCACCACGCCCAGAACGGTGGTCAGCACGCCAAGTGCCACGGGCCGCACCCGGCTCACGGCGCTGTCGACCACGGCCTGCATGCGTGCCTTGCCTGTGCCGATCTGGCTGTCGGTCTCATCGATCAGAACAATCGCGTTTTTGATCAGCATGCCTGTCAGCGAGAGCACCCCGAGGATCGCCATGAACTCCAGCGGTGTCTGAGTGCCTGCCAATCCGTAGATCACGCCGATCAAGGCCAGCGGGACGACCAGCCAGATGATGATCGTCTGCCGCCAGGCGCTGAAGAGGAAGAGCGTGACGAGGAACATCGCGCCGAAGCCCAACGGCATGGTTGCGGCGAGGCCCGCGTTGGCCTCCTGGCTGTTGCCGTATTCTCCTTTCCATTCGAGCGTATAGCCGGGGGGCAGGTCGATGGCCTCGATGGGCGCGCGCACCGCCTCGAAAAGATCGCCCGAGAGCATCCCTGCGGGGTTGTCCGACTGCGCGGTGATCGTCAGCTGCCGGTCGATCCGGCGCAGATTGCCGGCAGCGAATTCCAGATCGAAGCGGTCCACCACCTGGGCAATCGGGATATAGCCGCCCGCCACTTGGCTGAAGACCTGCACGTCGCGCAGGTTGCCCACATCGTTTCGGTCGATCTCGAAGGGGCGCATGATGATGTCGCGAAGCTCATCGCCTTCGCGGTAAAGACCCAGATTGGCGCCGCTCAGATGGGTGTAGAGCGCGTTTGAAATCTCGCCCTGCGTCAGGCCCAAGCGGCGCGCGTTCTCAGTGTCGATCACCGGGCGGATCACTTGTACCTGCTCGCGCCAGTCGTCCTTGACCGCGACCGCGCCTGCGTCGGCCATGATCGCCTTGGCCTCTTCGGCAAGCTGGCGTAGGACCACCTCATCCGGCCCGGCAAAGCGCGCCTCGATCTTGGGGCCCGACCCGGGTCCGAGTGCAAACTGCCAAACCTTGCCATTGGCCTCGGGGAACTCCGCATCCACCCAGGCCTGCAACTCTTCACGCAGCGGTGCGATCTGGTCGAAGTCTTCTACGTCCACGAGGATCTGGCCGTAGGCCGAGTTCTGGTTCTCGCTCTCATAGACCAGCATGAACCGCAGATGCCCGGCTCCGACCATCGTGTTGGTGCCTGTCACCCCCTCCTTGCCACGGACGTGTTCCGCGATGACGTACAGGTCAGCGGCGGTGCGGGTGATGTCGGTGCCTTGCGGCAGCGTGTAGTCGATGGCGAATTGCGCGCGGGTCGAGGATGGGAAGAACCCCGGCGGCACAAAGCTGAAAAGCGCAATGGACGACGCGAAGAGCCCTACCACCAGCGCAATGGTCAGGTAGCGGGCCCGGATCGCGCGTGCCAGAACATAGCGATACCAGCGCAATACTACGTTTTCCTTTTCCTCACTGGCCTGGCCGGGCTTCAACAGCAGAGTGCAATAGTAAGGTGTGAGCCAGATCGCTACGAGCCAGGAGAAGAGCAGGGCAATCGAGATCGTCCAGAACAGGCTGCCCGCATACTCGCCAGTGTTGTCTGGCGACAGCCCGATCGGCGAGAAGGCCAGCAGGCCTACGATGGTGCCGCCCAGCAGCGGCCATTTGGTCTGCTCCACAATGGCGCGCGAGGCCTCCGCCGCATCCTCGCCTCGCTGAACCCGCACCAGCGTGCCTTCGACCACCACAATGGCGTTGTCCACCAGCATTCCCAGCGCGATGATCAGCGCGCCCAGTGAGATCCGCTGCATATCAAGCCCGTAGAGATACATGCCCATCAAGGTGCCAGCCACGGTGACCAGCAGAATGCCGCCCATCAGAATGCCTGAGCGCAACCCCATGAAGATCAGCAGTGTGCCGACCACAATGGCCAGGGCCAGCGCCACGTTCATAACAAAGTCATTCACGGAGACCTTCACGCTCTCCGACTGATCGGAGATCGGTATAACGTCGATGCCGATGGGTTGTTGAGAAATCAACGCGTCCATCCGCGCCTTCACCGCTTCACCCATGTTCACCACATTGCCGCCGAGCGTGTTGGAGACACCGATGCCAATTGCCGGTTGCCCGTCGCGGAACAGCAACATGGTGGCCGGCTCCTTGAGCCCGCGGCTCACCGTGGCAATGTCGGACAGCCGGAAGGAACTGCCCGTTTGCGGGTTGGTGATGAGCAAATTGCCAATGGCCTCGGTTGAGGAAATGCCATTGCGCGGACGCACCTCCAGCCGCGTATCTCCCGCCAGAATGGAACCGCTCGGCGTCACCAGATTTTGCCCAGACAGGATATCGCTGATCTGCTGCGGCGCGAGACCCAGAGCAATCAGCCGGGCGGGCGAATATTCCACATAGATCACCTCCTCCTGCACGCCGTTCAGCACGACCTTTGACACCCCATCAACGGTGACCAACTCGCGCTGCAAATCCTTGGCGTATTCGTAAAGCTCGGTCAGGGAATACCCCTCGCCCACCACCGCGAAATAGAGCGCGTAGACATCGCCGAAGTCATCAAAGACCTGTGTGGGCAGCGCGTTGGGTGGCAGATTGGCCTGCGCGTCACTGATCTTGGCGCGCAGCTGCGTGAATTTCTGGTTCAGCTCCGGATGATCCGGGGTGGAGGCGATGGTGAATTCCACCGTGACCGTGCTCACCCCCGGAGAGGAGACGGAGCGGACCTCGTCGATGCCCGACAGCTGCTGCACCGCGTTTTCGATCACCTCGGTGACTTCCTCGGCCACCTCTTCGGCGCCCGCGCCGGGGTAGGGGGTGATCAACTGCGCTTGCCGGATCACGAACTCCGGGTCTTCGAACCGGGGCAGGTTCGTATAGGCAAAATACCCCGCCACAAGGATCAGAAAAGTCGAGACAGCCGAAATCAGCCGCTTCTCAATCGCGAACCGCGCCAGATCCATTCTCAGCCTCCGATCCGGGTGACCGGTCGGATTGTCATGCCATCGATGATGCGGCTGACGCCCGCAGACACAATTGTATCGCCCGGTGCCAGGCCCTCGGTCACGGCAACCATATCGCCCCGCATATCTCCCAGATCAACGAGGATTTGAGAGACCGTATTGTCAGCACCGACCTGCCAGACAAAGGGCGCCCCGGACGGGTCAGCCCCCACGGCGGTCATCGGGATCATCAGCGCCTGTTCCTCACCTGCCGCGGTGGACATCACGCGCCCGACCATGCCGGGCAGGATCAGCGCGTCCTCGGGCACGGTTACGGCAACACGGCCCCGGTAGGTCTGGGTGGCAGCATCCGCCTGAACTGAAAACTCGACGACCTCTCCCGGAAATGTCACGCCCGGCAGCGCATCGAAACTGACCTCGTTGTGGATGTTCTCCGTCCCGTTGGCCGACAGCGCCGTGACGTCCGGCCCCGGCACATCGAAGGCCAGATGCACAACCGACAGCGCCTGCAAAAGCGCAATGGTCTGCCCTGCCTGCACATTGGTGAAATTCTCGATATCGCGCCGGGCGATGATGCCGTTAAAAGGGGCTTCGAGCGTGCTGTCATCCAGATTGTCCCGCGCAACCTTCAACTGCGCTTGCAGTCCGCGAATGGCGGCTTCGGCGGCGGCAATATCCTCGGGCCGGCCACCCGCGCGGCCAATGCGCAGCTGTTCGGTTTGTGCGCGCAGGTTGGCCTCGGCCACGCGCAGATTGGCTTCGTCTTGCTCCAACTGGGCCGATGTGGCCACGCCCCGCTGCACCAGCTCGCGCGTGCGCGCCTCCTGATCCCGTGCCTGTTCGAGCTGTGCCTCTGCCGAGAAAACTGCCGCTTCCAGCGCGGCGATTTCCTCTTCCCGCGCGCCTGCGCGCAGAGCGGTGAGCTCGGCGCTGGCCTGATCGATCTGGCTTTCAAGCTGCACGATCTGCGTCTCGAAATCGCGCGGATCAAGCGCTGCAATCAGATCGCCCTCGGACACTTGCGCGGCAGCACGCACAGGCAGCTGGGTCACCCGCCCGCTGACGCGAAACGACAAATCCACCTCTGAGGAAGGCCGGACGATGGCCGGATAAGTGCGCCGCAGTGAGGAGGAGATGGGCTCGACCGTGAAAACCTTGGCGGGGCGGGGAGAGCTGTCCTGTGCCACTGCCGGGCCAAGAGACCAGGCTGACATCAGAACGGTCGCGACAATGGTGAGATGCGTGCGAACCATAATATGACCTTGGATATGTATTTGTGGTGAGCCTTGCAGGCTGCGGGCGCGTTGTAAACGGCCTCGTGTCAGATATGGCTTCGTTGTGGGGGCTGTGGATGGCCGCAGGAGCGCGTGGGTTTGGCGGGGAGAGGCCATCGGCCGGTGTCCGCCGTTTTGGATGATGCAGCCTTAGCGGGCGATTCGCTGTATGCGAGAAACCTGAGCCTGCGAGCGAGAGGCATGTTGCTATTCGTGCCGAGATCGGCCTGGGCTGTATGCAATTGCATACCGATCTTTCAGATACGCGACGTACACGAAAAAGTTACCAAGATGTAAACATTGATAAAATCGGCTAACCAAGAAAGTTCTTTACAGAAGGATAGCGCTATCGAAAAAACGTTTACAAAAAATACCAATTAAACCAGTAAGAAAGGGAAATCATTTACAGATTGATGTAGGGTCTTGAGGCGCGCTGGCCGTGTTCCCGCCTGTGGGGGCCGCTGTTGGCGCCACAGGAGGAGGACACCATGACAACAGAAGACCTGCTGGACCCCAAAGTCGTTTCTTCCGCCGCAGAGGGCCCTTTGGCGCCGCTTGTGTCGGTCGAGGATTACACACGTATGTATGAGGCGTCCGTCCAGGATCCGCACAGGTTCTGGGCGAAAGAAGGCAAGCGGATCGATTGGATCACGCCCTTCACCAAGGTCAAGAACACCTCATTCGAGCCGGGAAACATCGACATTCGCTGGTTCGAGGATGGCACGCTGAACGTCTCGGCCAACTGCATCGACCGGCATCTGGAGGCACGCGGCGACCAGACCGCGATCATCTGGGAACCCGACAGCCCGGAAGACCCGGCGCTGCACATCACCTACCGCAACCTGCACCGGTCTGTTTGCAGGATGGCCAATGTGCTCAAGGGGCTCGGCGTTGGCAAAGGCGACCGGGTGGTGATCTATCTGCCGATGATCCCCGAGGCGGCCTATGCGATGCTCGCCTGCGCGCGGATCGGGGCCATCCATTCCATTGTCTTTGCGGGGTTCTCGCCGGACGCGCTTGGCGCACGGATCAATGGCTGTGACGCGAAAGTTGTCATCACCGCGGATTACGCCCCCCGGGGCGGACGAAAGACACCGCTGAAGTCCAACACCGACACGGCCCTGCTGCATTGCAAGGACGACGTTCAGTGCCTGGTCGTGAAACGCACCGGTGGCCAGACCACCTGGACGGATCGCGATCACGACTACAACGCGCTGTCGGCAGACGCCTCCGTCGACTGCTCACCTGAAGAGATGAGCGCGGAAGATCCGCTTTTCATTCTCTATACCTCCGGCTCCACCGGTCAGCCCAAGGGTGTGGTGCATACGTCGGGTGGCTATCTGGTCTATGCGGCGATGACCCATGAGGTCACCTTTGACTATCGCGACGGAGACGTTTTCTGGTGCACGGCGGATGTGGGCTGGGTCACGGGCCACAGTTACATCGTCTACGGGCCGCTCGCCAATGGCGCGACCACAATCATGTTCGAAGGCGTGCCAACCTATCCCGATGCAGGCCGCTTCTGGCAGGTGTGCGCCAAGCACAAGGTCAACCAGTTCTATACGGCCCCCACTGCCATTCGCGCGCTGATGGGCGCGGGCAAGGAGTGGGTGGAAAAGCATGATCTGTCCGATCTGCGCCTGCTGGGGTCGGTGGGTGAGCCGATCAATCCCGAAGCCTGGAACTGGTACAATGAGGTTGTCGGCAAGGGCAAATGCCCCATCGTCGACACCTTCTGGCAGACCGAGACGGGCGGCCACATGCTGACCCCGCTGCCCAGCACCAAGCTCAAGCCCGGCGCCGCACAGCAGCCGTTCTTTGGGGTGCGGCCTGTCGTGCTGGAGCCAACCTCTGGCGAGGTGATTGAGGGCAATGGCGTCGAAGGCGTGCTCTGCATGGGCGACAGCTGGCCCGGGCAGATGCGCACCGTCTGGGGCGACCATGCGCGCTTTGAGAAGACCTATTTCTCTGATTACAAGGGCTATTACTTCTCGGGCGACGGCTGCCGCCGCGATGAAGATGGCGACTATTGGATCACTGGCCGCGTCGATGATGTGATCAACGTCTCGGGTCACCGCATGGGCACAGCCGAGGTCGAAAGCGCCCTCGTCGCCCACGCCAAGGTCGCGGAAAGCGCCGTGGTGGGCTACCCGCATGACGTCAAAGGGCAGGGCATCTACGCCTATGTCACCTTGATGAACGGCGAAGAGCCCTCCGACGCGCTGCGCAAGGAGCTGGAGACCTGGGTCCGCACCGAGATTGGCCCCATCGCCAAGCCGGACCTCATCCAATGGGCGCCGGGCCTGCCCAAGACGCGCTCCGGCAAGATCATGCGGCGCATCCTGCGCAAGATTGCCGAAGATGATTTTGGCAGCCTGGGCGACACCTCGACCCTCGCGGACCCCTCCGTGGTCGATGATCTCATCGAAAACCGGATGAACCGGGGGGATAAATGATGGACGGCTCGAAACCACCCGTTGCAGCACCGGTTCTGATCTTGCTTGGCCCTCCGGGCGCGGGCAAGGGCACGCAGGCGCGCAAGCTGGAAGAGAGCCGTGGCTTTGTGCAACTCTCCACCGGAGACCTTCTGCGCGCCGCCGTCGCGGCGGGCACGCCCGCCGGGCGGCGCGCCAAAGCGGTGATGGAAGCGGGCGATCTGGTCAGCGATGAGATCGTGATTGCGATCCTGCGCGACCGGCTCGGCGAAGCAGACTGCGCGAAGGGTGTCATCCTCGACGGCTTTCCACGCACCACTGTGCAGGCCGAAGCGCTGGACGACCTGCTGGACGGCACCGGCCAGCGGATCAATGCCGCGATCAGCCTTGAGGTTGATGATGATGCGATGGTGGTTCGCATCTCGGGCCGGTTCACCTGCGCCAACTGTGGCGAGGGCTATCACGACACTTTCAAGCCCACGATCAAACCGGGTGTCTGCGACATGTGCGGCGGCACCGAGATGAAGCGCCGCGCGGATGACAATGCCGAAACGGTGGCGCAGCGGCTCGCAGCCTATCACGCGCAGACCGCACCGCTCATCGACTATTACGCGGCCAAGGGCGCGCTGACACGCGTTCCGGCCATGGGGGCAATCGAGGAGATTGCCGCAAACCTGGAGGAGGTTGTCAGCCATGTCACCACATGACGTACCCGCAGACACCCGGGGCAAGGACCTGAGGGAGCCAAAAGGAGGAGGGAAGCCTATGTCTCAAACCAACGACAGCAACGCCTATTGGAGTGCCAATTTGCGTCTCATCAAAATCAGCCTCGTGATCTGGGCGCTGGTATCATTCGGGTTCGGGATCATCCTGCGCCCGCTTCTGGCTGGGATCACCATCGGTGGCACCGACCTGGGATTCTGGTTCGCGCAACAGGGGTCGATCATCGTCTTTTTGATCCTGATCTTCTTTTACGCCTGGCAGATGAACAAGCTCGACCGTGAACACGGCGTGGACGAGGAATAGGGACAATGGATCAGTTTACACTCAACCTGCTGTTTGTGGGCGCAAGCTTTGCGCTCTACATCGGCATCGCGATCTGGGCCCGCGCGGGCTCCACATCGGAATTCTATGCCGCCGGGCGCGGCGTGCACCCTGTCACCAATGGTATGGCCACCGCTGCGGACTGGATGTCTGCCGCCTCCTTCATTTCCATGGCGGGGCTCATCGCCTTTACGGGCTATGACAACTCGTCGTTCTTGATGGGCTGGACAGGTGGCTATGTGCTGCTCGCACTGCTGCTGGCGCCTTACCTGCGCAAGTTTGGCAAGTTTACCGTGTCGGAGTTCATTGGCGACCGGTTCTATTCCAGCACCGCGCGCATGGTCGCTGTGATCTGCCTGCTTGTGGCCTCCATCACCTATGTGATTGGCCAGATGCAGGGTGTGGGCATCGCCTTTGGCCGCTTCCTTGAGATCGACGCTTTCTGGGGGCTGCTCATCGGCGCCTGTGTGGTCTTCGCCTATGCGGTTTTCGGTGGCATGAAGGGTGTGACCTACACCCAGGTGGCGCAGTACTGCGTGCTGATCACCGCCTATACGATCCCGGCGGTCTTCATCTCGCTGCAGCTGACCGGCAACCCGATCCCGGCACTGGGCCTTTTCGGCAGCACCGAAAGCGGTGAGCCGCTGCTGGTCAAGCTGAACCAGATCGTCACCGACCTGGGCTTTGCCGAATATACGGCGGCGCATGGATCAACCATCAACATGGTGCTCTTCACTCTGTCGTTGATGATCGGCACCGCCGGGCTGCCCCACGTGATCATGCGCTTCTTCACGGTGCCGCGTGTGTCGGATGCGCGTTGGTCCGCGGGCTGGACGCTGGTCTTCATCGCGCTCCTCTACCTGACGGCGCCTGCTGTGGGGGCTATGGCACGGCTCAACATCTCCGAGCTGATGTGGCCCAATGGCACGAGCGGTGAAGCGGTCAGCGTCGAGCAGATCGAGACCGATCCGGACTACGCCTGGATGGCCACATGGCAGAAGACCGGCCTGTTGGGTTGGGAAGACAAGAACGGCGACGGCAAGATCCAGTACTACAATGATGCCAACGCCGATCTTCAGGCCAAGGCGGCGGAGAATGGCTGGGAAGGCAATGAGCTGACCAACTTCAACCGTGACATTCTGGTGCTTGCCAATCCCGAGATCGCAAGTCTGCCGGGCTGGGTGATCGGCCTCGTGGCAGCGGGCGGCCTTGCGGCGGCGCTGTCGACGGCTGCGGGTCTCTTGTTGGCTATCTCGTCTGCGGTGTCGCATGACCTGCTGAAAGGGCAACTCACGCCGAATATGTCGGAGAAATCCGAACTGATGGCGGCGCGGCTCTCGATGGCGGCGGCAATCGTGGTGGCGGTGCTTCTGGGGCTCAATCCACCGGGCTTTGCGGCGCAAACCGTGGCCCTGGCCTTTGGTCTGGCAGCAGCTTCGATCTTCCCGGCGCTGATGATGGGGATCTTCTCGACCCGCATCAACAACTCCGGTGCCGTGGCGGGCATGCTCGCAGGCCTTGCGGTCACGCTGCTCTACATCTTCCTGCACAAAGGCTGGTTCTTCATCCCGGACACCAACACGTTCACGGATGCTGACCCACTCTTGGGCCCGATCAAGTCGACCTCCTTCGGTGCCATCGGTGCTGCGGTCAACTTCGCGGTGGCCTACTTTGTCTCCGGCATGACCAAGGAGACCCCGCAGGAAATCAAGGACCTCGTCGAAAGCGTGCGCATCCCTCGTGGGGCGGGCGTAGCTGTCGAAGGTCACTAGGACTGCCTGACATCGCCACGCGTGCGTGGCGGTGCCTCCCAAATCAGGCCCGTCCTGCCCGAACCTCCCTCGGGCAGGACATCCCGCTTAAAGAGGCTGACACATGCCCCTTACCGCTGAGCTCAGACAATTCCTCGCTTCCGTGCACCCTTATGACAGCCTGTCGGACGCGGATCTCGACACGCTGGCGCAGCTTTGCGAGGCGCAAACCTTTGCGCCCGGAGAGACGGTGTTTGCGGTCGGAGATACTGCGACACGCCTCTACATCATCGCCGCTGGTGAGGTCGATGTGACCGACGAGGCGGATGTTCAGATTTCCATCCTCGGGCCGCGCAACTCCTTTGGCGAGCGGGCCTTGCTGCGCGGTGAAGATGCCAGCCGAACAGCGACAACGACCCAGGAAACGACACTGATCGTGATGTCGTCGGAGACGTTCTTTGCGCTGATCGACGCTCACGCAACTGTTGCAAAATTCTTCGACCGTCGCCGCCCGCCGCGCTCGGATCAAAAAGACCTCACCATCCTGCCGGTGGGGCAGCTTATGACGCGCGACCCCATGACCTGCCCGCCTGAGACGTCGATCCGCACGGCCGCAGGTCAGATGCATGCCAGACATATCTCGTCGATCTGTGTCAGTGGCGCAGGTGGCTTTGAAGGCATTGTGACCCTGCGCGATATCAATGGCCGCGTGGTGGCGGAGGGGGGCGACTCAGCGGCCCCGATCTCTACCATCATGACGGAAGCCCCCCTCACGCTGGCACCAACCGCCTTGGTCACCGACGTGCTGCACCTAGTGGTCGAACGCGGCATCGGTCATGTGCCCATTGTCGACGGCGCGGAGCTTGTGGGGATTGTGACCCAGACGGATCTCACCCGCGCGCAGGCGATGTCCTCCGCCGATCTGGTGGGCCGCGTGGCCAAGGCCGCAGACGCGGGTGAGATGGCCCGCGTCACGGCCCAGATCCCAGATCTACTGGTGCAGCTGGTCGAAGCGGGTAACCGGCACGAGGTCGTTACGCGCCTCATCACCGACATCGCCGATACCGCGACCCGGCGCTTACTCGCGCTCGCCGAAGCGGAACTTGGCCCGCCGCCTGTCCCCTACCTCTGGCTCGCCTGCGGATCACAAGGGCGGCAGGAGCAGACGGGCGTGTCGGATCAGGACAACTGCCTGATCCTCTCGGACGATGTGACCGAAGCGCAGATGCCCTATTTCACAGACCTCGCCAAATACGTGAGCAACGGACTCGACACCTGCGGCTACTTCTACTGCCCCGGCGACATGATGGCGACCAACCCGCGCTGGTGCCAGCCGCTGCGGGTCTGGCGCGACTATTTCCACGGCTGGATCGCGACGCCGAACCCCGAAGCGCAGATGCTCGCCTCGGTCATGTTCGACCTACGGCCCATCGGCGGCGACCAGAACCTCTTCAGCGACCTGCAAGAGACCACTCTGGCCGAAGCCTCCAAGAACTCCATCTTCACCGCGCATATGATCGCCAATTCGCTCAAGCACCAGCCGCCACTGGGCCTCCTGCGCGGGCTTGCCACGATCCGCTCGGGCGAGTACCGCAACCAGCTGGATCTCAAGCACAATGGCGTCGTACCTGTGGTCGATCTGGGCCGGGTCTACACTTTGCAAGGCCAGCTCAAGTCGGTGAGCACCCGCGCCCGACTGGAGGCGGCGCAGAAGGCGGGCGTGCTCTCGGCGTCCGGCGGGGCCGATCTGCTGCACGCCTATGATCTGATCGCGACCATGCGGCTGGAGCATCAGGTGACCCAGATCAAGGCAGGCCAGAAACCCAACAACTATCTTGATCCCGCAACGCTCTCGGATTTCGCCCGCAGCCACCTGCGCGACGCCTTCGTGGTTGTGAAGACCATGCAATCCGCTGTGGGATCGGGCAAAGGCGCGCTAGGATAGGCTTATGTTTGTCGAACTCATCGCCACCATCTTCGCCGGGATCGCCTGTGCTGGCCTCGCCATGTTGCTCAACATCATGACGGGACGGCGACTGCCGAAATGGGTGATGCCGGTGGCGGCGGGCGCTGGCATGATCGGTATGACCATCTCGAACGAATACACCTGGTTTGGCCACACGGCAGAGCGCCTGCCCAAGGGCGTCGAGATCGCAATGACAGTGGATGAGCAAGGCTGGCTGCGCCCCTGGAC
The DNA here is from genome assembly GCF_009811755.1 of Roseobacter cerasinus. Taxonomy (GTDB): domain Bacteria; phylum Pseudomonadota; class Alphaproteobacteria; order Rhodobacterales; family Rhodobacteraceae; genus Roseobacter; species Roseobacter cerasinus. Next base: position 250,683 of record NZ_BLIV01000004.1, read on the forward strand.
ACAGGTCTGGCCCTATACCAAGCGCTTTGTCGCTGTCGACACGGGCACCGCGCGCAAACATCCCGATTTGCCCGAGCAGCGGCTTGCCGATATCTATTTCTTTGGCCGCTGGTCACCGGTGAATCAGGCGCCGATGCTCTTTGACTGTGGTCAGGCGCGCTCGGCCCTTCTGATCGACGGCGCCGAATTTGCCGCCGATGGCACCGTCAGCAATGCGGAGTGGGAGGGCGTGCCCGAAGGCGACCCGATCCTGCAGATGGTGTGCGAGACCTGAGATGTTCACCACCCTCTCCCTGCGCCTGCGCGTCTTTCTCTTCTTCTGCCTCGTGGCCGCTGCAAGTGCTGCGCTGGCGGCGGGGGCGCTGAGCTTTGGCTGGTCGCGGGGCGAGCCGGGGCTGCCTGCTGGGCCTTTCGTCACTGCCTTTGTGATGTTTGCCTTTCTGAATACCGGCTTTGCGCTCGGCATCTGGGTGCTCTTTGATGAGAACATGGCCAAGCCGATCACACGGCTGTCCGCAGATCTGCGGCTGCGCGCCCATGCGGGCGTCGCGGGCGAGGTCGACACGGATGCGGCGCGCTATCTCGGCGATTTGGCCCCGGCGGCCAGCGCCCTGTCCGAGAGCATGAGCAGCGCGGCAACAGGCACCGCCGCCGAGATTGCGCGCGAGACGGAGCGTCTGACGGCGGACCGGGACCTGCTGACCGCCCTGCTCACCGAGATTCCGGTGGCCACGATCCTGCTGAACCCCGCGCGCGAGATCGTGCTCTACGACGGGCAGGCGGCTGAAGTGCTGTCACAGGTCGCGCCGCCGCGTCTGAAAGCGCCGCTGGGTGACTATCTTGAGATCAGCGGCGAGGGCCCTGCGGCGGATGGTGCCGTTGACCTGCGCGCGGTGTCGGGCAAGGCCCGGTTTACAGGGCGCCTGCGGGCTCTGGGCGATGACGGTCACGTGCTGCTGATAGATGTGGAGGAGGCCCCGGGGCGTCCTATCGACCCTCGCCCGCTGGTCTTTGATTTCGATTTGATGACGGCCTCCGAGACAGCCGATATCAAGGACACGCCCCTGCAAGACCTCTGCTATGTGCCCTTTGACACAGAGACCACCGGCCTCAGCGTTGAGACGGATCACATCGTGCAGATTGGTGCGGTGCGGGTGTTGAACGGTCGGGTGATCGAAGGCGAGAGCATGGATCTCTACGTCAACCCGGGCTGCCCGATCCCGCCGGCCGCGACGCGCATTCACAGCGTTACCGATGCTGATGTGGCCGGTGCGCCGGACATCAGCGAGGCGGGGCAACGCCTGCACCATTTCGCGCGTGATGCTGTGCTGGTGGCGCATAACGCGCCGTTTGACATTGGTCTTCTGCGGCGGTGCGCGCCGCAGATGGGGGTGACGTGGGAGCATCCGGTGCTAGATACGGTGCTGCTCTCCGCCGTGGCGTTTGGCATCACGGAAGATCACTCGCTTGATGCGCTCTGCGATCGGTTGGAGGTGGCACTGCCCGATGTGGTGCGCCACACGGCTTACGGCGATGCGCTGGCCACGGGGCAGGCGCTGGTCAAGCTGTTGCCGCTGTTGCAGGCGCGGGGCTTGCGCACCTTTGGCGACGTGATGGCGGAGACGCGGCAGCAGAGCCGTCTATTGCAGGACCTCAATCCCTAGTGCGAGATCATCCACGGCCGTTTGGTTGGGAAGCTCTTGGAGCCGTCGGGGCGGTACAGCGTCTTGTTCGACACTTTCTTGCCACCACCGCAGCATCCGCAACCCGGCCCATGCGCGCTGCGCTTGGGGCTGTCGGCAGAGCGTTCGTTGGTTTCATGCGCGCGTCGGGTTGCCGAGGCCATGCCCGAGATATGCGGTACGGAGAACATGACGCGCGGTGCGGTTTGGCCGCAGGCGGGGCAGTCGCAGGGGTCGGCGAAGGCCGACATGGGCGCGGTTTCTTCAAAGACGCCGCAGTCGGTGCATTGGTATTCGTAGATGGGCATAAGGGGGTCTTCCAATAGAGGATGTCGGCGCCGATGTGGCGCCGACCAAAAGGTGTTAGAGATCGGGCGCCAGGGGCACATCGATGCTGCCGTCGAGGTACTTCGTCGGCCCCTCGGCATTGGGCATCATGTCCCATTCGAAGATATCATTGGGCAGCCAGAGCGTGGCACAGGCGTTTGGAATGTCCACGACACCAGAGATATGCCCCTGCACCGGCGCGGTGCCGAGGATCGCATAGGCCTGCGCGCCGGAGTAGCCGAATTTCTTCAGGTACTCGATGGCGTTGAGGCACGCCTGCCGATAGGCGATATGCACATCGAGGTAGTGCTGTTCGCCCTGCTCGTCGACCGAGATGCCTTCGAAGATCAGATAATCGTTGTAGGCGGGCGTGATCGGCGAGGGTTTGAAGATCGGGTTCTTGATCCCGTATTTCGCCATGCCGTCCTTGATCAGCGAGACCTTCAGGTGCAGCCAGCCGGCCATTTCGATAGCCCCGCAGAAGGTGATCTCGCCATCACCCTGGCTGAAGTGCAGATCCCCCATCGAAAGCCCGGCGCCGTCCACATAGACCGGGAAATAGATCTTGGAGCCGCGGGAGAGATCCTTGATGTCGCAGTTCCCGCCGTGCTCGCGCGGCGGCACGGTGCGCGCGGCCTCAGCGGCGGCGGCGTCGCGCGCCTCCCCTTTCATGGCCCCCATATGCGCGCTTTGCGTGTTGGGCAGGGCGGCCAGCGGCGGTGTGCGGTCGGGGTCGGTGTTGAAAAGCGCGGTTTCGCGGCTGTTCCACATATCCAGCATCTTGCGATCCGGCAGACAGCCGATCAGCCCGGGGTGGATCAGCCCTGCGTATTTCACGCCGGGCACGTGGCGCGATTTGGTGAACATCCCGTCAATGTCCCAGATCGACTTCTGCGCCTCGGGGAAATGTTCGGTCAGAAAACCGCCGCCATTCTGTTTGGAGAAGAACCCGTTGAAGCCCCAGAGCATCTCCTCTTTGGCGCCGATGTCGAGAATATCAACAACCAGCAAATCGCCCGGCTCCGCGCCCTTCACGCCGATGGGGCCGGAGAGGTAATGCACCTGCTCCAGCTCCACGTCCCGCACATCCGACGCATCGTCGTCGTTCTTGATCTGCCCGCCGGTCCAATCATAGGTCTCGATCTTGAAATCATCGCCCGGCTCGACCCAGACGTTGATCGGTATGTCCGGGTGCCAGCGATTGTGCACATTCTCATTGGTGTGTGGGCTTTCGCTGAGCTCTACGGAAATCAATGTGTCAGCCATGTCTACCTCCTGTTTTGGTCTTCATACGGATAGGAATTTCGAGACCTTGGCCTCGTCGAGCCCCGCGCGCGGGCTGTCGTGCACGAAGGTGCCGTTTTCGATGACCATCACGCGGTCAGCGACATCGAGCGCGAAGCTCAGCACTTGTTCGGAAACGACGATGCTCAGCCCCTTTTCATCGCGGATGCGGCGCAGAGTGCGCGCCATCTCGCGGATGATCGACGGCTGAATGCCTTCGGTCGGCTCATCCAGCAGCAGCACCTTGGGGTTCGAGGCCAGCGCGCGGGCAATGGCCAGCTGCTGTTGCTGGCCACCGGATAGGTTGCCACCCCGGCGGTTCTTCATCTCCAGCAGCACCGGGAACAGCTCGTAGATGTCCTCGGGCACGTTCGACTGGCCGGTCACAGTCAGCCCGGTTTCCACGTTTTCCTGCACGGTCATGGCGGAAAAGATCATCCGCCCCTGCGGCACATAGGCGATGCCGCGCGCCACGCGCTGGTGCGATTTCAGCCCGGTGATCGCCTGATCTCCCACCGAGACATCGCCGCCCCGTTCAGGCACGATGCCCATCAGCGTCTTCATCAGCGTGGTCTTGCCCATGCCGTTGCGGCCCATGATCGCCACGATCTCGCCGGGGGCCACATCAAGGTTCAGACCGTGCAGGATTTCGCTTTCGCCGTAAGCCGCGCGGAGGGATTTCACATTCAGCATCTTGGTCTCTCCTTCAGTGGCCCAAGTAAACTTCGACAACCTTGGGATCGTTCTGCACCCGCTCCATCGAGCCTTCGGAGAGCGTTTTGCCCTGGTGCAGCACGGTCACGCGGGTCGCGATGTCAGCGACAAAGCCCATGTCATGCTCGATCACGATGACGGAGCGGTCCTGGATGATGCGGTTGAGCAGCTCGGCGGTTTTCTTGCGCTCGGCCACCGACATACCGGCGACCGGCTCATCGAGCATCAAAAGCTCCGGGTCCTGGATCAGCAGCATTCCGATCTCCAGCCATTGCTTTTGCCCGTGGCTGAGAAAGGCGGCCTTTTCGTCCAGCTGATCGGCGAGGAAGATGGTTTCGGCGATCTCCTTGATCCGCGCCCGCACATCCGTATCGCGTTTGAAGACCAGCGCGCCAAAGACGCTGTGGCCCTTGGGATAGCTGAGCTCCAGGTTTTCAAAAACGGTCAGGTCTTCGTAAACCGAAGGTGTCTGGAATTTGCGGCCCACACCGGCATTCACGATCTGGTCTTCGCGCATGGTCAGAAGCTCTTGGTCGTGGAATTTGACCGACCCTGCGGTGGCCTTGGTGCGGCCGCAGATCAGATCCAGCACCGTGGTCTTGCCGGCCCCATTCGGCCCGATGATCACGCGGCATTCGTTCGGCTCCACGTAAAAGCTCAGCGCGTCGACCGCCTTGAACCCGTCGAAGGAGACGGTGAGGTCTTCGACTTTCAGGATGAAACGCTCTTGCATGTCGCTTACTCCGCCGGGGCGCCGTCGGGCGCAGATTTGTCAGCGGGCGCCTTGCCCAGCAGGGCGAGCAGCCGCGGTTCGATCTTCTCAGACCAGACCCCTGCGAGGCCGTTGGGGAAGAGCATCACCACCGCGATGAACAAGCCGCCCAGGCCAAAGAGCCACAGCTCGGGGAAGCTTTCGGAGAAGGTGGTTTTGGCCCAGTTGACCAGCAGCGCGCCATAGACAGCGCCGAGGATCGACAGCCGCCCGCCCACGGCGCAGAAGATCACCATTTCAATCGAGGGCACGATGCCCACGAGCGTTGGCGACATGAAGCCCACCTGCAGCGTGAACATGGCCCCGCCGATGCCCGCGAAGGCGGCGCCCAAGCAGAAGATGAAAATCTTGAAGTTTGCCACGTTGTAGCCCGAGAAGCGCACCCGGTCCTCCTGATCGCGCATTGCGATCAGGAGCCGCCCAAGCTTGGATTTGCGCACATATTGCGCCGCGAACAGCACCGCAAAGAGCAACACACCGTTCACGAAGTAAAGCGTGGTCTTGGCCTCGTCGGTGCGAATATCCCAGCCCAGCAGCGTGCGCAGATCGGTGATGCCGTTCACGCCGCCGGTATAGCCTTGCTGGCCGATGATCAGGATTGTCAGGATGGCGGCAAATGCCTGGGTGATGATGGCAAAATAGACCCCGCCGACGCGCCGGGTGAACATGGCCACCCCGATGATGAAGGCGAAGACCACAGGCACCGCCACCACCGCAAACAGGGCCAGCGGCAGCGAGTAGAAGGGCTGCCACCACACCGGCAGTTCGGTCAGCTGGTTCCAATCCATGAAGTCCGGGATGCCGGGGGTGGATTGGATCGACGTGTTCTCGGGCGTGGAGGCTTCGAGCTTGAGGAACATCGCCATGCAGTAGCCGCCCAGGCCAAAGAACACGCCCTGCCCAAGGCTCAGGATGCCGCCCGCGCCCCAGCAGAGCGCGAGGCCCACGGCGACAAACGCGTAAGTGAGGTATTTGCCAAAGAGGTTGAGGCGGAAGCTGTCCAGCATCATCGGAAAGACGATGAAGATAAGCGCGGCAAGCAAGGCAAAGCCGATCATCTCTTTGCGGCTGAGGAAGGCGGAGGATTGCATCTGGCTGGGTCCTTACTTGCGCAGCTTGAGAGAGAAGAGGCCCTGCGGGCGGATCATCAGGATGCCCACGACCACCAGCAGGGTCAGCACCTTGGCCATTGAGCCGGAGAGGAAGAACTCCATGATCGACTGCGCCTGGCTGATCGAGAAGGCGGAGGCGATGGTGCCGAGGAGCGAGCCTGCGCCGCCGAAGACCACCACGAGGAAGGTGTCGACGATATAGAGCTGCCCGGCGGTCGGTCCGGTCGAGCCGATCATCGTAAACGCCGAGCCCGCGACACCTGCCACACCACAGCCGATGCCAAAGGTCAGCCGGTCGGTCCATTCGGTGTTGATGCCGACAGCGCCTGCCATCACGCGGTTCTGATTGATCGCGCGCACCTGTTTGCCCCAGCGGGAGCGGAACATCATGATGTAGACGGCCAGTGAAATGCCCACGGCGAGCACCATCACAAAAATGCCGTTGATCGGTACTTCAATTAGGTCGGTCAGGGGTAGGGACCCCATCATCCAATCGGGGATCGACACACCAACCTCCCGCGCACCAAAGACGCTGCGATATGTCTGCTGCAGAATGAGGCTCAACCCCCAGGTGGCCAGCAGCGTATCGAGGGGCCGTTTATAGAGGTGTCTAATCATCGCCCATTCGACGAAGAGGCCAAGCAGCCCGGAGGCGATGAACGCGAGGATCATCGCCACGAAGAAATAGATACTGAACAGTGCAGGCATGTAGTCCGCAAAGAGGTTCGACATCAGATAGGTGACGTAAGCGCCGAGGATCATGAACTCCCCATGCGCCATGTTGATCACGCCCATCTGGCCGAAGATGATCGCCAGACCCAGAGCCATGAGCACAAAAACAGAAAACAGGATCAGCCCTGCAAAGCCCTGCATGGCGAAAATAGCGCCAAGCTCGGCCATTGAATAATCGGCAAACATCTCATGCCTCCGGGTGTCTTTTGGGAAAGTAGGGGCGGCCCGGGTCTGGCACCCCGGACCGCGAAACCGGCCTTATTGGTAGCCTTCGGGGAAGGGATCAGGCTCCACCAGGTCGGCGGTCTCGAACACAACCTCGTACTGACCATCCGCCTGCGCACGACCCACACGCGTCTTGGACCAGAGGTGATGGTTCTCATGCACTTTCACGTAGCCTTCGGGCGCGCTTGTCAGCTCGATGCCTGGGCTGGCCTCGCGCACCTTGTCGACGTCGAAGCTGCCTGCTTTTTCGACAGCGGCTTTCCAGAGCCAAGGGCCGAGATAGGCGGCTTGGGTCACGTCGCCGATCACCATGTCGTCGCCCCACATCTCCTTGAAGGCACTGACGAAAGCGAGGTTGTTTTCGTTTTCCAAGGACTGGAAATACTTCATGCAGGCATAGGCGCCGTCGATGTTCTCGCCGCCGATGCCGCGGATCTCGTCCTCGGTCACCGAGATGGTCAGCAGGATCGGCTTTTCCTTGGTCATATCGATGCCAGCCGCCTTGAGTTGCTTGTAGAAGGCAACGTTCGAGCCGCCCACAACGATGGCGTAGATCACATCGGGCTTGCGCAGACGGATCTTGTTGATGACCGAGTTGAACTGCGTATGGCCGAGCGGATAGTATTCTTCGCCCACGACCTTGCAACCGTCCATGAAGTTCTCGATGTGCTTACGTGCGATCTTGTTCGACGTGCGCGGCCAGATGTAGTCAGAGCCGAGCAGATAGAATGTCTTGGCGCCCTTCGTCTGGTTCACCCAGTCGAGACCCGCGATGATCTGCTGCGTGGCCTCCTGCCCGGTGTAGATCACGTTCGGGCTCTCTTCGAGACCTTCATAGAAGGTTGGGTAGTAGAGGAATCCATTGTGCTGCTCAAAGACCGGCAGCACCGCCTTGCGCGAGGCCGATGTCCAGCAGCCCATGACGCTCGCGACCTTGTCGTTGACCAGCAGCTTGCGCGCTTTCTCCGCAAAGGTCGGCCAGTCGGAGGCACCATCCTCCTGGATATATTCGATTTTGCGGCCCAAGATGCCGCCCTGTGCGTTGATCTGTTCAATCGCAAGCTTCTCGGCCTGCACCGAGCCGGTCTCGGAGATCGCCATAGTGCCAGTGATCGAGTGCAGAATGCCGATGGTGACCGTATCATCGGTGACCGCGAGACCGGTTGTGTTCACCTCTGCCGTCGGAAAGTCCGCCGCGCGCAGGCCCTTTGGCATGAACAGCGAGGCTGTCAGCGCCGTGCCCCCGGCAAGCACCGCCCTGCGGCTTACCCCGTTGGTTTTATTGTCAGAAATATCGTCAGACATGTTGCCCCCTTGTCAGATGCTCAAGAAATGGGCGATTCCAGATCACCCGCTGTTGGAATGATCGCGGGCAATGCTGCGGCGCAGTATACGTCAAATGACGTATAGGGATGCGCGTTTTGTGCACGTACTGTCATGCCAATGATAAGGGCTGGGGGAGCCTGACCACTTTTTGCGATGGCTGACGTGGGGCAGAGCATCTCCTTTCTGCATGGGAGCGGTATGGTCGCACGTCTCAAAGCCACGCGTGAAAAGCGCACCTACAATCGTTGGGTCGCCAACGAGACGATGGAGGATTTTGCGCTGCGCTATACTGCGCGGCGCGCGCGGCGTTGGAGCTATGGCCGGGTGGCAAACACCGCCATCGGGTCGATCTCCTTCCTCGCGCTGGAGGCCATTGGTGCCACCATCACGCTGACCTACGGGTTCGACACGGCGATCACTGCGATCATGCTCGTGGGTGCGATCCTGTTTCTGACCGGATTCCCGATTTCCTACTATGCTGCCAAATACGGGCTAGATATCGACCTGATGACGCGCGGGGCGGGCTTTGGCTATCTCGGCTCGACGATCACCTCGCTGATCTACGCGTCTTTCACCTTCATCTTCTTTGCGCTGGAGGCCGCTATCCTGGCGCTTGCGCTGAAATTCACACTCGGAGTGCCTCTGTTCCTGGGCTATGTGGCCAGCTCACTGGTGGTCATCCCGTTGGTCGTGCATGGGTTTTCCAAGATCTCCACCTTTCAGGCCTGGACCCAGCCGCTTTGGGTGCTGCTACATGCGCTGCCCTTCGTGTTGCTGGCCTTTTCGGGATATGATCTGGAGATGTGGACGGGGTTTGAGGGTAACCCCGCCGTGCCCGACACCTCGCGTCTGCTGATGCTGGGTGCGGCCTCGGGGGTGGTGTTTTCGCTGGTGGCGCAGATCGGCGAGCAGGTGGATTTCCTGCGCTTTTTACCGGAACCGAAAACCCGAAGCGACAAGCGGAAATGGTGGCTGGCCCTCATCTGTGCCGGCCCCGGCTGGTCGGTGCTGGGGATGCTCAAGATGCTGGCCGGGTCCTATCTCGTCACCCTCGCCATCCGCGAAAGCGTGCCACCACAGGAGGCGACGGACCCCACGCGCATGTATCACACCGCCTTTGAACAGGTGTTGAGCTCACCCGCCCTGGTCTTAGGGTTGACGGCGATTTTTGTGATTTTGTCACAGCTGAAGATCAACGTCACCAACGCCTATGCGGGCTCCATTGCCTGGTCCAACTTCTTCTCTCGCCTGACCAAGAGCCACCCGGGCCGCGTGGTCTGGCTGGTCTTTAACGTGGCCATTGCGCTGATGCTGATGGAGCTTGGGGTCTTCACCGGGCTGGAACACGTGCTCAGCCTCTATTCTCATGTGGCTGTGGCCTGGATCGGGGCACTGGTGGCGGATCTGGTGGTGAACAAGCCGCTGGGCCTCAGCCCCAAGGGCATCGAATTCCGGCGCTCACATCTCTATGACGTGAACCCGGTGGGTATCGGCGCGATGGTCGTGTCCTGTGTGGTCTCGCTGCTGGCCTACGCCGGGCTGTTTGGCCCTCTGGCGCAGGCGTTCTCATCCTTCGTGGCGCTGCTGACGGCCTTCACGCTGGCGCCGATCCTCGCCTGGGCGACGGGTGGGCGCTACTATCTGGCGCGGGACGACACCGAGACGTCGGAAGAGCCTGGGCTGCAGACCTGCACGGTCTGCGAATACCGGTTCGATGCCGAGGATACGAGCCACTGCCCTTTCCATTTCGGGCGCATATGCTCGCTGTGTTGCAGCCTCGATGCAGCATGCCAGGACCATTGCAAACCGCATGGGCGGCTAGACAAGACCGTCAGCGAAGCGCTGCACGCCGCCCTGCCGGAGCCCGTGGCCAAGGCGTTGCAGTCGCGGCTCTCGCGGTTTCTGGTCACGACCAGTGCCATTTCACTGAGTTTCGGCGTCTTGCTGCTCTTTATCCGGGGGTTTGCAGGGGCCGATACCCAAGATGCGGTCCTGACCATCATCTTCTGCATGATCCTGATTGTGATCGGCATTTCTGTCTGGATGTTCATTCTGGTGGGCGAGAGCCGCCGCAACGCCATGGCGGAGGCGGAGCGGCAGACCGAACTGTTGCTCAAGGAAATTCGCGCCCATGACCGTACTGAACAGGCGCTGCAACAGGCCAAGGAAAAAGCCGAGGCCGCCAATCTCGCCAAGACCCGCTATATGTCGGGCCTCAGCCATGAGCTACGCACGCCGCTGAACGCGATCTACGGCTTTGCGCAGCTCCTTGAAAAGGACCCGGGCCTGACGGATTGGCGCGGGTCTATCACCAGCATCCGCCGGTCATCAGAACATCTCGCCGGGCTGATCGATGGCCTGCTGGACATCGCCCGGATCGAAGCGGGGCGGTTGGAGATCATGCGCGACCGCGTCAACCTGCGCGTTCTGCTACATCAGATTGCTGCGATTTTCGAAGCGGAGGCCGCCGCAAAGGGTATCGCCTTTGACTGGACGATCCGGGGACGGTTGCCGACGCTGGTGGGCACCGACGAAAAGCGTCTGCGCCAGATCATCATCAACCTGCTGTCCAACGCGATCCGCTACACCGATACCGGGCGTGTTGCGCTGGATTTGGCCTACCGCAACGAGGTTGCTCTGATCACGGTCACCGACACCGGCATTGGCATTGAACCGCAGAACATCCCGCGCATCTGGCGGCCCTTTGAACGTGCAGGCCAGTCGGGGCAGCAAGGCTCAGGGCTCGGGCTGACGATCACCAAACTGCTGGTTGAAATCCTCGGCGGCGAGATCGATGTGGAAAGCAGCCCGGGGGAGGGCAGCATTTTTTCCGTCAAGCTCATGCTGCCATCGATCACGCCCGGTGTATTTGATCTGGAAGACCGGCGCGATGATGCCGCTTTGCCCGCATTTGTCGGCTACACCGGCCCGCGTCAGACAGTGCTGGTTGTGGATGACGACACCAACCATTTGTCTCTGGTCGAACAATTTCTCAGCCATCTCGGGTTTGTTGTGCTGATCGCCCCATCCACGGATATGGCGGAGCAGATGCTGAGCGAAGCGCGGCCTGATATCATGCTGCTGGACATCGATATGCCTGACCAGGACGGATGGTCCTTTGCGCAGGAACTGCGTTTTGGCGACTGGCCGCATCTGCCGATTATTGTGATTTCAGGGCATGCGGATGAAGAGAGCGTCAGCCGACCGAAGATCGCGCTGCATGATGCGTTTATGGCGAAGCCGTTCAATCTTGACGAGCTCCTGATGCAGATCGCCGAGCTTTTGAAGCTCAAGCTGGTCCCGAAGGAGGATCAGGATACACGTGAGATCGACGCGGTCCGGCTGGGCGCCGAGGATCGGATGCGGCTGATCGAAAGTGCGTCTCTGGGCCACATCGCAGGGGTCCGCCAACAGCTGCACCGGCTGCGGGCTAAGGGGCTGTGTGATGCGGGCACGCTGCGCAAACTGGACAAGCATATGGAGCATTTCGACCTCGGAGGGATCGTGAACCTGCTGGAGGATGTCGAAGATGCGGCCCAGTGACATGAGCCAAAACTGCATCGCGCTGGTGGTGGACGACAATCCGGAGGCCTTGGGCATGGTCTCAACGGCCTTGGAGCGGAATGGCATTACCGTTCTTGTGGCCACGGACGGGCAATCCGCGATAGACCTGACGCATCGCGTGCGGCCGGATGTCATTCTGATGGATGCGGTCATGCCCGGGCTCAGCGGGTTCGAGACTTGCCGCACCCTCAAATCGGGGCCTGATGCGGTGATGGCGCCGATCATTTTCATGACCGGGTTGTCCGATCAGGAGCACATCCTCGAAGGGTTGAGTTCCGGTGGGGTCGACTACATCACCAAACCGGTGATCGTTGAGGAGCTGATCGCCCGTCTCAGCACTCACATCGCAAATTCGCGCCTGTTGCAGAGCGCGCGTGCGGCACTGGACAGCTCTGGCCGTTCGGTGCTGGCCTTTGATCTGGACGGCACGCTGCTCTGGGGGTCATCGCAGGCGAAGGAGACGTTTCGCAGCTTTGACCTCTCCCACCACGCCCCGGCCTGGAGGGCCTGGATTGCCTCTTGTGGGCGTCAGCCGGTGTCAGCCGTGCTGCCCTATGAGGTCGGGCCGCTGACATTTCAGTTCATGGGTGTGACGCCTGTGCCGGAGGTTCTGGTCAAACTCATCCTGCGATCGTCGGATCGCAAGGAGGACGTGCTGGCGCGGCAGTTTGATCTGACACCGCGCGAGGCCGAGGTTCTGTTCTGGCTGACGCTTGGGAAGACCAACCGCGACATCAGTTCGATTCTCGGCTTGAGCGCGCGGACGGTGAACAAGCATCTGGAGCAGGTCTTTCAAAAGATGGGGATCGACAATCGCACCTCGGCTGCGGTGATGGCGGATCGGGTGCTGAACGCGCAGTAGGCGGCATCATGAGAGGCTCCATCAAACGGTGCTGTGACCGTTGCGCCGCAGGGCGCCGGTGATGCAGCCGCGTTAACCAAAGATCAAATGACGGCGCGGGACTCTGGTGCTAGGCTTGCCACCATAAGGAGAATCCCCTTGAGCCATATTTTTTCTGCCAGATCAGATGGCCCGCATTTTTCCCGCAAGCGGCAGAGCAGCGCCCCCTCCGCCACCGTGGCCTCCATTGCCTCGAAAAGCCATGCGTTGCAGGCCCGCGCGGATCAGAGTGCCGCAGTACGGCAGTTGGCGCGCTGGACGGGAAAACCGGTGCTGCAGCGTGAGGGGATGCCAGAGGAGCAAGCCTCGGGCGGTCTGCCCGCAGATCTGCGCAGCGGGGTGGAATCTCTATCCGGTATGGATATGAGCGACGTGCGGGTGCACTACAACTCAAGCGCGCCGGCACAGTTTCAGGCGCATGCCTACGCGCAGGGCAGTGATATTCATCTTGCTCCGGGGCAGGAGAAACATCTGCCGCATGAGGCCTGGCATACCGTGCAGCAGAAACAGGGCCGCGTGCAGCCGACCCGCCAGTTGGCCGGTAGCGGTGCTGCGATCAATGACAATGTGGCGCTGGAACGGGAAGCCGATGTGATGGGCGCGCGCGCGGCCTCCGCCCCGGCGCAAAGGGTTGCCGAGCAACGGGACGACTGATGCGCCGATCTCAATGCCACGTCCTCCTTTGGGGTCTCTGCCTTCTTAGCTTGTTCGCGGTCTCTGCCGTGCAGGCCTGTGACGCGCCCGAGGGCCAGCACGATCTGGTGGTGGCGATCCGGTCTGCGGAACCCTTTACGTTCACCGGGCCGGACGGGTTGCCGCGGGGTTTTGCGGTGGATCTGTGGCACTCCATCTCGACGGATATCGACAAGACGACGGCTTTTGTGAATTGCGACAGCATTGACGCGCAGGAGGCCGCTCTGCGGCGCGGCAGCGTCGATGTGGTCATCTCGCCGCTGACAATCACGGCCGAACGGATGCTGACCTATGACTTCAGCCAGCAGTATCTGTCGTCGGGGCTGACGCTAGCCGTGGCGCAATCGGGGGCCATCGATTTTGAGGTGGCCATCAACACCATAAGCGAAACCGTGTTTCAGCCGACGGTGGCGCGGGCGATCATTCTCTTCCTGCTGCTTAATCTGGTCACGGCGTTTCTGCTGCGGGCGCTGATGCGCAGCCTACCGGATGGGTTGGACGACCATGGCGAGGTTGGCCGGTTTCGCGCCTCGACGGCCTATATGCTGGAAGCTGTCGCGCGCACCTCTGGTCTCAAAGGGGTTGGCGATGGGTTCCGCACATTGCTGGGCAAGGTGTTCGAGATGGTGATGGCCGTGGTCGGCACCGCGCTGTCGGCGATGATACTGGGCGTGATCACATCGGCCTTTGTCGGCGCGATTGGAGAGAACCCGCCCGTCTCCGCGCAGGCGCTGCCGGGGATGAGCATCGCCGTTTTGCGCTGCTCTACTGCGCAGGAGTTTCTGCGGCAGGAGGTGACCGAAGCGGCCTTTCGCGCCGATGAGGACAGCGCGGAGCAGGAGGGGTTGATGGCGCGGGCGGCCTGGCTTGACTGTGCGGCGCATCAGGCGGACAACATGCGCAAGGTAGATGCAATGCCACAGGATGGGCTGCCGGGTGGCTTCATACTGACACCGACGTGGAAAGAGGCGGTGGAGCAGCTCTATCAGGGTAAGGTGGAGGCGGTGCTGGGGGATTGGGTCGCGTTGTCTTACCTGTCGCGCCGTGCGCCTTACGACGGGCAGGTCAGTGTACAGAACAGCGTCTACCGCAACGAGCCCTATGGCTGGGCGATCACGCGGGCGGGTGGCAATGAGGAGCTGCGCCGCGCCATTGACAGCGCGCTGATTGTGCGGATGCGCGACACCGATTGGCGCAAGCGCATCGAAAACACCTTGGGCTCGGGGGCGATTGCGCCGAACTGATGGGACATCACCAGGATATCCGCCCGGTTCAACGGGACAACCCGACCGAAGGGTCCTACAGGCTCTACTTCCGGTCGGGCCATTACGACAAACGCTATCCGGGGCCGAATGTGACGACGTGGGATAAGGTACTCGATCTGCTGCCGCAGGGCGGGCATGTGATCGACTATGGCTGTGGCAACGGGCGGTATCTGTTGCGACTGCAGGAACGCGCCGGTCGGGCTGCGGGCTATGACATCAACCCGGCAGCGCTGGAAATTCTGGCGCAGCGCGCGGTCGAGATGGGCTGGAAAGATCTCAAGGTACTCGGGCCGAACCCGGAGGCGTTGACCGCGCATGTGCGTGCGTGCGGACAGGCTGATTTGATCCTCTGTCTTTTTGGCGTGCTGGCTCACATCGAAGCGCGCGAAGAGCGTCTGACTGTGCTGCGCCAAATGCGCCGCATGCTCCGCCGGGGCACCGGGCATCTGCTGATCTCGGTGCCAAACCGGCGGCGGCGGTTCTGGCACGAACAGCGAAAGGCCGGCCCAAAGGCCAAAGGGCTGATCCGCTATACCCGCGTCATTGATGGCACCGAGGTGGGCCTGCCTTACCAGCTTTATGACCCTGCCACCTTGCAGGCCGAGCTGGCAGAGGCGGGCTTCTGGATCAAGAGCATCGAGGCCGAGAGCGTGCTGCCAGAGAGCTGGCTGACCAGCCATAACGCGCTGCGCCGGATTGACACGGTTCTGACCCGCATCTGCCCGGCGGCCCTGGGTTATGGGCTGATCGCTGTCGCCACCCCATGATCCGCGTGCTGGCGCTTGTGTTGGGCCTGCTGGGGCAGGGTGCCTTGGCGGATGCGCAGGTGCCCGCAGCAGCTGATGGGCGGCTTGCGCATATCCTGCAGCGCGGTAGCCTGATTGTCGGGGTCAAGACGGACTATCCGCCCTGGGGCATGCTAGATGCCGAGGGGACGATCATCGGGCTGGAGCCGGACCTCGCCCAGCTGCTGGCGGAGCGTCTGGGCGTGGGGTTGGAGTTGGTGCCCGTGACCGCCTCCAACCGGCTGGCCCGACTTGAGCAAGGGGTGGTGGATGTGGTGATCGCCACCATGGGCGACACCGCAACACGGCGCGCGCAATCGGGTCTGCTGCAGCCGAGCTACTATTCCAGCGGCGTGGTGGCCTATGTCCCTGCTGACAGCCCTTACCAGTCCTGGGCGGATCTGCGTGGCCAACCGGTCTGCATGACGCAAGGCGCCTACTACAATCGGACGCTGGAAGAGACCTATGGTGTCGCAGGGCAATATTTTCCGGCCAATCGCGAAGCCAAGATGGCGCTGTCGTTCGGGCGCTGCGTGGCCTGGGCCTTTGACGACACCGCCCTTGTGCAGCGGGTGCTGGCGAATCCGGAGGACGGCTACACAGTTATGCAGGATCGTATCCTGGTGACCCCCTGGGCCGTGGCTGTGGCCCGCAGTGATCGCGAGGCCAGCCTTGGTCGGTTCGTTTCTGCCATGATTGGGGAGTGGCACAGCGCCGGCACGCTTCTGGCGCTGGAGCGCAAATGGCAAATCGGAGAAAGTGCCTATCTGCAGGGGTTGAACAAGGTCTGGTCAACTCCGGGCGCCTGTTTGCGGGGTGCGGATGGCTTGCCGCCCGCCTGCCAGGGGGCACCGCCCTTTGCGGCGCATGAGGATCCCAGGGCGCCGCCCGACTGGATGACCCGCCTGCGTGATCACACCGGCATCGATGTTCTCGTGCTGCATGAGGCTTACACGAGAGGGAGGCTGGCGCAGGGGTTGGGGATGACGCTTGCGCTGTCGGCGACGGCGATCCTGGGTGCGCTGACGGTTGGATTGTTGCTGGGGATGATGGATGCTGCGCTGCAAAGACGCGGCGTCTGGGGGCAGGTGCTGCTCTTGCCGCAAAAACTGCTTGTGACCTTGGCGCGGATGACGCCACCGATCCTGCAGATGTATATTGTCTTCTTCGGCCTGGGCGGGGTGCTTGCGCAATCCGCGATCATCACGCCCGGGGCCTTTGCCACAGCGGCGCTGATCCTGTCGCTTTATGCAGGATCGACCAACGCCGTGCTGATCTCGCATGCGCTTGCGCAGGAGCGTGCTGTGTATCCCGACGCCGGGGTTTGGTCGCTGCTGCCGCACGCGTTCCAGCGGGCCTATGACGGGCTGGTTGCCACCTGCGTGAACATCGTCAAGGCCGCCGGGATGGCGAGCGCCATCGCTCTGGCCGAACTGGTCTCGACCGTGAACCTGATTGTCTCCGAAGGCGGTGATGTGGCCACCTTCATGAACGGGTTGCTGGTGTTTTATTTCCTGCTGATGCTGGGCGTGCTGTGGCTCTTCCGGCTTTTGCGGCGCTGGATCGTCGGGTCCGAAGCATGATCGAACTTTTGCTGAGCCATACGGACTACCTGATACGCGGGTTCGCCATCAACCTGTTGATCTCGGTGTTGTCCATGGGGCTCGGCACCGTGCTTGGGGGCGCGCTGGGGTGGTTGCGCGCGCAGCGCGTCACTGCCCTCGGGTCCGTGGCGCATATGGGCACCAACGTCTGCCGCAACGTGCCCAGCTTTGTGTTGCTCTTCTACATGGCCTCGATGATCCCCAGCGAGGTCACGATCAGCGGCACCATCATGGCCGTTCCGCTCTGGATCAAGGCGACGCTGGCGCTGACCTTTCCTGTTGTCGGCTTCACCTCCGATCAGTCGCGCGGCTATTTTGCGCAGCGCATGGCCGGGCTGACCGGCGCGAGGGAGACCTTTGTGGTCGCCTGGGTGCAATACTTCCTGATTATCCTCATGGCCTCGGCCACCGCCTCTGTCATCGGCGCGGATGAGATCGTGGGTCGGGCCAATATTGTCATTTCGCAGAATGAAAGCCCGCAGTTCCTGCTGCTCACCTATCTCTACGTCTCGTTCTGGTTTCTCGCGGCGGGGCTGGCGCTGACCAGCGCAGCGCGGCTCCTCACCGGGCGGCGTGGGGTGACCTAGGGGAAAGGATGCTTGCTTTTTGGCGACTCATCGGTACGGTTAATTCAAATTAAAGTTGAAATTCCCGGAAGGGCACACGCAGCAGTGCCCGTTCGGACCTTGGATTACCGCCGATGATCGACCAGGCATTACAACTCGTCCGTGATCGGCTGAACGATCACCTGCGCATACGCTTTGCCGTGTCCGAAGACCTTGTCAGCCTGTCACCCCTGACCGATGTGGAAGGCAAACCCGCAAAGGAAGCGCGCAATCGGCTGGTGCTCTTCATGGTCAACATCGCGCGCGACACAGTGCCGCGCCAGCGCACCGCGCGGGGTGCCGCGCCCACGCTGCAGGCGCAGCCTTTGCACATGGATGTCTATTTCATGGTCGCTTCGGGCCATGACGTCGATCTCTACCCCGAAGGGCTGAAGCTGGTGTCTGCGGCGCTGATGTTCTTTCAGTCCCAGCCTGTCTTCACCCCGCAAAGCACGCCGGACATGCCACAGGGGCTGTCGCAGCTGACGGTGGAGGTCAGCAACATGGGGCTGGAGGAGGTTGGCCAGATCTGGTCGAACCTCGGCAGCCGTTACGTGCCCTCGGTGATGTTCAAGATGCGCTCGGTCATGATCGACGCGAGCATGACGACGGGCATTGCACCGACCATCACAGCGCCCTCGCAGCGGGCCGAGGCGGAAACCGTCTGATGGGGTATTCGGAACGCCTGCGTCTGGAGGTGCAGCACGCCTTCTTTGACGAGGCGGTGCCGCCATTGGAGATGCGCCCGAGCGATCCGCGTGGCTTTGACGCGGCGCGGCTGCTGCTGCGCCAACGGGGTCGGTTTGTGCATGTGCTGCAGGACGATGCGGTCGAGGATCAGCCCTCGGAGATCGCGCTGACACTGCTGGCCACCGCGCATGATCTCTTTGCTGTGACCAAGGGCGCCGTCTGGGGCGCTGTGGTGCATCTGACCGCCGGGCTGGACCAAGAGGCGCTGGCCTTTGATGAGGCTGGCCCTGCGCAGCCCACGGATACGGCGGGCCGGTTCCTGCCCGTTCTGGCGACCCTCGACATAGCACTTCCGTCCGAGGGCCGGCGCGATCTGCTGCTGCGCTGCGACGCCGTGGCCGCGCATTGGGCCTATCATCTGATTGGTGCGGGGCAAATCGACGCCTTGGAGGTGGTTGACAGCGCAGGCGCTGTCGCCTTCGAAGATCTGGGCGAGCAGGACCTGCCCAACGGCCAGGCCGCGCGGGTGATCCGCTCTATCCAGGCGTTGGCCGCCCGGGCCCGCCCGCCGGAGCGGTTTGCGCTGCAAAAGGCCGGACCATTCGGCCCGGAAACGCTTGTGCCTGTGCTGCCCGCTGCCGCCATCGATTTCAAACCCATCCCCGACACGGGCGCCCCGCCGCGTCTGCAATCCGACATCTTCGTCACGCTTTGGTAAAGGAGAGCCCAGAATGGCTATGAAGACCCCCGGTGTTTACATCGTTGAGAAGAACGCGTTTCCCAACTCGGTGGTGCAGGTGGCCACGGCTGTCCCGGCCTTCATCGGGTACACCGAAACGGCGATGAACGGGAATGTCTCGCTGGCGGGCACACCCTGGCGGATCACCTCGATGTCGGAGTTCCACAGCTACTTCGGCGGCGCGCCGGAGCCGATGTTCGAGGTCAAACCCTTTGAGGCGTTCACCGGGGTCTCGCCCCTGTCGGCCGATGGCGCGGACAAGAAGCCCACGATGCCGCGGGCGGTCTTCACCACACAAGGCCCGCGCGGGGCGGAAGAGTTCGAGCTGGTGCAGACCAACCCGGCCTATGCGCTTTACGGCGCGATGCGGCTCTTCTTCCAGAACGGCGGCGGCGCCTGTTATGTGACCTCGATCGGCTCTTACAGTGACGACATCGACGCGGATGCGATGATGGCAGCAATCGACCGGCTGAAGAAGGAGCCGGAGCCGACGATGGTGGTGATCCCGGAAACCACGCGGCTGGTGCGGCAGAACGCGGTCAAGGTGCAGCAGGCGATGCTGAAGCACTGTGGCAACGACATGAAGAACCGCTTTGCGATCCTCGACATCTCGGGCGGCTACCTGTCGCAGTCCGATCCTTTGGGCAACCCGGTGGCGACCTTCCGCAATGATGTTGGCACGAACAATCTGGACTTCGGCGCGGCCTATTACCCGTGGCTTGACAGCTCGATCTATCAGTCGCGTGATTTCACCTTCGAGAATATCGACCCCGGCAGCCGCAAGACGCTGATTGGCCTCATGCGCCGCTCGGTCGGCAAATCGGACGAGCTGCGGCAGGAGATCGAGCGGATCTCGGCGCCCTCGATCATGGGGGATTTCACCCTGTCCGTGCCGAAGGGCGGTACCATTGCAGTGACGACCACAGACATCACGGCGACCGATGATGAGAGTAGCGCTGAGGGCCTGACCTACACCGTCGAGGGCAGTGAGGACGCGATGGCGGGCAAGCTGGTCAAGACCGGCTCGACCGATGCGATCACCAGCTTCACCCAAGCACAGTTGGAAGCCGGTGAGGTCAGCTTTATCCACGACCCGGAGAAAGGCAGCACGGGTCAGTTCGACCTGGTGGTGAGTGACGAGAACGACATCGCCACCGATGCCCGCACCATCGCGGTGGATGTGGTCGGCGGTTTGCTTGATGCGCCTTCGGTGGCGGCGGGCAAATCGGTTGTGGTAGACGTGCCCGCCGATCACCCCGACGGCGACAAGGCCAGCGTGAAGCTGATCGACGCGGACACCGACGCAGGCAAGGCCAAGACCGAAGAAGGCGTGGGCACATGGAAAGTGGGCAGCGGCGGCAAGGTCACCTTTGCACCCGACCCCGCGTTCATCGGGCCTGAAGCCTCGGTCAGCTACACCATCGAAGTAAATGGCGCAGTGCAAGGCCCACAGCAGATCCGCATTCTGATGAATGACAGCGACGCGGGCGTGGAAGAGGGCAGCCCCTCAGCCGCGACCATCGACAAGACGCTGCGCGCTGTTGTGCCGCTCTACACGGAAGTGATGAACGAGATCACTGGCTATATGAACTCCATGCCGCCGTCCTCGGCGATGGCCGGGCTTTACACCATGGTCGACAGCAGCCGGGGCGTCTGGAAGGCGCCCGCGAATGTTTCGGTCAACTCGGTCGTGGCGCCGATGGTCAACATCAGCCACGAGGAGCAGGAAAACCTCAACGTCTCGACCACCGGTAAATCGATCAACGCGATCCGGCCCTTTGTGGGCGAGGGCACGCTCGTCTGGGGCGCGC
Source organism: Roseobacter cerasinus (assembly GCF_009811755.1). GTDB lineage: Bacteria > Pseudomonadota > Alphaproteobacteria > Rhodobacterales > Rhodobacteraceae > Roseobacter > Roseobacter cerasinus. The sequence continues at coordinate 271,514 of NZ_BLIV01000004.1, forward strand.
GCACGCTGGACGGCAACTCGCTTGACTGGCGCTACATCAACGTGCGCCGGACTATGATCATGATTGAGGAGTCGATCCGGCTCGCCTCGAAGGCCTATGTGTTCGAGCCGAACACGGCGCAGACCTGGGTCACCATGCGCTCGATGATCGAGAACTTCCTGACCTCGATCTGGAAGCAGGGGGGCCTTGCGGGCGCGGTGCCGACGGATGCGTTCAGCGTTCATGTGGGCCTCGGCGAGACCATGACGCCGGTGGATATTCTGGAAGGTATCTTGCGCATCACCGTTCTGGTGGCGGTCACGCGGCCTGCGGAATTCATCGAGATCACCTTCCAGCAGCAAATGCAGAAATCGTAAGTTTAGAGAGGATATTCAGATATGGCAGACGACGGTTCCGCCCAAACGCAGGCCATCTGGCCGCTTCCCAAGTTCCACTTCCAGGTCAAGTGGGATGACACGGAACTCGCGTTCCAGGAGGTCTCGGGCCTCGACATTGAAAGCGAGCCGATCGAGTACCGCGCGGGCAACAACCCGGTGTTCTCGACGATCAAAATGCCGGGGATGATCAAGACCTCGAACATCACCATGAAGAAAGGTGTGTTCGTGAAGGACAACGCCATCTGGGATTGGTTCTCCGAGATCAAGATGAACACGATCACGCGCAAGGCGCTGACGATTTCGCTGCTCGATGAGGCCCAGAACCCGACCATGGTCTGGAAGGTGCAGAACGCGTTTCCGATCAAGGTGACAGGCACGGATCTCAAGGCCGATGGCAATGAGGTGGCGGTGGAGAGCATCGAGATCGCACACGAAGGCTTTGTAATCGAGAACGCCTAAGCGCATGGCCCTGTTTGACCCTCCTGTCGCGTTTCATTTTTCGGTGATGTTCATGGGGCTCTTTCCGCCCGTGCCGGACATGGCGTTTCAGGAGGTCTCGGGACTGGAAAGCAGTATCGAGCTGGAGCCGTTGGTGGAAGGGGGCGAGAACCGCTTTGTCCACCAACTGCCGAAACCGGCAAAGCGGCCCAACCTGCAGCTCAAACGCGGCATGACCACGGCGGCCAGCGGGTTGGTGCAATGGTGCAAGAGCACGCTGGAGGGTGATTTCGCCAAGGCGATCACGCCCAAGGACATCAACGTCTCGCTGCTCAACGCCAGCCGCATGCCGGTGGCCTCCTGGTCCATCGGCAATGCCTTTCCGGTGAAATGGTCGGTGGGCAATTTCGACGCGATGAAAAACGAGTTGGCCATCGAGACTATCGAGCTGGCCTATACGACGCTGAAAAGGAATATGTGATGGCGATTGAGATCGGATCGCTGGTGGTCAAGGGCCGCTTTGGCCCGCCGGGGCGCAGCGAGCGCGAAACGCAGCGCGAGCTGGCGCAGCAGATGGCCGAGATGCGGCGCGATCTGCTTGATGAGATGCGCGAGATCATGGCGGAGGCGGCCCAGCGGCCGGTCGACCGCTAAGCCATGGCCAAACTGAAGATCATCCGCTGCAAGATCCAAAACGGGCAGATCAAAGAGCAGAAGGGCACGGCCAACACCTTCGAGGCGACCATCAACCCTCAGGACTACTCGCATACCTTCGGGCTGAAGTACTCCGGCACCGGCGAGGGCAGCAGCACGGCGGGCGCCTTGGGGAAATCGGCCCCGGTGGCGAAATTTGCCAGCTCTGAGGCGGAGAAGCTGAACTTCAGCATTGTGCTTGATGGCACCGGCGTAGTGCCCGACGCCGCAGGCGTGACCGTGGCCGAGCAGGTCGATAAGCTGCGCAGCATCGCCTATGACTACGATGGAGATGAGCATGAGCCCACCCCGGTCAAGGTGGTCTGGGGCAAGGGACTCAAGGCGTTTTTCGGACGACTGACGTCACTCAGCGTGGACTACAACCTCTTTCACCCCGATGGCTCAGCGTTGCGGGCCAAGCTCAAGCTGGATTTTGTCGAGGCCAAGACCGACGCCGAAGAGGCGCGCGAGGCCAAGCGCAAATCCCCCGATATGACCCATATGATCCGTGTGCAGGAGGGGGACACGCTGCCGCTGCTGTGCCAGCGCGTCTACAAGGACGTGACCAAATATCTTGAGATCGCGCGGATCAACGAGCTGGACACATTTCGCGACCTGGAGCCCAACACGCTGTTGCGCTTCCCGCCGATGCGATGAGGGTTGGTGATGGCGGATAGCCCTCTGAAAGACGCTGACGGGACGTTATCGGTCACGATCAAGACCAATGACAAGGCCATCAGCGATGAGTTGCAGATTGCGCGCGTGCAGGTAGATGCCGGGGTTGGGCGCATCCCCGAGGCGCAGGTGGTCCTGATGGCGGGCTCGATTGCCGAGAATGAGTTTCCCGAAGCGGATGGGTCTGACTTCAAGATCGGGTCAGAGATTTCCATTGCCGCCGCTTATGGTAGCGGGTCGGATCAGACGCTGTTCAAAGGGGTGATCCTATCAAAACGGCTCCGCGTGATCCGGGGCGCCCCACGGCTTGAGCTGGGCTGCATCGACAAGGCGGCCAAGCTGACCTACACGCGAAAATCAGCCCTTTATGAGAAGAAAAAAGACAGCGACGTCATGGGCCAGATCATCAAGGATGCGGGTCTGACCGCGGATGTGGCCAAGACAAAGGATACCGCGCGCGACATCCTGCGCCACGCCTGCACCGATTGGGGATATCTGCGCAGTGTGGCTGACCGCTCCGGTCATGTGATCACCGTCAGCGATGGAAAGGTGACCTCGAAAGCGCCCGATGTGAGCGCACAGCCGGTGCTCACGGTGACGCTGGGTATGGACCTGATCAGCTTTGATGCACGGGTCGATGCGCAAGGCACATTGGACGGCGCGCGGGCCACATCCTGGGACGCGGCAACGCAAAAACCGGTCGAAGGGAAAGGGGCCGCTGCAAAAGCGCCGGACTGGGGCAACTACACGCCCGCCAATCTGGCCAAGGTTCTGGGCCAACGTGAACACCTCGTCGGAACGGCGTGCGAGATCCCCACAGCTGATCTCAAGACCGGCGCGGATGCGCGCGGGTTGCGCAGCGCCCTGGCGACGATCCAGGGGCAATGCACCTTTCAGGGGGCCGGCGTGGCTGTGCCTGGCGCCATGATCGAGCTTGAGGGTCTTGGCGACCGTTTCAGCGGAAAGGCGTTTGTCAGCGGCGTGCGGCAGCTGATCGACGCAGGCGCCTGGACCACAGAGGCCCAGCTTGGGCTGCCGGACAGCTGGAACGTGGATGCCACAGGGTTTGAGGGGGAAAGTGCGGCAGGTCTGGCCCCTCCGATCCACGGGTTGCAAGTCGGCAAGGTGGTGCAGATTGACAAGGACCCGGCAAAAAAGCTGCGCTTCAAAATCAGCCTGCCGATGATCGCCGACCCCGCGCCGCAGGTCTGGGCGCGCTATGCGCAGCCCTATGCCTCCAACAAGGCGGGGATCGAATTCTACCCCGAAAAGGACGATGAGGTGCTGGTTGGCTTTCTGAGCGCCGACCCCAATGCGCCCGTCATCCTCGCCTCTTTGCACAACGCCAAACAACCGCGCCCGGATGATCCGGAGGCCAAGAACTTCATCAAGCAGATTGTCACCGCGTCCGAGCTCAAGCTGGTCTTTGATGATGATAAGAAGATCATCACAATCTCAACGCCCGGCGGGCATTCCGTGACGATGGATGACGACGCCAAGAACGTGAAGATCAAGGATTCCACTGGCAATGAAATCGAGATGGCCAGTGGTGGGATCACTATGAAAAGCCCCAAAGATATCACCCTGTCCGCCACGGGCGCGGTGAATATTTCTGCAAACACAGACGTAAGCATAAGCGGGATGAACGTGACGGCCGAGGCGGATGTAGGCTTTACCGCTAAGGGCAACGCCTCTGCCGAGGTCAGCGCCAGTGGGACGACCACGATCAAAGGCGCCATGGTCATGATCAACTAGGGAGCAAGACATGCCACCAGCCGCCAGAGTGACAGACATGCAGACCTGCCCGATGGTGACGGGGATCGTGCCGCATGTGGGCGGGCCCATCATCGGACCCGGCATTGCGACGGTGCTGATCACCAGCATGCCCGCCGCCGTGCTGGGGGACAATTGCACCTGCGTCGGCCCGCCCGCCACCATCATCAAAGGGTCGGCCACGGTGATGATCGGCGGCAAACCGGCGGCGCGCATGGGCGACAGCACCTCGCATGGGGGCAGCATCGTTTTGGGCGCGCCCACAGTGATGATCGGAGGATAGAGTGGCAGAGCACGACCCCTCCTTTCTTGGACGCGGCTGGGCCTTTCCGCCCGATTTCGACAATGGCACCGGGCAGGCACAGCTTGTGCAGGCCGAGGAGGACATTGCCGAAAGCCTGCGTATCCTGATGGAGACGCGCCCCGGCGAGCGGGTGATGCACCCGAACTATGGCTGCCGCCTGCATGATCTGGTGTTTGAACCCATGGATGGCGAGACCGAAGCCGAGATTGAGACAGCCATTCGCCGGGCGATCCTGTTCTTTGAGCCGCGCATCAAGATCACCTCCATCCTTGTGGATGTGCGCAACGCGCTGGACGGGCATCTCGCGATCACCCTGACCTATACGGTGATCGAGACCAACGAACGGCACAACATGGTCTTCCCCTTCTACATCACCGAAGGCACCCTGATCTCTGACAAGCCGGTGCCTGCCGCATGAGATATCTGGGTGCATGTCTGGCGTCGGCCCTGCTGTCTGGTTGTGGCGTCGTGGAGGCGGTGCAGACCAGCAAGGCGTTTGAGCTGGTGGGTCTTGCGCCAGATGAGCCCTGCGTTGTCACGGCGCGTGAAGGCAGGCGGCTTGCAGGTGCGTACCTCCGCCAGCCTGTCGCGTCTGGGGGGGGCGATGTGTTTTTCGTGACGGGCAAGCCTTCGAAGGCTGGTGTGCCGAAAAACCTCAAGTTCAACGATCTCACTGTGCGGAGGGTGCGCCCGACGGAGGATGGTCAGCTGGAAGGCTGGCGCAGCTCGGAGGCTGTGCCGATCCCGGGGCTTGGCTCGGATGGCAATCTGCCTGCCGCCTACACGCTGAGCTATGAGGCGGATGGGATCAGTTTTGCCGGCCCGGCTGTGATTGGTCCCAGCCCGGCGGGGTTTGAGATCCCCACGACGGGTCGGGTGATCTATGAAGGGACTGCGCAGCTGACACTGACAGCCTCTGCCGAGGCCGAAAAGACCGTGGCGCAAGCCAAGTTTATCATGGACATCGGATATGGATCGCAGCAGGCGCAGCTCTCCATTGATGCCAGCGGTGCGGGCCTGCCCTTTGACGGGGTGACGTGGTCGCGGCTGGGGATCTGCGGCACGCGGATCGTAAGCTCGGGCCAGGGTCAGGTGTTTTTTGTGCAGCCAGACGGCGCCCGAGAAGCGCCATTTCAGAACGGGCGAGAGACGACACCGATTCGCGCAGTGCTAGAATCGTCGCAGTTCGCGCGGGCGGAGCGGCCGGGCACGCCGGACAGTTTCGGTGGCACATTCATCATCGCGGGCGATACCGGCACGCTGACCGGCGTCTTCCTTGCAACACAAGCAAAAACTGAGGTGAATACGGACCCCTTATAGGGGTGTGATGGCCAGTTTTCCTTGCGTCCGCAAGGGCTGGGCATAGAGTTGTGACAGGTGGGGTTTTCGCAACTGTTTATGATTGTTCAGGTTTTGGCGACCCGGCCGGGTTGCTGAGAGCGCATTTATAGAGGTGTCGATAGCCGTCGTGCATCGAAGGTGGGAAGATATTATCGTAACGCCGGGCTCGCTGTGCAGCGACCGCCTGCCGCCTGCCTTGACGGCAGAGCGCAGGGACGTGCGGCCTGACGGGCTCGCACAGGCCTTCTGTGCGGCAGGCCACCGGTTGCACGCGATGGATGTACCGCAGCATCTGTCCGACAAGCGCTCAGGCCCGTGGATGCGGCTGTTCCGGTCGGAACCGGCCTTCACCTATGCGGAGCTTATCGCTTTCGATGTCCGGCAGGCGGCCTTTGCGTTTGATCGCGTGATGGACAGCGATGCGGAGGCCGCCGGGCGGCTGATTTCAGAGCTTGCCCACCAGCTGAAGTCGTGGATTGCGCGCTTGCCGACCGAGCGGCCATCGCTCTTTTCGAAACAGATCCAGCAACTCAACACCGAAGCAGAGCTGGAGTTGCGTTTGACTGCGCTGACCGCTGTCCGGCCCTCCGGCATCCTGCGCGCGATCCGTAGCACCATGTCCGCAACGCAGGCCCGCAAGCGCGATGCGCTCTCTCAGGCGCGCGCTGTTGTGACGGCCTACCGGTCCACCCACGCACTGCTGCGCAACGCGGTCGAGACGCTGCGCCCGCATGCGCTGTCCGCCTTTGAAGCGAGGATCACTTCGGGCGATATGGATCCTGCGCTGGGCTTGCTGATCGCCGAATTGCGTGTCGCGCTTGAGGTAGATGGCGCGATCAACGGGGTCATCGACCGCATGATCCACTATTATTATCAGGATATCATCGGGCAGTCTCCGTCAGTCGCCTCTCCGGAGAAAGTGCTGCTGCATCTCAACTCGGGCCTGCAGTCGCTGGTTGTCCCGGAGGGCGCGCGGCTGATCGCCCGTAAGGCCGATGACACGGTGCAGAGCTTTGCGACCGACGCCTCCGTGCCGGTGAGCGCGTCGCAGCTGGCGTCGGTGGCCACGCTGACCTATGAGACCGACCCGCAGATCTCGTTCAACGCAGAATTGGGCGGCATCACCGCTGTGCGTATGACCCGCTGGACCCCGGACCAGGGACTGCCACCCGACAGCGCGGGTGTCTTTGGGGCCGGGCAGCCGGATATGTTACGCATGGGCCTCGATATCAGCACGCCGATGCTGGCCCTTGCGCAAGGCCATCGGCGCATCAGCATGTCACTGAAGCTGCAGCGGGCTTCGGGTTTGCCCGCACTGCCGGATCAGATCGACGAAGACAGGCACCCGACCGAAGACCCGGCGGGAGCCGAGACGCTGGTCGCCCTGCAATCTGATCCGGCTCTTGTTCAGGCTTTCCACCCCAAGGCGCCGCAACGCGGGTTGCAGCTGATGGCCAAGGAAGCTGAGATACTGGCCGCGCGGAACGGCCAGACCATCTGCATGATGGGCCTGTATCACTACCTCGCCACGCAGATCGAGACCGCAGATCAGCTGCGCCTGCTGTTGGGCCGTATCGTGACGCTCTGTCTCATCGAACGGGTGCCGTTCCCGGATGGCCAGTTTCGCACACTTCTGAATGACAAGATCGCCGAACATCACAAGGCGCTCTCCGAAGGGGTGCGCCGCGTCGCGCGAGAGGCTGATGCGCCGGGGTCGATGATCCTTGATCTGTTCGTGAGTGAGGGGGACACCCTGACGCCGGAGGATCTGTTTCAGAAGCTGCTGGGCGACGCATTCGAAGCCACCTTGAGCACTGCGGACGGCCCCATTCACGCGGCGGTGGCGCAGGTTCTGCCCGCCCCGCAGGCCGGTGTTGCGGGCATCACGCTGGCGCTGGAGCTTTCCGCCGGCATGCCGGAGATCGCGGCTGGCGAGGGCATGCCCGCGCCGACATTGTTCCTGCGCAATGCCGATACCCCGCGGATCTGCCCGATCTCCTTTTTCGAAAGCTATGCGCTGGAGGCCATCAATATCGAGGTGACGGTGTCGGGCATGCGGCAGCTGCGGGCCTGGTCAGACGACGGGCCCTTGTCGGTCGACCAGTCTTTTGTGCCGTTTGGGGCTCGCCCCCAGGAGGGCGCGAGTTTCATCGTGGCCAGCCCGGAGATGGCGCAGAAACCGGTGAAGGAGGTTGGTGTCGAACTCACCTGGGCTGATCGCCCCGATCCTCTGGGGGGGTTCGAGGCGCACTACCGCGACTATGCGGGCAGGCCTGCGGCGCCTGATCCGGTTTTGACCGTCAGCTACCTCAGCGGGGACGGCTGGAAACCCGTGGCTGATCCCGATTTACCTCTGTTCGAGATGCACCCCGTCACCGGTGAGTTGCTGGCTGAGCGTCGCCTTGCGGGGCGCGTCAAAGGACATTCGGTGCGGGCCGAAGGCCGGGTGCGCCCGGATATGTTTGCTTCGCGTCAAACTGTCCCGGCAGGCGCGCTGCGCCTGACGCTCTCCGGCACGGCGGGCGGGTTTCATGCGGATCAATATCCGCTTGCTCTGGTCGAAGCCATGCGCCCCCGGCTCATTCCCTTTGGCGACCGCAAGATCCCGCCGCCGCCCTTTGTGCCGAAGATCGACGCGTTTTCGCTGTCATATACCGCCCGCGCGACGATGGAGGTGAACGCCCCGGATGCGGCAAACCCGGGCGAGCGTATTGTGCAGATCAATCCCTTTGGCCGGGTCGAAGTGTTTCCCAAACGCATGCTGCGCGAGATCGGTATCTTTCCACCGCGTCTGGGCTATGGGCACCTCTTTCTGCATCTGACAGGGGATCAGGCCACCGGGCCTGTGCCGCTGCTGTTCGATATGGCCGAAAGCGGGCATCTGCGTCTCGTGCCGCGACCCAACCCGGTCAAATGGTACTATCTGGCTGCCCATGGGTGGGCGGAACTGCCCGATACAGCGATTTTCTCCGATACGACCGGGGGGCTGATGCGCTCCGGTCTGGTGATGGTGGACTTGCCAGAGGATGCCACGACCCATTCGCCTGAGATGCCGGAGGGCGGCGTCTGGATTGCCGCCGTGGCCACCGAGCCGGATCTCGGCGGTTTTCCAAAGCTGGCGGATCTGAAGATCAACGGCGTCTGGGCGACCTGCACGGATGGCAGCTACCACGCGCGGGATCCAGACCGGGTCTGGGTGTTCGAGCCCGCGCAGCCGGGCATTTCGGCCATCACGGAAGTGCCCACACCCGCCGAAGTGCGCCCGCCCGAGCAGCGGGACGCCTTTCTGGCGCGCGTGGCAGAGCGGCTGCATCACCGCAAGCGCGCGGTCACCCCCTGGGATGTGGAGCGGCTGGTGCTGGACGCCTTTCCTGAGGTCTGGATGGCCAAGTGCCTGCCGGGGTTGCAGCGTGACGATCCAGCGCCGGCACCCGGGCGGGCCATGCTTGTGGTGGTGCGCCATCCGCCCAACACCCCGTCGGCACAGATGTTTGATGTGGGTACCTTGCAGCGGATCAGTGATTTTGTGGCCAAGCACGCCTCGGGCTTTGCGCAGATCGAGGTCGCCAACCCGGCCTATGACAGGCTTTATGTGCGGGCCAAGCTGGCCTTTGATCCTTACCGGGATGATGGTGCCATGGCGCAACGCCTGCAACGGGATCTGCGGCACTATCTGTCGGTCTGGACCGCGCCGCCGCCGCTGCGCCGGTTTGGCTGGTCGGTCAATCTCAAGATGCTGACGGCCTATGTGAATGATCTCGACTATGTGCGCGGGGTCACCGATTTTTCGCTTTTGCATCTGGCCGCTGATGACGCGGGCGCGCATGCGTTGCTCGACTCCGCGCAAGCAGATTGGCGCGGCCCGATTGGCCCTGTCCTGTGCGGCTCGCGCCCATGGAGCCTGCCGCTCTCGGCAGAGGAACACGCGTTGACCATCGTGCAGGCCACGCCGACCGAAACACCTGTGCAAAGCGGCATCGGGCGCCTGTCGGTGGGCGGTAATCTCATCGTCGGACAAGGGGGTCCCTCGTGACGAAACAGGATCGCACCACTCTGAAATCCTTTTTCCGCGATGGGGCCCTGCCCACAGCGCGCGAATATCGCGACCTGATCGACAGCAGCGTCAACCAGGTGGAAGACGGGTTTGCCAAGACGCCGGGTGAGGGGTTGCAACTGAATTCCGTGGGCACATCGCTGCGGATCATGAGCCTTTACAAGGGTCTCGGCGCGCCGCGCCCCTCCTGGGTGATGGAGCATGGCAAGACAGAAGGGGCGTTGCATCTGCGGCCAGAACCTTCAGCTTTGGACCAGTCGGATGCGCCGCCACCGCAGGGCCTGTGCCTCACCGCAGACGGGCGTATGGGCATGAACACCGGCGCCCCCGCCTGGCGGCTGGATGTGGACGGTGTGGCCCGCATGGGGGGGCGCATCGGCGTGCAATCCGTCGATATCCCGCATGTGCCCGCTGATGGGAAGTGGCATGATATCACGCCTGATATCACCGGTTGCCAGGCCTTCGAGGTCATGGCGGGTGTGGGAGGCACGCCGCGCATGGGGCGCTATTCGATGCTGCATGCGATTGCCATGAACGCCTTTCATCCGCGCAATCCGATCCTGAACTGGCTGTTCCGGCGGCGCAGCATCCGGGCGCAGACGGCTGTCTACGGCAGCTATGCGGATCGGCTCAAGCTGCGCTGGGTCGCGGGTGAGGGGCGGCATTTCTTCAAGTTGCAGATCCGGTCGAATGCGCGGTTCGGCAAGGGCATGGTGATCCGCTACGGGCTGACGCGGCTTTGGTTTGACACCACCATGGGCGGCTCACGCGGAGAAGGTGACCGCGATGAGGGGCTTTTGTGAGCGGCGCCGCGTCATCGGATTTTGACAGCCTGCGTCTGCGGGCCATTGCCTTCGCGCAGGCCGCCTCGGGCAACATCTGGACCGATTACAACCTGCATGATCCCGGTGTCACGCTGCTGGAGCAGACCTGCTTTGCGCTCAGCGAGATCGGCTATCAGGCAGCTCACCCGATCCGCGACTTGCTGACCGATGAGGCGGGCGCGCTGCGTTACGCCGATCTGGCGCTATTCGAGCCCGCGAAGGTTCTGCCGGGACAGCCGGTTACCGAGACGGATCTGGCGGCCTATCTCTCCGACCATCCGGGCGTTGCGCGGGTGAACGTCTTGCCCGTCGGTTCGCCGGGGCTCTATTCCCTGGTGATCATTCCTGACGAGCGAGACGCAGCTGATGATGCGGACCTGGTGCAAGGCGTCCGCGCGCGGTTTGCCTGCATGCGCCCGCTCGCCACGGATCTGGCTGAGGTCATCGTCGCCCGCAAGCGCCAGATGATCCTGAGCTGCGAGGTCGAGATCAGCCCAACCGCAGACCCTGAGCGTGTGGCGGCCTGGCTCTACTTCAAAGTGTCCCAGATCCTGCGCAGCCAGCCGTTGGGGGATCGCTCGGGAGGCGGTGCAACCCGCAAGGCGGTCTATGACGCGCCCGAGCTGTTCTTCCGAACGCAGGCGAGCGCGGACGTTGGCGCGCCGGATGTCGAGGCGCATCTGGCGCAGCTGCGCCAGATCCCGGGCATCAGAGACCTTGGCGCGCCGGTTCTGCGCGACGATCCGGAAAGTGCGCTCCACGACCCTGACGCACCGGTCTATCGCGCGTTGATGCTGCCGGAGGCTCCAGAAGAAATCGAGCTTGAGCTGCGGGTTGGCACCACGGTTCTGACGCTCGATCACAACCGCATTCAGGAGGAATACATCCGCGTCGCGGCTGAGAACATCGCGCGCGCGCGTCACCATTTGGATGACGCAGACTGGTCAGTGCTGAAAGACGGACGCTGCCGCCGGTTCGCGCGCAGCCACGTCGATGACATGCTGCCAGCGATCTATCGCATCTATGGGGGCGCTCCGAAGGCAGCCCGCGCGGTGCAAAGCGACCAGACCACGCCTCCGCCGCGCGACGCGCTGTTTGTCCAGTACCGGGGCGCGATCAATGCGCAGCTTGATGAGATGTCCGCGACTTTGGCGCAACTGCCGGTTCTGTTCACCGCCGAGACCGGATGCGGCACCGATGATCCGGCCTTGCACGCGCGCCGGATCAAACTGCTGGATCTGATGCTGGCGTTGCAGGGTGAGGTTCTGCCCTCCACCCGCCATTCAGGGCTGCACGCCTATCGGTCCGCTGCCGCGCGGCAGGATTTTGAGCTGCACTGGCGTCTGGCCTATCTGCGCGCGCTCCCGGCCTTGAACTACGCGCGTGGTACCGGGCCAGATGGTGCGGCACCCGGCGGGTTCATGGCGCGTTTTGGCCTGCTGGCAGATCTGACGGTTCAGACCTTTGGCGACGTGATCCGGTCACTGGCCGATCAGGGCTGGCAGCTCGATGCGGGCGCAACACCGCCCGCCCCCGGCTTTGCACGTCGCGATCTGCTGTTGCCGCTGAACCCCTTCGACATGATTGTGCCGCTGGATGACCGAGCGCCCCCACTCGACCTGCAGGCGCTGCGCGAGAGTGCGCCGTGGATCGAGGATGGCAAGCTGCAGAGCGATCTCTTCCTGCGCGCCGCTGATCCCGATGCCTTTGCCGTCACGCCCGTGGGTGGGGGGCAATATGCGATTGTATTTGATGGTGGTGATGCCGATGCGCTCTACCACATCGGGACCACGGACAACAAAGCGACCGCGATGGCGCGGGTGAACTGCCTGCGCGCCGGGTGGCGGGCGATGCACAAGCAGGTGGAAGTGGCCTATCTGGTTGAGGACATCCTGCTGCGTGAGCGGGGCGGTGATTTTGTGCCGAACCACTGCACCTTGGTTCTGACGGGCTGGACCGCGCGCACGCGTCTGGACAGCTACCGCAGCTATGTGGCTGATCTGGTTCAGGCGCTGGCCCCTGCGCATATCGTGGTGTCCCTGCTGTGGCTGGAGCAGCCCGACATGGATAAGTTTCTGACATTGCAGGAGAATGTTGCAAGCCTTGAGGGTCGGGCGGCGCTGCAGCGGTTCCTTGACCGCAGGCAGGTTGGGTCATGAGCCAACCGCTTGCACGGGCGCCGGAGGGGGCGGATCACCGTATCGGCACGGTACTGGCTGAGTTTGAAGTCACGTCTCAGGGCAGTCCGCTCGCGGCACCAGAAACGTTGGCCCAGAAGGTCCGGCTGGAGCTGTTGCCCGCTCTCGAAGATGTCTTTGCGCATCCGCAGACCACTGGCCATGATGCGGTCATTGAGGCTTTGGAGATTGACTTGGGGGACTGGCCGGACAATCCGGACTGGTCTGCCGTGCGCCTGTGTCTTCGCGAACGGATGCTGTCTGCTCTGGCGCCTTACCTGCGTCGCGCGTCAGTGTCGCCGCAGGATTTCGGCGGCGCTACCGTGCCGGAGAGTTCGGACAGAGTTGGACAGGCCGCGCAGGTCCTCGCACCGCTGCAGATCAGTACCGCTGACCAGTCAGATCCGTCGCAGAAAGATGGGGGTCGCGCGCGACCGTCAATGCCATCGGCAGCCGAGCGGATTGTTCAAGCGATTTGGGTGTCTCGGGGGCAGATACCGGCGACCGTGTCGGGCGAGGCCCGCAAGCAGGCTTCTTCTGCTTCTGACGATCTGTGTGGCCCGACCAATGATCAGGGGCCGGTCGACTCAGTGTCGGCACCTGCGGCTGAGCGAGGTTTCGATGTGTCTGGGGTGCCTGCGGGGCAGACGTCTGCCTCCGTGCCGCAGGCGGGGCACAGGCAAGGGCCGTCCGCTTCGGATGATCTGCCCGGCTCGGCCAATGATCAGGGGCCCGTCGACCCATTGTCGGCACCTACGGCTGCGCGAGGTTCCGATGCGTCTGGGGTGCCTGCGGGGCAGACATCTGCCTCCGTGCCGAAGGGGGCGCACAGACAAGGGCCGCCCGCTTCTGACGATCTGTCTGGCTCGGCCAATGATCAGGGGCATGGCGAGCCATGGTTGATACATGCGGCTGAGCGAGCCTTCGAGGTGCCTGAGATGTCCGGAGGGCAGACATCCGCCACCCTGCTGCAAGCCGCCCACAAGCAGGAGCCTTCCGCGTTTGAGGATCTGCTTCGGGATCTGCCCGACGCTGCGCATCGTGCGCTGTTGGCTGCAGTGAGTACTGGCGATGTGGCAGGTGCGATACCCGGTATCCAGGCCATGGAACGTGCGATGCAGGCCGTCTTTGCTGCGGCAGGCCATTCTGCCCAAGCCGCGGAAGGTTTGGCGGCTCAGATGGTGGCTCAACTGTTGGTCCGTCCCGTCGGAGCTGCTCTTGCCACGCCCACGTCCGGGGAGCCGCTGGACGATACCGTGTCGGCCCGGAAGGACGGAAAAGCGCCCATCGCCCCGCGCCAGTCGATAGGTCGTGCGCCGAGAGAACAGATGGCGGTACCCACCGAGCCTCCGTCGGGTCAGCGGCCTGAGGAGGGCGCCGCGCCCTCCGAGGATATGGCAAAAGTGGCTGGCGGTCAGCGGGATCTCCGCGACCTCAAAGCGGATTGGTCACGCGACCCTGAACGCAGCTTGCAGACCTTCGCGGCTCTTGATGTCCCAGGGCTTTTGGCGCTCATCCAATCCCTTCTTCCGTCTCAGCATGATGGCTTTGACGCAGCGCTGCAGAGACTGGTTCAACGCTCCACGAGACCGCAAGGCGCTTTGATACGCGTGCTGCGCGCTGTTCTTGACGGGCGTCCGATTGACTTTGAAAAGATCGAGCATGCGGCTTCCGCAACTGCGCCCGAGCCGCGGGCGGCGTCCTCTCAGACCGAGGTAGACACCTCGGATCACAGAGGCATGTCGTCTCTGTGGCGCGATGTGATTGCGCGGCTTACAGGTGACAGCCTGCCTCCGAACGCGTCTGCACTCCGCGACAATAGGGCTGCGACCTCTGCTGTCCGCGGCACAGCGCATACCTCTACGTCGGAAGGCAGGTCCACTGCTGGTGCGCCAACCGGAAAGACCGGGGAGACGGGGGGAGGAACAGAGGACGCAAATCAAGCGGCTTCGGAACCCGCCCGCCCATCTGAGAACAATGAGAAAAAGGGTGCGGCGATCTCAGAGCCGTCCTCTGGCGAGGCGGCGCAGGCGCCTGATGATTTGACTGCCAGCGGTGCCTCGGTACCCGCGCATCCAGATGAACTGGGCAGTCAAGAGACCGAAGCGGCAAAAGGCTCCCGGTTGTTCTTTGACACATCTGAGCACCCGGCAAAGCGTGCCGCGTCTGCATTGCGACCCCAGCCAGACCACCCTCAGCCAGAGACTGAAGCCGCGCTGTACGCATCTGATGTAGGTGTATCTATACGTCAGCGTATTGATATCTCAACCGCAGTGGAGGCTCTCTCCGAGGCTGCCTTCGGCCCTGCGGCCAAAGATCTGGGCCAGATGCTCGACCTGATCTGGCGCACCCTCGATGCCGACATGCGCGCGGCAATACTGCGTCGGCTCCCACCGCTGGATGCTGTTGCCGATCCGGTTGCGCAAGCTTTGAACAGCGCCCAATTGCCGCTTTTGTTGCCGCTCGATTTGATTGCCCAAGCCGGGCCGGGACCCATGCGGTTTGATGAAATTCTGACCCACTTACTCAATAGTCTTGAACCTCAGGCGGACCGTCAGACGGCCCTTTTGCGGCAGATAATCGCGCGCCTCGGCTTTGCGGGTGCGGGCATGGGCGCGTCACAAGTCCGGGACCGGTTGCGTGCCGGTCTCGAAGATGTTCTTCGCGCCAGGTCACCTGCTCTTGTGTCAAACGAAGCGATGGGTCTGGCAGCGGCGGAAGAGGCGGAGCAGCGCTTGTTGACGCAACAGGCCGGGCTTGTGTTGCTTCATCCCTTTCTCAAACTGCTGTTTTCGAGGCTCGATGTGCTGAGTGCGGGCGGTCGGATCATCTCCGATCACTTGCCGAAGGGCCGTGCCGCTCTGGAGGCGCTTTGTGGTGCCGCCCCGTCAGAGCGCAGTTTTGATCCGCTGGCCCGTCTGCTCTTGGGCATGACAGATGACCTACCCCCCCCGGGGCTGGTGGAGCTCGACGACGAGGACGCGGCGCTGATCGAGGGCCTGCTGCGCTCGGTGATTGCGCAGTGGTCAAAGCTTGGCCAGACCTCGCCTAGGGGGCTGCAGGAGGCTTTCCTTTGCCGGTCCGGCCAGATCCGCTTTGACAGTGCAGGCGCGCATCTGCGGGTCGATTCCGGCCCGTTTGATATGCTGTTGGACGGGCTACCCTGGACTGTGGATACAACGATTGCCTTGCCATGGATGGCCTTGCCCTGCCACGTGAACTGGAGATCGCAGGATGGGTGATGCGCGCCGACGTGTGGCAGAGGCGGAGCCGGTGCAGATCCATGCTGCCGCAGTTGCGGCCGAATTGAGCTGGCTGGGCCAGGTCATCGAGATGCGGCTGACCCATTTTTTCGACACACCCGACGCGGCCTTTGGTCTGCCGCCCGCCCCAGCCCCGATGATCGGAACGGCACTGGGGGATCTGGTGGTGGCCAATGATCTGGATGCACAGACGCGGCTTATCCTGGCGCTGGCCGTGGCGCCGCATGTGAACTCCGCCATTCTCGATCCGTTCTTTGTCAAGAACAGCGCCATTGACCGGGCCTTCTCGCAGTTTGGCGGGGGGGGCACAAACGCCAGCGCCTTTCAACCCACCGCCGAGACCGCGCTGTTCCTGCTTGCCGGGACCGATACGCGCGCACGAATTGCCGCGATGGCGCTTTTTGAGGCGGATCACCCCTTGCGCCGCAAGGCGGGGGTCATCCTCAGCGCGCCGACGCCAGATGCCCCGACCTTCAGCCATGTCCTGACCATTCCGGTGCATCGGCTGGTGGCGCTGTGTGACGGCGCCTCACCCAAGCCGGATTATGCACCGGGTTTCCCGGCTCAGCGGTTGCAGACCGCGCTGGACTGGCCTGATCTTGTTTTGCCGAACGATCTGCACCATGCGCTCGACCACATGCTCGCGTGGTTGGAGAACCGCGATCAGATCCTGCTGGACTGGGGCCTTGGTCGCCACTTTGGCCGTGGGTTCAAGGCTTTGTTCTACGGGCCGCCCGGCACCGGCAAGACCCTCACGGCCTCTCTGCTGGGCAAGCGGACGGGTATGGATGTGTACCGGGTGGATCTGTCCATGGTCGTGTCGAAATACATCGGCGAGACGGAAAAGAACCTCGGGCTGCTGTTTGACCTCGCTGCCGAACGGGAGTGGATCTTGTTCTTTGACGAGGCCGATGCGCTTTTCGGAGCGCGTACGGCGACGACCTCCTCACATGATCGGTACGCCAATCAGGAGGTATCGTACCTGCTGCAGCGGATCGAGGATTGCCAGAGCCTTGTCATTCTGGCCACCAACCTGCGCAGCAATCTGGATGATGCATTTTTCCGGCGCTTTCAGATGTCGGTCGGGTTCGTGAAGCCGGATGCGGGCCAGCGGCAGAAGATCTGGGCCAATGTGCTGGCGCAGGTGCCGCTGGCCGAGGATGTGGATCTGCCCCAACTGGCGCAAGATCATCCGCTGGTCGGTGGCGCGATCTCGAACGTCGCGCGCGGCGCTGCGATCACCGCGCTGCGTCGCGGTCAGACCCGCGTGACGGCTGAGGATTTGAAACACGCCATCGCAACCGAGATGCGCAAGGAGGGACGCACCACATGAGCGTTTTGATCCGGAACTGTCTTGTTTTTCTCTGCTGCCTGATCTGGCCTGCGGCAGCGCTGGCCAATTGTGCGGACTTCCGGACCATCGAGCGTGACGCGCTGCAGGGCTATGACATCGCCACTGTGCAGACCGGGCTGCGCGCCGCGCTGGAGAACGACAACGTGAACCTCAAAGACGGGCTGCTTGGCAGTGTGACGCGCAATGCGTTGGCGCAGCTCTGCCAGCGCATCCCGCGGGCCGGGTCAGGTGCGGATGTCGCCGAGACGCTGGATCTGGCGACAGACTACGGTGATCTGTCCAAGGCGCTGCCGGAGTGGCGTAGTCTGGTGCTGGATCAGCCGCTTGTATCGCGGCTTGCGACCTCAAATAGCCAGACCGGTCTGGCTCTGCATTTGGCGGCAGGCCCTGCTGTTGCGGCAGCTACACTGACAGATGCGCGCCAGCCACAGACCTGCGATGCCTTGGGCAGTTTGGGGTCCGTGCCGGAGGCCGCTCAGACCGCACTTGACCTGCTGGCAGGGCCGGAACGGGGGTATGCGATTGCAGATATCTGCCGGACGTTTCCTGACACTGGCACGTCGGAGAATTTCCTGAACGCGATGACGCGGCTTGGCGAGATGGACCTGCAGCTGCCTGAAGCGATTGACGATCTGGCGTCGGATCAGTTCGGCGCATGGTTGTCACTGGCGCCCGGTGACCGGCTGCCCCGGTTGTTGGGATCGCCCCCTGCGGTGCTGGCCTTGCTGCAGGAGTATCAGGTCACAAAGAACACCCCGTCGCCGATTGAAGACACGCCATCAGCACCCCCGCGCCCCGCCTCCTGCGAGGTGTCTCCGGCGGACAGTTCCACGCGGTTCTTTGCTTTTTCGCAAAGTAATCTTGATGCTTTGACGGAGCCGGTGGATCTGCAAGCCGCCTTTGCTGCGGTTGAGGATCTGCGCTTTGCGAGTGCGGCACAGCTCTGGGCCGCATTGGAGGCGCAGCTTGCGCCGATCCTCGATCAATGCAGTCTCGACCAGATCGAAGCTCTTGTTCTGGAACCGGAGACGCTTGGCCTTGCTTTCCTGATCGATGAGGAGGGGACAAAATCCCTGAGCTTTCAGGACGCTTTGCAGGATGTCATGCCGGTGGTCGAGCCGTTCATCGGGCGGATTGCGCCGGACGAAGAGCGGCTGATCTCGGGCCTGACCGCAGCGGTCAGCGAGGCGGTCACCACATCCGTGCAGGCGGAGGTCGAGTTGGCTGCAACCACGCTGGCAGCCGCGGCAGAACCGGTACAGCCGCTGTTCGATACATTGCCTGAAGGTGTGCCCGAGTTTGAACGGCCGCCGCTGCCCGAGACGATTGGCGTAACCGATGCCACCGATCTCGCCCTGGCCAATACCATTGTGAACGAGGCGTTCCGTGACGCGCTTGAACGCAGCAATTATTTGCCCGCGACGCAGCCGGAAATCCTGAAAGGAGACGTGCGGCGGATCTTGCGACCGGTGGCTCAGGCGCAGATTGATACCGCTGTTGCCGCGAAGATGGCGCAGATCGAGCCTGTGATCCAATCGACCTGGATGCTGACGCCGTGGTTGCGGGCGCGTATTCTGGCGGTGCCGGATATCGGGGTGACGCTCAGCGATCCGTCCGGGGTGGATCTGGCCACCCGCATGCGCTCGCTTGTCGGGTTAGAGTACCCGAATGCAGGGCTGTTTCGGGCGGCCCTGGACACAGTGCCACCTGCACCCGGCACGAAGCCGGGTGACCCTGCGCTGTCACCGCAGCTGATCGAGGCGGCCAAGACGCTGGCCCAACGAGAAGTGGCTGATGTGTTTCGTGACCGTAGCTATGGCCCGCTTGCGGCACCCGATTGCGGCTGCGTTCCGGTGCGCCCGCCAACGGCTGAGGTCTATGGGTTCTACCCCTTCTGGTTTGCGCCGCTTGCGGACCCGCCCGCACCGGCTGAGGGCGCAGAGGCGCCAGCGCAGACCCTGGAGCTGGTGGATTTCAGCCTGATCAGCCGCATCGCCTTCTACGGTATGGAGATGGCCTTCGCCAACCCGGAGGGCGACGAGGACACCCGCAACCTCCGCCTTTTGCACGAGGATCGCTGGATTGAGGCGCGGCGCGATTTTGTAAATTCGGCACACCGGCATCGGGCGCGGGTGGATGTGGCCATCGATCTGCGTGGCTGGTCGGATTGGACCGCGCAGGAGATCGACACAGCCACAACCGAGATGGCCCGCCAGCTGCGGGCGTTTGAGCGGGTCCCGACGCGCAGCTTTGCCGACATCCGCGCGGCCTTGCCGACCTTTTTTGACCCCACATCGCCCGACGGGATCACGCTGATCTTCGAGAGCTACCCGGGCAAGACCCTGAGCCAGTTGAATGTGCAGAACGTGGTCGACATCGTGAAGGGCGTGCATGCGAAGCTGCCCCAGCCCGAACGGCAGCTGATCAACGTTGCTGTTGATTTCGACATGGTGGATGAGCCGGGCGCGCAACCGGTGTTGAGCGATCTGAGTGATCTTTTGCTGACCGGGCGCACTCTGGATCAACGGCGCGCAGAGGGCATCGAAGAGGGCCAGCTTTCCCTGCGTGAACAGCGTGAGACAGAGATCGTGCACAAGATCCTGATCTTCCTCGAACGCCCGACCACCGAGACCAAGAAAAGCCTGCGCGCGCGGATGGATCGCAGCACCTTCCGGGGCAAGGAACGCTCCGAGATCCTGCGCAGCATCATCCCTGTGCTGCCCCCGGGCGGGCATGAGTTCGAGTTCCAGCGCCAGCAGGCCAATGAGACACGGGATGAGGAAACGCTGCGGTTCTCGCAGTTCATTGATGATGTCATCTATTTTGAGGACAACTTTTCAGGCATAGGGTTCTGGCCGCTGCCAAGACTGGGCGGGTCCGAATTCTCAGCCATCCGCGAGGCCATCGCGCTGGACTGGAACCAGCCTCGGCTGCCCGCGCATCTGGGTGGGCTGGAGGCCTCCATTGGCGATGTCTGCACCTGGGCTTGCCCGAACCGGGCGTATGTCACATTCGCCGCAGCGGCGCTCTTTGCGCTGGTGCTGCTGTTGACGGCCCGGTCGTTTTACAGCGGGGCCATCCATCAGCTGGCCTTCCGCTTTGGCGCGGTCTGGATTGGTATGGGCGCGGTTATCGTCATGCTCTTTGTGCTGAACGTATGCGATCACGAGGCAATTTGGCCTGGCATTCTGATGCTGTGGCTGGTGGCCATTCTTGCGCTGATCATCGGCTACAACTTCGTGCAGCGCATCAAGAATGGGCCCAAACCTTAGGGGTGCTACCAGGGGCTTGACATCAAAAATGTTACTGAAATTTATAATTTTGACATTTGCGTAACTTACTTGTTGAGTGGCGCGGCGTTTTGCGATAGAACCAACCGCATGGTTGATGAAAAACTGGTGGCACCGTGAATGATGCCCTGATCTGTGACGGGGTACGAACCCCGATTGGGCGCTATGGCGGAGCCTTGTCTGGGGTTCGGGCCGATGACCTTGCAGCACTCCCGATTGAAGCCTTGATGGCCCGCAACCCTGACGTCGATTGGGAACAAGTCGACGAGGTGATTTTTGGCGACGCCAATCAGGCGGGGGAAGACAATCGCAACGTGGCGCGCATGGCGGCTTTGCTGGCAGGCTTGCCGGAAAGCGTGCCAGGCACCACAGTCAACCGGCTCTGCGCCTCGGGCATGGATGCGGTTGGATTTGCCGCGCGCGGGATCAAGGCGGGGGACTATGACCTGACGATTGCCGGTGGCGTCGAAAGCATGAGCCGCGCGCCCTTTGTGATGCCGAAGGCGGAGGCGGCCTTTGCCCGCGCCAACGCGGTCTATGACACCACCATCGGCTGGCGGTTCGTGAACCCGAAGATGAAGGCGACATACGGCGTCGACTCGATGCCCGAGACGGCCGACAATGTCGCAAAAGACTATCAGATTTCCCGCGCTGACCAGGATGCCTTTGCGGTCCGGTCTCAGCGCCGTTGGGCGGCGGCGCAAAGTGCCGATCTTTTTGCCGACGAAATTGTCCCCGTCCATGTTCCGCAGCGCAAAGGCGATCCGATTGTCGTGACCACCGACGAGCACCCCCGCCCCGGTACGGATGTCGAGAAGCTTGGCAAGCTGAGGGGCGTGAACGGGCCCGACCTGACGGTTACGGCAGGCAATGCGAGCGGTGTGAATGATGGCGCGGCGGCCTTGCTGATTGCGAGCGAAGACGCGGCCAGCACCAATGGTCTGACACCAATTGCGCGTGTTGTCGCCATGGCCTCAGCCGGCGTCGCACCCCGTGTGATGGGCATTGGCCCGGCACCCGCATCCAAAAAGGTTCTGGCGCACACCGGTCTTAGCATCGATCAGATGGACATTATCGAGTTGAACGAGGCCTTCGCGAGCCAGGGCCTGGCTACGTTGCGCCAGCTTGGCGTTGCGGATGATGACCCGCGCGTGAACCCGCAAGGCGGCGCCATTGCCATGGGTCATCCACTTGGCATGACCGGCGCGCGGCTCGTGATGACCGCCGCACATCAACTGAAACGCGGCCAAGGCCGCTATGCGCTCTGCACCATGTGCGTGGGTGTTGGTCAGGGCACTGCACTGATTTTGGAAAGGGTCTGAAGATATGTACGCACAGATGGTCAAATCCGAAGCGACCCAGGACGACCCAGAAAAGCTCGCCGCCTTTCAGGCGCGCATCGACGCGGGGGAGAAGATCGAGCCGAAGGACTGGATGCCCGAGGGTTACCGCAAGACGCTCATTCGTCAGATCGGCCAGCACGCGCATTCCGAGATCGTGGGTCAACTGCCCGAGGGCAACTGGATCACCCGCGCGCCAACCTTGGAACGCAAAGCGATCCTGCTCGCCAAGGTCCAGGATGAGGCGGGGCACGGGCTCTACCTCTATTGCGCGGCTGAGACGCTGGGCGTCAGCCGCGATGAGCTGACCGAGATGCTGCTCGACGGTCGCATGAAATACAGCTCGATCTTCAATTACCCGACGCTCACCTGGGCCGACATGGGTGCCGTTGGCTGGCTGGTCGATGGGGCGGCGATCATGAACCAGGTGCCGCTGCAGCGCACATCTTATGGTCCCTATTCCCGCGCGATGGTCCGCATCTGCAAGGAAGAGTCGTTCCACCAGCGGCAGGGCTTCGATATCATGATGAAGATGGCGGGCGGCACCGAGGCGCAGCGCCGCATGGCGCAGGATGCGCTCAACCGCTTCTGGTACCCCTCGCTGATGATGTTCGGGCCGTCCGATAAGGACTCGGTGCATTCCTCGCAGTCGATGAAATGGCGCATCAAGATGAACACCAATGACGAACTGCGCCAGAAGTTCGTCGACCAGACCGTGCCGCAGGCCGAATACCTTGGGTTGACCGTGCCGGATGAAACGCTTGCATGGAACGACGAGAAGGGCGGTTACGACTTCGCCGAACCCGACTGGTCTGAGTTCCACGGCGTGCTCAAAGGCAACGGCCCCTGCAACGCCGAGCGGATGCGCGCGCGCAATGCCGCCTGGGACGACAACGCCTGGGTGCGCGAGGGGCTAATGGCCCATGCCGCGAAGAAGAAAGCTGCAAAGGTGGCTGCGGAATGAGTGATGCAAAGACAGAATGGCCCCTCTGGGAGGTCTTCATTCGCGGCCAGCACGGGCTCAGCCACCGGCATGTGGGCTCGCTACACGCCCCCGATGCGGAAATGGCGATCAAGAACGCGCGCGACGTCTACACCCGCCGCAACGAGGGCGTGAGCATCTGGGTGGTTGAAGCCACGCAGATCACAGCCTCGTCGCCGTCCGACAAAGGCCCCCTCTACGAGCCGTCCGAGAGCAAGGTCTACCGCCACCCGACCTTCTTTGACATTCCCAAGGACGTGGGGGCGATGTGATGGCGACGCCCGCATCTTCAACCGCTGCGCAGCTTGACGAGGCCCTCTTCACCTTCCTTCTACGGATGGGAGACAACACCCTGGTGCTTGGCCACCGGGTCAGTGAGTGGTGTGGCCACGCGCCCGTGCTGGAGGAGGACATTGCGCTGGCCAACACTGCCTTGGACCTGATTGGTCAGACCCAGATGTGGCTGGGCCTCGCGGCTGATGTCGAAGGGCAGGGGCGTAGTGCCGATGACCTCGCGATGCTGCGCGACGTTTGGGACTTCCGCAACCTGCTGCTGGTGGAGCAGCCGAATGGCGATTTCGGCCAGACCATCATGCGGCAGTATCTCTTTGACCAGTTCCACCTGCTGCTTCTGCGGGCGCTGCAAGACAGCGCCGACGACCGGATTGCAGGGATTGCCGCGAAGGCTGTGAAAGAGGTCGGCTACCACGTGGAGCGCTCTGCCGAGACGGTGATCGGCCTCGGAGACGGGACCGAGGAGAGCCACGGGCGGATGCAAGCCGCGCTCGACTGGCTCTCTCCCTACGTGGGCGAGATGTTCGTCTCTGACGAGATCGACGCCGAGATGGCCACGCGGGGCATTGTGCCGGACCCGGCCAGCCTGCGCGCACCTTACGACGCGGCCCTCGCGGAGGTGCTGGCCAAGGCGACGCTCTCCCGGCACGAGGGCGATTTTGCGCATCAAGGCGGTAAGACGGGCTTTCGCCATTCCGAGCACCTGGGCCATATGCTGACACAGATGCAATGGCTCCAGCGCGCCTATCCGGGGGCCGCGTGGTAAGGCCCGGCGGAGGGGTGGGGGAGGTCCCGGGTCAAGTCCGGGACGCCGCGGTGCCCGACGACACCCCTCGCACCGCATCCCGGCCCCCGCGCCGGGATCTCCCGGTTCGGCCCTCACCCGATCAGATCATGGCGTGGCTCGATGCCGTCCCGGACCCTGAGATTCCGGTGATCTCGGTGGTTGATCTCGGCATCGTGCGCGGCATCCGCTGGCAGGGCGACACGCTGGAGGTCTCTGTCACGCCCACCTATTCCGGCTGCCCGGCCACCCGTGTGATCTCGATGGACATCGAGACGGCGCTGCGCGATCGCGGCCTCCAGGACGTGCGCATCACAACCCAGATCGCCCCGCCCTGGACCACCGACTGGCTGAGCGAGAAGGGCCGCGCGCGGCTGCAAGACTACGGCATCGCGCCCCCATCGCCCGCCGGCGGGCCGGACCGCTGCCCGCATTGCAGCTCAGACAACGTCACCCGGATCAGCCAATACGGCTCCACCCCCTGCAAGGCGCAGTGGCGCTGCGCCGACTGCCTTGAGCCCTTCGACTATTTCAAATGCATTTGAGCAAGGACCCCGCCCATGAGTGATGCAACCGCCAGCCCCGAGGCCGTGGTCGAGGCCTATGCGACCGGCACTGCGACCCGCGATATCGCCCTTCTGAAGTCCATCTTCCACGAGGACGCGGTGATGACCGGCTATCTTGGCGAGGACTTCCTGAACGGCAGCCCGGAGCCGTTTTTTCAGGCGCTTGAAGCCAGTGAGGTCGCCGCGGACTACAGCTCGCACACAACCGACCTCTCCGCGACCGGGAAGATCGCGCGCGCGACGACGACCGAGCAGAACCTCCTGGGCCTCGATTTCACCAACCACTTCCACCTGGCGCAGCTCAGTGATGGCACCTGGCGCATCACGTCCAAGCTCTTCCGCCACGCCTGACCCCGGACCGGAGATCGCCCATGGCCCGTTTTCACGAACTCACCGTCACCGAGGTGCGCAAGACCATTCGCGATGCAGTCGTGGTCACGCTGGCGCCGCGCAACGGGGGCAATTTCGACTTCGTGCAAGGGCAATACCTGACCTTCCGGCGTGACTTCGACGGCACCGAGGTGCGGCGCTCCTACTCGATCTGCTCGGGCCGCAATGACGGCGTGCTGCAGGTCGGCATCAAGAAGGTCGAGGGCGGCGCCTTCTCGAACTGGGCCAATGACGCGCTGCAACCGGGCATGGTGGTCGAGGCGATGGAGCCCATGGGCAAATTCCACGCTGCGCTTGAGCCAGATGAGGCGAAAACGTACCTTGGCTTTGCTGGCGGCTCAGGCATCACGCCGGTGCTCTCGATCCTGAAAACCGTGCTCGCCGAGGAGCCCAAGTCGCGCTTCACACTGGTCTAT
Source organism: Roseobacter cerasinus (assembly GCF_009811755.1). Classification (GTDB taxonomy): domain Bacteria; phylum Pseudomonadota; class Alphaproteobacteria; order Rhodobacterales; family Rhodobacteraceae; genus Roseobacter; species Roseobacter cerasinus. The sequence continues at coordinate 296,849 of NZ_BLIV01000004.1, forward strand.
GCCAACCGCGGGGTCAGCACGATCATGTTCCGCGAGGAGCTTGAGGATCTGAAGAACCGCTATATGGGGCGACTGAGCGTGATCCATGTGCTGGAATCGGATGCGCAGGAGATCGAGCTGTTCCGCGGCCGCATCGACGCAGAGAAATGCGCAGCCCTCTTTGAGCACTGGATTGATATCGCCTCGGTCGATACCGCCTTCATCTGCGGGCCGGAGCCTATGATGCTCGGCATTTCGGCAGCGCTGAAGGAGCATGGGCTGACAAAGGATCAGATCAAGTTTGAGCTCTTCAAGAGCGCCCAGCCTGGGCGGCTGACCCGCAAGGCCGGGGCGGTGGAGTCCGAGGCGCAGCAGAAGCCCACGCGCGCGCAGGTCACGCTCGACGGGGCGACGCTGACGTTCGACATGGACCGCGAGACGACGGTGCTGGAAGCCGCACTTGCCAATGCGCTCGACGCGCCGCACGCCTGCAAGGCCGGGGTCTGCTCGACCTGCAAGTGCAAGGTGATCGAAGGCGAGGTGGAGATGGTCGCGAACCACGCGCTGGAGGACTATGAGGTCGAGCGCGGGTTTATCCTCTCGTGCCAGTCGTTTCCTGTCAGTGACAGGTTGGTGGTGGATTACGACCAGCACTAATTATCTGCTCTAGCGTAGGTGTAGTGCGTTGAGGGCATCGCCCGACCTGGAGGGCGTTTGCACCAGTCAGGCGGCCTCCGACATCACAAAGAGAATTGACTTCGTGCTTATGCCAAAGGTCTAAATCGCCTTCCGGGGGGAGGTGTCGCCATTGTTGCTCGGACCAATGGCACGACAATGACGACCGATGCCCGGCTTCGCAGCCGGGCGGTGGATCTCAGTCGCGTGCACCTAAAATGACAAGTGAGCTAAAGCGACGTCGTGCCCCAGACCATTCTAAGACGACAGCCCCTGCACCCCGCTGACCGACATCGTGGCCACAAGTCGTGCGTAGTCCTCCCGCGCCTCTGTGTCGGCGCCCGGGTTCCACATGTAAAACCAGTTGATCATCCCGAATACCGACATGGTGGCGCTCCGCAGCCGCCGCGCGTCGCCGTCAAAGGCGTCCGGGGCGATCTCGTGCAATGTCTCCGACAAATGCCGCACCATCTCGCGCTGATAGGTCTTCAGCACCTCCTGCTGCTCCGCCGACAGCAAGGGCAGCCCCTCCGACTGTATCTTGTGCTCCGCGTCCATCCCCTCGTAGGCCAGCAACGCCTCCCGAACGAAGTGCTCCAAACGGCCCTCGGGCGCCGCATCCGAAATCTCAAGACCGCAGAGCCGGTCACGCAACTCGGACAAATAAGTGTCGAGAATGTCGAAGAGCAGCGCGTCCTTACTGCCATAGTAATGATAGATATTCGCCTTCGAGATCCCGCAGGCCGCAGCGATCTGCGACATGGACGCGCGCGCAAATCCGGCATCCGCAAAGACACGCGCCGCGGTCTTCAGAATATGTGTGCGCTTCTGGTCGTGATCCTTTGCGATGGTGCGGGCCACGCGCTCAGCCTCCGCGCTTATCGATCACGCGGACGGCCTTGCCCTGCGACCGCGCGACCGAGCCCGGCGCGCCCACAACCACATCCGTCGAAACACCAACCACATCCTTGATGCGTTTGCGCAGGGCGGGCCCGACGTCAGCGCCGCCTTGATCCGCCTCAACCAGCACCCGCATCGCATCCATCGGCCCGTCCTTGACCAACTCGATCTGAAAATGCGGCGCGAGGCCCTCGGTGGCCAGAACCTGCTCCTCGATCTGCGTCGGAAAGACATTGACGCCGCGCAGGATGATCATGTCGTCCGAGCGCCCGGTGATCTTGTCCATCCGCCGCATGGAGCGCGCGGACCCGGCATGCAGCCGCGTGAGGTCCCGCGTGCGGTAGCGGATCATCGGCATGCCCTCCTTGGTGAGCGTGGTGAAGACGAGCTCGCCCTCCTGACCGTCGTCCAGCACCTCGCCAGTCTCCTGGTCGATTACCTCGGGGTAGAAATGATCCTCCCAGATGTGCAGCCCGTCTTTGGTCTCGACGCATTCATTGGCCACACCTGGCCCGATGATCTCGGAAAGCCCGTAGATATCGACCGCGTGCATGTCGAAAGCCTCTTCCACCTCGCGGCGCAGCGCGTTGGTCCAGGGCTCGGCGCCGAAGACGCCCACCTGCAGGGACGTCTCGCGCGGGTCCCGCCCTGCGGCGCGGTAGGCCTCAAGGATGTTCAGCATGTAGGAGGGCGTGACGAGGATGCCCTTGGGCGCGAAATCGGTGATCAGGCTGATCTGTTTCTCAGTCTGCCCGCCGCTCATGGGCACCACCATCGCGCCCAGCTTCTCGATCCCGTAGTGCGCGCCAAGCCCGCCGGTGAAGAGCCCGTATCCGTAAGCGTTGTGCACGATGTCACCTGCGCGCAGGCCGGACGCACGCAGCGACCGCGCCATGACCGTAGCCCAGGTGTCGATGTCCTTGGCCGTATAGCCCACCACCGTCGGCTTGCCCGTAGTGCCCGAAGAGGCATGCACACGTACGATCTGCTCACGCGGCACAGCAAACATCCCAAACGGGTAATTCGCCCGCAGATCGTCCTTCTGGGTGAATGGAAAGCGCGCGAGGTCGGCGAGGTCCTTGAGGTCATCGGGATGTACCCCTGTTGCCTCAAAGCGCGCGCGATACATCGGAACATTTTCATAGGCGTGGCGCAGCGACCATTTCATCCGGTCGAGCTGCAAGGCGCGGATCTCATCGACCGAGGCGGTCTCGATCGGGTCGAGCTCGCCGGGCCGGGGGCTGAGGTCTTTCACGATGTCTCCTCCACGGGGTCTTCGAAGAGCTGGCCCTTGACCTGCCGCGACAAGCCGCGAAACTCGGCGATCACGGCACCGGTCTGGTTGGGACCTGCACGTCATAGGCGCCGCTGCGCCCATTGAGCGCGCGTTCCTGCGCGCGGGCGGTCAGAGTGTCGCCTTCGCGCGCCGGAGCCACATAGGTGATGTTGTTCTGCTGCGCGACCGTGGCCGCATTCCGGCTGTTGCAGGCGAAGGCAAAGGCGCTGTCGGCCAGTGCAAAGGTGATCCCGCCGTGACACATCCCGTGCCCGTTGCAGTGATGCGGCTCTACGGTCAGCCGCAGAGTTGCAGCGCCTTCATCGACCTCGGCCAGCTCCATCCCCAGCCACTGCGAGGCGCGATCCGGTGACCACATCGCCTGCGCCGCCCGCGCGGCGCGCTCTTTCGGAGTGAGTGTCATCTGTCCTGTCCCAGTCCCTTGCCGAAGCATCTTGTATAAACCGATCGGTTGGTCAATAAATGTTCCAATCACCCCCAGCCGGAGGCCGCGATGACCCTGATCGACGTAAAGAGCTTTGCCGCAGGGCAATAGATCGCCCCGGATGACAGCGCGCGCATGATCGAGAATGCGGTCACCGGCGCGGCGATGGCGCGGGTGGGGAACGAGGCGCTCGACGTGCAGGCGATGCTCGCTCACGCGCGGAACGTGGGTGGGGCGAACCTGCGCAAGAGCGCCTTCCTCGGCCAGCACATCTGCACGCCGCTGCGCGGGGTCGCGGTGCATATCAACGCCTTCAACTTCCCGGTCTGAAGCATGTTGGAAAAGCTCGCGCCGACGCTGCTGGCCGGTGTGCCCACCATCGTGAAACCGGCCACCGCCACCTGCTATGTGACCGAACGCGCGGTGCAGATCCTGCTGGCGAGCGGCCTTCTGCCCGAAGGTGCGCTGCAGCTGGTCGCGGGAGGCTTGGGCGACATGCTCGACCACCTGACCGATCAGGATGTGGTCAGTTTCACCGACTCTGCCGACACGGCGCCGAAACTGCGCTCCGCCCCGCATCAGATGCGAAACGCGATCGGCTTCATTGCCGAGCAGGACAGTCTGAGCGCCTCGATCCTCGGCCCGGATGCCGTTCCTGGCATGCCTGAGTTTGAGCTTTTCATCAAAAAAGTGCGGCGCGAAATGACTGCAAAAGCCGGGCAGAAATGCACCGCCATCCGCCGCATCCTGATCCCAGAGGCGCAGGTTGAGGCGGTGACGGACACGTTCTCGCGCAGCCTCGCCAAGACGGTGATTGGCGACCTGCGATCCGAGGGAACGCGCATGGGGTCTCTGGTCTCCAATGCCCAGAAGCGGGATGTGCTCGAAAAAGCGCAGGTTATTGCGACCGAAGCAGAACGCGTCTTTGGCAATCCGGACGATTTTGACGTCGTTGGGGTCAGCGCAGATCAGGGCGCCTTCCTGCCGCCGATGCTCTCTTACTGCGCGGCCCCCGATAGCGCCACCCGTGTGCGCGACACCGAAGCCTTTGGTCCGGTCTCAACTCTCATGGGCTACCGCGACCTCGACCATGCGATCGCGCTGGTGAACCGCGGGCAAGGCTCGCCAGTGGCCTCCGTCTTGACCCATGATCCGGAGGTGGCGCTCGACGCAGGTGCCTTTCACGGGTGGCTCTATTTCAACAACCGCGATTCCATGGGTGAAAGCACCGGGCAGGGGTCGCCCTTGCCGCATATGGTGCGTGGTGGGCCGGGCCACGCGGGCGGCGGCGAAGAGATGGGCGGTGTACGCGGCGTGATGCACTCCATGCAGCGCACCGCGGTGCAGGGCAGCCCGGACATTCTCACAGGTGTGACCGGCCGACGGGTGCCGGGTGCAGCTTAGATCAAACAGGACCCGCATCCTTTCACCCGCAGCTTTGACACGCTGGCCATCGGCGAGACTCTGCGCAGCCCGTCCCGCGAGGTCACACTCGAAGATATCGAAATCTTTGCGCGGTTCACGGCTATCTGTTGATCAGCTTTGCCGTCGGCCTCTTTGTTGAACCCTCCGAAGGGCCGGTTGGAGCCCGACAGCCCATTGCCTGACTGGATGGCGGACAAGGTTTGCCTGCCGGACATGCTGCGCCATGCGGCGATTTTCGCAGATCTCCTGGATGCCTGTAGCGAGGTTCTGTCGGCGCGCGCGGCGGTATCGCCACTGGAGTCGCGGTCCTGCGCATTCTGGTTGTTCATGGCTGGCGCCGGATTGTGCTGAAGGTGCGCGCGCTGCCTGCGCATGTGTTCCCGCAGGACTGGGCGGGCGAGCGGTGCTGTGCGCGGGTGCGACAACTGCTGCACGACCACCCCAGAATTGACCTGTCCGGCCTTGAGGCGCCGAGCGCGGCTGCGTGACGTCTCTGCAGTGTCCTGGCCTAGTTCCCGGATCGGCGTTGATAGACCCGCACACCGGGTTGGGAGCTTTCCCGGTCAAGGCCAAACCCCTTGTCGGTCAGCCCTGCGTTGATCTCCTGAAGCCCATCCCGACCATAGACCTGGCGATGCACCTCGAAAATCAGCGTGTTTATGCCGCCAAGGTCGGCATGGCGCAGGAATTCCAACTCGGCCCCTTCGATGTCCATCACGATCACATCATGTGGGAAACCCGCTTTGAGCGCTCCGTAGGGCAGAACAGGGACCTGAACACGCCGGGCCTTCTCGGGCTTTTTCAGGACAGTCAGGGCCGAGCCAAGGAAGTTCCCGCGCAGGAAGAAGTCTACCTCCTTCGGCGCATTCGGCTGCGACAGCACCACCGCGTGGCGCACCGCGATGATGTCGGAGAGATCATTGTGGGTGTAAAGGCTCCGGATATGTGGGATCAACTCCGGGTTGGCCTCGATGGCGAGCACCCGCTCAGGCGCACAGTTCCGTGCGATCACGGCACCCACGATGCCGGAGCCTGCGCCCATCTCAAAGATGCGCGCGCCGGGTGTGATGGCCGCAAAGCTGGCCTTGACCTCCTTGCCCTCATAGCGCCCATCCTGCATCGCGCGGATCATCTTGGGCCCGAAATGCGGCGCTGCGGGCACCTCGATGCCATGATAATCTGCAATGATCTCCGGGGGCTGGTCTGTCATCGTCGGGGTCCGATCTGGGCGGGCGCGCTGCCCCTTCATGTTTCAGAAATCCGAACGGCGCGCAAACCTGGCCATCTGAGCGGCCAGTCGAGATCACAGCCGTTGATCAACGAGAACTTTGTTGTTGCGCGCGAGTGTAGTATCGCTCACCGAAGCGCAACAAGATCAGAGTGAACAGGCCCGCCCATGCCCGAATTGAACCGCAGACCGGTGGCGTCACTCTGGATCGGCACGCGGCTGCACTACCTCAACCAGCTCTGCCTGAAGTCGCATGTGGCGGAAGGGCATCCAACCACGCTCTACTGCACCGACGTGGTAGAGAATGTGCCTGAAGGGGTCGCGTGCCGCCCCGCCTCGGAGATCTATGACATTGACATGGGACTTGTGAGCAAGACCAGCGCGTCGTTCCTGTCGAATGTGTTCCGCTACAAGATGATTGAGAAGACAGGGGCGATCTGGATCGACTGCGACGCCTTCTGCCACAAACCCTTTCCTGAGGAGGAGGGGTACATCTTTGGCGAGCACAGCTATCGCGGGGCGCTGAATTGCGGGGTCGTCGGTCTGCCACAGGGCAGTGAGGTGCTGGGGATGCTGCTCGATTATTACGACGATCTGCCGGACTATCCGGCGTGGTGGGGCCGACGCCAGCGCAAGAAGATGGACGCGCAGGATCCGGGGTTGTCGCACGCGGCACGCATCTACGCGACGGAGCGCACGGCCTTCGGGCCGCAGGCGTTCACGCATTTTGCCAAGGTGTCGGGGATCTTTGCGCAGGCGCGGTCGCGCGATGTGCTCTACCCCGTGCCGTTCCAGCTGAATGACGTGTTCTACGACCCGCACGGGCGGGTGGAGGGGCATTTCACGGATGCGACGCTGTCGGTGCATCTTTACACCAACGGCACGCGGCGCTGGTGGCGCAAACATGTGCCGGAGCCAGGCTCTTATGCGGAGCGCATGTGCGCCCAGGTGGGTATCGATCCAAGCCTTGCGCTCGAACAGTGAGCCACCGCAATCGCGCTTGAAAAACACATAAGTCCGCATGGCACGACGCTGGCTGTGTCGATGATGAAGGACGAGGCGCCCTATCTCATTGAATGGGTTGCCCATCATCTCGCGGTCGGCTTCACGGATATTCTCGTCTACACCAACGATTGCACGGATGGCACGGATGACATGCTGATCCGGCTGGAGGAGCTGGGGCTGGCGCATCACCGGCGGAATGTGATCCCCGAGGGGCGCAAGCCGCAGCCCTCTGCCATCAAGCACGCGCAGGACGAGCCGATTGTGCAGCAGGCGGATTGGGTGCTGCTCTTTGATGCGGATGAGTTCTTGTGCATCAATTATGGGGATGGCCGACTCGACAGTCTGCTGGACGCGGCGGGTGGGGCCAATGGCATTGTAATCACCTGGCGGGTGTTCGGCTCGGGCGGGGTGCAGGACTGGAGCCGCGCGCCTGTGACCGAGCAATACCAGCACGCGGCCCCGCCCTTCTGGAACAAGGGCTGGGGGGTGAAGACGCTCTTCCGGCATGATCCGGAAAGTTGGCGTCTGGGCATCCACCGCCCCAAGATCAAGGCCAAGCAGCTCAAGACCGATTTCCCCGACCGCGTGCGCTGGCTGAACGGGTCGGGCCTGCCGATGGAGGATTACTTCAAGTTCCGCGGCTGGCGCTCGATCCGGCGGACGGTGGGCTATGACTGGGTGCAGATGAACCACTATGCGGTGAAATCCGTCGACGCCTATGCGGTGCGCAAGTTTCGCGGCAACGTGAATTTCAAGAAGGACAAGTACAACGCAGACTACTGGGCGCTGCAGGACCGCAACGAGGTGCATGACACCAGCATCCTGCGCTACCGGGAGGCGCGTGCACGGATCGCGGCGGAACTGCTCAAGGACCCCGTGCTCAACCGGTTGCATCACGACGCGCTTGCGCAGGTCGAGGCGCGTCTGGCTGCCTTCAAGCAGACCGAGGACTATACCACGCTGAAGGCCGGGTTGCAGGCGGCCTCGCAAGTGCCGCTGGCGCAGGTCAATGCAAGCCCGCCCAAAGCGCGCGATCCTGCGAAGATAGCCGCCAAGATGAGCGAGGTGGAGCAGCGCGCGGCGGCCCGCCCGAAGTCAGAGCGCCGCAATGCGCCTGCGGTCGAGGTCGCAGATCCCTACAGCGCGGGCGCGTTCTACGTCTCGCGTGAGATTGAGGTGGATGACACGTGGTCGGGCGAGGTGGTGCCAAACCATGGTGTGGAACTGCCTCTTGATGCGCGCATATTCACGCCTCATGCGCTCGACGATATCCAGGCTGGCAAGTTCGATCGGCGCCATGCACGGCACCTGCCGGGGTTTTTGGAGGGACACACACGGGTCATGGTGGTTGGATCCGGGGTTTGCTTTCTGCCGATACTGGCCTGCTTCGCACGGCCCGATGTGGTGGTGCTGGCGCATGAGGCGCGTGCGGATCTTGCCGCTGTCGGGCGTGGTTTGGCGCGGGCACATGGGCTGGCCAGTGACCGGCTCAAGATCGTGGACGGCCCTTTGTTTTTTGCGGGCGACGATCCCTCGAAAGACGCGCGCGGTCTGGCGGCCATGGTGGCGGATTTTGCCCCAACTGCGCTGCTGCTCGACATGCCCGGGATCACTCCGCAGGCTGTGGCCTCTTCGCTGGTCCTGCCGTTGCGGCGCATCCTGTTGACCACGCGGATGGCTGTGGCCGGTTGGCCTGATGCGCTTGCCGATCTGGGGTTTGCAGCGCCAGTTGAGCCACATAGATCCGGCATGTCCGTCTTTGATCGCAGTCGCCCCTAGCCGTGTGGCGCGGGTAGGGCGACAGCCCGGCTGCCCCGTGCCGCGAGATCTTCTTCCAGCGCCTCGATCTCACGCGCGTCCGGCAGGTCTGGCGCAAAGTTGCGGTCCACGTAGTGCAAAGCCTTTAGCTGGTCGAACAGCGCGCCAAAGTCGAGCTGACCTACGGAGCGGAAATCCACCCGTTTGGACCCGGCCACCAGCCAATCCTTGCTGATCACATCAATCACATCTGGCGTCGTATCGCAGAAGGCCTCGTACTGACGAATATAATCGGCCGCATTGGCGCGGGAACGGCGCAGGATCAAGCAGACACGTGGCGCGGGCGGCAGGAAAAAGGCTGCCAGATGCAAGGCTGATCCATCTAGAGCCACGACCTGCCGCGCGGCCTTGTAGCGTGCGATCTGTACCTCCAGCGGATGCAGCTCCGGATGGAAAATCTCATAGCCCTGCCGCGCGAGGTTGGCTTCGATGACATGCTCGCCCAGAACGCCGCCACGGTGCGGCGGCAGCCGGGCGCGGCTGATGTAAAGCCGCTCGGCCCCTTCGGCCTTCACCCGGCGCCCTAAGCGGTTTCGCATCAGGTGGCGGTAGTCCGGCGTGCCCGCATATCTTTCGCCCCAGCCAAATCCCAGTTCAGGGATGTGCAATGTCTCCACCTGCGTGGGCCGCTCGATAATCTTGACGGGCACGCTCAGCTCAAGCTGGTCGAAAAACGGCGACAGCGCCTTAAGCGCGCGCCGTGCCTTTCTGACCTTCCCGCGATAGGGCAGGTAGAGGACGCTGTCGATCTCGCCCTCAACGGCCGCCAGCGCCCAGAGGCGGGCTGTGGATTCCACAAGAAAATGTCCGAAATGCCCCCGGAGGTGCCCGGCAAACAGGTGGTTACCGGCGAGCGTGTCGATGAGTTCCTCATTGGACAGTGTGGGCGGCGGGGTGAATTTCGTCGCCCTGATCCACGTGCGGGATTGCGCGCAATAGCGGCCACCCGCCAAAAGCACGCCAGAGGCGAGCGCTGTATCGTGTGGCCGTTCAGGGACAACAATGGCCCGGCTTTCGGTCGTGATACGACCATTGAGGCGTGCCTTTTGGTGCTGCTCGGCGCGCGGGTTGTCCAGCTTTTCCAGCCTTGTTCGGGCCTTTTCCAGATAGACCGCGTCAGGGTCCAGCGCTTGCAACCTCTCCAGCGCGACCTTCGCCAGTTGCGGATGGCGGGCAGCAGTGACATTGCTGAGCAGCGCCTTGCGCCATGGGCGCAAGTTGCGCCGATGGCTCAGGCTGCGCACAAAGGCGGTGGCCTCGAATGTCCCAGCGCCGATGGCGCCAAACAGATCTTCGAGCACCCCGCAGGCCTTCACTTGCCGCAAGGCGCGATGCCCGAAATGGCGGCACTTCACATGGGTGACGTTGGGGTGCAGCAAACGCTGGGCGTGCGCGCGATCTTCGGGAACAAAAGGATCGTAAAAGAGCAGAACCCGCGCGGCCTTGGGCACAGCCTCGGTGGCGTCAAGGAAGGCGGGGCTGTCCCAGTCCCATTTGCGAAGCGCATATTTGAACCGTGCCTCAAAGGGCGTAATCTGCTGATTGAGCGTCGTCTGCGGGCTGAAAATCGCCACCTCCGCGCCGGGGACCAAGCGGGAATAGGTCAGCGCTGCATAGCCTCCCATGGAGGTGCCGGTAAAGATAACCCGCTCGAATTGCTCAAAAAAACCGGCCTCCTGTAGGCAGGTCAGCAACATTGGCGTATCGGCGTTGCGGTACCAGTCTTTGCGGCGCGCGATGAGGCCCAAGATCGAAAATCCAAGCTTTTGCACCCGCATATGCAGCCAGGGTTGCGGCGGGTCGTATTCACCCACCGAGCCAAGGTTGTCGAATGTGACGAAGAGTACCGGCGCGCGCCGCACGAATTGCGCCTCCACCAGCTGGGATTTGAGAACAAACTGATCGCGTTGGGCCGCCTCCGACGCGGAGCGGACCTCTGGCGGAGGCGGGCTGCCCGGCCTCGGGGTCTTCTCTGCTCGCTTTGCTGCCATGCATGGTCCCAATGCCTGCTGCCCCTGCGGACAGCTGTCAGCGGCACCTTAGGCGCGCTCGTCGGCCTGTGCCACGGTCTTTTCCCGCCGGGTTCTTTTGCCGACAGGCGCACAGAGCTTATCGTTGTATGTGCGCTGGCGCGCTGTTAACTTCATGGATCGCCGCCTAGGGTGCGCGTGAGCAGGCAGAGGACGTCGATCAGATGACACCAATTCTTGATGTCAGGCAGTTGCGTAAGTCTTACGCAGACGGGTTCGAGGCCCTCAAAGGTGTCGATCTGCAGATCGAGCAGGGCGAGATCCTGGCGCTTCTCGGGCCCAATGGCGCAGGCAAGACAACCTTGATTTCAACTGTCTGCGGGATCACGCGGGCCACCTCCGGTCAGGTCATCGTGGGTGGCCACGACATACTCACAGAGTTTCGCGCGGCGCGGACGATGATCGGGCTGGTGCCGCAAGAGATCAACCTGGAGCCGTTCGAGAAGGTCATCAACACCGTGCAGTTCTCGCGCGGGCTGTTTGGCAAGCCGCGCGATGATGCGACCATCGAGCGGATTTTGCGGCAGCTCTCGCTTTGGGACAAGAAAGACAACCAGATCCGTGCGCTTTCAGGCGGTATGAAACGCCGGGTCCTGATCGCCAAGGCGCTCAGCCATGAGCCGCGGCTGCTGTTCCTTGATGAGCCCACCGCCGGTGTCGATGTGGAGCTGCGCAAGGACATGTGGGAGATTGTCGAAGGTCTGAAAGCCGACGGCGTGACCATCGTGTTGACGACCCACTACATCGAAGAGGCCGAGGCGATTGCAGATCGGGTTGGCGTGATTGCCAAGGGTGAGCTGCTGCTGATCGAGGAGAAAGCCAGCCTGATGGCGCGCATGGGCCAGAAGCAGCTCGATGTGCAGTTGTCAGAGCCGCTGGAGGCCGTGCCCGATGCGCTGGCGCGGTACAATCTGACGCTTTGCGACAACGGGTGCACACTGACCTATGCATACGACACCCGGGCGGAGCGCACGGGCATCACCAAGCTGTTGCGCGATGTCTCGGAGACGGGGCTGGTTCTGCGCGATGTGGTCACGCGGCAAAGCAGTCTGGAAGACATCTTTGTGGGCCTCGTGCAGGACGAAACGGGAGATGCGGCATGAACTGGTCTGCGATCCGGGCAATCTATGTCTTCGAAATGGCGCGGTTCTTCCGCACGCTGGCGCAGAGCTTTCTTTCGCCAGTGCTGTCCACCTCTCTTTATTTCGTCGTCTTTGGCGCGGCCATTGGCAGCCGCATCCAGGAGATTGAGGGCGTGAGCTATGGCGCCTTCATCGTGCCGGGGCTGATCATGCTGTCGGTGATCACGCAGGCGATATCCAATGCGTCTTTCGGCATCTATTTTCCGAAGTTCATCGGCACAATCTATGAGCTGCTCTCTGCGCCGGTGAGTTTTCTGGAAATCGTCGCGGGCTATGTAGGGGCCGCAGCCACCAAGGCGCTGTTCATTGGCGTGATCATTCTGATCACCGCGTTTTTCTTTGTCGATGTGACGATCCAGCACCCGCTGGCGATGGTGGCGTTCCTGCTGCTCACCTGTCTCAGCTTCGCACTATTGGGATTCATCATCGGCATTTGGGCGGGCAGTTTCGAGCAGTTGCAACTGGTGCCGCTGCTGGTGGTCACGCCGCTGGTGTTTCTGGGTGGGTCGTTCTACTCAATCTCGATGCTGCCGCCGGTGTGGCAGACGATCTCCTATTTCAATCCTGTGGTGTATCTGATCTCGGGCTTTCGATGGGCGTTCTTTGGCAGTGCCGACGTGCCGATTGCCGTCTCTTTGTTTGCCATCGCCGGTTTCACCGCCGCCTGCCTGCTTGTGATCGGCTGGATCTTCAAAACCGGCTGGCGCATTCGGCAATAAAGCCGCAGCGAAAAAGCTTATCACCTGCCATCTTGTTTGCGGGGGGGTGCCATTCTACATGGGGTCACATGAAACGCTGGATCCCCTTCTTGAAATCAGAGCCGACGGTCGCCGTGATCCGCCTGTCGGGGATGATTGCCGCCTCCGGGCGGGCCACGCTGAATGACGCGAACCTCGCCCCCGTCATCGAAAAGGCCTTTGCCCGCGGCAAGCCCGAAGCGGTGGCGCTCGAGGTGAACTCGCCCGGCGGCAGCCCGGTGCAGTCTTCGCTCATTGGCGCGCGCATCCGGCGGCTGGCGGAGGAGAAAGAGATCCCCGTCATAGCCTTTGTCGAGGATGTGGCGGCCTCGGGTGGCTATTGGCTCGCCGCCGCGGCGGATGAGATCTATGCCGATGAGAGCTCGGTCGTGGGCTCCATCGGGGTGATCTCGGCCTCCTTTGGCGCGCATGAATTTCTGGTGAAGAACGGGATCGAGCGGCGCGTCTATACCGCGGGCGAGTCGAAATCCATGCTCGATCCGTTCCGGCCCGAGAAGCCCGAGGATGTGGAGCGGCTGAAAGAGCTGCTGGAGGATATCCACAGCAACTTCAAGGATCATGTCAGCGCGCGGCGCGGGGGCAAGCTGCCCGAGGATCGTGATCTTTTCACCGGGGAGGTCTGGCTGGCGCGCAAAGCGACGGAGCTGGGGCTGATCGACGGGATCGGGCACCTGGGGCCGATGATGAAGGAGCGCTTTGGCGAGAAGGTGAAGTTCCGCCGCTATGGCGTGCGCAAGCCCTTCCTGGCGCGGTTCGGAGGGCAGCTGGTGAGCGACGCCCTGCACGGACTGGAAGAGCGCGCCGCCTACGCGCAGTTCGGACTGTAGACTTCATGATCTTCAAGATTGTCACCCTGTTCCTTGTCGTCATGGGCGTGCTCGCCATGTTCGGCAAGATGCACTGGCTGGGGGGCAAGCGGCTGTCGAACGTCAAATGCCGCGCCTGCGGGCGCTACCGCATCGGCAAGGGCCCGTGCCCCTGTGGTAAGGATCGCCGCGCATGATCATGCCGTGGATCTTCTGCGGTTTTGGTCTGGTGCTTTTGCTTCTTGCGGGGGATGCGCTGGTCAAGGGCGCGGTGAACATGTCGCTGCGCCTCGGGGTCCCCGCGCTGATCGTGAGCCTGACGATTGTGGCTTTTGGCACCTCGGCGCCGGAGTTGCTGATCTCGGTACAGGCGATCCTGGAGGCGTCGCCGGGGCTGGCGCTGGGCAATGTGGTGGGCTCGAACACGGCGAACATCCTGCTGGTGCTGGGGGTGCCTGCGCTGCTCGCCACGATGCACACGTCGGAGTGCAACACGCGCAAGACCTACAATCAGATGCTCTTCGCCAGCGTCCTGTTCATCGGGTTGGCGTTTCGCGGTGTTTTTGACTGGATCGCGGGGGGGGTGCTTCTGACCGGGCTTGCGCTGATGCTGGGGGTCGCCTTTCGCGATGCCCACCAGCACCGGCAGGCCTGCAAGGGGGAGCCCGAGGAAGAGCCGGAGGGGGCCGACCCCGACCTGCCGTGGTGGCGGATTGTCATGTTCCTGCTGCTGGGGCTTGCCGGGCTGCCGCTGGGCGCGGATCTGCTGGTCGACAATGCGACGATCATCGCCAAGACCTATGGGGTGTCGGATACGGTGATCGGGCTGACGCTGGTGGCCATCGGCACTTCGCTGCCGGAGCTGGCCACGACGGTGATGGCGGCACTCCGGCGGCAGGCGGATGTGGCCTTGGGCAATGTGATCGGCTCGAACATGTTCAACCTGCTGGCGATCATCGGCATTGCCAGTTTCGTAGGGCCGATCCCGGTGGACCGGGAGTTTCTGACCTTCGATCTCTGGGTCATGCTCGGCGCCTCTGTTCTTTTGCTGCCCTTCGTCTATCTGTCTTGGAACATCACGCGGGTCTGGGGCGTGATCCTGAGCGGGCTCTATGTGGCCTACCTGGTGATCGTGCTGGCTTGACGGGCAGGTCAGGGAGATTTTATGCCGACAGCTTTGGTGACGGGCGCGAGCCACCGGATTGGCCGCGCCATGGCGCTCTATCTCGCGGGGCGCGGGTATGATGTGGCGGTGCACTATGCGTCTTCGGCGGCTGGGGCCGGGGAGACGGTGGCAGGTGTTGAGGCGGCGGGGACGCGGGGCGTGGCGCTGCAGGCGGACCTGTTGGACGATGCGGCGAGTGAGGCGCTCTTCGATCAGGCAGCGGGGGCCTTTGGCGGGCCGGTGACCTGTCTGGTGAACAATGCCTCGATCTTCGAGTATGACACGGTCGCCTCGGCCACGCGGGAGAGCTGGGACCGGCATATGCAGAGCAACCTGCGCGCGCCCTTCCTGCTGACCCAGAAGATGGCGGCACAGGGGCTGGCCCCACTCGCGGATGCCGCGGGCGAGCCGCAGGCCGCCGGGCTGATCGTGAATATGATCGACCAGCGGGTGCGCAAGCTCACGCCGGAATTCATGACCTATACGCTGGCCAAGATGGGCCTCTGGGCGCTGACGCAGACCTCTGCCCAGGCGCTGGCGCCCGCGATCCGGGTCAATGCCATCGGGCCCGGCCCGACGCTACAGGGCGGGCGGCAATCGGCGGAGCATTTCGCCAGGCAACGCGCCGCGACGGTGCTGGAGCGGGGCTCCAACCCTGCGGATATGACGGCGGCGCTGGGCTATTTCCTGGATGCGCCGGGGGTCACGGGGCAGCTGCTCTGCGTCGATGGCGGGCAGCACCTTGCCTGGCAGACGCCGGACGTCCTGGGCGTGGAATAGGGGCTGCGGCGCCGGAGTTTTGCACGGGCTTAATCTGTGTTACAAATCCGTTACTAAAATGTCTTTGTTTTCAAAACCTTGTGCTGCGCAGAAGAAAATATCACGTAAAAACAGATGCTTGGTTTGTTGCCTATTTTTTGTGCAAAGCGCTGAAATCCCCTCACAGAAAGGAAAATTTCCGGATGGCTGGAAGTTATCGGCAGAGTTATCCACATGATTGGTGGAAAGGTTCTGCCTTGCAGTTGCTTTCACTCCGGTGCAGCGGCAGCTAAGAATCACACTCATGGATATGTCGCACTCAGAAGAGACCCATCCCAAAGATGTGGCGATCGGCCCTGAGGTCATTCAGGGCTATCTCAAGACGCTGGACACATCGCCGGGCGTCTACCGGATGCTCGACGCTGAGAGCCGGGTTCTTTATGTGGGCAAGGCGCGCAACTTGCGTGCGCGAGTGAGCAATTACAGCCGTCCCACGGGGCATTCCCCGCGCATTGCGCGGATGATCTCGATGACCGCGTCGATGATGTTCCTGACAACGCGGACCGAGACCGAGGCGCTGCTGCTGGAGCAGAACCTGATCAAGCAGCTGAAGCCCAAGTTCAACGTGCTGCTGCGTGACGACAAGAGCTTTCCGAATATTCTAGTGACGGCGGAGCATGACTTTCCGCAGATCAAGAAGCATCGCGGGGCGAAGAAGGAGAAGGGGGCGTATTACGGGCCCTTTGCGAGTGCGGGGGCGGTGAACCGGACGCTAAACCAGTTGCAACGCGTCTTCCTGCTGCGGGATTGTTCGAACGCGATGTTCGACAGCCGTACGCGGCCCTGTCTGCAGTATCAGATCAAGCGGTGCAGCGCGCCTTGCGTGGGCAAGATCAGCCCGGAGGAGTATCGCCGCTCGGTCAAGGATGCGGAGACGTTTCTGACCGGCAAGACCACGGATATTCAGGCGCGGCTGGCGGCGGAGATGGGCGCGGCCTCGGAGGCGATGGAGTTTGAGCGGGCCGCCGCCTTGCGCGACCGGATCAAGGCGCTGACCCAGGTTCAGACGGCGCAGGGCATCAACCCCAAGGGGGTGACCGAGGCGGATATCATCGCCCTGCACATGGAGAGCGGGCAAGCCTGTGTGCAGGTGTTTTTCATTCGTGCCAATCAGAACTGGGGCAACAAGGACTACTATCCGCGCGTCGGCCCGGATGTGGATGCCGCAGAGGTGCTGGAGGCCTTTGTCGGTCAGTTCTATGACACGCGGGAGCCGCCGCGGCAGCTGATCCTCAGCAATGAGATCGAGAACCCGGACCTGATGGCCGAGGCGCTGACCGGCAAGCTGGGCCGCAAGGTGGAGCTGCTGGTGCCGAAGCGGGGCGAGAAAGCGGAGCTGATCGATTCGGCGCTGCGCAATGCGCGCGAGAGCCTGGCGCGGAAGATGGCCGAGACGGCGACGCAGGCAAAGCTCATGCGCGGGGTGGCAGAGGCCTTTGATCTCAAGGCCCCGCCTGAGCGCATCGAGGTCTATGACAACTCCCACATTCAGGGCGCCTTTGCCGTGGGCGCGATGATCGTTGCGGGGCCCGAGGGGTTTCTGAAGAACCAGTATCGCAAGTTCAATATCCGGGGCGACGCGCTGACGCCCGGGGATGATTTCGGGATGATGAAAGAGGTGCTGACCCGGCGCTTCAAGCGGCTGATCAAGGAGGACCCGGAGCGCAGCGAGGGGCACTGGCCGGATCTGTTGCTGATCGACGGGGGCGCGGGGCAGGTGAGTGCGGTGCGCGAGATCATGGAGGCGCATGGGGTGGGTGACATCCCCATGGTGGGTGTGGCCAAGGGCATCGACCGGGATGCGGGCAAGGAAGAGTTTTACCGCACCGGCAAGCGTCCCTTCGCGCTACGCCACAATGATCCGGTCTTGTATTTCATTCAGCGGATGCGGGATGAGGCGCATCGCTTTGCCATTGGGACGCATCGGGCCAAGCGGGCGAAATCGGTGGGGGCCACGCCGCTCGACGACGTGCCCGGTGTGGGGGCGGCCCGCAAGCGGGCGCTGCTGGCGCATTTCGGGTCGGCCAAGGCGGTGGCGCGGGCGAACCTGAGTGACCTTAGAGCTGTGGAGGGGGTGTCGGGCGCCCTGGCTGAGAAGATCTATGACTTCTTTCATGAGCGCGGATGACTCCTTTGTGGGCTTTTCTGCGAAAAGCCGTGCCTCCGGCGGGGATATTTATGGCCAGAAGAAACCCGGGGGCTGGTGCTGTCGGTTGCCGCTTTCGCCCCGTCAGAGCGCGGTGTAGGGTTCGGACATGACGCTGACTTTGCCGAATATGCTGACCATTGTCAGGTTGGTGGCCGCGCCCATGGTGGCGGTGATGTTTCTTTATTTCACGCGGCCTTATGCGGATTGGTTTGCGCTGGTGCTCTTTGTGCTGGCGGCGGTGACCGATTGGTTTGACGGCTATCTGGCGCGCGCCTGGAAGCAGGAGACGAAGTTGGGCGCGATGCTCGATCCGATTGCTGACAAGGCGATGGTGGTGATTGCGTTGATGGTGATCGTGGGCTTCTCGGATGTTTACTGGACGCCCTGGCTGGTGCTGCCGGCCACCGTGATCCTGTTTCGGGAGGTCTTTGTCTCGGGGTTGCGCGAGTTTCTGGGCGATACGGCGGGCACGCTGAAGGTCACCAAGCTTGCCAAATGGAAGACCACCGCGCAAATGGTGGCGATTGCGGTGCTGTTCTCGCGCGGGATTTTCGAACATCATCTGGTGATGAACAGTTTTGGGATGGATCAAGCCTTGGTCAGCCAGGTGCTGCAGGGTGAAGTTGAAGATGTGAGCGGCCTGCGCTTTTACTATCATGCGATGGTGTGGTCGGGGCGCGTGGGGCTATGGATGTTGTGGATTGCGGCGGCGATGACCCTGATGTCGGGGTACGACTATTTCCGCAAGGCCACACCTTACCTGAGGGATGAAAGCGCATGAATGTGTTGTATTTTGCCTGGGTGCGCGAGCGGATCGGATTGCCGCGCGAGGAGGTTCAGAGCGAGGCCGCAACCGTGTCGGAGCTGGTGGATGAGTTGGTGGCGCGGGAGGAGCGCTATGCGGCGGCCTTTGCCGACCGCTCGGCGCTGCGGGTGGCGATTGATCAGGAGTTGAGCGATTTCGATGCGCCCTTGGCGGGTGCGCGCGAGGTGGCCTTTTTCCCGCCAATGACGGGGGGCTGATGCGCGTATCGGTGCAGGAGGCGCCCTTTGATCTGGGCGCAGAGACCGCGGGGTTTGCGGCGGGGCATCAGAATATGGGCGCTGTGGTGACCTTCACGGGGGTGGTGCGCGATAGCGATGCAGGCGGGCTGAAGGTCATGGAGATCGAGCATTATCCCGGCATGACCGAGCGCGCCTTGACCGACATCGCCCAGGAGGCGCAGCGGCGCTGGTCGCTTGGCGATGTGATGGTCATTCACCGTCACGGCAGCCTTGCGCCCGGCGAGATGATCATGATGGTGGCGACGGCGGCGCGGCACCGCAAGGATGCCTTTGAGGCCGCCGAGTTCCTAATGGACTACCTGAAATCCCGCGCGCCCTTCTGGAAGCGAGAAGTCACCGACCGGGGCGCTGGCTGGGTGGCCGCCAAGGCCGAGGACGAGGATGCGCTGACCCGCTGGTGAGCGGTTTGACGTGCATCAAGGCGGGGTGTGATCACACGCCCTAGTCTTCTTTCGAACTGGAACACGAGAGGAGACATCTGCAATGTTTGAGAAAATCACTGTTGGGTTTGATGGATCGGAGGCCTCGGAGAAGGCTTTGCGCACAGCCTGCAATCTGGCCACGACCTATGGATCTGAGCTGCATATCTCCCATACGCCAAAGCCCGAAACGGTGGCCTTCGCCATGGGGGCTGTTGCGGGATACCATGTTGCCACAACCATGCCCTCTGCCGAAGAGGTCGCGGAGGCGGCGCAGAAGGTCCTGATGCAGGCGCGGACGGTCGCGGCCGAGGCCGGTGTTGCACAGCCCATTTCGCACGTTGGCGATGGGGAGCCGGGGCGGGCGCTGGTCGGACATGCAGATGAGGTGGGATCTGACCTCATTGTTACCGGGCGCCGGGGTCTGGGCAATCTGACGGCTATGGTCTTGGGCAGCACATCCCAGAGTGTCGGGCATCTGGCCAAATGCGCGCATCTGACCGTGGCTTGAGCCTGTGAGATCCTGATGCGCTGATATCTCGTGAAGTCAGGGACCTTAACGCATCGGGTAAAGCGTGGCGTTTCAGGTTGTCGTGAGATGCTTTAGCTGATCGCTTCCCGGCTGACCTGCGCGCGCAGCTCTTCGGCCTCGTGCCGGGCGTCGCGCAGGCCGTCCATGGCCGCGCGCAGCTCTGCCTCGGTCTGGGCGAGCTGGTTGGTCAGCTCTGCCTCGCGCTGCTGCAGGTAGGTGATCGCCTGATCGCGGGTCTCTTCGGCCTCGTGCAACTCCTGACTCATTCGGTCAAGTTGGGCCACATCGTCGGCAGCGACGCGGCTGAACCGGTGGATCAGCCAATTCGCGAACCAGCCCAGGCAGAAGGCCACAAACAAGATCGCAGCTGTTGCGATAACAAACTCAGTCCTACTCATCCCGGGACCCTTCCACACCATCACTGCTCTCTGTATCGCCGGATTCTGCAGCGCTTTCCAGTGCTGTTTCGCCTTCAGGTTGAGGTGACGGAGGGGGGATCAGGCGAAATTCGATGCGCCGGTTGGCTTCGCGGCCTGCCTCGCTGCCGTTATCGGCGATGGGGGCGGCCTCGCCGTAGCCTTTGGCGACAAATGTGCCGGTGAGCACACGCCGGGCGCGTAACTCGTTCAGCACTGATTCTGCCCGGGCCTGGCTGAGGGCGAGGTTCATTTCTTCCCGGCCCTGGCTGTCGGTGTGCCCTTGCACCTCAAGCCGCAGGTCGCCGCAGTCGCGCAAGACCTCGGCAATCATATCCATTGTGTTAAGCGCGCCTTCGTCGATGGTGGCGCTGCCGGGCTCGAACACGATTTTGGACGCCGACACGATCTGACTGATATCCGCCTCGCATTCCTGCGGGGTTGGAAGGGCAGCAATCGGGTCCAGCGCTTTCACATAGGCCACGTCGATGTCGAAAGTGCCGTCCTGGCCGAGTTTCCCGGCCATGAACTGTGCGACAGCGGCGCGGGCATTCTGGTCGCCAGACTTGCCGGTCAGCGCGATCTTGTCGGGAGTGACTGTGACGGCGCCGTTGTTGAGATATCCCAGCGCCTGAATGCCGGTGAGCACGCGGGCTGACCAGTCTTGCGGCAGGTTATCCACCACACGCGCGGCGGTGTAGACATTGGCTGAGCCGAATTTGGCGCGGGCAAAGCTGTCGGCCACTTCGCGCATTTTCTCATCCGACAGCCGCCCGCGCAGTTGAACCTGCCCTTCGGGGCTGAGTGTGGCGATGAATTCGGCAGGCCCTTCGGATGGCTCAAGCGTCTCGGGCAGCACCGCAGCGAGCGCGAAGACCTCGGGCAGGCCGGTCTCCAGCTCTCCGGTGATACGATCAAAGAGGCGCGGGTCGGTGCCTTCTGCGGCCACCAGTGTCACATCCGCGTCAGAGAAGGTGACGCTGCCGCCGCCAAGCTCTGCCAGAGCGGTGATGCCGGTTTCGACGGCCTGCGTCCATGTGGGAGAGGGCACGCCCATGCCGACGGTGCAGCGTCCTGTCCCGTCCAGCCCGGCGGTATGTGCTGCGGCCAGGATTTTGTCGCGGTTCTCTTCGGTGTCGGCGGAGCAGGCGTCAAAGCGCGCGCCGCCCTGATCGATCACGAAGCGCAGGGTGAAGGGGGTGATCACCGGGCGCGGGGCGCTGATGTTGAGCGTGAGGCGCAGGGCAGGTGGTGCAGCGCGCGTCAGCTCTTTTTCCAGCGCTGTTTTTGCGGCGACACTGTCGGTGATCGCGGTGACCTCGACGCGGCCTGCGGTGACCGACACCTTGGCCCGGGGCAGGTCGCGGGTGGCATTGATGGCGAAGGCCAGCGCGTCGTCCCAGCCGGTGGGGGCGGGGTAGTCCGCCGTTTCCAAAAGATCGGTAACCGGCAGATCGGACATCGCGGCAAAACCGTCGACAATTGCATCGCGGTCGGTGCTCTCGGGAATGAGCCCGATGATGGACACGCCCGAGGTGTTGCGCAGGACTTCGGCGGAAAAGCGCGGCGCGGCGATGGCTTTGGCTGCAACGACATCCATGTCGTCGATGATCCGCGCGGCATCCACCACGGAGCCCGCCACGCTAAGCGCCTGGAACCGCAGCGCCTCGGTGGGTGCTGTCCCGGACAGCATCACGCGCAGACCGTCCGCCTCGACCTCCGCCCAGGTCAGCGCGTTGGTATCGAGCGCGTCCCGCACGCCGATCTCGGACGAATCCTCGACCAGTTGCACCGACGCATTTGCCGCCAGAAAGGCGGCAGCGGCAGCAGCGGCGAAAACGCAAAGCGAAAGGGTTTTGGTGGCGCGCGGCATGGGGCCTGCTGATCTGTTACGGTTCCTCTTTGTGATACCTGCCTGCGGGCGGGGGTTCAATCATACCAGCAGCGCTGCGCCAAAAAAGAGCAGCGGGATCGCGCCGGTATCGCGGTTGGCGCGAAAGAGGTGCAGCAGCTTCGCGTTATCGTGGATGTCGAGGCTGCGCAGTTGCCAGATCATATGCCAGCCCATGGCCAACGGACCTGCCAGCGCCAGCAGCAGTGCGAGTGGTGAGGCTTGTGGCAGCGCTGCGACAATCACGGCAATGCCGACGAGAGTGACGGTTATGATCAGAAACCGGCGCAGCCAGGTGCCGGTTTGATCACCAAAGAGCCGCGCGGTGGATTTGATGCCAATGAGCGCGTCATCTTCGGTGTCCTGATGCGCGTAGATCGTGTCATAGAAGAGCGTCCAGGCGATGCCTGCGAGATAGAGCAGAAGGGCGGGCGCGTGCAGCGTGCCGCTATGGGCTGCCCAGGCCAGCAACGCGCCCCAGTTGAAGGCGAGGCCAAGAAAGACCTGCGGCCACCAGGTGAACCTCTTTGCAAAGGGATAGATGGCGACGGGCAGCAGGGCGAGCACGCCAAGCGCAATGGCTGCCACATCGAAGGTGAGCAGGATGCAGAAGGCCAGCAGCGATTGCGCACACATCCAAATGATGGCTCCGCGCACGGTCACCTGACCTGCCGGGATGGGGCGGGAGCGTGTGCGCTCCACCGCGCCGTCGAAGTCACGGTCGGTGATGTCGTTCCAGGTGCAGCCTGCGCCGCGCATCAGCCACGCGCCCGCCGCGCAGCCGAGGGCGATCCAGAGGTCATGCCAGGAGGCGTGCTGGTCATGCAGCATCGCCAGCGCCAGCCCCCACCAGCAGGGCAACAGTAAAAGCCAGGTGCCGATGGGCCGGTCGGCCCGGCTGAGCCGCAGGTAGGGGCGCGACCATGCGGGGGCCAGCCTGTCGACCCAATTGTCTTTGACGGCGTCTGCGACAGCGCCATCTGGTACAGGCTGCGGCTTTTGCATATGTCTCTCCTCATGGATCAGACCGTGACGGCCAAAGTCAGACTTTATGTAGAGCATGCCTTGGGCGCGGGGCAATCGGTTCCGGTGTCGCGGGAGCAGGCGCATTACCTTTTTGGCGTGATGCGGCTTGGGGTCGGTGCGCAGATTCTGGTCTTTGATGGCCAGAGCGGCGAGTGGCTGGCCGAAGTGGCGGAGGCAGGCAAGCGCGGCGGTGTGCTTGCTGTGCTGAGCCAGACGCGCCCGATGCAGATGCCGCCCGATCTGTGGTTGATGTTTGCGCCGATCAAGAAGGCGCGCACCGATTTCATTGTCGAGAAAGCGGTGGAAATGGGCGCGGCTCGGATCGTGCCGGTGCAGACGCAGTTCACCAATTCGGGGCGCATTCAGCGTGCGCGGTTGCAGGCGCATGCGGTCGAGGCCGCCGAGCAATGTGGCGCGACCTTCGTGCCGGAGGTGGTGGAGATGCAGCGGCTGGACCGGGTGCTGGGCGCCTGGGAGAACACCCGGCAGATCATGTTTTGCGACGAGGGGCAGGTGGCCTCAAAGCCCACCTTACCTGCCGTTTGCGGGCCTTGGGCGATTCTGATCGGGCCGGAGGGCGGCTTTGCTGATGGCGAGCGCGACAGGGTGCAACGTATGGGACAGGCCCACGCGGTGTCTCTTGGGCCGCGCATCTTGCGGGCGGATACGGCGGCGGTTGCGGCTTTGACGCTCTGGCAGAGCGCATTGGGAGATTGGGTGTGATCCGGATCGCAACGCCAGAGGATGCGGCCCGGCTGGAGGCGTTCCTGCAGCCCTATGCGGTGACCTCGATGTTCCTGCGCGGAAATCTGGCCGCGCATGGGATCGGCGCATCTGATCATGCCAATGCGACCACCTATTATCTGTGCGAGGCGGCGGGGCAGATCACTGCTGTGGCGGGCTGCACCAACGGTGGCTTCCTGATGTGCCAGGCGCCGGGTGCCAACGCTGACTTTTGGGAAGATTGTGCACGGGCCCTGCAAGGTCGGACGCTGGTGGGCATGACAGGCGTGCCCGAGCAGGTGGAGGCCTTTGCCGCAGCACTTGGATTTGAGGATTCGGCGTTCCGGTTGAAGGATGTTCAGCCGCTTTATGCGCTGTCGCTATCCGATCTGCCGGACCTACAGGCGGCGGATGTGTCGCTGCGTCGCCCAAGACCGGACGAGACGCGTTGGCTCGCGTCATGGTTCGACGCCTATCATCACGAGACCGGCATGGGCACGTTGGGCGGGACCGACGGGCAGCTTGCGGCACGGCAATTCGTCGAAAGGGCAGACGCCCGGGTCATGGAGATTGGCGGTGTGGTCTGTGCGATGTCGGCGCTGAACGCGCGCACGTCTGACATGGTGCAGGTGGGCGGCGTCTACGTGCCGCCCGAGCATCGCGGGTGTGGCCATGGCGGGCGCATCGTGGCATTGCATCTGGCTGAGGTGCGGGGGCAGGGCATTCGTGCGGCGATCCTCTTTGCTGCGACATCTTTTGCGGCCCGGGCCTATGAGGCCATCGGGTTTCGGAGGATCGGCAGCTACCAGATTTCCTTGCTTGATACACCTCGGATTGTGGGGCGCGCGGCATGACCTTCCTGCGGCCAGAGGCGAAGGCGCAGCTTGTCCGCTGGCGCGAGGTGCTGGCGGGCGGTGCGATGGTGGTGCTGGGGCTGTGGTGGCTGCTGGGTCCGGGGCGGTTGCTGGTGCTTCCGGCGCTTGCGCTGCTTGCCGGCGGGGCGGCGCTGGTCTGGGTCGGCGTGCAGCGCGCACGGTTTCGCTCTGCGGGGCAGGGGCCGGGGGCGGTGCGTGTGGATGAAGGCCAGATCACCTATTTCGGGCCGCTGACGGGTGGGTCTGTGGCGCTGCGAGAGATGACCGAGCTGGTGCTGGACAAGACGTTTTACCCTGCGCATTGGCGACTAACGCAGCCCGGCCAGCCCGATCTGTTGATTCCTGTGAACGCAGAAGGTGCCGAAGCGTTGTTTGACGCTTTTGCGACACTGTCCGGCCTGCGGACGGAGCGAATGCTTAACGCGCTGCAGGGTGCTGACGCGCACGCCATCGTGATCTGGCAGCGCGCAGGTGAGGCCGCCGCCCCCCTTCGTCTGCATTGACACCTTCGTCGTTTCGGCTCATCCCTGACCTTCCTAGATCACGCCACGACTGAACGGAGCCTCCCCCATGTCCATCCCTCAATCCGGCGGCGGACCGATCACGTCGCATGATCAACTGGCGCAGTACCTGGCCGACGGCTGCAAGCCGAAAGACCAATGGCGGATCGGGACGGAGCACGAGAAATTCGGCTATTGCAAGGACACGTTGAAGCCGCTGCCTTATGAGGGGGACCGCTCGATCCGGGTGATGCTGGAGGGGCTGCGCGACGCTCATGGCTGGGCACCCGTGGAAGAGGGCGGCAAGCTCATCGGGCTGGAAAAGGACGGGGCGAATATCTCGCTGGAACCCGGCGGGCAGCTGGAGCTGTCGGGCGCGCCGCTGGAGACGATCCACGAGACCTGTGACGAGGTGAACACCCACCTGCGCGAAGTGCAGGATGTGGCGGACCGGATTGGCGCGGGCTTCATCGGGCTGGGTGCGGCGCCGGTCTGGAGCCATGACGACATGGATCTGATGCCCAAGGGCCGCTACAAGCTGATGAACGATTACATGGGCCGCGTGGGCACCATGGGCCGCGTGATGATGCGGCGCACCTGCACGGTGCAGGTGAACCTCGATTTCAGCTCTGAAGCCGACATGGTGCAGAAGATGCGCGTTGCGCTGGCGCTGCAGCCTGTGGCGACGGCGCTGTTCGCCAATTCGCCCTTCTTCGAGGGGCGGCCCAACGGGCACAAGTCCTGGCGCAGCGTGGCCTGGCGCAATCTGGATGCGGCGCGGACAGGCATGCTGCCCTTTGTCTTTGAGGAGGGGTTCGGGTTCGAGCGTTGGGTGGACTATGCGCTCGATGTGCCGATGTATTTTGTCTATCGCGACGGGCGGTATGTGGATGCGCTGGGGATGTCGTTCCGCGACTTTCTGGACGGCAAGCTACCTACGCTGCCCGGTGAAATCCCGACGCTCAGCGACTGGGCAGATCATCTGACTACCATTTTCCCCGAAGCGCGGGTAAAGCGGTTCATCGAGATGCGTGGAGCGGATGGCGGCCCGTGGCGGCGGCTCTGTGCGCTGCCGGCGTTCTGGGTCGGGCTGATGTATGACCAGACCGCCTTGGATGCGGCCTGGGATCTGGTGAAAGACTGGGACATGGGGACGCGGGACCTGATGCGCGTTGCGGCCTCCATCGACGGGCTGCAGGCCGAGGTGCACGGCATCAAGCTGCACGATATCGCGCGCGAGGCGGTTCGGATCAGCGAAGCGGGCCTGAAGGCGCGCGCCCGCGCGGGCGCGGGCGGCATGGTCCCGGATGAGAACCACTTCCTCAACGCGTTGATGGAGAGTGTGGAAAGCGGCAAGGTCCCCGCTGACGAGCTGCTGGAGCACTACCACGGCGACTGGGATGGAGACCTCAGCCGCATCTATGCGGACTACTCCTACTGACGCACACGCCGGGCATGCGGGGGGCCATACGCAGGCGAATGCAATCCTTTCAGACGTTTTGTTGCGCGAAGCCCGGTGCTGGTGGTAACAATTTGAAAAAAGGGGTGCGGGTTTGGAGCAAATCACCTTAACTTTGGAAATGTCAGTGGTGCTCGGCCTGCTGGCATTCACGGTTTTTCTGTTCGTTTCCGAGGTTGTCCGAATAGATCTGGCGGCCATCATGGTTATGGTGCTGCTGGGGTTGCTCAGCCAGGTGCCGGGGCTTGGTTCTCTGGCGGATGTGAGCCGCCTGTTCGACGGGTTGGCTTCGAATGCTGTGGTCTCGATCATCGCCGTGATGATCATCGGCGCAGGGTTGGACAAGACCGGGCTGATGAGCAAGGTCGCCTCGGTGATCCTCAAACACGGCGGCAAGACCGAAGGCCGGATCATCCCGATTGTGTCGGGCACTGTCGGCGTCATCTCGTCTTTCATGCAGAATGTGGGCGCCGCAGCGCTCTTCCTGCCGGTGGTCAGCCGGATTTCGGTGCGCACCGAACTGCCGCTCAGCCGCCTGCTGATGCCCATGGGCTTTTGCGCCATTCTGGGTGGGACCATGACGATGGTGGGGTCGTCGCCGCTTATCCTGCTCAATGATCTGCTGCTCAGTGCCAATCAGGCGCTGCCTGCGGATCAGCAGATGGCGACGTTTGGCCTGTTCTCTGTCACCCCGGTGGGTGTGTGCCTTGTCGCCACCGGCATTCTCTATTTCACGCTGCTGGGGCGGTGGGTTCTGCCCAAGGGCTCCAAATCCGGCGACGGCACAAGCGGGCAGTCGCTGAAAGAGTACCTCAAGAACATCTATGGGCTGAAAACCGACATCTTTGAAATATCCGTGCCGCACGGGCACCCCTGTGTGGGCGAAACCTTCGATGATGTGATGCAGCGCTATCACGTTTACATCATCGGCAGCGCGTTTCAGGGCAAACGCTGGTTTGCGCCGGTCATCCAGACCCAGATCACCGCGCCCTGCCGCTTGGCGGTGCTGGGACGGCGCAAGGTGATTGAGCAGATGGTCGAGGAGGGCGGTTACATCCTGCACCCCAATCTGGAAGTCTTTGCCGAGGATTATGCCGCCACGAAATCTGGCGTGGCGGAGATGGTGATCCCGCCCGGATCGTCTGTCATTGGCAAATGCGCGCATGATCTGGTGTTTCGTAAGACCTACGGCGCCAGCCTGCTGGCCATCCACCGCGACGAAGACACCATGAGCTATGTGGAAACGGACGAGCATGCGCCTACACCCGTGGGTGAGATCCCGTTTCATGCGGGGGATACGCTGGTCATTCACAGCACCTGGGAGGCGCTGACCCGGCTGACACGTGACCGCGACTTTGTGGTGGTGACCACCAACTTCCCGCAGGAAGAGCTGCGGCCCAAGAAAGTTGGCTGGGCGCTGGTGTTCTTCCTCATTTCGATCTCGCTGATCCTCTTCACGGATCTGCGGCTGTCGCTGTGTCTGTTGACCGGGGCAGTTGGTATGATTCTGACCGGTGTGCTGGACATCGACGACGCCTATGAGGCAGTGAGCTGGAGCACGGTGTTCCTGCTTGCCAGTCTCATTCCGCTGGGGCAGGCGGTGCAGACCACGGGCACGGCAGCCTGGATCGCGCAACAGATTCTCTCGCTGCTGGACGGCTGGCCGCTCTGGTCTTTGCAGGCGGGTGTTGCCGTTCTGGCGACGGTCTTCACGCTGATCATGTCGAATGTGGGGGCCACGGTGCTGTTGGTCCCCCTGGCCATTTCCATTGCCATTGCGGCGGGGGGCGACCCTGCGATTTTTGCCCTCACGGTGGCGATTTCCACCTCCAATTCCTTCCTGATCCCGACCCATCAGGTCAACGCGCTGATCATGGGCCCCGCAGGCTACAAGGTGGTCGATTTCATCAAGAGCGGGGGGATCATGACGCTCCTGTTCCTGGTGGTGTCGCTCTTTGTGATGAATGTCGTGTTTTAAAGGCAGGCGCTGTTGTTGGAGCGCCCGCAGGTGCTGCGCACAAGCAATTCGGGCACGATCAGTTCGCCGTCTCCGGGTGTCTCTGGCGTGACAATATTGCCTGCAATGAGTGCGGCTGCCTTGGCCCCGATTTGCCGCGCGGGGATGCGCACGGTTGTCAGCGCAGGCTCGAATTCCCGCGAGCCTTTGAAGTCGCCAATCCCGGTGACGGTGATGTCATGCGGCACGCGCAATCCAAGTTTCGAGATGGCGTGCAACGCACCCCAAGCCAGCACGTCGTTGCCGCAGAGGATGGCCGTTGGCCTCTGAGGCAAGCCGAGTATGTCGGTGACCGCCGCTTTGGCAGAGGCAACGCTGTAGGGTGTTTCAAGCCGCAAATGGTCAGGGATGGTCACGCCATGTTCATCCAAGGCCTTTTCTACTCCCAGATGACGCTGGGCGGCTCTGTCATTCCCAGCCAGAGGCGGGAAAAGCGTGGCGATCTGGCGATGCCCCAGCCCCGCGACATGAGATCCAACAAGCCGCCCCGCGCCATCATTGTCCGACCCGACGCAGGGAAAAAGGGTGTCCGGCGTGTAGTTCCACAGCAGGACCGTCGGCGTGTTTTGGTTTTGCAGCAACGACAGCGTCTCCTCTTCATGGTCGATCCCGACCAGCGCCACGCCGTCCACTCTATGCTCCAGCATTTTTCGGGTCAGCGCATATTCCCGCTGCAGATCATAGCCGTGCGAGGCAAGCAGGATAGTAAAGCCCAGCTCTTCTATGGCGCCGGCGAAGCTCTGGATCAGCTCCGCAAAGATCGCGTGATCGACCGTGGGCACAATCAGCCCCACTGTTCCGCTGCGGATTCCATGGATCGTTTGCGCGGCCCGGTTGCGGATGTAGCCGAGGCGGCGGACGGCGGCATCTATCCGTTTGCGAGTCGTGGCTTTGACCAGATCGGGGTGGTTGAAGCTGCGCGACACTGTCGAGGGTGATACGCGCGCGGCCTTGGCGACTGCGATGATATCGGCTTTTTTCTGATCCAAAACAGTTTGTTGCCTGTAGTTTGTGTGAGAAAAATGAAAACATTTGCAAAACTATTTTCATCACATACGGTTGTTGGTCAACATCTTGTCTTTTGGGAGGAACGACGAGTTGGAGTTTCTGGCCTATTTCGGCGATGTCTTTGTGCCGGTCAATTTTGGCCTGCTGTTGCTGGGCACCATCGGCGGGCTGATCCTGGGCGCGACGCCCGGCCTGTCACCGACAATGGCGGTGGCGCTGCTGATCCCCTTCACCTTTCGGCTGGAGCCTGCACAGGGGCTGATTTTGCTGGGCGCGGCCTATACGTCGACCGTCGCGGGCGGTGCGGTCAGTGCCATTCTGCTCAAGATCCCCGGCGCGCCCGCCAACATCGCCACAACGCTCGACGGGCATACGATGGCGCGGAAGGGGCAGGGCGCGCGGGCGCTGCATCTGTCGTTTCTGTCGTCGGCGGTGGGCGGTGTGTTTGGCGTGCTGCTGCTGATTTTCCTGACGCCGGTGCTGGCGCAATGGGCGCTGGCCTTTGGTCCGTCGCACCTTTTCTGGCTTGCGATCCTCGGTGTGACGGTGATTGGATCACTCGATTCCAGCTCAGTCGTCAAAGGGCTGCTGTCGGGCTGCATTGGTCTGTGGCTGGCCACGATTGGCTTTGACGATATCATGGGCGCACAGCGGTTCATCTTTCATCCCAGCGTGTCAGGTGGGATCAACGTGATCCCCGCGCTGATTGGTCTGTTTGCCATTCCGCAGGTGATCACGATGTTCGCAAAAGGACGCCAGCGGCTGGATGCGGAGGTGCTGAGCGTAGAGCGGCATCCGGTGGGGCAGGCCGTGCGTGAGATGGGGCGCCGCACGCGCGCGCTATCAATTGGCACACTCACCGGGTCGGTCATTGGTTTGATCCCCGGGGTCGGGGGGCAGATTGCAGGATTGGTGGCCTATGATCAATCCAAGAAGCTCAGCCCCGAGCGTGAGAAATTTGGCACGGGTCATAGCGAAGGCATCATCGCCGCCGAAAGTGCCAACAACGCCATGGTGGGGCCGTCTCTGGTGCCGCTGCTGACGCTGTCGATCCCTGGCTCACCCACAGCGGCGGTGCTGCTGGGTGGCTTGTTGATCCATGGGATTTTCCCGGGCAGTGACCTTTTCGACAACCATCCGCAGGTGGCCTGGACCTTCATCAACTCGATGCTTATCGGCCAGATCTTGATGTGCCTCTTTGGGCTCTATGTGGCGGGGCTGGCCGCCCGCGTGGCCCAGGTGCCCAATGCGGTGATGGCTGCCGTGGTGCTGGGGCTGGCAGTCTTTGGTAGCTATTCGGTGCAGAATTCCATGGGCGATGTCTATGTGATGATGACGCTTGGCACGGGCATGTACTTTCTCGAACGGTTCGGATTTTCGGCGGCACCGCTGGTGCTGGGCCTGATCCTGGGTCCCATTGCCGAGGCGAATTTCATCCAAGGTAGCATGATTGCCACCGCGACCTCCAGCGTCGGGCTGTATTTCTTTACCGGCGCGCTGAACCTTTTGTTGATCGGATTGGTCCTGGTGTCGGTCGGCTATTCGGCGTGGATGGAGATCATGAGCCGCCGCTACACCACCAAGGATGACGCCATCGAGAAAGAGGAGGCGTTGTCATGACCGACCTGCCGCGCAGCCAGCATATCGTCGCCAGTGGCCTTGTCGCCGCCGTGGGCCTTGCTGTGGTCACTATTAGCTATACTCAGGAGCCGACGGCGGCCTTTCTGTTCCCACGGATTATCTCGACCGTATTTGTGGTCTTGGCGCTCTGGACCTTTGGCAAGGCGGCCCTGGGGCGGACCAAGGTGGGCAATGGGTTGGACCGTCGCGCGATGATCAGCATCCTACCGGGGCTGGCTGTGGCGCTGATTTACGTGTTCTGGGCGGCCAAGGCCCTGGGGTTCTACACGGCCTCGACGCTGGCGTTCTTTGTGCTCTTGTCTCTCTACGATCCTGCGCCGCATGGCGTGGGCAAGACCTGGGTCAGGCGCATCGTGATCACCGCAGGGTTTCTGGCGGTGATGTATGGTCTCTTTGCGATGTTGCTCAAGGTGTTCACACCGCGAGAGATATTTTTCTGAACCGCAACAACGGCAGATCAACCTTTGGGAGGAGAATGAGATGAAAAGACTGATAGCAGCCGCCGCACTGGCGCTGATGGGGTTGCCCGGCATGGCTGTAGCCGATGGGCATGCATCCTTTCCGGATCGTCCGATCATGATGATGGTCAGCTATGGCGCCGGTGGGGCCACGGATTTCCAAGCGCGGATTGTGACGATGACTGCGGGAAACGAGGATGCCTTGGGTATGCCCATTGCCATCATCAACAAGCCCGGTGCCGGTGGCCGGGTGGGCTGGAACTGGTTTGCCACTCAGGCGGAGGCGGATGGATATACGCTTGGCGCCTATAACATCCCGCATTTCATTGCGCAGTCGATTGAGGGCGGGGTTCAGTATTCTGCTGAGAGTTTCGAGCCGATTGCCAATTGGGGGGCGGACCCTGCGGTGTTTGTGGTGGGTGCGGACAGCCCCTTCAATTCCATGGCTGATGTGGTGGGCTATGCCACCGAGAACCCCGGCAAGCTGACGTTTTCGGGTGCTGGGTTGTTTGTGGGTCATCACATTGCAGCCCTGCAGTTGGAGAAAGCAGCGGGTGTGAAGCTGGCCTATATTCCTAACAACAAGGGCGGCGCAGGTGCCATGAAAGCGGTGATCGCGGGGGACGTGCTGGGCGGGGTCAATAACCTCTCCGATGCGTTCCGGGCGCAGGAGGCGGGTAATGTGAAGATCCTCGGTGTCTTTGATCTGGAGCGCAATGCGTTCCTGCCGGATGTTCCGACAATGGCGGAGCAGGGCTTTGACATCGACAATGCGAGCGTGAATTTCCGCGGCGTAATGGTGCCCAAGGGCACGCCGCAGCCGATCATCGACAAGCTGGCGGCCACGGTGCCGGATATGTTCGCAAACAGCCGGGTGGCGGGAAAGATGAAAGCGGGTGGCTCGCCCATGCATATCATGACCCGGGACGAGGTGCTTGACATGTGGGCGGCGCGGGAAGAGACGCTGCGAGAGCTTCTTGCGGGGTTGTAAAGTCTTTGGTTTCGCCGCCCTGGCGGCGACCGGGCGGGAGGGGCTCTGCCCCTCCCGCACCCTCCCCGGAGTATTTTTGGAAGGATGAAGGCAGATGACCACTCTTGCCCCTATCGTGGAGTTGGACGCGATTGTGGCCCGCGCGCGTGCGGCGCAGGTGCGATACGAGAGAGACGGCAGTCAGGCGCGATATGATCGGGCCGCCCAGGCCGTGGGCTGGGCGATCATGCAGCCGGAGCGCAATCGCGAATTGGCCGAGCTTGCGGTGCGGACCACAGGGTTGGGCAATGTGGCGGACAAGGTCATCAAGAACCACCGCAAGACGCTTGGTCTTTTGCGCGACATGCAAGATGTGGCGACATTCGGTGTGGTCGATGATGATGCAGAGACAGGGATTACCAAGATTGCTCGGCCCATGGGCGTGATTGGCGCGATTGTGCCCTCGACCAACCCGGCGGCCACGCCAGCCAACAACGTCATCAACGCGCTGAAATGTGGCAACGCGATTGTGGTGGCGCCTTCGCCCAAAGGTGTGGCGGCCTGTGCGCGGCTGTTGGAGTTTGTCCATGCGCAGTTTGCCAAGATTGGGGAGGACCCGGATCTGGTGCAGATGATCCCCGCACCTGGATCAAAGGAAAAGACCCAGCGGTTGATGGAGACCTGCGACAAGGTCATCGCGACGGGCAGTCAGAACAATGTGCACCGCGCCCAGACCTGCGGGACACCGGCTGTGGCCGTGGGGGCAGGCAATGTCACGGTGATTGTCGATGAGACGGCAGATCTGGCAGCGGCGGCGGAGAAGATTCGCGCGTCGAAGACGTTTGACAATGCCACTTCCTGTTCATCGGAAAATGCGGTGGTGGTGGTCGAGGAGGTCTATGACGCCTTTGTCGCGGCGATGGCCCGTGCCGGTGGTGCGGTGGTTGAAGATGAGGCGGAGATCGTGGCGCGGCTTTGGCCCGGGGGCAAGCTGAACCCTGCGGTGATCGCGCAGGACGCGCGCGCAATGATCGTGGCGCTTGGTCTGGAGGGCAAGGTGCCCGAAGGGACCGAATACATCGCCGTGCCGACCTCGGGTGTTGGTTCGGCCCATCCGCTCAGCGGGGAGAAGCTGAGCCGGGTGCTGGCGCTTTACCGTGTGCCGGATTTTGAGGTGGCGGTTGCGCAGACGCGCGCCATTCAGCTGCATCAGGGGGCCGGGCATTCGGTGGGGCTGCATTCCAACGACGAGGCGCGTGCCTTGCAACTGGCTCTTGCTGTTCCCACGGCGCGTGTGATCGTCAATCAGGCGCATACGTTTGCGACGGGGGGGGCGTTTACCAACGGGATGCCGTTTTCACTCAGCATGGGGTGTGGAGCCTGGGGCGGCAACGCCACGGATGAAAACCTGCACTGGCGGCATTTCCTGCAGTACACGCGCATCGTGCGCGAGATCCCCGCGCGGGAGCCGTCGCTCGACGAGATCTTTGGTAAGTATTGGGACGACGCCGGACGATGAGGCTGGAGCGCCACCGGCCGCCAGCGGGCACTGTGCGTGACTGGCTCGATGCGCGGGCTGAGCAGGGTGGGGAGGCTGTGGTCTTCCCCGAAACGGGGGCTGTGCTGACCTGGCCAGATCTGCGGGCGCGTGCGCGGGCCTTTGCGGCGGGATTGACCTTTCAAGGCGTGCAGAAGGGCGAGAGCGTCGCGGTTCTGGCGCCAAATGGGGCTGAGAGCGTCACCGCATTTTATGGCACGCTTTATGGCGGATACCGGGCAACGATGATCAACCTGGCGGCGGGTCGGGATGCGATGTCTTATGCGTTGATCCATTCCGAGGCGCGCTTTGCCTTTGTTCATGAGAGCTGTTGCGCGCTTTTCGATCAGGCGAATGAGGCCGGGATCAAGCTGGTGTCATTGATGCGCGAGGTGGAGGCACCGCTTCATGATGTGAGCCCGGAGGATGATGCGCTGCTGATGTATACTTCCGGCACCACGGGCCGGCCCAAGGGGGTTGTGCATTCCCATGCGAGCCTCTTGGCCGGCGGCTGGACGACGGCCATCGCGCATGAGTTGAGCAGCACAGATCGCGGGTTCTGCGTTTTGCCGATCTATCACATCAACGGGCTTTGCGTCACGGTGCTGGGCAGCCTGGTGTCGGGCGGATCGCTCGCCATGGTCCCGCGGTTTTCGGCCTCGCGGTTTTGGGACCAGGTGGATCAGGGTGCGGCAACGTGGTTTTCGGTTGTGCCCACCATCATCTCGCATCTGCTGCATGGGGCGGCGGAGCCGTCTGTGGCCTGCAAATCCCGGATGCGCTTTGGACGCTCGGCGTCATCGGCGCTGGCGGTTGAGACGCAAGCGGCTTTTGAGCGTCGGTTCTGCGTGCCGATTGTCGAGACCATGGGCTTGACCGAGACGGCGGCGCAGATCCTGTCGAACCCGCTGCCACCGGGGGTGCGCAAGGTTGGCTCGCCGGGTGTTGCCTATGGCTGTGTGGTGGAAATCCAGGATGAGGCTGGCGTGCGGTCTGCGCCCGGCATCGAGGGAGAGATTGTCGTGAAAGGCCCGAATGTGTTGCGCGGATATCTGAAGAATGCTGCCGCGACCCAGGCGACCTTCCGGGACGGCTGGCTGCGGACGGGTGATCTCGCGCGGATGGATGAGGATGGGTATGTCTTTGTCACGGGGCGGTTGAAGGAGCTGATCATCAAGGGCGGGGAGAATATTGCCCCGCGCGAGGTGGACGAGGCGCTTTATGCGCATCCGGACGTGGTGGAGGCGGCAGCATTCGCGCGGCCCTGCAAAAGCTATGGCGAAACCATTGAGGCAGCTGTGCGGCTGCGTGAGGGGGCGAACTTGCAGACAGCGGAGTTGATCCAGCTTTGTGTGGAGAGGCTTGGCAGGTTCAAGGCACCTGACGTGGTGCATGTGCTGGAGGAGCTGCCGAAAGGGCCGTCGGGCAAGATCCAGCGACTGCGCTTGGCGGAGCTCATTTCCGTTTGAGCTTGCCCGGGGGGGAGCGCCCGTGCCCCCCATTGAGGGGGACGCGGGCGCTGTTCGGCAGGTCTGCCGAACGGTCCCAGCGGATGGGGTCAGGTCTGCTGTGCCCCTGCCCTCCGGGGAGGGCAGGGTGCTGGGTCAGGCGAAGGAGACGCCGTCGTTGACCATCGGGAGCAGGGCGACGCGCGGACCCGTGCTTGCGATGGCATTGGCCAGGGCAGGTGCTGAGGGGGGTGTGCCGGGTTCGCCAATGCCGGTGGGCGGTTCGGCGGAGGGCACGATATGGGTCTCGATGGCGCCGATATCGCCGATGCGCAGCGGCTCGTAGTCGGGGAAGTTGGACTGATCCACGACCCCGCCCGTGAGCGTGATCTCGTCGCGCATCGCGTGGCCGAGGCCATAGCCCACGCCGCCTTCGATCTGGGCCTTGATCACATCCGGGTTCACCGCGATGCCGCAATCGACGGCACAGGTGATCTTTTCGATCTGCACGCCGTCCTCCGCACTGCCTGAGATTTCCACCACCTCGGCCACATAGCTGCCGAAGGATTTGTGCACGGCGATCCCTTGCCTGCGCCCTGCCGGGGCGGCGCCCCAGCTCGCTTTTTCTGCGGCGAGTTTCAGCACGGCGGCCTTGCGTTTGGCATCGGTGCTATCGCCCAGATAGGCGAGACGGAATTCGACCGGGTCGCGCCCGGCGGCGCGAGCGGCCATGTCCATCATCACCTCCATGGCATAGGCGGTGTGCGTATGTCCGACCGAGCGCCACCAGAGCGTGCTGGTCGCCTTCTTGGTGTCGGTGAGACCGACGTGCATGCCCGGAATGTTGTAGGGCGTGTCGGCAACCCCTTCGACAGAGGCATGGTCGACGCCGTCATGTACGATCATCGCCTCGAAGGCGGTGCCTTTGAAGATCGACTGACCGGCGATGCGGTGATCCCAGGCGACGATCTCACCCTCCTCCGACAGGCCCACCTTGACCTTGTGGCCAAAGGCGGGGCGATAGTAGCCACCGCGCACGTCATCCTCGCGGCTCCAGACCAGTTTCACGGGCCGCGTGCGGTCGGTGATCATGAAGGCCAGCGCCGCCTCCACCTGATAGTCCGCCGTGGGGGTGGCCCGCCGCCCGAAGGAGCCGCCTGCCAGCATCGTGTTGATGCGGATCTTCTCCATTGGCAGCTCGAAGATCTGCGCCAGCGCCATATGCGGACCGGTGGGCATCTGCGCGCCGTCATGCAGGGTGATACCACCGTCGTCATTTGCCTCGATGGTGCAGTTCAGCGGCTCCATCGGAGCATGCGCGAGCAGCGGGAAGTAGAAAGTCTGCTCCACGGTCGTCGCGGCTGCGTCCATAGGGGCTGGGTCGTTTTTCAGCACGTTGTATTCGGCGTCGCCCTCAAGCGCTGCCAGGATCTCCGCCTTGATCTGGCTGCTGTCGCGAGTCTCGGCATTGGACAAATCCCACTCGACGCTGAGCGCATCGCGGGCCTGTATCGCGGCCCATGTGTCTTCGGCATAGACCGCGACGGCGGCGTTGTTGGGCAGGGTCGCGGCGCGGATGAAGCCTTTGATGTGATGCGCATCGCTGTCGTCAAAGCCCGCGACCAAGCCACCGGTTTGCGGTGGGCGGGCCAGCATCACGACCATCTGGTTGGGCAGATGCACGTCCATGGCGAACATCGCGCGCCCGTCGCCCTTGATCGCGCTGTCGAGGCGGCGCACGTCCGCGTTGCCGATCAGGCGCCACTGATCGGGCGCTTTCAGCACCGGCTCGGATGGGGCCTCCAACGCCGTGGCGGCTTCGACGAAGTCACCCAACGGGGCCGATTGTCCGCCTCCGGTGACCATGCCGTCCGCGATATCGAGGGTTGCGGCGTCGACACCCCAGGCGTTTGCAGCCGCCTCGATCAGCACCGCGCGGGCGGCCGCGCCCGCGGTGCGGTATTGTTGGAAGGAATTGGCCATGGCGGTGGAGCCACCTGTGCCCTGGAACGGTCCGAAGGCGAGGTTGGCGTAGAGCTCGGGGTTCGAGGGCGCAAACTCATAGTCGATCTGGTCCATTCGCAGGCCGATCTCTTCGGCGATCAGGGTCGAGAGGCCGGTTGTCGGGCCTTGCCCTTTTTCGAAGTGCTTGACGATGGCGATGACGCGGCCATCGGCGCCGATTTTCACAAAGGGGTTGATCTGCGCCTGCGTGTTGCCTGCGGCCAACGCGCCATCAGGCCGAAGGCCGACGACCAGAACGGCGCCAGCCGCAGTCGCGCCTTTGAGAAAGCCCCGACGGGATGTGTTCACTGTCATGGCTCAGCCCTCCATGATTTCGGAGGCGCGCTGAATGCCCGCGCGGATCCGTTGATAGGTGGCGCAGCGGCAGGCGTTGCCGTGCATGTAGTCGTGGATCTCCTCGACCGAGGGTTTCGGGTTCTCTGTCAGAAGTCCGACCGCCGACATGATCTGCCCGGACTGGCAGTAGCCGCATTGCACCACGTCCAGCTCTTGCCAGGCCTGCTGCACCGCAGCTCCCGCAGCCGTGTTGCCGATGGCTTCGATGGTTGTGATCTCTGCGCCGTCCACATCTTCGATGTAGGTCTGGCAAGAGCGCATCGGCTCACCATCCACATGCACCGTGCAGGCCCCACAGGAGGCCACGCCGCAGCCGAACTTGGTGCCGGTCAGCTTCAACTCATCCCGGATGACCCACAACAGCGGGGTGCCGGGCTCGGCATCGACCTCATGTTCGACGCCGTTCAACTTCAGTCTCTGGCTCATTCAGACCTCCTGTGGGGGTTGTGCTGGAAACGAATTTTGCTGAGCAGTTGTAAACTCATCAGTTTACACTACCGCTATCTTTGACATTTGTAAACTGGTGCGTTTACCCTCTGGGCCAAGAGTTATGGGTGGATCAGGTATGGACGCGCCGGCCAAGACACCAGACACGAAGCGAGAGCAGATTTTTCAGGCTGCGGTGGCCGAATTTCACGAGAACGGGTTCAGCGCGGCGAGCATGGATCGGATCTCTGCTCGCGCGGGGGCATCCAAGCGCACGGTCTACAAACACTTTGAGAGCAAGGAGAAGCTCTTTCAGGAGTTGATCCGCCGTCATTGGGCCAAGTTTGCGAAGGGCCTTGCGGTGACCTATGCGCCGGGGCGGAGCATTCGCGACCAACTGGCTGATCTTGGCCACGCGGAAGGGCGTCTTCTCACCTCACCGGAGGTGATGGCGACCACGCGTATGGTGATGAGCGAGATGCTGCAGCGGCCAGAGTTGGTGGAAGAGAACGAAGAGAAGACCGACTTCAAGGAGCCGGTTGTGACCCTGCTGACCCGCGCGGCGGAGGATGGGCAGCTGCAGCTGGACGATCCGCGCGACGTGGCGGAGGAGTTTATCGCCCTGCTCAAGGGCAAGGCGTTCTGGCCTGTGGTTTTCCTGGGCGCGCCAGTGGTGTCCGTCGATGAGATGGCGAAGATCGTCGACAACAGCGTCGATATGATCATGAGCAGGTACGGCGCCGAAGGCGTCCGGCCACTGGCCTGAAACACCTTGCTTCGCTCAACACACCCGCGCAACAGGCACTGTTGCGCTGCGCCGTTCCGCCCCCACGGGGCGGCGCGTATGCGCCACCCCTCGGAACGGCGCTTCTGCTTGTCTGTTGGGTGTTTCAGGCTTGTGACTGGCTGCTTAGCGCAGGCGTTGCCCCTGTAGGTCAAAGCGGAAGGCGGCGTGATCGTCGAAATCCAGCGCGATGGTGGCGCCGACCTCCGTGGAGTCCTGCCCAAAAAGGCGCACGGTGATCGCCTCATTCGCCTCCGTGCGCACCAGCAGGTTGGTATCGCCGCCAAGCCGCTCCACATGGGTGACTGTCCCGGTCAACCGCCCCTCTGGGGTGAGGCGCAGATGTTCGGGCCGAATACCCAGCGTGCCGCCATCGGCGACGGGCAGGGGGCCGTGTGCGAGAAAATTCATCGCAGGCGCCCCGAGGAACCCCGCCACAAAGCGGTTCGCGGGATTGTTGTAGAGCTCCATGGGGGAGCCGACCTGCTCCACCCGGCCATCACGCAGCACCACAATCTTGTCGGCCAGTGTCATGGCTTCTGTCTGGTCGTGGGTCACGTAAATCATCGAGGCGCTGAGTTTGCGGTGCAGCGCTGCGATCTCGATACGGGTGTTCATGCGCAGCGCGGCGTCGAGGTTCGACAAAGGTTCGTCGAAGAGAAACAGTTTCGGCTGCCGCACAATGGCGCGCCCGATGGCGACCCGCTGTCGCTGTCCACCCGAGAGGTCGGAGGGGTGGCGGTCGGCATAGGAGGCCAGATCCAGCATCTGTACGGCGGCGTCGACGCGTTCTTTGATCACCGATTTGGGCTGTTTCTCCTGCTTCAACCCAAGCCCCATGTTGTCACGCACCGTCAGATGCGGATAGAGCGCGTAGGATTGGAAGACCATCGCAATGCCGCGTTTGGCGGGCGGTGTGCTGTTCACAATCTCACCGCCGATCTCGACCGTGCCGCTGGTGGCGTCCTCAAGCCCAGCGATGACCCGCAAGAGGGTGGATTTCCCGCAACCCGAAGGGCCGACAAAGACGACGAATTCGCCCTCTTCGACGGTCAGGCTCACATCGCTCAGCACCTCGACCTTGCCAAAGGACTTGTGGATGTTGCTCAGGGTCAGCGCGGTCATGTGCGGTCTCCAAGCTCGAAGGGGCGGCCCGTGCGGATGCTCTCATCCGCCGCCAGGCATATTCGCAGGGATTGCACGGCGTCGGTCATATGGCGGGTCAGATCCAGGTCTTCATCGATGGCCCGCAGCATATAGGCCTGCTCCGCGTCGCAGAGCGCCTGGTGCCCGGGCTCCTCCGGCATTTCGATCACCGTGTCGCCGTCGGGGCGGTGTACGAGGATGGCGCCGACCTTGGTGTGCCCATCCACATCGTCGGAGGCGCCCTTGTTGCCATCGCTGATGGAGACGGCGCCCTGCGGTGAGACCACGTCTTTCACGAAAAACGCTGTCTCTGACATCATCGGCCCCCAGCCCGCCTCGTACCAGCCGACGGAGCCATCTTCGAACCAGACCTGCAGATGCCCATAGTTGTACATCTCCGGCGCAATCTCGTCCGAGAGCCGCAGCCCCATGCCGCTAACACGGACTGGTGCCGCATCGGTGATCTGGCACATGACGTCGACATAATGCACGCCACAATCGACAATCGGGCTGGTGGTTTGCATCAGCGCCTTGTGCGTCTCCCAGGTGGGGCCGTCCGACTGCTGGTTGAGGTTCATGCGGAAGGCATATGGGCCGCCAAGCCCGCGCGCCTCGGCGATCAGGCGCTGCCAACTGGGGTGGTGCCGCAGGATGTAACCGACGACCAGCTTGCGCCCAAGGCGCTGCGCGGTGTCCACTACGCGTTCGGCATCTGCGACATTCGTGGCCAGCGGCTTTTCGACAAAGACGTCCGCGCCGGCTTCCATCGCGGCAATGGCATAGTCGGCGTGGCTGTCGGAATAGGTGGCGATGCAGACGAGATCCGGTTTGAAGGCCAACCCGTCTTCGAACCGCTCCAGCCGGGGATAGCCCTGCAAAGCCTCGGGCAGCGCCACTTCGGAGCGGTTCACAAGGCCGATGATCTGCGTATCGCTGCGCGCATGATAGGCCAGCGCGTGGCTGCGCCCCATGTTGCCCAATCCGGCGATCAGAACGGTTTTTTCACTCACTTCACGGCTCCTGACGTAAGGCCCCGGATCAGCTGGCGCGAGAAGATCACGTAGAGCACCATGACCGGCAGGATCGCCAGCGAGAGCGCCGAGAGCACCGCGTTCCAGTCGGTCACGAACTGTCCGATGAAGACCTGGCTGCCAAGCGTCAGGGTTTTGACCTCTTCGGCGGGGGCGAGGATCAGCGGAAACCACAAATCGTTCCAGATCGGGATCATGTTAAAGACAGCCACGGTCGCCATCGCCGGGCGGACCAGTGGCAGCACCAAGCGGAAGAAGATGCGGTATTCGGACAGCCCATCGATGCGGCCCGCGTCTTTCAGATCGTCGCTGACCTGCCGCATGAACTCCGACATGATGAAGACCGCCAGCGGCAGGCCTTGCGCGGTATAGACGAGGATCAGCGCCCAGAGCGTGTTCACCAGCCCCGTCTGCACCATCATCTCCAGGATGGCCACGGTGCCGATGCGGATCGGGATCATGATGCCGAGCGCGAGATACAGCCCCATCAGCGTATTGCCCCGGAACCGATATTCCGCCAGCGCAAAGGCAGCCATCGCGCCAAAAAGCAGGATGAAGAACAGCGACCCCACGGTCACGATCAGGGAGTTCTGG
Source organism: Roseobacter cerasinus (assembly GCF_009811755.1). Classification (GTDB taxonomy): domain Bacteria; phylum Pseudomonadota; class Alphaproteobacteria; order Rhodobacterales; family Rhodobacteraceae; genus Roseobacter; species Roseobacter cerasinus. The sequence continues at coordinate 338,796 of NZ_BLIV01000004.1, forward strand.
AAGTAGAGGAAGAAATCCCCCTGTTTCAGCACGGTCTGGTAGCCGATCAGCGAAAAGCTCTCTGCATCGGGCAGGGCGAGCGGTTCGCGAAAGATCGCGCGGCGGGACTTGAAGCTGTTGATCACGATCACAAACACCGGGAAGAGCGCGATCAACGTGTAGATCAGCAGCGCCGCATGGGCGGCGACGGTGTTGAAGGGGTTCTGGCGGGCTGCGCTCATCGGGGCCTCAGAACTGATAGCGTCGCATGCGCGACTGGATGCCAAAGAGGTAGAGGCAGACGCCCAGCAGGATGATCAGGAACATGGCAGACGCGATGGCGGAGCCCATGTGCGGATCACCCAGTTGCAGCTGGAAGCCAAAGAAGGTGCGATAGAGGAAGGTGCCGAGGATATCGGTCGAGAAATCAGGCCCAGCAAGCGCGCCCTGCGCGGCATAGATCAGATCGAAGGCGTTGAAGTTCGCCACGAAGGTCAGAATCGAGATGATGCCGATGGAGGGCAGAATGAGCGGCAGCTTGATCTTCCAGAAGGCGGAGAGGCCGGTGATGCCTTCGACCTCTGCCGCCTCCAGGATCTCTTCGGGGATCGACAGAAGGGCGGCATAGATCAGCATCATCGGGATGCCGACGAACTGCCAGACGGAGACCAGCGAGAGCGTGGTGAGCGCGTATTCTTCCTTGCCCAGCCAGGGCGCGTAGAGCGAATTGAGGCCCACCGCATCCAGCATACCGGGTGCGATGCCCCAGATGGGCGAGAGGATCAGCTTCCACGCAAAGCCCACGATCACGAAGGACAGGATGGTGGGGATGAAGATGGCGGAGCGATAGAAGGCGGCGAACCGCAGGCGCGAGTGGCTGAGGATGGCCGCCAGCGCGATCCCGATGGGGTTCTGCACCAGCATGTGGATGAGGAAGAACCACAGATTGTTGCCAAGCGCGTTCCAGAACTGGTTGGACCAGATCGCATCACCAAAGAGCCGATGGAAGTTCTGCAGGCCGACAAAGACGCGCTGCTGGTCCACCTCGGCAAAAAACGACAGCCGCAGCGTGTTAAACAGCGGGTAGATCATCACCGCCGTGTAGACCAGCACTGCGGGTGCCAGGAAAACGACAATGTGCCAGCGGAATCTAGGGCTGTTCTCGTGCTTGCGCATGAGCGGCCTTTCGGGATGGGTGAGGCGCCGGGTCGAAGCCCGGCGCGCCGCAGTGCGTTACTGCTGGGGTTCGTACCAGCTGGCCAGGCCCTTTTGCAGGCGCTGGCCGGCGTCTTCGGGGCTCTCATCGCCCTTGATCACGGCGACGGAGGCGTTCCAGGTCTCGTTCTCAAGGTTCGGCGTGCCGCGCGACAGCACCTGATAGGTGGAGCGGATCGTGCTTTCACATTCGCCGCGCCAGGAGATGAACTCCTGCGCCAGCGGATCATCCAACGTCACAGGTGCAGAGGAGAGCGGGAAGAACCCGGGCAGGGCATTGGCGAAGATCGTCGCGAACTCCGGCGAGCCCACCCAGTTGAGCAAGGTCTTGGCCGCTTCGGGGTTGTCGGTCGCCGCGTTCATACCAATGCCGATATCGGTGTGATCGGAGATATAGCAGGTGTCGCCCGCGGCCTGTACTGGCGGATAGAAGGCGCCCATCTCGAAATCTGCGAGGCCGTTGAAACCCGAGATCTCCCACGAGCCGGTCGGATAAATCGCGGCGCGGCCCAGCGTAAAGATGTTCTGGCTGTCTGGGTAGGTCTGCGCCTCATAGCCATCGCCCAGATAGTCGCCCCATTTCGCCAGTTGGCGGAAGGGCGCGACCCAGGCCTCATCGGTCAACTTCTGGTCCCCGGCGAGCAGGGCCAGGCGGCCATCCTCGCCTTTCCAGTAGTTGGGGCCGATGTTGTTGTAACCCATGGTGGCGGCTTCCCACTGATCATTGGTGCCCATGGCCATGGGGATATAGCTGCCGTCGTCCTTGATGGCGTCGAGGGCGGCAAAGAACTCCGCTTCGGTTGTGGGCTCTTCCAGCCCCAACTCGGCAAAGATGTCCTTGTTGTAGATGAAGCCGTGGATCACTGAGGCCATGGGCACGCAATACTGGATGGAGGCGTCATCCGTACTCCACCCCGATTTGGCCACGGCGGAGAAGTTCGACATGCCGTCGAGTGCGCTGATATCAGCCAGATGCCCGGCCTCAAAAAGCGCCAGCGAGGCGTCAAAGGGGCGGCATGTGATGATGTCGCCCGCCGAACCTGCTTCGAGCTTGGAGTTCAGGATGGCGTTGTATTCCGCAGGTGCAGAGGGTGTGAAGTTCAACTTGATGCCGGGGTGCGCGGCCTCGAAGGCAGGGATGATCTGATCCTGCCAGATCGCGAGGTCGTCGTTGCGCCAGCTTTCGATGGTGAGCGTGACATCCTCGGCCCAGGCTGGTCCGGCCAGCATGGTCGAGATGAGCAGTGCACCTATAGGGTTGCGTTTGGTCATTGGGGTCTCCCGTGTTGGTTTGCTTTGTTGTTTATGTCTTGCAGGCACGGTGCGAGATGGCCGTCGTGCCTGTGCAAAAGGTCATCTGCGTCCGCTTTCGTGCAGCCGCGGGCCAAAAGGACGGCCGTCTTGACCCTGCCACCCGCCCGGCGCAGCGCGTCGGTAGCCGCCGGTTCTGCCACCCCGGCGGCGGTGGCGACCATATGGGCGGCGCGGGACCTCAGTTTGGCGTTGTCGGCCACAACGTTGATCATCATGCCTTGAAAGACATGGCCAAGTTTAACCCCCATCAGGGATGACATCATGTTGAGCGCGACCTTTTGCGCCGTGCCCGCGCCAAGGCGGGTCGACCCGGCGATGACCTCCGCGCCGGTCTCAAGGCAGATCGGAATATCTGCATGGTCCAACAGCGCCGACCCGGGCGCATTCGCCAGCCCGATGACCGTCGCACCGTTCGACCCTGCGGCTTGGGCGGCTGCAATCGCATAAGGCGTAGTGCCGCTGGCGCTGAGCACAATGGCAACGTCACCCTGCTTCGTGTCTTCTCCGACCTGCCGACCTGCATCCGCGTCATCTTCTGTTGCGCCGGGCATGATCCCGTCGCCTGGCACGCCGCCTGCCATATGGATCCGGATTTGCTTGTGGGCCACTCCGAAAGTGCCGGGCAGCTCACAGGCGTCCGCAAGCGCCATCAAACCGGAACTGCCCGCCGCCGCGTAGACCAGCATACCGCCTGTGCGGATGGCCTTTGCCATGGCCTCTGCCGCGGCGTCCACCTGCGCGAGAACCGGCGTGACCGCAGCCACAGCTGCAGCCTGGCTTTCAAGTATGGCGGCCAGTGCGTCGCGTGCGTCAAGCGCATCGATCCTGACGCCTGCAGGCGCGTTTTCGGTTGTCGGCAGCGACATACGAATCCCCTTTCCATCATCCAATACCTTTTAGATACCTTTTGTCTACTATTTTTTAAGACTTGGAAATTTCCATACCTATTTCAGCAAAATTCGAGGGTTTGCGGCGCAAATTTGGTGTATTCTCCACTCAATAGGTATTATATAGGTATCTCATGAGTGATTCACACGATCTTCCCCTCATTGCCGTAGATGGCGGAGGAACCGGCTGCCGGGCGGTGGTCGGAACAGGGGCGGGTGGTGTCATGGGTCTTGCGTCAGGCGGGCCTGCCAACTCGGCTTCGGATCTGGCGGGCGCTGTGGGTAATATCATCGAAACGGTCGATCAAGCGGCACGCGAGGCGGGCCTGCCATCTGGTGCTCTGAGACAGGGTATTGCTCACATCGGAATTGCCGGGGTTCTGACCGAAGAGGACAGCGAGCGTGTGTCCAAGGCCCTGCCTTACGGCCATATCACGGTGACGGATGACCGTCCGACAACGGTTGCGGGCGCGCTGGGCGCGCAGGATGGGTTTGTGGCCTCAGTTGGCACCGGCACGATTGTCGCATCTCGGAGTGGGCCGACTTTTGACTATGTCGGCGGGTGGGGGTTTCGCGTCTCGGATCAGGCATCCGGCGCCTGGCTTGGGCGGTCTGTGCTGGAGCAGACACTGCTCTGCCATGATGGGCTTGCAGAGCACACGGCGCTGACGCGTCACGTCCTGGCCGGGTTTGACAATGACCCCAATGCGCTTGTGACCTTCAGCCTGGCGGCCCGGTCGGGCGACTATGGCACGCTGGCCCCGGACATTGTGCGCTTTGCTCAGCGGGGCGACAGCTGTGCCGTGTCGCTGTTGACCGAAGGTGCATCTTACCTGATGCGGGCGCTGGAGCGGTTGGGGTTTCTGCCCGGGGATCGGCTCTGCCTGATGGGTGGGCTGGGGCCGCACTACGCGGGGTTTCTGCCGCCGGACGCCATTGCGCACCGGGTTGAGCCCGGCGGAAGCGCGCTGGATGGGGCCTTTCAGTTCGCGCGTGAGGCTCTGGCCGAGTTGACGGAGCGCGTGCGATGACCATTGCGGAATTCCTTGAACCGGGCAAATGGCTTCGCGCTGGTGGCGGCCCGAGGTACGTGCAACTGCGGCAGCGGTTGAGCGACGGCGTCGATCAGGGGGTGCTGCGCGCGGGCAGTTCCCTGCCGCCGGAGCGGGAGATTGCGACAATCACCGACCTGTCGCGCGTCACAGTGCGCAAGGCGATCCGCGCGCTGGCAGAGGACGGGCTGATCGTGCAGCGGCAGGGCTCCGGTTCCTTCGTGGCCTCGGACATTCCGCGTATTGAACAATCGCTGTCGCGCCTGACGTCCTTCAGCGAGGATATGTCGCGGCGCGGCATGGTCTCCTCCAGCATCTGGCTGGAACGCGGGGTCTTCATGCCATCGCCCGAGGAGATCTTGGTGCTGGCGCTGTCTCGGGATGCGTCAGTCTCGCGGATCGGGCGGCTGAGAACGGCGGATGACAAGCCCATGGCGATCGAACGGGCGTCTCTGCCAACCGATGTGTTGCCGAACCCGCTGCTGGTCGAAACATCGCTTTATGACGTTCTGGAACATGCCGGGCTGCGGCCTGTCCGTGCGCTGCAGAAGATTTCTGCGGTGAACCTTGATGAGGAGACGGCCGGGCTGCTGGAGGTCGAGCCGGGCGCGGCGGGTCTGCGGATTGAACGGACGTCGTATCTGGTGGATGGGCGCGCGGTTGAGTTCACCCGGTCGATCTATCGAGGCGACGCCTACAATTTTGTGGCCGAGCTTCAGCTGGCCAAGGAGCAGGGGGCGCAATGACGGCAATGGACACCCAGATGCGGCGCGAAGTCATGGAGAGCCCCGCCGCAGTGGCGCGGCTTCTGCAGGGCGGGCGCGACGACATCTGCCGCACGGCGGAAGCCATCCGCACGCGCAAGCCTGCCTATATGGTCAGTGTCGCGCGCGGCTCTTCCGACCATGTGGCGACCTATCTCAAATACGCGTCTGAGCTCATGACGGGCACGCCCATTGCCTCTGTCGGTCCGTCCATTGCCTCGGTCTACAAGCGCAGTCTGAGCCTTGAGGGCAGCGTTTGCCTGTCGGTCTCGCAATCCGGCAAGAGCCCCGATATCGTCGAAATGGCGCGCATGGCGCGGTCGGGCGGCGCCTTGTCGGTTGCCATGACAAACGACCCGGGCAGCCCGCTGGCGCATGTGGCCGATCACACATTGGATCTGCACGCGGGGCCGGAACTGAGCGTGGCGGCCACCAAGACATTCATCAACTCTGCCGTGACAGGGCTTTGGTTGCTGGCGGAATGGGCGGAGGACGCGGCGTTGCTGCGCGCCATCGCCGAATTGCCAGAGCATCTGGAGCGGGCCGTGCGGGCGGATTGGTCGGCGGTCTGTGCCGCCATCGAGGGGCGCAATTCGGTGTTCTGCCTGGGGCGTGGCCCGTCTTATGCGATGTCGAACGAGGCGGCGCTGAAGTTCAAGGAAACCTGTCAGCTGCATGCGGAATCCTATTCGTCGGCGGAGGTGCTGCATGGCCCGGTTTCCATTGTGGACCCTGGGTTTCCGGTTCTGGCGCTTGCGGCAGCTGATGCCGCAGAAACGGCTCTGGTCTCGGTTGCGGATGAGCTGGCGGACAAGGGCGCAAAGGTGTTTATCACAAGCCCTGATGCCAGACATGCGCATGGGTTGGAGACCGTGCGCACAGGGCACCCGTTGACGGATCCGATCGCGACTATTGCCAGTTTCTATGCGATGGTCGAACAGCTTGCCGTGGCACGCGGCATCAATCCGGATGCACCGCGCCACCTCAACAAGGTCACGGAAACCGTATGAGCACGACAGCTCGCGCCTATGTCGGAGCCCGGATTCACGACGGAGAGCAACTGCACAGTGCACATGGCCTGCTGGTCGATGAAGAGGGTGCCTTTGATATCCTGCCGGAACAGGCGCTGCCGCCGGGCTGTGTTGTTGAGACGCTGGAGGGTGGTTTGATCACGCCCGGCTTCGTGGACCTGCAGGTCAATGGCGGCGGGGGTGTCATGTTCAATGACGATCAGTCCGTGGCAACGCTCAAGACGATTGCTGACGCGCACGCCCGCAGTGGCACCTACGCCATTTTGCCAACGCTGATCACCGACACGCCGGATCGGACGCGCGCGGCGATTAACGCGGTCGAGGAGGCCATCGCGGCAGACGTGCAGGGTATCGTGGGCCTTCACCTTGAGGGGCCGCACCTTTCTGTCGCGCGGAAGGGCGCGCATGATCCGTCATTGATCCGCCCCATGAGCGACGCGGATTTGCGTCTGGTGCTGGAGGCGGCGGAGCGCCTGCCCAATGTCATGATCACCGTGGCACCGGAAAACACGACAGGTGCACAGATTTCGAAATTGGCCGAGGCCGGGGTCGTCGTCTCGCTGGGCCATACGGATGCGGATGCTGCAACCTGCCATGCCGCTTTTGACGCGGGCGCGCGCTGTGTCACACATCTGTTCAATGCGATGAGCCAGATGGGCAATCGAGAGCCAGGGCTGGTTGGCGCAACACTGGCGCGAGATGACGTCCATGCCGGGCTAATCGCTGACGGCATCCATGTGCACCCCACAAGCATGCGTGTGGCGCTGGCCGCGAAGGCGGGGATATTCCTCGTCACCGACGCGATGGCAACCGCCGGATCCGAGATTGACAGGTTCCACCTGAACGGGCGTGAGGTGTTCCGGGCGGAGCGGCGTCTGACCCTCGCGGATGGCACGCTTGCCGGGGCGGATCTTGAGATCCCCCGCGCGCTTGAGGTCATGACGGAGCAGGTCGGGGATACGCTCGAAGCTGCGGTTGCGCGGACGACCTCAATCCCGGCCAGCGTGCTGCGCCAGCCGGGTGGTCTGGGCCATCTGTCAGGCAGGGGGCAAACAGCGCTCTACTTCCGCAACGGCTGGTCGTCACCTCAGGTGCTGGCCCGCGCCGCGCGCTAGGGTTATCCCAGCAGCCCCGGCAGGGTCAGTGACACGGCAGGCACAAAGGTGATCATGATCAGGGCCGCGAGGATCGCGAGGTAGAATGGCCAGATGGTGCGCACGGCGGTCTCCATCGGCAGTTTGCCGACCGCACAGCCGACAAAGAGGCAGGAGCCCACCGGCGGGGTGCAGAGGCCCAGACCAAGGTTCACCATCAGGATCATGCCGAACTGCAGCGGGTCGATGCCGAGGCTGATTGCGACGGGCAGGAAGATCGGCGTGCAGATCAGGATCAGCGCGGCCATATCCATGATCATGCCGAGAATCAGCAGCACGATATTGATCATCAGCAGGATCAGGATCGGGTTGTCCGTCAGCGTGGTCAGCAGCGTCGCGGTCTTGTCCGGCACTCGGTAGAAGGTGAGCATATAGGCAAAGGCCCCGGCGCAGGCGATCAGGATCATCACCATCGCCGTAGTGCGCACCGATTGCAGCACCGCTGTCCTGAAATTCTCCCACGTCAGGGTGCGATAGACCAGCAGCGTCACGATGAAGGCATAGATGGCCCCGAAGGCACCGGATTCCGTCACCGTGAAGATACCCGAAAGCACGCCGCCCACGATGATGACGGCGGTGAAGAGACCGGGGATAGCGCCTATAAAGCTCAGCCCAAGAGCTGTCCAGCCGGGGAAGACCTCAGCGCTATATCCGCGTTTCACGGCGACCAGATAGGCGGCGATGGCGAGGCAGGAGCACATCAGCAGCCCCGGCAGAACGCCCGCGAGGAAGAGCTTGGAGATGGAGATGCCGCCCCCCGCCGCGATGGCGAAAATGATCATATTATGGCTGGGCGGGATGATGATCCCCGCGATGGAGGAGGTGACAGTGACGTTCACGGCGTAATCCGCATCATAGCCCTTCTCTTTCATGACCGGGATCAGGATCGACCCCAGTGCCGAGATATCCGCCACGGCGGATCCTGAGATGCCGCCAAAGAGCATGGAGGAAAAGACATTCACGATGCCCAGGCCGCCCCGCACGGCCCCAACGGCGGCGGAGGCAAAGCGCACCAGCCGTGCGGCGATGCCGCCGTGGAACATCAGCTCGCCTGCAAAGATGAAGAAGGGGATGGCCATCAGCGAGAACACATTGATGCCGCTGATGATCCGCTGCACGCCGATCATCAGCGGCAGACCCTCGAACCAGAAGGCCGCCATCGCCGAGATGCCAAGCGCAAAGGCGACAGGCACGCCGATGATCACGCAGAGGGCAAAGAAGCCCAGAAGAACGAAAAGCCCCATGGCTGTGTTATCCTATGGTGTCGCGGCGCGGGTCGCGGCCCGCCATCAGCCGCATCAGATGGCCCAGCGTGAAGATCAGGATCAGCCCGCCGCCCACGGTCAGCGGCAGCGAGCGCAGACCTTCGGGCAGTTGGATCAGGGGGATCATGGACCCCCATTTGAACATTGTCAGCTTGGTCCCCTGCCAGAGCAGGAGCAACCCAAACCCCGCCAACAGCAGGTCGGTCACCACAACGAATAGGGTGCGCATCCAGCGAGGTGCGATTGTCCGAAAGGCCGCCACCGAAAGATGGGTGTTCTCATGAATGCCCACAGCGGCGCCGAGAAAGGCAATGGTCATGACCAGAAGCAGAGCCGCCTGTTCCACCCAGGTGGGTGTCGCGTTCAGAACATAGCGGCCAAAGACCAGCCATCCAAAGATGACCGTCAGGACGACAAGTGCGACGCCTGTGATCAACCGGCACAGGGCCGCAAGACCATCCAGCACAACCTCCATGCGGGACAGCAAAGATGTGTCGCCGCTTGGGATCGGGCGATCTGTCATGCGGTTTCTCCTGGTCAGAGGGGGAGACGCCCGTGCGGGGGCGGGCGTCCCCAAGGTGCCAGCGGTTACTCGGTCACCTGGATCAGGTCGACCAGCGGCCGCAGGTCAGGGTTGCCGGCGAGATAGGTCTCGTAGACCGGTGTCATCGCCGCCTGGAACGGGCCCTTGTCGGCGATCTCGTTCACGACCACGCCGCCCTCTTCAACCATCTTCCGGCTGGTGGCCTCTCGTGCGGCCCACAACTCGCGCTGCAGGTCTGCGGATTCAACAGCTGCCTCGGTCACAGCTGCCTTCATCTCGTCTGACAGACCGTTGTAGACATCCGCATTGATGCAGATGCACTCAGGGATGATCAGGTGCTGGCTGAGTGAGTAGAAGCCCGCCACCTCGAAATGCCCGGTGGATTCGTAGGAGGGCCAGTTATTTTCGGCCCCGTCCACAACGCCGGTCTTCAGCGCCTGATAGACCTCGGCAAAGGCCATGGGTGAAGGGTTGCCACCCAACTCGGCAATCATGCCGGAGTAGAGGTCATTGTTCATGACCCGCACCTTCATGCCGGTCACATCCTCGGGCGTGTTGATCGGCTTGGCCCCATTGTAGAAAGACCGCGCGCCTGCGTCATACCACGCCAGCGGCACCAGCCCCTTGGCGGCCATGCCTTCAGCGATGACCTGCCCGCCTTCGCCTTCAAGCACGCGGAACATGTGTGGCACGTCTTTGAAGATGAAGGGCAGTGAGACGACGTTGGCCTCTGCCGCAATTGGGCCAATGGGACCGAGGTTGAAGTTGCCGATCTCCAGCCCGCCGAGGCGGACCTGCTCGATGGCGTCAGGCTGGCTGCCCAGCGTGCCGCCGTGGAACATCTGCAGCGAAATCTCTCCGCCGGTCTTCTCCTCCAGAAGCTCGGCGAATTTGTCCATCGCGGTGGTGTTTGGATAGCCATCCGCGTGGATATTCCAGCCGCGCCAGTCTGCGGCATTTGCCGCGCCGCAGAGCAGTGCGACCGCGGCAACAGCGCCGACGAATGATCCTGTGAATTTAATGTACATCTGTCTTCCTCCCTAAGATGCCGGACCTTTGGCCCGAAGTGTCGGCCGGAGCCGTTCTACGAAAAGACAAGCCCTCCGTTGATGTCGATATTTGTGCCTGTGATGAACGCCGCCTCATTCGAGGCCAGATAAGCCACGAGGTTGGCCACATCCTCCGACGTGCCCTCCCGCTTGAGCGGTGTTGCGTTGGCCACGTTGCGGCGCACCTCGTCCTTGGTGAATGTGTTGTGAAAATCGGTGTCGATCATGCCGGGGCAGATGGAATTGACGCGAATGTCTGGCCCCAACTCCTTGGCGAGCCCACGCGTCATGGTCATCACAGCGCCTTTGGAGGCCGCATAGGCCACAGCGCCCGGCCCGCCGCCATCGCGTCCGGCCTGGCTGGCCAGCCCGATGATAGACCCGCCGCTCGTCATGTGGGGCAGGGCAGCTTTCACCAGCCGGAAAAACGACGTGGTGTTCAGATCCATCACATGGTTCCAATGCCCAACATCCATCTCGGCCACGGTCTTGCGGGCCACCAGCCCCCCGGTTACATGCACCAGACAGTGGATTTTTTCGCCGAATGCTGTGCGCGTGGCGTCGATCAGGGCGGTTACATCTGTGTCCGACGTCATGTCGCCTTGTTGCGCTATCGCGCGCCCACCCGCTGCGGTGATCTCTGCCACTGCGCTCTCGGCGCCTGCGGAGGAGTTGTGGTAGTTTATGGCGACAGCTGCGCCAGCTGCTGCAAGCCGCAGCGCGCAGGCGCGCCCGATGTCGCGGCCACCGCCCGTCACAATTGCCACCTGTCCATTCAGGGAGTGAGCGGGAGCGTGCTGGGTCATAACGGTCCTTTCCAGAACGTGCGGGACGGGCGTTGTGCCCAATCAGAGGCGCCGCGCACGCGCCTCGTTTCAGTCTCACCGCCGGAACACAAAGTTTTCTGTGTGGGTGGTCTTGGCTAATTTAGTCGACTAGTATACTAGTATTGTCAAGCCTTATGTTTGGCGCTTCACCTCGCATGGGGTCGGTGCGCGCGGGGCCGGATTGCAGGAATGACAAGGACAGGGCATGCACAGCATTTCCGACACACTTGAACGGCGAACCACAACCACTGACCTCGTCTTTGATCAATTGAGGCAAGAGATCGTGTCGCTGGACCTGCTGCCCGGGGCAAAGCTGTCGGAGGCAGAGATCGCGCGGCGGTTCGGCGTGTCTCGCCAGCCGGTGCGGGATGCGTTCAGCCGGTTGGAAAGCCTCGATCTGATTCTGATCCGCCCGCAGAAGGCAACGAAGGTGCGCGGGTTTTCCATGGCGGCGATTGAACATGCCCGCTTTGTGCGGCTTGCGGTGGAGCTTGAGGTGATCCGCAATGCCTGCGCCCTGTGGGACAGCGCACGGGCTGCCAAACTGCAAGCCAACCTTGACCAGCAACGCGCGGTGATCGAGGCTGGCCAGCCCGAGGCCTTTCACGCGCTCGACTATCAGTTCCACAAGCTGATCTGCGAATTGGGCGGACACCCTCGGGCCTTTGACACCATCGAAGAGTGCAAGCAGCGCATCGACCGGCTGTGTGTGCTGAGTCTGGGCCGCGCGAGCGAGGCGTCAACGCTGTTGGAAGATCACCTGGCCCTGGGCGACGCGCTGGCGGACAAGGATGAGCAGACGGCCACCGGGATTGCCCGGCAACACCTGGCTCGGCTGGACGACACAATCACTGACATCCACGCCAAACACGCCGACTTCTTTGACTAAGGGACAGGTCTTATGGCTTCTGAATTCCCCAGTATCCAGACCGGCCCGGGCGTGACCCGTCAGGTTCTGGCCGATCACCCCGAGATGATGGTGGTGTCTTTCCGCTTTGCCCAAGGGGCCGAAGGGGCGCTGCACGCGCATCCGCATGTGCAGTCGACCTATGTGAAAGCGGGCCGCTTTCGGTTCACGGTCGGGGATGACACCTTCGAGGTTGGTGCCGGAGACAGTTTCGTGATCCCGTCCGGCGCACGCCATGGCTGCCTGTGTCAGGAGGCGGGAGAGCTGATTGATTGCTTCACGCCCCGGCGGGAGGATTTCCTTTAGGCACGCCTGAACGCCCCGCAAGCCGCAGATCTATTCGGCGTTCTGCAAACTCACCAGGAAGTCGGCAATTTTTGCCCGGGAGAGCGGCTTGTGCGCCAGGGCAACACCCAAAGCCTGGCAGCGGTCATGCAGCTGTTGCGACCGGTTGGCCGAGATGATGACGATGGGCAGCGCGCCATAGCGGTCGCGCAGTGCAGGCACCAGATCGGTTCCACTGATGCCCTCGCCCAACTGATAGTCCAGCAGAAACCCATCCGGGACGACCCCAAGCTCTTTATAGAGTTCCAGCGCATCCTCGCCGCTGCGCGACTGGAGAACGTCCGACCCCAGCGCCTCGATGGTCAGCGAGATCGAATTGCGCAGAGCGGCGTCGTTCTCCACTAGCCCGACCAGCAGCCCGCGGGTGGTGGTCTTCATATCGGGCGTCTTGACGGGCGCCTGAACCGGGGTCGCTCTGCGTGAGAGCTTCAGCGACACTGAAAAGCAACTGCCGCCCCCGGGTTCGGACCGCAGATCCAGCCCGTGATCCAGCATCTTGCAGGCGCGGTCCACAATCGCGAGGCCCAGCCCAAGACCCACCTGATCGCCGCGGACTTTCTTGAGCTGCTGGAACTCCTGGAAGATCAGACTTTGATCATCAGCAGAGATGCCCGGACCCTGATCACAGACATCGATCCGTGCAACGTCACCCAGCCGTCTCACGCCCACCAGAATTTTCCTGCCGGTGGTATAGCGGATCGCATTGCTGATGATGTTCTGCAGGATCCGGTAGAGGTAGGATTGATCACTGCGCACCTTGAGCGAGGTGGGCACAAACCGCAGATCAAGGCCGCGCGCCTTGGCGAGCGGGGCAAACTCGTTGAAAAGCGTGGTGAAGACGCGGTTGAGGTCCACCGATGTCAGGTCATAGGTGGCGAGGCCCAGATCCAGCTTGGAGATATCAAGCAGCGCCGTGATGATCGATTCCGCACTTTCCAGCGCCGATGTGGTCTTGCGCAGAAGCTCATGTTCCGACCCGGACGACAGCCGGTCTTCCAGCACGGATGTATAGAGCTTGGCCGCTGACATCGGTTGCAGCAGGTCGTGCGAGGCGGCGGCGACAAAACGCGTTTTTGAGGCGTTGGCGCGTTTGGCGGCCTCCAACGCGTCGCCGAGTTCAATCGTGCGATCAGACACACGCTTTTCCAGCGTCTCGTTCAACTCGCGCAGAGCACTTGACGTCTGGCGCTCCTGCGTGATGTCGGTGAAGCTGATCACAAAGCCGCGGTCGGGCATCTCCTGCATGAACACGTCGAAGATGGCGGCATCGTTGCGCAGCACTTCGAAGGACAGGGCCTCGCGGCCACCATCGATGCGCGCCCAGTCCGACAGATCCGACTTTCCCATCGCGCCGGAGTACGTAAACAGATCCTCCAGCCGGTCGAGCAGCTCCTCGAAGTTGCCACCCCGGAAGGTTGGGCCGATGCGACGGCGCAGCAGATCCTCCATGCGGCGGTTCCAGCCGACGAGGCGGCGGTGGTGGTCAAAGATGCAGATCCCTTGTTTGATGTGGTCGAGCGTGGCGCGTAGCATCAGCGCCTGCTTATGCACCAGCTTGTCCCGCTCCTGCCGCTCCAGCCGCATGATCTCGGAGACATCCGTTTGCAGGATCACCGTGCCGCGCGTGTCGGTGCGGTGCTCACTGACCTGCATCCAGCGATTGCCCTTGAGCCGGATGTTGAACACCACGTGATCCTTGCGGTGCAGCCGCATGCGCGTCTTGCGCCAACTGGCCGGGGTTTCCTCTGCTTTCCAGTCCAGATCGGCACTGCCGCTGATCAGCGCGATGTAATCGTCAAATGCGAGGCCCGTGCTCAGCTGCCGACGCACGTCGCCAAGCGCTTCGCAAAAACGGCTGTTGTAAAGCACCAGCCGGTCGCTGTGATCAAAAAGCGCAAAGCCTTCGTTGATTGTCTCGATGGCGTCGGCGAGATTGGCGCGCGCGTCTTCGGCCTCCTGCCGGGCCAGGGCAAAGCGGGCGTTGGATTCGTGCAAAAGATCCAGCGTGCGCTCCAGATCGACCGTGCGTTGGCGCACTTGTTCTTCCAGCATCGCGGCGCGTTCGAACTGCGCATAGGCGAGGCCGGTTTGATCCGGGCTCTGCTCCACCTTGCGCATCAGCGCTTCGACGATCTGTTGGAGTTTCTCGTTCTGCCGTTCCAGGCTGTCGGAGGGGTCGATCAGGTCCATACGTCAGTCGCCGGGATCGACCAGCATCACACCGGTCATTGTGTGGTTCACATGCAGCGGCCCGATCTGCTCACCATAGGTGGAAAAGCCCACCACGCGGTTGCGCGCCATGATCTCCGACAGATCGCGGGTGGCCTGGGTCTGCTCGGCCTCGATGCGGCGCAGCACGCAATCGCAGGCAAAGATGTCCACATCCTCGCGCCCCGCCTTGATCTTCGACAGCTCTTGATCAAGGTGGCTGGTGATCTCCAGAGGCTCGGCCACATTCAGCACCATGCCCTCTTCGATAGCGGCGAAAAACACCAGCTCCCCGGCCTCATTGACCCGCTGGATCGCACGCACGTGGTGAGTGTCGCCGAGGCGCACGACCACCGGGTTGGCCGAAAAGGTGAATTCGTCCAGCTGATCGGGGTCCTTGTTGACGATGCGGGCATATTCGCGCGCGGCAGGCTCCGCGTTGATTTCTTTCACGACACGCTGTTCGGGGTCGGCTTTGGTCACGATCATGCGCCGCCCGGTGGGCTCCAGATGGTTCAGGCTGAAAACCCGGGTCTCGCAGGCGGTGCGCACAAAGGTCACCAGCGCAGACCCGGTGCTGAGCTGGTCGCCATGCGCCAGCCAGGTTTCCTCAAACCTCGTACCATCCCCCGACGAGCCGCCAAAGACCGGCCAGGAGCCCATGGCGGGGGCCACCGTGGCCGCAAGCGCGTCTTCGCGCAGCGACAGCCCATCCACCAGCATCACGCCAAAGCCGTTGGGTTTGTCGGCATGCTGATCTGCGAGGGCGGTGCGGGCTTGCACCAACCGATCAATCAGGCTTTGCGGATCCAGCGTGTCCAACTCGTCGATCACCACGGTCTCCGTGGCGAAGTGCCGAGCCGGCAGCCCGATCACGATAGAGACCTCTTCCTGCGCATAGCCGGTCCACCCGATCTGGCCGGCGGTGGTGCAGCCTGTCACCGGTGTGCGCGGAAACTGCGCCACCGCACAGCGCGCGATCATTTGCAGATCGCGCCGGTTTTCGCTGAAGACAAAGAGATGTGCCCAGTTTCTTTCTCCCAGGTGATCTCTCAGAACCGCAGCGGGGTCACAGGTCTGTGGTGTCACATGTACAGTTGTCAATAATCGCCGCGCGACCGGGTCGGACGCGGTGATGCCTTGCGCACCTTCCATTTTCATTGGGTCTTGCCTCCCTGGGCAAGAATAGGCGCAACCTTAACCTTCAGGCAAGATGGAGCTGAATTGCGCCTTCTGAGAGACCAGCACAGCCTGGGTCCGGCTGTGCACGCCGAGCTTGCGCATGATGGCGGTGACATGCGCCTTGACCGTGGTTTCCGCAATCGACAGATCAAAGGCGATCTGCTTGTTCAGCTTGCCTTCGCAGATCAGTTGCAGGATGCGCGATTGCTGTGCTGTCAGGTCAGACAGGCGCGCAACAGCATCGTTGACCGCATCTGCTTTGGGGTCGTTGAAGCTTTCCGGTTTGTAGGTCTGGCCGCTGGCGATGGCGTTGATCGCCTCTTCCAGTTTGGCGCGTGGGCTGTGTTTGGGCACAAAGCCGGAGGCCCCCGCCGCCAGAACCGACGACACCATGCGCGCATCGTCCATCGACGAGACCACCAGCACCGGTGCGTCGCCCGCAGCGCGCGTGATCTCGATCACCCCGTCGACACCCGCCACATCCGGCAGGTTCAAATCCAGCGCCACCAGACGCGGATGCGGATCTTCGGCGAGCAGCTGCAGCGCCCGCTCCATCGTGTCGGCTGTTTTGACGTTGACGCCGGGCATCACGCTGCGCAGGGTCAGCTCCAGTGCGTCGCAAAACAGCGGGTGGTCATCAACGACGAGAATCCACCCCTGATGCGCGGTCTGCGCCCAGTCCCGTGATGTCTTGAGAATATCTGTCGTCATACTGTTACCCTAACACCCTGGTCAAACCTTGGAACTATCCAAAGGTCGCATGTAAAAAGGGCGCCCGGCAAGGGATGCCCTATGTCATTTGCTGTCGCGGCGCGATCCGTTGGTGCTTGCCAATTGCTCAGGCAGCCGGACGGTCCAGAACATGCCGCCCTGGTTGAGGATGTCCAGCAGCGAATAGCGTTGGCCCCTGCGGCCCATGCGGTTGGTCAGCATGTCCCCGGTGGACGCCTGATCAGTGGCGTCCTCCCAGTCGTCGGTATGAGGTTGCGCATCTTTCCTCATGGCACGGGACAACCCGGTCGCAGCGTCGGAGGACGTGGGTCCAATCTGAATTGGCCAAAGGTCGCATGCCCGTTTTGCCGCGAAAGCCGGGGTGGTCCGGCCCGCGCCTCACGCCTGACGATGTTGCAGTGTTTTCTGCTGCTGTGCAGGCACTTGGAGGAGATGGCACCTTGCCGCCTTGGGCCAAACGCTGTCCTTGAGCCGCGCGTCCCACGGGCTCGGACCCTGTTGTCAGCCTGTGCGAGCCTGCTTCTTTAGCAGGCCGCGGTGATCGTGGACGATCTGTCTAACGCTCTTGCAGGGCCAAACGAAGACCCAATGCGCAGTAGATGCACCCGACGCATTTGTTTTGCCACCTCAGAACTGCCGGATTGCGGCGGAGAAAATTGCCGAGGCCTCCGGCCACAACGGAATAGACGATTGTGCTGAAGAAGCCGATCAGCGCAAAAACGACACCCAAAATGGTCAGTTGGACAACCACATGGCCCTTTTCAGGTGCTACAAATTGCGGAAGGAATGCCAGAAAGAAGAGCGCTGTCTTTGGGTTCAGAACCTCCGCAAGGATCGCTTGCCTGAAAGCCTGAGGGGCGGTGATTGGCACGCGCCCTTGACCCAGATCGACAGGGGATTTGTCGAAGATGGCCTTGACGCCCAGATAGACGAGATAGCCCGCTCCAAGAAACTTTACGATGGTAAAAAGCGTGGCGGAGGTCGCGATGATCGCCGAAATACCGACAACGGCCATGATCGTGTGAAGGAAATCGCCAGCGGTGATGCCGGCGCCGGTGGCAATGCCCACCGTGGTGCCGGATGTTGTGGCCCGAGCAACCGTCAGCAGGGTCGCGGGGCCGGGGATGAAGACGAACCCAAGAACAATCACGGCGTAGGTGAGCAAGATAGCCGGGTCGATCATTTTCATGCCTCCATGCATGTGTGCCGGATGAGCAAGCCACAGATCGTCTGCGCTGACAAGCATCCCGCCCGGCGCTTCGACACCGCGTGCTGGGTTCGCAGTCGTTTGCAAAACCGATACGCCAGACCGAGGTTCAAGTCTGCTGGTGGGCGGGTCGGACTGCGCAAGAGATAGATTTGCAGGAAAGCTGGCTTTGTCGCTGCGGAGGTCAGCAGGGCCGGGAAAGCAGAGTGCGAAAAACCATTGTCCTTCTGCAAGCCGTCCAAAACGCTGAAAAAATCGTGGTTTCCCCCAGCTTGTCCACAGGAGAAATCACAGTAAATTCAATTGATTATCCACAAGAAATTTCCGGCAGGCGCCACTTTTCTATTGCGCGACTCAGGTGTCGAGTTGCAACCTGTGACTACCGCAGCGACATTCACGCAATGTAGTTGAGGACGCAAAGGCCCCCGAAAGGTGGTGGCGGTTTGGGATAGATCCTTCGGGGTCAGGTCCAGGTCGCAAACCCTTTTCGGGACGCAGGTCAAATCGCGTGGGGGTGAAAGCCCCGTGGCGAAAAGGCGGCTGAGGTCGGTCGGGACCGTGTCAGGATGGCTGTCGAAGTCGGATTGGCGCAGGCGCGAACGACGGGGGTGATGCGGGGAGGTCGATCTTCGGAGAGATGTCCCGGCGGAAAGTGGCAACGCTTTTGCGCAAGCTGGGCCTGCTGTCGCCCTCTGGGGGGATGCATAGGTTCAAGAAGGCGTCAGGATGTGCTTCGGCACGGACCGGGCTCACGCTCGATCCCCTGGCGCCTTTCGCTTTTTCTCTCCCATTTCCTATCGTTGACCCATATCAAGGCGCCTTTGCGAACAACGTGGCATGTCTCTCCTCAATCAGAGGGAGATACGCAATGGACTATGCGCAGGCCAAGGAGCGATTGCTCACCCGTCGAGCTGAGTTGATCGGCCATCTCACCGAGGTCGAGCACCAGCTGGATGAACAGCCGCCTAAGGATTGGGAAGATTTCTCATCCGAACGGCAGGGCGATGAGGTTCTCGAAGCGCTCGGGCACGCCGAATTGAACGAGTTGCGCCGTATTGATGCGGCCCTCGCCCGGATCGGCGCGGGGTCCTACGGATTTTGCCTCAGGTGCGGCAACGACATTTCTGCCGCCCGCCTGGACGTGCTCCCCGAAACACCGCTGTGCAAAGGATGCGCAGCTGAAACCGCCTGAGGAGGGCAAGATGCTTCGTTTGACCGCAATTCTATATTGTTTCGTTGCCGCCACCATGGCCGGGGCCGGTGTCATTGCCGTGTTGAGCGCGGGGCTCACCGCCGCCATGCCGATCTTGATCGCTGCCGGGGCGGGCGCGCTTCTGGCCTTGCCGGTGTCCTGGCTGTTGGCCGCGCGCATTTCGGCCTGATGCGTTCTAGATCGCGTTGTCCAGAGCCTGACCTGCGTTTTGGATGTCGCGGCCGACGCCTTTGGTTGTTTCACAGGCAGCCAAAGCAAGAATGGCTGCAAGGGCGAAGGCAAGTCTGATCATGTCGATGGGTCCCTGTTGGTCGATCTCACGCGCAGGCTACACCGGTTTCAAGATGGGTTTCACGCAAAAAAGGTGGCTCAGGGCCACCTTTTCCATATGCGCCGATTGGCGGCAGATCAGCTCGCCGCGCTCTGCAACGCTTCGCCAGCGTCTTCCACATCGCGACCGACGCCTTTCGTGGTCTCGCAGGCGGCCAGTGTGATCAAAACGGCGGTCATTGCAAACAGTCTGAACATAGTCTTTCCTTTCTTACGTTTGAGAACCAACGCCCGATTGCAAAGAAGGTTCCCGCGCTCAACGCGAGGACCGGGTCAAACCTGTCGCGGGTCATTTTAGTCTGATGATGCGGGGTCCTAAGGCGCCCGATAAAACAGATACCGGTCAGGTGCGATGGCCTCTGGTCCGCGGATCTGCTCAAACCCCACCAGCGGTTGCTGGCTCACCACAAGCCCGCCGGGCACCATCAGCGGCGCGATGAGCGGAGACAGCCGCGCACCCTCAGCCACGTCCTTTTCTTTCACACCAAAGCCAAAGTCATAATGTGCCAGCACAATGCGCGCGCCGGTTTTGGCAAGCTGTATCAGCATCTCATCCGCCTCGCCTTGCAGAAAACACGCGGCGGGTGGGATGCAGGAGGGGTGGGGCTTCAGGACCCGGTCAATCACCCAGATCCGCCGATCCGGAATGCGCTCGCGCAGGTGGTCATAGGTCCGTCCGTTGCCAAGGCCCAGTTCCAGCACATCACCGGACAAGGGGGCGATTTCTTCGGCGGCCCAGTTCAGCCCATCGATCTGGGCAGTCAACCTGCGACGCATGGATTCAAGACGGCTCATGTGGGCTCCTCGCGGATGTTGGCAATGGGGTGCTGATCGCGCCGCCTTCCAGAAGCTCGGCCAGAAAGGCACGGGAAAAGGACCAGATGTCAGTGTCATGCACAAGGTGATGGGTCAGATAGCCGAAGGGTTCCGTCGTGTCCGTCACACCCTGTCGCCGCTTTGTCAGAGCGTCGACCGTCTGTGCAATAATCCGGTCTGGCATCACCAGCCCACGGCTGCCGCGCCAGTCGATGGGGTCGATGTGGGTGTTGATCTGAACTAGGCCGGGGCTGGGTTCAACGACGCAGCGGGGCGTGAAGGTTGAGACCGCGCGGTAGCCTGCCGTGGCGAGGTGCGGCAGCACGTCGGCATGCAGGCGGTTCCAAGGCGCCACGAATGTGGGGGAGAGGCGGGTACCAAACAGCGCATCAAGGCGTTCAAGACCGCGCGCCAGCAGGTCAGCCGTATCCGCGTGCAGCGCTCCGAATTCGGCCTTTTTCTGCCCTTGAGGGGCGCGGTTCTCATGAGCCCAGCCGTGCACCGTAGGCACCATATGAGGCGCCTGCATGATCGCATCCGCAAGGGTCTGATCAGCAACGGCCGGGATCACTGCAAGATGCACCGGTAAGCCAAGATGTCTGGACAGATCCGACAATTCGGCCAGCGCCGGCGTGGCCGAGACGGCGTCGTCGTCGCGCCACCAGATCGGCAGCCTCCGTTTTTCCTGCCGCCAGATCGCAAGTTCGTGGCGCAGCGGGCTCCAGTCAATCTGCATCGCGACTGTCCAGCAACTTTTGCACAATCCGGACGGTCTCAGCGGCCCCATCGAGCCCTTCGGTACGAGGTGCACGGCGTGGGGCCGCTCCCAACTTGTCGATCTGTGACAGAAGGGTAGCCCCCGACAACTCACAACTGCGCAAAACGGAGATCCCGGGCAATCGGGCCAATGCCGTCGCGCGGAGGGTCTGTTCGACCTCACCCCCCACATCAAAAGGCACCAGCACAGCGGGCGTGCCGGTCTGCAACAGATCCAGTGCGGTGTTATAGCCCGCCATGGAGACGGACACCTCCGCATGGTGCAACATCTGGCGGAAATCCGGGCGGGCGGGTTCAACCCGGGCGTTTTCCGGTGCGGTGGTCGCGAGCGTCCGGGCGCGATCCGCAGCATGACTGCCGCCCACCAGCAGTCGCCAGTTCCGCTGTGGACTGGCACGCGCGGCGTCCAGTGCTGCCTCAAAGACAGGCGCACCAACACCACCGCCGCCTGCGCTCACCAGCACCTCGCCGAAGCCTGTGCCATCGGCATGCGGCGGTGCCGGCGGAGAGGCGACAAAGCCGGTGTAGCGCAGCCGCGTTGCCAGGCGCGACTTGACCGGCCAGCTGGCCCCGAGCGGGGCGATCTCGGCATCTGAATGCACAAGTACTGCGTCATAATGCTGATCAATGATGTCGTCTGTCGCCTGCGCCTTGGCCGGTTTCGAAGGCGGTGCAAGGATATCGCGGATCGAGGCGCAAACGAGCGCGGGCTGCGGCAGGCTGCGCGCCGCCTCTACGGCGGTGAGGAACTCGTCGCGCAGCACCCGACGACCGAAAGGGAACAGCTCTGTGATCAGCACCTGTGGGGCTTCGTCTCTCAGAGTTTGGGCAATCAGCGACTGTCGCGCGTGCAGCACCTCGGCGGTGGCATCTGCGCCGCTGTCATCCAGCAGCCGGGTGAAGTTCACGCCGTCCGATTGCAGGGGAGGAAGCTGGACCAGTCTCACCCCGGTTGCATCCAGATGCGGCACAGGGCGCCCGCCGGAGAGGACAATTGCGCGATGGCCTGCAGCGGCGAACGCGCGGGCGAGTGTCAGGGCACGGGCCAGATGGCCGGTGCCAAGCAGATGGGTCACAAGGATTGCAACGGTCATCAGATGCGGCCCTCCAGACGCAGCGGCGGGTCTTCGAGGGACCAATTCTGCGCGTCGATCAAGATGACATAAAGCCGGTTGCGCTTGATCTGGAACGGGGCAGGGCCTTTGAACGCCCAACTGGTGGCGCGGGCGAGCAGCACGCGCATCACACCGATGTGGCACACGGCCAGTGTGTCTGTGGTCAGCCCCTCTATCCAAGGATGCAGGCGGTCTCGCAGATCGCCCGGGCTTTCGCCGTTGGGGGGGCGGAAATCCCAGCCCCAGTCTTCGATGTCACGAAAGCCGCTCGCGGGGTTTGCGCGCAGTTGGGTGCCCTGCTGCCCTTCCCAGTCCCCCCAGTGCATTTCGATCAGCGCCGGGTCGCACTGCGGCGCGCGCCCTGCCACCAGTTCTGCGGTGCGATACGCACGGGCTAGCGGACTTGCCCACAGGGGCGCATCGGACCAGCCATTGGGCAGGCATAACGCGGCCAGTTGTGCCTCGGCCTCCGCGTCCAGCGGCACATCTGTGCGGCCCTGAATGCGGCCCGCGCGGTTCCACGAGGTGTGACCGTGGCGTAGAAGCGCCAGCCGAATCACGCCGAAAGATCCGCAAGGGTGCTGCACAGCGTGTCGCTGGCCGATGGCAGGAGATGATGCGTGGCCACATGGGCCCGCGCATCATCTCCTGCGGCCTCCCGGGCCTGTGAATCGGCCAGCAATCTGTCAATTGCGGCAGCCAGTGCGGTGGGGCCCTCGTCGGGTGTTGGGTAGGATCCGGGCGCCAGCACATCGCGGACGCCGGGGCGATCTTGTGCAACGACGGGCAGCCCTGCCGCCTGAGCTTCAAGATAGGTCATGCCGAAAGCCTCGTTCACACCCGGCCAAAACAGAAGGCTGGCTGCGCTATAGACGCTGCGCATCTCGGCGGGGCCAAGCGCGCCGCGCATCTGCACCCTGTCGCCGAAGGGTTGCATGATCGAAGCTATGGCCGCCAGCGCAGGACCGTCGCCCGCAATGACCAGTTGCCAGTCCGGCGTTTGCAGCAGTTCCAGCGTATCGGCGATGACCTCGTAGGAGGCCAATTTGTCGCCGTGGCGCAGCATGCCTACACTGAGCATGGGTCCGGTCCGGCTGCCGAGCGGCGGCAGGTCACTGCGGGCCAGAAAGGGGCGCAGCGGCAGCACACGCTGATCGGGTGGTGCATAGGCGCGCAGCGCTTCTCCATCTCGCGCGGTCAGATGAAAGATGACATCGGCTGCGTCGCAGGCCGCTTCAGCCGCCTTTGAAAAAGCATCCCAAGGCCCGCCAAGCCGCTTGCGTGCACGGGTGGCCTCAATCTGGACATAGGGAATGCCAAGCGCGGCTGACACCGCTGGCCCCAGCAGATCTGGGGCTTTGTAATAGCAGTGATAGGTCAGCCAAACCGCCCAACCGGCCGTACGCCCGCGTTCCATGAGGCCCTGCGCCTCCGCTGTCGCAGCGGCGAAGAGCCGGTCTTGGACGGCCTTGTCACCCGCCTTGTCCCGTGTCTGCAGGGTCGAGACCAGATCCCAGGTCAGGCCTCCATGCTCCAGTGCTGCGAGGATCGCGCGGGCCATGGTGCGGTCCCCGGAGGGCACGGGATGGGTGGGTGCTTTCATCGGCGCGTAAAAGGCGACCCGTGTCACGGTGCCACCTCCAGCATGGCCCGCAGCCTCGCAAGCAGATGCGCGATGCCGGGCTGCATGCGGAACTCGGCCAGCAGCCGGTCGTAGGCTGCGGCTCCCATGCGGGCCGTGCGCGCCGGATCATCCGCCAGTTGCAAGATCGCATCGACCAGGCTTTGAGGCGCATCGTCGCTCAGCAGACCATGTGTGCCGCTGTCGATGAACTCGGGGATGGCGGAGACCGGTGTGGAGAGGATGGGCAGCTTCTGGCTTGCCGCTTCCATCAGCACATTCGGCAGCCCGTCGCGGTCACCGTCTGCGGCGATGCGGCTGGGTAGCACGAAGAGATCCGCGGCGCGCATAGCTGCGATCACCTCTGGCTGGTCGCAGGCACCGCGCCAGGTGATGCGGTCTGCCACGCCCGCCGCCTGCGCCTGCGCCTGCAACGTGTCGCCAAGCGTGCCGCCGCCGATGTGGGTCCAGTGCCAGTCCAGCTCCGGCGGCAGCAGGGCGAAGGCCGCAATCAGGCGGTCAAACCCCTTCTTCTCAACCAGCCGCCCCACGGACATCAGCGCGAGCGGATCGCCCGGCTGGCGCACCGACCGCTCCGGCGGCGGCGGGAAGCGCTCCAGATCCAGCCCGTGATACACCAGATCGACGCGCGTTGGTGTGTCTGCGAGCGACCGCAGGTGTTCAGCGCCAAAGGCGGTGCAGGTGGCTCCGAAGTCCGCTCCGAAACACGTTGGGTCCAGCTTCTCGCGCAGCTCCCACTCAGGCGAGGTCCAAATGTCCTTGGCATGTGCTGAGAAAGACCATGGCAGCCCGCGCAGGATCGCTGCATATCGCGCGACGGAGGAGGGCGTGTGCAGGAAATGCGCATAGAGGCCGGGGGCATCGGCGGGCAGTTCCCGCGCCAGAACGCAGGCCTGGCCAAAGCGGCGCAGGCGGTTCGGCGTGCGGTCGCGGGCGTAGTCCTGTCGCAACATGCGCCAGGCGCTCCGAAAGCTGGGGCGGCGCATGGCGGCGAGCACGCCGCGCAATACGCGCATGGGCTCGTCCTTGAGGTATTCGGGCAGGTAGCGCACCGGCGCTTGCAACCGATCATGCAACGGGTGGGTCTTGCGGTCCGTGGGGTGGCGCAAGGACCAGATCTCAAGCGCCAGCCCCGCCTCTTCGAGCGCGACCAGTTCCTGGGCGATGAAGGTCTCAGACAGGCGGGGCCAGCCCTTGACCACAACGGCCAACCGCGCAGAGGGCTGCATCATCTCTCGGCCAAAAGTGCCGCAGCACGCGCCACAACAACATCGAGACCGTCCAGCAACCCGTCGGCGCCAGATTGCGAAGGCTTGTTCTGAGCGGGAAGAGCGCGGATGAAATCGACCATCGTTTGCGGTGTCATACCGTCACGCGCTTCATCCAGCATGCGCACAAGGCCCAGCTCTTCGGCGCGCGACGCCCTGATCCACTGCTCCAGCCGGGGAACTGTGCGCGGCACAATCACGGCACGTTTGTCGAAGGAGAGCACCTCGCAGAAGGTGTTGTAGCCACCCATGCAGATGACACCCTCGGCGCCCGCAAAGAGCGACTCGATCCGGCTTTCAAACCCAACGGCGGTTACACGCCCGTTCAGCCGTGCCACACGCGCCTCAAATGCGTCCCGCACCTCGCCGGAGAGGAACGGACCATAGACCAGCACCGCATCCGGTTTCAGCGTGGGGTCATGCTCATAGGCCTCCAGAACCAGATCAACCATGGCCCGGCCATCGCCGCCGCCGCCCGGTGTAATCAGCACGTAAGGCGTGTCCGGTGTCTCGGCCACGTCCGTGACCTCGCGGCGCAGATAGCCTGTCCAGTGAATGCGGGCGCGGGTCTCGGCAGAGAGCGGTAGCCCTTGGGTCGGGTCGTAGACCGAACGCGGCCCGTAGACCCAGATTTGGTCGTAGAAGCGTTCGGTCGCCTCGACAGCACCTTTGCGCGCCCATTCAGCGGCGAGCGCCTTGGGCTCGTCCAGCACATCGCGCAGCCCCAGAACGCAGCGCGTGCTGCAGCGATGCGACATCCACTCCAGCGTGGGCAAAAGCTCTCCGCGAAAGCCGGTGGGCTCCTTGTCGACGATAAAGAGATCCGGCTCGTATTGTTCCACCGCCGTCTGGATCAGGCCTGCGCGTAAGCTTGTCGTTTTGTCGATGTCGAGGCCCAGCGTCTGGCTGACGTAAGTGCCATCGGGCAGCTTTGTGACACCGGGCAGGCGCACATGGTCCACCTTTTCCGGAAAGGTAAAGCGGCCCGCGACGGGAGAGCCGGTCAGGATGATCGCCGAGGCGTTCGGGTTTTGCGCAGTCAGGGCCGACGCCAGCGCGCGCGAGCGGCGCAGGTGTCCGAGCCCAAAGGTGTCGTGGCTATAAAGCATCACCCGATGCTGCTGGCTCTGCCCGGCACCGCCGTTCTTTGCCGTTGTTGGCATCGCCGCCTTCATCCGTTTCTGAACATTCATGAGGTTGTGCTGAATCCGGGTCTGAGGTGCGCGCTGCGGCTTTGTTCCACCAGAATATCAGAAACGCCGGGCCGGGCATTTTTAGTGTAAATCAGCCACATCGGCCTGTCCTTGCGTCTCGGCGGGAGGCCATCTCCCGAGGTATCTGTATCGTGTTTGGCACAAAAGCGCATCGGGTGCAAAACACGACTGATCGCCGGAGTTTGCACTGATGTGCAATTGCAATGCTGGGTGGCCTCCCCTACCGTCGTCGCGGATTGTTAACCTTTTTGGGTCGAATTTATGCGTCTCGTCCAGCTTTGCGCGCTATTGTGCTGCGTTTTCTTCTCGACAACCGTTGTAGGCACAGCACTTCAGGCCCAAGGCGTCGGCTCCCTGTTCAGTATCGGCAGCGGTGACAGCACCGAAAGCGACGACAGGATTTCAGAGATCATGAAACAGGCGGCCGAAAACGGCGTTGGCGTGGTTGTGATCGACAGCGATGGGCAATTGATCAGCACACCCCCGGCTGAGATCGTCCCGCCGGGGCCAGACGTTTCTGAAAGCTCAGGCTTGATGCAGGCGCAGGATGCCGCTGTCCAGTTCCGCGCGGCGCTCATCGAGCGGATCCTGGACCTTCCCAGTGCCTTCAACGAGGTGCTCTATATTCTGCGTGCGACGAGCCCGTCGGGCCAGATCTCCACATTCGGGGAAGTGCTGGTGTTTTCGCTGGGGCTGTTTTTTATCGGATGGCTGGTTGAGCGCTACGTTTATGGCAAACGGATCGCCATACATTGGGTGGTCGCCCGTACACGCGAAAATCCGCAGGGCTACTCTGAAAAGATGCCATGGCTGGTGTTTCGGTTCTTTCTTGGGGTCATCGGCATTCTGATCTCCATGGCGGTTGCCTATGTGCTGGGCGCGCTGATTTTCGGGCCGATCAAGGACCCTGCTGTCCAGTTCACGGCCAGCATCGTGAACGCGGGCTATTTCCTCTGCCGCTTCGCCGCCGGGTTGTGGCGCATGATCCTGTCTCCCTACATGGCGCAATACCGCATCCCCCGCATGGAAACCCGCGATGCCCGGCGCCTGCATATCTGGCTGGTGACCGTGGCCATCGTCGATATCTGCGCCATCCTCTTTGGCGTCTGGATCGGGGAGCTGGGCCTGAACTATGACGTCTATGCCTTCCTGTCCTCGCTGATGTCAGGGCTCGTCGTGCTGCTGAACATCATCATGGTGCTGGTCAATCGGGCCGCTATTTCCGATGCGATGCGCAATGGGAAACCGCATGAACAATGCAGTTGGATCACCAAGTTTCTCACCGCCAGCTGGGCGCCGCTGGTCATCATCTATGTGCTCTTTGCCTGGGTCGAGCTGACCTATGATCTGGTTCTGGGCAACCCCTCTTCGATCCCGCTGATCGCCGGGGCCTATGGCATCCTGATGACGATCATCGTGGTCTATGGTGTCATCAACTACCTGATCGAGCGCAGTTTCCAGCGTGCGCACGCCCTGCGAGAGCTCAATGAAGCGCGTGCAGAAGAAAACCTGACCGCAGAGGAACAGGCCGAGATCGAGGAGGAGGTTCGCCAGTTGCAACCGCGCCATGCGCTCAATTCCTTCGAGGCGCTGGCGCGGCGGGTTGCGGGTATCCTGGCTTTTGTCGCAGGCGTCTATGCGTTCTTTTACATTTGGGACAATGAATCCGCCCAGATGGCAGAGACTTTCGCCAACCGGCTGCTTGACGTCATGGTGATCATTTTCATCGGTTACATCGTTTATCACATCTTCCGCATCTGGATCGACAACAAGATCCGTGAAGAGCAGGGCGAGGTGGTAGAGGGTGAGTTGGGCGACGAGGGCGGCGGGTCGAGCGCCAGCCGGCTGGCAACGCTGCTGCCGCTCTTTCGTAACTTCATTCTCGTTATTCTTGTGGTCACAATTGCGCTCATCGTGTTGATGGAGATGGGCGTGAACGTCGGCCCGCTCTTCGCTGGTGCTGGTGTGATCGGTGTGGCCGTGGGCTTTGGTAGCCAGGCGCTCGTGCGCGATATCTTCTCCGGCGGTTTTTTCCTTTTCGATGATGCGTTCCGCAAGGGCGAATACCTTGATGTCGGTGGCGTGAAAGGCACAGTCGAGAAGATCTCTGTCCGCTCCTTCCAGTTGCGCCATCACCTGGGCGCGCTGCACACCATCCCCTTTGGTGAAATTCAGGTGATGACGAACTATTCGCGTGACTGGGTGATCATGAAGCTGCCGTTGCGGGTGACCTATGACACCGATGTGGAGCACGTGCGCAAGCTGATCAAGAAGCTTGGCGTGCAGCTGTTGGATGACCCGGTGATCGGCGACAACTTCATCCAGCCGCTGAAAAGCCAGGGCGTGATCGAGATGCAGGATTCTGCGATGATCATTCGCGTGAAGTTCATGACCAAGCCGGGGGATCAGTGGCTGGTGCGCAAGAAGGTCTATGAAGAGATCCGCGCGCTGTTTGAGCGGGAAGGCATCAAGTTTGCGCATAAGGAAGTCACGGTGCGGCTGGCCGATGGCAAGGTTGATGAGCTGTCCGAAGAGGACAAGAAAGCCGTGACCGCAGCAGCGCAAGCGCAGATCGAGGAAGAGCTTCTGGACGGCGAGGAGGCAGGCGACGACCGCTAGGGCGCTTTTGGCTCAAAGCTGGCCGTGTGGTGCTCTACCTGTCAGCCGAAGTATCTGGGGTGCGCTGTCCTAAGACCGCTGTTTCAGATAGCCCGCAATGGCATCGAGGGCCGCGCGGATCGGCGGCTGGTTGCGCCCCTCATGATGAGACACCAGCCACTGCTCGCTCCTTATGTCGTCGATGGGACCCGACAGCCGCACCAGCCCGTCTATCCGGTCGCCCACGAAGGTTGGCAGCACCACGCGCCCCACACCTGCGCGCGCAAGCGCCGAGGCCAGATGCGGGCTGTTCACCTTGGTCACGATCTCATCGCCGTGATGCGTCTGTATCCAGCGCGAGGAGGGGGTCAGCACCGCGTCCCATGACGGGCCGATCCAGCCGGTCACATCCTCATGCGCGGAATAGACGGCATAGTCGACCCAGCCGATCTGCTGTCGCGCGACCCAGGGCTGATCGGGGCGCCGGTTGCGAATGCCGATGTCGACCTCGCGCCGCGCAATGTCCAGATCGAGATCGCAGTACATGAATTCGGGCACCCACGCCTCGGCCGGGGTCCAATAGGCCGACAGCCGCTCCGCCAGATCAAAGGCTGTCCATGTTCCGGCCGAGATGCGCACGCAGACAGGACCCGCAGCCTGTCCTTGCCAGATGTCGATCTGACGGGCGGTGTCTTCCATGTTGCGGGTCTGTTTGGCCAGGGCCTGACCATCCGAGGTCAGCTTGTAGCCATCCGCGCCGTGCAGAAACAGCCGTCGCCCAAGTGCTGTCTCAAAGGCCTTCATCCGGCGGCTGAGGGTTGCGGCGCTTACGCCCAGCTCTTCTGCTGCGCGCATCAGGCCGCCAGTGCGCGCCACGGCAGAGAAATAGGCGAGGTCATTCCAGTCCGGTCCGGTTTTCATTTGTGAAAGTCCACCTGCGGTTACGAGGGCTGATGGGCGGCGGGCCTGCGCCTTACCTTGGTGGCAATCAAGACAGGAGATGCCCCATGATGCCTCTGATCCAGCCTCTGACTATCCCATCGCAACCCCGCACGGAATATCAAAAGGAGCGTGAAGCCTTTGCAGATATGCAAGTCGAGTTGCACGAATACAGGGCACGCGTGGCCCGTGCTCGGTTTTTAGGGCGCTGGCTGCGCCGAGCTGTCGTGCGCCTGTCTCGCTGGGCGATGCGGGTCCGGCGGCTAGGCCGTGCACAGTGATGTTCCCATCAATCTCCGGTCGTCGGGGTGAGCCGACCCGCCGCGCGCAGCGATTGGTGGGGATCTTTTTGCTGTCAGGATATGTCAGACCGACGATTTGACCCGCCGCAGTGTTTAGGGCCGCTCTGAGAGAGCGGCCCTAAGGCATTTATTATGCGTCGATCCAGACACGCTCCAGATGCATTTCGCGGAATTGGTGCCGTTCATACCCCTGTACCGCTTCGATGTGATGCAGGTATTCCGCCATCCAGAACGGCTGGATGATCGCACCGCTGGACTGCAGCATGCTTTGCAGATCGCTCATCAGTTCACGTCGCGTGTCGGCATCCGAGATACCCAAAGCCTCGCTCAGCTTGGCATCGAACTCGGGGTTCGAATGGCCGGACTCGTTCCAAGCCTCACCTGACCGATAGGCCAGCCCCAGCACCTGAACCCCAAGCGGACGCGCGCCCCAGTTTGTGGTTGAGAACGGGTATTTCGTCCAATCGTTCCAGAAGGTTGTGCCCGGGATGATCGTCCGTTTGACGTTGAACCCGGCATCCCGCAGCTGGCCCGCGATGGCATCGGTGGTCACCGTCCGCCAGTCGCCGTCGATGGAGATCAGCTCAATCTCTGTGTCTGCGTGCCCGGCTTCGTCCAGCATCGCCTTGGCCTTTACGGGATCGGGCGCGACCTTGGGCAACTCGGCATACTCGGGGTGCATCGGGCCGACATGGTGGTTCTCCCCCACTGTGCCCAGGCCGTTGATCCCCAGTTCGAGGACAATCTCATTGTCCACGGCCAGTTGCACCGCGTTGCGCACAGCCTGACTGTCAAACGGTGCGCTGTCGGGCCGCATGCGGGCGACGATGGTGGCCGCCGTGGCTTTTTCCTTTTTGACCAAGCCAAGGCTATCCAATACGTCGACGAAGTCAGAGCTGGTGATGTCGTTGACGTGGATCTCTTCGGCCTCAAACGCTGCCAGGATTGCTGCGGGGTCGGTGCCGTAGTCGATGAATTCCACGCCATCCAGGAAGACCTCTCCGCCCCACCAGCTTCCGTTTTCGCGGCGCTTGACCTCGGCCTTGCCACCGATGGAATGGCTGACCAGCTCGAAGGGGCCGGTACCAACCGGCGCTGCCACCAGTCCCACCTGCGGATCATAATCGCGGTGCACGATCAGCGCCGGGTAGTCCGACATGCCCGCAATCAGCGTGATATCAGCCTGTTCGAGGTTCAGCCGCACGGTGTGGCTGTCGACTTTTTCAATGGCGCCATCGCGCGCCTTGCCGGTTTCTTCGTCCACAAGCGATGCCATGCGCGCGGCCATGGAGTTGCCTTCGACATCCTTTTCGCACCACCGCGTGATGTTGAAGATCACGTCATCTGCGTCAAAGGCGTCGCCATTGTTCCATGTGACACCCTTGCGCACAGCCAGCGTGTAGGTCTTGGCGTCATCTGATACCTCCCAGCCGTCAAGCAGCATGGGCGTGAAGCTGAAATCCATGTCCCAGCGCACCAGAGGCTCAAGGAACTGGCGGGCGACATTGGCGGGTTCGGACCAGTCAAAGGTGCGTGGGTCCTTCAGGTCGAGCAGGCGCATGCCGATCTTGAGCACGCCGCCTTTCTTGGCGTGACCATCGGCGCGCGCCGGACGGCTTTGCCCCAGAACGCCATAGGCAAACGCCGCTGTCGCCCCAAAGGTGCTGGCCAAGGCGATGAACTCGCGGCGGTCAATCTTGCCGTCTTTTACGTCTCGGATTGCATCATCCAGCATGGGGTGATGTGTGCCAGATCTTTTCATTCGATCCTCCCTGAATCTTTTTCTGGACATTATTGTACGGATATTGAAAGCCTTTACCAATCGATGCCGCATTGCAAGGAATTTCCGGCTGAAAGGCCGTCTCTGCGGCGTCTCGGCACGGGAGGCTACCAATGAAGTCACATTATCAGGCCGTGGTGATCGGAGGCGGTGTCGTCGGCACCTCTGTGTTGTATCATCTGGCAAAGTTCGGTTGGAAAGACGTGTGCTTGATCGAGCGGGACATCCTCACATGCGGGTCCTCCTGGCACGCGGCAGGGGGGTTTCACGCCCTGAATGCGGACCCTAACATCGCTGGCCTGCAGGCCTATACCATCGATTTGCTCAGCGAAATTGAGCAGGAGTCCGGCCAGTCGGTGGGCATGCATATGACCGGGGGGATGACCCTGGCGGGTACGCCGGACCGTTGGGAATGGCTGCAATCGGCCTATCGCACGTTCCAGTCCATCGGCATTGACGACGTGCGTCTGATCACCCCCGAAGAGGCGGGGGATCTGTGCCCGATCATGTCCACGCACGGCATTTTGGGCGGCATGTGGGCTGATCGCGAGGGCTACGTCGACACTACGGGCACCGTGCATGCCTACGCGGGTGCCGCCAAGAAGTACGGCGCCGAAGTGATCGAGCACAACCGCGTGCTGGAGCTGATCCAGACGGCGGACGGGTGGGATGTGGTCACCGAGAAGGGTACGATTCACACAGAACATGTGGTCAATGCGGGCGGGCTCTGGGCCAAGCAGGTGGGCCGCATGGCGGGGATCGAATTGCCTGTCTCGCCGCTCAACCATCATTATCTGATCTCGGATACCATCCCTGAGGTGGCCGCGATGGAGCGGGAAATGCCGCTTGTCGTGGACCTCGAAGGCTTCACCTACATGCGGCAGGACCAGCAGGGGCTGCTGCTGGGGATCTACGAGGTCGACCATGACCACTGGATGATGGACGGCGCGCCGTGGGATTACGGCATGCAGTTGCAGCAGGAAGACCCCGACCGGATTGAGCGCGAACTGACCCTTGGGTTTGAGCGCTACCCCGTCCTGCAGCACACTGGCATCAAGACCTGGGTGAATGGGGCCTTCACTTTCTCACCCGACGGCAACCCGCTTGTGGGGCCGGTGCGAGGTAAGCTGGGCTATTGGTGCGCCTGTGCGGTGATGGCGGGCTATCTGCAGGGAGGTGGCGTGGGCAAATCACTGGCGGAATGGATGATCCACGGCGAGCCAGAGGCGGATGTCTTCGGCATGGATGTTGCCCGATATGGGGATTTCGCGCAGAACAAGCGCTTCATCAAGGAAACCACCGGGCAGTTTTACACCCGCCGTTTTGTCATGACCTATCCGAACGAGCAACTGCCAGCGGGTCGGCCCCTGAAGAAAGCCCCGGCCTATGATGCGATGGCAGCGGCTGGCTGCCAGTGGGGGGCAAGCTGGGGGCTAGAAGTGCCGCTTTACTTCGCCAAGACCGCGAATTTCTCGGAAACGCCCACACTCAAACGCTCCAATGCCTTCGAGATCGTGGCAGAGGAGTGCAAGGCCGTGCGCGACGCGGTAGGCCTACTCGATATCTCCGGCTTCTCGCGATACGAGGTGAGCGGTCCGGGCGCGGAGGCGTGGCTCGACCGGATGATGGCTTCGGTCCTGCCAAGGCCGGGCCGGGCGAAGCTGGCGCCGATGCTCAGCCCAGAGGGCAAGCTGAAGGGCGATCTGACTGTCTTCAACTGGGGCGATGGCACCTGGTGGATCATGGGCAGCTACTACCTACGCGAATGGCACATGCGTTGGTTCCACGACCACATGGGCGAGAATTTCAGCCTTGGCGATCTGTCGGATGATGTGGTCGGCTTCAGCCTGTCCGGCCCGAACAGCCGCAAGGTTCTGGAAAAGATCACAGACAGCCCCATCGCCGATCTGCCCTTCATGGGCTGCGGCACTTTCGACATCGGCATGTTGCGTGTGAAGGTTGGTCGGTTGTCCGTGTCGGGGGAGCTTGGCTTTGAGCTTCACTGCTCCGCAGCAGAGCACATCACGTTGCGCGAAACGCTGCTGGAGGCCGGGGCCGATCTCGGCATCCGCGAGATTGGTTTCAACGCGCTGCTTTCCCTGCGGCTGGAGAAGAGCTTTGGCATCTGGAGCGCGGAATTCACCCAGGCCTATACGCCGGGTCAAACAGGAATGGACCGGTGGATCGCCTGGGACAAGGGCGATTTCGTCGGGCGTGACGCCGCCCTTGCAGAGCGGGACAGCAACGCGCTCGCCCAAAGAATTGTGACGCTCGAAGTCGACGCCAAGGATGCCGACGCCAGTGGGTTTGAACCGGTGTGGAAAAACGGCGCGCGCGTCGGGTTTGTCACATCGGGCGGGTTTGGCCACACGATGGGCAAATCACTGGCCCTGGCCATGGTGGACCAGGCCGCCTGCGCCGAGGGCACTGACCTCACCGTGCACATTGTGGGACAAGAGCGGCCCGCCAAGGTCATTGCAAACTCACCCTACGATCCGCAGGGTCTGGCGATGCGGGGCTGAGCGGTGGCTGTGAAACAGACAGCCCGCACACGCTCCGGACGCCGTCGCGGGCGGGCAGATGGGGCCGCGCCCGAGAGTTTGCGCAAGGTGAACTACCGCCAATTGCGCAACCCGTTTCCGGCGATGGCCGTCTTCTCGGAGGATCAGGCCGAGGACATGCATCAAAGCGCGCTGTACATCCTCGAAGATCTGGGGATGCGGGTTCTTCTGCCCGAAGCCCGGGCAATCTTTGCGCAGTCGGGGGCGCGGGTGGACGGAGAGATGGTGTTTGTCGGTCGCGACATCGTGGCCGCCGCCCTTGCCAGCGCGCCCAAATCCATCCCTTGCCGGGCCGGCGCGCGCGACCGCGATGTGGTGATGGAACTGGGCAACCTCGTGTTTCAGGCGGGCGCCGGTGCGCCGCATGCAACGGATCTTGTGCGGGGGCGCAGACCGGGGTCAGCCAGCGACTACATCGAATACCTGCAGCTGACACAGCACTTCGACGTCTTCCACATGATCTCGCCGCAGGTGGAGCCGCAGGATGTACCCACGCACCTGCGTCACTATTTCACGACAGAGGCACAGCTGACCTGGTCAGACAAATTCCCCTTCACTTTCGCGCGGGGCACGCCGCAGGTGATGGACTGCTTTGAGATGATCCGCAACTATCGCGGCGTCTCGGATGATGCGTTTCGTGCGCATCCTCACACCTATACGATCATCAACACAAATTCGCCGCGCACATTGGATATCCCCATGGCGCAGGGGCTGATCGACTTCGCCCGCCATGGGCAGATGTCGATTGTCACGCCCTTCACGCTTATGGGGGCGATGGCGCCGATCACCGTTGCGGGTGCGGTCACGCTGAGCCACGCGGAGGCGCTGCTGGCGATCACCTTGACGCAACTGGTCCAGCCCGGCGCGCCGGTTTGCTATGGCACCTTCACGTCGAACGTGGATATGAAGTCCGGCGCGCCCGCCTTTGGCACGCCCTCGCATTTTCAGGCGTCGCTGGCGGCAGGGCAAATGGCCCGCAAGATCGGGTTGCCCTGGCGGTCCGCCGCCGGATCCGCGTCGAACATCAATGATGTGCAGGCGGCCAACGAAAACCAGATGGGCCTATGGGGGTGCCTGATGGCTGGCGCGACGGTGGTGATCCATGCGGCGGGCTGGCTTGAGGGCGGTTTGTCGGTGTCCTACGAAAAGCTCATCACCGATGCGGAGGTGCTCAACATGATTGCCGAGCTCTGCGCCGGGGCAGAGGCGGGACCTGAGGACATTGGTTATGACACCGCCATTGGTGAAGTGGCACCACAGGGCCACTTCTTTGCGGCCAGCCAGACCATGGCGCGGTACAACACGCAGTTCTACGAGCCCATCGTGCACGACTATGCCAATTTCGGAACCTGGTCAGAACGCGGTGCCCGTGATGCCAACACCCGCGCCACCGATGTCTGGCAGGACATTGTCGCCCGCAAAGCGCAGCCTGGGCTCGACCGGGACCGTCTGGCGGCCTTGCAGAGCTATACTGCCAAACGCACCGCCGAAGGCGGCGCACCACCCGAGAGTTGATCCATGAACACCTCCACCCAACTAGATCTCAGATGCAAAGCCCGCCATGGCAACAGCAAAGTCACCCGGGAGGAGTGGCTGACAGCTGCGCGGGACACGTTGGTCACCAAGGGGGTCAGCGACGTCAAGGTGCTGACCCTTGCCAACCAATTGGGCGTCGCCCGGTCCAGTTTTTATTGGTATTTTGCCAATCGGTCTGACCTGCTGGATGCGCTGTTGCAAGAATGGGAGCAGCGCAACACCCAGTGCATACTTGAGAAATGCGCCCTTCCGACCGACAGCATCGCGCAGTCTGTCTGCCACTTCTTCGAGTGTTTCATGGATCCGCGATTGTTTGACCAGGGGCTCGATTTTGCCGTGCGGGAGTGGTCGCGGCGCGACCCCGCCGTGCGCGAAAAAATTGACGAGGCGGATCGCCTGCGCCTTGATGCGTTGAGGGAGGTGTTCAAGGGACACGGCTACGGCGGTGATGAGGCGGATGCACGGGCGCGTATTCTGTATTTCATGCAGCTTGGCTACCATGCGCTTGATATCAACGAGAGCATGGACACCCGCGTGGCGCGGATCGACTCCTACCTGATTGGCTTCACGGGCAGGCGTGCCGCACCTGACCTGATAGAGCAGTTCAGCCACCGCGCCCGCGCGCTCGCCCAAGGAGATTGACCCGATACCGCACCCGTCGTTGGTTTCGGGGTCAACAGCCCTGCTGTCGTCTCCCAGATCAGCTTTTGTAAGGATCAAGCGACGCGCGCAGGCCGTCACCCAAAAAGTTGAAGGCCAGCACCACGAAGATGATCGGCAGCATCGGAATCGCCGTCCACGGATAGATCTCGATACTCGCAAGGTTCTGCGCGTCGTTCAG
This sequence comes from Roseobacter cerasinus, assembly GCF_009811755.1. Taxonomy (GTDB): domain Bacteria; phylum Pseudomonadota; class Alphaproteobacteria; order Rhodobacterales; family Rhodobacteraceae; genus Roseobacter; species Roseobacter cerasinus. The sequence continues at coordinate 375,390 of NZ_BLIV01000004.1, forward strand.
CATCACGCCCCAGCTGACCGCAGGCGCGCGCAGGCCGAGGCCCAGGAAGCTGAGCGCGGTTTCCCCAAGGATCATAGCGGGAATCGACAGCGTGGCTGAGGCGATCAGATGGCTCATGAAGTTGGGCAGCAGGTGGCGCCGGATCACCCGGCCCGGTTTGGCCCCCATCATCTCGGCCGCACGCACGTATTCCTCCTCTCTCAACGAGAGGAACTTACTTCGCACCGCCCGCGCCAGGCCTGGCCAATCGAGGATGCCGAGGATGATGGAGATGATGAAGAACACGGCCACTGGCCCCCAATTCGACGGGACAGCCGCAGAGAGCGCCAGCCAAAGCGGCAGTTCGGGCAGGGATCGCAGGATCTCGATGACCCGGTTGATCAGCCAGTCGGTCTTGCCCCCGAAATACCCCGCGATGGAGCCGAAGAAGATGCCAAGCGCAAAGGACACGGTGATGCCGATCAGACCCACGGTCAGCGACAGCTGTGCACCATAGAGGATGCGGCTGAAGACGTCACGGCCCAGCCGGTCTGAGCCCCACAGAAACACGGTGGCGCCTTCGGGCGCGCAGAACAGATGTGTGTTGGACGGGATGACCCCAAAGATGTTGTAGCTGTCGCTCTCGCAAAAGAACTTCAGCGGCATCGGCTGGCTGGTGTCTGTCTCATAGGTCCAGCGGTAGTTGACCAGATCCGCTGTGGCCTCGGTGGGGTAGACAAAGGGGCCAATAAAGCTGCCCTCATGCCAGAGGTTGATGGATTGCGGCGGGCTGTAGAGATACTCGGCGCTGCGCTCATTGGGTGTGTAGGGCGCGATGAAGCCTGCAAAGGGCAGCATCAGGTAGCTGAGCAGCAGGAAGATGCCCGAGATCAGCCCCAGCTTGTGCCGCTTGAACTTGCGCCAGACCAACACCCAGTTGGGCGCATCCATGTCAGAGCGTTCCAGTGCGGAGAGGTCCTGGTCATCCGACCAGGGGGTTTCGTCCACATAGCGGCCATCGGGCAGTTTCCTCATCCGCCGCGCGCCCCGTAGCGGATACGCGGGTCTAGCAGGACAAGCAGCAGATCCGAGATCATCGTGCCGATGAGTGTCAACAGCGCCACGAACATCAGTACAAACCCGGCGAGGAACTGATCCTGGCTTTTCAGTGCGGTCAGCAGCGATGGTCCGATCGTCTGCAAGCCCAAGACCACCGAGACAAGCACCGAGCCCGAGACCATCGCGGGCAGCAGGTTGCCGATGTCAGCCACAAACGGGTTGAAGGCCATGCGCAGCGGGTATTTGGCGAGCAGCTTGGAGGGGCCGAGGCCCTTTGCGCGGGCGGTTTCCACATAGGGTTTCGACAGCTCATCCAGCATATTGGCGCGCAGGCGCTGCATCATAGCCGCCGCTCCGGATGTGCCGATCACAAAGGTCGGCACGATGAGATGCACGAGGATGGACTTGACCTTCTCCCAGGACATCGGCGCGCCTTCGAACTCGGGCGCCATCAGCCCGCCAATGGGCAGGTCGAAGTATTTGTTGCCGTAATAAAACAGCATCAGCGCCAGCAGAAAGTTGGGCGTGGCGAGGCCCAGATACCCCACGAAGGCGGCGGTGTAATCCACCCATGTTTCGGACTTCGCAGCGGCGATCACGCCGAGTGGCAGGGCGACCATATAGACAAACAGCACCGCCGCGAGGTTCACCAGAACCGTGAGCCAGAGCGCATCGCCCACCACTTCGCTCACGGGGCGGTCAAACTCGAAGGACCAGCCAAAGTTGCCCTGGATCATCCCGTACCAGCCCTGCGGTCCGGGGGCCATGCCAACCCAGATCAGATATTGCTCCCATATGGGGCGGTCGAGCGCGTATTCCGTGCGCAGGAATTCCGCCTTGGCGACCCCTTCGGCCTGACCGGTGGCGCGCAGCTCTGCGATCTGGTTCGACAGATAGTCGCCTGGCGGCAGGTTGATAATCACGAAAATCAGGATCGACACCACCCAGAGGGTGAGCAGCATCGTGATGAACCGATAGATGGCGTAGCGGATGAACATCATTGGGTGAGCTGCTGAAACGCGTCTTCGTAGTAGAATTCGTCAATCCGGTGGATGCCGAAATGCGCGCCGGGGTCCCAGGCCCATTTCGCCTCTTCAGGCACATTGCGCAGCCGTTCGGAGACAACGATGGGCTGTGGCGCTTCGGCGAGGATGCCGATGCCAAACTGTTGCTCGGCATGAATGGTCAGCATCACGCGCCAGATTTCAGCGCGCCGCTCGGGGTCTTCGGTCTGATCCCAGCCATAGCTGAGCTCCATCAGACGTTCGGCGGCTGGCATGTCAGGTGCTTCGCCGACAGTGCCGCCAGTCTGGTAGTATTGACCCCACTTGGGCCAGGCAAAGAATTCCTGATGCGTCGGCGCGAGATATTCGGGTGGCGTGTAGGGCTGCGGCAGCCCGTTGTCCCAGCCATACCAGACAGCCGCCATGCTGAGGCCCGAATAGACCCGATTGCGCAGGATATCGCGGTCGAGCGGGCGCATGATGAGCTTGATACCGATCTCGCGCCAGGTGTCGGTCACGATGGCCAGCGCGTTTTCGACCTCCTGCCGTTCGCCCGCCGTCTCAATCACAAACTCCATGGGCCGCCCGTCCGGAAGCCTACGAATGCCCGCAGGCGTACGCTCCGTCAGCCCCATCTCATCGAGCAGCGCGTTCGCCTTGGCGGGGTAGTAGATGGACCATTTGAACAGGTTTGCGGGGTCAAAAAGCGGGCTCTTGGCAAGGGCGGTCATGCCACCTTCCTTGGCCAGGCCAAAATAAAGCGCGCGGTTGATCATGCGGCGGTCGATCCCAAGCGAGAGCGCGCGACGGAAGCGCACATCCCGGATCACATCGCGCCAAACCGGATCAGCGAAATTGAGGTTGGGGTAGATGGCGATCTGGTTGGCCGCCCCATTGGCCCAAAGCAGCGTGCGATAGCCCGCGCCATCGGTTTCGCCCTTCTTCAGAATCGAAATGTCGGGAAAGTCGAGGCCCCGCGCCTGCAAATCCACCTCGCCCGCGTTGGCCTTGGCCGCGATCAGCCCGCCACCCACAACCGTCATCTGCACCACGTCGATGTAAGGCAGCTGCACCCCGCGCTTGTCGATCCGGTGATAGTAGGGGTTGCGCACAAAGACGCGTCGGCTTGATTTGGTGCCGGAGGCATTCATCCAAGGCTGCAGGGTCGGCAAGTCCGGGTTGTCGAACTTGTACATATTGTCCCGCGCATTGTGCAGTGGGGCCCAGGAGCGCATGCGCGCTTTCTTGATGGTGCGGCGCAGGGTCTTGGGGTCGGTGAACTCGGCGTGGAACTGCTTGAGGTAATGCGCGGGCCGGTAGACATAAAGCGGGCTGGCCTGCGCCAGACGCGGCAGAAACTGCGGGTTGGGGCGCGGCCATTCAATGACAACCGTATGCGCGTCTGGAAAGCTGACGTCCGCCAGAACGCCGTCCACAAACATGCTCTGTGGTGGCCCGGCGGGGTTCAACTCCCTGTTCAGCGCCACATGCTCCCAGTAGTAGCGGAAGTCTTCGGAGGTGAAGGGGTGACCGTCCGACCAGCGGTGCCCCTTTCTCAGATGCAGGGTGAATTTGCGACCCTCTTCAACCTCAATGTCCCGGAGAATGTCTGGGTAGAGCCCATAGTCGTGGTCATAGCCCACCAGCCGCGCGTAGCCATAGACGACCATCTGGCGCACATCCTTGGAGCGGGACACAAGTGTGCGCAAAGTGCCGCCCTGCTCACCGAAGCTGCGCCCCTTTGCTTCCAGATCCACGACCAATGGATCGAGCGGCAACCGGTCTGCTACAGGAGGCAGGATGCCGTTTTGCACTTCGCTTTTCCAAAAGCTGCTTTCGGATGGAACAAGCGGTTCGGCCCGCGCCTCAAGGGCCAGGATCAAGCTTAAGACAAGGGCGAAAAATCTAACCATGACATCGTACCTTATGACCGGGCTCCACTTCCGTCAAAGCGGGGGCCGCGACCCCTTCAAACCGGAACGCCTCAGGCCAGGTCGAGGGTTTGCCGGCGCCAATGGCCACCAGTTTCAGATCAATGGGCCGGTTCACATCCGGCTCTGGCTGCGCGGCGATCAGCGCGCGGGTGTAGGGGTGGCGCGGGTTGTAAAACAGCGTGTCGGGCGGGGCCTGCTCGACCACCACCCCTTGCCGCATGACGGCCACCTCATCCGCGATCCGCGCGACGACAGCCAGATCATGGCTGATGAAGAGATAGCTCAAACCCATTCGATCCCGTATGTTTTCGAGCAGGCACAGGATCTGTTCCTGCACCGATACATCCAGCGCCGAGGTCGGCTCGTCACAGACCAGAAGAACCGGGTCCAAAGTCAGCGCGCGGGCAATCGACAGCCGCTGGCGCTGCCCGCCCGAAAACGCATGCGGATAGCGGGCTAACATCGATGGATCGAGTCCAACCCAGCGCAGCATCTCGGCGGCCTTTTCGCGGCGCTCGGCCTTGGTGCCCAATCCATGGATCTCCATCGGTTCGGTCAGAGTCTGGCCGATGCGCATGCGCGGCGACAGCGAAGAATAGGGGTCCTGAAAGACCATCTGTGCCTGCCGCTGAAAGCAGACCCGCTCCCGAAGCGACATGTCGTGGATCTTGACCACTTCGGCATCAGGGTCGTGCCGGAACAGCACTTCGCCGCCGTCATCAGGCAACTCAGCCCCAAGGGCGATCCGCGCGCAGGTGGTCTTGCCAGACCCGCTTTCGCCCACCACGGCCAAGGTCTTGCCGCGCTCCAGCGACAGGTTGACTTCGTGGCAGGCCGTGATGGTGACCGGCTTGCTCCACCCGCCTGCGCGCATGGTGTAGGTCTTGGACACATCGCGCAGGTCGAGGATCAAGTCGTTGCGCCCTTCGGCCCGGGCAGGCGCGGCCACTTCGGGGATCATGGGCGCGGCGGCAAAGAGCTTTTTGGTATAGCCATGCGCGGGTGCCCCAAGAACGGCGGGGGCCGGGCCACGCTCCACAACGCGGCCCTTGTTCATCACCACCACCTGCTCGGCCATATTCGCGACCACCCCCAGATCATGGGTGACGAGGATGACGGCCATGCCCGTCTCTTTTTGCAGATCCTTGATCAGGCCAAGCACCTGCGCCTGCGTCGTCACATCCAGTGCTGTGGTCGGTTCATCCGCGATCAGCAGCTCAGGCTTTGCCACCATGGCCATGGCGATCATGGCGCGTTGCCGCATACCGCCCGACATCTCGAAGGGGTAGGATTTCCAAACACGTGCCGGTTCGGGAAAGCCCACGCGCTCGAATGTCTCCAGCACCAGTTTTTTCGCCTGGCTCTTCGGCATGTCGCGGTGCAGGCGCAGCACTTCCGACACCTGATCGCCCAGACGGTGTAGTGGCGACAGCGAGCGCATCGGTTCCTGAAAAATCATTGAAATCCGGTTGCCGCGGATCTGGCGCATCTGCCGCCGGGATTGGGACAGCAGCTCGCAGCTTGTGCCAGCCGAAGAGAACGTGATGGCGCCACTGTGGATTTTTGCGGTGGCTGGCAAGATCTGCAACACAGCGCGGCAGGTGATGGTCTTGCCTGACCCGCTTTCGCCCACCAGCGCCAGCGTCTCGCCCGGCATCACCTCAAAAGAGACGTCGCGCACCACAGCGGGCGCTGATCCAAAGCCGATGCTCAGATCGCGTACTTCAAGAAGCGGCGCTACCACGTCGTTTTTTCTTCCCTGTTCCGCATGCGTCCCAAAAACTGTCGTCCCGCTTGATCAGTCAACGCGATTTCATTGCTCGCGTCCAGCGCACAGATGTGTGAGCGGCTTTGCACTGGCGATTCCACCTAAAAAGGGGCATCTCAATATGAAGATCTTGTAAAGGACCGACTGATGAGTCGTCTTGACCTCTTCATAAATCGCATGGTGTCGCAGCGCGCCTGTCTCGATCATGCGGCAACCCTTGTTGGGGACATGCCCGGCCCGGTGTTCGAGCTGGGGCTGGGCAACGGGCGCACTTATCATCACCTCTGCAGCCTGTTTTCGCATCGTGACATTTATGTGTTTGAGCGCGCAGTGGCCTCGCACCCCGACAGCACGCCGCCAGAGGATCGTGTGGTGCTGGGGAATGTGTTCGAGACGCTGCCGCAGGCGTTGGAACAGTTTGGCCCTACAGCGCGGCTGATCCACGCGGATCTGGGCGGACACAACGCCGAGAAAAACGATGTTTTCGCGCGCGAGATCTCACCGGCCATCACCCCTCTGCTTGCGCCCGGCGGTCTGATGGTGTCGAGCGACCGGATGTATTTCCAAGATCTCGAAGAGATGCCGCTGCCCGAGGGCGCCGTTCCCGGACGTTGCTTTATCTACCGGCGCTGAGGGGTTGCGCTTGCCCGGCAACTGAGAAACCCTGAAAGCTGTGCTCAGCAGTCGGGGGTGTTCGATGACAGATGTAGTTGCCTATGAGACCCATGGCGCCGTCGCGGTGCTGCGCCTGCAAAACCCGCCGGTGAACGCACTCAGCCATGCGGTGCGTCAGGGGGTCATGGCCGGGATGGACCGGGCCGAGGCGGACCCGGATGTGCGAGCCGTGCTGATCGTCGGTGCTGGGCGGGCGTTCATCGCAGGGGCCGATATTAAGGAATTCGGCAAAGCGCCGCTGGAGCCGCATTTGCCGGATGTGTGCAACCGCATCGAAGCCTCGCCGCTACTGGTTGTGGCATCAATGCATGGGGTCAGCCTTGGAGGCGGGCTGGAAGTGGCACTTTCCGCTCACTACCGGGTCGCACAGCCTGAGGCGCGGGTGGGGCTGCCAGAGGTGCATCTGGGCCTGATCCCCGGCGCGGGGGGCACCCAGCGTCTGCCGCGCCTGACCGGCGCAGGCCCGGCCATCGACATCATCACAAGTGGGCGCCATGTGGGCGCGCCTGAAGCGGGACAGTTGCATATCATCGACCGGATCGAGGCAGGTGATCCGCAAACCGTCGGTCTGGCCTATGCGCAGGCGCTTTTGGACAGTGGCGCGGCGCGCCGCCCCGTGAGCGAGATGGCCGCACCAGCCCCCGTCGACTGGGATGCGACCTATGCCAAGGTGCTCAGAAAAGGCCGGGGGCAGATCTCACCTGCGCAAGCGGTGCGTGCGGTTCAGGCCAGTGCGGAACTGCCGTTTGCGCAGGGTTTGGCCGAAGAACGGCGGATGTTCCGCGACCTGATGCAGACGGATCAGCGGCAAGGCATGATCCATGCATTTTTCTCCGAGCGTGCGGTGAGCAACCTGCCCGAATTGAAGGACGTTGCACCGCGCAGTGTCGAGGCGATTGGCGTGATCGGCGGCGGGACCATGGGCGCGGGCATCGCGACCTCCGCCTTGCTGGCGGGCCTGCATGTGGTGCTGGTCGAACGCGGGCAGACGGCGGCGGACGCCGCCCGCGCGCGGATTGCGGACAACCTGGAGGGCGCGCTGGCTCGCGGCAAGATCACGCAAGAGCAGCACGACGGAATGTTGCGCCAAGCACTGGTGGTGGCGACCGACTACGCCGCGCTCTCGGACGTTGATGTGGTGATCGAGGCGGTGTTCGAAGATATGGCCGTCAAGGAGGCCGTCTTTGCCGAGCTTGATGCGGTCTGCAAACCCGGTGCCGTGCTGGCCACCAACACCTCCTATCTTGATATCAACGAGATCGCGGCCAAGACATCCCGGCCAGCGGATGTGATTGGCCTGCATTTCTTTTCACCCGCCCATGTGATGAAGCTTTTGGAGGTTGTTGTGCCCGACCAGGCGACGCCCCAGGTTGTGGCTACAGGCTTTGCGCTTGGCAAACGCATGGGCAAGGTCGCGGTTCGGTCCGGCGTGTGTGATGGGTTCATCGGCAACCGGATCATGCGGGCCTATCGCACCGCAGCGGATCACATGGTGCTCGAAGGGGCTACCCCGTTCGAGATTGATGACGCGTTGACCGCCTTTGGCTTCGCCATGGGGCCGTTTGCCGTTTCTGACCTGGCCGGTCTCGACATCGCCTGGGCCATGCGCAAACGCCTCGCATCCACGCGTGACCCAGCTGAACGGGTTGGGCGCTACCCTGATGCGCTCTGCGAGGCGGGGCACTTCGGGCGCAAGACCGGCAGGGGCTTCTATGTCTATGAAAACGGTGCCGTTGTGCCCAACCCGGAAGTGATGGAGCGTGTGACCGCTGAGCGCACGGAACGCGGTATCACCCCCCGCAGTTTCTCACCCGAAGACATCCAGCGCCGCTATATGGCGGCGATGGTCAACGAGGCGGCGAAGATTGTGGGCGAAGGCATCGCCCGGCGTCCGTTGGACGTCGATATGGTGCTGCTCTTTGGCTATGGGTTTCCGCGCTATCACGGCGGGCCACTGAAATGGGCAGATTTGCAGGGTGTCGGCAGCGTGCTGGCCGATATCGAAACCTACGCGCAGGAAGACGACTTCTTCTGGCGACCTGCTCCGCTCTTGAAGCAATTGGTCGCGGACGGGCGCAGTTTTGATGATCTGAACAAAGCCGCTCAGACGTAGGTGCCTGCCGCCGCCGCGCGGATGGCACGGATGTTCTCGCCGTAAGGCGCGGGGTTGCTGACTGACCCCCCCCGGAACACGGCGGAGCCTGCGACCAGCACGTCCGCACCCGCTTGGGCCACCAGTGGCGCGGTCGTTGGGTCAACACCACCGTCGATCTCAATATGCACCGGCCGGTCGCCAATCATCTCGCGCAAGGTGCGGATCTTGGCGCTCATATCAATGAACTTCTGCCCGCCGAAACCGGGGTTCACTGTCATCACGCAAATGAGGTCCACACTGTCGAGCAGCTCTGACACCGCACTGGCTGGCGTGCCGGGGTTCAGCGCCACACCGGCCTTGGCACCTGCGCCGCGAATAGCCTGCAAGGTCCGGTGAATATGCGGGCCTGCTTCCACATGCGCTGTGATCACGTCGGCTCCGGCCTTGGCGAACGCGTCGATATAGGGATCGATGGGCGCGATCATCAGGTGCACGTCCATCACGCCTCTGATATGCGGCCGGATCGCGGCGCAGGTGGCGGGGCCGAAGGTGATGTTGGGCACAAAATGCCCGTCCATCACGTCCACATGCACCCAATCTGCGCCCTGCGCTTCAATCGCCTCACATTCCGCGCCAAAATTGGCGAAATCGGCGGCAAGAATCGACGGCGCGATCTTGATGGAACGGTCGAAGGACATGCGCGAACCCCTGCTGCGAATGGTGTCATCCGGGCTATACCGGGGCGCGCCTCTATGAGGCAAGGGCGTATCACCGCTTGCAGCCCGGTGTCCTTAGGTTAAGTTCCGCGCAATGGCCCTCGCGGGCCTTTGGGACAGAGGGAGAGACAGATGACGGGTTTCAATCGCCGCCAGGCTTTGGGTGCATTGGGTGCTGCGACCGCAGTGGGGCTCGGCGCTCCGGCCTATGCTGCAGGCCGTAAGATCACTGTTGGCGCGCTGCGCTTCACCAGCCATTCGGGCAGTTTCATCGCGTTCGAGCGCGGCTACTTTGCCGAAGCCGGTCTGGAGGTGGAACTGAAGTTCTTTCAGGCGGCGCAACCGATGGCCGTGGCGATTGCCAGTGGCGATGTGGATTATGCCGTAACCGCCGTTTCGGGTGGCTTGGTGTCGCTGGCCGACAAAGGTGCGATCAAGGTGATCGGTGGCGCATTGTCGGAAGAGCCGGGGATCGACGGCCAGAAGATCCTCGCCAGTGATGCGGCCTTCCAAGCGGGGCTGACATCACCTGCCGCGCTGGATGGCAAGCGCTTTGGCATGTCCACCGCAGGCTCGTCGTTCCACTACATGGGCTCCAAGGTTGCTGCCGCGGAGGGGGCATCGCTCTCCTTCAAGCCACTGCAAAAGGTGGGCGCCATCATCGGCGCGTTGAAGTCCGGGCAGATCGACGCCTGGTCGATTGTGCCGCATATTGCCAAGCCGCTCGCGGCTTCGGGGGCCGTGCACATCATCGGTGACATTGCGGATTACTTGCCCGACTATCAGGTGACGACGGTCTTTACCTCCGCTGGCAATGCCGCTGACGAACGCAGCATGACAGAGGACTATCTGGCCGCCTACGCGCGCGGTGTGGCTGACTACAACGCCACCATGATCGCGCAGGAGAGCGGGCAGGACGGCATCGACGCCATGGTCGATCTGATCCACACATACGTCTACACCGACCGCCCGCGCGAGAAGGCGGCGCCATCGATCATCAATGGCACGATGCGTCTGAACGAAGGGGCGGCGCTGAACGTCGCCTCGGTGCGGGACCAGTTGCAGTGGTTCCAATCCGAAGGGCTGGTGGATGCCGGCATCACGCTCGATACTCTGCTCGATACGTCCTACGTCGAGACGGTCGGCAGCTGACGCAAGATGGAACTGCGCCTCTCCGGGGTTGGTCACAGCTATGCGGGCCGCGAGGTTCTGCGCGGCGTGGATCTGGAGGTGCCCGAAGGGCAGATCGTCTGCATTGTCGGGCCGTCCGGCTGTGGTAAGTCAACCCTGCTTCGCATGATGGGCGGGCTGGAAGTGCCTGCCGAGGGGGAGGTCTTGCAGGTCGGGCACTCGCCGGAGGGCTGCCTCAACCCGTTGACCTTCATCTTTCAGGACTTTGCGCTGCTGCCGTGGCGGAGCGTGGCGGGCAATGTCTCGCTGGTGCTGGAGGACCATCCCATCGCGCGCGCAGAGCGACGCGAGATGGTTGCGGATGTCTTGGCGCGCACGCGACTGACCGAGTTCGTCGATGCGCTGCCACGGCAGCTCTCGGGCGGAATGAAACAGCGGGTTGCGATTGCAAGGGCGCTTGTGGTGCGGCCCGCTGTCATGCTGATGGACGAACCACTCTCCGCGCTGGACAGTCAGACGCGGGAATTGCTGATGGATGATCTGGTCAACCTGTGGGTAAGGCAGCCCTTCACAGCGGTTTATGTGACTCACAATCTGGCTGAGGCGGTTCGGCTTGGTCATCGCATTGTTGTTCTGTCGCGGCGTCCCGGAGAGGTGCGAGAGGTGATTCAGTTGGACAAACCTCTGGCGGAGCGGGGCTACGGCGATGCTGAACTGGAGGCGCAGCAGAAACATTTGTGGGATCTGATGCGGGCTGAGGCTGCGGCGGCGGATGCGGAGCTTGTCGGTGGATAAACCTGAGCAAAAAGTTGCGTTTAGAGGGGGTGGATTTACATTTCAAAGCCGCAGATGGGTTGGGTTTTTGGTCTTTATTATGCTGCTTTTGCTGGCGGAATGGGGCACGCGCAGCGGTGTTATTTCACCCTTGACGCTCCCCAAGCCGACAGATGTTTTCCAAATATTTGTAGAGCTTTATAGCTCGGGGCTCTTGTTCCAGCATCTGATCCCGTCACTGTTGCGGCTGCTGGTTGGGGCTGCGCTGGGTGCATCCCTTGGAATTGCTGTGGGGCTATTGATCGGATTGTTCTCTTTTGTGCGGGCCGGTTTGCTGCCTTTGGTGGCGGCGATCTTCCCTATTCCGAAAATCGCGCTGCTGCCGCTGTTTGTGATCTGGTTCGGTATTGATGAGGGCAGCAAATACGCGTTGATTGCCTTTGGCACCTTTACCCCCACGGTGGTGGCCACTTTTGCGGCTGTGGATAACGTCGACCGCACGTTGATCCGCATGGGGCAGAGCTTTGGCCTCAGCTGGGTGAGCATTGTGCGCAAGATCGTGCTGCCGGGGGCGATGCCGGGTATCCTTGCGGGGCTGCGGATCAGCCTGGCCATTGCGATCATCCTGCTTGTGGCGGCAGAGATGCTTGGCGCAGAGTTCGGGATCGGGGCTTACATTCTGCAGGCCGGGTCGCTTTATGATCTGGAACGGCTTTTTGCGGGTGTGGTGATCCTGTCGGTGCTGGGCGTTCTGGTCAGCGCGGTGATCGGGGCTGTTGAACGCCGTTTGCTGGATTGGCGGACCTGAGTCCGCGCACAAGGAAACGTGATCTGGCCGAACTGGCACGTAAGGCCTGTTCATGAGACGAAACGTTGTATTGCCACTGAAGGAGACCTGTCATGCTGATGCCCCGCCAGAAAACCCCGGATCTGATCCTGCCACTGCTTGGAGGCGGGACGTTCGATCTGTCGAAGGATGGATCCGAGCGCGGCACGGTTGTCTGTTTTTATCGAGGTCTACACTGCCCGCTGTGTGCGACCTATCTGGCAGAATTAGAGACGCAGACCCCAAAATTTGTCGAGCGCGGCGTCAAGACCGTTGCGATCAGCACCGACGGGGAAGAGCGGACACAAGCCATGGCCGAGAAGATTTCGGCAAAAGAGTTGCGTTTTGGGTATGACCTGTCGCTGAGTACCGCAAAAGAGTGGGGTCTCTATATCTCGACGTCGCGTGGCAAATCCTCAATCGGGCTCGAAGAGCCGGCGCTGTTTTCCGAGCCGGGCCTGTTTATGGTGACGCCACAACAGACGCTCTATTACGGGTCTGTGCAGACGATGCCCTTTGTGCGCCCGCATTTCTCGGAGCTTGTCGGGGCGCTCGATTTTGCAATTACCAACGAGTACCCGGCGCGTGGCGAATACGAGGGCGCTGTTTAAACGCGCGGCTGCGCCGCATGACATGTCCCGGGCCGCTCCTTTCAGGAGCCGCCCGGTGTTGGCACCTGGATCTAGGTCTTAGCGTGAGGCGGTGACCTTCTCCTGTTGCGGGTAGGTTTGATAACCAGCGCTTGGTCGGGCTCAGGTGAATTTGCGGAACAGTTTGGTCTGGTCGAACATGTCCTCCAGCGTTTGCATGCGGTCGCGGGTGTCGGGCCAGGAGAGGTCTTGCACCGCTGCGATCAGCGTCTCCACCAGCAGCAGGGTCGTGGCGGCGGAGTCCCAGGCGGAGGGCACCACGATCCGGCTGGAGAAACAGATATCTGCCAGGCTGTGAATGGGTGAGCGCCACTGGTCGGTAAAGAGGATGATGCGGGCGCCCCGGCTGCGCGCCATTTCGGCCAGTTTCAAGGTGTTGCTTTCGTAGCGGCGCACATCGAAGATCACGAAGGTATCTCCCTCTTTCACGTCGAGCAAGTAGTGCGGCCAGGCGTTGGAGGTGGACTGGATGTGGATCACATCACCGCGGATCATTTGCATGTGCAGGAAGAGGTACTCGGCCATTGTGTGGGTGATGCGGCCCCCAACGATGTGCAATCTTGAGGTTGTGTCGGCCAGTTGGGTGCAGGCGGTATCGAAATCGCCAGTGTCGATCTGGCCGAGCGATTGGCGGATGTTGCCGATCACAGCTTCGGTGAAGCGGTTGAGCATATGCTCTTCGGGCGCACCTTCGGCCCAGGTGTCGTGTTTGGCGATCGGGCCGGACAGCTGCGCCTTGAGTTCTTCCCGCAGATCGGCCTGAAAATCAGGGTACCCTTTGAACCCGAGCTTTTGCACCATCCGCGCGACTGTTGGGGTCGAAACATCTGCATCCTGCGCCAGCGCGGCGATGGGGCCGAGACCAGAGGCGGGGTAATTCTCCAGGATAGTATCTGCGAGTTGCCGTTCTGCCCGGGTCAGTTTGTCCAACTGAGCCTGGATGCGGTCTGCGATGGTTAATGTGGCCTCATCCACGTCAGGCGCCTTCTTTTTGATGGATTTTATTACAGCTAAGTTTTATCTGAATGTGTGGTTACATTATTTTGTTGACAGAATCCTGATCCGGCAAGCACTTTGTTTGTGACCGGGGGGCGAAATGTCAGGTTACGGATCGGAAATGACGACAGGGGATGTGGTGCGGGTGTTGCACCCAGCTGGGGCATCCGGCGTCGTTTTGGTTTGTGAGCACGCCAGTTATCATATGCCGTCTGCGTTGCAAGCGCTTGGGCTTCCGGAAGACATGCGACGCGGCCATGCTGCCTGGGACCCCGGCGCGCTGGGGGTGGCGGAGGGGCTGTCAGAGCGGCTCGACGCGCCTTTGGTGGCAAGCACGGTCTCTCGTTTGATTTATGACTGTAATCGCCCGCCAGAGGCCCCATCGGCGATTTTGGAGCGCAGCGAGGGGCGCGAGATACCTGGAAACATCGGGTTGGACTATCGCACCCGTGCGGACCGGGTGGCGCGGTACTATCTGCCGTTCGAGGCGCGTGTGCGCGCCGCGATGGATGCGGTGCAGGCGCAGGTTCTTGTCACTGTGCATAGCTTTACCCCGGTGTTCATGGGCAAGCGGCGTGCAGTGGAGGTCGGGGTTTTGCATGACAAGGACACGCGTCTGGCCGATGCCATGTTGGCGCGTGCGGCTCGGCACACACCTCTGCGTGTGCAGCGGAATGCGCCTTACGGTCCGCACGATGGGGTGATGCATACGTTGCGGATGCATGGCCTCACGCGCGGAATCCCAAATGTCATGATCGAGGTCCGCAACGATCTGATCGCGACCTCGGAGGCACAGGCCGAGATGGCGCAGATGCTGGCCGGCTGGATCCGCGAGAGCATTGGTGCCTTGGAGGTGGCGGCATGAGGCGGATAGCCTCTGTCTACGTGCGCTGGGTCGATGCGGTGAATTACCGGATCGGGCGGGTGATGATGTATGGCATGTTCGTGATGATGGGCATCCTGCTTTGGTCCTCGATCTCGAAGACGTTCTTTCTGCCGACGCTCTGGACGCTGGAAATGGCGCAGTTCGCCATGGTCGCTTATTACATCACCGGCGGGCCTTACGCGATGCAGCTGGGGGCCAATGTGCGGATGGATCTGTTCTATCATGACTGGTCGGTGCGCAAGAAAGCGTGGTTCGACGCGTTTACGGTGCTTTTGCTGATCTTTTATTTGGGCGTCCTGCTCTACGGCGCTTTGGGGTCGACGGCCTATTCGCTGGGCTATTGGGGGCAGGAGCCGCTGAGCTTTTTCGCTGGGCTTCTGGTGGGCGCGGAGGAAGTCGGGCGGCTGGAGCGCTCCAGCACCGCCTGGCGGCCTTACATCTGGCCGATCAAGGCGGTGATGATCGCGGGCTTTTTCTTGATGCTGTTGCAGGCGATTTCCGAGCTGATCAAAGACATTGCGACGATCGGGGAGGTCGATCTCAATGTCGTATGAGCTGATCGCCATCCTGATGTTTGCCTCGATGATGCTGATGCTGATGACCGGGCAACGGGTCTTTGGCGCGATAGGAGGTGTGGCCGCACTTGCGGCGATCCTGCTCTGGGATCCGGGCGGGTCGAACATCCCCTTCTCGGCGGCGATGAAGCTGATGAAATGGTACCCTTTGTTGACGTTGCCGATGTTCATTTTCATGGGCTACGTGTTGTCGGAATCAAAGATCGCCGATGACCTTTATCGCATGTTCCACGTCTGGATGGGGCCGGTTTCGGGTGGCTTGGCGATTGGGACCATTGGGTTGATGGTGCTGGTCTCGGCCATGAATGGCTTGAGCGTGGCGGGCATGGCCATCGGTGCGACCATCGCGCTGCCGGAGCTTTTGCGGCGCGGCTATGACAAGCGGATGGTCACGGGAGTGATACAGGCGGGGTCCAGTTTGGGCATTCTTGTGCCGCCCTCGGTCGTTCTGGTGCTTTACGCAATGATCGCACGACAGCCGGTCGGGCAGCTGTGGCTGGCGGGTATCCTGCCGGGGCTGATGATGGCGGCGGCCTTCATTCTCTATATCTATCTGCGGTGTAAGGCGAACCCGGCGCTTGGCCCCGTGCTGCCCGCCGCAGAGCGCACGGTGCCGCTGGCCGAAAAGCTGCGCTTGCTGCGTGCAGGGCTGCTCCCCATCGTGATTTTTGCCGCGATGATGGTGCCATTCGTAAACGGCTGGACCTCACTTGTCGAAAGCTCCGCCATCGGCGCGCTGACGGCGTTCATGGCGGCAGTTTTGAAAGGCCGGATGAACCGCGAGGTCTTTGAAGTCTCGGTGCGGCAGACGCTCGCGATCTCCTGCATGTTCATGTGGATAATTCTCGCAGCTCTCGGGTTTGGTGCGGTTTTTGACGGATTGGGTGCGGTTAAAGCCATCGATCAGCTCTTTACGGAACAGCTGGGCCTGAACCCCTGGATGATCCTGATCCTGATGCAGCTGTCGTTTCTGCTGATGGGCACCTTCCTTGATGACACTGCGATGCTGGTCATCGTCGCGCCGCTTTACGTCCCGCTGGTGGCTGCGCTTGGGTTCGATCTGATCTGGTACGGCGTGCTCTACACAATCACCACGCAGATCGCCTATATGACGCCGCCCTTCGGCTATAACCTCTTTCTGATGCGCGCGATGGCACCGCCAGAGATCACGCTCAAGGACATTTACGGCTCGATCCTGCCCTTCGTGATCGTGATGATCGGCTGTCTGGCCCTGATCATGACCTTCCCGCAGATCGCCCTGTGGCTGCCAGACTATGTTTACGGAAAATAACCAAGACCCCGCAGACGGGGCGTTCAACGCAACAAGGAGTTACGACCATGACAACAAGACGTAAGTTTATCACCAGTGCCGCCGTGGGCGCGGCTGCGGCCCCGCTGGCCGCCCCGGCGCTGGCGCAAGGCACGATCAAATGGCGGATGCAGACCTATGCGGGCCCCGCGCTCGCCGAGCATGTGATCAAACCCGCCATCGACAGCTTCAACAAGATTGCGGGCGACCGCATGCAGATCGAGCTGTTTTTTGCCGACCAATTGGTGCCCACAGGTGAGCTCTTCCGCGCGATGCAGAACGGCACCATCGACGCGGTGCAGTCCGACGACGACTCCATGGCGTCACCCACAGAAGTCACTGTCTTCGGCGGTTACTTCCCCTTCGCCTCGCGCTACTCGCTCGACGTGCCAGTGCTTTTCAACCAGTACGGCCTGAACGAGATCTGGGATCAGGAATACTCCGCCGTTGGTGTGAAACACATCAGCGCAGGCGCCTGGGACCCGTGCCATTTCGCCACCAAAGACCCGATCAACAGCCTCGAAGACCTCAAAGGCAAGCGCGTCTTCACCTTCCCAACAGCGGGTCGCTTCCTGACGCAATTCGGCGTGGTGCCGGTGACCCTGCCGTGGGAAGATATCGAAGTGGCTGTGCAGACGGGCGAGCTCGACGGCATCGCCTGGTCTGGCATCACCGAAGACTACACCGTCGGCTGGGCGGATGTGACCAACTACTTCCTGACCAACAACATCTCCGGCGCCTGGGCGGGCTCGTTCTTTGCAAATATGGAAAGCTACAACGCGCTGCCCGATGACCTGAAAGAGCTGCTGAAAGTCTGCATGGACCAGTCGCACTACTATCGCCAGTGGTGGTACTGGGGCGGAGAGGCCAACCTGCGCGTGAACGGCACGAAGATGGAACTGACCTCGATCCCCGATGCAGAATGGCAGCAGGTCGAGGACGCAGCGCTCAAGTTCTGGGACGAGATCGCAGCAGAGTCCGAGACCAAGGCGAAGGTCGTCGAGATCTTCAAGCAGTACAACGCCGATATGGTCAAGGCCGGACGGCCCTACCGCTACGGTTAAGCACAGAGGGGGCGGTGTGTGCCGCCCCCGACCCTTTTGCAAACGGAAATCCCCATGGCTGGCACATTGAGCTTTGAGCAGTTGAAATCGCAGGTCACGGAGGGCGGG
The DNA here is from genome assembly GCF_009811755.1 of Roseobacter cerasinus. Taxonomy (GTDB): domain Bacteria; phylum Pseudomonadota; class Alphaproteobacteria; order Rhodobacterales; family Rhodobacteraceae; genus Roseobacter; species Roseobacter cerasinus. The sequence continues at coordinate 392,939 of NZ_BLIV01000004.1, forward strand.
GTCGACACGGTTCTGGTCTGCTTTGTGGACATGCAGGGCCGGCTGATGGGCAAACGCTTTCACGCGGCGAATTTCGTTGAGCATTCCCATGCTGAGACCCATTGCTGCAACTATCTGCTGGCCACCGATCTGGAGATGGCCACACCCGATGGCTATGCCAGCACCTCGTGGCGGGCGGGCTATGGCGACTATGTGATGCGGCCGGATCTGAGCACGATCCGACCCATACCCTGGCTGGAGGGCACGGCGATGGTGCTCTGCGATATCCTCGACCACCACACGCACGCGCCGGTGCCGCATGACCCGCGCGCGGTGCTGAAACGTCAGGTGGCGCGGCTGGCCGAGATGGGCTTTGACGCGATGATGGCGACGGAGCTGGAGTTCTTCCTCTTCGAGAAGAGCTATGATGAGATCCGCAAATCGGGCTTCCGCGATCTGGCGCCGATCAGCGGGTACAATGAGGACTACCACATCCTGCAGACCACCAAGGAAGAAGGGATCATGCGCCCGCTGCGCAACCACCTCTACGCCGCTGGCATCCCTGTCGAGAACACCAAGGGGGAGGCCGAGACCGGGCAGGAGGAATTGAACATCCGCTATGCCGCAGCACTCGACTGCGCCGATCATCACACCATCGCCAAACACGCGGTAAAGGAGGTCGCCTGGCAGCAGGGCCATGCCGCGAGCTTCCTACCGAAATGGGCAGCGGACAAGGTGGGCAGTTCCTCCCATGTGCACCAATCGCTCTGGCAGGGCGCCGCGCCAGCGTTTTACGACGCAGCTGATGCCCTGGGCATGTCGCAGCTGATGAAACACTACATGGCCGGGCTGATCGCCTATGCGCCCGACTATACGTTTTTTCTGGCGCCTTACGTGAACAGCTACAAACGCTTCGCCAAGGGCACCTTTGCGCCGACCAAAACCGTCTGGTCCGTGGACAACCGCACGGCGGGCTTCCGGCTCTGCGGTTATGGCACGAAGGGCGTGCGCGTGGAATGCCGGATCGGCGGGTCTGACCTCAACCCCTATCTCGCGCAAGCCGCCATGCTGGCCGCGGGCATCAAGGGCATCGAGGACAAGCTGGAGCTGGCCCCGCCCACCAAGGGCGACGTCTATGAAGATGCCAAGGCTGCCGACATCCCGCAGACTCTGCGCGCGGCGACGGAGACCTTGCGCGGCTCCTCCATGCTGCGCGCGGCGATGGGGGACGACGTGATCGACCACTACACCCGCTGCGCCGAATGGGAGCAGGAAGAATTTGACCGTGTCGTAACCGATTGGGAAATCGCGCGCGGCTTTGAAAGGGCCTGAGCCATGACCATCACCTGTATCTCGCCCATCGACGGGTCGGTCTATGCAACACGTGCTGTTCTGACCGAATTTGAGGCTGCAGAGGCGGTTGCCAAAGGCCAGGCGGCACAGGCAGCCTGGGCCGCGCGCCCTTTGCAAGAGCGGATCGACCTTGTGCTGAAAGGCGTCGCCAACGTGGGCGCGATGAACGATGAGATCGTGCCAGAACTCGCTTGGCAGATGGGTCGCCCGGTCCGCTACGGCGGTGAGTTCGGCGGCTTTGACGAACGCGCGCGGCATATGGCACGCATTGCAGAGGACGCGCTGGCCCCTCTCATAGTCGAGGACAGCGATGCGTTTCAGCGCAAGATCAAGCGGGTGCCGCATGGGCTGGTGCTGGTCGTGGCTCCTTGGAACTATCCCTATATGACGGCCATCAACACTGTGGCCCCGGCGCTGATCGCGGGCAATGCGGTGATGCTGAAACACGCCAGCCAGACGCCGCTGGTGGGCGAACGCATGGCACAGGCGTTCCACGCGGCGGGCGTGCCAGAGGACGTGTTTCAGAACGTGTTTCTGGACCACAAGACCACCTCGGCCTTGATCGCTGATCGCGCCTTTGGCTTTGTGAATTTCACCGGCTCGGTCGGTGGCGGGCGTGCCATGGAGGCGGCGGCCTCGGGCACCTTCACCGGGTTGGGTCTGGAACTGGGTGGGAAAGACCCCGGCTATGTCATGGAGGATGCCGATGTCGAGGCGGCGGCAGACACGCTGATCGACGGGGCCATGTTCAACTCCGGCCAGTGCTGCTGCGGGATCGAGCGGATCTACGTGGCGGAACCGCTGTTCCAGTCCTTTGTGGATAAGGCTGTCTCAATCGTCGAATCCTACAAGCTGGGCAATCCGCTCAACGCGGACACAACCCTCGGCCCGATGGCACAGGTCCGCTTTGCCGATGAGGTGCGCGCGCAGACGGCAGAGGCTTTAGAGGCGGGCGCCAAGGCGCTGATCAACAAGTCGCTTTTCCCGCAAGATGGCGGTGCATATCTGATGCCGCAGGTCTTGGTGGATGTGGACCACTCCATGCGCGTGATGCGGGACGAGAGCTTTGGCCCGGTTGTGGGTATCATGCCCGTCAAAGATGACGCCGAAGCGATCCGGCTGATGAATGACAGCGCCTATGGGCTGACCGCCTCGCTTTGGACACCCAACACCGCGCGGGCCGAAGCCATTGGCGACGCCATCGAGACGGGCACCGTGTTTATGAACCGCGCCGACTATCTTGATCCGGCCTTGTGCTGGACCGGATGCAAGGATACCGGACGGGGTGGGGGGCTGTCGGTGATTGGCTATCACAATCTGACGCGCCCGAAATCGTACCATCTGAAGAAGGCCTGAGCCGATGACATTGACTGCCAATTGGTCCTACCCCACCGCCATCCGCTTTGGCGCGGGCCGTATCTCGGAGATCGCGGAGGCCTGCGCCGCCGCTGGGATCACCAAGCCGCTGTTGGTGACCGACAAGGGGCTGGCCGATCTGCCGATCACGCAGAACACGCTGGAGTTGCTGACGGCTGCGGGTCTGGGCCGCGCGATGTTCTCGGATGTGGATCCGAACCCGACCGAGAAGAACGCAGAAGAGGGTGTCCGGATGTACCGCGACGGCGGGCATGATGGTGTGGTGGCCTTCGGCGGGGGCTCGGGGCTTGATCTCGGCAAGGTCATCGCCTTCATGGCCGGGCAAACGCGGCCTCTTTGGGATTTCGAGGATATCGGCGACTGGTGGACACGCGCAGACGCGGATGCCATTGCGCCCATCGTCGCGGTGCCGACCACGGCTGGAACTGGCTCGGAAGTGGGGCGTGCCAGCGTGATCACCAACTCCGAAACCCATGAGAAGAAGATCATCTTCCACCCCAAGATCCTGCCGTCCGTAGTGATCTGCGACCCGGAACTGACCGTGGGCATGCCGCCCGCGATCACCGCAGGCACCGGCATGGACGCCTTTGCCCATTGTCTGGAGGCCTATTGCTCACCGCATTATCACCCGATGTCGCAGGGTATCGCGCTAGAGGGTATGAAGCTGGTTAAAGACAACCTTCTAACTGCCTATGAAGATGGAATAAATCTGGAAGCGCGGGCGCATATGATGTCAGCGGCGGCTATGGGGGCCACCGCTTTCCAGAAAGGCCTCGGCGCCATTCACGCACTCTCGCATCCCATCGGGGCGGTGCATCACACGCATCACGGCACCACAAACGCGGTTGTGATGCAGCAGGTGCTGATGTTCAACCGGCCAAAAGTGCGCAAACATCTCGCGCGCGCGGCGAACTATCTCAGCATTGCGGGAGGCTTCGATGGCTTTCATGCCTTTGTGGGGGAATTGAACGCAAAGTTGAATATTCCAAAGAATCTGACAGAGCTTGGTGTAAAAGATCCCCAGATTGATCAGCTTGTAGCATCTGCTTTGCAGGACCCGAGTGTCGGTGGGAATCCGGTGAAGATGACTGTGAAGAACACCACCGAGCTTTTGGAAACCTGCTTCTGAGGTTCAGCCGTACCAGATCGCCCGGCGCAGCAGGTTCAACCCCATCAGCACGAAGACGATGAGAATTGCAGTGCGAAACCCCTCGCCGGTGAGGCGATTTCGGAAGATCTCGCCCAAACTGAACCCGATCAGGGTCGGGATCAGCATGGCCGCGGAAAGACCGGCCAGTGGCCCGGTCAGGAAGCCCAACTGGATGTAGGCGAGACAGAGCGGCAGGCTGCCCACAAAAATCAGAAAGCCGCTGGCGCGCACGAACTCGTCCTTGTCGACCTGCTTGGTTGCCAGATACATCGCCAATGGCGCGCCCCAGCCTGCAGTCATACCGCCAACAACGCCAGCAAAGAGGGCAAAGCCGACCTGCGCACCTTTATCATACCGCGCGGCGAGCGGTGGCACGAGGCCGCGCCAGGAGACAGCGACAAAGAGCAGGATCACCAGCCCAAGGAAGGCCAGCAGCGCCCGGTCGCCAGTGTTCTGCGTCGCAAAAGCGGTGACAGCGACCCCGGCAAGCAGCACGCCCGCGAAGAGCGCATAGCGGCGCGCGGCGCGTTTCAACTGACCGGCGCGCAGCAGTTGCCAGGCGTTGGAGCCGATCATGGGAAACAGGACCAATGCGATGGCTGTCCGCGGGTCAAGAAACAGGGTCATGAGCGCAATGGCTGCGGTCGGCATGCCGATCCCGGCCAGCCCTTTGACAGCACCAGCAAAGGAAAACGCGGCGCAAGCGACAATGAGGGTTGTGTGGTCCAAAAAAACGGGTCCTGCCGGTACGCCAATCGCGCGAAAGGTCATGCGAAACCTTGCGCGTGTCAATTGCCAGGCCGGCTGGTGGACCAAACTAGAGCCGCCTCAAGAGGGCAAACCTACGTTGAGCCGGCCTGCCCAAGAGGCTGCTGCACTCTGCCGCAGGGGCGGTAAATCCACCTGCTTAGGGGCGGGCAACGACGCCTGGAGTCCGTTCAAGACATGCGGTCATCCAGCCAATGCGGAGGTTGGACATGTAGGCGTGTTCGCCAAGTTGGGTGCAGCAGTGGAGGTGGATAATGATATGATAAGTATAGGAAATAATGCGTTTGGGTATAACTTGAGAAAGCGTCATTGAGTTTTCGTCGTGCTCCCCAGACCAGCGCTTGATGACTCTGCGGGACGAAACAACCGTATACCGAGAACCGCGCATGATCGGGTGTTCAGCTGAAACACAACCTCCTCGCGGGGACTGGGGGCCTGCGCGTTTCGTCGCATGGCCCCTGACGATCAGATATTTGGAAATTATCTGATCGTTAGCAAAGCACGGGTGGGGTTGCAGACGCAAAGTGAGGGTGAACCATTGGACACGCTGATCCTCTCGCGCATCCAGTTTGGCGCGAATATTTCTTTTCATATTCTTTTCCCGACGATCACGATCGCTCTGGGTTGGGCACTTTTGTTCTTCAGGCTGCGGTTCAACGCGACCGGAGAGCGGAAGTGGATGGATGTCTATGTGTTCTGGGTGAAGATCTTTGCACTGTCCTTCGCGATGGGCGTGGTCTCGGGCATCACCATGTCATTCCAGTTTGGAACCAACTGGCCCGGGTTCATGGAGACCGTGGGCAATGTGGCTGGGCCGCTCTTGGCCTATGAAGTCATGACAGCCTTCTTCCTTGAGGCGGTTTTCCTTGGGATCATGCTGTTCGGCGCCTCGCGGGTGAAGCCCTGGGTGCACACGCTTGCCACTTTCCTCGTGGCCTTCGGCACGACCATGTCGGCCTTCTGGATCCTCGTGCTGAATTCCTGGATGCACACCCCGCAGGGGTATGAACTGCGCGACGGCATCGTGCATGCCACCGACTGGTTTGCCATCATCTTCAACCCGTCAATGCCGTACCGGCTGGTGCATATGCTGCTCGCATCGGGCCTGACCGTTGCTTTCCTGGTCGCTGGCATTTCCGCGTTGCGGTTGCTGTGGGGGGATCGGGCTGAGAGTGTGAAAACCACGCTGCGCTTTGGCATCATCACCGGCGCCGCGCTGATCCCGCTGCAAATCCTGGCGGGTGACTTCCACGGGCTGAACACGCTGGAGCATCAACCGGCGAAGGTGGCTGCGATGGAGGGCAATTGGGAGACCGGGCCGAACATTCCACTGCTGCTCTTTGCGGTGCCGGACGGAGACGCGCGGCAGAACAATTTCGAGATCGGTGTGCCAAGCGGTGCATCGATCATCCTCAAGCACAAGCCGTCTGGCGTTGTGCCCGGTCTGAACGATTTTGTGGCCGAGGATGGGACAGCGCTGCACCCGCCGGTGGCGCCCGTCTTCTACAGTTTCCGTATCATGGTGGGCACGGGCATGGCGATGCTGGTTCTGTCGTGGGGCGGGCTCTACCTGCTGCGCCGCTATGGGGCGGGCGACATGCCGACGGTGCCGCTGGTGGGCTTTGCCGCGATGAGTTTCAGCGGGTGGATTGCCACGCTGGCCGGGTGGTACACCACCGAGATCGGGCGGCAGCCCTGGCTTGTGCAAGGAGTGCTCAGCACCAAGGACGCGGTCAGCGATGTGCCCGCTGGTATGGTGATGGGCACGCTGATCGGCTATCTTGCGATCTACGCGGCGCTGACCATCGCTTATATTTCGGTGATTACCTACCTGGCGCGCAAGGCGTCGCGAGGCGAGCCGCTCTCCACCCGCCGTTATCCGCGCAGTGGCGAGGCCGAAGTCGCCGTGATCCCGGGGGAATAGCAGATGGAAACCTTTGGCGATCCGGCAGTTTGGCTGCCATGGACCTTCGCGGCCCTCATGGGGCTTTCGATCCTCATCTATGTGATTCTGGACGGTTTTGACCTGGGCGTCGGGCTGTTGATGCCCCTGGCCGATGATGCGGAGAAAGACCTGCTGGTGGCCTCCATCGGCCCGTTCTGGGATGCAAATGAAACCTGGCTGGTGCTGGCTATCGGCCTGCTGCTCGTCGCGTTTCCACCCGCTCATGGGATCATCCTGACTGCGCTCTACTTCCCGGTCTTCGTGATGTTGGTGGGCCTGATCCTGCGCGGCGTCTCGTTTGAATTCCGCGCAAAGGCGCCCATCGCTCAGAAGCCACGGTGGAACCTCGCCTTCTTTCTGGGGTCGCTGCTGGCCGCGATGAGCCAAGGTTTCATGCTCGGCATGTACGTCATGGGCCTCACTTGGACGGTTAGCCACGTGGCCTTCGCGCTGCTGACGGCGGTCTTCCTGACGGTCGGCTACAGCTTCATCGGCGCGGCGTGGTTGATTGCAAAGACGGGCGGCGACCTGCAAGCCCGGGCTGTGGGCTGGGCGCGCGGGGGCATCTGGGGGCTGATCTTTGGCATTGGCGGGATCTCTCTGGCCACGCCGTTCGTCAGCCCCCGTATCTTCGACAAATGGTTCAGCCTTCCGGAGTTCTTCTATCTCTCGCCAATGCCGCTCTTGTCGCTGGCGCTGGTCGGCTATCTCTGGTGGCAGATCCGCCATCTGCCGCGCCCCGACGACCGCCGCGCCTGGGGGCCGTTTGCCGCCGCCATGGCACTTTTTACGCTGGCCTTTGGGGGGATGGCATATTCCTTCTACCCCTATGTCGTGCCGGAGCAGATCACGATCTACGACGCTGCTGCAGCACCCGAAAGCCTGTCTATCATTCTGATCGGCACGCTCTTCGTGCTGCCCGCGATCCTTGGCTACACAGCGCTGTCTTACTACATCTTCCGTGGCAAGGCGACTGAGCTGCGCTACGACTGAATTCGCTTTCGCTCACCAGGGTTGCGGCCTAGCATCACCCCGGCGAGCGAAACAGGCGGATCAGGCGGACGTGCAGAAAGAGACATTCGGGGCGCTGCAAGGGGAGCCGGTCGAGGCGGTGCGCTTGCGTGGGGGAGGACTTGAAGCGCGGCTGATCACCTATGGCGCGCGGCTGACGGAGCTCTGGGTGCCTGATGCTAAAGGTGATTTAGCGGATGTGGTTCTCGGGTACGGCAATCTCGACGGCTACGTGCAGAGCGGCGCTTTTGCTGGTGCAACCTGCGGTCAATACGCCAACCGGGTGGCGGGTGGCCGTTGCATGATCGCGGGAAAGCCACTTCAACTGGACCGCAACGAAGGCGGCAACCATCTGCACGGTGGCACCGCCGGGTTTGACCGCAAGCTGTGGCACATCGCGGCGCTAGAGGAGCACAGTGTCACATTTGTGGCCTCCACAGGAGACGGTGAAATGGGCTTTCCGGGCCACTCCAACCTGTGTGTTCGCTACAGCTTGACCGGCACGGGGATGCTGGAGATCGAGATGACGGCTGATACTGATGCGCCGACACTGATCAATATGGCGCATCATTCCTATTTCAATCTCTCGGGGCAGGGCGGCGATGATGTGCTGGATCATCAGCTTCAGATTGCCGCTCCGTTTTACACGCCCGTCGACGGTGAGAACCTGGCGACGGGCGAGATCGTTGCGGTGGCTGAGACCCCTTTTGACTTTCAGGAGCTGAAACCCATAGGGCGAGATATCGGCACCTTGGGTGGCGGCTATGACCACAACTGGTGTTTGACCGGGGCGACGCCAGCGGCCTGCCTCTTTGATCCCATATCAGGTCGCCGGATGACGCTCGACACCAATCAACTTGGCTTGCAGGTCTATACCGGCGGCGGGTTTGACGGGACCGAACGCGGGAAAGCGGGGCAGCCCTTGGGCCGCTTCGCTGGTGTGGCGCTGGAGACGCAGGTGTTTCCCTGTTCGCCAAACTTCGCTCATTTCCCGAACTGTATTCTGCAGCCCGGCGAGATCTATCGCCACGACATGCGTCTGACCTTCACCGCTAATCTGCCGGTATGAGGTCGGAAAAAAGCTGTGGGTCGGCCCAGTTGTTGAACCGCCGCGCGCAGGTCTCCCCGGACAGATCCCTGCTAAGATAGCCTTCGGTGTAGAGCCAGAAATCGACGCCAGCGGCGCGCGCTGTCTCGAAATCAATGGCGCTGTCTCCCACATAGATGGTCTGCTCTGGTGTCGCAGACAGCCGGGCCATCGTGGCGTGCAGCGGTGCCGGATCGGGTTTGCGGGGCTGATCGGGTGTCGCCCCGATGATCACATCGAAGAAGGGCGACAACCCCATCTCGTCACAGATATGGCGGGCGGGTCCCTCGGGCTTGTTGGTGCAGATGCCGAGCGACAGCTCCGCGCTGCGTAACCATTCAAGCTGGGGCAGCACGCCGTCATATAGTGCGGTCAGTGCCACGCCATTGACGGCATAGGCATCGAGAAAGCGCGCGAGCGTTGTGCGATGCAGATCGGCCGTTGAGCCTCCGGTTGCGGCGAGACCGCGCTGCACCAGCTTTTCTACACCATTGCCCACAAATGAGATCGTTGTCGCCAGATCGACGGGCCCACGCCCCAGTGGCTCCAGCGCGGCGTTGAGTGCGGCTTGCAGATCGGGGGCGCTGTGGATCAGCGTGCCGTCGAGATCAAAGATCACGCATGTTTTGCGGGGTGGGGTCATCAGTATCCCACCGCCGCGCCATCCTTGCGGGGGTCTGACCCCGCAACATAGCCCCGCCCAAGCAGGCGGTGGATCAGCTGCGCACCGCCAAAGCCAAAGGCGTTTTCCGGTGCTTCAAGCGACAGCTGGTGGCCCATCGCCCGCAACGCGTCCAGCGTTGCGGCGGGCAATGTGTCTTCGCAGGCGACGCCCAGCCCGTCGGTGACGCGCCAGCGTGGTGCATCGGCGGCCATCTGTGGATCTTGCCCGAAGAGCTGTGTGCGCAACACCATCTGAACATGCCCTTGGGCCTGCATGGGGCCACCCATCACGCCAAAGCTCATCCTTGGGCCGTTGGCAGCCATCAGAAACCCCGGGATGATGGTATGAAATGGGCGTTTGCCGGGAGCGACATAATTCTGATGTTTGGGGTCAAGGCTGAACCCGGCGCCTCGGTTCTGCAGGGCGATGCCGGTGCCGGGCACAACGACACCCGAACCAAAACCGGCATAGTTGGACTGGATGAAAGAGACCATCATGCCGGACGCATCCGCTGCGCTCAGATAGACCGTGCCGCCGTGTTTGGGTGCGCCGGACTGGAAGTTGGTTGCGCGCGCGGGGTCGATCAGCCGGGCGCGGTCGGCCAGATAGCCGTCGTCCAGCAGATCCTCCACGGTCACGTCCGTCATGTGATCGAGATCGGCGACATAGCTTTCCGCATCGCGTAGCGCCAGTTTCATCGCCTCGATTTGCAGGTGAAGGGCGCTCGGGTCGTCTGCATCCATGTCCCGAATGTTGGTATGGGCTAGAATACCCAACCCCATCAGCGCCGCGATGCCCTGACCGTTGGGCGGTATCTCGTGCAGGGTGACATCGTCAAAGGCCTTGCTGATCGTTCCGCACCAGTCCGCGGCATGGGCGGCCATGTCGGCTTCGGTCAGGGCTGCTCCATGTGTCTTTGCGAAGGCTGCGATTTCAGCGGCAAGCTCTCCGGTGTAGAAGGCCGCGCCGCGCGTCTCGGCGATCAGGCGCAGGGTCCGCGCATGGCCGGGGCTGCGAAAGTACTCCCCTGCGGCGGGCGCACGCCCACCCGGCAGAAACGTTTCGGCAAAGCCAGGCTGGTTGCGCAACTGATCCGCCGCACGCCGCCAGAGCGTGGCGATCACTGGAGTGACGGGAAAGCCCTCTTCGGCATAGCGGATTGCGGGCTCAAAAAGGCTCGCAAAATCGAGCTTGCCAAAGCGCTCTGACAGCGCGACCCAGGAGGAAACTGCGCCGGGCACGGTCACGCTTTCCCATCCATGGAAGGGCATCTTGTCGAGGCCCGCAAAGCGCTCTGGGGTCCATGCTGTCGGGGCGCGGCCAGAGGCATTCAAACCGTGCAACTCCTGCCCGTCCCAGAGGATCGCAAAAGCATCTGAGCCCAGGCCATTGCCCGTGGGCTCAACCACCGTCAACGTGATTGCGGCGGCAAGAGCTGCGTCGACCGCATTGCCTCCGCGCGATAGCATGCTGAGGCCCGCCTGTGCAGCCAGAGGGTGCGAAGTGGTCACGATATTGTCCGCCGCCACGGCAGAGCGGCGGGACGGGTAGGGATGCTGGGCGCGCAGCTGCATGGTGCAAAGCTCTCCGGGTGGCAAAGGCGGGCACCGCGTGTCTGCGCAGGCCCGCCGGATCAGCTGCGATCTGATCGCCCCCGGCGCAAATGGTCAAGCGGTCGATGACCTCAAAATGAGATCAGCCGACTTTGAAGCCCCAGAAACTTGTCCGACCCGCCATGAAATACCCGTCGACGCCCCGCAGCCGCCCTTGCAGCTCGACCGTGTCGCCCGCCGACAGCAGCGCCATGGTCTGGGTCTGCAGGTTGGTTCGTTCAGAGACATGTGGCCCTGTCACCTCGGCCAGTGACCCGGCCAGCACATCTGTGCCATTCAACAGCAAGCGGGCACCCAATTGCGCCTGATCGGAGGTGTTTTCCTTGAACGTCAGCGCAGCACCAAAGAGGTAGCTGCCCGCCACCGGGGCGACAAACTGGTTGCTGCCGGCGTCCAGCACACCCTGATCGTTGAACTCGGCCGCGTTGATGGCGATTGTCGTCCAGACGTTCGGCGCTGTGTAATTGTCGAAATTCGTGACGCCCTTGAAGCGCGGCAGGTTCGGCTGCGCGACCACACCGGTGGCCGCATCGACCACAAGCCCATCGCGGAAATCCGTGCCATTGGCGGAGGTGGCCAGGCGCAGGTTGTCACTGCCAAAGAGACCAAAGAGCGCCCTTGTGCCGAAATCCTGCTGGAAGACAAAGCCCGCGTCCCCGCCGCTCGTTTCCTTGTTCACGGTGGAGATCATGTTGCCGTCGCCACCGTCTGCGGCATAGAGCGCTGTCCAGAGAGCCCCGTTCAGCTTAGCCGAGAACGGTGCCGAGGGCAGGGAACTCATACCGATCCCGAAGGCTGCGATATCCTGCAGGTCGTCGCTGTCCAGATCCATCCAATCGGAGCCGTCATGCACCACCAAGGCATCCCGTCCGGTGACATAGGCGCGCCAGCCGGGCTTAGGGGTAAAATACTGCCACAGGCCGTTCTCGAACATCGTCAGCTGCCCGCCATGTCCGGCCCAAGCGCCGGTCGGAGCGTCGCCCACGATGTGCCGATCCCCCTCGGTCGGGGTGGCGGGCGGTACGGTCTGGTCATCCGTCAGCACGGCGAGCTGCGTCAACACGTCCAGGATGCGCAGCGCCTCATTATGCGTGACATGCTTTTGCGCCTGACTGGGCTGGATGAACGGCAAAGACAGGCAGTTTGATGTATCGGCCATCGGAATTCCCATGCGAAGAAAGTTGCGTTGGCAAACCTGGGCGAAAGCCGTTGCATCGGACTTAAGGGACCGCGCGCTGTCTTTGCGGGGCAGTGATCTGCTGCGCATCGTGGCTTTAGCCCGGCGGCGTTTGATGGTATTTGCATCGCATGTTGCGGGAATAAAGCGCATGGTTGTCCCGTAATGAGAGCAGTGCCATGGCTAAAGTCTGCTGCGAGGGTGTCATCTGATATGCGTCTGTTTCCAAAAATCATTCTGGCCTTGATCGTTCTGGCTCCCGCGGTCTCTGCGCAGTCACAGCGGCCCGCAAATTGCGAGATTGCGACGGTGCAGGATCCGGAGCGTCAGGTGCTGTCCTGCGCGTTTGGTGTGACAATCGAACTCGATGCGGCGGCGCAGATGGGGTTTCTTGGGGTCACAGATGGCGGCGCACCGGATGTGATTGAGCTGGACAGCGGCGCGGTGCTGCTGGAGGTTGCACCCGGAGAGGCGCGCCCGCAAATCAGAACCCCCCACGCGATCGCGGCGGTCCGCGGCACCATCTATGTCGTTGAGGTCGAAGGTGATAAAACGTCGGTCTTTGTGATCGAGGGTGAAGTCGCTGTTACGCAACGGGATGCAAACGGTGCTGATGTGATCCTGCGGGCGGGTGACGGGGTGGATGTGCGCGATGGCGCCGCACTTGAGGCCCGACCCTGGCCTGCGGAGCGGGCCGCAGGGTTGCTGGCGCGCTTCGGCAGATGAGCACAGCCTACCGGGCGCTGCTGCCCGGGACGTTCGTTCTCCTGTTGGCGGGTATTTGGGCCGTCACCATGTCTTTGCCACATGTGTCGGCACGTGCAAGCTGGCTGGATGGGCTGGAATCCACCCTGCTGGATGTGCGGTTTCGGGTGTCTGGTCCGGTGGTGCCGATGCCAGAGGTTGCCATTGTCGTGGTCGACGATGCCACGCTTGGCAAGGTGGATCTGGCCGCGAAGCCGGGCCGCGTTCTGATTGCCGAGACCGTTGATGCCATTGCCGCTGCACAGCCAAAGGTGATTGGGCTCGATATCATCTTTGCTGATCCGGGCGCGCCTGAGGCTGATGCGCGGCTGGCGGCATCCTTAGCCCGCGCGCCGACGGTGATCGCCGCCGGTGCGCGTTTTGCCGAAGAGGGATCCGCCTCCGACGTGCCGCGTCCAAACGCCGTGCTGCGCCCCCAACCCAGGCTTGCCACAGCTTCGGATGTCGCTTTGGTCAACCTGTCGACCGATGTCAGAGGTGTGCCGCGCCATGTCCCGTTGGTCTTTGCGACCGAGCGCGGGGTCGAGCCGTCCTTTGCGCTGACCATCGCGTCCCGGTTCCAGAGCGAAGAGCCGCAGATCGCCGCGCATCAGCTTGATCTCGGGCCTATCTCGGTGCCGCTGGATGTTGGTCTGACCATGCCCATCCGCCTCGTCGGCGCGGAAGGGCAGGTGCCAACCTACTCAGCGGCGGATGTGCTGCGTGGGCAGGTCAATGACGCACTGCGGGGCCGCGCCGTGATCCTGGGTTACACGGCCACGGGGTTCGGCGACCGCTTCCCAACGCCTTTTGACGACACTGTACCGGGGGTCGAAATCCTTGCGGGTGTGGTGTCACAGATGCTCGGCGGCGCAACACTTCGACGTGACGCGGAGACCCGCAGGCTGGACGCGGCGGCGGGCTTTGGCCTTGCGCTGGTGTCGAGCCTGCTGGTGCTCGCTCTGCCGTTGTCGCGGGGGGTGCCAATCGCTCTTTGCCTGATCTTCGGGTGGGGCGCTGTGGTCTTCGGGGCCTTCGGTCAGGGCGTTTGGCTCAGCGCGGCCCTGCCTTTGATGGCAAGCGCTGTGCCGGTCGTCTGTGCTGCAATTCTGCGGTACTATACCGAACGATGCAGAGCTGCGCGGGGTGCTGAGGCTCTGGCCGCTTTCAAGCAGTTTCAATCCCCCGCCCTGGCTGAGTTGATCGCAGATGATCCGTCCTTTCTGCAGACACCAACGCCTCGGTCGCTTGTCATCTTCTTTGTTGATCTGAGCAGTTTTACGGGCCTCTCGGAACGTTTGGGGCCAGCCCGCACACAAGACCTGTTGAAGGGGTTTCACCAGATCACCGCCAGCGCGGTGGAGGATGAGGATGGCGTTGTCCTGAACTACATGGGGGATGGGGTGCTGGCTGTCTTCGGGATGGTCGGGGCAGGTGAGGCCAGCGCCGATCGGGCCTTGCGCACCTCCTTTGCGCTGCTGGAGGGTGTGGCTGCTTTGAGCGGGCCCGACTATGACGTCGGGTGTCGGATCGGGCTGCACTATGGCGCGGTGATCCTGTCGCGTCAGGGTGGAGATCGGCATCAGCAGGTCTCGGTCGCGGGGGACAGCGTCAACCTGGCCAGCCGCTTGCTGGAGATCGCCAAGGCAGAAGGTGCTGCGATTGCCGCAACAGAGGATTTTGTGGGTAGGACCACCACTGCGCCGCCGCCTGCAACCGTGAAATCCGTGCCGGTGCGAGGGCGCGATGGGGGCGCACAGGTGCATTTCTGGATAGGCTGACGTGCCAGTCCTAGCTGTTGATCAGCGCGCTGAGTTCGTCTGCCGCCCCGCGCAGGGTGTCGATGTGGCGGCTTAGGGAGGCAAGGTCATGGCGCTGCAGCGGCGTATGCACGGACAGGGTCGAGACCAGCCGCTTTCGGTCATCCAGGATTGGCACCGCAATGGCGACCATGTCTTCCATGAACTCCTGATTGTCGGTGGAATACCCGCGCTTGCGGGTGGCCTCGATCTCGGCCTTAAGCGCGGCCTTGTCGGTGATCGTGTGCGGCGCGTGGCTCTCGAAGGTCGCCGCCGAGAGATACCTGTCGAAATAGGCACTTCTGAGCGAGGACAGATACATCTTGCCGCTTGCCGTGCAATAAAACGGCACTTGGGTGCCAACCGGCAGTTGGATGCGCAGCGGCCAATGGGTTTCGACCCGGTCCAGATAGGTCATCCCGTCGCGGTCTGGCGTGGCGATGTTGCAGGTTTCACCGATCTTCTCAGCCACGCTGCGCAGGATGGTCAGCCGGACGGTGCGTATGCGCTGCGCGGATGCGGTATGCATCGAGAGTTGTCGCAAACGAGGGCCGGGCCCGTAGGACCGGCCGTCGATATCTCTTTGCAGAAAGCCTTCCGCTTCTGCGGTGTTGAACAGCCGGTGCAGCGTGGGTTTGGGAAGGTTCAGCGTGTCCTTCAGCGCTGTTGGCGTGACGGGCACACCTGCCTTTGCCACTTCCTCAAGCAGGACCAGCAACCGCAAGTTGGTTGGGATCTGGCCCTGCTGTTGGTCTGCTAAATCGTCCGGCATGCTCTCTCGTTATCTGTTTGGCAACAGCATCAGTGCCAGATCCGGGACGAGGGCCACGAGGAACCAGACTGCCAGGAGCGACACAAGATACATTGTGGAGTACCGCAGAAGCCGGAAATAGGGAACACCCGTCACCCCGGAGGCCACATAAAGGTTAAGACCGTAGGGTGGTGTGATGAAACCGATGGAGGCCCCGACGAGGAAGATCACCGAGAAGTGGATCGGATCGACACCCACTGATCCCGCGATGGGTGCGAGGATTGGGGCGAGGATGATCGTCACCGGCAGTGATTCCAAAACCATGCCCGAGACAAACACGATCAGCATCGCTGTGGCCAGAACGGCGTAGTAGCCGCCCATGGAGATCACGAAATCTCCGATCACCTGCTGCGCACCCAGAAGCGAGAGGATCTGCTGCATCACGACCGAAATCGCGATCAGCGGCGCCAGAATGCCGGTGATCTGTGCAGACCGAACCACGATGCCCGGGATCTGCGGGATGGTGAACCCTTCCACCAGCAGCATCTCGGCGTAGCTTTTCTCTTCCCAGGTGCGGCCTTCCTTAATGCGGAAGAGATGGCTCAGCGCCCAGCTGACCAACCCTGCAATCACACAGAAGCCCACGGTCACGCCCGCCGCTTCGGTGGGGGAAAACTTACCGGTGTAGATGCCCCAGAGCACCAAACCGATGGCGAAGAAGCCGAGCCAGGCGCCGAATGCGGTTTTCAGCACGCGGTTCAGTTGCAGCGGAATGATGTAGCCCCAGCCGTTGGCGCGGCAGATCACCCAGCAGGCGAACTGCATGCCAAAGACCATCAGCGCGCCGGGGATGATGCCCGCAACGAAGAGGTCCGAGATGGGCAGGTTCATCAGGAAGCCGTAGACAATGAAGATGATCGACGGCGGGATGATGATACCGACGGTGCCGCCCGCAGCCGCTGTGGCGGCTGAGAAGCGCTCGTCATAGCCACCCTTGACCATTTCGGGGTGCAGCATCGAGCCGATGGTGGCCGTGGTGGCCGAGTTAGAGCCTGAGATCGCCGCAAAAAGGCCGCAGGCACCGAGCGATGCCATCGCCAGACCACCACGGAGCCAGCCGAGGCAGGCGTAGGCATAGTCAGACAATCGTCGTGCGATGCCGGATTTGTTGATCAAATCCCCGGTCAGGATGAAGAGCGGCATCGCCAGCAGGGCAAAGCCCTTGTTGAAGACGTTCATGAGCTCTGCGCCCATGTTGTCAAGCGTGAGGCCCAGCACAAAGGAGCAGCCGATCACCCAATAGGCGATGACCAACAGCACCGGCACGCCCAGCATGAAGAGGCCCGTGACCCCCAGTGAAATCAGTGTGATGAGTGTACCGTCGGCCATTATGCATCCCCCCCGATAACGGCTTGTTCGATCAGAGGCTCGCCCGACCGGTATCTGCGCATGTCTTCTGCGATGTTCTGGAACGCCCGCCCGGCCATCAGCACGGCAGCGATGGGCGCGGTGATCAGGAACCACCATTGCATGGTGTTGTCTGTGCCCAGAACGATCTGGAAGTTGGCCGCCGAGTTCGCTGTCAGACGGCATGTCGTTACAAAGAGGATCAGCGCAAAGCCGAACCAGAGGAGGAAATCGAGCCACAGACAGGCGATCTGCCCCCCCCTTGGCATTTTGGTGCGAAATTCTGAGAAGCTTAGGTGCGTCCGCAATCGGATGTTATAGGAGGCGCCAAACCAGGCCATGACCATGAAGAGGAATGGCGGAATGGTGGTCGACCACGGCTGCTGGTTGTTGAAGACAAAACGGTCCACAACACCCCAGAAAATGATGAAGGCGATGGCGAGGTAGGAATAGACCATCACCGTCCGCTCAAGGTGGCGTTCGATGAATGGCACGTGGCGGTAGATCATGGAAACAAGGTAGCCGCCGATGATAAGCGCGATGACACCGAGATACCATTTGGCGTCCGAGCGTAGGGCATTGGTGATCTCGAAGCTGTCTTGCGAAGCAAGCGCCGACAAGATCGTCCCCATATCCGATAAAATAGACAAACCTTGTTCCTCCCAAAAAGGTTTGGTCCGCGCTCAACGTTTTGCTGAAAAAGCCCGGGCACGCCCTAGGCGGCGATGGCCGGCTTCATGCGGACAAAATGGCCGGCCCCTGCATGAGGGACCGGCTGTTTGCACGATGTGCGTGAGTTACGCTTTCCACCAGCGACGCGGCTCGACGTTTTCGGCCAGGGTGTGCGGGTTCTTGCGAACCTCGTTGTAGATGTCCTGATAGGTGTCGATGCCACCGGACCAGCCGTTGATCCGCTCGCGCCACTGCTCCCACAGCTGCGGCTGGAACTCGGGCGAGCACATTTCTTCGGCTTTCTTGCGCTCCGCATCCGAAAGCATCGCCATGCGCACGTTGTTCTCGGCAAAGATCGTGCCGGGCAGCTGCGGGTCGGTTGCACCCACGGTGTTGACCAGCGCCGCTTCGTTGGCCGCTTGTACATGCACCTGAGACAGGTAGGCCGATTCCATCACCGCATCCTGCAGTTCGCCGCCGAGGCTGTCGAAGACAGAGGCCGACATGGCGGTGTGCTCTGTGCCGCAGAAGAAGCGCAGGTCGACCGACTGGCTGACCACTGGTGACATGTTGGCATAGGCCACGGCGGAGGCCCATGTTTCCGCACCGTCGATCAGGCCCTGTTTCAGACCGTCGAGGGTTTCTTCCCAGGCGATCGGCACCGGGTTCAGACCCAGAGCCTGCATCGCGATCCGGCCCAGCTGCGTGCCCGTCACGCGGTTCTTGGTGCCGTTGAGGGTTTCGATGTTGGTGACGGTCTCGCGATCCTGCCAGGCCAGACCCAGCTGGATGCCACGCAGTTCGGCATGGCTGAAGAGGAACTTCAGACCGTGGCGCTTCTCGAACGGCTCGCGCAGGATGCGCTGCGATTCCGGGCTGTACATAAAGTAGTACTGATCCGCGCGCGTGCGGAACATATAGGCGTAGTCGAGCACGTTCAGATAGGGCGCGCCGCCTGCAGAGTTCTGGGTGGAGGCGGCATAGACGTCCACAATACCCTGCTGGGTCTTCTCAACACAGCTCAGCTGGTTGCAGATCTGGTTGTTGCCGATGAATTCGAGACGAATCTCTCCGTCTGTGCGGCTTTCAAGGTCACGTGCGAACTCCAGAACGCCTGCGCGCTCGATAAGCAGGTTTTGCGGGTTGAAGCCGGCCGCGCCGATTTTCAACGTGAACTTGGCATCTTTTGCGAAACGCTTTTCATATGTGGATTCAGCAGCTTGCGCCAGGTTCGACAGGCTCATCGCGCCGCCGAATGAGCCCGCAGCCAGCAGCGTGGAGCTGAGACCATAGCGGCCCGCGACGCGAAATAAATCCCGGCGCGACAGATGTTTGATATTGTTCTGGATTTTCATGACTTCCTCCCTGAATGTCATTTATTGAGACTAGCAGTCCCAAAAAACACTAGTATGTTTCATTCTTTTTGCATAGACTTTTTTTGTAGCGGCCAGGGAGGGCAAAGTGGAAGCTGATTTCATCGTCGTCGGAGCGGGGTCGGCAGGCTGTGTGCTTGCAAACCGTCTCAGTGCCAACCCAGCCAACACCGTCATTCTGTTGGAAGCGGGCGGGCGTGACCTGAATCCGTGGATCCACATTCCCGTTGGCTACTTTAAGACCATACACAATCCTTCCGTTGACTGGTGCTACAAGACCGAGCCGGACCCCGGGTTGAATGGACGCTCAATTGAATGGCCACGCGGCAAGGTTCTGGGTGGGTCATCATCCTTGAACGGCCTCCTCTACGTTCGCGGTCAACCACAAGACTATGACCGTTGGCGGCAAATGGGCAATACCGGATGGGGCTGGGACGACGTTTTACCTCTCTTTAAGCGTGCCGAGAACAATGAGCGCGGGGCCGATGATTTCCATGGCGATCAAGGGCCTTTGTCGGTTTCCAACATGCGCATCCAGCGCCCGATCACAGATGCGTGGGTCGCGGCGGCGCAGGCGGCAGGCTACAAATTCAACCCGGATTACAATGGCGCGGATCAGGAAGGCGTCGGCTTTTTCCAACTGACGGCGCGCAACGGGCGGCGCTGCAGTTCTGCTGTTGCGTATCTCAATCCGGTCAAGAAGCGGCCCAATCTGCAGATCATCACCCATGCGCAAGTGGACAAGGTCGAGATTTCCGACGGCCGGGCCACCGGCGTCAGTTACCGGGATCGTGGCGGTACGCTGCAAACCATCACCGCCCGGCGCGAGATTGTGCTGTGCGGTGGGGCCATCAACTCGCCGCAACTGCTGATGCTGTCCGGTATCGGCGAGGGCGAGCAACTGTCCGAGCACGGTATTGAGGTGAAGAAAGACCTCAAAGGCGTGGGTAAGAACATGCAGGACCATCTGCAGGCGCGCCTCGTCTATAAATGCAATGAGCCAACGCTGAATGACGAGGTCTCCAGTCTCTTTGGGCAGGCCAAGATCGGGTTGAAATACCTGATGTTCCGCGCCGGGCCCATGACGATGGCGGCGAGCCTGGCCACTGGCTTTCTGAAAACCCGCGAAGATATGGAAACACCGGATATTCAGTTCCATGTACAGCCGCTTTCGGCAGAGAACCCGGGCAAAGGGGCCGACAAGTTCTCCGCCTTCACCATGTCGGTCTGTCAGCTGCGCCCGGAAAGCAAGGGAGAGATCCGGCTGCAATCCGCAAAGCCGCGGGAGTATCCTAAGATCATTCCCAACTATCTCTCGACCGAAACCGATTGCCGGACCGTGGTGGCCGGGGTGAACATCGCACGCAAGATCGCGCGCCATGCGCCGCTGACCTCGAAAATCTCCGAGGAATATCGCCCGCATGCGAGCCTTGATATGGATGACTATGAGGCAACGCTCGACTGGGCGCGCAACAACACCGCGTCGATCTATCACCCGACGGGCACCTGCAAGATGGGATCGGATACAGACGCGGTGGTCGATGCGGAGCTGAAGGTTCATGGCATTCAGGGGCTGCGGGTGGCGGATTGCTCGATCATGCCCGAGATTGTGTCGGGCAACACCAATGCGCCTGCGATCATGATCGGGGAGAAGGCCTCGGATCTGATCCTCGCGCCCTGAGAGAGTTCACAAAACTGATACAAAACTGTCACACGCCCGTGTCTTGAGCCTGCGCCTTTGCGTGCATCTCAAGACCACGGAGCTCTTCAATGACCAAATCCTTGCTGCTGACCAGCACGCTTCTGGCGACTGCTGCGATGACACCTGCTTTTGCAGAGATGAATTTCAACCGCATCGCCTCCTTCCCTGTGACGTCCAATTTCGAGGGCGCAGCGCCTGACGAGACCTCGGCCGAGATCATCGACGCAACTGCGGACGGCATGACGCTGGTCTACACCGACAGCCCCGCAGGCGTGATTGGTGTGGTCGATATTACCGACCCCGCGGCCCCGAAGCCCAAAGGCACCCTTGGCGTCGACGGTGAGCCAACAGCCGTGTCAATCATTGGCACCACCGCCTTTGTTGGTGTGAACACCTCCGAGAGCTATACCGACCCTTCAGGTTTCGTGAAGGCGGTGAACCTGTCAGACATGAGCATCACCGCGACCTGCGATCTGGGCGGCCAGCCGGACAGCACCGCGCGCGCCAAGGATGGGTCTTTCATCGCGATTGCCATTGAGAACGAGCGCGACGAGGATCTGGGCGACGGGCGTGTGCCGCAGATGCCAGCGGGCGATCTCGTCATGATCGACGTGGCGGACGGTACGCTCGATTGTGGCACCCTGCGCCGCGCCAGCCTCACCGGTCTGGCCGATGTGGCGGGCGAAGATCCAGAGCCTGAGTTTGTAGACATCAACGGCCTCGGTGAGGTCGTCGTGACCTTGCAGGAAAACAACCACATTGCCGTTGTCGCCAAAGATGGCACGCTGGTCTCACATTTCTCCGCTGGGAGTGTCGATCTGGAAGGCATCGACACCATCGACGAGCGTGCCGCCCTGATCTTCGATCAAAGTCAGCCGGGTCGTGTTCGGGAACCCGATGGTGTGCAATGGATCGATGATGATCACTTCGCCATCGCCAATGAGGGCGACATGGATGGCGGGTCGCGCGGCATGACCATCTTCCACAAGGATGGTACGCTGGTCTGGGAAAGCGGCGCGACGCTGGAACATGCCATCGTGCAGATCGGCCACTACCCGGACAAACGCTCCGACGCGAAGGGTGTTGAGCCCGAGGGCATGGAATTCGGCGTCTTCGATGGCACGCCTTATGTCTTTGTGATGGCGGAACGTGCCTCGGTTGTGGCGGTCTATGATGTGAGTGATCCCACGGCGCCGGTGCTGAAACAATTGCTGCCCTCGGGCATCTCGCCCGAAGGGGCCGTGGCGATCCCCGAGCGGGGGCTTTTGGCGACAGCCAATGAATTCGACGGTCTGGAAGATGGCGCGGCGCGCGCGCATGTGATGCTTTATCAATACGCCGAAGGCCTCGCCTCCTACCCGCATCTGACATCCGCCGGGATGGAAGGCCCCACGGGCTGGGGCGCGATCTCCGGCATGGTCGCGGATGCTGACGGCATGATCTATGCTGTGTCTGACAGCTTCTATGGCTACCAGCCGCGCATCTTCAAGATTGACCCCTCCAGCACGCCCGCGCGGATCGTCGAGGCCATCGACGTGACCCGCAATGGGCTGCCTGCACAGAAGATCGACATGGAGGGCATTGCGCTCGACGGTGAAGGTGGCTTCTGGGTTGCCTCCGAAGGCCGCACGGACCGGGTGATCCCGCATGCGCTCTATCATGTGGGCGCCGACGGACAGATCGAGGATGAGATCGGCCTGCCGCCGGAGCTGATGGCGGTGGAGAAACGCTTTGGCTTTGAAGGCATCACAAAGGTGGGCGACACGCTCTGGATGCCGGTGCAGCGGGAATGGAAGGACGATCCGAAAGACCACGTGAAACTTGTGGCCTACAATCTGGAGACCGAAGAATGGGGCGCTGTGCTCTATCCCAAGGCTGCGGCAGACAAAGGCTGGGTCGGGCTGAGCGAGATGACCGTGCATGGCGATCAGGTCTACATCGTGGAGCGCGACAACCAGCATGGGTTGGAGGCCGTGACCAAGAAGATCTATGCGGTGCCGCTGGCTGAGATGGCGCCCGCCGCGCTCGGGCAAGAGCTTCCGGTCGTCAGCAAGACGCTGGTGCGTGACCTCATCCCGGATCTGACGTCAACCGGCGGCTATGTACTCGACAAGGTCGAAGGGCTGGCGATCACCGCCGATGGCACGGCCTGGGTGTCGACCGACAATGACGGCGTCGATGACCATTCTGGCGAGACCATGTTCTTCAGCATCGGTAAAGTCGGACAATAAACCAGCCCAATCCCCGGGCACCCGAGAACGCTCCACAATTTTCCTGTGGAGCGTTTTCATTCCGCACATGACAGAGCCGTGATCGCTCCGGTACTCTTTACGCAGGGAATCGCAGGGGCCTGGGGGCATCATGGTGCAAGACTCGCTAACCGAAACATCGTTTCGTAAAAACGTTCTGAATTTGGAGGAAGGCGATATCGCCGCTTTTGTCCGCAAATGTGTGAAGGACCGGTCTTTGAGCAAGGTGGTCGGCCATCTGAACAACGACATGTTGTTCGGCACACATAAAGAACGCCGGGAAGCGGAAGAAGCGCTGCACCGGCTCGGTTTTCTTTGACCGCTGACCGGCGCGGTCTGAGGTTTTAGGCCGCTGTCAGCGCGTAGCGCTGCAATTCTTCAAACATTCCGTCTTGCCGCTCACCCACCAGCGTCAGGCTGTCGATCACGAAGGGGCGCGGGGGGATATCCCCAAAATGCACATTGGCATCGGCCAGCACCTTGCCCGTCATCTCGCGTGGCAGCGGGCCGGTCAGTGTCATGTGGAATTTGAACGCCTCCATCACGTAAGGATAGCCCCAGCGGGTCAGGTTTGCCTCTTGCTCCGGGGTCAGCCTGGATTGACGGCGGCGCGCCAGGTCCGCTTCGGTCGGTGGCGCGCGGAAACTGTCGAGGGTTTTGACCACCGTGGCTGCCAGCCGGGCCAGGTCCCGCACATCGCCTGTGGGGGTCAGGGCGAGGAAGCTGCCAATCTGCGACAGGGTCAGGCCGTCCAAGGCCACGGGAGCCAGCTGCCCACTCAAATCGTCAAGCGCTGCGTGCAGCCCTTCGGGCGTTTTGCCCTCCGCCAAATGGAACGGTGGTTTGACGGTCCCGTGAAAGCCGTATTTGCGCGGTCGTTTGGTCACCGTGTCGTCGGGCTCACCCACCGGCGCGCCCGTGGCGATATCCCAGCCCAGCCAGGTGGCGCCCGCCAGCGCGAAGGCGCCGGGCTTTGGCGTAAAATAGACCCCGTATCGCGTGTAGTTCATGCGCACACACCTCTCATTTGGCCGCTCAGTCGCAGGCGGGGATAACATGAGCATGACGGTGGCTGCCATATCCTCCCGACAGTGGCCCGCATTCAGCTTGCACATCCCCGCAGGCTCTGGCCTGATCTGCGCAAGCAAACTGAGAGGGCAGATCATGCGCGCAATGCAAGTCACCGAGCTGGGCCAACCGCTGAGCCTGCGGGAGGTGCCGACGCCCGAGCCGGGGCTGGGGCAGGTGCAGGTCAAGGTGCATACCTGTGGGCTGAACTTCGGGGATCTGCTGGTGATCAAGGGCACCTATCAGGAAAAGCCGCAACTGCCCGCGACCATCGGGATGGAGCTCTGCGGCACCATCACGGCAGTCGGGGAGGGTGTGACAGATTTCGCCAGGGGCCAGCGCGTGGCGGCTTACTGCGGCTTTGGCGCGCTGGCGGACTATGCGGCGATCCCGGCGGCGGTCTGCGTGCCGATCCCCGATAAGATGCCGGCGGAGGACGCCGCCGCCTTCCTCATAACCTACGGCACCAGTCACGTGGCGCTTGACTACAAGGCGCATCTGCAACCGGGTGAGCGGCTCTTGGTCTTGGGCGCCTCAGGCGGTGTCGGGCTGACGGCGGTTGAGCTGGGCAAGCTGATGGGCGCCGAGGTCATTGCCGTGGCGCGTGGCGCGGCCAAGCTGGACGTCGCACGCGCGATGGGGGCCGATCATCTGATCGACTCCGATACGGATGACATCCGCAGCATGGTCAAAGAGTTGGGTGGCGCGGATGTGGTCTATGACCCAATTGGCGGGGATCAGTTCAAGGCTGCGCTGCGGGCGTGCAATCCGGAAGCGCGGCTCATACCCCTCGGTTTTGCCAGCGGGGAGGTGCCGCAGATCCCGGCGAACCATCTGCTGGTGAAGAATCTCACAGTGATCGGCTTCTACTGGGGCGGATACACACGGGTGAACCCCAAGGTGCTGACCGACAGTTTCAAAGTGCTGACGGAGTGGTATGTGCAAGGCAAGATCAAACCGCATGTGAGCCACGTGCTGCCGCTGGAACAGGCAAACGAGGCGCTTGATCTGCTGCGCGCCCGCAAGGCCACCGGCAAAGTTGTGGTGTCCATTAACTAGAGCGTCTGACGAAATACCTGAAATGTCGCATATCACGTAATGCGTTGAGATCTATGATTTCAGGCAGCGTCATGTGAGCCAGGTTTTTCGCATGACGCTTTAGGGGCGCCGTCCAATCGGCTTAGCGAACCGTTTTGTCGGCGGGTTTTGCGGCGGCGTGGCCGTATTGTGATCTGATGCGCCAAACAGCCGCGAGCGCAGCAACCAATGTGGCGGTGCAAAGCGCACTCTTCGAGGCAGTTTCCATCGTGCCGTCGATCAGCACCGCATGTAGCACCGTGCCGAGCACGACGAGCGCGGCGAACGTCATGTGAAGATACCGCCAGTGGCGTGGGCGCAGAGGCAGCCTGCCGCGCAGCGCGGCCAGGGCGAGAGCGGCAAATGCCGTCCACATGGCCAGCACGCCCCAGATAGAAAAGGGCGTGGGGGAGGCCAAGAGCAGCGCGTCGATCATATCGGGTGGGCTTGTGATCCACAGGCCCGCCACATGCACGAGGATCGCGACAATCAACGAAAGCCCAAAGACCCGGTGCATCCGTCGGGCCCGCGCCCTGGACAAGCCGGGCAGAAGCCCCGCCGCCAAAAGTGGTTGCAGCAGGAGCAGCACGAGGCCTGCGACACCGGCAAAGCCAGCGAGGATGTAGATCGGATCGCGCCAGGCCAGCAGCGGGCTATTGGCAGCGGCGACGAGAGGCACAATCGAGACAAGTGCCACGACAACCCACATCAATATGCTGCGCGTGCGGCCCACGGCCTACCAGCGGCTAGACCGGTTGGAGGACGAAATGCGCCTCCAGACTGGTCTGAGAAGGGCTGTCCATCAATGGCCGCAAGAAAACCGTCTCGTAGTCACCGCTGTCGTAAGCCAGATGTCCATGCGCCTGCCCGAATGCTGGGACGATCTGGGGCATTTCGAGGCGGAAGATGCCATCCGCATCCGTCAAAGTGGCTCCATGGCTGCGGGCGTCCCGCTCATGCCCTTCGGTGGTATGTGCCCAGATCTGAATGCGCTGGTTGGCCAGCGGCGCGCCGTCTCCCGCGCGGCGGACGGTGCCCGTCATCCAAAACCCGCCACCGCCGATCCGTTCGATGATCGGTGCCTCGGGGCGGTAGTTGTTGGATCCGCCGCGCATCGAGGGGGTGGCGGCAACGGTCTGTGCAAATGCAGGTCGCAGAAGGCCTGCCGCGCCAAGTGCGAGGGCCGATCCTGTGGCGGCAAGCAGGCGCCGCCGATGGAATGAAGATGTGGTCATTGGCAACGTCTCCCTTCGGTGTCTGTCAACTGCTCGGTGGCGCGGTTTGCCATCTTGCCATCAAGGTAGTGAGTTTTGCGTGAAATCCCAACCATAGGTGGAATGGCGTCTTGCAATAGGCGATCAAAATTTCCTGAAGCTGCGGGGCAGGCGTGGTGATCCAGCGCGACAGCTCTGGCTCGGGTTCAAGGGCGCAAAGCGGTCGGTTTGCGTGTTTCGGTGGACGGTGAAACCTGCCTCATAAATTTACATTAAAAATCAGATATTTGCATGGTATCGCACGAGCGTCATAACAACTTCGTAAATTTTTCGTTGCATTGGCCAAGTTAGATTTCTTAGTCTTTCAGCAAGAGTCCGCCGATTTGGGGCGGGTGAATTTTGCCGTTTTATTAGGCGTTAATGATTTGGCTTGGGGGCTGATATGGCGAATTTAACGAACGCAGACCGCGTGGTGAATGGGCTTGTTACGGATCTGATTGGGACTGCAAACGACGACGTCATCACCATCAGCTCAGGTTTCTTACTTGGTGGCACAACGACGGGCTTGATCGATGGCCTTGGTGGCAATGACATCCTCCAGCTGGCGTCCTCCGTCCTGACAGACGTCACCATCGCCAACATCGAAGCCACCGAGCTGACCAACACTGGACAGAATCGGATCGAAGCCGATCAGATTGCCAATCTCGGCGTGCTGACCCTGACCGGCAGTGCTGCCACCAACTTCGGGTCGATCCGGCTTGAAGGCGATGACGGTGATGTGGCGGATTTCTCCGGTCTGGTTTTGACCGACGGGCAGGAACTCGCGGTCTCCAATTTCTTTGGCACAGGCCAGATGATCGTGGCGGATTTCTCGGGTGCCAGCTTCTCCGGGTCCGCGTTCATCGACTACGATGGTAACAATGCCAACGACGATGTCACCGGCGGCAGCGGCAACGATCAGATCAATGGCAATGGTGGCGACGATACCCTGCGCGGTGGTCTGGGTGACGACTCCCTCAGCGGTGGGTCAGGTGCCAACCAACTGTTCGGGCAGGGCGGCAACGATACGCTGATTTCAAACACCACTGCAAACGGATCTTCCCTCGACGGTGGGGCGGACAACGACCGCATCGAAGTCAGCTCCACCCTCAACAATGCCACCATCGAAGGTGGTACGGGCAACGATACGCTGTCCTTGGTCAGCGCCAATCTGACGGGCACAACGATCTCCGGTATCGAGAATACGGAGCTGGCTAACAATGGCCAGATGCGGATCGACGCGGAGCAAATCATCAATCTGGGCGCCATTTCACTGACCGGGGCTGCGGTGACCAATGGCGGCTTTATCCGGCTGGAAGGGAGCGACGGCGATACAGCGGACTTCTCCAACCTCACACTGCAGGATGGAGAAGAGCTGGACGTCGACAACTTCTTCGGCACGGGCCAGAGCATCATCGCGGACTTCTCTGGAGCCACCTTCAACGGCGATAGCTTCATCGACTATGATGGCAACAATGCCGACGACGATATCACCGGCGGCACCGGTGATGACGAAATCAACGGCAACAATGGGGATGACACCCTGCGCGGTGGTCTCGGTGACGACTCTATCAATGGTGGCGCCGGTGCAAATCAGCTGTTTGGAGAAGGTGGCAACGACACGCTGATCTCCTCAAGCAATGCCAACGGCTCCTCTCTGGACGGTGGCGCGGACGACGACCGCATCGAAGTCAGCTCCACCCTCAACAACGCCACCATCGAAGGGGGCGCGGGCAATGATACCCTGTCCCTTGTCAGCGCCAATCTGATCGGCACAACGATCTCCGGCATTGAGAACACCGAACTGGCCAACAATGGCCAGATGCGGATTGATGCAGAGCAGATCGCCAATCTGGGTGCCATTTCGCTGACCGGGGCTGCTGTCACCTTCGGCGGCTTCATCCGCCTGGAAGGCCAATCCGGCGACATGGCTGACTTCTCCAATCTCACGCTACAAGATGGCGAAGAGCTGGACGTCGATAATAACTTTGGCACCGGCCAGACCATCATCGCTGACTTCTCGGGCGCGACCTTCAACGGCGATAGCTTCATCGACTACGACGGCAACAACGCCGACGACGACATCACCGGGGGCACCGGTGATGACGAGATGAACGGCAACAACGGCGATGACACGCTGCGCGGTGGTCTGGGGGACGATTCTCTCAATGGCGGTGCGGGGGCCAACCAATTGCTCGGGCAGGGTGGCAACGACACGCTGATTGCGAACAGCAACGGCAGTGGCTCGTCCTTGGATGGCGGGGCTGAAAATGACCGGATCGAAGTCACCTCAACCCTACAGAACTCTACCATCGAAGGTGGGGCGGGCAATGACACCCTGGCGCTGGCCAGTGCCAATCTGGCGGGCACAACAATCTCCGGTATCGAGAACACGGAGCTTACGAACAGCGGTATCCAGTCCATCGATGCCGATCAGATTGCCAATCTTGGCGCGATCAGCCTGACCAGCAGCGCGATCACCTTCGGTGGGTCTATTCGTCTGCTCGGTCAGTCCGGCGATGCGGCGGATTTCTCAGGCGTCACGCTACTGAACGACGAGGAGTTGAACGTCAGCACCTCGCTGGCGACGGGCGTGACCATTTCTGCCGATTTCTCGGGCGGCACATTCAATGGCAACAGCTTCATCGATTTCGATGGCAGCAACTCGAATGAAAGCGTCGTCGGCGGCAGCGGCGATGACGAGCTGACCGGCAACAACGGCGACGACACACTGGAAGGCGGAGCCGGAAACGACACCCTGGACGGTGGAACCGGCAACAACACCCTGCGCGGCGGGCTGGGCAACGACAGCCTTGTTCTGACCACTTCCTCCGGTCTGGCTGATGGCGGTGAAGATGATGACATCATCGATATCAACAGCACGTTTACGGGAAGCGCCGTTGTGGGCGGCCTCGGGACGGATACTCTCGAACTGATTGGGGTCAACCTGAGCGGGACAACTTTCTCAGGCATCGAGCAGACCTTTATCGAGAACAGTGGTGTCGTCACAATTGATGCCAATCAGGTCGAGAACCTTGGCGCGATTGATCTGACGCTCAGTGCAATCACCTTTGGTGCGACCATTCGCCTGGACGACTCCGCAAGCCAGACCGCTGATTTCAGCAGCCTGACCCTGGATGCAGGGGAGCGGATCAACATCGACTTTCTTGCGCAACCTCCAGGCTCCGAAGCGACGGTTGACCTGAGCCTCGCCACTTTTGGCGCAGGCAGCGGCGCCAATGTCGGGTCCTTCACCGGCAATATCGACATGACCGTCCTGAGCGGCAGCGGTGATGACACGCTGCGGGGCAACGCGGGCGATGACAGCCTGGTCGGCAATGCGGGCAATGACAGCCTGGTGAGCGGCTCCGGTAACAACACCCTGCAAGGCGGGACCGGGAACGATACGCTGCAAGTGAACAGCAGCTCGACCGGTTTGCTGGACGGGGGTGCCAACGACGACTTCTTTGATCTCAATGGCCAGTTCATCAATGGCGTCATCATCGGCGGCTCGGGCAACGATACGGTTGACATCATCGGGTCGAACTACTCAGGCACGAGTTTTGCGGGCATTGAGCAGACGCAGCTTTCCAACAGCGGCTCGGTCCAAGTTGATGCGGCGCAAGTCGCAAATCTGGGTGATATCACGCTTATCAACACCGCAAGCACCATTCGCGGGTTCTTCACCCTGAATGCGTTGGACGGCAATACGGCGGATTTCTCTAACCTGACCTTGCAGACGGATGAAAGCCTGCTGATCACCTTGGTCAATCAGGTTGCCTCCACCACGGTTGACCTCACGGGCGCGACGGTCAACGGGACGGGCGAGATCGAGGTTCAGGGCAATTCACAGGCTAACCTGACTGCTCTGGGCAGTGCTGCGGACGACGTTCTGATCGGCTCCAGCGGCGATGACAGCCTTGTGGGCAACGGCGGCGGTGATTTTATCAGGGGCGGAACCGGTCAGAACACGCTGGAGGGAGGTATCGGAAACGATACCCTCATACACGACGGTCAGGGGGCCAGCGAACTCGATGGTGGTGCAGACAACGACCTGATCGACCTCAACACCAGCCTTCAGAACGGCTCCGTCGACGGTGGTATGGGCACCGACACGCTGGAGCTGATCGGGTCCACCTACTCGGGCACCACCTTCGCGGGCATCGAGGTCGCCGAGATCGCCAACAACGGTACGGTCACGATTGATGCCGCGCAGGTGGCCAATCTGGGCGATATTTCGCTGACCGGGGCTGCGGCGACAAATGGTTCCACGTTCAGCTTGTCGAATGCCGATGGCCAAATCGCGGATTTCAGCGGGCTGACGCTTTTGGCGGGTGAACGCCTGACGGTGAATTTCACCGGGCTGACGACCGGGGGCAGCACGACCGTCGATGTCTCGGGGGCGACCTTCGACGCGACCTCTGAAGTGATCATGAACGGGTCCAACGGGGATGAACTCTTCATCGCCAGCAGCGCGCTTGAGGACATCCGGGGCAACAGCGGCGTCGATACGGTCTCCTATCAGGCGTCCACCGTTGGGGTGAACGTCGATCTGGCAGCGCAGAGCGTGTCGGGCGGGTTCGCCGCAGGGGACACTATTTTCGGCATCGAGAATGTCATTGGATCCGCCGAGGATGACACGGTCACCTCAAGCCGCTTCGACAATGACTTCGATGGCGGCGACGGCACGGACGTTTTTATCCTCTCCGGCAATTTTGCGGACTACACCGTGGAGACCGTCGGGGCCGTGACAACGATCACGGACAACCGGAACATCTTCAACGATGACGGCGTCGATACGGTTCGAAATGTTGAGATTCTGCGCTTTGCGGATCAGGACGTTGTCATTGGTGTCGTGGACACGCCCACCATCTCTATCATCGCAGATACCGCGGATCTTGACGAAGGCGATGCGGGCACAACCAACTTCACCTTCACGGTCAACCGTGTGGGCAACACCAGTGGCACGTCCAGCGTTGATTTTGCGGTCTCGGGCAATGGCCTCGCCAATTCGGCGGAGGCGTCGGACTTTGCAGGAGGGGTGTTCCCAACCGGCACGGTCACCTTCAACCCGGGCGAGGACACCGCAACGATCACGATTGAGGTGCAGGGTGACACCACCTTCGAGAGTGACGAGATCTTCGAAGTCACGCTCAGCAACCCCACCAATGCCGATATCTTGACGGCGGAGGCGAGCGGTACGATCAGTAACGACGATGTATCGGGATCGGAACTTGGTGTGACCATGTTGTTGCGGCCCGGTCTCGGCAGTAACAGCAATGCGCTGGCCTTTGATGCGGCGGCCAACGAGCTTTTTGTGCTGAACTCTTCGAACGTCATCACCGTGGTCGATGCCGACACCGGCCTGACCGTGCGGACCTTCAATGTGACGGGCGGATCCTCCTCTTTCGATCTTCAGATCGCACCCGAAGCGCTGACCATGGACGGCGTTGCGGTTCCGGCAGGCAGCCTGCTGGCCTTTGTCGGCACAAGCGGCGATATTCTGGCGCTGGATCCTGCCGATGGCACCGTGTTGGCAACCCTCGACACGAATCTACCTGCCGCTGGCCAGATCGTCGGTGGCACATACAACCCGGTGACAGACACGTTCTTCACCATCAACTTCACCAATCAGGAAGTTGCGGAAGTCGACCCGGCCACTGGGGCGATCCTGTCGACATTCGATCTCAACGATGTCCTGCCAAGCAATCTTGTCAATTTCGGCGACGTGGAGGCCGATCCGACGACTGGTGATCTGATCTTTGTCGGCAGCAGCCGCAATGAGCTTGTGCGGATGACGCCAACAGGCGATTTGCTGGACATCATATCGCTTCCGCCAGGCGTGAATGCGCTCAGCGGTCTCGCTGTGGCCAGCCCCAGTGAGGCCTGGGTGGTCAGGACGCCCGGAGACATCTTCAAGCTCAGCCTGACCGATCCCGGCGCGCCTTTCGTCAGCCTGAGCCGGGCTCAGAGCGCGCGTAACGAGGGAGATGCGGGCGGAACGACCTTCAGCTTCTTTGTGAGCCTGTCAGAAGCGGCCGCTGGCGCGACCAGCATCGATTTTGAGGTGCGCCCTGTGGGCACAACCGCCACGGTCGAGGCTGACGATTTCGTGGGCGGCGTGTTCCCAACCGGCACGGTGACTTTCCAGCCGGGCGATACCGGGGACACCATCGAAATTCAGGTGCAGGGTGACACCGTCTTTGAAGAGAACGAGACCTTCGAAATCGTTCTGACCGGCGGCACCGGTCTTGTCCTGCCGCTTGGCCCGTCTGTGCTGACCCAGCAGAGCACGATCACAAACGACGATGTCTCGACCACGCCTGCGACCGTCTTCAGCACCTTTGACCCAACCGAGATCACCGGGCAGCTTGTGGGTCTGGCGCATGATGGCGATGCTGGCGAAGTCTTTGCCTATGGCGCAAATGATGCCGTGATCAACGTCTATGCGGAGGATGGCACCTTCCTGCGCGCGATCACCAACCCCAATATCTCGTCTTACGGCGATCTGGATGTTGCGCCGCAGGCCTTCATGCTGAATGGCACCAATGTGCCAGCAGGCAGCCTGCTTTACAGCAACGGGTCGGATACCGTCGTAGAGGTCTTCGCGCTTGACCCGTCTGACGGGACTGTGATTGCCAGCGTGGCGACCGGCCTGCCAGCTGGTCGCGGGATCGGCATGACGTTCAATCCCTTCACTGGCAATCTGATCCTTCTGGACTTCGCGACCGATGATCTGATTGAGATCAACCCGGCGGATGGCTCAATTCTGAGCACGCTGGACCTCAACCAGTTTGGGTTCATCACCAGCTTTGGTGACGTGGATATTGACCCAACCAATGGCGATATTCTTGTGGTCGGCTCGCCGGAGACAACGATCCTGCGTCTCAGCCCTACCTTCGAGGTATTGGACGAGATCAGCCTGCCAGCCGCGGTGCCGAACAACCTGTCCGGCCTTGCAATGATCGACGGAAACTCCGCCTTCGTGTCCGAAGTATCGGGCGAGATCACGCGGCTGCAATTCTTCGACCCGGCCACCTTCCCGACGGCGGTGGATGATACCATCGTCACGGATGAAGACACCGTGGGCATGGTCAATGTGATCACCGGCCCCGGTGCCGATACGGATCCAGAGGGTGATCCGCTGACTGTCATCGATGCGCGGGATCAGAACGGGGTGAACATCCTGCTGGGCACCGACGATTCAATTGCCGGTGGCGGCACGATCAACATCTCCGCCAATGGCGATGTGAGCTATGATCCGACCGGAACCTTCCAGTTCCTCGACGATGGCGAAAGCCGCGATCTCTTCATCACCTACACTGTCTCCGATGGAAACGGCGGCACGGATGAGGGACGGCTGGATATCACGATCAACGGTGAGAACGACGCTCCCACCATCCAGGCCACACAGACCCGCAATATCTTCGAGAACAACACCGGAGTGGGCTTTGTCGGCGGCAGCGATGTGGACGGCGACGCGCTGATCTGGAGCATCTCGGGCGGGGCCGATGCGGCACTCTTCGATATCAACAGCAGCAACGGAAACCTGACCTTCCTCGCGCCACCAGACTTCGAAGCACCGGGCGATGATGATGGCGACAATAGTTATGAAGTCGAGGTCAGCGTTACGGACGGGGATGAGACCACGACGTCGCTGCTCACCGTCAACGTGCTCAACGTGGTCGAAGACCGCACCATCTCCATCGGCAACGTCTCCCTCAGCGAGGGCGACGCAGGCACCACCATCTTCAGCTTCAATATCTCTCTGAACGAAGCCGCGATCAGCGATGTGACCTTCGACGCGGTGATCACGCCAGTGGATGCCGACGCCAATGACTTCGCGCCCGGCACCCAGCTGAACACGGGCATTCCGCTGACCATCTCAGCGGGGCAGCTCTCCACCACCTTCGAGGTTGAGATCCAGGGTGACACGCTGGCGGAACTGTCCGAGACCTTCAATGTCACGCTGGAGAATATCGTTGGCGCGGATGCGGGCGATGTCTCGGGCATTGGCGTCATCGTGAATGATGATGGCAGCAATACCCCACCTGCTGCCGTCAATGATACGCCGACGACGGACGAAGACGAAGCGGTCAGCGGCAATGTGCTCGATAATGACACCGACGACGATGGCGATGATCTGGATGTGACCCTGATCGCGGATGTGTCGGACGGTGTGCTGGAGCTGAATGAGGAAACCGGTGCCTTCACCTACACGCCGAATGCCGATTTCAATGGGCAGGACAGCTTTGTCTATGAGGTCTCCGACGGCAATGGCGGCACTGATCAGGCGACGGTGACCATCACGGTGAACCCGGTCAATGATGACCCGACCGCAAATGATGACACAGGCTTTGCCACCGGTTTCGAAACAGCGCTCGACATCAACCAGGGCGCACTGACCGCCAATGACGACGATGGCGACCCCGAAGTGGTGCAGCCGCTCACGGTGGACTCCGTGACCGCGATTTCCGGCGGTACGGTCAGTCTGCTTGCAGGTGTGATCACCTTCACCCCCGCCGCAGGTTTCACCGGCACCGCGCAGTTCAGCTATGATCTGGATGACGGCAACGGCGGCACCGACACGGCAACCGTCAGCGTCGATGTGGGGGAACAGCCCAACCGCGCACCAGTTGCGGTCGACGATGCGGATGAGGCGACCGAAGATAGCGGTGTTACCTTCAATCTGTTGGACAACGACAGCGACCCGGACAGCGACCCAATCGAGGTGAACGAGGTGCGCGACTCCGCGGACAACGTGATCCCCTTCGATGTGGAAACTGACCTGCCCGAAGGCGGCACGGTGATTGTCTCGCGTGACGGCACAGTTGTCTTCGACCCGGATGGAGACTTTGAGGCTTTGGGTGATAACCCGGCGCCCGAGGCTCCCGAAGCGGAGGTGCAGCTCAGCTACACGGCTGTGGAAGACACCGATGATGCGCTGGTCAGCAACTCGGCTGACGTGACCATCGGGGTGCGGGGTATCAATGATGCACCGGTGGCGGCTGACTTCGAGGTCACGACCGATGAAGACGTGGCCATTGCGATCCCGGTTCTGGCGAATGTGACCGATGCCGAAGGCGATGATCTCGACATCGAGTTTGACATCGACCCGGCGGTTGGTTCGATTGTCTTTGACGATGGGCAATTCATCTTCACACCTGCAGAGGATGTGAACGGTGACTTCGACATCACCTACACGGCAACCGACCCTTCGGGTGCGGTGTCGAATGAGGGCACGATCAGTCTTGTGATCGACGCGGTGAATGATGACCCGATTGCCAATGATGACACGGGTCTTTCGACTGACTTCAACACACCGCTGACCATCCAACCTGCGACGCTGCTCACCAATGACGACGATGGCGACCCGGAGGTGGATCAACCCCTCTCGATCCAGAGCGTCACAGCGATCTCAGGCGGGACGGTGCAGTTGGTCAATGGCGATGTGGTCTTCACACCGACCAGTGGCTTCAACGGCACGGCGCAGTTCAGCTATGTGCTAAGCGATGGCAACGGCGGCACCGATACGGCGACCGTCAGCGTCGATGTGGGCGAACAGCCGAACCGCGCGCCAGTGGCCGAGGATGACGAAGCCGCGACGGATGAGGACACCTCCGTCACGTTCAATCTGCTGGGCAACGATGACGACCCCGATGGCGATCCAATCGAGGTCAATGAAGTCCGCGACTCCGCGGATAACGTGATCCCCTTCGACGTGGAAACCGATGTCCCGGAAGGCGGCACCGTGATCGTGTCACGTGACGGCACGGTGGTGTTCAACCCGGATGGTGATTTCGAGGGCCTGCCTGACAACCCGGCGCCGCAAGATCCAGAAGCGGAGGTGCAACTGACCTACACGGTCATCGAAGACACCGATGAAGCGCTCCTCAGCGACCCGGCCACCGTCACCATCGGGGTGCGCGGCGTGAATGACGCGCCTGTTGCGGGTGTTGTTGAGGCGAGTGTCAGCGAGGATGACGGGGCGCTCAGCGTGAACCTGCTGGAGGGTGCGTTGGACGTGGATGGGGGTGCGTTGAGTGTCATTGGCGCCTCCGTGATCGCCAGCGACGGGCGGGATCTGTCGGGCATCGCGTCGGTGGTGGGCAACAGTCTCAACCTCACGCCTGCGGGCAATTTCGAGGATCTGAACGTGGGCGAGAGCGTCGAGTTGACTGTGACCTACAGCATCTTTGATGGCAGTGACGCCACGCCAACAACGGCGACGGTCACGGTGAACGGCGTGAACGACGCACCCGAGCTTGACCCGGCAGGACCCTTCCAGGTCATCGAGAACACCACCGACGTTGCGGACCTCTCGGCCACGGATGTGGATGACACCGATCTGATCTTCTCGATCACGGGCGGGGATGATTCGGCACTCTTCGACATCACCGATGATGGCGGGCTCAGCTTCAAATCCGCGCCTGATTTCGAGGCACCGGGCGACGTTGGCGGCGACAATACCTATCAAGTCGAGGTCACTGTTTCCGACGGCGACAAGACCGACAGCCAGCTTGTCACGGTCGAGGTCACCAATGATCCGAGCGATGATGAGACCGGCCTGCCAGTGGTCGAAGGCACCTCCGGCTTCGACTATCTGATCGGCACCGCAGAGGATGAGATCATCCAGACCAAGGGTGGCCCCATTGACTTTGCCTTTGGTGGCGGCGGCGCGGATGTCTTTGAATTTGCGGATGAATTGTCCAATGGCGTGGTCGAGACGGACTACATCCTCGACTTCTT
The DNA here is from genome assembly GCF_009811755.1 of Roseobacter cerasinus. Lineage (GTDB taxonomy): Bacteria > Pseudomonadota > Alphaproteobacteria > Rhodobacterales > Rhodobacteraceae > Roseobacter > Roseobacter cerasinus. Next base: position 429,907 of record NZ_BLIV01000004.1, read on the forward strand.
TGAGGACGATACGCTGGAGCTGAACGGGGGTGAGATCACTGGCGTCTCGGTCTTTGCTGGCACCACCTATCTGACCGTCGGCGAGGACGGAGACATGATCATCCTGCAGGGCTATCAGGACGACAATCTGTTCAATCTGGCCTGATAGGATGTGACAATGGTTAACGTGGGATTTATCATGTTGAGGTTCACCGCGAGGACACATGCGCGGCGCGCCGTGACGGACAGGGACTAAGGGGATAGAAGGTATGCATTTTTTCAAGCAACTCATCGCAGCGGCGGCCATCAGCCTTGGCGGCATGGCCTCTGCGGCCACGATCACGGACAACGATCCGACGCTGACACTGGGCGCCCAGATCGATAGCTTTGCGGGGGCGCAATTTGTGCCGATTGGGCCATCGATCATCGTGCCGCCACAGCTGCCGCTGCCGCCAAAGACACTCTTGCTCGCGGGCACGCCGTTTTCGCTGTTTTACGCGGATCCAGCCTCGAACACGGAGATTGCGGGCACGCAGATCACCATGGCCGAAGGACCGGGGTTTCTCGAAGTGCTCTTCGATGTGGTGGACCCTGACACGGTGGTCCCAACCGGAGAGCTGGTGCTGGCGGAGTTCATCTTTGACGCTCCGACGGGTACGTTACCGCCTATCATAGGCACGCTGACCCTCTTTGAGGTAGATCGTGAGGCGGTGGACGTGATCCCGCTGCCCGCGGGCCTGCCGCTCTTGCTCACAGGTCTTGCCGGCATCGCACTCCTGCGGAGACGCAATCGCGCCTGAACCGCAGGCAGATTACAAATGAAAGGCGTGGCCATGGAGCCGCGCCTTTTTTGCGTTTCATCAGCAAAGAGTAAGACGCTCAAAGAGCGGTCACCCGCTTGGCGTCACCACTCGTAGAGTTCCATGACATCTGCAGCGACCGTATAACCGGTGTCCGCCAGTTCGGTGCTCTGCATCTCGGTGCGCAGCGTACCCGTGACCCAGACCGCATCCCAAAGGTTGCCGCCAAGCCACGGCGTCTTGGAGGTCACGAAGATCAGCTGATTGGGCGGTGGCGGCGGCACGTGAATGCAGGCGCCGACATAGGGCACAAGCATGAATTCCGAAACACCGTTCGATCCAAGCTCCATCGGAATGATGTAGCCGGGCATGCGCACATAGGCACCGTCCAGTGCTTCGTTCAGCTTTGTGGCGTTCTCGTCGTAGATCGGGTTCCAGGTGTCGTTGACCACATCGATCTCACCTTCGCCGATGATTTCCCCGTAAGGAACCCCTGGCGGGATCAGATCGTCCCAGGCCACGTTGCGAGGTGCGGTTGCGCGCACCGGTCCAGTCAGGGCCAGGCCCGCCAGCCCGCTCATGATCATATGTCTGCGTGTCAGGATCATCATTGCCGCACCATCATACCATCGGCGAGCGACAGGCGATAGGCCCGTATGGCGGGTAGCAAGCTCACAATTGCGCCAGCAGCCACAACGCTGGCCAGCATGCCGATGTCGCGTGTCGAAGGTGCCTCGATCGGCAGCCAGAGGCCAAAGGCGCTGTCGACCATGGGCTGCGCGATGATCAGACCGCCATAAAGCAGCGCCAGTCCAAGCGCGGCCCCGGCGGTGGCGGTCAGCACCGCCTCGCAGACCAACAGGCTCAGAATCGTCCGCGGCCGTGCACCCATGGCCCGCAGGATGGCCATTTCCCGTCGTCGCTCATTCAGGCTTGAGAAGATCGTTGCCATCAGGCCGATCAATGCTGTGATCACCACCATGGCCGAGACTGCCAACAGTGCCGTTTCCGCAACCCCGACAATGCTCCAAAGCTCCTGGAGGGCAACGCCCGGCAGCACCGCCAGTAACGGCTCCTGCCCGTAGTCGTTGATGGCCCGTTGCAGCGCAAAGGTCTGCAGCGGGCTCTTCACACCGACGAGCGCCGCCGTCACCGCCTTTGGCGTGAGGTCCATCTGTCGGATCCGCTCTACCGGCGTGGGTTCACCGGGCGTGCGCGCGCCATTGCGCCAGTCGACGTGGATGGCCTCGATGGCCTCCATGCTGACGATGACTGTCCGGTCCACTGGCGTGCCGGTCTTTTCCAGCACACCGGCGATGCGGAAGGGCTGGTCCTTATGCTCCACAAAAGAGGCAATGCCGTGGGCCACGACGATGGGATCCCCGACACTGTACCCCAGAGTCGCGGCCACGTCAGAGCCGATCACCGCGTCGAACAGATCATCCATCACCACCCCGTCCTGCATGGCAAGGCTGCGCCGGTCGCGGTATTTGTAGCGGTCAAAGAATGCGGCGGTGGTGCCCATGACCCGAAACTGGCGGTGGCTGTCACCCAGCGATATCGGCACGATCCAGTCCACCTCGGGGCGGGCGGCGATCTCCTCATAGCTTTGCCACGTGACGTTGTTCGTCGCGTTGCCGATGCGAAAGACCGAGTAAAGCAACAACTGAACCGAACCGGACCGCGCACCCACAATCAAATCGGTGCCCGAGATTGTATCGGCAAAGCTATCCTTCGCACCGGTGCGGACTTTTTCCACCCCCAGAAACAGCGCAACTGACATGGCGATGGCGAGGACCGTCATGCCAACGGTCACGACCCGCGCGACGAGTGAGCCAAGGGCCAGCCTGAGGATCACGCGGCCTGCCTTTCGACCGTCGCGATCTCGTCCATATGCAAGACCCGGTCAAAGCGGCTCGACAGGCGGGCGTCATGACTGACCATCAGCAGGGTCATGGCGTGAGCCTCTACCTGTTCGAACAGCAGATCGAGGAAGGCGGTCTGGCTTCCTGCATCCAGGGCCGAGGTTGGCTCGTCCGCGATGAGCAGCGGAGGCCGACCGATCAGCGCGCGGGCCACCGCAACCCGCTGCTGCTGACCCACGCTCAGCTCTGCGGCGCGGGCCGCCACAATGGCTGACGGCAGGCTGAGCGCGCGGCAGAGGTCGGTGGCGGTCTCCCGGGTTGCTCCGGCGCGCGTCCGGCGGTTTGGGGCAAAGCGCAGCGGCAGCAGAATATTGTCGAGGACCGAGGCAAAGGGCAGCAAGTTGAATTGTTGAAAGATCACGCCCACATGCTCTGCCCTAAAGCCATCGCGCCGACCGCTTGAGAGATCGGACAGGTCGGTGCCCATGACCCGGACTTCACCGCTTTCGGCCACAACCGTGCCGCAGACCAGCGACAGCAGTGTTGACTTGCCTGATCCGCTGTCGCCCAGAAGCAGCACTTTCTCGCCCTGTGCGATGATGACCTCCGGGATCTGAAGCGAAAAAGGCGCACGCCCCCGCCATCGGAACCGAACATCGCGGAGCGACAGGGCTGGGGCGTCGTCGGTCACGTTCAGAACATGCCACGCAGATCGAGGACCGGGTCACTGCGGGTGACCTCAAAGGCCTGCGCCCCGGCGGAGGACACCATCTGGACCTCAAGCTCCCGCGCGTTCTCAAACACGTCGAAATAGGCGAAGGTGATCGAAGAGATCTGCTCGGGTGTTTCACAGGTCAGGCTGTAGGACGCGTGAAATTCGCTGTGGCTGGCCGCCTCCGCATGGTCTTTGTGGTCCTCATGGGTATGGTCATCTTGGGCATGCGTGTCATGCTTATCGGCATGGCCGTGATCATGATTGTGCTCATGGGCGTGGGCCTCATGATCGTGGTCGTCATGATCGCCGTGCAGCTCGGCGCTGGCCTTGGTCACGCTGCATCCGGCGTCTGCGGGAAAGAGGAACAGGTCCAAGGGTTTGCTTAATGTTGCGACGGCGGCGTTGATCGCTGCGCGGTCGGCGCCGGTCGAGGCGTCATGCTCGAAACCCACGATATCAGCCCCGGGTGCGCGAAACTCCAGAACAACGGTCTTGTCTTCGAACGCAATATCGAGGGCGCCGACACCATGTTCATGGGCGTCGAGCCCCCGGGTGCTTTCTGCAAGGGCGGGTGAGGCGAGAAGCATGAAGAGAATGGGCAGGTTGCGGTGCATGATGTCTCCTTATCTGGGTTTTGGTTCAGGCGGTGCAAGAGCGGGGGTCTCGACGCATGTCGAAATCGGCGTATCCGATCCGACAGAGGCATTGTCCGAAATGTTACGTTATGAAGTAACATTCAGCAATGCTCCCCGGCGAAAATACGCGGATGGCTGAGCGGGCGTTTAGGGGTTCGCTGGCGCACAGTCGTTGCGGGGAGCCATCAGGCGGGGTTGCAACCCCTCGGACTGACGAAAATCAGCAGTCTGCGTCTTGTGCGGTCTCGATCCCTCCCCACATCAAGATCAGCGCAGGACATCAGGACTTTGGAGGAGAACGAACCCGTGAAAAACATCGTCGTCGCAAGTGACTTGTCAGAGCGCTCGGGCCCCGCCGTGCGGCGGGCCGTTGATTTGGCACGGAGCAATGCGGCCAAGCTGACCGTTGTACATGTGGTGGATGCCGCCATGCCCGAACGTATGGCCGAACAAGTCCAGCAAGAAGCGCGCACACTTCTGACGCGGGAGGTCACGGCAGCAGTTGATGGGCACACGGTGGCGTATGATATCGTCGTTCCCATTGGCGATGCCATTGCAGAGATCAACGACCTGCTGCGCAGTGTCGAGGCGGAGCTTCTGGTCGTGGGTCTTCATCGCCGGCGTATCTTCCTCGATCATATCAAAGAGACAACGATGGAGCATCTGGTCCGCGCCAGCCATGTGCCGGTGCTGCTTGTCGCGCGCGAGGCGGAGGCATCTTATGCGCGTGTACTGGCGGGCGTCGACCTGTCAGCCGTCTGCGCGGCAGGTCTGCACCGGATCAATGAGATCGCCCCAAAAGCCGAGGTTGCAGTCTTTCACGCGCATGAGGTGTCCTTCCGGAAAGAGGCGGAGCGGGATTATGCCACCTGGCAGGCCATGCATGCGCTGCCGGATGATCTGCCTGAGCCGATTTATGTTGAGGCTCGACCGGGCGAGGCGCTGCAAGACGTCATGGCGAAAGAAGACTACGATCTCGTGGTGATTGGAGCGCACACACGCTCCAACGCAGGCCGGTATATTCTGGGTGGTTTTTCGTCCGCGCTGATCCGAAACCCACCGTGCGACCTGTTGCTCGCACGGTAGGCTAAAAGGGGTCTCAGCCGCCCGAGATCTGCTTTGCTTTCTCCACCAGAACCTCGGCCTGACGGATCGAGGCATAGTCGATCAAGCGGCCGTCGAGGCTGACGGCCCCTTTGCCGGCCGCTTCGGCCTCGGCCATCGCATCGAGAATCCGCTTGGCTTTTGTGATCTCGGCCTCGGACGGGCTCATCACCTCATTGGCCAGAGCGATCTGGCTTGGGTGAATGGCCCATTTGCCTTCGCATCCAAGTACCGCCGCGCGATACGCGGCGGCCTTGTAACCGTCTGCATCCTGAAAGTCACCAAACGGCCCGTCGATCGGGCGCAGCCCGTTGGCCCGCGCCGCGACAACCATCCGCGCCAGCGCGTAGTGCCACATGTCACCCCAGTGGGTCGCGCGGTTGCCATCGGCATCTGGGTCCGTAAGCACGGAGTAGTCCTTGTTCACACCGCCGATGATGGTCGTGCGCGCCCGGGTCGAGGCGGCATAGTCGGCGACACCGAAATGCAGGCTCTCATTGCGCTTGGAGGCCGCGGCGATCTCGGTGATGTTTTGCATGCCCAAGGCGGTCTCGATGATGTGCTCAAAGCCGATGCGCTTGCTGTAGCCCTTGGCGTCTTCGATTTGCGTCACCATCATATCGACCGCGTAGACATCCGCCGCTGTGCCGACCTTGGGGATCATGATCAGATCAAGCCGTTCGCCCGCCTGTTCGACCACATCCACCACATCACGGTACATGTAATGCGTGTCCAGCCCGTTGATGCGCACGGACATGGATTTGCTGCCCCAGTCGATCTCGTTCAGACCCTTGATGATGTTCTTGCGGGCCTGTTCCTTTTCATCGGGCGCCACCGCGTCCTCCAGATCAAGGAAGATCACATCGACATCAGATTGCGCCGCTTTTTCAAACATTTGCGGCTGGCTTCCCGGCACGGCAAGCTCGGAACGGTTCAGGCGCCCGGGCGCCTGCTCAACGGGGTGGAACGACATGACGTAGCCTTTCTGAGAGTCACAATATTGCGTGAAAAAGGCTTCGGGCGCAGGAATATGTCAAGCGGAATTTGGGTCTATTTCGGTATACCGTCGGCCCGCTCCCCTTCGAGTGCCAACCGCGACGAGTAGTAGAACGCAATCGCCTGCGCGCGGTTCCTGACGCTCAGCTTGTCATAGAGGTTCGAGAGGTGGAATTTCACTGTGTTCACGGTGATGCCCAGCTCGGTCGACAGCTCGCGGTTGGTCAGACCTTTGGAGAGCGCCGTCAGCATCGCGCGTTCCTTGCGCGACAGCGTGTGGATCGGGTCGCTGTTCAGGTCGCGCACGTCGAGAAAGGGGAACACCATCTTGCCGGCGGCCACATCCACACAGGTTTCCAACAGCGTTTCAGGGTCGCTTGAGCGCGCAGCGAAGGCCGCAGCACCCGCAGTCATCGATAGCCGCGGTAGATCGCCTGTGTCGTCAGCATAGACCACGATGCGCGGGGCCGTGGCTTGATCACGCAGCACCTCGATCAGCTTTGCGCCGCCCAAGACGGGCAGGTTCCAGTCGATCACGCCGACCTGAACGGGCACCCGCATCACGGTGCCCAGGAACCCTTCGGCGGTAGAAGCGGTGGCGATAAGAGAGAATCGCGGATCCCGCTCGATGATCTCGGACAGCGCGGTCAAAACCAGCGGATTGCCATCGGCGAGCATAATCCCGATTGGAACGCCAGTTTGGTTAACATTTTGATTCATAATCTATATTCTCAAAAAACCACCCATTCAGGTGGGCGTTTTATTGTATACCACGGCATAATATAACGTTTGGGTAGGTTTTTTCCTATCCTATTAGATACCCATTTGTACACCTATCGAGCGTTTTCATCTCTCCCGCGACATTATCTAACCAAATGCGAGGTCTTTGAGACAATTTTCTATACACCAACCCGACTGGAGAAGATGAATGACCAACGTGATCTCTTTACCGCAACTCGACATCCCCACGACCATCGCCGCCGGTCCCGGACCGGGCAACACGGACGTGCGGGTGCTGGCACGCTATGCCGGGGCTGGTTTGGCGGATCACATGCATCCGGACGTGCTGCGCGGGATGGTGGAGTGCAAGCAGATGCTGCGCGAGGTCATGGGTACCACGAACTTGCACACCTTTGGCGTGGCCGGGACGGGGTGGAGCGGGCTAGACATGATGTTCTCGGCCGTGATGCCGGGCGACAAGGTAGTTGTGTTCGTGAACGGTACTTTCTCGGGCATCGATGGCCTTACTGTGCGGATGAAGGCGGCCACAGCGGAAGAGCTGGCAGAAAACGCGCTCGATCCGCAAGCGGCGAGCGTGACGATCATCGACATCCCGCACGGCCAGAGTGTGACAGCGGAAATCGTCGAGGCGGCGCTCAGCGAGCACAAGCCCAAGTGGGCGGCCATGGCGCATTGGGAGACCGGTTCGGGCCGTGTGAACGACATCGAAGGCTTCAGCGCGGCCTGCGTGCGCCACGATGTGATGGGTCTGGTGGATGCGGTCTCCAGCCTGGGTGTTGGCGACTTCCGGATTGATGACTATCCCGGTGTGCACGGCTGGGCCTCCTGCCCGCAGAAAGGCATCTGCTGCTTGCCACTGACCTACGCGCCCGTGTCTTTCACCGACCGCTATATTGAGACGTTGAAGGCCACCGGCACGCGGACCTTCTGTCACCACCCGATACTGGAAGCCCGGCACTGGGGCATCATTGACGGCGCCGATGTCGAGCGCGGCACGTACCACCGCACGCACTCAGCCTATGCGGTCTCCGCCTTCCACGAAGCCTTGCGGATCTGCCTGCAGCAGACCATCGCGCAGCGCGCTGCTGACTACAGCTTCCACGAAGCGGCGCTCCGCTCGGCGGTTGAGGCGATGGGCTGCGAGGTCACCTCGGACATGCCGTCGCTTGTCGTGCTGAACCTGCCGGGGGCTCTGGCGGGGCGCGAAATGGAACTGGTGCAGCACTGCCGTGCACAGAACTTTGGCATCTGGCCAACCCTGTCGGAGCCAGTACAGGTGCGCATCGGCATTCTGAACCTGCTCAACGAACGTGCCATCACCGATATCGTCAGCCGCTTTGGCGCTGCAATTCGCGAACTGGGCGGCAGCTTTGATCAAAACGCCGTCGATGCCGCTTTGCAAAGTCATTATGGCCGGGCCGTGGCCGCCGAATAATCCTGTCGATCCTGGGGAGGACAAGCACATGGACATTCATGAATATCAGGCCAAGGAGGTGCTGGCCGGTTTCGGCGTGACCGTGCCGGACGGTGCGCTCGCCTACAGCCCTGAGCAGGCGGCTTATCGCGCGCGTGAGCTGGGCGGCGACCGTTGGGTCGTCAAGGCGCAGGTGCACGCAGGCGGGCGTGGCAAGGCAGGTGGCGTCAAGGTCTGTGACAGTGACGTTGCCATTCTGGATGCATCCGAGGCGATGTTTGGCATGAAGCTTGTCACCCATCAGACGGGCCCTGAAGGGAAGGGAGTCTACCGCGTCTATGTGGAAGCCGCGATGCCGATCAGCCGTGAGATTTATCTCGGTCTGGTGCTGGATCGAACCACGCAGCGGGTGATGATCGTGGCCTCCGCCGAAGGTGGGATGGAGATTGAGGACATCTCGGCAGATAAGCCCGACAGCATCGTCCGCGCCACTGTCGAGCCTGCCGTCGGGTTGCGCGAATTCCAATGTCGCCAGATTGCCTTCAAACTGGGGATCGACCCCGCGCAGACCCAGCAGATGGTGCGCACGCTCCAGGGGTGTTACCGCGCCTTCACCGAACTTGACGCCACGATGGTTGAGATCAATCCGCTGGTGGTCACCGAAGATGGTCGCATTGTGGCCCTTGATGCGAAGATGACCTTCGATGACAATGCGCTCTTCCGGCATCCGCAGATCAGTGAACTGCGTGATAAGAGCCAGGAGGACCCGCGCGAAGCCCGTGCCGCGGATCGTGGTCTCAACTACGTGGGCTTGGATGGCAACATTGGCTGCATCGTGAACGGCGCCGGGCTCGCCATGGCCACGATGGATACCATCAAGCTGGCAGGCGGAGAGCCCGCCAACTTTCTTGATATCGGCGGTGGGGCCACGCCGGAGCGTGTGGCCAAGGCCTTCCGTCTGGTGCTGTCTGATCAGAAGGTCGAGGCGATTCTTGTGAACATCTTCGCCGGGATCAACCGCTGTGACTGGGTGGCCGAAGGCGTCGTCCAGGCGTTGCGGGAGGTCGAGGTGAACATGCCCGTGATTGTCCGGCTTGCGGGCACAAATGTGGAAGAGGGTCAGAAGATCCTTGCGCGCTCCGGGCTTCCGATCATCCGCGCCACAACACTGAGCGAGGCGGCAGAGCGCACGGTTGGGGCGTGGAAAAACGAACTGTCGCAGGGGATCAAGATAAGGGCGATGTCATGAGCATTCTGTTGGACGAAAACACCCGCGTTCTGGTGCAGGGCATCACCGGCAAGATGGCCCGGTTCCACACTAAGGACATGCTCGCCTACGGCACGCGCGTTGTCGGCGGTGTGGTGCCGGGCAAGGGCGGCGAGACCGTTGAAGGTGTACCGGTCTTTGACACGGTTGAAGAGGCCGTGGCCGAAACCGGTGCCGATGCTTCGCTGGTCTTTGTGCCGCCGCCATTCGCCGCAGACAGCATCATGGAAGCGGCGGATGCGGGCATTCGATATTGTGTCTGCATCACCGACGGCATTCCTGCACAGGATATGATCCGCGTGAAACGCTATATGTACCGCTACCCCAAGGGTCGTCGCATGGTGCTGACCGGGCCAAATTGCGCAGGCACAATCAGTCCGGGCAAGGCGATGCTGGGCATCATGCCGGGGCATATCTATCTCAAAGGATCTGTGGGGATTGTGGGCCGCTCAGGCACGCTGGGCTATGAGGCAGCCAGCCAACTCAAAGAGCGTGGAATCGGTGTCTCCACCTCCGTGGGTATTGGCGGTGACCCGATCAACGGCTCTTCCTTCCGGGACATCCTCGCGCGGTTCGAGCTGGATGAGGAAACGGAGGTCATCGCGATGATCGGCGAGATCGGCGGGCCACAGGAAGCGGAAGCGGCGGAATATATCCGCGATCACGTGACCAAGCCCGTTGTGGCCTATGTCGCGGGTCTGACAGCCCCCAAGGGACGCACCATGGGTCACGCGGGGGCGATCATTTCGGCCTTTGGCGAAAGTGCGTCCGAGAAGGTGGAAATCCTCTCCGCCGCGGGTGTGACCGTAGCCGAGAGCCCATCTTCTATTGGTGCAACAATCGAAAAAGTGATGGAGGCAGCGTGATGGCCAAGCCTAGCGTTCTTGTCACCCGTCGTTGGCCCGCTGCTGTCGAACAGAAGCTCGCCGCTGACTATGATGTCGCTTTCAATCGCAGCGACCGGCCTCTGAGCGCAGGCGATTTCCGCGAAGCGATCCAGCGCTATGATGCGGTGCTGCCCACCGTGACCGATCAGATCGGGCCGGAGGCGCTCGAGGTTGAGCGCCCGCAGACCAAGATCCTCGCCAACTATGGCGTCGGCTATCGGCACATCGATGTCGACGTGGCTAAAAGCTGCGGGATCGCGGTGACCAACACGCCCGATGTGCTGTCGGAATGCACGGCGGATCTGGCAATGACTCTCCTACTGATGGTGGCGCGTCGTGCCAGCGAAGGTGAGCGCGAGATGCGCGCCGGGCAGTGGCTAGGCTGGCGCCCGACGCATCTGCTTGGCACCAAGGTGTCCGGTAAGACACTGGGCATCGTCGGTTTCGGTCGGATCGGGCAGGAGATGGCGCGGCGTGCGCATTTCGGATTTGGCATGCAGATTGTGGTCTACAGCCGCTCCCCCGTGCCGTCGGATGTGCTACGCCAGTTTGGTGCGACACAAGTCCCAACGCTGGACGCGCTGTTGCCGCAGTGTGATTTTATTTCGCTGCATTGTCCGGGTGGCGCGCAGAACGCAAAGATGATCGGTGCGCGGCAACTCGACCTGATGAAGCCCGACGCCTATCTGATCAACACAGCACGTGGCGAGGTCGTGGATGAGCATGCTTTGGCGCAAGCACTGATGTTCGATCTGATTGGCGGTGCCGCTCTTGATGTGTTCGAACGCGAACCTGCCGTGCACCCGATGCTGGCCCAATGCGATAACCTTGTGATGCTGCCCCACATGGGCAGTGCGACGCGCGAAGCCCGGCAGGCCATGGGCCTGCGCGTGCTCGACAACCTCAACGATTTCTTTCAAGGCAAGACGCCACGCGACCGCGTGGCCTGACAGGAGACACTCCCATGAACGCCCCGCACCGTGCCCCTGGTTTTTTTACACAGTCTTTGTCTGAGAGTGATCCTGAGATCTTCGATGCTGTGACCCGGGAGCTTGGCCGTCAGCGTGACGAGATCGAGCTGATCGCCT
>NZ_BLIV01000005.1 GCF_009811755.1 Roseobacter cerasinus
GATCACGGCGCGTGCGTAACCCCAACAAGGCCACGGCCCGCGTGCCGATCAACAGGCCGGATACATATGAGCGACTTCCGAGAACATGCGAAGAAATCAATTGCGAACAGTAGCCGGTACATACATTTGGGCCGTTCTCATAGGACGAACCAAGTGATTTCTGGGCCAATGCTGGCGCCGGACTACGGCGAGCTTCGAGCCCAACCGGTAGCTCGGTCAAACTGGTTTCTTAAGTCGACATTTGCAATAAACGGAGGCGAAAGCCCGCTGTCGTTCCTTCTTAAGTCTGATGCGCCGACACCCTTGCCGTCTTAGCCAACCCCGCCCTCGACGACTTGGCCGGGATATTGCTCGGCCAAATCGGCCAGGAATTCGGTGATGTCATCTGCTCCAGCAAGGTCAATGGCCCGACGCGACAGCGGTACGCCTTCCTTTAAGGCAAGACAGAGGCAACTGATGTCGTCCTGCTCCTTTCGTTGCGGGTAGTTCCCGGACCCATGCAGAATGGTGGAAAGCAGGGCAGCCAAGGAGATCGGCGCGGTGTTGTCGTCCTCGACATCAACGGCAATGTCTATGCTCTGGCACGTTGGACGGGCATTGAAACCAAAGAGTTCAAAGCGCGTCTCGGTGCCACACCAGATTTACAACCTAACGCTGATGTCAGCGCATGATTGCAATCGCGCAAAACAGATCAGGTGAAGGACTACATTGCGCAGGTGAAAGACCAACATCGCAAGGACACGCTGCCCTTCGTCAGCGAACGCGCGCGGATGGTTATGGCACAAAGAGCCGAGCGCGATGATCTCAAAGCCAAACAAGACCAACGCTGGATCGAAGAAACCAAAGCTCGCCAAGATCGCTTGAACACAGGTCTACGCGGCATCTTCAACCGGCTCACCGGCACGCACCGTGCAACCATCAAACGCAACGAACGGGAGGGAAGCGCTCACCTGTGCCCACCGTGATCAAGAATAGCGCGACCGCCTGATCCTCGCCCAGATGGCAGAGCGCAAGGACCTGCAGACCCACGCCCGAACCATCCGGGACAGGCACACGGACGAACGCCAGCATCTTGCCAAGACCATCGCAACATACCTCAAACGACCCAAGCCGGATATCTCCAGCCCCGATCACCCATCCAGACGGCGCAACCGCCCGTCAGGACTGAGTTTTGATCGGTGAGTCGGGATCGCATCCGCCTATTGCCTTCCCTGTTTTTTCATGCCGTGATCAACTATGACCTTGCTATGCCGAGCAATCTTTACACCTAGCCAAAACAGGATACAGCCCAAGAACACGACCAATGCAGTGGACGCCAAAGCCTCCTTGGTGAAAAAACTCGCAGCGCTCTCTGATTTAAGAAGTCCATAGTAAATTGGAAAAGCTTCATCTGCCAGTTGCTTCAAAAGGAAAAGCATCGCCCCGAAATTCAGCGCCATAAAATAATGGAAAAGAGTTGGTATCTCATCGAACGAGCGACGCCCCATCACGTTCCGCATACCGAGAATGATCGCAGTTGTCATGCGCAGTTGTTCCATTTGAAAGACCTTCCTTCTGGTTTGTGCTCTGCCATGGTGGCATGCCGAACAATATGTTGCTAGTTTGTTCTAGCCTTGCGCAGCTTAAGTCACGGAAATCTGCTGAAGTAAAATGACGGACAAAGCTCGGTATCGTGTGACCTATGTTCCGGGCTCATAGCCAGAAAATAACAAGTTCAGCGAGTGTGATTGTTGACAGGAATACTTTCGGGCATCTGTCATATCGGGTTGCGACGCGCCGCCAGTCCTTCAACCTGCCGCACATGATCTCGATGCGGTTACGGCGTTTGTACCGGCGCTTGACCGGAGTTAGTTCTTCGACCCACTGGCTTTTGGAAAGCTACTGAATTTTCCTCAACAGGCTGATAGATTTGCTCGGTGCCTCGCCAAATTCCTCCCGGTAAAGCTTGGCGAAGTTGCTGACACTTGAGAAACCGGATGCATGAGCAATCTCCGCAACCGTGTTGTATTTATCCAGAAGGATCAGATTGCGGGCGAAGTTCAGGCGCACAGACCGAATGAATGAGGCCGGAGACTGCCCATTGGCCTCCTTCAGCCGACGTCCAAGCGTCTTCTGACTGATCGCCAACATGGATGCGAGCTTCTCGACGCCAAGGCTCTGGTCGGCCACGCTGTCGAGAACACATTCCGTGATACGATCCAAGAACTGCCGTTTGGCCGAAAGATGATGCCGGGTTTCCGGATCACCTCGCAGGACATTCTCCAGCGCTTCGAGGCGTGCAGTGGTTGCCTTTTCGGCTGCCCGTTGCTCGTGACGGATGTCTTCGAGTTGCCGCTCCATTGACGCGAGTTCATCAACGGCGGACAGCCTTTCCTTCTGCAGCGCGCGCACCATTGTTGAGATCGCCACCATCATGAACAGCGTTTCGCCAAGGATGGCCAGATAGTATCCCCATATCAGCGGGCGCATCAGCACCAATTCATAGGCAAAATTGGCCTCTGTGATGTTGATAGGAACCATGAAGGCGAAGACCGCAATAGCAAGCCCCAAGCTCAGAGAGAGCAAGGATCCGGCAATGGGCCAGGCCTGAGGCAGACCCTCTCGAATCTTTCGGATCGCGAACACAAGCAGTGCCAACGGGCAAACGAAGTAGAGCAGATGCAGCGGGGTTGAGAGGCGCCAGGGATCCAGAACGGCCAACGCGGTGGCGCCAAGGGCGATACCAGACAGCGTAACAAAGAACCATCGCCAAGCGCGCGTGTCGGCGCCCGCATTGAGCAGGATGCGGCAATACTGAATATTGACGAAAACACTCAGTCCGGCAAAGAACTCGGAGATCGGCATCAGGGTTGTGACCGGAAGAGTGACGCCGAAGTACTTGTTCAACCACCCATTGAATATGAACGAAAACGCAAACTGGCAAAGCATGTACAGGGTATAGTATTGGTAATACCGCACGTGGATTTGCCGAAAAATAATCAGGCTGATAACGGCAAACAGTCCAACATAACACAAGAACAGCGCTCTGATTGTCATGATGAGCGTGCTCCAATCGAAAAACAGCTCATCGGACATCAGAACCGCCGTGATGGTGGGCTCAAACGTTCCTGCAATGCGCAAGTAAAGCAGCAGCTCTTCACCTGGTTCCAGCACGATGGGAAAGCCGGTATTGAATTCGGCATTGTCCCTGACCTCGAAGGGGACGGTTTGCCCCGTGCGTGCACGCTCGGTCAGTGACCCGCTCTGGTCTTCAAACAACACCACCTCATCAAAGTTGGCTTCGATGAACGTGACGACCCAACGCTGTTGTTCCGGAAACGAATTGCGCAGCGCAAACCGCAGCCAAACCGACTGACCTGGCAACGGCGCATGGAAAATCCCGGCGCAGTTGGCCGGCGCAAACGTGGCGGTGCCGATACGATCAGGCCCCATATCCCCGGCATGATCCAGATAGTATTCCGCTTGGAGGGCGCGGAGTTGACCGATTGACACATCCGACAATGTATTTGCCACAGCGGCAATCTGCTGCGGATGCTGGCAGGCCTGATCAGCGGGCCCCGCCGCCCAAACGGCAGCGGTGCTGCAAGACAGCAAAAACAGCGCGCAGGCCATGGCGTAGTATCTAATCATCGTTCCCAACCAAGACTGCGTGCTTCGACGGTTCTATGCGATTTCCCACCATTCGACTGCGCTCATTTGGGACAAACTTGGCCAGGTTTCGGTCAAAAATCAGTCCGCTGGTTCTCTTTGCGCAGCAAACTTGGCTTTGATGATGCCCGCAATGCTCTCTCACTTCAACTGATGTGAGGCCCATGGTGAGGCGGGTGTGAACCCGGCGTCGAACCTTGGCGCGCCTCGCGCAACGCTCATTCGGTGGACCCTCTACCGCGCCTCAAATATCACAATTGCCTGTCGAGCAGGACCGTATTTAAGGAGTATTCGTTTTGACCATTAAAACACTCGCCCTCGCCGCCGCCCTCAGCGCGCTGACCGCCGCATCGGGTTTTGCCGCCACCGTGCAGTTGAACGTGGTGGGCGGCCAATTGCTGGGCGCCAGAAACGTCGATGTTAACGGCACGCTCTATGATGTCGAATTTGTCGATGACACCTGTGCAGCGATCTTTGGTGGTTGCGACGATGTCTCTGATTTTGATTTCCCAACACTGGGCTTGGCTGAGGCGGCGGCGATCAGCCTTGGCGAGACTGTCTTTGTCGACGGACCCTTGGGGAATTTCGACAGCGACCACGGTCTGACCGCTGGCATCAGTTCAGCCGGTGGGCTTGGCTTTGGAATAATCATGGTTCCTTATGGGTTTTCGTCGAACGCGGGAATCCGGCGGGTCGCAGGACGCAGCTTTTTGAACGAGGACGACGGTGACAGTCTGACATTCAGCTCAATACCAATAGGGTCTGATCTTTCCAGCGATGACAATATAGCCTTTGCCCGTTTCACCCTATCGCAACTCACCCCCATTCCCTTGCCTGCGGGCGGGTTTCTTTTGATTGCGGGTCTCGCAGGGCTTGGAGGGTTGCGGGCGTGGCGTAGCAAAGACACGGCTCACTAACACCCAACTGAAATCCGAAGGACGGCATCTTTGATGTCGTATCACGCCCCATGGATGACCACGCCCAAGCGGAGGCTCTCGGAGAAGATGCTCGCGGTGACCTTGCCGCCAGCGAAAGACGTGGACCTGCGGCACAGGAGGTCATCGGCTCAGCAAGTGGCGCGCAGTGGCTGAGCGACCTTCCGGCCATCCTCTCTGCCGGGCTGATCTGCGGCATGCTCACGGCGATGTTCGCGATCTCGGCCGCAGCCTTGCTGTTTTCATCGGTGCTGAGCTCGCACATCACGCTGGCCATCGGCATCTGCCTTTTCGGGACCATCGTGTTAAGCGTTGTGATCGCACTCTTCAGCTCCTGCCCGGGCATGCTGTCGGTCACGCAAGAGGTGACAGTTGTGACGCTGGCCGTCATCGCGGCCTCGATCCACGGCACCATGTTCGCCGCACACAGCGAAGCCGAGATCCTCGCAACGATCGTTGTAATGATCGGCCTGGCAACTGCGCTGACGGGCGCAACACTCTTTGCAATGGGGGTCTTCCGCCTCGGCCGGTTGATCCGTTTCATCCCCTACCCGGTTCTGGCCGGGTTCCTGGCGGGAATGGGCTGGTTGATCGTTTCGGGCGCGATGGCCGTTACCTTAGGCACACCTCTTACCGTACAGAACACCCCACTACTGCTTGAGGCGACAAGCCTGCAAAAATGGCTCTCCGCCGTTGCCTTTGCGCTCATCGTCGATCTCGTGGCACGGCGCAGCCAAAGCCCAATGGTTTTGCCACTTGCAGCCGCCAGCTTCGTGCTGGTGTTTCACGTGGCTGTCGGGATGCTCGACGTGCCCATTGCCGACCTCCAATACCAAGGGTGGCTCTTTGCGCCCCCGCAAGGCAGCAAAATTGTCTTACCGTTCGAAGACAACCCGCTTGTGCAAGCCGATTGGACGGTGATCTGGTCAGAGCTGCCAAAGATAAGCGCGCTGCTGGCCGTCAGTGGTGCCGCCTTGCTCTTTGCATCCAGTGGTATTGAGCTATCGGTCGGTCGCGACGTTGATCTGGACCGGGAGCTGCGGGCCGCCGGCCTTGCAAATATGCTCGCGGGTACAGGGGGCGGGGCTGCGGGCTTTCAGGGGCTCGGTCTGACCGTACTGGCAAATCACCTCGGTGCACCCTATCGGATCACAGGTGTGTTGGTTGCGGCGGTCTGCGCGGTGATATTGTTCTATGGGGCAACCTTGCTCAGCGTCATTCCAATCCCGCTCTTTGGCGGTCTTCTGCTCTGGATCGGCGGCGGGCTGCTTTATCAATGGCTGATCGACATCTACGCGAAAGTGTCGCGGCGCGAGTACTTCGTCGTTCTGTTGATTGTTGCTCTGATCATCAATGTCGGGCTTCTGGAGGGTCTAGTTGTTGGTGTTTTTGCAGCGGTCGCGCTCTTCCTGATGGAGTATGCGCGGATCGATGTGGTGAAATATGCAGTCACCGCAGAGACCTATCATAGTCGCGTGGAACATGATCCTGATGACAAAGCCTATCTTCGGAAGAACGGCACGAAGATAGAGTTGCTCAGGCTTCAGGGCTTCGTCTTCTTTGGCACCGCGCACCAGCTGCGCCATCGCGTGCAAGGATGTTTCGAGACATCTGATACGTCCAAGTTGCGCTTTCTCATTCTGGATTGCCGGGATGTCACCGGCTTTGACTCTTCGGCCATTCAGGTTCTGGCCAAAGTCTGCCACACGGTTCAGAGCAATGAGGGCCGACTAATCGTCGCCGGGCTAAAACCCACTCTGTCCAAACGGCTGAATACGTTGATCCTAAACGGCGAGTATGGCCCGACCGTGTTGCAATATAACGATGTAGACCAAGCTGTGATGTGGTGCGAAGACTGTCTGCTACATGACTGGGAGCATCGTCCCTGCACGCAAATCGCCCGACGCCTGGCAGACAGGCTGGCCCGTGATCTCGGCTCTCCGGACGCGTTTGAGGCCCTGAGACCGTATCTCCGAAAAATAGTGCTCAGTGCACAGAGCCCCCTGATCCAACAAGGCGAAGCGGGGTCGGACATCTACTTTATCGAAGACGGCTTTGTGAAAGTTCAGTTGGAGACGCCGACTGAATTGCCGGTGCACTTGCGCACATTGGGTCCTGGAGCAATTGTTGGCGAGATGTCCTTCTTCTTGCAGCGCGCCCGAACAGCTTCTGCGATCGCGGAAACCGACGCAATTCTCTGGCAGCTGAATCAGGATGACTTGTCACAGATGGCGCAATTGCAGCCCGAACTCGCTCGCACGCTCCATACTCATTTCTTGCGAACCATCGCAGAGCGCCTCGATCAATCTAACGCGCTTGTCCGCTCCTTGATCGATTGAGGCCATTTCCTCCTTAGGAAGAGAACAAACCGCAGCTTCCGGGAAACCCCTTGAAAATCTGGGAAACAGGTCACGTTCAGGCCCGTCGTTTGGTGCTAAAACTGGCCTTTGGTGGTGCCATTGCCTACTGCCGAAATGAGGGTGCTAGAAATCCCAAAATATCCATTCTATTCAAGGTCTTAGAGGGTGCTTCGGGTAGTGAATTCTTTTGTGGTGCTGCTGGAGGGAGAACGTTGGAACTCTCTTTTTGAAGAATTAGAGGCCTGGGAAAAGCAGCTTTCGTCCCTAAATCCTGACAGTCTGAGGTGTTTTGATGAACACTTTAGACCTTGATTTCAATAAGATAGCCGAAAGGCGCGCTGAGAGCAAGGATCAAGGCTCCAAATACCTGCCGCCATGGACGGATCAGTAAACACCACAACCAAACCAACCAAGGCGGTGATCTACTGCCGTGTCAGCTCCAAAGCGCAGGAAGTCACAGGGCATGGGCTTGAGAGCCAAGAGACCCGGTGCCGCCAATTTGCGCAGGCCAAGGGCTATGACGTTGCTGCGGTCTTTCCCGACACGATCACTGGCGGGGGAGACTTCATGAAACGGCCCGGCATGGTTGCCTTGCTGTCGTTTCTCGATGCGCAGCCGGATGAGCGGTATGTTGTGATCTTCGATGATCTCAAGCGCTTTGCCCGTGATCGTGATTTCCACTTCCGCCTGCGGGATGCGTTTCGCCAGCGCGATGCCTCGGTCGAGTGTCTGAACTTCACGTTTGAAGATACACCCGAGGGGGAATTCATCGAAACCATCCTCGCCGCTCAGGGGCAGTTGGAGCGGAAACAAAATGGCCGTCAGGTTGCGCAGAAGATGAAGGCGCGGATGCAGAACGGCTATTGGATTCACAACGCGCCCATCGGCTATCGCTATCAAACCGAGAAAGGCCGGGGCAAAGTGCTGATCCCCAACCCGCCGTTTGACAGCATTATCCGGGAAGCCTTCGAAGGATACGCCTCTGGTCGGTTTGGTTCACAGGCGGAGGTGACGCGCTTTTTCGAATCCATCCCGGAGTTTCCGCGCAACAAGCATGGCCGGGTCAATCAACAGCGGACAACCGACATTCTGACGCATCCCGCTTACGCTGGGTATATCTGCTCTGAGCGTTACGGACTGAACTGGCTGAAGGCGCAGCATGAGCCGCTGATATCGCTGGAGACCTTCGACAAGGTGCAAGCGATGCGTTCTGGCACAGCCAAAGCACCCAAGCGCCGCAACATTGGTGATCAGTTTGCCCTGCGCGGGATCGCCACATGTGCCTGCTGTGACACACCGCTGCGCTCCTGCGTCTCCAAAGGCAAAGGCGGGCTGTATCCGTATTATCTCTGCCAGACCAAAGGGTGTGAGGCCTACGGCAAGTCGATCCCACGCGACAAAATCGAAGGAGAGGTCGGCGAGATCGTGAAGGCGCTCACACCAACGGAAAGCCTGATCACGCTCACCACGCAGATGTTCAAAGACGCCTGGGCCATGCGCAGCGACCAGGCCAAGGCGAATATCGCTGCTGGCAAGCGTCGTCTTGCATCCATTGAGCGGGAGATTGAGCAGGTGCTGGCCCGGATCATGGACACCAACAACGACACGGTCATCCGCGCCTATGAAGATAAGCTTGCGAAGCTGGAGCGGGACAAGGCAAAACAGAGCGAGAATCTCGCCAATCAGATGCCAGCAAAGGGCGCGTTCGACAAAAAACTAGAACTCGCGCTGCGATTCCTCGCAAACCCCTGGAAACTCTGGGAAACAGGTCACGTTCAGGCTCGCCGGTTGGTGCTGAAACTGGCCTTTGGCGGCCCCATTGCCTACTGCCGAAATAAGCGTGCTAGAACTCCCAAAATATCCATACCATTCAAGGTGTTAGGGGATGTTTCGGGTGGTGAATTCTTTTATGGTGCTGCTGGAGAGAATTGAACTCTCGACCTCTCCCTTACCAAGGGAGTGCTCTACCTCTGAGCTACAGCAGCGCCGATGGATGGGGTGATTAGACCCAATCCCGAAGCGGCGCAAGCCCAATCTGGACGCTTTCGATCACCTGCGTTAGACAAGCGCCATGGCAAAGAGATCAGATCCTCAAGACCTTCCAAAGAACAACACCGCACGCGAAGACCGGCTGAAGGCAGCACTGAAAGCCAACATGATGCGGCGCAAAGAACAGGCACGCGCACGGACACAAAGCCAGGGCGCAGAGGCGGGCGACTCAGCACGAGCCGGAGCAGAAAAGGACAGATGAGCGAATGGATTCTATACTGGTAAAGGGTAGTGGCCCGCTCAACGGGCAGATACCCATCGCAGGGGCCAAGAACGCCTGCCTGACTTTGATGCCCGCGACGCTCCTGACGGAAGAGCCACTCACGCTGATCAATGCGCCTCGGCTTAGCGACATTCGCACCATGACGCAGCTGTTGCAGTCGCTCGGCGCAGAGGTAACATCACTCCAGGACAGCCGGGTGATCGCACTCTCCAGTCATGACGTGAACAACCACACCGCTCACTATGACATCGTGCGAAAAATGCGGGCCTCGATCTTGGTTCTCGGTCCGCTGCTGGCACGCGGGGGTCATGCGGTCGTTTCCCTGCCGGGCGGCTGCGCTATTGGCGCGCGCCCGGTGGATCTGCACCTCAAGGCGCTTGAAGCCATGGGCGCGGAGCTTGAACTCAAGGATGGTTATGTGCACGCGCAGGCCCCAAACGGGCTGAAAGGCGGTACGGTCGATTTCGACTTCGCATCCGTAGGTGCCACCGAAAACGCGCTCATGGCGGCCACCCTGGCCAAGGGCACAACAGTGTTAAACAACGCCGCCCGCGAGCCCGAGATCGTTGATCTGGCACGATGCTTGCGGGCCATGGGCGCCCGCATCGCCGGAGAGGGCACGTCGATCATCACCATCGAAGGGGTGGACCGGCTGGGCGGCGCGACCCATACTGTGGTGACGGACCGGATCGAACTTGGCACTTACATGATCGCGCCTGCAATCTGCGGCGGAGAGGTGGAGCTTTTGGGTGGCCGCATCGAGCTTGTCGAAGCCTTTTGCGAAAAGCTCAATGCGGCCGGCGTCGACGTGACCGAAACCGACCATGGCCTGCGCGTCGGCCGCCGCAACGGGCGTATCCGCGCGGTCGACGTCACCACAGAACCGTTCCCAGGGTTCCCGACCGATCTGCAGGCGCAAATGATGGCGCTGCTCTGTACCGCTGATGGCACGTCGGTGCTGGAAGAAAAAATCTTTGAGAACCGCTTTATGCACGCGCCCGAACTGATGCGCATGGGCGCGAATATCGAGGTGCATGGCGGCACCGCGACCGTCACGGGCGTCGACCGGCTCAAAGGCGCGCCGGTCATGGCCACCGATCTGCGCGCGTCGGTCTCGCTCATCCTCGCCGGGCTGGCAGCAGAGGGCGAGACTCGCGTGGGACGTGTCTATCACCTCGACCGGGGCTATGAACATGTGGTGGCCAAACTCTCAGGCGTAGGCGCCAACATCCAGCGGATATCAGAGACATGAATGATGCCCGTTTCGAAGATGGCCGAGAGGCGCCGCTCAATCTTGGTGCACTGGACGACGATGATCTGGCTGTGGTCTCCGCGCTGGTGCAGGATGCTGTCTTCCCTGCGACCGAGATGCGCTGGGATCGGAAAACCCAGCGTTTCGCCCTGCTGATCAACCGGTTTCGCTGGGAAGAGGGTCCCGCCCGCGTCGCGGCCCCGGAACGTGTGCAATCTCTGTTGGTCTTCAGCGGTGTGACAGGCGTCGCCAGCAACGGGATCAACCGCAAGGATCCCGATACCGTCCTGTCGTTGCTCTCGGTCAGCTTCGATTTCACCGATGCGCCCGGCGGGCACATCATTCTGACCCTCGCCGGGGACGGTGCGATCCGGCTGAGTGTCGAGGCGCTGGATGTCACTTTGAAAGACGTCACCAAACCCTATATGGCTCCTTCAAGGAAAACACCGGAACATCCCGAGTAAGCGTTTCTTTTGGCCAAAAATATCCTCGCCGAAGGCATAAGTCTCTTTCGGCGCACCATCTGAGGTTTGCACCATGCCTGTCTTTCTCGATGCCACCGCGCCCGACTTCAAAGCTGCGTTTGAGACGCTGTTGACAGCCAAGCGCGAGGACAGCCCGGATGTAGACGAGGCGGTGGCCCGTATCATCGCGGACGTCCGCGCGCGCGGTGATGATGCGGTGATCGCATTGACACAGACCTACGACCGCCTCGCCCTGACGCCTGAGACAATGCAGGTCTCCGAGGCGGAAATTGCCGAGGCTACAGCCGCTGTGCCCGCCGAGGAGATGCGGGCGCTGGAGCTCGCGGCAGACCGCATTCGGGAGTACCACGCACGACAGACACCGCAGGATGAGCAGTGGACAGACGCCACGGGCGCGACGCTGGGATGGCGCTGGACACCGGTGGCAGCGGCGGGTCTTTACGTGCCCGGCGGGCTTGCGTCTTACCCATCGTCCGTGCTGATGAACGCGATCCCGGCGAAAGTTGCCGGTGTGCCCCGCCTCGCGATGGTGGTGCCTGCGCCTGATGGCGTGCTCAATCCGCTGGTGCTTGCGGCAGCGCAACTCGCGGGCGTTGATGAGATTTACCGCATTGGTGGCGCACAGGCCGTGGCGGCACTGGCCTACGGAACAGATACCATCGCGCCGGTCGACAAGATCACCGGACCCGGCAATGCCTATGTGGCGGCAGCCAAGCGCCGGGTCTTCGGCAAGGTGGGCATCGATATGATCGCAGGCCCATCCGAGATTCTGGTGATTGCCGATGGTGACAACGATCCGGACTGGATCGCGCTCGACCTGCTCAGCCAGGCGGAACATGATGAAAGCGCCCAGTCGATCCTGATCACCACCGATATGGCTCTTGGGCGCGACGTCTACGAAGCCGTGGGAACCCGTTTGCAGACCCTCGAACGGCGCGCTATCGCGGGGGCCTCCTGGCGGGACTTTGGGGCCATCATCGTTGTGCCTGATCTGGCCACCGCTGCCGCGCTCAGTGACCGTATTGCGCCCGAACACCTGGAGCTCTGTGTCGCTGATCCGGACGCGCTGAGCGCACAGATCACCCATGCTGGCGCAATTTTTCTGGGTCAATGGACGCCGGAGGCCATCGGGGACTACGTAGGTGGGCCGAACCACGTGCTGCCCACGGCGCGCTCGGCGCGGTTCTCTTCGGGTCTCTCTGTGCTGGACTTCCTCAAACGCACCACACTGGCGCGCATGACACCGGGCGCGCTGCGCAGCATCGGCCCTGCGGCGGAAACTCTTGCGCGGACCGAAAGCCTCGAAGCGCATGGTCTGTCGGTCACCGCGCGGCTGAACAAACTCAACGACTGAAGACAGGCGCCTTCGGCGTTGCTCTTTGCGGCGCACCTGCGCTAAGCATGTCGAGTTTGTTTGTTTTGCGTGAAGAACCCGTCCCATGTCCCGTATTTCACAGATCGTGCTCGACGATGCCGGCCTGCCGCCGGCCACCCCCGAGATCGAACAGGAGCGCCGCGTCGCCATGTTTGATCTGCTGGAGGACAACACCTTCAAACTGCCGCCGCGTGATGGCCGGGCGGTGCCCGATGGGCCGTATCACGTGGGGCTGGCGATCCGGGATAAGCGACTCGTTTTTGATGTGAACACCGAAGGCTCTGAAAAGGCGGCGGAGTTTCACCTCTCCCTCGGCCCTTTCCGGCAAGTGGTTAAGGATTACTTTCAGATCTGCGAGAGCTATTTCGACGCGGTGAAAAAGCTGCCGCCCAGCCAGATCGAAACCATCGACATGGCGCGCCGCGGCATCCACAACGAAGGCAGCCGTGTGCTGCAGGAGCGGCTCGATGGCAAGGTCGAGGTGGACACCGACACCGCCCGGCGCCTCTTTACGCTGATCTGCGTGCTGCACTTCGGGGGCTGAATGAGCGACGCGCTCCCAGGGTCGGTTCTGTTTTGCTGCGACCATAATGCGGTGCGCTCTCCGATGGCCGAAGGGATCATGAAAAAATTCTACGGCACCGGTACCTATGTGCAGTCCGCCGGGGTGACCAATGATATGGAGATTGATGGATTTTCCATCGCGGTCTGTCAGGAAATGGATGTGGAGCTTTCCCGCCACCGGTCGCGCAGCTTTGACGAGATGGAGAACTGGGGCGATGATCTGAGCTCTTTTGATCTGGTCATTGCGCTCAGCCCGGCCTCGCAGCGCCGGGCGCTGGATTTGACACGGTTCTACCATCTGGACGTGGAATACTGGCCAATTCTGGATCCGACCGGCCTGGGTGAAAGTCGCGAAGCGAAACTGGTGAGCTATCGGCAGGCCCGCGACCAGATCAAGGAGCGTCTGCTGGCGCGGTTTGGCCCTCCAACCGAGATCATCTGAGGAGCATGCTATGGCGGATGTGGTGAAACGATACTTCGAGGCCTTCAACGCAAAGGACATCGACACGATGTTAGGGTGCCTGTCGGAGGACGTGGCCCACCACGTCAACGAGGGTGGCGTGCGCCGGGGCAAAGCCGCCTTTGCGGAGTTCTGCGATCACATGAGCCGCTGCTATGATGAGACGTTGACCGACATGGTGATCTTTGATGCGCCCGACCACGGCCGCGCAGCGGCGGAATATGTGGTGAATGGCCGCTATGTCGCCACAGACGACGGATTGCCGGAGGCCATAGGCCAGACCTATCAGCTGCCAGCGGGGTCCTTCTTTGATGTCACGGACGGGCTGATCACGCGCGTGACCACACGCTACAACCTGTCGGATTGGATCCGACAGGTCTCCTGACCTGTGCCGCTGGATATTCGCCCTCTGAGCCGCGCTGAGCTGGCCGCGCATATCGACGATGTGGCACAGCTGCGGATCGACGTGTTCCGCGCTTGGCCCTACCTCTATGACGGCGATCTTGACTACGAGCGCGACTACTTAGGGCCTTGCCTGAAAAGCGACAAGGCCATTGTTGTCGGCGCGTTCGACGGCTCCCGCCTCATGGGGGCATCGACAGGCATGCCATTGACCGATCATGCCGATGATTTTGCGGCGGCCTTCTCGGACACCGGTCTAAATCTGGCAGAGATCTTCTATTGCGCGGAAAGCGTTCTACTGCCGCAGTATCGCGGACAGGGCGCAGGTCACGCCTTTTTCGACGCGCGCGAGACACACGCAAAGGATCTCGGGTATCACCGCTCCTGTTTCTGCGGTGTGGTTCGGGCCAAGGATCACCCTGCCCGGCCCGCAGATCATGCCCCGCTTGATCCGTTCTGGCGCAAACGTGGCTATGCACCGTTGGACGGCGTCACAGCCCGCTTCTCATGGAAAGACGTAGGCGCGTCGGTGGAGACGGCGAAGACCCTGCAGTTCTGGATGCGAGATCTCTGAACCGCCCCTTCAGATGCCGCCGCAGACGGTCTCCGCTGTCTCGGCAAATCTTTTCCAGGCGTCCCAGAAGGCGCGGTTGGATTCGCTGCCGGACTGCCGGACCTCTTGCAGTTGGCCCGGGTCGTCGAAGAACTGCACGCCTTGCCGCTGTTGCGATCGGCTGAGGGATTGGTTGGCGGCTGCCTGAATGCAGCCACACCGTTCTTGCGTCGCACCGCGCCGCCGCTGTGCCAGACAGGCGCTGTTGATCGGGCCGGACACGATTTGGGGCTGCCCGCCCGCCACAGGCAAAGGGGGCGGGTTCCGCAAAGGCTCCGTCCGAGAGCTGTCCCGCCCACCGCATGCGGACAGAATGAGGATCGTACAGAACAGAACGGCGGTGCGGAGCATGGGGCAAATCCCTGGTCAAGATCTGCCTTGTATGGCGCAACCCGACCGCCTCTGCAAATGCGTCAGAACCGCCAGCGCGCACCCACAAATGTCACATCCTGATCCAGCAGGTCGGAGCCCGCGTCGTTGAACTCAAATGTGCGGTAGCTCGCATAAAGCTCGGTGTTCCAGACGTCGACCTTCTGCACCACGGCGATGCCGACCGACTGCGAGTCCGACCCTGTTACGCCGAAATCTTCACCGGAGTAGTAATCGAGCGAAATCCGCGTCTCGCCCGCCGCGATCCAGTCGCGTTTGATCCCGCCCTTGATGTAGACATAGCTCGCGTCGCCTTCCTGCTGCCGGCCCGTCGCAACGGCGAGGTTGAGGCCGGTCTCCTTATGCAGGATCGCGAAGGAGCCCAGTAGCAATTCCTCATCGGAATCACGGATCGAGAGGCCTGTCCGGGCCGCGACCTGATAGGCGCCATAGTCCTGATCGTATGTCAGGCCAACGTCATAGAATTCGTCGTCATTTCCGCTGGCCAGCACCTCTTCGCCCGCGCTTACAGCCAGCGAGAAACCCGCGAATGTGGGCGTGTCATAGCGGATGCGAAACCGCCGCCCGCCATCGAAGGCACTGAATGCATCACCCACGTCAAAGCCTGAGGCACCCCCACCCGTCAGTTGGAAGGCTTGAGACCCCGCCTGATCCTGCAGACTGGAATAGGCAATCACGGAGGTGCCGGAGAAATCCGCTTCCGCCGTGCTGTCGGTGGCGATGCTACCCTGACCGAAGGAGAAGGTGCCGAAGGTGGCGGACTTATAGATCGCCTCGAACTTGCGCAGCTCGGTGCGGCGATAGTTCAACTCCAGCCCGTCATCCGAGCCGTTGATGCTGGAGGAGCCGGTGAAGCCCAAAGCCGTCTCGAAATGCAGCCGAAACTCGCTCCCACCTTGCAGTGCCTGTTTGTAGATCACACCCACACGGCTGTTGGAATTGTCATTGTCGGTCAGCGCGGTATTCGTCTCGGCGCCGTTGTCGACGTTAATGATGCCGAGGTTTAGGTGGCCGTAGAAATCCACCTCCGGCCCGGCTTGCTGAGCCGTGGCCGCGACGGGCAAAGCAAGGGCGAACAGCCCGGCGCAGGCTGGGAAGATACGGGAATGGTGGGTCATTGGAGGGCCTTTCGGGCAGCGGCGCCGAACCGGCGTCTAAGTAGACCTTACGCGTGCGCTATAGCGGGTCAAACTCACGAAAGGGGGAAGGCGGTGCGGTGGTGCACTGGGTATTGTGCAGAATTGTAGACCATATGGTCCCGAAGTGCGCGGCTGAGCATAGCTTTCGATGGGGTCGGTTGCGCATAAACCAGTGCCCAACCGCAGCTTGGGCAATTGGTCTCAGCCTCCGAAAAACCCCATAACCAAGTCGACAAGCGTGTAGCCAGTCGTTCCAATTCGAGTCGCCTTATATCCAGCCGAGGCGTCAACATCCTTGACGGTCTGTGAAGCGCGCTGCAGCGTGTTCATTTTTGCCGACCGGCCCGTCGCTCGACGGATTGCGGTTGCTTGGATCTCGGCGGGTTGTTCGGTTTCTACCGCTTCTGCGTCAAGATCGGTTTCAATGCTAAGGCGGCCTTGAATTCGTGATTGCTCTGTGCGAATAGCCTCTGCCGCTTTGAGTTTGGTGTCACGATCCACCTCCCTGATCTTCTGCGCAATCCGTTTTTCCCAAGCCTTTCGGACCTCAGGGTGGTCTGCTCGCATTTGCAGTTGATGCTGCTCAAGCAATTTCGCGAGTGCTTTAAGGGCTTCGTCTGCGCGATAGTTCGCATCACAAAGATTGCTCTCGATTATGCCTTTTGCAATTCCCAAGTTCTGTTCGATTGCGTTTGGGTCGTCGCGGCAATTGTTTAGCGTGTGATCGAGATACTTGAAGGCCGTGCACATGCGGTTGAAGTCAGATGAGTTGCTGTCTACGGCCAGCCCTAGCGAGAAGGCGAGTTGGGACAAAGCACTCTCGATAAGCTTGTCTTCCTCAAAAGGAGCAGTTTGAACATCAAATCGTCCCGTCTCTGGATCTTCCTCCAAGTTTTCCGCTTGTGGAAGCTGTTCGGCGAACCAATCATCCCGGATTTCAGCTATTTTTGCTCCGACGACAGTTTGGCCTTCGTTCCATTCGGCATGGGTGATCTCACGTGCAATGCGCTGCGTGAGGCCCCACGGAAGCGGGGTGCCATCGAGAATGGCTCATACCATTTGATCCAGAAGGACCAGTCTAGACCTTGCTCTGAGCTTTCTAACTTGAATTTGTCCCACATCATTGCCCGTTCGTGCGGTTGCTGCTCCACCGCCCACAGCTTTGGCCAGCCAAGAGGTGTTGCTGTGTCCGCCGAGGCGGCTGCGAAAACGGCATCTGTAGGAATCCCAAGAGATGAGTAAGCATGGGTGTCGAACGTCAAAGCCCTCCCGTCTGTGACCTTGGTTGCTAGGAGTGCACATGAAAGTCTGTACAGACTAGGCGAGCGCTCCATTAGGGGCACATGCCGCTTGCCCGTGTCTGTGATCACGTCTTGCGTAAACTGACAAAGCTTTTTTACTGTTTGGTCTGCCTTATCGAAGCGCCACAGTTCATTTATGTCGCACGTGGATCTCGCAACCGACACAAGCAGCGCACGCAGACATACGAACGCGGAGTCTTGATAGTGAGCACTGCCATCGGCAAAAATGCCTAGGAAGGCGCGCAGCGAGCACCTTGTATCAAACCAAATTCTCGTCTGCTCATCCTGTTGAGCAAGCCAAGCTTGAGCATCTCCAAGATCGCTTATCTTGATTTGTTCAGCCACCTTGACCGCCCCGCAAAACCCCTACATATCCCGAACATGTCACCGCTTTCACATATCCGCAATTTCTCCATCGTCGCGCATATCGACCACGGGAAATCGACGCTCGCTGACCGACTCATTCAGTCCACCAACACCGTGGCCGACCGGGATATGAAGGAGCAGATGCTCGACAGCATGGATATCGAGCGCGAGCGGGGGATCACCATCAAGGCGCAGACCGTGCGGATCAACTACACCGCGCTCAATGGTGAGGACTATGTGCTCAACCTCATCGACACGCCCGGGCATGTGGATTTCGCCTATGAGGTGAGCCGGTCGATGCGCGCCGTCGAGGGCTCACTGCTGGTGGTGGACAGCACGCAAGGGGTTGAGGCGCAGACGCTGGCGAATGTGTACCATGCCATTGAGGCGGATCATGAGATCGTGCCCGTCTTGAACAAGATCGATCTGCCTGCGTCGGACTGTGACCGGGTGGCGGAGCAGATAGAGGATGTGATCGGGATCGATGCGACCGAGGCCATTCAGGTCTCGGCCAAGACCGGGCAAGGTATCACCGAGACGCTGGAGGCGATTGTGCAAAAGCTGCCCGCGCCAACCGGCATGCGCGATGCGCCGCTGAAGGCGATGCTGGTGGACAGCTGGTATGACAGTTACCTCGGCGTGATCGTTCTGGTGCGGATCATGGACGGGGTGCTGAAAAAGGGCGAGCGCATTCGGATGCTGTCAAACAACTCTGTGCATCATGTAGACCGGATCGGGGTGTTCCGGCCGGAGATGACCGTGATTGACGCGCTGGGGCCGGGTGAGATCGGGTTTCTCACAGCTTCGATCAAGCAGGTGCGCGACACGCGCGTGGGCGACACGATCACCCATGAGAAGAAGGGCACCGAAGACGCGTTGCCGGGGTTCAAGCCGTCGCAGCCGGTGGTCTTCTGTGGGCTGTTCCCGGTGGATTCTGCCGAGTTCGAGGATTTGCGCGATGCGATTGAGAAGCTGGCGCTGAACGATGCGTCGTTTTCCTATGAGATGGAGACGTCTGCGGCGCTGGGGTTCGGGTTCCGCTGCGGGTTCCTCGGGCTTTTGCATCTGGAGGTGATCCGCGACCGGATCGAGCGAGAGTACAACATAGAGCTGATCACAACGGCGCCGTCGGTGATCTATCACGTCTACCACAAGGACGGCTCGATGATCGAGTTGCATAACCCGGCTGACATGCCGGACCTGACGCTTGTGAGCCACCTGGAGGAACCGCGGATCAAGGCGACCATTCTGGTGCCGGATGAGTATCTGGGCGATGTGCTCAAGTTGTGTCAGGACCGACGGGGCATTCAGCTGGACCTGACCTATGCGGGCTCACGCGCGATGGTGGTATATGACCTGCCGCTCAATGAGGTGGTGTTTGATTTTTATGACCGGCTGAAGTCGGTCACCAAGGGCTATGCGTCCTTCGACTATCAGATGATCGGCTACCGCGAAGACAAGCTGGTGAAGATGTCGATCCTGGTGAATGACGAGCCGGTGGATGCGCTCTCGACGATGGTGCACCGGGACCGAGCCGAAATGCGCGGGCGGGCAATGGTGGAAAAACTTAAGGATCTGATCCCGCGGCATATGTTCAAGATCCCGATCCAAGCGGCCATCGGCGGCAAGGTGATCGCGCGCGAGACGCTCTCGGCGATGCGCAAGGACGTGACCGCGAAGTGCTATGGCGGAGACGCGACGCGCAAACGCAAGCTGCTGGACAAGCAGAAAGCGGGGAAGAAGAAGATGCGGCGGTTCGGAAAGGTTGATATTCCTCAAGAAGCTTTCATTTCAGCCCTCAAGATGGACGGCTGAGCTTTCCATTTTGAGGGCTGAAATGAAATACGGGGAGCGGACACGGTTCGCGCGACCAACTGCGCGACAACATGGTGTCGTTTGGGTGCATGCCGATTGGGCGTGTGTCGCGATCCAATATCCACAACCAAAAGCCAATAATAACGATTGTTGCAGATAAGCGTCGAAAGACAAGGGAGTACGGGCAAGCATCCCGGGTCGTAAACAACGAAAAACAACCTTCTGCTACGACAGATGCCCAAAGGTCTTTCCGTCGACCATCGCACACACTGTCCTCGTCATCTAATGGCTATGAGCCCCGAGACTTAGATGATCAAAAAACACGCCACTTCAACGGTCCAGAACTAGGCAAATCGTCCCAACACTTTTGACTTTCTGGCCCTGTCATTTCTAGATGCAGCTATCGAACTATGAACTCAGCGTGTAATGCCCCAGCGGCTTTGATACTTTTGAGGATGTCGATCATATCCCGGGGCGCAACGCCCAGAGCGTTAAGACCAGAAATCACTTCGGATAGCGAAGTTCCGGTTGGAACTTCGGCCAAACCAATTCCTGGCTCCTCTTCAATCTCAGCATTGGTCCTTGGAACGATGACAGTCTCACCCTCCGCAAAGGGATTGGGCTGCACGGCGATTGGTGCCTCCTGAATACGAAGGGTTAGATTGCCCTGTGACACGGCAACCCGTGAGATTCTCACATCCTCGCCCATCACGATCGTGCCAGACCGCTGGTCAACCACGACTCGAGCCTTACGCTCAGGCTGGACCGAGATATTTTCGATACGGCCGAGCGCATGTGCAACAGACGCCATTCGGGTCTCAGGAATGTTTAGTTCGACGGTTCCAGAGTCCAACATGAAGGCCACGGAACGGCCAAAATCAGCATTGATCGCATCCTCAATGCGCGCTGCCGTGGTGAAATCAGCATCGCGGAGCGCAAGGCGCAGATTCGTGAGGCTTGATAGCTCAAACTCGATTTCACGTTCGACGCGTGCGCCCGACGGGATAACTCCAGCTGTTGGGACTCCCTGAGTTACATTCGCGCCATCGCCTTGTGCGACGACACCGCCAGCAATAATTGTGCCCTGCGCCACCGCGTAGATTTGCCCATCTGCAGCGTTCAGCGGGGTCATGACCAAGGTACCACCCAGGAGACTATCAGCATCGCCAATCGCCGATACGGTTACATCAATCTGGCTTCCCGCCCGCGAAAATGGCGGTAACGCTGCGGTAACCAGCACAGCTGCCACGTTCTGCGGTCTGAACTGTTCACCAGTGACATTCACTCCGAGCCGCTCAAGAATGTTCGACATGATGTCTTCGGTGAAGGGCGAATTCCTTAGCCCGTCACCTGTGCCATTCAACCCGACTACAAGGCCATAGCCGACCAAGTCGTTACCGCGCACCCCGTCAAATTCTACAAGATCCTTGATCCTGACAGGGCCAGCGGTGGCTTGCAGAGCAAAAAGAAATATCGCACAGATTGCTATCCAGATAGATTTCATAGGAAATTCACCAACCTCAGTTGCGAACTGCGTACTGTGACGGAGTAAAGGCTCTGGAGATGGAACTGCACACTTTCCAACTCGGTCGCCGTTTCGAAAGGGTCTGCGGCCAGAAGCGAATTGCGCGCAAACGTCATGCTTGTTTCCTCCGCCTCATTTCGTGCCGATATTAACTCGATGCGCTCCTCGACAAAGCCGATATTGGCCCGCAGACTGGTGATTCGGTCCTGATTTGATTGCAAACCAATCCCCGTAAGACCAAAAAGTTCGGCTTGATCTTTTACATCGAATCCCAATGCCGCATCATCTCCCAACGCTGCAACTGTAACATTCAACAGCAGATCCTTGATCGCGTCATCGTTGGCACGAACATCAAGCGACACGCGCTCCGTATCCGACAACGAAAAAGGGGCAAGTGCAGTATTCGAGCCGGAATAAGCCAGAGCGTCGAAACCCGCAGGATCGGCAAACCAATTTGCCGCAGCAGTCATGGCATCCTCAGGGGTCGGTTGACCGGCAACAACCGCACGTACTAGCCCTATGAGGGTCTCTCCATCTGGAAGCGGAGCGTCGTTCGTCGCCGTTCCCGCAAAAAGACTCCGACCGGCAACGTCATCATTCAAAGCGCTGATTATGCTATCCAGTTGTGCGCGCGCGTTCTCGGACGGGTTCCCGGAATTCACGCCGACAGATCCTCCGCTGGCCAGAAGAAGATCGATCCCCAATGCGCTGCCGGTATCTTGGACGCGCGCAAGCGACTCCTGCATGGTGGCTGTCAGATAGGCTGCTTCGGTATTGGCCACCGAGTAACCTTCAAGAACTTCGAGGGAACGCTCAAGACCGGTCAAGTAGTTGTGGTTGCCCGCTAGAACCTGCCTGACATCGGAGACCTTTCCGCTTGAAAGCTCATCATTCAAGCGGTTGAGATCCTGTCTCAACGCAACGCTACGCCGTTGAAGCATAAAGGACTGCGCCAGATCGCCCAGAGAAGTCGATTTCATTTCTATATCCTCAGGAGAGTTTGCATCATCTCGTCCGCCGCCTCGATCATGCGCGCATTGGCGGCATAGGTTTGCTCGACCAGAAGAAGCCGTTGCAGCTCCTGGTCTGTATCGACCCCCTCAGCCATCACCAATTGCGTCAGCTCATCGAACTGGGTTGAGGCAAAGGTCTGAGTTTGTTCGGCTTGCGCACGATCGGCACCAAGTTGAGATGTCAAAACCGAAGCAAGGTTGATCATGGAAAACGCACCGGTGCCAAAGCCACCAGAGGCTGGGACCCGCTGCGCAGTGAGCGTTTCAGACAACGCCTGCAATTGGCGGGAGTCGCCGACATCCCCCGGGACAACCGCGTTGATCCCGTCACGGAGGCGCCAGGAGAAACCACCCTGGCGGTCGTCGATCGCAGCGTTAATCTGCAATCTTTCGGAAAGGCCCACTTCGTTCAGCGGGTCAAAAGCGGCGCCGGAATCGGTGAATATGCCCGGATCGCCGGCGACCAGCGTTGGGTCAACTGCTGGATCCTGGAAGCGCTCCACCAGATCCCGGGCGAGCGCGTCAAGTTGCGTTTGGGCCTCAACACCCAGTTCGTCCCGGATCTCGAACTGAGCGCCAAGCGATCCCCCCCCCAAGGTGCCCCGCTCACTGTTGGTTAGCGCCGGAAACCCGCTGATGGTGAGTCCGGAGAGGTGGCCTCCCGCTAAGCTCATATAGGGTGTCACCTGGTTGACGGCACTGAATTCGATTTCCGCTACGCCACCGTCGAGCAAGGTTGCACCTCCGGTGGAAAACAGGGCGATTTGACCATTGTCGCGTGGTATCGAGCGCACTGGAACAATCGCGCTGATCTCGTCAACCAAGGCCTGTCGGTTGTCCTGAAGCGCGGAGGTGTCACCCCCCAGAATCGTCGTTTTGGTGATCTGCCGATTCAACTCCTTGACGCTGTCCAAGGCGTTGGTCAGTTTATTGATTTGCAGATCAATGTTCCGATCCGCTTCGCTGCGCGCCTCTTGGATGCTTCGGGAGGCAGACGAGATCAGTGTGGCCAGGTCCCTTGCAGCATTAACCGTGGCATCGAGCCGTTCCGGCGCGTCGGGGCGACTTGTTGCGACGACCAAAGCGCTTTCAAACTCCGCAATCCGAGCCGACAACGAGTTGGGATCATCGGGGATACCGAGGACGTCCTCATATTTTGTGAGAAATTGCGCGCGGTCGCTGGCATTGTTGAAGGCCGCCTCAGCGAGACCGCGATCCCCCAGGAGGGCGGGATTGACGTTGCGGACGATGGCGTCGATGTTTACGCCACCGATCTGCGATGACGACAGCGCGACAGTTCGCACACCATAGCCCGGCGTCATCGCGTTTGCGATATTGGCCGAAATGGTTTGCGACGTACGGCCCGCCGCGCGGAGCCCTGTCATGGCATTCGACAATGCGGATGAAATCGTCATATCCTGCCCTCTCTTTGGGTCAACTTGTTACCAGACCAGTCCTACCGTTTGATGTTGGTTGTCTCCTGCAACATCTCATCAACGGTTTGGATGACCTTGGCGTTGGACGAATACGCCCGTTGCGTTTGGATCATGTCGGTCAGTTCGCCCGCAACGTCGGTGGCTGACCCTTCACGTGCGAAGGCCACAACGTCGCCGGTGGGCCCGTCCCCGGCATCCCACAGGAAGAAGTCCCCGCTGGCGCGCGACGTCAGGTAAGTCTGATTGTCAAAGGACTGCAGCCCGTTCGGGTTAGGCACACCCACTACCGGGATCTGATAGATTGTGCGGATCTCGCCTGTATCGAATGTGGCACGCACAAAGCCATTCACATCGACATCAAGGCCCACGAAGTTGCCGATCGCAGAGCCGTCTTTGGTTGTTCCGGCAGCCGTAAAGTCAAAAGACACCTGCGTCAGGTTGGTGTCGCCAATGTCACCCATATCAATTTCAATAGGGCCGCGAGCGGCATTGACCGTAATAATCCCGTTGTTGAACGCAGGGCTGGGTCCAGCTGGCGCAACGGTTGCGATTGGCGTCACAGACGCGAGGGTGCCTCCTGCCGTTGTGGTATCCGCGAACGTAAGCGTATAGCGCCCGATTTCGTCACCGGCCTGTGCGGAATCCGTCAGCACCATGGTCCATTCATTTGTCGCGGGGTCAGTCGGCAAGGCAGGAGGTGTCGGGATGAAGGAGATATTGATGCTCTGCGACGTGCCGAGGTTGTCGAAGTATTCGACCGTCGAGTTGTAGGTATTCGCGGGCGCGCCTGCTTCCGTCTCGGTCGCGGGCAGGTTGATACCCAGTGAGATGTTTTGGGTCGGGTTGCCGGCCAGTTGGGTGGTCTGAATACGCATCGGCTCCAAACCATCAGCTGTATTGCGCGGAAACAGCGGAATTGAGCCGTCAGGGTTCGCCGGCCACCCCATAAGGACAAGGCCGGATTCCGTTTTCAGGTACCCATTGGCGTCTGTCCGGAACGACCCTGTTGTGGTCAGGAACATCGACGCATCTGTTCCTGCGGTGTTGACCTGCGCCTCTCTGGCGACAGGCAGCATGCCGCCGCCCCGGATCGCCAGATCCGTTGCATTGGACGTCCCGGTCAGCGTTCCACGCTCTTCAATCATGCGCACCGTACTTGCGCGCACGCCACCGGCGGCATAAGAGCCACCGCCCGGCGACAGGACCATGGATTCAAAGTCCGTCTGCACCCGCTTGTAGCCTGCGGTGGAGGAATTCGCGATGTTGTCCGAAATGGAGGCCAACCGCTGTGCATTGGTTTGCAAACCTGCGACACCTGCATTGAGCGAGGAGGAAATTGACATGGGCACGCCTTTCTGAAGTGATCATCCACTGACCACCCAGATAGACGCCCGGGCTTAACACCGCGCTAACAGATAAAATCCGCCCTATTTCTGCCCCGTTTTCGTCACAATTCAGCGCAGCAGCACAATCTCCACCCTGTCATTGCGTGTGGCCATCGGGTTACGATGCACCGGCTCCCGGTCGGCGTGGCCTGTGACCCGCTGCATGCGGTTCGACGGAATGTCATTGCCTTGCAGCATCAGCCGTGTGCGGGTGGCGCGCGCTGCGGAGCTGTCCCAAACCGGATTGTCTGCCAAAACGATTGGTCCTGCACGCACATGCCCGCCAATTGCGATGTCGTTTGTCACACTCTGACTGACCATGGCGACCATCTGCACCAGCGTCTCCATCAGCGGCGTCGGTACATCGGTGTCATCAACAAACAGCGGTAGACCATTCAAAGCGAAAAGCTCGATCACCAGGCCCTCATCCGTAATCCGCGTCACAATATGCTGGAGCGCATTTTCCATGACGGTGCTCTCGCCGCCAAGCGCGGTCAGTTCGGCGATGATCTCTTCCAACTCATCACGCGTTGCGTCTTGTTCGCCGGAATCCTCATCGGTCCCGCTGTCCCCACGCGATTGCTGCTGCTGTGCCGCATAATTCGTGGTTGCACCCAGGCCGTTCTGCGGCAGCGTCTCCTCCGAGAAGATACTCTCACCGCCAAACGCACCATCCCCGCCACCGGAGACGCGGTTCACCGGAATGGTGGGCGAGAAGTAATCCGCCAGCCCTTTGCGTTGCTGTTCTGTTGTCGCATTCAACAGCCACATCATCATGAAGAACGCCATCATCGCTGTCACGAAGTCCGCATAAGCGACCTTCCAGGCGCCACCATGGTGGCCGCCGGCAATGATTTTCTTCCGTTTGATGATGACTGGTGCCAGATTGCTCTGCGCAGCCATAACTCACCACTCTCATTTTCACCCGACATTGGAGATAGCGCAGAAGGTCTTTCCACCGTCTTAATGCCAGCCGAGTTTTTCTGCCCTGTCACTATCGCCTGCCTGGGCCCAGATGGAGCGGAAGGAGGCTTTCATGTCTGCGACCATCACCGACAGCTCCTATTCCTGGATCAGACAGCTGCTGACCCTGGCCATTGCCGTGGTCGTCAATGTGGGCATGTGGTCCATCATCGTGATCATGCCCGCCGTCCAGGCGGAGTTCGGCGTGGACCGGGCTGAAGCGTCCATGGGTATTCCCCCAATTTTTGGAGGGGTGCTTCAGTAGAATCTAAGCTGCTTTCAGTTTTTGCATCGGAGTAATGCCTCCGATGCCCATGTTTGGCCTTTCGTTGTTGTAAGTCCAGAGCCAACGGGTGGCGTGGTCTTGGACCTCCGCGATGCTGGTGAAGTGATATCGCCCCAACCATTCGGTGCGAATGGTCCCGTTGTATCGCTAGACATAGGCGTTCTGCTGGGGCTTGCCCGGTTGGATATAGATCAAACCGGGCCCTGCGTTCTCCGCCCAATTCTGGAGCCTGGCACTGACGTATTCGGGGCCATTTTCCACGCGAATGGCCAACGGCTTCCCGCGCCATGCAATGATCTGGTTCAACATCCGAACCACGCGTTCTGACGGCAGTGAGACGTCGACCTCAATGGCCAGCCCTTCAGCGGCTCTGCAGAACGCCTCGATCCATTCCTTATCGGCGGGCTCCCCAAGCTCCGTGTGCCGCTGGATCGTCCCCTTCGAACACCAGATGCCCGAGCCATCATCAGACGCCTTGCCTGCAGCTTGGTCGCTTGTCCTAGCATTGCTCTTATGGGGATTTCTTCTGGGCTTTGCAGTAGACGATCTAACTAGCGATGGCCTCGCGTTCTATCTTGCGTCCGCCATGATCCTGATCTGGTCCATGGCAACCAGTTACGCAGCTCTGCTCGTCTTGGTGATGTTTGTCATCACCAAGTTTCGAGGATAGCTGCTGATGAATTCCACAATTCCAATCGGTCAACCACCTCAAAACCCATCTGGACATCGCCCCCCATGAGGCAGGGGGAAGATGGGTTTTGTGCCGCCCATGGGGCGGCTGGCAAGGATCGGTACGGTCCGCGCAGGCGCAGCCGGAGTGGGTTCGAAGGGATACCCTCGACCACTCTTTTGGAAGACGCCGCAGGCAGGATGAGAAAAAGCGCGCACATCAAGTGGGCCGAACGCGGAAAGCGCAAGCAAAGCGATGATCCAGACAGGCTGTCGCCCGAGGCATACGCCGCTCATCAAGAAGAGAGGAAGCTTCAAGCAGAGGTTGAGCGACAACTAGACGGAGGGGTTCCGGGAGATGACGCTGATCACCCTCTTTCAGAAACAGCGACTAAGCTGATTGAGCGTGCTGGCACAAAAGCCGAACAGGCGGCGCGAGCCTCATCTGAGCACATAACGGAAGCTGCGCAAGCCAATGCCGAGGCCTTTATGGATCGCGTCATTTCAGGTGCCGTTGAGGATGCAGAAGCGATCACGCAGTCTATGCTCTCATCCGATGCGGTAGAATTCGCACGTCTGCGGGCAGAAAACGCAGCCCTTAAGACCGAAGTACTGCGGCAGGGACGCATGATCAAATTGTTGTCTAAAGTGTTGCGCGCAGTGTTACCTGAAACCTTGTGCATCAAGGTAAAGCAGGTTTTCGAGCGAGAATGGAGCCAGCTTTCAGGACGGCCCGATACACCGTAGATTTGGATCAGATCACCTTCCGCCGCATCGAAATCAATGATCGTGTCGGTTCCTGTGTTGGGTTTGAAGACGAACACGTCGGCGCCGCTGCCGCCGGTCAAGGTGTCTGTGCCTGCATCGCCTGTGAGGGTGTCGTTGCCAGCCCCGCCCAGTAGCAGATCATCGCCACTTCCGCCGTAAGTAACATCATCGCCATCAGCGGAATTGACGGTGTCGTCACCGGCGCCTGCAAGTATGAAGTCGTTAGTTGTGGAAACAGTGTCTCCCTCTGCGTCCAAATATGTACCGTCGATGATATCATTGCCAGACGTGCCGGAGATGACATCCTGGGAACCGAATACTGCTGGTGGAGGTGCATCGATGTATTCTCTGTAGATGGGGAAATCGGCGGAGGTGTAGTCTCCCCAGGTGACGATGAGGCGAACGTCGGGTGCTTGATCGAGGTCTGGCGTGTCGTCCCTGCTGTTCTGGATGACGTGGGCGGCGGTGAGAGCGGAACCGTCGATGCCGAAGGATTGCACGTGAATGGTGCCGTCTATGACATCAATCCAGAGGAGTGCAAAGCCGCCATCATTGAGACCAACAGATGTTACACTTTTGAAAATCGGGGCCTGAAAGCCATCGGTCTGCAGTCTCGTCTCTTCGCCGACCGTTGCGCCATCAGCGGCGTAGCGCTGCAGGAAAAAGCCGTTTTGTGCGGGGTCGAAGGCGCCGTTGTTGTCAATAGACGCCCAGATCCCAATGAACCCGCCGTCTTCGGTGCTGATAATCTCGGGAAAGAACTGGATATCTGCGGTCGTGGAGTTGACGTGGAACTCTGATCCTACGGCTTGGCCGGTGGCATCATAGCGTTGCGCATAGATCCCGCTTTGGTGATCTCCACCCCATAGACCATCGTTGGCATTCCACATCACGACGAAGCCGCCATCGGCGAGCCCTTCAATGGCATAGCCGCCGCTAATAGTTTGCGGATCATATTGATTGGCCTGCGTCTCGGAGCCAATCGGAGTGCCTGCCGCGTCGTAGAGCTGGAAGAACACGCCCGCCGATCCAAAGCCAGGGTTCCCGGCCTGACTGGTCCCACTCCAGAGCACTACGAAACCGCCGTTTGGTAGGGCTGTGATCTCGGGGAGCGTCTGATCGTCCAGTGTTGTGGAGTTGACCACAAACTCACTGCCCAAGGGCGCACCGGTGGCATCAAGACGCTGTGCGTAGATGCCGTCTTTATCGCCATCATTGCCACTGCGATCCTCCCAGACCACAACAAGCGACCCATCCGTGAGCGTCACAATGTCTGGTACTGACTGACCGCCTGTGGTCGTGGTGTTGATCTGGTAGATCGCGCCAACAGGCTGACCTGCCGCATCATAGCGCTGCGCCCAGATGCCGGTCTGGTTCGCATCCGGTGAGGCCCAGACAAGCAGGCTACCGCCATCCGACAGCACCGTCGTCGCAGGGTCCTGCGCCGCAAGCACCGTAGGGATCAACTCTTCTGAATTTGACATCTGTAACTCCCCTCAGATTCTCTGAGGTGAACCTTCGGCGGAAGGCACTAACGACTTCCTAACAGGTGGGCTTAATACGAGGCTTGACCAATCGTAATTCTCCCTACTGAATTCTCCAGCTATCAAAGACAGAAGGTTGGTTGTTCGAGCAAAGCGGGGCCATCTCTGAAACTTCGCTGCAAGATGCATCAATGGCAGCCATTCCTGCCGCTGTGCAGCAGGCTATTTTGCGCAGGTGCGTCGATCTTCAATGATGCGTGCGCGCGGCAAGCTTGCGAGGCTTCCGAAATGGGCTCTCTCCAGACCTTTGCTGCAAAGCGATCGGATGGCGACAGTGCGGGACATTGCTGCCTTTAGTATCCACTCTTTGGAGCAAACCCACCGACTTCCAGTCGGTCCCGCTTTAGCGTGAAACAAATGTCATATGTCGATACCTTCTGAAAAATGAGCCGCAGCCGGCGTCGAAGGCTCATTTTTCAGAAGGTATCGACATGCATTATTCCACCGGCAGCCATTGCGTATTTTATCACCGTTATCACATCGTCTGGTCGACGAAGTATCGCTACAAGGTGCTGCATGGCGATATCCGGCTTCGCGTGCGCGACATCTGCCGCCAGGTCTGCCACGAAAAGGGCGTAGACATTAACCGTTAAAAGTCAGTTGCCCTCGGCATGCGCTTCGAAAACTAGGTAAATGAGCTAGCACCCGGAAATTCTCCTCGGTCTAGTTACTTCGCGAATAGCTCGCCTATTGAGGCTACGCGCTGAATAATGGTGATACCGTCCATCATAGACCGCGTGGCTCTATCCCATTCCGCGATCACAAGCACATCGTTGGTTCCGAGCGCGTCAATTGCCTTCTCGAGCTGAGGACGGCCCTTGACCGTCTTGGCCGTGGCCTTCTCGCGAAAGATGCGATCCACGCCCGCGCCATTCAGCGCTCCGATCTGGCGGTCGAGGCTCTGGGCTTGGGTAGATACCCTGGCGTAGCCGATCAACATAGGGTCAGCTTATCAGAACGAGCCGAAACTCGCACCGGATTTATACACCGCATCCACAGCCTTGTTTGCAGCGATTAGCCGAGATGGTGCATAAGTTATAATTTGCGCTCCATTTTTCATCGCAAAGCTTTCACCATGTGTCGAAGCCCGCACAAATTGGAGATTCTTGATGTCACAGTTTCTTCAAACAACAGCTAAAACGTTATCGATGTTCCGAGATTGCCCGATGGTGGTCGGTTCAAGTCGATGACCCTTCAGCGCCCAATCCACCTCGAAAGCTAACCGTTGGACGGATACCAAAGCAGCTTGAGCTTCACGGTAACGGGCAAAGCCTGATTCACCTGGTCGGCGCGCAAGCCGAGAGACCAGTTGGGGGATGTCTCCGTGTAAGATCTGTTCAGATAAAGCTTCAGCCCAAGGCAGTTCAGACTTCAGCACGGAATGATACCCAAAACCCTTGCGCGTCTTGGCTGCTTGCGATGCCCTATTCTGGTAATCGATGACTAGGCCAAACACTGTTTCGGAAGCTTGTGGATATTCAGAAATTCCTGCGACGATTCTCTTACTCTCAAACGGGCCGATCGCTGGCGCGACAATCATGTCAGCCATGCCCAAAGCGACAGCTTGAGGTTCGTAGATTCTTGCGGAGGTATCGATCAACAAGATATCGATGCCGGTTGCATGTGCGACAGCTACCGCGTCTTCAACCTCGTCGCTAGTTTCACATTCCAAAAGACTCAGTTGTTGGCCGCAAAACCCACATCTAGTCATCCGTTTTGTCCAAGCGCGAAGCGGTGAAACCTGGCACCACGCGAGGTCACTACAATCCATCACCGCAACCCGTTTTCCCTGGGCGAGAAAGCCAGAGGCGAGCGCCATTGTGGATACCGTACGACCAGAACCGCCCTTGTTTGCGAAGAATGTGATCGTGTCCATGTCAGATAAACCCTTTTGTCCAGAGAACTTCCTGCAGCGCTCGACAGGATCATATGCAGCGGCGTTGCGTTCATTCACCATTCGCCAAGTGGCCGCTTACGCCGTCCGGCATATCCTCGGCGACCATCTTGTCCCAAGCAACCGTGTCACGTTCGTAGGACTCCTGATCTTCTCCATAGTCCTCACAGAAGGGTGGTGCTGGTAGATCTTCAGGGTGATACTTGTAGCGGGTTACCGACCT
The DNA here is from genome assembly GCF_009811755.1 of Roseobacter cerasinus. GTDB lineage: Bacteria > Pseudomonadota > Alphaproteobacteria > Rhodobacterales > Rhodobacteraceae > Roseobacter > Roseobacter cerasinus. The sequence continues at coordinate 31,084 of NZ_BLIV01000005.1, forward strand.
TACAGCGTCGACTATGTCGCTAGGTCTCGCCCTGACACCATCGGTTTGCCATGCGAACATTTTGTCAATGACAGCCCGCTTTGTCTTCATTGGCATGCTTTCGTACTTATGACCGAGAAAACAAAGCGCCTTTATGGCCTCATCAACAACGAACCTGATCGCATCCAGGTTTGGAGCCTTCGAGCCTCCTAGGAGGACTTCGTTCAGATCAGCTCCAGTGAATGCCTCTAACTGAACAAGGGCACTGGAGGGAATTGCTCGTTTACCCGTTTCGTACATATAGTAGCTTCGCGATGACACGCCCATCATTTCAGCCATTTCAGATTTCTTGAATTTCCGTTTTTTACGGAACGCCTCAAGGTTTTCATGCACTTTCACACTGAGCGCTTGAGCGAGAGTTTGATCATTGATCATCGCCTGCATCGCCGCTTCTTCGGCCTCGTGTTGCTGCTCAGGTGTACCGTCAAATCCCTGAATTGTGAAGTGTGCCATGCCAAATCAGTCCTATAGTTCCGATTTTTTGCATCCTGACAAGACGCATCTTGTTTGTAAAGCAAAACTGCGCTTAATTGCGAAAAGTTACATGGAACGGAGAAAAACGGTGCCCGAACTGCTGACGCATGGTCGAACCCCGGAAGAATGGAGCCAGACCCTTGCTGGACACGGGGTACATGTATCGCCACGACTAATTCGCTCAAAAGCGCGCGAAACCGGAAACTACCGCCAACTTGGGCATTTGATGCTTTTGCTGCCTTCCCATATCGAAGCTCTGATCGAACCGGGTATTGCAAAGGAAAATCTTAACAGGCCACTGGGAGGCTGATTGAGGATGCCAAACCCCCGCTCGCCTTCCATGCCAACCAAGCGTCAGATTGAAGAGGCATATAAAATTGCCCGTGATCTGTGCCCCGGAGTTCGCATCAAAGGCGTTGGACCTGATGGTGTAGTCTTTGAATATCCAGAGAAAGGCGACGAAGCTGATGAGTGGGCAGGCAAACCATTCTCCGGAGATGCAGCATGAAGAAATTGCCTTACCTTCGATCGAAACTGCGCCGTGGGCGATGGTTTCACACGTATCGTCGTCGTGATGTGGAGCGCTCTTTGGGTGTTCACGGTCTACATCCAACTGACCCCAAAGTTTTAGCTGCTTGGGCGGCTGAACACGCGCGGTGGCAGGACATGCCACCCGATACCGAAACACCTGAGGCTGGCACTTTTGCATGGGCGCTGGACCTCTACACGTCCGGTAATGACAAGTGGGCGAAGTATGCGGACGGCACTCGTGACGCCCGCTCTGCGATCTTCAAACGCTATCGCAAGGCCCAAGGCGCGCGCCCGGTCAAGACGATCACCAGCGAGGCGATAGAACGCGCCCTATGTGCCAAGGGTGGCCATGGTGCCGTGAACGAATACAAGGCCCTAAAGCCTGTGTTTGAACATCTGCGCCGGTTAGGCTTCATTCGCAAAAACCCGTTAGTAGGGATCGAACTGGACAAGCCGAAAATTCAGGGCTTCCCGGTCGCAGACGCTGAGGACATTGCCGCTTTTCAAAACCGCTGGCCCGTCGGCACGCGCGAGCGCCTGATATTTGATTTAGGCCTCTACACTGGTGCCGCGCGGACTGACCTCGCCAAACTCGGGCGCAAGAACATCAAAGACGATCTACTGGTTTATGAGCGCCAGAAAAGCGGGATCATTGCAAGGGTGCCTCTCACCGCTGAGTTGCGCGCAGTGATCGACCGGACGCCCGACATAGCTCCGGCATTCATCCTCACTCAGGTTGGCAAGCCATTTAAGGCGGCGAGCCTAGGCAATGAGTTTGGGGACGCGGCGGGCGCGGCTGGGATGGCGTCACGCCTTCATGGCCTGCGCAAAGCCTTTTGCATTTACTGGGCTGAGAACGACGCCACCACGCACCAAATCGCGGCGATGGCCGGTCATATGAGCCTTTCAGAGGTGGAGCGTTATACGCGCGCCGCTGACCGTGAACGCATGGTCAAATTGCTGGTAGGGGCGGCCTGAAATGGGACACGCCTACCTCAAAGCGGGACACACCCGCGCAACCTATTGTAAGATCGGAGAAAAAATCATGCAGATAGCAAAATGGCGACCCCGGCAGGATTCGAACCTGCAACCTGCCCCTTAGGAGGGGGCTGCTCTATCCAGTTGAGCCACGGGGCCACTCGCGATTGGTTTATGGCAACTCGGTTGTTTTGTCATCGGTCAAATCCTCTTCCGAAGTGTCCTTGATAGCGGGTGCGCTCCTGCGGTACCAAGGGGCACCAATACAGGACATTCCAAGTGACAAGACCAAAGCAGCGCCCCTTGACCCTTCGTGATGTATCGGAAGCCTGCGGGGTGTCGGAGATGACGGTGAGCCGGGTTCTGCGCAACCGCGGGGACGTCTCGGAGGCCACGCGGCAGAAGGTGCTGGAGGCGGCGAAGGCGCTTGGCTACGTGCCGAACCAGATCGCGGGCTCGCTGGCTTCGCAGCGGGTGAACCTGGTGGCGGTGATCATCCCCTCGCTGTCGAATATGGTCTTCCCCGAGGTGCTGACTGGCATCAACCGCACCTTTGACGGCACGCCGCTGCAGCCCGTCGTCGGTGTCACCGACTACCTGCCGGAGAAAGAGGAGCAGGTGCTCTACGAGATGCTGTCCTGGCGACCCTCGGGCGTGATCATCGCCGGGCTGGAGCATTCGGACCCGGCGCGCGCGATGCTGCAGAACGCGGGTATCCCGGTGGTCGAGATCATGGACACAGACGGCAACCCGGTCGATGCGATGGTGGGCATTTCGCACCGCCGGGCGGGGCGGATGATGGCGGCGGCGATCCTCAAAGAGGGCTACACCCGCATCGGCTTCATGGGCACGAAGATGCCACTCGATCACCGCGCGCGGAAACGTTTCGAAGGGTTCACCGAAGGGCTGACGAAGGCCGGGATCGAGATCGAGGCGCGCGACTTCTACTCGGGCGGCTCGGCGCTGGCCAAGGGGCGCGAAATGACAGCCGCTATGCTGGACCGGTCGCCGGATCTGGATTTTCTCTATTATTCCAATGATATGATCGGGGCGGGTGGCCTGCTTTACCTGCTTGACGAAGGGATTGACGTGCCGGGGCAGGTTGGTCTGGCGGGATTCAACGGTGTTGAACTGCTGCAAGGGCTGCCGCGCAAGCTCGCGACGATGGACGCTTGTCGCTCCGAGATCGGGGCCGCAGCGGCGCAGATCATCATTGACCGCAGCGCGCTGCCGGAAGACGCGGACCCGGGCGAGCCGGCACGCATCGCGCTCACCCCCACGATCACCTATGGGGACACGCTGCGCCGCACCCAGCGGCGATGAACACAGCCGTTCTCGATAATAAAGCTGCGCGCCGCCTCTTCCTCGACCGGCACGCCCTGAGTGAGGCCCCCGCGGGGCCCGCGAAAGGCGCTGACCTGCTGGCGCTAATCGAACGGCTGGGGTTTGTGCAGCTCGACAGCATCAACACGCTGGCGCGCGCGCATGACCTCATCCTGTTCTCGCGGCGCCCAACCTATCGGCCCAAGGCGTTGAAACTGCTCTATGAGCGCGATCGGCAGCTCTTTGAGCACTGGACCCATGATGCCGCCGTGATCCCCATGGCCTTCTATCGCCAGTGGCAGCTGCGGCGCGAGCGCGACGCGGCACGGTTGCGTGAGAAATGGAGCGAATGGCGCCGCGACGGCTTCGAGGCGCAGTTCCAGCCGGTGCTCGACCAGATCCGGGAGCAGGGGCCGCTCTGTTCCTCCGATGTGGGACTGGACGAGAAGCGCGGTTCGGGCGGCTGGTGGGACTGGCACCCGTCAAAAACGGCGCTGGAATACCTGTGGCGCAGCGGAGCGCTCTGCGTCGTGGGGCGCGACGGGTTCCGCAAGCGCTATGACCTGACCGAACGGGTGATCGACCAGACGCTCTGTCATCCTCTGGAGGCAGAGGAACATGCGGCGATTGTCGATTGGTGCTGCGCCAATGCGCTGGATCGGTTGGGCTTTGCAACCCCGGCGGAGCTGGCGGCGTTCTGGGATCACGTGACGCTTGAGGAGGCCAAGGCCTGGTGCGCCGAGGCGCTGGCGCGCAGGGCGTTGCAGCCCATAGAGGTGATCACCGCAACGGGCAAGGCACAGAGCTGCTACGCCCGGCCCGACATCCTCGCCGACCCGGCGCTGAGCACCGAGCCCACATCGCGCCTGCGCGTGCTGAGCCCCTTCGACCCGGCGTTGCGCGACCGCAAACGGGCCGAGCGGCTCTTCGGTTTCGACTACCGGATCGAGATCTTCGTGCCCGAAGCCAAGCGCAAATACGGTTATTATGTCTTTCCGATCCTCGAAGGCGACAGGCTGGTCGGCCGGGTGGATATGAAGGCGTTCCGCGACCGGGATGTGCTTCAGGTCCGCGCGCTCTGGCCCGAACCCAAGGTGCGCTGGGGCAAAGGCCGCGTTGCCGCCTTTGAGGCCGAGCTTGCGCGGCTCACCCGGCTGGCCGGGGTCGGTGCTTACGCGTTTGACGACGCGTGGTTGCGCGGGGCATAGGCCAGATGACCTCTTCACCCTTCTGCAAATACTCACGTCGAAACGTCTGAGCCTGGCGCATCGGGCATCGCCGGACCTGGAGGTCGTTCTGGAGGGTCTTCCGGCGCGCGTCATCGCCAAGGAGCCGCAAGATCGGCGGTCTTATGGAAGAACGGTTATTCGGCTACGGAAGTTCGAAAGGCTATAATGATCGGTGGAAGACGATCTGTAAGGCTGCAGGAAGACCTTATCTTTCCACCCATGCCGCTGCCACAGCAGAACTTGTTGGCTTTTTATTCGCCGGGCTGTCGATGGTCATCATCCCGCCGGATGCCCCACCCGATGGGTTTGCGGTGATTGCCTGGATGCTCGGTCCCCGGACCCCAAATCGCTTGATAGGTATCCACGGCGTGGCCCTGGCGCTGCAGAGCCACAAACAACAAGGCAAACCCAATCCACCAAAGCGTGATCACCAGCCACATCCATAGGGGTGCATTGGCGTCCCACATGCCAAGGAGAAGGGTCAGCGAGGCCAAGAGCAGCAGAGCATATCCGACGGACTTGTGTACCCATTCGAACATCACGCGCCACGGCGTCATATCGTAGTGGTCTCCACGCAGTGAGCCGTCAGGTGCAGGCGATGTCGGCCCACCTTTTGTGCCGCGAAAGACGCCAAGGCCAACCTGAGCGCAAACCAGGACAATGACCGAGTAGCCCAGTTTCGCATGCAAGTCCCTCGGCTCACCGGTCTGGAAGACCAGTCCAAGGCCGACTCCCGTCAGCAATAACACCAGGCTTTGCCCCATCCAATGACCGCGCCACCAGACCTGACTGTCCAGTTCCTGCGGCCAGTCCTGACCAGGCAGGACCTTGTAGAACCGCGCAATCAAAACAGCGAGCGGGGCCAATATGCCCCAGGCCAGCACCATGCTGCGGCCATGCCACGCGACGCCAGATGCGACCTCATGCGCGCGCGCCGGATCAATTGGGGCAAAAAGCCACTCCATCAGCCCTTTACCGCCCCGGCAGTCATCCCGGTGATGATCTGGCGGCTGGCCAGAAGCGTGAAGATGATCGGAGGAATGGCGAGCAACATGCCTGTGGCCATGATCACCCCCCATTCGACATTGAATTCGCTCATGTTGTTCACGATGAGAATGGGCACCGTCTTGGTGTTCCGGTCCGAGAGCGCGGAGGCAAGAAGATACTCGTTCCAGGCAATCCGGAAGGTGAAGATCGCCGCCGCCGCGAGGCCCGGTTTGATCAGCGGCAGCACCACAAGAAAGAACACCTGGAAAGGTCCAGCCCCGTCAACACGGGCGGCCTCTTCAAGAGAGCGCGGGACCTGCACGATGAAACTCTGCAAGATCCAGATCACGAAGGGCAAGTTCATCGCCACATAGATCAGAATGATGCCCGAATGTGTGCCTGCGAGGCAGACATCGCCCCGCCCGCCGAAGGTGTCGCGGATCAGCCCGCCAATCAGCCCGTCCCTGTCAAGGCAGAACTCGTTGTTCCACAGGCCAAACACCGGAACCAGCAGCACCGCAGGCGGCACCATGCGCACCATCAGCGTGCTGATAGAGACCGTATCGCGCCCCATGAACCGGAACCGCACCAGCGCATAGGCCGCCATGGACCCGATCACCAGCGTCAGGATCGTCGAGACCAGTGCGATGATGATCGAATTGACGAAGGCCCCGCCAAATTTCAGCGAACAGAAATCCAGATGCTCCGGCTCGTACCACAGCACGTCACAGAGTGCTGTTTCATAGTTCTGGATGGTTGGCAGGAACAGCAGGCCCGAGGTGCCCGAGATGATGTCCACATCCAGCTTGAAGGAGTTGACCAGCATCAGCAGCACCGGCCCGATGGACATGAACACCATCACACAGATAACCGCGTAGAATGCGGCGTTGCCACGTTGCGTTTGCATCAGCTGTCCTCCTCGGCCAGCGCCCGGATGCGGGCGGCACGGGCTTCTTGCCAGCGGGTGAAGGCGAACATTCCAACTGTCAGCAGCATCAGCAGAAGCAACAGGTAGTTGGACATCGCCGCCGCCACGCCCAATTCGCGGAACTCGGTCGCGGTGCGTGAGATGCGCAGCGCGAGAATTTCGGTCGACAGACCCGGCCCGCCTTCGGTGAGAACGAGGATCACCTCAAGCACCTTGAAAGCGTCGATCAAGCGCAACAGGCAGGTGACGATCAGCACCGGCATCATCAGCGGCAGCTTGATGTAGATGATTTGCTGCCAGGCGGTCGCCCCGTCAATGCGTGCAGCTTCAAGTGCCGAACGCGGCAGCGACTGCAGGGCTGCCAGCGAGAGAATGAAAATGAAGGGCGTCCACTGCCAAATGTCGGCGATGATCACACTCATCAACGCGTGATCGCCCAGCCAATCGACGCGCGGCAAGCCCAGACTGTCGAGCGTGCGGTTAAACGTGCCAACCGTGGGGTGATACATGTAGCGCCACATCAGGCCTACCACGACCGGGGCGATCATCATCGGCAAGATCAGCATGGTGCGCAGCATCGACATGCCGCGAATGTCGCGATCCAGCAGCAGAGCCAACCCGACACCGATCACCATCTCGATGGAGACGACGAAAAAGGCGAACTTCAAGGTGACAGTAAGGCTTTCGTGGAAGTTCGGATCATTCCACAGGGTGATGTAATTCTTGAGACCCACGAACTCTGCTTCGCCAATAGTCTGGCTTGGCGCCCAATCGCGGAAGCTGCCCCAGATCATGTAGCCCAAGGGATAGATCAGCGCGATGGCCATGATCACCACAGCCGGAGCCATGAACATGTAGGGCGACAGTCGGTTCACGCGTGCGATGGACATGGGGAACTCCGGAAGGGACAGTGAGGGGCACGGCAGGCGCACGCGCCCCTCATGGGAGGATTACTGCCAGGTGTAGTAACCGGCCTCGTCCATGACCGCGCGCGTCCGCTCAGCCACACCATCCAACGCTTGCTGAATGTCGAGGTCTTCGGTCAGCACCTTGGACATGGTTGTGCCGATGTCCGCGTTGATCTTGCCCCAGACGGGGATGATCGGGCGCCAGTCGGGATCAGCATATTTCAGCGCCTCGCCGAAGGTGGCCGAGAAGGGGTACTTCTCGTTCAGGCCCGCGTCCTGATAAGTCGAGAACCGCGAAGGGTTGCCGCCCTCCATCGCCACCATCAGATCGCCTTTCTTGGAGGTCAGCCATTGCATCAGCAGGAAGGCCGCTTCCTTGTTTTCGGCGTTCTTGGGGATGGCAATGCCGAACCCGCCGGTTTGTGACCCGCGGCGCACGCCCTCGGGGTGCATGGCATAGCCGACCTTGCCGACAACCTTGCTGCGGTCGGGGTTTTCAAAGCCCGGCATGAAGGCGATGGAATCCATGAACATCGCCGCATCGCCATTCGCAAAGGCGTTGGCCGCTTCCGAGGGACCAAAGCTCATGGCACCCTCGGGCCCGCAGTCCACGATGGTTTTCAGCGCATTTGCGGCCTCAACACCGGCGGCGTTGTTGATGATCGGGTTCCATTTGTCATCAAAGACACGCCCGCCCAAAGGGGCAAGATGCAGCAGGAAGGCATGGCTCGCCTGGTGACCGGAAGCTGCGCGCGAGGCCATGCCGCCCATGCCCGGCTCAAGCTCGGGGATTTTGCAGGCGGCATCCAACAGCTGCGCGTAGGTCTCGGGCTCCGCAATCCCGTGTTTTTCAAAGATGTCCTTGCGGTAGGCCAGAACCGAGGTTTCCGACCCAAACGGAATGCCAAAGAGCGACCCGGTCGGACCCGGCAGATACCCTTTGGTGCCACCCGCCACGCCGATGTTCTGCACATAGCCATCGATCAGGTCGTCCGCGTCATAGCTTGGATCGGCCAGTTTGGGGTTCATAAAGAATTTGGCCAGGTTTTCCAGCTGGTCGGCAAACACATAGTCCGCCTTGGAAAACACCACATAGGAGATCAGGTCGTATTCGCCCTCCTCCTGCGCCAGCTCCAGCGTCTGTCTTTCGCGCATCTTCAGGTAGGGCAGCTGGTCCACCTCGACCTCAATGCCGGTTTCCTTGGTGAACTCGGGCAGAACCCGCATCACCGCGTCGTAATGCGGGTGCGCGGGGAAATTCACAATCACTGTTGTGCCTTCGTACTCCGCATATGGGTTGGCCAGCGCCGTCCCCGCCAGCAAGGTCGCGGCGACACCCGCGACACTTATATCCCTCAATGATTTCAACATATTATTCCTCCCTTGGTATGATAGTCATCTAGCTGAGTGCCTCTTCGCTTTGCTGATCAAAGAGGTGGATCCCGTTTGGATTGACCGTGAAGTTCAGCGTCTGCCCGAGGGCGACAGGTGTCTCCGAGTTAAGCTCGACCATGACATTCGTGCCGCCGCATTCGCACAGGAGCACCGACTGCGCGCCGATGTATTCGGACACCAACACATTGAGAGACAGCGATGTCTCTGCAGAGGCTTCGGCATCGAAACGCAGATCCGACGGGCGAATGCCCAGGATGACCTCGCCCGCCTTGGCTTTGCCCGCCAGCTGCGCCTTGGCCCCGTCCAACCGGAGCCGGAACCCCTGCCCCGCAACGAAGATTTGCCCATTCTCTTCCTGAATGCGCGCGGTCAGGAAATTCATCGGCGGCGAGCCCAGGAAGCCCGCAACAAACCGGTTCGCCGGGCGCTTGAACAGCTCTTCTGGCGTGCCCTGCTGCTGGATGTAGCCGCCATGCATGACGACAATGCGATCCGCCAAGGTCATCGCCTCGATCTGATCATGCGTCACATAGATCATGTTCTTCTCGACGCGCTGGCTCATCATCGCCAGCTCCGCCCGCATCTGCCCGCGCAGTTTGGCGTCGAGGTTCGAGAGCGGCTCGTCGAACAGGAAAATCCCGCTGTCTTTTGCAAGCGCCCGCGCCATCGCGACACGTTGCCGTTGCCCGCCCGACAAGGCGCCGGGCTTGCGGGCCAGAAAATCGGTCAGGCCGACAAGATCCGCAACGTCCCGCACCTTGGTGTCAATTTCTGACTTCGGTCGTTTCTGCAGGCGCAGCGCAAAGGAGATGTTCTGCGCCACATTCATATGGGGGTAGAGCGCGTAATCCTGGAACACCATGGCCAGATCACGGTCTTTGGGTTCCAGGTGGCTGACGGGCTTGTCGCCGATATAGATCTCCCCGTCCGAGACATCCTCCAGACCGGCAATCATGCGCAGCGTCGTCGACTTGCCGCACCCGGACGGGCCGACCAGAACGGTGAATTCATTATCGGCCATTTCGAGCTCGATTCCATGAAGCACCTGCACCTCGCCATAGCGCTTCACCAGGCTGTCCAATCGAATTATCGGCATGACCCCTCCCGTTGTTACCGGTCACAATTGCGCAATGTGACCGGTAACACAAGAAGTTTTTCGAAGACCCTCCACGAATAGGCGTAAACCTTAGGCCTGGCGCCGGGTGCTCATCCGAAGATCGGCCTGCGGATCGACATCAATCTGAATATGCTGTGCGGCGGGGTCTTCCGCGCTCAGCAACCGGCCAATCAACCGGCCTGTCTCACGCCCGATCCGGGTCGGATCCACAACAACTGTCGAGATCGTTGGCGTCGCAAACCGCGACACTTCGAAATTGCCAAAGCCCGCGACGCCCATCTCCTCCGGAACGGAGATGCCACGCGACTTCAACCCGGACTGCACCCCAAACGCCGCGACATCCGAGACACAGAAAATGCAATCCGTATCCGGAAACTGCTCCAGGATCAGCGGCACCGCATCGGCTCCATCCTCAATAGAAATCGGCGGTTTGCCCATCTGAAGCACCCTTTCGGGCGACAAGCCTGCCGCGTGCATTGCGCGTTTGAAGCCGGATCGCCGCGCGGCGCCGCGCGTCCAATCATCTCCGGTTTCGGCAAGGAAGGTGATGTTGCGATAACCCAATGATAGAAGGTGCCGCGTCATGTCGGCCGCGGCCTCTTCATTTGAGAAACCGATTGTGTGGCCAATGGGCTCCTGCGGCCGCTCCCACAGCTCGATCACCGGAATCTGCGCGTTCTGCAACAGCTCCACCGCTCGCGGGTTGTGGCCGTCAAACGACAGCACAATCGCCTCCGGCCTGCGGCGCAGCATCGTCTCGACAAGCTGCTCCTCCTTGTCCCGCGAATAGTTGGTATAGCCAAGCAGCACCTGCTGCCCGACAAGCGACAGCTCATCGGTCAGGGCCTGCACCGTTTCGGCGAAGTGCAGGTTGTTGAGCGAGGGCACCAGTACCGCAACAAAGCCCGACTTCTTGGTTGTCAGGCTGCCCGCCATCTGGTCGGGCACATAGTTCATGTCGCGCACGACCTTGAGAATGCGGTCGCGGGTCTCTTTCGAGACGGGGCTGTCTTTTCGCAGCGCGCGCGAGACGGTCATGCGTGACACGCCAGCGGCCCGGGCCACATCCCTCATTGTCGCTGTCTTCTTGTCCGCGCCGCCTGACATGGACCCACTCCTGTTACCGGTCACATGATGCTGCAGTTTCGCATAAGACTCAAGTGACGACCCGCCATGCACTGAGCGGACAGGACGTCCGCAATACCTTAGTCAGCCCGCCCTTTCAAACGTCGCGTGCGCCCAAGTTTACACAGGCCCGGTTGTGGCGCGCAACACAAGCTCGGCAGAGACTTCGGACACTGAAACAGGCCCATCCGGCTCCGACAAGCGCTCCAACATCACCCGCGCAAGACGTCGGCCAAGCTGGTAGGGCGACACGGCCATTGTGGTGAGCGGCGGCGTTGCAACCGCGGCATCCGGAATGTCGTCAAACCCCACGACAGACACGTCCCGGCCCGGCTCCAGCCCCAACCGCCGAATCCCATGGCACGCCCCAAGAGCCACGATATCACCGTTGCAAACCACCGCCGTCGTCTCCGGATGGGCCGCCCGCAGCGCCATCATCGCCTCCATACCCGCCTGTTTGATGTCATTCGAATCCCAGATCACGGCCGGCCCCAAGTCACGCTCTGACATCGTGGCCTCATAGCCTGCAATACGCTCACGCCTCACCGCAGTCAGCTCTTCGCCACCCAGATACGCAATGTGCCGGTGGCCCAGGCCTGCCAGATGATGCGTCGCCAATGCGGTTGCTTCGGCGTTTCGAATGCCCACATGGTCAAAGCCGCTCCCCTCCGGTCGGCGCAGAAATGTGACAGTTGGAATGCGATGTGCAGTCAGAAGATCAAACGTCTTGTGGGGCGTCTGCTCTGCCGGAACCCACAGCAGCCCCCCGCGCCCATTGCGAATGAACGCATCGATATGACGGCCCTGCCGGTCCGGGTCGTCGCGAGCATCGAGCACCGAGACAAGGTAGCCCTCCGCCTCAAGAAGGTCGCTGACGCCGCTTATCACCTCGGCGTTGAACGGGTTGGAAATCTTGTTGATGACAAATCCAATTTCGCGGTTCTGACCTGAGCGCATGGAGGCAGCGCGGTTATCCGGCACATAGTGCAGCTTCTGCGCAGCCTTGAGCACTTTGCTGCGTGTCTTATCCGAGATTCGCCCCGCACCACGCATCACCTGGCTGGCCGTCGCAATGGACACACCCGCCTCACGCGCAACGGTTTCGAGTTTTGGTTTTCCTGTCATTTCCTGCTCAGATGATGAAACGATATATCGGAACTGTTCCATTAAAAGAGCGAGACATCAATGGATTTCCAGTGTTTTTCCTGACCTATCCCGATGAACGCCCGGCATACGTGCAGAAAATCATTGACACATGGTATAACGTTATATCAAGATTAACCATCGGATGGCGGCGCCGTGCCAAAAGCACGCCGCCGTCGGGATTGCGGGAGGATGACGCTGTCATGTGCCCCGTACTTACGCCTCGCGCCTGATCGCGAAGCAGGGAGAGACAACGCAAGGGGGAGGAAAAAATGACCCTTCGAGTGAAGATTGCAGGCGCCATGTCCGGGCTTGCCGTTCTGGTGGGCGCCACGGTGGTGCAAGCCGATGTGCTGTTTTGGTCGACGCAAGCCAAACCGGTGGAGGAAGCACAAGCGATGCGCGAAAAAGTACTCGCCGGAGCGGAGGGCGTGGACTATCAGCCGAACGATCCGGGCCCCTGGCTCACACGCCTGAATGCGGAGCTGCAGGCAGGGTCCGGTGCCATTGGCGTGCTTGGCGCGCTGCACGGTGATTTCTCGGCGATGGACCCGGACAACCTGGTCGATCTGGACGAATTGGGGGTGAATGCGGCCAGCAACACCTTCAACAGCCTTGCACAGCTGGGCACCGATAAATCGCAGTACATCCCCTGGATGCAGGCGAGTTATATCATGGCGGCAAACAAGGAAGCGCTGCCATATCTGCCAGATGGCGCGGATATTGACGCGCTGACCTACGACCAGCTGATCGCATGGGCGGCCAACGTGCATGAGTCCACGGGTTCGCCCAAGTTCGGGTTCCCTGCGGGTCCTAAGGGCCTAAAGCACCGGTTCTTCCAGGGCTATCTCTACCCCTCCTACACCAACGGCGTGGTGCGGACCTTCGCCTCACCCGAGGCTGTAACCGCTTGGGAGAAATTCGCGGAACTGTGGGAGCATACCAATCCAGCCTCCACCAACTTCTCCTTCCTGCAGGAGCAACTGCTCTCTGGCGATGCGTGGATCGTCTTTGACCACACCTCGCGGCTGGCTCAGGCCTTCAACGAGCGGCCGGATGATTTTGTCGCCTTCCCGGCGCCTGCTGGCCCGGCGGGTCGTGGCTTCATGCCGGTGATTGCAGGAGTGGCCATACCGAAGACCGCGCCTGATATGGAGGCCGCCAAGAACCTGGTGCAATACATGATGACGCCCGAGACGCAGATCGCCACGCTGCGCGCGACGAACTTCTTCCCGGTTGTGGATGTGGAACTGCCCGATGATCTGCCCCCCTCCGTTCAGGCGGCCGGAGCGGCGGTGGCCAAGATGAGCGGTGCGCCGGATGCAAACCCGGGTCTGTTGCCGGCCGGTCTGGGCGACAAGGGTGGTGACTTCAACCGCGTCTTCGTGGACACGTTCGAGCGGATCATTCTTGCGCGCCAGCCCATTGAGGCTGTGCTGGAAGATCAGAAGAAGCGTCTCGCAGCGATCATGGAAGAGACCGGCGCGCCGTGCTGGGCCCCGGATGCGCCCTCCGAGGGCGCCTGCCCGGTCGAGTAAGCGGCCTCAAGTGTCCGGGCCTGCCCGTGATGGGCCCGGACACCCCAGATCCCCACCCCAAATTTCGGCGCAGATGCGCCGGTCAGGAGTTCCGCGATGAACGCCCGGATCCTTCCGTATGTCCTGATCTTGCCGGTTACACTCTTCTTATGTCTGTTTTTCCTCTACCCCTTTGTTCTCGTCTCGAAACAGGCCTTCAGTACCGGAGCAGGCTTCACGCTCGATAACTTCCGCGAGGTTGTCTCCTACTGGAAGTTTCCCATTTCGATGCAGAACACTCTGCTGCTGGCCGCCGCTGTGGTGCCCGTGCAGCTGGCGCTGGCGTTGCTCATGGCCACGATGGTCAACAGGATGCAAAAGGGGCGCGACATAGTGCTCTACATCTGGACCATCCCGCTCGGCATCTCGGATCTGGCAGCGGGTATCATCTGGCTGGCGATCTTCGAGCAATCGGGTTTTCTCAACTCGATGATGAGCGGACTGGGGATCGTTGATCAGCCTGTGAATTTCCTGTCCTATACCCATCCGGGCATTGTCTTTCTTGCCATTGCGCTGGCGGAGATCTGGCGGGCGACGGCGATCATGCTGGTGATTCTCGTCGCTGGCATCGGGCTCATCCCAAAAGAGTATTGCGAGGCCGCAGAGGTCTTCGGTGCTTCCCCTTGGAAACGCTTCACCCGCATCACCCTGCCGATGCTGCGGCCCTCGCTGCAGACGGCGCTGGTGCTCCGGGTGATCCTCGCCTTTGAGATCTTCGCGGTGGTGGCGGCCTTGGGCGGCACGCTCTTCCCGGTCCTCATGGGAGAGACCTATGCCTACCAGTTCGATCTTCTGAATAGCGGTGCAGCAGCGGCGATGGCGCTGATCATCCTGGCCATCTCCATTGGCTTCACGCTGGTCATCCTGCGCGTACTGCGCGTCCCGAAAGGAGCCACGATATGAGTGATGCAACAGCCGATGCCGTTGCCCCGGACACGCGGGCGACCGGGCGGTACCTCTACATCGCCTCCGTTGTCTTCCTCTGTGCCTGGGTGATCGTGCCGATCTACTTCCTGCTGATCAACACGCTCTCCTCGCCTGAAACTGTGAACAGCTTCCCCAAGCCGTTCTGGCCCGAGTTCGACCTGGGCAGCCTGACCTTCTTCGCAGGCTTCGCGGGCATGCTCACGGCATTAAAAAACTCGGTGATCGTGGCGGCGATGACCATGGTGATGTCGATCCTGATCGGTGCGCCAGCAGGCTACGCACTCTCGCGGTTCGAGTTTCCGGGCAAGGGACTGTTTCGCCTGCTGATCCTGTTGACGCGGGCCTTCCCCCTGCCCCTACTGGCGCTGCCGCTGGCGGTGATGTTCATCCAGACAGGGCTTGATGATACGGCCTTTGGCTTGGCACTGGTGCACACCACGCTGGCCATTCCCTTCGCGGTGCTGATCACCTTCTCGCTCTTCTCCGGCATCCCGATGGAGCTGGAAGAGGCGGCCTGGACGCTGGGCTGTACGCGGCTCACCGCCTTCACCAAAGTCGTTCTACCGCTCATCCTGCCCGGCATCACGGCGAGCGCCATCTTCGCCTTTGTGATCTCCTGGAACGAGGTCTTCGCCGCCGCAGTGCTGACCATCGAGAACCGAACGCTGACCGCGTTCCTGCTGCAAAACCTCGACACCTCGCCGCTGCACCTGAAATTCGCTGGCGGCTTCATCCTCGTGGTGCCCGCGCTCATCTTCATCTTCGCGGTGCGCAAGTACCTCTTTGCCATGTGGGGCATCGCCAACCGCTAAAGGCGGGCGGCGACCAGAACAAGGAACCAACGATATGGCTCAAATCGAAATCAAGAATGTTGCCAAGAGCTTCGGCGCCTATCAGGCCCTGCATGACATCAACCTGACCATCGAAGATCAGGAGTTCATGGTGTTGCTGGGCGCCTCGGGATGCGGCAAATCCACCCTGCTGCGGATCATCGCGGGGCTGGAGACGGCCACCACGGGCAAGGTCTGGATCGGTGGGCGGCGGATCGACAATCTCTCGCCCAAGGATCGCGGCATCTCGATGGTGTTCCAGAACTATGCCGTGTTCCCGCATCTGACGGTGTTCGAGAACATCGGCTTCGGTCTGCGGATGCAGAAGCTGCCGAATGACGAGGTGACGCGTCGCGTCGAGCGGACGGCGGGGTTGATGCACATCGAACAGCTGCTCAAGCGTTACTCTGGTGAGCTTTCGGGCGGTCAGCGGCAGCGGGTCGCGGTGGCGCGCGCGCTGGCGATGGAGCCCGATGTGATCCTGATGGATGAGCCGCTCTCGAACCTCGATGCGCTGCTGCGCATGGAGATGCGGGCCGAGTTGAAGGGCGTGCTGGCCGAGAGCAAGACAACGGCCATCTATGTGACCCACGATCAGGTGGAAGCGATGAGCATGGCGGATCGGATCAGCGTTATGCACGAAGGCAAGATCGTGCAGGCCGCCTCACCCATTGAGGTCTATCGCAACCCGTCGGCGGAGTTTGTCGCCGGTTTCATCGGCAACCCGCCGATGAATTTCCTGCCTGCAAACCCGGCGGAGAGCGGCAAATGGCAGGTCGCGGGGCAGGTCATCGACGGGCCGGGCGCGTCGGCACAGCTGAAATTCGCAATCCGTCCAGAGGATCTGCGCCTTGCGGACGACGGCTTCAAGGCGGTGGCCAAGGTGATCGAGCCTTTGGGGGCCCATTTGCTGGTGACCTGCGAGGTCGATGGCCAGCTTTTCCGCGCGGTGCTCGACAGCGACTTCAAGGTCAAACCGGGCGAGGTGCTGAACCTCACCCCACAGCCCGACCGCGTGCGCTGGTTTGATCCGCAGACCACATTGGCCGTGGCGTGAGGAGACAGCATGACTGAGGATCTGATCGCGCAGGCCAAGGCGATCCTGCGCCGCAATGACCGGGGCGGCTATACGGTGCCGACCCATGGACTCTACCCCTTCCAGTGGAACTGGGACAGCTGCCTCAGTGCGTTGGGGTTTTCGCATTTCGATGAGGAACGGGCGTGGACCGAGATCGACACGCTCTTCGCCAATCAGTGGCCCGACGGGATGGTCCCGCATATCGTCTTTCATGAGGAGGACGACGGATATTTTCCAGGGCCGGAGGTCTGGCGCACCGGGCGACCTGTACCTACGTCCGGGATCACCCAGCCCCCAGTGGCAGGCTTTGCCGTGCGCCGTCTGGTGGAACGCGCGCGGAATCCGGCCTTGGCGGAGACGCGCGCCCGGGCGCTGCTGCCGAAGATCCACGCCTGGCACGCCTGGTTCCACCGCTGCCGTGACCCGCAGGGCAGCGGGCTTGTGGCGATCATCCACCCCTGGGAATCCGGTCGCGACAATTCCATAGATTGGGACGATGTGTTTGAACGTGTGCCGACCGAGGGAGTGGAGCCGTTCAATCGCCGTGACATCCAGCATGCCAACCCCTCACACCGTCCCACACAAGCGCAGTACGAGCGCTACATCTGGCTTGTGCAGCACTTCCGCAGACTGGGCTGGGACAACAGCAAGCTGCATGACGCCTCGCCGTTTCAGGTGGTGGATCCGGGTTTCAACGCGATCCTGATCCGCTCCTGCACCGATCTTGCAGATCTGGCAGAGCGGTTTGGCCTGGCTGAGATGGCAGAGCAGTCACGGCAGCTTGCGTCCAACGGCATCGCTGCAATGGACACGCTCTGGAGCGACGCAGCGGGCCAGTACCTTTGTCAGGACCGGACCACCGGAGCGCTTATTCAAAGCCCGTCTATCGCAGGCCTTCTGGCTGGTTTCGCAGATATCCCTGCGCCACGTGCCAAAGCGATTGCCAAGCGGCTCGCCGCGTTGGGAGAGCAGGTCGACTACCTCGTGCCCAGCCACGACCCCAGCGTCGCGGCGTTTGACAGCCTGCGCTATTGGCGCGGGCCGGTCTGGCTGATCGTGAACTACATGATCGCGGATGGACTTTTTCGCAGCGGCGAGAGTGTCATCGCCCAGCGCATCATTGCGGACAGCCTGCGGCTGATTGAACGCAGTGGATTTGCCGAGTATTACGATCCACACACGGCCGAACCCTGTGGTGGCGACCAGTTCACCTGGACGGCTGCCATTGTCATCGAATTGCTCAGTCAGGAGCTGACACCCGCATGAAACGCTCGCGCATCAACGATATCATGGCTGAAGCGGATGAGATGATCCGCGCGCACGGTTTTGTGCTGCCACCCTTCGCCTATTGGACACCCGACGCGTTCACGGCGCGGCGCGAGGACGCGGCTGCCGTGATCGAAGCCCGCTGCGGCTGGGACATCACCGACTATGGCGCGGGTCGGTACGACGAGATGGGGCTGTTTCTGTTCACCCTGCGCAACGGGCGACTGGCCGACCTGCGGCGCGGCGGCGGCATGTGCTATGCGGAAAAGCTGCTGATCTCAAAACAGGATCAACTCAGCCCGATGCACACTCATGTGATCAAGGCCGAAGACATCATCAATCGCGGTGGTGCGACGCTGGTGATCGAGCTTTTTGGCTCAGATGACGCCGGACAGTTCGCCGAGGATCGTGGTGGCACAGTCTGGTGTGACGGGATCCGCTGCGATTTCGACGCGGGAGAGAAGCTGAGGCTGGCGCCGGGAGAGAGTGTGACGCTGATGCCGGGAGACTGGCATGCCTTTTGGGGCGAGGGCGGCGACGTGCTGATCGGTGAAGTCTCGACGGTGAATGATGACGAGACGGACAATATTTTTCGCGATCCAATCGGGCGGTTTGCCGAAATAGAAGAAGATGTGGATCCAACTCATCTGCTCGTCAGCGACTATCTTAGCTGGTTGCGCTAGCGTCGGGGAGAGGAAGCGCCCTTCCCCCATCGAAGGGGGGCGGGCGCTGCCTGGCGATGCACGCCAGGCGATCCGGCTGAGAGGTCGAGTTACATCTCAACCCGTTGCATTAGAACTGCGCGAGTTTGATCAGGACCCGTCTCAGGACGGTTTGTTCCTCCAGGGTGAAATCCCGGAGCATATTCGCGTCAAACCGCTGTGCTTCCTGACAGAGATCGCCAAACACCTGCCCCCCACGCGTGGTCAGCATCAGATATTCACCGCGCCGGTCTTCTGGCAGATCTGTCCGTGACAGCAAGCGCTTGTGTTCCAGCGCAGAGACAGCCCGGCTGACCTTTGTCTTGTGAATGCGGGCCCGCTGGCAAATCTCCTTGGCCTGCATCCGACCGTAGCGCCCCAGGTGAAAGAGCACGCGCCATTCCGTTCTCAGCATGCCGTAGCGAGATTTATAATAGGTCTGGAACTCCAGACTTGCCCGCTCCGCTGCCTGGTTGAGGATATAGGGCAAAAACCCCTGCAGATCGAATACGTCTTTTTCATTCATACTGTCGGATTTAGCCTTGTTAGTTACAAAAGCAACTATTACGCGTGGGGCAGGCCGCTGAGGAGGAGCGCATGAACACGCACACACCATCATCGACGCTGACATCTGCGACAACGCCGGTTGGCACAACCGACGGATACATGCCCGGCTTTGGCAATGACTTTGAGACCGAAGCACTGCCGGGCGCCTTGCCGCAGGGGATGAATTCACCGCAGAAATGCAACTACGGGCTTTATGGTGAGCAGCTGTCGGGGACCGCCTTCACCGCGCCGAGCCATCAGAACGAGCGCAGCTGGTGCTACCGCATCCGTCCTTCCGTCAAGCACACGCACCGCTTTGAGAAGATCGACCTGCCCTATTGGGCGTCAGCACCGCATATTGACCCGGATGTCATTTCCCTGGGGCAGTATCGCTGGGACCCGGTGCCGCATGGCGATCAGGGGCTGACATGGCTCACAGGCATGCGCACGATGACCACGGCCGGTGACGTGAATACGCAGGTGGGCATGGCGAGCCATATCTATCTGGTCACCGAAAGCATGGTGGACAGTTACTTCTACTCGGCTGACAGCGAACTGCTGGTGGTGCCGCAGGAGGGCCGCTTGCGGTTTTGCACCGAACTGGGGGTGATCGATCTGGAGCCGCAGGAGATCGCCATCCTGCCGCGCGGGCTGGTTTATCGGGTGGAGGTGTTGGAGGGCCCCTGCCGTGGCTTTATCTGCGAGAATTACGGCCAGAAGTTCGAGTTGCCCGGGCGTGGCCCTATTGGCGCCAATTGCATGGCCAACCGGCGGGATTTCAAGACACCGGTGGCCGCCTTTGAAGACCACGAGGTGCCTTCAACCGTCACGGTGAAATGGGCGGGGCAGTTCCATGAAACCCGGATTGGTCACTCGCCGCTCGATGTGGTCGCCTGGCACGGCAACTACGCGCCCTGTAAATATGACCTGCGCACCTATTGCCCCGTGGGCGCGATCCTCTTTGATCACCCGGATCCGTCGATCTTTACGGTGCTCACAGCACCCTCGGGTGTAGAGGGCACAGCCAATATCGACTTTGTGCTCTTCCGCGACCGCTGGATGGTGGCCGAAGACACCTTCCGCCCGCCCTGGTACCACAAGAACGTGATGTCTGAGCTGATGGGAAATATCTTCGGGATCTATGACGCCAAGCCGGAGGGCTTTGTGCCCGGCGGCATGAGCTTGCACAATATGATGCTACCGCATGGGCCTGACAAAAACGCCTTTGAGGGCGCATCAAATGCCGATCTCGCACCCGAATATCTCGCCAACACGATGTCGTTCATGTTCGAGACGCGTTTCCCGCAGCATCTGACCGCCTTTGCTGCAAAGGAAGCGCCGCTGCAGGATGACTACATCGACTGCTGGTCCGATCTTGAGAAGAAGTTCGACGGCACACCCGGCAAGAAATAGAAAGCCTCACATATGCCTTTGATGAAAAGCTGGGTGGTTTCGGCGAATACGGCTGAGACGCCGTTTCCCTTGAACAACCTGCCCTACGGCGTCTTTTCCACAGACGTCACCGAACCGCGTTGCGGTGTGGCGATTGGTGATATGATCCTTGATATGGCCGCTTGCGAGGCGGCAGGGGTGATCGTGCTGGATGATGAAGGCGCCTTTGACCTGCCCTACTGGAACGACGTCATGGAACTGGGCCCCGGCGTCTGGGCCAAGCTCCGCGCGCGTCTGGTCGAGCTCCTCGAAGAAAGGTCGGTGCTGCGGACCCAGGTTGAACCGCACCTCGTGTCACAGGCGGACGCTGAAATGCACATGCCGTTTCTGGTGCATGAGTTCACCGATTTCTACGCAGGAAAACATCACGCCATGAACGTCGGCACCATGTTCCGCGGGCCGGAGAATGCACTGCCGCCCAACTGGCTGCATATTCCAATAGGTTACAACGGGCGGGCCTCAACCGTTGTGGTCTCCGGAACGGAGATAACCCGCCCCAATGGGCAGACCAAGGCGCCAGAGGCAGATGTGCCCTCTTTCGGCCCCTGCAGACGGCTCGACATCGAGCTGGAGATGGGGGCTATTGTCGGCACATCATCGCGCATGGGCCAGCCAATGTCGGTGCAAGAGGCCGATGACATGATCTTTGGCTATGTGCTGCTGAACGACTGGTCCGCGCGCGACATTCAGGCCTGGGAATACCAGCCGTTGGGGCCGTTCCAGGCCAAGGCCTTTGCCACGTCGATCAGCCCCTGGATCGTGACAAAAGCCGCGCTGGAGCCCTTCCGCACCTCGACCCCAGCGCGCGAGCGGGAGCTGTTGCCCTATCTGAAAGAACCCGAGCCGATGCTCTATGACATCGAGCTGGAGGTCACGATGGCGCCCAAAGATCAGCCTGCCACCACCATCGCGCGCACCAACTACAGCGAAATGTATTACTCCGCCGCGCAGCAGCTGGCCCATCATGCGTCGTCAGGCTGTGCCATGACGGCGGGCGATCTGCTGGGGTCGGGCACGATCTCTGGGCCTGAGAAATCACAACGCGGCTCCTTGCTTGAGCTGAGCTGGGGCGGCAAAGAGCCACTGACGCTCGACACCGGAGAGACCCGCACGTTTATCGAGGACGGCGACACACTGACGTTGCACGGGGCCGCCAAAGGCGACGGGTATCAGATTGGCTTTGGGATCTGCACCGGCACCATCGCCCCCGCCGCGCGATCCCCCACATAAGGACCACCACAATGGCCAAAGCATTCGCCTCGCAGGGGGATCTGACCGAAAAGACCATCACCTTCGACGAGGTGGGGCGTGACCTGTGGGCCTTTACCGCCGAGGGCGACCCGAACTCCGGCGTGATCATCGGTGACGAGAGTGTGATGATTGTTGAGGCGCAGGCCACCCCGCGTCTGGCACAAAAGGTGATCGACAAGGTGCGGTCGGTCACCGACAAGCCGATCAGTCATCTGGTGCTCACGCATTATCATGCGGTGCGTGTGCTCGGCGCGGCGGCTTACGGCGCGCCGCAGATCATCATGTCAGATGTGGCCCGCAGCATGGTTGTCGAACGCGGGCAGGAGGATTGGGACAGCGAGTTCCAGCGCTTTCCGCGCCTCTTCGAAGGGCATGAGAGCATCCCCGGGCTGACCTATCCCACAACAACCTTCTCGGACAGCATGACCGTCTATCTCGGCAAACGGCGGGTGGACATCAAGCACATCGGGCGGGCGCATACGGCGGGGGACGCGGTGATCCATGTGCCGGATGAAAACGTGATGTTCACAGGCGATATCGTCGAGGATCACTCCGCCTGTTACTGCGGTGACGGACACTTCGCAGACTGGGGCGCGACGCTTGACCGGATCGCAGCCCATGACGTCGACGCCATTGCCCCCGGGCGTGGTGCCGCACTTGTGGGCAAAGAGGCCGTCGCGCGCGCCATCGCAAGTACGCGCGATTTTGTCCAGTCGACCTGTGTCCCGGCAGCACGGGTGGCCGCGCGCGGCGGCGATCTGAAAGAGGCCTGGGAGGCGGTGCGCGCCACCTGCGATCCGAAGTTCAAGGACTATGCCATTTACGAGCACTGCCTGCCCTTCAACGTCAGCCGCGCCTACGACGAAGCGCGCGGCATCGACACGCCGCGCATCTGGACAGCGCAGCGGGATCTGGACATGTGGGCGGCCCTTCAGGGCTGATCCGCATCCGGGGGGAGGCATCATGGTCGCAGCGAGATATCAAACCGCCGTCACCCTCTATCCCTATCAGAAGGTTGCGGATCAGGCCGCGTCGACACCGGCCCGGCATCCGGTTGTCATCATCGGTGGTGGCCCGGTGGGGTTAGCGCTGGCCCTCGATCTAGGACAGCGCGGAACGCCTGCGCTGGTGCTGGACGATCACGAGGGCCCCGGCCTCGGCTCGAAGGCCATCTGCTTTGCCAAGCGCACGCTCGACATTGCCACGCGTCTGGGTGCCGGGGCCGCGATGGTTGAGAAAGGGGTCGTCTGGAGCCTCGGCAAGGTCTTTCACGGGGACGGCAAGGTCTTCGAGTTCGACCTCTTGCCGGAGGATGGCCACCGCAACCCGGCCTTCATCAACCTGCAGCAACCCTATTTCGAGACCTTCCTGTTCGACGCGATCAGGCGGGCACAAGCCGGTGGCGCGCCCATCGAGGTGCGCGGCGGCAATAGGGTAACCGACGTCAGACCTGCAGAGGATCAGGTGGGGCTCACGGTCGATACGCCCGACGGGCCCTATGCGGTGGAGGCCGACTGGGTGATTGCCTGCGACGGTGCGCGCTCCCCCACACGGGACATGCTGGGGCTCAGCTTTGACGGTCGGGTCTTTGAGGACAGCTTCCTGATCGCCGATGTGAAAATGCAGGCCCCCTTCCCGACCGAACGCTGGTTCTGGTTTGACCCGCCCTTCAAAGGCGCTGGCCAATCGGCTCTGCTGCACAAGCAACCCGACGACATCTGGCGGATCGACTTCCAGCTGGGATGGGACATTGATCGGGAGGAGGAATTGAAGCCGCAGCGCATCTGCGCCCGCGTAGATGAAATGCTGTCCGCACAAACCGGAGAGGTACCGGAGTACGCGCTGGAGTGGACCTCCATCTACACCTTCCAGTGCCGCCGCATGCAGGCGTTCCGCCATGGCCGGGTGCTTTTTGCTGGGGACAGCGCGCATCAGGTATCGCCATTCGGCGCGCGCGGCGCGAACTCCGGCGTGCAGGATGCGGAAAACCTTGCCTGGAAGCTTGATCTCATGTGCAACGGGCTGGCAGAGGACGCGCTGCTCGACACATACGCAGAGGAGCGGGAATACGCGGCGGATGAGAATATCCTCAATTCCACCCGGTCCACCGATTTCATGACGCCGAAGTCGGAGATAAGCCAGGTCTTCCGCAACGCGGTGCTGGAACTGGCGGCGCGCGCGCCATTTGCGCGGCCTTTGGTCAATTCCGGGCGGCTCTCTGTGCCTTGCGTCTATGACGGCTTGACGCTGTTTGGCGAAGATCATCTGGACGGACCGCCTGCCACCCGCCCCGGCACCCCGGCCGTGGACTGCAAGCTGGGCCAGACGTTTCTACTGGAACGGCTGCATCCCGGCTTCACGCTGCTGGCCATAGACGCGGATACACCAGAACAGATCGAAGCGGGCGGGCTTCTGGCCCGGAGGCTGGAATTATCTGCCCAGACAAATCCCCTGCTGGCAGAGCGATATCTTGGCAACGCACCCTCCGCTGTCTATCTCATCCGGCCCGACCAGCATATCGTTGCGCGGTGGCCTACCTTTGACCATGAGGCCGTGAAGCGCGCCTCGCACATCGCCATTGGAAAGGCTGCGCCATGCCCTTGACCCTGCACCCCAACATCACCGACCCGGATGGGTTCTATCAGGAGCTTCTCGACGCCCATGAGGGGAAGACCAAAGCCGACAGTGACGCGCTCAACGCTCGCCTGATCCTGATCCTGGCCAACCATATCGGTGACCGCGCGGTGTTGCGCGACGCGTTGGAGGCCGCAAAATGAGCAAAGTCGTTCTGTGGGACTACCCGCATTCCTCCGCCAGCTACCGTGTCCGCATCGCGCTCAATCTGGCAGGTATCGCCTACGACGCAGAGCAAGTCGATCTGTCACAAAAGGCCCACCGCACAGCGGAGCATCTGGCCCGCAACCCCCAAGGCCTTGTGCCGGTGCTCGACATCGACGGGCACCGCATTGCGCAATCCCTGGCGATCATCGAATATCTGGACGAGACGCGCGCGCTGGGGCTGTTGCCGCAAGATCCCGCCGCACGGGCGACCCTGCGCGCGCTGGCCTATATCATCGCTGTCGATCTGCACCCCGTCTGCAACATGTCGGTGGCCACGCACGCCACGCAAGGGCAAGAACCCGCCCGCACCAACTGGATGCGCCACTTCATCACTCCGGCGCTGATCGCCTTTGAGGCCCGGTTGGCTGCCTTCGAGCAGGCTCCCTTTGCAACAGGAGACGCGCCAAGCCTGGCCGACATCTGCCTGATCCCGCAGCTTTACAACGCGCGGCGATGGGGGGTCGACTACAGCGGTTGCGCCCGCATCCGGGCCGTTGAGGCCGCCTGCCAAACGCTTGACGCCTTCCGGGATGCAGCACCCGACGCCGCCTAAGCGGGTATTCTAGAGGTCAACCTCCACCACACCGCCCTCTTGCGCCGCGCGGGACTGGCAGAGGATCACGGAGGTTTCGCGTTGGGCTTTCGACAAGACAAAATCCCGATGCTCGACCTCGCCCGAAACCAAGCCGCATTTGCACACACCGCAGATCCCGTCAGAGCATTTGACATCAATCGCAACGCCGTTTTCACGCAGGACATCCGTGGCTGACCTCTCTGCGGGGACAGACAGCAGTTTGCCGGAGCGCGTCAGTTTCAGCGCAAACGCATGGTTGACGTAGTCGGGCTGCTCGGGCACCGAAAAATACTCGGAATGGCAGGCGTCTTCAGGATACCCGGCGCACCCGGCAGCTTGCAAAACGCTGGCCATATAGCTGGCGCCACCGCAGGTATAGAGGTGCCAGCCTAACTGGTAACGTGGCAGCAGAGCATTCAGATCCGCGCGGCGGCCCTCGTCGGAGATGTGCAACTGAACGGCGTCGGCCCACGGAGACCCGGCAATCTCATCCAGCAGCGCCATACTGGCCCGTGACCGCCCTGAGTAGTGCAACTCAAACGGCTGACCTTGCGCATGCAGCTCATGTGCCATGGCCACCATCGGGGTGATCCCGATACCGCCCGCCATGAGGATGGATCTTGTTGCCCCAGGATCAAGCGGGAAGTGATTGATGGGTCGGGAAATGAAGACCCGCCGCCGGACCGAGAAGATCCGATGCAGAAGCTGCGACCCGCCGCGCCCGTCCGCTTCCCTTAGAACGGCGATCTGGTACTTTGTCCGATCTGCCGGATCCCCGCACATGGAATACTGGCGCATGAATTCCGGCGCCACCACGATGTCGAGATGCGCGCCCGCGGACCACTCCGGCAAAAGGCCCCCCTCGACCGGTGCAAACTCATATATCATGACATGCTCGGCACTGCGCTCTGCCCGGATGATCTCCACCTGAATGACGGGGCTGTCGCTAGCGGCCTCGTATCGGTGCACCGCGCTCTCATCGCCTCTCGCCAGCCGCGCCTTGTACTCCTCGGGCGTGATCAGGGCACGATAGGCCGTGATCCCAGCCTCCCGATCCATCGGGAACGGATAGGGCGCGGGCGGCGGTGCCAGAGGCGCGGGATAGACGGCCAGCGTCTGATCCTCGTATTTGAGGTCCAGATCCTTTTGCAGCGCACGCTGGTTTGGAGGATTTCGGGTCGGGCGGTACCCGCCATCTTCCTCGATCTCAAGATCCCACCACCACTTCTTGACCGGGTTCAGCGTGCCGTTGTCCACCGCGTCATCCAACCGCGCCAGCGCAGGCGCCAGCTTTGGCACAGTCATCGCGGCCCAGCGGAAGGGTCTCTCCTTGAAGAGGCCCTCCAGATTCCACGGGCAGGTCTTCATACAGCGGCCACACATGGCCCCCCCGGACGTGGTGATCCGGTAGGTCGCGCATTTCTGGCTGTCGGATTTCCAGATTTCATAGCCATTGAACATCAGCTTCGGCCCGGCGGTGATCGCGCCTGACGGGCATTCGCGCGCGCATTTGTTGCAGCTTTCGCAGAACCTTTGCAGGCCGAAGTCGATAGGTTTGTCATGTGCCAGTGGCAGGTCGGTTGTGATCGTACCCGACTTCAGCCGCGGCCCCAGAAAGGGGTTGAGGATCACCTCACCGATGCGGCTGACCTCACCCAACCCTGACAGCAGCAGAAGCGGCGGTTGCAGCACTTCGCCATCCATCACCGTATGGGCCTTTGCCTCATAGCCCAGATTGCGGATCTGCCGGGCAATCACACCGCCCAGCAGGGAAAAGCGCAAGTAGGCTCGCATGCTTTGCGCCACAGCGATCCAATCGTCGCCGGACGAGCCCTCCATCGTCTCACGCCCCTGATCGATAATCATGTTGATGGCATGATCATGCGGCGGGTCGATAAGCTCGCCACGGGCGTCATGGCTGTACCAGACCCAATCGGGGCATCGCGACAGACCCACCGCATCAGCACCCAGCCAATAGCTCGTGGCCTTGATCAGATCGGCGGCCTCTTGCGGGTCGAGGCGGGCTTTCTCTGTCGCTATCGCCCCATCCTGCAACAGCGAGAACGCGGCCAACGCGCGCCGCTGCGCCATGGACGGTGCCGCCCGGCGGATGTATTGCCCGCCTTTGGCACCGTCTTGCACTTTCTTCCCCATATCGCCGAATTGGGCACGTGCGAACATGTCGGCTCGTTTTGGAACCCGCGCGACACGTGCCTCGTCAATGTAGGTCGTTGGTGTGTCGACCCGTTTCAATGTCTCAAACGGATGCGCGCCATCCACGAAGCGGCGTTTGGCGAAAGGCACGGCAGTTGCGGCGGTCTTGGCCGAGGCCGTCCCAAACCACCAGGCCGGGCCAAACGCGGATTTTGGCTGCGCCGGTCGCGGAACAAGGGGCTTATCAGGCGCGAGCACAAAGGTGGTGGTGACCGCCGCCAACCCGAACCTGTCTCCGATATAGGGATGCAGCAGGCGACCATCCTCCAGCGTCGCGAGACCGGCAGCAGCCGCGAGCCTGCCAAGGTCCACATCCGAGTTGGACACAGTGTGCCCCCGAGCGTCATAACCCAGAAGACGCAGATAGTTGGCCAGGACGATGGCCGTCTCTGCTGCCAGCAGACCGGCACGATGGGACTGCGCATCCCGGATCCAGCGCCCCCCCACCTCGTCTGCCTCCGGTGTTCTCGGGTTCTCGTAAAGCAGGACCAAAGCATGGGTATGAGCGGCAATGCTGGTCGGCGGAGCGGTCACTGACTCTTTGAGATCCGCCAGCGTGCTGTCGATGCCCGCCGCGAAGGTCTTGGTCTGGCGGGTCTGTAGATCTCGCACCAGACGCGCCACATCCGGGTTTGTGAAAGCTTGGGGCAAGGTCAGATCCGGTGACAGCAAACAAACCCCAACATCTGCCGCATCGGCGAAATATCCAAATGCTTTCAGATGATTGGCCCGTTCCTGTGGATCTTTGGGCGCATCTGCAACCACAGCGTTGACCGGGCCACTGCGGATCGCATCGAGCGTCGCCTGATGATCGCACATAGCGTTGATGATCGACGCAGGATCTTGTGGCCGCCGAAACGCCAGCGGACGCATGGGCGGAACCGCCCGGAGGTCTGGCCGATCTTCACGCCGGGCCAGCTGCTCGGTCGGGTACGGCCCCATGTGAACCGGGCGGGTCTTGTCGGAGAAAAACCGCATCGTCATCCTGCCTTGACGTGGCCGAGGGGCGCTCTGGCGCACCAAACAATGCGGCCGGCGCCCGCACCGCTGCCGTCCGATTTCGCTGGCCTGATCACGCTATGCTCCACACTCATCGAAGTTAGTTATAGATGTTAATTATTTTATTTAGAAATAATTGTGAAGCTGCATTTCTGAGGCTATGCAGAAGCACACGCCCAGGTTGGTGGAGCAGGCGATTTGACACAGAAAATTTCGCAGCGCAGCGCTGTGCCGACGGACTATAGGTTGCGGCACCGACTGGGGTTCAGGCTGAGCCGACTGTCTCGCCTGATGCAGAGCCGTCTCGAGGCCGACCTTGCCGATTACGGGCTGACCCGGCTGCGCTGGTGCGTTCTGTCAAGCGTGGAGATCGAAGGGCATCACGCGCCGTCGGAGCTGGCCGAGCACATCGGGATCACGCGGCCTGCCATGTCCCGCCTGCTTAAGGCGATGATCCGCGAAGGTCTTGTCGAACGCGCCCTAGACGACGCGGATGGCAGGTCGCGCCAGATCTCGGTCACCGAGGCCGGGCGCGCCAAGTTGCACGCGTCCTGGCGGAAGGTTGATGCCAATCAGGCGCATTTTATGTCGAAACTATCCAGCACACAGCAAGCGGCGCTGTATGACGCGCTCGACAGCCTTATGATGGGCGAATCCAAGATGTTGGATGACCTCTAGCATCCCGGTACGGTCGACAAATACAGGCAGAACGAGGGCGCATATCGCCCATTAGGTCCAAATCGAACTACCATTTCGGCGGGCGTTAATTCATTCGCAACCACTGAGGGTCAGCTTTGCGCGCAGATTTAGTGACGCAAGGATGATGCTATGCTCAAATTCACTCACGCCACAGCTGTTGCCGCTGCCTGCCTGATGGCGCTTCCGGCCTTCGCCGACGAAGGGGTCAGCGATACAACTGTGCAATTTGCCCAAGTTGCCGCCCTCGATGGGCCTGCCGCCGCTTTGGGTCTTGGCATGCAGCAAGGCATTCAGGCTGCATTCGAAGAGGTCAACCGCGCCGGGGGCATTCATGGCCGCCAGTTGCAACTGGAAAGCATGGACGACGGCTATGAGCCGAGCCGTTCTATCGACGCGGTGAATTCCGTGATTGAGAGCAATGACTACCTGGCCCTGATCGGGCCCGTCGGCACGCCGACAACCAAGGCCACGCAACCGCTTGCCACGGACGCCGCCATGCCCATGATCGGGCCTTTCACAGGTGCCGGATTTCTGCGCGATCCGTCTTTGACCAATGTACTCAACGTCCGCGCGACCTATGATGCCGAAACCGCTGCGTGGATCGATCATCTGGTCGACGATCTTGGCCTGACCAACATTGCCATCCTGTATCAGGATGACGGTTTTGGCCGCGTTGGTCTGTCGGGTGTGACCAAAGCGCTGGACGCGCGCGGTATGAGCCTGTCTGCCGAAGGGACCTACACGCGCAACACCGTGGCCGTGAAATCTGCCCTGCTGGAAATCCGCAAAGCCAAGCCCGAGGCGGTTGTCATGGTTGGCGCTTACAAACCGCTGGCCGAGTTTATCAAACTGTCGCGCAAAATGAAGATGGACGCGACCTTTGTGACGATCTCCTTTGTCGGCTCCAAAGCGCTCGCCGAAGAGCTGGGTCCGGACGGTGAAGGCGTGATCATCAGCCAGGTTGTGCCTCAGCCCTGGGATACCTCCTTGCCGGTGGTGGCAGAGTATCAAGCGGCACTGACAGCGGTTGACGCAAATGCCGAGCCCGGGTTTGTCTCTCTCGAAGGGTATCTGACCGGTCGTGTCGCAATCGAAGCCCTGCGCAACGCGGGCGCAGAGCTGACACGGGACAGCTATATGAATGCCCTGTCTCAGATCGGAACCGTCGATCTGGGGGGGTTCAGCCTGTCTTACGGCCCAGGCGACAACCAGGGGTCTGACAGCGTGTTCCTGACCCGCATTGGCACGGATGGCACCTTCGAAGCCGTTGCCCCCTCCAGCTAGGTTCCGCCAAGCGGCGGCGCCGGATCGGCGCCGCCACCTTCCCTCGACAGCAGCATAGTTTGAAGGATTCAGGATGAAATCCCTGGTATCGAAGATCGCTCATTCGATCATGGCCCGCCTGGCCCTGATCATCGGCGCGATGGGCCTCATGATCGGCGCGGCAGTGTACGTCAGCTGGTCGGTGTTTCAATCCATCGACACACAGATGAGCACCCTGTCCGAGGACAAGCTGCCGCAACTGCGGACCAGCGCCGGGATTGCCCAGGCTGCAGATCAGACACGCGAGCTGTTGTCCAACATATTGATTGCCAACACCACAGAGCAGTTGGACACGCTGCAGACCGAAAAAACGGCAATCATGTCCGATTTCCGCAATGCTCTCGATACTCTGCCCACCGCCGAGCGGGATACGGCCATCAGTTTGCTGGATCCGGTGGAACCCGCACTGGTCGACCTGCTCGATGCACAACGCGCGGAGCAGGACGCGACGGCGCATGCGCTGGAGACATTGAGAATCGCCTTCGAGGATGCGAATTCGGTAAGTGCGCGGTTGGAAGAGGCTACGGATTCAGCGCTGTTTGACATGACGCTCAGCGGTGAAGATGCCATCGGATCGATGGAGGAGACCCTGACGCAGCTGGTCGAACGTGACTTTGCACAGTTTCAATCTGTGCTCGCGGCCCAATCCGAGGTTAATCTCCTGTCCGGCTTGGGGCTGTCGCTGCGGCAAAACAGCTTCGACGCCTCGCAATCCATCACCGAGGATCTGGCTCTGTCGTCCATAGAACGTCTGCAGGCCCTGCTGGACACGATGCAGGATACGGAGAGCCTCAATGAGGTCTCTACCGCTGTCTCACAAGCCTTGCGGGTCTATGAGCGCGCCTTTTCCGGCACCGGGCGCCCGCCCGCAACCAATGAAATTCTGGAACTTCGCCTTGAGGTGGACCGCGTGCTGTCTCCCGCCGTGGATGATCTCTACTTCAATCTCATCATCGGCAGTGACGAGGCCAAAGAGACCAGCAACACCGCTCTGACCAACCTGATGGACGTCGAAGTCGCGGCAATGCGTGACATGGCGTCCCTGGATGCGGCCACGAAGTATTTTTTCTCATTGGCGCTTAAGGTCGCATTGTCCCGCACACCAACCGAGCTGAGCCTTGCGCAGGGGGAGCTTGCAGCACAGGAAGTGGTCGTCAGATCCTTGATCGAACCGATGTCTGACACCGATATCAGCACCGACGTGGAAAAACTCCTTGCCTTGGCCCAGCCGGACACGGGCGTCGCACAAGAGCAAACTGCGGTCTTCGACGCACAGCTGGCCGCAGCTCAGGCTGCGACAAACGCGAGCCGCGCGGTCAGCGCCATCGCGCAAGAGACAGCGTCCTTCTCGGCGGCGGCCGTCGACTCCATTGATGAGACAGCCGCACTGCTGAGCAGCCGGGTCGATACCGCTGGCGCTCAGGTCACGCAGATTGGTACGGTCGGCGTTGTCCTGGCGCTTATTGCGCCGCTGCTCGTCTGGCTCCTGGTCACCCGCCCCCTGAACAAGGTCGCACAGATCACCGAGCGGCTGGCCGACGGAGACCTGTCCGAAATCAAAGGGGTCCGTCGAAACAGCGGTGAATTGGGCCGCCTTGCCACCGCCCTACATGTGTTCCGCGACAACGCCTTGCAGACCATCCAGATGCGGGAGGACGAACGGAAACGCGAAAAGGCCGCCTTGGAGAAAGAACGGGCTGAAGAAGAGGAGCGTATCGCTGCAGAAGCTGCAGAGAAGAAACGTCAACAAGAGCAGGAAGAGGCTGCACGGCAGCAAGCAGAATCTGCACGGAAAGCGATGATCTCCGATCTCAGCACATCGCTTGGATCTGTGGTGAGCGCCGCTTCGGAAGGCGATTTCACCAAGCGCGTCGAGATCACATTTGAAGATGAGGAACTCGTCGGCTTGGCGTCGTCGGTGAATTCTCTTGTGGAAAGCGTCGATGATGGCCTGTCCGAGACCGCGCAGGTGCTGGCACGGGTCGCGCGCGGCGATCTGACCGAGAAGATGACAGGAGATTTCCGCGGGTCGTTTGCCAAACTGCAAGATGACACCAACGAGATGATCGAGGCTCTGCGCGTCCTAGTGTCAGAAATCTCGGGCAGCAGCAGCAATCTGGCCTCCTCTTCCGCCGAACTGCGCGACACATCCGGCGGCTTGTCACGCCAGGCCGAGCAAAACGCGGCCTCGCTTGAGGAAACATCCGCCGCCCTGGAGGAGCTCTCTGCCAGCATCAAGCAAGTCAGCGGCAGCGCCGAGGAAGCCAGCGAGAACGCACGCTTGGCCAGCTCAACGGCCAGCGCCAGCGGGACCGTGGCTGCCGAAGCCGCAGCCTCCATGACGCGTATTTCAGATGCCTCCACAGAAATCAGGCAGGTCGTGGGTGTCATCAATGACATTTCCTTCCAGATCAATTTGCTTGCGCTCAATGCCGGGGTCGAGGCCGCACGCGCAGGCGAGGCCGGGCGTGGATTTTCGGTTGTTGCTTCCGAGGTCCGCCAATTGGCTCAACGCGCCAGCGAGGCTGCAAAAGAAATCGATGCCGTCATGGCCCGCAGCGATGACGCCGTAACGGAAGGCGTGGCGAAGGTCGGCAACGCACAATCTTCGCTGGAAAAAATTGCAGACAGCGTGGTCAATATCTCGGGCCGGGTCGACGACATCTCGCGCGCCATCTCGGAACAGGTCCAGGGCATTGGTGAGATCACAAGCGCTGTGTCGCAGATTGATCGAAACACCCAAAAACAAGCCGCCTCCTTCGAAGAGGTCACCGCCGCCGGCAGCCTGCTTGCCAACGAGGCTGAAACCCTAAAGCACTCGATTGCCAGCTTCGAGACAGGTACCGCTGACACCGTGGTACCGGTGGCAAAGCAACCCGAATCTCCGCCCCCGGTGGCCGAACGCAAAGTGGCCGCCGTCGCCGGAGGCTCTGCGGTTGCCACCGATGATGGGTGGGATGAGTTCTAAGGTATGATCAGCGCGGGGTGTGACAAGACACGCACCGCGCAGGTCCATTGCAGCCGCCAAGAACTGCGGTATGGATTTCATCGAGATCGCCTTGCCCAACCCCGCATCTACCGATGCAGCCCTCGGACGGCGGCTTCTGGACGAGGCAAAACTACCTGCGGTCTGTTCGTTGGGTCTTCCTGAAGCCAACTGAGTCTCGCGCTATCCAGAATCCGCGATCCGTTTTTTGGCCCTCGCCATCGAGACCTGCGTTGCTCTTGGAGCGACGGCGCTTACCGACATCACCAACGGCGGTATGGACGAGCGGTCTGGCCTGCCCCCAACAGATACGGAGCTGGACAAAGTGGATCGGGCTTTTACGCACATGCGATGTGGCCACAGCGGCGGTGGTTTGCCGATCAGGGCCACGCCACTGGACACCCCATGCAGCCGCTATAGAACATAAATTTAACAGGTTGGCTCAAAGCTCAATTAGATCCCTCTTTTGGAGGTGACCATTGGTTATAAAGTTTTCCAAGCAACAGTTCGAGACATTCGAGTCCGACGCAGCGGACCGGTGGGATCGCGAAACAGGCCAGTCGCTTCTGGACCTCTATCCATCCCATATGGCATCGCTCGGCGTCTCGCCCGACCAAGCGGTCGCCTTCGTTCGAACCGTTCGGGAATACGCGCTGCCGTACCAGGTCACCACCAAACGTGACACTTACAAACTGGTCATCATCGCCATGTCGCTGGGCGCGCACTTCCCGCACGACCCCAGGTTTGCGCAGGCCGTGTCAGCGACACTGGGCCAGCTCTCCATCCCGCAAGACCGCCGTCTGATCTTGTTGGCTGACCATGTCGCAAATCACTTGCAGGAATGTTGGAGTGGTAAGGGGCTGGGCGCGATTGGCGGCGAGTTGGTGGCCTGCCTGCAACCCGCCCTAACACCCGAGGAGACCCTAGACAGGCTCGCCAGTCGGCACCCCGGAATTGTCCGGTCTGTGGCCCGTCAAGCCATGCTGACCGCCTGTTTGGCACAGGCTGATGGATACGGTCTGCAAGACCCGCAGCATCGCACCGCCTATCTCGGTGCCGCTGCGATCCACGGCGTATACTGGTTCGATAACCCGCTTATGGCGCGCCTACGCCAAATCGTGGAAGACACAGAGAACATTGACGATCTATGCCAGAAACTGGCTCAATTCTACGAGGGCTTTGCCTGATGGAGCCCGACGATCCACGCAACCCGGCACAGCTGCATGAGGGCCTTGCCGCGGCGGAGACCCAACCCGAGGGCAACGTTGGGCAGGTTTGCGAGGAGTGTCCGGACAACTGGGTCGAAGCCGGGGCAGTCGACGAGATAACCGGCGCGCCGATTCCCGGTATCGGTTACCGCATCTACGATATGGCCTCAGGCGATCAGGTGGCCTCCGGCGTCTTGGACGACGAAGGCCAGTCCCCACGCCATCAGATCCCTATGCCCGCCACCCAGCTTTATGTGGTCTATGGCACCGAAGAAGCGATGGATGAGGCCGAAGCGCAGCTTGAGCAACAACGCCGCCAACGTGCGCTTAAGCAGAATGCTGTCTCTGAGTGGCGCGGGTTTGACGCGGGGCTCACACGCGAAGCCTTCGACGCGCAGCATTGGGAGCGGACACGCAACGGCGACCTCGTGACCGCAGATCGCGGATTCCTCGGGCAGGCGGCACGGGGTGCCGGTGGCCTTGGAAGACTGCCCGGCGCGATTGGAGAGGCCGTCTTTGGCGATGGCTTGCAAGCGGCCGCCATGGATTACTACGAACCTTACCGAGATGAGGCCTGGGAGCAGTATCAGCTTGCAACCGGCGCGCGGGCGGCAAGCTCTGGCGAGAGCTTTGGCGCAGCCGTGCCGCAAGGAACGACCTTCGGATTTGACGAAGAGATCAGCGCTGGCCTGAACAGCCTGTTTGACAACCGCAGCTACGAGGAAATCGTCACTGCGCAGCGCCAAATCCTGCGGCAGAACCAGATCAGCAACCCCGGCGCATTTCTGGGCGGCGAAATCGTGGGCGCGATCCCAACGGTTTTCATCCCTGTGGGCGGCGCTGCTGCCAATGCGGCACGGGCAGGCCAGGGTTTGCGGGGCACAATGCTGGCTGGCGGCGGGGCCGGTGCTTTAACCGGCGGGGTATCTGGTTTTGGCCACGACGAAGGTGGCTTTGTGGACCGGCTTGATGGCGCAGGCATGGGGGCCTTCACCGGCGGACTGGGCGGTGCGGTGCTGTCTGGCGCTGGTGTGCTGGTCGCCAGGGGGGTATCCAGGACAAGGATTTGGGGCAGGATTACAGCGCGGGCGGAGCGCTTCATACCTGACAGCCCCGTGCATGTCAGCGATGCGCATAGCATCAACACAATAAGACCAAATACGCGCTTTGGCGGAGGCAACAGAAATTCACCCAAGACCGTCGCCCGAGGTGACGTTGACCTGTCGAGCGATATCGCGGAAATCAACGCGGGCCAGGCGTTCCGCCTGGACAACGGCGATATCCTGACCAACTCGGGTCGTGTATATGGCACCCACGGTGCAGAAAGCGCTGCCGTGTTTCCTCGCTCCGGGCCCGGACTGGTCAACCTCACGCAAGCGGAGTTCAGCGTCTTGCGGACTATGACCAGCTCTGGTGGGATGACCGGAAATGCTGAGCGCGCTTTGGCGGGGATGATCAGATCTGGCAACCCCGGGGTGACAAGTGCCAGTCGTCAGAGACTCATTGACCTATTTGCATCAAGGACAGCTCCATGATCGAAATAAACCTCTTTCAGGTCAAAGACACAGAGCAAATCCGAGCCGCATTGGCGCAGGCAACGGGCTTGCCTGTTTCAGTCATTCTTGAAGCTGGGGCTTATTGGGCCGTAGACAGTTTTGATGATGTTATTGGCTTTGAGCTGGTTTCTGACAACGTCTGGAATTTACTGGTAGTCCACACAACCAATGACAGTCTTGAGGAAGATGCAGTATCGATCACCAAAGAACTCGCCAGGTCTTTGCAAGAACCTTGTGCGGTTTTTGACCCGCATGTGGCTACGGAAGACGTACTGCGTATTTTCTATCCTGACGGTCGAGACGTCATGGGGTGCCTGAGGCAAGAAGACGGACGGACGACCATAGAACCAGTGCCAATCGATATGAGTTGATGGATAGACGTGTCCATTTCCGAGTGCGTTTCGACCTTTTGACATATCGACGTCTAAGACTTGTCAAAGTGATCTTGTGATTTGAAATAGATGACGCATGAGCCAATACGATCTGAACTGCACATGGCCAATAGAAGCACCAACCAGATAAGCGAATTCGACAATGTGCACTACTCTGGCGAATTCGAAAGACAACTTGCGCTCGCGCCCGGTGAGATTGGAGTCGTATTGGACGACTACGGTGACGGCAACTACGAGGTTGAATTTGCGTTCCCGGACGGGACAACTTGGTTGCAGTGTTCCTTGGCCGGCCATCTTCTGGAACCGGTTTCATCTGATGCTGAGGCTGCTGGTCCGTCTCTATCAGCGGTGTTACCCGCCGTTCAGGCATTTGAGCGCGGCGAAGCCAGCTCCTTTCGGTATCCTCCGACAAGAGAGGAGCTGTCGGTAGAACGAACCGATGACGGTCGCGTCTTGGTGAGAACGCCCTCCATCGCGGTGGTTGCGTCTATGAGCCGACCACAAGCAGCTGGCAAGACGGGCTGTTTACCACTCGATCAGCGAGACCAATGAAGTGAGACGACAGACAGTGGACCTGACATGTCAGCTATACATAGATGGCGCTGAGAACCTCGATGATTTGGCAGATCACATCCTAAAAGTGACGTCTGCCAAACGCTCAGGGCGCACACTTTCCACGCCTATGTTTGACATAGATCTGGAAATCTCTCTGGATCACAACCCTAGCCACCTTGAATCTTTGGGCGGTTTTCTCTTTTGGCCTTATGGTGCTTATTTGGAGCCAACCAGCGACGCAATTTCTGAAAGGCAGTATATCGCCAGCGTTTCAGCTTTGATTGCAGATCTCAGAAAACGCAATCTAAGGGTTGTGGCTTCTTGTGATTTTGAAAAAGAAGTATCGCAGATTACCGGTTGGAACTGGTCAGAAGGTTCGCCTATTCACCCAGTTCATTGAGAAAGAATGATGTTCGGCGGCAGGCCCAGGCCGAGCCAGCCATGAAGGTCAAGCTTTCCCTGAGGATCATCCCAATCCACGCCACACCGCAAAACATTTTCCTCTAGGGTAGAGATGGTGCTGGCACTTCAGGCGGCGTATTGAAGATCTGGAAATACTTGGAGAAGTTCGCCAGTGCCGCGTTACCGACGTAAAGCACATCTCCATCTCGCAGGAAGAACTGTTGCGCAGTCAACCGCTCTGTCGGGCTGTCGAAATCTGCACGGAAAATCACATCTCCATAGATGTTTCGTTCCGTCCCACTGCGTTCTCGATAGCGAAAGAACTCACCCGGCGGCTGGCGCCGGAACAGGAAGACGGCACCCGGGTTGGCACGGGCACTTTGCAGACCACCGGCCTTCGCAACGGCCTGCGACAGCGACAACTCCCCCTCGACAAAGTCGAACTCGCCGGTCGAGTTCAACGCACCATCCGCGATGAATTTTGCCCCGCCTCCCCCGACGATGACCGTATCACCCGGTTGCAGCGGTATGTTCTGTACCGGATCAGACAGCAGCTTCGCATAGATCTGGCGCCCGGATCGGCTGCCGCGCATGACGGTCACGATCGTGCTTTCAGGGTCGGCCTGCGTGCCCCCGGCCATGGCCACCGCATCCAACACGCGTTCCCCACGCGCGGACAGCGGGAACAGCCCACCTTGAGGCACATTGCCCTGCACTGTGAAAGCGCTTTTGGGGCTGACCTGGATATTGACCGCGGCCTGAGGCTCAATGGCATTTTCGCGCAGACGTTGCGTGATCGTGTTTTGCGCCGCGGACACGGAATTTCCGGCCACCCGGATGTGGCCGACGAAGGGGATCATGACGGTGCCCGCCGGGGACACCACGAATTCACCCAGATCAAGCGCGGTGGAATTGACGACGGACAAAACCCCATCCTCGCTGGGCTCAAAGACCCGCACCGCAATCACGTCGCCTGGCTGAATCGCTCCGGGCACAAAGCTGCGGGAGGAGAACCCGACAAACCCCTCCGGCGGCTTGGGCGTGCCAAGCGCGGCAATGACATCGGGGGCCAGCTCAAGGATCAGCACATCGGCGGCACGGGCGTCGCGGCGCACCTCAGCGGGGGTCGGCCCGTCGGACTGAGCGCAGGCGGCAAGGGTCAACCCCACCCATAGCAATACCATTTTTCGAAACATAACTTGGGCCTTTTTACATTTGATTGTAGGGCTTTGCGCTCGGCTCTTGACGTGCCTGAGCAAAAACGCTCAGCGCAGAGGCGTCAAGAGCAGCGCCCGCGATAAGTGCGCTCTGAGTCAGATGGGTCACAGCTTGATGCGGATCCGTTGCATCTGAAAGGGTTTCGCCAATCTCCTGAGGGCCGATGGCCTCAAAGAGTCCCGGAGAGACAAGTAAGAAGCGGTCCCCCGCCCGCACTTCACCAATGGCGGTGTCAGGCGACAGGTTTGGCCCTGCCCCCAAGGCGCGGGTCACAACATTGCGCAGCCGTGGGTCAAGATGCGGCCGGTTCAGTGCAAGCAGCTCACCATCCCGCAACAGGAAGGCCCGCGCGATACCGGCCCAGAGCACTGCATGCCGATGTGCCTGGATAAGCAGTGTGACCACCGAGGCGCCGCCGCGCTGTCCGGTTTGGGCAGCACAGGCGGTCAGCGTGGCATTGGCCCGGCCAAGTTTGCCCTTGGCCTCCGCGATCAGGTCGTTCATCGCGAAGGGATGCGTGATGTCCTCCAGCAGGGGTGCGACACTTCCAAGCGCTGCGGGCAGCCCCGGATTCTGTCCCAGACCGCACAGCAGGGTGAAGGCCTGCCCATCCTCAGAGGTCACAGCCACATCTGTGTTGGCGGTGGATCGCTGCCCCTTGAGGCTCGCAGAGGCGGAGGTCAGTGCCAGCAGTGGCCTTGATGCGGACGGGTATGTGACGTCGGGCGCAGCACCTGAGGGCAGCAGCCGGTCAACGGCGGGCAGTTCGTGTTCAGCCACCGCGACAATTGGCGCAGCGGCCGAGGCCGGGCGCGGCGCAGGATCTGGAACCGGAGCAGAGCGCGGTTGGTCCTGCCCCGTCCCAGCGGCTTGAGCCATGAAGACATCTGCGAAGCTGTCCGCCGCAGGCAGGCCATCGTGCCATTGCGGGTCGCGGTCTGCTGTCCACCAGACGCCGGTGTCTTGCGGGCTGTCTCCAGACTTGCGATGCGCAGCGGCAATCTGATCCGGGCCTGGGAGTGGCAGCGCCTCGATGGCCTCGTTAAACGCGCCAATCGACAGGCCGGACCGGAGCACCGACAACGCTGCCGCCTCAGCGCCCGGGTAGAACCCGCAACCATCCACCGCATGCAGCGCCTGCATCATTGGCATGGGAAAAGAGCCTGCAATGATCAGCGGGAAATAGCGCCCGACCCGGTCGACACTGGGCATCATCACCCCAAGCACAGTTTCGGGGCCAAAGGCGCCCGCTGGCACAGCAAAGTGCCAGACCGGGGTCACCAGAAATGCATCCAGCCACCCGCGCCCCAACTGCGTCTGACTGGCCCGCATCGCCGCGCGCAGCCAAACGTCCAACCCGTTTTCCACCACACGGGGCAACCCGTGACCCACAAAGTCGCCGTGCACGGGCACTTTCCCAAAATAGCCTGTGTGGATCTGCGCGCTAACCGGGGTGGTCTGTGATCCGCGATATCCCAAAGTGTCCATCCCAGCCTCCTTCAAAATCCGGTTGGGCAGCGGAAGGCGGCCAGGGCGGGCAATCGGAAGGGGTTCAGCACCGACCCGGAGGTCACGCGAAGATCGACCTTGCGGTCATCCACAACAAAGCTCACGTCGAACTGATTGTCCGCAACCGGGCGCGGATCCCCCTGATCAAAGAGCCGGAAGGGCGCCCAGGGGCCCGTGGTGACCAGCGCAGTCCGCCGATCCTGCGGCAGCAGCAGAATGCGCGCCTGGGCTGAGCCGTCGTTGGGCCAGGCCAGCACCTTGTTGTCCGACAGATCGCGGCGGTGGGTGGTGCGCATATTCCCCATATCGATCACCACGACGTTGGCGCCTGCGCCCAGCGACAACAGATCAATATCCAGATCGATGCGTGGCGCCGTGGCGCCATTGGGGAAAAACGCGCGCTGGATCGCGTCCGCGCGCTGAAACTGGCGCAATGCGCTGCTGTCCGCATCGTCGAGACCCAGCCCGCCGCGCCACGTCCAGACATCGCGCGAGGTGTCTACAAAGCCCGCGAGATTGGCGTCGAAGAAGCTATCGAACAACCCATCCGGGCCAAACACACGGGTGAAATCCGTCATTGTCACGTCGATGCGGGCGGCGCGCGAGAACGGGTAGCGGTCTTCCACGGCGGCGCGACACACGTCGACACCTTTTGCTTTCCACAGCGCATCAGCCGCAACACGCGCTTGCCCGACGGCTGCATCCGACACCCGCGCAGCCAGGCTCACAACCCAGGTGTCGACGGGGCGCGACAGCTGTCGGCCTTCGGCCACCAGCGCCTGTGACGCATCGCTCAGCGCGGTTTCCGAGGCCAGCATCTGCGCCGCCACAGGGTCCCGTGTGTCCAGACGCGTCAGCTCCTGATAGACTTGATCGAGGATCGGGGTGAGCGCTGCAAGGGGCTGATCCTCCTCTGTCTCTCCTGTTTCTGCCATGGCGCGGCGCAGCGGGCCGAACGGGTCCGGAGCCGTCTGCGGATCGAAAGGCAGCGCTGCCGACGAGACATCGGCGGGCAAGCTGGCCAAATCCGCCTCCTGCGCGATAGAGGCCGCCAGCCGCGACAAGGGCTTGGCCGGAGAGTTCACCTGCGAGACAAGCTCAGCCGCTTCGGCCAGGCTGCTGACCTCGCGGATGGTGATCGCACTGATGGCGCCGCGCCAGGCCACCATATAGTCGGCCCAGTAAAGCTCAATCGCCTGTGCTGCGATCTCGGATGGGGTGTCGGTGATGCGACCGCCAGGCCCGCGCACCCAGCCTTCTTGAGAGGCCGTCTCGGCCATCGCCATGATCTGCGGCAGCACCACACTGATGTAGCCCCGGCGCGTCAGCAGCCCGTCGATGGGCGTAGCGCTGGCGTCAAAAATCGTGCGGGCCGCCGGGCCGATGGCCCGCTGCACGGACCAGTTCGGCAGGGCGCGCGCGATCTGGCGGGCGGCCATCAGGTCAAGCACCCGCCGCGCCGGGCTGAGCGTCTCGATCCGCGCACGGGTCTGCGCCACAAGGGTCTCGTCAATCTGCAACACCGGCAAGGTGCCCCGCTCCAGCATGGCGGCCAGATGGGTGATCAGCGCCTCGCGGGTCGGCGCACGCCCTGTCCCGGGGTAGAGCCCCGCAAAGACCGTCTCGGCATGGGCCAGCAGACCATCGGGGTCAGTCGGACCCAGCCCGCCCAGCGAAAGATAGTGTTTGAGGGCCTCGAAAGCCTGCGCCTCCGTGAGATCCTCCTCGCGCAGTTGGTTTTGCAGGGCGACCATGTAGCGCGGCAACAAATAGGCCCCCAGCGCATTGGAATAGGCCTGCGCGTGCTCTTTCGAAATACGCGCGGACCGATCCATGCCAAAGCCCGCGCGGTGCAGCGGCAGTGCGCTGTCCGCATCCTCGAACGCAGCCGGGCTCTGCGCTAGCAGATTGAGAGCGGGCAGCACCCGCAGAAAGTCGGTGTCGGCGACATCGCGAACGGGGATGTTCCGGGCGAGGTTGGCATAGTCGGTCAACCGCGTGTCCACCGAGGCCAGCGCGGTGCGGTTGAAACTGTAGCCGGACCCCCAGGCCCCGATCAGAAACAGTGTCAGACAGGCCGCAAGACCATACCCCAGCCCGGTGGCGACACGCTGGCGCCGCTCGACCTGCGTGTCACGGGACACCAGCGCCGCTTCTTTCAGGATCACGTCCGAGAACAGACGATCCACGAAGTAGCTGCGGTTCATCGCACTGGCGGGGATCGGAATGCCGCTGGCGCTGCGCGGCGGGGTCAGCGGCTCATCCTGCGTGGCGGAGGCGAAATAGACCCCCCGGATCAGCGGCTCCGCCACCCGGTCAGAGCCGGAGGCCAGCTCCTCCACCACCTCGCGCAGGGCGTCATGCAGAGCGGAGACCTGAGCTGGAAAACGGAAGATGCGGCCCCGCTGGTCGATATCGGTTTCCTGTTGCAAGCGCTCGACCAACATGGCGTTGAGACGCGCAAGCAAGGCCTGGAACTCGCGTGAGAAGATACCCGGGAGGGCACCTGCGGTTTGCGCCTCCTCCAGTGGGAAGGTGATGCCCCAGACCTGCCCGCGCGCCTGTGCTCCGAGGCTGTCAAAGAACCGCGGGAAGCCGGTCAGTTTGTCGGCCTTGGTGAGCACCAGATAGACGGGCACGCGCGCGCCAAGCGTCTCTTCGATCTCGGACAGGCGCTGGCGGATGGCCCGCACCTCGCGCAAACGGTCTTCCGGTGATTGGGTCAGAACGTCCGTCAATGACAGCGTCAGCACCACGCCATTGATCGGCTGTTGCCGCCGGCTGCGGCGCAGCATCTTGAGAAAGCCCAGAAAGCCCTTCGCATCGCGCTGCTGACCCGTGTCCTGCGTGGTGTAACGGCCTGCGGTATCGATCAGAATGGCACGATCTGTGAACCACCAGTTGCAATTGCGCGTCCCGCCGACACCCTGAACCGGTTCGGCGTGCATGGCGTCACCCAGCGGGAACTTGAGGCCCGAGTTCGTGAGAAGTGTCGTCTTGCCCGCGCCCGGCGCGCCCATCATCAGATACCACGGGTACTCATAGGCCGAGCCAAAGCGCCGCCGGGTGATGCGCCGCATGGTCTTGAGCGCATCTTTCAAGCGGCTGCGCAACTCGGTGATCTCGGCCTGTGTCTCGGCGGCGGCACGATCCTCGGCGGTTTCAGTGACCGCGTCGTCCAGCGTCTTTGCGGCACGGCGGCGGCGGAGCCGCGAGACCACCATCCAAAGCAGATAGATGACCACCACCAACGCCATTAGGATCAGGCGAGGCCGCGCCTCAGCCAGCGGGGCCGTGCCCCCCAGCGACAGGCGCGGCCCGAAGATCCAGATCACACCGCAGATCGCGCAGATCCAGATGATGCCAATAAAGCGGCTGCCAGCAATCCCAGAATAGGCCTGCACGGTCGAGCGGAACGAGGTCCACATGCTCAGAGGATTCATCGGGCAACCTCCGTCTCGGTCAAACCCTGGCTCAACGCCCCTTGCGACAACAGCCCGGGCGGAATGTCGTCCCCAGCCTCCCGCACCAGAATCTCTGTCCGGCGGTTCGCTTCGCGGCCCTCAGGTGTGTCGTTTGAGGCGATAGGCCGCTTATCCGCCAGCCCTCGGATCTCGGTGCGATCAGAGGCGATGTAGCCCAGGAAGATATCCCGCACGGCAGCCGCGCGGGCATTCGAGAGGAATTCGTTGTTTGGGTAAGGCGCTGAGACGATGGGCAGGTTGTCCGTGTGGCCGAGGATCAGCACATCAAAGTCCTCTGCCACCAACGCTTGCCCGATGCGGTCAAAGATAGGCACAAAATCTGCGTTGATCTCGGACGTGCCTGGCGCAAAGGCGCCCGCATTGTTCACGCGCACCAGCACCGCATCGCCATCCCGGAACAGCCGGACAAGGCCTTCGTCCACCTCGGGCTGAAGGAAGGCGATAAGTGTTTCAATCGCTGGGGTGCTGGGCGGCTCCGGCGCGGGGGGCTCCGGGTCTACCGCCACCGGTGCGGGCTGCGGCGCAGGTTCCGGCAAGGGTGTGGGCGGCGGGGGTGGCTCCGGTAAGGCCAGCGACGGCACGTCGCCTGGCGGCAGTGCGGCCATCCGCTCAAGCGTGGCTTCGGCGCTGCGGTTCAGCAGCAGGCTCAGCGTCACAAAAAGCGCCAACAGAAGCAGAAGGGTGACACCGCTGATCAGCCAGAACATCAGGCCGCGCCGGGTGCGCGTGTGTGCTGCGTCCTCGCCCTGCCATTGCGGTGACAGATCACGCTCGACAATGTCAAATTCGGTGCGCAGCACGCGAAAGAGGTTCTCGCGCACCTGCGCCAGTTCAGTTGCCCCGCGCGGGCTGACCCGGGCGCGCCCTTCGAAGCCCAAAGACAAGCACAGGTAGATCAGCAGCAGGATGTCGCGGTTGGCACGC
This sequence comes from Roseobacter cerasinus, assembly GCF_009811755.1. Taxonomy (GTDB): domain Bacteria; phylum Pseudomonadota; class Alphaproteobacteria; order Rhodobacterales; family Rhodobacteraceae; genus Roseobacter; species Roseobacter cerasinus. The sequence continues at coordinate 75,774 of NZ_BLIV01000005.1, forward strand.
GGCGTTTTCTGGAAATGGCCGAGCAGGTCATAGACGCGCTCGCCGCCCTGCACGTCGTGGTGAAAGGTCGAGACAAGGCCATCCACCGCCCACTCGCCGCCCCAGTCCGTGTTGCGGATCACATCATCCAGCGTGCCGCAGACCACGTAGTGCGCCGCGCGCGCCTGTTCGGGCAGGATACCCGCCGTTGACAGATCGGAGTTGTAGCGCCGCACCGCCTCGGTCAACTCGCGACGCAGGGCCCCCATCTGATCGGTATAATCATTCTGGCGCAGCGCATGCGCGAGGTTCAGCAGCGGGGCTGCGCGTGCCACCATGATGGGCAGGTCACCGGTCTCAAACCGGAAGCCTGCAAGGATATCCGCAACCGACAGCGACGGCAGCGGGCGCACCGGATCGGGCGCCACCGATGGCGCAGTGGGAGCCTCGGGCTTGCGCCCGCCGGGTGTCGGCAAGACGATGCGCGGCAGGTCGTCTTCGTCGTCGGGTGTGGATCCAGCGGTTGAACGGCTCATGCCCGCACACCCCACAGCTCCATTTCGATCCCCGGAAACTCAGAGGCCAGATGAATCGCCACCGCCCCGCTGTCAGAGGTCGCACGCCACATCTCGTCTTGCGTATCCAGCTCGAAATACACTGTCGAGGCGCGGTAGGGCAGTTGGCGCGGGGCCACTGGCAAGGGGCGCACGGGCACACCCGGCAGCGCCACATTTACCAGCTCAGAAATACGATCCACCGGGCCAACCTTGATCTGGTTGGGCAAGGCGCGTCGCAATTGCTCCTGAGGAATATCCGCGCGGGCGGCCAGCACCATACCCGCCTCCTGTCGCAAGGCGGCGTCGGCGATCATGCCCACACGCACGCCATGGCGCCGCTGCTCCAAGGGGATCGGCGTGGCCGATTGATCCAGCACAGCCGAAAGCGCGCGCCGCAGCACCTCCATCACCGGCGCAAAGGTCGCCTCGGGCGTCATATGCACATACGGAGCGAGATCCGGCGCCAATGAGTCCTCGGCGGTGAAGGTCGCAAGCTCCCCGGCCAATTCAGCCAACATGCGGTAGACCGTCTCGGGGTGCAGCTGTGCGGCCTGCGCCTCCATATGTGCAATCTGGGGCGTCGCGCGATTGAGCGCCTGCAGCATCATGTAGTCGCCAAACTCGGCCCCGCCGCGGATCGACGGGTCACCCATGCGCCGCGCAATGGCGACAGCGCGATGCTTCAGCAGGCCCAGCAGTTCCGTCAGATACCCGCGCAAGCGCGGTGCGGCGCCAAAACTCAACACCGGCGGCACCATGTCCTCTTCGAGGATCACGGAGAGATCGGCGCGGGTTTCGGCAACGCGGGCAATGGGCAGGCACTCGAACCCCTCCCGGTCCTGCGCCTCCGTCTTCAGGCTCAGTGCCAGTCGCCCGACGGTGACCGGTGCCGTGAAATCCGCATCCGCATTGGCATCAGCCGCCTCATAGTCGGTGCGGCTGTGGCGCGCAGCGGAGGAGCCGCCCTCCGGCCCATACTCGGGCTGGCCCGCCTGGTGCATCGGCAGGGCGAGGTAGATTGTCGTCGCGCCTGACCCTTCGGCCAGTTGCACCGGCGCGGGCAGATCGGCCTGATCCGGGGCAGCGAAGGGAGTGCCATCCGGCATGATGCCCGCAATGGCCGTCAGCGCCACGCGACCCACACCCAAGGCGGCACGATCCAGCGCGATTTGCGTCAGCCCCCAGGGATAGGGCACCAGCGGCTCGGTCCGGTCGCGGATCAGGCGTTCGACCCAGCGGTCAGCCTGCTGAAAGTGCTGAGGGCGAAGGAACATACCCTCGGTCCAGGCAACGCGATTGTCGGTTTTCACCTTGGACGCTCCTCTTGGGTGGTATTGGGATCTGTGGGCTCAGACGCAGGTGGCATCGCCTGGCGGATCGCATCGGCCAAGGCAGCCTCTGTCAGGGGGGCTGCGGCGTAGCGGCTGCGATAGGTGGCCCAGGCCGCACCGGATCTGTTCAAACGGGCGCTCACGCCGCCTTGGGCATCGGTGGCGGCTTCGATCAGATCAGGGTCAAATGTCTCACCGGCCCTGCGCGCAAAGCTTTGAATCCCGGACCAGAGCGCGCGTGTGCCCGCCTCAAGATCAGCAAGCCGGGTGCTGAGCAACTGGAGCGCAAACGCGGGCGATTTGGAGACACTCATCAACGTGGCATCCGCTTGCCGGGTGGCCGCATGCGGTAAGGGGTTTGCCAGGTCGAGCTCTGCTCCGATCTGTGCCTGTGCGTCTTCCAGACGCGCCACTGCATCCAACAAATCGCGCAGCATCCGCCCAAAGGCTTGCATCTGGGCAGGCAGGTCGCCTTGCACCTCCTCCGGCAGCAGCTGCACACCTTTCAGGAAGGCGTCGACTGCCGGGTCTGATGGCGCGGGTTCTTCCGTATCAGTCGCTGGCAAGGCACGCCCAATGCGCAGCGTGACCTCGGCCAGACGCGACTGGGTCATCCGGGTGGAGGTCTCGGAGGGCGCTGTGGTCAGATCCCAGTCAGGTGGCAGGAAGGGGCCGGAGGGCGCCGATACGGCGCCAAGCGGGTCCTCCTCAACCTGAGGCTTGCCGGTTTTCTCGTAGCTACCAAGGCTCATCCATTCCGCGCGCGGCGCCGGAGTGGTGGTCAGCGCGCTGATCCAGTCCTCCTTTTCTGCCGTGCTCCCTTGCGCAGATCCAACAGTCGCTGGCTGGGCGGCACGCGACAGGATGGACGAGACCGTGGGCTGCAAAGTGGTGGTGTCGTCTCCGACCAAGGCATCCGCCATGCTTCCGGCAGCGCGCAGCTGGTGGCCTGCAACCATCAGAACCGCGCCGGGCAGCAGCGCGCGCGGCATGTCCGCCGTCAGGGCCCGCTGATCAAGATAGGCGGTACCGCTTTGCAAAACCGCCATCAACCCATCCGAGGTCGGGGCGATCCTGATGTCGCCCGGTGCCTCTTGTGTCAGAGGCAAACGCCATGTGGCCCCCGCCGACGTGCCGATGACAAAAGGCGTTTCAGTGCCACCAACCAGACGCACTTCACCCGCAGCGGGTCCCGTTATCAGCTCGATCTTAAGCTGCACGGGTCACCTCCTTTTCCATGCTGGGCGGGTTTGCGGCGAGCGCGCCGTCGATCACGACCTCGTCGCTGTCCTGAGCCGCTTGCGCGGTCAGCGCCCAGCAGTTCCACCCCAGTTGCGCCGTATCACTCAGCTGCGTTTCACGCACATCCCGGCGGTCGAGCACAATTTGAATGTCGAACTCTACCACCGGCCCAAGGTACAGTTGCGTCAGCTGCGCAAGTTGGGTCAGGCGCGGCTGCCCGAAGCCAAGCGACAGAAAATCCGCGTAGCGGACAGGACCCACAACAAGGCGCACCTGCCCCGTTCGGTTGGGCACATAAGCGCCCGCAGCTGTGGTCTGGCCCAGCGCACCCTGCCCGCTCAGGCAGGTCTGATCCTCCAGCGGCATGGGACGCCAACGCCGGTGGAACTGCAACACACTCACGGGCAGATCCAATTCCGCCTCGGCCATGGTCTGCAGACCCAGTGCCGAGCGGGTCCGCTGCGCAAAAAGGCCAACATGGCGCAGTGTTGCCTCCTGCCCCAGAGGCAGTCGTGCCGCAGTACGATCCGTACCAGCGCCCATCAACGCGCGCAGAGCCTGCAGCAGACGGTTTTCGCGGGGCGCGACCCATTGCAGAAGGTTCGGCAGATTGTACTTGCCGGAGGCCGCCGCAAAAAGCAGCGTGAGCCGACCGGCAAAGAGATCAAAAAACGCACCCAGCCCGCCCGCGCCGCGCCTCCGGTCGGCCGCTGCCAGTTCCGTATAGGCCAAAGGCAGTGGCGAGAGCGGTCCGGTCAACCCGCCCAGCGCCACATCAACGGTCACTGCGTCACCATCCGCGGCCACACCCGCGATGGCGACAGGAGCCAGCCGCGCCTCGGTCACGGCGCGAATATCCAGCGGCACCCCACGTGCCTCCGCCTCCTGCGCAGCAAGGCGCAGCGCGACAATCGCGTCAAACCGGTCCGGGGCTTCGGTCAGATCCTCAAACAGGCCTACGGTCTCAGGAACATCGGTCATATCAACGCCTCCTCACCGGCGCGGGCGTCGAACCGGGCCAGCGTGTCAGTGCGGTTCTTCATGCGCAGCGTCAGCCGGGTGAAGGTATTTATGGTCGTGTAACAGCCCAGAAACCGGTCAATCACCGCGCCGAACAGCACCGCCTGCGCGGCGCTGATGCGGTTGTCGTCAAAGGTCAGCATCACATCGGTGCCCGTGACCGTCACACCGCCCACACGCCCCAAACCGCTGCGGGTTTCAAGCGCGTCGATGGCATCGATCATCTGCGCCATCTCCGGCCCGTCGCCGGGATCGTAGAGCCGCAGGATGTCCCGCAAGGCAGCAGCCCCAGCAGTATCCAGTGAGAGGTGGTTCAAAGACAGATGCGAGATCAGAGACCATGCGCGGTCGGCATCCGCCGCAGCGCCACGATGCGCGGTGGGCGCGCGCAAACAGGTGATGCCTGCGACCACATCCTGCGGCGAGATCAGCGCCAGCCGGGGCTGCCCGCCGCCAAAGGGCAGACGGCTGGCCAGCGTGCCATTGGTGGCCAGAACCTCAACGCTGGCGGTGCTGTCGCGCCGCACCGAAGCCCGGTTGCGATGATCGACAAAGGCGATGGCGGTGGCACCCGGCGCGTGGCCGTCCGCGTCCGAAAGCCGTTGCAATTGCCAGAACACGCCGCCGCTGCGGTGATCGGTCAGCCGGTGGAAAAACGGCGGGCAGGTCTCCTCCGTCCCATTAGGATGGGTCAGGGTCACGCGGCGCACCGAATGCACCGCGCGGGTCCGGGGCCGCCGGGCATCAGCCTGAAGCGGATAGCTGCTGCGTGTCCCGTCGAAGGGTACGGGTTCGGTGCGGGCCGGAAAGAGGTTGATCGCCGGCGTCGCGTGCAGGGTCAGCGCCTCCGCCCCGATGCCTCGCAAGGTCTCATCGGCGGCTGCGTCGAAATACAAGAACAGCTCTGTTGCCGGTCGGGGTGGCAAAGACGGCAGCGCAAGATCGAAGAACAGGAATTTTTCAGGCAGAACCGCAAACTCCGTCAGCATGCGGTAGCCTCGGAAGCTGCCCTTGGGGTAGGGCAACAGCGCCGTGTCCGCATCGAACCCGATGGGCCGCAGGGCGCCTGGCGCGATCTCCAAAGGCTCGGGGTCATTGGCGTGCTGAGCCAGGACGCTGCCCAGATGGTGCTGCAGGAAAAGCCGCGCCAAAGCCGGGGCCTGCTGGCCCGGGCCGGAGAGGTAGAGGCGCAGGGTCTCAAGCCCGATCTCCTGCAGTGGCGCCCCATTTGTCGTGCGCAGGCTGATCCGCAGACAAGCGCGCGCCGCCTTAGGACCCATGGGCGCGTCAAAGGGGCGCGCCATCATGCGCACACTTTCAATCTGCAACGGCGCCAAGACCACATCCTGCGTTGTGGCAAAGCGCACGCGGTCATTGTCGAGGGTCTCGGAGGCGGCTTCGGTCCCGCGCGGCACGGTGGTGGCCACATCCAGACCGACATCGGGAGTGAAGGCCAGCACGGTCAGTGCCGGGGTCGGCGCGAGGTAGTGCGGATAAAGCGTCTCAAGCAGGCTGTCCGTGAGCTCGGGCAGGCTGTCGTCCAGCTTTTGCCGGACCCGGGCGGCAGTATAGGCGAAGCTCTGGATCAGCCGCTCCACATGCGGGTCATCCGCCGTGTCCGGCGCCAGCCGGAGCCGCCCGGCCAGTTTCGGATAGCTTGCGGCAAACCGACCCGCGCGGCGGCGCAGCGCGGTCAGCTCTGCATTGTAGAACTCCAGAAACCGCCCGCTCATCCCACCGGCCCCTGGCCGTTGGTGACCGCAAACCGCCCCGCAACCGGGTCCATCGCTGTCTCGAACACCATCGGCGGCAGACCCGGGCGCGCGGTGTAGCGCCCCGAAATCCGCAGCCGCAGCGTGCGGCGCGACGGCACCGGGCCGGCAACCAAAGACACCTCGACGCCCTCAAGGCGCGGCTCGCAGCGGGCGATCCGGGATTTCAGGCTTTCGGCAAATGCAGCGCGCTGGCGCGTCGTGGTCAGACTGGCGGAAAAGAAATCCTCGACACCATAGGTCAGCAGGCTGTCACTGAGCGCCTCATAGGCCTTGGGTGGTGTCCGGGGCATCCGACGGGTGTTCAACAACCACTCCAGATCCCGGCGCAGTGCCGCTCGGATGCCATCAAGCGTCTCGGCCTGGGTCACGGGCGGGTCCCGCTCCCGATCAGGGTCGGTGTCGACCAGCCGGTCGATCAACGACGGCTGAAGCCGGTCCGGTCGGAGGCAGCGAGCATTATCCATAGGTCAATGTCAGCCTTTGGATGTCGTGCAGCGCCACGATGTTCTCACCCGCAAGAAAGGCGCGCTGCCCGTAGGCACGGGTCAGACCGCCCGGCATTGGCGCATAATCGGTGCTGCGAGCCAGCCGTTCTTGCGCCGTGCGCGGTGCATCATAGGTGGCGGGCAAGCGCAGGTCTGCTCCTGATCCGTCGGTCAGCGTCACCCGGGCCGGACGGGCAACAAGATCCAGCACCGAGGCCAGCGGCGCGAGGATCACGTCGCTCAGTTTGCTGAAGTCGAGCCAGAGATAGTGCCCTCCGGGGGTGAACGCCTCCAGCGCATGGGGCAGCCGGTCATCCAGATCGCGAAGCCCTTCAAAGGGTGCACCGTTCAGCGTTCCATGTACGGGCTCCACTGCGCCGTCGAGCATCTCTGCTGCAGCTTCGATCTCTGCCGCCCGCTCGGCGCCAAGGGCTATGCTCAGCTGCAGTGCCGCACGGTCTGCATGCGTTGGGCCAAGCGGCATGTCGGGCATGGCCCCAGCCGCCCACCACTCCGCCCGTGCGTGCATCGCCCGCAGATACTGCCTCAGTTCCGCCACCTGCAGCGCCGCCCTGGGAGCCAGCTGTTGCGCCATGCGGGCGTGGGTCTCGGCCCGTTCCAGATCGCCCGCAATCGCAAGAAGCTGCGCCAGTGCCACACGGGCCTCAGCGGCCTTCGGATCCGCCTTGACGCGGGCAACGGCCTGCGCGCGAGCCTCGTCGAAACGGTCTTCGTTCACGAGATCGGCCAGGGTTGGCGTATCGGTCACGCTCATGCAGTGATCCTTTCGGGGCTGATCTGCCCGCTGGTTTCCGAAATCAGGTGAAAGCTGGTGGACACATCATCCAGCTGGAAATGCGGCTGCAGCCGGACCGTTGCGGCATAGATGCCAGGGCGCCCAAGCACCGGCGCCACGCTGACCGAACCGTTGCGCAGCGGATAGGCCGCCTTGAGGTCCTGATCGGCATCGTCATTGCCCAGACAATATTCGCGCAGCCAGTCGGACAGCCGGTGCTCAATTGTTTGCGCGTCAGCCACCGTGCCCACGGCGTCGCGCATCATCACCTTGAGGTAATGGGCAAAGCGCGACGCGCAGAGGACATATTGCAGCATCGCGCCAAGCCGCGCGTTTTCCGTGGCCACCGGGCTGTCGTAGGTTTCAGGGCGGTGTAGGGACGGGTTCGCGGTGAAGACGGCTTCGGGCTCCAGATAGAGCGCCGTCAGTGGCACGATGCCCCGGGCGATCAACGCGTCCTCCTGCGCCGAGGTGAAGCGGGTCTGCACGGGGGCCTGCGCGGACAGACCGTGTCGGTCCGTCCCGAAATCATAGGCGCCGAACCCGGGCACACGCCCACCGCCGCTACCGTCCTGAAAAGCACCCCGGATCGCCGCATACCAGCCGCTGTCATGAAACGCGGCCATCACGGTCGCGGCAAAGGCAAAGGCCCCCGAGACAAAGAGCGGGCGCCCCGCTGTCTCGTCAAAGGTAAAACCATCCGTGCGCGTGATCTCATAGCGTCGGTAGGCGCGGCGCAGGGCAACGCGGGGGGCTACCACACCGACAAAGCGCGTGTCGTCCTTTTGCCGCAGCCTGTCCCAGCGACGGGCATCGTCGAGCGACCGGGCGCCTGTCTGCACGTCTGTCAGGTCGGCATAGGCGGGAATATCGGCGAAATCATCCACCCCCAGCAGGTCCGGCGCCGCCCCCAGGATCACCGGGCAAAAAGCCGCCGCCGCCACGCGGGACAGCCGCCCCAGCGTCTCCACCTGATCGCCGCGCTTGCGGTCGGTCGTGGCGCTGACGTCATAGTCGCCAACGATCAGGCCAAAAGGCAGGCCACCCGGCATACCAAACTCGCCATCATAGATCAGCTGATAGATATGGCTCTGGTCGAAATCGACCGCCCGTTCCAGATCACGCCGCAGGGCTGACCAGCTGACATTCAGCACGCGAACCAACACCCGCCCCGGCCCGCTCTGCGCCTGGTCCACCAGCCGGGCAAGTGCGCGCCACCGGGCTTCCATGGCGCGGAAGTCCGGGTGATGCAGGATCTCATTCACCTGTTGGGTCAAGGCAGCATCAAGGGCAATGATCAGCCGATCAATCCGCGCGGCAAGGACCCGATGTGCCGGGTCCCCACCAAAGTCGCGATCAATCACCGCCCCGATATCGCGAACCGGGGCGGTCATGTCAGGACTTCTCAGGAATGCGCGCCACCATCCGCAGCGAGGTGGTCAGCTCTTCCATCTGAAGCCACGGGCGCAGCCAGGCCACCGCGTTGTAGCTGCCCGGACGGCCCGGGATCTCCTCAACCTTGACCCGCGCGTCGCGCAGCGGATATTTGGCCCGGTTCTCCGCCCCCGCTGCATCATTGGCGTTGACGTAATTGTTGATCCAGCGGTTCAGCCACTCTTCACAATCCTCCGGCTCCATGAAGGAGCCGATCTTGTCGCGGCCAATGACCTTGAGGTAATGCGCAAAACGTGAGGTTGCCATGATGTAGGGCAGACGTGCGGAAATCGCGGCGTTCGCCGTCGCCTCGGGGCGATCGTACTTGGCGGGTTTGTGCGTGCTTTGCGCGCCGAAGAACACCGCGTAGTCGTGGTTCTTGTAGTAGCAGAGCGGCAGGAAGCCCATCTTGCCCAGTTCCGCATCCCGACGGTCGGTGATGGCAATCTCGGTGGGGCATTTGATATCCGTGTCGCCTTCATCGGTGGCAAAGAGATGCATCGGCAGGCCTTCAACCTTGCCGCCGTTTTCCGCACCGCGGATCGCCGTACACCAGCCCGTCGCCGCAAAAGCCTCGGTCAGGCGCGTGCCCATGACGTAGGCGGCGTTCATCCAGCAGTAGTTGTTGTGCGGAATGCGGTCGCCATCATAGGCGATGGCCTCATTGTAGTCGAACTCGTCAATCGTGCGAGTGTCAGCGCCATAAGGCATGCGCGCCAGCACGCGCGGCATGGTCAGGTTGACGAACTTAGAATCCTCGCTCTCGCGGAAACCTCGCCATTTGGCGTATTCCGTCGCATCGAAGATCTTCGACAAATCGCGCGGCTTGCTCAGCTCAGTATAATCGTCAAAGCCAAAGAGCTTGGGCGAGGCTGCCGAGATGAAAGGCGCAAACGCCGCCGCCGAAACATGGCTGAGGTTGGTCAGGCATTCGAGGTCTTCAAAACTGTTGTCGAACTCGAAATCCCCGATCAGCGTGCCGATGGGCTCACCGCCGGGTGTGCCAAACTCATCCTCATAGATCGCCTTGAAGAGGCGTGACTGATCAAACTCCACAGCCTTGGCCAGATCGCGCCCGATTTCTTTCTTCGAGGCGTTCAGCACCCGGATCTTGAGGTTCGATGAGGTGTTGGAGTTCTGCACAAGGTGCTGCAAGCCGCGCCAGGACCCTTCCAGCGCTGCGAACTCAGGCGACTGCATGATCTCGGCCAGCTGCGTGCTCAGTCGCGCGTCGATCTCTTCGATGGCCTTGGTCAGCGTGATTGTCAGGTTGCGCGAATAGCTGACGGTGCCGTCCAACGCGGCATCCGTCAGGGTTTTCAGCAACTCCTTGGTCCGGTCCGGCTCGGTCTGGCGCGTGGCGCCAATAACCTGATCCAGCAGACTGTCATCCTGCGCCGTCTTTGTGGCGACAGCGGCATTCTGTGTTGCAGCAGCCATTATTTACCCTCCTCGCGGCCAAGATCATCCATCAGTTCTTTGAGCGCGTCGTTGTCCTGCAGCATCCGCTCCAGCAGCACTTCGAGCTCTTCCGAGCGGTCGGCCTTGCTCAGCAAATCGCGCAGCTGGTTGCGGCTCTCCAACAGCTTCTTCAGCGCGGGCACCTGATCGACCACGCGTGCAGGCTCAAAATCCTCCATGGATTTGAACGCGAGGTTCACCCGCATGTTATCGTCTTCCTCAGACAGCGTGTTGTTGACCTGCAACGACAGCCCAGGCGTCATCCGCTCAAGCACATCATCGAAATTGTCCTTGTCGATCTGAACAAAGCCACGCTCTGAAAACGGTTTGAGATCCTGCGTGGGCGTGCCCGAAAAATCCCCCAGAACGCCAACGACGAAGGGCAATTCCTTCTCGACCATCGCGCCTTCGGTTTCGACTTCATACTTGATATGGACCCGCGGCTTGCGCACCTGATCCAGTTTGTCGTGAATACTCGCCATTTAAGTGTCTCCTGTTGAAATTTCGATGACGGGCAGCCCGGCGCAGGTCACGTGCCGCCCGTGCTGTCAGATTTGGTCTTTCCGATCCCGGCGGAGGTCATGACCGCCTGTCGCGCGTTGGGGTCGGGGATCAGCTCTTCGATCAAGGTCAGAAAATCCATTCGCCCGCGCCGCACCAATGTCTCCAGCGTGTCGGCGATAGGGGAATGCGGTTCTGCATGGCGGAAAAAGCGCGCGATCTGCAACAGCTGCTCAAACGCATCCTCGCGGTTGCGGATCGCGGTCGTGCTGACTTCGGCAGATGCTTCCATGGACGGCGCGCATGGCTCTCTTTCGACATCCGCAGGCATCCCGTCCAGATTGGCCAACCGGCGCAGAACCGCCTCCGATTCACCCAAGACGTCCAGGATTTGCGAAAATGGCGGGGCCTCTCGCCCCAGCAACTCGGTCAGCGCAGCATCGCACGCTCTGACGGCATCTCCGGCTACTTGAATATCTGCCAAGGTGTCACCTGCGGCTTTGGCGCCGCGCGCGGCCAAGGCCGCTGTCATCTCAGCCTCCGATCCCGCCTGCGCAGACCATAAACAGGCCTCGCCATAAGACGCGCCCTTGGCCAGCGGCAACAACCGCAACGGCTGTATCAAAGAGCCTTCGCGACCAACCCCGTTCAATGACGAAATCATGTCAAAAGGACGGTCGTCAACATCTTCGCTTTGCGGGTGCAGCATACGCCCGTATACCTTAACCATATCGGTCAAAACTGCGACCGAATTAATAATTCCAGCATGGCCATTGAGACGAGTTTCCGCCTCAATCAGCCAAATGGCAACTTCAATATCTTTACCGACGTTGCGGATAGTCTTTTCCGCAAGCAGGGCAATTTCAGCCCACTGCGGCGCAACGCGCAATTGGCGGTCTGATTCATCTTGTATCTCTTGTCTACGCTCATCGTCACGAGCTGCCGACCGCAAATCCCTCAACCGACGATAATCCGCCTGTCCAACCGGGGAAATGCGCGGGTTGTCGCCGACACCGGTGCCCATGTCGCGAATACCAGACTGGAGTGACACGTTAATCCCCCCTCATAGCGAGAAAATAATACTATTATTAAACATGATGTTATGCAGTTTCCAACTGCGATTCGGATTTTCACACTACACGATAGACATCTGAATGCAGCCGAAATTAGTCCTTGAACTGCACGAGACGAATTGCATTCTCATGGCCAAATCAACGGTGAGGAATCATAGCTCCGAGCACAACCGGAAGCTGATTGTTTTGTATTGATGTTTGGCCTGTGTCAGTAATTGATTTACACATTCTTATTCGGCGCTTGACGCCGGAATTGTCGGGCACTCTGGAAAGTGCGGCGGCAATTGCAGTTCGAAATGGGCATACCTCAATTGAATTAGAACATTGGTTTTTTGCACTTGCCGACGGAGCCGTAAAGACCTCAATTGAAGCCGCTGCCGTTAACCCGGCAGAAGTCAGGTCGGAAGCAGCAAAATCAATTGAATTGCTGCGTCGCGGCAAGCCTTGCACACCCGCAATGAGCCCGCAGATTACAGAGCTTTCAAGAGAGGCCTGGGTGGCCGCATCGCTCCGGTTTTCCCACGCTCAGATTACCCCTGAAGTGCTGCTTTTGACGCTTGGTTCGGACACCACGCTGCGCGGGCATGTTCGACGCGTTGCGCCTGCTCTGCTGAAGCTCAACTTGAGCCATTTGGAGCAGGTTGCACAAAACCACGATGGTGCGTCAGCGGACGATGAAATCCGCGCAAAGGCGCCTTCAAACTCCGGAGGTGAGCGTTTTCTCAACACCTATGCGCACGATCTGACAGCACAGGCGCGTGCGGGCGAGATCGACCGGATCGTCGGGCGGGACGCAGAGCTGCGGCAAATGGTGGATATTTTGCTGCGCAGGCGCCAGAACAACCCCATTCTGCTGGGGGAGGCGGGCGTCGGCAAAACTGCTGTCGTCGAAGCTTTTGCTCTCATGATCGCGGACGGACGTGCGCCAGGGTCGCTAGCGGATGTAACGCTCTACACACTTGATATGAACCTTCTGCAGGCGGGTGCGGGCGTGAAGGGCGAGTTTGAACGCCGCCTGACCGGCGTGCTGGATGAGGTGCGTGATAGCCCGACGCCGATCATCCTCTTCATCGATGAGGCGCACAGCCTGATCGGCGCCGGAGGTCAGACCGGACAGGGGGATGCAGCCAACATCCTCAAGCCGGCACTGGCCCGAGGAGAGCTGCGCACAATTGCGGCAACCACTTGGAGTGAATACAAAAAACACTTCGAGAAGGACCCGGCCCTCACACGCCGCTTTCAGTCGGTCAAGGTTGACGAGCCGGATATCGACACCGCCGTCCGCATGTTGCGCGCCATTGTCACGCGCTTTGAAGAGCATCACGGCATTGCCATCCGCGAAAGCGCCTTGCGCGCAGCGGTCGAGCTGTCCGCCCGCTATCTGCCCGAACGTCAACTGCCTGACAAAGCGGTCAGCGTGATCGACACCGCCGCCGCTGCGGTCCGGCTCAGCCGGGATGTCGACCCCGAAGCCCTGCAAGCCCATCAGATCGAGGCGGAGCATCTGCGCGCGGAACTGGGCCGGCTGCGGTCTGAGCCCCCGACCGCAGGTGCACCGCGCGAGATCGCCAGACTGACCCAAGAGTTGACCCGGGCCGAGCAGGCCGCTGAGGTCATCGCAGCGGAACTGGCCCACCATCGCGCGCTGGCAGATGCCGCTGACGAGGTTGCGGCCAGCGGGGCAACAGATGCGCTCACGCAGCTCGGGACCCTGGAAAAGCAATTGCAGAAAGCGGGGGGAGAAAGCCCGCTGGTCAGCCGTGTGGTCGACGCGGAGGCGGTTGCTCAGGTCATCGGTCGCTGGACCGGTGTGCCATCTGGGCGGCTTTTGCGCAGCCAGATTGCCGCAGTGGGCACGCTTGCAGACCGGATCAAGACCCGCGTCATCGGTCAGGACGCCGCCATCGAGACATTAAGCGAAGCGATGCGCGTGGCGCGTGCAGGGCTCAACGATGCCCGCCGCCCGCAAGGCGTGTTCCTGATGGTCGGCACCTCCGGTGTGGGCAAGACCGAGACGGCGCTGGCACTGGCGGATGAGCTTTTTGGCGGCCCGCAGGGGCTGACGGTCATCAACATGTCGGAATTCAAGGAAGAGCATAAGGTCTCGCTGCTCATGGGCTCGCCCCCCGGCTATGTCGGCTATGGTGAAGGCGGTGTGCTGACCGAAGCGGTGCGGCGGCGGCCCTATGGCGTGCTGCTGCTTGATGAGATCGACAAGGCGCACCCAGGCGTGCAGGACATTTTCTATCAGGTATTCGACAAGGGCAGCCTGCGCGACGGCGAAGGGCGCGATGTCGACTTCCGCAACACCACGATCCTCATGACAGCGAACACCGGGACAGACACCCTCGCCACACTGGCTGAAGACCCCGAGACCATGCCCGACGCGCATCAGATCCCCGATCTGCTGAAACCCGAGTTGCTGGCGCAGTTCAAACCGGCCTTTCTAGGCCGCCTGACGGTTGTGCCCTTCCTGCCGCTGGATGCAGACACGATGGGCAAGATCGTCGATCTGCAACTTGGCAGAATCGCCGACCGCGTGACGGGCCGCTATCAGGCTCGGACCGAGGTGACCCCCGCCGCCCGCACGCGTCTGGCACAGGCAGCACAAGCTGGTGATGCCGGCGCCCGCGCGATCGAAACCATGCTCTCGCGCGATGTCCTGCCGCGCATTGCTGACCTTTTCCTGAATTCGGTGGCGGATGGGTTTGTCCCGCGCGCCATCGAGATTGGCGTCTCAGCGGATGGGGCCGGCTTCACGGTGTCCGCCCTTGGAAAAAGGAGACGCCTTGCAAGCTAGGAGGAAGGCCGCCTGCGGCCTCTCTCCTTCCTCGACGTTCACGACCACCCGTATTTCTATGTTTTAAGGAGCAAGACCATGCCGATTTACCTGCAAATGGACGGAATTCCAGGCGACGCGACACATGAGACGCATCGTGCCTGGATGGACATCGAAACCCTGCACTGGAATGTGGCCCGCAATATGAACACCCAGGCCGGGTCCACCGCAAACCGCGAAGCCTCCGAGCCGACCGTGTCGGAAGTTGTTCTCACCAAGGTGACGGACAGCTCTTCCACCCGCCTCTTTGCCGAGGCCTGCACCGGCCGCACCGGCAAAACGGTCACAATCCATCTGGTCACAACCGGCAACCCCGGCGACACCTATGTGGAGTACATCCTGACCAACACGCTGGTGTCCAACTACTCCGTCGACACATCGGGCGACCGCCCGGTCGAAACCATCCGGCTGAACTTCACCAAGATGGAAGTGAAGTACACGCCGCATGACGAAAACCACAGCCCGCAGTCGCCGATGATCGCCTCCTACGATCTGACGACGACACGCGCGGCCTGATCCTGAAGGACCCGGGCGCGCCCCGGGTTCGCGTTCAAACATTTGTGGTGGCCGCCTGACCTTTTGACAGGCGGGCGGCCCCGCTCCTTCAGCGACCCCACCCCACCGACTGCAAGGACGAGAACAAATGCAAGACTGCAACCACACCCCAAAAATCACCCGCAGCCCGGCTGTTGCCAACCCCTGCGCCATCACTCGCAGCCAGTGGGATGCCTTCTGGGCGCGGCGCGAGCGCACCAGCCCCGCCCGCGACTGGACAAATTACACCGATGGCGGACACTGGATGGGGTCGGGCAAGGACCCAAGCCATCTGGGCAAGCAGGAGTTGTCGACATCCTCGAAGGCCGCGCTGCACCTCTCCTGGCCGACCAACGGCTGCGTGCAGAAATTCCGCGAACAGACCAGCGAGATCAACTTCAAGGTCAGCGTCATGGCTGGCATCCTCGCAGGCCTTGCCACCCGCAACGCCGGGCTCGGCACAAGCATTGGCACCGGGGTCGGCACCAGCTGGCTGCTGGATCAGGCGGGCGGTCTGCGGGTGCATCGCGGATGGTCCTATGCGCTGGAAGTGGAGTGGTCTTTCACCATCGCCAGCCGCCCCTCCTGGCGCGAACCGGACATCGACCTGTCGCTCAACCGCAAGGAAACGCTGCGTGACGAGACCGGCAAGGCGCAGTATTTCAAGACGCACACCCACAAGGAAGATCGCGCCTCTGAATGGCCGCCTGACATGCTCTGGACGTTTGTCTCGGGCGTGACCGGGACCACGGATGGGGCGACGCGCATCGTATGCCCGGATGCCAGCGTGCTGGTGCATTCCGATTGATCTTCTCCCGCTTTCAACGAGGCGCCTTGCTCATGTCATTTGATCACAGCGTATCACATGCCAGACTTTGCTGTCCTGACGAAGACTGCAAGAGATGACGGGCGCGCTGCATCCACTGGCCCGCAGCCTGCCTGTTGCAGTCGTGCTTGGCGATGCAATTGTGGTCCTCTGCCCGCGCCGGAGGGTGCGCCTTAATGCGCTCACGGCGGCACTTGCCGATGCGCCGTTTGCGGACCCTCTGCACAACAGGGCCCGGCCTGCCCCACGCAAGGCGGGATACGCAATGAAAGAGGCACTCCAAGACCAAATGAGAGAGCGCGCGGCGATGGCCAGTCGTTTTGATGCCGATGCCGTTGTGGGGGTCTGCGACATCTATCCAGGCCGATCGCCAAGGGACTGCCAAGGCGATCGGCGCAAGATCGAGCGCAAATACCTGCTCAGCCGTTGCAAAAGCAACCGCATTCTCGACGGGCGTGAACGCTACGACACCCGGCGCCAGCACTCCGGGTCAAACCTTCCCGGGCGTTGGGTGCAGGAGCAGGGCATGAGCTGGAAGGACCAGCACAGCAGGCTGGTCGAAACCAAAATCCAGCGCAAGGCCGCCCGGTGTTATGGGGAATACTGCGAAATCGCCCAGCTCCTTTGGTCCGTGAATTTCGAGACTGGCAGCAAACTGAAGACGAAACTGCATTGAGACACTGGCCACCCCGGCGCGCACCAACACCGCGCCTAAGCTGATCGAGGTCACTATGAACGCTCCGAACTATATTCAGGCCGACCGCATCCTGCGCATCGATGGGCTCCTGGGGTCTGATCAGTTGCTGGCAGAACGCCTTGATCTGCGCGAGGAAATCAGCGCCCTCTTCGAAGGTGTGGTGCAGGTCCGATCCAAGCGGGATGATCTGGCCCCCGATCAGATCGTGGGCCATACAACAGACATCTCGCTGGAGCTCGGAAACGGCGAACGGCGGGCCTGGAACGTGCTGGTCACCGACATGGCGGTCGGGCCCAAGATCACGCGCGGGCTGCAAAGTTACCGGCTGACCTTGCGCCCCCAGATGTGGCTGCTCAGCCAGAAGAGCGATTGCCGCATCTGGCTCGACAAAACATCGGTGGAGGTGTGCGAAACCTTGCTGTCTGAGCATGGCCTGCCTGCGCCTGATACCTCGGGCGTGGTCGAGGCACCGCAGCCGCAACACTATTCCGTGCAGTACAATGAGACGGATCTGGCCTATCTGACCCGACGGCTGGAAGAGGACGGGATCTTCTACTGGTTCACCCACACGCCTGGCCAGCACGTGCTGCACATCGCCTCGCACACTGCCGGCTACACCGGAGGCGAGGACGTGCGCTTTGCCCATGGCTCCACCGACCGCAACCATATCAACCGCTTTGAGACGCGGTTTCGCTACACGCCCGGTGTGCGCACCGCGCGGGATTGGAACTTCAAGACCCCCGGTGCCGTGCCCGAAGGGACCGCGCCGTCCACTGTCGCGCTGCCCTCCAACGGCAACTACGAGCTTTTTGAGTATCCGATGATTGGGGGCTATGGTTCGGGCAAGGCGTCGGACGCAATTGAATCGGCCCGGATCGAGACGCAGACCAAGCTGCGCATGCAGGCTTCAGAGGTGGAACACCGACAGGTCGATGGGGCATCGAACCAACGCACGCTGGCACCTGCGGCCAAGTTCACACCCTTTGATGTCGCCAACCCCGAGACCACCTTTGACGAGCACGTCATTCTGGCGATGGAGCATTCGGTTGTCGACTCCAGCTATGAAACAGGAGGGCGCGATCCGGACTACCAGAACCGCTTTGTCGCCCTGCCCGCAGCTGTCCCCGCCACCCCTCACCGCACAACACCGCGCCCGCGCATTGACGGCACGCAGGTCGCCGTGGTGGCAGGCCCCGAAGGCGAAGAGATCCACCCCGACGAATACGGGCGCATCAAGCTGTGGTTTCCCTGGGACAGGCGGGCGGCTAAGGATGGCTCCGACACCTGCTGGGTGCGTGCCATGCAGAACTGGGCGGGCGCGGGCTATGGCGGGCAGGTCATCCCGCGCATCGGCATGGAGGTCATGGTCACCTATCTGGAGGGCGATCCGGACCGCCCCGTTGTCACCGGCGTGGTGCCCAACGAGCGCCAGACGGTGCCCTATGATCTGCCTGGCAACAAAACCCGGACAGTGCTGCGCTCGAACACACACAAAGGCGACGGGTTCAACGAAATCTCATTCGAAGATGAAAGCGGCAAGGAAGACCTGTTTCTGCACGCGCAAAAGGATATGACGCAAAAGGTGCTGAACAACCAGTCCGCCAATATCGGAGCTAACCGGGTTGAGACCGTGGGTGCCAGCCAGACGCTGCAGGTTGCTGACAACGTGGTTGAGCGCATCGGGCGCAACCGCAATGTCTCTGTCGGGGGGCAGTCGCTGCAGATGTTGTCGTTCCTCAGCCCGCTGCTGCAGGCTGGCGGGCGCATGTTCCAACGATCCGGTCAGCGGACGGGGGCCACGGCCATCACCGATGTGGCCGGTGACTTCACCGGTGACGTCAATATCGCCAATGAAGCCGCGATGCTGTTGGGCAACAGCGGGTTCCAGCAATCGGGCGCACACCGGCAGGGTCAGGGCGTTGCACAGGCCAGTCAGGCCGCGTCCCTGGCAAGCCGAGCGGCCGGGTTGATCGCAGGCTCCGGCTTGCTGAACAGCTTTGTGGAACGGATTCGGACAGACACCGTTGGGGTCGCCCGGACCGAGCATGTGGGCATCGCAAAGAACACCATCGTTGGTGACATGCAGTCCACCTCCGTCGGCAAGACCAAGAAGCTTGCCGTCGGCGAAACCTATGATTATGAGGCGCGCCAATCGATCTTTGGCCGGACGGTGCACCATACGCTATCCGCCACCGATACCTTCCGCATCGCGGGCCCCGGCGGAACGATCATCATTGATGCTTCGGGTGTGACCATCAAAACCAACCACTTCAAGGTGAAGTCTCCCAGCGTCGACTTTACCTCCGGCTCTCCCGATCAGGTGGAGGCGCTGCGCTCAGACAAGCCCTTCGTCCAGGAATGCAAAGAAAAGAGCTCAGGGTGATATGACCGACATCATGCGCGACTGCCCCAATAGCCCCGATCCCGAGTTGATAGAGGGCACGCAGGACTGGCCGAGGCGCAAGCGCCCGGCGCAAGACGGTCGGGACGGCCCCACATGGCGAAACCCGGCTCCCTGGCGGTTGGCGATCAGGATCGGCGAGAGAATTGCTGCCGCAGCCTTTGCTCCGCTGGGTCTGCCAGCCGGAGGCGACACTCTTGGTCGCAGTGCCGTCGCTTTGTCCGAGACCGCAATACAATGAATACCTTGGGCTTGATCTCCGCCAAACGCCCTCATCTATGGGAGCTGGCCTATTTCGCCCTTGATCTGGGATATGCGCATTATGCCACCTATCTTCCGGATCACGCGGATCAAGTGCACACCCTCGCCCGGCGAATCATCGATACGTCGGGCCACAGCGATGATCCCAGCAGACTTGCCGCTGTGCTCGCGGCACTGCCCGCACAAGACGCCAGTTTTGTCACAAGCTGGATCAACACCAGCTATTTTGCCGAAGATCGGCTGACCTCGTCGCGCTGCCTCGCACAGGGGGCAATCGGGCGCGGCTGGGTCGATGCATTGGGCTTTGCCTCCGCAGAAGACGCTCAGGCGGCGCTTGGTCGAACCGTCTTGCAGGCGTTTGACGATCTGGCGCACGCACAGAACACATTGTTCCTCAGGCTCGATGACGCAGCCATTGCGCTGCGCGACAAGCCGGTCTCGTCTGGTGATCAGCAGCTTCTGTCCGCCTATCCAGGTTTGGGAACCGTCGCGGATACGCTGACCTATCTGACAGACTACATCCTGGGCGAAACGCTCTGGCAAGCGCTGACGGATATCGCACCGGACCCAGCAGTGCTGGAGATCCTCGACCACCGCATGAATACGCGGCTGGCCCTTGGCGGGCGGGGCATGGCGCAGGTCAACTGGGCGGAGGTCATCGCATGAGCCTGCGGTTTTCCATCTCCCCGAAGCGGCGCATGCAGACCGCACATTCCACCGTCTGGTCCTCGACTGTGCCACACCCGCTGGAACGCGCCGACGCCCGCTTAGCTCTGCAGGCCAGACCATGAAGGAATGCGCCCGACCCCCCCCCACCCTAGATACCGGAGTCTGCTGATGTCTGCCAAACCCGTCGCCCTTCTCGGCCACGAACACACCTGTCCCAAGCACCGCAGCGGCGGGCCGATCACCTCTGCCGGGCAATCCCATGTCCGGGTCGACGGCATTCCGGTCGCAGTCGAAGGCGGAATATGCCTGTGCAAACGCAAGCCAAGCTCAGATGATCTTGTCAAAGGGTCGAGCAAGGTCCGCATCAACGGCAAGGGGGTGATGCGTGTCGGAGACAAAACCGGGCACGGCGGGCACATCGTCCTTGGCCACACCCATACGAAGTTCTGCTGATGTCCAACGACCTTGCAAGCCTCTTCCCACATGATCCGGTCAAAGCGCAGCGCGATGATCGGCTGCGCACGCTCTTGTTCGATCTGCCCGACACTGCGGACGGTGATCCAATACGCAGCTACCTGCTTCTGGATGCTGCCGCAGCCCCCGAAATCGCAACCTATGCGTTGGCCTTCCCCGAACCCGCATCCTGCCTCTTTGACGGCGACGCTTATGAAGATTTGGCGGACGTCGCGCCTTGGGTCATTCAGATCGACCCGTTTGGGGACGCCTTGGATTGGTATCTGGACAGGGGGTGGGGTCAGAACTGGGGCGTTTTCGTTCAGACCGCCCTGCCCCTTGCGCGGCTCAAGACCCGACTGAAAAGCCACCTCTATGTCTCAAGTGAAGACCAGGGGAAGATGTTCTTCAAGTTCTACCGTCCGCGCACGCTGCGCGACTATCTGCATGCTTTTGAGCCTGAACAGCTATCAAATTTCTTCTTCAAGCTCGAGGCTTATGTGGTCGAAGGTGCGGACGTCAACGAAGCGATGAAATTCAGCTGCGATACGGAGGGATCATTGTTGCGTGAAACCCTCAATTTGCGACCCGACGCGTGACCCCACATCAAAGGGAGATCTTGATGCGGTCAGAAGGCAGTCCATTCCGTGGCTTGAAAGCATGTATCTCGCGGGTCACATCGACGCGCTTGAACGCATCGAACCCATAAGCTGTCGGCGCATTTGACTTTGAACAACACCTTGCCGTTTCAAAGGTGACGTCAGGCCCTATATGCGCCGCCGGTGCACCTGGGTTCGGTGACACCACCCAGATCAATGCAGCAGATCACCCTTCCCCAGGGTGACCTTTTCTGTGACCGCCGCATTCGAACATTGCCAGGTCGAAACGACAGTACGCCCGCATCAAGGCACTCCGGCTTACGGGAGAGGCTGATCACCAAAACCTAGCAGGCAATTCAATAGGCCCCTTTGGCGCTAAAGAGGCTCAGGGGCGTCCGGAACAGCACCTGTAAATCCAACCAAATTGACCAGTTTTCAATGTAGTACAGATCATGCGCACAGCGCGCTTCGAGTTTTTCCGGACTATCAATCTCACCACGCCACCCGTTGATCTGTGCCCAACCGGTGATACCCGGCGGCAACCGGTGTCGTGCCGAGTAGCCGTCCACAATCTGGGCGAAAAGATCCTGTTGACTGGATTGCGCTTTGATCGCGTGGGGTCGTGGCCCGACCAGCGACAAGTCACCTTTCAACACGTTGAAAAGCTGCGGCAGTTCATCAATGGAACTGCGCCTTAGGAACCGACCGACTTTCGTCACCCGCGGGTCGCCCTTTGTCACCACCTGTTCAGCGTCGGGGTCAGCGGCCTCAATATACATGGACCGGAACTTCAAAACCTCGATTGTACGATCATTGTACCCGTGACGAAGCTGACGGAACAGCACAGGCCCAGGGCTTTCCAACCGAACCGCGAGGGCGGCGGCGAGCATCACGGGCCACAGCACCAGCAAGGCGATGATGGCAAAGAAGACGTCGAAAAACCGCTTGGTCAACCGACACTCGGGAGCAAAGCTGCGCCTGAGTTTCTTCAGATATGGCCCGCCAGCCTGATCAAAGGCATAATCTTTGCTGTAAGTGGACAGACCAACTTCGACCGGCAGAACCTTGAACTCATCAAGCAACCATTTGATGCGCTCTTCGGCTGCAAACGGCAGGGCGATGATCACAAGATCAACCTCAGACGCCCGCACGAAGGCGATCAGATCGCTGTAGCCTCCGATTTTGGGAACCCCCAGAACCTGCGTCGGCGAGCGTATGTCATCCCGGTCATCGAATATGCCGAAAATGCGTATGTCATTGCCGCGCTGCTCGTGCACTCCGCGGATGAGGCGGGCCGCCTCTTCCCCACCGCCCGCAATGACGGTGCGACGCGCAATCAGCCCGGTTTCGATCACCCATCTTACAATGATGCGGGCACCAAGCCGGGTTGGAACAATAGCAATAATCAGGCTGAAGCCAGCGGCGACAAAGGCGGTATTGACGCTTTCAACAGGCGCGAGGAGCACAAATCCCAATACGGGCGCAATCGCGGACAGACACGTGCGGGCGCTGAACGAGGATAAGCTCACCATCACCTTGCTGCGATATGCCCCGATTGCCGTCATGGTCACTATGAACACGCCTCCCGCCAAAACGGCCCAACCAGCCGCGAGAAGGGGATCAAACTCAACAGCGGGAATGGCTGCATAAAGCGCAAACCAGAACGCAAGAATGAAAACCGGCGCATCAACGGCAACAGCGACACAAAGCAACCAGAGAGGCTCCAACGCCCCCCGGCGCAATGTCTGCGCCACGTTCTGTGCAGCTTCGTTCAGTGGGATTGTGTGTCCGTCCATATGCGTGACGCTGAGGTGTCCTTGATGCTGCACTGTGTGCGTTTCAGGGCTTGAACCACAGACGTAACCTTCAAGGCGTTAAAGGCTGGTAATCACCACGGAAGATAGAGCGCATGCGGTGCTAAAACTTTTTCCAAAGAAAACGCCCCTGCTGACATCTCAGCGGGGGCGTTCAGTTCTTTCAGTATCCTACGCGCAGACTGTGGTTACAATTCTACACCCGACGCGCGAAGACTGTCCTTACCAGTCTTCGCGGACGACAACGCGTGTCTTGATCGGCAGTTTCATGGCCGCCAGACGCAGCGCCTCGCGGGCCACGTCGTCGTTCACGCCGTCGATCTCGAACATCACGCGGCCTGGCTTGACCTTCGCCGCCCAACGGTCAACGGAGCCCTTACCTTTACCCATCCGAACTTCGATGGGCTTGGCAGTCACCGGGACATCCGGGAAGATCCGGATCCAGACTCGGCCCTGACGTTTCATGTGACGCGTCATCGCGCGGCGCGCCGCTTCAATCTGACGGGCTGTGACCCGCTCGGGCTCAAGCGCCTTGAGACCGTAGGTGCCGAAGTTCAGGTCAGACCCACCCTTCGCCAGACCCTTGATCGAGCCCTTGAACTGCTTGCGGAATTTCGTGCGTTTTGGTTGTAGCATCTGTCATTCCCCCTTAGCGACGGCCACCGGCACCACGCGGTGCGGGACCATCCTGGAGTTCCTGTGCCTTGCGGTCGCGCGCGGAAGGATCATGCTCCATGATCTCACCTTTGAAGATCCAGGTCTTGATCCCGATGATCCCATAGGCGGTTGTGGCTTCCACATGTGCGTAATCGATGTCGGCCCGCAGCGTGTGCAGCGGCACGCGACCTTCACGGTACCATTCGGTCCGCGCGATCTCGGCGCCACCCAGACGGCCCGCAACATTGACGCGGATGCCCAGTGCACCCATACGCATAGCGTTCTGAACCGCACGCTTCATAGCGCGGCGGAAAGACACCCGACGCTCCAGCTGTTGCGCGATGCTTTCACCAACCAGGGCCGCATCCAGCTCAGGCTTGCGCACTTCAACGATGTTGAGGTGCAACTCGCTGTCGGTCATCTTGGCGATCTTCTGACGCAGACCTTCGATGTCCGCGCCTTTCTTGCCGATGATGACACCGGGGCGGGCTGTGTGGATCGTGACGCGGCACTTTTTGTGCGGACGTTCGATGATCACACGGGCAACACCGGCCTGATGACACTCTTTCTTGATGAATTCACGGATCGCGATGTCTTCCAGCAGAAGATCACCATAGTCCTTCGTGTCGGCGTACCAGCGGCTGTCCCAGGTGCGGTTCACCTGCAGGCGCATGCCAATCGGATTGACTTTGTTACCCATTAGGCTTGCTCCTCTACCTGACGCACCAGAATTGTGATTTCCGAGAACGGCTTGATGATCTTGCCGAACCGGCCACGCGCGCGCGGACGTCCACGCTTCATGGTCAGGTTTTTACCCACATAGGCCTCAGCGACGATCAGCTCGTCCACGTCGAGGTTGTGGTTGTTTTCCGCGTTCGCGATGGCGGACTGAAGGCACTTCTTCACGTCCAGTGCGATCCGCTTCTTGGAGAAGGTCAGGTCCGTCAGGGCCTTGTCCACCTTCTTGCCCCGGATCATCGCGGCCACGAGGTTCAGTTTCTGCGGGGATGTACGCAACATGCGCAGCTTTGCACGTGCTTCGTTATCAGCCACGCGGCGGGGATTTTTATCCTTGCTCATGGCTTACTTCCGCTTCGCTTTTTTGTCGGCGGCATGACCATAGTAGGTCCGGGTTGGCGAATACTCACCAAACTTCTGACCAATCATGTCTTCGCTGACGTTAACAGGGATGTGCTTGTGACCGTTGTAGACACCGAACGTAAGGCCCACGAACTGGGGCAGGATTGTCGAGCGGCGCGACCAGATCTTGATCACTTCGTTGCGGCCGCTTTCGCGGGACGCTTCGGCCTTTTTCAACACGTAAGAGTCGACAAAAGGGCCTTTCCATACTGAACGAGACATAGATTAACGCCCCTTCTTCTTGGCGTGCCGCGAGCGCAGGATAAGCTTGCTGGACGCTTTTTTCTTGTTCCGGGTCTTGGCACCCTTTGTCGGCTTGCCCCAGGGGGTGACCGGGTGACGACCACCAGAAGTCCGGCCTTCACCACCACCATGCGGGTGGTCGATCGGGTTCATCACCACACCACGCACCGACGGGCGGATGCCCTTGTGACGCATGCGGCCCGCTTTACCGTAGTTCTGGTTCGAATTGTCGGGGTTTGACACGGCACCAACGGTGGCCATGCACTCCTGACGCACGAGGCGCAGCTCGCCCGAGCTCAGACGGATCTGAGCATAGCCGCCATCGCGGCCCACGAACTGGGCGTAGGTGCCAGCGGCACGCGCGATCTGACCACCTTTGCCGGGCTTCATCTCGATGTTGTGCACGATTGTCCCGATGGGCATGCCCGAGAAAGGCATCGCGTTGCCGGGTTTGATGTCGGCTTTCTGCGACGCCACCACGCTGTCGCCCACGGCCAAACGCTGTGGTGCGAGGATATAGGCCTGCTCGCCGTCTTCGTATTTCACGAGCGCGATGAAAGCTGTGCGGTTGGGGTCATATTCGATGCGCTCGACCGTGGCCACCACATCCAGTTTGTTCCGCTTGAAGTCAACGATCCGGTAGAGGCGCTTGGCCCCGCCGCCTTTGCGGCGCATCGTGATCCGTCCGGTGTTGTTCCGTCCGCCATTCTTGGTCAAGCCTTCTGTGAGGGCTTTGACCGGGCGGCCTTTCCAGAGCTCCGAACGGTCGATCAGTACCAGCCCACGCTGGCCCGGCGTCGTCGGTTTGTACGACTTGAGTGCCATGTTGTCTGTCTTCCGTTTGCTAGACGACGAGGCCCATCAGGGTGATCCCGCCTATGGTATCAAGGCCCCCGTAGGTGCCCAAGTTCATTGCCCTTGTGGGCAACGGATAAGCCCCGGACGAATCCGGGGCCTTGCCGATGGGGTCTGGTAAAAGAAGCCCGGTGCCGCGTCAAGTCGTTTGCGGCGCTTATCCTCGGGCGCTGAACTTACCCGCGCCCGCGATACGGCGGCACGGCTTGATCGGGGATCCAGACCCCCGCAGGTATCTCGCCTGATTGCCAAAAGACATCAATCGGAATGCCCCCGCGCGGATACCAGTAGCCCCCGATCCGCAGCCACTGCGGCGACAGGAAATCGACCAGCCGCCGTGCGATGGAAATGGTGCAATCCTCATGAAAAGCGCCATGATTGCGGAAAGAGGTGAGATAGAGCTTCAGCGACTTGCTCTCCACCAGCCACGGCCCCGGTACATAGTCTATCACCAGATGCGCAAAGTCCGGCTGACCCGTCATCGGGCAGAGCGAGGTGAACTCCGGCGCCGTGAAGCGCACGTTATAGGCCGTATCCGCCTGCGGGTTCTCGACCCGCTCCAACTCCGCTTCCTCCGGGGATTGCGGCACGCGGGTCTCGCCGCCCAATTGCTTGAGGTTGCTATAAATCGTCTCGCTCATGCGCTTTGCTCCCGATGCCAGCCTCTGCCCCAACAGGACAGACAGACTTAAGACCTTGCTGGCGCTGGATCACTGCACAGCTCACCAATGGCCCCGTTACCTTGACGCCCGACTTAGACTGCAAAGTCATTCACGACAAGCATTGGGCAAGCGGGCGGCAGGGAAACGACCGACGGATTCGCTCCGTAACTAAGGGGTCCACATCTCAGGGTGCTGCTCAGCAACCAAATCTAGCAGCAAGTTCAGGAGATAGAGCTTCTCATGCGTTCGACCGCCGCGCGCGATTGCTGCGACAGATCTTTGATCTCGGAGGCAATAACGGCGAAGCCACGCCCCTGATCGCCAACGCGTGCGGCCTCGACAGAGGCGTTCACGGCAATGAAGTTGATCTTCCGAGACAGGGAGTCGATCTGCGACAAGGCGGAGGAGTCAACGTCCCGCGCCAGGCGCGCGCTTGCTTTCTCATGCGCGACCACATTGTCAAACAGCGCGGACAGAAACTTTGTGACAGCTGGCGCGAGCAGGTTTTCCGTATCCGCCTTGAGCGCGGAAATATCCTCAGGCGAGATGGTATCAGATGTCTCGGGCAAGCGATCGCAAAGATCGGCAAGGACAGTTTTTAGGTTTTCCGTTGAATCGGCCAGTGCGTCCTGCATGCCATCCGCGACATCGGCGAAAGACTTGCCAAACTCTTCGCCGATGTAACGCAGCGCTGCCTGCATGCTCCGCCGCTCGTTTGCCTGCTCGGCATCACGCTCTTTGCAGGTCGTTTCGGCCAGTTGGCAAACGGCCTGCCCCAGCAGATATGAGAGCATGCGACGTGGCAACACCACCGCATGTGCTTCGGCTGTGTTCGCAATCTCTCGCGGCATCAACGGCTTTTCGTCTTCGACCATCTGCTCTCTCACTCTCTGACAAAGATAGCCTAGAGCGGTGACATTAATTTCCGATAAAAGCGCTGAGGATTGGGGGCAGTGTACATGAGGCTGGCCGACCGATTTCTTGTACGTTTGTCATGGAAGTCCAGCTGCACAAAAAAGAAAACCCGGCCAGTTGCCTGACCGGATTCAACTTTAAGCGATGTACCAACCTTAGAGGCCAGTGGTCACATCAATGGTGTTGCCCTCTTCGAGGGTCACATAGGCCTTCTTGACGTCCTTCCGCTTGCCCAGCTGGCCGCGGAAGCGCTTCACTTTGCCCTTGGTGATGGTCGTGTTCACCGCCTTCACCTTCACACCAAAGAGCGCCTCAACGGCTTCCTTGATCTGCGGCTTGTTGCTCTCCATCGCCACTTCGAAGACAACCGCGCCGTTCTCGGACGTCATGGTTGCTTTCTCGGTGATGATCGGCTTGCGGATCACGTCGTAATGTTCTGCCTTGGCACTCATTTCAGGCGAGCCTCCAGTGCTTCGACACCCGCCTTCGTGATCACCAGCGTGTCACGCTTGAGGATGTCATATACGTTTGCGCCCATCGTCGGCAGGATATCCAGACCATCGATGTTGCGCGCGGCCTGGGCAAAGGTCTCGTTGACGCTCGCGCCATCGATGACCAGCGCGCGCTTCCAGCCCAGGTTTGCAACCTGCCTGGCCAGAGCGGCGGTTTTGCCCTCTGCGGCAGCCTCATCCAGAATGACCAGCTCACCCGCTTTTGCCTTGGCGCTGAGCGCGTGGCGCAGGCCGAGTTTGCGGAACTTCTTGGTCAGCTCATGGCCGTGGCTGCGCGGGGTCGGGCCCTTGTAGATCCCGCCCTTGCGGAAGATCGGCGCGTTGCGGTCACCGTGGCGTGCGCCGCCGGTGCCCTTCTGGCGATAGATCTTCTTGGTCGAGTAGCTGGTTTCCGAGCGCGTCTTGACCTTGTGCGTGCCGGCCTGCGCGTTGTTACGCTGCCAGCGCACGACGCGGTGCAGGATGTCAGCGCGGGGCTCAAGACCAAAGAGGTCCTCGCTTAGCTCGACAGACCCGGCTTTGCCGCCGTCCAGTTTGATGACATCGAGTTTCATGCGTCACCTTCTTTCTTGTCTTCGCCAGCATCAGAGGCGTCATCCGCCTTGTCTGCTGCGATTTCAGCTTCGGCTGCTTTCAGCGCTTCGGCTTCTGCGGCGGCTTGCTCTTCGGCCAGACGCTGTGCTTCGGCTTCAGCCTCTGCAGCGGCTGCTGCTGCGGCTTCTTCGGCGGCTTTGGCGGCCTCTTCAGCAGCGGATTTCAAAGCGGCGGGCAGAATGGCGTTTTCAGGGAACGGCTTTTTCACCGCGTCCTTGACTGTGACCCAGCCGCCTTTCGAGCCTGGCACAGCACCCTTGACCATGATCAGGCCACGGTCTGCGTCGGTGCGCACAACCTGCAGGTTCTGCGTGGTGACACGAGCAGCCCCCATGTGACCAGCCATTTTCTTGCCCTTGAAAACCTTGCCCGGATCCTGACACTGGCCGGTGGACCCGTGCGAACGGTGCGAGATCGAGACACCGTGCGAGGCGCGCAGACCACCGAAGTTGTGGCGCTTCATCGCACCGGCAAACCCTTTACCGATGGAGGTGCCCGCCACGTCGACGAATTGACCTTCGAAATAGTGGTTCGCGGTGATCTCTTCACCCACGCCAATCAGGTTCTCTTCGTCCACGCGGAATTCAGCAACCTTGCGCTTGGGTTCCACTTTGGCGGCGGCGAAGTGACCCCGCATCGCCTGGCTGGTCCGCTTGGCCTTGGCTGTGCCCGCGCCAAGCTGAACGGCCGAATAGCCGTCTTTGTCAGCGGTGCGTTGAGCCACAACCTGCAGTTTGTCGAGTTGAAGCACGGTCACAGGGATCTGCTTGCCGTCTTCCATGAACAGCCGGGTCATCCCGACCTTTTTTGCAATAACGCCTGAGCGCAACATGATAATTACCCTCCTACGCTTATGACTGCAGCTTGATCTCGACATCCACGCCAGCAGCGAGGTCGAGCTTCATCAGCGCGTCCACAGTCTGGGGGGTCGGATCAACGATATCCAGCAGACGCTTGTGCGTGCGGATCTCGAACTGGTCACGGGATTTCTTGTCAACATGCGGGCCACGCAGAACGGTGAACTTTTCAATCTTGTTCGGCAGCGGAATGGGGCCGCGAACAGATGCACCGGTGCGCTTGGCTGTGTTGACGATTTCTTGTGTGGAGGCATCCAGCACGCGGTAGTCAAACGCCTTGAGGCGGATGCGGATGTTTTGGCTTTGAATCGCCATGAGCATCACCCTTTATATCAGGGTCCAGATCGGAGAGGAGGATGGGCGCTCATCGCACACCCTCATCGCGTCTTTTTTTGAACTGAAAAAGGGCACGGCTGGCCGCACCCTGTCAGGACTTCGGCGTATTAGGGCGAGTCGTCACAAAACGCAATGGGGTTTCGGCGTGTTTTTCGATGGGACCAGACAGTGATCGACAGACGTTGTCCGTCCCTCTCGGGTCCGTACGCAATCACCCGCACACGGATGCTATAGCAGCACTGGCCTTTGTCGGGGTCAAGATGCAAGAAGAGGCTTTGACCTTTGCGGCGCGGGCGATTTTGCGGCGGGGCGGCAGTTGTCCGCAAGCAGCTGTTCAAACGCGGAGAAGATCGCACGCATGGGCTGTACCTTGTAGGGAAACACAGTCTGGGGGTCCATGTCGTGAACAATCAGGGCATTGTCCGCCTCAAAAACAATCAGGTTGCCCTCCGGATCTTCCGCACAGTCCATGCCGAAATAGTCCAACCCGACGCGGTCCACGATGGCATCGAGGCGCGCGCGATGCCGCAGACCGAAGTCACCTGAGAATCCTTCCATGAATGCAGCTTCCTCAAACCGCTTTTCCGGCGACAGATGCATGTTGGCGTTCAGATACCAGACATCCCACTGCTCTGCGATTGCCATGTGGCAAGGGAACGCTTGCCCATCCACAAAAACGATGCGGTATTTGCGATACTTCTGGTCTGCTGGTGATGCGTAGTCTTCGAAGGTTGAGACGTAGAATTCCTCCTCGTCCCGGCGCAGCAGATATGATGCGAAATCCTCAGGCGCCTCCAGTTTCTCAAGCCCCTCACCTGCGTGCGACCCAACTGGCCGCACAACATAAGGATATCCATTCAACGTCCCAAGCCTGTTGGCCTCGTCTTCACTGCAAAGCGCAGAGATCAGCTGTTGCCTGGTCAGCTTCACAGAGATCGGCACGCGCAGACCGTCGACTCCAGACAGCATTTGGCCCAGGGTATCGCGATCTAGCCTGACCATCTGTTCGGGCAGGTTTACAGTTTTTGTCCCGGACGTGCGTGTCAGCCTGTGAACGGTGTCAAAGAAGGCCTCGGCTTCTTCGGCGTCCGTCGGTGCGGCACAGAAGGCCACATCGTGATCAGGCAGGATGTCGCTGTCTGAGGTCTCGATATTCGGGTAGTAGAAAACAGAATTGAAGTCTGACCCCTGAAGCAGAAACTCCACTGGCGTATTCCCGCCAATATGCGTCGGAGCCGCGAAGACCAGAACTCTCTTTCGGGTACGATCATTGACCTGCGCCTTGAAGACCCGGCAGGTTTCAAAGGCTTTGGACTGCCACACAAGGCCCAATTCACGATGCCCGGTGAGCTGATCGATGACCGACAAATCCATGAGCGCACCCGCGCTGTTTGTGGAGCCAAAGCTCTGTTTCAACAGGTCTGACCGCAGGGGGTGCAGATCGACGCCTTCAAACGCCATCTTTGTCAGCTGTGCCAAGCCGATTCTAGCTTGAGGTTCCATTCTGGCTCCTGTTCTCAATTTGAGATGAGAGAGCCATGGTTTTATTTACAATTTATGGATCAAAGCGCCCTGCGACGGGACCTTTCGCAGCCAATTTGAATTAACTGATATGCGTGTTTGCGCGACTTAGAACGCGAGAAAGGCCGCAGTGTTTGTCTGCGGCCTTTCTTTGAACTCAGGCGGAGTGCAACGCGCCCGAGGCTCTCGGCGATCTTGCAGATCGCCTGCCGCCCGACGGTTCGCCCCGCTCACGCAGGGCAAACCTGGTTACTCGGTGATCTTGGAGACGACGCCGGCGCCGACGGTGCGGCCGCCTTCGCGGATCGCAAAACGCAGGCCCTGCTCCATCGCAATCGGTGCAATCAGCTCGACACCAAAGCTCACGTTGTCGCCCGGCATCACCATCTCGGTGCCCTCGTTCAGCTGAACCGTGCCGGTCACATCCGTTGTGCGGAAGTAGAACTGCGGGCGGTAGTTCGCAAAAAACGGCGTGTGGCGGCCACCCTCATCCTTGGTCAGGATGTAGGCTTCCGCTTCGAACTTGGTGTGCGGCGTCACCGAGCCCGGTTTGCAGAGCACCTGGCCACGTTCCACACCCTCACGGTCGATGCCGCGCAGCAGCGCGCCGATGTTGTCGCCCGCTTCGCCGCGATCCAAGAGCTTGCGGAACATCTCGACACCGGTGCAGGTGGTCTTCTGCGTGTCGCGGATGCCGACGATTTCGATCTCGTCGCCCACGTTGATCACGCCACGCTCCACACGACCGGTCACAACGGTGCCGCGACCGGAGATCGAGAAGACGTCTTCCACCGGCATCAGGAACGGCTGATCCACCGCACGCTCAGGCGTCGGGATGTAGTCGTCCACCGCTGCCATAAGTTCCTTAATTTTCTCTTCACCGATGTTGGCGTCACGGCCTTCCATCGCTGCCAGAGCGGAACCCGCGATGATCGGCGTGTCGTCGCCGGGGTACTCGTAGCTGTCCAGCAGCTCGCGCACTTCCATTTCGACGAGCTCCAGCAGCTCTTCGTCGTCAACCTGGTCGACTTTGTTCATGAAGACGACGATCTTCGGGATGCCCACCTGACGGCCCAGCAGGATGTGCTCGCGCGTTTGCGGCATCGGGCCGTCAGCGGCGTTCACCACCAGGATCGCGCCGTCCATCTGCGCCGCACCGGTGATCATGTTCTTCACATAGTCGGCGTGGCCGGGGCAGTCGACGTGCGCGTAATGACGCGCGTCGGTCTCATATTCCACGTGTGCTGTGGAAATGGTGATCCCGCGGGCTTTCTCTTCGGGCGCGCCGTCGATCTGGTCGTAGGCTTTGAAGTCGCCAAAATACTTCGTAATCGCAGCCGTCAACGTCGTCTTGCCGTGATCCACGTGACCAATCGTCCCAATGTTCACGTGCGGCTTGTTACGTTCAAACTTTTCCTTTGCCATGGTTGGCCTCCTTCTTTTCGGTTCGGCTTTTCACGCCATATTCGATTTCTGATTAAGTCAATGCGGAACGCGCATATCTGTCTTTGAGCCCGTCCAGCAATCGCTCCGCATATATGTCGGACATGTATTCGCGTGCTGCATCAGCATCCGTGAATCTCTTTAAGGGTGACAAATCTGTCCGAAGTTTTGCTTCAATGGTTGTGTTAGCGTAACGCATTGTAAGGCGTGTATCCAACACGAAGCCGAGATAGACAAAACCACCCAAGTGGTTTTTTGGTATAGCGACGTCTTTAACAACCACGTGCACCTTCATCGGTTCTGAACCATTACCGGCACCAACGAGGTTATTCCTAAAGTCTTCCTGCAGACCATTCTCAAGCCAGGCCAAGCCCGTCTCCGCAACCATATTGTTTGCGGAACGAACTTTGGCTTGACTTGCATCGACAGTCACACTTGCAATAGTGACTTCGTCCATCAACTTCGGTGGACGCGGTTTCCGAGGTGAGGAAGCGCACCCAGTCGTGAGCAAAGCCGCTCCACTCAGTGTAAAAAATCGACGTGAGAAGAGCATCAGGCAAATTTCGCCTGGATCTCGTCCGAGATGTTCTGTGGCACCGGGTCGTAGTGATCGAACTGCATCGTAAACTGCGCCCGCCCAGAGGACATCGACCGCAGCGTGTTGATGTAGCCGAACATATTCGCCAGCGGCACGAAGGCGTCGATTGCAATCGCGTTGCCGCGTGGCTCCTGACCGGACACCTGACCGCGACGGGAGGTGAGGTCGCCGATGATGCCACCTGTGTACTCTTCCGGCGTGATCACTTCGACCTTCATGATCGGCTCAAGCAGCTTCGCACCCGCACCCTTCATGCCTTCACGCATACCCATGCGGGCCGCGATTTCGAACGCCAGCACGCTGGAGTCCACATCGTGGAACTTGCCGTCGATCAGAGCGACCTTGAAGTCGATCACGGGGAAGCCCGCAAGAGGGCCAGAGTCCATGACCGATTTGATGCCTTTTTCCACGCCGGGAATGTATTCCTTTGGCACGGCGCCACCGACGATGCGGGACTCAAACGAGTAGCCTTCGCCCGCTTCTGTCGGGGTCAGGATCATCTTCACTTCCGCGAACTGACCCGAGCCACCGGACTGCTTCTTGTGGGTGTAGGTGACTTCATACTCTTTCGAGATCGTCTCACGATAGGCGACCTGCGGCGCACCAATGTTCGCCTCGACCTTGAATTCGCGCTTCAGGCGGTCGACGAGGATGTCGAGGTGCAATTCTCCCATGCCCTTCATGATGGTCTGACCGCTCTCAAGGTCGGTCTCCACCCGGAAGGAGGGGTCTTCTGCCGCCAGACGTGCGAGACCTTGCGACATCTTCTCCTGGTCGTTCTTCGTCTTCGGCTCCACCGCGATCTCGATCACCGGATCGGGGAAGGTCATGGTTTCGAGCACCACCGGATCATTCTGCGCGCAGAGCGTGTCGCCTGTCGTGGTGTCTTTCAGACCGGCCAGCGCGATGATGTCACCTGCAAAGGCTTCTTCGATCTCTTCGCGGTTGTTGGAGTGCATCATCATCATCCGACCAACGCGCTCTTTCTTGCCTTTGGTCGAGTTCAGGATGGTGTCGCCCTTGTTCATCACGCCCGAGTAGATGCGTGTGAAGGTCAGCGAGCCAACAAAGGGGTCGTTCATGATTTTGAACGCAAGACCCGCAAAGGCCATGTCATCGTCCGCACGGCGCGCGATGTTGCGGGTTTCTTCCTCGTCACCGGGTTTGAAGCCCATGTAGTCGACCACGTCGAGCGGGCTCGGCAGATAGTCGATCACGGCGTTGAGCAGCGGCTGCACACCTTTGTTCTTGAAGGCAGAGCCGCCCAGAACCGGCACGAAGTTCAGCGCCAGGGTGCCCTTGCGCAGCAGTTTGCGCAGGGTCGGCACGTCGGGCTCGTTGCCTTCCAGATATTCCATCATCGCGTCGTCGTCTTCTTCGACGGCCGCCTCGATCATCTTGCCGCGCCACTCTTCGGCCATGTCCTTCAGGCTGTCACGTACAGGCGCCTTGACCCAGGACGCACCCAGGTCTTCACCCTGCCAGAGCCACTCTTCCATGGTCACGAGGTCGATCAGACCTTCCAGCTCGGTCTCGGCCCCGATCGGGATACCAACCGGCACAGCGCGCGCACCGGTGCGGTCTTCGATCATGTTCACGCAGTTGAAGAAGTCAGCGCCGATCTTGTCCATCTTGTTGACGAACACCATGCGCGGCACCTTGTAACGGTCAGCTTGGCGCCACACGGTTTCGGTCTGCGGCTCAACACCGGCGTTGGCGTCAAGCACACAGACGGCCCCGTCGAGAACCGCAAGCGAGCGCTCCACTTCGATGGTGAAGTCCACGTGGCCCGGGGTGTCGATGATGTTCAGGCGGTGCTTGGGCGTATCGGCGGTCTGACCGTCCTCGGTGCGCTCCCAGAACGTGGTGGTCGCAGCAGAGGTGATGGTGATGCCGCGTTCCTGCTCCTGCTCCATCCAGTCCATGGTGGCCGCACCATCGTGCACCTCACCGATGTTGTGGGATTTGCCTGTGTAGTACAGGATGCGTTCCGAACAGGTGGTTTTACCGGCATCGATGTGAGCCATGATGCCAAAGTTGCGATAGCGGTCTAGCGGATAATCGCGTGCCATGGGGCTGCTTCCTTGAGGTATCTGAAAACGATTTGCCGCGCCCCCGGATGGGACGCGACGTTTGTCTTACCAGCGGTAGTGGCTGAACGCTTTGTTGGCGTCGGCCATCTTGTGTGTGTCTTCGCGCTTCTTCACTGCGGTGCCGCGAGATTGAACAGCATCCAGAAGTTCACCGGCGAGGCGCTCTTCCATGGTGTTCTCATTGCGGGCGCGGGAGGCTTTGATCAGCCAGCGGATCGCCAGCGCTTCACGGCGCTCGGGGCGCACTTCGACGGGCACCTGATAGGTCGCACCACCAACACGGCGGGAGCGGACTTCGACAGAGGGTTTGATGTTGTCGAGTGCTTCGTGGAAGACTTCGACAGGGGCGCGCTTGATCTTGGTTTCAACGCGTGTGAGGGCGTTGTAGACAATGCGCTCTGCGACTGACTTCTTGCCGTCGATCATCAGGTTGTTCATGAATTTGGTCAGCACCAGATCGCCATATTTGGCGTCGGGCAGGACTTCGCGTTTTTCGGCTGCGTGGCGACGGGACATCTTGGTATCCTCTTGAAACTCTTCGTTGCGTCATCCTCGGGCTTGACCCGAGGATCTGCGGGGCCGGAGATCCTCGGGTCAAGCCCGAGGATGACCCGCCCCATGGGGTCAGGTCACTTGGGTCGCTTCGCGCCGTATTTCGAACGGCGCTGCTTGCGATCTTTCACGCCCTGGGTGTCCAGCACACCGCGCAGGATGTGATAGCGGACACCCGGAAGGTCTTTCACACGACCGCCACGGATCAGAACAACCGAGTGCTCTTGCAGGTTATGGCTTTCACCGGGGATGTAGCTGATGACCTCGAACCCGTTGGTCAGGCGGACCTTGGCCACTTTCCGCATCGCGGAGTTCGGTTTCTTCGGCGTTGTCGTATAGACGCGCGTGCAAACGCCACGCTTCTGCGGGCATTCCTGCAGATGCATGGACTTGGAGCGTTTTACTTTTGGCTGCCGCGGCTTGCGGATCAGCTGTTGAATCGTTGGCATTCCGGTTCTTTCCCCGTGTTGCTCACATATGTGTGCACGAGGACGGCCCCCATGCGGTTGAAACTTGCGCGCAGACGCGTCCGCCTGCGGGTTCTGCGCGAAAGGTGCAATGAAGCGACCAGCGCAATGCGAAAAGACCGCCACGTTTCCGTACCGAGGAAAACGACGCGGTGGGTTTACAGAGGATCGGGCCGATAGGGGGCCGGATCGTGACCACTTCAGTTCTGATTTCGGCGCGCAGGTGTGACCCTGCCGTCGAGATGAGCGGCGTATAGAAGGAGTCGAGGAAGCTGTCAACCGCAGCTCAATGGAATTTGCCGGCCCCGCAGGGGGCTTGGGTTTGTGGCAGGTGCTTTGAAGACAGAAAGCGCCCTCACCCCCATTGAGGGGGATCGCGGGCGCTGCCCGCCGTGACCCGCCGGGCCAACGGGTTGAGAGGTCTCTACAACCCTATCATAGGACACCGCTAACCGCGACGTTGGGCAAGGTGACGTTCCCGAACCATGGTGTAGGCACTTGCGCTGACGATGACCCCTGCCCCGACCAGCGTCAGGAGCGCTGGCCATTCGCCAAACACCAGCCAGCCCAACACAAGCGCCCAGAGAAGCCCCGTGTACCGGAACGGCGCGACAAAGGACACGTCGCCCTGTCGCATTACCTGAACGCTGAAGTAATAGCCGCCCACGATGAACACCGACGAAGTCGAGACCAGCATGCCCAGCGTCGGGGTCAACGGCGCCCAGGTGATGGTCAGAGAGCCCGCTCCCGCCGCGAGCAGCACGCCTAGAGATGCGGAAAACGTCACCAATAACGAAGGCGCGGCATTGGAGATGCGTCGCATGATCAGGTCGCGTGCCGTGACGCAAAGCACGGCGATCAGCGCATAGACCGACCAGATGGTGAACCCATCGGCACCCGGGCGCACAATAAGGAGCATGCCGCAGAACCCGATTGTGATCGCTGTCATCCGTCGCCATCCAACGGCCTCGCGGTAGATCAGCGCCGAACCCAGCGTCACTGTCAGCGGGAGAACCTGAAGGATCGCTGTGACATTGGCAAGCGGCATGTTCAGCAGTGCGGTAATGAAGAAGTAAGCAGCTCCGACCTCCGAGGCGGAGCGGAGCGCGATCCAGTTCCAGTCTTGCCGGGGCACCCGAGCCTGAAAGGCACCAAGCGACCATGCGAGGACGCCGATCAGCGCAGTGGCCAAAAATCCGCGCAACACCAGAAGCTGGAACAGCGGCACAGCCCCACCCGTTGCTTTGATCAGCGCGTCATTGATCGTAAAGCACGCCATCGCGGCCATCATCAGTAACGCGCCGGTGATATTGGGTGAGAGGCTGCTTCTGCCCTTTTTCATCATAGGATGCCCGTCAAAGGGGTTTGATATCTGACATGTATGAGCCTTCTGACAGCACAAACGTGTGGTGAGATACCCGCGTTTCAATGCGGAGGACGCTACCGACGGCGGGTGGGTTCGACCATATCGATTTTCGCGCGGGTCCCCTGCCCACAAGCAAAGAAAAAGCCCCCGGGGCACCGCACCGGGGGCTCTCTCAATAGTATCCGCGCGGCTTAGTCGCGGCTGTCGATGTCCGGTGTGATCACTTGATCAAAGACATCGCCGCCAACCATGTCGTCACCGGACGGCGCAACCAGCGCGGCGGCGGCTTCGGCCTCCTCGCGGCGCGCTTCGATCACGACATTGTCGCGGTCTTGCGCCACGCGGCGAACCTTCATGGTGGCCCCGCCGGTACCGGCCGGGATCAGACGACCCACGATCACGTTCTCTTTCAGACCGACCAGTTTGTCTTTCTTCCCTTGCACGGAGGCTTCGGTCAGAACGCGCGTGGTCTCCTGGAAAGAGGCCGCTGAGATGAAGCTGCGGGTCTGCAGCGACGCCTTGGTGATGCCCAGAAGGATCGGCTCGCCCTGTGCCGGGCGACCACCTTTGGAAATCGCCTTCTCGTTGGCGTGATCGAACTCCTGCTTGTCCACATGTTCGCCCTTGAGCAGCGTGGTGTCGCCAGAATCCTGGATCTCCCACTTCTGCAGCATCTGGCGCACGATGACCTCGATGTGCTTGTCGTTGATCTTCACACCCTGCAGGCGGTAGACGTCCTGCACCTCGTCGATCATGTAGTCCGCCAGCGCTTCGACACCCATGATGGCGAGGATGTCATGCGGCGCCGGGTTGCCGTCCATGATGTAGTCGCCCTTCTGGACAAAATCACCTTCCGCAACCGGGATGTGCTTGCCCTTGGGCACCATGTACTCGACCTTGTGATCCGGATCTTCCGAGGACTCGATCGCGATACGGCGCTTGTTCTTGTAGTCCTTGCCGTAGCGCACATAGCCGTCGATTTCGGCGATAATCGCGTGATCCTTCGGACGCCGTGCCTCGAAAAGCTCGGCCACACGCGGCAGACCCCCGGTGATGTCCTTGGTCTTGGCACCCTCACGCGGGATCCGCGCGACCACGTCACCGGCCTTGATCTCGGCCCCGTCTTCGATGGAAAGCACCGCGTCGACGGACATCGGGTAGGTCACCGGGTTGCCCGCGTCATTGCGCACAGGCTCGCCATCAGACCCCACCAGGATGATCTCGGGCTTGAGCTCGTTGCCCTTGGCCGCCGAGCGCCAGTCGATCACGATTTTCTGGGTCATGCCGGTGGCATCGTCCGTCTCGTCCTTCACGGCAATGCCGCTGACCAGATCGACGAACTTGGCTGTCCCGTCTTTCTCCGCGATGATCGGCAGCGTGTAGGGATCCCACTCAAAGAGCTTGTCGCCCCGTGCGATCTCCTGCCCATCCTTGACGAAGAGCTTGGAGCCGTAGCCGACCTTGTGGCTGGCGCGTTCCTCGCCGTTTTCGTCCTGGATGATCAGCTTCATGTTGCGACCCATGACCATGGTCTCGCCTGCGGCGTTCTCAAGGGTCTGGGCATTCTCGAAGACGACGGTGCCTGCATGGCTCGCTTCCAGGAAGGACTGCTGGCCACCCTGGGCCACACCGCCGATATGGAAGGTCCGCATGGTCAGCTGTGTGCCAGGCTCACCGATGGACTGCGCAGCAATGATGCCCACCGCTTCACCGGTGTTCACCATGGTGCCGCGCGCGAGGTCACGTCCGTAGCACATGGCGCAAACGCCTTCCTCGGCCTCACAGGTCAGCGGGCTGCGGATACGTGCCGAGGCCACGCCAGCCTCTTCGATGGCATCCGCCATACGTTCATCAATCAGCGTGCCCGAGGCCACCATAACGTCCTCGGTGCCCGGGCGCAGGATATCCTCCGCCACAACGCGACCCAGAATACGTTCGGAGAGCGAGGCGACGACCTCACCATCGTTTACGGCGGCAACCGCAGTGATCGAGGTTTCGGTGCCACAGTCGGGCATGCGCACGATGCAGTCTTGCGCCACGTCGACCAGACGGCGGGTCAGATAACCCGAGTTCGCGGTCTTCAGGGCGGTGTCCGACAGACCTTTCCGCGCGCCGTGGGTGGAGTTGAAGTACTCCAGAACGGTCAGACCTTCCTTAAAGTTGGAGATGATCGGCGTCTCGATAATGTCGCCATTGGGCTTGGCCATCAGGCCGCGCATGCCCCCCAACTGTTTCATCTGCGTGACCGACCCCCGTGCCCCGGAGTGCGCCATCATGTAGACCGAGTTCGGCTCCATTTCGGCACCGGCCTCATCCCGCTTGCTGGCCGAGATCGAGCCCATCATGGCGTCGGTGACCTTGTCGTTACACTTCGACCAGGCATCGACCACCTTGTTGTACTTCTCGCCCTGGGTGATCAGGCCGTCCATGTACTGCTGCTCAAAATCCTTCACCTGGTCGCGCGTCTCTTCGACGATGGGCCATTTGGTGTCTGGAATCAGCATGTCGTCCTTGCCGAAGGAAATCCCGGCCTTGAAGGCCTCACGGAAGCCCATGGTCATGATCTGGTCACAGAAGATAACGGATTCCTTCTGGCCGCAGTACCGGTAGACGGTGTCGATAACCTGCTGCACCTCTTTCTTACGCAGCAGACGGTTCACCAGCTCGAACGGTGCCTTGGCGTTGAGCGGCAGGAGCGCGCCGAGGCGCACACGGCCCGGCGTGGTCTCAAACCGTTTCATCACTTCGAGGCCATTCTCGTCGATCTGCGGAATCCGCGCGGTGATCTTCGAGTGCAGGTGCACCAGCCCTGCGTCGAGCGCGTGCTGAACTTCCTCGACGGAGCCAAAGACCATGCCTTCACCGGGCATTCCTTCGCGTTCCAGAGTCGTGTAGTAAAGGCCCAAGATCATGTCCTGCGAGGGCACGATGATCGGCGCACCGTTGGCAGGGCTGAGCACGTTGTTGGTGGACATCATCAGCACGCGCGCTTCCAGCTGGGCCTCAAGGCTCAGCGGGACGTGAACCGCCATCTGGTCCCCGTCGAAGTCGGCGTTGAACGCCGAGCAGACGAGCGGGTGCAACTGAATGGCCTTGCCTTCGATCAACACGGGTTCAAACGCCTGAATGCCCAGCCGGTGCAGGGTCGGCGCACGGTTCAGCATCACCGGGTGTTCGCGGATCACCTCATCGAGGATGTCCCAAACCTCCGGACGCTCTTTCTCGACCAGCTTCTTCGCCTGCTTCACGGTGCTGGAAAGGCCCTTGGCCTCCAACCGCGAGTAGATGAAGGGCTTGAAAAGCTCCAAGGCCATCTTCTTCGGCAGACCACATTGGTGCAGCTTGAGCTCCGGCCCGGTCACGATGACCGACCGGCCCGAGAAGTCGACGCGCTTGCCGAGGAGGTTCTGACGGAAGCGACCCTGCTTGCCTTTCAGCATGTCCGACAGCGATTTCAGCGGGCGCTTGTTGGCACCTGTGATCACGCGACCGCGACGACCGTTGTCGAACAGCGCATCAACGGATTCCTGCAACATCCGCTTTTCATTCCGCACAATGATGTCGGGCGCACGCAGCTCAATGAGCCGCTTGAGGCGGTTGTTCCGGTTAATCACCCGGCGGTAGAGATCGTTCAGGTCGGAGGTCGCGAAACGGCCCCCATCGAGCGGCACCAGCGGGCGCAGCTCTGGCGGGATCACCGGGATCACGGTCAGAACCATCCACTCCGGACGGTTGCCGGATTCAAGGAAGCTCTCCACCACTTTCAGACGCTTGATGATCTTCTTGGGCTTCAGCTCGCCGGTAGCCTCTTTCAGGTCCGCACGGAGAGTTTCGGCTTCCTGCTCCAGATCAATCGCGGCCAGCATTTCACGGATCGCCTCAGCGCCGATGTTCGCCGTGAAGGCGTCCATGCCATAGGCGTCCTGCGCGTCCATATATTCTTCTTCGGTCATCATCTGACCGTATTGAAGATCCGTCAGGCCCGGCTCGATCACCACGTAGTTCTCGAAATAGAGCACCCGCTCCAGATCGCGCAGCGTCATGTCGAGCATGAGACCGATGCGGGAGGGCAGCGATTTCAGGAACCAGATGTGCGCGACGGGCGAGGCCAGCTCGATATGGCCCATGCGCTCACGGCGGACCTTTTGCAGCGTGACTTCCACACCGCATTTCTCGCAGACAACGCCGCGATACTTCATGCGCTTATACTTGCCGCACAGGCACTCGTAGTCCTTGATTGGCCCGAAGATCCGCGCGCAGAAAAGGCCGTCACGTTCCGGCTTGAAGGTCCGGTAGTTGATGGTCTCGGGCTTTTTGATCTCCCCGAAGGACCAGCTCAGGATGCGCTCTGGCGAGGCCAGAGACACCTTGATTTCGTCAAACACCTTGGGCGGCGTGAGCGGGTTAAACGGGTTGTTTGTCAGTTCCTGGTTCATATCATAGTCCAATCTGACGAGCGTTTTGCGTCATATCGCCAGCCATGCCGCGAAAAGGCAGGCCGCAGTTATTGCTAGATGAAGTAGTGCGATCAAAGCTGCGCGAAGAACGAAAGCTTTTGTCATGTACTTCCAGTTCCACCAAGGCCAATGCGGCCTCAGACTTTCCGGGTACATCGGCACTCGATGCTCGTGATAAAGCCTGAAGCCCCTGAACATCAGATACATGGTCGCGAAGAACCATCCGATGAACAGGGCACTCAGAGTAATCACGGTTGAGGCCATGCATCACAGCCCTCACTCATCTTCCTCCGCATCGAGAAGTTCCATATTGAGGCCGAGGCCGCGGACCTCTTTGACCAGCACGTTGAACGACTCCGGCACACCGGCCTCGAAGTTGTCCTCACCCTTGACGATGCTTTCGTAGACTTTCGTCCGTCCGGCCACGTCGTCCGACTTCACGGTCAGCATCTCCTGCAGGGTGTACGCGGCACCGTAAGCTTCCAGAGCCCAGACCTCCATTTCCCCGAAGCGCTGGCCACCGAACTGCGCCTTACCGCCCAGCGGCTGCTGGGTGACGAGGCTGTAAGGCCCAGTCGAGCGTGCGTGGATCTTGTCGTCCACCAGGTGGTGCAGTTTGAGCAGGTACTTCACGCCCACGGTTACAGGCCGCGCGAATTGCTCGCCCGTGCGCCCGTCGAAGAGGATCGACTGGCCCGATTCCGAGAAGCCAGCGCGCACCAGAGCGTCATTCACGTCGCCCTCTTTCGCCCCGTCAAAGACCGGCGTCGCAATCGGCACACCGCGTGTGACGTTGCTGGCCGCTTCGATCAGCGTCTCTTCATCCATGCCCGCGACGCCTTCGTCATAGACGTTCTCACCATAGGCGTGGTGCAGCGCGTCGCGCACAGGGGTCAGGTCACCCGACCGGCGGTACTCCTGCAGTGCCTCGTCCACATTCAGGCCCAGACCGCGCGCGGCCCAGCCCATATGCGTCTCGAGGATCTGCCCGACGTTCATGCGCGAGGGCACGCCCAGCGGGTTGAGGCAGAAATCGACCGGCGTGCCATCGGCGAGGAACGGCATGTCCTCCATCGGCACCACCTTGGAGATCACACCCTTGTTGCCGTGACGCCCGGCCATCTTGTCGCCCGGCTGCAGCTTGCGCTTCACCGCCACGAAGACCTTGACCATCTTCATCACGCCCGGGGGCAGATCGTCGCCGCGACGGACCTTCTCGACCTTATCCTCAAAGCGGGCGTCAAGCGCGCGCTTCTGGATCTCATACTGCTCGTTCAGGGCTTCCACGACTTGCGCGTCGGCCTCATCCTTGAGCGCGAGCTGCCACCACTGACCGCGGGTCAGCATCTCCAGCAGGTCTTCGGTGATCTCGGAGTTCGCAGAGACGCCTTTCGGGCCTTTCACCGCGACTTTGCCGAGGATCATGCCCTTGAGGCGCGCATAGATGTTGCGGTCGAGGATTGCGAGCTCGTCGTCCCGGTCCCGGGCCAGTCGCTCGACTTCCTCGCGTTCAATCTGCAGCGCACGCTCGTCTTTTTCCACACCATGGCGGTTGAAGACGCGCACTTCGACGACAGTGCCGAAGTCACCCGGTTTCACGCGCAGTGAGGTGTCCCGCACGTCGGAGGCTTTCTCACCGAAGATCGCGCGCAGGAGTTTTTCCTCCGGCGTCATCGGACTTTCACCTTTCGGGGTGATCTTGCCCACGAGGATATCGCCCGGCTCCACATCGGCACCGATGTAGACGATGCCGGCCTCGTCGAGGTTGCGCAGGGCTTCCTCGCCGACGTTCGGAATATCGCGGGTGATCTCTTCTGGTCCAAGCTTGGTGTCACGGGCGGCGACTTCGAACTCCTCGATGTGGATCGAGGTAAAGACGTCATCACGGGCAATCCGCTCGGAAATCAGGATCGAGTCCTCATAGTTGTAGCCATTCCAGGGCATGAAGGCGACGACGACGTTCTTGCCGAGCGCCAGCTCCCCCATGTCCGTCGACGGACCATCTGCGACCACCTGACCTTTGGTCACCATGTCGCCCACCTTCACCAGCGGACGCTGGTTGATGCAGGTGTTCTGGTTCGAGCGCTGGAACTTGCGCATGCGGTAGATGTCCACACCCGCGTCGCCCAGCTCCAGGTCTTCGGTGGCGCGGATCACGATCCGGCTGGCATCAACCTGGTCAATGATACCCGCACGGCGCGCCATGATGGCCGCCCCGGAGTCGCGGGCCACAACCTCTTCGATGCCGGTGCCGACGAGCGGCGCCTCGGCTTGCAGAAGCGGCACCGCCTGACGTTGCATGTTCGAGCCCATCAGAGCGCGGTTCGCGTCGTCATTTTCCAAGAACGGGATGAGCGAGGCCGCAACCGAGACCAGCTGCTTCGGTGACACGTCGATGAGGTCCACCGACTCGCTCGGCGCGAGCGTGTATTCACCCGACTGGCGGGTGTTTACGAACTCATTGACGAACTTGCCGTCCTCATCGATCGCCGCGTTGGCCTGCGCCACGGTGTGGCGCTGCTCTTCAGTGGCGGACATGTAGTGGACGTCATCCGTGACCTTGCCGTCTTCGACCTTGCGATAGGGCGTTTCGATAAAGCCGTATTTGTTCACACGCGCAAAGGTCGCGAGGCTGTTGATCAGACCGATGTTCGGACCTTCCGGCGTTTCAATCGGGCACATCCGGCCATAGTGCGTGGCGTGCACGTCGC
Source organism: Roseobacter cerasinus (assembly GCF_009811755.1). Classification (GTDB taxonomy): domain Bacteria; phylum Pseudomonadota; class Alphaproteobacteria; order Rhodobacterales; family Rhodobacteraceae; genus Roseobacter; species Roseobacter cerasinus. The sequence goes on from NZ_BLIV01000005.1 coordinate 120,500, forward strand.
GGACCTCAAAACCCGCGCGCTCCCGCGTCAGACCGCCCGGCCCAAGCGCTGAGAGGCGACGCTTGTGCGTCACTTCCGACAGCGGGTTGGTTTGGTCCATGAACTGGCTGAGCTGCGAGGAGCCGAAGAATTCACGCACAGCAGCGGCAGCAGGTTTCGCGTTGATCAGATCCTGCGGCATGACGGTGTCGATCTCGACGGACGACATACGCTCCTTGATCGCGCGCTCCATGCGCAGCAGACCCACACGGTACTGGTTCTCCATCAGCTCACCGACCGAGCGCACCCGGCGGTTGCCCAGGTGGTCAATGTCGTCGATGTCACCGCGCCCGTCACGCAGATCGACCAGTGCCTTGATGCAGGCCACGATGTCTTCGCGGCGCAGCGTGCGTTGGGTGTCTTCGGCATCGAGTGCCAGACGCATGTTCATTTTCACGCGGCCCACGGCGGAGAGGTCATAGCGCTCCGCATCGAAAAACAGCGTGTCGAAGAGCGCCGAGGCCGCCTCGACGGTGGGCGGCTCACCCGGACGCATGACGCGGTAGATGTCCATGAGCGCGGTGTCGCGGTTCATGTTCTTGTCCTGCGCCATGGTGTTGCGCATGTAGGGGCCGACGTTCACGTTGTCGATGTCGAGCACCGGGATCTCGGTGATGCCTGCGTCGATCAGCTCCTTCGCGGTGCCGCCGATCAGGTCGCCGTCCTTGTCGTACTCAAGGGTCAGCTCGTCGCCCGCTTCGACATAGATCGCGCCGGTCTCTTCGTTGATGATGTCCTTGGCGACAAACTTGCCCGCAATGTGATCGTAGGGCAGCAGCAGCTCGGTCACCGTGCCTTCGTCGATCAGCTTCTTGACCGCGCGCGGGGTGACCTTCTTGCCCGCTTCAAAGAGCACTTCGCCGGATTTCGCATCGACCAGATCGTATGTCGGGCGGGTGCCGCGTACACGGTCGGGGAAGAAGGGCGCGACCCAGCCTTTGTTCTTCTCCAGCTTGAAGGTGATGGTGTTGTAATAGGCATCCATGATGCCTTCCTGGTCCAGCCCCAGCGCATAAAGGAGCGTGGTCACCGGCAGCTTGCGGCGGCGGTCAATGCGCGCAAAGACGATGTCTTTAGCATCAAATTCGAAGTCGAGCCAGGAGCCACGATATGGGATAATCCGGCAAGCGAAGAGCAGCTTGCCCGAGCTGTGCGTCTTGCCCTTGTCGTGGTCGAAGAAAACGCCGGGCGAGCGGTGCATCTGGCTGACGATCACCCGCTCGGTGCCGTTCACCACGAAGGTGCCGTTGGGCGTCATCAAAGGCATATCGCCCATGAAGACATCCTGTTCCTTGATGTCCTTCACGGACTTCGCGCCTGTGTCCTCGTCCACATCAAACACGATCAGGCGCAGGGTCACCTTGAGCGGCGCCGAATAGGTCATGTCGCGCTGCTGACACTCTTCGACGTCGTATTTGGGTTTCTCCAGCTCGTACTTTACGTACTCGAGTACGGAGGTCTCGTTGAAATCCTTGATCGGGAAGACCGACTGAAAGACGCCCGCAATACCCTCACCGTCCGTGGGGACGTCGGCGTCGCCGGAGTTCAGGAAAAGGTCGTAAGAAGATTTCTGCACCTCGATGAGGTTCGGCATCTCCAATACTTCGCGGATCTTGCCGTAGTATTTGCGTAGACGTTTCTGGCCGAGGAACGTGTTTGCCATGCGAAGTCGCACTCCATATCTTTGTCTGTTCACGCAGCGGGGGGGCGGCCCGTGGCGAACGCTCAAAGATCGAAAAGAAGATCTATCCCTGCGTGCTTGCCCGAAAGCACGCGCCCGATCACAATCTCTCCGGAAAAAGCCGCTCTGCTTGGGGTGGGCGGCTTTTTGCGAAAGATTTCAGGGGTGTATGAGTGGGCCTGCTCCTGCCTGTGTCTAAGACGCAAAAAGCCGGGCGCGAATCATCGCTCCCAGCGGAAGCCTTCACATAGGCTGTGATTAACAAAAGCACAACAGGGCGGGCGGAGAAAAGTGGTTTTTGGGGTTTACGATTGCGAGGCAAGTCGGATGGCGCCACCGCGGCAGGTCTGCGGACGAAGCGGCCTTTACATTTCAGCGCCTTAAGATCCGCTGAATGTCCAACGGGCTGCCAGAGCGTACGACCTCAGCCAACCGTGTTATTAATTGTCGCAACCTAATGTTGACAACATGTCGAACGCCGAAGCCTTGAAAATTACACCAAAAATAGCACAAGAAGTTTTTTTCAGGGTGTTGCCGTCTCCAAAGTGCGCATAAACCACATGTTGTTCACATTTCGTGAAGTTATATTGTCGAAAATAGTTACAGCGCGCATATTTGTAGTGGAAAGGACTAAACGAAAAATGCCGTACAGCCCGCGCAAAGCTGCACAGACCATTGCATTCTTTGCAATGCAAGAAGGCCACGCCATCAATGTTTTGAAGGTGATTAAGCTGGTGTATCTTGCGGATCGTGAAAGTGTGCGTGCTCGGGGCTACCCGATCCAACAAGAAGCGCGTGTATCGATGCCATACGGTCCGGTGAACAGCGTCACACTTGGATGGGTAAACGGTTCGTACCGTGACAATGGTGACTGGTCATCTGTGTTGAATGATCGGTCAAACCATCGCGTTGGCCTGTGTAACGCTCAAATGACAACTCATGACCTTGACGAACTTTCCGCCCGCGAGCTGGAAATCCTGCAAGATGTGTGGGACGAGTTCGGGCACATGGACCGTTTCGACTTGGCAGATTGGACCCATGATCCCAACAATGTACCGGAATGGGAAAACCCGAACGGATCATCTTTGCCAATTCCCCTCGAGCGAATGATGACCGCTGTGGGCCTTGATAAGCCCATCGAGCGCGCGCGCGAACAAGAAAGCCTGAACCAAGCTCACAACACTTTGGCTTCACTGTAAGCGTGTTCTATCGCAAGGGCACGATGCTGATCCCATCGGGGCCATCGAACCACCTTTTCATCGTTTGCAATGACACCTGCAACCTGGGCGCCAATCTTCTAGTGAATATCAGTTCCGTTGTTGACCTGTGCGACACAACTTGCGTCTTGGACGTGGGGGATCATCCATTTATCAGGTACCCTTCATTTGTCTTTTACGCTCGCGCGGTCATCCATCGGGCTGAAAATCTGCAACGCGGTTTTGAAAACGGTGCGATCACGCCCCAAGACGATTTGGCGGAGGAAGCGTTCCAGCGGGTGGTGGACGGAATCACTGTGTCGCCTGACACACCTCAGAACGTAGTTCACTACTACACGCAACTATAACTGCCATAGCGTACACCAGCTGCGTTGCAGACATCGCTCACTTTGGGCGCCCAGCCGCCATATAAGTAAAAAGGCGCCCCGTCTCCGGAGCGCCTTTCCATTCGCATAAGCGTCAAGCTTAGGCCAGTTCGACCTCGGCGCCAGCTGCTTCCAGCTTGCCTTTGATCTCTTCGGCTTCGGCTTTGTCGACGCCTTCTTTGATCTTGCCGCCGGCTTCGACCAGGTCCTTGGCTTCTTTCAGGCCCAGACCGGTGATGCCGCGCACTTCCTTGATCACGTTGATCTTGGAGGCGCCTGCGTTTTTCAGGACAACGTCGAATTCCGACTTTTCTTCCTCGGCTGCGCCACCGGCGTCAGCAGGGCCCGCCATCATCACTGCGCCGCCAGCGGCGGGCTCGATGCCGTACTCGTCCTTGAGGATGGTTTTCAGTTCTTGTGCTTCAAGCAGGGTCAGACCAACGATCTCTTCTGCCAGTTTCTTCAGATCAGCCATGTTTAGCTCTTTCCGTTACGATATGTGTGTTCCAACGTCGCGTTTTGACCACGACGCCGATATGACGTTGCTTATGCCGCCGCCTTGTCCTCGATGGTGGACAGGATGGAAGCGATATTGCTTGCAGGTGCGCCAATGGCCCCGGCGATGTTCGAAGCAGGTGCGCCCAGCATGCCGGCGATCGTGGAGATAAGCTCCTCGCGCGACGGCATTTTGGACACGGCTTCGACACCGGCGACGTCCAACGCGTTCTCACCCATGGCCCCGCCGAGGATGACAAATTTGTCATTGCCCTTGGCGTAGTCCTGAGCCACCTTGGCCGCAGCCACGGGATCCTCAGAGAAGGTCAGAACGGTCATACCCGTGAGAAGGTCAGCAATGCTTGCGCATGGCTTGCCCTCAAGGGCGATCTTGGCGAGCCTGTTCTTGGCAACACGCACAGACCCGCCCGCTTCGCGTGCTTTGGCGCGCAGGTCCTGCATTTCAGCAACTGTCAGACCGGCGTAGTGGCTGACCACGACGACGCCAGAGCTTTCAAAGATCTGGCCGAGTTCGTCGACCAGCTGTTCTTTTTGTGCTCTATCCACAGTTTCACTCCAATTGTGGACGGGTTGCCCCGCCCGGCTCAGTTTAAACCGGATCACTCCGGCAGTTTTGGTCCTCGAAACAACGGGCCAGAACCGCCAGAGGCTCTACGGTTGAGCATCTGGAGAGTAAGTCTGTTCCCATCTCAGGCAGGAATTACAGGATTGCTCCAACCCACCGTCTCGGACGAAAGCCAGCAGCACACGAATCGACGGGCACCACCGGCATTTAGCGTGTAAGGGTAAGTCGCTTGTTGGACAAGGGGTCTTGTGGGAGGTTCTTTGACGGCTGGCTACCGGACTTTGCGAGCCTTCGCAATTGATGAGTGAATGGCTGCTTCGGTGCATGGCCTTGGGATTTTCGAATGATTTCATTGGTCAGAATTGCTCAGAAGATGTTGTCCTGCTTCGGTCGAGGCCTGTAGGCCCTTTGCATGCTTCGGGAGCGCATCTTGTTGTTCGATCCATGGCAACCGTTCTGACCAGAAAATATGTGCAGTCGGCTGATACAAAGATGGGTCAATCAAAGTTGCAGCATAAAGGTGCGTTTCACCGGGAAAGACTTCTGTCTCGAAGGAGAGCGGTGAACCGCAGTCTTTGCAAAAACTCCGCTCCACGTTCGGCGATGAACGATAGGTTTTGCGAGGCCCTGACCAAACCACGTGCTCCCGCTCTACACCAAACCAACTGACGTAATCAGATGATGATGCTCTTCGACAGTCTTCACAATGACAAAGCGCCGCCCACAGAATTGGATCAGCCGCCGTCCAGGAGACCGAACCGCAAAAGCATTGTCCCGATAAACCGCTCATGTTCTCGATCCCAGCGCTCATGAAATTTCTCAACTTCATTCCAGCATCTCTTTGTTCGCCGCATCCAACTTGCCAACACGCGACAGAAACCAGCGCTGACCCGACTCCATTTTCCAAGAACTACAGTCATTCGTGTTTATTGCAGCATCGGTCAGTACGAGCTCAAAGCTACCTTCCACGATTACAGCCAGAACAAAAAAGGCGTCCCAAAGGGACGCCTTTTTATCAGTCTTGGCACGTAAAGCTACTCGGTTACCGCGTTGTCCACCGAAACGGACACACCCGGTCCCATGGTCGAGCTCAGCGCGATTTTCTTCATGTAGGCGCCCTTGGCACCGGTTGGCTTGGCCTTGGCCACAGCGCCCACGAAAGCGCGGATGTTTTCGACCAGTTTGGCTTCGTCAAACGACAGTTTGCCGACACCTGCGTGCACAACACCGCCCTTTTCGGCCTTGAACTGCACTTCACCGCCCTTGGCGGCTTTCACGGCAGCTTCGACGTCCATGGTTACGGTGCCAACCTTGGGGTTCGGCATCAGGTTACGAGGACCCAGAACCTTACCCAGACGGCCCACGATGGGCATCATATCGGGTGTGGCGATGCAGCGATCAAACTCGATCTTGCCGCTTTGCACGGTTTCCATCAGGTCTTCGGCGCCGACGATATCCGCACCGGCCTTTTCGGCCTCTTCCGCCTTCGGACCACGGGCAAAGACAGCCACGCGGACAGTCTTGCCTGTGCCATTTGGCAGGCCCACCACACCGCGGACCATCTGGTCTGCGTGGCGCGGGTCAACGCCGAGGTTCAGCGCGATCTCAACGGTCTCGTCGAACTTGACGTTCGAGTTGCCTTTGATCAGAGCGACGGCCTCTTCAACGGTCACGTTCTCTTTGCCAGCGAAAGCCTCGCGCGCGGCGCGGGTACGTTTTCCAAGCTTTGCCATCTTACTTCACCTCGATGCCCATGGAGCGGGCGGAGCCCAGGATGATCTGCATCGCCGCTTCAATGGAATTGGCGTTCAGATCTTTCATCTTCGCTTCGGCGATCTCGCGCACCTGCTTGGAGGTCACGTGACCCACCACTTCGCGCGACGGTGTCTTGGCACCGGACTTCAGCTTGGCGGCCTTCTTCAGGTAGTAAGACGCAGGCGGCGTCTTGATGTCCATGGTGAAGGACTTGTCCTGATAATAGGTGATCACGGTGGGGCACGGTGCGCCCGGCTCCATATCCGCTGTCTTGGCGTTGAACGCCTTGCAGAATTCCATGATGTTGATGCCGCGCTGACCGAGCGCCGGGCCCACGGGGGGGGACGGGTTCGCCTGCCCTGCCGGCACCTGCAGCTTCATGCTGCCAACGAGTTTCTTGGCCATTGGCCTTCTCCTTTTCCAACCCCTCGGCAGCGCGCTGCCTCAGGTTCCTCGACGGGACACCCGCCGTTGTTGTCGTGGTCCGGTACGGGTGCCGCGGCCCCCTCGCCTCCCACGCCTTGCGCACTCAGGTCTGTTTGTTGACCTGGGTGAATTCCAGCTCGACCGGGGTTTCCCGACCGAAGATCGACACCGACACCTTCAGGCGCTGGTTCTCATCGTCGACCTCCTCAATCATACCGTCGAAGTCCTCGAACGGGCCGTCGGCAACCTTGACCTTCTCACCCACCTCAAAGTGGATCAGCGTGCGCGGGGCGTCCTCGCCCTCCTGAACCCGGTTCAGGATCGCGTTTACCTCAGCGTCGCGCATCGGCATCGGGCGCCCCTGGGGGCCCAGAAAGCCGGTTACACGATTTATCGAGTTGATCAGGTGATACCCCTGATCCGACATCTCCATATGCACCAGCACATAGCCCGGCATGAAGCGGCGCTCCGTCGTGACCTTCTTGCCACGGCGCACTTCGATCACTTCCTCGGTCGGCACCAGCACCTCATCGATCTGCTCTTCGAGGCCCTGTTCCGTGACCGAGGTGCGGATCTGCTCTGCAATCTTCTTCTCGAAGTTCGACAGGACACTGACCGAATACCACCGCTTTGCCATTTGATCCTTCGTTCCTGTCTTGGGCCGCGCACCCGAAGGCGCGCAAAATTTCACTGTATCTCAGGTGCTTGACCTGCCGACCTCAAACAAAAAATCGGCGCACAACTCGAATCGCCGTACGCCCCTGCTTCGGTCAGGTGTGCGGGATACTCCGCACGGGCCAATGTTTCAAGAGGTCGGGCAGGTTTTTTGCGGCTTGCCCGGGGCCTAGCCAAACATGCCAAGAACCGCTTGCAGGCCCCAGCGGATGATGATGTCGACCGTGGCAAAAAACACCGCTGTAAGCGCGGCCAGAATGAACACCATGACGGTGGTCAGCATCACCTCACGGCGCGTCGGCCAGACAACCTTCGAGACCTCAGCACGGACCTGCTGGATAAACTGTAACGGGTTCGTGGTGGCCATGGTCGAAGTTCCCAAACTTGCGGTGAGCGTGATGTAACGGGCAGGATGCCGGATTTCAAGGCCAATGGCGCCTGTGTGACCGTTCTGGAAGGCTGGCAGGGGCTGAGGGACTCGAACCCACGACCCTCGGTTTTGGAGACCGATGCTCTACCAACTGAGCTAAACCCCTATGCCGGTGCTTGGCCTAGTCGGAAACGCGCGCGGGTTCAAGAGGCAACGCACCGTGCTGCTGCGAAAAAGCCGGGACGCATCAGCTGACGGCCTCAAGCGCGTCAATATCCGCACCAACAATCAGCGCTTCATGCGTCATGATCTTCTCGATGGGCCAGTCCCACCAGGCGACGGCCAACAAGCGCTCTATGATGTCAGGGGCAAAACGGCGGCGCAGCACGCGCCCTGGATTGCCCACCACAACGCTGTAGTCCGGGACCTCTCCCCCGACCACGGCCTCGGTGCCGATGATCACCCCATGTCCGATCCGGGCACCGGGAAGGATGCGCGCGCCCGCTCCAATCCAGACATCATGGCCCACTATGGTATCGCGCCCGGGCGGCAGCGTGCTGGGATAGGCAAGAAAGCGGTCGGGGTCGTGAATTGCGAAGGGAAAGGTCGAAAAGCCGCGCATATCGTGATTGGCGCTATGGGTGATGAAGCGAACGCCATGCGCAAACTGCCCGAACTTACCGATGATCAAGCGGTCGGATGAGCTGGGGAACAGGTAGGGCGCCAGCCGACCCGCCCAGCCCGAGAGCTCGGTCGGCGGGTCGAAGTCGTTGGCGTAAGTGTAGTCACCCACCTCGATGCGTGGGTGATCGATGACCGCTTTGAGGAACACATTATTGGGCAGCCTGGATCCGTCGGGAAGGGTCACGGGGTGCACCGTGTCGGGGGATGGGAATCGCATCACGTCTCTCCGGATAAGGGGGGCTCGTGGCCGTTTTATCTGGTCTGCTGCGGAAGAAAATCGCGAAATGCGCAAGAAAATCGACCCTATGTGAACCTGTTCACTGAACCGGCGGCAATAATGGGCCAAAAGGGGGTCAAGCAGCGTGTTGAGTGATCGTGTTACGAGTAGCTGCCCATATTTTAAGACCAGCCGGACTCATTACCGGCACCTTTTTTTTAGGACGAAATCCATGCATATGAAATTCATCTCCTTTGTCGCTGGCGCTGCCATCATTCTTGCAGGATGCGCAGGACAGGCCAACTATCCACTGTCCGGAGTGGCCGCGAGCACAGAGGATGGCGTTCACTTTATGAGTGCGCCGGACGTCGCCCGGTATTGAGCTAGCGGGTGTCCGATGTGGACATCATCGGGCCCTGGTGTTGTGTCTGACCTCGGAGGCGCAGCACAACAAGAGGGCCACCCGTCTGCGGTGGCTCTCTTTTTGTTTTGGGGGTGTGCAGCGGTTGCATCCTCATGGAACGCGAGAAAGGCCGCAGTGTTTGTCTGCGGCCTTTCTTTGAACTCAGGCGGAGTGCAACGCGCCCGAGGCTCTCGGCGATCTTGCAGATCGCCTGCCGCCCGACGGTTCGCCCCGCTCACGCAGGGCAAACCTGGTTACTCGGTGATCTTGGAGACGACGCCGGCGCCGACGGTGCGGCCGCCTTCGCGGATCGCAAAACGCAGGCCCTGCTCCATCGCAATCGGTGCAATCAGCTCGACACCAAAGCTCACGTTGTCGCCCGGCATCACCATCTCGGTGCCCTCGTTCAGCTGAACCGTGCCGGTCACATCCGTTGTGCGGAAGTAGAACTGCGGGCGGTAGTTCGCAAAAAACGGCGTGTGGCGGCCACCCTCATCCTTGGTCAGGATGTAGGCTTCCGCTTCGAACTTGGTGTGCGGCGTCACCGAGCCCGGTTTGCAGAGCACCTGGCCACGTTCCACACCCTCACGGTCGATGCCGCGCAGCAGCGCGCCGATGTTGTCGCCCGCTTCGCCGCGATCCAAGAGCTTGCGGAACATCTCGACACCGGTGCAGGTGGTCTTCTGCGTGTCGCGGATGCCGACGATTTCGATCTCGTCGCCCACGTTGATCACGCCACGCTCCACACGACCGGTCACAACGGTGCCGCGACCGGAGATCGAGAAGACGTCTTCCACCGGCATCAGGAACGGCTGATCCACCGCACGCTCAGGCGTCGGGATGTAGTCGTCCACCGCTGCCATAAGTTCCTTAATTTTCTCTTCACCGATGTTGGCGTCACGGCCTTCCATCGCTGCCAGAGCGGAACCCGCGATGATCGGCGTGTCGTCGCCGGGGTACTCGTAGCTGTCCAGCAGCTCGCGCACTTCCATTTCGACGAGCTCCAGCAGCTCTTCGTCGTCAACCTGGTCGACTTTGTTCATGAAGACGACGATCTTCGGGATGCCCACCTGACGGCCCAGCAGGATGTGCTCGCGCGTTTGCGGCATCGGGCCGTCAGCGGCGTTCACCACCAGGATCGCGCCGTCCATCTGCGCCGCACCGGTGATCATGTTCTTCACATAGTCGGCGTGGCCGGGGCAGTCGACGTGCGCGTAATGACGCGCGTCGGTCTCATATTCCACGTGTGCTGTGGAAATGGTGATCCCGCGGGCTTTCTCTTCGGGCGCGCCGTCGATCTGGTCGTAGGCTTTGAAGTCGCCAAAATACTTCGTAATCGCAGCCGTCAACGTCGTCTTGCCGTGATCCACGTGACCAATCGTCCCAATGTTCACGTGCGGCTTGTTACGTTCAAACTTTTCCTTTGCCATGGTAAGAGGCGCCCTTTTGTTTGCAGGGGGTCAGTCTCGACCCGTTCTTCACATGGCGCGCGATGTATTGCGAAGCTGAGGGAAAATCAAGCACAACCGCAAGCGGCGCTAGCCTGCCTCGGCCACAGCGCTTTCTTCAACCCCTTGCTCGTCGGCCGGGGGCTGCACAGCCACAGCCGTGTCGTCCACAAACCAGCCTTCTTTGGCATTTTGCTTCACAAGATAATCTTCGATCGCCTGTGCCGCATTGCGCGACAGGTTCATGAGCTGCGTCTCGGCAGATTGGCTCCAGCCCGTGCCGACAATGCTTGCGCCATCCAACTGTTCCAGCACGGTCAGCTGCACCGGCTCTTCATTGAGCTTTGCGCCGCGTGCGTCATCCCAGACGGTCAAGCGGATGATCATGGCAGATTTGGGCGCAGCCACCACCGGCACGCCACGCTTGGCCAGCACATAGCCCTCGATGCTGACCCCGAAATGATAGTCATTTGGGCCTTCATAGCGATCAAACCGCTCTGCGATCGCGGATTTCAGCGCCTCGGTCAGTTGCTCTTTGGGAACTTCGCGGCTCACCGTAGCGGTTGTTTGCACCTTGGGCGCAACCACCACGTTGTGGCCGAGACTGAAGTCACCCAGCGGCACCATCGGCGCATCGAGATCCCGCGCACCCGTGCACGCCGCAAGCGACAGACCCGCCAAAAGGAGAAAAACCCGCCTGATCATACTGCACCCCGTTGGTGTTTTTGTTGACATATGCCTAGCTCAAGCGTGCCACGCGTGCAATCCGCAGGCGCCCGGGTCGTTGGACGACCAGTGCTCCAGCGCTACATGAAGGTCATGGCAAAGCGCGAGATTGCACAGCCCGACGAAGCCCCTTTGCCCGTCCGCGCGCGCCTGGCACGGGAGCAGATGGGCATTCTGCGCAGTTTCAACGCGATGCAGGATAACATCCTCAGCATCATCCCCGAGATTGCGACACAAAAGCCGGTTGTCTCGGGCCGCACGGCCCGGCGCTGGCATATGGTGATGCATCCGCCCTCCATACGGCGGATCCTGCTTGATCGCGTGGAGGATTATCCGAAATCCGTGGTCACCAAAAACCTGCTGCAACCGGCTGTGGGCGACTCGCTTTTCATTGCAGAGGGCGCACATTGGCGCTGGCAACGGCGTCTGACGGCACCGGCCTTCTCACACCGCAACGTGCGCAACCTGGGCCCCATCATGACCAGCGCTGCCGAACGCAGTGCCGCGCGGATTGCCGGTGCCGGACGGCGAGCAGTGAACCTGCTGGATGAGATGATCGCCGCGACATTTGACGTCATTGCCGATGTCACCTTCAGCGATGACGGCAGCTTTGACCGTGCAGACATTCACCGCGCCATCGAGGACTATGTGGCGGAGGCTGGGCGGGTCTCACTGCTGGATGTACTCGGCGCGCCTGACTGGGTGCCCCGCCCCGCTCGGCTGTGGTCGGCACAATCCATGGCCGAGATGCGGCGGAGCGCGGACGCGGCCATCACTGCGCGGGCCGCGCGCGGCCCCGGTCTGGTACCGGACCTGCTGGATCTTCTGCTGGCTGGCGAAGACCCGACGACCAAGCGCCGCCTGACCACGGGTGAGTTGCGCGACAACCTGCTGACCTTTATTGTTGCGGGGCACGAAACCACGGCGCTTTCCCTCGCATGGTCTTTCTATCTGTGTGCCTTCGATCAAGGGGTTCAGGAACGCGCTCGCGCCGAAGCGCAAGCCGTTCTCCAGGGCCGCGCCGCGACGGGTGAGGACGTGGACCAGCTGCCTTTCATCCGCCAGATCATCGACGAAGCGTGGCGGCTCTATCCTCCCGCTGGTGTGGTGTCGCGGACCGCACAAAAGGCAGACATTCTGCATGACGCGGAGATCCAGCCCGGTGACACGGTGATGATTCCCATCTACGCTCTGGGGCGGCACGCGCTGCTCTGGGAGAACCCTGACCGTTTTAAACCTGAGCGGTTTGCGGACCGCAGGGCCATCGACCGTTATGCCTATCTACCGTTTGGCGATGGCCCCCGCATCTGCATCGGCGCCTCTTTTGCCTTGCAGGAGGCAGTCATCATCCTCGCCACCCTGCTGTCGCGGTTCCGGTTCACGCCCGTCCCCGGACGAGACCCGAAACCTGTGATGATCCTCACCCTCCGTCCCGAAGGTGGCGTGTGGCTGATCGCCGAGCCCGTCTAGCGCCATACCTAGAAGATCTGTCCAAATCGGTGAGGCCAGGCCGCCCGGCGGGAACCGCCGGGCCTGCGCCCGATGCCGGGGCGGGTGCATGCACCCGCCCCGGCATCGGGCGCTTCCCTCGTGGCCAGCCTTGGCCCTGCCAAAACTGGCGCTGCACAGTTCGACCGAACCGCAATTTGGAAAGTGCCGGTATCGCCGACAGGATCTAGGTGAACTTATTGTTGCGCGGGAAACCACGCGGGGCCATGCGGCCCGCGCTGGCGCGCTTGCCGGTCCATTCGCTCAGTTCCGTTTCGGTACGCGTGCGTCCGGCCGGGTCAAGCCAACTCAAACCCTCTGCCCGCGTGAACGTGGCGGCATCGGACATTCCGCCGTCCTTATAGCGCTGCAACCGGACGCCCTTGCCGCGCCCCATTTCCGGCAGCTCGTCAAGGCCGAACACCAACACTTTGCGGTTCTCGCCAACAACGGCCACGCTGTCACCGGTCACCGGCTTGCAGACCAAAGCTCGGGTCTCGCCCCGCACGTTCAGCACCTGCTTGCCACTGCGCGTCTGCGCCACGACCTCCTCCTCGGGCACAATGAACCCGTCTCCAGCATCCGACGCCACAAGCAGTTTGCGTCCCGCCTGATGTCTGAGGATCGTCACAATCTCCGCTTCATTTGGCAAATCTACCATGAGACGCAATGGCTCACCCATGCCGCGCCCACCCGGCAGGTTGGACGCTGACACCGTGTAAAACCGGCCATTCGTGCCAAAAACCAACAAACGGTCCGTGGTCTCTGCGTGGAAGATAAATCGCGGCCCATCGCCGTCCTTGAACTTCAACTCGCGCGCGAGGTCGATATGCCCGGTCATTGCCCGCACCCAGCCCATCTGCGAGCACACCACTGTAATCGGCTCTCGGTCGATCATCGCCTCGATGGGCACCTCTTCGACCTCAGCCGCCTCCTCGATCAGCGTGCGTCGCGCACCGCCGTCGTAGTCCTTGCCGAACTGCTTGCGGGTCTCGCGCAACTGCTGGGTAATCGTCTCCCACTGCAGGCTCGGATTTTCGAGCAAATCCTCCAGATGCGCGCGCTCTTCCATCAGCTCGGACTGTTCGCGCAGCAGCTCCATCTCCTCAAGCCGCCGCAATGATCGCAGGCGCATGTTCAGGATCGCTTCGGCCTGAACCTCGCTCAACTCCCCCTCGCCTGGCAGCGGCGAGACATAGTCCGCCTCATCCGTCGCCCGTAGGTGGCTTTTGCCCCAATCCTCCCGCATCAGCGCTGCCTTGGGGTCGTCATCATAGCGGATGATGTCAATCACGCGGTCCAGGTTCAGGAAGGCAATGATGAAGCCTTCCAGCACCTCCAGCCGATGGTCGATCTTCTCCAACCGGTGCTGCGAGCGGCGCAGCAACACCTCCTGCCGGTGGTCCAGAAAGGCGCGCAAAACCTCCTTCATCGAACAGACCTTGGGTGTCACCCCATCGATCAACACATTCATGTTGAGCGAAAACCGCACCTCCAGATCCGAGTTGCGAAAGAGCATGCCCATTAGAACATCCGCATCCACCGAGCGCGCGCGCGGCTCGATGATCATCCGAACGTCTTCGGCGGATTCGTCACGCACATCCGCCAGGATCGGGATCTTCTTGGTCTGGATCAGTTCCGCGATCTTCTCGATCAGCTTGGACTTCTGCACCTGATAGGGAATTTCTGTCACGACGATCTGCCACTGACCGCGGCCCAGATCCTCCACCTCCCATTTGCAGCGCAGCCGGAACGACCCGCGCCCTGTGCGGTAGGCCTTGGCGATATTCTCAGCCGGTTCCACCAGCACACCGCCTGTGGGGAAATCCGGACCAGGCACGTATTTCAACAGCGTGTCATCCCGCGCATCCGGTGTCTTAATCAGGTGAATGCAGGCCTCACAGAGCTCAGCGATGTTATGCGGCGGAATATTCGTCGCCATCCCCACAGCGATCCCGCTGGAGCCATTGGCCAGAAGGTTCGGGAACTGCGCAGGCAGCACCACCGGCTCGGTCAGCGTGCCGTCGTAGTTCTCGCGGAAATCAACGGCGTTTTCGTTGAGACCCTCCAGCAGCGCCTCGGCCACCGCCGTCATCCGCGCCTCGGTATAGCGGCTGGCCGCGGGGTTATCGCCGTCGATGTTGCCGAAATTGCCCTGCCCGTCCACCAGCGGATAGCGCACGTTGAAATCCTGCGCGAGCCGCGCCATGGCGTCATAGATCGCGGCATCCCCATGCGGGTGATAATTGCCCATCACATCGCCGGAAATCTTGGCGGACTTCCTGTATCCACCACTCGAACTCAACCGCAACTCACGCATCGCATAGAGGATGCGCCGGTGCACCGGCTTCAGCCCGTCGCGCGCATCCGGCAGCGCGCGGTGCATGATGGTGCTGAGCGCATAGGTCAGATAGCGCTCTCCCAGCGCCCGGCGCAGCGGTTCAGACAGATCGGATGATGTGTCGGGAATGTCGAGATCATCGGCCATTGCGGTTGTGTAGCCTCCGGCGTGCGGTCGAACAAGCGCGATATCGCTCCAACCCTGCCTCTGGCGCGTGTCGCAGACGCAACACTGCGCGGCTGACATCGCGCGCCGCGATTTCCCCCTCCCGGAAACCAATTTCGATTGTTAGGGACCCGAACGGCTGGGAACTGTGTTAGTGTTGTAACAGAGTGGCGAGGGTATCATTATGAAGCGATTCATTCTTTTGAGTTTTGTATTTCTTGGACTGGGCTTCTACGAGTTGAGCGGCGGAGCGGAGTTTGACCCCGTCGCAGCGCGTGAGGCGGCCATCCTCGCCCGTTCTGACGCCCCACAAACACCAGGCCCGTCCGTCAAGGGTTCTGCGGCAGCCGTGCAGCTGACCGAGGCGGATTTGGACAACCAGGTCACGCGCGTGTCTTTGAACCTCGTCTCCTTCGGCGACGCAGCAGCGCCGCAAGCTGGGGTGCAACGGCAGACCAGCGAACCTGCAATCGCCGAACCAGAGAGCAGCCAGGTGACACCGGTCACCTTTTCGACCGGGGATGAAACCCCTGCTGTTCTGCCAAGCCTGATTTTCCCGGGTTCTACGTCGCGCGCCTCTTCTGATGCGGTCACATTAGAACAAAACCTGCGGTTTATCTCGGGCGACCGGGTCAACATGCGCGGAGGGCCAGGCACAGGGTTCGACGTGGTGACGCAATTGGTTCGCGGCACGCAGGTTGAAGTGCTGCAGGATAACGGCACTGGCTGGGTCAGGCTGCGCCCTGCCGATGGCGGCCCCGAAGGCTGGATCGCAGATTTTCTGCTGAGCGGCGGCTGAGCTTGCACCTGATGTGCTGACTTGCCATGTCTTGGGGCAAGCCAGTCGGAGCATCCCATGCGCAAAAACTCCATCCTCATCACCGGGTGCTCCTCCGGCATCGGATATTGCGCGGCCATAGGCATGCGCGCCCGCGGCTGGCGGGTATTTGCCGCCTGCCGCAAAGCTGAAGACTGCGAACGGCTAAAAGCCGAAGGCTTCGAAAGCCCGCTGCTCGACTACGCTGACCAGTCGACCATCGACGCTGCTCTCTCAGAGGTACTTGCCGCAACCGGAGGAACGCTGGATGCGGTGTTCAACAACGGAGCGCACGGGATACCCGGCGCTGTCGAAGACCTGCCCACGGACGCGCTGCGCAGCATATTCGAAGCCAATTTCTTTGGCTGGCACCACCTGACCCGCGCTGTGATCCCGGTGATGCGTGCGCAGGGGCATGGCCGGATTGTGCAATGCTCCTCCGTGCTTGGGTTCATCACCTTGCCCTGGCGTGGCGCCTACAACGCCACCAAATACGCGCTGGAAGGGCTGACGGACACACTGCGGATCGAGATGCGCGACACGCCCGTGCGCGTGATCCTCATCGAACCCGGCCCCGTCACATCCAAGATCCGCCAGAACGCCGTGCCGCATTTTGAGAAATGGGTGGACTGGCGCAATTCACCCCGGCGCGCGCAGTACGAGCAAACCTTGAACCCCCGGCTCTACGCCGAGACCGGCCGGGACCCCTTCGAGTTGCCCGCGACGGCCGTGCTGGAAAAGTTGATACACGCCTGCGAATCCCCCCGACCGCAGCCGCGCTACTATGTCACCACGCCAACCTTCATCATGGGAGCCCTGCGGCGGCTTCTGCCAACCCGGGCGCTGGATTGGATCCTTTCCAAAAGCTGATGTGTCCGTAAAAAGCGGTTCGCTTTTTGCGCGAGGCCGCCTACATGTGCCGCTGACAAACAAAAGGAACAGATCGTGGGTGACGCCTTATTCGTTTTGATCATTCTTGCCTGCGTGGCCGTTGTTGTCGTGCTCATGCTCGGCCTGGGCGGTTTCGCTGGTGGAGGAGCCTTTAACAAGAAGAACTCCAACAAGCTGATGCGCTACCGGATCGGGGCCCAGTTCGTCGCCGTGATTCTCATCGTCATCTACGTCGCCTTGCGCCAGAACGGAGGCTAAGCCCATGGTCGTGCTAAACAAGATCTACACCAAAACCGGCGATGCGGGTGAAACCGCTCTGGGGAACGGGGCCCGTGTCGCCAAACATGCGCTGCGGGTCACGGCTTATGGCACATCGGATG
Source organism: Roseobacter cerasinus (assembly GCF_009811755.1). Classification (GTDB taxonomy): domain Bacteria; phylum Pseudomonadota; class Alphaproteobacteria; order Rhodobacterales; family Rhodobacteraceae; genus Roseobacter; species Roseobacter cerasinus. The sequence continues at coordinate 137,669 of NZ_BLIV01000005.1, forward strand.
AGCTGAACTCCTTCGTCGGCGTCGCCCGGCTGGAGGCCGCCGGTGCGGTGGATGAGGCGCTCAGCCGCATCCAGAACGATCTCTTTGACCTGGGCGCAGACATGTGCCGCCCCGACATGGAGCAGGACGCCGAGGCCGAATACCCGCCGCTGCGCATGATTGACGCGCAGGTGACCCGGCTTGAAAGCGAGATTGACGTGATGAATGCGGAACTTGACCCACTGCGCAGTTTTATCCTGCCGGGTGGATCGGCACTGGCCGCACATCTGCACGTCTGCCGGACGGTATCGCGCCGGGCCGAGCGGCTCTGTGTGGAGCTGGCCACGATGGAGGCGATCAACTCGTCAGCGGTGAAATACCTCAACCGCCTGAGTGATTGGTTCTTCGTCGCCGCGCGCATGGCCAACAACGGCGGCAAAGACGACGTCTTGTGGGTTCCGGGCGCGAACCGCTGAAAGCGGCGGCACGTCCAGTGGACGTGGCGGCGGCCGGAAGGGCGGAGCCCCGGCCCGATAGGGCGGGCGCGAACCGCTGAAAGCGGCGGCACGTCCAGTGGACGTGGCGGCGGCCGGAAGGGCGGAGCCCCGGCCCGATAGGGCGGGCGCGAACCGCTGAAAGCGGCGGCACATCCAGTGGACGTGGCGGCGGCCGGAAGGGCGGAGCCCCGGCCCGATAGGGCGGGCGCGAACCGCTGAAAGCGGCGGCACATCCAGTGGACGTGGCGGCGGCCGGAAGGGCGGAGCCCCGGCCCGCCAGGGCGGGCGCGAACCGCTGAAAGCGGCGGCACATCCAGTGGACGTGGCGGCGGCCGGAAGGGCGGAGCCCCGGCCCGCCAGGGCGGGTGCAAACAGCCGGAGGAAGCATTGCCACCTGACGACAGGTCTGCCGTAGATTGGATGCGCGGGCCTTAGCTGCCGCTCGCCATAGCGCGTCATTCGCGGTACTGTTGGACGGAGTCGCGTGCATTGGGAGGCTACAAACATGATCGCTAAACCATCAATGGAAGACATCAAGTACAAAGAGCGCTTCGAAGCTGGTCAGGTAGGACCTTCCGAATTTCGCCATCGTGACCACTTGAGGCTGGTCTACGTCTATCTTTGCGAAAACAGTGTCGAGACAGCAAACGATCAGATGCGACGTTCCATCACGAAATTCCTGAAAAACAACGATGTTCCGGCATCAAAGTATCATGAAACCTTGACCCTCTCTTGGACGCAGGCCGTCAAGCACTTTATGGTTCAGGCGGGTGCGCCAGCATCATTTGATGAGTTCATCGCTTTTGACGCACGGCTGCTCGATACTAATATCATGCTCACCCACTATGACCCCGACACTCTCTTTTCTGATCGGGCGCGTTCCGAATTCATTCCACCAGACGTGGAGCCAGTTCCACAGTATACTTGAGCGGCTCTAGCTTGGTCGGCTTGATCTGTGCGCCCGACCCTCTTGGCGCGCGCACCCGCTCTCCTGCAGATCAAGACAAGGCTGTGGCGGCAGAACCCGAATGCCCCGTGCCATCTGAGTCCAGCGTAACACCTCCTTGCGCCACGAACCCTATCGGAAATTTTTGCTCTGATTGGTGAAAATCGCCCAAAACGCGGCGTTCCCGGGCTCAGGCGTGACGATTTTACACTGTTTCATGCGTGCCAGCTTGGGTAAACCACCGGTCAGAGAACGAAAGGCTCAACGGGAGTGTGAGTCGCTTATCCAAGGAGAGAGACGCCAATGAAGGTTCTGGTACCTGTCAAACGCGTGATCGACTACAACGTGAAGGTGCGCGTGAAAGCGGACGGATCGGGGGTTGATCTCGCCAACGTGAAAATGTCGATGAACCCGTTTGACGAGATTTCCGTCGAACAGGCCATCCGGCTGAAAGAAGCGGGCCAGGCGGACGAGGTCGTCGTCGTCTCCATTGGCGTCAAGCAAAGCCAGGAAACGCTGCGCACGGCGCTGGCCATGGGCGCAGACCGTGCCATTCTGGTGGTCGCGGCTGACGACGTGCATCAGGACATCGAGCCGCTGGCCGTCGCCAAGATCCTCAAAGCCATTGTGGATGAAGAGCAGCCGGGCCTCGTGCTCTGCGGCAAGCAGGCCATCGACAACGACATGAACGCCACCGGCCAGATGCTGTCGGCGCTGATGGGCTGGAGCCAGGCGACCTTCGCCTCCGAAGTGGCCATTGAGGGTGATCACGCCGTGGTCAGCCGCGAAGTGGATGGCGGGATGCAGACCATCAAGGTCACAATGCCTACCGTCATCACCGTGGATTTGCGTCTGAACGAGCCGCGCTATGCCTCGCTGCCCAACATCATGAAAGCCAAGAAAAAGCCGCTGGATGAAAAAACAGCCGCAGACTACGGCGTTGATGTGAGCCCACGCCTGGAAATCGTGAACACAGTCGAGCCTGCGGCGCGCGCAGCAGGCATCAAGGTCGGCTCGGTTGACGAGCTGGTGTCGAAACTCAAAGAAGCGGGGGCTGTGTAATGGCTGTTCTACTCCTTGCAGAAGTAACCGATGGCGAACTGGCGATGGACGCAACATCGAAGGCTGTGACCGCCGCCAAGATGCTGGGTGACGTAACCGTTCTTGCCGCAGGCGGGTCGGCCGCCGCAGCTGGCGAAGCGGCCGCCAAGATCGACGGTGTGAGCAAAGTGCTGGTTGCCGAAGATGCGACGCTGGGCCACCGCCTTGCGGAATCCACAGCGGCGCTGATCGTGTCCTTGTCGGGTGACTACGAGCACATCGTGGCCCCTGCGACCACAGACGCCAAGAACGTGATGCCGCGTGTTGCCGCATTGCTCGACGTGATGGTGATCTCAGACGCCTCCGGCGTGGTCGATGGCAACACGTTTGAGCGTCCGATCTACGCGGGCAACGCGGTGCAGACCGTGAAATCCGGCGATGCCAAGAAGGTTGTGACTTTCCGGACGTCGACCTTTGACGCCGCTGGCGAAGGCGGGGCGGCACCGGTCGAGACCATCTCGGCCGCAGACAACCCGGGCCTGAGCGAATGGGTCGAGGACAAAGTGGCCGCAAGCGACCGTCCGGAACTGACATCCGCTGGCGTCGTTGTCTCCGGTGGGCGCGGCGTTGGCTCCGAAGACGATTTTGCGCTGATCGAGAAACTGGCTGACAAGCTGGGCGCTGCCGTAGGCGCGTCGCGGGCGGCAGTCGACTCGGGCTATGCGCCAAATGACTGGCAGGTGGGTCAAACCGGCAAGGTTGTGGCGCCCGAGCTTTATGTCGCTGTGGGCATTTCCGGTGCGATCCAGCACCTGGCTGGCATGAAAGACAGCAAGGTGATCGTCGCGATCAACAAAGACGAAGAGGCACCGATCTTCCAGGTGGCGGACTACGGACTGGTGGCGGACCTGTTCACCGCCGTTCCGGAGTTGATCGAAAAGATCTGATCCAGACTTACGAGTTCAGGGGGCTGCGCCGGTCTGCGGTGCGGCCCCTTTTCTATACGAGGTCCTGCAAGACCTGACCCAGCGTATGCGCCAGTTCGCCGTGCGCCCGTGGCCCCATCATCTCTGCGGCGGCAGGCGCCTCCATCTGACTGAAGACCATCCCTTCGGTGGCTGCATCCGCAGATTCCGGTGTTGCGACAACCTCGACATAGGCTGCTGCATCCTGCTTCAATGCCTCAAGCAATTCCCGCGTGACAAACAGCGGCGATGCGGCATTGACAGGATCAAGACTTGCGGTGCCATTCGACATGGGCGCATGATCGGCAAACCAGACCAGCACAACTTTCCCGGTGACCTGCCTGAGCAGCAGCTTCATTCGGGCCAGCCAGGCGGTCTGAAGCTCCTTGCGCACAGCCAGGAACCGATCCGCCGAGACATTGTACAGACGGCCGAGCATGTGCTTGTTGAAATGAAACTCGGCGAAATCCACCTCAGGGTAGATTGATGCCAGCAGCGCCGACGCCCTTACAAAGCGGTCGTTCCGCCGCGGATGCACCGTGTAAAAGCGGTTCGACAGGTTTTGTGTCCCGATGATCTGCATCACCGTCACCTCTGCGCCGCAACACGCCGCCGTCAGGAAACTGTCGTTCAGAAGGACATCGACACCTGCATTGGCAATGCCGAAGTTGATACAATTGACGCCAAGCCCGCTTTCCACCAACGCGGGAAACGGGGCCTTTATGAATTTGCCGTATGTCGCAGTGCCACCCAGAAAGGCCACATATGGCGCATCCAACCGCCGCTCCGGCCCGCGAAACAACAGTTTTGAGCCGTCATACCGGCACGGCATATAATCGAGAGCCCCCGCTCCCAGAACATCATAGGTCATGAACCCACCTTTTTTTCTCACCCGCAGCCAAATTGCACGCCGGATGCTTAGAATGTCTTAATGGGTCATTTTGTATCGAGTTTTAGACAACCTGCAGCCTTGCAGCCGAACTGCCGCGCACCCTAAGGTGCCTCAAATCGAAAAGGGTTGGCGGATGGACATCAAGACAATCGGAATTGTGGGCGCAGGACAGATGGGCAATGGCATTGCGCATGTGATGTCTCTGGCGGGATATGACGTCCTGCTCAACGATGTCAGCGACGACGCCTTGGCGGCCGCCATGGATCTGATGTCGAAGAACATGGCCCGGCAGGTCAGTCGCGGCAAGATCACCGAGGATGACAAGGCGGGGGCCCTGTCGCGCATCACCACCACCCAGACCCTGACGGAGTTGGGCCAGTCGGATCTGGTCATCGAAGCCGCGACCGAACGCGAAGCCGTGAAACAGGCCATTTTTGAAGATCTGGTTCCGCATCTTCAGGCCCATACGATCCTGACCTCCAACACCTCTTCGATTTCCATCACCCGATTGGCCAGCCGCACGGACAGGCCCGAGAAGTTCATGGGCTTTCATTTCATGAACCCGGTTCCGGTGATGCAGTTGGTCGAGTTGATCCGCGGCATCGCCACGGATGAGCCGACCTATAACGCCTGCAAGAGCGTGGTGGACAAGCTGGGCAAGACGGCCGCCTCCGCCGAGGACTTTCCCGCTTTCATTGTGAATCGCATCCTGATGCCCATGATCAATGAAGCGGTCTATACGCTCTATGAAGGTGTCGGCAGCGTTCAATCCATCGACAGTTCCATGAAACTCGGCGCAAACCATCCAATGGGCCCGCTAGAGCTGGCCGACTTTATCGGGCTCGACACCTGTCTTGCGATCATGAACGTTCTGCATGACGGGCTTGCCGATACCAAGTACCGCCCCTGCCCGTTGCTGACGAAATATGTGGAAGCCGGTTGGCTTGGCCGCAAGACCCAGCGCGGGTTCTATGACTATCGCGGTGAGGCTCCGGTGCCGACACGCTAGCCAAGCTCTCCGTGGCAGGGGACAAAGCGCCCTTCCCCCCGTCGAAGGGGGGCGGGCGCTGCTCGGCTTGTCAGCCGAGCGCCCTGGTTGCCACTGGTCGGGTCAAGATTCTGCGCAGCTCAGTCTTTCAAAGACAGCGTATGATCCCTGAGCCAGGCCATGAACCCACGTGGGTCATCGTCCCACTTGCGCAGATCATCCTGCGCCAGCGGGTGGCCCACAATCGGAGATTGCGACTTGTTCAAAGAGTGCACAATTTCATGTAGCAAGAGCCCCTGCCGCAGGATCGGGGAGAGTTTGTTGGCGATCTGATAGGCGCGCGAATTCTGGCCCGGAAATTTGATCGGAATAACCGTCGCGCCAGACCGACGAATGAGCTTGGCTGTGAACACGTTCCACTCCCCCTCGATGGCTGGGCCGAAGAAGGTTTCAGAGGCGGCAACCCCGCCCGACGGGAAAAGCGCCACAACCCCGCCGTCCTTAAGGTGCTGCATGGCCTTGGCGCGCATCTCCACGCCTTTGCGCTGCGCCTGAGGGTCGTGGGGGAACGGCACCGGGATCATGTAGGACCCTGCCACTTCGTCGATCACCGTCAGCAGGGACCGCGTGAGAATGCGGTAGTCCGGTCGCACGCGTCCAATCAGGTCGGCGAAGATCATCCCGTCCACCATCCCATGCGGATGGTTTGAGACCACGATGACAGGGCCTGTTTTCGGGATGCGCGCCAGCTGGTGTTCGGGTGTGAGAAGGTCGATCCCCATCACATCCAAAGCGGCCCGCCAGAAGGCCTGGCCCTGAGGAGCGCCGCGCTGCTCGAACTTGCGGACGAGCCGCAAGACCGTGAGCTTGCCGGTCAGCGCTTCGATGATCCGGATCGCGGTGGACTTCCACGGATCCTCAAAGGTTGAGGCATAAGAGAGGCTGCTGCGGTCATATTTGGTAAAATTGACCGGCTCCGCGATGCCCGTGGGCACGTCAATGTCTTGCGAACTTTCTACCAAGACCTGTTATCCCGTCCTACGGCTCTGTGACCGCTTCGTTTCGCTACTGGCCTTCGCCGAATTTGTTTGCCACAAGAGCTTTCAACGCGTCAGCAAGCGCTTCAGCATCGGGCCCAGAGGTCCGAATGTCAATAAAGCTTCCTTTGGACGCTGCCAACATCAATAGTCCCATGATGCTGTCACCGGAGGCAGTTTGCCCGTCCTTGAGCACCTCAGCCCTGGCATCAAACCCCTCAACCACCTCGACGAGTTTGGCAGAGGCGCGGGCGTGCAGCCCCTTTTCATTTACGATTTCAAGCGTACATTCTGTCATGTGTCGGCTCGGTTGCTCTGCTCTGGGCTGACATTCTGGCTGTCGATGTACTTTTTTCCGGCCTCAAGCGCCAGCCTGACAGCATCGGGCACCGGCTTCTGACGGCTTTTTGCCAATTTGATCAGCATCGGAAGATTGGCGCCGTACAGGATGCGGCGATTGCCCGGGCGGCACGCCAGAAGGCTGAGGTTGGAGGGCGAGCCGCCGTAGAGATCCGTCACAACCACGACCCCGCCGCCGGTGTCCACCTCATCCGCCGCTTGGCAGATCTCGCGCTCTTTCGCCGCACGGTCGTGCACCGCCTCGATCGCTATGGCTCTAATGCCCGGCTGCGCCCCGACCACATGTTCGACGGCGGCCAGATACTCCCTGGCCAACCCGCCATGTGCCACAATCACAATACCAATCACCGGGCTCCAGCCTCTTCCCTTTTGCGCAGGTCCAATTCGCGGTGCCTTATTGACACCTGCCAGCCTTGCTCCGCAAGGCGCAAAGCTTGCCGTTCGGCCATCACAACAGAGCGATGTTGACCGCCCGTACACCCAAAGGCGATTGACAGATAAGACTTTCCCTCATTGCGATAGGCCGGCAGCAGCAATTGGCACAAATCGCCGACCTTTTCCTCGAAAGGCGCAAAGCTGGGATCCTGCATCACATGGTCCGCAACAACCGCATCTGTCCCGTTCAGATGACGCAGGTCCGGCACCCAATAGGGGTTGGTCAGAAAGCGACAGTCGAGCACCATATCGACGCTGCGCGGCAACCCCCTTTTGTAGGAAAAAGACTGCACAGACACGGCCAGTTTGTGCTGGCCGCCCGGCGCAAACCAATGCTCCACCTCGGCGCGCAACTGGTGCACGTTCAGATCGCTGGTGTCGATCAGCACATCGGCCCGCGCGCGCAGCGGCGCCAGCATCTCCAGCTCCCGGATGATGCCTTCAGAAGGTCGGTCATCCGGTGCCAGAGGATGCCTGCGCCGGGTCTCGGAAAAGCGACGCAGCAGAACATCGGTGCTGCAATCGAGATAGAGAAGCTCCGGTGCAAGCCCGGCCACCCCGGTCAGCCGCCCCAGGCTATCGATGATGATGTTGGTTGAGAAATCGCGATTGCGCGGGTCGATCCCCAAGGCGAGGTCCCGGTTTATGCCAGCCTCATCCAGCACAGCCGGCAGCAACCGCAACGGCAGGTTATCGACGACCTCAAACCCCGCATCCTCCAGCACATTCAGCGCGCTGGAGCGCCCGGCGCCCGACGGCCCGGTGACAAAGACGATCCTGCGCGCGGTCGGGTCCGAGGTGGTCATGACGGCTCTCTTCTACCTGTCTTGAGATATTGCAAAACGGCGGCGGGAAAAGCGGGGCTGTCCACTTTGTGAAGACAGGGGATGCCAATCCCGGCGATGACACGGGTTTGCAACTCAGGGAGGCGGCGCGTCTCCGTATGGTCCATGTCGATCACCGCGTACACACGCGCTGTTTTGATCGGGGTGGCCTCCAGCAAACCCACCCCCCGCGCCTCAATCAGCCCCGAGATCGCTGGCGGAGCGCTGACCCAAAGCGTCTCCTGTCGTCGATCGATCTGCGTTTGATCGTCCGAAACCAGCGCGGCGCCCAGAGCCATCATTTGCAAGGCCAGGGTGGATTTCCCCTGGCCTGACGCGCCAACGATCAGTGCCGCACGCTCACCCACAGCAACGCAGGATGCGTGCAAGATCATCTGATCGACATGCTGATGATCCTCTTGCACGACGGCCCTCCACAGCGCGTTAGATCGGCAACCCCACAACAAACCGGGCGCCGAGCGGGTCCGATGTGATATCCAATTCGGTCGGTCGGATGTTCTCCGCCCAGATCACCCCCCCATGCGCTTCCACGATTTGCTTCGAAATCGCAAGGCCAAGACCGGAATTGTTCCCAAAGTGTTCGTCCGGGCGCTGCGAGTAGAACCGCCTGAATATTTTCGCAAGCGCTTCGTCGGGGATGCCCGGGCCGGTGTCTTCGACCACAATCAAGACGCGGTTCTCCTTGGTCCGGGCCCAGACCCGGATCGCATCGCCCTCCTCGCAAAAGGACATCGCGTTTGTGATCAGATTGACAAAAACCTGCGCCAGACGTGCTTCAAGCCCATGCACCGTAATCGGCGGCTCCGGCAGATCGGTTACAAAGTCGACACCTTTGGCCTCGGCCTCCTCCCCGAAGTATTGGCTCAGATTGGTCAAGGTCGAGAGCACGTCAAAGGGCTCTTCCTCTTCCTTGACGAGTTCGCTGTCGAGCCGGGACGCGTTCGAGATGTCGCTGACCAGCCGGTCCATGCGGCGGACATCATGGTCGATGACGTCCAGCAGCTTCTGCCGTTGATCCTCGCGCTCGACGCGGCGCAGCGTGCCCACGGCAGAGCGCAGAGACGCCAGAGGGTTCTTGATTTCATGCGCCACATCCGCGGCAAACTGCTCGTTTCCGTCAATGCGATTGTAGAGCGCCGAGATCATGCCGCGCAACGCCCCGCTTAGGCGGCCAATTTCATCTGGGCGTGTGGTCAGATCCGGGATGCGGATGCGGCCGGGGTTCATTTTACGAGCGTTCCTGTCGCGCCCCAGTTCCGCTGCGGCAGAAAGCTCCGCCAGCGGATTTGCGATCGTCGACGCCAGCACAAGGCTGAGGCCGATGGAGACAAGCATTGCAACGACGAACATCTGTAGTACGCGCTCGTGCCCGATGCGCACAAGATGGTCGATTTCACCCGCTGCGGTGGCAACGGCGACGACACCGACCGCCGCATCGCCGTGCACAACCGGTGTGATCACAGCCAGCAGCTTGCCCCCAACCACGTCGAATTCATTCCGGATCTGTGTTCCATCTGTCATCACGCCGCTGATCATCGGCATGAGTTTCTCACGCAGGGGTGTTGGGTCCGGTGTTTCGGGCCCGAGGAAAATGCGCGACAGCTTTGACCAGAGCCAATTCAGCCCATCAGTCAGATAGGTTTTCCCATTGATCCCGACGGTTGACGGGCTCGTCTGCAGCGCGCCTTCGACATTCGCCACCAACCGCTCGCGGCGGTCATAGACAAAAACCTCGACCCCGTTGCGCAAATCCAGATCTTCAAGCGTCGCCTGCAGATCAATCCCGCCGCCCCGCGCAAGCGTCACGGGCACGCCGGATGGCAACCTGGCCTCGATGACATCGGCAATCAGCTCAGCCTCGGACAGCAGCGAGGCAGCCCGCTGCAACGCGAGGCTGTCGCGGGAGGAATTCAGGTTCAGGATGCCCGTGACCAGCAAGCAGAGCGCGACGAGGTTGAAGGTAATGATCTTCCGGGTGAGGGGCGACGCCCGAAGCGACATTACCCCACGCCACGCGCGGGGCCTGGATGCGCCATCTGCACGACCACCGTCCAACGTCGGCCAGCCGTCGGCTGCGCTGCTCTCACCCTCTCGGACCGGCGGCGGCACCATATCTCGGACAAAGGTCCTATCGGCTGAGGCCATCTCCGGGCACTATTCCTCGTTATACCGGTAGCCAATCCCATAAAGGGTCTCGATAGCCGAGAAGTCTTCGTCAGCGGTTCGCATCTTCTTGCGCAGCCGCTTGATGTGGCTGTCGATGGTCCGGTCATCAACATAGACCTGATCATCATAGGCGACATCCATCAGCTGATCGCGGGATTTGACGAAACCGGGGCGCTGTGCCAGCGCTTGTAGCAACAAGAACTCCGTCACCGTCAGCGACACGTCCTTGCCTTTCCACGACACGGCGTGGCGCAGGGGATCCATGCGCAGATCGCCACGCTCCATCACCTTGGCCTCTTCACTATCACCCATGGCATCACCTGCCACTGCATCCTGCCTGCGCAACAAGGCCCGGATGCGTTCCACGAGAAGGCGTTGGGAGAAGGGCTTCTTCACATAGTCATCCGCGCCCATCCGCAAGCCCAAAACCTCATCGATCTCATCATCCTTTGAGGTCAGAAAGATCACGGGCATCGCAGTTTTCTGGCGCAGACGCTGCAGCAGATCCATGCCATCCATCCGCGGCATCTTGATATCCAGCACCGCCATATCGGGCAGCCTTTTGTTGAACGCATCCATTGCCGCCTGCCCGTCATTGTATGTCTCAACCTCGAACCCCTCGGCCTCCAGCGTCATGGACACCGAGGTCAGGATATTTCTATCGTCGTCAACCAGCGCGATCTTCGACATAGTTTATCTCCATATACCGCCCACCCTTTCGAAGGTTCGGGTGGTTTACCGTTCCCGGTCTGTCCAAAAACACATACGCAAGCGAATCAGCGCACAATACGGGATTCATTCGGACAGAATTTGATTACGAATGACTGAATTTGCGCATAGTGTTGCCAAAGTTCAGCCATCATTGATGCGGATTCGCTGCGGAAACTGAGACGTTTTTTATGCGGCTCCGACAAACTGCGGAATGGTGGCGCTAACTCTAGATCCGCGCCTGTTCAACAACAAAAACCTCATGTTAAGAGGCACCAGCGCAGGTGTAGGTGGCGCAAATACAGGAGTACGATGGATGACACATGGACGGGTAAACCCGGACTTCACACTCGAAGATCAAGGGATCAAGGGCGTGGGCGCCGTCTATTACAACCTGATCGAACCTGACCTGATTGAACACGCGCTGAGCCGCGGCGAGGGCCGCCTTGGCAAAGGCGGTGCCTTTCTGGTGACCACCGGAAAGTTCACCGGACGCTCGCCAAAGGATAAACATGTCGTCAAAACCGACAGCGTCGCAGGCACGATCTGGTGGGACAACAACGCCGCCATGTCGCCCGAAGGCTTCGACGCGCTGCATGCCGATATGCTCACGCACATGGAGGGGCGCGACTATTTCGTGCAGGATCTGACCGGTGGTTCGGACCCGAAACATGCCATCAACGTGCGCATGGTCACGGAGCTGGCCTGGCATGGTCTCTTTATCCGCCACATGCTGCGCCGCCCCGACCGCGAGGATCTGGATGATTTCATCGCCGATTTCACTGTGATCAACTGCCCCAGTTTTCAGGCCGATCCGGCCAAGCACAACTGCCGCTCCGAGACCGTGATTGCGATGAACTTCGACAAGAAGCTCATCCTGATCGGCGGCACGGAATACGCGGGCGAAAACAAGAAGTCCGTCTTTACCCTGCTCAACTACTTGCTGCCAGAAAAAGGCGTGATGCCGATGCACTGCTCGGCCAATCACGCAACCGGCAACCCCGTCGACACCGCGGTGTTCTTTGGCCTGTCGGGCACCGGCAAGACGACACTCTCCGCTGATCCGGCCCGCACGCTGATCGGCGATGATGAGCATGGCTGGTCCGACACCGGCACCTTTAATTTCGAAGGCGGCTGCTATGCGAAGACCATCAGCCTCAGCCCCGATGCTGAGCCGGAGATCTATGCCACGACCGAGAAATTCGGCACCGTCATCGAGAACATGATCTATGACGAAGAAACGCGCGAGCTGGACTTTGAGGACGACAGCCTGACCGCGAACATGCGCTGCGCCTACCCGCTGCACTATATCTCCAATGCCTCCGCAGCAGCACGGGGCGGGCATCCCAAGAACATCATCATGCTGACCTGTGATGCCTTTGGTGTACTGCCCCCGATCTCGCGGCTGACGCCGGCGCAGGCGATGTATCATTTCCTTTCGGGCTTCACCTCCAAGGTGGCGGGCACCGAGCGCGGTGTGACCGAGCCGGAACCCACCTTCTCCACCTGCTTTGGTGCGCCCTTCATGCCCCGTCGCCCTGAGGTTTACGGCAATCTTCTGCGCGAAAAGATCGCGACACATGGTGCGACCTGCTGGCTGGTGAACACAGGCTGGACAGGCGGGGCCCACGGCACTGGATCACGCATGCCGATCAAGGCGACACGCGGGCTGCTGACGGCGGCGCTCGATGGCTCGCTGGCCGACGCCACCTTCCGCAAGGACCCGAACTTCGGCTTTGACGTGCCGGTGGATGTGAAAGGCGTGCCGACCATCCTGCTGGATCCACGGCGCACCTGGGACGATGCGGAGGCCTACGACCGTCAAGCCGCCAAACTGGTCAAGATGTTCTCGGACAATTTCGAGCAGTATCTGCCCTTCATCGACGAAGATGTGAAAGCTGCGGCGATCAGTTAGTCGCCGCCAGCCTGCGCAAAGGGATCAGGCCGCTTTCTTCTGTGGCTCTGGCACGTCGACCACGTCGATAATCGGCATCTCCAGCAGGTACCGCGTATCTTCGTTGCTCAGGTAGCTCAGGAAGCCCTCCAGCGGCCTGTCAGAGCCCTTACGATACCACCGCAGCGCGCCGGGTTCGTTGTGCATGTAGCCCATCCGCTCGGCAAACCCTTTGAAGGCCACCGTGCGCGCCATGAAGCCGAAGATGGTATCCGGGTTCCACCGGCACATCGCCTCGTGGATGCCGTAGCGCGCCAGAACAGTCGACAGCCCAGTGCCGCGGTAGGGCCCGGTGTCTCCCATCCAGACCTCGCCATGATAGACCACCTGCCCGGTGATGCGGTTGGCACCAGGGCTGGCGCGAAAGCGGGAGCGGCGCAGATCGAGATCGGGGATCGCGGGGGGGAAATCCCGGAACCGTTTGAGCATGTAGCCGCCCAAGGTCTTGCCCTGAAGATCGATCAGACGCGACGCCTGAGTATGCATCAACTGGCCATCCGAATCGCGCGCGATCAGCCAGAACGCGGTCTTGTCATTCAGATCATGCACATCCGGATCGAACGGAGCGCCCAGCACCTGCTGTGGACGCTCTTCTTTGAGCATGGCACGGTATTTGAAGAAATTTGACCCAATTGTGACCGAAATGCGGTTTTGATGCAGAATATTACGGCTCGACGCGACGAATTGTGTCCCCGCGTTCAAACTTTGAAAAGACATGCCAAAACTCCTTTGCACGAGTATCCCCATGCAAAGGTTAACCTATTTACGGACTTAACGCTCGAACTTTGCGTCCGACGGATCAAAATTTACCATAATGTCGGCAGAAGGTTGCACAATCTTGCCATGATCGAGCCCAAATATCTCGATATCCGATGAAGGCTCGACAAGGGAATAAAGTGCAAGGCTGCCGTCAGGGAATCGCCCTCCTAACATCAAACGTTGATAATTGACGGGTTTCAGGGTGCCATCCGCCTCAGAGGGCACCAGGGTGAACACATGGTCGAGACGCACGCTTTGCGTCGTCTGGACCTCGTGAAAGGGTTCATCGAGCATGCGGGCAAAGTCGTCACCGCCCGGCATCCGCCCCAGCGAGCGGCCCACGCTGCTGCGCGCCTTGGCCCAGCCGAACCACTTCACGAAAAACGATTCTTCGCCGAACTCGACGCAGATCCATCCGGCGACCGTATGACGGTAAACGATCAGATAGGGGCGCACGTGCTCCATATGCGGGGACTCGATGTCTCCCCCCGCCATGGCCCAGCTGCGCAGGGTTTCCCGCTGGATGCAGGAGGGCGAGTCCCACACTTTCCCCAGCGAATGCTGCTGCTGCCAGAAACACCAGCCATCCGGCAGGACAGAGCTGAAAAGCTGCAGCCCGTGCACGTGGCTGACATTGCTGTTCAGCCAGGCGTTGCCGCGCGCCAGAATGCCAAGTGCCTCGGGCAGCGCCCGCTCCCCTGCGTCGGTCAGACGATACTGCCGCTCCTCCACAGCAAAGAGCGCGTCACCCTTGGCCTCTTCCAACTGTGCAATATGGCGGCGCACGGTCTGACGCGTGCTGCCCAGCTCTTTGACCGCGTGGCTGAGGTTCAGGGTCCGGGCAAGCGTCGTGAACGACCGGATCATCTCATGCAAGAGGCCATGAGAGTCAGCGGATTTCTTTACCGCTTCTTTCGTCTCTGACGGGTCCACGATCCGGTTCATGCATCAGATGGTAAATTAATCATCCAGTAATGCAACATCTATCACCCATCACCAGAACATTTTTAGTCAAAAAAATGAAAAAGGTACTCAATTGAACGGTTGGGTGATTCCCGGAAAGAGTGTGAACAGTCACAACCAGAGGTGTTAAATAGTTATGTCCCATCCAGTTGATGTTCACGTTGGCCGCAAGTTGAAGCAGATTCGCACGATGCGGCGCCTGTCCCAGACGGACGTTGCCCGTGAGTTGGAACTGTCGTTCCAGCAAATCCAGAAATACGAAATCGGATCGAACCGCATTGCTGCCAGCCGGCTGTACGAGTTGTCTCGCATTCTTGATGTTCCAACGTCGTATTTCTTTGAAGGCCTTGATACGACAGCAGAAGTCTCTGATCGCCGTGATCCGGGTCTTGAAATCGTCACGGCGCTGGCTGCGATCCGTGACGATACGATCAAGACACGCATCGTGACATTCATTGAGGATGTTTCGGGCGTGACAGTCGCGCGTCAGGGCTGAGGCGCCCCGGGGTCGGGCGCATCGGCAGGCAAGACCACCTGTCTTCCGATGCGCCAGTTTTCAAACGAGAATCGGTAACCAGTGTGACTGAGAAGCGTCGCGACAGCGGCGCTTTTTCACGTCTGAGCGCCAGATAACGGCGATCAACAGAGTGTTTCCGCCTGGGATACAGAGTAACGCCCGCGACGTCGCGAAACTTTAGTGCAAATTGACGCATTCAGAGGTATTTATATTGCGCTGCACCTGCGAAAGACTTACATCGTCTCTCAACCGATGAAGGATGTTATGATGCCCCATGATGGACAAACACCGCCAACGCAGACCGCTGTGATCCTGGACGATCTCCTTGGCCTGACGGCCGCAACACTACCGCCTCTCACCGCGTTACTTGAGACAGCGACCGCGCGGGTGAAGGCTTTGGTCACCGAAGGCGACCGCGTGTCCGGCGCATTGGTAGAGCAACATCAAACAGCCGCCCATGGGTTGGCTTGGGTCGCGACCTACGTGCAGTCGCTGCGCCAGATGCAGGCCTGGGCGGAGGGCCTTCGAGACAAAGGCACCTTTGGCGAGACCGAGCAGCTGATCCTGCAGATCGCATTTGGCGAATACCTTTGGCAGCTTTATGGCGGCATCCAGATGAACCAAGGGGAGATGCTACGACTACAGGACCTTGGCCTTGATCAGTCCGACATGCGGGCGATGATGGAACCTGCCGTCGTGACGTTGACCCAACAGGGCAACACCCAAGCCGCGCGCACGCGGCTGGTCGAACTGATGCAGGAGCATTCGGCCAATATCATCACCGGGGCTTCGGGTCTTGATGACGAGTTGGAGATGATCCGCGAACAATTCCGCCGCTATGCGGTGGAGAAAGTCGAACCCTTCGCGCATGACTGGCACTTGAACGACGAGTTGATCCCGCTTGAGGTGATCGACGAACTGGCCGAGATGGGTGTCTTCGGCCTGACCATTCCCGAGGAATACGGCGGCTTTGGCCTGTCAAAAGCCTCCATGTGCGTGGTCTCGGAAGAGCTGTCGCGCGGCTATATCGGTGTGGGCTCACTGGGCACCCGCTCGGAGATCGCAGCGGAGCTGATCCTTGCGGGCGGGACCGAGGCGCAGAAAGAGAAGTGGTTGCCGCAACTGGCCAGTGCCGAGACGCTGCCCACAGCCGTCTTCACCGAGCCGAACACCGGCTCAGACCTTGGCTCGCTGCGCACGCGGGCCGTGAAAGACGGCGATGACTACAAGATCACCGGCAACAAGACCTGGATCACCCACGCCGCGCGCACCCATGTCATGACCTTGCTGGCGCGGACAGATCCGGAGACGACCGACTACAAAGGCCTGTCGATGTTCCTGGCCGAGAAGACGCCCGGCACCGACGAGGCGCCCTTCCCCACCGAGGGCATGACCGGCGGCGAGATCGACGTGCTGGGCTATCGCGGGATGAAGGAATACGAGCTGGCCTTTGACAACTTCCATGTGAAGGGTGAGAACCTGCTGGGCGGTGAGGAAGGCAAGGGCTTCAAGCAGCTGATGGAGACCTTCGAAAGCGCCCGCATTCAGACCGCAGCGCGGGCTGTGGGCGTTGGGCAATCCGCTCTCGATATCTCCATGCAATACGCGCAGGACCGCAAGCAGTTCGGCAAGCCACTGATCGCCTTCCCGCGCGTCTCGGGCAAGCTGGCCATGATGGCGGTTGAGCTGACCATCGCGCGCCAGCTCACCTATTTCTCGGCGTTCGAGAAAGATGAGGGACGCCGATGCGACGTGGAGGCTGGTATGGCCAAGCTGCTCGGCGCCCGCGTGGCCTGGGCAGCCGCCGACAACGGGCTGCAAATCCACGGCGGCAACGGGTTTGCGCTGGAATACAAGATCAGCCGCGTGCTTTGCGATGCCCGCATCCTCAACATCTTCGAGGGCGCGGCCGAGATCCAGGCCCAGGTGATCGCGCGACGCCTACTGAACTGATAGATTCACTTGCGCAGACGGGGAACCGGCGGGCATCCGCGCGCGCCGGTGCACCCTTGGCAGGCACCTGCGGCTGTTCGCCGCCGCCCGGCACCTTCGCACTTGCAGCATGACAACCACCTGCGTATGGCTGAGCCATGGCGACACAGCGACTCACCCGACAGTCCTGGATCGACGCGGGGCTTGATGCCTTGGTCCAGAACGGCCCCCCTGCCCTGGCAGCCGAACCGTTGGCCCGAGGCCTTGGCGCGACCAAAGGATCGTTTTACTGGCACTTCAAGGATGTTCCCGCTCTGCACGATGCTGTGGTGCGCGACTGGCAGTCGCGGGCGCTGACCCAGATCGCCTCGGCGCTGGCGGAAAGCGGCAATGCCGAGAAGCGGCTGCGCGCCTTTGGCAAATATATCCTGACGGACAAGCAAGACCCGGCCTTCCGGGCCTGGGCCCAGACGGATCAGTTTGTTGCGAAGGCCGTGGCGGATGTGGACGCCGAACGCCTGACCTATCTGGTCAACCTTTTGGCACATCTCGGAGTGCGCAACCCGACCTTTGCACAAAGCTGTCTGGGTGTATTGACCGGCCTGCCCATGCTTCAGAGCAAAACCAAACCGGTGCAGGCCTTTGACACCATGATTGACCTCGTTCTTGCGCTGAAATGAACCGGTGGCATCTGGCCCTACTTGCGGCCCTCTGCGCAGTCAGCCTTGCAGCCTGTCGGGGGGACGAGACTGTCTCTGCCTATGGCGGCGCGGGCAAGGTCTGGAAGCTGGTAGAACTCGATGGCATCGCCGTCTCCTACCGCGCAACGCTGAGTTTCCCGGAGCCTGGCCAACTCGCGGGTGAGGCCCCCTGCAACAGCTTTCGCGGCGCGATGACCGTCCCGTATCCCTGGTTCGAGGCTACGGACATTGTGAGCACGCGCATAGCCTGCACGGAGCTCAACGCCGAAACCACCTATTTCTCGGCGCTCACCACCATGACCCTGTCAGAGGTTCTGGGCGAGACGATGATCCTGTCGACACCCGAGGGGCGCAGCATGGTGTTCACAGCCTCCGAGTGAACGCCTCGACAAAACGCGCCCGCGCTTCGGGCAGCGGCTTGTTCCCCAGATCTGCTGCCAGATGTGCTGTCAGGAAATGCCCCGTCGTACGGTAGCCTTCGGCCACCTCCGCGTCACTACCCGAACCAACACCGCGCAGCACATCCGGCAGCGGCAAAAGCCGCGTGGCCCACTCCCCCGCTGCGGCGCGCGACACCGCACGGCCGGACTTTGGCGATACAAAGGCCAGATCCCCGCGCTGCCCGGTCACGGCGCAGGCGTCCAGATCCAGCGCATAGCCCATCTCTTCCAGCAGACAGAGCTCCCATTTCAGATAGGCCAAAGGCCATACCTCGGGCTGATCCAGAAGGTCGAGCAGTTGCTCGCTGCGGCGATAGAGCCGTGCGTGCGGCTCCCGCTCGGGCAAAGAAAAGCTCAGGAGCGCCGTGACCGCATTGAGCCCTGCCAAAGCCAGACGGTCCCCCAGCGCAGCCGCCGCCCGGCTGCGCACCGGTTCGACCTGAAAACTGCCAATATGATCCTCCAGCCGCGCGCGCCAGGTCACATCCAGCTGCGCACCCGGCTGCAGGATGGGCGCAATCTTGCGGCTGGTGCCGCCACGCACCACGCCGGAATGACGCCCGTGCTCTGGCGTAAAAACATCAATGATTGCAGAGGTTTCACCATGGCGCCGGGTGCTGAGCAAAATCCCCTCGTCGCGCCAGTCCATCACTCCAGACCCGGCTGATCCAGCATATGGCGGCCCTGTCGGTCTTCCACTTCGATCACCCAGATGTCCGGATCATAGTTGCGCTGCCGGGTGATGCTCTCGTCCACATCAGCCTCGCTGCCCTGCTCCAGAATGGCCCAGTTGCGGCGGTCTTCCATCAGGTTGTAGCTGCGTTGAAACACGGTCGCCTGCCCGTCGAGACGGTTCAGTTTCACCAGAACGCTGCCCGCATCATCATCCCCATGCGCCACGATGAACGCCGGAATATTCTGGCCCTGCAGGCGCGCCAGATAGGCGTCGATCCAGAACCGCGCCGTCAGCCGTGACATTGCGCCACTCGTCTTATGCTCACATGCGGACACATCGGATCAGCTGTTTCCATCTCCAAAGTCCAGCCCCATCTCGGTGTAGCGCTCCGCCTCGTCCAGCCAGTTCGGGCGCACTTTGACCTGCAGGAAGAGATGCACCTTGCGGCCCAGAAACTCTTCCAGCTCTTCGCGCGACGCCTTCGACACCGCCTTGATCGTCTCGCCCTTGTGGCCCAGCACAATCCCCTTGTGCCCGTCGCGCACCACATAAATCAGCTGATCGATCCTGGCGGAGCCGTCCTTGCGCTCCTCCCAACTCTCAGTCTCGACGGTCAACTGGTAGGGCAATTCCTGATGCAGACGCAGGGTCAGCTTCTCGCGCGTCATCTCGGCAGCAATCATGCGCATGGGCAGATCCGCAATCTGATCCTCGGGGTAAAGCCAGGGCCCCTCAGGCAATTCCTCTGCCAGCCAGCCGCGCAGGGCGTCCACGCCATGCCCTTTCTCGGCAGAGATCATGAAAGTCTGCGCAAAAGGGTAGCGGTCGTTCAAATCCTTGCTTAGCCCCAGGAGAACCTCAGACTGCACCCGGTCGATCTTGTTAATGGCCAGGGCAACCTTGCGCCCCTCGCCGATATCCACAAGGCCGTCCAGAATACGCTCCACCCCTTCGGTCACGCCGCGCTGCGCTTCGATCAAAAGCACGATGACGTCCGCATCCGCCGCCCCACCCCAAGCCGCCGCGACCATGGCGCGGTCGAGCCGCCGGCGCGGTTGAAAGAGGCCCGGCGTGTCCACAAAGACGATCTGCGCGTCGCCTTCCAAGGCCACGCCCCGGATGCGCGCTCGCGTGGTTTGAACTTTGTGCGTGACGATGGAGACTTTCGCGCCGACCATGCGGTTCAGCAAGGTGGACTTGCCCGCATTGGGCTCTCCAATCAGGGCCACAAACCCCGCGCGCGTGCTCATGCCGATTGCTCCAGCGCGGAGAGCAGATTACCTGCGGCCGCCTGTTCCGCCTGCCGCTTGGACCCTGCGGTCGCCTCGCGACGCTCACCTGTTTCAAGCTCGGCGGCGATGGTGAATACGGGCGCATGGTCTGGCCCGGCCCGCGACACTTCGACATAGGAGGGCGGCTGCAACCCGCGGGCCTGGGCCCATTCCTGCAGCGCGGTCTTTGCGTCCCGCGCATCCTCATCGACGTTTTTCACGCGGTCGCCCCACAACCGCAGGATCAGCGTTTTGGCTGTCTCAAACCCGGCATCAAGGTACACTGCGGCCAGCACCGCCTCAATGCTGTCCCCCAGAAGCGCTTGCTTGCGGCGCCCGCCCGACAGCATCTCGGAGCGCCCCAGCCGCAGAACCGCACCCAGATCGATCTGGCGCGCGACATCGGCACAGGTTTCCTTGCGGACCAGCGCATTGAACCGCGGCGCCAGCTGTCCTTCCGTCGCGCCTGTGTCGAGCTTCAGCAAGGCTTCGGCCATCACCAGCCCCAGAACGCGGTCGCCCAGGAACTCCAGCCGTTGGTTGTCGTCCCGGTTGGCCGAGGACATCGAGGCATGCGTGACCGCCTGCGCAAGCAGTTCGGGGCGCTTGAACGTATGCCCGAGGCGGTCCTGAAAGGACTTGAGTTCGGCAGAGAGCTTCACTCGACCGCCTTGAAGAAACGGTCACCCCGCCACGTCCAGAAAAACAGCATTGACCGCCCGGCGGATGAGAACATGATCCGATCCGCGCGCCCGATGAGGTTTTCGTAAGGCACAAAACCCACGCCCTGGACCTGCTGGGCCAACCGGCTGTCAGCAGAGTTGTCGCGGTTGTCGCCCATAAAGAAATAGTGGCCTTCCGGCACCCTGTAGACGCCGGTCCGGTCAGAAGCCTGAGGGGCAATATCAAGCACGATGTGTTCGGTCCCGCCGGGCAAGGTCTCGATGAAGCGGGTTTTCTGGCAGACACCACCGTCCCCAACGGGGCCATTGGCGCAGCGGGGCCTGCGGCCTTCGGGGCCCTGCGGCTCCATGATCTCTTCAAACACGCCTGCGGGTTCCTGCGGGGCTGCGGCGCCATTGATAAAGACCACACCGTCCCGCATCTGGATGCTGTCGCCCGGCAGACCGATCAGCCGCTTGATATAGTCGCGGCCCGACACTGGGTGTCGAAAGACAACCACATCGCCGCGCTCCGGTTCGCCGCCCAGCAGACGGGTGTTGTCGCCGTCAAACATGCCGCAGATATCCTTGGCATCCACATTGATGCCAAAGCGCGGCATGATCAGGCTGGGGCAGGAGGCGTAGGAATAGCCGTAAGCCATCTTGTTCACAAAGAGGAAATCGCCAACCAGCAGCGTCTCTTTCATCGAGCCCGAAGGAATCCAGAACGGCTGAAAAAAGAGGGTGCGGAAGACACCGGCAATCAGCAACGCATAGACGATGGTCTTGATCGTCTCCACAATGGCGTTCTGCTTTTTCTCTTCTTTGGCGGCCATCGGGCGCTCCCACTGATTGATCTGCGCCTAAATGCGGGTGGGAGAGAGGCGAGTCAAGGCAGCCCCGTGCACCCCGCATCTCCCCTACCGCTGGGTTCCATACAAATGTCCGTGTGAGCTGCCGGTTTCAGGCAAACTAGCGTGGATCAAAGCAGAATGAGACGCACCCTCCCCTCAGGCTGCAAATCAAACGCCGGTCGTGCCGCCTGCCCCCCGGCGGGCACCGCCGGGCAGCGCCTGCTCCCCCCTCGATGGGGGGACGGGCGCTTCCTGCCCGCGCTGGCACCCGCAAACGACCCTTCAGATCAGAGATAAACCAAAGACTTGGCCCGGTGCGCTAAGGCGCAACAATCCGCGCTTCGATCACCACAAAGGCCTGCGCCCAGGGGTGATCGTCTGTGAGGGTCACGTGGATGATAGCTTCATGACCGGCCGGTGTCATCCGGTCCAGTCGCTCTTTCGCCCAGCCGGTCACATGCATCACCGGCTGGCCGGTCGAGAGGTTGCTGACGGCCATGTCCTTCCAGGCGATGCCCATGCGCAGTCCTGTGCCAAGCGCCTTCGAGCACGCCTCCTTGGCCGCCCAACGTTTGGCATAGGTGCCCGCCACATCGCGGCGCCGCTCTGACTTGCGTTGCTCGACCTCGGTGAAGACGCGATTGCGGAACCGGTCGCCAAAGCGATCCAGCGTACCCTGAATGCGCTCGATATTCGCGAGGTCTGTGCCGATGCCGAGGATCATCGCGTCAACGCGGACCTCAGCATGCCCAGACCGGCCAGGGCAAAGAGCCCGGCGACCACGCCCTCCAGCCAGCGCCGCAAACGCTGATAGATCCGCAGCGCGGGACCTGCGGAAAAGAGCACGGCCCAGACGAGGTAGTTGGCCAGGCCGATCAGCGCGCAGACAAAGGTGGCGATCCCGACCGCGCCCACCCCCGCATCAGCATCGAGCCCCATGGCAAGTGCTGCCATCCAAGCAAAAACGGCCTTTGGATTTGAGAGGTTCAGCAGCACCCCCTGGCGAAGCCAGCGGGCGCTTGTGGCCGCCGGTTTGACATCCGCCATCCGGCGCGCGGCAGATCGCCCGGACTGCCAGGCCAGCCAGAAGAGGTAGCCAGCACCGATGAGCTTGAGCGCAATCAACGCCTTTTCCGATGTCTGCAGAACGGCGCCCAGACCAGCTGCTGCAAGCACGCCCCAGACGGCGAGGCCAACCGACAGACCCACCCCAAACTGAAGCCCTGCCCGGCGCCCATGCCGCATCGACACCAGCGCGCAACCCAGATTTGCAGGCCCGGGTGAGGCGGCGACGATGAAGAAGGCTCCGGCGACGGTGAGAAGCGTGCCGATATCCATCAGGCCCGCGCCTCATCCATCAGGCGGCGCATTTCCTTGATCGCGGGGTCCAGCCCGAGAAATATGCTTTCGCCGATCAGGAAGTGGCCAATGTTCAATTCCCGCACTTCGGGGAAGGCAGCAATAGGCATCACCGTGTCATAGGTCAGCCCGTGGCCCGCATGCACCTCCAGCCCCAGTGAATGAGCGAAAGTCGCCATCTCACCCAGCGCCCTGAGCTCATCGTGATGGGTGTCAAGCTCGCCGTCCGCATAGGCATCGCAATACGCGCCTGTATGCAGCTCGATCACTTCGGCGCCGATGCGGTGCGCGGCTTCGATCTGGCGCTGGTCTGCCGCAATGAAGATCGACACACGGCACCCGGCGCCCCGCAACGGTGCAATGAAATGCGCCAGGCGGTTTTCGTCACGCGCCACATCCAGCCCGCCTTCGGTGGTCCGCTCCGCGCGCTTTTCAGGCACGATGCAAACCGCGTGCGGTTTGTGGCGCAGCGCGATCTGCTGCATCTCGTCGGTCGCGGCCATCTCGAAGTTGAGCGGCACGGTCAGCACCTCCATCAGCCCGTCGATGTCCGCGTCCGAGATATGACGCCGGTCTTCGCGCAGATGGGCTGTGATGCCGTCAGCGCCGGCCTGTTCTGCCAGTCGCGCGGCCCGCAGCGGGTCGGGATAAGCGCCACCGCGTGCATTGCGCACAGTGGCCACGTGATCGATGTTGACGCCGAGGCGCAGTTTTTCCTGATTGGCCATGACTGACCCCCCATTTGGGCGTGGATTTCAACCCACGCGTTAGTCCCCGGCTGGATGTTCCGCTTTGCGCTTTGCGTCTGCCTTTGCAGCAGCCTTGGCCTTGATGGCGTCCAATTTTGCCTTGATCATACCTTTACGGCGCGTCTGGTAAACCCGGATCACAGGCACCGAGAGATAATAGCACAAGCTCGCAAAGAAAATCCCCGGCAGGATGCCTCCCACAAGGTAGGGAAAGAAGATCTCATCATAGAAAATGCTCAACCGCGTCCAATCGGCCCGGGCGTCGGTAAACATCGCGATGAAGTTGTCTTTCAGATCCGCAGCGGCGTCGGCAAACTTGCCCACAAACGAGCGGTGCATGCGCTCATCCACGTGATCTCCCAGCAGCCAGTGCCCGGTCGAGAGCGCCGCGACCCCAATCGGCACATAGGTGAGCGGGTTGCCAAAAAAGGTGCCCATCAGGGCGGCAATCACATTGCCGCGCAGAACGAAGGCCAGCCCGGCCGCGATAAAGAAGTGAAACCCGTAAAACGGCGTGAAGGCGGCGAAGACGCCCGCCCAGATGCCACGGGCGATGCGCTCGGGACTATCGGGCAAACGCCGCATGCGGTGTTTGACATAGTGGAAGGCGCGCGCCCATCCCCCGCGCGGCCAGAGAAACTCCGCCACTGCACGAGGCCAGCTTTTGGGATCGCGGCGTTTGAAAACCACCGGGCGAAGTTCCTCTTTCACTATCCTGCGGGGGCGCCCGCCCCCGCAGACAGCCCCGAAATCACCACCATCGCAACCGCATCAGACAGGCGTCTCGACGGCCCCCTGCGCGAGATTGCGCGCGCGGGAAATGGCGGCCACGTCGCTTTCGGCTTCCACGGTCAGCATCAGCGAATGCAAATGTGCCACATCCCTCAGTTCGACATAAATCAGAAGACGGTAAAAGTCAGGTTTCCTATCGATAAATTGCAAATCTGCAATATTCGCACGAGTTTCACCGATCAAGGTGCAAATACGCCCCAGGGTGCCTGCATCATTATTAAGCGTTACGTCCAATGTGGTGCCGTAAACCGTGGAATGCGGGCCCTCGTGCCAGCGCAGGTCGAGCCAGCGGTCAGGCTGGTCCTCATAGGCGCTCATCCGGTCGCAGTCGATGGCGTGCACCACCACGCCGCGCCCCTTGAAGGTGATCCCCACAATCCGCTCGCCAGGCAGCGGCTGGCAGCAAAACGCGCGTTCGAACGACTGCCCCGGTGTCAGGCCGATCACCGCGCGTTGCGCATCCACACGCTCTCCCGATTTGGGTGTGAGGTCCGGGTAGACCGCCTGCACAACCTCGCGGCCCGTGATCTCGGCACTGCCCAGACGGGCCAGCAGATCCGCGCGGTTCTTGAACCGCATATGCCGTGCAGCCGTGCTGAGCGCCTTGTCCGTCGCCTTGCGCCCCACATGCTCAAAAGCCGAGCGTGCAAGCTCGCGCCCCAGCTTGACAAAGCGGGCGCGGTCCTCGTCGCGCAGCGCACGGCGAATGGCCGACCGGGCCTTGCCGGTGGTGGCAATGTCGAGCCAGGTGGCCTGCGGGCTTTGCCCTTCGGCCGTGATAATCTCGACGCTCTGCCCGTTCTTCAGACGCGTCCAGAGCGGCACGCGCATATGGTCCACCTTGGCGCCGACGCAGGCCGTGCCAATGCGTGTGTGGATCGCAAAGGCGAAATCTATTGGCGTGGCGCCGCGCGGCAGCTTCACGACCTCGCCTTTCGGTGTGAAACAGAAGACCTGATCCGAGTACATCTCCAGCTTGACCGCTTCGAGAAAGTCCTGATGGTCTTCTTCGGCGTCAAACTGTTCGGTCAGTTGGGTGATCCACTTGGCGGGATCAACCGCAAAGGGGTTCTGGCTGCGCACCCCGTCGCGGTAGGACCAATGCGCCGCCACGCCCGTCTCCGCCACATCATGCATCTGCGAGGTGCGGATCTGCACCTCGACCCGTTTGCCGTCCCGGCCCGAGACGGTGGTATGAATCGAGCGATACCCGTTCGATTTCGGCTGGCTGATGTAATCCTTGAAGCGCCCTGGCACCGCGCGCCAGCGCTGGTGAATCGCCCCAAGCGCACGGTAGCAATCCTCTTCCGTGTCGGTGATCACGCGGAAACCGTAGATGTCCGAGAGCCGCGAGAAGGTCTGCTCCTTCTCCTGCATCTTGCGCCATATGGAATAGGGCTTCTTGGCGCGGCCAAAGACTTCGGCCTCGACCCCGGCCTTGTCGAACTCCAACCGCATGTCGCCGGTGATCCGCTGGATCACATCGCCGGTTTCGCGCTGCAGGTTGATGAACCGGCGAATGATGCTCGCGCGACCCTCGGGGTTCAGCACACGAAAAGCCAGATCTTCCAGCTCCTCGCGCATCCACTGCATGCCCATCCGGCCCGCAAGCGGCGCAAAGATCTCCATGGTCTCGCGGGCCTTCTGCGCCTGCTTGTCAGGACGCATCGCCTTGATCGTGCGCATGTTGTGCAGCCGGTCTGAGAGCTTGACCAGGATCACCCGCAGATCCTTGGACATCGCCATGAACAGCTTGCGAAAGTTCTCGGCCTGTTTGGTCTCGGTCGAATTGAGCTGCAGGTTGGTCAGCTTGGTGACCCCATCGACCAGCTCGGCCACTTCCTTGCCAAAAAGCTCCGCCACCTCAGCGTAGGAGGCTTTGGTGTCTTCGATGGTGTCATGCAGCAGCGCGGTGATGATCGTGGCGTCATCAAGTTGCTGTTCAGTCAGGATCGCCGCAACCGCAACCGGGTGGGTGAAATAAAGCTCACCGGAATGGCGAAACTGCCCGTCGTGCATCGCGCGGCCATAGTCATATGCCGCACGGATCAGCGCTTCGTTCGTCTTTGGGTTATATTTGCTAACGAGGCTGACCAGATCATCCGCAGTGATTTCGATCTGGTCCAGCGTCGTTGTCATCCATCAGCCTTTTGGATCGGGACCAGGCTGCCTTCAGCCTTGACCCTGTGCTGCCATCAGCTGCCGCAGCAGCGCCTCTTCGGACATGCTGTCCTCTTCGGGCTTGTCCTGCTCGGCTCCCATCAGAAGCGCCATTGCGTCTTCTTCCGGCTCGTCCACTTCGATCTGGTTCTGGTTGCTCTCGATCAGGCGCTCGCGCAGCTCATCGGTGCTTTGCGTCTCATCGGCAATCTCGCGCAGCGAGACGACCGGATTCTTGTCGTTGTCCCGGTTCACGGTGATTGCAGCGCCCGAAGAGATTTCGCGCGCACGATGCGCGGCCAACATCACCAGTTCGAACCGGTTAGGAACTTTATCGACGCAATCTTCAACGGTGACGCGGGCCATGGAACACTCCATTGATCGGGGGTGGGTCAGAAGGTGCCTATTTAGGCGGCTTTCCCCTGATATACAAGCGCCTAATGTGCCGTCCCGCCTGACCGCCGGGCGACGCTTCAGGCGCAAGGACGGGCCGCAAACCGCGATCCGGCCAACCCGACACCCAAAAGCACACATTGACGCCACCGGTGATTGCACCAAAGACTTGGCCGCGACAGCGCTTAAGCGCCGCCTTCCCCCAACGCGCGGAGACAAGTTTCATGAAGAAGAGTTTTCTGATTGTCGGCGGCACGGCTGGCCTGGGGCTTCATCTGGCCACACAGTACAAGGCCGATGGGCACACTGTTGCCATCGCCGGGCCTGACGACCCAGCCGTATCGGGCATCGCGTTTCATAAGCTGTTCGTGGCAGCGGACACAAGGCAAGTCGCAAAGGATGTCGATCGTCTGCTGGCCGGGACGGAGATGATACATACGCTCATCTTTATTGCCGATCACCGCGCGTGCGGTTCCATCGACGACCTGAACGACGAGGATCTTTACCGGACTGTGACCTATGGGCTGCTGATGCCGATGATGCTGGTTCAGCGGCTGAAAAAGCGATCAGACTGGCCGCTCAAAGTCATGCTGGTCACCTCCGATGCTCAACACATTCCTTTTGCCGATGCGCCAGCGGACTGCGCCGCTCAGGCCGGTCTCGGAATGCTGGGGGCAGCTCTGGTCCGGGATCTGGCTCTCGGCAAGGTGCTTGTCGCCTCTCACTCCGGGGACAGAACCGGTATGAGCACGGCTGACGCAGCCTGGACCGCCCGGGAGATTGTCGCGGTGTCGGGCGGGGCGTTCAAATGCAAGACTGCAAAGCTGGACCCGGGTTTGCGCAGGGTCGAGGTCACCGCCTGTCTGAACGCGCAAATGGCCGCGATCTAGGCGGGCGCTGCTCTCAGCCTTGGGGAAGTGGCTGCACCTGGGCAATGTCTTCGGTCGGCAGCGCCGCAACCATCTGGCGCACGGTCAGGCCCAAAGCAGGATGCACCCAGTCAGGCGCCACATCAGCCAGCGGGACCAGCACAAACGCCCGCTCCTGCACCCGAGGATGCGGCAGGATCAGCTCTTCCGGAGCCGCATCCACCTGCTTCTCCAGCGACAAACCCCGCCATTTTTCATGGGTTTCCGCGTCAGGCAGCAGCAATTCGCCCATGCCGATCAGGTCCAGATCGAGGGTGCGGGCCTCCCACCTCTTGACACGGGTCCTGCCATGCAGCGCCTCGATGTCATGCAGCCCTTTGATCAACTGCTGTGGAGGCAGGTCCGTCTCGACGCCAAGTGCCGCATTTACATAGTCTGCTCCGTTGCCTGGGGGAAAGGCCGGCGTCTGATAAAGACGGCTTTGACCGCGAATCACTCCCAGCTTCTTTGCAACCGCAGCAATACCCGATTTTACGGCCTGCGCGGGGGTGCCCTCCCGCGATGCGCGATTTGACCCTAGGGCAATCAGCGCAATTGTCAGGGTTGGCGGCAGTTTTTCGCTCGATTTAGAGCGGAGTGTATCTTGCGGCAAGATTAAAAACCCCTATTTTTGAACTGATCGGTTCGCCTAATAGATAATGAAACTGTTTCGTGAGCACCAGCGACCGGCCCCATCGGAAGGACCAAAAATGTTTTACAAGGACGAACGGCTTGCGCTGTTCATCGACGGCTCGAATCTCTACGCCGCGGCGAAGTCACTGGGCTTTGACATCGACTACAAACTGCTGCGTCAGGAATTCATGCGTCGGGGCAAGCTGCTGCGCGCGTTCTACTACACGGCTCTTCTGGAGAATGATGAGTATTCGCCCATTCGCCCTCTGGTTGATTGGCTGAACTACAACGGCTTCACAATGGTGACCAAGCCCGCGAAGGAATACACCGACAGCATGGGGCGTCGGAAGGTCAAGGGAAACATGGACATCGAGCTTGCCGTCGATGCGATGGAGCTTGCACCACGGATTGATCATATTGTGCTGTTCTCCGGTGACGGGGACTTCCGCCCGCTGGTTGAGAGCCTGCAGAGGCAAGGCGTTCGCGTATCAGTTGTATCAACAATTCGCAGTCAGCCGCCGATGATCTCTGACGATCTGCGCCGCCAAGCGGACAACTTCATTGAGCTGGACGAGCTCAAGGAAGTGATTGGCCGTCCGCCCCGCGATATGCCGGATGCGGCCAACGGCTGAGTCCGACCCGGCATCCGCGTCGGTCTGATCTGCATATTTATTGAACAATGAAGAAGCGACCCGGCAGGGCGCTCTGGACGGCTGCGGTGCGAGACGGTAGCTAGGTCTTGAGCTGACGGGAGGGCCACCGATGACCAAGCCGCCATTGACCTTGTATCTGGCCGCACCTCGCGGGTTTTGCGCGGGCGTCGACCGGGCGATCAAGATCGTTGAGATGGCCTTGGAGAAATGGGGCGCGCCCGTCTACGTGCGCCACGAGATTGTACACAACAAGTTCGTGGTGGATGGGCTGCGCAACAAAGGCGCCGTTTTTGTCGAAGAGTTGGAGGAGTGCCCCGACGACCGACCCGTCATCTTCTCTGCCCACGGGGTACCCAAGGCGGTGCCCGCTGCCGCCGCCGCGCGCGAGATGATCTATGTCGACGCGACCTGCCCTCTGGTCAGCAAGGTGCATATCGAAGCCCAGCGACATTCCGACAACGGTTTGCAGATGATCATGATCGGTCACGCAGGCCATCCTGAGACCGTGGGCACCATGGGGCAATTGCCCGAAGGCGAGGTCCTGCTGGTCGAAACCGTCGAGGATGTGGCGGACATCAAGGTGCGCGACCCGGGCCAGTTGGCCTATGTGACGCAGACCACGCTGAGTGTGGATGACACGGCGGATATCGTCGCCGCGCTGCAGGCGCGCTTTCCGGCCATCGTTGGCCCGCACAAAGAAGACATCTGTTACGCCACCACCAACCGGCAGGAGGCCGTGAAGGCCATGGCGCCGAAATGCGACGCGATGCTGGTGGTCGGCGCGCCCAATTCGTCGAACTCCAAACGCCTTGTCGAGGTCGGCGCGCGCGCGGGCTGCCAATATGCGCAGTTGGTGCAGCGTGCGACGGACATCGATTGGCGCGCCCTTGAGGGCATCCGCAGCATTGGGATCACAGCAGGGGCCTCCGCGCCCGAAGTCCTGATCAACGAGGTGATGGACGCCTTCTCCGACCACTATGACGTCACGCGCGAGCTGGTTGAGACCGCCGTTGAAAACGTCGAGTTCAAGGTGCCGCGCGTGTTGAGGGTGCCCGCATGATTTCGCTGCAGTTTCTTCTGACCGCGATTGTCGTCGTGCTGGCGCCGGGCACCGGGGTCATCTATACGCTGGCCCTTGGGCTTGGTCAGGGGCGAATCGCCGCGTTTTGGGCCGCCTTGGGCTGCACCTTCGGGATTGTGCCTCACCTTGCTGCGGCAGCGCTGGGGCTGGCAGCGGTGCTTCACACCTCGGCCGTGCTGTTTGCCATCGTTAAATTCGCAGGTGTCGCTTATCTGCTCTACCTCGCCTGGCAATCGCTGCGCTCGGGTGGTGCACTGGCGATCTCGGCAAACCGCAAGGTGGAAAACGGCTGGCGCATCGCGCGGCGGGGCGGGTTGATCAACATTCTGAACCCCAAACTCTCGATCTTTTTCCTGGCGCTGCTGCCACCGTTTCTCTCTGGCAACGCGGCCACTGCGACGCTGGAGATGAGCCTGCTCGGTGGCATCTTCATGGCGCTGACCTTCGCCGTGTTTGTGCTTTATGGCCTGTTTGCTGCGCAGGCGCGCAGCTGGCTGCTGGGCTCGGAGGTGGTGATGCGCTGGCTCAACCGCTCCTTCGCAGCCATTTTTGCGGCCCTCGCAGGCCGTCTGGCGCTGGAACGGGCATGACCCGCATTCCGATGGCACCGCTGGTCCTCGGGTTGGCAGGGCTCATCCCCTTCGTCTGGGGCGCGGCCACCTACATCAACGCGCCGCTCGCCAACTGGGGCGCTGGCGCGCTGGGGTCACGATTTGTCGGGCCATATGTCCAGCTGTTCTACGGCTCGGTCATCCTGTCGTTCATGTCGGGCGTGCTCTGGGGCTTTGCGACCAGAGCCAGCGGCTCGCAGGCGGCGACCGGCTATGCGCTTTCAGTCATCCCGGCACTCTGGGCCTTTTTCATGACGGGCGGTGGGCCAACCACGGCGGCAATGAACCTGATCTTCGGGTTTCTCGGTCTGCTGGTGCTGGACTTCGCCTTCTCCCAATGGGGGCTGACACCGCGCTGGTGGATGTCATTGCGGATGCTTTTAACGACCGTCGTGGTGGCATGCCTCGCAGTGACGGTGATCTGATGAGCGACGCGGAAACCCTGAAGGTTTACGCCGCAAAGGCCC
Source organism: Roseobacter cerasinus (assembly GCF_009811755.1). Lineage (GTDB taxonomy): Bacteria > Pseudomonadota > Alphaproteobacteria > Rhodobacterales > Rhodobacteraceae > Roseobacter > Roseobacter cerasinus. Next base: position 169,063 of record NZ_BLIV01000005.1, read on the forward strand.
AGGACTATGCGAGCATGGTCACAGATAAGGCCGCGAAAAACCCGCAGCTGGCCGCTTTCATCGCGGCCTTGCCGGAGGGCGGTCATGTACTGGATCTGGGCTGCGGGCCTGGGAACTCTGCCGCCGAGATGGCGAGAGCTGGCCTGCAGGTCACGGCCTTTGACCCGGTACCGGAGATGGTGGCGCTGGCTGGTCAATATCCCGGCGTGCGCGCGCGTCTTGCCGGGTTTGATGATGTCACCGGTCACGATCTCTATGACGGGATCTGGGCGAATTTCTCACTGCTGCACGCCCCGCGCGCCGATATGCCCCGGCATCTGGACGCGATTGCGGCAGCGCTGAAGCCCGGCGGGCGATTTCATATTGGGATGAAGACCGGCAGGGGCGCGCAGCGTGACCCGATCGGGCGGCTCTACACCTATTATACCGATGCGGAGCTGACGGGGCTGCTGGAGGACGTGGGGCTGACGGTCACGGAGCGCACAACGGGCCGCGAAAAGGGCCTTGACGGTGTTGAAGCCGACTGGATATGCCTCGCCGCTCATGGCTGAGCTTTTTGCATACACCGATGGTGCCTGTTCCGGCAACCCCGGCCCCGGCGGCTGGGGCGTGCTGCTGCGCGCGATGGACGGTGAGACCATCGTGAAGGAACGCGAGTTGAAAGGCGGCGAGCCTGAGACCACGAACAATCGCATGGAGCTGCTGGCCGCGATCCATGCGCTGGAGAGCCTGAGCCGCCGCAGCACCATCACCATTGTGACCGACAGCAACTATGTCAAAAACGGGATCACCGGGTGGATCTTCGGCTGGAAGAAGAACGGCTGGAAGAACGCGGCGAAAAAGCCGGTCGCCAACGCCGAGCTGTGGCAGCGGCTGGATGCGGCGAATGCGGCCCATGATGTGACCTGGACCTGGGTGAAGGGGCACGCAGGCCACCCCGAGAACGAGCGTGCGGATGAGTTGGCGCGCGCAGGCATGGCGCCCTTCAAGACATCGACCCGTGCGTGAGGTCGCCTGCCCGGTCGCGCTGCATCTCGACGGGGTGCCGCGACGGATCGCAGCGTTTGAACATCCTCAGGCCGGTCTGCAACTGGTGAAAGGCGGGATCAGGTCAGGCGAACGGCCCGAGCATGCTGCCGCACGTGAGCTCTTTGAGGAAAGCGGGTTGGAGACGCGGGCGGCCATCTCTCTTGGCGAAAGCACGAAGATTGACGCGGGCGCGCGCTGGCACGTCAGCCTCTGCCGTTTGGCCGGGCCTCTGCGCGACAATTGGCAACACCATTGCGCCGATGACGGCGGGCATCTCTTTCGGTTTTTCTGGCTGGAACTGGACGCAGCCCTGCCCGAGGGATTTGCACCGCCCTATCGGCGGGCAGTGGACTGGATCAGAGGCCAGCTATGACCCTGATCGCCCTGCTGGACTATGCCTCGGTTTTCATCTTTGCGCTCACCGGCGCGCTGGTCGCCTCGCGGCAACAGCTTGATCTGGTGGGCTTTGCCTTTGTGGCCTGCCTCACGGCGGTGGGCGGTGGCACGGTGCGTGATGTGCTACTCGACCGCAACCCGGTCTTCTGGATCGCACAGCCAAGCTATATCGGCGTGGCCTGCGCGGCGGCCCTGCTTGTGTTCCTGACCGCCCACCTGTTTGAAAGCCGCCTGAAAACACTGATCTGGCTCGACAGCTTTGCGCTGGCCGTGGCGGTCCCGGCGGGCACGGGCGTCGCGCTGTCGCTGGGGCAGCCGGTTCTTGTGGTGGTGCTGATGGGCACGATCACCGGCTGCATGGGCGGCCTGTTGCGCGACGTGGTGCTCGACGATGTGCCTTTGGTGCTGAAACAGGGCGAGCTCTACGTGACCGCCGCCTTCGCAGGTGCCCTAACGGCAGCCTTGGCGAGACCTCACTTTCCCGATGCGCTGGTGCCCCTGATGGTCTGCGCGGGCGTGACCTGGGCACTGCGTGCGGGCTCCTTGGCCTTGGGCTGGCGCCTGCCCGTTTACAAGAGCCGTCCGCCACGCGGGTAGATGTCACGGGGAGCGATCCGCCCCACTGACGCATCTTTGATCTGCATCGGAGCTTTGTTGCCGATCCGCCTGATCCTTGCCACGTTGTGAGTGTACAATCGCTGCGTTTGCGACAATCCTATGCAACTATATGGCGAATAATAGTCAAGCTGAACGATGCCATACCAACACAAAACGGGAGAATAAGATGACCAAATTTCGAATTTTGGCGACCACAGCGCTGTTGACACAAACGGCTTTCGCACCGGCCTGGGCCGCAGAGACACATCCGGTGACAGGAGAACCGCTGGCCGCCGATCAGACCTTCGAATATCGGCTTTTGGATCAGTTTCCATCGATCGACCCGCAGCTGATCGAGGAAACCGTCGGTGGCCACCTGGCCCGGCAGCTGTTCGAGGGGCTGCTAACCCAAAACGCAGACGGCACCCTGCGTCCCGGCGTGGCGGAGGAGTGGTCCTCCGAGGACAACCAGACCTGGACCTTCAAGTTGCGCGAAGACGCGCGCTGGTCCAACGGAGACCCGGTCACTGCACAAGACTTCGTCTTTGCCTGGCAGCGCGCGGCTGACCCCGCCACGGCGTCCGAATACGCGTGGTATGTGGAACTGAGCCAAATCACCAACGCCTCTGCTGTGACCTCCGGCGAGGCCGACCCCTCAGAGCTTGGCGTGCGTGCCATCGATGACCGCACGCTGGAGGTCTCGCTCGCGCGGCCCCTGCCCTATTTCCCGCAGATGACCGTGCATTACACCTTCATGCCGACGCATCCGCCCACAGTCGAGGCGCATGGAGCAGCTTGGACAAACCCGGCAAACATCGTCTCCAACGGCGCTTATGTGCTGGAGGATATGGCCGTGAACGAGTTCGTGCGCCTTGTCCAGAACCCGGAGTACTGGGGCGCCGAAGATGTGATCATCACCGAGATCACCGGCTATGTGATCAACGACGCCAATCAGGCGCTCAACCGGTTTCAGGCAGGCGAGTTCGACATGATGGATGACCTGCCCGCGGGCAGCTATCCGCGGCTTGAGGAAGAGATGCCGGATGTGGCGCATTCGGTGCCCCGGCTCTGTTCCTACTATTACACGGTGAACCAGACCGAAACCGGCCATGAGGCGCTACAGGATCCGCGCGTGCGCACCGCGCTGAGCTACATGATCAACCGCGATGTGATCACCGATCAGGTGCTGAAAGCGGGTCAGGCGCCCGCCTATAGCTTTACCCACTGGGCCACCGCCGATTTTGAGCTGCCGGAAATCGACTACGCCCTCTGGAGCCAGGAAGAGCGGATGGAGAAGGCCAAGGCCTTGATGGAGGAGGCCGGCTACGGCCCCGACAACCCGATCGAGCTGGACTTGATCTACAACACCTCGGAAAACCACAAGCAGATCGCCACCGTGGTCAGTCAGATGTGGCGACCTTTGGGCGTGACCACCAAGCTGAGCAACTATGAATGGCAGTCCTATCTGGAGATCCGGGGCAACCAGAACTTCGATATTGCCCGCTCCGCCTGGTGTGGGGACTACAACGAGGCCTCCACCTTCCTCGACCTGCTCACCACGCGGAACGCCAACAACGATGGCAAGTATTCCAACGAGAAGGTTGACCAGCTGATGTTGGACAGCGTGACCATGTCGGACCCACAGCCGACCTATGCCGAGGTCGAGAAGATCCTCGCCGAGGACATGGCCGTTTTGCCGATCTACCACTACACGCAGAACTTCGTGCTGGACCCGACCATTCGGAACTGGCCGACTGAGAACGTGGAAAACAATTGGTACGTGCGCGACATCTACCGCGTCGCCACAGACTAAGACGCAGCGGAGCGGGTGACAGCGCCCGCTCCGCCGTTAGACTGACCTCATGTCTTTTTATATTCTCAAGCGCCTGTTGGTCGCGATCCCGGTTCTGCTGTTCCTAATCGTGTTCACCTTCGTGCTGATGTATGCCGCGCCCGGAAGCCCCTTCGCCAGCGAACGGGGCATCCCGCCCGCCGTGCTTGCCAACCTTCAGGCGCAATACGGGCTGGATCAGCCCTTTCACATCCAGATCTGGCGCTATCTGGTGGCGCTGGTCACCGAGTTCGATTTTGGCCCCTCCTTCATCTACCGCGATCAGGATGTGAACAGCCTGATCGCCCAGGGCTTTCCGGTCACGCTGACCTATGGGTTCTGGAGCTTTGTCGTCGCCGTCTTGGTTGGCGGCGCGCTTGGCATTCTGGCCGCCGTGCGGCACAACACCTGGCTCGACTATCTCGCCGTGGGCGTTTCCATCGGCGCGCAGGTTCTGCCGAATTTCGTGCTGGCCCCGATCCTAGTGCTGACCTTCACGCTCTGGCTCGGCTGGTTGCCGGGCGGCGGTTGGCAAGGCGGGCAATGGCAATTTGTGGTGCTGCCGGTGATTGCGCTCTCCACCAGCTATATGGCGTCGATTGCGCGCATCGCCCGAGCCTCGATGCTGGAGGTGCTGACCTCGAACTACATCCGCACCGCCCGCGCCAAGGGGCTGCCTGCGCGGCGTGTCATCCTGCGCCATGCCCTGAAACCGGCGCTATTGCCGGTGATCTCCTACCTTGGCCCAGCCTTCGTGGGCATGATCACCGGCTCGGTGGTGATCGACATCTATTTCTCCACCGGGGGCATCGGACAGTTCTTCGTCGCCTCCGCGCTCAACCGCGACTACGGCGTGATGATGGGCATCACCATCCTGCTGGGGGCGCTGACGATTCTCTTCAACCTGCTGGTCGATGTGCTCTACGCCTGGATCGACCCCAAGATCAGGTACTAGGCCATGTTCGCAACCAAATCCGTGGCGGACGATCTGGCAACCGCACCGCTCAAGGGCCGCTCGCTCTGGGCGGATGCGCGCGCACGGTTCTTTCATAACCGGGCGGCGGTGACGGGCCTGATCGTGCTGATCGCCGTCGCATGTTTCGCCATCATGGGGCCGTTCATCGCCCCCTGGAACAACGAAGACATCGACTGGAACGTCCTTGGCAATGTGCAAACGGGCGGACGCCCCTCGCTGGAGACGGGGCATTGGTTCGGCACCGACGCGCTAGGGCGCGATCTCTTTGCGCGCACGGTGCAGGGCACGCAGATCTCGCTGCTGGTGGGCATCGTCGGCGCGCTGATCTCGGTCATCGTCGGCACGCTTTACGGGGCAGTTGCGGGCTATTTCGGCGGGCGCATCGACAATGTGATGATGCGCGTCGTCGATGTGTTGATGTCGATCCCCTATATGTTCGTGCTGATCCTGCTGCTGGTGGTCTTTGGCCGCTCGCTTTTCATGCTCTTTGTAGGCATCGGGCTGGTCAGCTGGCTCGATATGGCGCGGATCGCGCGGGGCCAGACCCTGACGTTGAAGGGCAAGGCCTATATCGAGGCGGCCCGCGCCACCGGCGTCCGCCCCTTCACGATCATCCTGCGCCATATCATCCCGAACCTGCTGGGCGTCGTGATCGTCTATGCCACACTGCTGGTCCCCTCGATGATCATCTACGAGAGCTTCATCAGTTTCCTGGGCCTCGGCGTGCAGGAGCCTCTGACCAGCTGGGGCGCGCTGATCAATGATGGCGCGGCGGAGATGACGAATGGCACGCTGTGGATGCTCACTTGGCCGCTGCTTTTCTTTGTGATCACGCTGTTTGGTTTCTTCTTTGTGGGCGACGGGCTGCGTGACGCACTGGACCCGAAGGATCGCTGAGATATGAGCCTTTTGGAAATCACAGACCTGACGGTCAGCTTCGACACCCCGGACGGCACGGTGAAAGCCGTGAACGGCATGACCCTGTCGCTGGAGGCCGGAGAGAGCCTTGCCATCGTGGGCGAGAGCGGCTCGGGAAAGACGCAGCTGGCCTTTGCCACGCTGGGGCTTCTGGCCAAGAACGGGCGCGCGGCGGGGTCGATCCGCTTTGACGGGCAGGAGATCCTGAACCTGCCCGAAGCACAGTTGAACGCCATTCGCGCCGATCAGATCGCAATGATCTTTCAGGACCCGATGACCTCGCTCAACCCCTACCTGCGCGTGGGCGAGCAGATGGCCGAGGTGCTGATGCTGCACAAAGGAGCGTCGCGTCGCGATGCGATGACAGAGAGTGCCCAGATGCTCGACGCCGTGCGCATCCCCGATGCCCGTGCGCGGCTGCGCATGTACCCGCATGAGTTCTCAGGCGGCATGCGGCAGCGGATCATGATCGCCATGGCGCTGCTCTGCCGGCCCAGGCTGTTGATCGCCGATGAACCCACAACAGCGCTGGATGTGACCGTACAGAACCAGATCATGGACCTGATGGGCGATATCCAGCGCGACTTCGGCACCGCACTCATTCTGATCACGCATGATCTGGCGATTGTCGCAGGGTCCTGCCAGCGGACGTTGGTGATGTACGGCGGACGGGTGATGGAGATGGGGGCCACCGATGACCTCTTTGAGGCACCCTCCCACCCCTACACGCGGGGCTTGCTGAACGCGGTGCCACGGCTCGATGTGCCGCAGGAGATGCTGCAGACCATCCCCGGCGACCCGCCGGACCTGACCGCCCTGCCCGCAGGCTGCCCGTTCAGCCCACGCTGCCCGATCCGCCATGGTCCTTGCGCGGATATCATGCCCTCACTGGACGGGTTTGCCGCCAGGCGCCTGCGCGCCTGCCACGCAGACCGGGAGGCGGTGACGTGAGCGCGCCACTGCTCGACATCCGCGACCTGAGCGTCACCTTCTCCATCACACGGCAGGGCGGCTGGCCCTGGAGCGCACCGCACCGCCTGCAAGCGGTGAGAGGCGCGTCGCTGACGCTGGCACCGGGGCAAACGCTGGGGCTCGTGGGGGAAAGCGGATCGGGCAAATCCACACTGGCGCGTGCGATTGTCGGCACGGTTCCCGCCAGCGAAGGGCAGGTTTTGTGGCGTGGGAAAGACATCGTCAGCATGACCGCCGAGCAGCACCGCAACCACGGGCGCCATGTGCAGATGGTGTTTCAGGATCCGCTGGATGCGCTCAACCCCCGCATGACCGTGGGGCAGATCGTCGCTGAACCGCTGCGCACCCATTTCCCCAACCTCTCCAAGGCCGAGATCCACCGCAAGGTCGGCGCGATGATGGAACGCGTCGGCCTGCTGCCTGCGCTGATCAACCGCTACCCGCATGAGTTTTCGGGTGGGCAGTGCCAGCGCATCGGCATCGCCCGCGCCCTGATCACCGACCCCGAGTTGGTGGTCTGTGATGAACCTGTCAGCGCGCTGGATGTCTCCGTGCAGGCGCAGGTGGTGAACCTGCTGCAGGAGTTGCAGCGCGAGATGGGGCTGGCGCTGCTCTTCATCGCCCATGATCTGAGCGTGGTGCGGCATATCTCGCACCGGATCGCGGTGATGTATCTGGGCCGGATCGTCGAGGTTGCCGAGGCAGAGGAGCTCATCGAAAACCCGCGTCACCCCTATACGAAAGCTCTCATCGCCTCCGTTCCGATCCCCGCCCCCAAAGCGGAACGCGCGCGCCATCGACCGGTGCTGCAGGGCGAGCTGCCCTCGCCCATGTCGCCGCCCTCAGGCTGCGTGTTTCGTACGCGCTGTCCAATTGCGCAGCCCAATTGCGCCGATGCCCCGCCAGCGGTGCAAAAGCTCGACGACACCCATTGGGTCGCCTGCCCTTACCACGCAAATACGGACAAGCCGGTGCAAATCTGACCAAGGCTGCACCCGGGCCGCCGCGGCACAGCGCAAGGATCCGGAGGAGCCAGATCGGTTAGTCCTGCTCGATGGAGCTGGCCCAACTGCGCAGAAAAGTGTCGCGGCGCAACCGGTCGAGGAACACCAGCAAGCCGGGGCCAAGCCGGATCGGGCGGATCACCCGTTCATCTGCGGCAGAAGCGCTCACCACCGGCGGCAAGCCTGTTGCGGCAACAAGATCGGGCCGCAGTCGCAGCCCCGCGAGGAAATCGATCATCAGCCCCGCGGCCTGCGGCGCCTGCGCAGTCTGCGGGATAAGAGCGGTGCGCAGCATGACCGAAACAAAATCATCCATCTCCACGATGCGCACCTCTGGCGTATCCGTCAGGCGCGCGCGTGCATAAGACCCCAGCACGTTATAGGCCAGCGCCAGTTCGCCCCGCGCCACCGCGTCGATCATCTCGCTAGAGCAACAATAAAGCTGCGTGTTGAGCCGCCCCATGATCTCCGTCAGTCGCCAGAAACTCTCTGTGTTGCGCGAATCCTGCGTGGCAAAGAGGTAGCCCGCGCCCGACACCCGAATGTCATAAGTCCCGATCCGGCCATCAAACACCTCCGGGTGGGCGCGCAGCAGGGTGATCAGCCCTTCGCGGTTCTTGGGCGCGGCCAGCGTCTCGAAGACCTGCGCGTTCAGCACCAGAACCGCAGGCTCCTGCGTGAAGGCAAAGACCTGATCCCCCCATTTGGCCCAGGGCGGCAAGGCGGCGGTCGCATCCGAGGCATAGCGCTGCGCCAGACCGTCATTGGCCAGCTTGGTCTGCAGATCCATCGCCGAAGAAATCGCCAGATCATACGCCGCCCCTTCCTCATAGAGCCCCGCCATCACCTGCGCCGAACTGGCCACATCATAGGTGATCGCAATGGGGTAAATGGCCTGAAACGCGGTAATGATCGGCTCGAACACATCTGCGTCCGCCGTGGACAGAATCCGCAATTCGGACCCACCGGGCACGGGATAGCTGCGGCTTTCCTCGATCTCGAAGGCGCAAGCCAGCACGGCCCAGAGGCTCAGGAGCAGGGCAAGACAAGTGTGACGCATGCGCCGGGTCCTTCCATATTCGGCGTGATTTCGAGCGATCCACCATGAGCTTCGGCCACGTCGCGCACGATGGTGAGACCAAGACCGGACCCCACCACATCCTCCACATTGGAGCCCCGCGAGAAGCGTTCGGGCATGCGGGCGACGTCTTCGGCCAGGAACCCGCGGCCCTGGTCGCTGACCTCCAGGCGGCAAAGGACGCCGGGGACAAGCCGCACGGTGATTTCCGTGTCGGCCGGCGAGTATTTGATCGCATTGTCGAGCATATTGCGTACCGCGTTCTGCAGCAGGATCGTATCGCCCTGCACCCGCAACTCGGTCGTGGACAGATCGAGCGTGATCACGATGTCCTTGAGGTCCGCCGTGGGCGAAAGCCGGTCCACCGCGTCGCGCAGCAGCTCAACCGGATCGATCTCTTCGGTTTCCAGTTGGTCCGAGCGCAGCGTGACCATCGCATGATCGAGCAGTTGCCCAGCGGAGCGGGAACTTTCATCCACCGCCCGGATCATCTGGCGCAGGGCGGCGCGGTTTTCCGGCTTTTCCATCTGCAGATGCACCATCTCGGCCTGCGTGCGCACGGTGGCCAGCGGTGTGCGCACCCGGTGTGCGGCCTCCACAATCAGGTCTTCGGACCGCGTGAGGGCCGACCGCAACCGTGCGATGAACCCGTTCAGCCCCCCCACAAGCGGGGTCAATTCGGTTGGCGTCTCGGCCGTCACGGGGCGCAAATCACGCGGGCCACGCCGACGCACCGCCTCTGTGAGGCGGCTCAGCGGCGCCAGCGCATTCTGCGCCGCAAAGGTGCTGAGCGCCGTGGCCGCAAGAAAGAACACCACGCCAATCGCCGTCGCCGTGGTGGTGATACGTGAAGAAATCGCAGCAAGCCCTCGCCGCGTCTGCGCCACAACAACGTCCACGCGGTGCGGGCGGTCAACATTCAACGCGCGCTGGACGACGACAGCGCGCACCGTGTCGCCCCGATAGAGATAGGTGGCAAAGCGCGGATCGCGCCCTGCGCCGCGCGCCTCAGGCACCGGCAAGTCCTCATAGCCGGTCAGCGTCTCGCCATCGAGGATCACGTGGTAGAAGACCCGATCCTCACTGACCGTGCCCAGCATCGAGAGCGCGGAATAGGGAATTTCCACCCGCACAACGCCCGCATCCGTATAGACCGCATCGGCGATGGAGGTGGCAGACGCCGCGAGGATATTGTCCTGCGTGGCCTCGGTCGCCCGTTCCGCCACCACTCGCAGCGCAAGGAAAAAGACCACCGACAGCAACGCCGCCACCAGCGCCAGCTGCACCACCAGACGGCGGCGGATGGAACTTGGCGCGCGCGCAACGGTCATTCGCGGCGCACCATGCGGTAGCCTAAGCCGCGCACCGTCTCGATAGTGGCCTGCGTCTCGCTCAGCTTGCGGCGCAAGCGTCCCACATAGACCTCGATCGCATTCTCCGAGACGTCATCGGCAAAGGAAAACAGCCGGTCCATCAGGTGCGACTTGGAGAATATCTGACCAGGTGCCGCAAAGAACACCTCCAACAGACGCATCTCGCGATTGCGCAACTGTTCGGAACGCTGCCCTGTCGTAATTGTGCCCGCATTCGAATCGAATATGAGCCCTGCGAATTCCTTTTTGTTGTCTGCGGCGCCGCCCAGGCGCCGCATCACGGCGCGGGCGCGCGCCTCTAGCTCGGCAAAATCAAAAGGTTTCGTGATGTAATCATCGGCCCCGAGATCCAAAAGCCCCACCCGGTCCGATACCTCCGACCGGGCGGTCAGCACGATCACCGGTGTGGGGTTGTCCGCCCCCCGGTGACGACGCAAAAACTCCCGCCCATCCCCGTCAGGCAACATAATATCCAGTAAAATCAGATCATAAGCCACCGTGCGTGTGGCCAGCTCCGCATCCGCCAGATTGCCGGCGTGATCGACCACATGACCATCGACCGCAAAGCGCCCCGCAAGCGCGCGGGCCAGATCGGCGTTGTCTTCGACCAGCAAAAATCTCATTTCGGCGCACTCAATCTTCCGACGTGACAGGTTCGTGTCAGGTTCTTACAGTCATGTGACCACACGAAACGAGTGCAAACTCGTCAAGTCAAATGGGAGGAACCAATGACAAAACGCTTTTTCAAGGCGCTCATGACGGGTGCCGTGTTGTCTGTTGGCGTGGCCGGTGGCGCCACGGCGGCGGAATGCATCGCACCCGCAAACCCCGGCGGCGGCTGGGATTTCACCTGCCGTCAGATCGGCAAGATCATGTATGACATCGGCGCGGTCGACAAACCCGTGCAGGTTACCAACATGCCGGGCGCAGGCGGCGGTCTGGCCTACAACCACGTGGTCTCTGAGCGTGCGGATGATGGCGATGTGATCATCGCGGCCTCCTCGGCCACAACCACGCGTCTGGCACAGAACGCCTATGCGGGCATGACAGCGGATCAGGTCCGCTTTGTGGGTGCCATCGGGGCCGACCCGGGCGTGATCGCCGTCGCAGCTGACAGCGACTATCAAACCCTTGGCGATCTGGTAGAGGCGATCAAAGCCGATCCGGGCTCGGTCGCCTTTGCAGGTGGCTCCGCCGTGGGTGGCTTTGACCACCTCAAGCCGCTGATGATCCTGAAAGAAGCGGGATTCACCGACATCACGAAGGTGAAATACATCGGCGTGGATGGTGGCGCGGATGCGATCACCCAGACTGTGGGTGGCTTCACCCAGGCCATGACGGGCGACATGTCCGAGATCGTCTCCTTCCTGAACAACGGTGACATCCGCGTGGTCGCGGTGCTGACCGAAGAGCGGGTGCCGGGCTTTGACGACATCCCCACCGCCAAGGAGCAGGGCTTTGACGTGGTCGCGGTGAACTGGCGTGGCCTCTACGTGCCCAAGGACATCTCGGACGAACAGTTCGACGCATGGGCCGGCAAGCTGCAGCAGGTCGCGGACAGCGACGCCTGGGCACAGGCCATGGTCGACAATGGCCTGGCTCCCTTCACCAAAGTGGGCGGCGACTTTCAGGCTTATGTTGACGGCCTCGTGGCCGATATCAACGCCATGTCCAAAGAGCTGGGAGTGCTTCAGTAATGGCCTCGGACCGGATTTTTGGTCTGGTCTGTCTGATCACGGCGGTCGCGTATATCGCGGCTGCCACCCAGATCCAGACGAACCTCTTCTCGGGTGAATTCCTGCCCAAGCTCTTCCCGCTGATGATCGGCGGCGTGGCGGCGCTTTGCTCGCTCACCATCATGTTCCGCCCCGACCCTGACCCGAACTGGCCGGTGGCGCGCACATGGGGTGCCATGGCCATCGCGGTGCTGGTGCTCTGTGTCTATGCAGTGATGATCACGCCGCTGGGCTTCATCCTGCCCACAGCGATTGCCGCAGGCATTCTGAGTTATCAGATTTCACCCAACGTGAAACCTGCCATCGCAGCGGGCGTGGGGCTGTCCCTGGGGCTGTTTGTTCTGTTCAAATTCGCGCTTGGGCTCGGCAATATCGTCGCCTACAAGGTGCCGACGGCGGCCAAGCTTTGGGATGCGTTCGCAATTCTTATTCCATTTGTCGGGGGGCATTGAGATGGATATCCTTGCCAATCTCGCGCTCGGGTTTTCCGTGGCGCTCTCGCCCTTCACGCTGTTCCTCGCGGTCTGCGGCTGCTTTCTGGGCACCATCATCGGCGCGCTGCCCGGTCTGGGCCCATCGAACGGCGTGGCGATCCTGATCCCCATCACCTTTACACTCGGGCTCGATGCAACGTCCGCACTGGTACTGATGACCTCCGTCTACTACGGCGCGATGTACGGCGGGCGGATTTCTTCGATCCTGCTGAACATCCCGGGGGACGAGCCCGCGTTGATGACCACGCTGGACGGCTATCCGATGGCCAAGCAGGGCCGCGCAGGCGATGCGCTGGTGCTCTCCGGTGTCGCCTCCTTCGTCGGTGCCTTGCTGGCGACCGTGGGCCTGATGTTCCTCGCGCCGACGCTGGCACGGGTGGCCTTCTACTTCGGCCCGGCGGAGTACTTCGCTCTCTATCTCTTGGCCTTCTGCACGCTCGGCGGCATGGCCTCGAACAATCAGGCCAAGGCGGCGCTGGCCGCCTGCATGGGGCTCGGTATCGCCATGATCGGGGTGGACAGCTCCTCCGGCCTGCCCCGCCTGACCGGTGGCAACCTGCACCTCTTCGACGGGATCGATTTCCTGGTGGCCATTGTGGGCCTCTTCGCCATCGCAGAAGTCTTCTTCTTCATTGAAAGCCATGGCAAGGGCTCCTCCATTGGCGTGAAACTCGACAAGGTGCGCATCCCCTGGAAGGACATCATGTCCACCAAATGGACGATGCTGCGCGCGTCTTTTGTGGGGTTCATCGCGGGCATCCTGCCGGGGGCAGGCGCCTCGCTGGGCTCCTTCCTGGCCTACATGTCGGAGAAATCCATCGCCGGTGAGAAGGGTGGCTTTGGCACAGGTGTGGCCAAGGGTGTGGCGGCCCCTGAGGCGGGGAACAACTCTGCCGCAGGCGGTGCTCTGGTCCCCATGCTGACGCTGGGCGTGCCGGGGTCCGGGACCACTGCGGTGCTACTGGCGCTTCTGATGACGCTGAACATCACGCCTGGCCCCACGCTCTTTACCGAGCGAGCGGATGTGGTCTGGGGTCTGATCGCCTCGCTGCTGATCGCCAATGTGGTGCTGCTTTTGATGAACGTGCCGATGGTGAAGATCTTCGTGAAAATCCTGTCGGTACCTGCCTGGGTGCTGCTGCCAGGGGTCACGATGATCTCCTTCGTTGGTATCTATTCGCTCTCGGGCAGCTATTTCGATCTGCTTCTGATGGTGGGCTTCGGAGTGCTGGGCTACATCCTGCGCAAGCTGGACGTGCCGACAGTGCCAGTGATCCTCGGTATCCTGCTGGGCGGGAACATGGAGGACGCACTGCGACGCGCCATGACCCTGTCAGACGGTGACCCCACCTATCTCTTCTCCAGCCCCATCGCCATCGGCCTCTGGGTGGCCGCCATCGCGGGGTTTGTCGCGCCAATGTTCCTGCGCAACATCTTGAAGAAACCGCAAGCGGTGACCGACTGATGGACGGCGCAGCCGTCCTGCCCGGCTTTGCCGGGCATAGCCGGGGTGCAGGGGCGCGCGGGCCATGGCCCGCGCGCCCCTGCACCCCGGCTCGCCGCACCCCGCAGATCGTCCGACCTCTATGACCCGGGTGTTGATCCCCTCTGGTGCTCTTGGGCTGAACTACGATCCTGAAGCACTTGCTCGCGGGGTTGCAGCAAGACCCGATATCATAGCCGTCGATGGCGGTTCGACCGACAGCGGGCCATCATATCTGGGCCGCGGCGTTTCAAAGTATGCGCGCGCCTCGACCAAACTTGAGTGGGCCGGGCTTATGAAGGCCCGAGCCATCGCAGGTGTGCCGTTGGTCATTGGCACTGCGGGCACCTGTGGCACCGATGCGGCAGTGGACTGGATGCTCGACATCACCCGCGAGATCGCCACAGAGCAAGGCACATCGCTGAAAGTGGCGGTGCTGCGGTCCTCGCAGGACATTGGCCGCGTCGCTGAATCTTTCGAGGCAGGCAATATCGCCCCGCTTCCCGGCGCCCCCGACGTGACCGCACAGGACATTCAAGCCTGCTCCAACATCGTCGCTCTGGCCGGGGCAGAGCAAATCAGCGCAGCTTTGCAGACCGGTGCCGATATCGTCATCGCAGGGCGCACCACCGATACGGCCATCATTGCAGCCCTGCCGCTGATGCAGGGCTGTCACGGGGGCGGCGCTTGGCACGGTGCCAAGATCGGTGAGTGTGGCGCGCTTTGTGCCACCAACCCGCAGTCGGGCGTCATCATGATCGACTTCGACGACGCAGGCTTCACGGTCACACCGATGGCGGACGGCGCACACGCGAGCCCGCATACCGTTTCGGCGCATATGCTCTATGAAAACTCCGACCCGTTCATCCTGCATGAACCGGGGGGTCACCTGGACGTGACCGGCGCGCGCTACACCGCGCTTGATGAGACGTCGGTGCGGGTTGAAGGCTCAAAATGGGTGCCGTCCGACCGCTATACCGTCAAGCTCGAAGGTGCACGGCCTGCGGGCTGCCGCACGGTCTTGATGGCGCTTCTGCGCGACCCGCGTTACGTGGCAAACGCCGCTCTATGGGCTGAGGACATCGTGACGAAATGCACCGCCAAGGTTCTCGATCGCATGGACATCACGGCGGAGGAGTTCACGCTGGAGATCCGCCTCATGGGTCACTCCGCCAGCTTTGGAATGCTGGAAACGCGGCACGCCGACCCGGTGGAAATCGGGGTCATCGGGATCATCACTGCACCTACCGAAGACCAGGCAGCAGAGATAGGCAAGCTCCTGAACCCCTATCTGCTGCATCACCCCCTGACGCAGGAGGAAGAGCAGCCTACCTTCGCTTTCCTGTTCTCTCCGCCCGACATGCATCAGGGCACCGTCTATGAATTCGCGCTGCATCACGTGATGCATCTGACCGACCCTATGGACGCCTTCCGGCTGGAGGTGACCCACATTGGCTGAGCTGCGCACCCTCGTCACCAAGGTCCGCAGCAAAAACGCGGGCCCTTTCTGGCTGACCATCGACATCTTCTGCGGCAGCCCGGAGGCCTACGCACAGGTAAGCCGCGATCTGAAAACGTCGCGTGTGGCCACTGCCTTCAATGCGGACAGTCAGACCGTCAAACGCTTCGATATGCCGGATCTGAACGTGGTGAAATTCTCCCTCCCCCGCCCGACGGTGCAGGGCGCTATTGCCGACCGCGACATGCATGGGGCGTCCTGGGCCGCGTTGGTCGGCGAACTGGAGATCTAGGGCCGGCTCCCACAGTAGAGCGGGCGCGCACCCCAGTTTCGCTCCCAAATCGCCACATTCTCACCGCAAAGCACGGCTAATCTCGTACCGATGCGCAACACTCGGGGCCGGAGCATGTATCTTTCGATCGTCGTTCCCTGCAGGAACGAGCAGGATGCCATTCTGGCGCTGATTGACAGGCTGTCCGCTGCGCTGACGCCCTGGCGAGACCAATCGGAAATCATCCTCGTCGATGACGGCTCGACCGATGACACATGGGAGACGATCCAGGACGCGCGGCTGCTCTGCCCTTTTGTTGTCGGCATCCGGCTGTCCACCAACAGGGGGCATCAGATTGCGCTGACCGCCGGGCTGGAAGCGGCCCGGGGCGCGCGGATCATGATGCTCGACGCAGATCTGCAGGACCCGCCCGAACTCCTATCTGACATGATGCGGTTAATGGACCAGGGCTATGACGTGGTCTACGGGCGCCGGATCGAGCGGCGGGGTGACAGCCTGTTCAAACGCGCGACAGCCCATGTCTTCTATCGCGTGCTCAACGCCATGTCGGATGTGGCGATCCCTCAGGACACCGGCGATTTCCGCCTGGTCAACCGCAAGACGCTGGATGCGGTCCTGGCCATGCCCGAGCGTGCGCGCTTCATCCGCGGAATGTTCGCCTGGGCCGGGTTTCGCCAGATCGGCATTGAATACAGCCGTGCGCCACGTCATTCGGGTGAAACGAAGTACCCGCTGCGCAGCATGATCCGCTTTGCCGCCGACGCCATGACATCTTTTTCTACCAAGCCGCTCCGGTTGGCGACCCGGCTTGCCTTTGCAACGCTCGGGGTCAGCGCCTTTATGGCCGTCTATGTGGCGTGGTCCCTGATTTTCCACCAGGCGGTGGCGGGGTGGGCGTCCGTTGTGCTGGCGATCAGCTTCTTCTCGGGCGTGCAATTGCTGACGCTGGGTATCATGGGTGAATACATCGGGCGCCTCTACATCGAAGCGAAGAACCGCCCGCTCTATTTTGTCAGTGAAGAGCTGCGCGACACTCCCGCTGCACGTCCGCTCAGAAAGTCGGCGTGATGCGAATGCAGCGCTTTGCGATTATCGGCGTGTTGGTGGCGCTGAGCTACCTGCTGCTCTATCTGGCTTTCCTCGCGTTGGATCTGCCTCGTGTGATAGCCAACGCCCTCGCATTCGGTCTCGCGATCTGTCTGCAATACGTAGGCCAGACCTGCTTCACCTTTGGTCGGCGCTTGCAGGATTTAGCACAGCTTATCCGGTTCGGCGTGATGGTGAGTTGCGGCTTTGTCACCTCCGCCGGTGTGACGGGCTGGCTTGGCCCGCTTTTTGCGGTGCCCGACTGGGCCGTAGCCGCAGTGGTGACCGTGATCTTGCCCGTGCAGAACTATCTGCTCATGCGCCTTTGGGTTTACGCGCCGCCGCAGGGCCATGAGAGGCTGTCATGAGCCACATCTATGACGACCGCTTCTTTGACTATATCGACGCCAGCGCCCGCGCGTCGGCCCGGCGTTTCACCGCCTTGCTGTTTCCCCTTTTGCGCCCGGAGAGCGTGCTGGATCTGGGCTGTGGGCGCGGGGTCTGGCTGGACGAGTGGCGCCGCGCCGGGGCACGGGATATTCTTGGGGTCGACGGCGGCTATGTCGACCCGGACCTGTTGGAGATCCCGCGCGACTGCTTCCGGCCCGCTGACCTCACAACCCCGGTGCCGACGGACCGCCGTTTTGCGCTGGCGCAGAGCCTCGAAGTCGGAGAGCATCTTCCGCCCTCTGCGGCAGAGACGCTTGTGCACAGCCTGACCGCAGCGGCAGATCGTGTGCTGTTCTCGGCGGCGGTGGTGGGTCAGGGCGGCGAATGCCACATCAACGAACAACCACTGTCCTACTGGCAGGCGCTGTTCGCCGCGCGGGGGTATCGGGCCTATGACGCCATTCGCCCCGCCCTGCAGGCGGATCGGACCGTGGCACCGTGGTATCGCTACAACGCGACGCTCTACGTGAATGACGCCGGGCACGCGGGGCTGCCAGACCAGATCCTGCGCCATGAAGTGCCCACAAACCGCACCCTCGCAAACGGTGGAGACGTGGCATGGCGGCTGCGCTGTGCAGTACTTGCGCCGCTGCCGGAGCCCTTGGTGACAGGGCTGGCGCAGCTGCATGCAACGCTGCGGAGCCGTCACATCCGCCTGAGCCCTCCGCGCATCCAAGGTTAGGGGCATGGCTGTCACAGAGATCACGGGGCACATGCCGGTTGCGGCCCGGCGCATCCCGCCTGTGTTTTGGGTTGCTCTCGCCGTCGTCGGTTTGATTTCCTTGCCAAACCTGGCGGATCCGATGATCCGGCATGATGACTTCCCCGCCCTTTTCGGCGAGGGAGATCTGTTCTGGAGCAAAACGCTGCATGAGGGGCGCTGGCTGAACTACATCTGGCATCTGCGCGGTCTGCAGACACCGGCCTGGCTGAACTTTGCAGCCTATCAGCTCTGCTGGGCGACCCTTGCCACCGCGCTGGCGCTTTCTGCTACGCGCGACACCCCGAGCACCGTTTTCGCCTCAGTCCTGGCCGCGCTGATCCTCGTCGCACCGCCTGCAACGATGATTTCTTCATGGTTCAACACGCTGCTGCCCGGGCTTGCGGTGGTCGCAGCCTATGGCCTGATCACCTGCCGGGCAGAGCAGCGGACCGCGCGGTGGCTGCTGCCGGTCTTCACGCTGCCCGCCCTGATGGCCTATACCACTTATCCGCTGCTCCTGCTCGCGCTCTGCCTGGCTGGAACGCGTCACCGGTCTGTTGCCGATCTCTGCGCGGTGCTGATCCTCTTCGCGGCCAGTTTCGCCGCTGCTGTCGCGGTCACCTATGCGCTGAACTGGCATGTCCATGGCGTCTTTGGCGTGCCGCTGGCACCATGGAGAGAGGCGCAGCCTGCGACGGGCCTGCCGGGGCTGTGGCAGAACCTGCACTGGATTGAGGCCACCTTTGCTACGTTCCTTGATCGGATGAGCCTCGGCTCGCCGCAGCTTTTGCTGGTACAGGCCATGGGGTTTGTGGCCGCATTGCTGCTGATGCTGCGGCGCGCACCGCTGGAGCTGGCCTATCTTGGCGCAGGGTTGCTGACCGGCATCGGCCTGATCGCGCTGCAGGCTGCCAAACTGGGAATCGAGGTGCCGCCGCGCGCCTTGCTCTTTGTCTGGGTCTTC
Organism: Roseobacter cerasinus; assembly: GCF_009811755.1. GTDB lineage: Bacteria > Pseudomonadota > Alphaproteobacteria > Rhodobacterales > Rhodobacteraceae > Roseobacter > Roseobacter cerasinus. Next base: position 187,904 of record NZ_BLIV01000005.1, read on the forward strand.
TGGGCGTTGATATGTCTGCGGGCCGCCCAGATCTTTGCAGCGCGCCCCGGTCCACTGGGCGCGCTTGGGCTGGTTTTGGCCAGCATGGTCGCGGTTGCGTATGGAGTTGTGGCGCATCAACGCTATGCCAGCTTTCATCCCTGGCTGGAACAGACCCGGACGCTGCAAACCGCGCTGGCCGCAACCTCCGGACCTGTCCACATCTTTGGGCACCCGGCGCAAAGCGCTGTGGGGCGCAGCGCGGGGCTGCAATCGGACGAGGCGCTGATCTTTCGGATGCGCCAGTTGGGCGGCCCGGCGCTGACGCTCTGTTCTCCCCCCGACCCGATTTGCCGCACGCTGACACACCATCAACGTGACACCACCGGTTGGCAGGTGACGCAAGTGGATGGCCGCACTGTTGTGGTGGTCCCACCAGTCGATATGGCGCCCGACAGATAGCAAAGTTTTCACGGAACTCGACGCGTCTGATCGGGTTGACATTGCAGCGGGTCAGGGGCCTGCTGCAGCATCGAAAGTCAGTCGAGCGTCCAGACCATGTTCTATTTCTTCTCTGCCCTCTTCTGGCTTCTGGCGGCAGCCGTCGCCTTCACCACGATTGCGCCCATGACCAGCAGCCAACTGTGGTGGATCCGCGGATGGGATTTCCCGCGTCTGCACATCGCGCTCGTGGCCCTTTTGGCGTCTGGGCTTGGGCTTTACCTTGCGCTTGGTGCGACACGGCTCGCTGCACTGGCTCTGCTTGCTGCGGCGCTCTATCAAGGTTACCGCATTTTTCCCTACACACCGCTTGCGGCGCAGGAGGTCGCGCTGGCAACAAAGACACCCGAGGCCGAGCAGGTCTCTATCCTGTCGGTCAACGTGTTGATGGAGAACACCGACCACAACCGCTTGCGCGCGCTGATCGACCGGGAAGATCCGGACGTGCTGTTCCTGATGGAGACGGATCAGACCTGGGTAGACGCATTGGATGATCAACTGGCCCGCTACGAGACGGTTCTGCGCCATCCTTTGTCGAACTACTACGGCGCGGTCTTTGCGACACGCCTGCCGTCCACGCGGGCCGAGATGGTCTTCCTCAGCGACGATGACACACCGGCGGTGCTGGCGCAGTTGACGGCGCCTACGGGGGATTTCTTCTTCGTCGGCCTGCATCCACAGCCGCCCGTGCCCGGTGTCGACACCGAGGCGCGAGACGCACAGATCAAGCGCGCCGCCCTGCTGGCCGACAGTACCATCCTGCCGGTCGTGGCCATGGGCGATTTCAACGATGTGGCCTGGTCCTGGACGGCAGAACGTTTCAAACACTACGGTGATTTCATGGATCCGCGCGTGGGGCGCGGCATGCTACCCAGCTTTGACGCCAATTCGTGGATCATGCGGTTCCCAATTGATCAGCTCTATGTGACCCAAGGCGTTGGGCTGGTCTCTTTCGGGCGGCTGGAGAACATCGGCTCCGACCACTTTCCCATGAAGGCAGTGGTCACCGTCACCGGTTTGGACCCGTGACCAGAAACTCCTCAATTCAGTGAAACCTCAGCGTGAAAACGGGCGCCCAAAAGAAAAGGCCCCGGAAACGGTCCGAGGCCTCTATCCTGTGGTCTATCAGACGCGTTACTGCGGGATCTCGCCGGTCAGACCTTCGACATAGAAGCTCATGCCCGCCAGCGTGCCATCATCGGCCACTTCACCCTCTGCCAGCCAGTCGCTGCCGTCCTGCTTTTTGATCGGGCCGGTGAAGGGATGGTAGGAGCCATCCGCGATGGCCGCCTTCATGGCCAGCGCCTCTTCCTTGACATCTGCAGGCACCGCATCGGTGATCTCGCCAATGCCGACCATGCCAGCGCCGATGCCATCCCAGGTGTCCATGCTCTCCCAGGTGCCGTCCATCACGGCCTTGGTGCGCGCCACGTAGTAGGGACCCCATTCGTCAATGATGGAGGACACGCGCGGGAACGGCCCATATTGCGCCATGTCAGAGGCCTGGCCAAAGGTGACCACATTGCCCGCCTCCTGCGCCGCCGCCTGCGGGGCGGTGGAGTCGGTGTGTTGCAGCACCACGTCAGCACCCTGTTCGATCAGTGCGCGCGCGGCGTCAGCCTCTTTGGCCGGGTCGAACCACGTGTAGGCCCAGATGATCTTGAACTCCACATCCGGGTTCACCTTGGCTGCATGGATGTAGGCGGCATTGATGCCTCGGATCACTTCGGGGATCGGGTAGGAGGCGATGTAGCCGATGATGTTCGACTTGGTCATCTTGCCCGCGATATGGCCCTGGATCGCACGGCCTTCGTAGAAGCGCGCGGAATAGGTCGAGACGTTGTCCGCGCGCTTGTAACCCGTCGCATGTTCGAATTTCACATCCGGGAATTTCTTGGCGATGTTGATCGTCGGGTCCATATAGCCAAAGGAGGTGGTGAAGATCAGATCGGCACCGTCCAAGGCCATCTGTGTCATCACACGCTCACTGTCGGGGCCTTCGGCGACATTCTCGACAAAGACGGTTTCCACCGCATCGCCCAACTGTTCCTCGACCATCAGGCGGCCCTTGTTGTGCTCATAGGTCCAGCCGCCGTCACCGATCGGGCCGACAAAGACAAAGCCGACCTTGGTCTTTTCATGGCCATCCGCAAGGGCGCTGGTGGCCAGGCCAAGCGCCATCGCGGCCCCGGCCAAAAGGGTTGTGAGTTTCATAGTCAGGTCTTCCCCATATTGAACCGCCCCTTATGTGAGGCGTTGTTTGGCCCCTAGTTTGAGGCGTGGAATGTCCGGCCCAGAGAGGCGGGCGCTGCGCTTTTGTCCGCAGAGAGGATCACAAGCACAACGATGGTGATGATATACGGCGACATTGCCAGATATTCGACGGGAATGGCAACGCCCGCGCCTTGCAGATTGAGCTGCAGCTGGGTGATCCCGCCAAAAAGATAGGCACCCAGCAAAACGCGCCAGGGCTTCCAGCTGGCAAAGACCACCAGCGCGAGCGCGATCCACCCCACACCGGCGGTCATGCCCTCGGTCCATTGCGGCACCCGGATAAGGCTGATGTAGGCGCCACCCAAGCCCGCGCAGGCCCCACCAAACATGATGGCGAGCGTGCGGATGCGCACCACCTTGTAGCCAAGCGCATGGGCGGCGTCGTGGTTTTCCCCCACGGCCCGCAGGATCAGACCCGCCCGCGTGAAGCGGAGCACGGCCCAGGTGCCCGCCACTAGCAAAAGCCCCACGTAGACGATGGGATCATGTGAGAAAAGGGTCGGTCCAAGCACCGGGATCTCCGCCAGCGGGCCAAAGGATACATCCCCCATACGCGGCGGTTTGATCCCCACATACCCCTGCCCCAGCAGCGCCGAAAGGCCCAGCCCGAAAAGCGTCAGCGCAAGCCCTGACGCCACCTGATTGGCCAGAGCAACCTGCGTCAGCAGCGCGAAGAGCAGGCTCAGCACCGCGCCGCCAGCGGCTGCCGCGACAAAGCCGGTGAGCGGCGAGCCTGTCTCAACCGCGATGGCAAAGCCACAAATGGCACCCACGATCATCATCCCCTCAACACCGAGGTTGAGCACGCCCGCGCGCTCCGCCACCAACTCGCCAGTTGCGGCCAACAGGATCGGGGTCGCCGCACTCATCAGTGCTGCAATCAGAAGGATGGGATTGATTGCGCCAAGATCCATCAGGCGGCCTCCACCCGGCCCACGCGCAGCCGGTAGTTGGTGAACAGATCCAGCGCGAGCAGGAAGAAGAGCAGCATACCCTGAAACACCTGAATGGCCGCGGCGGGCAGGCCAAGCTGGCTCTGCGCGATGTCGCCGCCGATGTAAGTGAGCGCCATCAAAAGCCCTGCCAGCACGATGCCGATGGGATGCAACCGGCCCAGAAAGGCCACGATGATCGCCGTGAACCCATAGCCCACGTTGAAATCGATACTGACCTGACCGGCGGGCCCGGCCACCTCGAAGAGCCCCGCAAGTCCCGCAAGCAAACCAGATGTGCCAAGGCAGAACAGGATCAGACGGCCGGGGTTCACACCGGCAAACCGCGCCGCGCGCGGCGCCTCCCCCGTGACCCGCACGGCAAAGCCCAACCGGTGACGTGCCAGCAAAACATAGGCAAAGATCACCGCGATCAGCGCCGCCACAACGCCCCAATGCATGCCTGTGCCCGCAATGATCTCAGCGTTATGGGCGCTGTCATATTGTTGCAGATTGCGGCTGCCGGGGAAGCCGAACCCTTCAGGGTTTTTCAGCAACCCCAAAGACATCGATGCCAGAAACTGCTCGGCCACATAGACCAGCATCAACGAGACCAGGATTTCATTGGTGCCAAACCGCACCTTCAGAATGCCGGGGATCATCGCCCAGATCCAGCCCCCGAAAGCCCCGGCCAACATCATGCCGGGAAAAATCAACACGCTCTCAGCAGGGTAAAATGCCAAACCAAACCCCGCTCCAAAGAGCGCGCCCATGATGTACTGCCCCTCAGCCCCGATGTTCCAGATGCCCGCCTTGAAGCCGAGACTCAGCCCAATGGCGATCAACACCAGCGGCGCCCCCTTGATCAGCAACTGCGGACGGTAGTAGAAGGCGAACTCGCCAAAGAGCGGCTCCCAGAAAATTGTCAGGATCGACTGCACCGGATCCTTTCCCAGCGCCGCGAACAGCAGCCCGCCAAAGAGAAACGTCGCCAGCACGGCCAGAAGCGGCGTCAGATAGGCGAACGTCTGACTTGGCTGCGCGCGTTTCTCAAGCCGCACCACAGACCGACCTCCCGCTTCTCTTGGCCAAAAATATCCTCGCCGAAGGCAAGAAAGTTTCTGGCGCGTCCGATCTAAACATGCGCGACCTCCATCCCGTGCGCACCACCCATCATCAAACCGATCTGCTCGACATCGAGGCCAGCGGTCGGTTGCGGCACCGACAAACGGCCCTCATTCAGCGCGGCAAAGCGGTCGGCAATCTCCATCAGCTCATCGAGATCCTGGCTGATCAAGATCACGGCCGCGCCGGCTTCAGCAAGATCCAAGAGCGCCTGCCGGATTGCCGCAGCTGCTGATGCGTCCACCCCCCAGGTCGGCTGGTTCACCACCAGAACCTCTGGCCGCTGCAGCACCTCGCGACCAATCACAAACTTCTGCAGGTTCCCCCCGGACAAGGCGCGCGCTGCAGTCCCCGTCCCCGGCGTGCGCACATCAAAACTGTGAATGATGCGCTCGGCAAAGCCGCGCGCAGCGCTCCAATTCAAAAAACCCCCTCGCTCCAACCCCTCGCGCACCGCCCCCGTCAGCATGGCATTCTCGGTCAGCGACATGTCAGGGGCCGCCGCATGGCCCAACCGTTCCTCCGGGGCCGCCAAAAGCCCCATCGCGCGCCGATTATTTGGGCCAAGCGCCCCGATCTCCTGCCCTTTGAACCGGATCATACCGGGCGGCGCGCGCCGCTCGCCCGAAAGCGCGCCCAGAAGCTCATCCTGCCCATTGCCCGCCACACCGCCGATGCCAAGGATCTCGCCCCGCCGCAGCTCAAGCGCAACCTCGCGCAAGGGCATCCCAAAGGCCGACGGAGAGGGCAGCGACAGCCCTTCAAGCGCCAGGACCACCTCGCCCGGCGCCACACCGGAGCGCGTCGGCGTCGAGAGCACCTTGCCCACCATCATCTCGGCCATATCCCGCGCCGTGGTCTCGCGCGGCACGCAGGTGCCCACCACCTTGCCCAACCGCAGGATCGTGGCCGTGTCACACAGCGCGCGGATCTCCTCCAACTTATGCGAGATATAGAGGATCGCCGTACCCTCCCCGCTCAGCTTGCGCAGGGTTTGAAACAGGATCTCCACCTCCTGCGGGGTCAGCACGGATGTGGGTTCATCCATAATCAAAAGCTTCGGATCCTGCAGCAGACAGCGAATGATCTCGACCCGCTGGCGCTCTCCAGCGGAGAGGTCGCCCACAATCCGGTCCGGTGCCAGCGGCAACCCGTAGGTGTCCGACACCTCCTTGATCCGCCGCGACAGATCCCGCAGGCGCGGCGCGTTCTCCATGCCGAGCGCGATGTTCTCGGCCACGCTGAGCGCATCGAAGAGCGAGAAATGCTGGAACACCATGCCTACGCCCGCCGCCCGCGCCGCACGTGGCTCTGACGGCGCAAAGGGGGTGCCACGCATCCGCATCTCGCCCTGATTCGGCTTGACCAACCCATAGATCATCTTGACCAGCGTGGATTTCCCCGCACCATTTTCGCCCAGCAGCGCATGCACCTCCCCCGGTGCGATCTGCAACGACACATCATCGTTCGCAACCACGCCGGGGTAGGCCTTGGTCAAGCCGGTCAAAGACAACAGAGGGGTCATACGGGGGCCTTGGTCTCCAAAAGCAGCGCCTCGACGACGCCAGCCGCAATCGCATCGGGGCGCTTGCCGCGCGACGTGTCACCAATGGGGCAGGTGATTCGATCGGGGTCAAGCCCTGCGGCGCTCAGGCGTTTCCGAAACCGCGCCCATTTCGTCTCAGATCCGATCAACCCGCAAGAGGCAAAGCCGCTTTCCAGCAAGGCTACGCAGAGCGCAAGATCGATGTCATGGGCATAGGTAAAAATCAAATGATGCGCCCCGCGCGGCGCGCTGGCTACCAAGCGCGGCATATCCCGAGCGGTGATCACCGTCACGCCAACTCTCGGCGTCTCTGGAAAACGGGCGGCATCATCATCAACCCAGGTGATGTTGAAACTGCGCGCCGGACAAGCGGCCACCACAGCCCGACCCACATGACCCGCACCCCAGAGCCACAGCTCCGGCGCGCCCTCCGGCGGCGCCAAGGCATCGGCGGGCGGTGCGGGCTGGTCCACCTCCAACGGCGTGCGCGTGAACCGCAAAGTCACCGACCCGCCGCAGCACTGCCCCAACCCGGGGCCAAGCGGCAGGGTGCGCGTGTCTTCCCCATCCGCCTCCAGCATGGCGCGCGCATGCTGGATCGCCTCAAGCTCCAGAGCGCCGCCCCCGATTGTGCCAAAGCTCCGCTCACGCGTGACCTTCATCGCTGTGCCCACCTCCCGCGGGACAGAGCCGCGCGTGGCGGCGATCTCCACAAAGATCGCGCTCATCCCCGCGCACGCCCTATAGCGGCCAGCACCGCCTCAGCGGTCGCGGGCGTCTGCAAATCCGCATAAACCGGCCCGCAGGCCTGCACCGCATCACAGAGCGCGGAATAGGCCGAGATGCCCAGCATCAGCGGCGGCTCACCCACCGCCTTGGAGCGGTAGATGGTCTCCTCGCGGTTCTCGCCATCCCAGAGTGCCACGTTGAACACATCTGGCCGGTCGGAACAGGCCGGGATCTTGTAGGTCGACGGCGCATGGGTGCGCAGCCGTCCCTTATCATCCCAAACAAGCTCTTCGGTCGTCAGCCAACCCGCACCCTGCACATAACCACCTTCGATCTGGCCGATGTCCAGGCTAGGGTTCAGCGAGGCCCCCACATCATGCAGAATATCTGCCCGCAGAATGCGATTTTCCCCGGTCAGCGTATCAACCACCACCTCCGTCACAGCCGCCCCATAGGCAAAGTAGAAAAACGGACGCCCCTCCCCCTTGATCCGATCCCATTTGACCTTGGGTGTCTTGTAAAATCCGGTCGAGGACAGGCTGACGCGCGCCTGATAGGCCATCTGCGCCACCTCGGCAAAACCGTAACTGGCGCCGCCCGCCTGCACCTGGCCCTCACGAAACACCACCTGAGCCGCAGTGCACTGACAACGCTCCGCCAGCAGGTCCGCCATACGATCCCGAATGGTGTCACAGGCCACTTTCACGGCCATACCATTCAAATCGCTGCCCGAGGACGCCGCCGTGGCCGAAGTGTTGGGCACCTTGCCGGTGTCCGTGGCTGTGATCTTCACCTGCGCCAGATCGACCCCAAACCGGTCTGCCGCGACCTGCGCCACCTTCTGAAACAGCCCCTGCCCCATCTCGGTTCCACCATGGTTCAGATGAATGGACCCATCCTGATACACATGCACCAGAGCGCCGGCCTGATTGAGATGCGTGAGCGTGAAGGAAATACCGAATTTCACCGGCGTCAGCGCAATCCCGCGCTTCAAAACCTCATTCTGCGCATTCCAGTCCGCCACAGCCCTGCGCCGCGCCTCGTATCCGCTCGACACCGTCAGCGCGTCGACCATCTCAGGCAGGATAAAATCCTCCACCTCCTGCCCATAGGGCGTGACATTGCGTTTCTTCTGGCCAGAAATATCCCCGCCGGAGGCATAAAAATTCCGGCGTCGCACGGCCAAAGGATCGCATCGCAGATGTTGAGCGATATGGTCCATCACCCGTTCCACTCCCAACATCCCCTGCGGCCCGCCAAAGCCGCGAAAGGCCGTCGCACTCTGCGTGTTGGTCTTCAACCGATGACTGGTGATGCGCACCGCAGGCAAAAAGTAAGCATTGTCCGCGTGCAACATCGCGCGATCCGCCACCGGCAACGACAAGTCCTGCGCCCAGCCGCAGCGGGCATAATGGGTAAAATCGATGCCCAGCACAGCCCCGTCATCATCAAACCCCACCGTATAGTCGATGCGAAAGTCATGCCGCTTGCCGGTGATCACCATGTCATCGTCACGGTCATAACGCATGCGGCACGGGCGCCCCGTGGCGCGCGCCACAACCGCGCAAGCGACCGCAAGCGCGTTGCCCTGGCTCTCCTTGCCGCCAAAACCACCGCCCATGCGCCGCGTCTCGACGCGCACGCTGTGCATCGGCACCCCTAACGCCTCAGCCACCTTGTGCTGGATCTCGGTCGGGTGCTGGGTGGAACTCATCACCACCATATCGCCCCCCTCTTGCGGCAGCGCCAGCGCCGCCTGCCCTTCGAGGTAGAAGTGCTCCTGTCCGCCCACGTGAAGCTGGCCGCTGATCTGGTGCGGTGCGCCCGCAATGCTGGCCTCGACGTCGCCGCGCCCATAGACGCGCGGACCGTCTTCGAACCGGCTGTTCTGCGCAAGTGCATCCTCGATGGTCAGGATCGGCGCTGTCTCCGCGATCTCGATCCGGCCCAGACGCGCGGCACGCCGCGCCGCCAAATGCGAGGTGGCCGCAACGACAAAGAGCGGCTGGCCCACATAGTGCACGGTTCCCGTTGCCAAAAGCGGCTCGTCATGGATCGATGGCGAGACGTCGTTATCAAACGGCAGATCCTCCGCCGTCAGCACGGCCTGTACGCCTGGCGCACTTCGCACCGCGTCCAGATCCATATGCGTCAGAACGCCCGACGCGACCTCAGACAGCCCAAACGCCAAGTGCAAGGCGCCTTTGGGCAGCGGAATATCATCCACGTAACGCGCCGCCCCGGTGACATGCAGCGCGGCGGCATCATGCGGCAGAGGTTTTGCGACACTCATGGCGCAATCTCCAACGCGTCTACCGCCTCGCCCTGATCCGCATACCAATAGCGCAGCAGCATGTTCCGGGCGGTTTCCATCCGGTAGGCGGCACTGGCGCGCATGTCGGACAGCGGTGCAAAATCCTCGCCCAGCGCAGCCATCGCGGACCGCACGGTCTCCTCGTCCCACGGCTGGCCGACCAGCGCAGCTTCTGCGTGCCCAGCACGCTTGGGTGTTCCGGCCATCCCGCCGTAGGCCAGCCGCGCCCGGGTGACCTGCCCAGCCTCCACCGTGATCGTGAGGCAGCCGCAGACCGCCGAGATGTCTTGATCAAACCGCTTCGACAGCTTGTAACAGCGCAGCCGGTCCGGCTGGTCCGGCACGGTGATGGCTTCGACAAACTCCCCCGGCGCGCGGTCCTGCTTTCCGTAGCCCAGAAAAAAGTCTTCCAGCGCCATCTCGCGGCGCGCGTCGCCACGGCGCAGATGCAGCCGGGCCCCCAGTGCGATCAGCGCAGGCGATCCATCGCCGATGGGTGAGCCATTGGCAATGTTGCCGCCGATTGTGGCCGCATTGCGCACCTGAACGGATCCATAGCGCCGCATCAGCGCGGCAAAAGACGGATGGTGCGGCGCCATACTCTCTTCCAACTCCGTCAGCGTCGTCATGGCACCGATGCGCCACCCTTCATCTGTTTTGCTGATCCCCTTGAGATCAGCGCATTGGTTCAGAAAGGCAACCGGCCCCAAATCTCGAAACGCCTTGGTGACCCAGAGCCCGACATCGGTGGCGCCTGCGATCAGCGTTCCTTGCGGATTGGCGGCGTACCATTTGGCCAGTTCGGCTATCGTTTCAGGCTGCACCCAAAGAGGGGGCTGCCCGCCCCCGCCGCCTGCGGCGTCTCCCCCGGGGATATTTTTGGCCAGAAGAAACAGTGTCTCCTGCAGATGATCTGGAACGGGCTGCTCCGCTGCTGCTTCGGCCGCGCGGATGATCGGGGCGTAGCCGGTGCAACGGCACAGGTTGCCGGCGAGTTGCGTGTCATGGTCGGTGGCGCCGTTGAGGTGGGCCGTGGCCATGGACACGATGAAGCCCGGCGTGCAAAACCCGCATTGGCTGCCGTGATGGTCGATCATGGCCTGTTGAACGGGATGCAGCGTGCCGTCAGGCGCGGCGATTCCCTCGACCGTGCGCACCGCCTTGCCATTGAGTTGCGGCAGAAACAGGATGCAGGCGTTCAGCGCCTTGGCGCCGTCGTCGTCAGTGACCATGACCGTGCAGGCCCCGCAGTCGCCTTCGTTGCAGCCTTCCTTGGTGCCGGTCAGCCCACGCGCGTCCCGCAGCCAGTCGAGCAGCGTCACCGTGGGCGCCACATCGTGCAGCGCCACTGTTTCTCCGTTCAGGCGAAACGCAATCTCCATGCCATCAGATCCGCCGCGGTACCAAAACGCCCCGTTAGCCCGGCGTTCGATGCGGCGTAGAACGGCGAGCGGGTGTCAACAGACGCAAAGCTAAGCGGGCCGCGCGCAGGTTTGCAAGGAAAAAGGTCAGCGGCGTTGACGGATCCGCGCCATCCGCTCAAAAAGTGCTGCCGTCGCGCGTTCGCACTGGTAGCGGCTGAGGCGCTCCACTAGGGTCACGACATGAGTTCCCATCCCCGATTCATTCACCTGCGCAGCCACTCCGAGTATTCGCTTTTGGAGGGCGCCCTGCGGCTGAAGAAACTGCCCGATCTCTGCCGCAAGGCCGCGATGCCCGCACTGGCGCTGACCGATACCAACAACATGTTTGCGGCACTGGAATTCTCGGTTGCGATGTCGGGTGCGGGTATCCAGCCCATCTTGGGCTGTCAGGTGGACATGGCTTATGTGGAGGTGCGTCCCGGCGACAAACCCGCGCTGCCCGCGCCCCTCGTCCTGCTCGCGCAGAGCGAGGCGGGGTATGAGCACCTGATGAAGCTCAACTCCTGTCTCTATGTCGACAAAGGTGGGGCGCTGCCGCAGGTCACAGTGGATCAGCTCGGCATGCATGCAGAGGATGTGATCTGCCTCTCTGGTGGGCCGGAAGGGCCTGTGGGCAGGCTGTTGCAATCGGGCCAGCGCCCGGCAGCAGAGGCGTTGATGACCCGGTTGCAAGAGATTTTTGGCGACCGGCTCTATATCGAGTTGCAACGCCACCCCGGGGAAGGGGGCCAGCCCGAGGCCGAACGGCTGACCGAGCGCGGCTTTGTCGAGATGGCCTATGCGATGGATTTGCCGTTGGTGGCGACCAATGACGTCTATTTCCCGGCGCCAGAGATGTATGAGGCCCATGACGCGCTGATCTGCATTGCCGAGGGCACTTATGTCGACCAGCAGGAGTCCCGGCGGCGCCTGACCGCACAGCACTACTTCAAGTCCCAGGCCGAAATGGTCACGCTCTTTGCGGATCTGCCTGAGGCCATCGAGAACACGGTTGAGATAGCCCAGCGCTGTGCCTTTCAGGCCTATCGCCGCGACCCGATCTTGCCGAAGTTCGCCGATGACGAGGTGGAGGAGCTGCGCAAGCAGTCCTACGCGGGCCTCAAGGATCGGCTGGCCGTGATCCCACATGCCGCCTCGGTCGAGGAGTACGAGAAACGGCTAGACTTCGAACTGGGCATCATCGAGGGCATGGGTTTTCCCGGCTACTTCCTGATCGTGGCCGATTTTATCAAATGGGCCAAGGAGCATGATATTCCCGTGGGTCCAGGGCGCGGCTCGGGCGCGGGGTCCCTTGTCGCCTATGCGCTCACGATCACCGATCTGGACCCGCTGCGCTATGCCCTGCTGTTCGAGCGCTTCCTGAACCCCGAGCGGGTGTCGATGCCCGACTTCGACATCGACTTCTGCATGGACCGGCGCGAAGAAGTCATCCGCTACGTGCAGGAGAAATACGGGCGCGACAAGGTGGGGCAGATCATCACCTTCGGTGCGCTGCTGTCCAAGGCGGCGGTGCGTGACATCGGGCGTGTCTTGCAAATGCCCTACGGGCAGGTGGATCGCCTGTCCAAGATGATCCCCGTGGAGGGCGTGAAGCCCGTGAGCATCGAAAAGGCCTTGACTGACGAGCCGCGCCTGCGGGAAGAGGCGCGCGCCGAGGAAGTGGTGGACCGGCTGCTCACCTACGGCCAACAGGTGGAGGGGCTGCTTCGAAACGCCTCGACCCACGCCGCCGGTGTAGTGATTGGCGACAGGCCGCTCGACGCGCTGGTGCCACTCTATCAAGACCCGCGCTCAGACATGCCCGCGACGCAGTTCAACATGAAATGGGTCGAACAAGCCGGGCTGGTGAAATTCGACTTCCTCGGCCTGAAGACTCTGACCGTGATCCAGAACGCGGTCGAGCAGATCCTCGACTCAGGCCGCAAGTTGCACGAGGCGGCGGACGGCACCGAGCTTTACGTGCCCGCTGAGGGCATGGAGAATGACATCGGCGGCATCCCTCTTGATGACGAGGCCAGCTACAAGCTCTATGCCGCAGGCAAAACGGTTGCCGTGTTCCAGGTGGAAAGCTCAGGGATGATCGACGCGCTCAAGCGTATGAAGCCCACCTGTATCGAAGACATCGTGGCGCTTGTCGCGCTCTACCGACCTGGCCCGATGGAGAACATCCCCACCTACTGCGAAGTTAAAAACGGGCTGCGCGAACGCGAGAACCTGCACCCGACTATCGACCATATCCTGGATGAGACCCAAGGCATCATCGTCTACCAGGAACAGGTGATGCAGATCGCGCAGGAAATGGCAGGCTATTCGCTCGGCGGCGCCGACCTGCTGCGCCGCGCCATGGGCAAGAAAATCCAGGAAGCGATGGACGCCGAACGCCCCAAATTCCTCGATGGCGCCGCCAAGAACGGCGTCGACAAGGACAAGGCCATGGAGGTCTGGAACCTCCTCGACAAATTCGCCAACTACGGCTTCAACAAGTCGCACGCGGCCGCCTATGCGGTGGTCAGCTACCAGACCGCCTGGCTGAAAGCGAACCACCCGGTGGAATTCATGGCCGGTGTGATGAACTGCGATATCCACCTGACCGACAAACTCGCCGTCTACTTCGAAGAGGTGCGCAAGGCGCTCGACTTGCCGTGGGTGCCGCCTTGCGTGAACCGCTCCAATGCGACGTTCAAAGTGGTGGACGGTGCGCTGGTCTATGCGCTTGGGGCGCTGAAGAACGTCGGTCTGGAGGCGATGAAACTCATCACCGACGGGCGCGCGGGCAAACCCTTCGCCACACTCTTCGACCTCGCCCGCCGGGTAGATTTGAAACGCGTCGGCAAGCGCCCGCTAGAGATGCTGGCCCGCGCGGGCGCCTTCGACCAACTGGATGCAAATCGCCGCCGCGTCTTCGACGCGCTTGACCCGCTGGTCGCCTATTCCGCTGCGATCCACGACCAGAAAGCCTCCGCCCAGGTCTCGCTCTTCGGTGAAGCGGGTGAGGACCTGCCCGAACCGCGCCTGCATCCGGTGCAAGACTGGCTGCCCGCCGAACGGCTGAGCGAAGAGTTCAAGGCCGTCGGCTTCTACCTCTCCGGCCACCCGCTGGACGACTACATGGGCCCGCTCAAGCGCCGCATGTCCACGGACCGAGGCGCCGCCTTCCTCACCCTCGACGAGTTGACCGAAAAGGTCAGCACCAAAGGCGCCATGAACGCTCGGCTCGCAGGTATCGTCGCCGGACGGCAGGAGCGCAAATCCGCACGCGGCAACCGCTTTGCCTTTGCGCAGATGTCGGACCCCACGGGCGCCTATGAGGTCACGCTCTTCTCTGACACGCTCGAAGCCGCGCGCGATCACCTCGAAACAGGTTCCAAAGTCATCGTCACCGTCGAGGCCACGCTCGAAGCCGATCAGCTGAAACTGCTGGGCCGCGCCGTCTCCCCCGCCGATACGATGGTCGACCAAACCGGCACCATGGGGCTGAAAATATTTGTCGAGGCCGCCGACGCGATCCCTGCCGTCGCAACCGTCCTTCGCGACGCCGCCGAGGCCGTGAAAACCGCAGGCCGAGGCCCGGTCGAGCTCTGCCTGATCGACCCGGACCTACCCGGCGAGGTCGAGGTGGACCTCGGCGCCGCCTTCGTGGTGAACCCGCAAATCAAGGGCGCGATCAAATCCCTCTCCGGCGTGCTCGAAGTGCAGGACCTCTAAATACAATTCACCCTTCGACAAATACTCCCGCCGGAGGCGGACACCCCACCTGCCGAACGCGCCCCGTGTCAGTAGTGCGGCGGACGCTCATCCCCCAGCATCACACCGCCGGACCCCTGCGCCTCGCGCTCCCCTTCGCGCTGCATCAGCATGAAGACGCGTCGGTTCAGCGTCGCAATCTCCGCTTCCTGCCGCGCCACCACATCCGACAGCTCCTCAACCGTGCGGGTCAGATGCGCAATCTGTTCTTCGAGCTTTTCCATGAGCCGCGCCTATCACGGAGCCGTACCACAATAAAGACCGCGCCTTGCCCCCCCTGCCCCCTTGGGCTAGACCGCGCGCGAACCCGGCATGCCAAAAGGTGCATCATGGCCAAACCCAAAAAGACCCCACGTCCCAAGGCGGAAACGCCCAAGGGCTTTCGTGACTATTTCGGCGCTGAAGTCACCCAGCGCGCCGAAATGCTGCGCAAGATTGCGGCGGTCTATCATCGGTACGGCTTTGACGCGCTGGAAAGCTCGGGCGTGGAAACCGTCGAGGCTTTGGGCAAATTCCTCCCCGATGTGGACCGCCCCAACGAAGGGGTTTTCGCCTGGCAGGAGGACGCCGAGGCGGACAAGCCGGGCGACTGGCTGGCCCTGCGCTATGACCTGACGGCCCCATTGGCCCGCGTCTATGCCCAGCACCAGAACGACCTGCCCAAACCCTATCGCCGCTACGCAATGGGCCCGGTCTGGCGCAACGAAAAGCCGGGGCCGGGGCGATTTCGTCAGTTTTATCAATGCGACGCGGATACCGTCGGCGCCCCCTCGGTCGCTGCCGATGCCGAAATCTGCGCCATGTTGGCCGATTGCCTCGAAGAGGTCGGCATCCCGCGCGGCGACTACGTGATCCGCGTGAACAATCGCAAAGTGCTGAACGGCGTGCTCGAAGTCGCAGGCCTCGCAGACGACGACAAGGACCGCGAGCGTGGGATCGTCCTGCGCGCCATCGATAAACTGGATCGATTGGGCGTAGAGGGTGTGCAAGCGTTGCTAGGCGAAGGGCGCAAAGACGAAAGCGGCGATTTCACCAATGGCGCCGGACTTTCCATTGCACAGATCGACAAAGTCTTGAGTTTCGTAACAGCAAAAGAACAAGCTGCCGAGGATTTGGCGGCAGCCTTGGAGATTGAACGCCAATCAAATCCTGGGTTTGATGGCAGGCTTTCCGCAATGAAAGGATCATTTGGTTCGGTTGGGCCAATGGATAGTTATAAGCCAGAAGAGTACCAAACCGTCTTCCTTCTAACTTTCCTGAAGAAACTCGTTGCTGGATCGAAAGCAGGCGAGGAGGGCGTAGACGAACTAGGACAGATATATCTCGCTCTTTTTGATCAAGGCTACGGCCCCGACCGCATCATCATCGACCCCTCAGTGGTGCGTGGCCTCGGCTACTACACCGGCCCGGTCTATGAAGCCGAACTGACCTTCGACATTCAGGACGAGAAAGGCCGCACGCGCAACTTTGGATCGGTCGCGGGCGGTGGTCGCTATGACGATCTCGTCAAGCGCTTCACCGGGCACGAAGTGCCCGCCACGGGCGTCTCCATCGGCGTTGACCGGTTGCTGGCCGCGCTGCAGGCCAAGGGTCGCATGACTTCGTCCGAAGCTGGCCCGGTCGTCGTGACCGTCATGGACCGGGACCGCATGGCGGACTACCAGAAGATGGTCGCTGATCTGCGGCGGGCGGGCATTCGAGCGGAGGTCTATCTGGGCAATCCGAAGAACTTCGGAAACCAGCTCAAATACGCCGACAAGCGCGGCAGCCCCGTCGCTGTGATCGAAGGCGGCGACGAGAAAGAGCGCGGCGTTGTGCAGATCAAAGACCTGATCCTCGGCGCGCAGATCGCCGAAAGCGCCACGCTGGAAGAGTGGAAAGACCGCCCCAGCCAGTTCGAAGTGCCGCGCGATGATCTGGTCGCCAAGGTTCGCGAGATCCTGCGCCAGCACGGCCTGCCGGACGGCAGCTCCGAGGCATGACAACCCGGGCAGACACGCTGGCGCGCGCGGCCACGCTGCGCGCGACGTTTGAGGCCGCAGGGGCCGTGCCGGTGGAGACGCCCATTCTGCAACCGGCGGAGACCCTGCTCGACCTCTATGGCGAGGACATCCGCGCGCGCGCCTATGTGACCTCGGACGCGCTGCGGGGTGAGCAGATGCTGCGCCCGGACTTCACCGTGCCGGTAGTGGAAATGCATATGGCGCATGGGGCGGAGCCTGCGCGCTACACCTACTCCGGCGAGGTCTTCCGGCGGCAAGAGCATGACCCCGACCGTGCCAATGAATACATTCAGGTGGGCTATGAGGTCTTTGACCGCGCCAACCCGGCGGCGGCGGATGCGGAGGTGTTTGCGCTCTTTGCCGAGGCTGTCGCCCCGCTGGGCCTGCGCGCGGCAACGGGCGATATCGGCATCCTGATGGCCGCTGTACGGGGGTTGCAGACCAGCGAGGCGCGCCGCGCGGCTCTCTTGCGGCACATCTGGCGGCCCCGCCGGTTCCGGGCGCTGCTCGACCGCTATGCAGGCCGCGTTCCGGTGCCTACGCGCCGGGCCAAGCTGCTGGACGGAGCGCTCGATTGTGACGCCCCGCTGATCGGCAAACGCTCCCAGACAGAGATCGACGCGCGCATTGCCCTGCTGCGCGCCGATGCTGCCGAGCCGCCCTTGAGCGGCGCGGAGGTCGATCTGCTCGATGCCCTTCTGGATGTGCGCGAGACCACGCCCTACGCGCTGGCACAACTGCGCGACATCGCCGTGGATCTGCCCGCCATCGGGCCAGCCGTTGACGGGCTCGCGGCCCGTGCCGAGACCTTGGCCGCCCGCGGCGTGAATGTGGAGACCCTGCCCTTCGAGGCGAGCTTTGGCCGGACGTCGATGGAATACTACGATGGATTTGTCTTTGGTTTCTTCAGCCCTCAGCGCGCAGACTTGCCCGCTGTGGCCACCGGCGGGCGCTACGACGCACTGACCCGGCGGCTGGGGAATGGCGCCGAAATCCCGGCGGTGGGAGGCGTGTTGCGCCCCGGGTTGATGCTGGAGCTTGAGGCATGAGCGTGAAGCTGGGCGTGCCCTCTAAGGGGCGGTTGATGGAGAAGACCTTCGACTGGTTTGGCCAGCACGGCATCACGCTGACGCGCACCGGATCTGATCGCGAATATGCGGGTGCGGTCGAAGGGATTGGCGGCGTCTCTCTGGTGTTGCTCTCGGCAGGAGAAGTGCCGCGCGAGTTGGCGGCGGGGCGGCTGCATTTCGGCGTCACCGGCACGGATCTGGTGCAGGAGAAACTGCCGCTTTGGGAGCAGCAGGTGGAACCCATGGCCGAATTGGGCTTTGGCCACGCGGATCTGGTGCTGGCGGTGCCCAAGGCCTGGGTGGATGTGGATACGCTCGATGACCTCGACGCGGTCGCCACGGCCTTCCGGACAGCCCACGGCATGCGTTTGCGGATCGCGACCAAATACCACCGGCTGGTGCGGGACCACCTGCGCCATGGGGGTGTCGCCGATTATGCGCTGGTCGACAGTCAGGGGGCGACTGAAGGCACCGTTGCGAATGAAACGGCCGAAATGATTGCCGACATCACCTCCAGCGGTGAGACGCTGCGGGCCAATCACCTGAAGGTTTTGGAAGACCCGCCAATCCTGCGATCGCAGGCGACCCTCTGGCGGAGCCGGGTGGCGGAGGTCTCAGACGGGGATCGAGCGGTGGCCGCAGCCTTGATCACGCAGCTGACGGGCTGAGCGTCAGAGCACCCCGATTTCGGCGAGCGCGCGGTTCAGCTCCACCGGCAGAGCCTCTTCACTTGCCCGTCCCTTTGGCAGGTCCGGCGGCGCATCTTCTGGCTTGAGATAGCGCCAGCCCTGAAATGGGCGCTTGAGGCTTGACTGCGTGCGGATCACCTCCGGCTCCAGCACAATGGCGCAGCGGCGGATGCCGTCCTGCCCGATCACTTCGTCGAGCCGCATGACACGCTGGCGACACTGCAGCACGCCTTTCACCACCCAGTAGATGGAGCCGCCGTTGAGGATCTCTGCCTCGCGCTTCGGCCACATGCGGGTGATGTGACGCGGCAGCCCATCTGTGCCTTGCGCGCGCTTGGTGGCCTGCCAGGCGATGAGGCTGTCCACATTGTCAGAGCCCACGGAGAGCTTTATTAAGTGAATCGCGCCCGAATTTTCGTTCTTTTTCTTGCAGGTCATGCCCTATGTGTCCCAATTGCCGGTTTTCTATCGCGATTCATCCTGTATATTGTAGTTCTCCACCCGGAGACCTCAAGAGGTAGTGCTTTGTCCACAACCATCTGTGGATAAGTCAATGGGAGATATTGACCATGTCATCGTTTGCGGCGCCAATCGCCGAACAGATCTGGGATATGAAGTACCGCTTCAAAGAAGCGGACGGGACCCCAATCGATACGACCGTTGAAGACACCTGGCGCCGGATCGCGAAAGATTTGGCCAAGGTCGAGAAAGACCCGGCGGCGTGGGAAGATCGGTTCTATGCCGCTCTGGAGGATTTTAAGTACCTGCCTGCTGGGCGGATCACCGCGGGAGCGGGCACCGCGAGGACGGTGACGCTCTTCAACTGCTTTGTCATGGGCACGGTGCCCGACAGCATGGGCGGTATCTTCGACATGCTGAAAGAAGCCGCGCTGACCATGCAGCAAGGTGGTGGCATCGGCTATGACTTCTCGACGATCCGGCCCAAGGGCGCGGATGTGAAAGGGGTTGCTGCGGACGCCTCGGGTCCGCTGAGCTTCATGGACGTCTGGGACGCCATGTGCCGGACGATCATGTCGGCAGGCTCGCGGCGCGGGGCGATGATGGCCACCATGCGTTGCGATCACCCGGATATCGAGGATTTCATCGCGGCGAAGTCCGACCCCGCGCGGCTGCGTATGTTCAACATGTCGGTGCTTGTGACCGACCCGTTCATGGAGGCGGTCAAGGCCGACGGATCTTGGGATCTGGTCTTTGGCGGTGAGGTGTACCGCACCGTGCAAGCCCGCGATCTGTGGAACCGGATCATGCAGGCGACCTATGACTACGCTGAGCCGGGTGTGATTTTCATCGACCGGATCAATGCGGCCAACAATCTGAACTACTGCGAGACAATCGCGGCGACAAACCCCTGTGGGGAACAGCCATTGCCACCTTACGGTGCTTGTCTTTTGGGCTCAGTCAACCTGTCTCGGCTGGTGTCGGACCCGTTTGAAGAGACGGCAGCGCTGGATGAGGCGGCACTGGAGGATCTGGTCGCCGTGGCTGTGCGCATGATGGACAATGTGGTCGATGCCTCGAAATTTCCGCTGGAAGCGCAGGCGCGCGAGGCGCAAGCCAAACGGCGGATCGGTCTGGGGGTGACAGGCCTTGCGGATGCTCTGCTGATGGTCGGTCTGCGCTATGGCTCGGACGAGGCGGCGCGTCAGACCGAGCACTGGTTGCACCAGATCGCCCGCGCCGCCTATCTGGCGTCGGTGCAATTGGCGAAGGAGAAAGGTGCCTTTCCGCTTTTCGATGCAGACGGATATCTGGCGTCCGGGACCATGCAGATGATGGATGGCGACGTGCGTGACGCGGTTCAGGAGCACGGCATTCGCAACGCGCTGCTGACCTCGATTGCCCCCACGGGAACGATCAGCCTTTATGCGGGCAATGTCTCATCCGGGATCGAGCCCGTCTTTGCCTATGCCTACACCCGCAAGGTTCTGCAGAAAGACGGCTCCCGGACAGAGGAAGAGATCGTTGACTATGCCGTGCAGCTCTGGCGCGAGAAGTTTGGCGAAGCTGCACTACCCGACTATTTTGTGAACGCCCAGACTTTGGCACCACTAGATCACGTGAAAATGCAGGCAGCGGCACAGAAATGGGTCGACAGCTCGATTTCCAAGACCATCAACTGCCCGGAAGACATCAGCTTTGACGCCTTCAAGGACGTCTACATGCAGGCGTGGGACACCGGCTGCAAGGGGTGCACCACGTATCGGCCCAATGCGGTGACAGGATCTGTGCTGAGTGTTGCAGAGGAAAAACCTGTGGAGGCTGCGCCGGAGGTGATCACCACAGAGGCGGCGGAGCCGCAGCAACCGCATGGTGATGTAATCTACATGTCGGAGCCGCTGGACCGCCCCAATGAGTTGGAGGGCAACACCTACAAGGTGAAATGGCCCGACAGCGAGCACGCGCTCTACATCACGATCAACGACATTGTATTAGGCGGACATCGGAGACCTTTCGAGGTGTTCATCAATTCCAAGAACATGGAGCATTTCGCCTGGACGGTTGCCCTGACGCGGATGATATCGGCGGTGTTCCGACGCGGTGGCGATGTCTCCTTTGTGGTCGAGGAGTTGAAAGCCGTTTTTGATCCTCGAGGTGGGGCCTGGATGCAGGGCAAGTACATCCCATCCATCTTGGCAGCCATTGGTGGCGTGATCGAACAGCACATGATCGCCACCGGGTTCATTGCCGGTGAGGGCATGGGGCTGAAATCCGACCCACAAGCCCAAGTCGTCGGCCTCGACGGCAGGCGCGGTCAGGCCTGCAGCAGCTGCGGGCAGTATGATCTGCGCATGGTGGAAGGGTGCATGACCTGCGGAAGCTGCGGCTATTCCAAATGTTCTGGCTGACTCTGCTTCGTTCTGTGGACGTACCCATAGTATTGCCGTTTTGGCCCTAGGGATTGCCATTTTGAGCTTATAAATTTGCCATTGAGGTGTAGGCGATGGTTCATCCTTGGCATTCTAACCAGTCGGGAACCATTAATACTTGACCAGGGGAAGTCGACTCAGGTCAGGCTGAGCCTTATTTCGGATTCGACCTCGATGATTACAGATCTTGCGAAGATTCGTTTAGACCGGAACGCTTGACCCAAAAGCCTGTCAGAGGAAGTTTTCGCAGTTCGCTTGTGCTGCGGACAAAGGCGGATGGTCAGGACAGGGTATTCTATACGCACAGTCGAGGCGAACGAAACTGCCTTTTGCTTTATGCGGCTATGCCGAATGTCTTTGATATTTGGGAGCAGCCCAACCGGCTTTCCTATGACTCGGACGGAAAAATGCGCCATCACACACCAGATTTCTTGCTGACATTGATTTGCGGCAAGAAAGTTGCTGTGGCGTATCGACCTGAGGAACGTGCTAAAGCTGAGTACCGGCGTGAGCTACGCAGGTTGGCGGATCAAATGCCCAAGGGCTATGCCGACAAATTCATGTTGGTGACCGACCGCAGTTTCACACGCGAACAAGCATATAACGCGGACCTTTTTCACGCCTTTAGCAAGTCCCCAGACCCAGACGCCGATAGTGCTCTTCAAGATGTTCTGAGTACGCGACGAACCGCGATGTGAAGGACAATGGGCCTCAGGCACTGAGACGGACAGTTTCCGTCAGCAACTCTCGGATACACACGCGGATCGATGACCGCCAAGTGTCGGAATCGACGTTTGGGATTTTGCGCCCGTTCAATTCGATGAAACCTTCGCTAGAACCAGAGATTTGCCGGAGAACTTGCATTGGAATGATGTCGAGCCGCGATGACCCTAGCAAAGAACGGCGACCCTTCTCGTCAGTTCGAAGAACGAAGATTACAATAACGCCTCACTCGCCGACCCTGGACATACAACAACGAAAGACCAAACATCAACCGCAGCGCCAAACCACCGTAAACTTGAGAAAAGCTCAGACTGGATCGACCTGGCCAAACGTCAGCGCTGGCTCTGCTGCTGATCAGGTCGAGGCACCATTCGTATAACCATCAACCGTCTCAAGAAACAGGTTTCGAATGGCCTGTGCATCTTGCCTCTCAACCGCCGCGATCAACCGGTTCAGCGCATCGGCGCTTTCTCCGGCATCAAGACATGTTTCGCGCGCGCACATGATCTTGGCGTGCGGGGTTGCGATCTGATTGGCTCCAATCAGCAGTTCTTCATAGAGCTTTTCACCCGGACGAAGGCCAACGAACTCAAGCGCGATATCCCCGTCCGGGTTGTTACCGGTCCGCTCCGTCAGACCGCAAATGCGGATCATGTTCCGAGCCAGATCGACAATCTTGACCGGCTCACCCATGTCCAAAACATAGACCTCTCCGCCTTTGGCAAAGGTACCGGCCAGAAGAACCAGCCGCGCCGCCTCACCCAGTGTCATGAAAAACCGGGTCACCTCGGGATGTGTGACCGTCAGAGGGCCGCCCTTTGACAGTTGCTCCCGGAAAAGGGGGATCACCGAGCCCGAACTATCCAGCACATTCCCAAACCTGACCATGGAGAAAACGGTGTTGGCATGCCGTGTCTGCAGATCCTGGACCAGCATCTCCGCAAACCGTTTGGTCGCCCCCATGACATTGGTTGGTCGTACGGCCTTATCCGTTGAGATGAGGATAAAACGCTCAACACCCGTTTCTGCGCAAGCCTCCGCTGTCGCGTAGGTTCCGATTGCATTGTTGCGCGCACCGACGACTTCGTTGTGCTCAACAAGGGGTACATGCTTGTAAGCCGCAGCATGCAGCACGACAGTGACCTCATGTTTCTTCAGCGCCTGTTTGAGAACATCTTTCTCCAACACAGACGCCAGAATGGGGACAATTTCACAGCTGACACGATTGGCTCGCAACCGTCGCTCGATGTCATAGAGAGCCACTTCACTATGATCCAACAGGACCAACCTCGCAACGGGAGCAGAGGAGAGCTGCAAGCACAGCTCGGACCCAATAGACCCCCCTGCCCCGGTCACGAGCACATTCCTGCCCGCATAGGCCGCCTCGATCTCCGGCATATCGAGCGACTGCGGTGACCGGCCAAGCAGGTCTTCGCTGGTCACGCTTTGCAGTTGCGCGGTCAAGGGCTCTCCGGTCATGAAATTCAGAAAATGCGGCAATGTCCGTAAAGTGACCGGGTAATCGCTCAGGCTGCGCAGGATCTCCTGCTTGCGCGCGCGCGACGCAGACGGCATCGCCAGAATGATCTGTGTTATGCCACGCGCCTGGATCAGCCGGTCAATCTGCGACGGGCCATAGACCCGCAACGCGCCGACCAGGACCCGACGCAGCGACGGGTTGTCATCAATGAAGGCAATGGCGTCAGCCCCGTCGAAGTTGTGCAGCGCATTGGCCAATTGCAGCCCTGCTGCACCCGCCCCGTAGATCAAGACGCGATCCTGCCCGCTTTGGCGGAACCAACGATCAAGCAGATGGCCAGACGCGAGCCGTACGCCGACCAACCCCACCAAAAGAACCGGGATCATGATCAGTGGTGCCGATCGGGGGACCAGCCAGGGACCCCAAAGATTGAAGCAAAAGAAGGCGACACCAAGCGCAAAGGCGAAGACACCGAGCCGAAAAACACCATGCATGCCAAAGGCGCGCATGGACACCCATGGGATCGACATCACGACCGACCCGATCCCCGCCAGAAGGCAAACGCCGACCGCTGATGTGAAGAATCCGGACCAATAGATACCCAGATCAAACGTGCTGATCCGCAAGGCAATCGCGACATAAAGCGACAGCGCGACAACGACGGTGTCGAGAAGCAGGACCAGACCCACCTTGCGTCGGCGTTCGAGACCGACAAGAAATTGCAAAACTGAAATCGTCACCTGTTAGCCTGGTTCGTCATAATTCATTTGGCCGCTGTTTGTGGCAAGCCCTGCGATCTTGCAAGCCAGTCGAGCGTATCAGCTTTTCCACCAATGGTCGCATCTTTCTCCCTTTTGCCTGACTTTGCCAGCGACTGCAAAGCCGCATCGGAGCTTGGCCGGTCGTCGTGCTTCAGAATTGATCAGATGAGCAAGAACAGAGGGACGGAAAACATCGCCGGTGCACAATAATAACATCAAGCATGGGGCACATTGGAGCCAAACCAACACCATCAGCCGACAGGACAAGGCTCGCTGATCGACGGAATGGCGAGACGGAATACCTGCATGGAAGACAGGTAATACTTTGTTTTACATTTGTATTTTTGAGTTATTCTTGGGTAACTTCCGTCTGGCAACACTGCTGGGTTACCCGCGGCAACCCGCTCCCAGCGAATCCGGGGCCCCGCACAATGTAGCCTCGAACACGTGCACTGCCGCCTCCAGCCGCACCTCCGGAATCATCGCAAGGTTCCGCTCGTTCACCAGGCGCCACTCGCCCTGACGGTCCGTAACCCTTATCTCATCGACAAAGAACTCGGGCTTCTGCTTCGGCTTGACCGATTTCCCGCTCGCGCTGTCGCGCTCGCCCGCTTCTGACAGAGCGTACAGTACCCGCCGCGAGCGTGGTGCAGCCCCATTCGCAGAACCTTTCAGCGTTCAGCAGCCAAGCAAAGGCGCGGTACGCACAGACTTCAAGGGCCATACACGCGTCCCTGCCTTTGTTGGGCGGCCTCCACGCCAGTCTGGGGCAGTTCCAGCGGATCATGTCGGAGGACATGCACCAGTCAGAAACCAAGAAGTATCTTAGAGTTCGCAGCTTTCAGGTTAAGATGCCTATATCAAGGGATATGCTCCGTAGACGGTTCTGACCTTTGTTGGACGCTAGCTCTCGGCGTAGGTGGCAAGAATGTCGCGCTGCAACGTTTCGATATGAAAACGTTTCCTTGCTTCTTCATGACCGTTGTAGCCTAGGAGGTGGCGATAATCGGGATCTTTGATCAACCTGGAGAGTGCCTCAGCCAGTTTTTCAGTATCTTCGCGGTCATCTACAAGCACCGCAGTTTTGGCCTCCACCACGACTTCGGGGATGCCGCCAACACGCGTTGACACAACGGGAAGACCTCGCGCCATTGCTTCGGCCAGGACAATTCCAAATGTTTCAAAACGAGGGAGGTGAACCATGATGTCCGCTGCGTCCAAAGGGCCGATGACGTTGGTCAGCGCGCCAGTAAATGTCACACGGTCACCCACGCCCAGATCACGTGCCATACGTTCGCAATGCGCACGAGAGTCTCCGTCGCCAACCAATGTGAGTGTCACATCCAAACCGTGCTCCTTGACCAGCGCTGAGACCATCGGAATAATGTACTCATGGCCCTTGTTTCCGGTAAACATGGCGATGCCGACCAAGTTTACGGGCTTACCAGGACTGCCGTCGTTGTGCGATCTTTTTGGCAGCGGGGCAAAGAAGTTGTCGTCAAGGGTTGCGTTGTAGACAACTGATATCTTGCGTTCGGGCACGTTTGCTTCGATCAGGCGTCGTTTTACGTCTTTCGAAACGGCTATAACTCTACCCGGAAATATCCGGTTGGTCCATTCCCGACCCGTTCCAAGTACCGTGTTGACGTGGGTTCGGCGTTGCGGAATGTCCGCCAAAGCCGCGTAGAACCCTGCGTGAAAATTGAACGAGTTGACGACGTCAATTGCTTCATTTCGCATCAGGGAAGTGATCTTGCGGATACAACCTGATATGCTGCGCAGGCTCCGGTCAGGGATCGCAAGGCCGTGTATTTCATGATGTTCGAAGCCGTCGGCAACAAGTTGCTCCGCATACTCGCCGCCGCCGCTTGCAATGCAAACCGAGTGGCCGCCTAAGCGCAGTGCCCGCGCGTAGGCATGCATGAGTTTCGCAGGTCCTGCGAGCTGAACGTCAGATCTGATCAACAAAACGTTCATGCGTGTCTCTCTCGCGAAATTGTCGCATGAAATTGTCCTCCAATGAACATCATCAAGACTGTGAGTACCCTCAGATCGGAAATCAGCGCTTCAACTAACGCAAACCCGCCAACGATGACAAGAGTTCCCACTAGGATCCAATTTTTTTTGCTGATCGAAAGCCCAAGAAGTATTGCAAACACCGACACCAGGCAAAGAGTGGCGAGAGAGCCATATGCGAGATAGCTTTGAAGCAAGAAGTTATGTGCATGCTGAAAATTCGTGCCCTCTAGGATCGGCGGGTCGTTGAGCGCGGCAATCACTGCGCTGTCCCCCATGCCTACCATATTAGGGAATGTCTGTTTGGCAACGGAAGCGGCCCGCGCAAAGATCTCCAAACGCAGTTGGTCGGACGAAGTACCAAGGTCGAGCAAGGGTTCTCGTGGGAGATTTCTGTCAGATGCAAACTCCTGACCGGTCACCATCTCGGCCGGCCCCCTGAGCAGGCGGATGATCGTGTCTTGAGGCGTTGTATCGGAGGAGGACAGACCAAGCCATATCGCTGCGACGCAGAGTATGACTACGATGCCACGGCGCCAGTCCAGAACCAGATTGCAGAACAGGACGCAGCATAGAATGACAATGCCAATGCGGCTTTCGATCAGCGAACAAAAGCAGAAGGCCAAAACCAGCAGGACCGAGCGTAAGATGCCTTGCCGAAGTGCAAGAATAGCAGGAAGCAGAGGTATCAGGACAGAGGCAGTATTGTTTTGATCTGGGGGGTACAGGGGCCAAGCTTGTGAAATGCGAAAAACGGGCCCGGATGTGATGGCGGACGCCACGAAGAAAGCGATCGCAAGACCATAGATGCACGTTACAAAGACTGACCAGCTGGCGACGCCTCTGAGAACGACAAACCCCACTATGAAGGCTGTCGTGTATACGGCAAACTTCAAGAACTCCAACTGTATATCCGATTTCTGATTGATCGGAAACGTGCCCAACAGGCAAAGCACAGCACTGGCGCTGAGCAAGCCGGCAACAAAAAGGGTAATGCCGTCGTAAGCGCTTTGCTTGAACTCCCTCCAACAAACAACCAACACAGGAAGTCCCGCAGCTGCCACGAATGGAACGAGAAGTTTTGGCGGAAGGACGAGTGTGATAGCAAGCAAGGCCGCCACGATGAGCGCCATAGCGTCGAAGGAACGAACCGGGCCGTCGGCTTGCATCTGGAGCTGTCCTTTCTTTTTATTGAATGCATCAACCACAGATAGGTTAGGGGTACAAGTCAGTTCGCTTTGGTTGTCTTTTTCGAGCGACGATGGTGTAACTTGGATACTTTGTGAGGCTACCGGTCACGGAGTAGTTTCCGGTCCTGCGGCAGGCAAGATGTTGAAAATGCTGTTGTGAGTTGGCGATTGCTGTGCGACTTGAGCTACCTTAAGAGTTGTTGGCTTTGCAGTTGCGCGGCCATCGGAAAACATTTCTGGAGGACAGGCTCCACCTATGGTCGGATCAACCACCACTGATGCGCAAACGGACTCAGCTCGAAGGGGGTCGGTTGGTCTCACAGCCCTTTGGTTGGCGCTGCCTTTACTTGGCAAGCCATTGGCTGTCATTTCGCTGCTGATTTTTCCGGTGATCAGAGATCGCAATGGTGCGGGCATGCCGCTCTTGTGGGGCTATTTTTTGCTAAGCTGCGTCTATGGCGCCTACATTTGTATTAGGGCGCTGGCTGCTGGCGCTGGCGCAACCGAACCCATCCTTGATACCTTGACCGTAGTCTTGATACCCGGTCTGGTATACTGGGTCGTCAGAACCCCGGTCAGACTCAATCTCAAAATTCTTTTCCAGTTGGTCGTCATATCGCTCGTTCTCGTTTTGTTGGCGACCCTTGTTGAGCGCTACATATTCGACGTACGCCGCCCCGAATTGCTTCTGGGCAACCCCTTCAACCTCGCGCCATTGCTGTTTCTGCCATTGTTCATCGCAACCATGGACACACTGGCGCCAAGTCGGATCTGGGTTTGGCTTGGTCTTATCGCCGCAACGATGACGCTGTTCGTTTTGGGGGGATTGGTCCAGACCCGTGGCCTCTTCATTGGCGCTGTCTTACTTTGGATTTTGCGCGCAGTGTTCATGCTAACCGAACCCCCGGATGTTCGGACTCGCCTTTGGGCAGCATGCAGGATGTTGTTGCCACTCTTTCTGGCAGGCGCTCTGGTTTTTGCGAACGGTGAAGTCTTTAGCCGCTACAAAGCCGCCGCAAACATTATCCTGACCCAGGACTCCACCAAAGAGTGGTCGACAGATCTACGTTACAGGATGATTGAGGCGGGTATTCGCGCAGGAAAGGAACGCCCCTACTTCGGGTATGGACCGCAACACAGATTCGACGCGGCACTGCCTGATCCCGAAACTTTCCCAAAACGGTTTAGCCATCTGCACAATGACTTTGTTACACACTGGGTCGCCGGGGGCGTGCCCGCAGTTGTTTTGCTGACAGCGCTGCTGATGTATCCTGCAATAGCTGGCTTCACCCGCAGTGTGGGGCAATCCCGAAACCAGTTGGCGCAGGCCCGTGGTTTTGGAGTACTTACATCCTGCGCTTTGTTGGGAACAGCGGCGGCCAACAATGTGTTTTTCACAGATATCTCCGCGTACTCGACATCGCTGACGATCGTCTGGTCCCTTGTCTTTATCGAAGTGCTCAAAGGCAAAGAGTCCAGCGATGCGAGCTGAAGCTGCCTTGCAAAGCCACAGCAGCACCTTGTTGATGAGCCACGATGGGCGAGAAGCTTCGAACACAGTTGCCAGACCGGCCATTGGCACTGCGACCATGGGGGCAACATCCGCTACATTGTACCTGTGCCCTTCAAAGGTTACTTCATTGAGGAACACAAGTGCGAGTCAGAGGTGACCCAGATCGATCATCATATATTGCCAGCGGCCACGAACCTGCGCCGGGTTCTTTCGGCGCTTGAACGCGTCAGCACAAAGATCTGCCTCATCGTTGACGCAGATGGACGCATCTTGCGTACGGTGACAGACGGTGACGTCAGGCGTGCTCTGCTTGGGGGTCACAACCTTGACTCGTTGGTATCTGTCCTGGGTGAGAGACAACCGGTTACAAGACCACATGGTACAAGCCGCACAGAACTGCTCTCTGTTCTCGATGAGCGCGCCATAGACGCAATTGTTTTAGTCGATTCCGAAGGCAAACCGGTTGACCTGGCCGATCGCACCACCCTGACCAAAACCTTGCTCCTATCACCACCACACATTGGGAAAACCGAAGCGGGCTATGTCCAGCTCGCTTTTGATGAAAACTGGGTTGCCCCGGCAGGCCCAAACCTAAATGCATTCGAAGATGCCCTGTGCCGCGTGTCCGGCAGGCAACATGCCGTAGCCTTGGTATCGGGCACGGCAGGGCTACACCTTGCGCTGAGAGTATTGGACATTGGCGAGGGCGACCGTGTTTACGTCTCAGATCTGACCTTCGCCGCGTCTGTTCAACCCATTCTCTACGTTGGCGCCGAGCCGGTTTTCATAGATAGCGAACCGGAAAGCTGGAACATGTCACCGGCCGCATTGGAGCGGGCGTTGGAGCAAGACAAGCGAGCAGGCCGATTGCCCAAAGCCGTGATCGTTGTGCATCTTTACGGTCAGTCGGCCAATATGAACGCGCTTCTCAAGCTAACCGAAGCCTACGGCGTGCCGGTTATTGAGGACGCAGCTGAAAGTCTTGGCGCCAACTACGGCAATCGACCTTCTGGTGCACATGGGCTGATGTCGGTCTACTCATTCAACGGCAACAAGATCATCACGACATCAGGCGGAGGTGCACTGGTCTCAGATCGACCGGACCTCGTGGAGAGGGCTCGAAAACTTGCGACGCAAGGACGTGACAATGCAGAGCACTACCAGCATTCAGATTTATCCTACAACTACCGGATGTCGAATGTGTTGGCCGGCATTGGGCGCGGTCAACTCGAGGTTCTGAGTGATCGGGTCGCAGCACGGCGGGCTATTTTCGAACGTTACGTCGACGGGCTGTCCAAAATTCCGGGCGTTGGCTTTCAGATGGAGGTCGAAGGCTCGATCGGAAATCGCTGGCTGACCGTGATTTCACTTGATCCTGATGAGATCGCACTGCATCCGTATCAGCTTATGCGCTCTCTGAAGGCTCGCGGTATCGAAACCCGGCCAGCCTGGAAACCGATGCAGATGCAACCTCTGTTCTCCGATATACAGTTCGAACCACACATGCCGGACCGTGCCGTGAGCCCGGGGCTGTTTCTTACATCTCTCTGTTTGCCGTCCGGAAGTGCGATGAGCGTTTCTGAACAAGAAGGTGTAATTGAGGCCGTAACCGATATCCTGGCGTCAGGAGGGCAAAGCTGATGTGCGGAATATTTGGTGCATTCCGCTGGGATGGCGGTCGGGTGTCCGGCGGTTCTTCGATGGCAAAAGCTCTCAGACACAGGGGGCCTGACGCCGAAGGCATGCACGAAGGGCCTGGCATTCTATTGGGCAACACAAGGCTTTCGATCCTTGATTTGACCGAAGCTTCCAACCAGCCACTTTACTCAGAAGATGGAGATCTCGTCGTTGTGCAGAATGGCGAGATCTACAATTACATCGAACTGCGCGAGACCCTGCGTCAAGCAGGCTACAGATTCCGCACGCAAGGCGACACCGAAGTGCTGTTGCACGGTTTCGATCATTGGGGCCCGGATGTCGTTCACCGCCTCAATGGCATGTTTGCTTTTGCGGTCTATCGGATCAGCACGCAGACACTTTGGCTGTTTCGAGACCGGCTCGGCGTCAAACCATTGTATCTTGCCGGAAATGAAGAAAGTGGAACGCTTTGGTTCGGATCGGAGATCAAGGCCATTCTCACCAATGGGCGACGTTATGCGCCCGATATCTCATCGCTAGCCAAGTTTTTTGCGCTGAATTACATTCCGGCACCCGCTACCATATTCCAGGGCATACATCATCTGATGCCGGGGTGTCGGGCAAAGATTGATCGTACAGGCGATGTAAAGATCGACCGATACTGGGATCTCAACTCCGTTTCACCAGACAAGGCGATGTCGCCAGGTGATGTGCATGCTGGCCTTATTCGTATTCTGGATGACGCGACGCGCATCAGGATGAGGTCCGATGCCGCATTTGGAGCCTTTCTTTCTGGAGGTCTAGACAGTGCATCGGTTGTAGGGATGATGAGCCTCTACCAGAATGCACCCATCCGTACCTACTCTATTGGCTTTGAGGATCCCCGTTTCGATGAAACCTATTGGGCGCGGAGGGTCGCCGCACGGTTCGGCAGCTATCACCAAGTCCAGATTATGGAGCCTGACCTAGAAACACTGTGGCCTCAAATGATCTGGAATTGCGACCAACCGCATGGAGACATCTCCTTTGTCCCAACCGGTCAGATTTCGGCGCTAGCTTCGCAGGAGGTCAGGATGGTTCTGACTGGCGACGGCGGCGATGAACTGTTTGGTGGGTACGAGAAGTATCTTCAGGTCTTTCCCGGCGGCAAGACTGATCAGTTGGCGCCAGATTGGGAAAGCGCGTTTGCGCGCGGATCGGGTTTGCTTGAGGGCAGCCAACCGGAATGGTTGCTGGCTGGTGATCTTGCTGCGGCATTTGCGGAAGATGACCCCTATTCTGCGCTGACGCGGCCCATGGAGGCCGCGAGCCATCAAGATCCGATAAACCGCGTATTGCTGGCCGAGACCCTGACACTTCTACCAGGAAACAATCTCGTGAAACCGGACAGAATGGCGATGGCACATGGTCTAGAGGTCCGCTCGCCATTTCTTGACTACCGTATGGCGGAGTTTGCTTTCCAGGTGCCCGGTGCGCTTAAACTGAGCGGTGGCAGAACAAAGGCCGTCTACAAGGACGCCATGCTCCCCCTTCTCGGGCAAGAAATCGTCGAGCGTCGAAAACAGATGTTTACCGTACCTGTGGGTGAATGGTTTCGCCAGGCCCTTGCCTCATATTGCCAGTCCTGTCTGCTGGATGGTCGACTGGAGGCACGAAATCTTTTCACTGGTGAGGGCCTCAGGCGTCTGGTCGGGGAGCATCTCTCGGGCCACGCCAACCACACACGCCAACTCAGGGCTTTGATTGCTACGGAACTCTGGTTTCGCCGCTTTGAAGACCTGGAAAACACACCAGCCGAACGGACCGAGATGGCCTGATGTTAACCAGTAAAAACAAATTTCAGCTTTTGATGATCGTCGACGATCCAGACATCGCGCGTTTTGCGTTCTTGAATGGAGTAGATCGCATCATGGTGGATTTGGAGGTCCTTGGTAAGCAAGAACGCCAAGGACATTTGGACACCGTGCAGTCAGCTCTGGAGATTGAGGACGTAACCCGGATAAGGCAGGGCGCTCCTGACGCCCACCTCTTGGTTCGGATTAACCCACTGCACGAAGGATCAAAAGAGGAACTGGACGCTGTGGTGGCGCGCGGCGCAGACGCCGTTATGCTGCCGATGTTTCATGATCGCGATACTTTGGCGCGTTTCTTCGATATTCTGGCTGACCGCATCGAAGCTCTACCGCTCTTCGAAACAATTGGAGCCGTTACTCAACTGCCTCAAATGATTGGAGATCTGCCGTTGACGGGGCTGCATTTCGGCCTGAACGATTTGCATCTTGAACGAGGCGACACGGTGATGTTCGAACCCCTTGCAGAAGGGGTTCTTGAGGACCCAGCCAAAACATTGAGGTCGGCAGACATCCCCTTTGGCATTGGTGGCCTAGCACGCAGTGGTGAGGGCATAATCCCACCCGAAATTCTTTTGGGCGAACATGTCAGGCTGGGGTCTACGGCGGCCATTCTTTCACGTAGCTTCCACCGCAGGGCAAGGAGCTTGCAAGAACTCCAAGCGGGCATGGATTTTGCGGCTGAGATTGAGCAGCTAAGAGAGATTTATGATCGTTTCATTGATGCCGACGCGATTGTGATCGACGAGAATGCTCAAGAGTTTCGGCAAGCTTCAGAAATGGCCAAGTCACATCCTGTGACACAGACATAGCTGATGCTGCTGCAGATGTTTGGTTGGCTTCAATCGGACGATGAAGCCTGAGCAATTTTTGCCCGGCGCTGATCCTGCATGATCAATTCGACGATACGAAAATCAAGCGGTTCGTCTATATCAATCGAGCGTTCTCTTGGCATCACATGCAGCTTGGTCCGGCCTGACCAAAGGTTTCTTGTGAGACTTTGGCGGTGCCAGACATAGATGGACGCATTCATCGAATAGACTTTGGGGGCTGATTGCCTTGACGTGACTGGTCCTTCAAGGGGTTTGCACAGCCGAACACTGCCGTCCTGATCTACTTCGACCATGTTGAAGTACGGGTTTTTATCGGCTTCAAACCCGGTGATGACCGCATCGCAAGAGCTATCGAGAAGACCAAGGCATTGCTCGATATCCGATAACGCTCTCAACGGCGACGTCGGGTCCAGATCTATGACGCGGGAGAACTGAGCGTTGTCAGCCTCAACATGTTCTACCAAATGAAGTATTGCGTCCAGCTTGCCTGCTGTGTCTGTTGCCAGGGCGGCAGGTCTTAGAAACGGCACTTCAGCGCCGGCCAGACGCGCGACATCAGCGATCTCCTGGCTGTCTGTCGAGACACAAACCCGGTCAATCTGACCGCAGGCCAGCGCTTGTTCAATGGTGTATACAATCAGTGGTTTCCCCATCAGGGGGCGAATGTTCTTGCCGGGAACACCCTTACTGCCACCACGGGCGCAAATTGTAGCAATCGTGCTCATAGGCTGGCCTTTGCCTTAAGAGCCAAAGTGGCCGTTTCGAGCCCGGCTTCAATCCCTTGGCTGGTTGCCCCCCCTGACGCAATAGCGTCGAGCAGTTCCGACATGGCCGTCACATAGGTTTGGGCAACGTCAAAATCACCCGGGCAATTTGATAACACTTCACTTCCGTCAACTGTATCTAAGGTCATTTTCTTTCCTACCAGGTCCAGTCGAAGGGTTCCCGCCGTGCCGATGATATCATATCGACGTATCGGCTTTCGGCTGACGTAGTCGAGCCCCACGGTCACCAGCGATCTGCCTTTTTTTGAACTCAGGATTATCGTGGCGACCGCCTCTGAACGAATATCCAAAGCTTCCACAGATGCGGCAAAAGCGTGCACCTCGCCAAAGGGCCCAATTAGAAAATGCGCCGAGTCCAGTTCGTGGATCAAGTCGAAGATGACACCGCCACCCAATTGCGGGTCAGCGCTGTAGGAGCATCGATGATCAGTTCCTGGCCGCCAGTCAGGCAGATATTGACCAGCCTGGAAACTGGCGCGTGCAACGTGTCCAAGCGCGCCGGACCGGAGCAGGGCGTGAGCGTCTCGCATTGCTGGAAGAAACCGCAGGTTGCAGCCCGTCTGGCTCGGCGCGTCGTACGTTTGACTTGTGATCAGATCGCGGATCACGCTCACATCTGCTTCTCGTGTTACAGCAGGTTTTTCGAGGTAGATTGGCACGTTTTCCAGTATGCAAGGAGCCAGCGCTTCCATATGCATAGCCGACGGGGTTGCAATAACTGCAAGGTCGGGCCGCATATCGAGCGCCATCTTCGCAGAACCAACCACTGAGGCGCCAATGCCTTGGGAGTACTCATCCTCGATTGCGTCACGGCGTACGAGCGTGATCTCACAGTTTGGTTCAATCTGTCTAAGAGACTCAATATGGCGTCGCCCGATCGATCCGCTTCCGAAAACGACAGCTTTCATTCATCCACCCCGGGTAGGCCGTCCCGCAATCCAATAACGCAGGCGCCGATGATGTCTCTCGAAAAGCGCCCAAAGAACGATCGCGGCAATATTGCAGATCAGATAGAGAAAAACCAACCTTACCAGCTTGTCTTCAGGTCCAATTGTGAGTGCGTCGCAGAAATAGATAATTGAGTAGTGTATTAAATATAGAGAATAGGAATAATCGGCGAAGAACTGAATAGGTTTGCGGCCCAAAGGTTTCGTGATCTGCGCCGCCAGCACGAACATCAGTGATATGGCCGCGGCGATGAGAACATAAAGATTGAAATCGTAGACTACAGGCATTCCCGGTGCCAGGGATGGATGCAAGTACGATATCCAGATGAAGCGGACCGTTGCAAGCGCAAGGATACAGCCGACAGCTGTCGCCAGTATCAGTTTAAACCCAGCGTTTTGTGCTTGAAAAGTCGAGATGTGTGCCTCGAATTTCTGGCGGCTGCGGGCATACAAGACTCCAATAAGAGCCATGAAAACCCAAAGCAGACTCAACCCTTCGCCGGTTCCTGCGACAAAATTAAAAACAGGAAAGATCGCTGCTACTAGAAGAAAGCCCAAACCAAGTTTGCGTTTTTTTGAAGCGATGCCAAAGAAAATCAGACCAAAGGAAACATACAACCACCACTCGTTCGCAACTGTCCAGAAGGGTCTGGCGCTGCCAAAAGTCGAAAGCTTCGCTGCTTCAAGCCCGAAAACCTGATCAAGCAGAATACCTGGTGGGAACTGCTGCAACATAAAAAGGCTGGCAGCAAAATCCTGCACAGTGAAGTACTCAGCATAAGTTGACGCCGTCGAAAAACGCATGGTCAGCCCATCGAGTATGAGAACGGCGAATAAAGCCGGAACATAGGGCGTGAAAATCCGGAAGGCCCGGTCCAACAAATAGTCTCTAAAGTTGTATCGGCCAAGATCTGCCTTTTGAGTGCTGGTCGCTGCGATTAGAAAGCCCGATAGAATAAAGAAGATTATGACACCTAGGTCACCCAAACCGGTACGCAATCCGGGGAAGATCGAAAGTGACAGGATATGCCCGAGCAGAACGAAATGCGCAGCAAGCGCCCGTATCGCATCTAGAAGTGTCGATTGCCCTGGCGACATTTACCAAGCGCTCCAGCCGCCGTCGACCATAAGGTTTTGGCCTGTCACATAGGCCGAAAGATCGCTCGCAAGATATGCGATTGCGCCCTTTAAGTCCTCTTCTCTCCCCATGCGTTCAAGTGGCGTCCTTGCGGTATAACGATCAACAAAGACGTCGGGTTGCCCGCGGGAAATACCCCCGGGGCTTATTGCATTCACTCTAACCTCTGGCGCAAGCACAGTCGACAGCCAGCGTGTCAATTGAATAAGCCCCCCCTTGCTTGCGGCATAGGCCGCCGGATTCCCCATGGGCGTCCCGTCGTAAAGCGAAAGATCAGGGCCCAATACTCCGTAAAGCGACCCCAAGTTGATGACGCTACCGTGACCGCTCTCGCGCAGGGGCTTTGCAAGTGCTTGAACAAGCGCGAACGGGGCCGTCAAATTAACCTGCATGGCCTGGTTCCAAGTGTCGACGCTTTGATCTTCGAACCGGGTAACCCAACCTTCGAGGTCAGACGTGCCCACAAAGGCGGCATTGTTTACGAGGATACCAAGGGTGCCCTCCGTTTCTTTGAGGTTTTCGGCGATCACGTCAGGCAAATCGGCGTCCTTCAGATCACCGCCGAGCGCTTCTACCCGGTTTCCATGCACATCCCGCAGCATTGCTGTACATTCTTCAAGTCGCGGGGTGGGGAGATCAAGGAGAATGACCTCTGCGCCGAGTTCGAGCAGCGCCTCTGCGGCAGCAAGTCCGATGTGCCCTGCGCCTCCTGTGACAAGTGCCTTTCGTCCGGAAAGATCAGCCAAGGCCTGGATGGATTTCATTCAGCGGCCTCAATGTTTGGTAGATTTTCCAAGATACCATCGATTGTCTTCAAGACATGGTCCGTGGCGCGACCAATATCAGGCGCGCCTAAACGTGAAAGATCAGGTTTGGTCGGATGTTGCAACACGTCCAATGCTGCATCGATAGTCGGCACGTCGGTGGCCAGTCCCAGATCCGCATAGGGCGGATAGCCATCTGCATTGATCGTTACCACCGGCCTGCCAAGTAGAGCTGCTTGCAAACCGACCGTGGAGGTCTCTTGAAGAACGCAATCGCAGGCTGCCAGACAGTCTTCGATCGTCCAGCGTGAGGGCGGCTGCAAGGCTCGGCCAATTTGGCTTTCGTCTAAGATTTTCTTATTCGGATGCTGCCGGATCAGAATATGTGTTCCCGGTGCCTGTCTTGCCAGATTTTGCAGCATTTCAAGAATGTGTACAGGATTGGCGAAAGGCTTGCCCAATATCGAAACAGCAGACGACTGACAGACCCACAGTACCAAACTATCTGTATCCTGTAGGCCCAACTCAGACCGGCGCTTCCGTCGCAGTTTTTCAGACCTTGCTTTGGCAAGGGAGTCAAATGCCGGGTTGCCAGTGACCCAGATCCTCGATTGGCATCCTTTCGAGATTAGAAAATCCCGAACATAGCCTGAAAGAACGGAAACATTTTCTGCGTAGTCTGGCGCGCAGATGTATTCAGCTTCTGCTTGCAGAAATAAGTCCGATATCGCCAAAGACTCAATCTTCAGCCGCTTTGCCGCTTTTATCATGGCAAGCTCGGACCTGGGGCTGCTGGATGCAATGACCAGATTGGGGCAAGTGCGCTTCAGAAATCTCTCGAAACTGTGCTGTGGCATAAAACACTTACGCCCCAATTGCTCAAACTGTTCGAGCGCGACAGTCTGGCCGCTGTCTTCGGCCAGATCTCTTAGCCCAATCGCATGGTACGCTAGGTTTTCATCGTCTGTAATGTCCGGATGAGCTGCTGATGGCGCATATTGCCGGGCAAGGTCGATCCACTTCTGATCGGTCTCGTCTAACAAGCAGCAATATCCGGCGGCGGGCACGCCAGCGCGCTCGAAAGCTGCCCGAGCCGTGGTGAAGCCGATCACCTCCAACTCGATATCTTGCCGCTCCAGCAGGGCTTGGGCGATAGGGATAAGCGACTGGACATGGCCGCCGCCATAGCAGGCCATCATGACCTTTCTTGGCGAGCTTTGGCCGTTATCTCGCAAACGGGTCATCAGTGCGGCCGGAATGTCTTTGTGACGGTGTTGCCTTGAATATCGCTGGCGCCTACTCCGATCATCTCGACGTCATCGATAGGAAGCGTGTCGCCGTGAAACGCATAGTACCATACGTTCGGCACTTCACCGAAATCGAGATTGTCATGAATGAAGCGGCGCGATTTCGTTTGGATGGCGAGAAACGGTTGCGGTCCAAAAACCTTTCCTCTTTTTGCTTCGATCTTGATGTACGGCACATCCTGACCGGGGGTTTCCGGTACGAACTCCAGAGACAAGTCCAGGGCATCCTGCTGCCGCTCTTCCGTCAGCAACTGACTTTGAAAGGCTGATCGAGCCGGGCTGTAGTAAAAGTGCACGCCTGGATGCAGACGTGCACTTTCGCGTAGCATGTCCATGCCCTTACTGACCTCCGGTTCAAGATCACGCCAGTCGTGACTGCACATCCCGACAACGGTATCGTGTCCTTCAGCCGCGCGCGAAAAAGCGGCGTTCATCTCTTTTTGGGTCATCGGAGCGATGCGGCTGCGCAGATTGAGTGATCGCGCGATCAGGCGCCGGCATCGACCTTCCTTTTGGTAGTCATCGTGATCAGGGCGGTACACTCTCCAGTCACTGGGGGCTCGCCGCCAGTTCCCCGACCTGCCATTTCGAAAATCGATGGAAGCATCGAGATCGGCGGTGTCTTCTGTTGCCATGTTCGAGAAATCAAATGGAATGAACTGTTCTAGGAACCAATGGCTGTCTGGCCTCTCGGCCTGAAATCCCGCGCGATAGCTTGCGGGAAAAAACCCGCGCTCCAGAATCCGTCGAGACAAAATCGTATATAGATCGTCGTAGCGAAGGTAGTGTGTCGCACAGCGGTGCGCCTCTCGGTAAGTCGACACAGGATGGAAATGGAACTCAACCGCGTCCTGCGACCACGGTTGATCCTTGATCAAACCCATATAGCGGTCGTGAATATGGTGATGACCTATATCCCTCTTCCGGGGGTTCACATTAAAACCGACGTGGTCCATGCAGTACCACGTATAGACCCAGCCATTGCCTGCGCTATCGGGCAGTTTTTTGCGAAAAGCCTGCGCGGTCACACGGCCAAGCATCTCATTGACTTCTTCCCAGCTGCCCAATGTCCCATCTGCATGACTTTGCAGCGCCTGCGCGATGATCGGAGCTTTTTCGCCCAGATCGATTTCGCCTCTCTTCAATCGCTGAAGGTTGTCGAGTGTCGGTTCGACACCGCTGAGACCATAAAGTTCCTGCAGTCGCTCGAACTTTGCCTGCACAGGTTCAAACAGCGGTCCTTCGGTGTCGATGGTATGCACGATAAAAACACGACCGGACATCACTTATCCCTCAAAGTGTCAGCGACCTACTGGTCTCATCTTATTGATTTTGAAATGTTTTTGAATGGGTCGCGCTGATCTTTGGCACACGCGCATAGCTCTCACCACGCTCAAAAACCAGGAGGTATTCATAGAACGGGAGTCGGGGCGTCTCGATACTGTGAAAGGCTGCAAAATCCCCACGTCGCTCAAAATAGTGCTGGCCAACCAGTGTGTGACCCTGCCGGGACATGACTTCGAGCAATTCTTTGGTATCAGTGAAGAAATTTGGATGGTTCTTCTTTCGAGCACCAATTTCAGCCGCAAGCGCTTCTGTATCATCAGCATGATAGAGATCGTTCTTTCCGGTCACATAAAGCCTTCCCCCAGGGCGAACAACCCTCAGAAACTCGGTAAGCGCCTCGTCCTGTCGGGTTGCATCCAGAACCGCCAAACAGGCAAGATTGTCAAAGCTCTCGTCCGGGAATGGCAGCTCTTCGGCCGGCGAAACCACCAATCCCTCAATGGAGTCGTCAGCTTCCCAGCTCTCCCGTGCCGCACCTATCATCGCCTCCGATATGTCCAAGCCGGTGATTTTGAGGTTGCGAGCCTTGTAGAGAGGGAACATCCGGCCCCATGCACAGCCCACCTCCAGCAAACGACCCGGTTCAAAGCCGTAGCGATCAAATACACGATTGTATACCTCATCACCTTCCGTGTTGGGATCGCCTGCGACAACGTCGCTTGTACCTGCTCCTGCTTCTGCTACCCTGCTGCGCCAGTACTCCAGATACTGGCCGTTCCAATAGTCTTTTCGCGGATCGTCTTGCGTCATCAGTTGCTCCAAACAGGCTTGGGGTGAGGCGGAACTGGCCCGGTCGCCGACATTAACCACTAGTTGAAAGTTTGACGGCTGACCAGCCTGCATTCTCATTGCTTCAGGTGAAGAGAGGCGCTTCACGCCAATATCCGCAGTGGTTATAGCTGCTTTTGCACAACCTTTGTAGGAGGCCTGATTGAAACCTTGCCGCGCCATGCCAGCCTCAACGGATGAGACCAGACCTGTTTTCCTGTCGGGTGTTTACCGCAGTGGAACAACGTTCCTGACAGCCGTCGTGAACAATATTCCAGCTATTGCGGCTGCTTCATCCACCGTAAAATATCTGCGGTTTTGCTACCCGCATTTTTCGAACCCGGCTGACCCGGCCGAGCTTCGAAGGCTGTTAGAGCAAACGAATGAACGAGTTTCGAAACGCTGGGGCTTGCACCTTTCGGAGGAGGCGGTCTCATCTCAGCTTTCTGACGGACAGATCACCCATAGCCGGGTTTATGATGCCATCATGCAGTCGCTGCTTGTGGCGGATAAACCTGGTGCAACACGTTGGGCAGAAAAGCTTGCGGCGCAGTGGCGCGACATACCACTTTTCCTGGAGATGTTCCCGAAAGGCCAGGTCGTTCACGTGATGCGTGATCCCCGCGATGTGACAGCATCCTACAAGAAGATGACATATGAGCCTTGGCCCACCTATCTTGATGCAGCGCTGAACTGCAAGGGTGCCATGATGGAACTTCCCAACCTGCAGCGCACGCACGGAACAGATCGTATTCTGATTCTGCGTGCAGAGGATCTCGCAACCAATCTGCCGGGGGAAATGTGCAAGATTTGCGAGTTTCTCGGCGAACCTTATGTCGATGACATGGCGGATCTCAGCCGATTTTCAGAGATCAAAGGCGAGGCATGGCGCACCAATACATCCTTTGAAGAAACCGGGGACAACTACAGCAAGGCGACGTCGCGCTGGGAACGCCATCTCGACCCGGAAGAAGTCTTCCTGGTCGAAATGATATGCCAGCCCGATATGGCCGCGTTCGGGTATGAGGGCAGCGGGCTGGACATGGCCGCAATCTCTGCGGAACGCCTTGGGCAAATCTTCGCTGATCCATGGTTCGCGTCGCGCATGTCATACTACCTTACTCATGGTCGGCCGATGCAAGGTTACCGGACCGACCCGTATCAGACTGAAATGGAGATCGTCTTTGGAGCAGCGCGCGGATGACGTCTTTCTATCTCACAGCTGCAGGAAGCCCGCCAAAAAGGACTGACCGTCTAGCGCAGATCTCTCCGGGTGGAACTGGACACCAAAAATATGATCTCGAGCGATGGCTGCAGTCACCTGCGTTGTTCCAACATCCGTGACGGCTATGGCGGCCGCCTTTGAAGCACATTGCACCGCGAAACTGTGAACGAAGTAGTATGCCGCGCCGGGTCCAGCCGTTGCGAACGGTGTGCCATCGAAACTGTTGGGAAATGCCTCGCGAGGAGTGTTCCACCCGATGACAGGGACCCGTTCCGGCTTACCATCCTCTCGTTCTGCGGCTATTTTCGAAACCGTGCCCTCAAACACACCAAGCCCGCGATGGACGCCGAATTCCTCTCCGGTCTCCATCAGCAGCTGCATGCCAACGCATATGCCCAGAAAGGGCCGCTCCCGTTCAAGGTAACGCAAGACCGCTGCATCAAGACCCGTCGCTCTCAACTGTTCGGCGGCACGTCCAAATGCACCCACACCAGGCAGGATCAAACGGTCAGCGTTAGCAACGCTGTCTGGATCGGAGCTCAGTATGGGAGAGGCATTGCAACGTTTTAGCGATTCCATCACGGAAAAAAGGTTTCCGCTGCCATAGTCGACAATTGTACAGTTCAATGTCACCTTGTGGGGCCCTTGTGTTGGATTTTCCTTGCTGGCACACCGACGTAGGTGCCGCGTTCATTGATGTTCTCGCAGACGACAGCCCCTGCACCGATTACCGCCCAGTCGCAAACCGTTACGCCCGGTAAAGCGGTCGCATTGCTGCCAAGCAATACACCGGAGCCGATCCGTGCGCCGCCGCCGACAACACTGCCGGGTGCGAGATGGCAATGGTCCCCAATCACCGCGTCGTGCTCGACAATGGCCCCGCTGTTCACGATGATATTCCGCCCCAATGTGGCGCCGATGTTGATGAAAGCGCCTGCCAGCACCATTGTCCCTTCGCCAACGTGTTGCGAAAAGACGCGGGCTGGCTCCACAACCAGCTGGGAGAGATCATGTCCAATGGCGCGACTTTGATCGAAGATGCCCTGCCTGGCACCGTTGTCGCCAACAGTGATGAGCAGAGAGCGGTCTGTTACGCTGACCAGATCAGAAAAGAGAACCGGGATACCATCAACGCTGGAACCTGCGTGAGCGGCATTATCTGCAAAGCAAAGGTCCGTCACCCCGATTGACCGGGCTTGATGAGCAACCACACGGCCATGGGCTCCGGCACCAAAAAGACAAAGCCTTTGCGTATGCTCACTCGACATGCGCAAAATCCACCAGCGTACCTGCGGTGACGTCCTGGCGCAGGGTGCGTCCAACAAACAGGTCCAGCAGCGTGGGCGAAAGACCAAGACCAGGGCGCATAGCCGATAGGTCGGCCTCCGAGAGCCGATGCCCGCCCGGAAGATCAAGGCCGAACACGAGGCTTTTCTGCGCCACGGCTTTTACGTCTGAGACCGAGCCAATCTCGCGCTTGACACCATCTCCAAGGCCTTGTTCGATCTGTCTCAACAACGTGATCAAAGAGGCGAAATCCTCTGGTTCGATAGATGCGGCGTGGTCTGGCCCGGGTTGGGAACGATCAAGCGTGAAGTGCTTTTCAAGCACGCACATTCCAAGGCCACGTGCTACAAGTGCGGCGTAGGGGCCAACGGTATGGTCAGAGAAGCCTACCGGGCGGCCGAATGCTGCACTGAGCGCAGGCAAGCTGCGCAAATTCTGATCCTCTATCCGTGCCGGGTAAT
The DNA here is from genome assembly GCF_009811755.1 of Roseobacter cerasinus. Taxonomy (GTDB): domain Bacteria; phylum Pseudomonadota; class Alphaproteobacteria; order Rhodobacterales; family Rhodobacteraceae; genus Roseobacter; species Roseobacter cerasinus. The sequence continues at coordinate 231,155 of NZ_BLIV01000005.1, forward strand.
TCGACACGCATTGCAGGATCGCGATATCTCTCTGCTTCGGCTGGGTCAGTGTATCGATGGCCGTGGCAATTTCGGCGAGGCCACCCATACCGGTTGACAGCAGAATGGGAAGGTCAGACTGCGCCGCTTGTCGCATCAGAGGTACATTGGTGATTTCCCCCGATGGCCACTTCAGACAAACCGGATCCAGATTGACAACCAGCGCAAGGCTGCGGGCGTCGAAGGCGGTGGACATGAAGTCAATGCCAACGGTCTCACAGTGACGGCGCAGTGACCTGAAGGTGTCCTGATCAAGCTCCAGAGCGCGCAGCATGTCAGCCTGCGACCCGCCACCGGTCTGGGCGACTTGATAGTCCGCCTTTCTCGTATCTGCCCCGATCAAGTCCTCCGTACAAAACGATTGAAATTTGACCGCATCCGCCCCTGCTTGCTTTGCTGCATCGATCATCTGATGCGCGATCTGGGCGTCCCCGTTGTGGTTCACACCGATTTCGGCAATAACATAGCACGGATGGTCCGGGCCGACGGAACGGCCCTTCAGAGACAGGACGGGTGAAGAGCGGGGTATCATCGTTCAGCCTTTCGTGTAGGCGTTTTTTCGACCGGTTTTGCTGAGCATGGTCGAAGTGTTTGGGAACCGTTTGCGGGGTTGACAGCCTGCCGTCGCTCTTTCACTGGTCTCAGATGATATACCAACAATCTGATCCCGGGGGTCGATCTTTCCATGACATTAAAACCGAGCGCCTTGGACTGGCAAGTTGAACTGGAGGATTTCTCTCCTGAGAAGAACGATCCGCCCAGGCTGTACGGGCTGCCCGCAGATGTTGAGTTTTGTTCGTCTTGCGGCATCTCTAACCAGAGAGCGAACTCGAGCGTAGAGTTTCAGCATACACAGAGCTCTGTTAAGACGACGATCCGTTTTGATCAAGACCGAGTATGCGATGCCTGCCGCACCGCGGCAAAGAAGGAACGTGAGATTGACTGGGACGAACGGCGCGCAGAACTAAAGGTTCTCTGCGATCGCTTTCGCAGCCGCAATGGCTCGTATGATTGTCTTGTGCCGGGATCTGGTGGCAAAGACAGCTTCTACCAGTCTTGGATGCTGAAGTATGAGTTCGGCATGAACCCGCTGACCGTGACCTGGGCTCCGAACATATACACTGACTGGGGCCGTCACAACTTTGATGCGTGGATTCACTCCGGGATGGACAACTACAAGATGACGACATCCGGCCGGTCAAAGAGGTTGCTCACGCGGCTGGCTGTTGAGAACATCTTCCATCCATTTCAGCCATTTATCATTGGCCAGAAGTGCTTTGCACCGAAGATGGCGCTGCTGTTCGGCATTCCTCTGATATTCTACGGTGAGAATGAAGCAGAGTATGGCAACCCAATCGAAGACAACGCTGCCGCACAACGGTCATACGACTACTTCGCCGCCAAAGGTGATGAGGAAATGTATCTTGGCGGCGAAAGTATCGCTAGTCTGAAGGAAAATTTCGGTCTGAGCCAAGCCGATCTGTCGCCTTACCTGCCAGCCGATATGGCCCCCTTGCGCGACTTGAAGGCCGAGGTGCATTATTTGGGATACTATCTGAAATGGCACCCTCAATCCGCATATTACTTCGCTGTGAAAAATGGAGGGTTCAAAGCCTCGCCTGAACGCACCGCTGGCACATACTCGAAGTATAACTCCATCGACGATAAGATCGACGACTTTCACTATTATACAACCTACATCAAGTTTGGCATCGGACGCGCCAGCTACGACGCAAGCCAGGAAGTGCGCTCCGGCGATTTGGAACGGGAGGAGGCCGTTGCGCTCATTCGTCGATATGATGGCGAGTTCCCTGAAAGATGGGCGGAAGAGATTTTCGAGTATCTCTCGATTGATGAAGAAACCTTTCCGAAGGCTTCTGGCATGTTTGAACATCCCAAAATGGACCGCCGCTATTTCGAGGCGCTTACAGATCGCTTCCGTTCACCGCATCTTTGGAAAAAGGACGCGGAGACAGGTTGGTCATTACGTCACCGAGTAAGTTGAGGATTGCTGTATGCGCAATGTCCGCTTGATCGCACGCCTTGATATTAAGATGAACTGGCTGATCAAGGGCGTTCAGATGGAGGGCTGGCGCAAGGTTGGACCGCCAGATGAGTTCGCTTGCAAATATGCCATGGGCGGCGCGGACGAATTGTTGCTCATGGACGCTGTTGCCAGTCTCTACGAACGCAACAGTCTCTTGGATATTGTCAAACGCGTTGCAACGGACGTCTTTGTCCCTATGACAGTTGGTGGCGGTGTGCGCAGCGTTGAGGATGCGAAGGTTCTACTCAGCTCCGGTGCAGACAAGGTGGCGATAAACACAGCTGCAACGCGCGATCCTGGCTTGATTACAGCTCTATCGGACCGTTTTGGTGCTCAGGCCACTGTCGTGTCGATTGAGGCGATCCGGTCTGGGACGGACTGGCTTGCCATGACTGATAACGGAAGAAATCATACAGGGCGCAATGTTCTGGACTGGGCATGGGAAGCCGAGCAGGCTGGTGCTGGAGAGATTGTCTTGACCGCGATTGACAAAGAGGGCCTTGGCCTGGGCTTTGATGTTGAACTCGTCCGTCAGGTGAGCGAGAGGGTGTCTATTCCGGTTGTAGCATCGGGCGGACTTGGGTCAGCAAATCATTTAAAGGATCTGATAAAACTGACCGAAGTGTCGGGTGTCGCTGTTGCTCAAGCACTTCATTGGGATGTCTTGGAATTGGCGGACCTCAGGGATTGTTTGCGCAGCGAAGACGTTTTCGTTCGTCCCATTCCCAAGGAAGATGCAAATCAATAGCTATTCTGTTTCGAAAGCATTTCAGGGAAAAACTCGATTTCGTTCAATGCGCTCAGCAGCAATGTATCCGTACGGCCGTCTCCATAAACATTTTTTCCATCACAGGTAAGTTCAAGAGCCTGATCGATAGCTTTCAATATGGCAGGTTGATCGAACGTTAGGCAATCAATCGTATTGCTGTTTCGCTGACGATTGTTCTGCCTGCTACCGATGTTTACGCATGGAACAGAGAAACTCGCCGATTCAATGATACCTGAAGACGAGTTCCCTATAACCAGATCACAAGACGCCATTGTCTTGAGATAGTCCCGGCGTCTGAGATGGGTACAAACGCGAACATCCTTCGACGCATCGCTCATGTCGAGGACTCTATCTATCGCATCGCCACCAGCGTCAGAGTTGGGTCGAAGGATGATTGCTGAGAGGTTCGCTGAGTGGAGACCACCAAGAAGAGCTTCTATCTGCGCTCCCGCATCCTGTTGCTCCTGTACAACCGGGTGAAACACGACCAGCGCGATGGGCTTGGAGGCAGAGAGTTCGAAGGTGCGTCTGAGTTCTATCGGGTCTCTTCGGATGCCATCGGTCAACCCAACCAGCCCGGGCGCTCCCACGAGGACGATCCTGTCTTCGTGTTCTCCCATTTTCGCCAATCGTGCGGCGGCATCTTCGGTTGCAGGAAAGTGTATATGGCTCAACTTGGAAATGGCATGACGATAGCTTTCGTCGATCGTTCCGGATCGCTCGCCGCCGTGGATATGAGCGATGTGGATGCCCATGTTGACCGCAGCGATGGCCGCCGCCAGCATCTCGCCACGATCACCCAGAACCAGCACCAGAGCGGGTCGCCTTTTCTTCCACAGGTCCGCGAATCCCGCCAGCTCGCTTGCCATCGCATGGGCCATCTCGTGGCCATCGCGTCCAGAAAGGGCCACCGGGATCTGCGCTGCCATCCGTAGGCCGCTACGCTCAATATCAGACGTCGTGTGGCCATATTTGTCGATGAGATGCTGTCCGGTGACAATCACCTCCACATCATGTTGCGTTGACGCGTCAATCGTCTTCAGACAGCTTTCGACCAAGCCAAAATCCGCGCGACTTCCGGTCACATAGTGGATCAGCATCGGTTCATATGCCCTTCCGCAACACGCCGAAAGTTCTGATCAAAATCTGGATATCCAGTGCCAGGCTGGTTTTCTCGACATATTCCAAGTCATGCGCCAACCTGGTTTCTGGGGTGATATCGGACCTTCCTCTGACCTGCGCAAGCCCTGTTATACCGGGTCGGACCTGATGGCGCCGACGCCAGTCCTCCGGCGAATAGAGCTCTTCTTGCTTCGGAACATCAGGTCTTGGCCCGACCAGGGACATGTCGCCGCGCAAGACGTTCAAGACTTGCGGTAGTTCATCGATTGATTTGGACCTGATGAAAGCGCCGACCCGTGTCACGCGCTGGTCATTTGGTTCAGTTTGAAACCCGCCTTCTCGATCGGCGTTCACGACCATCGACCTAAATTTCAACATCTCAAAGACCACGCACCCGCGCCCAACTCGCTTCTGCTTGTAAAACACAGGCCCTCTGTCCTCGCGTTTTATTGCTATCGCGACGACTAACATTGGGATTGCCAGCGGCAGGAGCACCATCAAGGACAACAGCACATCGACAGCTCTTTTCACGACGCAGCCCCGTTCATGTACCCCGAGACGGCATCGAGAGACAGAGTTCGCAAGGTCACGCCGTGACCATCGAGGCTACGTAGGATCTCGTGCTTTCGTGTCCGCGAGGCAGAGCGCATCGTCAATACATCAAGATTGAGAAGAGATCTCCATAGTTGAAGCATAGTCGGCATCCTATTGTGATGTCTCACCCTCATCGATACGAACCGAGCGAAGAGAGAGGAAGACACGGAAATTGGCGACGGTCATCAGCACTGTGATGCAGAGGATCAAGAAAAGGTCTGTCAAAAGGCTTTCAGGCAACGACAGAACGTTGAGTATGAGAACCGTCGGAATCAAGACCGCCATACAGCGCAGGAAGGTTCGGCCAAGTTGACGGGCAAGTTTTGGCAGCTCATACGTTTCCATCGCAAACAGGACCGAGATGGCAGCGGCCGCAATATGGAAGCTTGCGAACCCCCAGCTGGCGGATACGTAGGCTGGAAGCCCGGCCTGGTCCAGGGTTAGAAAGACAAGCACTGACGTGGCCAATGCCAAGATGGTTGCTTGAAGGACTCTAAGAGTGCGCATCTGCGCGTTGAGAGCAGCGCTCATGACCTGGAAGATGGCAAATGCAGGTAGACCAGCCAAGAAAATCCGAAAAGAACTCGCGATTTGTGTTGTTTCCTCTATCTGCATCCGACCATACCCAAAGACAACTTCGGAAATGGGAACAGCGAACAGTGCGAGCACACCGGCCGCGGATAGCGTGGCCGCAAACGCGGCATCTGAAGCCAGTAAAATGCGAGCGCGGAACGTACCGTTGGACCCTTGCGATAGCCTCGACAGGATTGGCAGGAAGATCAGCATGATCGGCGAGATCAACAAGGCCACCGGAAGATGAAAAAGACGCTCGGCAAAGCTGAACGCGGCGAGGTTTCCTGGCCCGCTTGTCGACTGCAAGGAGCGGAATATGATCGGGGTCGCGGCAACCAAGCTTTGGGCGGCCACGCCCTGTAAGAACTGACGTCCAAACCCGGGCGGAAAGCGTGCCTGCAGAGCGGTTTTTCTGAACGCTGCGCTCATGCCGACCGCCAGCGTTCCAAGCCGCAACAAAACCGCCACCATCATTGCTGCCCCAAATAGGGTGAAGTCCATCAAGCCCGGGTGGGTCAGGCCAGTTGGAAGGGTGGCAAAGTAGACCAAAAGCACCCCATTGAAGACGACCACACTAAGGGGGGGCAGTGCATTACGGCGCTCAACCTGCAGGTATGCTGCGCTGGGTCCCAAGGCAAAGGAGAGCGGGAGAACCAATATGGAAAGTGCAAATCCCACATGAAAGTTGGTCAATGCCGAAGTGTCGAGACTTGGTGCCAGCAAATCGAGCAATGTGTTCCGAAACACCAGCAAACCAATTCCCAAAACGACCGCACCGGAAGTCACGTACAAGATACTGCGCTGCAGAAGCTCTAGCCGCTCAGCGGGTGCGGCACGACTGAGCGCAGGAACCAATGCAGCGCTAAACCCGCCGGCCAACAAGATATTGACGAGCATATCCGGCAGGGTCAGCATAACCACCGTTGCATCTGCTTCAGGGCTAAGCCCCAGTCGAGCGGCGATCATCTGCTCTCGCATCAACCCGGAAAGTCGGCTGAAGAGCAGTAAGACGCTCAAGATAGCGGAAGCTTGCAGAAGGGTTCGTGCCATTGGATCCCGGTGGCGGTGAACTCCGCCTCGTCTTTGTGTATCGTTATTGTCGCCGGTCGGAAAGAATGGAGTGTTGGTAGTGATCTGCCCCCCAAAAAGCTACGACCCCACGGTATTTCGACAAACACCCCCGCAGACCATCAAGTGACATGAAACGGCCAAAAAGAGGAGGGCAAGTCTGATGGGTTGAACAACGAAAGGGTTGCGGTTCGCAAGCTTAAAATGTGCCATCGCGCGAGATATGAGCTGTAAACCACTGGAGGAGAAAGGATCTAGGTATCAGATCGCCTTAGGAGCTCTGGCTGAAAATCCCCTGTAGAATACCGTCGCGGACACTGTTGCAACGCGGGGAACGCCTCGCGACCACCTTGCTATCCGCTGCGTCTTGAGCATCCGCGCGCAAACAATAGTCCAGCGGAAAGAAGGTCAGGATCGCGCTGAATAGGCTGCGCGGCAAGGACGAAAAGACTTGTGCACTTTCGGTCCGACGGCACAGGTCGAATGCAACCCGACCTGCTCGCGCGAAAAGTCTCAGGTTTGAGATGAGCCGGTTCTTCAACTGAAGAGACAGAGGGTGACGAGAAGCCGCACAAGGTCGTGATCACGGCGGCTGCCCGCAAACTTGTCACAATTGCAGACCCCCTGCGCAAAGCTCGCCAGCAGTGGACCCTGCAACTTGAATGAGAAATACAGATGCTAGAAGGTGTATTGCAGGCTGAGTTGCAGCGAGCGGCCTGGTTCGTTCAATGGCGTAACATTGCTGAATTCTCGACCGTAAGTCGCACGGCTGGCGTAGGTCTCATCGAAGATGTTGTTGACGGCGGCGCGGAGGGTCAGGTTGTCCCAGGCCTTCGGCTTGTACTCAACAAACGCGTTGAACACCTCATACGACGGCAACGCAGGACCCGCTGCGCCCGTAGTCGGATTGAAGGTATTCGTTTCTTCGAGCACAATTTCTGCATCGGCGCCGATCCGCAGCCCGTGACGCTCAAAATCCTGCACAACCTCAATGGTGATCACCTCTCCGATTGGTGTTGTCAAATAACGCCCTGTATCTGAATCCGATGGCTGTCCGTTGATGGTCGTGTCGATATTGGCATAGCCGACCCGCACAAAACCGCTCTCCCAACGGTGACCCACGCCAAGTTCAAAGCCTTCGGAGCGCATGTCTGCTGTCAGTGCAGCGTTGTTGACGTTGAACGTCGGGACGCGCGCATTGCTCAGGTTTGTGCGAAAGATTTTCCCGTCAAAGCTCCAGTCGCCAAAAGACGTATCAACCGCGAAGAAAATATTGTTGGCGGTGACGGGTGTGATGCCGCCTGTCGGGTAAATCCAGTTGGAGTTGATGATAAAACTTTCGGCCAGCGCAACGCCACCCCACACATGTGACGCCCCACCGCTGATCGTTACATTATCGGTGACATCAAAGGCGCCAGAAACATTCCCAGAGAGGCCAGCATCTTTGGTCTCATTGCCGTTAGCTCCCTGAAACTCCTGAAAATCAGCCCGCGCGCCAAATGACAGACGGGACCTGTCCGTTGGCTCCAGCCGTGCTTGTGCAAAGAGGCCAATGTTCTGAGCTTCTTCCGTCCCGATATCATCTGACCCGCCGGTGAGCGATCGAAAGTCAAGCTCAACACTGTCGGAGTAAAAGTCGACCCCGGCCGTAACGGTCCCCGAATGGACAGGGAAACGGTTCTGGATCACACCATTCACACTGTCCGTCTCGCCGCGAGATATAAAATCATCGGTGGAATTGTCCAGATCGGTGGTGCTGTAGGCCAGCGTGATCTTCGGGTCCCACCAGCCCGTCGGTGTTTCGTCGGTATAGGTGAAGGTGACGTTCTGACGGTCCAGCTCATAGTTGCGGGTGAGCGGGGTGGATGGCCCCACAAGGACTCCGATATTGGCCCGGTAGGGGCGTATTTCGTCGTCGTTCACGCGCTCGTAAGACAGCTCAAACCGGTCCCCGGTTTCGGCTTCATATGCAACCTTGCCCAGGCCGCTGAGCAGCCCGGTACCGGACCCGGTGATGTCGACATTGTCGCCATCCTCACGCTCATTGCCGTCGGCGTATTTGAAATATCCGAGGTATTCAAAGTTACCGGAGCGCCCGTAAAGGGAAGTGCTGGTCGTGAAGATATCGCCGTTGGAGTCGTATTCCTGTTTGATGAACCCGCCAAAGCTGAGACCCGGTTCAAGCAGATCATCCACATCCCGCGTCTCAAAGGCCACCGACCCGGCCAAGGCGCCTGGGCCCGCATCGGCGCCCGCGACACCCGCTTCGACCCGCACGGCCTTGAGCAAGGCCGGGTCGATAAGCGTGGTCGCATTGTGGTGGAAAATCTTGTTGTTCTGCCGGCTGCCATCAATGGTCACCGCAAGGTTGTTTTCCTCGACACCGTTGACATAGAGCTTTTGTGACACGGGTAGCGAGCTGCCGACGGCCACGCTGGGCTCGCCCTTGAAGAGGTCTTGCAGGTCGGCGGGGTTCCGCCGGGCGAGGTCTTCACTGTCGAGCGCAAAGGCGTTGCCGGTGGGTCCTTCGGCCTCAAGCTCGTCTTCCGCTTCGACCGAAATCGGGTCAAGCTCTATGGGGTCTGCGTCCTGCGCGAGCGCACCTGACACGCCCAAACCCGTTGAAATGACAATGACTGAAACTGATCGCGACATGCCGCACCACCCCTGTTGATCTTGATCTGGTGGTGGCTCGTATCGCGGTCGATTGGCTGCCTCGCGGCACGCAAATCACAATTGAGTGTTTTACTCAAGATTAAAAATTCTGGCGAACTATGGGCTCCTAGCCGGTATCTGCCCATTGCATCTGCTCAAACCCCTCGCGGAACGCAAAGCGCTGCAGATGGCTGTCCATGACCTCTTTGGCCGTTGTAGCGTCCGACCCTTCGGCCAGTGTGACCGTCGCCATGAGCCTGTCCTCGGTCGCTTGAAACGACAAGTGACCAAAAGGCAGCGTGACGGACCCAGCCGTGTCCGTCCACTCGGCAGCCCCCTTGTGCGCCCAATGTTTACAGAGCTGCGTCATGTATTTCGCCGCAAAGGGCGTGGCGAATGTTCCGGTCAGTTTTGACATGTCCATTTCCTGATTCTTTCAGTCAGATTATTCACTGGACCCGCTCTCTTCAACTTTGTAAGGACAAGCCAAACGGACGTTCGCCAGCATTTGCCAGCCGGAACATCTCGCCTATCCGGAGTTTTGCATGGTCTTCTTCCGTTCTGTTTTCATCGGTGTCTTTGCCTCATTGGGCTTTGCGACCTGCGCCTTCGCCGACACCCTGATGCTCGGCACCGCGACCGGCGACGTGTCTGTGCCGCTGCACCCTGCCAACATCGTCGCGCTGGATGTCGCGGCTGTCGATACGCTGGATGCGCTTGGCGCACCGCTCGCTGCGGTGCCATCGCCCATTTATGTGGCATATCTGGCAGATGTGGCAGCCAGCGCGCTGCCCGCCGGAACGCTGTTTGAACCGGATTTCGAGGCCATCGCCAATCTCGATCCTGATCTGATCGTCGCCGGGGGCCGCTCTTCGACCCAAGTGGGCCTGTTGTCGGATATCGCGCCAACCATCGACATGACCATATGGGGCGATGACCATGTGGCGCAGGCGCTGGCCCGGCTGGAGACCTATGGGCGGCTCACCGGGCGAGAGGATCGGGCAGCAGAGCTTGCCGAAGACTTCAAGGCCCGCCTCGCCGCGACCAAGGCTGCGGTTGCAGGTCGCGGGTCTGCGTTGATCGTCATGACAAACGGGCCAAAAGTGTCGGCCTATGGCGCCGGGTCACGCTTTGGCTGGCTGCACCGTGCGTTGGAATGGCCCGAGGCTGTGCCCGGCGTTGATGCGCAGACCCACGGCGAAGCAATTTCCTTTGAATTCATCGCCGAGGCCAATCCCGATTGGCTGATCGTCATCGACCGGGCCAGCGCCATCGGAGAGACCAGCGCCGCCGCGTCGGCCACCCTCGACAACGCGCTTGTGGCGCGGACAACCGCCTGGCAGGCGGGCCAGATCATCTATCTTAACTCCGCCAATATCTATATCGCAGGCGGCGGCATTCAGTCGATGATGGAAACGCTGGACAGGGTACGTGCCGGGTTTGATGGCCGGTCCTGACCATAGCGCAAGGCGCCGGTATCTGTGGATGGCGCTGGCGCTCTGCGTGCTGTCTCTGTGCAGCCTTTTCATCGGCGTGGCCGACCTGTCATTGTCCTCCATCCTTGACGACCCGCAGGTGCTGGTCGTCAGCCGATTGCCGCGGACACTGGCCGCGCTGCTGACAGGCGCAAGCGTGGCAGTGGCAGGTGTCATCCTGCAACTTCTGGTCTGCAACCGGTTCGTGGAACCCGCAACAACCGGAACATCCGAGGCGGCGATCCTTGGACTGCTGGCAGTCACGATCTGGGCACCGGCCTGGCCGATCCTCGGCAAGATGGCGGTGGCGGCCTCAGCTGCGCTGATTGGCACCTTCGGGTTTCTGGCTTTGACCCGCAAACTGCCGCCGGAGCAACCGCTGCTGATCCCGCTTGTGGGGTTGATCTACGGCGGAATCCTGGGTGCTGCGGCGACCTTTGTGGCATTTCAGGCAGATCTGATCCAATACTTGGGCGTCTGGATGAGCGGTGAGTTTTCCGGTGTTGTGGCGGGCCGCTACGAATTGCTCTGGCTGGCGGGAGGGGCCGCACTTCTGGCTTATCTGGCCGCGGACCAGTTTACCGTCGCAGGTCTGGGTCGCTCGGCCAGCCTGTCCCTGGGCCTGCGCTACCATCAGGTCCTGGCGCTAGGAATTGTGACCGTCGCCCTGGTCTCCGCCTTGGTGATCGTGACCGTGGGCGTGCTGCCCTTCATCGGCCTGGTCGTGCCTAACGTGGTCTCGCGTGTCATGGGTGACAACCTGCGGGAGAGCCTGCCCTTTGTCGCCGGGCTGGGGGCTGGTCTGGTGCTGCTCAGCGACATGATCGGGCGGGTCGTGCGCTATCCCTATGAGGTTCCTGCGGGCACCGTTTTCGGGATCATTGGCGCGGCTGTGTTTTTGCAAATGCTGCTGGGGCGGCGATCTTATGCCTGACAAGCGCCTGATCTGGGTTGGCGTCGCGCTGTTGCTCGCCATGGCACTCTTTCTGTTCTGGGGGCTGCGCGGCAAGGTCTGGTTCATCATGGAATTGCGCGCAACCAAGCTGGCAGCGTTGCTGTGCGTTGGCATCGCGATTGGTACGGCGACGGTCCTGTTTCAGACCCTCAGCCACAATCGTATCATGACACCCTCCATCATGGGGTTTGATGCGCTGTTTCTCTTGCTGCAAACCGGGCTTGTCTTCGCGCTCGGCAGCGTCGGATACGCACAGCTGCCCGCCTTCGGGGGCTTTGTGCTCGAAGCCGCCGTGATGGTTGCTGCCGCCGTCGCCTTGTTTGGCTGGCTGTTGAAACGGACACGCCAGGATCTGCAGTTGATGATCCTTGTCGGTATCATCATCGGGCTGATGTTCCGCGCGCTGACCAGTTTCGCGCAGCGCCTGATGGATCCGTCAGAGTTCACCATGGTTCAGGGCGCCATGTTCGCGCAATTCAGCGGTGTCGATGACGGCGCACTGCTGGCCTCGGCGGTTGTTCTGCTTGGGATTCTGGCCTGGCTCTGGCCCCGACATGCGGTTCTCGATGTCATGGCGCTTGGTCGGGCGCAGGCGCGGGGATTGGGTGTGGCCTACGACTGGCTGCAATTTCAGATCCTCTGTACAATTGCCGCGCTGGTGTCCGTGTCAACGGCGCTGGTCGGGCCGCTGACCTTTCTTGGCCTCCTAGTGGCCAGCCTCGCTCACAGCCTGATGCGGACCCACAGGCACAGTCTGCTGCTGCCCGCCGCCGCATTGATCGCGGCGCTTGTGCTGGTGGCCGGGCAGACGCTTTTTGACCGGGTGCTGCAGTTGCAATCGACGCTGTCCGTTGTGATCGAATTCGGCGGCGGGATGCTGTTTCTGGTCCTGCTTGCGCGGGGACACATCCGATGATGAAAATGTCCGAGTTGAGTTACAGCGTGTCCGGCACCGATATCCTGCGCGATATCAGCGTCGAGATTCCCGCCCGAGGCATGACGGCGCTGATCGGCCCGAACGGTGCGGGCAAGTCCACGCTGCTGCATCTGATGTCACGCCAGATGGAGCCCATGAGCGGGCAGGTTGTGATCGATGGGCAGGATCTCGCCACGATAACTGCCCAGGCCCGCGCGCTGAAACTGGCCGTTGTGGCGCAGCACCTCAACATCGCCAGCCGCATCCGTATTCGCGATCTCGTGGGGTTTGGCCGTTGGCCACATGCGCGCAACCGGCCAACAGCCGAAGACCGTGCCTGGGTCACCGATGCGATGACCCATTTCGATCTGATCGCGCTCCAGGACAGGTTCCTTGATGAAGTGTCTGGCGGCCAGCGGCAGCGCGCCTTCATCGCCATGGCCTATGCGCAGGATACGGAATGGTTGTTGCTGGATGAACCGCTCAACAACCTTGATCTGCACCATGCGCGCAGCCTAATGGCACGGTTGCGCGACATGGCGGATCATCAGGGCAAAAGCATTGTAATCGTGCTGCACGATCTCAACTATGCGATCAGCTGGGCGGATCATGTGGTGGCCCTGCGCGCAGGGCGCGTCGCCTTCGAAGGACCGGTGCAGGCCATGGCAACCGGGGAAAATCTCAGCAACCTCTACCAGACGCCCGTTGCCATGGATCATGTCGATGGCAGGCCATTTGCCAGGTACCACCGCTAGGGCCAGTGACTTTCTGCAAGAAACAGCCGATAGGCAGAATTCCCTCTTGAGTTGAATATCTCAAGGAACTATCCCTACCATAACGCCCGGTCTTGCCACCGATGATCCTGTCGCGATCACGCAGCTGCCCAGCAAAAACTCCTGACATGTAACACACAACGTGATGAGCATTGCGATGGCACCTCTGTGCATGGACCTCTCCATCAAGATGGCGTCCCGCCCGTGAAGGACACCGCAGATACCCAGGCTGCCCTCTACGGCATGGCGCGGTGGGGCGATGGCCTGCTGACAGCCACGTCAGACGGAGATGCCGCCCTCTGTCTGCCGGAGATGCCGTCGAAGGCCCCGGTGTCGCTGCCCGCAACCATGCACGCCCTGTCGGACCGGGGGATCTCGGCACCCATTTTGCTCAGAGTGCAGCCGTTCCTCGACCGCTCTCTCACGCGGCTACATGCGGCCTTTGCCAAGGCCTTTAAGGATGTGGGCTATCAGGGAACCTATCGCGGCGTCTTTCCGATCAAGGTGAACCAGCAGTCCGAAGTTATCAGCCGCCTTATCCGCGTTGGTCAGGCGCACCACTACGGGCTTGAGGTCGGCTCAAAGCCGGAGCTGATGATCGCGCTGGCGCAACCACTCTCACCGCAGGCGCTGTTGATCTGCAACGGGGCGAAGGACGAGGGTTTTGTGCGCCTTGCGCTGCTCTCTGGTAAGGCGGGGTTCAATACGGTGCTGGTGATCGAAAGCCTGCGCGAGTTTGAAACCATCCGCCGCATCGCAACCCAGCTTGACATCCGTCCGCAGCTTGGGGTGCGCCTGAAGCTAACGGAACGCGTGGGCGGGAAGTGGCAAGCGTCCTCCGGTGACCGCTCTGCCTTTGGTCTGGGTGGGCATGATCTGCTGACGCTGGTGCAGCGGCTCAAGGCCAGTGGATTTATCGACTGCCTGATGTTGCAGCACACGCATCTGGGCTCGCAGGTGCCCGACATCATCGATATCCGGCGCGCCGCGGCTGAGGCCTGTCGGTTCTACGTTGAGCTCACCGCCCTGGGCGCGCCACTGACCCATATGGACCTCGGCGGCGGGCTTGGGGTCGATTACACCGGCGCGCGCGCGCGCGACGACAATTCGGTCAATTACTCGGTGCAGGAATACTGCACAAACCTCGCCGAAACGCTGCGCCATGCGATGGAGGCCGCCGGGCTCGACCACCCGACGATTGTAACCGAGAGTGGCCGCTTTGTCGTGGCGCAGTCATCAATCTTCATCTTCGACGTGCTCGACGCGACACTCTACGACAGCGCCGAAAAGCCGGAGCTGCGCGACGGCGACCACCATCTTCTCAGCGATCTTGCAGCGGTCGAGGGCTATATCGACAGCACCCGCCTGCGCGAAGCCTTCAACGATACGATCTACTATCGCGACGAGCTGCGCGCCCTGTTCCGACGCGGGCAGATCGATCTGGAACAGCTGGCGCGGACGGAGCAGAGCTTTCTCTATCTCGCCTCTCGGTTCAAGGCGGCTGCACATATCCATGGTGACCTGTCGGCCGAGCTTGGAACAGGGGTCGACCACTACCACGGAAATTTCTCGCTGTTTCAGTCGCTGCCCGATGTCTGGGCGATTGACCAGCTGCACCCAATCATGCCGATCCAGCGATTGAACGAGGCCCCCAACCGGCGCGCTGTCTTCCACGATCTGACCTGCGACAGCGACGGGACCATCAACCGTTTCATTCTGGAGGGTGGCATCGGTGACGCGCTGCCGGTGCATCCCTTGCGCGAAGGGGAGGCCTATCACATCGGTGTCTTCTTTGTCGGCGCCTATCAGGAAACGCTTGGCGATCTGCACAACCTCTTTGGTGACGCGCCGATCGTGACGATCACGTTGGAGGGCCCCGACGGGTTCACCATCGAACACGAAACCGAAGGCGACAGCATTGCCGAGGTGCTGTCTTACGTCGAATACGACCCCGGCGCCTGTCTGGATGCGTTCCGCCAAACCGTTGAAAAGGCGGTTGCGGCAGGCAAGCTCAGCCCGTCCGAGCGGCGGATGATGACTGCGGCCTACAAGAGCAGTCTTGCAGGCCACACCTACTTTCACACAGCCAGTCCGATCATAGGATAAGGAATTGAACTCATGGACCATGTTCTAGTTGTGGGCGCGGGCGGCGTTGGCGCCGTCGCGGTGGCGAAAATGGCCATGCGCCCGGAGATATTCAAAAAGATCACCCTCGCCAGTCGAACCCTGTCGAAATGCGACGCCATCGCGGCGGATGTGAAAACCCGCACCGGCGTGACCGTAGACACCGCCCAGCTGGACGCGATGGATGTGGCGGCAACGGTCGCGGTGATCCGCGAGAGCGGGGCGGAGTTGCTCCTGAACCTCGCCCTGCCCTATCAGGATCTCGCCCTGATGGACGCCTGCCTGGAGGCCGGCATTCACTACCTCGACACTGCGAACTATGAGCCGCCGGAGGACGCGCATTTCGAATACAAATGGCAGTGGGCCTATCAGGAGCGCTTCCGCGAAAAAGGGCTGACCGCCATTCTGGGTTCCGGTTTTGACCCGGGCGTCACGTCGATTTTCGCCACATGGATTCGCAAGCACAAGCTCGACGGCATTCGCCTGATCGACATTCTGGATTGCAACGGCGGCGACAATGGCAAGCCCTTTGCCACCAACTTCAACCCAGAGATTAACATTCGCGAAGTGACCGCGCCCGCGCGTCACTGGGAAAACGGAGCCTGGGTCCAGACCCCGGCGATGACGCAGAAGGTCGCCTTCGACTTCCCCGCCGTGGGTGAGAAGAACATGTACTTGATGTACCATGAGGAGCTCGAAAGCCTGACCACACATTTCCCCGAAATTGAACGCGCGCGCTTCTGGATGACCTTTGGCGATGCCTACATCAACCACGTGACCGTGTTGCAGAATATAGGCATGACGCGGATCGACCCGGTGGTGCATGAGGGCAAGGAGATCATCCCGCTTCAGTTCCTAAAAACTGTGCTTCCGGACCCCAGCGATCTGGGTGCGCTGACCAAAGGAAAGACCTGCATTGGCGACATCATCACCGGGCCGACCGCAGACGGGGAGAAGACCTATTACATCTACAACATCTGTGATCACGAGGCCTGTTTTGAGGAGGTCGGCAGTCAGGCGGTGGCCTATACCACAGGCGTGCCCGCAATGATTGGCGCCGCGCTGGTGATGCAGGGCATCTGGCGCGACCCCGGCGTCTGGAACACCGAACAGCTGGACCCGGATGCCTTCATGGCCATGCTCAACAGCGACGGCCTGCCCTGGCAGGTGGTTGAGCTCGACAGTCACCCGGCCTTTGGCGAAACCGAGGCTGAGGCGGCGGCGTGAAGATCGACCCGCCCGATATCGCGGTCATGGCGCGGGCGCAGTTCGCGCGGTTCGACCTGAACCGCGTGCCCTCGCCCTGTTTCGTCGTGGATCAGGCTGCGGTCGAGCGGAACCTGAGCCTCCTGCGCAGTGTCGTAGACCAATCCGGCGTGCATATCCTGCTGGCGCTCAAAGCGTTCTCCATGACGACGCTTGCGCCTTTGATCAGCACCTCTCTCGCCGGTGTCAGCGCCTCGGGTCTCTACGAGGCGCGGCTGGGGCGGGCACATTTCGGCGGCGAGGTTGCAACCTACAGCGCCGGGTTCAAAGCGGATGACCTGCCCGAGATCATCCGGCTGTCCGACCATCTGATTTTCAACACACCCGGCCAGCACCGGCGCTTCCGGTCTCACCTTGACCTGGCAGAGAAAGACATCAGCGTGGGCCTTCGCATCAATCCCGAACATTCCGAGGGCTGGTCAGCAACATACGACCCGGCTGCGCCCTGTTCACGGCTGGGCACACCTGTGTCACAGCTTGCGCCGGAGGATCTGGCCGGTGTCGATGGGTTGCATATGCACACGCTCTGCGAACAGGGGTTTGCGCCGCTGCGACGGACGTGGGAGGCGGTGGAACCCGCCCTCGCAGACCTGTTGCCGCAGATGAGCTGGCTGAACCTCGGCGGCGGCCACCACATCACGCGCGGCGACTACGACCGCGCCGGGCTGGTGGCACTGATCCGGCAGATCCGGGACCGCTATGATGTCGAGGTCTACCTTGAGCCGGGCGAGGCGGTGGTGCTGCATGCGGGCCTTCTCGTGGGCGAAATCCTCGACACCATTGAAAACGGCATGCCGCTGGCGATCACCGATATCTCGGCCACCTGCCATATGCCGGACGTGCTGGAGGGGCCTTATCGCCCCGACCTGCTCGGCGAGGCGGAGGATGGCACCTCCTACCGGATGGGCGGCCCGTCCTGTCTGGCGGGGGATGTGATTGGCGATTACGGCTTTGCCCATCCGCCAAAACCGGGAGATCGCATCGCCTTTCTGGACCAGGCGCATTACTCCATGGTCAAAACCAACACCTTCAACGGCGTGCCGCTGCCCGCCATCGCGCTGTGGCACTCCAGCACCGATGACCTGACGCTCCTGCGCCGCCCGCAATATGCCGATTTCGCGGAGCGGCTGGCATGACCTGTTTCCTGCATGGTGAACTGACGCAAGCGGAGCGCGATCCTGACACCGCAAGGTTCCGGGTGATCCCTGTCCCGCTGGAGCGCACGGTCTCTTACGGCGGCGGCACAGCGGATGGGCCGGATGCCATTCTCGCGGCCAGCACCGAATTGGAGCGCCTGTTTCGCGGTACAGAGCCTTGCGCAGCGGGTATTGTGACCGAAGCCCCGGTCAGCTGTTTCGAGGCGCTGCCCGAGGTGATGGAACAGATCGCGCGGCGCACAAAGGCCGCCGCTCAACAGGGCGCAATCCCGGTTGTGCTCGGAGGCGAGCATGGGCTGACCTGCGGCGCCGTGCGCGGGGTCGTACGCGGGTTGCAGCGCCAGGTGGGCATCCTGCAAATCGACGCCCATGCGGATCTGCGCAAGGCCTATCAAGGCGAGATGCACTCCCACGCCTCGGTCATGCAGCTTCTTGTCGAAGAGGACGGCCTGCCGCTCATGCAACTGGGTGTGCGCGCCCTCTGCGCCGAAGAGGTCGCGCGCCGCGCAAGCTGCGGTGTGGTCTTCCGGGATGCAGAGGAGCTGGTCGCCGAGGCCATAGAGGCCGTGGATCTGCCGCCAGATTTCCCCAAAGACGTCTACGTCAGCTTCGATCTCGATGGGCTGGACCCGTCGGTCCTGCCCGCGACCGGCACACCGGTGCCGGGGGGTCTGGGATACTACCAGGCGCTCAACCTGATCCGGCACGCGCTGAAAGATCGGCAGTTGGTCGGGTTTGACCTGGTCGAGCTGGCCCCGGATGCCAGCAGCCGCGTGTCCAATTTCACCGCAGCGCAGATCGTCTATGCGCTAATGTCTTTCGCAACCTGAGCCAGGCCTCCGCCCAGCAACTCATGCCTGCCGTCGCCCGTTAGGGGTCGGTTGGGCTGTGTATCCAACGCGGCCCCGCGCCGCCGTCAGAGGCCTATCCAGATGCGACCACCTGCAAAACAGTATGCCCCGCATGCGCCGCACGCAACGGTGCCTTGGTGGGATGACAAAGACACCCCCGACAAGCAGAGTGGCACATCGAGCCCACACGCACGCGCAGAATATGCAACGCTCAAGGCCTTCCTGAACGGCTATATGCTGGAGGTGACGGCGGGTGCGGTGATCGCGCGTCAGGGCGCCGCACCAAGCGTTCTGGAGTTCGATCTGCCACAGTCCTTCGCGCGACTGCGGGTCGCAGTGCGCCATTGGTCGATCACCGGCCCACATGATTTCGGCGCGCTTTATCTGTGCAACGAAGAATGCGGGCATTGGCAGCGCGCAAGCGTCGCAGAGGTTCTGCCGATGCTGGTGCGGGACTGTTTTGCGCGGCATGGAACGTCAGACGGCCCCAAACTGCAGGAGCTGCTGCGCCGCATTCTCAACAGCTATGATCAAATCGCCAAGTCCTGTGCCTGGGCAGAGGGGTTACCTTCAACGCCTGCTGAATTCCTTGCCGCTGAGCAATCGCTGATATTTGGTCACTGGTTGCATCCCACGCCCAAGAGCCGGGAGGGCATGACCGACTGGCAGGCGGCGAGCTATGCGCCGGAGTTTCGCGGGCGCTTTCAACTGCGGTTCTTCGCGGCGCACGACAGCATCGCGCTGAACGGTTCAACCGGCAGTGTTTCGGCGCAGGACATGATCCGGCAGATCCCCGGGCTTGATCTGGCCAGCTTTGCACTGCGCCCTGACGAACACCTGCTGCCCATGCATCCGCTGCAGGCCGAGGCGCTGTGCCTGCAACCCGCCGTGCAAGCCCTGCTGGCCTGCGGTCAACTGCGGGATCTCGGGCCCTCGGGTGTGCCGTTTGCGGCCACCTCTTCGGTGCGCACGGTCTATGCGCCGGGATGTCCGTGGATGTTCAAATTCTCACTGCCGGTCAAGATCACCAACTCGCAGCGCATCAACCTGCACCACGAGCTTGAAGCGGGCGTTGTCATGGCGCGGTTGCTCAACACGACCGGGTTTCTAAACCAGCAGCCCCGCTTTGGCGTGATCAACGATCCGGGATTTATGTCCCTCACGCTGCCAGGCCAGCGTGAAAGTGGCTTTGAAGTGATCATCCGCGAGAACCCGTTTGAGCGTGAAACAGCACCGGTGGTGACGGTCGCGGCCCTGACAGCTGACCCCGCCAATGGGGGCCGTTCCATGCTGGCCCGACTGGTCGCCAAGACAGCAGCGCGCAACCACATGTCGGACGGGCAGGCTGCCAAACGCTGGTTTGGCGCCTATCTCGGCTGTGCGCTGCACCCGGCTCTCGCGCTTTACGACAAGTTCGGCATTGCGCTGGAAGCCCATCAACAAAACAGCTTGCTGGACGTGCGCGAGGGTTTTCCCATCCGCTATCTCTTTCGCGACAATCAAGGCTACTATATCGCGGACAGCCACATCGATGCGCTGGCGCAGTTGGAACCACGGGTCACAGCACTCAAGTCGGTGTGTTATCCGGAAGCGGAGATCCGCGATCGCTTTGGCTACTACCTGATCCTCAATCAGGTCTTCTCGGTCATCAGCCGCCTCAGCCGCGATGGTCTGGCCACCGAGACGGAGCTGCTGAGCCAGCTGCGGCAGGCCTTGCATCAGGCGCGCGCGACCCATCGCGGTCTGGCCAAACGCTTTGCCGATCATCTGCTGCACGCCCCCGAGCTGACCTTCAAGGGCAATCTTCTGACCCGTGTGCATAACGTGGATGAGCTGCGCGCCGACGGCGAAAAGGCGATTTATGTGCACCGCAAGAACCCGTTGGTCTCGGAGGCGGCAGCACCGGCCGCAGCGGTGCCCCATGTCAATGCTTGAGCGACAGGCCATCGCGCCCGACGGGGCGGCGCATCGCCGGGTGCTGCGGCAGTTCTGCGAAGCGCTGCTGTTTGAGGCCTATCCCGCCCTGCACATCGAGCATGACGGCGGTGGCAACTTCCATTGGCGTCTCGGCAAACGCCGCTTTCAGGCGCGCGGGTATCGCGGGGCCTTTGGCCGCATTCGGCTGGAGGACGACCCCATAATGACATCCGGGCCGAGGGCTGATCGGCCGGCCAACTGCGAGGACCTGTTGCAGGCGCTCCATTTGGACAGGGAGGCTGAGGGCAGCCTGCGCATGGATCTCACGCGGACAGCGCATCTCACCGATCTGACACGCGCGACGGCAAACCCGCAGCGCCAACGCGCGCAGCTGCCCTTTGCGCAGATGGAGGCTGCGCTGCACGAGGGGCACCCTTATCACCCCTGTTTCAAGGCCCGCAGCGGGTTTTCAGACGCGGATCACATGGCCTACGGCCCCGAGGCGGGTGGCAGGTTTCAACTGCACTGGCTGTCGTTGGATCCGGCCCTTGTCGCGCAAACCCTGCCCGGAGCGGACACCTTCTGGGCGCGCGAACTGGGCACCCCGCGCTGGCAGGCCCTGCGCCAGATGGTCCAATCGCCGCGACAGCTGCTGCCGGTGCATCCGTGGCAGCTTGGGCAACTGAGGGCACAGCCGCTCTATCAGGCCTGGCAGGCGGCGGGGCGCGTGCAGGAGCTTGGCGCCTGGGGCGACCGCTATGTTGCCAGCCAATCGGTGCGCACGCTGATGAACGCCGACGCGCCAACGCGGGCGCATGTCAAAACGGCCATGGCCATGCGCAACACCTCCGCCTTGCGCATTCTTGAACCGCATTCCGTCTGTGTGGCCCCTGCGATATCCAACTGGCTTGCTGCAGTCTGTGACAGCGACCCGCTGTTCGGGACCGAGCTGCGGCTGAAGCTTCTTAAGGAATATGCGGGCGTGATTGCGGGGCGCGACACGCCGCTTGCCGGGCATCTGGCTGCGATTTGGCGCGAAAGCCCGGAGGGCATCGGGATCGCCAGTGACGCGGTGCTGCCTTTCAACGCGCTCTGCGTCATCGAAGAGGATGGCCACCCGCTGATCGACCCCTGGATCAGGTCCTTGGGGTTGGAGCGCTGGCTCGATCAGCTGTTGCGCGTCTCGGTCTTGCCGGTCTGGCACCTGATGATCGCCCATGGGATCGGGCTGGAGGCGCATGGCCAGAACCTGCTGCTGGAACATGACGGCGGCTGGCCCACAGGGCTCGTCGCCCGCGATTTCCACGAGAGCCTCGAATATGTACCTGAGCTGCTGTCACACCCTGATCTGCTGCCGGATCTGAGCGCCATCGATCCGGTCTATGCCAATGCCCCACCGGATCGCTTTCACCGGATGAGCACTGCCGAGGCGCTGCGCGAACTGGTGGTGGATACGCTCTTCATCTACAATCTGGCGGATCTCTCCGCGCTGCTGCACGGGCACTACGGTCTGCCGGAGGCTGAGTTCTGGCGCCGGGTGCGCAGGTTGCTGGACACGCACGCAAACCGCCACGGCTTGCAGGCGCGGCAACGGCTCTTCGACCCTTTCGCACCGCGCATTCTGACGGAATCCCTCATCACGCAAAAACTGCTGCCCCGCCGCAACCTCTGTCGGCACCGGGTCGCCAATGCCTTGCACCATGCCAAAGGAGACACTGATGTTCATCCTGAATGAAACACGCGTTGACCCCAACCGGGGCCGGGCCGCCTTGCGGCAGTTCTACGCGGATGCGTCCTCGCATCGCTATGCGCTGCACCTGACAGACACCGCCGAGCTTCTGCGCCACATCCTGTTTTTGCGGGACATGAACGCGGGAGTATTCCCGATCCACCCGGACATTCCCGCCAGCACCGCCCATGACATGGCCGTCACCGCAGGGTGCGACAGGATCGTGACCGCCGAGGGCCTGACCAACCTTCCACAAACATCCCCCATCGGGCGCGGTGGCGTTTTGGTGCAGATGAGCTCCGGCACCACCGGGGCGCCCAAGGTGATCACCCGGACATGGGCGCAGATCAGCGTTGAGGTGGCCAGCTATGCCGTGTCGTTCAAGGAAGCGCAGGCCATGACGCCGGTGATCGCCTGCCCGGTGAGCCATTCTTACGGTCTGATCGCCGGGGTGCTGGTGGCGCTGCATCGCGGCCATACCCCGGTGGTGATCGACACGCTGAACCCCAAGTTCATCCTGCGCCGCCTGCGCGAGGTCACACGCCCGCTCCTCTATACCTCACCCGCGATGCTGCACACTCTTGCGCAATTGCTGCCGGCGGAGGAGACGCTTTATGCCGCCATGACCTCTGGCACGGTGCTGCCGGAGCCGTGGTTTGTCTGCATCCGGGCCAGAACAACCCATCTCTTCCAGCAATACGGCTGTTCGGAGGCCGGGTGCATCGCGATCAATCCGGACCTGCGGCAAGCCGCCGACATCGGATATCCGCTGCCGCACCTGGAGGTTGACACCGGCGGCACCGCGCAAGCCCCGCAGATGATCCATGTGCGCGCTGATGGCTCCGAGATCCGCACCGGTGATCTGGGGTATCGGCGACCAGACGGCATGCTGGTCTTTGCCGCGCGGCAGGACGATGTGATCGATGTCGCCGGGCTAAACGTCTATCCGCAAGACGTAGAGCAAGCCGCCCTGGCGCAGCCCGGTGTCGAGGACGCGCTGGCCTTCGGCATCGATGACCCGATGGCGGGCGGACGCGTGGCGCTGCTGATCGCGGGTGCCGGGGCCGATCCAGCAGCCATACGCAAGGGGCTGCAGACCCGGCTCGCGCCCTACCAACAGCCCGGCGTCATCGAACAGGTGGGCACCCTGCCCCGGCAGGCCAATGGCAAGATCAGCCGACGCGAGGTCGCGAAACACTTTGCCAGACAAGGTGTCCAAGCGGAGATGAGGGCATGAGCGTCGACACCATCGAACGCGCCGTCGAACAGGTGCTGCGGGATCAGATGGCCAACCCCCATATGGCGGAGTTCGGGCCAGAGGCGCGGCTGAACGAAGACCTGCATCTCGATTCCGTGCAGGTCCTGAACCTGCTGCTGCATCTGGAAACCCGCCACGGCATCGACGTGCCGGAACGGAGTTTTGGCAAGAACAGCTTTGATACAGTCTCCGGTCTGGCCCGCTTTCTGGCCGGAGCTCTCCCTGCCGCCCCCGCGCCGGAGGAGGACGAGATCGACATTAAGGTGCACTGCTTTGTCAGCTGCCTGAGTGCGGCGATCAAGGCCTGCGACGGGCTGGATCACCGCCCGTTCTACTTCGGAGTCTGGGACACGGATTTCCACGTGGATGAAGCCGCACAGCTGACCTATCACGCGCCATCGGTCAAACATGACCATTTCCGCCACTGGTTCCGCCGCCTCTATGGCGTGCATGTGATCGGCTGGTACGACCCGGCAAAGACCAAACAGCAAAACCTGCTCACCTTCGAACGGCTGCTGCAGGACAAGCGCGAGACCGAGCATCTGATGGTCATGCTCGATCTCTATCATCTGCCGGAGCGCGAGAATAAGTTCAATCAGAACCCCTTTCCGCACTATGTCATGATCGAGCGGACCGAGGACCCTGAGGTCTGGTTCATGCACGACCCCGACTACCGCTGGGAAGGCCCGCTGCCGCGCGCTGCGATCCTGAATGCGATTGCGCAAGAGAGCGTGGCGGGTGGCTATATCTTTGATCGGGCAGAGGCCCGCCCGCCCTCCAACGCGGCGCTGCAGGACTATTTCCGCGCCATGTTCGACGGCCGCCGCAACCTGCTGACCGATGCGGTGCGCGACATCATTCAGCGGCATGTGGACCCGGTCTCCCACCTGCCCTTGTCAGCTCTGGGTCATGCGCTCCGCGAGTTGCCGGTGATCGCTATTCGCAAATATGCCTATGAGCACGGCTTTGCCTTTTTCTGGCGCGCTATGGGGCTACCCGAACAGGATTTTGAAGACTGGTGTGACGAGATTGAGGTCCTGCATCAGGGCTTCAAAACCCTGCAGTACAAGATCGTGAAACTCGCAAGCATACAGGATCTGACTCTGGCAAAAGAGATCTTTGCCGATCTCGATGCGCTCGACGCGCAGGAATTCAAGATCAAGGCGGGCCTGCTGAGCTGGTTCGACCAATGGCAGGCCACAGTGCTCGTCCCCCCCTCAGAAACAGGAGCGGCCTAATGGACATCTCCCTTTGCACCATCACCTTTCGTCATCATCTGATCAGCCTTGACCAGATCGCCGACTGGGCACAGCGCACCGGGTTTCAGGGGGTCGAGATTTGGGCCGCCCACGCCCGCAATCTGCCCGCAGAGGATGGCCGCGACGCCGACTGGCTGGCGCAATACGGCCTGCGCGTGCCGATGATCAGTGACTACCTGCCACTGGACCAACCCGATCTTATGGCTGAGAAGATCGACACCACCCTGCGCCACGCCGCGCGCTGGAAAACGCAGAACATCCGCACATTCGCTGGCAAGGCGGGCAGCGCTGCCACCGGTCGTGAGCAGCGGGCTGGCATGACGGCGGCCCTGCGCGGGGCCTGCCAACGTGTTGCGGAGCAAGGTTGCGAGCTGCTGATTGAGACGCACCCGGGCACCCTGGCCGACACGCTGGCCTCCACCTGCCAGCTCATCGACGAAGTTGACCACCCCGCGCTCGGCGTGAATTTCGACGCGCTGCACGTCTGGGAAGGCGGCGATGATCCGGTGCAGGCCCGGCGTGTTCTGGCACCCAAGATCGGCAACTATCACTTCAAGAACATCGCACAGCGGTCGATGCTGCCGGTCTTTGCGCCTGCCAATATCTACGACGCCGCCGGGTCGCGCGCGGGTATTGTGCCGCTGCTGCAAGGAGAGATGGACTACGCCCCGCTGATCGCGGAGATCGCGGAGGCACCCGCCTGCAACATCTCGCTGGAATGGTTCGGCGGAGATGTCTTTGCCGCGCTCAAGACCGATCTGCACACCATACGAAGCCGTCTGGACAAGGCCCCGCCGCACCCCCTTTCACAGACCACCTCGGATCCGCAGCATGTTCCGCTTCTTTGAATCGCGGATCGACCCCTTCGCCGCCCCCCCCGAGGACACGCCGCCCGCCACCGTCATCGGTTTCATCCGGTCGCAACTGGCCCCCTACCGGCGCTGGCTGCCCTGGGTGGCCCTGACGGGCCTTTTGGCGGCATTGATCGAAACGGCGCTGATCTTTTACTCCGGGCGGCTGATCGACCTGATGGCCGCCAGCGGGCCGAATGCCTTCTGGGCCGATCACTGGGGTGAGACGCTGCTGGTGCTTGGGTTCGTCCTGCTGGTGCGGCCCGCCGTTGTGGGACTGAACCACCTGTTGCTGGAACAGACCCTGTCGTCGAACCTGCAAGAGCAGATCCGCTGGCGCGCGCACCGGCATCTGCTGCGCCAGTCGGTCGGGTTTTTCCAGACCGAGTTTGCCGGGCGGCTGTCTGCCCGGGTCATGCAGATGGGTCCGGCAGTTCAAGACAATGTGCATATGAGCTTTGAGGCACTTTGGTACAGCCTGACCTACGTGCTGGGCGCGGCGGTGATCCTCAGCCAGATCGACATCCGCCTTGCGGTGCCGCTGATGCTCTGGGTGGTCGGTTATGTGGCGTTTGTGCGGTTTGTCGCCGCGCGGGTTGGTGTGGCGTCGGAACGCTGGGCGCAGGCACGGTCTCGCACGGCCGGGCGGATCGTCGACGCCTATAGCAACATCGAAACGGTCAAGCTCTTTTCCGGTGCCGCGCAGGAAGAAACCTATGCATTGACGGCCCTGCGCCGATTGCGGCTGCGATTTCAGAAATTCCTGCGGATGATGACGGCGCTGGCCTTTGGGTTGAACGCCATCAACGGGGTGTTGATCGTGATTGTCGTCGGGCCTGCGGTCTGGCTTTGGACCCATGGCAACGTGTCTCTGGGCGAAGTCGCTGCCGCCGCCGCCTTGACCATCCGCCTGAACGGGATGAGTTCCTGGATCCTCTGGGTGACCGTCCGGCTCTTTGAAAATGGCGGCATGATCCGTGAAGGGCTGCAGTCAATCGCAGCCCCGGTGGAGATTGCCGATGCGCCGGGGGCCGTCGCGCTCCCCAGGCGCGGGGCGGAGATCCGTATCGAAAACCTCAGCCACCACTATGGCAAGGACATGGGCGGGTTGACCGACATCACCCTGACCATTCCCGAAGGTCAGCGGGTCGGTCTTGTGGGTCCTTCCGGTGCGGGAAAGTCCACGTTGGTCAAGCTCCTGATGCGCTTTCACGAGATCGAGCAGGGCCGCATCCTGATCAACGGACACCCAATCAATACCGTCACGCAGAACAGCCTGCGACAGCGCATCGGCATGGTCAGCCAGGATACCTCGCTGCTGCACCGCTCCGTGCGTGAGAACATTCTTTACGGGCGCGCCGAGACGACAGAGGCGGAGATGATCCGCGCCGCCAAGCAGGCGCGGGCGCATGAGTTCATCATGCAGTTGCAGGATCACGAGGGGCGGCGCGGCTATGACACTCAGGTCGGCGAACGGGGCGTGACCCTCTCGGGCGGGCAGCGTCAGCGCATCGCCATCGCGCGGGTCATTCTCAAAAACGCGCCCATTCTGATCCTGGACGAGGCAACCTCTGCCCTGGACAGCGCGGTGGAGGCCGAGGTGCAGGAGGCTTTGCAGAACGTGATGACCGGCAAGACCGTCATCGCCATTGCGCATCGCCTGTCCACCATCGCCCGCATGGACCGGATCATCGTGCTGGACAAAGGGCGGATCGTCGGGGACGGCACACATGAGGCGCTGTTGCGCGCAGGCGGGCTTTATTCGGATCTGTGGTTGCGACAATCGGGAGCAACCTTAGAGGCTCAATAGGCGATCAATATGCGCTTGTGGACCACTTCGCGCTCTGAACTTGACAAAAATACTCGGCAATCCTATCCCCAAGGCCGACACCGCTGAAGCGGGGTCCAGCAAATCTGTCCGGCCATGCCGCCGCAGATCAGCCAACAATCCCAATTGCGGCCTGATGCGGCTGTGACCGGTCTTCGATGCGCGAATGGCACAGGACGAAGACCCGGGCAGGCGCGGGGCCATCAGGGGCCTCTGTGTCAGAGCGGCCCAGCGGAGCGTGCGATGACCCGTTTTTTGAAGCCTCTCGTCTTGTCTGTATCGATCTGCGTTCTGGGCGCGATGGTCTCGGCACAGGAGATCCCCGAGGCAGGACCGGACCTGACAACTGCACCTCCCGTTCTGGATGCCCCACAGAACAGCGGCTTGGAAGAGAACGCTCTCGCAGCCGAAACCGCCCCGGTCTCCCCGGTCATCACGCTGGACACCGAACCCGAGAGCACAGCCGACCAGGCCAAGCGCTTTCTCCAAGACGGCGGCCCCGCAATCTGGGCGATCACGGCGCTGTCTGTCATCACCATGGCGCTGATCCTGTGGAAGCTCTGGCGCCTGGCGCTGATCGGGGCCTGGTCGAAGGGCCGCGCGTCTCAGGCCGTTGCTGCCTTTGAGCAAGGTCAACGAGACGAGGCGCAAGCCATCGTTCGCGGGCGGCGCGGCATTCGCTCAAAGGTCATAGACGTCACTCTTGGCGCCGCGCGCTCATTGCCTGAAGACAAGGCGCGGGAGACGGCGTCCCGTGTCGCGCGCAACGAGCTCGCGCAGGCAGGGGGTGGGCTGCGCGCGCTGGAGTTGATCGCGACCATTGCGCCTCTGCTGGGGCTTCTGGGGACCGTTCTGGGCATGATCGCGGCCTTTCAGGCGCTACAGGCGGCCGGCAATCGGGCGGACCCTGCCTTGTTGGCCGGCGGCATCTGGGAGGCGCTGCTGACCACAGCCGCAGGCATGGCCGTTGCCATTCCGGCCTCCGCCGCGCTTACCTGGTTCGAAGCGGTCATCGACCGGATCCGCCGCGACATCGAAGACGGCGTGACGCGCATCTTTGTGGCCCATACACCACCCCGCATGAAACTGGCGGCGGAATAGCCATGGATCTGGCGCTCCCGGATCAGCCCCGGCGCAGGCCCAGCCTGACCCCCATGATCGACGTCGTGTTTCTGCTGCTGGTCTTCTTCATGCTGGCTTCGCGCTTTGGCATGGAGGCGGTGCTGCCGTTGCCACTGGCCTCCGGAGGCGGCAGCTATACCGGGCCACCCCGCCTGCTGGACGTCGCGCCACACGAGCTGCGGTTGAACGGGGTGCAGACCGCAGAAACGAGGTTGGATGAGGCTTTGGCGCCGCTGATGACAGCCCCGGATGACGTCATCATTCTGCGCGGTCGCGACGGCGCCACGCTGCAACGAATCGTGCAGATCACCGAACAGCTGCGCAGGGCGGGCTTTGGCACCGTCGTTCTGGTGAAGTAGGAGGCTGTCGTGGAGCTGTCGCCGCCGACCCGCAAAGCCAGCACAGAATCCATCGTGCCCATGATCAACGTCGTCTTTTTGCTGCTGATCTTCTTTCTGATGACCTCGCAGATCGCGCCGCCTGACCCCTTCGACGTGACCACGCCCATAGCGCGAGATGGGGCGGAGCCGGAGGCGCGCGCCGTGCTCTATGCCAGCAGCACCGGCAGGCTGCATTATGACGGTGCCGAGGACGCTGCTGCGCTAAACAGACTGCAGAGCGTGGGCTCGGAGGATACAACCGTTTTGCTGCGTGCGGATGCGGCGCTTGAGGCAACCCGCCTGGCTGAAATCCTGTCAGACCTCGCACAAAGTGGCCTGACACGGGTTGAACTGGTGGTTCAGCCGCAATGATCCGTCTGCTGGAAATCGGGGCATTCCTCGGGCTCGCTCTGGCGCTTCATGTGCTGTTTTTAGCGCAACGTCCGCAGGCAGGGTCAGAGGCTGGCGGTGTGGGTGGCGAAGCCATCGTGACCCTCGCAGCGGCCACACCGCAACTGGCCGCTATGGTCGAGACGTGGGAGCGCCCGCCTGACACTGCGCAGGCGCCTGACCCGTTGACGCCGAGACAGCTTATCGACCCCGCAACGCCGGACACCCCACAGATCGATCGGCCAGTGGTCTCATCGGCGCCGGTGCAGTTGCAATCCGCCGAAGACACGTTGGACACCCAACCACCCAGGATCGATAGAGCGCCACCTCCGCCGCCCCCGACAGCTCAACCTGAACCAGTGCCACGCCCGCAGAGCCGCCCTGCACCACCTGCTGATCCGGGCACGGCATCCGTGACAACAGCAGGCCGCGCCGCTCAGAAAGCGGCAGGAACCGGTGGGCAGCAACAGGCCGGGCAATCCGCCTCGACCCAAACCAGCACTGCATCCTCGGGTGAGGCCGCGAAAGCGCAGGCTGTTTGGGGGGCCAAGATCAGATCCCGCATTGAGCGCGGCAAACGCTTTCCCAGAGGGGCGTCCGGATCCGGCAAGGTTGTGGTGGTGATCACGGTCTCGACCGCTGGCCAGATGCTGGGGTATCGCATCCGGTCGTCTTCCGGCTCGCAGGTGTTTGATACGTCAGCCATGCAGGCTGTCGCCCGGGCAACCCGGCTGCCTGCGGCACCGCCGGAACTCACCAAACCGCAATACAGTTTTGCGCTCCCTATCGTGTTTTCCAGATGAAAGCCGCGGGTCAAGAGAGAATTGCTGCGCATTGCAAGGTGTTCATGGGGCTGGATGACCTAACAGGATCGCACTGGTTTCTCAGATCCGCCCGAGGCGCTTGTCGACGGCAATCCGCTCGGGATCTCTCTTGCTCGGGTCGCCGTAACCACCGCCACCGGGCGTTCTGACGCAAACCCTGTCACCCGCCGAGAGGGCGATGTCCTGCTCTTTGGACAGATGCTCCGGTGTGTAGACTTTATCACCGCGCTTGATTTCAACCTCGTTCACGGCACCGTCCGCGCCGCCCAAGGCGCCTTGAGGCCCAAACCGCCCGTGATCCATCACGAAGCTTGCCGTGGCCCGGCCCCGGCGCAGCTCGACCTCGTATTCCAGCCCAAGCCCGCCCCGAAACATACCAGCTCCACCAGAGCCTTCGCGCATGGCATAGCGGTGATAGAGAACCGGAAAGTTCTGCTCCATAATTTCAATTGGCGGGGCCTTTGAAATCCCGATGGTGGAGCACCCGTTCGTAATCCCATCATGGTCGGCGTTGCCGCCATAGCCTCCGCCAGAAAGCTGGTACATGACGTAGTCGCGACCCGTCTCGGGATCGTGCCCGCCGAGGGCGAAATTGCCACTGGTGCCAGCCGGGGCGGCCGTGACACGGCCCGGCAATGGGGCAACCAATGCTGCAAAGACCGCCTCTGCAATCCGCTGCGAGACTTCGGCCGCACATCCTGACACCGGGCGCGGATATTGCGCGTCAAGAAATGTGCCCGTTGGTCGCAACACTTCCAGCGGTGCAAAGGCCCCTGCGCTGATCGGGACTTCGGGAAAAATGTGGCGCATGGCGAGGTAGACGGAGGAGAGTGTGGTCGCCAGGACCGAGTTCATCGGTCCCATGCAGGGTGGGCTGCTGTCGGAGAAGTCGAATTGCAGGTGCCCCGCTGTCTTCTCGATCTTCAGCCGGATCGCCAGCGGTTCGTTCACCACGCCATCGCTGTCGATCCAGGCGGTTGACGTGTAGGTGCCATCAGGGATCTCATCGATCAACTTGCGCATTTGGGTTTCCGCCCGGCGGCGCAGCTCTGCAATTGCCTCTTGCACCACATCGTCGCCGTAGCGATCCAGAAGAGCGTTCAACCGATCTTCGCCCACCATCAGAGCCGCCGCCTGCGCCTTCACATCACCAATCCGCTGGTCCGCCACCCGGATGTTGGAGCAGATAATGCTGTAGATCTCCGGATCGAGCACGCCTTCCTTGAACAGGCGCACAGGCGGCAATCGCAGCCCCTCTTGCTCTACGGACGTGGCGGAGGCCGAAAACCCACCCGGCACTGCGCCGCCCGTGTCCGGCCAGTGCCCGGTGTTGGACAGCCAGCAGAAAATCTTGCCCCCGCGATAAAACGGTTTGGCGAAGCGGACATCCATCAGATGCGTGCCGCCCAGATAGGGATCGTTCACAATATAGATGTCGTTCGGTCTGGGGGCGGCGGCAGTGCCTGCGGCGATCATCTCGATCAGCACGCGGGTGGAATACTGCATCGTGCCCACAAAGACCGGCAGCCCTCCGGCCCCTTGCGCAACAAGCGCACCGTCCTTGGCGTCGTAAATGCCATCCGAGCGGTCATTGGCTTCGGCGATCACGGGCGAAAAGGCCGCGCGGGAGAAGCTAAGATCCATTTCATCGCAGACTTGCTGCAGCCCTGCCTGAATGACCGACAGGGTGATGGGGTCAATGCTCATGCCGCGCCCCCGATATGAATGATGAGGTTGCCATCCGCCCCGGAGGTGACCGTATCCCCTGGCGGGATCAGGATGGTGCTGTCGAGCTGTTCGACAATCGCGGGCCCATCAAAGGCCGCGTCGGCAGGCAGGTGATCGCGCCAGTAAACGGCTGTCTCATGCGGCTTGCCGTCAAAGATCACGGCACGATGGTTGGCTGGGGTCGCTGTGTCCCGCCGCCCGGCAGGGTCGATCAGACAAGCCAGATCCACCGGAGTGCTGACCCCGATGACGGAGGTGTTCACCGTCACAATGCGCGCGCGAATTTTCGGCAATTCGACTTTGAAACGGGTCCAATAGACCGCCTCGAACCCGGTGCGCAGGTCGGCAGCCGACGGAGTCGCGTGTTCTAGCGGTACCCGGACCACATGGCTTTGCCCAAGAAACTGCATATCGACGCTGAAGACTTTTCGAATCTCCTGGATCGTTACGTTTTCTTTCGCAAGCGCGGCTTCACCCGCGGCGACCTGCCCGGCAAAAACATCATGAATGACGCTGACATCGTCCTCACCAAGCGGCTGATTGACGGTCTGCACATAGTCGTGGCGCAGATCGGCGACGATACAGCCAAGCGCGTTGGTCATGCCCGGTCGCGCTGGGATCAGCACACGAGGCACGCCCAGTTCCCGCGCAAGATCCGCCGCATGCAGTGGCCCGGCACCGCCAAAGGCAAAGAGCGCAAAATCGCGCGGGTCGGCCCCCAGCGACAGCGACACCATGCGGATGGCCCCGGCCATCTTGGCATTGGCCACCCGGATCACGGCCTCTGCCGCCTGTTGCGCGTCAACACCGAGCGGCGTGCCCAGCCTGTCCAAAAAGACCTGCGCGATCTGGCCCTGCCCAATACCGCCCGCAACCGCGTTCAGCTTGTCAGGGTTTAACCGACCTAACAGCATATTGGCGTCTGAAATGGTGGGGTCCGTCCCACCTTTGCCATAGCAGATCGGGCCGGGGTCGGCCCCTGCACTTGCTGGCCCCACCTCCAGCAGGCCTGCCGCGTTGACCGATGCGATGGACCCGCCACCTGCCCCGACCGTACGCACATCCACCATCGGCACATGGATGGGCATGGCGTATTCGATCTCGATTTCGTTCGAGATCGGCGGCGTGCCGTTGCGGATCAGGGCCACATCGGTCGAGGTGCCGCCCATGTCATAGGTCAGAAGGTTCTCTTCGCCCGCCCGAACGCCGGTATACGCGGCTGCCATGACGCCGGAGGCTGGCCCGGACATGACCGTTTTCGCAGCCTCACGGGCCACAAGCTGCGACGATACCATTCCCCCATTGCCGTTCATGACCAGAACGTCGCCCTGATAGCTTTTGCCCGTCAGTTCATTACGCAACCGGGTCACGTATCGTTCCAGCAAAGGCTGGACCGAGGCGTTCACGGCGGCGGTCACCCCCCGTTCAAACTCGCGCGTTTCCGACAGCAAGCTATGACCGGTGGTGATGTAGGAATTGGGCCAGAGCTCTGCGGCGATCTCTGCCGCGCGGAGCTCATGGGTGGGATTGGCATAGGCGTGCAGAAAGTGGATCACCAGCGCTTCACAGCCCGCGTCGATTAGCGTGCCGACCGCTTCACGCAGGGCGGTCTCATCCAGTGGTGTCAGAACATGGCCGTTGGCATCCATGCGCTCGGCCACTTCAAGGCGCAGATCCCGGGGGATGATGGGGAAGAACTGCCCTGTCATCCCGTAAGGCTGCGGGCGGGTCCGCCGCCCAAGCTCCAGCACATCGCGGAAGCCCGCAGTTGTGATCAGCCCGGTCTTTGAGAGCTTACGTTCCAGCACGGCGTTGGTTGTTGTGGTGGTGCCATGCACGATCAGATCGACATCTGCCAAATCGATCTCGGCGATCGACAGCGCCTTGATCACGCCAAAGGCCTGATTGTCCAATGTGGTCGGCGTTTTGGCGATACGCAGGCCGCCGGACGCGCCATCAATCGTCACCAGATCGGTAAAGGTGCCGCCGACATCCACGCCAATTATTCTGTCTCTGGCCACGCAGGCGCCTCATGCAAACTCACTTGTATACCAATAAAGTCGCAAAGCGGCGGCGCTAGTCAACTGTAATGATGGTTTCGGCCTCGACCGGTGTGCCATCGACCGCATAGGCGCGGTGGTCGTTGGTATTGAGCGAGACGCGCAGGATGTGTTGGCCAGATGGCAGAGCGCCGATGCTGTAGCTGTTGGTAAAAACCCGGCCCAGCTTCATGCCGCCCAGATAGATATGCCCATGCCCGGTCCCATCGACATGGTCGCCATCCTGCATGGCTTCGGAGAACGTGAAGTTGGTTGTCTCAATCTGGGCCAACCAACCGTTTTCGACCCGTTCCACGCTCAGGCTGACGGTGGGCTGAGGCCCGTCGCCAACATCGTGTTGCATGGTACCATGGCCCATCGCGCTATGCGCGGCCATACTGTCCGGGTTCGGCGTGGCATAGCGAATATTCACGCTTGTGTCGCCCGCATTTGCGAAGGTCAACGTGACCGGGATCAGGGCGCCATCTTCAAACGGGGTGTCCGAGCGGATCATGATATGGGCCGCGTCCGTCGCCAGTGACGATGTGCCGGTCTGGATTGGCAGGCCTGCTTCTGCGCCATGCAACATGACAGTGGCGGTCGGGCTGCTGACAGCGACCAGCTGATCCGGCGCGCCCTGGTTATCGATGGTCAGCACGGCAGCCGCACCATTGCCCATGGGGGAGGCTGTGGACTCGGTGATCAGGAGATGGCGCGCCGCGGGCGAAAACACCCCGCTGAACCACAGCGCCGCCCCGGTTGCCGCGACCGCCACCAACAGAAAAGCCGCTTTCATCTCTGGCACGCCCCACGCATCATACCCCGGTGAGACTGAGGAACATAATCATTGCCGTCAAGCTTGCGCTGCTGTGGTGCAGCCCGGCGCTGGCGCATGTCTCGGAACAGGGCTTTGTGCTGCTGCTGCCGACGGGGGCCTATATCTCCGCCGGTGTGGCCGTTGTCGCGCTGACGGTGATCGCATTGTTTGCCATTCCGGAACGCGCGGTGACGCGGATGTTTTCCGTACGCGCTTTGCCGTCCCGCGGTTTCGGCACATTGCCGGTGGTCACGAGCCTGCTGTCCTTCTGCGTCATGTGCTTTGGCATCTACATCGGCATCTACGGCTCGCGTAATCCGCTGTCGAACCTGATGCCTTTGGGGTTTTGGACGGTTGGCTGGATTGCGCTGGTCAGCCTTGCGGCCTTCCTTGGCAATATCTGGACATGGATCAATCCGTGGGTGGGCCTCTATCACCTGCTGAGGATCAAGGAGCCGCTGGTGCGCTTGCCAGAGGGCACCGGGGTCTGGCCTGCGACGCTGATGCTGGTCGCATTTGCTGCGTTCCTACTCGCGGACCCGGCTCCAGACGACCCCGCGCGATTGGCGCAATTGGTGGCCGCTTATTGGGGGTTCACCTTTCTGGGGCTGATCCTGTTTGGGCCGAACTGGTGCCGGCGCGCGGAGCTTGGGCAGGTCCTCTTTGCCGCCTTTGCCAGTCTGGCGGTGATCCGGCTGCAGCCGCCCGCAGGGATCGGTGGCCCCGGCTGGCAGATTGCGCAAGCCCCACCGGTGCGGGCGGCAGGTCTTTTTGCGCTGACCCTGTTGGGCGTCGGCAGCTTTGACGGGCTGAACGAAACCTTCTGGTGGCTGGGCCAGATCGGCGTGAACCCGCTGGAGTTCCCGGGCCGCTCGGCCATTGTCGGCGTGACAGTTATGGGGCTCTTCGGGGCCATTCTGGGCCTGATCGTGGCGTTTGCCGTGGTGGTCTGGCTGGGCATGCGGCTGGCGCGCAAGCAGGTGCCGTTTGGCCTCGCATTCGGATGGCTTGCCCTGTGTGTTCTGCCGATTGCGCTGGTCTATCACATGGCGCACTACCTGACCGCGTTCATCGTCGGCATCCAGTACACCATTGCCGCTGTCAGCGATCCGTTTGCCACCGGGGCGGACCTGCTGGGCATACAGCCCTTCCGGGTCACCACCGGGTTTTTCAACCGGATTGACACGGTGCGGCTGATCTGGGTCACCCAGGCGGGGCTGGTTGTGCTGGGTCACGTCTGGTCGGTTCTGTTGGCCCACCGGGTGGCCATCACGCTCTTCGGCGATCATCGCCGGGCGGCCATTGCCACGCTGCCCCTGTCGATTTTCATGATCGGCTACACATTCCTTGGTCTGTGGCTTTTGGCGGCACCGAAAGGCGCGTAAGCTGCCCACACACAGCCCATCACCAGAATTATCTGGACAAATTGCATGTATGCAAACAACATTTACCCACAATGATCAGAGGCCAAAGGCCCCACCGACAGGGAGAGTTGGAATGACACAGACACCAAAGACAAGCCGCCGGAGACTATTGAAAAGCGCAGGCGCAGGTGCCCTTCTGGCAGCCTCACCTTTGATCGGGCGCTTTGCCAGCGCGCAATCCAGCGCCCCGATCAAGATCGGATTTCAGCAACACTCCACCGGCATCGGCGCCGCTTATGGCCGCTGGTACGGGCGCACGACGGATGCGGCGGTGAAAATGATCAACGACGCGGGCGGCATCAATGGCCGACCGGTTGAGATCATCGCCGAAGATGACGGCACCGACCCCAAGCGCGGGGCTGAGGTGGTCGAGAAATTCTCCAACCAGCATGGCTGCGATGTCGCGTTCGGAACGCTGTTCAGCCATGTGGTCATTGGCTCCGCCCCGGCGGCGGGAGAGCAGAAGATCCCATATTTTGTTGTCTCCGAAGGGCACCATGTCGCCTCCGGCGCGTTGAACCGCTACACCCTGCAGCCGGGCATCACCGATGTGAAAAGCCAGGTTCAGGCGATGGCGCCTTATGTGTCGGAAAATCTGGGCAAGAAGGTCACCATGATCTTCCCTGATTTCGCCTTTGGCCATGATCACCGCGACTTCTTCACCGCTGCGATTGAGGCACAGGGAGGTGAAGTGCTGGAACATATCGCCGTGCCACCCGCCGAGACCTCCTTCACCAAATATTTCCCCAAGATCCCGCGCGAGACCGAAGTGCTGTATCACGTCATGGTTGGCCCAGCGGTGCTGACATTCGTGAAGGAGCTGGGCGAATTCTTTGGCCCGTCGAGCCCTGCGATCTTTGGCTTCATCGACTCGCTGGAGGCGGTCGATCTGGCCTCGCCCGGTCTGGAGTTTCTGGAGGGCACCTATTTCTGGGAGGGCAATCCCCGCTACGCACAGGCCGATCAGACGGAATACGACCAGGCCTTCCGCGCGGCTGTTGGCGTTGATGACAACGGCGCATCGGTGTCGGACCCCAGCGATGTGTCGACCTATGCCCATATGTTCGGCTGCTGGGAAACCCTGAATATCATCAAGGCGGGGATGGAAGCCTCCGACTATCAAAGTGCCGCAGATCGCCAGAAGCTGATCGAAGCGGTTGAGGCCATGACCGAGATGCCGGAAAGCATGCAGCATCCGCAGGGTCCGAAGCTGTTCAACGGCAAGACACATCAGGTCTTTGGTGTTCAATACATCTCGCGCGTTGAAAATGGGCGTCTGGTCAAAGTGCATACGACGTCCATCGAGGACACGCTTTACCCGGATGAAGTGGACTACACCACGCAATCGTTCTGAAACCAGAGCGCCATCGCCCGGGGCCCCGGTCCCGGCTGGACGAGTAAAGACTGAATGGATTTCGGACCTCACCTCATGCTCGCCATCCTCGAAGGGGCTGTGGGCGCATCGGTTCTGGCGCTGACGGCGCTTGGCCTGTCGCTCGTGTTTGGGGTGATGCGGGTGGTCAACGTGGCTCACGGCGAATTCTTCATGCTGGGGGCCGTTGTCGCTTGGTTTGTGTCCACGTCCATTGCCGGGCATCCGGCCATCGGGTTTCTGGCCGCACTTGCGATCGCACCGCTGATCGCGGGCGCAGTCGCCGTGCTGGTGGATCGGCTGATCCTGAAAAACGTGGCCTATGACCCCGAGGCGACCATCGTCGGCACCATCGGGGTTCTTTACATCCTGCAGCAGTCCGCGCTGATGATCTACGGGCCGGAGGCGCGGCCGGTTGAGCCGCCTTTCAGCCACCGGATCGCACTGCCCTGGCTGGAATGGGGCGAAAATGGCTTGGCGTTTTTCTATCCCTGGGGGCTGAGCATCACCAGCTACAAACTGTTTGTGATCGCTGCGGCCATCAGCATCCTGCTGGCGTTCTGGTTGATCCTGTCCCGCACGCGGCTGGGGCTGATCATGCGCGCGACACAGATGGATCGGGAAACCGCGCTGGCCTTTGGCATCCCGGTGCAGCGCGTCTACTCGATTGTCTTTGGTCTGGGCGCGGCGCTGGCGGCGCTGGCTGCGGTCCTGATCGTCCCGATCCAGCAGGCGCACTACCTGATGGGGCATGATCCGCTCCTGCTGAGCTTTATCGTTGTGATCATCGGCGGGCTGGGGTCGGTGCGGGGCACGATTTTCGCGGCCTTGCTGATCGGCATGTCGGACGGGGTCATTTCGGTCTTCCTCAGCCCAACGCTGTCCAAGATCCTGGCCACGCTGCTTGTGGCACTGGTGCTCGTCTTCCGCCCGCAGGGGCTTTACGGGAAGAAGATGGCATGAGCCTTGATACCCGGTCCGTCACCCTGCATCTGGGCCTGATCGCTGCGCTGATCGTACTGGGCTTCGTGCTGCCAACGTATCATCAGGGAAATCTGGCCCGCATTCTGGTGCTGGCGACCTATGCCGTCGGGTACAATGTCCTTTTCGGCTATACCGGGCTGCTCAGCCTCGGGCATGCGATGTTCTTTGCCGCAGGCATGTATGGTTGCGGGCTGGCCATGCATCTGGGCGGTGTGACCGTCATACCGGCCCTTGTAATTGGGCTGATCTGTGCGGCGGCCCTGTCAGCTGTTGTTGCGCTTTTGGCGCTGCGGACCATTGGTGTGGCCTTCATGATCGTGACACTGATGTTCGCGCAATCGGTTTATCTGACAGCGCTCTACCTGGGCGAATGGACCGGCGGCGACGAAGGCTTTGTCATTGCGCAGGCCAGCCGCCAGATCGCTGGCTATGCGCTGACCGACCCCCTGACCCGCTATTACGCGGCCCTGAGCCTCTTTGCCATAGCACTGCTGATCACGGCCCGCATGATGCAGATGTCTTTTGGCCGTGTCCTGATCGGCGTGCGCGAGAATGAGGAACGCACGCGCATGCTCGGCTATGACGTATTTCGGCACAAGCTGGCTGCGGTTGTCATCTCCGGTACAATCGCGGGGGCAGCGGGGGCCGGATATGCGGTGCTGTTTGGCTATGTGGGGGCCACATTCGCATCGGTGCAGTATTCCATCTTTCCGCTGCTTTGGGTGCTCTTGGGCGGGATGGGCACCACGATTGGCCCGCTGGTCGGCGTCGCCTTCATGTTCTATCTGATCGACTATGCCAGTGGGATCACCAATGCCTACATGCTGATCGCGGGGGCGGTGCTTGTGTTGCTGACCCTTTTCGCGCGCGCGGGGATTGTCGGTGAGATCCGCAATCGCTGGGCGCCTTGGCTGCCATGATGCTGTTGGAAACCAAAGGCCTCACCCGCATCTATGGCGGCCTTCGGGCGGTCGACACGGTGGACTACACGCTGGCCAAAGGTGAGATCCACGCGCTGATCGGACCCAATGGCGCGGGCAAGAGCACCTTCGTCGGTATGGTGTCGGGCCGCATTCCAGCCAGCGAAGGCGAGGTCTGGTTTGACGGCGAGAATGTCACGGCGCTTCCCGCCCATGCCCGAATTCAGCGCGGCATGGCCTATACATTTCAGATCACGGCGATCTATGCGCGCCTTAGCCTGTTCGACAATGTCGCACTGGCCTTGGGGCAACGCGACAAGGCCAAAGTGCGGGCCGCGCTCGACCGGGTGGGGCTGGCCAACCGCATGGAACAGATCGCAGGCGATCTGGCCTATGGCCACCAGCGGTTGCTGGAGATTGCCATGGGTGTGGCCCAGACCCCGCGCTTGCTGATCCTCGATGAACCCACGCAGGGCCTCGCCGAAAGCGAGATTGAGGAGTTCAACACCCTGATCAGAGAGCTGGCCGGTGACACGACGATCCTGTTGATCGAGCACAACATGAGCGTCGTGATGGCGCTGGCAGATGAAATCACGGTGCTGGAGACCGGCAAGATACTCGCCCGTGGCACGCCTGCCGAGATCCATGCCAATGCCGATGTGCAAAATGCCTACCTGGGGACGGGATGACGCTGAGGGTGGAGGCCATAAGCACCGGCTACGATCAGGTTCAGGTGTTGTACGACCTGTCGCTTGAGGCGCGCCCGGGTGAGGTGCTGTGCCTCTTGGGCCGGAACGGGGCAGGCAAGACCACCACGCTCAAGGCGATCATGGGCCT
Organism: Roseobacter cerasinus; assembly: GCF_009811755.1. GTDB lineage: Bacteria > Pseudomonadota > Alphaproteobacteria > Rhodobacterales > Rhodobacteraceae > Roseobacter > Roseobacter cerasinus. Next base: position 271,218 of record NZ_BLIV01000005.1, read on the forward strand.
GCTGCCGTTGCAATCAGGCACAATCCGTCTGGATGGGCAAATCATCAGCACCCTGCCGCCGCATGAGGTGCCGCGCCAGGGCATCGCCTATGTCCCGCAGGGCCGACGTCTGTTCAAGGAGCTGACAGTGGCCGAGAACATCGACGTGGGCCTGATGACGCGCGGCAAATCCGCCGCCACCCGCGAGCGGATCCTGACCATGTTTCCGCGGCTGCGGGAACGGCTGTCCCAACGGGCCGAGACCCTGTCGGGCGGCGAGCAGCAGATGCTGGCCACGGCCCGCGCCCTCTGTCTGGAGCCTTCTGTCCTGTTGCTGGATGAGCCGACCGAGGGCTTGCAACCTTCCATGATCGCACTGATCACCGACACCGTCCGTGCGATGAGGGACGAGGGCAAGGCGGTCATTCTGGTCGAGCAGCGGATTGAAACGGTTTTATCACTGGCCGACCGCGTGGCCTTCATTGAAAACGGGCACAGCCGCGAGGTGGTCGAGACCCAAACGCTGCGCGATGATCCCAGCCTGTTGAACAAATATGTCGGCATCTAAATCCCTGCACATCTAAGGCAGCAGCGCAAAGAGCTTCAGATCAGCTTGGCCAGGAGGGCCTCGAACGCCACAATTTCATCGGGCGTCAAACGCTCGACCGTTTCGGTGCGCGCGGCCAGGGCCTGATCTAAGGCGATCTCGAATGCGGCACGCCCCGCCTGCGTCAGATCCACAAGGCGCAACCGCTGATCGTTCTGATCCGCCGAGGAGTGCACCAGACCTTTGGCCCGCAGCCGTTCCACAACCCCTTTGATCGTCGCGGAATCCATCGCCGTCAGCCGGCCCAGCTTGTTTTGCGACAGCGCCCCGCATTCCCATAAACGCGCAAGCACAGCAAATTGGGTGGGCGTCAGCCCGTCAACATGTTTGGCAAAGATCGCCACATGACGCTGATTGGCCCGCCGCAGATTGTACCCGATCTGCTGGGACAGCTGATAAGGATCCGGTTTCTTCATTTCGTTCGCCATAGCAAAGCATTGACAGTTTGCACGGCCTCCCGCAACATCTGCTTGTATACGAACAAATCTGCACGGCCATGACGGACAGACATCTGTATCAACGCCCGGATACTCTGAGCGACGCGCTTTCTCTTCTGGCGTCGGGCGGCTGGCAGGTGGCGGCAGGGTGCACCGATATCTTTCCAGCCACGCAGCGTAAGGTGCTGGATGGTCCCACGCTGGACATCACCGGGATTGCAGATCTGCGGGGCATCACGCGCACCGACAAGGGGTTGCGCATCGGGGCAACGACAACCTGGACCGACATCATCAAGGCGGATTTGCCCGCCGCGTTTGACGGGTTGAAGCTGGCGGCGCGCGAGGTGGGCGCGATGCAAATTCAGAACCGAGGCACGTTGGCCGGAAATCTGTGCAATGCCTCCCCTGCTGCAGACGGCGTGCCACCCCTGCTGGTGTTGGACGCACAGGTTGAGATCAGCAGCCCCGAGGGTGTTCAGACGCTGCCGCTCGCGGCATTCATCACTGGCCCGCGACAGACGGCCCTGGCCCCCACCGACCTTGTCAGCGCCATCCATATTCCAGTGGCGTCGATGGACGGGCGCAGCCATTTCCTGAAACTGGGCGCGCGAAAGTATCTGGTGATCTCCGTTGCGATGACAGCGGCCCGGATCGTGGTGACGGACGGCGTGGTGACGCAGGCCGCGCTGGCAGTGGGGTCCTGCGGCCCGGTTGCAACCCGCTTGCCCGAGGTTGAGGCGCAGTTGATCGGCCAGCCCGTCGATGCCAGCCTGGTCACGGATGCAGCTGTGGCCCGGGCCATCGCCCCCATCGATGACATCCGGGCTGATGCCACCTATCGCACGGAGGGCGCAGCTGAGTTGCTGCGCCGCACGGTTGATGCGGTGTCATGAAGGACCGCGCGCAAAACATCTCATTGTCCATCGGCGGCGAAGTCCACCACCTGCAGTGCCATCCTGGCCGCCGCCTATCGGACGTGTTGCGAGATGATCTGAACCTGAAAAGTGTCAAGATCGGATGCGATGCCGGTGATTGCGGGGCGTGTACCGTGCTGATCGACGGGGCGCAGCAGTGCGCCTGCCTGATGCCGGCCCTTCAGGCGCACTGCTGTGAAATTGAGACACTGGAAACTGCGGAGCCGGACCTCTCCCAACGACTGCAGGATGCCTTCCTCAACCACGGTGCGGCGCAGTGCGGGATCTGTACGCCGGGGATCATGATGGCCGCGATGGAATTGCTGCGTGCAGCACCGCATCCGGATGAGGCAGAGGTGCAGGCCGCCTTGGGCGGTGTCCTCTGCCGTTGCACAGGATATCGCAAGATCATCAAGGCGGTCATGGCAGCCAATGAAACGACAGGACTGCGCGCAGCGCAGGATTGTGCGGCGGTCGGCCAATCCATCCCACGCCTCGACGGGCGGCCAAAGGTCGATGGATCAGAGATTTTTGGCGCTGACCATGTAGCGCCGGGGTCTTTGCTGATCCGGGCGGTTCGCGCGCCGATGTATCATGCGGATTTCAGCTTCGGCGATACGGCTGGTTGGGTGGCTGAGCGTCCGGACGTACATGCCGTGATCACGGCTCGCGACATCGCAGGCGTAAACGCTTTCGGGGTCATCCCGCCGCTGGCCGACCAACCTGCCCTAGCCGAAAGCCATATCCGCTATCTCGGCGAACCCGTCGCCTTGGTTATCGGTGACCCGGATGTGGTCGAAGCGCTGGACCTCTCCGATTTCCCGGTGTCTTGGAAGCCACGCCCCCACAGCTTGACCGAGGCAGATGGGGCCGTCGCCGATGCCGCTCTTCTTCATAAAAACCGGCCCGACAACACACTGATCTGCGGCAATGTCACCTGCGGCACAGCAGATGCCGCCTTGCAGGACGCCGCTCATGTGGTGTCGGGCCGGTTTGAGACATCTTACGTTGAACATGCTTACATCGAACCCGAAGCGGGGGCGGCCTGGATGGAGGGGGGTGTCTTGACCATTCAGGCCTGCACGCAGGCGCCGGTGATGGATCAGGAAGAGACCGCAAAAGTGCTGGGTTTGCCCCCAGACAAGGTGCGGATCATCCCAGCGGCGGCGGGCGGCGGGTTTGGATCAAAGCTGGACCTGACGGTGCAGCCGCTTCTTGGGCTTGCGGTGCTCAAGACCGGACGGCCCTGTCATATGGTGTTCAGCCGCACCGAGTCCATGCAAGCGAGCACAAAACGCCACCCCGGCACAATGCAGGCCAGCATTGGGGCCGACGCGGATGGCCGCGTGACGGGTATGGTGTTTCACGGTGATTTCAACACTGGCGCTTATGCCAGTTGGGGCCCAACGGTGGCAACACGCGTGCCCGTGCATGCCTCGGGCCCATACCGCACACCGAACTACCGCGCGACCAGCCGGGCCATCCACACCAATGGCCCAACGGCTGGAGCCTTTCGCGGCTTTGGCGTGCCGCAGGCGGCCATCACGCAGGAGCTGCTCTATGATGACCTGGCGGAGAAATGCGGGTTGGACAGGCTGGCGTTTCGCCGCCTGAACGCGTTGGCGGATGGAGACAAGACACCATCGGGGCAGGTCCTCCAGGCGGTGGGCCTGCGCGACTGTCTGGATGCGCTTGCACCGCATTGGACCCGCGCCGGAGAGGATGCGGCAGAGTTCAACGCGCGCCATGCAGATCGCAAACGCGGGATCGGGGTGGCCTCCTGCTGGTACGGGTGCGGCAATACTGCCCTGTCAAACCCGTCCACCATCCGCCTTGGCATCACGGCTCAGGCGCGGTTGAGGCTGCATCAGGGGGCGACGGATATCGGTCAGGGGTCAAACACGGTGATCGCACAAATTGCAGCGGACGCCTTGGGTGTCAGCGTTGACGCGGTTGAGTTGATCGGCCCCGACACGGCCCTGACACCGGACTGCGGGAAAACCTCTGCTTCGCGCCAGACCTTCATCACCGGCCGCGCAGCCGAGGCAGCGGGCCAGACCTTGCGCGCCGCCATCCTGCGCCTGACAAACCTGAGCGATCTGACCGGGCTGGAGCTTGGCGCCGGCACCCTGACAGCCCGTCAAGACGGCACCCACCGCAGTATCGATCTGACAGCCCTGCCGGTGGACGCGCATGGCTATGTTCTCTGCGCCGAAGAAACCTATGATCCGCCGACCACCGCATTGGATGAAAACGGTCAGGGCACGCCTTATGCTGTCTACGGCTACGGCGCGCAGATTGCAGAGGTCGAGGTCGACCTGAAACTCGGCACCACCAAAGTGCTGCACATCACAGCAGCTCATGATGTGGGCCGGGCCATCAATCCGCTCTTGGCCGAAGGGCAGATCGAGGGCGGCATCGCCCAGGGCCTGGGTCTGGCATTGATGGAGGAATACATCCCCGGCCAGACCGAAGACCTGCACAACTATCTGATCCCGACTATAGGCGACATGCCCCCGGTAACCTCTCTGCTGATCGAAAAGCCTGATCCAGAGGGGCCAATGGGCGCGAAAGGTCTGGGAGAACATGTTCTGATCCCCACGGCGCCCGCGATCCTTAACGCGATCCGCGACGCCTGCGGGGCGAAGATCACCAAAGTGCCCGCTCTGCCCCACCGGGTGCTGGCGGCCATGAAAGCCGCCCGATGACCGCGCCTGAGAAGATCCGCTGCGACGCCTGCCCGGTGATGTGTTACATCGCCGACGGCAAGACCGGGGCCTGTGACCGCTATGCCAACGCAGGCGGCAAGATCATCCGCAGCGATCCGCTGACACTGCTGGACCGGCGCATGGCAAAAGGTGATGAAATCAAGCCGTTTCTGGCCGCAGACTGGGACGGGCAGACCGCAACAGGCGATGAGGTTGTCGTCTCTGCCATCGGTGCAGGCACGACCTATCCCGACTACAAGCCGGCGCCCTTCATCGTCAGCCGTGACATAGACGGGTTTGACTGTGTGACCGTCGTGACCGAAGCCATCTTTTCCTACTGCGGCGTCAAGGTGAAGATCGACACCGACCGGCATCTGGGGGCCGAGGCTGCGCCGGTCCGCGCCGAGGGCGAGGTCATCGGACATGTGATGACCTCTGAATACGGCTCGCAGATGCTGTCATTGGGGGGCGTTGACCACCTGACGGGCGGCAGCAAGGCCGAGGGGCGCAAGACCTGCGATGCGCTTTTGCGACTGTGCAACAAGGACGCGGTCGAGCTGAGCGTCGACGGCGGATGCACCGTGATTGTGCAAGCCGGGCAGCCCCCCATCGTCGATGGTGTGCGCGAGGATCGGATGCGCGTCGGCTGCGGGTCTGCCACCATCGGAATGTTTGCCTCGCAGTGGCAGGGTCTGGTGGATGAGGTCGTCGTGGTGGATGACCACATCACCGGCGTTGTCTCGGAGCATCAGGCGGGCAAGGTGATTGATTGGCCCGCGACGGGCATCCGCATTCTGGGTCATCGGTCCACACCGGGCCGCTATTTCAAGGTCGCGGGGCCGGGCCAGGGTTGGGGCGGCACCGATATCGATGACCCACTGACCATCCTCGGGCCGTGGCGGGCGGAGAAAGGGGCGCGACCGGGCCTCAGCCTGCTTATGGTCTCAACCACCGGCGAACACGCGGCCTACTACGTGCTCAACGACGCACTGGAGCCTGTGGCGCAGCCGATGCCAGAGGTGCTGCAACCTTCTGTTGATCTGATCGCACAGAACTGCGAACCGGCCCTGTGTACTGTGCTGTTCATGGGGGGTGCGGGCGGGTCGCTCCGCTCTGGCGTGACGCAAAACCCGATCCGGCTGACGGAATCCGTGCAGGCGGCACGGACAACCGTTACCATTGGCGGCGCCCCGGTTTACCGGTGGCCCGGCGGCGGGATCACTGTCATGGTCGACGTCACAGAGGTGCCTGATGGCGCCTTTGGCTATGTGCCCACACCGGCGCTGGTGGCCCCGTTGGAATTCACCGTGCTGCGCGCCGACTATGAGGCACTGGGCGGGCATGCGGCGAAGATCCGTGAGCTGGATGATGTGTTGGAGACAGGCGGCGAATACGGTGCCGCGGCTCGCATTGTCGGTGGTGCGGAATGAGCATGGGGCCACAAGCCACCCTACTGCCCGGAGATCGTTTGCATCTGCATCACGGGCCGATCGATCTGATCATCGGGGTTGAGGGGCCAGAGCGGCGAAGCTGTTTCCGGGCCGCCACGGATAGGTTTCAAACTGTGCTGCAGGGTCTGGTCTCTGAATTGGCGGACCTGCGACGGCCGTTGATCGCGAACAGCCATTTTGCCAATCCGATTGCAGATCGTATGGGCCGAGCGGTGCAGCCTTATCATGACGTTTTTGTCACACCGATGGCCGCCGTCGCGGGGGCTGTGGCAGATGAGGTCCTGGCGGCGATGCTGCGTCATCACGAGCCGCCAAAGGCCTATGTCAACAATGGCGGTGACATCGCCCTGCATCTGACGGGGCGGGCAAGCTTTGCTGTGCTTGGGCCTGCGGGCGAGATCACCGTGAACACCGGTGACGCCGTGCGCGGCATCGCCACGTCTGGCTGGCGCGGGCGCAGCCATTCGCGCGGCATTGCCGATGCTGTGACAGTGCTGGCCCGCTCAGCCGCTGCAGCAGATGTCGCAGCAACCCTGATTGCCAATGCGGTGGATCTGCCGGGCCATCCCGGAGTGACGCGCAAACCAGCCTCAGAGCTCAGCCCAGACAGCGATTTGGGCAATCGCCTTGTGACTACGGATGTTGCTGCCCTGTCCGCAACCGATGTTCATCAAGCGCTACAGAATGGGCGCCGCTTAGCAGAGCAATTGATCAAAGCCGACCAAGTCCTCGACGTTGTCATCTCTCTCCAGGGTCAGACCGAGACCGTCCAAGCCCCCACACTAGGAGCCTACACGCATGCCTGAATTTGTCCTACGCAAGATGCAGTTGATCGTCGAAGAGGTGCATCATGACGGTGGTCCAAAGCCGGAGCATCCAAGGATGCTGGGGGCGATCATCGCGTGTGTCAGCAACCCTTTTGCGGGCCGATATCAAGCGGATCTGCAACCCGCGATGGACGACCTGAAACCCCTTGGCGCATTGATGAGCACGCGTTTGATCAGCGCATTGGGCGGGAAGGACAAGGTCGATGGCTATGGCAAGGGGGCCATCGTCGGCGAAGCGGGCGAACTGGAGCATGCGGCGCTGTGGCACGTCCCGGGCGGCTATGCGATGCGCGGTCAGTTGAACGACTCAAATGCCATTGTTCCATCCTGTATGAAACGGGGTGGGGTCGGCAGCAGGCTCGACATACCGCTCGGCCACATCAACGCCGCCTATGTGCGCAGCCATTTCGACGGCATCGAGGTCGGCTTGCCAGATGGGCCAAAGGCGGACGAGATTGTGTTTGGCCTCGCTATGTCCTGCGGCGGGCGTGTGCACAACCGCATGGGCGGGCTGGAGGTCTGGGATGTGAAGGGTAAGGACGGGTTGCGATAAAGACATTCAGCGACGCACCGCGCGCGTGTCGGGGCCAAGCCTAAACCCTGGTCGAACAATGGCGTGTTTGGAGCAACACGAACTGACCCCGCTGCGTCTTTTTGGACAGAGGCGCAAAAAATGCAGAAGTCATACAAACAGACAGGTCAAATCCGACCTGGCGTCTCGAAACAAGATGCTCCCGCGCGATGCACAGCACGGGACCAGTGGAACTCTTTTCTCGGTACGAGGCTGTTTGGGAAACCGCCTCGACCATGACATGTGTGACACCGCCTTCAAGCGCCAGCTGTTTGGTGTCGGGAAAGGACAGGACCATCTCACGCTCACCGTGCTGAGTGGTCGTATTCTCCAGCAACTGCGCATCAACGTCCAAGTGGTCGAGCCTGACGTTGAAGTCGATGATCGTATCGGTGCCGCCGCCCGTTTTTGAAGACAAGGACATCCGCGCCGTCGCCACCGGTCAGGATATCACTGCCGAGACCGCAGCGCAGCCAGTCGTCGCCAGCACCGCTAGACAGCAGGTCGTTGTCCCACCCACCTGACAATTCGTCAGCGCCTCCGCCACCCGACAGCGTATCTTCGCCCTTGTTGCTGCCCAGAAAGTCGTCACCGCTTTCACCGGTCATCTGGTCGTTGCCGGGGCCATCAGCGACGTTGTCGTCATCGCCACGTGCGATTTTGGTGTCGTTGCCCTGATCGCCGGTCAATGCGGTGGCACCATGATCTCCCTTCAACACATCATCGAAGGAAGAGCCCGTGGCGCCATCAAAGCCTTTGATCTGGTTGCCCCGCATGACCGCCCGCCGTCTTCTGGTAACCTGTGTCGTCGGTGTTCATCAGGCCCACGGTTACGGCTTCGTCGGAACCGGTGTCGTCCACGACATCCATGCCACCGTCCTGGACGATCATCGTGTTGGCACCGTCACCACCCCGCAAAGTCATGGGCCTGCAACTGACCTCAGACACGCTGCTCCACCTAACCCGGTCGACAATCCAGGACGACCTCTGTTTCATATTTCTTAATCAGAGCGTATCAATAAATGCTTCGATCGCTCTTAGCCGCTCCGAACTCGATGGATGAGTAGACATCCACTGTGTGGGTTCACGTCCACCATATGCGTTCTGCAACGTCTCAAAGAACAGCAATAGACCGGACGGGTTGAAACCGGCTTCTTTTGCGAGCGCCAGGCCAAATCGGTCGGCAGAAGTCTCCTGCGCACGGCTGAAGGATAGGGAAAGCAGCAGGTTCCCTTCAAGAATGACGTCTTCCAAAATTGGCCCTGTATCTCCTGCCAAGAATGCAATGAGAACATAGAGGCTCAACGAACGGTAGAGCCGCTTGAGCCCGTGCTCCTCAACCACATGCCCAATCTCATGGCCGAGAACTCCGGCAATCACATCCGGGTCTGAGAAGGTCTCCGCCAGGGCATCGGTCATCACCATGGTCCCACCCGGCAGTGCAAAGGCGTTTGGCCCCACGCCCGGCATGTTTCTAAACTGCAAATCAAAACTGTGCTTTTCCCGCTCAGCTTCCGGTAGGGAGGCCAACAGTTTTCGGTAAATTTGAGTGACTTCCGCCTTGTCCCCGTCGCTCAGTTCCGATGGCTTTGCCATTGCAAAGTCCATTGTCTTCAACGTTCCGTTGTCGATCTGTTCAACCAAGATTGCGGGCGTGAAGGCAATGGCCACCGCGACCATGATATCAAGCCCATACCGCCAAAGCACCCAAGTCGCCGCCAAACAAAGGGCGATGACCCCGAATAAACGGGGCCTGAACGCCTCGATGTCATGCAGGACCGTGCCATGTGTGCGCCCGGTCAACTGCTTGATGCCCTCGTGGTCGTCCGTCTCGAAAACGGTTCCATCGGGCAGCGTTAGCTTTCGCGGGGATCGGCCGAGAGGGGGGTCGATTGTCACCTGGGAGAGATAGGCGCCGCCGATGACGGCCTTGCCATCACCTTGTATTTCGATCCTCAAGCCCGCATCGTCATGGCGTGCAAGCAGGCGTGCGCTCTGGCGATGGGAGGAGCGCGTCGCGTAAGCGTAGCCTTGCAGCTCCGTCCTGTGCAACGTGCTCCCCATCGATTAGACCGGCAAGCCGACGTCAATGCCTTCGAGATCAGTATAAGCATCACCCGCGGCGGACCCTTCAGCCTGTTGCTGATTGACAAACTCGTCGAGGGTGTCGCCCGGTATCAAGCCAGTGTGGCTTGTCAGATATCTGGCCATCCGGACCTGCGCCCAGGGCAGCATCAGGAAGAGGGTGAAGACGACGACAACCATGTTTGAGATAGCCAGCCACAAAAGCCGCGGTGCAGAAACGCAGGATGCAAACCTGTGCCCACCTTCCAGGGTCGTGGTGTTGTAGACTTCATTGCGAACAAGCGCCTGATAGATGAAGGCAGCAGGCAGGATTGCAGCAAAAAACATCAGATAGATAAGTCCGACTGCGGCAATAGCCACGCCAGGATCACTTTCAGCATTGTCCAAGGCGATATAGAACGCTGAAAAACTGAACCCGGTGACCAAAACACCGATCACACCAACGGCCAGAATCCAGGTAAGGGCTGCCAGAAGTGCTTTGTAGAATGCGCCCAGACCTGCGTCGAACTTGAACCGGGCCTGCCCCAATTTGTGGTTGTCGATTGAAAAGCGCTTCACGGCCCGGTCCCAGATCGGAAAGGTCGTGTAGAGCGTCAGAGCCATCAATATCGGGTAGATCAGGAAGACCAAGACCGCCTGACCTGTGGTGCCGACAAACCCAAAACGCACGTTCGAGAAGCTTGTCATACGGGCATTGAATTGCATGGAGCGCACGATGAGCCAAGGGTAGGCGAAAATCAGGCCAACTGCGAGGATCAGCCCCAAGACGGGTGCTGTGGTCAAAATCACCTGGAAAACAACGAAAAAGGCGATGATGATCAATCGCCCAATCAAAATTTGTTTGCCCGTGGCGTGGTAGTCAAAATTGCGGCCTTCAACATAGGTGTTGTTACAAAAGTACTTTTTTGCACGCACCTTCGCCCATGCAGAATATATGCCGATTGTCAAAATGCTTAGTAACAGGTTTACGATCCAGATGCCGAACCACTCACGAGCATTTCCCTTGAATTTAAATGGCTTGGCGTCGCTTGGAAGACCAATACTCATTACAACTGTTCCTTTCTTGCTCGAACTGCCCCGAATCGAGCTCAAATAAAAAAAGGTTTGGCGCAGTGTCTGGCATTTATCCAATTTTTTGAATGCTGTACACTCCACCTGCTTCAGCCGGACTGATATTCTGGCAAGATTTTTCCCACTTTGACGGGATCGTATGGTTTATGAACTCACCGGCTTGTACCCTCCGGAGGTCATGGGCAAATCCCCGCAATCCTGTCCCAGAACTGACAAAATCCCATTGACCGCTTGGTCCCGTCCCGCGGTCATCCACTCGGCTTGCGGCTGAGCGCCCGTTCTGTGGAAGAATAACATTTTGCAGACACCGAAAGCGGTGCGTTGGGCCAAAAGCGCGTGCCTTTTTCTGGTCAGGCTTTTAACCTTTGCCATGGCGCAGGAAAGATCTTGGCCAGTCTGCGCGGGCGCGCTTGGTCCGCGTCCGGATGGAGGTCTGGTTTGGGTCAGGGACAGCTTGAGGTCTGAATTATATAGTGCGTGACGCAGCCTGTCGGTTGGCTGCGCGGCATTTGGCGCATCGGGTCAAAATGCCCACCACATTCCACAAAAGATGCCAGCCAAACAGTTTTGGCTGACACATGTGCGGCGCAGTTCCGGGTTTCGTCATGCGGCGAGACACCGCGCACACCGGGCCATCAGCCCCGCGTTGCGATGGCCCCCGCCGCCCCGCCCAGGCAACTCGCTCCAATCCGATTGGCCACCCGTATCGCGCGGGGCGTGCGCAGGAAGGTCCGTGCACGAGAGGCAAGCGCGATCCAGGCAAAATCAACGCTGGCAAGAGACAGAACCGTGACCATCGTTACAACGGCCCACATGCTGAAGGTGACATCTGTCAAATCAATCAGGGACGGAAGCAGCGCGAGATAGAAGATCGTGATCTTTGGATTTCCCAAGGTGAGGGCCATGCCCGCTGCGAACATCGACATAGGCGATCGGCGCCGTGGCAGCGGTTCCTGCGTCTGTTCGACCGGTTGGTGCCACATCTTCCACGCCAGCCACAAAAGGTAGGCCACACCAAGATACTTCAGAACGAGAAAGGCGCCGTGGAAGGTCTCTGCCAGGGCGGACAGGCCGACCATTGCGAGGGTCAGCCAAATCACCTCGCCGAGCCACATAGCTGCAACGAAGGGCAGTACATCCTGCCATCCGTTTGAAATGACGCGCGACACAAGCGCTGCGATGCTCGGCCCGGGCGTCCCGGCATTGAGAATAAGTGCCAGGGCAAATACCCCAAGGGATAGAATATCAATCATATGTTTTGTCCTTATATCTGCGCAGGTGCCAATCCATCGCGGAGGTCACGGCCAGATCGGCATGCTCTGCAAACCGTCCGTCTCTGACAGGCCGCACATAAGGTTCGCATTCTGCACCGCCTGGCCTGCGGCCCCTTTTCCGAGATTATCCACCACACCCAACGCGATGACCAGATTGCGGGCGGGGTCGGCCGCGTAGCTGACAAAAGCGAGGTTTGATCCGCTGGCCCATTTGGTCTGCGGGGGGTTGTCGGTGACGCGGACGAAGGTGCTTTGCGCATAATAAGACCGTGCCGCATCCAGACAGGCATGCGTCGTCGTAGTGCCACGGCAATACAGAGTGACAAGAATGCCGCGCGTCATGGGCACCAGATGCGGTGTGAAAACAAGCCCGGTGGCGGGCCCACCACTCAGTCGTTCTATTGTGGTGACCATCTCGGGCATGTGGACATGTTGCAAGAGGCCGTAGGGCACAAGGTTTTCGTTGCTGGCGGCATAGGCGAACCCGCCCCCGCCGCCGCGACCCGCACCGGAAATACCAGTTTTGGCGTCAATGACAATATTCGCGGGCTCAATCAGATTGTTTGCCAACAAGGGGGCCAATGCAAGCTGCGATGCAGCTGGAAAACAACCGGGGTTGGCAACACGGGATTGTCCGCGGATCAGCTCTGGCCAGACATCCGCAAGACCGTAGGCCCATCCGTCAGCATAGCGGTGGTCTCCGCCGATATCGACGATCTTCACATGGTTCGGAACACGCGCCAGCGCCTCTGCTGATGTGCCGGTCGGCAGCGATGCAAAGAGCAGGTCGATGGCGGGCAGAGTCTCAGGCGACCACGTCTCGATGACCAGCTCCGCCAGCGGCTCTGGCAGACCCGGAAAGTGGTCGATCAGCTTGCTTCCAGCACTGCCTTCGCCTGCGGCATAGACCAACTCAAACGACGGATGACCCGCGATCAGGCGCAACGCCTCACCCCCGCCAAAGCCGCTGATCCCGACAATTCCGATACGAATGCTCATCTGGTTCATCCCTTACTGCCAGCGCGTGATCCTGCGCGACGGTTTACCACGCCCTAGCAGCCAATGCTGGGTCAGCAAAAGCTCATTGCCGTCAAATTCGATGATTTGACCGTACGTGCTCAACGTACCTGTTGCGCTGCCAATTCATCCTGCAACGCCGCGAACCGGGTCTCAAGATGGTCGTGCATTGCAATCCGGGCAGCATCTGCATGGCCCGCCGCGATGGCGTCGATGATTGCGGTATGCTCGCTGTGGGTCACCTTTAAGGAGGTTCCCGTCCGGCTCTTGGCCCGAAGGCGCACCCAGGCCGGGTTGGATCTGATCTTGTCCAACATCGCATAGGCGGTCAGCAGAGGGCGGTTGCGCGCGCACTGCGCAATCAGCCGATGTAAGGACCCATCCCAAAGCTCCATGGCCTGAGCATCAGTTGCCTCCCATTGCCGCTGCGCCAACATCCGCAGCCGTGCCACTTCCTCGGGAAGCGCGCGCTCCGCGCATAGGGCTGCAAGTTCCGGTTCGATGCAAAGTCGTGCTTCCATCACTTCCAGTGCATTGGTTTCGCCGGTGATCTTGGCGGCGAGATCACCCATCGGGTCGGCCGGCTGGCCGACGAAGGTGCCCTTGCCCTGCTTGCGCCAGACAAGACCCTCCGCTTCAAGCGCATCGAGCGCTTGTCGCACAAAGCGCCGACCTACGCCGAACTTGTCTGCCAAGGCCCGCTCCGTGGGCAGTTTGCCTTCGGGCCCAAGATCTCCGGATTTGATCAGATCAAGCAAGCGGGCGCGCACCTGTTGGGGCAGGCCTTTTGGCGGCACGACGGTCATTTCAGTTTTTGTATCCACAGAGGCCTCCAGACTGCTTTATGGCTGGTCTCTTGCACTATTCAAACTCCACCGCATGTGACCGACTTGGGCGGCCAGCGGCTTTTCGCTTTGCTTCAGCGCGCGCGATATCTGCATCGATCTCGTCGCGTGTTGGAAAGCCGGAAAACCGCTCCGCGCTTGGCATTCCTTTGGCGAAGTGCACGTATCGTTCTTGAGCGACGTCCCACAGGCGGGCCAGCTCGCCCAAGGGGTCGGCGTGATCATCGGCGCGCAGATCGAGCCAGGGATGCGCCTGCCCACAATGGATCACCAGCCCTGCAGCCTGCCGGCCACGCTTGTCCCCGCCAGCCGCCTCACCCGCTTGCATTGCAGTGAGCAGGCGCGCGGCAAAGGGAAGATCTGTGCCGTTGGCATAAGCTTGGGACGTAGCCTCAAGAACCTCTGCGCCTGCCAGCATGTTGCCAGCAACGGAATGATCGTCTCGGATCAGATGACCCGCCCAGTCGACGCAATCGGGTCCCGTGTGCGCAGCAAATCCGCCATGCAGGTCCATCAGATGCGCCTGCCGGATGGCGCGCCCTTCATCCCGGGCAACCAGATCATTGAGGACGGCTTCGGCCGTTTCGCCTGCCATCATGCGTGCGCGGCCTTCGGTGCCCCAGACGGGGTTACAGAACGCCTGACTGGCGACCGCAACCTTGTCGGAGACGAAAGGAACGACAGAGCCACAGGCAAAGAATTTGCTGGCGACAATCAGACCGATGCTGCCATCGCGGTCTTTTGCAATCAGGGAAAACGTCATCGGCCCACCGCATAGGCTTGCATCAGTCGAGGGGTGGCTGCGGCGCGCAGTGTCCCATCCGGTTCGCGCAGAGCCGCTGTGAGGCGCCCCACCGTCCAGGGGTCTGCAACCGTCACCTTGTGCCCACGTGCGCGCAGGTCTTTGATCACGGCATCGCCGACATCGGGTTCGATCATCATTTCACCTGGTTTGACCTCTCTGGGGAAGAACGACCCCTGAAAATGCATAGAATGGAACAGCGGCTGGTCCATACACTCCTGCAGCCCCATGCCAAAATGCACAAACCGCAGGAACCAGATGAGCTGCCACTGGTCTTGCTGGTCGCCCCCGGGCGTGCCGAACACCAGTTGCACCCCATCCTTCTCCGCGTAACTTGGGCTGAGGGTCGTGCGTGGGCGGCTTTTTGGGATCAGCGATGTCGGCAGATTGTCTTCCAACCAGTACATCTGGGCGCGTGAGTTCAGCGCAAAGCCAAGCCCCGGGATGACCGGGTTGCTTTGCAGCCAGCCGCCGGACGGTGTTGCGGCCACCATGTTGCCCCAGCGGTCGATGACATCGAGATGCACCGTATCGCCGCGTTTCTCGGTCAGATGCGACATGGTCGGTTCCTGCGCGGCCACATGGCCAACGTCGAAGTCTAGTTGCGCGCGTTCGATATAGGCGTCGGCCTGGGCCTCGAACCCCGGCACCCGTCCGGGGCGCTGCTCCATTGAGGCCTCAGCGCAGATCAGCTTGCGGCGTTCGGCGTTGTAGTCTTCGCTCAACAGCACATCCATCGGGATTTCGCTGAAGTCCGGGTCACCGTAGTAGGCCTCCCGATCAGCGTAGGCGAGCTTCATCGCTTCAATCACCGTGTGCACGAATTCGACCCCGTTTGGGTCCATTGCGCCCAGACCGATCCCTTTCAACAGCGCCAGCGTTTGCAAAAGAACGGGCCCCTGCGACCAGGCCTGCGTCTTGTAAACCCTCCAGCTGTGGTAGTCATAGCTGAGCGGCGCCTCGTAGGTCGCGCGCCAGT
Organism: Roseobacter cerasinus; assembly: GCF_009811755.1. Lineage (GTDB taxonomy): Bacteria > Pseudomonadota > Alphaproteobacteria > Rhodobacterales > Rhodobacteraceae > Roseobacter > Roseobacter cerasinus. The sequence goes on from NZ_BLIV01000005.1 coordinate 286,785, forward strand.
CGGCCATATCTGATGGCGCGAGAACGGCGGAATGTTTGGCCTCTGACACGTCCATGACATGCGCGTCCCCGAGGTAGTCGAAAATCGCCTCCGCAACGAAACCGGCGCGCCATTCATGGCGTGCTGCGTCGATCTGCTCTTCGCGTGTGTCGCCGGGAGACGCGGCCAAGCGATCATAGGTCGCCGCCAGATCAGGGTTCTTAACGAGCGCGTGGGGGTCTGGCGCGCGACCATCAGGTGTCCAGACCGCGGCGGACGTGGGCCACTCGTATTCGAAAAACTCCTGTAGGCCTGCGATGGTGTTGGCCACGCGCGGCAGAACCGGATGCCCGTTGCTGGCGTAGTCGATGGCCGGTTGCATGACCTCGCGCAGGCGCATTGTCCCGTGATCGCGCAGCATCAGCATCCAGCCGTCAAAGGCGCCGGGCACGACCGTGGCCAGCAGCCCGGAGCCGGGGATCAATATCAGCCCCTGCTGGGTATAATGCTCCACCGTTGCGGCCTCGGGTGCTACGCCCTGTGCACAGAGGACTTGGACTTCGCCGGTTTTGGCAGAGTAGAAAAGCGCGGGCATGTCCCCTGCCGGCCCGTTCAGATGCGGCTCGACCACCTGCAGCGTCAAGGCAGCTGCGACCGCCGCGTCGAAGGCATTGCCGCCTTTTTCAAGAATGCTCATCCCCACCGCTGATGCAATCCAATGGGTCGAGGTCACGACGCCAAAGGTGCCTCTGATCTCGGGGCGAGTGGTGAAATCGGACATGGAGCCTCCAGATTAATGATCGCGCGGATCAAGCGCATCGCGCAGGCCGTCACCCAAAAGGTTGAACCCAAGCACGACAAAGAAGATCGACACCCCCGGCCACATCGCCATCCAGGGGGCCTGATTGAGGAAGTTCTTGGCGGTGTTCAGCATGGAGCCCCAGCTTGGCGCGGGCGGCTGTTGACCAAGCCCCAGAAACGACAGCGACGCCTCTGCGATGATCGCTGTGGCAATGGTCAGTGTTGATTGCACCAGAATGGGCGGCAGCACGTTCGGCAGGACGTAGCGCGACAGGATCTTGGGCGTTGGCAACCCAACGGCGAGCGCGCTTTCAATGTAGTTCTCTTGCCTGATACTCAGGACCTGCCCGCGTGTGAGACGCACAAAGATCGGTGTGGCCGAAATGCCGATGGCGATCATGGCATTGGTCAGCGACGGCCCCAGGAAGGCTGCCAGTGCAATGGCAAGGATGAGGAAGGGCACGGCCAGCAACGCTTCGGTGCAGCGCGAGATGACCGCGTCGGTCCAGCCGCCGAAGTATCCGGCCAGAATGCCCAGAGGCACACCAAAAAGCACGGCGATCCCGACAGAGACGACACCCGCGGCCAGGGACGCCTGCGCCCCCCAGATCAGCCGGGACATGACATCGCGGCCAATCTCGTCGGTGCCCATCCAGTGCGCCCAACTGGGTGCCTTGCGCACGGCGCTCCAATCGGTTGCGGCCGGGTCCGGGATCGGCAGCAGCGGGGCGGCCAGCGCGATCAGGATAAAGAACACCACCAGCGCGCCGCCGAGCATCGCGCTCTTGTGGCTGCGGAATTTCTTCCACACGCGGTTTTCGGCGCGGGCCTCCAGAACGGGGTCATTTGATGCGGGCGCCTGGGTTGCGGTCCGGGTCATATTAGCTTCCCCTGAGGCGCGGGTTGAGAACGAAATACATCGCATCCGCAAAGAGGTTCATGACGATGAAGCCCACAGCCGTGACCAGCACGATGCCCTGCACCACCGCATAGTCGCGGTTGAAGACGGCATCGACGACCAGCTTGCCAAAGCCGGGAATGGTAAAGATCTGTTCGGTCAGCACGGCACCCGCCACCAGCTCCCCGAACAACAGCGCGGTCAGCGTTACGATGGGCGTCAGCGCATTGCGCAGCGCGTGTTTGAGGATGACAACGCGTTCGGCCAACCCTTTGGCGCGGGCGGTCCGCACGTAGTCCGCGCTCAGTACGCCGATCATCGAAGACCGTGTATGCCGCATCAGGGTTGCGGCCAACGCCGTGCCCAGCACAAAGGACGGCATCAGCATCGTGCGGATCGACTGCCAGAGATCCTCCGACGGCGGCACATAGCCAGAGGCGGGCAGCAGCTGCCATTTCACCGAGACAAGCAGGATGAGCATGATTCCCAGCCAGAAGTTCGGAATGGACAGTCCTGACAGGGCCACGACATTGGCGACATAATCCGTCGCCGTGCCTTTCTTGACCGCCGACAGGATGCCTGCCGGAATGCCGATCACGAGGGCAAAGACCATCGACATCAAGGCCAGTTGAATGGTCACCGGCAGCTTTTGCGCCATCAGCTCTGTGACGGGCTGATTGGTCCGCAGGGACACGCCCAGATCCCCCTGCAGAGCATTGCCGACCCAGGCTAGATATTGCACGGGGATCGGATCGTTTAGGCGGTACTTTTCGCGCAACGCTTCCAACACCGCTGGATCGCGCTCTTCCCCTGCCAACACCAAGAGCGGATCACCGGGCAGCAGGTGTTGCAGCCCGAAGACCATGATCGAGATGATCACAACCGTCGGAATGGCAATCAGGATACGTCGCAGCAGGAACGCCAGCATGTCACAGCCTCAACAGCAAAGGCCCGCGCCACCCTGACAGGCGGCACGGGCAGGAAAGATCACTCTTCCCAGGTCACGTTTTCGAGGCGGATCATGCCATCGGGATAAGCGGTGAAGCCCTTCATCTTATTGCTGTAAGCCCAGATCCAGTTGACGTGATACAGGAACACGCGATTCAGATCGTCCAGCAGGATCGTCATGGCCTCATCGTAAAGCGCCTTGCGCTCTTCCGTGCTGCCCGCCACGCGCGCGGCATCCATCAACTCGTCCATCTTCGGGTTGGAATATTTGGAGTCGTTGATCCCGCCATCTGTCGTCACGAACTGGTGGTTGTTGCCATCCGGGTCCACACGGCCCGACCACCCAATCTGGCTCGCAGTGTAGTCGCCTGCGGATTGGTCCGCCAGCAACGTGGCAAATTCCTTGGAGGTCAGCTTGATGTCGATCCCGGCCTCGGCGGCCATGGCCTGCACAACCTGCATCACGGCAAGCGGCTCGGTGGAATTGGGCACCTGAACCTCCAGTTCCAGCCCGGCAGGAAAGCCCGCCTCAGCCAACAGGGCCTTGGCCTTGTCGATGTCACGGGCCTCCAAAGGCAGTGACTGGTTGTACCACGGCGATGTTGATGGGAAGGGCTGGTTGCCGGGTGCAAATGCCCCCTCGAAGACCACCTGGTTCAAGGCCTCGCGATCAACCGCATAGCTCAGAGCCTGACGTAAACGCTTGTCATTGCCCCAGGGGTTGTCGCCACGCGCACCGTTGCCGATGTTGAAGGTGATGGCCTGATAGCCAAGCGACACGGCACTATCCACGACGATATCGGCATCATTGTTCGCCTGCGCCAGGTCTGTTGCATTCAGGCGCTCCAGCATGTCGATGTCGCCCGCCTGCAGGTTCGCCAAACGCACCGTCGTGTCCGGGATCGGCAGGAAGGTGACGCTGTCAAAATGGATCGCATCGGCGTTCCAATAGTCGTCGAATTTGGTCAGAACAATCTTGTCCTGCGCCACCCGCTCCGTGAAGCTGAATGCGCCCGAACAGACCGGGTTCAAGCCGAAGTCTTCTCCGGCAGCTTCGGCAGCAGTGGGCGAGACCATCATGCCAGCCCGGTCTGCCAGTTGAGCCATCAAAGTGGCGTCCGGCCCTGCAAGGGTCAGCACGATTTCATACTCGCCGGTCACTTCGGTGCCGGTGATCGAGGCCAGCTCCGATTTGCGCCGGGACGTCTCCAGCGTCTGCGACCGTTCGATATTGGCGGCCACGGCCTCCGCATTGAATGGCGTGCCATCATGGAACACAACGCCCTCACGCAGCTGCATCGTGATCGCGGTGCCATCGTCAGAGGTGCCCCACGACGTGGCCAGCTGTGGGATGATCTCAAGATCGGGTGTGATGTCGACCAGCTTGTCGCAGAGCGACGCATAAACGATCCGCCCCACAAATGTGCGCGACTGGTCAGGGTCCAGCACGTCGGCGTCCGACTGCAAGGCAATCCGCAAATCCTTGGCAAAAGCCGGGCTGGCGGTGAGTGCCGTGGCGCTGATCAGCGCGGTGGCAATGACTTTCTTTATCTGTGACACATTCGAATCCTCTCTGTTCATGGTCGATCCTGTTTTTCTTTGTGGGCAATGGCGCCGCCTTCTGTCGCCGCGCGATAGAGCGCAAAACGAGCCTCGGCAGTCTTCGATTTTTGTGGTGCGGTTGCGGGGCGGGGCTGCGCTGGCAGCGTCTCCGCAAAATGGCATGCAACCTGGTGCGACGCGCGCTTTCCGGTGCTGAGCGTTGGCACCTGTGTCTTGCAGAGCGCCTGCGCGTGTGGGCAACGTGTGTGGAACCGGCAACCTTGCGGCGGGTCAAAAGGGCTGGGCATTTCGCCATGAACCGTCTCGCTGTGATCGGTCACGGCCCCATCCATCGACGGGACCGCGGCCAGCAGCGCCTGGGTATAAGGGTGCTGAGGGTCGGCAAAGACGTCCTCGGTTGTGCCGACCTCGACGATCCGGCCCAGATACATGACCGCCACACGGTCGCTCATATGCCGGATCACCCCGAGATCATGGGCAATGATCACGAGAGTCAGCCCAAGGTCGCGCGACAGATCACCCAAGAGATTGATCACCTGCGCCTGCACCGAGACATCAAGCGCCGACACGGGCTCATCCCCGATGATGAGCTTGGGCCCGGACGCCACCGCGCGTGCGATGCCAATGCGCTGGCGCTGGCCGCCGCTGAATTCATGCGGATATCTGTCCGCATGCTCCGCGCGCAATCCAACTTGGCGCAGCAGCTCCGCAACCTTGGCGCGCCGGTCCTGCGCGGACAGGTCAGGCGCATGGATTTCCAGCGGCTCGCCGACAAGCTTGCCAACTGTCATTCTCGGATTGAGCGAGGAAAACGGATCCTGAAAGATGAACTGCATGTCGCGGCGCAGCCTTCTCAGTTCCTGACCCTTGATCGCACTGACCTGCCGCCCCTCGAACAGCACATCCCCCGAAGTTGGCGTCAGCAGCTGCATCAGCAGGCGCGCGAGCGTCGATTTTCCACAGCCGCTCTCACCCACAATGGCGAAGGTCTCTCCGCGCCGCACCTCAAGCGACACCCCATCAACCGCCTGCACAACCGGGTATCGGGACAGCCACCCGCCACCCGTTCCGAAATGTTTGACAACATCGATGGCCTCAAGGATGATGTCTTGCTTCATCGGGCCACCTCGATGTTTTCCTCAAGAGGGACAAAGTGGCAGGCCACCTGATGCTGCGCGGCAATCTCCGAAAGAGCGGGACGTCGCGCGCATGCCGCCGTTGCGAAAACGCACCGGGTCCGAAAGCGGCAACCCTCGGGCATGTTCGCGATGGTCGGAACCGTTCCCGGGACAATTGCCAACCGCGCGCCTGGACGCTCCAGACCCGGCATCGCGCTCATCAGACCAATGGTATAGGGGTGTTGCGGGTTGTCGAAGACCTCCCGCACGGGCCCTTGCTCGACCACCTGACCGCCGTACATCACCGCTATGCGGTCGCCAATTTCGGCGACGACACCAAGATCATGGGTGATCATGATGGTGCTCATCCCGATGTCATCGCGCAGGTCCCGGATCAGGTCGAGAATTTGCGCCTGGATGGTCACATCGAGCGCGGTTGTCGGCTCATCCGCGATCAGCACCTGCGGATCATTGGCCAGGGCCATCGCGATCATGACCCGTTGGCGCATACCACCAGACAATTGGTGCGGATACTCCAGCAGCCGCTGCGCCGGGTTGGCAATGCCCACGCGGCGCAGCATGGTTTCGGCCCGGGCACGCGCCTGGGCGCGTGTCGCACCTCCTTGCTGGATGATCGCTTCGCAAATCTGGTCGCCGACGCGGAAGGCCGGATTTAGGGATGTCATCGGCTCCTGAAAGATCATGGCGATGCGATTGCCGCGCATGGCGCGTGGCACGACGTCGCGTGTCAGGTCGAAGGTCTCTCCGCCAATTCTGAGGTTTCCTGATGAAATCAAGGAAGAATCTGGCGGAAGCAGCCCCATGAGCGCCATTGCCGTGACGCTCTTGCCACAGCCGGATTCACCAACAACGCAGAGCACCTCACCTGATTTGGCCGCGAGAGAGACGTGATCCACAACGTCGTTTGGCTGCCCTCGAAAGCGGAGAACCAGGTTGGACAGTTCCATCGCGCAGAGATCAGATGGCCCATGCGAGCCGGTCTGATGATCTTGTGCATCTTTTGACACGACGTAGCCCTGCGACAGAGAACGCCCGAGAGCGCGAACCAATGTGAGATTGGTATTCGATACAACAGCGCCAATGCTGTCAATGCCAAACCGGTGGCACGGGCGATGTTGAGACACCTCGACTACATTTTGTGCATTGGGGCATGGCAACCGGCAGCGGCGATGCCCTCTGCCAGTGAAAACGGGCCTGAAAACCGGACCCGACCGGCAGATTTCTTTCGGGCAAAGCGCACAATCCGCTCTATCATGATCGAGAGCGGATCGCTCGGCCATCGCATCTCAAGCAACGGGAGGGTGGCAGCTTCGACCGCTGGAGTGTGCAGACAAAGCATCGTCTGCGGGCACACTGAGGGAGGAAAACCAATGCTGAGAAAGATCATCGTACCGGTTCGGGGAGATGGTATGACACAGACCGTGCTCGGGCATGCGTCTGCCTTGGCCAAGCATCACGGCGCCCATATTGTTGTGGCTCATTGCCGCAAGCGAGCCGAGGACATGCGGCCCTACAGCCGGGCTTTGCCATCGTTTGCGCGGGCAACAATGGTCGCGCAGTCAGAAGAACTGGCCAACCAGGAAGAACAGGATCTCCGGGCGCAATTGCATCAGTTCATGGCGTCGCTCGACATTGAAGAAACGGAGCGGCCGCACCCCGGCACCGCTTCGGTTGAGTTTGTCGAGGACTTTGGCCAGATGGCGGATGTGATCAAACGGACCGGGCGGCTGGCAGATCTGGTTGCGGTGGCCAAGCCCGACAGGGACCGCAACATCGGCACAAACTCGCTGCAGTCCGCCCTGTACCAGACCGGGCGGCCGGTGCTGATGTGTCCAAGCAGCGGCGATGTGGCGCCGGATTTCGGGGCGCATGTCACCATTGCATGGAACGGGTCATTGGAAGCATCGCGCGCCGTCGCCATGACGCTGGACATCGCCCGGGCGGCCAGATCGCTGACGATTCTGTCGGGCGGTAAGGGCGAACCACATGGCACGACGGCAGATGAGCTGATCGAATACTACCGCCTGCGGGGGGTCGACGCAGGCGCCCACAGATTTGAGGCGCGCAATCCGGGCGAGGCGCTTCCGAAGATCACAGCAGAGCTGGGTGCCAGCCTGTTGATCATGGGCGCTTATGGCCAAAACCACGAACGCGAAACGCTCTTTGGGGGCAATACTCAGGTTGTTGTAGACAGGTCAGAAATCCCGGTGGTTTTGGTACACTAAAGTATTCTTCATCCAGCAATAAAGTTTTGCTTGAAATGTTATTTTGGCAATATAATTTCTTTTTGGCAGAGACTATCTGTCACAACATGTGACGCTCTGTCCTAAGTGGCCATTCTGGAGGGACTGTCTAATGAAGATTACGAAACGCATGTTCATGAGTATCGTCGGAGCATCGCTGCTTGCCCCAGCACCTATGCAGGCCCTGGCCGATGGCTGGACGCCCCGAAAGCCTATTGATTTCGTGATCATGGCCGGACCTGGTGGCGGTGCCGATCAGATCGCGCGGTTCGTTCAATCTGTCGCGGAGAAAAAAGACCTCACAAATCGCCCGCTGGTGCCGAACAACAAGGGTGGTGGGTCCGGCGCAGAAGCACTGATCCACGTGAGCAACGCCAACGACCCTGATCACACCATTCTTGTGACGCTGAATTCGTTTTTCACAACACCCCTGCGTCAAGCCAATCTCGGCATCGACGTGCAGAAATTCACACCCATTGCCATGATGGGCGTCGACCCCTTCGTTCTGTGGGTGCACAAGGACAGTGGCATCACAACGATGGATGAGTACGTCGCCAAGGTCAAAGAGATGGGGGGCGAGTATGTCATGGGAGGCACTGGTGCCGGTCAGGAAGACAGCATCGTGATCGCCTACATGTCTGACGCCTACGATCTCGATATCAAGTATATTCCCTATGATGGTGGCGGCGCGGTTGCGAAAGACCTTGCGGGCCAGCAGATCATGGCAACTGTGAACAACCCCGCCGAGGCCAAGGGGTTCTATGAGGCTGGAGATTTTGTCCCACTGCTCGCCTTCTCGGACGAGCGCATGCCAGCCTACCCGGATGTGCCCACGATCAAAGAGATGGGGCACGATTTTTCCTACTACAACCAGCGGGCCGTCGTGGGTGCTCCGGGCATGTCGGATGAAGCGGCAGCCTACTATCAGGATGTGTTCACCCAGATCTATGAGAGTGACGAGTGGCAGGGATACCTGGAAGCCGAAAGCCTGTCGCCGCTGTGGATGAACGCGGACGAACAGCGTGACTATTGGGCGCTGCAGGTTGAAAATCACAAGACGCTGTTGACGGCTCTCGGAGAGTAAGGGCCGCACCCCGGTCTGGCGACAGACACAGATGACCTGAAAACAAGGAGGGCGAGATGCGCGTTGGTGAAATTGTGACCGCCGGATTTCTCGCCCTTCTCTCACTCTATTTGATGTGGAAAAGCACCGAGCTTCCCATCGGTTACATTGCGGGCCGGGGGCCGGGCGGCGGCGCCTGGCCTTTTTGGCTCTCCGCAATCATGCTGATCTGCTGCGGGTGCATTGCCTTCAACTGGTGGCGCGGATCAAACCCTGCCGCACAGTCGGATGAGCCTGTGCTGGACAGCCACGGATGGCGGACCCTGCTTCTCGTCGGCGGCGGGATTGTCGGCTTTGTGGCGCTGGTCAACATCATCTCGATGTACGGCGCAATCGCCGTGTTTCTGTTCTATTACACATTCATCCTGGGGCGGCATCGGCTGATCCTGAGTCTTTCGATTTCGCTGATCACACCCATCGCGCTGTTCTTCTTCTTTGAAGGCGCCATGCGCATCACCATGCCGTCCGGTCTGCCGTTCACTGATCCGGTGTTCAACATCCTCTACGACATCATTTACTGAGACCATGGCGTGTCTCCCAACTGAAAGTGTCTGGCCATGGACGTACTGACCCTGCTTGCGGATGGCATGTTGTTGTCGCTTCAGCCGCTGAATCTGGCGATGATCCTGATCGGTGTCACGGTGGGTCTGTTCATTGGGGCCATGCCTGGTCTGGGCTCTGTAAATGGGGTTGCGATCCTTCTTCCGGTCACCTTCCTCGTCCCGCCCGGATCGGCGATCATCTTCCTTGCAGCAATTTACTATGGGGCGATGTATGGCGGTGCGGTCTCGTCGATCACACTGGGTATTCCGGGCGCGTCCACGGCGGTGGCCACAACCTTTGACGGCCGCCCTCTGGCACGTCAGGGCCGGGCGAGCCTGGCCCTGGTCACGGCGGCCCTTGCGTCATTTGTGGGCGGAAGCGTGGCCAATATCCTGTTTACGCTCTTTGCGCCGGTACTGGCCTCTGTCGCGCTGTCGTTTGGTCCGCCGGAGGTCTTCGCGCTGATGCTGTTGGCCTTTGCCACCTTTGTGGGTCTGGGCGGCGATGACATCCCGAAAACCATATTCTCGATCTGTTTTGGCCTCGTGCTGGGCGCCATCGGGTTTGACCAGATTTCGGGAGCTCCGCGCCTCGTCCTGTTCGACTACAACGGCTTCTTGCAGGGCATCGGTTTTCTGGTTCTCGCCATCGGCGTTTACGGCATTGGTGAAATGCTCTGGACGATTGAGCAGACCCGCGGTGACGTCGAAAGCAACACGCCTAAGATGAGCATCAAGGGCATGGCGGTCGACACTAAGGAGGCCGCAAAACGTGGATGGCGCGGCACAATGATCGGGTCATTCCTGGGCTTCTTTGTCGGTGTCCTGCCTGCCGCCGGGGCGACGCCCGGTTCGCTGATGTCCTATGGCGTGACCAAGATGCTGTCGCGCAAACCCGACGAATTTGGCAAAGGCGCGCCCGACGGTGTTGCGGCCCCCGAGGCGGCCAATAACTCCGCCTCCACAGGCTCCATGTTGCCTATGCTGACGCTGGGCATTCCTGGCTCACCGACAACGGCCATTCTTTTGGGCGGTATGGTGATCTGGGGGTTGGTCCCGGGGCCGCGCCTCTTTGTGGACGAGCAGGAGTTTGTCTGGGGGCTGATCGGCTCGTTCTATATTTCGAACGCGGCGGCGCTTTTGATCAACCTCGCCTTCATTCCGGTGTTCATCTGGATGCTGCGGATGCCCTTTACCATCCTCGCGCCGATGATCTTTGTGCTCTCCATCGCGGGGGGCTATGCCGCGACGCGCGACATGTTCGATATCTGGCTCATGGTTGTCTTTGGCATTGGCGCGTTTTTCCTGCGCAAGTTCGACTATCCGCTGGCACCTGCAGTGCTGGCCATTGTGCTTGGGCCGATTGCCGAGCCGACCTTGCGCCAGTCTCTTCTTCTGTCATCTGGCGATCCATCAATCTTCTTTACCCGACCCATTGCTGGCCCGATCACGATTGTCGCCTTGGTCCTGATTTTCCTTCCAGCGGTGAAACTGCTGCGACGCGGGTTGGGAAGACGCCGCAAGAGGCCCGCGCAGTAAAAATGTGCGGGTCAGGGCCGGGCCCCCGTTGGACACCCATTGATCACGGCAGACACGCATCTGGCGTATTCTGTTTAAAGCTCTTGATTGATTGACGCGCCAGCTGCTGGTTCGATTGCTCCCGCAAGGAGGGATTGGCCGATGATGGGGCCACGGCAGGACGCGCAGGCGACGCTGTTTTATGCGCTCTTGCCGGAGGACCAGGTGCCGCAAGCCCACCTGCTGCGGTCGATTGACCACGTTGTCGATCTGGCCAGTATCCGCGCGCATCTTGCCGATTTCTACAGCCACATGGGTCGCCCGTCAGTCGATCCGGACCTGCTGATCCGCATGCTTTTGGCCGGGTACTGCTTTGGCATCCGGTCGGAACAACGGCTCTGCGAAGAGGTGCATCTGAACCTCGCCTCCCGCTTGCTCTGCTGTCTTGATCTGAACGATTGCGTGCCAGACCATACCACCTTCTCCAAGAACCGGCATGGGCGGTTTCACACAAGAGAGAAAGCAATGATCATCAAAAAGGACCAGGTTACAGGCGCGGATACAAAGACAAGGCTGCGCACCAAGAAGGTCATCAATTGGGACGCCACAGTTGGGCTCTGGTTACTGTTCGTTCTGGCGATTGTCGGCGTGCGGTACGTCCTGTTTGGCTGAATAGGTCAACAGTCTCATGTGAACGGCCCGGAACACTGCCGGGCCGTTTTTTGTTTATGTGGGCATACCAAAAAGTTATTCATAACGTTTTGATTCAGGAGCCTTCAGCTAGCGCTACTTAGCAGTTGTGCGGCTGAGCCGACTTGAAGATACACCGAGCCTCAAAGCAGATCACTACCGCTCAACTGACTTCGATGCTCGCCTAGCTTCCCAGTATCTCATCTTTCGAAACGAGGTAGACCTCGAAGCTCTTAACAGGGTCTTCACTGTCTTTTAGCCTTTGGAACAACCGATATACCCGTTCGCTGTCTCGCGGGTCGGGCGCTGTTTCAACGCCATCTACGAACTGAAAGACGAACACGGCAGTATCACCTTCCAGCTTAGGAGAAGCCTTCACCAAAGCCGCATCCAGATATTCATTTTGATCAGTAGGTTGTTTTTCCATTCCGCTCCCCACAATCACTGCAATCAATAGTAACTGGTTGCGGGTCCAAAAGCTTCCAGTCTTCAGGTTTAGTATTTCCTGACTCAGGTCAGCCCAACCGATAAATGGTTCGTGATCTGACTTCGACCAAACAGCAGTCACCCAGCCGTAGTTTTTGTGCCATACGTTTGCTCTCTCACCGATCTTGGGCATCAAATCCCACTTTGGCACGAATTTCAAATTCCCAAAAGCTAGCAACACCAGTTTCGGTCTCGCGCCAATAGTGTTTTCTAATTCCACAAGGTGTTTTAGACGCCGCAAAGGAGGTGGCAAAATCAAAGCCGGTTTACAAAGGTTTATGTTAATAGATCTTTCAGTAGATTTGGCGATTGTACCTCAAGAAACAAAAACTGCCTTTTCGGCCGGTTGATTTTGACTCTAGGTGCTTGGCAAGCACACAAGAATTAAGCGTTCTGCGCGCAAGAGCGCTACTAGCACGACTGTGGTAGAGTTGTGATAGGATGCAATTACTCAAGGGGATGACCGGTTCGAGACGGCGATGCACTTGCTTCGATGCACTTCTGGGCACGCCAGATTCAGCTGCGAGTAGACGAATAGCGTACGGTAATGGTCGAGCTCAGGAAAGCGGACTTTAATCTGATCAATCACCCACGCTTGATCCTCCGGGTCGTTTACGCTGATGAAAACAGGTTGATCCAGAAAATCAAAGATCTCTTCATCGCTGACGATATAGTCGCCCGGTCGCCGAAATTCGTAGTAGTCGTTGCTGTCAATAATGTCGTTGTAAAAGCCTATCTTCACCGAAGCGACCTGATCCGTTGGAAAAGAAGACCCTGATCCGACATCGCAGCGAAACAGCTTTTCGACGATGAAGGGGATGGAGTTGCTTTCCCCACCGCCGGCCGGGGTGTGTTCAATGAAGCTCCATTGACGAAACAGAGTGCTTTTCGTGGTGCTGAGCGTACTGCTAACGAGTTCCGTGCCGCCATCTGTGCTCTTTACTCCACCGCCTGCCTCAACTGTAGCGGAGAACCAATTCCAAAAGCTTGCGCCGACCTTGCCGGAGGCCTTCGCATAAGTTTCCTCAACGACCGTCTGCTTCACCTCGGATCGCGTTGTGGTGCCGCAAGGAACGTATTCACTGCCGGTGAACACAAAGGACCGTAGCGGATGCTCTCGGTCCAGTCTAAACAGCACGCCGCTTTCTTCATAGACGTCTAAATCGCGATCAAAAAGATCGAAAACAATCGTCTGATCGATGTTGAGCGTCGCGGCCGTCTGGGCGTCAAGCATAGCTTGGACGCGGTAGAAGTCCTGTCCTCCGGAACGGTCAGGGACACCATCGGCATCCGTGTCAACACGCGAGAAGCCAAAGGTGTAGCCCTGTCCTATCGGCTGTCTTTGGTCTCGGAGGCAATTTCCCTGCAAGACGATTGGGTTGCTTTCACCTGGGCAAAAAACGTCGCGCGTCAACCGAAAGGCTGCTTCCTTTTTACCTTCGGCTTCTGCGAAGAACCAGTTTCCGTTCCGTTTTCTCGCCTGTATCACCACATCTAGTCCAAAATACGAGCGAGCCGTTCTGAAGTTTACTTTATTGGGGATCCTGGACGTACTGTACAGGATCGTGCCTTCGGGCAGCCAGAGCATACGTGTCTGTGAGTCGTTGGAGAATGGGCGCATGTCAGACGCTTCAGCCCACTGGCCTTCAATAAGTTCTATCGTTTGCGCAACGGCAGGAGAATGGGTGACTAAAAGAGATAAAAAACACAGTTTGAGAATTCTGGTAGCTTGGGGCACCATTCTGATTTTCCAATGCAAATAAGACACGTACTAATGCTATGATGATGCATGGATACGCGTTCTTTGCCAACCTCGAATTGTTTGCGACGCGTCTTGCGATGCTCGACCTTTTAGACGCATCGGAACGTACCTCCAAACAAATCAGATTTCCCAAAGGCGTTTACGGTAGATAATCGCGACGATTGGCGTTTCAGACTGCTGGCCCAAGTAGTTCGCAACAAAAGCGGCTGCCCTAAACTTAGCTAGGAGATGTCACAGGAAAGTTCTGGCGGGGGCGGCAAGAGCGCTGGCCCCAGCCAACCGCTGAACCATGGCCCGGGGTCTTTTGCGCATAACAATGCGGATCAACTGCCCGGCAGTCCCACAAAGGCGCAAGAGGTCAGCCCAGACCTGCGGTCTTCGTTCGAGCAGAACAGCGATCCGCTGATGGCGCAGCAGCGCGCTGATTTGAGCAAGACGGAAGCAGAGCGCCGTGCAGAGCTGACGGGTCAGAAGCCATCACGGAGCCAGGCGCGGAGAACGCGGACACCGCATGCTCCACTACCAGAGATAATTTAAAGCCCGCCTTGCCCCACAGCGCGTCCGTTAAAGGGCGCTCCAAGCACTATGGCTATTTCTTCTGCAAGACCAAAGGTCGCTCGGAGCATCGCAAGAACATTCGCAAAGAGGTGATCGAAGAAGACTTTGAACACTTGCTGCGCTCCATTCAGCCTGCACCGAGTCTGTTCCATGTAGCGCGTGCGATGTTTGAAGAGCTCTGGACGCAGAGGCTTGCTCTTGCCAAAGGCGCAAAAAAACGCAGCCGAGCCCGTATTACGACGTTAGAGCGCAAAATGGCCACGCTGACAGATCGGCTTGTGAACACCGACAGCGAGACATTGATCAACGCGTATGAGTCGCAGATCAAGCGACTGGAGATCGAACGGGTTGAGTTGCATGAAATAGCGGCTCAAACAGAGGTGCCACGCAGACCCTTTGACAAGGTTTTTCGAACCGCCTGCAACTTCTTCGCAAACCCTTGGAAACTATGGGTTTCTGACAACTACGCCCATAAGAGACTGGTGCTCAGACTGGCGTTTCCGTCGACCTTGCCATACCAGCGGAATGAGGATTTCGAACCGCAGAAACCACATTACCATTCAAATACTTAGGGGGTTATTGTGGGCAAAGGTCCGGAGTGGTGGCGTTAGGTGGACTTGAACCACCGACCTAACGATTATGAGTCGTTCGCTCTAACCAACTGAGCTATAACGCCACGAGCGCGTGAATTATGATAGGCCGCATGCGGCGTCAAGGTGGAAATCGACGTTAACCGCCCCGAACCGCATCAATCATGCGCTGCACATTGTCCGGGTCGGCATCCGGTGTGATCCCATGACCAAGATTGAAGATATGCGGCCCGCCCGAAAAGGCTTTGACGATGGCGCGGGTCTCATCCACCAGGTCCTGTCCACCGGTGACCATATGGCGGCTGGCGAGGTTTCCCTGCACACAGCCATCGACCTGCACATGTTTCGCCGCCCAATCCGCGTCAACGGAATTGTCGAGCGCCACGCAGTCCACGCCCGTCGTCTTGGCGAAGCCAATGTAGCTCTCCCCCGCCTCGCGCGGGAAGCCGATCACCGGGATCTGCGGGTAGCGCGCCTTGAGTGCGGAGGTGATCTCGCGCGCGGGTTCCAATGCATATTTGCGGAACGCATCGCCCTTGAGCGAGCCCGCCCAGCTGTCAAAGATCTTGACCACCTCGGCGCCTGCATCGATCTGAGCGGCGAGGTAATCGATGGTTCCAGCTGTGATGCGCGCCATCAAAGCGTCAAAGACCGCCGGGTTCTCCTGCATCAACGCATGGGCAGGTCCCTGATCCGGCGTGCCGCGTCCGGCGATCATATAGGTCGCCACCGTCCACGGCGCCCCCGCAAAGCCAATGAGTGTTGTCTTGGACGGCAGTTCCCGACGCAGGATGCGCACCGTTTCATAAATCGGGTTCAGCGTGTCGTGGATATCCTCCACAGGGCCAAGCTTGTCGAAATCCGCCTGGCTCTGCACGGTCGACAGGCGCGGCCCCTCCCCCGTCACAAACCACAGATCGGCGCCCAGGGCCTGTGGTAGCAGCAGGATGTCGGCAAAGAGGATCGCTGCGTCAAAGCCGTAGCGGCGGATCGGCTGCAAGGTCACCTCGGCGGCCAACTCGGGGTTGTAGCAGAGCGATAGGAAATCTCCGGCCTGCGCCCGGGTCGCGCGATACTCAGGCAGATAGCGCCCCGCCTGACGCATCATCCAAATGGGTGGCGTCGGCAGCGTCTCGCCCGCAAGGGCGCGCAGGATGGTCTTGGTCTCGCTCATTACGTTGGTTCCGTCTTTCATGGCGCACACCCCGCTTGTAGTGGTAGAATCCAGATCATTCCAGTTGTCAGCTTAAGTTGACACACCTAAAAGATAAAGCCATGACAGCGCAGCTTCCTTCCCCCGACTCGCCCCTCAAGATTGGTACGCGCGGCTCTCCGCTGGCGCTGGCCCAGGCCCATGAAACCCGTACGCGGCTGATGTCGGCCTTTGAGCTGCCGGAGGAGGCGTTTCAAGTCGTGGTGATCAAGGTCACCGGCGACGCGATCCAGGATCGCCCGCTGAAAGACATCGGCGGCAAGGGGCTTTTCACCCGCGAGATCGAAGAGGATCTACTGTCAGGCAAAATCGACATCGCCGTGCATTCGACAAAGGACATGCCAACGGTTCAACCCGATGGGCTGGTGCTCGATACTTACCTGCCGCGCGAAGACGTGCGCGATGCCTTCATCTCTCCCCATCTGACGTCCATCACCGATCTGGCCAGCGGCGCGGTTGTGGGCACGTCAAGCCTGCGGCGTCGGGCGCAGCTGCTGCACCGGCGCCCCGATCTGAAGGTGGTTGAGTTTCGTGGAAACGTGCAGACGCGGCTGAAAAAGCTGGCAGATGGCGTGGCCGAGTGCACCTTCCTCGCCGCGGCGGGTCTCAGTCGGCTTGGGATGGGCGAGGTCCCCGCCACGCCGATTTCGCCCGACGATATGCTGCCCGCCGTGGCGCAGGGTGCCATTGGGATTGAGCGGCGTCTGTCCGACGACAATACGGCGCAACTGTTGCAAGCGATCCACGACGCCCCGACCGGGCAGCGATTGGCGGCGGAACGGAGTTTTTTGTTCACACTTGATGGGTCCTGCGAGACACCAATCGCGGGCCTGGCAGAGCTTTCCGGCGATCAGCTATACCTGCGCGGCGAGGTGCTGCGCCCGGACGGCTCAAAAGCCATAGCGGGCGACCGGCGCGGCGCGATCAGCGACGGTCATGCGATGGGACGTGATCTCGCCGAAGAGCTTCTGGCCCGGGCGGGCGCCGGCTTTTTCGATTGGCACAGCGCGCCTGCTTAGATCCACTTCGCCAATGGTGGCAGGCTCATCAGCACCGCATTGGCATCATGGCCGGTTTCCAGCCCAAACTTGGTGCCCCGGTCGTAGACAAGGTTGTACTCGGCATAGAGGCCGCGGTGTACCAGCTGCGCCTCCTTATCGGCCTCGTCCCAGTCCTGCACCCGGCGCTTGCGCACCAGCGGAACGAAGGCTGGTAGAAAAGCGCGGCCAATGTCCTGCGTCAGGGTGAAATCTGCCTCCCAATCGCCCGTGCAGTGATCATCCATGAAGATCCCACCCACGCCCCGCGCGCGCTTGCGGTGCGGGATAAAGAAGTATTCATCCGCCCATTCCTTGAGACGCGGGTAGAACTCAGCCCCGTGCGGGTCGAGCTTTTCTCGCTGCTGCGCGTGAAAATGTGCGGTGTCTTCGCCGTACTCAATGCAGGGGTTCAGGTCTGATCCACCGCCAAACCACCAGGCGTGCGGGGTCCAGAACATGCGCGTGTTCATATGCACGGCGGGCACATGCGGGTTCTGCATATGCGCCACAAGGCTGATGCCAGAGGCCCAGAAGCGCGGATCCTCCTTCATCCCCGGAATGCCCTTGCGCGCGGCCATGGCCATCTGCGCGCGCTCTCCCAGCGTGCCAAACACGGTGGAGACATTCACGCCCACCTTCTCGAACACGCGACCACCACGCATCACGCTCATCAGGCCACCGCCTGCGTCCGAGCCATCCTCACTGTGGCGACGCGTTTCACTGACATCGAATTGGCCCGGCGCCTCGGTGGACAAAGGGCCCTCACTGTGATCCTGCTCAAGACCTTCAAAGGCTGCGACGATCTCATCTCGCAAGCTGCGAAACCACGCGGCTGCGCGGGACTTTTCGGTCTCAAAACTGTCGGTCATCTGTGATCCACTGTGTCAGGCTATCCTGACAGTCTGTGTAGCCCGGAACGGGGTGAGACGAAAAGCGTCAATTCTCAGTGAGCCGGTGCGGCCACCACATCCAGCAGGCTGCGCCCGCCGTCTACCGTGATGACCTCACCAGTCACAAAGCCCGAGCTTTCGGCGGCAAGGAACTGGACCACCTCGGCCAGCTCGGACGCCCCGGCGATCCTGCCAAGCGGGGTATGATCGCGGATATCCTCACGCCAGTCGTTGTTCTCAACAACCAATGACTTGAGCGAGGCGCTCATCACCGACCCGAAAGAGATGGCGTTGACCCGGATCCGCTCCGGTGCCAGCGCCAGCGCCATGGAGCGGGTCATCTGCTCCAGCGCCGCAGAGGCAATGGAATAGCCCATCAGCTCGGGTCGGGTCTGGCGGGCTGCGATGGAGCTGAGGTTGATGATCGAGCCGACCTGCCCCTCGGGCTGATCCGCCGCCTGTTTGATCATCCGCTTGGCGACCTGCTGCGACAGCTTGAGAGAGGTCATCAGGTTCTGCTCCAAAAGAACCGAGACGGAGGTATCATCGACGTTCAACGCATCCGTCGGCATGACCTGACGCGAGGCGTTCACGAGGATATCGACCCGTTCAAAGGCGTCGATGGTGGCTGAGACCAGATTGGCGATAGTCAGGCGCTGCCGCAGGTCGCCGGCGAAGTAGCGCAGGTTGCTGTCTTCCGCCTCATCACCCCATTCGTTTGCGAGGCGTTTTTCATCCATATCGGCACATATGACATTCGCGCCCCGATCCGCGAACTGCCGTGCGATGGCCAGCCCGATTCCATTGGCGGCTCCGGTGACGATTGCTGTCTTGCCGCTGATTGAAAATGACATCTCGGTCTCCCATGACGCGGTTGGGGTGTGATGCGCTCAGCGCTTGTTCCGACGCGGGCGGCTGGCATGCAGAAGTTTGAATCTGCGGTCGCCGTCCAGTTCCTCGACGCTCGCAAAGAGGGTCTGTAGTTCGGATTCATAAGGCAAATGGCGATTGGCGACCATCCAAAGATGCCCCTGCGCGTGCAGAGCGCCTGCTGCCGCGCGGATGAAGGCCAGGCCGATCTGTGGATCCGCCTTGCGGCTGAGGTGGAAGGGCGGGTTCATGATAACGGTGTCGAGCGCCTGTGGCGGTCGCCAGGTGGTCGCATCCTCCCAGTGAAACTGAGCGCGCGGGTCGGTCACATTGTGTTTGGCGCACTCCAGCGCCATGTATCCAGCCTCGACCAAATGCACCTCTTCGACGGTCTGGCGGGTCAGCACATGCGCTGACAAAAACCCCCAGCCCGCTCCAAGATCAGCGACCGAGCGCCCCAGATCCTCCGGCAGCACCTCCACCAGCAGCGCCGAGGCTGGGTCGATACCATCCGCTGAGAAGACGCCAGGCGCTGTCCAGAACCCACCCTCCGTCAAGGCAGGGCCTGCTGCCCAATCGGCAAAGGCCTCGCCCCCCACATCCGTGACCCAGAACAGCTTTCCATGCGCCTTGGTGATCGGCCCGTGCACCTCCACCCGCTTGCGCATGTCGCGCAACAGGCTGTCAATGCCATCGGATTTCTGGCCATCAATCACCAGAACGCCCTCGGTTCGGGACGCGGCATCAGCGATCAATGCGCGGGCCAGAGGTTTCGCGCGGGGAATGCACACTACGGCTGCCGAATAGGGCCCTTGCGCTGCCGTTGCGCAGTCAAACCCCCGCGCCTGCAACTGTAGGGCGTCCGGTTTGAAATCACTGATGATGTGCGCACGCGCCCGGTCGATAGAGGGCAAGACCACGTCAGGCGAGGGGTGGAGCAGAGCGATCCGGCCCTCAGACGGCCACACCAACCACCCGCCGTCCAGCGCCAGCGACAACCGCGCGCCCATCATGCGATCAGTCTTCTTTTTCCATCGTGCATTGCAACGGATGCTGGTGGCGGCGCGCGAAATCCATCACCTGCGCCACCTTGGTCTCCGCAATCTCGTGGCTGAAGACCCCCACCACGGCCACACCTTTTTTGTGCACGGTCAGCATGATCTCGAACGCCTGCGCATGGTTCAGGCCAAAGAACCGTTCAAGCACATGCACGACAAATTCCATCGGTGTGAAATCATCATTCAAAAGCAAGACTTTATAGAGCGGCGGCCGCTTGGTCTTTGGCTTGGTCGCCGTCAGGATGGAGGTATCCCCGTCATCCTCCGACCGTCCGGCCATCATCACTGCGTCGCGGTGCATTGCTGCTCCTGATCTGCGTTTGGTCATGGTGAGTCTTTGAGCGCTCTATATAACCTGTCTGACCGTTTAGAAAAGGGGGCGGGGCGCAATGGCCCGCGCGCAGGACCGGATCGGCTTGGATGCGGATGACACTGCGCAGGCGTGTTCCATGTCACGCAGGCGCATGTTGCCCGTGATCTGCTCACCCGCGCCGATCAAAACAGGCGGCGCGGCAAGCTGCCGACCTCCAACAGATGACGCCTTGAGCGGAGAGGTGCGCTTCACGGAACATTAACGCAAATACCTTAAATCAAAGACTTTATAGAAACACAAAGCTGTGCTAGTCTCGCACATACAAAAAATGCCAGTCGAAAAATCGGCGGCGTGAGGCAGAAAAGGCAGATCATGATGAAGGTTCGGCGACTGATGCCGGCCCGTTACGGGCTATTTGTTCTTGCAGTTTTGTGGATGGTGATCATCGTGCCGCTGAGCGCGAGCGCTGCACCCTACGCGGCCTATGTGATGGACGCGAGATCTGGCGAGGTTCTGCACTCCCGCAATGCCGACACGCGGCTGCACCCGGCGTCGCTGACAAAAATGATGACGCTGTACATCGCCTTTCAGGCGGTCGAGCGGGGCGAGATCACGCTTGATACCAAGGTGAAAGTCTCACGCCACGCGGCGTCTGAGCCGCCGTCGAAACTTGGTCTGAAATCCGGTCAGCGCATTGCGCTGCGCTATCTGATCCGCGCCGCTGCGGTGAAGTCCGCCAATGATGCCGCCACCGCAATCGCCGAAGCGCTGGAAGGGTCGGAGGCCGCCTTTGCGCGGCGGATGAACCGCACGGCCAAAGCTATGGGCATGACCCGCACGACCTTCAAGAATGCGCATGGTCTGACCGAATCGGGGCATCTTTCCACAGCGCGGGACATGTCGATTTTGGGGCGCCATGTACTTTATGACTATCCCGAGTACTACAATCTCTTTTCCCGTCGGTCGACGCATGCGGGCGTGCGCGACGTCGCCAATACCAACAGGCGTCTGCTGTCAGCCTACCGCGGAGCGGATGGTATCAAGACAGGGTACACCCGGGCGGCCGGCTTTAATCTTGTGGCCTCTGCCGAACGCGGTCGGGAACGCATCATTGCCACCGTCTTTGGTGGCACCTCGACCAGCGCGCGGAATGCACGCGTGGCGGAGCTGCTCGACATGGGGTTCAAACGTGCCCCGTCGCGCGTCGCGCTGCGCAAGCCAAAAAAACCGGCCTATGTTCCGGGCGGCACGGGCAAGACCGTCCAGGTGAGCGGCATCACCCGCACCAGCCTGCGGCCAAGACTTCGGGCCGGGACGATGCTCGCCAGCGCCACGCCGGTTGAACAAACACCTCCGCCGGCGTCAGCCGCGGCCAGCACCAGCGGTGTTCTCTCCTCTGATATCCAACTGGCATTGATTGCGGCCCAGGACACAACCGTCGAAACACCTGATCTGTCCGGCAGCAGCTTCTCAGGCCTGGGCACGCGCCCGGTTATGCGGCCCGGCAGCGCAATTGATGCAGCCCTTGCCGAGGCGATACCCGAGACCGAGGTTGTCACTCGCCTGTCGACCTCTGGTGGGCACCAATGGGGCGTGAATGTCGGGCGCTACACCACCCGCTACAACGCGGAGCGCGCGCTTGTGACCACCGCCCTCGCCGAGATGACGACATTGGAAGGAACTCTGCGCAAGGTCGTTAAAAAACCAACGGGATTCGAGGCGAACTTCCTGGGCATGACCCGCGACAGCGCAGATCTGGCTTGCCGGAGGCTGGTTGCCCGCAACATTGACTGCGAGATGGTCGGGCCCACCTCCTGATCAGTGAATCCAATGCGCATACGAAGAATTGCACCTCCTAACGCTGCTTGACATCGATTTTTTGGCAAGCCAGGTGATGCGTGACGTTTCGAGTCGAGCGTCAGATACTTTAGTTGTCGTCTTTGGGGCGGTCGTCCCAACGGTCGCTCAGGATCCGGCGGCTGTCACCTTCCGGATCGTCATACTGACGCGATTTCAAAGTATAGAGAAACCCGACAAGCCCCAGCGCACCAAGCGCGAGCGAAATCGGTATCAGATACGCCAACACGTTCACCGCCGTCCTCCAATCCGCAATGCGTTGAGGGACACCGAGATTGACGAGGTGGACATGGCCAGCGCCGCGATCAGCGGCGTCGCAAATCCGGCCACTGCAAGTGGAACCGCGATGATGTTGTAGAACGTGGCAATGCGGAAATTCTCGCGGATACGCCGCGTCGCCTGTCGGGCCACCGACAGGGCGGTTCCAATCGGAGCCAGATCCTGCCCCAGCAAAACCATATCCGATGCCGCACGTGCCGCATCCAACGCCTGCGCCGGACTGATTGACACATGCGCGGAAGCAAGCGCCGCAGTATCGTTGAGACCATCACCAACCATCAGCACATGCCGGCCCTCATCTTGCAGCTCTGCGACCAGACGCGCCTTGTCCTCAGGGCGCATAGACGCGTGCCACGTCTCGATCCCGAGGCTCCGGGCAAAGGACGCCACAGCGGCGGTCCGATCACCAGACAGCAAAACCACCTCAAGACCCTGCGTCTCAAGCTCCGCCAGCATCTCCGCGGCTCCACGGCGAGATGTGTCCTCGAAGGTCAACACGATGGCTGCACCGTCATCGGTCTGCAGTGCGGCGCACATGGCCTCATCCTCCGGAGCGACGCCAATCCAGTCAGCCCGTCCGAGCCGCACAACAGCACCACCAAGTGTCGCTTCCACCCCGAACCCGGGGCGCTCAAGACGATCCGAAAGCGCGGCCTCGGAGACACCCTCGGTCTGAGCAATCGCGGCAATCGCCTGTGACAGGGGATGTTGTGACCCGCTGGCCAGCGCCGCGGCGATGGATTTCTGTGCCTCGGTCAGACTGCCCCAGTTGATCAGCTTCGGCGCGCCGGTTGTCAGCGTGCCCGTCTTGTCAAATACAACCGTATCCACTTCAGCGAGACGTTCCAGCGCGGTGGCGTTCTTGATCAAGAGGCCCTTGCCAAAAAGTCGCCCCGAAGCGGCGGTTGTGACTGCGGGCACTGCAAGCCCCAGCGCACAAGGGCAGGTGATGATCAGAACCGCCGCCGCGATGTTCAATGACACGCGCATGTCCCCCGACCAGATCAGCCAGCCAAGGAAGGCCAGCGCCGAGAGGATATGCACGCCGGGCGCATAGAGCTTGGCAGCACGGTCCGCGAGCGACGTGTATCGCGACCGTCCGCTCTCTGCGATAGCCACAAGGGCGGCCATGCGTTGGAGCGATGTGTCCTGCCCGACCGCCGTGGCCTGAAGCGTCAGCGGGCCCGTCAGATTGACCTCACCCGCACTGATGAGGTCTCCGGGGCCGCGCGGTTCCGGCACTGTCTCACCGGTCAAAAGCGCCCGGTCCACTTCGGAGCGGCCCTTAACAACTTTGCCATCCACTGGCGCGCGTCCGCCCGGACGCACCAAAACATGATCCCCGCGACGCAGCTCGGCCACTGGCACTTCAACAGGGCTGCCGTCATCGATCCGCAAGGCGCGCGGCACTTCCAGTGCTGTCAGCTCCTCCGCTGCGGATCGCGCTGCTGAGCGCGCGCGGGCATCCAACCAACGCCCCGCAAGCAGGAAGAAGGTCAGCGTCAGGGCGGCATCGAAGTAGGCGTGATGGCCGGACAGCCACGTCTCCCAAAGGGATGTCACGAGAGCAAGCGCGATGGCCAGGCTGATCGGCACATCCATGTTGAGCCGCCCCGCCCGCAGTGCGCGCCAGGCGTTTACAAAGAAGGGCTGCGCCGAAAAGGCGATCGCTGGCAACGCGATCGCTGCCGAAATCCAATGAAAAAGGTCGCGTGTCGCATCCTCCGCCCCGGACCAGACGGCCACGGACAACAGCATCACGTTCATCGAGGCAAAGCCCGCCACTGCCAGACGCATCAGCAAGGCCCGCCCGGCAGTGCTGGTGGTGGTCTCGTTCAGGGCGCTGGGGTCAAGCTCATGTGCTTCGAACCCTTCACGCGCCATCACATCCGTCAGCTCAGCGGCGGTCACCTCGGGCGCGGCGTCGACCAACGCGCGCTTGAGCGTCAGGTTCACCCGGGCGGAGGTCACGCCCGGGTGAACCGTCAGCGCCTGCTCGACCTTGGCAATGCAGGCCTGACAATGGATTGTCGGCAAGGACAGCATGATCCGCGCGTCCTGCGGTGCCACTGCAACGGGCCCCGTCGGGGCCGCAAGGCAACCCGGACAGGCCGCTGGCGCGTTTGTGGCGGTGGCCGTCACGTCGCCCCCCTGGGCACATGCAGGATGACCCGCTGCTGAAAGACGGTGCCATCCGCCGCCACAGCCTTCATACGCAGGTTCCAGTTGCCCGGCGTCAGCACCGCAGGCGCGACATAGGCTGCCCCGTCGAAAACGAATTCCGGGGCTTGGTCATCCCGCACATGGGTGGCCCGGCCAAGGGTGGCGTCAAGCTCGGCCACCTGCACGGGCTGCCCGGCGCGATCAGTGATCGACAAGACCACCTGATCCCCCCGCGCCTGGGCCAGCACCGACCAGCCCAAGGCCTGCTGCGCGGTCCGGTTTTCGTCGAAATGCTGGCTGGCCACATAGGAATTCTTGACCTCAAGGCCCGGAAAGGTGCTGAGCGCCTTGTAAGCGAGGGTAAGATTGACCCCGATGATCACCGTGAAGGCCGAGACAAATATCAAGGCCACATGGCGGCCCGTCAGTTGCTTGGAAGCGGTCGTCATTACTGATCTCCTGTGCCGTTAAAGCTGCTGTCCTTATAGGCGCGGTCGCCGTTGCTGAGGTCTTCCACCCAGAACCGCAGGTCCGTGCGCCCGGCCTCCGCCGGATCAGATCCGCGCGGTGCGACCACATAGACCCGCTGCAAAAGCGACGTGTCGGCGGGCACGTCGACCGACCCGTAAGGCGTGCCCTCAAGCTGGATGCGCAGTGCCGGATCACCGACCACTGAAAGTCGGAACAGCCGTTCGTCATTGTTCTTGTTCCGCAGACGGATGTCATAGGTGTTGCGGATCGACCCATCCGAGAGAGTGACGAAGGTCGGATTGCGCACGGCCGCCACGGTCATTTCAATCTCGGCCCGGATGAACAGCGCCACAAGCAGGGCGACGCCAACCGCGCTCCATAGCGCGGTGTAGAGCATGGTGCGCGGGCGGAAGATGTGTTTCCAGACCGCGCGGGGCTCTGCCCCTTTGCGCTCGCGGTCTTCATCGGACAAGGCGATGTAGTCGATCAGGCCGCGCGGCTTGCCGATCCGCTCCATCACATCGTCGCAAGCGTCGATGCAGAGCGCGCAGGTGATGCATTCCAGCTGTTGCCCATCGCGGATGTCGATGCCCATGGGGCATACGTTCACACAAGCCATGCAGTCGATGCAGTCGCCCATGGGCTGGGTCTTAGCTTCCTGGCTGTGCTTGCGCGGCTCGCCGCGCCACTCACGGTAGGCGACGGTCAGCGTGTCTTCATCCATCATCGCGGCCTGAATGCGCGGCCAGGGGCAGGCATAGATACAGATCTGCTCGCGCATGAACCCGCCAAAGACAAAGGTTGTCGCCGTCAGGATCGCAACTGTGATGTAAGCCACCGCATGCGCTTGCCCGGTGAAAAGCTCAACGAAGAGCGTTGGCGCGTCAGCAAAGTAAAAGACCCAGGCACCGCCGGTGGCCACAGCGATCAGCAGCCAAAGCACCCATTTGGTCAGCCGCAAGCGCAGCTTGCGCGCATCCATCTTTTCCTGCCGGTGCAGGCGCAGCCGGGCGTTGCGGTCGCCTTCGACCCAGCGCTCAACCAGAATGAAAAGATCGGTCCAGACAGTCTGGGGGCAAGCGTAGCCGCACCAGACCCGTCCCAGCGCGGAGGTAAAGAGGAAGAGACCCAGCCCCGCCATGATCAGCAGGCCCGCGACAAAATAGAACTCGTGGCTCCAGATCTCGATCCAGAAGAAATAGAACCGGCGGTTCGCCAGATCGAGCAGCACCGCCTGGTTGGGCAGATCCGGGCCACGGTCCCATCTGATCCACGGCACGAGATAGTAGATCCCAAGGGTGACCGCGAGGATCACCCATTTCAGGTTACGAAACGAGCCTGAGACACGGCGCGGAAAGATCGGTTCGCGGGCGGCGTAGAGGCTGGGAGGCGGCGCTTGATCAGTCACGGCGGTCCTTGCGGATATGTAGGAGGGCGAACGGGGCCGGCATACATTTGCGACACCTCGCCGCAAATCCGGCCCCGCCGGAAAGAGGCTTACTCACCGCCACCTAATTGGTGGACGTAGAGCGCCACTGCCCTGATTTGTGCCTCTGTCAGCCGCTGGGTCCAAGGTGGCATGACGCCATAGCGGCTATAGGTCACAGTCTCGGTTAGGGCCTC
This sequence comes from Roseobacter cerasinus, assembly GCF_009811755.1. Taxonomy (GTDB): domain Bacteria; phylum Pseudomonadota; class Alphaproteobacteria; order Rhodobacterales; family Rhodobacteraceae; genus Roseobacter; species Roseobacter cerasinus. The sequence continues at coordinate 313,402 of NZ_BLIV01000005.1, forward strand.
CTCATCCCCGCCGTAAAGCCAGATGGCATCTGCGAGATTCGGCGCGCCCAACTCGCGGTCGCCAAGCCCGTTCTCGCCGTGACATGAGGAGCAGTTGTCGGCAAAAACCTCCGCTCCCGCAGGCACGAGGCTGGCGTCCGTTGGCGTGCCGCCCGACAGATCCATCACGTAGTTCACCACCGATGCGATCTCCTCCGGTTCGAGGATCTCACCGAAGGCGGGCATCTCCGAATAGCGCGCATCGGGGTCGTCCTCATTGCGGATGCCATGGGCAATGGTGGCGTGGATCGCTTCGATATCCCCACCCCAAAGCCAGTCGTCGTCCAACAGGTTCGGATAGCCGACAAAACCTGCGGCACCCGAGCCGTGACACTGCGCACACCAGGTCCGGAAGACCGCCGCGCCGGAGGACACCGCATAGCTGTTCAGCTCGGCATCCGCCGAAATCTCGGTCAGCTCCGCCTCGGCCAAACGCATATTGATGGCCGCGTTGGCCTCTTCGACGGCAGCGATCTCAACGGCGACCTCGCCACGAGTGGAGTACCCGAGCAGGCCAGATGTCGCCGAAGACACCAGCGGCCAGGCCGGGTAAGCAATCGTGTAGAGCACACCCCAGACGATGGTGGCATAGAAGGTCCAGAGCCACCAGCGTGGCATCGGGTTGTCAAACTCTTCGATCCCGTCCCAGCTGTGGCCGGTGGTGTTCGGATCGCCCTCTTGTTTTGGGGGTACTTTGCTCATTTGTTGGCCTCCTCTCGGGGCGCGGGTCGGTCGTCATTGCGGAAGATCATGTTCTTGGCCTCGTCGTGCACAGCGCCAGAGCCGGGCCGGATGACCCAGACCCAGACACCCACAAAGATGCAGAACAGAACCAGAAGCATCCAACTGTCAGCGAATTCACGTAGGAGCGAATAGGTTTCCATGCAAAATCCTCCTAGCGGCTGGCGTCAGGCGTGAAGGTCGAGAAATCGACCAGCGTGCCCAGCATTTGCAGGTAGGCGATCATCGCATCGGCTTCGGAAATGCCCGGCTGGCCGTCGAAGTTGCGCACCTGCGCGCCCGGGTAGCGTTCCAGCAGCCCGTCAAAATCGCTGTCAGGGTCGGCCTGCGCACGGAAATCCGCAGCCGCCTGCTCGATCATCTCGTCGGTGTAGGGCACGCCGACCAACCGATGCGTACGCAGCAGATCTTCAATATGATCGCCGTCGATCAGGGTTTCCTCCAAGAAGGCATAGGGAGGCATGATCGATTCCGGCACCACCGACTTGGGATTGCGCAGGTGGTCGAGGTGCCAGTCGTCCGAATAGCGCCCGCCGACCCGTGCCAGATCCGGCCCGGTGCGTTTGGAGCCCCACTGGTGCGGGTGATCGTACATCGATTCCGCCGCCAGCGAGTAGTGGCCATAGCGCTCGACCTCGTCGCGCATTGGGCGGATCATCTGGCTGTGGCAGACATAGCAGCCCTCGCGCACGTAGATATCCCGCCCGGTCAGCTCCAGCGGTGAATAGGGGCGCATGCCCTCCACTTTCTCGATGGTGTTTTCGAGATAGAAGAGCGGCGTGATCTGCACCAAGCCCCCGATGGTCACCACCAGGAAGCTGAAGATCAGCAGGAGGGTGGCGTTGGTCTCAAGGATTTTGTGTTTGTTCAGGATCGACATTGTGGCCCCTCCTTATTCCGCAGGGACAGCTGTGCCGAGGGTCGCCTTGGCAGGCGCCGCACGGACAGTCATCCACAGGTTATAGCACATGATGAGAGAGCCAGCGAGGAACAGCACCCCGCCCAGACCGCGCACCACATACATGGGGAACTTGGCGCTGACGGTGTCGGCAAAGCTGTTCACGAGGAAGCCGTTGGCGTCGACTTCGCGCCACATCAGCCCTTCCATGATACCGGTGACCCACATCGACGCCGCGTAGAGCACGATGCCGATGGTGGCGAGCCAGAAGTGCCAACTGACAAGGCTGAGGCTGTAGAGCCGTTCCCGCTTCCAGAGCACGGGCACCAGATAGTAGAGCGCGCCGAAGGTGATCAGCCCGTTCCAGCCCAAGGCACCGGAGTGCACGTGGCCAATGGTCCAGTCGGTATAGTGCGACAGCGAGTTGACCGAGCGGATCGACATCATCGGCCCTTCGAAAGTCGACATGCCGTAGAAGGCTAGGCTGGTGACCATCATCCGCAGCACCGGGTCGGTGCGCAGCTTGTCCCAGGCGCCCTGAAGCGTCATCAGGCCGTTGATCATCCCACCCCAGCTGGGCATCCACAGGATGATCGAGAAGACCATGCCGAGCGTGGACGCCCAATCCGGCAGCGCGGTGTAGTGCAGGTGGTGCGGACCGGCCCAGATATACAGGAAAATCAGCGCCCAGAAGTGAATGATTGAGAGCTTATAGGAGAACACAGGGCGTTCGGCCTGTTTCGGCACGAAGTAGTACATCATGCCCAGGAACCCGGCCGTCAGGAAGAAACCCACGGCGTTGTGGCCGTACCACCACTGCACCATCGCATCCTGCACGCCCGAGAAGACCTGCACCGATTTGCTGCCCCAGATCGAGACGGGGATCGAGATGTTATTGACGATGTGCAGCATCGCGACGGTCACGATGAAAGACAGAAGGAACCAGTTCGCCACATAGATATGCGGCTCTTTGCGCTTGATGATCGTGCCGAGGAAACAGGCGAGAAAGGCGACCCAGACCACGGTCAGCCAGATATCCACATACCACTCAGGCTCGGCGTATTCCTTCGACTGCGTGCCGCCCAGAAGGTAGCCTGTCGCCGCGAGAACGATGAAGAGCTGATAGCCCCAGAACACGAACCAACCCAGGTTGCCGCCCCAAAGCCGCGCTGCCGAGGTGCGCTGCACAATGAAGAACGACGACGCGATCAGCGCGTTGCCCCCGAAAGCAAAGATCACCGCCGAGGTGTGCAGCGGACGCAGGCGTCCGAAGTTGGCATAGCCTTCCGCCCAGGCAAAGTTCAGCTGTGGAAACGCCAGCTGAAAGGCGATCACCACCCCGACAAGAAAGCCGACAACCCCCCAAAACGCGGTGGCAATCACACCGGCACGCACAACGCTGTCAAAATATTCATTGGTGGGGATAGGTTTAGCGGGCTCATCCGTCGCGCGCAGGGTGACAAGAAACAGCCCCCCCGCGACGATCATAAAGATCACCATATGGACCTGATAGGCCAGATCGCGGGCATAACTCGCCGCGATCATCGTGAACAGCGTGGCAAGCGCCAGGACCACCAGCTTCACGTAGTTATGTGTTCCGGTATTCATTGCTCCGGGTTCCCTTCCGGTTCGCCCCGCGTCGGCGCGGGTACGTTCGTTGTCTGTCTTCTGTCGCGCGAAGTGATTACTGGCGCCTTGATCTGCATCAAGATTTTAGCGGTTTTCACCTGATGCGGATCAAGGACTGCTTAGGCGGCTTACCTCAGGTTGAAAAGACAAGACCACCGAAAAGGGAATGCGCCGATGTCCTTCAAATCACTCTTTACCGCCACAACATCCTTTGACGGGCACCGGGCCGCGCTGGCTCAGGCGGCCGAGTTGACGAAGGCCCTCGACGCGCATCTCGACGTCATGTGCCTTGGCATGGATCGCTCGCGCAGCAACTACTATGAGGTCGGCTCAAACGCCATTATTGTCCAGGCTGCACTGGAAGAAGCCCATAAGAAAGCAGGGGCCGTACAAAAGGACATCGAAGATTGGCTGGCGCCCGGCACGCTGCGCTGGAGCACGCAAAAGTCCATCGCCACACTAGCTGATGTGGGCCGCCCTCTGTCAAAGGCGGCGCGCTTCACCGACCTGTCGGTGGTGCCCCTGCCCTACCGCAAGACCAGCACCAACGAGGAAAATCTCATCCTCGAAGCGATACTATTTGACGCAGCGAGCCCGACCATTGTGATGCCCGACGTTGACCCGGTTTCGGACCCTTCCTGCATCGTGATCGGCTGGAATGAGAGCGCTGAAGCCCTTCGGGCGATTCGGGCAGCACTCCCATTCCTGAAAGCGGCCAAGGATGTGCATATTGCCATCATCGACCCACCCGAACATGCCGCAGACAGGTCCGACCCGGGCGGCGCACTGGCGGTCATGCTTTCACGGCACGGCATCAACTGCGATATCCAGGTCATTTCCCGAAATGGCGCCCGCGTCAGCGAACGGCTGCAGCGTCATGTGACCGAAATGGGGGCCGATATGTTGGTGATGGGTGCCTATGGGCATTCGCGTTTTCGGGAGGCCCTGCTGGGCGGGGCCACCCGCGAGATGCTGGAGCACGCCAAAGTGCCGGTCTTCATGGCACACTAGGCGTGAACCGGGGGCGTCGCGGCGCCCCTTGCCATCAGATCAGGTAACCACCGTCGCTGTCATCCCCCGCTTCGGTCATCAGCCGGTCCATATCCGGCACGCGGATCTTGCGCTTGCCATCCAGTGCAATCACCCCGTCGCGTTTCAGTGCCGACATCTGGCGGCTGACCGTCTCAAGCGTTAGGCCCAGATAGTCCGCCATGGCCTCCCGCGTCAGCGCGAGATCGAAGCTCAGCTCCTTGCCCGGAGGGGCTGTGCCCAACAGCGCGTCGCGACGTGCGATGATCGACAGCAGGCTGGCGATCTTTTCACGGGCCGTCTTGCGCCCAAGCACCAGCATCCATTCGCGTGCGGCATCCAGCTCGTCCAGGGTCATCTCCAGCAGGCGATGGGCCACATGCGGCGTCGTATTGATCATATGTTCAAAGGGTTTCCGCCGGAAACAGCACATCACCAGATCCGTGGTCGCCGTGACCGTATAGGCGGCTTCTTCCCGCCCGGGGCGCCCCACAAAATCAGATGGCAGCAGCAGCCCCACCATCTGTGTGCGCCCATCCTCCATCGTCTGGGTCAGCGTCGCCACGCCCGAGACAACGGAGGCCACAAAATCCATATGGTCACCGGCCCACATCACCGTCTGCCCGGCACTGAAGCTGCGGTAATACTTGATGTCTTCCAACAGCTCGAGCTCTTGGCTGTCACATTTGGCGCAGACAGCCCGATGACGAATCGGGCAGTCCGAACAGGTCTTGAAGGCAGGGGCAACCACCTGCTGCATCTTGGAGCTCCTCTTTTTGATCTGTGTCAAGGAACGATGACACAACGCACTTTATGCGGGTAGTATGCACATGACATCCAAATTAGCAAAGCTGGGTCTTTTTGACGCGATGGTGCCGCGGTACACGAGCTATCCGACCGCGCCCCAGTTCAAACCGGAGACCGGAAGCGCCCAGATGGAGCGCTGGATCAGGGCCATTCCGCCGGGCAGTCAGATATCGCTCTATCTGCATATCCCGTTCTGTCGGCGGCTGTGTTGGTTCTGTGCATGTCGCACGCAAGGCACGCAGACGCTGTCGCCGGTGGCGGGCTATCTGGACACACTGATCCAGGAAATCGAGATGCTAGGGCACCTGCTGCCCGAGGGCGTGACGTTGAGCCGGATGCACTGGGGCGGCGGAACGCCCACGCTCCTGTCGCCACCGATGATCGCGGAGCTTGCGCAGGCGGTGCGGCAGGTGGCCCCCTTGGCGGAGCGCGCCGAATTCTCGGTTGAGATTGACCCCAATGAGATTGACTCGGAGCGCGTTGACGCGCTGGCTGCGGCTGGCATGAACCGCGCCTCGATCGGTGTGCAGGATTTCGACCCCGAGGTGCAAAACACAATTGGCCGGATACAGGATTTCAAGGTCACTCAGCAGGCCGCCAACATGCTGCGTGACGTGGGCATCACATCTCTGAACGCTGACATTCTTTACGGGCTGCCGCATCAGACCGAAGCGCGCATCGCCGATTCCGTACAAAAGCTGCTGACGCTGAACCCGGACCGGGTGGCGCTCTATGGTTATGCGCATGTGCCTTGGATGGCGCGGCGCCAATCCATGATCCCCAGCGATGCGCTGCCCGCACCGGAACGACGGCTGAACTTGTTCGACACCGCCGCGCGGCTTTTCGAATGGGATGGGTATCGCCAGATCGGCATTGACCATTTTGCCGTCCCGCAGGACGGGCTGGCCATCGCAGCGCAGAGCGGTCAGCTCCGACGCAACTTTCAAGGCTATACAGATGATCCCGCAGAGGTGCTGGTGGGGCTTGGCGCCTCGGCGATCTCGCGGTTCCCGCAGGGCTATGCGCAGAATGCCTCGGCCACATCCGCCTATGCCAAGGCGATCCAGGGCGCGCGCTTTGCCACGGCGCGTGGCCATAGCTTTGCCGGAGAAGACCTGTTGCGGGCGCGCCTGATCGAGGCCGTGATGTGCGACTTCGAGGTGCGCTTTGACGACATTGCGGAACGCTTCCCGCATGGGGTTGCCCGCGTGGCCGAGTTGCTGCAATCCGCAGCGGATCACTTTGGCGAGATGGTGCAACTGGCGGACACCGGGCTGCGAATCCGGCCACAGGGGCGGCCGCTGACCCGGATCATCGCGCGGTTTTTCGACGCCTATGACATGTCGGGGGCTGGGCACGCCTCGGCCATCTGAGTGCAGGGCGGCCCAAGGCCCGCCCCACCTGCTGGTTGCTCCCTTGGTCGCGTGGTTTCAAACGGCGGCTTGCAGGAGCGTGCGGGTGTAGTCATGTTGCGGCGCGTCAAATATCGCGTCGACATCTCCGATTTCGACCACATCCCCATGCTTCATCACCATCACCTGATGCGACATGGCGCGTACGACCTTGAGGTCATGGCTGATGAAGATATAGGCCAGCCCGTATTTTGCCTGCAGGTCGCGCAAGAGATCGACGATCTGCACCTGCACGGTCATGTCCAGTGCGGAGGTCGGCTCGTCCAGGACCAGCAGGCGCGGGCGCAGAACCATCGCGCGCGCGATGGCGATCCGCTGTCGCTGGCCGCCTGAGAACTCATGCGGGTAACGGTCCATTGTGGCGGGGTCGAGGCCCACCTCGACCATCACCTCGCGCACCAGCTCCCGCGGGTCGCGATCAGCGTCCACTTTGTGGATGCCCAGCCCCTCGGAGATGATCTGAGCGCAGGTCATGCGCGGCGACAGTGAGCCGTAAGGGTCCTGGAAGACGATCTGCATGTCCTTGCGCAAGGCGCGCAGCTCACGCGTAGACCATTTGCGCACGTCCTGCCCATTGAAGACAATCTGCCCTTCGGAGGTAATCAACCGCATCATCGCCAGCGCCAGGGTTGTCTTGCCGGACCCGCTTTCGCCGACGATCCCGATGGTCTCACCCGCCCGCACGGACAGGGTTGCATCATTCACGGCCTTCACGTGACCTACAGTGCGGCGCAGCAGACCCGCCTGAATGGGGAACCACACCTTCAGATGCTCGGTCCGGGCCACGGTCTCCGCATCCGTCGGGACCGGCGTCGGCTGACCCGATGGCTCTGCACTGAGCAGTTTCTTGGTGTAGGGATGCTGTGGTGCATCAAAGATATCTGTCGCGCGGCCCGTCTCTACGATTTCGCCGTGCTGCATCACGCAGACACGGTCCGCGATGCGGCGCACGATGCCCAAGTCATGGGTGATGAACAAAAGCCCCATGCCCAGACGGTCCTTGAGCGCCTTGAGCAGGTCCAGGATCTGCGCCTGAATGGTCACATCCAGCGCGGTGGTGGGCTCGTCCGCAATCAGCACATCAGGTTCATTGACAAGCGCCATGGCAATCATCACCCGTTGCCGCTGGCCACCCGAGAGCTGATGCGGGTAGCTGCCCAGCCGCGTCTCCGGATCGGGGATGCCCACCTGTTCGAGTAGCTCAAGGATACGCGTGCGCGCCGCAGCTCCGGCCAGACCCTGGTGCAGTGCGATGCTTTCTGCCAGCTGCTTTTCGATGGTGTGCAGGGGGTTCAGCGAGGTCATCGGCTCCTGAAAGATGAAGCTGATGTCATTGCCGCGCACCTTGCGCAGCAGCGACTCGCCCGCGCCGATCATCTGCTGGCCATCGTAGGTGACCGACCCGGAGATCTCTGCACTGTCACCGAGCAACGATACTGTCGACAGCGCCGAGACGGATTTGCCGGAGCCCGACTCGCCCACCAGCGCAACGGTCTCGCCACGTTCAACCGAGAAGCTGACGCCCTTGACCGCTTCTGTCAGCGCGCCATCCTGCCGGAAGCTCACCCGCAGGTCTTTCACGTCGAGCAAGGCGCTCATGAAAAGGTCTTTCTGGGGTCAAAGGCATCGCGGATGCCCTCGAAAATGAAGATCAGCAGCGACAGCATGATCGCAAAGGTGAAGAAGGCGGTGAAGGCCAGCCAAGGGGCCTGCAGGTTCTGCTTGGCTTGCAAGGTCAGCTCTCCCAACGATGGCGCGGACGACGGCAGGCCGAAGCCCAGAAAGTCCAGGATCGCCAGAGTCGAGATTGTGCCAGTCACGATGAAGGGCAGCATCGTGAGCGTGGCGACCATGGCGTTGGGCAACATGTGGCGGAACATGATGGTCGTGTTGCCGACGCCCAGGGCGCGCGCGGCGCGCACATATTCGAGGTTCCGCGCGCGCAGGAACTCTGCCCGCACGACGCCGACCAGCGAGGTCCAACTGAACAGCACCAAGAGGATCACCAAAAGCCAGAAACTTCGCCCCAGGATCGCGAACATGATGATGATCACATAGAGCGAGGGCGTGGACGCCCAAATCTCAATGATCCGCTGAAAGATAAGGTCGGTCTTGCCGCCAAAGAACCCCTGCACGGCGCCCGCGATGATGCCAATGATGCTGGCAGCGCCCGTCACGATCAGCGTGAAGAGGATCGACAGCCGGAACCCGTGAATGACGCGCGCCAGCACGTCGCGCTTGGTGCCATCGGTGCCCAGAAGGTTCTCGCCATTGGGCGGCAGGGGGGCAGCACCCGGGCGGTCCACAGCGGTGTCGAAGGAATAGGGGATCAACGGCCAGATGGCCCAGCCGTTCTCGATCGCTTCACCCTCGATGACGCCATCCTGCGCATCTTCGATATAGCCCTCCGGATCGTCGAAACAGAGGTCGAGCCCTCCCGTCTCGATCAGGCATTTAACCTCCGGGTCACGGTAGACGGCCTCGGTCTGGAAATCGCCGCCAAATTCCGTTTCGGGGTAGAAATTCCAGATCGGAGTGTAATAGCTGCCACGGTACTGCACGAGGATCGGCTTGTCATAGGCCACGAACTCGGCCATGAGCGAGACCCCGAAGAGCAGAGCAAAGAGCCACAGCGACCAATAGGCGCGGCGATTGCGCTTGAAATTGCGCCAGCGCCGCTGGTTGAGAGGGGAAAGCGCCATCAGCCTTCCCTCCGCTCGAAGTCGATGCGCGGGTCGACCAGCACATACATCAGATCCGACAGGATGCCGACGATCAGGCCGATCAACCCGAAAATAAAGAGCGTGCCGAAGACCACCGGATAGTCACGCGCAACGGCTGCCTCGAAACCGAGGCGCCCCAGGCCATCGAGGCTGAAGATCGTCTCGATGATCAGAGAGCCGCCAAAGAACACGCCGATAAACACCGCCGGAAACCCCGCGATCACAATCAGCATCGCGTTGCGGAAGACATGGCCATAAAGCACACGTCTTTCGGGCAAGCCTTTGGCACGGGCGGTGATGACATATTGCTTTTTGATCTCGTCCAGAAAACTGTTCTTGGTCAGCAGCGTCAATGTGGCGAAGGCCGAGATGGTTGATGCCAGCACCGGCAAGGTGATGTGCCAGAAGTAATCCGCGACTTTGCCCAAGGGGCTCAGCTGATCGAAGTTGTCCGACGTCAGACCCCGCAACGGGAAGAGTTGCCAGTACGATCCACCCGCAAACAACACCAGAAGCAGGATCGCGAAGAGAAAGCCGGGGATGGCATAGGCTGCGATAATCGCACCGGACGTCCAGGTGTCGAAACTGGTGCCGTCTTTCACCGCCTTGCGAATGCCCAGCGGGATCGACACAAGATAGGCAATCAGCGTCGACCAGAGCCCTAATGTGATCGAGACGGGCAATTTCTCCTTGATCAGATCAATGACCGAGATTGATCGGAAATAGCTCTCTCCGAAGTCAAACCGCATATAGTTCCAGATCATGTTCAGGAACCTCTGGACAGGCGGCTTGTCGAAACCGAACTCACGCTCAAGCTCTTCGATGAACTCCGGTGGCAAACCTCGCGCGCCAACGTAGTTGCTGTTCTCAGACGCTGCGTTCAGCTCATCCGCGCCAGCGTCATTGTTGGTCCCGGCGAAGGCGCCAAACACATCACCGCCCCCCTGTGCCCTCGCGATGGCCTGCTCTACCGGGCCACCAGGCACAAATTGCACCAGTGCGAAGTTGATCAGCATGATCCCCAACAACGTCGGAATGATCAGCATGAGCCTGCGAAAAATATAGGCGCCCATGGTGCGATTACCTCAGGGCGCCCGCCACCCGTAACGCATCCGACTTGTCTTGATTGTACCACCAGAAATCAAGGTGCCCGAGCGCATAGGGCGGGATTTGTTCGGGATGCTCGTATTGATCGTAGTGGGCAACCCAGTAGCTGGGATTGTACCACAAGGGGATCATGAAAAATTCATAGCGCAACGCGCGGTCGAGCGCCATGACCGCCGCCTTTTCGTCTTCTCTGGTGAGCGCTTGCAAGGACTTTTCGATTATGGCGTCAACCAATGGGCTCGCCAGCCCGGCCGGGTTGAACAGCGAGAACTCTGCAGCTTCAGACCCGTAGTATTGTGCCAGCCCGGTTCCCGTTCCCAGAAACGCCGCGTATTGGTCAAAGACCAGATCATAATCGCGGTCTCTCTCCCGCGATGTGTATTGTGCAGGGTCCACAACTTCGAGAGTGATGTCGATGCCAAGTTTGCGGACATTGGAAACAAAGTTCTCCATCACCGCCTTGCCAGTCGCTGATGTTGAACCGCTGAGCAGGAAATTCAGTTTCAACGGTCTGCCGGATGCATCAATGCGTGTGCCATTGTCACCGATGGTGTAGCCAGCTTCGTCCAGCAATGCCATCGCCTTGCGTGCATTGCGCCTATCAAAGACCCGTGCAGGGTTTGACGTATGCGGCTGACGCACGTCTTCCGTGATCATTCCCGGGGGAACCAGATCGCCCAAGGACTGCAGCAACTCCAGTTCCACGCCTTCTGGCGTTCCTTTCGCCTCAATGGGCGTACCTTGCGAAAAGGAAGACCGTTGTGAAAACAACCCATATTGTAGGCTTTCGTTGGTCCACTCGAAGTTGAAGGCCAGCGCAATCGCTTCGCGGACGCGCCTGTCTTTCAGAACATCTTTGCCCAAATTAAAAACGATCCCGGTCGGCACAGGTGGTGAACCGTTTCGCAGTTCCTTTTTGACGACGTGGCCCTGATCCACCTTGGGGAAATCATATCCCGTAGCCCACTTGCGACTATCTCCCTCCGTCCGCAGAGTATATTCACCCGCTTTGAACGCTTCGAAGGCGGCGGTGTCGTCACCAAAGATCTCCAGGCGAATACGGTCAAAGTTGTTGCGCCCGACATTGATCGGAAGGTCTTTTCCCCAATAATCCGGGTTGCGTTTCAAAACGATGCGCTTGCTCAGATCCACACTCTCGATCACGTAAGGGCCGGAACCGGGCGGTGTCTCCACCCAGGTTTCGTCAAGCCGCGTACCTGTCTCATCAAACCATTTCTTCGGCCATACGGTGGTGCCGCCGACCTGCTCGATCAGGCTGCGGCGCGAAATGCCATCTGCGAAGTAGAATTTGACGGTATGATCATCGATTGCCTCGACATTGGGGATACGCTTTTTCACCGCCTCGCGGAAGGATCTGAGACCTTGGTCCAGAATCAGGTTATGACTGAAGACAACATCATGAGCGGTCACGGGTGTCCCATCCGAGAATCGGGCCTCGGGGCGCATATGGAAGATGACCCATTCCCGCCCGGGAGGGTACTCAACGCTCTCGCACAAGAGGCAGTAATATTCGCTATAAACGTCTGCGGGCAACGCAACACGACTTGGTGCCTCTCCCAGAATGCTTTCATAGTGGAAAATGGAAAACAGATGCGCGCGCCCCTTTCCATTATAGGGGTTCATAGAGTCGAGGGTCCCGACGAAAGGCAGAGAAACCTCGCCGCCTTTGGGAGCGTCGGGATTGACATAGTTAAAATGATTGAAATCTTCTGGATAGGTCAGAGTACCATAGAAAGAATAACCATGGCTGACGATGGTCTCTTCTTCAGCGCGGCTATCACCCGCCCAGATCAGCGCAACCGTCAGGGCCAGTACCCCAAACACACTCTGAATGGACCGACTGATAGCCCTGCGTCCTGGCGCGCGGCTTTCTACGGGTGTCATCTGGCATATCCTCCGGTCTTCTACAGCCTGTCTCGGTCTCTTGGTCGTTAACCATGTATGCTAACGGGACGTCTCGCCAAGTTACAAGTTGCGAAAATGTGATCTGGCAGGACCAGACCATCCCAACGACAAAAAGCCGCCTGTTTCTTAACAAGCGGCTTTTTTGGTTAATTTGTCGTTAAGACCAGATCTCTGAATCAGTTGGCGAGGCTGTCAAGATAGGCGATCAGATCGGCCCGCTCTTCCACTTTCTTCAGACCTGCAAAGCTCATCGAGGTGCCGGGCGCATAGGACGATGGCCGCTCCAGGAACCCGTTCAGGTTTTCGGCCGTCCAGGCCCCTTCCATGGATGCCAGAGTATCGGAGTAGTTGAACCCGCCCACGGCACCCTTGTCGCGGCCAACCACGCCATAGAGGTGCGGGCCGGTTCCATTTTCACCGTCTGCCAGCTTGTGGCAGGCCGAGCATTTGCGGAAGACCTTGGCGCCATCTTCCGGATCAGCCGCCGCGAGAATGGTCGCGAAATCGACCTCTTCCACTTCTGCGACCTCTTCGCCACCTTCCACTTCGATCACATAGGACGCTTCGCCGTGGCTTTGGACGTGATAGAGTTCTTCCGCTGCCCACTTGCCGAGCAGAAACACGAGCAGCGCGCCGCAAACCGCCCCGGCTGCTTTGGTGAAGGTCATTGTGTCGAACATTCTCATGAATCCGTTGCTAAGGGTTTGCCGCTATCTATTGCTTCACCTTGGCGGAGGCAAGGTGTAGTTACCGCGACCAATCGCCCTCGCATAGAAGAAAACACCCAAGGAACACTTAATGAGTACCGCATCCGCCACCCGCATTGCCTTTCAGGGAGAGCTGGGCGCCTACAGTCACGAGGCCTGTCTGAATGCCCGCCCGAACGCCACCCCGGTCCCGTGCCGGACGTTTGAGGATGTCGTCAAGGCGATGCATGACGGGCAGGCCGATCTGGCCATGCTGCCGGTGGAGAACACCACCTATGGACGTGTCGCGGACATCCATACGCTGCTGCCCAAATCCGGGCTGCATATCATCGAAGAGGCCTTTGTCCGCGTGCGCATCAACCTGATGGCGCCCAAGGGCACCACGCTGGAGCAGGTCAAACACGTGCGTGCGCATCTTGTGCTGCTGCCGCAGGCACGCGCCTTTCTCGATGCGCATGGCATCACAAGCGAAGCAGCCGCCGACAGCGCGGGCGCAGCCGCAGAACTGGCTGAAAGTGCAGAGAAGGGTGTCGGCGCGCTGGCCAGTGCAGTCGCCGCAGAGATGCACGGCCTCGAAATCCTGGCGCGCGACGTCGAGGACATGCAACATAACACCACGCGTTTTTTGCTGATGGCCCATGCGCCGGACCATTCCCGCAGGGCCGAGAAGATGATCACCAGCTTTGTCTTCGAGGTGCGCAACATTCCCGCCGCGCTTTACAAGGCGATGGGTGGATTTGCCACCAACGGCATCAACATGACCAAGCTGGAAAGCTATATGGTGGGCGGGTCGTTTACGGCGACGCAATTCTACGCCGATATCGAAGGTCACCCGGATGACCCAGGTGTGCGGCGCGCGCTCGAAGAGCTCGACTATTTCACCAATATGGTTGAGATTCTGGGCGTCTACCCGGCGGATCCGGGGCGCGACTAGTCTTCACCCGGACGCTGCCACTCAGCTTTGAGTTCCAACTCCTTCAGATACTGCGCGACCCGAGCCTTGTACCGCTCGGTCAGCCGGGCCTTGGCGATCTTCAGCGATTGCAGCAAAAGACGCGCCGCCAGCGTGCCGGGCCGCATCTCAAGGCTGACCATAACGCGCGTGCGCTGCGGTGACAGAGCGAGCAGTTCGACACGGCTTTGCCCTTTGATACCCTGCGAGGTGAAATCGACCCCGATCACATGCGGCGCAATAAGCTCCGTCAGTAGCACCTCAACCCGGCGTCCCCGGTTGCGATGCACAAAGACGGCCATCCACTGCATCCCGACGGCCGGCCCGTCGAGGGCGTCCAGCCGCTGGATCTGCGCACCCCGACGCCGGGCCGCCTGCTCCAGCTCGGAAAACTCCGTCAACAGGTCAAAAGCCTGCTGGATCGGGACAGCCATCACCTCTTGCGTCGAGAATTTCATGGCTCATCTGCCCTCGAGCGCACGCTAGTCCAGCCGGTCTGCAAGCCAGTTCTCCAGCAGAAAATGCGCAATCGCGCCCTTGCGCGCCGGGCGGATTACGGGGTGATCCCCGGCAAAAACAGTCATCATCTCTTCGCGCGAGACCCACAGCGCATCCTCGATCTCGACAGGGTCAACGGTGATCTCTTCGCTGATGGCCTCGCCCGCACATCCAAACATCAGAGAGGCCGGAAACGGCCAGGGCTGACTGGCCAGATAGCGCACAGGGCCAACCTTGACCTGCGTCTCCTCGAACACTTCGCGGCGCACGGCGGCTTCCAATGTCTCGCCCGGCTCAACAAAGCCGGCCAGAAGGGAATACATGCCTTCCGGCCACCCGGGCGACCGCCCCAGGAGGACCGAGTTGCCCCGGGTCACCAGCATGATGACAACGGGATCGGTGCGCGGGAAATGCGCCCCGTTGCACGCCGTGCAACGGCGCTGCCACCCGGCCTGGGCGATATCTGATGGCGCTCCGCAGCGCGCGCAGAACTTATGCGTCTCGTGCCACCCCAGGATCGCCTTGCCGGTGGCCGCAAGCTCGGCGTCCCGCGGGCTCAGCCAGGTCATGACGCGCCGCAGTTCCATGAAGGCCGTGCTCTTCGCCAGCAGCGGGTGACGCTGTTCGGTTGGGTCGAGAAATGCGCCCAGAGCCGTTTCGTCCAAATCATCTGGGACCCAGTCGGTCAGCTCGCAGGCAAAGCGATACGCCCCGTCTTCCCGTCCCAGCAGGATCTGTTCGCTAGAGGTCTGCGCAAGCACGGGATGATCCATCGGCAGCCGCGCCAGCGCCGCAGCCTCACCTGCCTCGATCAGCGGTTTGCCGCGCCAGAACAGAACTGCACGTGTGTCACCCGCTGTCCGCGCCGCCTCCAGCGCCGCCTGGTCCAGCCGCATCTCACCAGCCCGGTCCAGAGACGAGCCGCCAAAGGTTACCGTCTCTGCATGTCTCATAGTGGTCCCCGCATGTGTTGCACGACTGGCACGCGCCCGGCAGCATTTCAAGAGACAAGAGCCCGCGCGAGGTGACCAAGTCTTGCCAACCTTTGCGCGATCTGATGGAAATGAACTCGTGCAAGGGTTGATTTCCTCCAACACGGCGCCCGGACATACGGGCGCGAACCTCGCGGTCGAGCAGGCCCGGTTGCGCATTCTGGCGACCAGCGATCTGCACATGCAGCTCATTGCCTATGACTATGTGAAAGACTGCCAGACCGGGGGCGACAGCCTCGCGCGGCTGGCCACGCTGATCCGCAACGCCCAGTCAGAGGCCGAAAGGATGGGTGCGCTGTGCCTGTTGCTCGACAATGGCGACACGTTGCAGGGCAACCCGCTTGGGTCCTTCCTCGCCAGTCAGCGTGTCACGCCCAACCCGATGGTCACAGCAATGAATGCGCTTGGATATGACGCCGTTGGCCTTGGCAATCACGATTTTGATCACGGGATGGAGCATCTGGCGCGCGCGATGGCGCAATTCGAAGCCCCGATGCTCTGCTCGAACGTCCGCTCCGACCGGCTACCCGCGCTACACCCCGCTGCTGTACTGGACCGTGTGGTGCCGCTGGCCTCGGGCGGCTCGGAGACGCTCAGGATCGGCGTCGTCTCTGCCTTGCCGCAGCAGACGGCGACCTGGAACCGGCAGCATCTGGATCGGTCAACGCGGATCACCGGCCCGCTTGATGCGCTGAAGACCTGCATTGCGCAGGTGAAAGCCGACGGCGCCGATATAGTGATCGCGCTGGCCCATATGGGTATTGCCCAGTTCGATGAAGGTGAGGACCCGCAGAACCAGACCGCTGAGGTGGCGGCCCTCGATCACGTGAACGCAGTGATTGCCGGGCATACGCACCTGCGCTTTCCGGGGCCGGATCATGTCTCTGTCGCGGGGGTCGACTGCGACCGGGGCCTGATCTCTGGCACGGCGGTTGTCATGCCCGGTAACGCCGGTTCTGATCTGGGCGTGATCGACCTTGAACTGGAACGCAGAGGCGCAGCAGGAGATTGGCAGGTTATCGATCAGACTGTCAGCCTGCGGGAACTGACCGCCGATATTCGCGAAGAGCCCGCCATCGCCATGCTCGCCAATGATGCGCATCTGGCGACGCGGAAGCAGCTGGCGGAACCGGTGGCAGATCTGGCCACTCCGATGCATAGCTACTTCGCTCTGGCCGCACCAAGCCCGGTTCCGGCGCTGATGGCAGCAGCGAAATGCCATGCGGTTGAACAGGCCATCCAGGGCACGGAACTGGCCGATCTGCCACTGCTCGCAGCCGCCGCGACCCCGGCGACGGGCGGCTTTGAAGGGCCGGAAAACTTCGTCAGCCTGCCTGCAGGTCAGCTGGAACGGCGGCACATCGCGGGGCTCATCCCCTTCGCCAATCAGGTCTGGGCGGTAAAGGCCACCGGCGCGCGGATCATCGGCTGGCTTGAGAGGTCCGCGCTGATCTTCAATGTTCTCAAGCACCGCAACGCCGATCAGGTGCTGATCGATCCACAGGTGCCGGGCTTTCGCTACGATGCAATCTATGGGTTGACCTATCAGATCGACCTGACAGTGCGGCCCCGGTTCGACGCAGCAGGCCGGGCTGTTGAGGGTGCGGTTGGTCGCGTTTCGGACGTGCTCTGGCAGGGTCAGCCGATTCGCCCTGATCAGGAGTTTCTGGTTGCCGTGACAGACCACCGCGCGGGCGGGGGCGGCACATTCCGTCCCTTCGAGGAGAGCGACATCGTCGTGCGCGGCCATGCTCCACTAAAACAGGCACTGACCCAATATCTGGGCAGCTCCGGGCCGGACATGCCGCTGCCCACGCCACCCTGGCGGTTTGCGCCAGCGCCGGGCATCAGCGCAATCCTCTACACGGCGCCCGATGCGCTGAACCATCTGGCTGATATCGCTGGCATGCGCCCCGAACCCTGCGGCTTTACTCAAGACGGGTTTGCGCGGTTGCGGTTGCATCTTTGATGGCTGGCCTTGCGCCTTCTCACTGACCCCACTATATCGGCCACTGAGAGGTTGGCGCGGGCGAGCGCCTCGCCAACCCGGTCAGGTCCGGAAGGAAGCAGCCGTAACGAGCCCCGCTTGGGTCGTTGTCCAGCCTCTCACCTCTCTTCCCCTCAAAACAGTCACCGAAGGCTGGCGGGCGCGGTCGTTGTTCAACGCGGCAGACCAGACGCGCCAAACAGAAGCCTGCTCCAGACCGCGCTGTTTCGTTGCGCGAAGGCACCGATGTGGCCGATTTTGCGCAAACCGGCATCTTCAGGCGCAATGCGCTCCACCTCGACATGACGGTCATAGAGATCGGCCAAGCGCAGGGTGCAGATTTCGGGGCAGACATCATCATCGGTGAATGAGACCAGCCGCACCGCCGAAGCGGCTCTGGACCAGTCGGGTGCGGGCAGACCGCGGCCAGCGGAGTCCAGAAATCCGCCGCGTGTTGTGCACCACCGCCGCCACTCGCGATAAGCCGTGGCGGGCATGTCGGTTCCGAACCCGAGGCGACGCCCGGGCATGTATCCCAGAAGTGCAGTGGCTATCGGCGGCAAGCCGAACCAGAAATAGAGCGCCAGCGCGCGGTAGGGCCACGGATGGTCCGCATGATGCACCAGCCCGCTGGCGACCCCGATGACCCGATCGATTCCGTTGATGTCCGATTGCATCGGCAGCATCATCGCGCCAAGCGAATGGCCCATGACCCACAGTGGCACATCCGGAATGGCGCGACGCAGATGGGACCGCGCCGCCAGACTGTCGCGCAGGCCCCAGTCGGACATGGTGGCGCGGCTGGTCCGGATCTTGCCGGTCAGCGATCTGCCCGTTCCGCGATAGTCATAAGTCAGCACCGCAATACCATGGTCGCACGCCGCCCACTGGGCAAAGGCGCGGTAGTAGCCCTGTGGCACACCGGTGGCGCCATTGAGCACCATCGCGACCCGGGGTGAGAAAGGCGGCGTGTAAAGAGTGCCGCCCAACTCGGCCCCATCCGCCGTCTTGATCAAGCGGCGACGCACAGCTGCCGTTTCAATAACTTTCAGCATGAGACTGGCTTTCTCCTTGCGCTAGACCGTTTGGTCTAATCTCACTACTGGACCATTTGGTCTAGTCATGTCAAGGTTTTCCAATGACCCAAACGGCCCTGCCCACCAAAGACCGGCTGATCCGCGCAGCAGCACAGCTTTTTCGCACCCACGGCTATCACGGCGTTGGTCTCAACGATCTGCTGACGGCCGCCAAAGCGCCCAAAGGCTCGCTCTATCATCACTTTCCGGACGGCAAGGCCGACTTGGCCATCGCAGCGGCAACCTGGGCTTCGGACGAGATGTTACGCGTGATCGCGGCGAGTTTTGCGGAAGTCGACACCTTTGGGGACGGTGCTACGACGCTGTGTTTCAAACTGGCCAAGCTGTTTGACCTGACCGGACAGCAAGACGGCTGCCCGATTGGCTCGACTCTTTTTGAGGGGCCCGGCAATCCGGAATTCCTGCGCCATGCTGCGCGCTGCTATGATGGCTGGATGGCTGAGGTCGAAGACAATGCCCGGCGGCTTGGGCTGTCACCGGAGCAGGCCACCCGTCAAGCCAAACATGTGTTCCTGCTGATCGAAGGTGGCTGGCAACTCGCGCGCGCGCGGCGCAGCTCTGACGTGCTGCGGTCACTGCCGGATCTGTTCCACTCCAATCCCGACAAGGGCACAGGCTGAATCTGACCCACAGGCGCCTGGGCCTGCTGGACGCCGGGGGGTGAAGCCTCTACCTTGCCCGCACCCTGCCCGGAAAGCACACCATGCAAGACAACACATCCAACTATCAGGTCCTGGCCCGCAAATACCGACCCGAGATCTTTGCGGATCTGGTCGGTCAAGATGCGATGGTGCGCACGCTGAAAAACGCCTTTGAGGCGGATCGCATTGCGCAGGCCTTCATGATGACCGGCATCCGGGGCACGGGCAAAACCACCACCGCACGGATCATCGCCAAGGGGATGAACTGCATTGGCCCCGACGGCACTGGCGGGCCGACGACGGAGCCTTGCGGGCAGTGTGAGCATTGCACCGCGATCATGGAGGGGCGCCATGTCGACGTGATCGAGATGGATGCGGCTTCCAACACCGGGGTGGCCAATATCCGCGAGATCATCGATTCGGTGCATTATCGCGCGGCCTCGGCGCGCTACAAGGTCTATGTCATCGACGAGGTGCACATGCTCTCGACCGGGGCGTTCAACGCTCTGCTCAAAACGCTGGAAGAGCCGCCCGCGCATGTGAAATTCATCTTTGCGACCACCGAGATCCGCAAAGTGCCGGTGACGGTGTTGTCGCGCTGCCAGCGGTTTGATCTTCGGCGGATCGAGCCGGAGGTGATGATCGCGCTGATGCGCAAGATTGCAGACGCGGAAGGCGCGCAGATTGCCGAAGATGCGCTGGCGCTGATCGTGCGGGCCGCCGAAGGCTCCGCCCGAGATGCCACCTCGCTGCTGGATCAGGCGATCAGCCACGGTGCGGGCGAGACCTCGGCCGATCAGGTACGCGCGATGCTGGGGCTGGCGGACAGGGGCCGGGTGCTCGATCTCTTCAACATGATTCTGAAGGGGGATGCGGCGGCGGCACTCACCGAGCTGTCAGCGCAATATGCCGAAGGGGCGGACCCGATGGCGGTGCTGCGCGATCTGGCGGAGATCACCCATTGGGTATCGGTGGTGAAGATCACGCCGGAGGCGGCAGAGGACCCGACCGTGTCACCCGACGAGCGCGCGCGGGGGCTGACCATGGCCGACGAGTTGCCGATGCGGGTGCTGACACGGTTATGGCAGATGCTGCTGAAGGCGCTCGACGAGGTGGCAGGCGCACCCAACGCGATGATGGCGGCCGAAATGGCAATCATCCGACTAACCCATGTGGCTGATCTGCCCAGCCCTGAAGAGCTGGTACGCAAGCTGAAAGACGCAACACCTCCCCCTCTGCCGGGTGGACCTGATGGAGGGGGACAGCCTGTGCAAAGCACAGGCGCGCGTGCCGCGGGCGGGGGGGCCTCGGCTGTCGCCTCGGCCCGGACATCCGCGGGCGGCAGTGCCGGGCAGGCCACGGCGCGGGCGCTTGAGGTGCAGGAGGCGCTGGCGCGCTATCCGACCTTTGACCATGTGGTGGAGCTGATCCGCGCCAACCGCGACGGCAAGCTGCTGGCGGATGTGGAAACCGATTTGCGGCTGGCCTCTTACCAGCCGGGGCGCATCGAGTTTCAGCCCACGGAGCGCGCGCCGCGTGATCTGGCGCAACGGTTGGGGCACCGTCTGCAGATGTGGACCGGGAACCGCTGGGCTGTCACGGTTGTGAACGATGGCGGCGGCAAAACCATCGATGAAGTCCGTAACGCCGAAGACTATGCGCTGAAGGAGACCGCCACCGCGCATCCGCTGATGCAGGCGGTTCTTGCGGAATTCCCGAAAGCCCGGATCAGGTACATCCGCACGCGGGACCAGATCGCGGCAGATGCGGTGCAGGAGGCGCTGCCTGAGGTGGAGGACGAGTGGGACCCGTTTGAGGATGACTGAGGTGCGCGCGCTCATCCCCTCTGAAATGGCGGAGCTGGAGCGGGACTGGCAGATGTCGCCCGGGCTGATCTCTGGCCGACATGTCTTTCTGACCGGTTTCAACGGTTGCCCGCTCGACGGCCCGCCATCATCTGACCCCGCCACCCAGATCGAGACAGCCTTTAACGCGGTCGCCATGGTGCTAGCGGAGGCCGGGCTGGATTTTCGCGATGTGGTGGATATGACCAGCTATCACGTGGGGCTGGCCGAGCACCTGGCGCTCTTCCGGCACTTGCGGGCCAAACGCCTGCGACGCCCCTACCCCGCCTGGACCGCGATTGAGGTGGCGGGCTTTGCAACAACGGGCGTGATTGTTGAGCTGAAGGTGGTCGCGCGGCTCAGGACCGGGTAAGGCTAGGACAAAGCTCATGCACACAGAACAAGGACAAAAGACATGTTCAAAGGACTAGGCGGGCTCGGCGATATGGCCGGGATGATGAAAAAGGCCCAGGAAATGCAGGGCAAGATGGCCCAGTTGCAGGAAGACATGCACAATATCATGGTCGAAGGCTCCTCCGGCGCGGGCCTTGTGACGGCAACCTGCACGGCCAAAGGCGAGCTCAAGACGCTGAACATCGACCCCTCCATCTTCAATGGCGACGACAAGGAAGTGGTCGAAGACCTGATCCTCGCAGCCATCAAGGACGCCCAGAGCAAGGCCAGCGAGCGCGCGCAGGCCGAGATGGCCAAGCTGACCGAAGGCATGGGCCTGCCCGCTGACATGAAGCTGCCGTTCTAAGGCACGATGACTGCGCCGCTGCCTCCCGCCCAGTATCGCGTGCCACCCTATTGGATGCGCGCCGGTGGGTGGGTGGTGTTGCTCTCAGCACTGGCGGCGGCGATCTATGCCACCATCGAGGTGGCACAGATCGGCAGGTTGAAAGATGCGGCGCTCATCGCGCTGGTCACGACCAACACGCTCTTCATCTATCGCTTTGGCATTCACATCGCTCCACGTCTGGGCCGGCTGTTTGCGGAGTTTCCCGTTGCAGGCACGGATCCGCAAGGCGCGGTTGATCACCTTTTGGGGGACCGGAAGACCGGTCTGCCCGCTTGTATCTATTCAGGCTTCATCGCCTTTTCGGTCTGGCAGATCGACCCTTGGCGGGATGATGCGGTGCTCACGCTTTGGCTGTGCCTGTTTCTCTTTATGAACAACCTGATCGTCGGCACCGTGATCGTCAGCATCGCGCGCTTCTGGCAACTGGTGCTGCGTGAGCTCGGCACGCTGGACCTGCGCATCCTGAACCTGCACCGCGCGCCCATGATCGACCTGCTGCGCATCAACAGCCAGATTGTCATGGCAACAGCACTGGTGACCTGTCTCGCCATCCTGGGCCTTGTGCTGTCGGACTATGCCATCGACCCGATCATTCTGGTCTTTTCGGTCAGTGCGCTGGCCATGGTGGTGGCCACTTACGCCGTACCGGTCCTGCCTCTGGCCAACCTGCTTGCCGCCAAAAAAGCCGAGGAGCTGGACCGGCTGGAGCGCATGATTGACGCGCGCATCCGGCATCTGGCAAACGAACCACCACGCGACGATCTGGGGCGCGAGATTGACCAACTGCCCAGCCTGGATGATCTGGTCGAGGCGCGCGATCTTGTGATGAAGGTCCGAACCCTGCCGCCCGGCGGGCAAATCTCTGTCTCGGCTGCGGCCATCGTGACCTTCTTGTCTTTCATGCCCACGCTCATAGACTACACGATGCGAAAACTCTTCTGAGCGCATCCAGAGACCAAAGAGGGCAGACACACGTGAGCAGCACCAGAGACATCGACGCGCTGATCGAGTTGATGGCAAAGCTGCCGGGGCTCGGGCCCCGGTCGGCGCGGCGCGCGGTGCTGCATCTGATCCGCAAACGCAGCCTGTTGCTGACCCCGCTGGCTGACGTGATGCAAACCGTCGCGGCAACCGCACGGGAGTGCCTGAACTGCGGCAACGTGGGCACCGCGGATGTCTGCGACATCTGTACCTCGGAAAAACGCGCCAATGGCGAGCTCTGCGTTGTCGAAGACGTGGCGGACCTCTGGGCGATGGAGCGGGCGGGCGTCTTCAAGGGGCGGTATCACGTGCTGGGTGGGACGCTCTCGGCCCTCGATGCGGTGGGCCCGGAGGAGCTGCGCATTCCCCGACTGGTGGACCGTGTGCCCGGTGAGAACATCACCGAAGTCATTCTTGCCCTGAATGCCACCATCGACGGGCAAACCACAGCACATTACATCGCCGACCAGCTGGATGGGCAGGTCAAGCTCACCTCGCTCGCACAGGGTGTGCCGATTGGCGGAGAGCTTGACTACCTCGACGACGGGACCATCACCGCCGCGATGCGCGCGCGCAAAGCCATTTGAGATGTGGAGGCACGGGCTGACAGGGCCGAGGCTGGCCCTGTCATGGGATCGGTCAGGATCAGACCGTCTCGGGGCGCGGTGCTTTCGATTTTTTCTGCGCCTGGCTCTTGCGTGGCTCAAGGGCCAGATTGATGCCCGCCGCCTGCAATGTGGCGTTGAAGGCAACCAGATCCATCTTGTCGCCGTCGATCTGACCCATCAGCGTGGCAAGCAACGCAGGCCGCACAGCGCTCTCAGGAAGGTCGGCCACAAGGTCATCAAGCTCGGAGGCTTGCAGCGCAGCACCTCCAAGGCCGAAGGGTTGCCCGGGTTCGATGGACATCTTGCCTGCCCCGTTGGCCAGAGGAAGCGACGATTGTGTCTGCGCACCAATGCTGCCTTCGGGCTTGAAGTAAGTGGCGCGATTCTGCGGGGTCAGCAACACGTCGACAGGCGTATCGCTCTGCGCGACCTGCTGGAACACACCAAAGCCGCCCGGACCGGGCACAAACTGGAACAGCGCTGGCAAGCTGATGTCGACATAGCCTCGGCATTCAAAATCCGGTGTCGGCGGCGTGCATCCCGGCATCGCAAAAGGATCGCTTGGCAGAACCGCAACCAAGGCCGTTCCATGCGCAGGAACTGTCACCAGCGGGTTGAGGCGAAATGACTTTGCATCCACATCCGCCACAAGTGTGAAGGTCCCCGGCGCGTTGTCCTCCCCGGGCGTGTCGACAAAGACGACCGTGTTATCAAAGAGGCTCCTGTCCGGGTCCGTGATCGGGGATGTGGTGAAATCCAACCGAAAGGACAGCGCCTGATCCTCAAGATTGCTGATCTTGAGGAAATACCCTTGCAGGACGGTATCGGCCGGTCCTTCCGGGGACTGAGGTTTGAAGATGAGTTCAAATTGGGAAACGTTCATAACCAACTCCAGAAAATAAAGGTAAAATCGAAAAGAGGCTAAGTGTGCACGTTTTGCGGGAAAAATCCAATTTTCCTTTTGCAATGGCGCAACCCTCTGGTCTCAAAAAGAAACCCCCAGGGGCCGAGTG
This sequence comes from Roseobacter cerasinus, assembly GCF_009811755.1. Lineage (GTDB taxonomy): Bacteria > Pseudomonadota > Alphaproteobacteria > Rhodobacterales > Rhodobacteraceae > Roseobacter > Roseobacter cerasinus. The sequence continues at coordinate 337,835 of NZ_BLIV01000005.1, forward strand.
GCTCCAGGGGGTGTCAAGTTTTAAATCGGTTGAAGCTCAGCGCTGCGGGTCGCTGTCTTCATCCTCTTCAACTGGCCCGTCAGGCAGGTTGAAGAAGCTGTCTGCGTCGGCAAAGGCTTCGGCGCCCTGTTTCTCTTCCTCTTCCTCCGGCTCGCCCGAGAGGGTGAAGGTCTCCAGCCCCTCGATGGCGGTGGGGATCTTGGGTTCAGCCTCCATGCCGAGGCTCTGCTCGGTGCTGACCAGCTTGCGACGCTCATCATCGCTCATCACCGGCGCATCAGCGGCTTTCTTCGCGGCCGCTTTCTGTACGGCGGCATCCAGTTCAGATTGCTTACAGAGCCCAAGCGCCACCGGGTCGATCGGCTGGATGTTGGCGATGTTCCAGTGGGTGCGTTCGCGGATCGCCTGGATCGTGGGTTTGGTGGTGCCCACCAGCTTGCTGATCTGGCCATCGCTCAGTTCGGGGTGGAATTTCACCAACCAGAGGATCGAGGCTGGGCGGTCTTGTCGTTTCGACAGAGGCGTATAGCGCGGGCCACGGCGTTTCTCTTCGCCTTGCGCTGCTGCGTTGAATTTCAGTTGCAGCTTGTGCAGCGGGTTGGACTGCGCGGCGTCAATCTCGTCCTGCGTCAGCTGGTTGTTAGAGACCGGGTCAAAGCCTTTCACGCCCTGCGCCACATCGCCATCGGCAATCCCCTGCACTTCCAGCTCGTGCATGCCGACGAAATCCGCGATCTGCTTGAAGCTGATGGTGGTGTTGTCCACCAGCCAGACGGCGGTGGCCTTGGCCATGATCGGTTTTGCCATTGTCTTAACTCCTGTCTACCGGTCTGTGCCCACATCTGTCCTGTCGCCTGAAACGGCTGTCCCGGGGGTCGGAACGGTTTCCATTGTGGGGGAACTTGTGGTGTATATAGGCGGATGAGCGGGATAAGGAAAGACCCAATGCGCAGCCTGCTGATCTGGCTGTTGACCGCCCTGCCCCTTGCGGCACAGGAGCATCGGGCGGGTGTGTTCGACTACTACGTGCTCAGCCTCAGTTGGTCGCCAAGTTGGTGCGCGCTGGAAGGCGATGCGCGCGGGTCAGAGCAATGTGACGCCCGGCACGATCACGGATGGATTCTGCACGGGCTCTGGCCACAGTATGCGCGCGGCTATCCTGAGTATTGCCAGACGTCCGCGCGCGCGCCATCGCGGCGCATGACCGGTGAGATGGCGGATATCATGGGCACATCCGGTCTCGCCTGGCATCAATGGAAGAAGCACGGCACTTGCAGCGGGCTGGAGGCGGCGGATTACTATGCGCTCTCCCGCGAGGCTTATGCGCGGGTGACCCGCCCGCCCGTGTTTCGCCGGTTGGAGACGGCGGTGCGGGTGCCACCTTCCGTGGTCGAAGAAGCGTTTCTGGAGGCAAATCCGGGTCTGGGCCCTTATGGCATTACCATAACTTGCCGACAGGGACACATTCAGGAAGCGCGGATTTGCCTGACGCGCGATCTTGAACCGCGCGTTTGCGGTGCAGACCTGCGGCATGATTGCACTGCAGACAATGCGCTTTTCACACCGATCCGATGAACCGTCGCATCATACTCTGGATTGCGGCGGTGAACATCGCACTGCCGGCGCTGATGTCCACTCTACTGGCGGCAGCCTCACTGCCTTCGGCTAGAATGATCGGTTTTCTCGGCTGCGTGATCGTTATCTTCACCCTGAACGAATATAGTGGCTTAGAGTGAAAATGGCTTTGGTCATTGCAAGTTCTTAATCTTCTATCCGCACTGCTCTTCGGGGTTCTGACGTTCTTTCGTGCGATACCGCTTCTACCATTGTTGGCCCGAACACTCTATTCATATTAGCCGCCAGCGACTTCTAAAACGATCTTGCCAATGTGATCCGAACGCTCCATGCGCGCATGCGCCTTGGCTGCCTCTCCCAGCGGGAAGGCCTGGTCCATGACCGGGGCGATGCGCCCGGCGGCCAGCAGAGGCCAGACAGCCTCGCGCAGGTCCTGCGCGATCTGCGCCTTGGCCAGGTCGCTTTGCGGGCGCAGGGTGCTGCCAGTGATTGTCAGCCGCCGCATCATCAGAGGCGCGAAGTTGACCGCCACCTTGGGGCCTTGTAGAAAGGCGATTTGAACCAGCCGCCCGTCATCCGCCAACGCCTTGAGATTACGGGGGATATAGTCGCCTCCCACCATGTCGAGGATCAGATCAGCTCCGCCTTCGGCGCGCAGCACCTCGACAAAATCCTCTTCGTGGTATTTGATCGCGCGTTCTGCGCCCAGCTCGGTACAAGCCGCACATTTCTCGGCAGAGCCCGCGGTGGTGAAAATGCGGGCCCCAAAGGCGCGGGCCAGTTGGATGGCCGTCGTCCCGATGCCGGAGGAGCCACCGTGCACCAGAAAGCGCTCGCCCCCCTTCAAACCACCGCGCGTGAAGACATTGGACCAGACGGTGAAAAAAGTCTCCGGCAGGCAGGCGGCGTCTTTCAGCCCCATGCCGTCCGGCACCGGCAGGCAATGCGCGGCGGGGGTGCAGACATATTCGGCATAACCGCCGCCGGGCAGGAGCGCGCAGACCTGATCGCCCACGGCCAGCCCGGAGACACCCGCACCCAGCGCCACGACCTCTCCGGAGGCTTCGAGCCCGGGCAGGTCGCTGGCTGTGGGCGGCGGCGCGTAAAGACCTGCCCGCTGCAGCGCGTCGGGCCGGTTCACGCCGGCCCAGGCCACCTTGATGACCACCTGCCCATGCGCGGGCTCCGGCACCGGGCGGTCGGTCATCTGCAAAACCTCCGGCCCACCGGGCTTAGTAATCTCAACGGCACGCATCATCTCGGGCATGGATCGGTCCTTTCTGTTGCCCCATGCCTAGCAGGACCGGTCAGAATGGCAAATGCGTCTCAGCGCGCGCGGATCGCCTAGTCGCGCGGGGCGGTCCAACTGCCTGGAAAATCCATCTTTGGCATCCGGGCGGGCGCCTTGATCTGGCTCATCAGCCAGTTGGGGCCAATCATCAGGCGGCTGAGCGTGGGGCTGTTGCGCACCCGGGCCTTCGCCTTCTCGATCTGCATCACATCGTCGATGCGCCGGTCGAGGAAGGCCCATGTCGCCATCGCGTCGGGACTGTCATCGCCCAGCCAGTAAAGCACCGTGGAGGAATAGACCCCGCTGAGCGTCGCGCGTTTTGTGTACCAGTTGATGTCGTCAGAGGTGTCGCCAAGGGCCGTCCAGATGGCATCAACCGTGCCCCAGATCAGCTTTGCCCCGTCGACCGCATACATCGGCAGCGCGAAGAGCGTCGTCCCCCGGCGCACCGCCTCCTTGTCCTCCACCGCCTCCAGCCGCCAGCGGACAGCTGCGGCAACTTTCTCGCGGAATTTCATGCCGCTCATGTCTTCGGATTGAATACTTGCCTGCATGGCGTCATCACCCCTCCGATGGAACGCAATGGCGAGGTCTATCGCACCACGCGGACAGATGGCGCGGGCCACAGTCGGGTCCACTTCAGTGTCGCGAATCGCGGCCTGAAACGTGGCTTCTGACCAGCCGTCGAAGGGCACATGCGCCAAGGCTGCGTCCAGCAACTGCGTTTTTGCGGTCTCATAGGATGTCGTCATATGGAATCTCCAAAGGCGAGATGGGCTGTTCTACTGGACAAGATAGATCGTCCTTGCTATATGCCCACTTCCTGCAAATCCTTGCAACTCAACTTAGAAAGGTGGTGAAAACCACATGCAGGTTAGTGTTCGCGACAACAATGTCGATCAGGCGCTGCGCGCGCTGAAGAAAAAACTGCAGCGCGAAGGTGTCTTCCGCGAAATGAAGCTCAAGCAGCATTTCGAGAAGCCGTCCGAGAAAAAAGCGCGCGAGAAGGCGGAGGCGATCCGCCGCGCCCGCAAGCTGGCACGCAAAAAGGCCCAACGCGAAGGGATGCTCTAAGCAATATCCCGGCTTGGCCGCAGAGATTGCCCCGTACCTTTTCAGGTGCGGGGTTTTTTTGTTCTGGCACCTGCCAGATCGCTAAAATGCAACGCAAAATGCCACCTCACGAGGCGGTGAAGGCACCGGTCGTTAAGTCAGATACGTCACAGTCCAAGCTGACGTGATTGGACGGAGACGGGGATGCCCAACACCACAGCACCACCTGAGGAAGAGAGTCTTTTCACGAGCCTCAAACGCTGTGCTTTGCCTGCCGTGTTTGTCTGTGGCATGACAGCCGCCATTGTCTTTGGCGTGCACGACATGGTGCAGCGCGCCGTGGATGCGTCAGTTCGCGCGAAGGCGGACCGGGATGCACGTCACTGGGCCAGCCATGTTCAGGAGGGGTTTGGAGACCCGGCCACGCTTTTGCAGACCGGCCTATTGAGCCCGGCACAGCAGGATCTGATCGACATCGCGATCTCCCATGGCAATGTGTTTTCCTTTGTGCTCTTCGATTCAGACGGGCGGTTGGTCTATTCCTCCGACTATGGCGTGTCGAATACACGGGCCGAACAGGTTGAACATCCGGTTGCGAGCAGCGTGATCCGCTCTCAAGAGCCGCAGATCGATATCATCAAAAGGCCCCGCGTGGACGGGTCACACAATCTGTTTGTGCATGCATTTACACCGATCGGAGATCAGAACGGCCAGCCGCGCGGTGCGATTGGCCTCTACATCGATAAATCTGCTGATGCGGCGCTCTATACCAAGTTCATGTACTTGATTGGTGTTGTTCTTCCGCTGATCTGCGCCCTGCTCTATGCGCTCCCTGCCCTGGCGTTCATCATGAAGCGGGAGCAGGCCTTCGCACGCACACGGCGTGTTGCGGCACTCTCACGTCATGATCATCTGACAGGCGCGCTGAACCGTCAGACGATGTCCCGCGAATGTCAGGCCCGCTTTGCCAAGCGCCCTGCTGGGCAGAGCATTGGCGTCTTCTTTCTCGACGTCGACAATTTCAAGACCATCAATGATGAGAATGGGCATGCCTTTGGCGATGCCTACCTGAACCACCTGGCGTCAATCCTGATGGGCAGTGTGCGCGAAGGTGATCTGGTCGGGCGCATGGGGGGCGATGAATTTGTGATTGCGCTGCCGAATGCCACCATCAATGTGATGGAGGCGGTCAGCCACGCCATTCTGGACAAGGCGCGAGAACCCTTTGAACACAAGGGGCGCACCATTCAAAGCAGCGTCAGCATCGGCTATCATCTGGCGGATACCTCCATGACAGCGCCAGAGGCGCTGCAGGCTGCAGACCTGGCCTTGTACCACGCCAAGGCAACCGGCCGAAATACGGCGGTGGCTTATTTCCCGGCACTCGACACGCAAAAGATAAGGCGCAAGAAGATCGAGATGCGGTTGCGCGACGCGCTTGAGCGGTCTGAATTCGAGATCGCGTTTCAACCCATCACATCATCGTTTGAGGGTAAAATCCTTGGGTTTGAAGCGCTTGTCCGGCTCAGCTTCGAAGACGGCACACCGCTGGGGCCGGATGAGTTCATCCCCATCGCCGAAGACTGCGGGCTTGTGCAACGGATTGGTGAACATGTTCTGACGCATGCGGTTGAAACCGCAAAGGGCTGGCCCGAGGATGTCTTTGTGTCCGTCAATCTCTCGCCCTCACAATTCGACCGGGCCGATGTGGCACAGATGGTGGAGCGCCTGCTGATCCGGCTTGATTTTCCCGCGCACCGTCTGGAGCTGGAAGTGACCGAAGGGCTGCTGCTGGGCAACAAGGAGCATGTCTCTGATCAGCTGGCCCAGCTCAAACGGCTCGGCGTCCGCATTGCGATGGATGATTTCGGAACTGGTTATTCCAGCCTCGGCTATCTGTGGAAGTATGAATTCGACAAGCTGAAGATCGACAAGATCTTTATGGAAGGCCTAGACTTTGACAAGGACAGATACCGCGAAGTCATCGAAACCATCATCGTACTGGGGCATAAGATGGGCATGACAGTGGTCGTAGAAGGGGTGGAGACAGCTGGTCAGGTCGAGATGCTGAGCGAGCTGGAGTGCGATCAATATCAAGGCTTCCTTTTCGGGCGCCCCATGTCAGCAGCAGAAACCGGGCCAGCCCTCGCCAAACAGCAACGCGATACGCCTCAATCCGCGTGATCGGCCCGGGGTCAAACCGGCAAGGCCGTTGTCTTGAACACCGTTCGCAGTGCGAAGGAAGATTGCATCTGGCCAACGCCTGGCAGCCGGGCCAGATACTGCCGGTGGATGCGTGCAAAATCCTCGGTGTTTTCCGCCACGACCTTCAAAAGATAGTCTGCCGACCCTGCCATCAGGTGGCACTCCAGAACATCCGGAATGCGTCGCACGGCCTTCTCGAAAGCATCCAGAACCTCATCGGCCTGACCTTGCAGCGTGATCTCAACAAAGACAGTGGTCGGCACCCCCATCTTGCGCGCGTCGAGCAAGGCCACATAGTCGCGAATGTAGCCGTCCTTCTCGAGTCGCTGCACACGGCGGTGACAGGCCGAGGCTGAGAGGTTGACGGCCTCACTCAATTCCGCATTGGCCATACGTCCTCGGCGCTGCAGGGCACCAAGAATCCGCTTATCTGTTGCATCAAGGCTCATGAGCGCTGGATCTTTCTAAAAATGGCGAGATCAATGCAAGTATATTCGAACTGTTAGCCCAATGGCGAGCTATCTTTGAAAAAACATTGCGGTGATCGCAGGTTAAGCCTCAATCAAAGCTCAGACAGAGGACAATCACATGATTATTGGCTGCCCAACAGAGATCAAACCTCAGGAGTTTCGGGTCGGAATGACGCCAAATGCTGCGCAAGAGGCCGTTAGCCACGGACATGAGGTGTACATACAGACCGGAGCTGGCGCAGGCGCGGGTTTTGAAGATGCGGATTACATCGCAGCGGGCGCCAAGACGGTCGGGACCGCGGAAGAGGTCTTTGCCAAAGCGGATATGATCGTGAAGGTGAAGGAACCGCAGGCCGTTGAGCGCAAGATGCTGCGCGAGGGGCAAGTGCTGTTCACCTATCTGCACCTTGCGCCCGACCCTGACCAGACGCACGATCTGATCGCATCGGGTGCCACCTGCATTGCCTATGAGACCGTCACTGACAACCGCGGGGGGCTGCCGCTGTTGGCACCGATGTCCGAGGTCGCGGGCCGGTTGGCGCCGCAAGTGGGGGCGTGGACCCTGCAAAAGGCCAACGGCGGGCGCGGCGTGCTCATGGGCGGGGTACCGGGCGTTGGCCCCGCGCGCGTGATCGTGATCGGCGGCGGTGTTGTCGGCACCCACGCCGCCAAAATCGCCGCTGGTATGGGTGCGGATGTGACCGTGCTGGACCGGTCCCTGACCCGGCTGCGCTATCTCGATGATGTCTTTGGCGGCACGTTCAAGACCTCCTTCGCCTCGGCTGGCAACACCATTGAGCTGGCGCAGGCGGCAGACATGATCATTGGGGCCGTGCTGATCCCCGGCGCGGCGGCGCCGAAGCTGATCAGCCGCGCGCAGCTGGCAGACCTCAAACCGGGTGCAGCCCTCGTGGATGTCGCCATTGACCAAGGCGGGTGCTTTGAAACCTCCAAGGCCACGACGCATGAAGACCCGATCTATGACGTGGACGGCATCATGCACTACTGCGTGGCCAATATGCCGGGCGCGGTGGCCCGCACCTCCACCATCGCCTTGGGGAATGCCACAATGCCCTTCATGCTGGCGCTGGCAGACAAGGGCTGGCGGCAGGCCTGTCTGAACGATCCGCATCTGATGAACGGCCTGAACGTACATGCGGGTCAGCTGACCTACGATGCGGTCGGTGAGGCGCTGGGGATTGATGTGATCGCACCTGAAGTCGCTGTCAAAGGCTAACCGGCGTCTCACGCGTGCGTCCCTCAAAGAGCGGACGCATCGCGCTGATCCGTGCGGCGGCAAAGCTGGTGAAGGTTGTCACCTTGCGCGTATGCCGCAAATCCGCGTGGGTCAGCACCCAAAGCGGCCTGTAGGCGAGTAAGGGCACGGCCGGCAACCGCACAAGGTCCGGCTCGCTGTCGCCGATGAAACAGGGCATCCGCGTGGCGCCGAAACCGGCACGCACCCCGGCAAGTGCTGCATACATGTCATCGACCGTGAGGGTAACCCGCCGCTGCGGCCAAGCCTCTTTCAACACGTCCGGCGGCCCCGGCCAATGCGCAAACCGGATCCAATCGAGCGGGCGCGCAGGGTCGTCACCCAATGCCTCCAAAAGCGCGCGGGAGACAAAGACCGCCGCCTTCTGTTCGGTCACACGCCGCCCCACCAGCGTATCCCCCGGCGAATCGGAGATGCGAAAGGCCACATCCGCCTCATGCGCAGACAGGTTCAACGCCCGGTTGGCCGCAACAATCGACAGATCAATGGCTGGATAAGCCTGCTTGAAATCATGCAGGATTGGCGCCAACAATCGCTCGACCAGCAGCTGTGGTGCGGTGATTGTCAGGCTCCCGCCCAGCGCCTGATCCCGTGCCGTCAGACTGCGGCTCAACTCGTGACTTCTGGCTTCCATCTGCTCGGCAATGGCTGCCGCCTCGACACCTGCCTCGGTTGGGCGATACCCCGCCTTGGCCCGATCAAAGAGCCGCGCGCCCACCGCCGCCTCCGCCGCAGCAATGCGACGAGAGACAGTGGCATGGTTCACTTTAAGTGCGCGGGCTGCACCGCTCAGCCCGCCATGGCGGACGGTCTCAAGCACAAACCGCAGGTCATTCCAGTTCAGGTTCATCTGATCGTTTTTGCACATCCAAAGGGCAGTGTTGAGCGGTTTTTGGAAAGCAAGCGACCCGCTATCAAGACGGTGTTTATCAGGAAAGGAGATCCATCATGCCTGCATACGTTTATGTCACCCTCGACGTCACGAACACAGAGAAGCTCGCCGCCTATCGCGAGAAAGCAGGAGACGCGCTGGCCAAGCACGGCGGTAGGGTTCTGCAAGCTTCCTCGTCGTCAACGGTGTTGGAGGGAGACAGACCAGCCCCCGGGATAGCGGTGGTTCTGGAATTCGACACGCGGGACGCGGCGGAGAACTGGCGCGCCGACCCTGATCTGGCGACCGTCCATCAGTTGAGAATGCAGGCCGGGGCCACGTCCATCACGTTGCTATGATGATCGCAGCCCCCAAGCTGTTGTCAGGGCTGTGGGGGCTGTTTCTCTGGCTGGCGCGGTCAAAACCCGATGGTCAGCTCCACCAGCGCCATGAACAGTGGAATGCTCAGGATGGCCACCGGCGTGCCCAGCCCGGTCGACGAGCCGACATAGGCGGAGGGATTGGCCTCAGGCAGCGCACCACGCATGGTTGGTGGGCCAGAGATATCCGAACTTGACGCCGCCATAATCGCCAAGAGGACCACACCGCCGCCCGAAAAACCTGTGAGGTGATGCGCCAGAAGGCCGAGGCTGAAGCCCATCATGCCATGCACCAACGGCGCGGTCAGACCATAAAACACATAGGCATGCGCCACCTTGCGCAGCTCGGACAGGCGTGACCACGCCTCCATCCCCATCACCAGCATCAGGATCGACAACAGCCCGCGGAACAGGGGCTCGTAGAAACTCGCATAGACCGCCTCAGGACGCGCAAAGAGGCCGATCGCAATGCCGAGGATAAGCGCCGAGATCGCCGGGCTGCGGAGGGTGTCAACCATGATGCCACGGACCATCTGCCCGTCAAACCCGCGCCCACCGCCGCCGCCCATGGTCATGGTACCGCCCGACTGCAGGGATGTCGCAGCCTTGCGCTCGGCGCTCATCCGGGCCAGCACAATCGCGGTGACCAGGGCTGTGATATCCATGAAGGGATAGAGCGCGCCGATGAAGCCCTCGTAGAAAATACCTTCAGCGTCGAGCATGGCCATGCCAGCAGCCAGGGTCGATGCCGACACCGCACCAAAGAGCCCCGCCGTTGCCATCCCGTCCATCCGGGACACGCCACGCCACCGCGCGAGAGTGCCGCTACCCAGCAGAACAATCACAATGCCGATGGCTGCGGCACAGGCCGCTGGTACAGCGAGCGCGATCAGGTCTGCCTCTCGCACGGAAATCCCGGCGCCAAGCCCGACCTTCAAGAGCAAGAGCATCACGATGAACTTATAGACTGGGTCCGGCACCTCAAGCTTGCTGCCAAGGGCTGCAAGCATCATGCCGCCCAGCAAGAAGGCGAGCGTCGGCTTTTGCATTTGCGCCAGAATCGTTGTGGCGATGTCAGCGATGATATCCATGGGCAGGCTCCTTTTTGGACATTCCCGGGATATGGCGCAGCACTGATGAGAATAAAAATATATCTTTCTTGAGAATTCATTCTATTTTATAGAACTATGGATGCACTCAACTACCACCACTTGCGGTACTTCCGCGAAGTTGCGCATGACGGCACACTGACGCGTGCCGCCGAGCGAATGAACCTGTCGCAGTCGGCTCTCTCAACCCAAATCCGCACATTGGAAGACAGGCTGGGCCATGCGCTGTTTGATCGGGTTGGGCGTCAGCTGGTCCTGACGGAAGTGGGGCAGATCGCACTGGATCATGCGGACCGGATCTTTGGCACCGGTCAGGAGCTTCTGGCCACCTTGCAGCGCACAGGAGACCGCAGCGCACCGCTGCGGGTGGGAGCGATCTCGACCCTGTCGCGCAATTTTCAGCTGCAGTTTCTACGCCCAATTCTTGGCCAGCCAGATGTCAGCGTTGTCCTGAAATCCGGCAGCGACAGCGTGCTGCTCGACGCTTTGACCGCGCTTGCTCTGGATGTGGTGCTGACGACAGATGTGCCGCATAACACCTTTGGCACCGACATGACCGCTCAACGGATCGCGGATCAACCGGTGGCGCTGCATGGCACGCCGGAGCGAATGGCCTATACCTCCCTGAAGGATATGCTGGAGAGTGAACCGGTTATCCTGCCCACGGACAATGTGATCCGTAACGGTTTTGACAGTCTGGTCGCGCAATTGGGTGTCAGCCCGCGCATTGTCGCCGAAGTGGATGACATGGCGATGGTTCGCCTGCTGGCACGAGAGGCGGCAGGGCTGGCCATTGCACCATCGGTGGTGTTGGCGGACGAGATTGCCTCCGGACGTTTGCAAACAGCGCCGTTTGATCTGGGCATCGCGGAGAGCTTCTATGCGGTCACCGTGCGCCGCAGCTTCCCCCACCCTTTGCTGTCCAGGCTTTTGAAAGCGGGGGCTCTGCCTAGCATGTCGCAGTCCGCGCCACCTTAGGCGCGGGCTGCCTTTGCTGGGGGCTTGCTCAGCCGGATTTTTTCAAAGCATCCCGAATCTCAAGCAGAACGTCCAATTCGCTGGGGCCTGCGGGCTCTTCCGGGGCGGCCTCTTCTTCCGCGGTGGCCGCATCCTTGATCCGATTGACCATCTTCACCAGGAGGAAGACCACGAAGGCTACGATCAGGAAGTTGATCACCGCCATCACGAATTTGCCGACCGCAAAGACCGGCACACCCGATTCAGTGGCCGCTTCGATTGAGGCAAACGTCTCTTCGCCCAACACGTAGAACCAGCCGGAGAAGTCGATGCCGCCGGTGAAAAGCGCAATGATCGGATTGATCAAATCGCCCACAAGCGATGTGACGATGGCCGTAAAGGCGGCCCCGACTATGATGCCGACGGCCATGTCCATGACATTGCCCTTGGCGATGAAATCCTTGAATTCGTTGATCATCAGGTGTCCCTCACTCTGTTTTCCGGCGGTCCGTTTCCTTGACCCAGCCGCCTTGTGCATTTGTTAACACATTGCTGCGCGCAAACGAGACTGTTTTTGCGGGGAAAATTCCCTAGCTTGCAGCCGATGCCAGAGTAAGGAGATGTCGGATGGGCGATGTATCGAATTTCAAAATCAACGAAAAATGGCCTGCGGCGCGTCCGAGGGTGCTGCAGCTTTATTCCTTTCCGACACCCAATGGGGTGAAGGTGTCAATCGCGCTTGAGGAAATGGGCATCCCTTATGAGGCACATACGGTGACGCTCGCGGATGCGGATGTGAAAAGCCCCGAGTTCCTGTCGCTGAACCCGAACAACAAGATCCCCGCGATCATTGATCCCAACGGACCGGATGGCACGGCCGTGACGCTTTTCGAAAGCGGCGCAATCCTGATCTATCTTGCCGAAAAGTCCGGTATGCTGCTGGGCAAATCCGCCAGTGAAAAGGCGCAGATCCTGCAATGGGTCATGTTCCAGATGGGGGGGCTGGGTCCGATGTTCGGCCAGTTGGGGTTCTTCTACAAATTTGCAGGCTCTGAGTGGGAAGACAAACGCCCTCAGCAACGCTACATCGCCGAAGCCAAACGGCTGCTGTCCGTGCTAGACGGCGTGCTTGATGGCAAGACCTGGATTGCGGGTGACTACTCCATCGCGGATATCGCAATTGCACCCTGGTTGCGCGCGCTGGATTTCTACGGCGTCAAAGAGGTGCTGAGTTTCTCAGACTATGAAAATGTGGTGGCCTATCTTGAACGCTTTCTGGAACGAGCGGCGGTAGCGAAAGGCCTGCAGGTTCCACCGCGTGAACCAGCCTGAGGTATGGGTGGCCTGAAAGCCCACCCTACCTGCCAGCACAGACCGCGCAGCAAGCAGGTGCGGTGGGCTTTCAGGCCACCGCTTGTCTAGCCATGATCTTTCATCAGCCGGGATTTCTGCCGTGACCAATCGCGCTTGGCTGCGGTCTCGCGTTTGTCGTGCAGCTTTTTGCCCTTGGCCACGCCAATCTTGATCTTCGCCATCCCGCGATGATTGAAGTAGAGGACCAGCGGCACCAGCGTCATGCCCTTGCGTTGCGTTGCATTCCAAAAATCCGCAAGCTGTTTGCGGGACGCCAGCAGCTTGCGCCGCCGCCGCTCCTCATGCTGGAAGGTCTTGGCTTGTTTGTAAGGGGCGATGTAGCTGTTCACCAGCCAAAGCTCACCCTCCTCCACCGCCGCATAGCTTTCCGCGATATTGGCGCCACCCTCACGCAGCGACTTGACCTCCGATCCTTCCAGGATGATCCCGCATTCCACATCCTCTTCAATCGCATAGTCGAACCTTGCCCGCCGGTTCTCGGCGACCACCTTGTAGTTCGGGTCGGATTTGGATGCGGATTTCACCTGGGCCATGGGCGCAGATGTAGTCTTTGCGCCAGCCCCGCGCAAGTCGGCCCTCAGGCCCGTTTAGACAGAATGGCCCATTGATCAAAAATGGTGTATGACCGGGCAAGACGTCAGGCCCTGGAGGTCCCTCATGTTCAACCCGACAGCAACGCTGGCCGCTTCTTTTGGCGATCATCTGTCGGAGACATTTCTGGAGTATTTCTCGGGTCGTGAACCCGAATATGCCGCCTTCATCAGCGGCTGCGCCAAGATGGTGCTGGAGCGGTTGGCCAATTCGGATGCGCTTTACCACAATGCGGAACACACCATCATGGTGACGCTTGTGGGCCAGCAGATCATACGCGGGCGTCTGGTGTCGGAAGCGTTGCAACCCCGCGACTGGCTGCACTATATCGTTGCCCTTCTGCTGCACGACATCGGCTATATGCGCGACATCTGCAAGGGCGACACTGCAAACAGCGTTGTCATCAATGCATCGGGAGACTGCATCACGCCACCGCGCGGCGCATCTGATGCCTTTCTGGCCCCCTACCATGTAGATCGTGGCATGATGTACGCACGCGAGCGCTTTGCGGACTCAGGCCTGATTGACGAGCAACGGATTGCGGCAGCGATCGACTACACGCGCTTTCCGGTTCCCGGCGATGCACATTACCATTCGACAACAAGCGAACCCGCGCTTGCCCGCGCGGCCGATCTGATTGGTCAAATGGCGGACCCGTTCTACCACCGAAAGATCGGCGCGCTTTATCAAGAATTCAAAGAAACCGGCATGGCCGAAGAGTTGGGCTATCAAAGTGCCGTGGATCTCATGGAAAAGTTCCCCGACTTTTTCTGGTCTCAGGTCCAGCCATTGATTGGCCCCGCTCTGGGGCATCTGGAGCATACGATGGAGGGCAAGCAATGGGTGGCGCAGCTCTACAATCATATCTTCCAGGTGCACCACCGCACCAGCGTCCTGGGCCCGTTTTCTGGCGCCTGAACCCTGCCCAAAACTCAACCACATGGGGAACGCCAGCAACAGTTCCGCAGCATTTCACATGGCACCTGCCCCGCGGAGGCCCCACCCGAGGAAAGCGGTGCTGACAGGGTCAGACACCTGGCCGCTGCGCTCACTGTTGGATGCTCTCAAGATAAAACAACAATCCAGCTAGCTCTCTTGGTGTCGGCGTCAGCACGCCCTCTATCTCCACAGGAACCAGATCTTCAGCCATGGCACCGCCAAACTGCGGCATGACGCGGGCGAGATGGCTGTTTTTGGGGTCACCGTAGATGTAGCTCAACGCCCGAGCGGCCGGAAAAGCGCCTTTATTATCGGCACTTAATGCGGTGAGATCAGGAGGCGCGACAGCGAGGCGGCCGGCCTGCACTGTTTTGCCGCGACCGTCCGTTCCGTGACAGGAGGAGCAGTTTGCAGCAAAAAAAATCGCGCCATCAGCCTGCGTCGGCATCACCTCGTCTCGCCCGTCCAGATTGGTGCAAGAGGCCAGAACCGATAGGGCACTGCCGAACGCAATTCGGGTCAGGGTGATCTTGTGCATGGGTGTCCTTCCAGTTGAGTTCTGTGTAACGTCAGTCCGCAACGTCGCATGCATGGCGACGGGGACCATAGGGTTGGCGCCTTTCCCGCAGGGATCAGTTGACAACTCGGATGGTTGTACGCGCGTGCCCTCCCATGCCTATGCAGCCTGTGCCAGAACAAGTTGCCCTGTCCGGTCACCCATCAAGATGTTCATGGGTATCCGCCAACGCGTGGCTCTCTAACTCGTCATCCAGCCAACGCTCTGCGGCCACCATATCCGAGAGTTGGAAGCTCTTGATTTGAAACGATGGGATCACCGCGCCCTTAATCTCTGCAGCAGTGCGCAGCCAACTGACATCCGTGACAACTGCACATTTGTCGAACTTGCCGAGCAAGCCAAATAGCTCTGGCAACTGACTAAGCTCTACCGCGAGAGCACCGATGGTCGGAAACTCGAAATCGGATATGACATAGAGAAGCTTGCCGTCCGAGATATCCATCGATTTCTCGATAACTTCATTTAAGCCCGCCCTCATCAGCTCCTTGTCGAGAGCGCCAGAAAGCTCAATGTCCAAACGGTTTTCAGATCGCTGTAAGACTCTCAACACGGATCGCACCCTCCTCTTGTTGAAAAGGAGCATGTACACATCAGACAGACGTGTCGTTGATGCAAATCAAAGGCGTTTCCACCGAGATAGAGGTGCTGGTCACCCCCAGAGTACTCGCTGAATGCGGGATCAAATCGCCCCCCAAACCCGCCACGACCGGGGCTATCGCCCACAACGAGGCAGTCAACGCATCGCGCGCTATCTGGGTCGCGTCATCTGGCGATCCCTCTCGGGACATTTGCTTTGCAAATACCCTGCCGGTCAGCAGATGGAGCGGTGACCACCGCCGCAGCCGTGTCGAAACCAAGATGCATTGCGTGAAACTGCTGAGGCAGCGCCTTATGGCACGGGACGTCGAAGGCGGGTCGCCAAAATCCAAGTCCGCATCGCTGTTCTTCAATCGCTGCACCGCGCCTGGCATTCCCGCTACCAGGGCAGTAGTCTAAACCCGCCAGGGGAAAGGGCACCAACGACCGCCAACCGATTTGGGCAACCAAACCGGCTGATCCGACCAACGGGAGCAGGTCACCATTGCAGAAACTCTGCTCAAAAGTGACCCATGTGATTGGAGCCAGATAAACAGGTGTGCCCCCATTCCGGCGAGGCTTCTCCGGACCGATCCGCATGATCGCGACGATCCCGCATATTCATTCAGCGGCCAGCAAGCCTCCCAATGATATACGTGTAGACCCCATTGTGTTGGTGATGGGCAAGTGACGGCGCGGTGGTTTTGACCTTCACCAGCAGAAGTACGGGTTCATAGGTTCATTCCTGGTCGTAAGGGCGCCGATCGTTCGAACACTCCCAGCTCACCGCAGAAGTGCCTCAATCGCTTGAGTGATTTTAGGTGACTGCGGTTTGGTACTACTGCCCCAGGTACCGACCACTTCGCCCTCAGGTCCGATCAGCACCTTGTTAAAATTCCACCGGGGAACAAACCCCGTCTCTGCCGCTACCTCCTGATAAAACACATGCGCTCCCTCGCCCTTCACCCTGGTAATATCCGCCATGGGCAGATCCAGCCCGAAGGTGACTTCGCAGAATTCCTTAACCTCCTTGGCGCTGCCAAGCTCCTGATTGAAATCATCAGATGGCACCGCCAATACCACCAATCCCCGATCGCGATACGTATCGTAGAGCGCCTGCAGCCCCTCATACTGCCCAGTGAACCCGCATTGCGAGGCTGTGTTCACGACCAGCACCGGCTGACCCGACCAATCGCCCGTGTTCAACGTACCTCCGTCAATCGACACAAATTCATGCGCCGAAACACCAGCCTGTGCTGCTGCCCCGGCCACCATCCCAATGATCGCCGCACCAACCCTTGTCATATTGCACTCCCTCTCTGCTTGCCCGGGATATAGGGCCGCCGGCGCGAATGTCATGCACCCGGCACCTCTTTAACTCCTGGCGATTTGACCCATCTTAGAGGCAAAGCGTGAAAGGAGGCCCCATGCCCACTTATGAAAAGACCGAAGAGGCGATCTCAAAGCTCTCGCTTGAGGAATACCGTGTCACCCAGCAGAACGGCACCGAACGCCCCGGCACAGGCAAGCTCCTGTATAACAAGTCGCCCGGCATCTACGTCGATATCGTCTCGGGCGAGCCACTCTTTGCCTCAGCCGACAAGTATGAGAGCGGCTGCGGCTGGCCCAGTTTCACCAAACCTATCGAGCCCGCCCATGTGACGGAGCTCAGCGATACCACCCTCGGCATGGTTCGCACCGAGGTCCGTTCAACTCATGGCGACAGCCATCTTGGCCACGTCTTCCCCGATGGCCCGCAGGACCGGGGCGGGCTGCGCTACTGTATCAACTCCGCAAGTTTGCGGTTTGTGCACCGTGACGACATGGCCGCCGAAGGCTATGGTGACTACATGGATCAAGTGGAGGACGTGGTATGAGCCATCAGCGCGCAGTCTTGGCGGGGGGATGTTTCTGGGGCATGCAGGATCTGATCCGAAAACGCCCCGGCGTGATCTCGACCAGAGTGGGCTATACCGGCGGGGACGTGCCACAGGCGACCTACCGCAATCACGGCACGCACGCTGAGGGCATCGAGGTCATTTTTGACCCCAAGCAGGTCACATACCGAGAGGTGCTGGAGTTCTTCTTCCAGATCCACGACCCCACCACACCCAACCGTCAAGGCAATGATGTCGGCATGAGCTATCGCTCGGCCATCTACTACGTGGATGACGCACAAAAGCAGGTGGCCCTCGACACCATCGCCGATGTGGAAGCCTCAGGCCTCTGGCCGGGCAAGGTGGTGACCGAAGTCGCGCCCGTCGGCGCTTTCTGGGAGGCCGAACCGGAGCATCAGGATTATCTGGAACGCATCCCCAATGGCTATACCTGCCATTTCCCGCGTGCCGATTGGGTTTTGCCCAAACGCACGCAAGCCGCTGAATAACCAGCCCTACGAGCTTCGGCCTGGCCCTCGCTTTGCAGGGCCGGAACCTTCAATGGTTTCTTAATATTGGATGCATAACACGGACTCTCCATCACTGCGGAGATCCAGATGGCACGACTGTTTCGAAAATCACCCCCAACCCCGTCTTCGAGCCATGAACACGCGGCTTTTCTCGCCGCGATTGACAACAGTCATGTGCTGGTCTGGTTTGCACCAGACGGCACCATCCTGGACGTGAATGAAAACTTTTGCCAGCTGTTCGGCTATACGAAGGACGAGGTTGTCGGCAAATCCCGACGCATCCTGCTCGACAAGGATGACCCGGAAGACAAAGATGAAGAGGCGGCGATACGTGGGTTGAAATCCCCCGGACCACGCGCTGATGTGGTTGGCCGGGTGACCAAGACGGGTCAGAAACTCTGGCTCTCGGCAACCTATCTTCCCATCACGGACGCTGCTGGCAAGGTGGTCAAAATGGTCACCGTAAGCCACGACCTGACCAGCAAGGTAGAACTCGAACGTGCGGAAAAGCAGAACCTCCTGCGCCAGATTGAGGCGATATCCGCGACCCACGGCCGCGTTGTCTATGATGTGGATGGCAAGATCCTCGAAGTGAACGACATGGCGCTCGACCTGCTGGGATATGAGCGGGAAGAGTTTGTGGGAGAGAATTACGCCAAACTTGTTCACCCGGACTACGCAGGCACCGACCGCTATGAGAAATTTCTGGAAGAGGTCAAGAATGGTGTGGTGCCAGCCGGCAACTTCAAACGGTTCCGAAAGGATGGCACGGGCCTTTGGGTGCAGTCGATCTACTGCCCTGAGCGTGACAAGGACGGCAATGTGGTCCGAATGATATCGGTCAAAAGCGATGTGACCGCGATCATGGAAGCCAATGACATGACCAATACGATCACCAAGATCCAGGCGGTGATCGAGTTTTCGCCTGATGGCACCATCCGCCATGCCAACGATCTGTTCCTCGGTGCCATGGGCTACACGCTTGATGAGATCGTGGGCAAGCATCACAGCATGTTCATGCCTGACGGCGAGGTTGACACGCCGGAGTACGCAGCCCATTGGCGCATTTTGCAGGAAGGCAAGTTTCATACGGGCGAGTACCGGCGTCGCGCAAAAGATGGGTCAGATGTGTGGATTGCCGCAAGCTATACGCCCGTGATCGGACCCAATGGCGAGACGGTCAAGGTGGTGAAATACGCCACCGATATTACCCCCCGGGTACAGGCGATCAAATCGCTGCGCGATGGGCTGGCGCACCTGGCGGAGGGCGACTTGCGCCATGAAATCCTCGGGACGTTCGGGCGCGACTTCGACCCGCTCAAACAGGACTTCAACACGGCAATCGCGAAGCTGCGCACTAGCCTCGGCGGTGTGGTCGAGGCAAGTCGCGAGATTGACAGTGGCACCAAAGAGATCTCGACCGCCTCAGACGACCTCAGCCGACGGACAGAAAGCCAAGCGGCCTCGCTGGAAGAGACGGCCGCAGCCATCGCCGAAATGTCGGCCTCGGTGAAATCCACCGCCGACATCGCCAGAAACACCCGCGATGTCGTTGAAAAGACCAAGTCACGGGCCACCGCCAGTTCCGAGGTGATGGCGCAGGCGCGCACAGCGATGGATGCGATCTCGTCAAGCTCGGATGAAATTTCGAAAATTACCTCGATGATTGAGGATATCGCATTCCAGACCAACCTCTTGGCACTGAACGCCGGGGTCGAGGCGGCCCGCGCGGGCGAGGCCGGACGCGGGTTTGCCGTGGTGGCCTCAGAAGTCCGCGCATTGGCGCAACGCTCATCAGAAGCTGCAACACAGATCGCACATCTGATCGCCACCTCGGCAAATCAGGTCCATGAGGGCGTCGATTTGGTCTCAAAGACCGGCGAGTCGCTGGCAGAGATCGACAGCTTTGTCGCCGATCTGACCAAGATGGTGGCGGATATTGCTGCGGCAGCGGCCGAACAATCCGGCGGGTTGGATGAAATCAACGGCTCGGTCAGCGCGCTTGACGACGTCACACAAAGAAATGCCGCCATGTTCGAGGAAACCAATGCGGCCACCCAACTGCTCACCAATGAAGTCGAAAAACTCGGCAAGATCGCCACGTCTTTCAGCATCGGCACCGAGGGCGAGGATGCAATTGCCTCACCAGACAGGCTTGCGTCGTGATCAACAGAGTGTTGCGACCCAGGACTGGCAGCGTGACGGTCGGCCATGGTCTGAGAGGCCAAGATCATTGGCTCCCGAGGGCGAGGTCTCTGATGCCCGTTAACAGACCGCGTTGGCAGTTTTGCGCCAAACCTTAGGTATTCCTAGCCTATCTGGTTTTATGCCGCACGGTTGGCAAAGCCCAAACGTCTCTAGAACACAAGGCGTCTGGAGAATGTAGCCCGAGGCAGGACAATCAGACCGTCCACCACTCTCAAGGTACGATCAAAACGTAAGATGCAACGAGAGTTGCGAGCATCCTTCGCGAGAGGCGCCTATCGCTTTCTAAAGCCCGCCGTTCGTGGGTTGGCCGCCAACTGCCAGAGTAGTGTTGTGCTGAGATGCACCAATACCGGCAGCATTGGCGGCAGATGCCACCGCGTCGATCAGTTCGAAAGTCTGCCGCGCCCCGGTCGAGATGCAATCAAGTGCACCCTTCTGCTTGCAACTTTGATCCAATTCGACAACCAGCGACTTCCAGTTTTGCGGATCGGGCTTCAGGCCATAGTAGGCCATGGGCGCCATCGGCAAGGTTTGCTTCAGATGCTGGCGTATCACGGCTCCACCAAATTGAGCACCATGCAGCGTGTAAAGCATGCCCAAGACTTCATGATCTGTGCCGAAGTAGAACAAGTCGTCTGACATATCTTGCGATGCCGACGGCGCATCCTGGAGGAGTGCTTTGCATTGACGTCGCAGTGAAAAATCATCGAAGGCACCCGACGCAGACCGACAGTTCTCCGCCGCAACAAAGACGTCGCGGAAAACACAGAGAATCCGCCTGTATTCCGGCACCGATAGATCGTCAGCGAGAAGCCGGCCAATCAGGGGATGATGATGCAGCGCTTCATGCGCTTGGCGCGTTCTCGCAGCGATTTGAAAGCGCGCTGTTTGAGGCGATACAGTAGTACCGGCCTTCGGTACCGAACCTGGATCACCCTGGTCAGTCATCTGCGCTCAGCATCATCTCGATGGCGTTCTGCAGTTCCAAATCGGGGATGGGCTTGGTGAAGCGCGGCACATGTTGCAGGTTGGTCGGCAGCATGGCCTGGTCGCCGTAGCCGGTCACAAAAACGAAGGGGACGCCCAATCCCATCAGACGCATGGCAATGGGCTCGCTTGTCTCACCGGTCCCGAGATTGACGTCGAGCACTGCGAAAACCGGGCGTTCCTCTTCGAGGTATGCCATCGCCCGATCCAATCCGCCAAAGCGATGTACCTCGTCAAACCCGCAATCCTCGAGTTGATCGTTCATCTCTTTTGCGATGACGAAGTTGTCTTCGACCAGAAGGGCTGCCCCTCGAATCTGCTGGGAGCGCACATAGTCCTTCGAGCTTTCGGCCGTCGGTTTGATGGCCGTATCTCCGGACGCCTGTTGTTGCAATGTCTGGGTCAGAACCCTGTTGGGCAGAAACAGGCGGCCGATAACCCCAGATGGGTCAAAGATCAGCTCACTTTCACCTTCCAGCTCATAGGGCACGGCCTGTTCGATGAGCGTTGTCCCGAACCCGCGCTCCTCGGGCTGTTTGACTTCAGGACCACCGGATTCGCGCCAATTGAACCACAGCCCGTGTGGCGTTTTACTTGTGCGGATATCGACGGCCCCACCTTCACCCGACAAAGCCCCGTATTTTACGGCATTGGTCGCCAGCTCATGGATCACGAGTGAAACGATGGGGGCCACCTCGGCGCGAACGTAAACATCATCTCCAGACAGGCTGATGCGCGCCTCTTTCTCGAAAGGTTCCAGTTCGACATCGATCAGTCTGTAGAATGACGCAGAAGACAGATCGGAACCTGAGGCAATGTCATGGGCCGAGGCAAGCGCCAGAATGCGGGACTCAAGCGCCGCGGAATAGGAACTCAAATCTCCGTATCGACGCTGGGCTTGTTTGGAGACCGATCTGACAAGGGCGAGAATGTTGCGCACCCGGTGATTCAGCTCATTGATCATGAGCTTTTGCTGACGGTTCATGGTGTTCAACAGGGACCGGCGTTCAGCACTGTTGACCAAGGCCAGGATGCGCTTGGCGAAATAGATGTCCTGATCGGTCCAGGGTACACAGCGCCCATTTACCTGCTGAAGATAGGTTTTGAAGGAGCCGCGTGGGGCAAGGCGTGCTTGACCTGTCGGGGTTTCTTCCACGGTCTTTTCCGGGTTGCCGGCCCAGTTGACCACCTGCTCCGCTTCTCTGCGGAAAACCACCATCGCGTTGTCTGAGTTCATGGCTGCCGCGACGGCGCCTGCGTTTCCTCGCAAAGAATCCCGCAGGTCAGGGAAACGCTCACCAAGGCTTTCAACGGTGATGACGGCCCCGGGGTTCGCCTGGGCTTCCTCAAGCAGGCGCTGGTTCACGATGTCGTCCGGTACATCGCCAAAGCTATTGGTTCGCGAGCCGATCAGCATTGCGAAACCGGTTGCACTCATCACATCTTTGGCCAAAGGCGCAATCTGCGGCAGCGGCAAGTCAACGTCTTCATCCTTGTCCATCTGCACAAGAAGGTCGTCTTTGATCCGATCGACGCGTTCTACAAATTGAAGCCGCTCTTCCTGCAGCAAGGTCTGCAATTTGAACAAAAAGATGCCAAGAAAGCGGGCCAGGATATTGCGGAGCGCTGGCGCGGGGAGACGCGGTTTTCGATGGTGGAAGGAGATCATGCCCCACAGTTTATCGCCAACCGTGATCGACAGTGTCATGGTGGCCCTGACATCCATATTGCGCAGATACTGAATGTGGACAGGCGACACGCCACGACACTCGGCGAGTGTAATGTCCAACGGCGGCAGGTCGGCAGTGGCCGCTTTGATTGGAGCGGGTTCCTGATCCACATCCTCGATAAAGCGCAAAGGCAATTTCGCCATGATGGCCCGGGCTTGCGCGGGTATGTCCCAGTGAGGAAACTTCAGACCGAGGAAGGGCTCCATGACCCGCGGACGGGCCTCGGCGATGACTTCTCCATTGTAGTCCTTGTCGAATCTGTAGACCATGACGCGGTCATACTCAGTCAGATGACGCAGGAACTTGGCTGTCACGTCGAACAGCGTCTTCTGGTCGGAGCAGTCTTCGATTTCCTCCATCAAGGTGCTGACCGTCTTGAACGCATCGTCGCTGCCCAGATCGGGATCATTCGCAGCCTCAATTTGCAGAACAATGTATCCCTGACTTTCGAATGCCGCCAACTCAGCTTCAGCACCGTTCAAGTTGAACCGGCCCACAGAGCAAAGTTTGATGTTAAATCTTGGCAAGCTAGCCGCGTTCATCACGGCATGAACGATTTCCCTATCGAAAATCGACGCGAGGTCCTGACCAAGCAATTGAGCTGTAGACACACCTATGAGTGTGGCGCAGTTCTCGCTTGCATACGCGATCTCATGTGTCTTGCGGTCTATCGCCAGCAAACAGCAAAAGGGCTGAACTGTTCCGGGAATATGCACCGGCTCCGCCGCACATGTCTCAAGCGCGCGATTGAATGCCGTATCAGCTCGCTCTTCTGACATCCGCTCGCCTCGCTTTTCTCAGAGACCAAATAGTTAGTCTACGCGCAATCCAGTTCAAGTCGGTAATCGTTCGATGATACTTGTTTCCGTGGATAAAAGATTTGATCATCTTGAGATCGCGTTATAGGCGCGTTCGCCTTCTTACACACGGTATATTTCACCGAAGATGCGGCAACTTCAAGGCTGTGTCAGCTTCGACCCCAACTGCTTATTTGAACGCCCCCGTCCGGAGACCTATGCGATCAACGCGCTGTCCGTCTGACCAGAAATCATTGCATAGGTGATAGTGCCCTCAGCGACCGGTTTGCGTAAATTGACCGGGCAAAACTGCTCAGTGCGGCCCAAGGTCGGGCTTTCCATCAGAATAGCGTGGGTGCGCCCGACCTGGGATGCCAGGTGGCGCTGCACCTGCACGGCACCGGCGGCCCGCAGCTGCGCAGCACGATCCTTGATTGCCGCTCCCGCCACAGCAGGCATGCGCGCGGCTGGCGTGCCCGGGCGCGGCGAGTAAGGAAAGACATGCAGCCAGGTCAGGTCGCACTCCCGGACCAGAGCAAGGGAATTCTTGAACATGGCTTCGGTTTCAGTTGGAAACCCCGCAATGATATCCGCCCCAAACGTCATATCGGGCCGCAGGTTTCGCGCCTCTTCCGCGAAGCGGATCGCATCATCGCGCAGGTGCCGGCGTTTCATCCGTTTCAGAATAAGATTGTCCCCGTGTTGGAGAGACAGATGCAGATGTGGCATCAAACGGGGCTCTGTCGCAATCGCCAGCATCAGATTGTCGTCCGCCTCAATGCTGTCGATGGAACTGATCCGCAGCCGCGGAAGGTCAGGCGCATGTCTTAAAATACGCATGATCAGATCACCAAGCCGGGGTTGCGCCGGTAAATCATCGCCCCAACTTGTCAGGTCCACACCGGTCAGAACCACTTCTTTGAAGCCTTTGTCGACGAGCCTTTTGATCTGTTCGACCACCACTCCCGCAGGCACCGACCGGGAATTCCCCCGACCGTAAGGAATGATGCAGAAGGTACACCGGTGATCGCAGCCGTTCTGCACTTGTACATAGGCGCGGCTTCGTGTGCCGAACCCATCAATCAGATGTCCGGCTGTTTCGGTGACCGACATGATGTCGTCCACCTGCACCTTTTCGGTCTCGCCTATAAAATCCGGCGCCAATGCGTGCCATGTCTCGGGGTGCATTTTCTCGGTGTTGCCGATCACAGCATCGACCTCGGCCATGCGAGAAAAGGTTTCAGGCTCGGTCTGGGCCGCACATCCGGTGACGATCAGGCGCGCATCGGGATGCGCGCGGCGCAGCCTGCGAATATCTTGTCTGGCTTTTCGAACAGCTTCTGCTGTCACTGCGCAGGTGTTCACTATCACCGCATTCCGCAGGCCCGCCTCCGCCGCAAGCTCCTTCATGGCCTCGGTCTCATATGCGTTCAGGCGACACCCCAAGGTGGAGAAGACCGGCGTGTCCATCATAACGAAGCCAGATAGGCTGGGGTCAGTGTTCCACTAAACACATGGGTGGTAGGGCCGGTCATCCAGACCCCATCGTCGCGCCAGTCGACCCAGAGTGCCCCCCCGTCGAGATCGACCTGAACCGAGCGCCCCGTCAATCCGCGCCGGGCAGCCGCAACGGCCACGGCACAGCTCGAAGAGCCCGAGGCCAGCGTGATGCCGACGCCACGCTCCCATACGCGCATGCGTAAGTGGTTTTCACCAACCACATTGGCGATCTGCACGTTGGTCCGTTCCGGAAACAGCGGGTGGTGTTCCCGGGTGGCCCCAAAGCTTGCCAGATCAATGGCATCAATGTCGTCAACGAAGAACGTACAATGCGGATTGCCCATACCGGTGGCCACAGGGTCTCCCGGGATGGGGAGAGATAAGGTATCAACGTCCTCGGCCAAGGGGATCTCCTGCCAATCGAGCTGGGGTGCGCCCATGTTCACTGCGGTCAGCCCCTCACCCATGTCACGCGCCGTCAGAACACCCCGATCCGTTGTCATGTGAAGTTCAGACTGGCCGGTTTCTTGCATGATGTGGCGGGCAATGCAGCGTGTGGCATTTCCACATGCCGCTGATCCAGAACCGTCAGCGTTGAAGAAGGTCAGATGGATTGTGTCAGATCGATTTGTTATCACGGCGAGTTGATCGAACCCTACCCCGCAGTGCCGGTCACCCAAAGCCCGCGCAAGGGTGGCAGAAACCTCTACCACGTCCACTCGGGCGTCCAAAATGACGAAGTCATTTCCCAGCCCATGCATCTTCATGAAGGGCAATCCGCTATGGTCCATACCGCGCATGGCGGCCATATAGGCTGCTGCGTCAGAACTATCCAGTGGATGTTTGCTAAAACCAGAGTTAAGGGCTTGACCCGCCTCGGTGACCTTTCTAAGTAGGCCCCCTAGTGGGCCGTTAGCTCAGTTGGTAGAGCAACTGACTTTTAATCAGTGGGTCGCAGGTTCGAATCCTGCACGGCTCACCACTAAATCGAATATGTTGTAAGATGACACTTAGTTTGTCTCTTTTGACAAGAATTCATCGCTTTTTCAGCTACTTCAGACCGTTGTAGATAGTGCGTCCTGAAACTACGCTGAAGGGAGCAAGCACTATCGAGTTTCTGTCTGAGATGTCTCCATCAGTCGCGTTGCTCTTTTAGCGGTTGTATGAGTCGGGACAGTGAATGGCGCATTGGTACACAGCGGACCCACACTTTGGGCATGAGAATGTGATCGAGTTTTGCGAGCGTCCCTTCGCAAACTCAGAGCAAATGGATCAGGTGCTGCTCACCAATCTCTGTGATCGTGTGGGTCCTAAGGACGACCTCTGGATCGTTGGTGACTTTGCATTCGGACCTAGAGCAAAAGACCCACATTATCTTGATGAGATTTTCGGACAGTTGCCGGGTGCGAGAAGACACTTGGTTGTCGGCAACCATGATCTGCGGCCAACTTTGGATCTACCGTGGGACAGTGTTGGACTGCTGGTGGAGTTGCGAGACGGATCCATGAACCAGCTGAACACGCTCTGCCACTATCCGATGATCACCTGGAACCACGCAAGAAGAAGCGCTCTTCAACTCTTTGGACATGTCCACAACAATTGGCTGGGTTCGCGAAACTCAGTGAATGTCGGTGTGGACGTTTGGGATTTTGCGCCGGTCCATTTTGAAGAGGTTGAGAACAGAAGCAAGACGCTGGCCCCAAATCCACCGGCCTTGGACACTTCTTCCGCAAGAGCGGTACGCTTTCGCTGCTCGCCGATGGCAACGACACAGCCGACGTTGCCAGCTTCCTTGTGCCGTCGCCGGCAACCCTCAAGGGCGTGGGTATCTCGTGCCTGAGTGGCCTAGGATATCCGCTGATGCGTGACAGAACAGCTGGGATTATCTGGCAACTTGTTCAAGGCCATCTGCGCGAACTGAAAGTTATGTTTCTCCATTTGGACGAAGCGCAAGATCTCATGGGCTCGCAAAGCAAGCCAGAGATGCGGATCGTTATCGAACCCAGGGTAACTCAAATAGGATACTTTAGGTTCGTCGCGATGCAATTTGATGATGTTGGCTCCCTCAACCCGCCCGAGATAGCCGCGTGCACAACCTTCGTATAAGCGCAGCACGGGCGAGAGCATCTCCACCAGATGAAAGCCTTCTTCACCGGTGGGCAAGGAGGCTGGCGTGCGGCAGCGAGTCTGGTTCTCGAATTCAGTACATTCGCGCTTCAACAGCCGCACATCTTGAAGCCGTCCTGAGACAGTTGTGGCGGGAGGCATGGCACTTTGCAGTTGTCGACACACCTGCTCACCCAACCGCGTCGGTATTTGAAGCAGCAGGTCAATCATCAATATTGCTTGTTCCAGCACGGGATGCTGCTGACGCAAGCGTGGTCAGCCAGACGCTTCCAGAGGAATTCTTGGATGGTTACCACCCGTTGCGATGCGTCGCAGCGGGCTCAAGTAACCCGAGTTTGGTTCGCCAGGCGTTTGCGCCGCTGCCTGTGCTGGAAACGGAAATACCCTACCAACCCGGACTCTGCGATTCAGTGGTATCATCGAGTATTGCCGAAATTGCGCCATCATCAAACGAGAAATGGAATGCAGGTTGTTTGAGCCTAGCCCATGAAATTGCTGAGCTTGTAGAGCGTCCGGATGAATGTCTGGCCCAGCCCAATGTCGGGCTGATAGCGACATGAAGGGCAATGATAGTCAATTATTAGTTGTTCGCGGCACGGTCACGACCGCGCGGGAACAGATGCACTCCATCCGCGTGGATCGACAGAGCGGTTACGGGCGGATCAATTCGACGCCGGAGCTGTGGATACGAGACGTGGATGGAAAGGAGCACCGATATCAGGGCGTCCTGTTCACCGTTGCGCAACCGGGGCATGAGGTGGCGGTGATATCGCGGCCGGGCTCCGGGAAACCTCTCGCCTTTGCCAATTTTACAAACGGCGTGGTTCACGATGGTGACGAGCTGACGGTCAGCACATCCACGGGCTCGACCCTGATTAGCACGCTTGGGTTCAGCGTCTTGCTAGCCCTGCCCGGTGCGTTGGTATGGGGAGCGCTGCTCAACACCATCGGCCTTGGTGACCACGCCTTTTCCGGCGTTGGATCCCAGATCTACGCACTGGTGCTGATCGCCAGCGTCTATGCTGGGTTGAGGGTTTGGTCTAAAGGCTATCGCGAGCGCTCGGGCGCGTTGCGGGAAGAGATCGACCGCCTGTTGATGCGCGCGGCAGAGACCGAGTGAGAGGACACATGGACAGGGAACAAGACTGACGCGGCAATCCTGCAGGCGTGCTTTAATGTAAGCAAGACAATGACCATCTGGTATACGGCCGACACACATTTTGGCCATGAGAACATCATCAAACATTGCTCACGGCCGTTCGAGTCCGCAAGCCATATGGACGCGATGCTGCTCGCCAATCTGGCGGCGAGGGTCGGTCCAGAAGACACACTCTGGATCGTTGGCGATTTCGCCTTCGGACCGAGAGCAAAGGATAAGAAGTGGCTCTCCAACCTCTTTGCCCGCTTGCCCGGCAAAGAGAAACACCTCGTCGTTGGCAATCACGACGGTGATGCGACCCAAGAGTTGCCTTGGACCTCAATCTGCCACATGGCCGAAGTCCCTGATGACAGCGGTCCTCTCGCCATCGGTGTCCTGGTGCCCACTGCGCGCTTGCGTCCGCCCCGTTTACGAACGGTTAACCCTTCTTCGTGGTAGAGCCGGTACAGCTTTTTCCAGTTCACCTCCCATCCCTCGCGCTTCAGCAAGATGTGCAGGCGTCGATAGCCGAACCGCCGCGTGAGCGTCCGTTGAACCCGACCTAACGGCGTTGCGCGGAGTGATCTAAACATCCATCGTCGGTAGTGGTCACCACTGATGGCGCCTATGATACCCGGAGATGGTATCCGTTATGCATCAAGCGCTTCCGTGGGCAAAAATGATAACATCAGAACAACAGCTGTAAGAACCAGGTGCGGCTGAATCGATGAAACGGATTCTACAAAGTCTTGAGATGTCGGCGGAAAATCTCCTATCGCCGGATTCGGGTAGGCCAAAATCGCGAAGTGTATAAAATTGCAAATAATTTCTGAAGGTTACGTTAACTAATACCGCGGACACAGTAGGCGCATTCAATATGGAGAATCCAGATGCCTCTTACACCCACATTCACGCCTTCGTTCGCGCCCGGTAACCAACTTTTCGAGAACAGCGGGGACTTTTCAATCAACTGGAGCGCTCCGGACAACTCCGGCTACCGGGTCGTGGGGTCCACGTCTAGCTCGACGAACAACACGATCTTCACCAACAACGGCAGTGATTGGCTCCAAGGGTTTGATGGCAACGACAGCCTGTATGCGGGCGGCGGCAATGACATCGTTGAAGGCGGTGACGGAGACGATACTGTTAGCGGCGATGCTGGCGACGACTTCCTGTATGGCGACTACCAGTACGAAGCTACGTTCGCCACAGGCGATGACTTCATCTTTGGCGGCAGCGGTGATGACTATCTATTCGGTGCTGGCGGAAACGACGAACTGAACGGTGGCTCAGATGATGACATTCTGGAAGGCGGAACCGGCGAAGACATTCTGATCGGTGGAGCGGGCACCGATACTTTTCGTTTCGATGTGGGCGCTGAAGTTGGCTTTGGACATATCGATACAATCCGAGACTTCGAAGACGGTACTGAAAAGATCGCCCTGGCCAATACGGGTGGTCTGACGAGCTTGGAGAAATTTGCCTTGTCAGGAGGTGCCGAGACACTGATCGTGATCAACGGCACGCATGGTATCTATCTTGAAGGTGTCGCCTACGCGAACATCGACGGTTCCGATTTCGATTTCGTTTGAAAGTGGTGCCCGCCGCGCGCGCCGGCGGGCACCCTCAACCTAGTGATGGTCAGAAAATGCGAACCCACCGTCCAGACGGCAGATCTTTGAATAAAAACGAAAGGTTTTCCTGGACGCGCCCTCGTCCGCTGGCAAGCCTTTGTTTAGCAGTCTTCGCTATTTCTTCTCAGGCGGCTATCTACGAGCCAGAGGAGCGAGCTATGTTGTTAAGCAGTACCTTTTCCACCGTGAACCTGAGTCTGTTTTCGCGTGTGGAAAGTAACCAAGGCCAAGCTGCGAAAATCACTCAGATTTTGGCTCAGAGCGAGACAGGAAAAGCTTCGCCGGAGGCCACGGCCTCCGCGTACACTGTCGCTAGTTCACATCAAACGGAGATGGAGGGTGTGTACCCTGATCCGAAAATCTCGCCAGCAAAGGCCAGTGAAGCATCTCCCGCAACACTGCGCACCATGAGTGCGTTGGATTCAATTCGCCAGAATGAATTCCGCGAGATCGAAGCGAGCTATCAGCGCGCCGTGGAAAACGAGATCGGAAAGACACTCAGACCGGGCGAGCGTCTAACATTGGAAGATTCACAGTCCTTATCAACGGACCTTCGGAGAACTGAGTCTAAGGTAAACCTTCTGAGGCTGAAACTTGACATCGCATCTGGAAACATCGGTCAGGGGCAGAGCATTGAAGTCGATTGGGGTGATCAAACACCTCCCGGTCTTGTCACCGGACCTAACGCATCCGCCGATGCCATCGCCGAATTCAGAACTCTTCAAGTTCAATCGGTCATAAATATGTCTCAGGACGGAACACTTGACCGCTTAGCGGGTGAGACCGGTGGCAACATCAACGCAGTGACGGGATCAATTCCTTCGTTGACAGCTGATGAATTGGCGTCGATGAAGAGCGATTTTTTCCAAGAACAGATGAAAAAGGGCTAACGAGGCAAGAGCGTGACCGTCCGTTGAACCCGCCCTTTTTAGCAAGACCATGACCGGTTACGCTGCTTAAGCAGCGTAACGCCAGGGGAAGAGCTCGTCGAGGCGTGTGATCTTATGATCGGCGATTTGGGCGAGGACCCATGTGAGCCAGGCTTGGGGATCGACGCCGTTGAGCTTGGCGGTCTCGATCAGTGTGAAGGCGATCGCCATGGCTTTGCCGCCGCCCTCGGAGCCTGCAAACATCCAGTTTTTCCGGCCGATGGCCACGGGTTTGACGGCGCGTTCGGCTGTGTTGTTGTCGAGCTCGAGATGGCCGTTCTCCAAGTATGGCCGCGCCTTTGGCATCCGGCCAAGGGCGTAGCGGATGGCCTGCGCCAGTGGCGACTTGCCCGAGATCTTGGGCAGTTGCGCGTGCAGCCAGGTTTCCAGATCATCGAAAATCAGTTTTGATCGTGCCTGACGTAGCGCGACGCGCACGTCGGGCGATTTAACCCGCACCTCTTTTTCCACTGCATAGAGTTCAGCGGTCCGGCGGATGGCTTCTTCGGCAATGGCATTGCCTTGGGAGGCGAAGACATCCACGAACTTGCGGCGGACATGGGCCATGCAGGCCATCTCATCGGCTTTGTTCTCTCCGAACAGGCCGTTGAAGCCGGAATAGCCGTCGGCGTGAACCCAGCCCTTGTACCCTGCGAGGTGGCTGACGGGATGTTCGCCCTTGCGTTCGATGGTGAACTGATACCAGGCACATGGCGGTGATTGTCCTACCCATGGCCTCTCGTCACGCACATAAGTCCAGACCCGCGCTGTCTTGGTCTTCTTTTGACCAGGAGCTTGCATCTTGACTGGCGTATCATCCGCAAAGAGGGCGTCGCCGCGCCGGACGATCCGCCCGATCTCATCGGCCAGTGGTTCCAACAGCGCTGTTGAGCGGCCAACCCAATCGGCCATGGTCGAGCGGTCCAGGTCGATCCCTTCGCGGGCGTAGATTTGGCTTTGGCGATAGAGCGGCAAGTGATCAGCGTATTTGCTGACCAGGACATGGGCCAATAGGCCGGGACCGGGCCTGCCGCGCTCGATGGGGCGTGACGGCAGCGGTGATTGCACAATTGCTTCGCAGCCTGCGCAGGCTTTGCGAGGCCGGATGATGCGGTTCACAACGAAGCGGCCCGGCACATACTCAAGTTCTTCTGTCACATCTTCGCCAAGCGTCTTCAGCTTGCCGCCACAGCAGGTGCAATCCTCGCCAGGCGAAAGCACTTCGTCATGCCGGTCCAGGTGATCAGGCAGCGGCTTACGGCTGTGCCGGCGCGAAGGCTTGTCTTCAGCGGACGGCGTCTGAGGTTGCGTCTGTTCAGATGCGGCCTCGGCAATCGCCTCATCTTCTTCGAAGGTCAGATTGAGCTGATCCCGGCTCTCGGAGCGGACACCAAACCGATGACGGTTCTGGCCCGCCAGCTGGTGCTTCAGCTTCTCGATCATTAGGGCCTGCGACTTGACCTCGTCCGCCAGCAGACGGTTCACAGCCCGCAGTTCTTCCGGGTCGTCCGGCGTGATATCGAGGTCCTTCAGCATCGCCGACCCTATACCGGATCAGGGTCACAACGTGAATCCCCAAAGCACGCAAGATGCTGTATTTATTACTCTATCCGACCTTCAAGGGACGCCATGTCCTTTGCGGCATACGCCAGTCGATCCCTTCGAGCAGCATTGACAACTGCGCTGCAGTCACGCTGACCTTACCGCCGCGCAACCTGTGCCACCGACATCCCCGGCGTCACAGCCTGCGCGCAAATCTCGCGCTTCTCTTCGTCGGCCCAAAACCGCTTCTTCCGCCTGCTCATAGAGTGCCCCACAGTGTCCACTATCGATGGTGGACACTTAGCTGCCGCCAGCAGAGCGAGTTAGGTCGGGTTCAACGGACGCTTACACCGCCGCCGCTCGGACGCCAGCTCTTTCATTCTGGTGCGCAGCTGCGTGTCGGCGGGGCGTTTCGACGTGCGCCGATACACACGCGGATCGATGCCCGCCAACGCACAAGCGCGGCGTTGGTTATAACCCTTGATCTTAATTGCCCAATCCACAGCATTCCTCCTCGAATTGGGCTTCAGAAGTTTTTTCCGAGCATCTCTTTCAGCGTAGCAACATCCATCATCTGCTCGGCCAGCATCTTCTTCAGTTTGGCGTTCTCAGTTTCCAGCGTCTTCAAACGTCGAGCGTCGGACACTTCCATGCCGCCATACTTGGATCTGCGCGAACTGAAAGTTATGTTTCTGCATCTGGACGAAGCGCAGGATCGCATGGGCTCGCAAAGCAAGCCAGAGATGGTTGCGGTGGTAAACAAACTGAAAGGAGTGATGCAAAACCCGCATTGGCCAGTCAGTATTATTTTGACCACAAGCAAATCAACAGAAAGAAACAGGAACGGATTCTACACTTAAACGGCCCGGATCAGGGGGCTGAGTCAGCAGGTCAAAAGCCCTGCGAAAAAGCAGATCAAATACGCTCCCCGTCATAACCGCAAAGCTTTCAGCGAAAGCTCGACCTGCAGTGGGTACTGGTGACACATATGTTCAATCACGAGACTCATCATCGCGGTCAGATAACGACGGTACTTACTCAACTTGGTCTTGGTTTTGGCGCAACCGACATTCCGTTCATGCCCAAATTTCAGAAGTGATGATTGAGAACTGTTTCCCGGCACCGTCACTTCATCGAGGCCCATTACGGCCTTTTCATGAGCCTATTTGCAACCAGTTCATGTGCCGCAAGCCCTGCCTCCTCGGCATAGGCTGGCTCCCGATGAACTAGCATCGTTGAAAATGCCCCATCCATCAACAAAACGACCTGCCGCGCCAGCGTATGGGGCTGCTCAATGCCTGCATCGGCAAATTTTGTTTCGAGCCAGCCTTCAAAACGTTTCTTGTGATCCGCGCCGATCTTCATGGCCGGGTGACCTGGTAGGTTTGCGAGTTCTGCAGCAGTCCGCAAAAATCCACATCCTTTCCACTTTGGGTGGCGGGCTGACTTGGCAACTTGCATAAATATGGCTTCAGTCTTGTCAGCAATGATGCCGTCGGCAGCTTCGAACCACTGCTCGTAGAGCCTTAGATTTGGTTGATCGCGCGTTGTCAGGTATTCAGCGACTAGGTCATCTTTACTCCTGAAGTGGTAGTAGAGGGTTTTCTTGGTCACACCTGCCTTTTCGGCAATCGCGTCAACGCTTACTGCTCGAATTCCTTCACTATAGAACAACCGATTGGCGGCATCGACTATCTTTTCCCGAGCAGGCGTTTTGGCTTCGATGTTCATAAGCGTAATCCTGTCATGGACGTATACTAACCAGTGAGTTTGCCTCTATCCTGACCTTGGCTAGGGTCTCTGTCAAGCAGACTGGAGACATACAATGGAAGATAGCGTGTTGCTAGAACGAGAGGGCAGGATTGCCCATCTCATACTTAATAGACCGGGGAAGCTTAACGCTCTGAACTACGAAACAAACGATCGGCTGCTCGAAGTTTTGGGTGAAGTTGAACAGAATGACGGCATTGGCGCCGTCATTCTTACCGGAGCCGGAGATCGAGCATTCTCCGCAGGCGGTGACATTTTTGAGTTCACGGAGAGTATCAAATGTGGAACGGAAAGAGCGGTCCGAGAGTTCTGTCGCCGGGGCCAGCAGATGACGACACGCATAGAGGCCTTTGAAAAACCGATCATCGTCGCGGTCAATGGAATCGCATTTGGAGGTGGTTGCGAGATCACAGAAGCTGCCCACTTAGCGATTGCATCTGACAGAGCAACCTTCGCGAAGCCGGAGATCAACATCGGGATCCCGCCAACCTTTGGAGGCACCCAGAGACTGCCAAGGTTGGCGGGTAGAAAGCGTGCTTTAGAGCTACTATTGACGGGAGACACCTTCGGTCCAGAGAGAGCCTTGGAACTCGGCCTAATCAACAAGGTTGTTCCGCACGAAAAGCTCATTAACTCCGCCATTGAACTTGCAGAACGCCTCCTGCGGCATTCACCTCTGGCGGCATCAAGAATAATCACAGCCGTGACACGGGGTCTCAATACAACAATTGATGAAGGCTTACTCATCGAAAGGGAGCAGTTTGCACGCATGTGCAGCACGCGAGACGTTCTCGAAGGGCTCGATTCATGGATTGCAAGGCGTAAGCCTGTCTATGTGGGTACCTAACGATGCAAACACATACGAGCTTTAGCTGGGAAACTTGGCGCACGTTCAAGGCAGAAAACCGACCTGGCCCGGTTCATTTGCTCGATTTGATCCGGTTATCCAAGCAAGGGGAAGTTGAAGAGATCAGCATTGAACCCGACATATCCATCAATGACTACGCCGCGATCCGGGCGGCGGTTCTGGCGAGCCATGGCATCGGCGAATTGCCGGAGCCGCTGTGCATTCAGGCGTTGCAAGCAGGGCATCTTATCGAAGTTCTTCCTGAGTGGTCTTTTCCAGAGATCTGATTATTCGCCGCCCATGCCGGAAATGCGTCTCTGTCCAGGCTTGCGCACCTGTTCTTGGATACCATGGCTACGAAACTAGAGAGCTGAACAAATCCAACTTAAATGCACTTCTTGTGAGAAATCACAAAAGGCAGACATTGAATAGCGCTGTTCCTATGGCGGCTTTGTCCGCGATCTGTGAGTTCGAACGGCATCAGGTTTTGCTCTTGCGGCGAATGTCGGCAATGTGGGTTGCGACCGCGGCATCGAGGGACTGGGTCGAATGTCGGCTTCGGGCCGCTGGCGAAACGAAATCGCATGAATGTTTGTGCCAAAAGTATTTGGAACGGAACCTCAGACTTCACGAGTAGGAGATGTCTGGCAAAATGTCTTGAGTTGCAACGGGAGCGTCAAATCTGATCGTGTCGTTCTGATGCTCCACATTGATTTGCTTCGTTGAATCATCGAAACTACACGACATGGACCTCAGCGGTAAGATCGGCAATCCGACTTTGGAGAATGTGCGGCAAAGCCTTGCCTTGCCCGCGGATGCCGGCCCTTTGACAGTGCTAAATCGCGGTGGTGGGGTGCTCTTCCCATATCTTCACGGTTACGCTGCCGCAGGTGAAGTGCTTGAAGCTCTTCCAAATGATGAGTGGCGCAGAAGCGAGACTGTCATGGGCGTCGTTGTTGCCTTTCTCGCTAAGCAGGGCCACGCAGCTCGCGCCAAAGCCTACTTGTCTGCGTCCAATCTTAAATTCGAGAAAACCTACTACTTCGAGTTTAGCCGACTGTGTCTGGCGCTGCATCTGGGCGAAGACGTCGAAGAGCAGGACCTTGAAGTATGGCGACGTCTGGAGCGGCAACTGCCCGTGACCGACTTGCTCCTCCAAGGTCTCTACTACAATTGCATGCTTGTGATGAATGTGCGGCTTGGACATCCCAAAGCGGCACGCACGGCTGCACAGCACGCAGTTTCCTGCTTTCGGGAAGCGCGTCACAGCTACCTTGAGCACTTCATTCACATTCATCTCGCCGATCTGGATGTTCTCGAAGGACATCTCAAAAGCGCAGGCCGAAATCTGGCCTCTGCTGAATCATGCCTGTCGACGGCGGCGGTTCGCTATGCCAACGAGTCAGCGGTGATCGAGGTCATTCGATTGGCGATCGCCTACGAGCAGGGCAAACTTGAAGTTGTCGGTCCAAAAAGCCGTGAACTGCGGCTGAAACTCGTCACCGGGGACAGCTGGTCAGAACTGTTTTGTGAGCTGGCCCGTATATCCGTCCTAAGTACCTATTTTCTGCATGGTCTGAGGCCCGCGCTGAAGGAGTTGGAAGACTTCAAGGCAGATTACGCACGTCGCCACGGCGAATACGCTGCCACACTCGAGCTTCTTGCCGCGTTCCTTGCGCATCTTGAGTGGCAACCGTCCGAGGCCGAGCAGATCTTTCAGCGCTCCGGGGGCATCTCTTCACCGAATTCGATTGGGGGGATACTTCGCGCGCAGCTTGCCGTCGCTTTGGGTACTGAGACGTCAGCCGATCCCATAGCTGAGGCGCCGCGTCTTCGGATCATCGCCGCATTGCAATCAGCACGAATGTCCCGTGGTGCCAAACGGCGCAGTATGATCGAACGCGCCCTCCGCGACGCGGCACAAGAAGGTCAGATCGCACCCTTTCTGGAGCACCGCGATGCCTTCATCGGCGTCAGCACAAAACTGGCGGGGGGGCAGTTTGCGAAAGGTGATCGCAGGCTCATCTATTTCACGACACGCGTTCTGAAAGCGGTGGAGCAGAGCTACGTTGTTCCCGCACCTCTCGAGAGATTCGGCTTCAATAGACGCCAATACCGCGTCGCTGCGGCGTTGCAATCGGGTGCAACAAATAAGCAGGTTGCGCGCCAGTTGGGCGTTTCAGAGGCGACCGTCAAGTATCACCTGACCGCATTGTACCGAATGTCTGGAAAATCGCGACGATCAGAATTTATTGATTTTATGCATGAAATCGAGTGAACTCGTATTTCCTAGACTCTTTTTCTCACTTTTCGACCAAAACGCATGCGATAAACTCGGCGACGGTGAGTCACCCTGATCCTGGGGTACCTCTGATGATTGTTTATCTCTGCCGACGCGCCGCAACTTTGTTCCTGGTCCTTCTTGGGCTGGCTATCCTGATCTTCATCATCGCTCGCATTGTGCCCGGCGATCCGGCAAGGATTGCGCTTGGGCCGCTTGCAACATCCGAGCAGGTGACAGAGCTTCGTGCCGAAATGGGGCTGGATGAGCCATTCCATGTCCAGCTTTGGACGTATCTGTCCGGCCTCGCGCAGGGTGATCTTGGGAAGTCGCTGCTGACCTCGCGCCCGGTGATGGACGACATTGTCGCGGCACTCCCGGCCACTTTCGAACTGGTCCTTTTTACGATTGTGCTTCAGGTGTCGTTGTCGATCCCGCTGGGCGTGCTTGCCGCCGTCTATCGCAATACCTGGGTCGACAATCTCACAAGGGTCATTTCGCTGATCGGTGTCGTGACACCCGGTTTCGTGTTGGCGATTATTCTGCAGCT
Organism: Roseobacter cerasinus; assembly: GCF_009811755.1. Taxonomy (GTDB): domain Bacteria; phylum Pseudomonadota; class Alphaproteobacteria; order Rhodobacterales; family Rhodobacteraceae; genus Roseobacter; species Roseobacter cerasinus. The sequence goes on from NZ_BLIV01000005.1 coordinate 375,526, forward strand.
TGTGGCGGCGCATTACCTTGGCTTTTTCCCGGTGACGGGTCGGATTGATCCGGGGGTCGGCTTTTCTGCAGATGTGACAGGACTTCTGATCGTGGACGGTTTGCTTGCCGGGCGGTTTGATGTTGTCGGTGATGCGGTCCGCCATCTGTTTTTGCCGTCGATTGCGCTGGCTGCCGCCGGAATTGGTCAGGTCATGCGGATCACGCGCACAGCAATGATCGAAGTCGCATCGCGCGATTTCGTTGAGGCTTCGCGTGCTTACGGCATTCCTGAGCGGGTGGTGACCTTCCGCTACATGCTTCGCGTCGCCGCCGTCGCCCCATTGACCATTCTTGGACTCGAGTTTGCATCTCTGATCGGCAATGCCTTCATCGTCGAGTTCGTCTTTTCCTGGCCTGGGATAGCAAGCTATGGCGTGCGCACGATCCTGCAAAAGGATCTAAACGCGGTGATCGGCGTCGTCCTTGTTTCCGGCGTGTTCTTTGTCGTTGCAAACCTGATGATCGACCTCTTGCTGGGCATTCTCGACCCGCGCCACCGCTTGCGCACGCGGAGATCATCATGAGCGCCCTCGAAGATCCAGACGCGCCAAATCGCGGGCTCACGGCCCGGCAAATGGCGGCCTATCGGTTCAGGCGCAACCCGCTTGCGGTCATTGGCGCGTTCATTGTTGCGACCGTCTTTCTTGCGGCGATGTTTGCGCCCTATCTCGCGCCGTCACCTGAAAGCGCCGGGTCCTTTGTTGATTTCCGCAATCGGCATGCGCCACCCAGTTGGGACAATCCGATGGGCACCGACAATGTCGGGCGCGACATTCTCAGCCGTGTGTTGTTCGGTTACCGCGTGTCGCTAGGGCTTGTCGTTGGTGTTCTGGGTGTTGCCGTTCCCTTTGGCGTCCTGCTTGGTCTGCTGGCGGGGTATTTTGGTGGCTGGACGGAAACGCTGATCATGCGGTTCACAGATATCATGCTGGCCCTGCCACCCTTGGCTATGGCGCTAGCGATCACCGCAGTTCTGTCGCCGAATCTGATCAATGCAATGATCGCAATCACACTCCTGTGGTGGACTTGGCACACGCGGCTGATCTACCGGATCGTCAAAGGGCAGATGAACGAGGACTACGTGGAGGCTGCCCGCGTCGCAGGTGCATCGCACAGCCATATTCTGTTCAAAGAGTTGTTGCCGAATTGCTTCTCGGCAGTTGCCGTCAAAATCTCGCTGGATGCGGGATTTGTCATCCTGTTCGGGGCAGCGCTGTCCTTCTTGGGTCTTGGTGTGCAGCCGCCGACACCTGACCTCGGCACCATGGTGGCCACCGGTTCGGAGTACATGCCTGAGATGTGGTGGCAGGCTGTCATGCCTGGCCTTGCGATCCTCTATGCGATCCTCGGGTTTAACCTCTTGGGTGATGGTTTGCGTGACATGCTGGATGTCGAGCTATGACGACACTTCTTGACATAAACGATCTCTGCATTGGCTTCAGCGCCTATGGGCAGCACCGTCGCGTTCTTCACAATGTCAGCATGTATGTCGATCAAGGTGAGCGTGTTTCGCTAATCGGGCAGTCTGGCTCTGGCAAGACCGTCACCATGCGCACAATCATCGGAACGCTGCCCATGCCGCCAGGTCGGATCGAACAGGGCAGCATTCAATACGATGGCCAGTCGTTGTTGGACCTGAATCCGCAAGCGCGAAACCGATTGAAAGGGACGGGGATTTCAATCGTTCTTCAGGATCCGATGCTGTCGTTCAATCCGGTGCTGACGATCGGACGTCAAATGGACGATGTCGTTCGATATTCTGACATTCGCCTCGGACAAAGCCGATCGAAGGCGGAGCGGCAGCTCCATTTGATAGAGACACTGCGAAAGGTCCGGCTTGAGGAAGGCAAGCGGGTGCTGGACAGCTATCCGATCATGCTATCGGGGGGAATGCGTCAGCGCGTGCTGATCGCGATGGCGCTCTTGAACAAGCCGCGCCTGCTGATCGCGGATGAGCCGGGAACAGCGCTCGATGTTACAACACAAGACGACATTCTTGCGCTTCTGAACACGCTTGTCGCTGAGGAGGGGCTGTCGCTTCTGCTGATCACGCACAACTTGGGTGTTGTCCGAAAGATGGCCGACCGCGTCTATGTAATGGAGCGTGGTCGCATCGTCGAAGAGGGTTCGCGCGATGCGATCTTCGATGCGCCACAGCATCCCTACACGCGCAAGCTCATGGATGCCGTGCCACCTCTCTATGGCGAGAAAGTTCGGACAGTTACTCACGACAGCACGAAACCTGTTGTCGAGATAAAGGGTGTGACGAAGGATTTCGAAACGCGGAGCGGGCTTCTGAACAGGACTACTGGTCGTTTTCGTGCCGTAAGTAACGTTGCGCTCACCGTTGATCAGGGGGACATTTTCGGCGTTGCGGGTGAAAGCGGATCGGGGAAGACGACGCTTGCCAAACTCATACTTGGGCTGATGCAACCCACGCGCGGCCAGATCATGTTGGAAGGGCGCGACGTGGCGACCTTTGCGGGCACGCGTGATTTTCGAAAGATGATCCAGATTGTTTACCAAAACCCCGGGTCATCCCTGAATCCACGCCGCGCTGTTGGCGATCAACTCGCAGTTCCGCTGACGTTCACCGGCGAGGACAAGCACACGATACCGGGCCGCGTTTCTGGACTTCTTGACCTCGTGGAACTGCCCAAAAGCTATGCCAGCATGTATCCGCACGAATTGTCCGGTGGGCAGAAGCAACGGGTGGCAATCGCTCGGGCCTTGTCGGTCAATCCGAGAATTCTGGTTCTGGATGAGCCGACTTCGGCGCTCGATGTATTGGTTCAGGCCACAGTTGTGGATCTCCTTCACCGGCTGCGGCGCGAATTTGACCTGACTTACATCTTCATAAGTCACGACCTCAGTCTGATGCGAAACTTTTGCAACCGGGTGGCGGTTATGCTGCGCGGCGAGGTCGTAGAGGCGGGTCCCGTCACACAAATATTCGATGAACCGCAGCATGCATATACGCGCGCGCTCCTCTCGGCGATCCCGGTGATATCGGACGAGGAAGACGCGCAAAAACCCAAAGTCAGCAAAGAAGAACGGGCAGAGGTGCTGGCCACCAACACTGCTCTGGAAGGATAACAGAATGCTTAGAATTGGCGTGGATGTCGGCGGAACGAATACGGATGCCGTAGTGATGCAGGGAGATGTGGTTTTGTCGGGTGTCAAGTCACCCACGACAGAGGATGTCATGGGTGGCGTCGTCGACGCAGTGACGCGGGCAATCGCCGAAGCGGATAAAGACAAAGAACAGATTTCTGCGGTCATGATCGGCACCACACATTTCACGAATGCAGTCGTTGAACGGCGCTATCTGATGCAAACCGGAGCTGTGCGGCTCTGCCTTCCTGCCGCACAATGCCTGCCGCCAATGGTCGACTGGCCAGAGGATATTCGGGAGGCGGTCGGTGGACAATTCTGGATGGCCAAAGGCGGAAACGAGTTCGACGGGCGCGAGATTTCGTCGCTGGATGTGGATGAGTTGGACGGCATTGCCGCCGAAATTGGTGTGGCTGGCTTGAAAACCGTGGCGATCACGTCGGTCTTCTCTCCGGTTAGCGATGAGATGGAACGACGCGCGATGTTGCGCCTTTCGGAGCGATTGCCCGACGTTGACTTTACTCTGTCCAGTGAGATTGGAAGGCTCGGTATTCTTGAACGCGAGAATGCGGCCATCATGAATGCTTCGCTTCGGGCGTTGTCGGAACGCACGGTCGCAGCCTTTGGTGCAGCGCTCGCCAAAGTCGGGTTGACCTGTCCGTATTACATAACTCAAAACGACGGCACGCTGATGAGCCGGGAATTCGTGCAGTCCTACCCGGTGCTGACATTTGCATCTGGCCCGACAAACTCCATGCGCGGCGCGGCGTTTCTCTCCGGCAAGACCGATGCGATTGTGGTAGATGTCGGGGGAACGACGACGGATGTCGGTGCACTGGTCAAAGGCTTTCCAAGGCCCGCCAGCACGACGGTCGATGTCGGTGGGGTGCGCACCAATTTCCGTATGCCCGACGTATTTGCGATCGGCTTGGGCGGCGGCTCGATCATCATCGGCGATGGCGACAACCTGAAAGTTGGCCCGCAATCTGTCGGCTACAAGCTGACTGAAGAGGCAAAGGTTTTTGGTGGCGACACGTTGACCGCCTCTGACGTGGCCGTTGGGCTTGGGCTTGCTGACTTCGGCGATAGGTCTGCGCTCGACGATCTGCCGCCCTCCACAATGGCGGCGAGCAAGTCTCGGATAGACGAGATGCTGACGAACGCGGTCGAACGGATGCGTGTTTCATCAGAGCCCATTCCCGTTCTTGCGGTTGGCGGTGGATCGATCCTTGTGCCGAAGAAAGTCGGCGAGCTTTCTGTGATCCGACCGGATCATTTCTCCGTCGCAAACGCCGTGGGCGCGGCCATTGGCCAAATCTCAGGCGAGGTCGACCGCATCTTTTCGCTGGAGAAAATCACGCGTGAAGAAGCTCTGGCGGATGCCAGAAAAGAGGCGACCAAGAAGGCGATCACAGCGGGGGCGCGGCCCGAGAGCATCGAACTTTTGGATCAGGAGGATGTGCCGCTCGCCTATTTGCCCGGCAATGCGACACGCATCCGCCTCAAGGTCGTGGGTGATATGCATGACTGATGTGTTGCGAGAAGTCACGGACGCGGATTTGGATGCGATCGAGATTGGGGCTGCGATCCTGGGCACTGGCGGCGGTGGGAACCCCTATATTGGCAAACTGCGCTGTCGGGAGGAGTTGAAAAAAGGAAACTGCATTCCGGTCATCCCGCTTGACGAACTGGCGGACGACGCGGTTGTCGTATCGCTTGGCGGGATCGGAGCGCCGGTTGTCGGTGTAGAGAAAATCGAGGAAGGTGAAGAGTGCTTGCGCGCGCTTCGCGCGCTCGAGCAGGAACTTGACGTCAAGGTGGACGCGCTGATCTCGGTCGAGATCGGCGGGGCCAATTCCATGGAGCCGATGTTGACGGCTGCACAGGCCGGTTTGCCGGTCGTGGATGGTGACGGTATGGGCCGTGCTTTTCCTGAAATGCAGATGTGTACCTGGTCGATCTATGGTCATCGCGAGTGTCCGGCGGCCATGGCCGACGAAAAGGGCTCTATTGTCGTCATCCGTGAGACACCTGATGATGTCTGGCTTGAACGGATTGCGCGGTCAGTGGTGGTTGCAATGGGCGCAGCGGCAGGGCTGGCGTCGCAACCGATGCGCGGAGATTTCGTCAAACGCGCGGCTGTTCCGAACACGATCACACAGGCGCGCAATCTGGGGCGTGCTGTTCTTGACGCCCACGCGCGGCATGCCGATCCGGTGCAGACCGTGATCAATCAGGAGAACGGCCAGCTCTTGATGACAGCAAAGATCGTCGACCTGGAGAGGCATCTGAAGGGCGGGTTTGCTGTCGGACATCTGACGCTTGAGGGCTTTGGCGCCTACCGTGGCGACAGGGGGCGCATCGATCTTCAAAACGAATTCCTCGTGTTTCGGCGCAATGGTGTCGTCGAAGTCTGTGTACCTGATTTGATAGTCGTCCTCGACAGCGACACGGGCCTTCCCATCACCACTGAAATGCTACGCTACGGGCAGCGGATCGCTGTCGTCGGGTTGCCGGCGCACAAGTTGATGCGGTCGCCCGAGGCACTGCGTGTCGTGGGGCCCGAAGCCTTCGGTTACGACGACGTCACTTTTTGCCCAATGGAAACGGGCTGATGCAGCAGATCACCGGGATCACCCATGCCGACATGGCTGACATCGCGCTTGGTGGTGCCTTCCTTGGCACTGGTGGCGGCGGTGATCCATACATCGGACGCCTGATGGCACAGCAAGCCATAGACCGGCATGGCCCGGTTGAGGTCGTGGATGTTGCGGCGCTTGATGACGATGCTTTGCTTATTCCCGTTGCAATGATGGGCGCGCCGACTGTCATGCTGGAAAAGCTGCCACAGGGCGACGAAGCAATCTCGGCCTTGCGGTCCCTGGAGGCAGTGCTTGGGCAGAAAGCCGACGCGATCTTCTGCATTGAGGCAGGCGGTCTGAATTCCACCATTCCAATTGCGGTCGCAGCCACAGCGAGGCTGCCGCTTGTCGACGGCGATGGCATGGGGCGCGCCTTTCCCGAGTTGCAGATGGTCTCGATGACGATGTTCGGTATTCAGGCCTGTCCGATGGCGATGGCGGACGAAAAGGGCAACACGCTCGTCCTGAACGCAGTCGACAACCTGTCGACCGAGAAATTCGCGCGGGTCGTGACGGTTGAAATGGGCGGCGCCGCACTCATTGCGCTTTTCCCGATGACCGGGGCACAAGCGAAGGAGGCGATCCTGCGCGGCAGTTTGTCCCTGATCACGAATATCGGACGGATTGTGCGCGCGGAACAGGAGGCAAACCGTCATCCCGCAGACCGACTGTCGAACGAGTTGAACGGCATGCGTCTGTTTGAGGGCCGGGTGACAGATGTCGAGCGGCGTACCGAGGGCGGCTTTGCCCGCGGCCAGGCCCGTATCGAAGGGCTGGACAGGTTTCACGGCCGCACTTTGATACTGAGGTTCCAAAACGAGTTTCTCCTCGCTGTCGAAGGAGAGAACCAATACCGCGCGATGACCCCCGATCTTATCTGCCTGCTCGACCTCGAAACGGGGGAGCCGATCACCACCGAGCAGATGAGTTATGGCTTTAGCGTCATTGTATTTGGACTGCCATGCGATCCGAAATGGCGATCCGATTCTGGGCTGTCGTTGGTGGGGCCAAGCTACTTTGGCTACGACGCCCGCTACCAACCCATTGAAATATTGAACCAAAGGTCCTGACAACAAGGAGGTAAGACGATGAAGATGCTCAAAGGAACACTGCTGGGGGCCACCCTGACCTCGGCCATGGCGCTCAGCGCGGGAACGGCACTTGCTGACAATGTCATAACAGTAAACGCTACTCAGATCTTCGGAACGATCGATCCCGCAAAGATCAACGACTACACCGAATACATGGCGGGCGTGAACATGTACGAGGCACTGACCACGCTTGACGGGGACGGCGCCATTCAGCCACTGATCGCGGAAAGCTGGGAAACCTCGGGAGACGGTCTGACCTGGACCTTCACGCTTAAGGAGGGTGTGACTTTCCAGGATGGCTCACCTGTCGAGGCCAAAGACGTCGTCTGGTCTGTGAATAGGCTCTTGGCCATCAATGAGGGGCCCGCCTACCTGTTTGAAGGCGTGCTGAGTGAAGGCTCCGTGACCGAGATTGATCCAAGTAAGGTCCAATTCGTTCTCGAAAAGACCTATGCGCCGTTTTTGACTACGACGCCTATCCTCTTCGTGGTCAACTCTGATCTGGCGACCGAGAACGGTGGCGACGATGAATGGGCTCAGGACTACATTGCCAACAACTCAGTCGGGGCAGGCGCCTATATGCTGGACACCTGGGAACGGGGTGCAAGCATGGTGATGAAAGCCTATGACGGCTATCACCTTGGTTGGGATGACGAGGGCATCGATGAGGTGCGGTTTATCATCACAAATGAAGAGGCTACGGTGAAGGCGCTTGCCGCCTCGGGCACGCTGTCGATGTCGGGTGATGGCCAGGCGCAGGAGACCTATGACAGCATCGGCGCATTGGAAGACTACCGGATTATCGAATATCCGACGGCGACCAATTTCTACTTCAAGCTCAATAATCAGCGCCCGCCGACAGATGACGTGAATATCCGCAAGGCCATCGCTTACGCCACGGATTATGAAACCATCCGTGACGTGATCTTGCCAGGCGAGCCACTTGCCGGGCCGATGCCACCCGTGTTTGCCGATGCCTTTCCGGAGGATCTGGAGCTTCCGGTTTTCGACTTGGAAAAAGCGAAGGAGTTTGTGGAGGCTTCCAAATATGCGGGGCAGGGTCCCATTGATATCGAAATCATGTATGTTGCCGGTCTGGCCTTCGAAGAGGAGATCGGACTGCTGATGAAGTCGATCCTCGACACGATAGGCTTCAATACGATCCTCAAACCAGAACCGTGGAACCGCATGACCGAGCTTGCTGCCGATGTAGAGGCCACACCTGCGATCAATCAGGTTTTCTATGGTGCGACCTATCCATCACCAGACACGTATTTCTTTCCGCAGTACCACAGCCGCGCGGCAGGAACCTGGGCATCCATGGAGTGGGTTTTGAGCGATGAGATCGACGCGATGATCGATGAGGCGCGGGCGACGCCTGATGTCGATGCCCAAAACACGATCTATCAGGATTTGCAGCGCAAACTGGTTGAAGAGCAGGTTGGCGTGTTCCTCCTCACTCAACGAAGCCAACAGGCGTTTCATAACTGCCTGCAAGGTTTCACCTGGGTACCTATGCAGAGCTTCGAGTTCAACTTCCACACCATGAAGTGGGTATGTGACTGATCTTATCGACCTCTGGCGATCCAGTCGGACCGCCAGAGGTGCATTGGCTTCTACCCCGCCATCGTTGATTTAAACAGCATCGAGTTTGCTCGTGCAGCGAACGTCCTGTGTGGATGGCTCCTGCATGGCAAGACATTTTTTGAGCTGATATGAGCGTTTGTCAGATGCAGTCGTGTGTCCGGCCTGTTTGCGCAGCGCACACGGCTGCTGGCCCTGATGGTTTCCGCTGACCAAGTCCCAAACCGCTTCGCGGACAAGAAAGTGTCCTTGACATTCGACGGGGTGTCTTGGTGGGCGGGCTGACATTGCTCCATCATCTCAATGGTCTTGCGTCTCTGATGTTCCTTTGTTGGCGTTTATACTGTTTAAGGCCGATACCTTTCGTTGCGCGTCAACACCGCCCAGACGACGCGTGCAGTCTTGTTGGCCATTGCAACGGTCGCAACGCGTGGAGGCTTGCGTTCACGTAATGCCATTGCCCAAGGATCAACACGGTCGGGATTGACCTTCATTTGGTTCAATCGGGCGGTCATGCCGGTGACAAGCAGACGCCTGAGGTATCGATCTCCCATTTTGGATATGCGCCCGAGACGTTCTTTGCCGCCGCTTGATCGGTTGATCGGGGTCAGCCCTAGCCATGCGGCAAACTCTCGTCCATTTTGGAATTGATGCCCGTTGCCAGCGGTCGCGACGATTGCTGACGCGGTCACGGGGCCAACTCCGGGAATGGTTCTCAGCAGCATAACCTGGGGATTTCTTCGACCCTCATACCCTCGCCTCTTCCAGAGCACTGCGATATGAGACGGTCATGAGCAGCATCGAAACACTCTTCGTGACCCGCCTTTACCGCGCGCATCTCTCAGAGAAGAAGCCCGCCATTGACGCCACTGAGCTTGAAGCATCCTGCTGGTCTATCGCCGAGGATGACGAGGCGGGCCAGACCTGGTGTGACGAACACGGCTATCCCGGCTACACCAGCTACGCCTCTTTGACGGACCTGCCGTACCGTTTCCCGATTTTCAAGGATCTGGTGAAGTGCCTGGACAAACATGTGACGGCCTTCGCGGAGGATTTGGCCTTCGATCTTGGGGACAAACCTCTCACACTGGAGGATATCTGGATCAACATCCTGCCCCCCGGCGGCATCCACACCAGCCACATCCACCCGCATTCCGTGATCAGCGGCACCACGTATGTGGCGGTCCCACCGGGCGCCAGCGCCCTCAAGCTGGAAGACCCGCGCCTGCCGATGATGATGGCCGCGCCGCCGCGCCACAGGGACGCTGCTCGCGCGTTGCACAGCTTTGCCTATGTGACGCCCGAGCCGGGAGACATCCTCCTCTGGGAAAGCTGGCTGCGCCACGAGGTTCCGCTGAATATGGCCGAGGAAGAACGTATCTCTGTGAGCTTCAACTACAGTTGGGGATGAGTGGCGGTAAAGCGCTGCGCTCAGACCGCAAGATCTGGCGCATCGATCCTCACACCAGATGCGGACCCGCGCTGTGAAACATCGTGCGCGCTACAAAATGGGTGCGACGCTGTGATTTTTTCGCTGGCAGTTTTTGGGCTCAGGACTGATTGATTTCAGCAGCGATGCCTGCTTCAGCCATAGCCCTCGCAGCACGCCTCATTCACTGGCTATGTGGCCTGAGCCTAGCTCAGGCCGACAACTGGCCCAGAATCTCTGATGACGAGCATATGTGTTCTTTAAAGCGTCATGCGAAAAACCAGACTCACATAACGCTGCCTGAAATCATAGATTTCAACGCGTTACGTGATATGCGATATTTCAGGTATTTCGTCAGACGCTCTAGTGATCCAGCATCCCCCAAAGACGACGCTTGATCTGGATGAACTCATCTGTCAGGCGCATTTCGTCTTTGCGGGGACGTGGCAGATCGACATTCTCGATATGTTGAATGCGCCCGGGGCGGGCAGACATGACGACAACCCTATCTGACAGAAAGATCGCCTCTTCCAGATCATGGGTTACAAAGATGACCGTCTTTCGCGATTGCTGCCAGGCTTCGAGCAAATCTGTTTGCATACGTTCTTTGGTCTGTGCATCGAGCGCGCCAAAAGGTTCGTCCATCAGAAGGACGTCCGGGTCATTCGCGTAGACACGGCCGATATCGACGCGTTTGCGCATGCCTCCTGACAACTCGCGCGGCCACCGATCTTCAAAACCTTTGAGGCCGACCATCTCGGTCCATTTGGCTTCGATTTCACGTTGCTCGGAATTGGACGCGCCGCGCAGGCGTGGGCCATAAGAAATGTTCTTGGCCACTGTCATCCACGGAAATACAGCGTCTTGCTGAAACACCATGCCGCGGCGACGGTCTGTTCCACTGATGACCTCTCCGTCCAGACGCATTTCGCCATCGGATGGGTCAAACAGCCCTGCCATCATTTTCAGAAGCGTGGATTTACCGCAGCCAGACGTGCCGACGATCGATGTAAAGCTGCCGTTTTCGAAGGTCAGATTGATCCCTTCCAGCACGGTCAGCGCTTCTGCTCCGCCCTTGCCAAAGGTATGGGTCAGGTTATCGACAACGATCTCGGGCATTATTCGCGGGTCTCCGACCAGATCATAAGGCGTTTTTGGATGGCGCGGAACGTCCGGTCCATAATGAAGGCGCATGCCCCGATTATGACGATGATCATCATGACCTGATCGGTAAGGAAGTATCTGCGTCCCTCCTGTAGCATAAAGCCGAGTCCGCTGGGCGCAGCGATAAGTTCGGCAGCCACAAGTGTTGTCCATGCTGCGGCGAGCGCAATACGATAGCCGGTGATGATAAACGGGGTTGCCGCTGGAATAGCGACCGTGCGGAAAACCTGGAACCGCGATGCGCCCATTGTCGAGGCTGCGTCTACATAGACCTGCGGTACATTTTTCATACCGGCAATTACATTCACAACGCAGACCATAAAGCAGGCGATGGAAATAAGCAGGACGCGGCTGAATTCTTCGATCCCGAACCAGATGATAATGATTGGAATATAGGCGAGCGGTGGAATGGGGCGGATCGCTTCGATGAGCGGATCGACCAGAAACTCGACTGTTTTGTACCAGCCGACCAGGCATCCAACGACCACCGCCAGGCTCGTGCCGATAAAGAAGCCCAACAGAATCCGGTACAGACTGGCCCATAGCGCATCCAGCAAGGTACCGGCGGAGAGATTGGTAAAGAAAGACCCAATGATGTGGGGTATAGGAGGCAACAACGCGGGGTTGTTGTCAGGTTGGCTGGTCACCGCAGTATAGGCCAGCAAGACCGCACCAATGGACAGAGCACCTAAAAATAGGCGCCCTGTCAGGAATTTTGGCAAAGCATTCATGTCTTAGATTTGCTTGACGACCTGATCCGACACAAGGGCATCGAGGTCTGGCATGCCGCCGATCCGCTCATTGGCAACAAGGAATTCGGACTGCACGCGAAGCGCGTTGGTCAGGATGCCCTTTTCATAGACCTCTTTGATCTCGGCTTTGTCAAAATAGAAATAGCCGTTGAGGAGCGGCTCGACATCTGCGGCTGTGACACCCGCGCGGCCCATGCCTGTTTGCCACTCGATCATCCGTTCAATTGTCGCGGCATTGTCTTCGCGCAGCATCTTTACGGCTTGATCGTGGAAGGCACGTACCACTTCGACATATGCCGCTTCTTTTGCATCAAGGCTTTGCTGTGTGGTCATGAAGACGTCCATGATCGATGGGCGCTTGTCGATTGGAATTTGGGACCCTTCCGTCAGAAGAGAGGCATCAGGCAGCGCATCGTAGATCAGTTTGCGTGATGTCGCGAGCGGTACAGTTGCGTCCACGGCCCCTGCGATGAAAGCGGACTGGCCGTCGATGGGTTCCATATTTACCCGTGTCAGTGGCATGTCGCTGAGACCTTCATTGGCAAGTGCGACGCCCAGGAAGAAATCAAAGTTGGAGCCTGAGGTCACCGCGATCTTCTTACCTTCGAGATCCGCGAGCGAGTTCATCCCCGGTTTGCCTACAATTTGGAAAAGGCCCGAAGCGTCACCGCAAATCGAGATTTCGCGGAAATCAGCCACTTTCCGGAACATCGCAGCCAAGGGCGGCACAGAGCCAACGGTAATCGTGTCAACGGACCCACCGACCATCGCTTCAATCGCAGGTGGACCGGATGGGAAAACGCTGAACTCCATCTCAACGCCGGGCGCAAAGCCCTGATCCTGGATCAACCAGTAAAGGCCAAAGGAATATGCGGGGATAATCCCGACTTTGAGCTTTTCATTCGCCGCATGTGCCTTGCCGACAAAAAAAGTAGGGGCCGTCAGGGCCGTGGCTGCTGCAACGCCACCTTGAAATATCGCGCGGCGCCTCGTGTAACTTGTTTTGGAATTCGGCATTGAATGATCCTCCCAGTTCTTCAGCCTGAGTTGTCGACAATGGCCCGCCGCAACCCTATATCTTTTTAATCATTTGTCATATGATTTGACACTTGTCAATAAAACTGAACTCCCTTAGACTTTGCCACAGGCAGGTCTGGAGGCGCGTGAGGCGCATTATGAACATCGTTTTTGTGCTGGTGGACAGCCTGACCCGAGACTGCCTGAAAGCCTACAACGCCGCTTCTCCCTGTGAAACTCCCAATATAGACAAGTTCGCCGCCCGCGCGCATGTGTTTGACAACCACTTTGTTGGTAGTCTGCCCTGTATGCCTGCGCGCAGGGAAATTATAGCCGGACGGAAGGAATTCATGTGGCGGCCCTGGGGGTCGCTCGAAGTGTTCGACCCTCGTTTGCCAAGCGAGGTGAAGAAGGGTGGCTACCACACCCATATCGTGACGGACCACTACCACTACTGGGAAGAAGAGGCGAACGGCTACATCCAAAGCTATGACACGACCGAGATGATCCGAGGATATGAGGTGGATCACTGGCAGGCGCAGGATCCCAATGAGGACAAGCCGGCCTGGGTCAAGAAAGTAGAAGAGTTCCGCGCGCCTGAGCATATCGGACAGTACTATGCCAATGTGAAAGACTTTCAGGGGGAGGAGGACTACTTCTCGGCCAAGACATTTGGCGGTGCCTGCGACTGGCTGGACCGACATGCACAGAAGGGCAGGTTTTTCCTGCATGTCGAAACTTTCGACGTTCATGAGCCCTTCGAGATCCCGGAGCCTTATGAAAGCATGTATGCCGAAGGCGCCACCAAGAACGAGTTCAACATCTGGCCCCCCTATCAGGTCTATGATGACCTCAACGCCTTCATGGATCAGACAACCCCCGCGGAGCTTGCCTTTCTGAAATCCCAATTCATGGGGAAGGTCACCATGATGGATAAGTGGCTGGGTACTCTCTTTGACAAGCTCGAAGCGATGGGCTTGTGGGAGGATACGATGGTGATCCTGACCACGGATCACGGGCATGACATGGGCGAACGTCGCGCCTTCGGCAAACAGCATCCGCATTTTGACAGCCATGCCAATATTCCGCTGATGATGTGGCACCCGGCCAATCCTGGAAACGGCAGGCGCGTCAGCGGGCTGACCCAGACCGTGGATCTATTTGCCACCATCATCGAGGCTGCTGGGGTCGATGTGACGCCGTCATGCCGCCACAGCCGTTCGATTCTGAAGATGGTGACGGAGGACGCGCCGTCGCCGCGCGATGCTTTGCTTTATGGGACCTTCGGACAGGGCATCTGTGCGACCGATGGGGAATGGACCATTTTGAAATCGCCCGAACCAGACAAGCCGCTTTACCTATACTCAACTTCGATATTTCGCCCCCTGATCGTCGACAATCCGGTGGATGGTCGGCTTGCGACCCCCCCCAATAAACCCGTTGATACCGGCTATTTCGACCCAAGCGTCGACCTTCCGATGTGGAAGATACCGATCAAAGTCGATCCGCGCACAGGTGAGAATTTTCTCTTCAACCGCGTCACCGACCCTGAACAGAACAACAACCTTTGGGATGGTGACACTGAGCAGCGCGCGCGGATGCTGCGTCTGGTGCGGCAACTGATGGATGAAGAAGGCTACCCGCCCGAGCAACTCGCGCGGCTGGGTCTTGAGGACGCGGCTATGCCAGCGCCTGCCTGATAAGACGTCTCAGCGCCAACTTCGGTTGTTTCGACTTGGAGGCCCCACTAACCGAGGTTTTTTGCGCAGGCATCTTTGCTTCGGCAAAGGCTGAATGAGATATTTTGTGCTCCAGTGATCAGTATTTGGCGCCGCATGCCAGCTGATTGCTTCACTTTGACGCCCATACCGCGCGCTCAATGCTTCATTCTGGCTTCAACATCCCAAACCACCCGAAACCCGGTGTGGGTTGTCGTACTGTCAGGCGAATTGCCAGTCCGCGCCGCGATGCGATAGCGCCAGCAATAGCTGGCGTGACAAAGAAAAGACCCCCCCTTTGCAAGCCTGAATCCCCTCATCTGTGCCTGCCGGGCCCTGGCGGCTTTTCTCTGTGAACGGATACGGAAGGGTTCCGCTGTCCATTCCCAGACATTGCCGACCATGTTGTAAAGCCCGTAGCCGTTAGGCTCATAGGATTTCGCGGGCGCGGTGGTCAGATATCCGTCGCCTCCCGAATTGATCTGCGGAAAGCGACCTTGCCAGATGTTACAGGGGAAAAAACTCTGATCATCTGGATCGCGGTCGCCCCACGGGTATCGTGCATCTTGCAGCCCACCGCGTGCTGCATGTTCCCACTCCGCCTCTGTGGGCAATCGTCCACCTGCCCATTTGGCGTAGGCCTGCGCGTCATTCCAGGACACGTGAATAACCGGGTGCTCGGGGTGCCACGCCGTCTCGAAAGTTCCGGGGCCATTGACCTCGCGCCATGTCGCGCCGTCGACACGTCGCCACCATTCGACGTCGCGCGCGCCTTGTGTCAGCCCAGCCTCTCCGGAAACCTGCGCCCAGAAAACAAAAGACCAACCAAAGGTTTCGGCCTCTGTGACAAAACCGGTTTCTTCTACAAACGTTGCGAATTGGGCGTTGGTCACAGAAGTCTGTCCAATCAGATAGGGCCGCAAACGCTTGCGCTGTAGCGGGCCTTCTGCGTCCTCTTGAATGAGCGGGTTTGCTGTTCCAACCAATGTCGAGCCACCTGGGATTTCCACGACTGGGAAATCCTGAGCTGACCGGGAAGGTTCAATAATGACAGGAAATTGCGGCTTCGGTTTGCGCCCTGCAACCGGCACGCAGCACGGCTTAGCTTGCATCGAGAAGCGCATGGGCCAGGGCGGTATCGACACAGAGATGGGTCGCCATGCCGCCCTTAATGGCGGCACGTGTCGCGTCACTGCGGTCAGCGCCGCAGACGATGAGCAGACCTCGTTTCGCCGCGCGCAGATCATCTGTGCTTGCGGCAATGACCCGATCTGAGGGGGCCAGATCGATGTCCTGACCCTCTGCATCAATGTATCGGCAACAAACGATCCCGACTGCACCCGCATCTCTTGCGGCCCGAAGCTCTGCCGTCTGTGCCATGCCTGCCGCAACCAAATGCGTATCATTCGACACATTGCCGATAGAGTAGGCCACCATGTCGAGGCGTTGCAGACGATCAAGCTGCGCAGAGATGGCGGGCTCTGATCGGAACAGGCGGGCCAATTCCTCTGTCGAAGCAAGGGCGGGCGCATGAAGCGTGTAACACTGCGCGCCAAGCTGACTGGCGATGCGGATTGCGCAATTCTCGGACGCGGGCACGCGTTCAGAAATCATCGAGCCGATGAGCTGACAGATCTCCACATCTGCAATCGGCGTTGCAGGCATAGCATCAGCAACCGCGAGAATGGTTTCCCCCCACGCAATGCCCACCCGGTCACCGGGAGAAATGCTGTCAAGAAACGCCGTCGCAGCCACACGGCCCAATTGGCGCAGGCTGGCTGCACGATCCTTTGGCTGGTCTGAAAAAGTGTCAGAAATATAGACATCTTGCAGGCCGTAGGCCTCGCGCAACCGGCGCGCCAACGTGTTTTCCTTGAGCTGCTGCCCGCCCACCCTGATTTCGACGACGCCCTGGTCACGGGCCTCGCGCAAGAGGTTCACGACTGTTACGCGCGAGACCTGAAGACGTTTGGCAATCTCGCTCTGGGTCAGGCCCTCACCATAATAGAGCAGCGCGACATGTGCGAGCCGTGCGGCACGGTCCTGATCCTTCGCCAATGTGCCACTTGTTTTGTTCATTGCTAACTGTTGACGGGTTTTTCGCCGCTCTGTCCATAGTTTTTGCGAAACCAGTTGTAGCACCGGTCGATCTCTTCCTGCGGCAGCTCTTCGACAGGGCCGCGACACATGGCGAGATGTGTCGTCATGGCCGCCTCCTCAAGATACATCGCAAAGTTCGTGGCCTCGGTCGCCGACTTGCCCATGGTAAACACGCCATGCGCCTTCACCAAAACCGCCCAGCCGCCGTCAGCTGCATCAATAATCGCCTGCCCGGTATCGACCTCTCCCGGTGTCGCATAACGCGAACATGGCACGTCGCGCCCAAGCATGTGGGTAATGGGCGTCAGCACTGCCGGAATGCGCTCGCCGCGCGCTGCAAAACTTGAAGCATAGGGGGAATGGGTATGTGTGATCCCAAAGACATCGGGGCGGTGGCGGTAGATATACAGATGGATGCCTGTATCGACCGAAGGCTTCATCTTGCCGTCAATCACGGTGCCATCAATGTCCACCACAACCATCGTCTCAGGGGTCAGTTTGGTGAATTTTACGCCCGAAGGTTTGATCACGATCAACCCCGTCTCCGGGTCCCTGCCCGAGACATTGCCCCCCGATCCAACGACCAGACCATTTGCAGGAAGTTCATGGTTCTGGCCGCAAACCTCCTCTTTCAGCGCATCAAGCATGTGGCACTCCGTGAGGGTAGACAACAATCTTCAGGGATTTCTCGGCTTCGACCAGCATTCGGAACGCCTCCGCGCTCTCTGCAATATCGAACCGGTGTGAGATCGCGTCCCGCGCCTTGATCCGGCCTGCTTCAAGCAGCCGGATGTAGCTATATGTATCCGTATGATCAGAGGAGTAGCGTGACGTAACGGTGATCTGATCAAAATAGGCCTTATGGCCGCTTTGTACCCAATCGGTCTCGGGGGGCAAAGGCGCGCCGAGATGCAGGCAGCCGCCGACTTCGACAAGGGCCATGGCCTGCTCCCAAGCCGACGGGAATGGCGCAATGACAATCACCGTGTCGGCCAGACGCCCGTTGTTCAGCGCCCGCATCGCCTCAACTGGGTCTTGCGCCTTGGGGTTGATCGTGTGGGTGGCTCCAAACTGGCGCGCCTTTTCCAGCCGCCAATCCGAAAAGTCGAGCGCCACAACCTTGCCCGCCCCGAAAAGCGGTGCGAGATGAACAAAGCCTTGCCCCATGAAACCGGCCCCGACCACGGCTACTGTGTCACCCGGTTGGATGTTGCAAACCTTGAGGCCGGAAAGAACACAGGACCACGGCTCAATCGTCACAGCCTCTTCGTCAGAGATGCTTTCAGGAAGTTTGTGGGTGTCCATCGCCAGATGCTGGGCCGTCACCCGGAAGTATTCGCAGACGCCGCCGGGGTCGAGACGCATGGTCTTGTAGAAAGGGTCGCGCGTGAAATGGCCTCTCCGCGACAGGTGGCTGTTCATGCGGCCCACATGGTGGTTCACAAAGACACGGTCGCCAATCTTGTAATCCGTGACGCCCGCGCCGACCTCGACCACTTCACCTGACGGTTCATGCCCCAAAACTTTGGGGTCGGTCTTGTACCACGCCATGGTCTCGCCGCCGCACAGGCCGCAGGCCCGGGTTTTCAACAGCAATTCGCCCGGCCCAATCTCGGGCACAGGGACTTGTTCGAGCCGGATATCATCGATGGCGTATTGTACCGCCGCTTGCATCATATTGGTCATGAAGGGTCCTTAGGCAGGGCGGACAATGCCACCTGCAATGCCTGTTGGTGTTGAGAAATAGTCGTGTAGCGTTCGAATACACGTTCATACGCTGCGTGGTTTTGTGGGGTGTAGGTGTCAAAGACGTCTGCGCGCGCCGCTGCCAGTTTGACCGCATCGCCCAGTCCTGCCGCGGCAGCGCCAAGTGCTGCGGCCCCCCAAAGCCCGTGATCAGCCGCCGCACTCACCAGAACAGGCTGCCCCATCACGTCAGCGATAATCTGGCACCACACCGGGTTTTTCGCGCCTCCGCCCGTGAGTTGCACGGGCGCGCGCGGCAGCCCCCCCTCGGCCATAAAGCAGTGTCGCAGGCTGAGGACCGCGCCCTCCATGACGGCGCGGCCCATGTCGCCGGTCGTGGTGGTGGCTGAAAGGCCATGGAATGCGCCCCGGATGTCAGGGGCCACAAAGGGCGCGCGCTCTCCGTTGAGGTATGGCAAGAAGGTTACGCCGTTTGCACCGGGCGGCACTTTCTCAACCAGCAGGTTCAGCCGATCTGCGACTTCACCGGCCGTGGCACCGCCCAGACTTTGCGGATGTAGCCCGGCAAACCAGTCAAACGCAGCCGCCCCCGTTGTTGGGGCCAGTACGCGGATAACCGCATCAGAAGTCGGGTGCAAAACGCTTGCAGCCAGCGGCGTGTCCCGGGGTGTGACCTGATCCGTCAGGATATTCACCACCGCCGTCGTGCCCAGGATCATCATGGTCTGTCCCGGGGTATCCATGCCCATCCCCACGATCATGGCCCCCAGATCAAGGGTGCCTACCGAGACCGGGATCCCCACGGGGAGCCCTGTATCCGCACCGGCCTTGGCCGTGATCGACCCCAGACCTGTATCGGCCCTACGTGGGACCTGCAGCTTAGAAGCGAGGTCGGAGCATTCGAGAGCAGCAAGCTGAGCTTCGGAATAGGTTTGCGTCGCGAAGTCAAGAAACGGGATGGACGCATCGGAAAAATCCGTCGCCATATGCCCGGTCAATTGATAGGCAATCCAGTCGGCACAGGTCACTGCATGGGCCGTCCGCGCAGCCATGTCCGGACGGTTGGCACGAATCCAACGCCAAAGCATACCTGATGTGCCAGACCACAAGGCCGTGTGGCATCCACGGTCAATCGTTGTGAGCGCTGTCTCATCCAACGACGCCAGATCCGAGGCGGTGCGTGTATCGTTCCAAAGCATTGCCGGGCCCGCCGGGCTGCCATCTTCGGCGACACACCAAATGCCGTCACCCTGTGCTGCCACGCCCAGCGCGGCAATCTCATGGCCCGCACATTGCTTTGTAGCCTCACGCAGCACGTTGCGCACCGTCTCTGCGATTTCCTCCATGTCCTGCTCGCTGCCGCCATCTGCGCGCTGCGTCACATTGCTGGCGGCATCCGCAATCGCGACCTGTCCGCCTTTGGGCGTATAGGCCGCCGCCTTGATCGAGGTTGTGCCGACATCGAGGCCTAGCCAGAGTTTGCTCATGCCTTTTTCTCCATCTCGCCTCGGCCTCCGATTTGTGGTGGCCGGTCTATGCTCAGCACAGGCAATGGACCAATCCACTTTTCTAGAAGAACCAGGGCGGTATGTGCGATGTTGCCCTGGCTGAGGTCAGAGCAGCCTTTGTCCAGCGTCAGCACGTTTGGGTTGCCGTGAACCTCAATCCGCTCTCCGGCGATGTCTTGCGGATCAAACCAGGCACCCGTCGCAAGCGATATACAGTCGCGGCGAAGGAGTGGATCCAGCCGAAGCCCGGCGAGGCATGCGCCCCGACTGTTGTAGAGGCGGACAACATCCCCTTCCTCTAACCCGCGATCCGCTGCCGTATCCGGGTGCAGATAGGCAGGCTCACGGCCCTTGATCTTGTCTCCCAAAGCCTCGCTGCCGCGATCATTCTGACTGTGCAGGCGTGTATCAGGTTGACCGGAAATCAGGTGTAGCGCATCGCGGTCAGCGGCCAGCAAGGACTCCGCGGGCGGCAGCCAAGTGGGATGCGCCGGGCAGCCGTCGATGCCCAAAGACGCAAATCTGTCATTGTGCAGTATGATCTTACCCGTTTCGGTGTCCAGCGGGTTTCCCGCAGGATCTCGCACAAAGGCCTCAAGCGCGATCCGGTCTTCCCGCGGGTCGGGAATATCGAACCGCCCAGCCGCACGGAATGCATCATAGTCCGGCAAGTCAAAACCCGCGACATGGGCAACTTTTTCTGCTTCGGACCAGAGCGTGCGCATCCAGTCTTCGCTGTCCCGGCCTTCGGTAAAAGCCTCTTCAACTCCAAGGGCTCGCGCAATAGCGCGGAAGATATCATAGTCGTTTCGCGACTGCCCCATCGGATCAAAAAGCGGCGACATATAGAACAATGACGGGTCCCGCCGGTTCATCATGACATCCGACCGCTCCAGCGGTGTTGTCGCAGGAAGGACGATATCTGCGCGACGTGCCGTGGCCGTCCAACTGTGATCGTGAACGATGATGGTTTCGGGGCGACGCCACGCCTCTTCGAGGCGATTGAGATCTTGATGGTGGTGAAACGGATTGCCGCCGCACCAGTAAACAAGGCGGATGTCCGGATAGGTGCGGGTTTGGCAATCGTATTCGAATGTTCCGCCGGGGTTGAGCAACATATCCGCAATGCGTGCAACCGGAATGAACTCAGACACAGGGTTCTTGCCTTGAGGCATCGAGGGCCAGTTAATCAGCCGTGCCCCGCGTCCTACATGTGTGGTGGAGCCATATCCAAATGCAAATCCGGTTCCCGCTTGCCCAATCTGCCCCAGAATGCAGGCAAGTCCCAGAGCGGCCCAAATCACCTGCTCGCCATGATCGGCGCGCTGCATGCCCCAGTTAACCGCGATCATGCTACGGCGTTGAACCAGCGCCTGCGCGATCTCCCGGATCCGAGGCGCAGGTATGTCACATATCTCAGCCGCCCAGTCCGCTGATTTCGCAACACCATCTTCATCGCCGACAAGATAGGCCCGCCATTTTGGCCATCCGCTGGTGCAGGCCTTCAAAAAGCTCTCATCCGCCGCACCTGCAGAAACGATTTCGAATGATAAGGCCAGCATTAAAGCTGTATCCGTGCCGGGCCGAATTGAAACCCAGTCACCCTCGGGCAGATCCGTACCACGTGGCGAGACGTTCACAATCTGTGCGCCACGTTCCAGCAGGCGGGCCAACACCTTCCCTGTATCGTGATGTGTCACTCCTGCGGATGATATCTGCGCAGTCCTGCCGGAAATGCCGCCGAATGCCAGCAGGCAATCACATTGCTCTGCCAGCAGGGTGAGGCTGGTCATCTCATCCTGAAACGCGCGGTTGCTGAGGCCCAGGATATGCGGGAACAACACTTCGCCTGCCGCATGCGAGTAGGTCTCGCGCGAGCCGACATATCCGCCTGCCATATTCAGAAACCGCCGCAGATGGCTTTGCGCGTGATGAAACCGCCCGGCGCTCGCCCACCCATAGGAACCGCCGAATATCGCTTTGTTGCCATAGGTTTCGCGCACGCGGCTGACCTCTTGCGCGACTAACGCTGCGGCTTCATCCCAGCTCAGTTCAACAAAACGATCACTACACCTATTGGCGCCTGCATCACCCTCCAGCCATCCTTGCCGCGCAACGGGCGTTAGAATACGGCTGCTGTTGTCCTGGGCTGCTGTAACCCATCCACGACCAATGCGGGACGGCGCGGGATCGTCTGCCAGCGGCTTGATGCCGCCCGCGCCATCCAGTGTATATGCGCCCCAATGGGCAGCCGTGAATTCCATCTAACGTCCTAGGCTGATGCATTCCTTGACTTTTACATATGATGCAAATAGTGACGTTTGTAAAGCAATCTGGAGCCTAATCTATGCGCAATGAACGCAGCACCGAAGAGGTCGCCCTGGGCATCCGTCGTCGGGTGTTTGAACACTGCATCCGCAACAATGGCGGCTATCTGAGCCAGGCCTGTTCTGCAGCCGAACAATTGGCTTGGCTTTACAACGAAGAACTGAACCTTGGTGATCCGACCTTGCCAATGGTTCCCAAACCCTTCGAAGGGGTCCCGTCGCCGTCGAACCCAGGCTACCACACGGGTGCGGGATATAATGGCCCGGCAGCACCCGAATTTGACAGGCTCTTTATTGCACCGGCACATTATGCGCTTGTTGCCTACGCCACGCTGATCGAAGTCGGTCGTATGGCCCCCGAGGGCCTGGAAATGTTCAACAAGGATGGCTCCTCGGTCGAGATGATCGGTGCTGAGCATTCGCCTGGAATGGAAGTCCATAACGGCACACTCGGCATCGGATTTTCAACGGCAGCCGGCCTTGCTTGGGGGCGCAAACGGCGTGGTGAGCGGGGGCGTACATGGGTCTATATGTCTGACGGGGAGGTCCAGGAGGGACAGACCTGGGAGGCGATTGCCGCAGCTGCCTATCACAAGGTCGACAATCTTTACGCGATCATGGACGTCAATCGCCAGCAATGTGACGGGGCAATGTCTTCCGTCATGGATGTGGGCGACATCAAGGCGAAGATCGAGGAATTCGGCGGTGTCGCCGTCTGGGTTGATGCGCATAAACTAGATGAAATCCGTGAGGCAGCGAAGACGCCGCATCGCGGCAAGCCACTGATCATTCTCGCAAATTCCTCACCTTACCGGGGGATGCCAACGCTGCAACTGCGGTTCCCGCGCCTGCATTACGTACGTTTCAAGTCCGAGAAAGAGCGGGCAAAAATGAACCAGGAAATCGCCCGGTCCCTGAAGGTCGATCCGATAGACTATGAAGGAGCGCACTGATGGTCGAGATGGTCTCCAAACCCTATGCGCGGGCCTTCGAAGCCTATGCGACAAAGCACCCCGATAAGATCCTCTGCCTGTCGGCTGATTTGACCTCCTCCTGCGAGATTGACGGGTTCCGCGACCGGCATCCCGAACAGTTCCTGAGCCTTGGTATGGCAGAGCAAAATATGATGAGCTTTGCTGGCGGTCTGGGGCTTGCCGGGTTTCGTCCGTTCATCCACACCTTTGGCGTCTTCATGTATCGCAGACCCTATGACCAACTGATGGCCTCGATCGCGTACCCGCGGCGTAAAGTTCGTTTGATGGGGTTCCTGCCGGGTGTCACCACACCGGGCGGTATGACACACCAGTCGATCGAAGACATCTCGGTCATGCGGTCGATCCCGAATATGACAATCCTTGAGACGGGCGACGCGACAGAGGTTGAAAGCATCTGCGAAGCAGCCGACAGCATTGACGGTCCCGTCTGGTGTCGCGTGTTGCGCGGTTCAGTTCCACGCCTCTTCGACACGCCAATCAAAGTTGGCGAAATGCGGGTCCTGTCGGAAGGCACGGACGTGCTGGTCGTCACCTCTGGCATTTGCACGGAAGAAGCGATGCGCGCCCGTGCCGCGTTTTCACAAGCGGGGCTCTCGATCCGCCATCTGCACCTGCACACGATCAAACCTTTCGACGCCGCTGCGCTGCTGGATCACATCGGATCGGTAAAGCATGGCGTTGTGACCTTGGAAAATCACGTGACCGAAGGTGGTATTGGAAGCCTTGTCGCCGAAACCATGGCCGATGCTGGCATGGGCAAGCGCCTTGTCAGGCTTGGGCTGAAGGACACATACGCCCATGGCGGGTCGCGGGCGTATTTGATGCGATACTATGGGCTCGATGCACTCGCTTTGGTGAGGGGGATCGAAGATCTGATGGGCCAGGACTTCGGCATCGGCGAGGCTGACCTCGATGCAGCGCGCGTGGAGGACGTTCATTCGTTGGTAAAGGCGGAAGGACTCTAGGCGCCACATCGTGGGCGACCAATGGATAGCATGCTGATGTCTCATGTGACTGGGCCATTCCGTACTGCTGCCGCTAAAATATCGGGTCACAGGCAGCATAAAACTGAGTGCGCGAAAGATGAGCTGGTCGTGGTGATCCGGATTTGTGGCCATCACAGCGAAAGTGCGTTTTCGGTTCCCGCCAGAACAACGCCTGCCAACATCCGGGTTGGCGACATGTGCTGCGTCGGCGAAAGCGTGAAGGCGATCGACCGCTTTTCCTGATCGGTGCGGATCAGCATCCGGTCGCCTTCGATGTCGCCGAGCTTCAGTGCGTCACCTCGCCCGCCCTGACCCCGCCGCGATAGGCCACGCAGAAGGCGGTTCGGTCACGAAGGCCTGGTCCCGGCGCGGCCTCCAGAATGCACGCGACTTCCTCGGCGCTCAGAACCACGGGGGTCTTCTTCGCAGCACGTTGGTGGCGCATGTGCCGCTTCATCTCAGGACGCGGGCAGGTCGTCGCAAAGTAGAAGCTCAGCACCGTCAGCCGGTTTTTGAAGGTCGGCGCGCCGACGTCGCGCTCTTTCATGTCGCGTTGAAAGGCCCGCAGATCCTCCGATAGCGGGCGAGGCCAGCTTGATCGAAGCTGATGCCAACAAACAGTTCTCGACAGCCAAGGAGGAATGCGGCGCTGGTCGGATCGATGTCAAAGCGGCACTCCCCGCAGTGAGGGAATACCACGGTATGCGGGAGAGGCGGCTTGGTAAGTGTTCTGTCAATAGCGATCAAAGCCGAGCTGCGCGGATCAGAAGCTGCGCCATGGACACACCCTTTGACGCCTCTCTGACGTCAGACAGAGCCGCGCGCCACTCAAACGTTGCGCATGGCGTCCGACAAATCTGAAGCAGACCGGACCTGTGCTGCGATATTCTCGAAGGGCGCCTTTCCGGTTTTCGAGCATTTCGGTCCGTTGATGACCGAAAGGTCAAAGTGCTGCGACCTTCGACACACGAAGTTCAGAAACGGAACTGTCCGCGGGCCTAGCCGCTTGCGATGCGCGGCCGGCCGCTGGCTTCGACGGTCAGGACAGCCTCGACAAAAACCTCTCGATTGTCCACTCTTGCCCGACGAATGTCGCGCGTGGCGGTCAACCGTGCGTCCACAACCCCTGCGGCCTGCGCGGCAGCGCGTGCGTCAGCTGACAAGGCCCGCTCCAGCGCATCCAGGGCCGCTTCTTCATCGTCTATATCCGCCGGGCCATCCTCAAGATGCACACGAAAGACCCCCTCACCCAGCGCGGTCACAGTGCCGCTGCACCGCATGCTCACGCGCCCAACAACCGCACCGATGGCATTTGCAACAGCGCCATGAGACGGCAAGATCATCTCTGAACACACCCGCTCGCCGACAGCCGGGTAGTAGCAACCAGCAGAGGCGCCCAGCCCGACGACCGGCAGGTTCAACCCAATATCCAGACGGATCAATCCGCGATGCCGGTCGAGACCGGCCTGCATCAGCGGGTGCCGGGCCAGCACATGCGGCGTCTCACCAAAATCGCGCGCCTCTTCCGCAAAAGCGGCTTCCAGCAGGGCCTGCGACGTCATCTCCGTCAACTGGTTTATGATCATCCAGGCGAGCGCTGCGGCACCTGCGGCAAGTCTTTGGCCTGACCCTACCTTCCTGCGCGCCATCAGGGTGAGCGCTTTCTCGGCGGCGGCCTTATCCCATTCAGCCAGCTGACCTGTGACGTGGCTGGCATCGGAGGGTGTCACCCCTGCGACCTGCACAAGACCTCGGGCTATGAGCCTGTCCAGAGCGCTCTCATCCATCCGCACGCGCAGGATCCGGTCAAGCGCATGGGTGCCCGCACCTATCCGCTCCAGCAGCTGCGCCTCGCGCGCAGCCAAACCGTGGCGAGGCAGCCCGCGCACAGCCCGCACAAACCGGGCATCATGCGCCCCGGGCGTCGCCGTCCGCAACTGCGCATCAAGCAGATCATGTACCGGCTGCCCAACCTCCGCGGCCAAAAGGGCCACCGGCACCACCCGGCACGGACCAAGTGCGACACCGCCCTGCAACCCGTCCGCGATCACACGCACCTCGCTGTCGCCGCCAAGCCCTGTCGTGCGCATGGCCACAGCCTCAACCATGGTGCGATACGGGCCAACCCGCGCGCCCGCCGGGTCAATCTTTGGCACCCCGTCTTGCAACAATGCGATGTCCGTCGTGGTCCCGCCAATGTCGCTGACCAAGGCCTCGGTCGCGCCGGTCAACCAACGCGCGCCAACGATGGAGGCAGCCGGACCACTGAGAATGGTCTCAATCGGACGCGCGCGCGCCTGACCTGCAGAGATCAGCGCCCCGTCCCCCCGCACAACCATCAGCGGGGCCGATACGCCCAAACCCGACAACGCCGTCTCGGTGCGCGCAATCAGCGCCGCAATCATGCCAATCAAACGCGCATTCAAAACGGCGGTGACGGCCCGTTTTGGCCCATTCAACCGCGACGACAATTGATGTGATGCTGAAACCGGCCGCCCCGATAGCTCAGCCACAAGGGAGCGCGCCCGGACCTCATGGGCCGGATTTCGCGTGGCAAATTGTGCAGCAACGGCGATGCCGCTGACGTCATCGCCATGCTCTTGCAAAAATGCACGGATGGCGGCCTCATCCAGCGGTTGCCGCTCGATCCCCGCGTGATCATGGCCCCCGGCGCAGTGCAGCACGGGATCTCCGGCCATGGCCTCGGCCAAACCATGTGCCCCCAGATCGGTGGTGCGAAAGCCAATGTAGATCAGGGCCACCCGCCCACCTTGCCCTTCCACCAGCGCATTGGTCGCAAGTGTGGTCGACAGCGACGCAAGCGCAATCTCCTCGGGCGCCACGGCCGCCCCCTGCAGGACGGCCCGCACCGCCTCTTCGACGCCAACAGCAAGGTCTGCGCGTGTCGTCAGCGCCTTGGCTGTGGCGATCACCTCGGTTTCATCCCGTATGAGGACCGCATCCGTGTAAGTGCCGCCCGTGTCCACGCCGAGAAGCACGCTCACGACAGGCTCTCCAGGCGGGTCATAGCCCATCGGGCGGCATCAGCGACGACAGGATCAGGATCCTCCACCAAAGCAGCGGCAGCGGGCCGAAGCTCAGGACGCCCTGAATTCCCTATTGCATAAAGCACATTGCGAACAAAGCGATCCCGCCCGATCCTTTTGATCGCTGATCCCGAAAAAAGCGCCCGAAACCGAGCATCATCGAGTTGAGCGAGATCCGCAAGATCGGGCGCGGTCAGCTCTGGCTGCGGGGCCAGCCGCAGATCGCGCGCCGCCACGGCAAACTTGTTCCAGGGGCACACGGCAAGGCAATCATCACACCCATAGATCCGATTGCCCATGAGGCCCCGCAATTCTTCGGGCACCGGACCTTTGTGTTCGATGGTCAAATACGAAATACAGCGGCGCGCATCCAGCCTGTAAGGCTCTGGAAAGGCCTCTGTCGGGCAAATGTCCAGGCAGGCGCGGCAGGATCCACAATGATCCTGCTCCGGCATGTCGATGGCCAAATCCAGGGTGGTAAAGATGGCCCCCAGAAACGCCCAATTGCCCCAATCGCGGCTGACCAGATTGGTATGTTTTCCCTGCCAGCCCAGCCCCGCAGCCTCGCCTAGCGCCTTCTCCGGCACCGGGGCTGTGTCGACAAAAACCTTCACCTCAGCGGGCTCATCCGTCCGCGCCAACACCCACCGCGCCAAACGTTTCAAACGTTTCTTGACCACATCGTGGTAGTCACGTCCTTGGGCATAAACCGAAATGGCCCCACGGTCGGGATGGCGCAAAATCTCAAGCGGATCATGTGGCGGTGTATAACTCTCGGCCAGCATGATCACCGACCGCGCCTCAGGCCAAAGCGCTGCGGGATTGCCACGCCATGCCATCCGCTCGGCCATCCAGCCCATCTGCCCGTGATAGCCCGCCTCGACAAAAGCACGCAGTCGTGCCGCCACCTCAGGCACAGCATCCGGACGGCAGATCCGCGCGCTCACAAAGCCCTCCGCCAAGGCCTGCTCAACCAGCTGCGTCTTGAGCGCCGCGCTCATGCTTCATTGTTCCAAAAATATGCACAGTCCGACCACAACCTCAAAAGTCGAGGTCATTGTAGTGGCGTGGCGGCGGGAACCCGGGCACCTGATCCGCAAGGATCGACCGGAACGCGGGCCGCGACTTGATCTTCGCATACCAGTCCTTGACCACATCCGAACGGTTCCAATCCACGTCCGAGATGTAGTCCAACGCGCTCAGATGTGCAGCGGCGGCAAAATCCGCCAGCGTCATGACGTCCCCCCCAAGCCAGCGCCGATGATCCAGCAACCAGGCCATATAGTCGAGGTGGTATTTGATCGCCTTCGCCCCCGCCTTCACATTCGTGCTGTCGGGATAGCCCTGTTTCATTACCTTCTTGTTCACTCGCTCATAAAGCAGTTTCGACGTCACCTCGTTGTGAAACTTGTCATCGAACCAGCCCACCAGCCGCCGGACTTCCTGGCGTGCCACCGGGTCTTTCGGCATCAACGCGGGATCGGGTCGGGTGTCTTCGATGTATTCGCAGATCGCGGAACTTTCGGCCATCATCACGCCATCAAGCCGCAGAACCGGCACCTGGCCTGCCGGGTTGCGCCGCATGAAATCGGGATCCTGCTCCCAGTATCTCTCCTCGACCAACTCCACCTCGATCTTCTTTTCGGCAAGGCTCAGGCGTACCTTGCGGCAGAACGGAGACAGGGGAACGTGAAACAGGCGGGCCATGGACTTTTCCGGTCTAGAAATGCTCTGTCTTCAATGCCCGGAGTGTCGCGTGGTTTCAACTCTCGAAACAGGCGGCGCGGCCATCTTTGCTGATTGTCGCTGCTCCTGACCGGATCGCACGCGCCCGCTTGAGCACGAAATCCGATGGGCGGCGGGCTGATCGCCCCTTAGGGTTCGGCAGGATCGCCGCCAGCCGCGCGGCCTGCTCTGCCGTCAGATCCCGCGCGGCCACGCCGAAGTAATGGCGCGCCGCAGCTTCCACACCAAAGATGCCTTCGTCAAACTCGGCCACGTTCAGATAGACCTCGACGATCCGTTGCTTCGACCAGATGATTTCCAGCAGCGGGGTCAACAACGCTTCAAGCGCTTTGCGCGTGTAATTGCGCCCATGCCAGAGATAGACGTTCTTGACCGTCTGCTGACTCAGGGTTGATGCGCCGCGTGTTCCACCATCCGCAATCGCGTCCTTGATCGCGGCGAGGTCAAACCCCCAATGCAGACAGAAATTCGCGTCTTCTGCGGCCACGACCGACCGCGCCATGACCGGAGCAATATCTTCGAGCGGCACCCAGATTTGCTCCGCCCCACCAAGCCGCCGCGATTCCGAGAACATGTAAGGCGTCGTGGGTGGATTCACGACCGCACCCAGCGCGATCAGCCCCACCACAAAAACAACCAGCCCCAGTCCCACCCGCCACAGATAGCGCAGTGCCCGCCGCAGCGGGTTGGGCCGTGTCTGTGCCTTGCGGGGTCGTCTGCTCTTTTTTGTCGCCCGTTTCGCCATGAGCCAGCTATAGGCCCGCGCGGCGGCCTTGTGAACCGCCACGCTGTGGTCTTATTCCGCCGGGATCGCCTCGTCTTCGATACCCAGAGGTGCGGGCAGCTTGTCGAGCATCTCTTTCGGGCAGACCTGCAGGAAATGCGCTTTCTCAGCATCCCAATGCTGCAGGATGTCAGCCGTTCGTCGGCTACCCGTTTCGCGCAGATGCATCTCTAACAGCTCTTCCAGCTGGCCCATCCAATGTTCCACTGTGACAGGGCAAATCACCAGCGTCTCCATGTTCATCAGCGCTGGCGCTGTGCCGTCCGGGTCATAGAGATAAGCCATCCCGCCGGTCATACCTGCGCCAAAGTTTGCGCCAATCTCGCCCAAGATCACAGCAACGCCGCCGGTCATGTACTCACACCCGTTCGAGCCGCAGCCTTCGATCACCACCGATGCGCCCGAGTTACGGACGGCAAAGCGCTCACCGGCGCGGCCAGCGGCAAAAAGATATCCGTCCGTCGCGCCATAGAGCACGGTGTTGCCGATGATCGTGTTCTTCGCCGCTTCGATGGGCGAGGCCATGGGCGGGCGCACCACGATCATGCCGCCCGAGAGGCCCTTGCCCACATAGTCATTGGCGTCGCCCGAAACCTCCAGCTTCAGCCCCGGCGCCGCAAAGGCCCCCAGCGATTGCCCCGCCGAGCCCGACAGCTTCACCGTCAGGTGGTCCGGCTGCAGCGTGTTGCGCATCCCGAACTGCTTGACGATATGGCTCGACGTGCGCGTGCCCACGGTGCGGTGCGTGTTCTGTACCGCGTAAGACAGCTGCATCTTCTCGCCGTCCTCCAGGAACCGTTTCGCATCGCGCACGATCTCAGCGTCCAGAGTATTCGGCACTTTGTTGCGTTTGCGGTTGCGGTCATAGACGATGTCCGCCGCGCCATCGACGGTGATCAGAAGCGGATTGAGGTCCAGATCATCCAGATGTGCTGAGCCGCGTGAGACCTGCGCCAGCAGATCCGCCCGCCCGATCACATCGTCGAGGCTGCGCGCACCGATCGACGCAAGGATTTCCCGCACCTCGGTTGCGTAGAAGGTGATGAGGTTCACGACCTTGTCCGCATTGCCGGTGAACTTCGCGCGCAGCGATTCATCCTGCGTACAGACGCCCACGGGGCAGGTGTTCGACTGGCACTGCCGCACCATGATACAGCCCATCGCGATCAGCGCCGCGGTGCCGATGCCGTATTCCTCGGCCCCCAGCATCGCCGCCATCACGATGTCGCGCCCCGTGCGCAAACCGCCATCGGTGCGCAGGGTCACCCGCTCGCGCAGGTTGTTCATGCTCAGCACCTGGTGCGCCTCGGTGAGACCCATCTCCCACGGCAGGCCCGCATATTTGATCGAGGTCGCGGGCGACGCGCCCGTCCCACCATTGTGCCCGGAGATCAGGATGATATCCGCCTTGGCCTTGGCCACACCGGCGGCAATTGTGCCGACACCGGAGGAGGCCACCAGCTTCACCGTCACCTTGCAGCGCGGGTTGATCTGTTTCAGATCATAGATCAACTGCGCCAGATCCTCGATGGAATAGATATCGTGGTGCGGCGGCGGCGAGATCAGCGTGACCCCCTTGGTCGAATGGCGCAGCCGCGCGATCAGGTCGGTGACCTTCATGCCGGGCAGCTGTCCACCCTCGCCTGGCTTGGCGCCCTGCGCCACCTTGATCTCCAGCTCTTCGCACTGGTTGAGGTACTCTGCGGTGACGCCAAAGCGCCCCGAGGCGACCTGCTTGATCTTGGCCGATGGGTTGTCGCCATTGGGCTCCGGCACGAAATGCGCCGGGTCTTCCCCGCCCTCACCGCTGTCCGACTTCGCGCCGATCCGGTTCATCGCCACGTTCAAGGTCTTATGCGCCTCGGGACTGAGCGCGCCCAAGGACATGCCCGGAGTGACAAACCGCTTGCGGATCGAGGTGATGCTTTCCACCTCCTCAATCGGCACCGGCTTGCCCAGCGGCTTGATGTCCAAGAGATCGCGCAGATGAATGGGCGGGTTGCTCTGCATCTTTTTTGAGTACTGTTGCCACATCTGGTAGGAAGCCTTGTTGCAGGCCATCTGCATCATGTGCATTGAGGTCGCTTCCCACGCATGGGTCTCACCCGATTTCCGCGCCTTGTAGAAGCCGCCGATGGGCAGCACCGAGGCCGGACCGCCCCAGGCCTTGGCATGCACCTCTTCGGCCTTGCGCTGGATGCCACTCACGCCAATGCCGGAAATCCGGCTGGTCATGCCGGGGAAATACTCGGCTACCATGGCGCGGCTCAGCCCCACTGCCTCGAAGTTCAGCCCGCCGCGATAGGAGGAAATCACCGAGATCCCCATCTTGGCCATGATCTTCAAGAGGCCCTGGTCGATGGCGATGCGGTAGCGGTCAATCGCCGTGGTCAGGCTCATGTCCAAGAGCCCGCGCTCAATCCGGTCCGCCAGCGAATCCTCCGCCAGATAGGCATTGACCGTTGTGGCCCCCGCGCCGATCAGCACCGCAAAGTAATGCGGGTCCACGCATTCCGCCGAGCGCACGTTGATCGAGGTAAACGTCCGCAGCCCCTTGCGCACCAGATGACTGTGCACAGCGGAGGTCGCGAGGATCATTGGCATGCCAACCTGCTCCGGCCCGCTCTCCTGATCGGTCAGGATGATATGCCCGGCGCCCGAGCGCACCGCATCCTCGGCCTCCGCCCGGATGCGCGCGAGCCCTGCGCTCAGGTTGCCGCGCCCCGGTGCAAAGGTGCAGTCGATGGTGACCACATCTGTGTTGAAATGCTTGATCAGCTCATCGAACTGGGCATTGCCGAGGAACGGACTGTCCAGGGTGAAAATTTCGGTCTGGCTGCTGTCCTCATCCAGCACGTTCTTCAGATTGCCGAACCGCGTCTTCAGGCTCATCACCCGGTATTCGCGTAAGGAATCAATCGGCGGGTTGGTCACCTGGCTGAAGTTCTGCCGGAAGAAATGGCTCAAGGGCCGGTACTGCCCGGACAGAACGGCAGAGGGCGTGTCGTCGCCCATCGACGCCAAGGTCTCCTTGCCATCCTCCGCCATGGGGGCGAGGATTTGCTCCAGCTCTTCGATGGTATAGCCTGCGGCCACCTGACGCCGCCGCAACTCTGCCCCGGTAAAGAGGGGTTGTTCGATCACATCATCCAGCGCTTCTTCGAGGTCGGTGATCTTACCAACCCACTCGCTGAACGGCTGCGACGCTGCCAAAGCATCTTTGATCGCCCGGTCATGGTAGAGCTTGCCCTCCGCCATATCGACTGCGAGTAGTTGCCCGGGGCCCAAGGCGCCTTTCTCAACCACCGATGCCTCGTCCAGCGGCACCATCCCGGTCTCTGACCCGGCGATCACCATGCCGTCATTGGTCACCACATAGCGCATCGGCCGCAGCCCGTTGCGGTCGAGCCCGGCGCAGACCCAGCGCCCATCGGTCATTGCCAGCGCCGCAGGCCCATCCCAAGGCTCCATCACCGAATTGCAATAGGAATACATGTCGCGCCAACTCTGTGGCAGCTCCACAGCCTGCTTGGACCAGCTTTCAGGCACCAGCATGGTCTTGGCCATCGGCGCATTGCGGCCTGCGCGCACGAGCACTTCGAAGACCGCATCCAAAGCCGCACTGTCGCTGGACCCAGAGGCTACGATGGGCTTGATATCCTCGGCCATCTCGCCGAAGGCACCGGAGGCCATGCGGATCTCGTGGCTCTTCATCCAGTTCAGGTTGCCCTTCAGTGTGTTGATCTCGCCGTTATGCGCCAGCATGCGGAACGGCTGCGCCAGCCACCACTGCGGGAAGGTGTTCGTGGAATAGCGCTGGTGATAGATCGCAAAGGCGCTCTCGAAGCGTTCGTCCATCAGATCGGGGTAGAACTCCGCCACCTGCTCCGCCAGCATCATGCCCTTGTAGATGATCGACCGGCAGGACATTGACGCGATGTAGAGTGTCGGCACCTGTGCCGCGAGCGCCGCCTTCTCGATCCGCCGACGGATCACATAGAGCTCGCGCTCGAAGGTCTCCTCATCCACGCCCTTGGCGTTGGAAATCAGGATCTGTTCAATCTCTGGCCGCGTCGCATTTGCCTTTTCGCCGAGACAAGAGATATCCACCGGCACGTGCCGCCAGCCGTATATGTAGTAGCCCATGCGCAGCACTTCGGTTTCGACGATGGTCCGACAGGTCTCCTGCGCGCCGAAATCTGTGCGCGGCAGAAACACCTGCCCTACGGCGATAATCTCGTCCTCGCGCGGATCATGGCCGGTGCGCCGCACCTGATCGTAAAAGAATTCCACCGGGATCTGCACGTGAATGCCCGCGCCGTCGCCGGTCTTGCCATCCGCATCCACCGCGCCCCGGTGCCAGATCGCCTTGAGCGCCTTGATGCCGTTCTCGACCACGCCACGGCTCTTTGTGCCATCAACGGAAACCACAAGGCCAACTCCGCAGGAGGAATGTTCCTCAGCCTCCGAATACAGACCATGCTCGGCCAAATATGCGCGCTTGGCTTCTTCCTGTGCCACCCAGGCGTCATCATATTTGGTCATCAGTTGTCTCCTTCAACGAATGGGTGTTGAGCCTGCACCTCGGCCCGCGTCTTGCGGCGGTGTTCGCCGTGCAGGCACGCATAATTCGGTGCCAGATCTGTGTAGATTTCTGACAGCAGCACAAAATCTGCGGCCTCTTTGAAGTTCCCGGGGAAAAGCTCGATCTCCGGCTCCTCCGGGTCAGTGGACCGCAGCCAGACCGAGCTGCCACAGATCTCGCAAAACCCCCGCTCCGAGAAAGACGACGACGCGTAGTTCTTGACCGGCCCTGTGACCGTGACCGCCTTCGTCTCGGCAACGAAAGAGCCGAACAGCATCCCGTTCCAGCGCTGGCACATGACGCAATGGCAGGCGCCAATAGCTGCGACATAATTGCCATCGATCTCGATCTTGACCGCACCACAAAGACACCGGCCTGACATCTGGCCTGTCCGCCGGTGCGGCGCGATCAGTGCGTCTCTTGCGGCTGCGTCCGTCATGCGTCACCCTCGAACATCGCGATGGTCTCTTCGGTGCTGAGCTTCCGGTGGTCCCCGCTCAGCGCATAGCCCTGCGGGCACTCATCGACGAAGAATTCCAGCGTCATCTCCCCGAGATCCGCCGCATCGAACAGCCCTGCCGCCGGGTGGCGCATGCCGTCATGCACGGTGCCGTACCACAGGGTCGAGCCGCAGGTGCCGCAAAACCCGCGTTCAGCCCACTCCGATGAGGCAAAGCTCTGCGCCGGACCACTCACTTCCAGCGTACCGGGCAGCGTATCCACAGAAATGAACATGCCGCTAGTGTGCCGGCGGCACATGTCGCAATGACACGCCCGTAGTCGCGGGTTGACGGACTGCACGGTCAGAGTAACCGCACCGCAGAGGCAGCGCCCCTTTATGCTGTGTACCGCCTTAGTCACAGCCAAACTCCGAAGCGGTCGCCATGAAGCCCGGCTCGCCCGGCTCATATATTTTCTGTGGTCTCAGCTCGAACTGCTCACGCGGACCATTGTTGACGGCGCGGGAAAAATTCCCCTCCAGCATAAACGCGCGTGACTGCGAGATCAAAAGCTCGGTGGAGAAATTCAGCACCTGTGTTGCGCCCTTCCGTGCAAAGGCGCGCTCGGCGAGATAGACGTCGAAGACCTCTCCGCTGATGGTCACCGTCTCACCCGTGGCCGTGGTGGCGCCGCTCAGCGCATATTCCTGCCCGCGGATGATGTTGC
Source organism: Roseobacter cerasinus (assembly GCF_009811755.1). GTDB lineage: Bacteria > Pseudomonadota > Alphaproteobacteria > Rhodobacterales > Rhodobacteraceae > Roseobacter > Roseobacter cerasinus. Next base: position 411,030 of record NZ_BLIV01000005.1, read on the forward strand.
TGTTCATGACGAAATCACCCGTTGGCGCATGCGCGCCGGTCTCAACCAGGGCTGCAAGGTCGAGGGCTTTCCCGGTGCCGGGGACAGCGGCGAAGTTCATCGCGCCTGCGCCTTCGGTCTCCCACATCTTGAAATCCCAGCCCGCGTCATAGTGCAGTGTGTTGTTCAAACTGCCGCGCCGATAGCTCAGCGCCTGCCAAGCGCCGTCTGCGCATTGCAGGATCGTCGTTGCGGTGCAGCCATTCTTATGTGCAGTGGCCACGGCGGTGCAGCCCTGGGGTACGACCAGAGGGTCTGACGCCATCACGATGGATGTGGACAGGCCCAACACCACCGCGGTGGCGGCTGCCTTCCAAATCGAGGATTGGACCGGTTGGGTCATGGTTGCTGTCCTTAACAAAATTTCACCGTACGCTGCGCACCGACGCGAGACAGGTACTGCCCAGATGGGGTTACTCGGCGGCCATCACGGAGGTGTCACCCAGCCGTTTCAGGATAGCATCGGCGCAGTCGCGCCCGTCACGGACGGCCCAAACCACAAGGCTCGCGCCTCGCACGATGTCGCCAACCGCATAGACGCCGTCGAGGTCGGTGGCGCCCGTGGTGAACGCGGCCTTGATCGTGCCCCACCGCGTCACCGGCAACTCCGGCTGATCCCAGAGCGTGGGTAGCGCCTCGGGTTCGAACCCCAGCGCCATGATCACCAGATCGGCGTCCTCCACATAGTCCGCGCCGTCGATCACCTCGGGCGCCTGACGGCCCGTCGCATCGGGCGCGCCAAGGCGCATCTTCTGCACCATCACACCCGTGACCGGATCGCCCACGAAACCCTTGGGGGCTGAGAGCCATTCGAACACGACACCTTCTTCTTCGGCGTTCTGTACTTCGCGCTGTGAACCTGGCATATTCGCCCGGTCACGGCGATAGAGACATTTGACGCTTGTCGCGCCCTGCCGCACAGAGGTGCGCACACAGTCCATCGCGGTATCACCGCCGCCGATCACAACAACGCGTTTTCCTTCGGCATTCAACGCCCCGGAATCGAACTCCGGCACCGCGTCGCCGAAGCTCTTTCGGTTGGAGGCGGTCAGGAAATCAATGGCCCGTACAAGGCCCGTGGCGCCGACGCCGGGCGCCTCAATTTCCCTTGATTTATAGACACCTGTGGCAATGATCACCGCGTCGTGTCGGTTGCGCAGATCGTCAAAGCGGATGTCCTCACCCACATTTGTGTTCAGCTCAAACGTCACACCGCCCTGCGCCAATTGATCGTTGCGGCGCATAACCACGTCTTTCTCCAACTTGAAGCCGGGAATGCCATAGGTGAGCAGCCCGCCCGCACGGTCGTACCGGTCATAGACGGTCACCTGCACACCGGCGCGGCGCAACACATCGGCCGCCGCCAGCCCACCCGGGCCCGCACCGATGATGCCGACGCTCTCACTGCGCTCAGCACGCGGCGCGATGGGCTGCACCCAGCCCTGCTCCCACGCGGTATCGGTGATGTATTTCTCCACTGCACCGATTGTTACGGTGCCATGCCCCGATTGTTCGATCACGCAATTGCCTTCGCACAGACGGTCCTGCGGGCAAATGCGGCCGCAGATTTCCGGGAAAGTATTCGTCGCCTGGCTGACCTCATAGGCTTCCTGCAAGCGCCCCTCCGCGGTCAGCTTCAGCCAGTCGGGGATGTTGTTGTGCAGCGGGCAGTGGCTCTGGCAATAAGGTACCCCACATTGGCTACAGCGGCTCGACTGCTCTTGCGCCTTGGCCTCGGCATATTCGGCATAAATTTCGTTGAAATCGTCACGACGCACATCAGCGCCCCGCTTTTCGGGCATGTCACGCTCGACAGTCACAAATTTCAACATAGGTTGCTCAGCCACGGCCTGCGTCCTCCACCAAAGTCCCGGAGCCGCACGCATACGCGAACTCAAGCAGGAAATAAAGTCAGTAATGCTGTCGTATAATAAATTAATTTCACGTCATGCAGCACAAAATCGCTACTCGTGTTCGGAAATTAAATCCGATTCGGACCTTTATTCAGGCTTTTCATTTGATTCCCTGACCTTATACCACAAAGGCGCAGCACCAAGCCGGTCCGGTTTTCATGACACTTTTCCATCTGTTCCTCGTTGCCGCGATCCAGGGCTTGACCGAGTTCCTGCCGGTCAGCTCCTCCGGCCATCTGGCGTTGCTGCCAACCATCACGGGAGGGCCGGATCAAGGGCTCGCTATTGATGTTGCGGTGCATGTGGGCACGCTCTTTGCAGTTGTCGCCTACTTTTGGGCGGATGTGAAAATCGCCCTGGCCGGCAGTCTGCGGTTGATGCGCGGACGGATCGATACCCAAGGCGCATTCCTCGCACTCTGTCTCATCATTGCAACCATTCCAGTGGTCGTTGTGGGTGCGGCTCTCAAGCTCACCGGACTTGACGAGGCGCTGCGCTCGGTTGCGGTAATCGGCTGGACGATGCTGGGATTTGGACTGGTGCTCTATTGGGCCGACAAGACCGGCGGCCATGATCGTGTGGCAGAGCAGTGGCGGCTCAAAGATGCTTTGAGCATGGGGCTTGCGCAGGCACTAGCACTGATCCCTGGCACCTCCCGGTCCGGCATTACCATCACCGCGGCTCGCAAGCTGGGATATGACCGCGAAAGCTCAGCCAAGCTGGCCATGTTGATGTCGATCCCGACAATCGCCGCCTCGGGCCTGTTGCTCGGCGTCGATGTGGTGCAGGAGGCCGATTGGGCATTGGCCCGCGACGGGCTGGTTGCGGCCATCTTTGCCTTCATCGCGGCGCTGCTGGCACTCACACTGATGATGCGACTTTTGCGCAGCGTCAGCTTCACCCCCTATGTGATCTACCGGGTGATCCTGGGTATCGTGCTGTTGATCTACGCCTACAGCTAAGTACGCAGGTTCTTGGCGGAGTCTTTGATCGCATCATACTGCCCGGACGGGCGGAAGCGCCACAGATAGTCCGGCAGGACAGAGGCCATCGCCACGGGCGTGATGCCAAGGTCCGCGAAGCTCCGGGCCTCCGGGTTAACCACATTGTCATTGGCTAGGTTCCGCACCTGGTCGCGCGTGATCACCCCATTGGTGAACAGCCCCAAGGTAACAGCCTGCAGCACATCGAAGCCCCACGCCATGATCCGCGCGGCAAAGAAAGGCACGTTCACAATCAGTCGACGGCGATGGATCACACCCAGCATCTGCTGCATAAGCTCCCGGAACGTCGCCACCTGCGGCCCGCCGAGTTCGTAGATGCCAAGCTCCACCGTGCCGGTCAGTGCCTGCGCAGCGGCCTTTGCCACATCGTCCACGTATACCGGCTGGAAGCGCGTTTCAGCACCGACGACAGGCAGCACTGGGCCAAGGCGGCTCATGGACGCAAAGCGATTGAAGAACTGGTCCTCCGGTCCAAAAATGATCGAAGGGCGCAGGATAACCGCACCAGGCATATGGGCTATGACACCGGCCTCTCCTTCGGCCTTGGTGCGCGCATAGTCGCTCTCCGCTTCGGCATCAGCGCCGATGGCTGAGATATGCACAAGACGGCCAATCTGTTCTTCGGCGGCAATGCGGGCCACGCGCTCGGCGCCCTCGGCTTGCACTGAGTCAAACTGGTTTTTGCCGACTTCGGCCAGAATGCCGACGCAGTTCACGACCGCATCTGCACCGGACATCACAGCCCGGACAGACGCCTCGTCACGAATGTTGCAGAGCACGGGTTCAACTTGGCCGACAACACCGTAAGGCTTCACGAAGATCGCTTCATTCGGGCGGCGAACTGCCACCCGCACGCGCCAGCCCGCCTTGGCCATGCGCCGTGCAATGTAGCGCCCGACAAAACCCGAACCACCGTAGATAGTCACCAATTTTGACATAAGCGCCTCCCTGCAGATTGTCTCTCAGGATGTAGCCCCGGACCCCCGATGAAACAAGGTGCAATTGGGCGCGGGTAGACAGCGGGTCGGGCAAGTAAATGGCTTGAGCAGAATTGGCCAGAATCCGTTTGACACCTTTGAGACATGGCCTTAAACGCAGGCTCCACGACACCTGCCCAGGTGGCGGAATGGTAGACGCGCTAGCTTCAGGTGCTAGTGTCCGTATGGACGTGGAGGTTCGAGTCCTCTCCTGGGCACCATATTTGACTGGCAGTCAAAATTTCTCACTAAAGTGTTGAACGGAAACGCGATTTTTAGTGTTCGAGGTCCTCCATTTCGGTGGTAGTGAAGAGGCCCCAAAAGCACCATCTTTAGGATAGC
>NZ_BLIV01000006.1 GCF_009811755.1 Roseobacter cerasinus
AGGCGATCAGCTCGATCTCGTCACGCTGACGGCCAAGCTCCCGGGTCACAGCATCGAAGATCTCAGGATCACTCTCAGACAAAGACTGTGTAAAAAAACCAGGGGCACGGTGCGGGGCGTTCATGGGGATCTCCCTCTCGAATGAGCAAATTTTGCGGTTTCCTATCGGAAACCAAACCGCCGGGAAAGGCAGTAAAGCGACGTCTGGGCCAGTCTTAGCGGCATTCATAAGGGCTTGGGCTTTGTCACGCAATCACGCAAGGCGCGCCAATTCCGCGCAACGCTGGTCACCGGGCCGGATATGTGCTTGTTTCGGATCAATAAGTCCTGGATCGGAAACCTCGATGCCCGAAAAAATTGCCTTCGCTGCGGCTCATGCCGAGGTGGCACAAACCGCCAGGGCGGCACTGATCACGCGATATGGCAACGCAACGCCAGAGGAGGCGGATGTGATTGTGGCTCTTGGTGGCGACGGTTTCATGCTCCAGACACTGCATGCAGCTCAACACCTCAGTGCGCCGGTCTACGGCATGAACCGCGGCACCATCGGCTTTCTGATGAACACCTACTCCGAGACGGATCTGCCTGCCCGTCTTGCCGCTGCTGAAGAGGCGGAGTTGAACCCCTTGAGCATGGTCGCCACTGGCGCGGACGGCACCGTGACCCAAGCCCTTGCCATCAACGAAGTATCGCTGCTGCGCGCCGGCCCACAGGCGGCAAAGCTCAAAATCACCGTAGACGGGCGACTGCGGCTTGCTGAACTCGTTTGTGATGGGGCTCTGGTGAGCACGCCTGCCGGTTCCACCGCCTACAATTATTCAGCCCACGGCCCCATTCTGCCCATCGGCTCCGAAGTCCTGGCATTGACCGCCATGAGCGCTTTCCGACCTCGGCGTTGGCGCGGTGCCTTGCTGCCCATGACGGCGGTTGTCGAGATCGACGTGCTGGAACCGGAAAAACGCCCGGTCATGGCCGAGGCGGACGCGAACTCCGTGATGGATGTGTTGCGTGTGAAGATCCAATCCGACCCTACGGTGGTGCACCGCATCCTCTTTGACCCTGGTCACGGGCTTGAGGAGCGGCTTATCAACGAGCAATTCACGTGATCCTGACGCCGGAAATCGGTCCGGCAGCCCCGCGCGGGCTCTGTACCGATTGCGGGGTGTCACGAATGAAAAACGCCAAGGCTTGCGGGCACGCCTGCCAGTTCATCGCGCCCGATTATCCCGCGCTGGAGACACGCGTGCACGCGCGCGCGCGCAGTCATTGTGACGAGCGGTTTTTCGGACCGTTCCAAGCGATGTACCGGGCTGAAATGGTGGTGCCTCGCGCCGGCGCGCAATGGACGGGTATCACAACCTCACTGGGCGCGCGATTGCTGGAGCAAAATGCGGTGCAGGCGGTTTTGACAATGATCCCGGACGCGACGGATCGCTGGCGCCCGCACCCTGCGCTGATTACCGAAGCAGCGGATATGGCGCAGGCGCGGGGGATGCGCATGGGCTATGCGCCGCTTCTTGCTCTGCTGGAACAGGCCCAGGCGCAGGGGTTCACGCGCTTGGCCGTTATCGGCATCCCCTGCCAGATCTACGCGCTGCGCTGCCTGGAGGCAGAGCTGGGGCTGGAGCGGCTCTACGTGATCGGCACACCCTGCTCGGACAATACCACAACCGAGAACTTCCATAAGTTTCTCGGCCTTCTGGATACGGATCCTGACGCGATAGACTACCTTGAGTTTCGAGCGGACTACCGAGTCGAACTGCGCTACACCGACGGGCGCCAGCGTCTCATCCCTTTTCTCAAATTGCCCATTTCCGACTTGCCGCAAGATTTCTTTCCGCTCACCTGTCGGACCTGTGTCGACTATACCAATGCGCTTGCCGATATAACGGTGGGTTATATGGGCGGCGAGGGCCAGCAGTGGCTGCTGGTGCGCAACGACAGAGGGGCCGAGATGCTGGCGGCCCTCGGGCCTGATATCCGGCTGAGCGCCCCGGGCAGCGCGGGCAAGCGGGCGGGCGCCGTGAAAGGCTTTGTCGCCAACACCGAGCGCGCGGCAGGCGGCCTGCCGCTGCGCCGGATGCCAGAGTGGCTCCGCCCCCTCGTCAGCTGGCTGCAGCCGCGCTTTGGCCCCCGCGGGTTGGAGTTTGCCCGCGCCCGGGTCGAGATGAAGGCGGCCGAGACCATCCTGCACCTGCGCCGCGCCGCTCCGGCAAAAATGAAGAACATGATCCCGCAGCACGTGTGGGACATCGCAGCACCCTACGAGCTGAGGCCCGCACCGGAGGAACAGCCCGCTTCTTCTGGCCAAAAATATCTCGGGGGAGACTGAGCCAAAGGCTCAGGCGGGGGCTGGCCCCCACTACCCGCGCGGGGCCAGATAGCCCCGTACGATGTCGGCAGTACGGTCTGCATCCAGAACGGGCGGCAGGAGCGTCAGCATCTCGCCCTCACCATCCAGCAGATGCACAAAGCTGCCATGCGAATAGATCCAGCCGTATTCGGGGTCTTCAAAGAGCGGCTCCACCGCTATTGCAAAGGCGTCATAGGCTATTTGCAAAGCCCGCTGATCTCCGGTCAAGCCAATGAAATCCCGGTGGATTTCCGCAAGCGGCGCGCCCATGGTCTCGATCCGGTCCTGTTCCGGTGCCACGGTGATCATCACCGGGGTGACCGCGATGCCCTCCTCGGCGAGCATATCCACCACCTCGGCCATGAGCGGCAGAGCGGCCGAGCAGATGTTGAGGCAATTGGCGTAGCCGAAGAACAAGAGCTGCGCATGGCCTTGGGGGTCCGCCTGCGTGCGGGTCTCGCCGAACTGGTTGGTCAGCGCGTAGGCGCCCCCCAGATCGAAGGGCAGAGGCGTCTCTGCCGCGGCCCCGCTCGCCGCCAGCACGGCCAGCGCCAACGCGCGCAGCATCAGAAATTCTCTTCCGCGTAAGCCGCGTCTGCCTCAAGCCCAAGCCCGAGGTAGCCTTCCGAGGCGATGATCTCCTTGATGCGCGGATCGCGACGGAACCAGGGCCCCTTGCCCGCCGCCTCCGGGTGCGCCTCGGCCCATTTCTTCGTCCAGGTATTGGCCTTGATCCAGTCGGCGCCCCCCGCTTTGATCCGCTGCACCAGATAGATGTTGCGGGCGTTCAGATCCGCGTCCTCGACCATCAGCCCGTCCACTTCGATCACCTGCCCGCAGAAGGGCGCAAGCTCGGCCACGGCGCCGGTGAAGGCGGGCTGGGAGTTCTTCATCGGCAGCACCATCACGTCGTCCGCTGTACGGATGAGCCCCAGCTGCCGGGTGCCATCGCCGCAGTTCTCGGGGCAATCGCCGCTGAGCTCGCAGAGCACATCGACGACCCTCGCCTCGAAGCGCGCGGGCACTTCGGCGTAGAGGTTCCAGGAGCGCGCCTCGGAGCCTTCGGAAAAATCCTGCGCCGCTAGAGGGCTGGCGATCAGGGCGATGAGAGCTGTCAGTTTGCGCATCATTTAGGCTCCGGGAAAGAGAAGGGCGGCACGGTGCCATAGTCTTCATGGGTGGGGGTCACGATGTCCATGTCGCTGACGACCTCGCTCACCACGATGTAGTTGAGCCCGTCGCGTTCATAGACCATGCCATCGGCGGTCACCGTATGCGCGGCGAGGCTGAGCTGCGTGTCGCCGCTGGCGGAACCGGCATCCTGTGCGATCTTCAGCACCATGTAGACGGTGCCGTCTTCGGCCAGCAGGCCGACCGGAATACCGCCCGCCGAGCACCAGAGCGCGCAGGTGTGATGCGCCGAGCCCACCACAGCATCCGGCCCCCCCATGACACCCGAATAATAGCACCAGGTGTCGATGATCTCACCGGTCACCTGGATCCGCGTGCGCTCGGCCGAGAGGGCGGGGAGGGCGAGGCTGCTGAGCAGCAGCGGCAGGGCGTATCGCATCGGTCGTCTCCTTCATGACGTTGCGGAAAGCCTACGAGGCACGCGGGGTTCGCGCAATGCGCGAAAACCGGCCTGCCGATCACTTTTTTCGGGGAACCAAGTCCGGCGATGTGGCGTTGGCCCGGCAAGAGCATGTGATGCCCATATGCTCGGTTCAACGAGATCAACTGCAAAGGAGAGACCAATGAACTGGGACATTATCAAAGGCAACTGGAAACAGATGAAGGGTCAGGTCCAATCGAAATGGGGTGAGTTGACCGATGACGAGATCGACCAGGCGGAGGGCGACCGCGCGCGCCTCGCCGGGCTCATCCAGGAGCGCTATGGCGTGGCCAGGGATGAGGCAGAGCGCCAGATCGACGCCTTCATCGCACAGCATAAATCAGCCGCGTAATTACCTCGTCGAGGCTGATTTTTTAAAGGGCGGTCCCAAGGGGGCCGTCCTTTTACGTTCAAGGAGCAGGCAGTACGGACGCCAAAGCTGCCTCGAACTGAGCAGGGCCTTCCACCTGAGGGATGTGCCCGAGACCGGGCAGAACACTCAACTTGGCGCCGGGCACCAGCGCGGCGAGTATTTCCCCTTGGTTGAGGGGGGTCACGCTGTCTTTTTCGCCCCATAGGAAGGCCGTCGGCAGGGTTAGAGCGCGATAGGCTTCCGGGTGTGTGGACCGTGCCTCAATGGGCGGCACAAGCAAGGCAGGCAACCACTCGGCAAAGGCGGCGGTGCTGCCCATCCGCACCATGGGGCGCTGCAGAACTGCAACCACCTCATCGCTTGCGGCCTCTTTCACATGGATCAGAGATTTCAGTAGGCGTTTGGTGAGCAACGGGTTGGTGGCCGTGGCGGACAGCGCCATTTCTCGCATGGTTGCGCTGCGCAGGGGCAAGGGCAGGGGCTTGTCCGTCAGGTGGCTATCGAGCCCAAGCGCGCCATCGACCACCACAAGACCGGCGAACGCATCCGGGTCGCGCATGGCCGCTTCAACACCCGCGCCCGCACCAAAAGAATGCGCCACCAGCACAGGGCGGATCTCCATTGTCTGGATCAGGGCCAGCAGGCGATCTGCGCTGCGTGTGCGGCTGTAGTCCCCATCCGCCGCGCGCTCCGAGAAGCCGAAGGGCGGCATGTCAAACCCGATGGCGCGATATCCCAGGGCAGCCATCGTCTCCAATGTCGGTTGCCAGAGGCCGGACCAAGCCGCCGTTCCGTGCAGAAAGAGCAGAACCGTCCCGTCCTTTGGCCCATATTCCAGCACGAAGATCTGGCCTTCGGTCGTGGCGACCAGCCTGCCACTGTCAGGCAGCACAGCGGCAAGTGGTTGGGTCTCGCGCAAGGTGGCTGCCCCCCGAAAGCCCAGAGGAACAGCGATGAGGCCTATCAGAAAGACAAGGATGAGGCGGCCCAGCCAGCGCATGTCAGTTGGCGTAGCCAACGGTTTGCAGCGCCGCCTTGATTTCATCGAGGATCGCCGGGTCGTCGATGGTGGCGGGCATCTTGAACGCCTGGCTGTCGGCGATCTTCACCACCGTGCCGCGCAGGATCTTGCCCGAGCGGGTCTTGGGCAGCCGGTCCACGACGACGGCAGTCTTGAAGGCCGCCACCGGCCCGATCTGATCGCGCACGAGCTTCACGCATTCCTGCGTGATCTCGTCGTGGGGTCGGTTCACGCCCGAGGTCAGGCACAAAAGCCCCAGCGGGGACTGCCCCTTCAGCGCATCGGAGACCCCGACAACGGCGCATTCGGCCACATCCGGGTGCGCGGCGAGCACTTCTTCCATCGCGCCGGTCGAAAGCCGGTGGCCTGCGACATTGATCACGTCATCGGTGCGCGCCATGATGTAGAGATAGCCGTCGTCGTCGATCATGCCCGCATCCCCGGTCTCGTAATAGCCCGGGAAGGTGGTCAGGTAGCTCTTCTGAAACCGCTCGGTCGCGTTCCAGAGTGTGGGCAGTGTGCCCGGCGGCAGCGGCAGCTTGATTGCAATGGCGCCGAGTTCGCCCGGCGCCTGCGGGTGACCCGCTTCATCGAGGATCTGTACGTCATAGCCGGGCATCGCCACGGTGGGCGAACCGATCTTTACGGGCAGCGCCTCGAGCCCGGCGGGATTGCCCGCGATGGTGTAGCCCGTCTCGGTCTGCCACCAGTGGTCATAGACCGGCACCTGCAGCAGGTTCTGGGCCCATTCGATGGTGTCCGGGTCGGCACGCTCTCCTGCAAGGTACAGGGCGCGCAGGCCGGAGAGGTCGTATTTCGCCTTGTAGGTGCCTTTCGGATCCTCCCGCTTCACCGCCCGGATGGCCGTGGGCGCAGTAAAGAAACTGCGCACGTTATGTTCGGAAATCACCCGCCAGAAGGTGCCGGGGTCCGGCGTGCCAACGGGTTTGCCCTCAAAGACGACGGTGGTGTTACCGTGGATGAGCGGCGCGTAGCAGATGTAGCTGTGGCCCACGACCCAGCCCACGTCGGAGGCGGCCCAGAATACATCGCCCGGGTCGCATTGGTAGATGTTCTTCATCGTCCAGTTCAGCGCCACCAGATGCCCGCCGGTGGGGCGCACGACGCCCTTGGGCGCGCCGGTGGTGCCGGAGGTATAAAGGATATAGGCGGGGTGATTGCCCTCGACCGGCACACAGGCGGCGGGTGCGACACCCTCCTGCGCGGCGTGCCAATCCAGATCACGCCCCGGGATCAGGTCCGCCCGTTCCTGTTCGCGTTGCAGGATGAGGCAGACATCCGGGCGATGCTGAGCCTGTGCAATCGCGTCATCAAGCAGCGGCTTGTAGTGGATCACCCGTCCCGGTTCGATCCCGCAAGAGGCTGCCAGGATCGCCTTGGGCGCGCAATCATCAATGCGCACGGCCAACTCATGCGCGGCAAAGCCACCGAACACAACCGAGTGAATGGCACCGATGCGGGCGCAGGCCAGCATCGCTTCCAATGCCTCAGGCACCATTGGCATATAGATGATCACCCGGTCGCCCTTGGTCACGCCCTGCGCAACCAGCGCCCCCGCCAGAGAGGCCACACGGGTTTGCAGCTCCGCGTAGGTCAGCGTCGATTTGCTTCCTGTGATCGGGCTGTCATGGATGATCGCGGGCTGATCTCCGCGCCCTTGCTCCACATGACGGTCCACTGCGTTGTAGCAGCCGTTGGTCAGCCCGTCCGCGAACCACTCATACATATTGTCGCCGCGATCAAAGAGCGCCTTGCTCGGGGGTTTTGTCCAGTGGATGGCCTTTGCGGCCTGCATCCAGAATGCGTCGGGATCTGCCATGCTGGCATCATAGGTGGCACGGTAGGTCATGGACAAAACTCCCCCTCATTGGTCCTCGGCGCCATCGTTATGCGCAAGGTGCGGGGGCGTGCAAGCCTGTGAGGGCTAACGGTGACGCATATTCGCGCCAGACGTGGTCTGCTGCGTACAAGATAGGGCGGCCTTTTGATAGGGACGACCCTGAGTGACGCTGGCCGGGCGACCTGCGTCATCAGCGGTTCAGCGTGCAGATGCCTCCAACATGTGAGATGTGTGCATCAAAAGTGGCGCCCTTGCATCGCAGCGGGGCTGCGAGGTGCACGGTGGGAGCAGTATCGCCTTAGCGGATGAAAAGGCAGCCCAGGGCGTGAGCGACGCATCAGCGCGCCTCCACGCGGGGGCGCAGGGCTTCGAGGGCGGCAGCCTGACAATCACCCGGACTGTCGATCAAGCAGCGTTCAGTCCGACCACGGACGTTGACGCGCGACACATCATAGACCCGCTCGCCCGCTTTCAGTGTTTGCGTTTTGACTGGGTAGGTCTTGCCACGCACCTCGACGGTGCTGGTTCGCTCCGACAACACCTCGGCGCAAGCGGTCAGCATCAACATCGGCAAGATCAGAAGTGCAGGTTTCATCGGGTCATCCTTTCCGGAAGGGGAGCATCTATGTCCCAACAGACGTAATGACCTTCCGTTGCCCTTCAACGCGCGCGCGATCACCTTGGCGCGAGTCAATGTCAGCGGTACCCTTAAGCGGATCAGGTTCCTGCGACGCTCACCCGTAGTGGGCGACAGGTGTGCCAGCGATGGCGGACATATTCAGCAGCCCGCGCGCGGTGATTGAGGGTGACACGATGTGGGCGCGATTCCCCATGCCCATCAGGATCGGTCCGACCTCCAGTCCGCCACCTTTCATCTTCAGGATGTTGCGCACACCCGATGCCGCATCGGCGTGCGCGAAGACCAGCACATTGGCTGCCCCTTCCGGCATGCGGTTGCCGGGCAGGATGCGGGCGCGCAGTTCCGGGTCGAAGGCCGTGTCGATGTTCATCTCACCTTCGTAGCAGAAGTCGTGGCCCTGTGCATCCAGCATGCGGATGGCAGCGCGCAGCCGCCCGCCGGTGCCGTCACCCCGATTGCCGAACTGCGATTGCGAGCAGAAGGCGATGCGCGGCTCGATCCCGAAACGGCGCACATGGCGGGCAGCACCTATGGCGATCTCCGCGATCTGATCCGGGTCGGGGTGCAGGTGGACTTGCGTGTCCGCGACAAAGAGCGGGCCGTCTTCGAGGATCATCATGGAGAGCGCGCCGACGGGGTGCAGATCGTCGCGTCCGAGGATCTGGATGATGTAGTTCAGGTGCCAGCTGAACTCGCCAAAGGTACCGCAGATCAGGCTGTCGGCCTCGCCCCGGTGCACCATCACGGCCCCGATGGCGGTGGTGTTGGTGCGCATGATCGCGCGCGCGATGTCGGGTGTGCCGCCGCGTCGGGCCATAAGCTCGTGATAGGTCTCCCAATAGTCGCGGTAGCGCGCGTCATTTTCCGGGTTCACTAGGTCGAAGTCCTTGTCGAGCGTCAGGGTCAGGCCCGCGCGCGCGATGCGGGTCTCGATCACCTCAGGGCGGCCGATGAGGATCGGGCGTTCGGTGGTTTCCTCCAGCATCGCTTGCGCGCAGCGCAGCACGCGCTCGTCCTCGCCTTCGGCGAAGACGATGCGGCGCGGGGCCTGGCGCGCGGCCTGGAAGACCGGGCGCATGAGCAGCGCGGATTTGAAGACCGAACCGTCGAGCTTCGCCCGGTAGGCCTCGAGGTCCTCGATGGGGCGTGTGGCCACGCCGGTCTCCATAGCCGCTTGCGCCACAGCAGAGGAGACGACGCTGACCAGACGGGGGTCAAAGGGTTTTGGGATCAGATAGTCTGCGCCGAATGTGAGCTGTTCGCCTTGATAGGCGGCGGCGGCCTCGGCGGAAGTGGTGGCGCGGGCCAGTTCCGCGATGCCGTCGATACAAGCCAGCTGCATCTCGTCGTTGATCGTCGTCGCGCCCACGTCCAACGCGCCCCGGAAGATGAAGGGGAAGCAGAGCACGTTGTTGACCTGATTGGGAAAATCGCTGCGGCCTGTGGCGATGATGGCGTCGGGGGCCACCTCGCGGGCCAGCTCGGGCAGGATTTCCGGGGTGGGGTTGGCGAGGGCAAAGATGATCGGGCGGTTGGTCATTTTGCGGACCAACTCGGGGCTGAGCACGCGGGGACCCGAGAGGCCGAGGAACATGTCGGCCTCAGGGATGACGTCCTCAAGCGTGCGCAGATCGGACGCTTGCGCGAACTCGGCTTTCGACGGGTTCATGTCGACTTCGCGGCCCTCATAGACCAGCCCGTGGATGTCGCAGAGCCAGACATTCTCGCGTTTGACGCCCAGCTTCAGCAGCATGTTGAGGCAGGCGATGCCTGCAGCGCCGCCGCCCGTCGAGACGATCTTGATGTCTTCGAAGGATTTGCCCGCCACATGCAGCGCGTTCTTGGCGGCGGCACCCACGACGATGGCGGTGCCGTGCTGGTCGTCATGGAAGACGGGGATGTTCATACGTTCGCGGCAGATGCGCTCGACCGTAAAGCAGTCGGGGGCCTTGATGTCTTCGAGGTTGATGGCGCCGAAGGTGGGGCCGAGGGCGCAGACGATGTCGGCGAGCTTCTCAGGGTCGGCCTCGTCCACTTCGATGTCGAAACAGTCGATGCCGGCGAATTTCTTGAAGAGCACTGCCTTGCCCTCCATCACCGGTTTCGAGGCAAGCGCGCCGATGTTGCCGAGGCCCAGGACGGCGGAGCCGTTGGAGACCACGGCCACGAGATTGCCGCGGGCGGTGTAGCGGGCGGCGGCGGCGGGGTCCTCCTTGATCTCAAGGCAGGCTTCGGCCACGCCGGGCGAGTAGGCGCGCGCCAGATCGCGCCCGTTGGCGAGCGGTTTGGTGGCGCGGATCTCCAGTTTTCCGGGTTTGGGGAATTCGTGGTAGTCGAGCGCGGCCTGCCGCAGGTTCGTGGTGTCGCTCATGGTCGTGCTGTCTCCTGCCCTCGAATAGTTTAGTGTTAAACTAGTTGTGCAGAGTGGCCAAGGTGTTGAATGGGTGAGGGGCATCGTCCATTGTTCTCGAACCAATGGCGAACAAGGATCGATCCCTCACACTCCCCGGGATATTTCTGGCCAGAAGAAGCGGGGGGTGTCTTGCCAAAGCGGGCGGCGGGGCGCAGGGTGCGGCGCAGATCTGAGGGGTGAGAATGGGTGAGATCAGGGCTGAGGTGCTGTTGCCGACGCAGGAGTTGCGCGACGATATTCCGTTTTTCACGAAGGTCTTGGGGATGCGGATGGAGATGATCTACCCCGCCGATGATCCATCTGTGGCGGTGTTTTCTGGTCATGGGGTGCGGGTCCGTGTGGAGAAGGATGCGCAGGCATCGCCTGGGCTGCTGCGGCTGCTGGCGGAGGTTCCGGATGAGGTGGCCGCTGGGCAGCGTGACCTGGTGGCGCCGAATGGCACGCGGGTTGAAGTGCGGTCTTTGCATGAGCCTCTGATCATGCCGGAGACGGTGCACAGTTTTACCGTGCGGCGGCTGGCGGATCAGGCGCCGTGGATCATCGGGCGGGCGGGGATGCAGTATCGCGATCTGATCCCGGATCGGCTGGGCGGGTCGATCATCGCCAGCCACATTCGTATTCCCGATGGCGGGCCGGTGCCCGACATGGTGCACTATCATACGGTCGGGTTTCAGCTGATCTTCTGCTATCGCGGTTGGGTTGATCTGGTCTATGAGGACCAGGGGGAGCCGTTCCGGCTACATGCGGGCAATTGCGTGATCCAGCCGCCACAGATCCGCCATCGGGTGCTTTATGCCTCGGATAACATCGAGGTGATCGAGATCGGGGTGCCTGCGGAGCATGTCACCACCATTGATCATGACATGGAACTGCCCAACGGGCCTGCAAATCCCGACCGGGTGTTTCAGGGCCAGCGCTTTGTGCATCACAGGGCGGATGAGGCGACGTGGGACGCGTTTCGTGTGCCGGGGTTTGTAAGCCGCGACACGACCATTGCTGCGCACACCGGCGATGTGGCGGCTGTGCATGTGGTGCGACCTGACGGGACGGACAGCCCGTGGACGCAGCATGACGGTGACATTCTCTTCACCTTTGTGATGGAGGGGGGCCTGGTGCTGGAAGGTGAAGGGCGCGCGCCGCATGACCTAGCTGCGGGTGATGCTTTTGTGGTCCCGCCGGGCATGCCGGTGCGCTACACACCCACGACAGACAATCTGGAGCTGCTTGAAGTGGCGCTGCCCGGAGCGTTTCAAACGGTGGTTCTGCCTCGTTAGGCGACCCGGATGATGTCTGCCGCTGGCGCGCGGTTTTCAGCTTTGATCTGAACTTTTGGGTCGACCTTGGGACTTGGCGGTGCGACGTGGTAAGCTCAAAGAAAAATGGTGCGATTGGACGGGGTGTCGATGTCTGATGATCTGAGACAAGCGGCGGCAGCGGTGCGCGACAACGCCTACGCGCCGTATTCGAATTTCAAGGTGGGTGCGGCTTTGCGCGGCGCTTCGGGTGCGATCTATGCGGGCTGCAATGTGGAGAATGTGGCCTATCCTGAGGGCACCTGCGCCGAGGCAGGGGCGATTGCCGCGATGGTGGCTGCGGGCGAGTCGCGGCTGACCGAGGCCTATGTGATTGCGGGCTCTCCCACTCCGGTCACGCCCTGCGGGGGCTGCCGACAGAAGCTGGCGGAGTTCGCAGATGGCGGGGCCCGCGTGACCATGGCGACCACCGGTGGGGTGGAGCAGGTGACAACCGTGGGTGACCTGCTGCCGGGCGTTTTCAACGCAGGGCATATGGATCTGTGAGCGAGGTGACGGCCCGGAGCTTGCTGGCGCGGTTGCGCCATGGTGTGGAGCTTGAGGCCGCAGATGTGCAGTGGGCGGCGGCGGGCCTGGCCGATGGGCGCTTGAGCGACGCGCAGGCCGGTGCCTTTGCCATGGGGATTTGTCTGAACGGGCTGACCAAACCGACGCGCGTGGCGCTGACGCTGGCCATGCGGGACAGTGGCCAGGTTTTGTCCTGGGGGGTGGATGGGCCGGTGCTCGATAAGCACTCCACCGGGGGCATCGGGGACTGCGTGTCGCTGGTGCTGGCACCCGCGCTGGCGGCCTGCGGGGCCGTTGTGCCGATGATATCCGGTCGCGGCTTGGGCCATACAGGCGGGACATTGGACAAGCTTGAGGCGATCCCGGGTTTGGCCACCCGGTTGGACGAGAGCCGGTTTCGCGACGTTGTGGGGCAGGCCGGGTGTGCCATCGTCAGCGCCACCTCGGATATCGCCCCTGCGGACAAGCGGCTTTATGCGGTGCGGGATGTAACCTCGACCGTGGACAGCCTCGATCTGATCACCGCCTCCATCCTGTCGAAGAAGCTGGCAGCCGGTCTTCACGGGCTGGTGCTGGACGTGAAAACCGGCAGTGGTGCCTTCATGAAGGATATGGCCTCCGCACGGGCCCTCGCCACGGCGCTGGTGGAGACCGCCAATGCCGCTGGCTGCAAGACCACGGCGGTGATCAGTGATATGAACCAACCGCTTGCGCCGAGCGTCGGCAACGCGCTGGAGGTGGCCGAGGCCATGCGCGTGCTGGCCGGGGAAGCGCAGGGTGCGCTTTTTGACATTTCGGTTGCGCTTGGGGGGCAGCTTTTGGCTGGGTCCGAGCTGGCTACGGATGCGCAGGAGGGATCCCGCAGGATCGAAGCGGCCATCCAGGATGGGCGCGCGGCGGAGCGTTTTGGCCGGATGATTGCAGCGATGGGCGGGCCGGTGCGCTTTGTGGAGAATTGGGGGCGGTTCCTGCCAGAGGCGCCAGTCATTTGCGAAGTGAAAGCAACCGAGGCAGGCTACGTGACGGCCATTGATGGTGAGGCTTTGGGTCTTGCAGTGGTCCGGCTGGGCGGCGGGCGCATGGTCGAGACCGACAAGATAAACCCCGCCGTCGGGCTGGGCGAGGTGGTTCGGCTTGGTGCAAAGGTGGCGGCGGGGCAGCCTCTGGCTGTGGTGCATGCGGCCCGGTCCGATGCGGCGGATCAGGCTGCTGCAATCGTGCGTTCAGCGGTCACTGTCCGGCCGGAGATGGGCGTACAGGTGCCGGACCTGATCTTGGAAAGGGTGGGGTGATGGCGCGCGCATTTCTTGTGGTGATGGATTCGGTTGGTATTGGCGGGGCACCTGACGCTCATATGTACTTCAACGGCGATGTGTCCGATGAGGGCGCAAACACAGTGGCCCATATTGCGCGGGCCTGTGCCCAGGGGCAGGCTGCAGAGGGCCGCGTCGGGCCGCTTCGGCTGCCAACGCTGGATGCGTTGGGGTTGGGGCGTGCGGTGCAGCTTGCCAGCGGTCAGTTCGCGCTGGGTCTAGGGCAGGAACCCTTGGGGGCCTGGGGCGTTGCGACGGAGGTCTCCAAAGGCAAGGACACGCCGTCGGGGCACTGGGAATTGGCGGGCGTGCCCGTCCCTTGGGACTGGCACTACTTTCCCAGGCAAGAGCCTGCGTTCCCGGCGGATCTGACAACGCTGGTGGCCGATCTGGCGGGAACGGATGGTATTCTTGGCAATTGTCATGCCTCCGGGACGAATATCATCGATGCGCTCGGCGCAGAACACATCGTGACAGGCAAACCCATCTGCTACACCTCTGCAGATTCGGTCTTTCAGATCGCCGCGCATGAGCAGACATTCGGGCTTCAGAAATTGATGTCTCTGTGTGAGGCGCTTGCGCCGCGGCTGCACCACATGCGGGTCGGTCGTGTGATCGCGCGGCCCTTTGTCGGCAAACCTGAAAGCAAATTCGAGAGAACATCCAACCGGCGCGATTTTGCCATGTCGCCGCCGCGTCCGATCCTGACCAACTGGGTGCAGGACGCCGGGCAGACTGTCTATGGCGTTGGCAAGATTGGCGATATCTTTTCGATGCAGGGCATCGATCATATCCGCAAGGGGCCGGACAGGATGTTGATGGACCATCTCGCCAATCTCGTTGACACTGCCGAAGATGGCAGTCTGACATTCGCCAATTTCGTCGAGTTCGACAGTCTCTATGGTCACCGGCGGGACGTGTCGGGTTATGCGCGCGCGCTGGAGTGGTTTGATGGGCAGATCGGCAAGCTGATCCGGCGTCTGCGCAGGGACGATATTCTGGTGTTGACAGCGGATCACGGCAATGACCCGACCTGGGTAGGCGCGGATCACACGCGTGAGCGCGTGCCGGTTCTGATTGCGGGGATCGGTCCGCAGGCCCTGGGCCATATGGGGTTTCAGGACGTCGCCGCCATCGTCGCCCGTCATCTGGGCGTTCCGGTTCCTGCTGGATAAGTCGACAGGGCGCGGCATCGCCTCGAGAGCGAGATGCGTGCAAAAAACCACCGGCAGGCATTCCAAAGCGGCTTCAACCGCCCTAAACCGGACCAAAGATCATCAAAAGGTAGCCCATGTCCGACCATCTGACCGTCGTAGATCACCCGCTTGTGCAGCACAAACTGACCATCATGCGCGACAAGGAAACGCCGACAGCCGTTTTTCGCCAGTTGCTGCGCGAGATCAGCCAGCTTCTGGCCTATGAGGTCACGCGCGGCCTGCCGATGACCACCAAGCGTATCGCGACACCGATGCAGTCGATGGATGCACCGACACTCGATGGCAAGAAACTGGCGCTTATCTCGATCCTGCGGGCGGGCAACGGGCTTCTGGACGGTGTGCTGGAGCTTATCCCCTCGGCGCGGGTCGGGTTTGTCGGCCTCTACCGGGATGAAGAGACACTGCAGCCGGTGCAATACTATTTCAAAGTGCCCGAAGGCCTGGATGACCGCCTGGTGATTGCGGTCGATCCCATGCTCGCCACGGGCAATTCCTCGGTCGCGGCCATTGATCTGCTCAAGAAAGCGGGGGCGACGAACATCCGCTTTCTTTGCCTGCTGGCCGCGCCTGAGGGCATTCGCCGCATGGAAGAGGCACATCCCGATGTGCCGATTGTCACGGCGGCTGTTGACGAAAAGCTGAACGACATCGGCTATATCGTTCCGGGCCTCGGGGATGCGGGTGACCGGATGTTCGGCACCAAGTGAGCCTTGGGCCGGGCGCCCGTCCTCCTTGCTTTGTGCATGGTCCTGAGGCAACGTCGCCGGACAGGACCGCAAAGGATGTGATCATCGTGAAATCATATGCCGTTCTTTTGGCCGCGTTTTGCGGTCTTGTGTCCGGGCCAACCTGGGCGCAAGGCACCCTTGGCCCGCGTGAGCGCCCGCCTGAAAGTTTCCAGGGTCTGCAATATGTGGACAGCGCCGGCTGTGCCTTTATCCGGGCCGGTCAGCCGGGTGCGGTGCGCTGGGTGCCGCGCGTCACGCGGGATCGCAGGCTTGTCTGCGGTCTGGAGCCGACGTTTTCTGGGGCTGTTGCACCCGCGCCGGTGCCTCAACCGCGCGATGTGCTGGTGCTCACCCCCGCTGCCAGACCGTTGGTGCCCGATGATGCTGTGGCGCCGCGCAGGGCTGCAACGGCACCGGTGGGCACGGTTGTCACGCAGGGCAATGCGCAGTCGAAGGGCGTGTCTCGGACCACCCGCGTTTTGCCAAAACACCTCTATGAGAGCCGTCGCAACGAGCAGCAGTTTGAAGTGCCCGAAGGCTATCGCAGTGCCTGGCAGGATGACCGGCTAAACCCGCGCCGGGCCGAGCAAACCCTGGGCGGTGCTGCCCGGATGGATGATGTCTGGACGCGGACAACGCCGCGCCGCCCGCAGAACTGAGCCTGTTCGCGCGGCTCTGTGGTCAGGTGCCACCGCAGATTGCCTGCAATCGCAGCCAATCGGCATCATTCAGCAGACGTCGCGGTGGCTGCCCCCGCATCGGGTCCGCTTCGATCAGCGGTAGAACGGTCTCGCCGGTGATATCACGGGCGTAGGCGTAAGGCGTGCTGCGCAGCTCCGCCGCCGCAAAGACGGGCAAGAGCGTGTCCGGATCAGGTGGCGCGGGAGGCTGCGTGAGCAGATGTTCCGCATAGCGGTCCAGGATCTCCGGATCCAGCGTCCCAGTGGTCAGAAGCTGAAAGCTGGCCCAGCTGCCGCTCCTGCGCAGCAAATCTCGCAGCGGGTCATTCTGTCGGGAGAGGCTGTGCTCCACCACCGCAAACCCCGCGACCACGTCTGGCTCCTCGAAATCCTCCACCAGAGCACGGTTCAGCAGGATATGTCCGCCGGGCAGATGCAGGCTGGTCCGGCTCACGCCGGGAAGAATGCTGATGCGGTCCACGCTGAGCCGTGCGCGCAAGGTGCTCAGCGCGCGTTGGCCTGCAGCCTCGTCACAGGCAGGGCCGGTCATGCGCGTGATCCGCTGTAGCAGCGCGTCGCCAATCTCCACGCGCTTGACCTGCGGCACGACGGCAACGCTGTGATCGGTCAGGGCTTTTGGAACCCAGAACAGCGCACCTGCTAAAACAACACAGGCAGAGAGCGCCATGCCCAGCCAACGCAGACGCCCCGGTCGGGGCCGGGTCCGCTCGACGGCGCGGCGCAGCGTCTCGATGGCCTCGATCATCTGCGCCTCATCCTTTGCCAGCTCCAAGGTCTCGCCAAGATCACCGTCGGGGAAATAGATCGCAGGTCGCTCGCCGGGGTTGGCGCGCTGCACGGCTGCCAGTGACCAATGCGTCAGAGGCCGGTCCTGCATGTCGGTGATGACCAAGGTGGCATCTCCAATGGAAACAACCACCTCGCGCCGCTGATCGTCGGGCGTGGGGCGCCACAGACCGCTGGCTTCCAGCCGCGCGTATTTTTTCAGGGCTGTCATGATGGGGCGACGCTGCTCGTTTTGGCTTTGCCCCAACCTATCATTGGCGTGGCAACCCGGGCAACCGGCAGGTGCGGTGGGCTTTCAGGCCACCGCCTTTGGTCATCCCATCTCGCGCGCCCGTTTGCGCAGCTCGAACTTCTGGATCTTGCCCGTCGATGTTTTGGGCAACTCGTCAAAGACCACATGTTTCGGTGTCTTGAACCCTGCAAGCGTCTGGCGCGCAAAGGCGATCAATGCCGGCGCATCAGGCTCCGCGCCCGGCTTCAACTCGACAAAGGCGCAGGGCACTTCCCCCCATTTCTCATCCGGCTTCGCCACCACCGCAGCCAGCAGCACATCCTCATGCCCCATCAGAACGCCCTCCACCTCAACGGATGAGATATTCTCTCCGCCCGAGATGATGATGTCCTTGGCGCGGTCGGCGATCTGCATATAGCCGTCGGGATGCTGCACCGCGATGTCACCGGAATGGAAGTAGCCACCCTCAAAAGCCTCCTGCGTCGCCTGCGGGTTCTTGAAATATCCCTTCATGACGGAATTGCCCCGGATCATGATCTCGCCTTGTGCGCAACCGTCTTTCGGCACCTGCGCCATCTCCGCATCCAGAACGGTGATGTCTTCCATCATCGGGAAGGCCACGCCCTGGCGCGCCTTGATCGCAGCGCGCTCCGGGCCCTGCAGGTCGTCCCACTCCGCGTCGCGCCACAGGCATTCGGTCACATGCCCATAGGTTTCGGTCAGCCCGTAAACCTGCGTGACGTTGAACCCCAACTCCTCAGTCTTGGCAAGCGTGGCAGGGGCTGGAGGGGCCCCGGCAGTGAAGACCTGCACCTCATGATCGAAGTGGCGACGCGCGTCCTCGGGCGCGTTTACCAGCATATTCAGCACGATGGGCGCCCCGCCCATATGTGTCACTTTTTCTTCTGCTACGGCTCCGAAGATCGCGGACGCGCTTATGTCCCGACAGCAGACAAGGGTCCCACCCAATAGCGGCATCATCCAAGTGTGGTTCCAGCCGTTGCAGTGAAACAGTGGCACGATGGTAAGATACACCGGGTGCAGCACCATACGCCAGCTGACCACCGTCCCCATGGTCATCAGGTAGGCCCCGCGATGATGATAGACGACGCCCTTCGGCCGCCCGGTGGTGCCAGATGTGTAGTTCAGCGCGAGGCCCTCCCACTCATCCTGCGGCAGGACCCAGTGAAAACCCGGATCCCCCCCCGCCAACATCTCTTCGTAAGTGTCATGTCGTCCCGATGCCGGATAGTCCGCCAGTACGTCCGGCACCTCGATCAGCTTGGGCGTGGGCCCTTCCATCCGGGCGAAGGCTGCCTCTGCAAGCTCAAGGAACTGGCTGTCCACCAGCACGATCTTCGCCTCACCGTGATCTAAGATGTAGGCCACAGTATCCACATCCAGCCGGGTGTTGATCGTGTTCAGCACCGCACCGCAAGCTGGTACGCCAAAGCTCGCCTCTATCTGCGCGGGCACATTGGGCAGCAGCGTGGCCACCACATCGCCCGGTGCAACGCCCAGCCCGGCGAGTGCAGAGGCGAGACGGGTACAGCGCGCGTGATACTGCGCATAGGTGACCCGATGCCTGCCGTAGATCACGGCCGGGTGCTCGGCAAACACATGCGCCGCGCGCGTCAGATGTGATAGTGGGGTGAGAGGCACATAGTTCGCGGCGCATTTCTCCAGCCCGCTCTCATCGCTCATCCAGCCCATGTATGTCCTCCCCTTTGCCCCTGGCACGCGCCCTGCGGTCCGGCTATCAGGATATTGGTCGTCCCAGATCTGGAAAGTCAATTGTCTTACATTTGCAAACAGCACTTCAAGGCCGGTCTTTCCGGCAGGAGGTGCCGGTGATCATCTCACCTGGACGCCGGTACATTTTCGTACATATCCCGAAAACGGGCGGCACATCGCTGGCTACGGCGCTTGAGGCGCGCGCGATGAAAGAGGACATTTTGATTGGTGACACGCCCAAGGCCCGCCGCCGCAAAGCGCGCCTCGCGCATCTCAACGCCCGAGGGCGTCTGTGGAAACATGCAACTCTGGCGGACATAGATGGGGTGCTGACACCGGAAGATATTGGCGCAATGTTCACCTTTACGCTGATCCGCAATCCGTGGGACCGGGTCGTGAGCTACTATCACTGGCTGAAGGTGCAAAGCTTTGACCACCCGGCGGTCGCTCTGGCGCGAGACTATGACTTCAAGAGGTTTTTGCAGGAGCCCGTTGTGCAACAAAGCTTGCAGGCGAGTCCCGCGCGCAGCTACATGCAGGACATAGAGGGCGTCGAGCGCTGCAACCTCTATATTCGCTTGGAAGCCTTTGAACGTGATGCCGCCCCGCTGTGGGATCACCTCGGCTTCACACTCTCCTTGCCCCATGTGAACCGCTCGGAGCGCCCGCCACAATACGCCAAGGCCTATGATGCACAGAGCCGCGATCTTGTCGCACGGCTCTGCGCGGAGGACATCGCGCGGTTTGGCTATGTATTCGGGCATTAGACCGGACTTCGGACACCGGGCCGAGCGACGAGGGGTGGCCTGAAAGCCCACCCCACCTGCCAGCACAGAGGTCAGGACCGGCAGGTACGGTGGGCCTTTGGGCCACCGCCTTGGCACTGCGTGCCCGCTTCAGGCAGCTTTGGCGGTCTTACTGAATCGGCCGTAGAAGCTCTGCCCCTTCGCTGCCATCTCGCGCAACAACTTCGGGCAGGCAAAGCGGTCTCCAAAGGCGTCTGTCAGCTGGTCACAGCGCTCGGCGGCGTAAGGCGCGCCGATCATGTCGAGCCAGCTGAGCGGGCCGCCGGACCATGGTGCAAAGCCCCAGCCTAGGATCGCGCCCACATCCCCTTCACGGATGTCCATGAGCACGCCCTCTTCCAGCGCGCGCACCGCTTCCAGCGATTGCGCAAAGAGCAGGCGGTGCTGCACATCCGTCAGCTCCGGCTGATCGTCGGCCACGGGGTATTGGGCTGCCAGCCCCTCCCATAGCCCCTGGCGTTTGCCTTTTTCGTCGTAGGCATAGAACCCTGCAGAAGACTTCCGGCCCAACCGGCCTTCGCCTTCCATCCAGAAGATCACGTCATCCACGGCAGCGTCGGGATAGGCGTCACCCATGGCAGCCTTGGTGGCGCGGGCGATCTTGGCGCCGAGGTCGATCGAGGTCTCATCAACCAGTTGCAGCGGACCCAGCGGCATGCCGACCAGACGCGCCGCATTCTCGACCAGCGCAGGCTCAACCCCTTCGGCCACCATGCGGATGCCTTCGTTGATGTAAGGAATGATGCAGCGGTTGGCATAGAAGAAGCGGGCGTCGTTCACCACAATCGGTGTCTTGCGGATCTGGCGCACGTAGTCGAGCGCCTTGGCCACCGCGCGGTCGCCTGTACCCTTGCCCTTGATGATTTCCACCAGCAGCATCTTTTCCACGGGCGAGAAGAAGTGGATGCCGATGAACTGCTCAGGACGGCTTGACGCCTTGGCCAGCTCGGTGATCGGCAGGGTGGAGGTGTTGGAGGCAAAGATGCAATCCTCGGGGATCACCGCCTCGACCCTTTGCGTCATCTCGGCCTTGACCTTCGGGTCCTCAAAGACCGCTTCGATGATCAAGTCACAGCCCTTGAGTGCGTCGAGATCGCTGGTCGCCGTGATGAGGCTGAGAAGCTGCTCTTTCTTCTCCGGCGTGGTTTTCTTGCGCTGAATGCCTTTGTCGGCAAACTTGGCCGTATAGTCTTTGCCGCGGTCTGCCGCCTCCTGAGTCTGGTCGATCAGCACCACCTCGATGCCCGCCTGTGCGGAGACCAGTGCGATCCCCGCGCCCATCATACCGGCACCGAGCACGCCCAGCTTTTTCACACGTTGATCGGCCACCTCCTGCGGGCGCACGGCCCCTTTCTCCAGCGCTTCCTTGTTGATGAAAAGCGATCGGATCATCGCCTCCGACGAGGGGTTCATCAGAACGGAGGTGAACCAGCGCGCCTCGATCTTTAGCGCGGTGTCGAAAGGCACCAGCGCCCCTTCGTAAACTGCTGAAAGCAGCGCCTTGGCCGCCGGATAGACCCCTTGGGTCTTGCCGTTGACCATCGCCGAGGCGCCCACGAAGGTCATGAAACCCGCCGGGTGGTAAGGCGCGCCACCGGGCATCTTATAGCCCTTGGCGTCCCACGGCTTCACCAAATCAGCATCCTTGGCGCTCAGCACCCACGCGCGGGCGTCGGCCGTCGGATCGTCAGAAACCTCGTCGATCAGACCCGCGCCTTTCGCTTTCACCGGATCGACCAGCTTGCCCTCCAGCAGGAAGGGCGAGGCAGCCATGGCGCCCATCTTGCGCACCAGCCGCGTGGTGCCGCCTGCACCGGGGAAGATGCCCACCATGATCTCGGGCAGGCCGATCTTGGCCCT
Source organism: Roseobacter cerasinus (assembly GCF_009811755.1). Lineage (GTDB taxonomy): Bacteria > Pseudomonadota > Alphaproteobacteria > Rhodobacterales > Rhodobacteraceae > Roseobacter > Roseobacter cerasinus. The sequence continues at coordinate 21,471 of NZ_BLIV01000006.1, forward strand.
GGGATTGTTGGCGGCAAAGATGCGATGACAGCTGAGCGGCAGCTCCAGCCCGATCCCAAGCGCCGTGCCGGGCAGGACGCAGGCAATCGGCTTGCCACCCTTCTGGGTCTTGGGATCCATCCCGGCCAGCTCGATCTTCCGCAGCAGGCGGTGCATGTCCATCACGCCCTCAAAGAGCCCCTTGGCCGGGGTCTCGCCCGCATCCGCCTTCATCTTGGCGATGAGGTTGAGGTCCATCCCACCCGCGAAAGAGCCCGCCTTGCCCGAGGTCAGGACGATGCCCTTCACCGCCTCATCGGCCAGCGCCTCATCTATCAGCGTATCGATCTGCGCAAGCCCCTCATAAGACATCACATTCATGGATTTGCCCGGTACATCCCAGGTGATCGTGGCAATGCCGTCGCTGTCGGTCTGACTTGTAAACTCGGTCATTTTTCGTCTCCGGGAATTAGGCCCAATTCAATCAGCTTCTTTTCCATATTATCGTCGTGATTTTCTGGGTGAGGCCACGTATCGATGGTGCACCAAAGATTGTCCAAAGTGCCTGGTCCGGGATGGCTGGCAATCGCGTCCCAATACTTGGCTTGAAATTTTGCAAAGTCGGATTCGCTGATGTTTGAGTTCTGCCATGTCCCCGTACTCGAGCCACCTGGACCTGTACGAAAATCATAGTTGTCGGCAATGCCAGCTAGTTTGTTCCTGAGCGTCGAACCGCTGTCACCTGTGATAGAGACTCTGATGATTGCTCTCATCGTGCCGATTCCCGTGATTGCTTAGCAAAGCTTGTGATGCCATCGCTATCGGTTTGACTTGTAAACTCGCTCATGTGCGGGTCCTTTCTTGGATCGTTCTGAGGGTCACCAGAGCCGTCGACGGCTTGGGGACATTGTAGGGAAACCTGGTGTTGGACAGGGAATTCGTGACGGATTTCAGATACCAGGTGGTGCCCTGGCGTTTGAGTATCATACGGGATTTGATCGGGCCGAAGACGCTGACCTCTCCGTTGTAGAAGTCGGTGGCGTGGTAGCCGCAGATGAGATCGCTGGCGATGAACTCCGCCCGTTCCGCGCGCCGCTCCAGCCGGTCGGCGCCGCGATCCTGCATCTCCCGGCGCAGCATGTCGAAAAACGGGCGCACCTCGTTTGGCGCTGAAATGATCGTGTCGAGCGCTTCCGTGTGCGAGCTGTAGGGGAAGAGCAGACAGCTGCAATAGGCGTCAAAATCCTCCTCGGTGGTGGCCTCGGAGAGCTCGTCGATGAAGCTCTGATAGATGATCCGCGGGTCAACGGACTGGCGGCGCGCGTCGTTCTCAGGCGAGGCCAGCGCCTCGGGGCGCGCGCCATCACGGTGCACATGCGGAATGTGGATGGGCCAATGCGGGTTGTCGAGCATGCATTCCACTTCCAGCACCTTCCAAAGCCCCTCCTCGCGCAGAAGCACCATGCGGTTGGCGTAGCTGTCGACCACTGGCACCGCATTGTTCAGCGTGTGGGTCACGTGATGCCCGGTCATGTAGTTCTCGCTCATGAATTCCGCGTCGGTGGCCAACCGTACCAGATGCGTGGCCCCGCGCCCCAGGAGGGCATCGCGGAAGGCCGTGAGGCCGATGATCAGGTCCTCGGCCGTCTCCACGACGATCTCAGTGCTTTGGGTGCGTTGAAGATGCGGCAGTTTGATCCGCGCCTGCGCCACTTCCCAGTCGCCGTCCATCAGGGCGCGGGAGAGCACGTCCAGCGTTTCCTGATAGACGGTAAGGGCGGTGACGCCGGCCATGGCGCTTACACGCGCTCGATGATGGTGGCAGCCCCCATCCCGCTTGCGATGCAGAGCGTGGCGAGACCGGTTTCCTTATCCGCACGCTCCATCTCATCGAGCAGGGTGCCGATGATCATCGCGCCGGTGGCTCCAAGCGGGTGACCCATGGCGATAGAACCGCCGTTCACGTTGACCTTGCCGTGGTCTACATCGAAGGCCTGCATGAAGCGCAAGACGACCGAGGCAAAGGCCTCGTTGACTTCGAAGAGATCGATGTCTTTTATCTCCATGCCGTTGTCGGCAAGAATCTTCTCGGTCACGGGCACAGGGCCTGTCAGCATGATCGTGGGGTCGGTTCCGATCTTGGCAGTGGCTTTGATGCGCGCGCGGGGTTTCAGCCCGTGCGTTTCACCGAACGCCTTCGAGCCGATCAGCAGGGCGGCTGCACCGTCCACGATGCCGCTCGAATTGCCTGCGTGGTGAATGTGGTTGATCTTCTCTAGGTGCGGGTACTTCATCAGCGCGACCTTGTCGAAGCCCGGCATGACCTCGCCCATGGCCTGAAAGGCAGGGTTCAAACCGCCCAAGGACTGCATGTCGGTCTGAGGCCGCATATATTCGTCATGATCAAGGATCGGCAGGCCGTTCTGGTCCGTGATCTCGATGACGGATTTGGCAAAGCGCTTCTCATCCCAGGCCTGTTTTGCCCGGCGCTGAGACTCAACGGCCAGTTGGTCCGCATCATCGCGGGTGAAGCCATATTCTGTCGCGATGATGTCGGCGCTGATCCCCTGCGGCACAAAGTATTGCTCCATGGCAATCGACGGATCGACGGCAACCGCGGCCCCATCTGAGCCCATGGCCACGCGCCCCATCATCTCGACACCACCCGCGATATAGCCGTCGCCCGCACCGCCGCGTACTTGGTTGGCCGCAAGGTTCACCGCCTCCATACCGGACGCACAGAAGCGGTTGATCGCAAGGCCCGGGATGCGCTCATCAAGGTCTGAGGCCAGCACGGCGGAGCGTGCCAGGCAGCCGCCTTGTTCCATCACTTGTGTGACGTTGCCCCAGATCACGTCCTCGACGGCATGGCCTTCCAGGTTGTTGCGCGCCTTCACGGCGTTCAGCGTCTGAGCCGACAGGCGCAGCGCGGTCACCTCATGCAAGGCGCCGTCCTTGCGACCCTTCCCGCGCGGGGTGCGCAGCGCGTCATAGATATAGGCTTCGGTCATTTGTCTCTCCTTGTCGCACAAGAGGCGCGGTTTTCCGGGTCAGGCGCGATCAGCGGGGCTGCCGGGCATGAGGTCATAGGGGGCCTTCCAGCCCGGGGTGTCTGACAGGCGGGTGAGCCACGTGTCGATGTGAGGCCACTCGCTCCGGTCAAACCCGAAGGGCTCGGGGTAGTAAAGGTATCCGCAGCAACTGATGTCGGCATTTGTGACCCCATCGCCAACCACCCAGTCGCGGTTCTGCAGATGCGCGTCGAGCACCGCATAAGCTGCCTTGAGGCGCCCTTGCATGAAGGCGATCACTTCTGCGGGCCGCTTGTCTTCCGGCAGGAAATTCATCAGGAACCGCGTCATGCCCGCCGCCGAGCTGAGCTTGTGGTTGTCCCAAAGCAACCAGCGCAGAACCTCGCGCCGCTCAGCGGCGTCACTGCCTCCCAGCTTGCCGGATTTCTCGGACACATAGTCCTGGATGACGCCCGATTGCGTGAGCCGCAGATCGCCATCCACCAGCACCGGGGCCTCTCCCATCACATTGACGGTCTCGCGGTAGTCTTCTGACCGCGTCTCGCCGCCAAAAAAGTCGACCTTTACAGGCTCCCAATCGAGGCCCGAGAGTTCAAGCGCGAGTGCCGCCTTGTAGGAGTTGCCGCTTTCGCCGAAGCAATAGAGTTGCATGGTCATAAGGGATCGTCTTTCCGTGTTGGGGGAGAGGTCGGGATTTGAGTATTTCTGGAAGGGTGAAGCAGACTTTCGAACTGTCCTGAACGACTTGTTAACCCTGATCGGGTCAGCATGACAGTACGGTACAGGCTGGAGAGCCGATGACCGTGAAGGGTGAAGGCGTTTCGGTCGGGATGGCCAACGCCTAAAGAGCGAAGCGTCTTCGCGTCTTCACCCTTCGCCAAATACTCCCGCCGGAGGCGGCTCAACGGATCACACCACCCTGCCGATTGACTGGTCACAGCGCCCTCGCAATCAGCTCTTTCATGATCTCATTGGTGCCGCCGTAGATGCGCTGTACCCGGGCGTCGGCCCACATCTCGGCCACTGCGTATTCCTGCATGAACCCATAGCCGCCGTGCAGTTGCACACAGTCATCGAGCACCGCGCATTGCGTATCGGTCAGCCAGTACTTCGCCATCGCCGCTCTTTCGACGGTCAGGGCACCGCGCAGGTGCTCTGCGATGCACTGATCGAGAAAGGCGCGCGCGACCGTGGCTCGGGTCTGGGACTCCGCCAGCTTGAACCGTGTGTTCTGGAACTGGGTGAGCGGCCCGCCGAAGGCCTCGCGCTCCTTGCAATAGGCGATGGTGCGCGCCACAGCGCCTTCCATCGCACCGACTGCCCCGCAAGCGATGATCAGCCGCTCCTGCGGCAGCTGCTGCATCATCTGATAAAAGCCCTGACCCTCGGCGCCCCCCAGGATGTTTTCGGGCGGGACCGCGACATCATCGAAGAAGAGCTCTGACGTGTCATTCGCATGCAACCCCACCTTCTCCAGATTGCGCCCGCGGCTGAAGCCCTGTGCGCCGTCGGTCTCCAGCATGACGAGCGACAGACCTTTGGAGCCTTGCGACGGGTCGGTCTTGGCCGCCACGATGATCAGATTGGCATGCTGCCCGTTGGTGATGAAGGTCTTCTGCCCCGACAGCCGATAGACATTCCCGTCGCGCAAGGCCCTGGTCTTGATCGCCTGCACGTCCGAGCCGGTCGAGGGCTCCGTCATCGCCAGCGCACCAACGAGCTCGCCCGAGATCATCTTCGGCAGCCAGCGCTGCTTCTGGTCTTCGGTGCCATAGGCGAGCACATAATGCGCCACGATCCCGGAGTGGATGCCATGCCCCCAACTGGCCAGATTGGCACGGGCCGCTTCGATCAGGATCGCCGCTTCATGGCCAAAATCGCCACCCGGCCCGCCGTAGGCCTCCGGGATGGATGGGCAGAGCAGGCCCAGCTCTCCGGCCTGACCCCAGGTCTCGCGATCCATTTGCCCCTGTTTGCGCCAGCGTTGGACGTGCGGCGCCCACTCGGTTGTGATGAACTGCGCCGTCATCTCCGCGATCATGCGGTGTTCGTCGGTCATCCACCCGGGTGTGATCTCTGTGCCGTCTTTCATGTAGCGTCCTCCCAAACGCGCATGTTCCCTGCAAACGTCAAGTACCGCGCCATGCGCCTGCGGCAAACCAAATCCGCCCGTCGCACCCGCACCCGGCCAAGACAACCGTGGCACATTGCGTCAGGCGGAACGGGTGGGGCATCAGCGGATTCCTCTCAAATGACAGGTGGGGTGGGCTTTCAGGCCACCCCTCCCAGGGCTAGAAGTTGGCGGCATCGAGCGCCATGACAGTGTCCGCCCCGGTCTCGATCCGGCTCAGGTGCAGGGCTGTTGCGGGCAATTGACGCGCCATGTAATAGCGCCCGGTGTGGAGCTTTGTTTCGTAGAAATCGACGTCTGAGGCGCCGCCTGCCAGCGCATCTTTCGCCGCCTTGCCCATCTTCGCCCACATCAGGCCGAGGCAGACATGCCCGAACATATGCATGAAATCATAGGACCCCGAGAGCGCATTGTTGGGATTTTTCATGCCGTTCTGCATGAAGTACATTCCCGCCGCCTGCAGATCCTTGCTCGCGCGCTTCAGCGGCTCCAGGAACTGCGCGTCGAACTCTGCGTCCTGCCCGGCATTCTCCTTGATGAAGCCTTTGACCAGCTCGAAGAACGCCATCACATGCTTGCCGCCGTCCTGTGCCAGTTTACGACCGACGAGGTCGAGCGCCTGCACGCCGTTGGCACCTTCGTAGATCATCGCGATCCGCGCGTCGCGGGCGAACTGCGACATGCCCCACTCCTCGATATAGCCATGCCCGCCATAGACCTGCTGCGCCTTGATGGTCATGTCGTAACCCTGGTCGGTCAGGAAGCCCTTGATCACCGGCGTCAGCAGCGACACCAGACCATCCGCGTCCTTGTCGCTAGACCGGTGCGCGGCATCGATCATCGTCGCACCCCAAAGGATGAAGGCACGCGCGCCCTCGGCAAAGCTCTTCTGGTCCATCAGGGCACGGCGGATGTCCGGGTGCACGATCAGCGGATCGGCTGGGCCTTTGGGGTTCTTCACGCCGGTCACGTCGCGGCCCTGCAGCCGATCCTTAGCGTAGTCTAATGCGTTCTGATAGGCGACTTCCGCCTGGCTCAGCCCCTGCATGCCCACACCCAGACGCGCCTCGTTCATCATGGTGAACATCGCGCGCATGCCCTTGTGTTCTTCGCCCAGCAGATAACCGGTCGCACCGTCGTAGTTCATCACGCAGGTGGAGTTGCCGTGGATGCCCATTTTCTCTTCGATCTTGCCAACGGCCACACCATTGCGCGCACCAAGGCTGCCATCGTCGTTCACGCATATTTTTGGAACAATGAAGAGCGACACGCCCTTGATGCCCTCCGGCGCGCCGGTGATCTTGGCCAGCACAAGGTGGATGATGTTGTCGGACATGTCGTGCTCACCGGCGGAGATGAAAATCTTCTGCCCGGTGATGCGATAGCTGCCATCACCCTGCGGTTCGGCCTTGGTGCGCATCAGGCCCAGATCGGTGCCGCAATGCGGCTCAGTCAGGTTCATCGTGCCGGTCCAGTCGCAGGCGACCATCTTGGGCAGATACATGTCCTTCTGCGCCTCGGTGCCATGGGCCAGTATGGCGGACGCCGCACCATGTGTCAGGCCCTGATACATGGTGAATGCCATATTCGCGCCCGAGAACATCTCACCCACCGCCGTGCCGATGACGCAGGGCATGTTCTGCCCGCCATATTGCTCCGGCATATCAAGGCCGGGCCAGCCGCCCTCCTTGACCTGGTCAAAAGCCGCCTTGAAGCCCGTCGGCGTGCGCACAACACCGTTCTCCAGCGTACAGCCCTCAGTGTCGCCCACAACATTCAGGGGCGCCAGCACGTCTGAGCTCAGCTTGCCCGCTTCTTCCAGAATCGCGGAGGTGAAATCCGCCTCCAGCTCGTCATAGCCGGGAGTGTTCTGCTCAGTGACCTTCAGCACATCATGCAGCACGAATTGCAGATCTTTGGTCGGGGCGGTGTAGCGGGGCATCCTGGTCTCTCTCCCTGAAGGCGTGATGGCGTGTGTTACTCGGCGGCGCTGCGCGGCGTGCGCAAGGAGGTCAGCATCTCTTCACCCCATTTGAGTTGTTCTGTCAGTTCGGCAATGGCCTCGTTCAGCGCGTCGCGTTGGCTGACCAGATCGGCAAGACGGTCGCGTGCAACCTCATAGGTCCGCTGCAACTGGGTCTGTTGCTGGTCACCCATGTCATAGAGGTCCAGCAACTGGCGGATTTCTTCGAGGCTGAAGCCGAATTTCTTGCCCCGCAGGATCAGCTTGAGCCGCGCGCGGTCGCGGCGGGTAAAGAGACGTCTTTGTCCTTCGCGAATGGGGAACAGCAGCTCCTTTGACTCGTAAAAGCGCAAGGTGCGCGGCGTGACGTCGAATGCGTCACACATCTCGCGGATGGTCATAATTTCGTCGGTCATCGTCGCTACTCTTCTCACATCGGAATGCGGCACAAATATGAACTGGGGGGTCAACTACAACGCGAGATAACGTTTACGTAACCCGAACGTCACGTCACTTTGGCAGGTGTCATTGCGGAAGCCCAGAGGCACGTGGCGTCACATCACCAAGCTGCCCGACCAGGCCGCGCGTGGCATGCGAAAATCCGCCCATCTGGGCCGCTTGGGAGAGGATTTCAGCTCTTGCTGATCTCGCCGGCGACAGAATCACGTAGATCCTGCAGCTCTTGCATGGCCTCGTCGAGCTGTTGCCGCTGGTCGGCCAGTTCTTTCAACTGCCCATCCGCGAGATTGACCCAGGCCTCCATTTGCGCCGAGGTGCCTTCGTTTTCATAGATCAGCAGCCATTGCCGGATGTCCTCCAGCTGAAAGCCGAACTTGCGTCCGCGCAGGATCAGCTTCATCCGCGCCCGTTCCCGCGGCCCGTAAAACCGCGCGCGCCCCTCCCGGTCGGGCTGCAGCAATTCGATGTACTCATAGTACCGGAGCGTGCGCGGTGTTACGTCGAACTCGGCGCACATCTCTTTGAACGTCAGGCGCTGGTCTGCCATGCGATGTCTCTCCCTGACCTCCAAGCTAGGCCGCAGGTATCGCGAGTGCAACCGCAGGTCTTGCCCTTGGCGACAGGATGCGTTGATAAAGGGGCAGTGCAGTTCGGGCCGTGCCCGATGGAGACGCTCCCATGGCCACAAAAACCGATATCGCCCGGCAGTTTATCGAAGCCATTCCGCACAGCAAGGCGCTGGGCATGCGCCTGACGGACATGGGTGAGGGCGAAGCGATGATCGAGATGCCCTACGATGAAAAACTGGTGGGCGATCCCGAGACGGGCGTGATTCACGGCGGGGCTGTCTCGGCGCTGATGGACACCTGCTGTGGTGCCGCAGTCATGAGCCATCCGGGCAATCCGGGCGGCACGGCAACCATCGATTTGCGCATTGACTACATGCGGGCCGCAACCCCGGGGCAGGCCATCACGGCGCGCGCGACCTGCTACCACGTAACCCGCACCGTGGCCTTCGTGCGCGCCACAGCCACGGATGAAGATGCCGAGAACCCGGTGGCCGCCGCCACCGGCGCCTTTACGGTGGAGGGCACCCGATGAAGGCGCCACGGCGCAAGCCGGAGCCGGTGCAGGTGATAAAGCAGCGCCGCGATGCCACCTTGCGCGCACTGGTCGAAGGGGTGCCCTATATCCAGTATCTCGGTATGCAATTCGAGCGCAAAGGCGACGAGCTGACGGGTGTTCTGCCATTCGATCAAAAGCTGATCGGCAACCCGATGCTCCCTGCGATCCACGGTGGGGTCACAGCGGCTTTCCTAGAGGTCACCGCGATCATCACGCTGAGCTGGACATACCTCTGGGAAGATGTCGAGTCGGGCGCCATCGACACCGCCACGCTGGAGGCGGGCGGGCTGCCGCGCTTGCCGAAAACAATCGATATTTCAACGGATTATCTGCGCTCCGGCCTGCCGCGGGATGCATATGCGCGGGCCCGGATCAACCGCTCAGGCCGGCGCTATGCGTCGGTGCATGTGGAGGCCTGGCAAGACAATCGCACCCGCCTTTTTGCGCAGGCCACCGGACATTTCCTGATGCCGCAACGCCGTGACTGACACCACATCTGACGCGCAGGCAGCTGTCAGCCACCGCCGCGTCCTGAAAATCGCCCTGCCCATCGTGCTGTCCAATGCGACGGTGCCAATCCTTGGCGCCGTGGATGTGGGCGTCGTGGGGCAACTGGGCGCGGCGGCCCCCATTGGGGCGGTGGGCCTTGGCGCCGTTATCCTGAGCACGGTCTACTGGATCTTCGGGTTTCTGCGCATGGGGACGGTGGGCCTTGTTGGCCAGGCGGCGGGGGCGGGAGATGACGCAGAGGTGTCGGCGTGGTTGACGCGTGCGCTGCTGGTGGCGCTGGCGGGCGGGCTCACGCTCATCGTGCTGCAACCGCTGATCTTCTGGGGTGCACTGACGCTCGCAGACGCCAGCGACGAGGTCACGGGACTTGCGCGGTCGTATCTCACCATCCGCATCTGGACGGCGCCTGCGGCCATCGCCGTATATGCGCTGACCGGTTGGCTGGTCGCGATGGAGCGGACGGGCGGTGTCTTCTGGGTGCAACTGGTGATGAATGGCACCAACATCCTGCTTGATCTGCTGTTTGTGTTGGTTCTGGATTGGGGTGTACCCGGTGTTGCGGTCGCGACGGTCATCGCGGAACTGACGGGGGCGGCGCTGGGGCTCTGGTTCTGCCGGGCGGCGTTTGCCAACCTGGCGTGGCGAGAGTGGCCGCGGATTTTCGAACGCTCCAAACTTGTCCGCATGGCGCTTCTCAACACCGACATTTTGCTGCGCTCGGCCATGTTGATGATCATCTTTTCCTCGCTCGGGTTCATCGGGGCGCGCCTGGGTGATGTGACGCTGGCTGCCAACCAGGTGCTGATCCAGTTCATGTATATTACCGCCTATGCGATGGATGGCTTCGCCTTTGCGGCCGAGACGCTGATCGCGCGGGCCTTTGGGCGGGGCGACCGTGCCTATGTGCGCCGCGCCGCTCTGGTCACCTCGGTGTGGGGGCTGCTCATCTGCGTGTTCATGGCCACCGCCTTCGGATTCGTGGGGGGATGGGGCATTGATCTGATGGCCAAAAACGCCGATGTGCAGCAGACTGCGCGGCAGTTTCTGCCTTATATGGTGGTGGCGCCCTTGCTCGGATGTGCCGCCTGGATGTTTGACGGTATCTTCATTGGTGCCACACGCAGCAAGGACATGCGCAATATGATGGCGCTGAGTTTTCTGATCTATTGGCTGGCGCTTGCGGTGCTTTTGCCCACCCTTGGCAATCACGGGCTCTGGCTCGCGCTGCTGATCTCTTTCATTGCGCGGGGCGTAACCCTGGGCCTGCGCTATCCAGCACTGGAGGCGGCGGCAGGGAAGGCCTAGAGCCAGTCGGCGCGGGCTGTGCCAACGGCCTCCGCTACGCTGGAAAACCCGTCGCGTGCAAGCAGCGCGTCGAGGCCCTTGACGATGTCTGTGACCAGCGACAGCCCGCCAAAGACAAGCGCGGTGTAGAGCTGCACCGCCGAGGCGCCCGCGCGGATCTTGGCATAGGCTTGCTCGGCTGAGCCGACGCCGCCCACGCCGATCAGAGGGATGTCTGTCTGCGCAGAGAGCTGCGCCAATACCCGTGTTGACCGTTCGAACAGGGGTTGACCTGACAAGCCACCGGCTTCCGCTGCATGGCGGCTTTTCAGATTGTCTCGGGCAAGCGTTGTATTGGTGGCGATGATCGCATCGACCTGCGCGTCGCGCGCGACCGTGGCGATATCAGCAATCTCGGCCTCTGTCAGATCCGGCGCGATCTTCAAGAAGACAGGGGTTTTGTCCCGCACCTGCATCACCCCATCGAGCAGGGCCGCGAGCGCTGCTGGGCCTTGCAGGTCGCGCAGCTTTTCAGTGTTGGGAGAAGACACGTTGACGGTTGCGAAATCGACCTCTTTGCAAAGGTGCACCATGACCTTTGCAAAGTCCGCAGCGCGGTCGGGGCTGGTCTTGTTGGCGCCGAGGTTCAGGCCAAGTGGGATGGATGCGGTTGCCGCCGCAAGCCGGGTGCCGATCACCTCCATCCCGTCGTTGTTGAAGCCAAATCGGTTGACGGCCGCCGCATCTTCGCTGAGCCGAAAGAGGCGGGGCCTGGGGTTGCCCGGCTGCGGCAGTGGCGTGGCGGCTCCGACTTCCACAAAGCCAAAGCCTGCGCGGGCCAGTGGGGCGATGGCGTCCGCATTTTTGTCAAACCCGGCGGCGAGTCCAATCGGGTTGGGCATGGTGAGCCCGGCCAGGCTCGTCTTCAGACGGTCGGAGGTGACGGGTCCGGGCGCGGGGGCCAGACCGCTGCGCAGGGCCCTCAGGGCAAGACCATGGGCCGCTTCCGGATCCATGCGGCGCAGAATGGAAAGCCCGAGCCGCTCGAGCGGTCGGCTCATGCGCTGGCCTCGTCCAGCCCGGCGGGAAACTGGTGCATGCCGTCTTGCAGCGGCAGGGGTTGCGCCCAGACCACATCCTCCTGGCGCAGCACCCGGTAGAGATGAGGGAACAGCTGGTCTCCGCGCGAGACCTCCCACTTCAGATCATCGCCGAGCCGGTCTGTGTCAACGGCGAGGAGCATGAGGTCGTCTTCGCCAGCGAAATGCTTGGCGGCCGTCTCTGCCGCCTGATCTGCGGTGGAGAAATGCACATAGCCGTCTGCCACGTCGATGGGCGCGCCAGCGGTTTTGCCATCGGCCCGCAGTGTGGCCCATTCTTCGGCCCGGAAAATCTTGAAGATCAACATGAGGGGGTGATGCCCGCTGTGGTGTGTGGCGTCAAGCGGGGGTGGCCTGAAAGCCCACCCCACCTGCCTGCTGCGCTGTCGCACATTTGAGCGCCGGTGCGCGTTGACGCATGGTCTGGTCTCCGTCAGCGCAAGCAGCCTTTGACACTCCGTCTGAGCAGCGTCACGATGCTGTCATAAACTCATAAGGGGAGACATCATGAACCGATTCCTCACTGCCACAGCCGTGCTTGCTTTGAGCGCCGGCATGGCCTCTGCGGATTATACGCTGCACATCCTGCACACCAACGACATGCACAGCCGCATCGAGTCGATCAACAAATACGATTCGACCTGCAACGCTGAGGGTGAAGCCGAAGGCACATGTTTTGGAGGTGTGGCCCGGGTAAAGACCGCTGTCGATCAGAAACGCGCCGAGCTGGAAGGCCAGAATGTGCTGCTGCTCGACGCTGGTGACCCGTTCCAGGGCTCGCTGTTCTATTCGACCTACAAGGGCGCGGCGGAGGCCGAGTTCATGCAGGCGATCGGCTATGACGCCATGGCCGTGGGCAACCACGAATTCGACGACGGGCCGCAGGGGCTCGCGGATTTCATCGAAAAGGTGAGCTTCCCGGTGGTCTCGGGCAATCTCGACCTCTCGGGTGAGGCGCTGCTCGACGGCAAGGTCGAGAACCACGTCGTGCTGGATGTCGGCGGTCAGAAAATCGGCATTGTCTCGGCGCTGGCCACCGATACAGTCGAGACCTCCAGCCCCGGTGAGGGCGTGGTCTTTCAGGATGAGATCGAAGCCTTGAAGGCTGACGTTGCCACTCTTGAGGCGGAAGGCGTCGACATCATCATTGCGCTCAACCACGTGGGCCTGAACAAGGACCTCGACATTGCAGCGAACGTGCCGGGGATTGATGTGGTCATTGGCGGGCACAGCCACACGCTGATGAGCAATGACGACGACGGTACCCCGGCCTATCCCGAGATGGTCGAGGGCACCCCCGTCGCACAGGCCTATGCCTATACCAAGTACCTCGGGCATCTGACCGTGACCTTCGACGACGCTGGCGCTGTGACCGCGGCGTCGGGCGATCCTATGGTGCTGGATGCGTCTGTGGTGCCTGATGAGGCAATTGCCGCTCGTATTGCAGAGATGGGCGCGCCCATCGAGGAGTTGAAACAGCGGATTGTAGCCGAGACCGCCTCGGAGATCGTTGGTTCGCGCGACGTCTGCCGCGCGCAGGAATGCACGATGGGCAACCTCATCGCCGATGCGATGCTCGACCGGGTGAAGGACCAGGGCGTGGAAATTGCAATCCAGAATGGTGGCGGAATTCGGGCCAGCATCGACGCGGGTGAGGTGACAATGGGCGAAGTTCTGACCGTGCTGCCGTTCCAGAACACGCTGTCGACCTTTCAAGTCACGGGCGCCAGCATTGTCGATGCATTGGAAAACGGTGTGAGCCAGATCGAGGATGGCGCCGGGCGCTTCCCCCAGGTGGCGGGTATGAGCTATGCCTTTGACGTCAGCCAACCGGCGGGCAGCCGGGTCAGCGATGTGATGGTGAGTGGCGCGCCGATTGATCCGGAAAAGGTCTACTCCGTCGTGTCGAACAACTACGTCCGCAATGGCGGGGATGGGTATGCCATGTTCGAAGAAGCGCAGAATGCCTACGACTTCGGCCCTGACCTTGCGGATGTCACGGCGGAGTTCCTGGCCGCCAATGCGCCCTACACCCCGTACACAGATGGGCGCATCACCGCAAAGTAGTTGAAAACTTCAAAGGGGCGTGCGGGAAAGCCTAAACCGTGCGCCCCTTTTGATTGAGATGTGTAAAGTCAATGTCCGCCGGACGGGCACTGGCTTGTGCGCATCGGAGGTCTGGATCTCGACCGGAGTTGTTCAGGTCGTCATCTCCGTCCAAACAATAGCTGCTGTTATGCTGGTCTTCAGCACCTTAGATGGGGCGTAGGAATGCGTCGCCACGCAGCGGCTTTCAAAGCGCTTAGGTCGAGGATGCTTGGCCGGACAGCCACTCGCGAAAGGACACCAGGGACGGCGGTTCCGGTCTGTCTGACGGCCAAACCAGATAGTAGCTGCCAATACTCTGTGATGTTTGTTCAGAGGCCAGCACAAGCGCTCCGCTAGCGAGATAGGGCTCTGCAAAGAACGTGGGCAGTAGCGCAATGCCCAACCCATGGATCGCTGCTTGTGCCATTGTTGCAAACTGGTCGAAGACCATGCCGGGCGGTGGCTCGACATCCTGTCCCAAGGCGCGCAGCCAGCGGGCCCAACCGCGCGGGCGCGTGTCCAGATGCAGCAGATCGTAGTTCAAGACATGGCTTGGGTCGCGCAAGGGCGTTGCGATCACCGAGGGCGCGCAGACTGGGACCACGATTTCAGGCAAGAGCGGCAGGTAGCGCACATGAGGCCAGTCTTCGCGGCCGAAATGGATTGCGGCGTCGAAGGCACTGGTGCGGAAATCGAAAGGGGCCAGCTGGGTGGAGAGGTTCACGGTGACCTCTGGATGGCGCTGCGCAAACCCCTGCAAACGAGGCGCCAGCCAGTGCATCCCGAATGCGGGCAGGATGGCGAGATTGAGCGGCCCGACCCCGGCATCCGTCTGCGCCGAAACCGTCGCTTGCGACAGCCTGTGCAAGGTGTCACGCACCTCCCGCACGTAGGTCTGCCCTTTTGCTGTGAGCATCAGACCACGCCCCTCCCGGGCGAGCAGGGCGACACCAATCTGATCTTCCAAGGCTTTCAACTGACGGCTGACGGCACTTTGGGTCAGTGACAGTTCCGCTGCCGCCTGTGTCGCGCTGCCGAGCCGCGCCACCGCCTCGAAGGCAAGCAGGGCGGAGATGGAGGGCAGCGAGCGGCGCGGCAGCGACATATGATTTTTTCTCATAAGTGGCAGAACAAAGCATCGTTAGTCTTTTGCCATGATCTTTGCAATAATCCCGATGCAACCACATATGCCACAGGAGGAGAGACCATGAACGTCGAGACGCCAATCCTGAAAGCCAAGGACGCCCCTGACCTGGGTGCCTTTGACTGGTCTGACCCTTTTCGGCTGAACGACCAGCTTGCCGAAGATGAGCGCATGATCCGCGACAGCGCCAAGGCCTACGCCCAGGAAAAGCTGCAGCCGCGCATCGTTGAGGCCTTTGAAAAAGAGACGGCGGAGCCGGAGATCTTCCACGAGATGGGAGAGATGGGCCTGCTTGGCGTGACCTGTCCGGAAGCCTATGGCGGCTTGGGTGGATCTTATGTGTCATATGGCGTTGTGGCGCGCGAGATTGAACGGGTCGACAGCGGTTACCGCTCGATGATGTCGGTGCAGTCCAGCCTCGTGATCTATCCGATCTATGCCTACGGCTCAGAGGTTCAACGACAGAAATACCTGCCAAAACTCTGCGCGGGGGAGTGGATCGGCTGTTTTGGCCTGACCGAACCGGATGCAGGGTCTGACCCGGCGGGCATGAAGACCCGGGCGGAGAAGACGGCAACCGGCTATAAGCTGACTGGCGCGAAAATGTGGATCTCCAATGCGCCGATTGCGGATGTCTTTGTGATCTGGGCGAAGTCGGATGCGCATGATGGCAAGATCCGGGGGTTCATTCTTGAGAAAGGTATGGCGGGGCTGTCGGCGCCGAAAGTGGGCAACAAGCTAAGCTTGCGCGCGTCGATCACCGGCGAAATTGTCATGGATGGTGTGGAGGTCAGTGAAGACGCGCTGCTGCCCAACGTGCAGGGTTTGAAAGGACCGTTTGGCTGTCTCAACCGCGCGCGCTATGGCATCGGCTGGGGCACCATGGGGGCCGCTGAGTTCTGCTGGCACGCCGCGCGGCAATACGGGCTTGACCGCAAACAGTTTGGTAAACCGCTGGCGGCAACGCAGCTGTATCAGAAGAAACTGGCGGATATGCAGACCGAGATTGCGCTGGGGCTGCAGGCCTCGTTGCAGGTCGGGCGCCTGATAGATAAGGCCGAAGCGGCCCCCGAGATGATCTCGATCATCAAGCGCAACAACTGTGGCAAAGCGCTAGACATCGCGCGGATGGCTCGCGACATGCACGGGGGCAACGGCATTTCAGGCGAATTCCAGGTGATGCGCCACATGATGAACCTTGAGACGGTGAACACCTACGAGGGCACGCACGATGTGCATGCTTTGATCCTGGGGCGTGCGCAGACGGGTTTGCAGGCGTTTTTCTGAGCGAAGGCAGCCGAGATGCCGCGAGGGTGTTGACCTCATGGGTCCGGCGGATAGGGTCTGCCGGATCAGATCAGGAGTACACATGACCATCAGTCTCAGAAAAGCCCGCACCATCATTCG
Organism: Roseobacter cerasinus; assembly: GCF_009811755.1. GTDB lineage: Bacteria > Pseudomonadota > Alphaproteobacteria > Rhodobacterales > Rhodobacteraceae > Roseobacter > Roseobacter cerasinus. The sequence goes on from NZ_BLIV01000006.1 coordinate 37,693, forward strand.
CAAGACCTTTGAGAAGGGCCGCGAGATGGAGTTGAAACCGCTCTCCATCGTCGTTTTGGATGCCGGCGGCAACGTACAGGCCTTTGAACGTGAGGATGGCGCAGCACCCGGGCGGTTCGAGATTGCCTTTGGCAAAGCCTATGGCACCGTGATGCTGGGCATTCCAGGGTCGGCACAGATGGCACGGGCCGAGAGCCAGGGCTACTTCATGACCTGCGTGAATGGCGCTTATGGCGGCAATGTCATCCCCGTGCCGGGCGGCATCCTGATGCGCGATCGCAAGGGGGCAGTCGTTGGGGCCATTGGTGTCACGGGTGATACATCAGATAATGATGCCATCGCCGGTGTCGTTGGGGTCGAGGCTGCAGGGCTCGTTGCTGAAAGCTGAGGCATTTTGCAATTGTGCACATGTGGATGCGCGCTCATGGACTGTTAACCCGCCCCATGCGAAGCTATATCTTTATGAGTTGTAGCGAAGGGGGTCTTTATGGCGCGGCCTGTCATTGGCATCATCTGTAACCACTATCTCATCAATGATGAGTATCCGGTGCATGCAGGCGGAACGATGAATTCCGACGCGATATCAGCGGTTTCGGGCTGCATCCCCATGATTGTTCCGTCTGATCCTGACTTTGTGACGGTCAATGATCTGATGGACGCCTGCGACGGCTTTCTGCTGACCGGGGGGCGGCCGAATGTGCACCCGGAGGAATATGGCGAGGATGCAACCGAAGCACACGGCGACTTTGATCGTGCGCGGGATGCGATTGCCCTGCCTCTGGTGCGCGCCTGCGTCGAGCGGGGGCAGCCATTCCTGGGCATTTGTCGCGGTTTTCAAGAGGTGAATGTGGCGATGGGCGGGTCGCTGCATCCGGAGATTCGCGATTTGCCGGGGCGCATGAACCACCGGATGCCCCCCGATGGCACGCTTGAAGAAAAGTTCGAGAATCGCCATACAGTGTCTTTCACCGATGGGGGCGTTTTCCATCGTTTGATGGGCGCGCAGGAGGTGGTGACCAATACGCTGCACGGGCAGGGTATCAAGCAGGCGGGCGCGCGGGTTGTGGTCGACGGCGTTGCGCCAGATGGCACGCCCGAAGCGATCTTCATCAAAGATGCGCCAGGTTTCACCTTGGCAGTGCAGTGGCACCCGGAGTATCAGGCGGCGCAAGACCCGGTGTCTCGTCCGCTCTTCGCGGCCTTTGGACGGGCGGCGCAGGCCTGGGCTGATGGTCGGCGGCTCACACCCGCACAGGTGGCTTAGACGCTTTCCGGCGCGACGGTCTTCAATCTCATCGTGCTGAACTTAGGCGCAGGCGCGCGGCTGTGTGCCATCGCCAGGTCGCGGTGCAGTGAGGTCCAACTCCAGTCACTGGCGCGCGTCACAAGCCCTGCCTCTACCGGTGCCGTGTGAATAAGCTTGCGATGCAGCAGCAGATCGTGCGCCGAGCGAATCCGATGCTCCCAGAAGCGCCGCTGCCAGATGCCTTTTTCCTTGCGCAGCATCTCGGTTGCCCTGCGCGTGTCTGGCGCCGGAAGCCCACGAGAGAAGCGCGCTTTCAGGAAACTCCACCTGGTGCTGAAGTCGGCATCCGTCTCCGGTAGCGTCCAGATCGTGTGGATGGCTGCGGGCAGGACCACAATATCATCAATAGTGAAAGGATAGCGATTGACGGTGTCGCGCATGGCGTGGCGCAACAGTTCAATCTCATCGGTTAAGAGCGTGCTGCGCGCATCGGCAAGGCGGGCGGTGAAGAAAAAGGTGCCGCCAGGCGTTTTTGAGCGGATCTGATGTCCCATGACATCACGCTAGTCCCGCCATGGTTAAGAAAGGCTGAATCAAAGAGCCCCCGCCAAAGGGTGGCCTGAAAGCCCACCCCACCTGCCAATCCAGACCGCAGAACAGGCAGGTAAGGTGGGCTTTCAGGCCACCGCTTGGTGCTACATCTGCCCACCCGCGATCTCGATGGCTTGCCCGTTCACGCTCTCCGATCCTTCGGAGACCAGCCAGAGTGCTGCGGCCGCCACCTCTTCGGGCGCGATCAGCCGGTCGTGGCGGTTGGCGGAGACCATCATTGCACGCGCTTTTTCCGCACTGACACCGGCGCGTTCGGAGATTGAGGTGGTGTTGCGTGTCACGATGTCTGTGTCCACATAGGCGGGGCAGAGCGCGTTGAATGTGATCGGTTTGCCCAAGTAATCTTCGCTCAGCGCGCGGATCAGTCCGACCATCCCGTGCTTGGATGCGGTATAGCAGGCGGCCCCTTGCAACCCCCGCAGCCCGGCGATGGAGGACACAGCGATGACACGTCCCCAATCCGTCTGCCGCATGGAGTGCAGTGCTTCGCGAATCGTCAGGAAGGTGCCGTCGAGATTGGTGGCCATCATGTCGCGCCAGAACGCCATGTCCGTCTTGTGCAGGGCGCGCCCTTCGGCGATGCCCGCGTTGGCAACACAGATCTGGATCGGGCCGCGTGCAGCCACCGCCGTGGCCATCGTTTCGACCACCTGTGTTTCATCCCGTACATCCATCGCCAGCCCGGTGATTCGGTCACTTACGACGCTGTTCAGTACCGCCTGCCGCCGCCCGGTGATCGTCACAACGCACCCGTGATCCGCGAGCATACGGGCAATGGCAAGCCCGATGCCGCTTCCACCGCCGGTGATGACTGCGTGTTTCCCGTGGAGTCCCATGGCAGGCCCTTTCTGTTGTTTCTTCCGACCCTAGCGGTGGTTTGCCGCAGCACAAGGCGGTCGGGTTGTCGGCGCGTGTTGCGGGGCGTAGCGTTGCACAGGCAAAAAGGGCAAAAGATGCAGCGGGTAAGTGTGATCGGAGACGTTATCTTCCGGGCTGGTGATCGGGAGGGCAACCGGATTGGGCTGTGGCAGCCTAAACGGAATGGTGATAATCGTGAAACGGATTGATCTGCCGCCCGTCTGGTTGGCCGCGTTCGCCGTCTTGGCCTGGACGCAGGCGCAGCACCTGTCCGTCGATCTGAGCCTCGCACATCCGGTCACGTTCTTCGCCGCGGGGCTGCTGATCGGGGGCGGCATCATCCTTGCGGGGCTCGCGGTGATGGAGTTTCGCAAGCATCAAACCACCATCATTCCCCATGAAACACCCAGTAATCTGATCCAATCGGGCATATTCAAGCGCAGCCGCAACCCCATCTACCTCGCCGATGTGCTGATCCTCGCGGGGCTCTGCCTGTGGTGGGATGCGGTGCTGGCGCTGGCGCTGGTTCCGATCCTCGTCTGGGTGCTGGAGCGGCGGTTCATCGTGCCGGAGGAGAACCGCATGCGGCGGGAATTTCGGGCAGATTACGCAAGATATGAGCAAAAGGTGCGCCGGTGGCTGTGACTTCTTTGCGTTTGTTGCGCGCCGTCTGAGGCGGGGGGATTGTACCTTTGGACCCTGCGGGGTAGTGGACAAGGCGGGTCTGTGCGCCATTTCGGACCAAAACGCATCAAACGGGGGAGTTTCAGTTGAAGATCGGAACACCAAAAGAGATTTTTGAGGGCGAGGCACGCGTCGCGATGACACCTGAGAGTGCCACGCAGCTGCAAAAGCTGGGGCATGAGTGCATCATCGAAACGGGTGCCGGTATGCGTGCCGGTTTCGCGGATGCAGACTACGAAGCGGCAGGTGTCGAGATCGCCAAGACGGCAGCGGCCCTCTGGAAGGCGGCGGATGTGATTGCGAAGGTGCGCGTCCCCGACGAGGCGGAGATGAAGCGGCTGCGCGCGGAACAGACCCTGATATCCTTCTTCAGCCCGGTCGCTGATGAGGCCAAGATGAAGGCGGCGGCCAAGAAAGGCGCCACGGTCATCGCGATGGAGATGATCCCGCGGATTTCCCGCGCCCAGAAGATGGACGCGCTGTCGTCCATGGCGAATATCGCGGGCTACCGCGCCGTGATTGAGGCGGGCAACAACTTCGGGCGGTTCTTCACCGGGCAAATCACTGCCGCCGGTAAAGTTCCGCCCGCAAAGGTGCTGGTTGTGGGCGCGGGTGTGGCTGGTCTAGCGGCAATTGGCACGTCCACGAGCCTCGGCGCGATCACCTATGCCTTTGACGTGCGGCCCGAAGTGGCCGAACAGGTCGAATCCATGGGTGCTGAGTTCGTCTATCTGGACTTCGAGGAAGAGCAGCAGGACGGGTCGTCGTCAGGCGGCTATGCCTCGGTCTCGTCGCCGGAGTTCCGTGAGGCACAGCTGGCCAAGTTCCGCGAACTGGCGCCTGAGGTGGACATTGTGATCACCACGGCACTGATCCCGAACCGCGAAGCCCCGGAGTTGTGGACCGAGGACATGGTGAAATCCATGAAACCTGGCTCGGTTGTGGTCGATCTGGCGGCAGAGAAGGGCGGCAACTGCAAGCTCACGGTCATGGACGAGAAGATTGTGACCGACAACGGTGTCACGATCATCGGCTATACGGATTTCCCCAGCCGGATGGGCACGCAGGCCTCGAACCTCTATGCGACCAACATCCGTCACCTGATGACCGATCTGACGCCAGAGAAAGACGGCGTGATCGTGCATGACATGGAAGATGACGTGATCCGGGGGGCGACAATTGCGCATGCCAAGGAGGTCACCTTCCCGCCGCCACCGCCGAAGGTGGCAGCCATTGCGGCAGCGCCCAAAAAGGAAGCGCCGAAGGAGCTGACGCCCGAAGAGAAGCGGGCCGAGGAAGTGGCGGCCTTCAAGAAGCAGACGCAAACGCAGGTGGGTCTGCTCGCCATCGGCGGGGCGCTGGTGCTGGCCGTGGGGCTGGTGGCGCCTGCGAGCTTCATGCAGCACTTCATTGTCTTTGTACTCTCGGTCTTCATCGGCTTCCAGGTGATCTGGGGTGTGGCGCATTCGCTGCACACGCCGCTGATGGCGGTCACGAATGCGATCTCGTCGATCATCATTCTGGGCGCGCTCATTCAGATCGGGTCAAGTTCGCTGCTGATCACGCTTTTGGCGGCGCTCTCGGTCTTCATGGCCTCGATAAATATCTTTGGTGGCTTCCTTGTCACCCGGCGCATGCTCGCCATGTTCCAGAAATCTTAAGGGGGTGGGAGCAATGGAATTCGGATTTACGATTGCGGCCTATGCGGTCGCGGCAGTGCTCTTCATCCTGAGCCTTGGAGGCCTCTCCGGGCAGGAAAGTGCGAAACGCGCGGTCTGGTATGGCATCGTCGGGATGGCGATTGCGGTGGCGGCGACGCTGATTGGCCCCGGCTGGGGGCTAGGGATCGTTTCGCTGGTGCTGATCGCCCTGGGCGCTGCGGTGGGTTATCAGCTCGCCACCAAGGTGCAGATGACGCAGATGCCCGAGCTCGTGGCGATCATGCACTCGCTCGTGGGTCTCGCGGCGGTCTTTGTGGGCTTTAACGCGGACATCATGATCAACAGCGTCAGTGCGCTCTACGCTGAGAACGGCGGCGTGCTGGGGGCGGTTGGCCCGGATGGGTATAGTGCGGTTGGTTTGCCCAAGGAAATCTATGACGGGCTGTCGTCCTTTGGACAGCTGATCGCCAAGAAAACCAATGTCGAGATCAACATTCTGAAGGTCGAGCTCGTGCTCGGCATCTGGATCGGTGCTGTGACCTTCACCGGCTCGGTCATTGCCTATGGCAAGCTGGCGGGCAAGGTGGATACGTCGGCCAATAAGCTGCCCGGCGGCCACCTGCTGAACGCGGGTGCCGCGGCGCTGTCGTTGCTCTTTGCGATCATGTATCTGGGCGGCTCTGGCAGCTGGACACTGGTGCTGCTGACGCTGCTGGCGCTCTTCATCGGTTACCACCTGATCATGGGGATCGGCGGGGCGGATATGCCTGTGGTCGTGTCCATGCTAAACAGCTATTCTGGCTGGGCTGCGGCGGCGATTGGCTTCTCGCTCGGGAATGATCTGCTGATCGTTGTGGGGGCGCTGGTGGGCTCCTCCGGTGCGATCCTCAGCTACATCATGTGCAAGGCGATGAACCGGTCGTTTGTGAGCGTCATTCTGGGTGGCTTTGGCGGCCCGGCAGGTGAGCAGATGGCCGTGGAAGGTGAGCAAGTCGCGATTGAGGCCGATGGTGTGGCCACGGCGCTCAATGAAGCCGACAGCGTGATCATCATCCCCGGCTACGGCATGGCGGTGGCGCAGGCGCAGCAGGCAGTCAGCGAGCTGGTCAAGAAGCTGCGGGCCAAGGGCAAGAACGTCCGCTTTGCCATCCACCCGGTGGCGGGGCGTTTGCCCGGCCACATGAACGTGCTGCTGGCGGAGGCGAAGGTGCCCTATGACATCGTGATGGAGATGGACGAGATCAACGAGGACTTCCCGGACACGGATGTGGCGATTGTCATTGGCTCCAATGACATCGTGAACCCGGCGGCCCAGGATGATCCGAACTCGCCCATTGCCGGCATGCCGGTGCTGGAGTGCTGGAAGGCCAAGCAGGTGTTTGTCTCCAAGCGGGGGCAGGGCACAGGCTATTCCGGCATCGAGAACCCGCTGTTCTTCAAGGAGAATACGCGGATGTTCTATGGTGATGCGAAGGCCTCGCTGGACAAACTCCTGCCGATGATTGATTAGGGTTTAGGCCTTTGCAGGTGAGATGAAACGCCGCCCCGAGGGGCGGCGTTGCTGTGTCAGGGGTGGCCCAAGGCCCACCCTACCTGCCGGTGGCTGAGGGGTGCTGTGTTGCTCCAGTCGTGATCAGTATGCCGTTGTATCCACTTAACATGTTGATAAGTATTGAAAAATTATTTGACATCACGGGCGGGCGCATTATTCCTCTCCTAAAGCCGGAGCCCGTATCATGCCCCCCATCAGCGATCACCCTTTGCGTTACAAGCTGGCCAACGAGCTGCATGCGCGCCCGTTTCCCTCGATGACGGCGCCCTGCTCGGCGGCCTATGTGGCCATCAAGCAGCCAAATGATGCGGTCAGCCGGGATCGGTCGAAAGACATGGAGCATTTGGTTGCACTGCTTGATCGGCATGGCGCGCCGCACCCGCAGCCGGGGGCCACGCATTACTATGGGCAGATCGGGAAGTATTGGCTGAAGTGGGAGCAGCACACGGAATTTGTGACCTACACGGCGTTTTCCGAAAACGGGGTCGCGCGGGCGTTTGATCCGGCGGAGTTCGAGGTGTTTCCGGCCGATTGGCTGGCGGAGGCGCCGGGGCAGCGGATGACATCGATCTTGCTCAATGTGGTGCCGAAGCCTGCTGAGACCGATGAGATCACCGAACGGTTGAAGGACTGGTTTGTATCCGAAAGTCTCGCGGTGTCGTCGGTTCTGGATGATGCGGCGGTAGTGGCCGGGGATTTTCGGATCGATCTCAATGGGCATTTGCGGTTTGCCGTTTTTGCGGATGCGGCGACGGGTGCGCGGCGGATCGGGCGGATCGTGCAGCGGCTCTGTGAGATCGAAACGTATAAGACCATGTCGATGTTGGGCTTTGCGCGGGTGCGGTCGCTGCAGCCGCAGTTGAATGAGCTGGACACCAAGCTGACCGGTCTGATGGGGGCCATGAGTGAGGAGAGCGCCTCGGCGGAGGAGACGCTGCATGATCTGCTGGCGATCTCTGCGGAGTTGGAGACGCTGTCGGCGCGGTCATCTTTCCGGTTTGGGGCGACGGGGGCGTATGAGGCGCTGGTGGATCAGCGGATCGCCGCTTTGCGGGAGGAGCGGTTTTTGGGACGGCAGCATTTTGGGGAGTTCATGATGCGCCGCTATGCGCCTGCGATGCGCACGGTACATGCGGCAGAAGCGCGGCTGGAGGCGATGTCGAGTCGGTCAATCCGCGCGTCGAACCTGTTGCGCACGCGTGTGGATGTGGAACGGTCTGCTCAGAACCAGACCTTGTTGGAAAGCATGGACAAGCGCTCGGATCTGCAGCTGCGGTTGCAGCGTACGGTCGAAGGGTTGTCGGTGGTGGCGATCAGTTATTACGCGGTGTCACTGGTGGGGTATCTGCTCTATCCGTTGACGCAGACGACTGGCATGAGCAAGGGCATGTTGACGGCGCTTGTGACGGTGCCGGTGGTATTGTTGGTGTGGTGGATGGTGCGGCGGTTGCGCAAGAGCGTGGAGTAAGTAGGTCGATCTTTCCTTCGGCAAGTCGACCAACGGGACAGAGCGCAAATCCGCAGGATTTTTGCGGAGTCCCGACCGTACGTAAGTTTTGTTTTCGGACAGCAGGGCGGCGCTCTTTCTGCTTGCGCGAAAGACGCCCCGCCCGCCGTCCCATGTTGGGTTTTTTGAGATTGCGAAGGGGTGGCACCGCAGGTTTGCTATGCAAACCCACGTGTGCCACTCGGATCAGAGGGCGTTAGCGCCCTCTGATCCGGGGGTCCAACGCATCTCTCAGCCCGTCACCCAAATAGTTTACCGAGAGGACCGTCAGGGAGATCAGAATGCCCGGCAGCATGACTCGTTCGGGGAAGTCCTCCATGCGCGGTACGGCATCTGAGAGCAGCTTGCCCCAGGTTGGGAAATCAGACGGGAAGCCTACGCCGAGGAAGCTCAACGCGCTTTCTGTTATAATCGCCGTTGCGAGGCCAAGGGTGGCCGAGACCATGATGGGTGAGATTACGTTGGGCAGAAGGTGTCGTCGGATAATCTTGGCCGGGGTTGTGCCGATGGAGCGCGCGGCAAGGATGAACTCGCGTTCTTTTAGGGCGAGGATCTCGCCCCGCACGATGCGGGCTGTCTGCATCCAGGAGGTGATGCCGATCACACCGACGATAAGGATGAACATGCCCGTTTCCGGCCCGAAGTTGGCACGAAGAGGTTGGCGAAAGAGCGTCACCGCGACCAGCAGCAATGGCAGGATCGGCAAGGACAGGAAGAGGTCGGTGAAGCGCATCAGCGGTCCGTCGAGCCGCCGGAAGTAGCCTGCGCAGACACCGATCGCGGTTCCGATTGAGAGGGCGAGAAGCATTGCCGTCCACCCAACCGCCATGGAGGCGCGCCCGCCAGCAAGCAGCGTCGCCAAAATGTCTCGCCCGAGATTGTCGGAGCCCAGAGGTTTGACCCAGCTGACCCGTGCGGTGCTGTCCCACAGAGCCGTGTAGATCGGCCGCATGTCCTTATTGCGGATATCCAGCTGTTTGGCGTCGACCGTCCAGATCAGCGGGCCTATGAGGATCGCGAGCGTTATAAAGAGCAGGAACCCACCACCGATCAGCGCGCCTTTGTGCTTGCGGAACTGGTCCCAGACGTCACGCCATTGGCTGCGCGGCTCTTTCGGCGGCTCCTTGTCTTTGAGCGCGCCATAGAGTTCGACCTCGGGGGCCTGCGCGGTTTGATCAGTCATAGCGGATCCTCGGGTCGAGCACGCCGTAGAGGACGTCGGCGATGAGGTTGAAGAGCACAATCAGCACGGCGAAGATGAAAGTTAGCGTCATGACCATGGGCAGATCATTGGCAAAGAGCGCGGTGAGAAGCAGTTGTCCGATGCCGTTCACCTTGAAGAGCGTTTCAGTGATGATGGCGCCACCGAAGACGGACGGCACCCCAAGGGCGATGACGGTGATGATCGGGATCATCGAGTTGCGTAGCACGTGCACAAGGACCACGACGCTCTCCTTCAATCCCTTTGCGCGGGCGGTGCGGACATAGTCCTGGTTGAGGTTGTCAAGCATGGAGGAGCGCATGAAGCGGCTGATCTGCGCGGTGGTTTGCAGGGCGAGCACCATCACCGGCAGGATCATCTGATTGAGTTGGATTTTAAAGCTGGCCCAGTCCGTGACCACATGGGTGGTGTCATAGATTGACGGAAACCAGCCGAGGTTGACGGAGAAGATGACAATCACCAGCACGCCGGAGAAGAAGGGCGGAATGGAGAAACCGATCATCGACACGAATGTGCCCGCCTGATCGAAGAGGGAATACTGCTTGTAGGCGGAGTAGATCCCGATGGGTAGGGCAATGAGAATGCCAACGATGTAGGACATGCCGACAACCCAGAGTGTTTGCGGCATCCGCTGGACGACAATGTCCATAACGGGTGAACGGCTCTGCCAAGAGATCACACGCAGCTTGCCTTCGGACAAAGTAGTGTCGGGCAACCAACCGAAAAGCCAGCTGTCGCGTGTCGCCCAATCGACCAGCACCTGCGGTTCAATCCAGAAGAACTGAACCAGCCACTTCCAGTATTGCACGTGGATTGGTTGGCCGAGACCAAGCGCTTCGCGCATCTTTTGCTTGACCTCGGGCGGAACGGTCAGCGGAACCTGCGCCATCGGGTCGCCCGGGGCAAGTTGCAGTAAAAGAAAAATAACGATGCTGATGAAAAGCAGAGTGGGGATCGACAGAACCAGCCGGCGGATGGTGTATGTCAGCATGTGCTACGCCTTTGTGCGTCAGTCTTGTTGTTGATTTTGGAACGGTGGGGGAGCGGGGGGCGCCGGGCGGCGCGGGCCTTGGCCCGCGCCGCCCGGCGCCCCCCGCGGATCGCATCAATTCTTGATGCGATACCAGTCTGCGATGTTCCACAATTCGCTGTCCCAGTCGGACATTTTGACACCGCCAAGGCTGTTGGCATGGGCCGACGGATTGCCGCGGTGCACCAGCGGGATGATGGAATAGCTCTGCATGATCATATCGTTCATCTGCTTTGCGAGCTCACCACGTTCTTCAAGGTTGGCTGTGACCGACATCTTTTCGACCAGTTCATCATACTCTGGCGTGCAGAAGCGCTGGATGTTCGATCCCTGCCACTGGGTGGCTGGTGTCGGGATGTCCGAGCAGAGCCAATTGGCCATGTAGGCTTCGGGGTCGACGCCGGCGAAGTTGTTCGTATACATCTCGATGTCGGCATAGAATTTCTGGAAGGTGTCGGGCGAACCGGGATCACCGCCGAAGAAGACCGAGGCGTCCACATTGCGCAGCTCGGTTTCAACACCGATCTGGCGCCACCAGTCCTTGATCAAGGCCTGCGTGTCCTGACGTACGGCATTTGTCGACGTCTGGTAGAGCACCGACAGCTCCACGCCGTCCTTGTCGCGGATGCCGTTGCCATTGCTGTCGACCCAACCGGCCTCATCAAGCAGGGCGTTGGCGCCTTCTATATCCTGGACCAGGCAGCCGTCATTTGCGGTCGATGCATAGAGCTCAGGCGCAGGCAGAACGTTGCAGGTGGGTTGGCCACCGGCCCCATAGCCGACATCGACGATCAACTGCCGGTCAATCGCCATGGACAGCGCTTGACCCACCTTGGGGTCAGTTAAAAATGGATGCGCGTTCTCACCGTTCATGAACACCGACCGCATATCCGGCCCCAGCGCCGGGTCGGGGTTGGTCTGGTTGAGGTGCAGACGCTCCACCGAGGTGCCATAGGCGGCCACAACTGTGCCCTTGCCCGCCGCCTCCATACGGTCCAGCACGTCGGGGGCCAGTTGCAAGTTCCAGGCGTAGTCGAACTCGCCAGTTTCCAGAACGGACCGCGCCGCCGCAACTGCGTCACCACCCCCCTTGAAGGTGATGGAGGCGAAGGCGGGTTTGCCCTCCTCGCGGTAGTTCTCATTCGCCACATAGGTGATCACATCGTTGGGGCGGAATTCACTGACAACAAAGGGGCCGGTGCCGATCGGGCCAAAGTTCGCATCCGTGCATTCCGGTGCGCGCGCGCCAAGACATTCCTGGAATTGTGCTTTTTGCAGGATCGGCGCTTCCGCACCCACAAAGGCGGTGTAAGGGAAGGGTTTGGGCGCATCGAAGGTGATCTTGACGCCGCGTTCCCCTTCGGCCTCGACCGAGGTGATCCCGTCAAAATAGCTGACAGACGCGCAGCCGCTTTCCGGGTGGGTGCAATACTCATGGGTGAAAATCAGATCGTCCGCTGTGAATGCAGAGCCGTCTGACCAGACAACGCCCTCTTTCAGGGTCCAGGTGATCGACGTCAGATCCTCGGCCACACCGCCGTTTTCCACGGTCGGAATACTTTCAGCCAGCCAAGGGACCATCTCGCCGTTTTCGTTGAACCGCGCCAGCGATTCCAGAACAAGGCTGGCTGCTTCGTTTTCCTTGGTCCCGCCGGACAGGAACGGGTTCAGCGTCGAGGGCGCCTGCCAATAGATGATGTTGAGCTGGCCGTCTCGGCCGCGTTCACCGGCGTGGCCATCGGCGACGGCCACCGTGGCCACGGCACTGGTCGCGACCGCTCCCATCAAAAGGGTTCTGAGTTTCATGTTGTACTCCATGTTGGACACGTGAATGTCGATGCGCGTCTTTTGGCGACGCTACATATTCTGCGGTTTTTCAGGGAGATGCAGGTGTTTGCAAGACGTCATTTCAGCGCATTATTCCCACCTGTCCCCCAGGTGCATTTGCCCATCGAAGCAGCTTTTGCGGAAAAAGCAACCCTTGTCGTAGGGGACCCCTGCAAAACCAATCCGCTACGGGTTTGACACTGCCGCAAGCTTGGGCATAGCGTCAGGCTGCAATACTAAACAGGAAAAACCATGCTGGATCACATCCCGGAACAGGCAACGGCGGATCCCGTCGCGCGGCTCAATGGCCTGAGGGTTGAATTCCAGACCAAGGATGGCCCCGTGGTTGGTGTCGAGGATGTCTCCTTCGATATCAACGCGGGCGAGACCGTTTGTGTCGTGGGCGAGAGCGGGTCGGGCAAGTCCGTTTCATCCCTGTCACTGATGCGGTTGGTCGAGTTCGGCGGCGGTGAGATCACCGGGGGTCAGCTGTGGTTCGGCCGCGATGGCGGTCAGGATATCGATCTGGCAACGACCAGTGGCGACGACATGCGCCATATCCGTGGCAATGAGATCGGCATGATTTTCCAGGAGCCGATGACCGCGCTCAACCCCGTGTTCACCGTTGGCCGTCAGCTGACCGAAGGGCTGCGTCTGCACAAGCAGATGAACAAGTCCGACGCCTATGCCCGTGCGCTTGAGTTACTGCGTGAGGTCCGCATTCCTGAGCCTGAGCGGCGCCTTGCGCAATATCCGCATGAACTCTCGGGCGGCATGCGCCAGCGGGTCGTGATTGCTATGGCGCTGGCGTGCAAGCCGCGCCTTCTGATCGCGGATGAGCCGACGACCGCGCTCGATGTGACCATTCAGGCGGAGATCCTCGCGCTGATGGACCGGCTCAAGCGCGAGACGGGCACGGCCGTGATGTTCATCACGCACGACATGGCCGTGGTGGCGCAAATGGCCGACCGGGTGGTGGTCATGTTCCGCGGCAACAAGGTCGAGGAAGGCCCCGTGGAGCAGATATTCGAGAGCCCGCAGCACCCATACACCAAGGCTTTGCTGGCTGCGGTCCCGAAACTGGGAGAGATGCGCGGCAAACCCTATCCGGAGCCGATGAAGCTCTTGGGCAAACCGGGGGCCGAGATCAAGCCGATCCCTGGCACTGAGGAGCCCTTGCTGGAGGTGCGCAACCTCACCACGCGTTTCCCTGTCAAGGGCGGCTTCTTCCGCCGCACGGTGGCCAATGTTCACGCCGTGGAAGATGTGTCTTTCACGTTGAACAAGGGCCAGACACTGTCGTTGGTGGGGGAAAGTGGCTGCGGCAAATCCTCTGCCGGGCGTTCGATCCTGCGGCTGGTCGATCCGATGTCGGGCGAGGTGCGGCTGGACGGCACCGACATTATGGCACTGGACCAGGCACAGCTGCGCCGCGCGCGACTGGATATGCAGATGATCTTCCAGGATCCCTTTGCCTCCCTGAACCCGCAGATGCAGCTATCGGATCAGGTGGCTGAGCCGATCCACAACTTCGGCACCCTGAAGGGTAAGGAGGTTCAGGCCCGCGTCGAGATGCTGTTTGATCGAGTGGAACTGCCGCGCAGCTTCATGCGGCGCTATCCGCATGAGCTGTCGGGTGGACAGCGCCAGCGCGTGGCCATCGCGCGGGCACTGGCGCTCAACCCCAAGCTTATCATCGCAGATGAGGCCGTCTCGGCGCTGGATGTTTCCGTGCAGGCGCAGGTGCTGAACCTGATGATGGAGCTTCAGTCAGAGCTGGGCCTCTCGTTCCTCTTCATCAGCCACGATATGGCCGTGGTGGAACGGGTGAGCCACCATGTGGGCGTGATGTATCTGGGCCGCATTGTCGAAATGGGACCGCGTGCACGGGTCTTTGAAAACCCGCAACACCCCTATACCCAGGCTTTGATGAAGGCGGTGCCGATCGCTGACCCGCGCCAGCGCAAAAGCGAGCGGGATCTGAATTTCAAGCCGATCCCATCGCCGATCCACCCTGCGGACCATGTTCCGGAGCCGTCTCGCTATGACGAAGTTGAACCGGGGCATTTCGTGCTTCAGGGGGATTGGGGCGGCTACACGCGCAGTGATGCTGTGGTGCGCACCGAAAACAAGCTGCGCGAAGGCCAGGATGCGCCCGAGGGGCTGAGCGGACGCCGCCTTTATGACTGATCGGCTCAGCCCGCTTGAGCTGATGACCCGGCTGGTGCGCTTCCCGACGGTCAGCCGTGACACCAATCTACCGCTGGTCGACTGGGTCGAAGACTACCTCAGGGGGCATGGCATCACCGCTCATCGATATACCGACCCCGACGAGCCCAAGGCCGCGCTTTTTGCCCATGTGGGTCCATGGGAAGAGGGGGCCATTGTGCTCTCCGGTCATACGGATGTGGTCCCGGTTGATGGCCAGCCCTGGGACAGCGACCCCTTCGACGTTGTCGAGCGGGATGGCAAGTATTTCGGGCGCGGCACCTGTGATATGAAAGGCTTCGACGCGCTGGCCCTCTGGGCGCTGGTGGAAGCACATCATGCAGGCGTGAAGCGCCCGCTGCAAATCGCACTGAGCTTTGATGAAGAGATTGGATGCATCGGCGCGCCGCCTATGATTGCAGCCATGCAGCCGGTTCTGCCCAAGGGCCGCGCGGTGATCGTCGGCGAGCCGTCCGGCCTGTGCGCTGTTTCCGGTCACAAGGGTGGTGCGGGCTTCGATACCCATGTGCAGGGGTTCGAAATCCACAGCTCCCTGATGGACCGTGGGGTCAACGCGGTGATGTTTGGCGCCAAACTGGTGGATTGGGCCAACCAGATGAATGCCGCCAACCGAGACGGTGCCCCGCACGGGATGGCCGCGCTCTTTGATCCGCCCTATAGCACGCTGCATGTGGGCATGATTTCTGGCGGAACAGCCCATAACATCACGGCCAAGGATTGCCACTTTGCCATGGATTTTCGGGTGGTGCCGGGAGAGGACAAGCACGCCTGGGAGGCGCGATACCGCGCGCGCGTGGCGGAAATTGAAGCGGAAATGCAGGCGATTGTGCCTGACACACGGATCGACATCACCCCGCGCTTTGACGTCCCCCCGCTGCAGCCCGAAGAGGGCGGCGCGGCGGAGCAGCTTGCGCGTAGCCTGACGGGGGACAATGGCAGCCATGTGGTCAGCTACGGGACAGAAGCGGGTCAATTCCAGCAGGCCGGGTACTCGGCGGTGATCTGCGGGCCGGGCAACATCGCGCAGGCGCATCAGCCCAACGAATATATCTCGATTGCAGATTTTCAGGCCGGTCATGATTTCATGAAACGCCTCCTGACCCATCTCTGCGGCTGAGACGCCATCATTTGCGTCCGGCAGGTGCGGTGGGCTTTCAGGCCACCGCCTTTGGGCGAGAAACCTCTCCGCCATGGGCGTCGGGTTGAAGCTCCTGCTCCGGTAGCTAAGGTAGTGACAAATGGCGAGAATCAGCGTCCGCCGCCGATTTGGCCCGAGGGACGCCATAGCTATCACCACGACGAGGAGAGACTGCCCATCATGCCCGTGAAAAACCGTTTTGCCGAATTGCACGACGAAATCACCGCCTGGCGCAGGGATTTGCACGAAAACCCGGAGCTGCTGTTCGACACCCATCGCACCTCAGCTCTGGTGGCCGAGAAACTGCACGCGTTCGGCTGCGACGAGGTGGTCACAGGTCTTGGGCGCACCGGCGTTGTGGGGGTCATCAAGGGCCGCGCCGATACATCGGGCAAGGTCATCGGGCTGCGCGCCGATATGGATGCCCTGCCGATCTTAGAACAGACCGGCGTGCCCTATGCCTCCAAGACCCCCGGCGCGATGCATGCCTGTGGCCATGACGGGCATACGGCAATGCTTTTGGGAGCTGCCAAATACCTGGCTGAGACCCGCAATTTCGACGGCACCGCTGTGGTCATCTTCCAGCCCGCCGAAGAGGGCGGCGGCGGTGGCCGCGAGATGTGCGAAGATGGTATGATGGAGCGGTTCGGCATCCAGGAAGTCTACGGCATGCACAACTGGCCCGGCAGCCCGCTGGGCAGTTTCGCGATCCGGCCCGGTGCGTTTTTCGCCGCGACAGACGTCTTTGACATCGAAGTCGAAGGTCTGGGCGGTCATGCTGCCAAGCCGCATGAAACCATCGACACCACGGTTGTGGCCAGCCAGATCGTGATCGCGATCCAGAGCATCGCCAGCCGCAATGCCGACCCCGTCGACCAGATCGTGGTGTCAGTGACCTCTTTCCAGACCTCATCCAATGCGTTCAATGTGATCCCACAACGGGTGGCGCTAAAAGGCACCGTCCGCACCATGACGCCTGAAATGCGCGATCTGGCTGAGAGCCGCCTGACAAAGCTGGCCGAGGGCGTGGCCGAGAGCTTTGGCGCAACAGCAAAGGTCGACTACACGCGGAACTACCCCGTCATGGCCAACCACGACGAACAGACCGCATTTGCCGCCAAGGTGGCAACGGATGTGTCGGGCAGCTGTGAAGAAGCCCCCATTGTCATGGGCGGTGAGGATTTTGCCTTCATGCTGGAGGAGCGCCCCGGCGCCTATATCCTCGTTGGCAACGGAGATAGCGCGGCCGTGCACCACCCCGAATACAACTTCAACGATGATGCCATCCCTGCGGGGTGCAGCTGGTGGGCCGAAATCATCGAGCAGCGGCTGCCTGCGGCTTAGGCCAGCAGGCGCCGATACACATCGACAAGAGCCGTTGCTTCCCGTTCGATAGAAAACCGGCGCTCCACGTGGCGCCGTGCTGCGACCGACCACTGCTGCAATCGCTCCGGGTCAGACAGGATGTGGTCCGCGGCCTGTCTGATGACTTCCGGATCGCCGGTTTCAACGAGCAGACCGGTCTCATCCTGCACCACCAGCGCTTCAAATGCGCCAACGCGGGTTGCCACAACCGGGCAGCCGCAGGCCATGGCCTCAATGGGCGTCAGGCCAAAGCCCTCCCACCGTTGCGGTGCGACGTAAAGGTCCAGAATGCGATACCAATCCGCCATGGCTTCGGGTGGCACCTCGGGCATGAACCGCAGCCGTTCCGACAGCCCCGCCTCTGCAATCTTGCCGCGCAGGTCTTCCTCAAACCCGCGGTGCTCTGCCGTCGCGCGGCCCATCACAAGTGCTGTCGCAGTGGGGTGATCCCGCAGCAGTCCGATCATGGCGTCGACATAGACATCGGTGCCCTTCTGCGCGCGAATGCGACCATAGCAGCCAATCACCGGACCATCGTCCGCCACTCCAAGAGTGTCGCGCAGCGAGCTCCGGTCTGCGCTGGGAGAGAACCCTGCAATATCGATCCCATGCATGATGACTTCGGACGGTATCTCCAGGTAGCTCGCCGTTTTCTCCGAAGTGGCGATCACCGCGTCCATGCGCCGGATCAGCCAGCGCGTGAGACCTGTCTGCTTGCGTTGCGAGGCGGAGGTGAACAGAAGCTTCAGGCGTTTGCCAAGCAGGTAGCGCAGCGCCAGCCCGCCGATCATCTCCACATTGCGCCGCGCGTGCCAGACCCGCCAGCCGTTTGGCCCGCGCCGGGGCATCATTGGCAACGCAGAGAGCGGCACCTGCGGCACGTGGTCGGGCAGCACCGGGCCGGTCGCCGCAATTGCGATTTGCTCGGCCTGAATTGGCACGAGGCGGATCACCGTCGAGGTCACACCCGACAGCCGACGTTTGAAGTTTGGTGCCAGCACCTCGATCCGGCGGATGTCCGGCGCGCTCATCGGATATCCTCGTCCAGTTTCAGCATCCGGATGAGCCGCGATGCAATGCCGCCAAGCACATTGGATTTGTCTTCCAGCATGACATCGCCCGCGCGCAAGGCCTCATCCCGCAGCTCCGCATCATCCAGAAACCGGGCAACTGTTTGCGCGAGCATCGGCGCGTCTTCGACCACAGTTGCGGCACCGCTGGCCTGCATCTCATCATAGGTTTCCGCAAAGCTGGCCACATGTGGGCCGGAGATCACCACGGCGCGGGCTTGCACCACCTCAAAAGGATTGTGGCCCCCAATCGGGTGCAGCGAGCCCCCCAGAAATACAATCTCGCTGAGTGCGTACCAATTGCCCAGCTCGCCCAGCGTATCGGCCAGATAGATCTGCTCACCCGCGCGGGGCAGAACGCCTTCCGACCGGGTTGCGAAGCTCAATCCGGCCTGGCGGATCAGCTCGGCGACCTCTGCGCTGCGGTCCGGGTGGCGGGGGATCAGGATCAGCACAAGCTCGGGATGAGACGCCTGCAGGGTGGCATGGGCGGCCAGAACCGTGGCTTCCTCGCCGGGATGTGTAGAGGCGGCGACCCAGACAGGGCGCCCCTTCAGTGCAGCACGCACCTGCGCCAGCAAGGCCGGGTCCGTGGGCAGAGGAGCAGACAGCGATTTGAGGTTTGTGCCGCGCGCGACACGGTCCGTTGGCGCGTGCATATCCACCATGGCCTGCGCCATCTGGTCGTTCTGCGTGAGGATGAGGTCGAAGACATCCAGCACATAGCGGGCGATACCGGGCTGCCGGGCCCAGGCGGCGCGCGACTTTGCGCTCAGCCGCGCATTCACCAGGGCCATCGCGGTGCCGCGTGCGCGTGTCATGCGCAGCATCTGAGGCCACAGCTCGCTCTCCACGAAGATCGCAGCATCCGGGCGCCAGTGTGACAGGAACCGCGTGAGAGGCCCGCGCGCATCCAGCGGGGCAAACTGATGCACGGTGCGGGGCGGGATCCGGTCGGCCACGAGTTTGGCAGAGGTCGCCGTGCCCGATGTGATCAGGAACTGCGCACGCGGCAGCATCTCTCCCATCTTCGCAATCAGGGCCAGCACGGAGAGGCTCTCTCCCACGGAGGCGGCATGAAACCAGATCAAAGCCCCGCCACCCCGGCGCGGCGCGCTGGCATTGCCCATGATCTCATGCGCGCGGAGCGCCGGAATGCCCTGTTTGCGCAGCTTGCGGATCTGCGCCCATGCGACAAACGGGGCCAGCAGCACCGTGGCCGCCACATAGAGATGATAGAGCGGCGGCGCGCGCATTGGAGGTCTCAGCCGCCCGTATGGCTCATATGCCGGGGCATCTGACCATCCAGCTGCTGGCGCGAATAGTCAAAGTCGTGCCCTTTGGGTTTGAGCGCGATTGCAGCACGGATCGCATCTTCAAGCGGGCCGTCGTTGGCAGGGTGCGCGCGCAGCGGGGCTCGCAGATCCGCACGATCTTCCTGCCCGAGACACATGTAGATCTCTCCGGTGCAGGTGACGCGCACCCGGTTGCAGCTTTCGCAGAAGTTATGGCTGAGCGGGGTTATGAACCCAACCTTCTGACTTGTCTCCTCCAGCCGGGCATAGCGTGCAGGTCCACCCGTGCGTTCAGCCAGATCGGTGACCGTGTAATGTTCGGCATAGCGCGCGCGCACATCCTTGAGCGACCAGTACTGGCCCAGACGATCCTCGTTTCCGATGTCACCCATCGGCATGACCTCGATCCAGGTCAGATCGATCCCGCGTTTGGTGCACCATTCGGTCATCGAGGGCAGCTCGGCCTCGTTGAACCCTTTCAGCGCCACGGCGTTCAGCTTGACGCGCATGCCAGCGGCCTGCGCCGCATCAATCCCGCGCAAAACCTGAGGCAGGCGGCCCCAGCGGGTAATCTCGGCAAATTTCGCCTCGTCCAGCGTATCGAGCGAGACATTCACCCGGCGGACGCCGGCAGCATAGAGGTCCTTGGCAAAGCGCTCCAGCTGGCTGCCATTGGTCGTCAGCGTCAGCTCTTTCAGCTGGCCAGTCTCCAGATGGCGAGACATGCTTTGAAAGAACGTCATGATGCCTTTGCGCACCAAAGGCTCACCGCCAGTGATCCGCAGTTTCTCGACACCCAGCTGCACAAAGGTGGAGCAGAGCCGGTCCAGCTCTTCCAGCGTCAGCAGCTCTTTCTTGGGCAGAAACGTCATGTTCTCCGACATGCAATACACACAGCGGAAGTCGCAGCGGTCCGTCACCGAGACGCGCAGATAGGTGATGGCGCGGGCAAAAGGATCAATCAAAGGCACTGTCATATCCCCATAGGTAATGGTCTGCGCAAGGCGCAGCAAGAGGTGAACGGCATGGCCTTAAGTCGGAATGCGCCCCAAAAGCGCCCCGTTAGGTGCCGGGTTCGGTCACGTAGGTTGGTGCGCCATCGATTGTCTGCTGGTTTCTGGTGGTCCAATAGTCCGAGACACCATCCGGCCCTTTCTGCTCCGCCCAACCTTTCAACACCTCACGGTCTTCTACGTAATCCATGAAAGGTACCGCGTATCCGCAGCTCGACTGCACCAGGTCGATCAACATGTCATAGACCTGCCGCGCGCCGGGCGAGGCGGGGAAGAGCGCATTCAGCTCTGCAAAATCGGCGTCGCGGGGGTGCAATGTCCGGGCCGAACCATAGGTGCGCAGGATCATCGGCTTGGCCTCAAACCCGCACCACATCAGCGTCATGCGGTTGATCTGCGCCAGATGGCCCGCCGTTTCATTGCCCGACCCGGTAAGGTTGCGCCAGACGATCCGGTTCGGCGACATCACCCGCAGACTGTCCATACCCTTGGGTGAGATATTGACCCGGCCCTGGGGCCCGGCGGTGCCCACGAAGAAGATATGTTGTGCCTCAATGAAGCGCGTGAGCACCTCGCTGAGCTGATCGAATTGCTGGCCCATGCGCTATTCCACCGTGACCGATTTGGCGAGATTGCGCGGCTGGTCGACGTCTGTGCCTTTGGCGACTGCTGTATGGTAGGCAAGCAGCTGCGCCGGGATTGCATACAGGATTGGGGCCAATACATCCGGCACCGTGGGAAGCGTTATGGTCGCAAAGGCACCTTCGCCCGCATCCTCGACACCCTGCCTATCGGACACGAGGATCACGCGGCCCTTGCGTGCCATGACCTCCTGCATGTTGCTCACCGTCTTGTCGAAGAGCGCGTCACGTGGTGCCATGACCACAACGGGCACATATTTGTCAACCAGCGCAATGGGCCCGTGTTTAAGTTCGCCTGATGCATAAGCTTCAGCATGTATGTAGCTGATTTCTTTCAGTTTAAGCGCGCCTTCATGGGCGAGAGGATACATCGCACCACGCCCCAGAAAGAGTACGTCTCGGGCTTCGGCCAGCCGCAGTGCTGCCGCCTGCATTTGCTGATTGGCTTCAAGCGCGGTTGCGATCAGGCTGGGCATACTGCGCAAGGCTGACAGATGATCCGACAGGCTGCGATCATCGATCTCGCCGCGGTCATGAGCCGCTTTGAGCGCAAGAATGAAGAGAACGGTCAGCTGGCAGGTGAAGGCCTTGGTGGAGGCGACACCTACTTCGACACCGGCGTGAATTGGCAAAACCAGATCGCTTTCGCGGGCAATCGAGCTTTCTGAGACATTCACCACCGAGACGATCTTGTCGGCTTTATCCGCGCAATAGCGCAGCGCGGCGAGCGTGTCTGCCGTCTCCCCGGATTGGCTGACGAAGAGCGCTGTGGTCCGTGCAGGCACGGGCGGCTCTCGGTAGCGGAATTCGGAGGCCACGTCGACGTCCACCGGCAGCCGCGCGATTTGCTCGAACCAGTATTTCGCCGTCAGGCAAGCAAAGTAGGCGGTGCCACAGGCGACCATGCTGAGGCGGTCGATCTTAGCAAAGTCGAGACCGGGCTCCGGCAGATGGATGTTGCCGTTGTGATCCAGATAGTTGCTGAGCGCTTCACCGATAACCGTCGGTTGCTCGGCAATTTCCTTTGCCATGAAGTGTTTATGGCCGCCTTTGTCGATCAGCGTATCGCCGATCTGTACGGTTTTTACCGGGCGATTGGCCAGCGATCCATTGGCGTCACGGATTTCGACGCCTTCGCGGGTGACCACGGCCCAGTCGCCTTCCTCAAGATAGCTGATCCGGTCAGTCAGCGGGGCCAGTGCAATGGCATCCGAGCCCACGAACATCTCCCCTTCGCCATGACCGATGGCCAGAGGAGACCCCTTGCGGGCTGCGACGATCAGGTCATCTTCGCCCGAAAACAGAAAGGCCAGCGCAAAAGCTCCCTCCAGCCGTCCAAGGGTTTGCTTGGCCGCCTCGACCGGGCCTGCGCCCTGTTTCATGTGGTGCTCGGTCAGCAGGGCGATGGTTTCTGTGTCGGTCTCTGTGACAAAACCGACACCATGATCGGCCAGTTCCGCGCGCAACTCGCGGAAATTCTCGATGATGCCGTTGTGCACCACAGCCACGGGACCCGCCTGATGCGGGTGTGCGTTAGTCACGCTGGGCGCGCCATGGGTGGCCCAACGGGTGTGACCGATGCCGGATTTGCCGGTCAACGGCTCGTGCATCAGAAGATCAGAGAGGTTGATCAGCTTGCCAACCGCGCGGCGGCGATCCAGTTGGCCGTCCTCGACCGTGGCAATGCCCGCGCTGTCATACCCGCGATATTCCAGTCGTTTCAGCGCTTCCACCAGGATTGGTGCGGCTTCATGACTGCCCAGTACCCCTACAATTCCACACATTTTAGCTGCCTCTTTGCAGTTTGGCTTTGCGAGCCTTTAACATTTCGAACAATTTTACCGCCATGCCGGGTTTTTCCACCTGCGGGGCACGCGCAATCGCCAATGCCTCCGGCTCGACATCTGATGTGATGACCGAACCGCTCCCGGTCATCGCCCGATCCCCGATCGAGACGGGGGCGACAAGCATGGTGTTGGAGCCGATGAAGACCGCGTCGCCGATTTCAGTGCGATGTTTCAGCACGCCATCGTAGTTGCAGGTGATTGTGCCCGCACCAACGTTGGTTTTGGCCCCCAAAGTGGCATCACCGATATAGCTCAGGTGGTTGACCTTGGTGCCTTCGCCGATCTGCGCGTTTTTGACTTCAACAAAATTCCCTATGCGGCTGTTTTCGCTCAGTTCTGCGCCTGGCCGCAGCCGCGCATAAGGGCCAACAATCGCGCCGCGCGCCACATGGCAGCCTTCCAGATGCGAAAACGCCCGGATGGTCGCTCCGGACTCGACTGTGACGCCGGGGCCGAAAACGACATTCGGTTCAATCACAGTGTCCCGGCCGATCACCGTATCAAAGGCGAAGTGCACACTGCCCGGGGCGGGCATGGTCACACCGCTGTTAAAGGCCGCGCTGCGCGCGCGGGCCTGAAACGCCGCCTCGGCCTCAGCAAGCTCGGCCCGGGTGTTGATGCCCAGTGTTTCGCTTTCCTCGCAGGTCACCACTGTCGCCGACAGCCCGCGCGCGCGGGCCAGACCTACGATCTCCGTCAAGTAGTACTCGCCCGCCGCATTGTCATTGCCGACGGCCTCAATGAGATCGAACAGCAGCGCGGCCCGGCAGGCGATCACCCCGCTGTTGCAGAGCGTGATCGCACGTTCCGCCTCTGACGCGTCTTTGAACTCGACAATCCGGTCGAGTTGATCGCCCTGCATCACGAGGCGGCCATAACGGCCTGGATCCTTGGCCTGAAATCCCAGGACAACCACATCATGCGCGCCTTGCGCCTCTACCATCGCCGTCAGCGTCTCAGGCCGGACGAAGGGTGTGTCGCCAAACAGAACGATGGCGGTGCCCTCGAAATCGCCCAAGGCTGGCCGCGCTTGCGCTGCGGCATGCGCGGTGCCCAGTTGTTCGGTCTGTTCCACGACCTGCGCTGCCTCATCATAGTCGAGCGCCGCTTTGCGCACGTGCTCCACGCCATGGCCAGCCACAACAACTGTGCGTTCGGGCGCCAGGCTTGCGCCTGCGCGCATGGCATGAACCAGGAGCGGGGCGCCTGCCAGCGGGTGCAAGACCTTGGGCAGGTCGGAGTTCATGCGTGTGCCCTTGCCAGCAGCCAGAACGATCAATCCGGTGTTCATAATGTTTCTCTTTGTGTTCTGCTTGGGCTCTGTTTATCCATCTGGCGCAGCGGCGCAAGGCGCGGGCTCATCAAAGAAGGTTGCGGCCTGCAATATGTTTAGGCGGTGCTTTGCGCAGGGCAAGGGGGCGGGGAGCAACCATGAAATCGGTCATATTTGACCTCGACGGGACGCTGGCAGACACCAGCGGAGATCTGATAGCGGCGGCCAACGCATGTTTCCGCGACATGGGCGCCGGTGACGTGCTCGATCCGTCAAGGGACGCCGCGACCGCGTTGCGCGGCGGTCGGGCGATGCTGACCCTCGGCTTGAAGCGCCTCGATCACGCAGATGGGGCTGGCCTCATCGATCACTATTACCCTGTGTTGCTGGAGGCGTATGGCGCGGCGATCGACGTGCATACGCATCTCTACCCGGGCGCGATGGAGGCAGTGGAGAGGCTCAAGGCCGCAGGCTACGGTGTAGGCATCTGCACCAACAAGCCAGAGGGTTTGGCACATAGTCTTCTGCGGCGTCTGGGCGTGCGAGATGCCTTTGCCTCGCTTGTAGGAGCGGATACCTTGCCAGTGCGCAAGCCGGACCCAGAGCCGCTGTTTGAGGCCGCGCGCCGCACCGGGGGGGACCCGGCGCGATGTGTGCTGATCGGCGACTCCGATACCGACCACAAGACCGCCCGGGCTGCGGGTGTGCCTTGTGTCCTTGTGACATTCGGCCCGGCGGGTGGGGACATGGCTGCGCTCGAACCCGAAGCATTGCTGGACGACTACCGTAACTTGCCCGCTCTGATAGGTCGTCTGCTGGCTTGACCGCGCCCGCCGCCGCCTGCAATGTCGGCGAACATGAGGGCAGCGGATGACCGAGATCTTTAGAGGCAGTTTTACCCAGCAGGAGCCGATCCCGGAGGCGGGGATTGAGGCCGCGCTGAAGGTCATGCGCGGCGGTCGGTTGCATCGCTACAACACGAGCCCCGATGAGGTCGGCGAGACGGCTCTGCTGGAGCAGGAGTTCGCAGCAACGGTCGGGGCGACGTATTGCCTTGCGGTTGCTTCGGGTGGCTACGCAATGGCGACGGCGCTGCGGGCGGTTGGCGTGCAGCCGGGCGACCTGGTGCTGTCGAACGCCTTCACGCTGGCCCCGGTGCCGGGGGCAATTGCGGCGGTCGGGGCCAAGCCTGTCTTTGTGGGCGTGACCGAAGACCTGACCATCGACCTTGACGATCTGCGCGCCAAGGTGGGGCAGGCGAGGGTGCTTCTGCTCAGCCATATGCGCGGGCACATCTGCGACATGGATGCGCTGATGGAGATCTGCGATGGCGCGGGCATCAAGGTGATCGAGGATTGCGCGCATACGATGGGCGCGGCGTGGAACGGTGTGCCCTCCGGTCGGCATGGTATCGCGGGCTGCTACTCCTGCCAGACCTACAAGCATGTGAACTCCGGTGAGGGTGGCTTCCTGGTGACCGACGATGTGGAGGTTGCGGCGCGGGCGGTGATGCTATCGGGCTCTTACATGCTTTACGAGCGGCATTTGGCGGCACCGCCGAAGGAGGCTTTTGAGACGATCCGTTATGAGACGCCGAATATCTCGGGCCGGATGGACAATCTGCGCGCGGCGATCCTGCGCCCGCAGGTGGCGGATCTGGCGACGCAATGCGCCCGTTGGAACGAGCGCTACCTGCGGCTGGAGGCGGGGCTGCGCGGCACGCCGGGGCTGAGAGTGATCGAGCGGCCCGAGGCCGAGACCATCGTGGGCTCGTCCATTCAGGTGTTGCTACTGGATTGGGCGCCCTCGGACGTGCAGGCCGTGGTGGCCCGCTGTGCGGCGCGGGGGGTGGAACTCAAATGGTTCGGCGGGGCGGAGCCGGTTGGCTTTACCAGCCGTTATGACAGCTGGCGCTATGCCGAAACCCCGCGCATGCCCGCGTCGGACCGGGTGCTGGCCGGTATCCTCGACATGCGCGTGCCGCTGACCTTTTCGCTGGAAGACTGTGACCTCATTGCCCGTATCATCCGGGCCGAGGTGGGCGCCGTCTATCAGGAGCAGTCGACCGCTGCGGAGTAGGCCGCCCGCTTGACCGGTGCGGTCCGCTATGACATTAATGAACGCGTGTTCAATAAATTCTGAGGGGAGGTCCGCGCGATGTTCATGGCCACCATGGCATTCGATCTGGGCGAGGATGTGAACGCGCTGCGCGAGGTCGTGCACCGCTGGGCGCAGGACCGCGTCGCCCCGATGGCCGCCGAGATCGACACGAAAAACGCTTTCCCGCCAGAGCTTTGGCCCGAGATGGGCGCGCTGGGACTGCTGGGCATCACGGTTGGGGAAGAGTTCGGCGGCGCCAGCATGTCCTACCTCGCGCATACCGTCGCCATTGAGGAAATCGCACGGGCCAGCGCCTCGGTCTCGCTGTCCTACGGGGCGCATTCCAATCTTTGCGTGAACCAGATCAAGCTGAATGGCACGCAGGAGCAGAAAGAGAAATACCTGCCGGGGCTGATTTCGGGCGAGCACGTGGGCGCGCTGGCGATGTCCGAGGCAGGCGCGGGTTCCGACGTGGTCTCGATGAAACTGCGCGCCGAAAAGCGCAACGATCACTACCGGCTGAACGGCACGAAGTACTGGATCACGAACGGGCCGGATGCCGACACGCTGGTGGTCTATGCCAAGACCGACCCGGATGCCGGGTCAAAGGGCATCACCGCCTTTCTGATCGAGAAGGAGATGACCGGCTTCTCGACCTCACCACATTTCGACAAGCTGGGGATGCGTGGCTCGAACACGGCGGAGCTGATCTTTGAGGACGTCGAGGTGCCCTTCGAGAATGTGCTGGGCGAAGAGGGTAAAGGGGTGCGTGTGCTGATGTCCGGCCTCGATTATGAGCGTGTCGTGCTGGCGGGCATCGGCACGGGCATCATGGCGGCCTGCCTCGATGCGATCATGCCCTATCTCAGCGAGCGCAAGCAGTTCGGCCAGCCCATCGGAAGCTTCCAGCTGATGCAGGGCAAGATTGCGGACATGTATACCGCGATGAACTCGGCGCGCGCCTATGTCTATGAGGTGGCCAAGGCCTGCGACCGGGGGGATGTGACGCGACAGGATGCGGCGGCCTGCTGTCTCTATGCCTCTGAGGAGGCGATGAAACAGGCGCATCAGGCGGTGCAGGCGATGGGGGGCGCAGGGTTCTTGAACGACAGCCCTGTGGCTCGGATTTTCCGGGATGCAAAGCTGATGGAGATCGGCGCCGGCACGTCAGAGATCCGCCGCATGCTCGTGGGCCGCGAGTTGATGGCGGCGATGGGCTGACCCGATGGGAGGGACCGGATCAGCCCAGCGTGATGCGCCGCGTGCCTCAGAACTTATGCACGTAGGCGACGCCAAAGAGGAACGGGTCGATCTCGGCAGTACCGATATCCGCGCCGTTCAGGCTCGCGTCGGTGTCAATGTCGAACCAGCGCACATTGGCCCGCAGCCAACCGTTCTCGCTGATCTTGTAGTCAAGGCCGACCTGCACCGAGATCCCAAAGGAATCGTCCAGCTCAAGCGTGCCAAGGCTGGTCTCTTCCTCGAAGAAGGTGGTGTAGTTGATACCAGCACCGATGTAGGGCTTCCACGGGCTCGCATTGGTGAAGTGGTAGTTCACCGACAGGGTCGGCGGCAGGTGCCTGGTGGTGGCCGCAGGCGAGCCGCCCAGCGAAATCTCATGCTCGAAGGGGGTCGCGGCCAGCAATTCGATCCCGATGTTGTCGCGTATGAAATATTCGAAGGTCAGCGTGAGCGCCTCATCGCTGGCAATGGTGGCCGCCGATCCGGCGAGCGTGCCGTTGTCGGATTTCGGGTCGACGCTGCCGACACCGATCCCGAAGGTCCAATCACCTTGGGATTGCGCGAATCCGGGCAGAGCGCAGACCGCAAGGGCGCTGCTCAGAAGGAGGGTTTTGACGGTGACTCTCATTGGTTTTTTCCTTCCGTTATCGAGTTCGCTCATGTCATGCACCCTGTGGATTGCTGCTGCATTGATACAGATCAACAGGGGTACGGTGCCGCCTGTGCGAAAACGCCGCAGGAGGTCTGTGGTGTGGGGGTCTGATGCCAAGGTGGATATGGTTCGCACCGCTGACGCTCCTGATCCTGGCAGGGGCTGTCTGGGCGTTTCGCTGGGGCTGGATCGCAGCGACAATCACCGAAACGGATGTGATCAACATCTATACGCAGCGGTATCTGTCGGAAGGCGGCGCAACGGCGCGCCTGACCGATTGTACGGCCGTACCGGGCCAGCAGTCCGGTGTCTGGATTGTGGTGCGCTGTGTGGGGGCAGAGGCCCGTTTCGACTATCCGGTCGACCGCTTCGGCCGGTTGCGGGCGGTTCCCGCGCCGCAGCGTGCAACAGACGCGCCGGAAACATGATAGGCTTGGCGGCGGGACTGCGCTGCAAGGAGGGCGTGGCATGAAACTTAGATCACAGGCGCTGCCCTCTTCGGAAGGGTTTCAGAGCAACCGCAAGGCGCATCTGAAGGCGCTCGCCGAAATCGCTGAGGCGGCTGAAGCGGCGGCCTTGGGGGGCGGCGAGAGGTCGCGTGCGCGGCATGTGAGCCGGGGCAAGATGCTGCCGCGCGAGCGGGTGGCGAACCTGCTGGACCCCGGCAGCCCGTTTCTGGAGGTGGGCGCCACGGCGGCCCATGGCTTGTACGACGGCGCGGCGCCTTGCGCGGGGGTGATCGCGGGTGTGGGTCAGGTGCAGGGGCAGGAGGTCATGGTCGTGTGCAACGACGCCACAGTGAAGGGCGGCACCTATTATCCCATGACCGTGAAAAAGCACCTGCGCGCACAAGAGATCGCGCAGGAGAACCATCTTCCTTGCGTCTATCTCGTGGACAGCGGTGGGGCCAACCTGCCCAATCAGGATGAGGTCTTCCCCGACCGCGATCACTTTGGCCGCATCTTCTACAACCAGGCGCGGATGTCGGCGATGGGCATTCCGCAGATCGCCGTGGTCATGGGCTCTTGCACGGCGGGCGGCGCCTATGTGCCTGCCATGTCCGACGTGACGATCATTGTGCGGGATCAGGGCACGATCTTCCTCGCGGGGCCACCGCTGGTGAAAGCGGCGACTGGAGAAGTGGTCAGTGCCGAAGATCTTGGCGGTGGCGATGTGCATACACGGCTGAGCGGGGTGGCGGACTATCTGGCGGAAGATGACGCTCACGCCTTGGCGTTGGCGCGGCGGGCTGTGGCGTCGCTGAACCGGGCAAAGCCCGCAACTGTGCAGTGGGAAGCCCCGGAAGAGCCAGCCTATGAGCCCGAAGAGCTTCTGGGCGTGGTGCCTGCCGATCTGCGCACCCCTTATGACATTCGCGAGGTGATCGCACGGCTGGTGGATGGCTCGCGCTTTGACGAGTTCAAGCCACGCTTTGGCGAGACTCTCGTGACCGGCTTTGCCCATCTGAAGGGCTGCCCCATCGGAATCATTGCCAACAATGGGGTGCTGTTCTCGGAAGCTGCGCAGAAGGGTGCGCATTTTGTCGAACTGTGTTCGCAACGCCGCATCCCACTGGTGTTCTTGCAGAATATCACCGGCTTCATGGTCGGGCGGACCTATGAAAACGAAGGCATCGCGCGGCACGGGGCCAAGATGGTGACGGCCGTGGCCTCGACCAATGTGCCGAAAGTCACCTTACTGGTGGGCGGCTCCTTTGGCGCAGGCAACTATGGGATGGCCGGGCGCGCCTATTCACCACGGTTCCTCTGGACATGGCCCAATTCGAGGATCTCTGTCATGGGCGGGCCACAAGCGGCGGGCGTTCTGGCCACGGTAAAACGTGACGCAATAGAGCGCGCAGGCGAAAGCTGGTCGGCTGAGGCGGAAGCTGCGTTCAAGCAGCCAACCATCGATATGTTCGAACGCCAAAGCCACCCGCTCTACGCTTCGGCGCGT
Source organism: Roseobacter cerasinus (assembly GCF_009811755.1). GTDB lineage: Bacteria > Pseudomonadota > Alphaproteobacteria > Rhodobacterales > Rhodobacteraceae > Roseobacter > Roseobacter cerasinus. Next base: position 67,713 of record NZ_BLIV01000006.1, read on the forward strand.
CTCTGGGATGACGGGGTGATCGACCCGCGCCGCAGCCGCGACGTGCTCTTCCTGTCGCTCTCTGCCGCCCTGAATGCTCCAATCGAAGAGACACGTTTTGGCGTGTTCCGGATGTGAGGGCGCGAAGATGGTGACGCTCGCAGAGGTCAAAGCACGCTATCCAGACGCAGAAGTGTTCAGCTTTGGCGATACTCCGGAGTTGATTGCAGTGCTGACGGCACTCGTGCGCTCCGGCGCCAAGCGCGCGACCTGCTCTGCGGTCGTCGATATCGAGGCGGGTCGACAGGAAGCCCCGCAGGTTGGCCGCCGCGACATCGCACTGGGGCCGGGTGGCGCCCCTGCGCTGGTCATCGAAACGCTCGAACTGCGAGAAACGACCTGGGAGACGATGCCGGAGGAGATGGCTCTGGCGGAAGGAGAGAACGAGACGCTCGAAGGCTGGCGCGCCGATCACAAGAGTGAGTATGAGCGCCATGGCATCTTTGCCCCGGACATGGGGCTGATCTGGGAACGTTTCGAGGTCATTGAGGATTTCGGAGAGGACCCATGAAAGGCATCCGCGCGCTTGGGGATCGGATTGTGGATACCGTCGGCGGGTTGAGCCTGCCCAAGCTGGGCCGGGAGGTAGAGCTGCCGGTCTATCTCATCCACAATTCTCCGGATGCCGAAGATTATTTTTTCATCTTCGATTTTGAGGATTTCGTGGAGCAGTCGCGACAAGGCTGGTTTGTGCGACCCAAGCTGCGGCTTTGGGCCGGGCGGTCTGACTTCAACCGCCGGGCCTTTGCCCGGCTGTTCCGCGAGAGCTTTGCGCAGGAGTTCGAGCTGGCGCGGGTCGAGCTGGCCCGACGGCCTGAGGCCAAGCGCGGTTGGTTTGGTGGGCTGCCCGGGTTCTTTCGGGACATCGCGGCGCCGTCGATCCCGGGGATGCTGGCGAACCTTGTGCTGCTCGTTGCGGTCTCGGCAGGCGGCAAGGTGCTGGGGCAGATCCTGCCTGCCAGCTGGACGCGGCAGAAAACGGATGCGCAGAAGCTCGAAGAGGGTATCACCGAGACCCAGGGCAAGGTGGACGCAGCGCTCAGCGAAATCGAGATTTCGCTGCATATGGAGCTTTACCGGCACGCCTGGCGCGGTCAGCCGCCGGGGCGGCTGACCGGTGTGGAGTATGATGCCTGGCCGCTGCCGAATTACGTGCGGCAGCATCTGGAGGACGGGACCTCGGGGTCGTGGTGGTAAGAGATGTTTGACAGAATTCTGATTGCAAATCGGGGCGAGATCGCCTGTCGGGTGATGGAGACGGCGCAGGGCCTGGGTGTGTCTTGCGTGGCGGTCTATTCGGATGCGGATGCGGGCGCGAAACATGTGGCGATGGCGGATGTGGCGGTGCACATCGGCGGGGCCGCCCCGGCGGAGAGCTATTTGCGCGGCGATGTGATCATTCAGGCAGCTTTGGACACCGGCGCTCAGGCGATCCACCCCGGCTATGGGTTTCTGAGCGAGAACCCGGAGTTTGTGGAGGCGGTTGAGGTGGCGGGGCTCACCTTCATCGGGCCGTCGGCATTGGCGATCCGGGCGATGGGTCTGAAAGATGCGGCGAAGGCGCTGATGGTCGAGGCGGGCGTCCCGGTGGTGCCGGGCTATCACGGCGCCGATCAGGACGACGCGCTGCTGGCGGCTGAGGCCGAGGCGATCGGCTATCCGGTGCTGATCAAGGCGGTCGCTGGCGGCGGCGGCAAGGGCATGCGGCTGGTGGAGGATGCGTCGGGCTTTGCGGCGGCGCTGGCCTCGGCGCGCAGCGAGGCGCAGACAGCCTTTGGCAACTCTGACGTGCTGGTCGAGAAATTCGTGACTCAGCCGCGCCATATCGAAGTGCAGGTCTTTGGGGACGGCACCAGCGCCGTGCATCTTTTCGAACGGGATTGTTCCTTGCAGCGGCGGCACCAGAAGGTGATCGAAGAGGCGCCTGCTCCGGGGATGACGGAGGAGATGCGCGCGGCGATGGGTGCCGCAGCCGTGCGCGCGGCGACGGCCATCGGGTACTGCGGCGCGGGCACGGTGGAATTCATCGTCGATGGGTCGGGCGAACTGAAACCTGACAACTTCTTCTTCATGGAGATGAACACACGGTTGCAGGTAGAGCACCCTGTGACCGAAGCGATCACGGGTGTCGATCTCGTGGAGTGGCAGTTGCGGGTGGCCGCAGGCGAAGGCCTCCCGACCGCGCAGGAGCACCTGTCGATCAACGGGCATGCATTCGAAGCGCGGCTTTACGCCGAAGATGTGCCTGCCGGGTTCCTGCCCGCGACCGGCACGTTGAGCCACTTGCGGTTTCCTGACGGGGTGCGGGCAGACAGCGGCGTGCGTGCGGGCGATACAATCAGCCCGTTTTACGACCCGATGATTGCCAAGGTGATTGTGCAGGGGCCGACGCGGGCAGTGGCATTGAAACGGCTGTCGGCAGCGCTGAAGGCCACGCAAGTGGGCGGCACGGTAACCAACCTCGCCTTTCTCGGAGCCTTGGCCGGGCACGCCGGGTTTGGGCGCGGGGAGGTCGATACGGGATTGATTGCGCGAGATCTTGAGACTCTGACAGCGGCGCCGGAAGTCGCGCCGCGACATCTTGTGGTGGCGGGTATGGCCGCACTCGACCTGCTGGAGCCGGGTGAGATGGCGGGCTTCACGCTCTGGCAGCTCTTACGGCACTCCGTCACGTTGGTCGCGCAGGAGGTGCGCCATGAGGTGAGCGTCGAAGTGCTCTCACCTGTTCGCCAGCGATGGTATGTCAATGAGGAAGAGATCATCGCGGAGCGCCTGGGCGAGTGCTGGCAGATTGGTGGTGTGCCAGCACCTGCGGTGGCGGTCGCCGGGTCATTGGTCACTGTTTTTGATCGCTATGGGCTGACGATCGCTGTGGTGGACCCGCTGGACCAGGCTGTGGGTGCAGCAGGCGATGGCAATCTGATCGAAGCGCCGATGCCGGGGCTTGTGAAGGCGGTTGACGCTGTGCCGGGTCAGGCTGTGTCTCAGGGTGACCGGCTGGCGGTGCTGGAGGCGATGAAGATGGAACACAGCCTGCTCGCCGCGCGCGATGGTGTGGTGGCTGAGGTTTTGGCTGCGGCTGGCGATCAGGTTGAGGCTGGGGCGGCGCTGATCCGATTGGAGGCAGAGGCATGATCACGTTGCATCATTGTCCGCAGACGCGTTCGATGCGGACGCTTTGGCTTTTACATGAGCTGGGCGTGGAGTTCCAGCTGCGCAGCTATCCCTTTGATCGGACCTTGCGGGAACCGGAGTTTCTGAGCCTGTCGCCCGCCGGGCGGGTGCCCGCGCTGGAGATCGACGGCGAACGGATGTTCGAGACAGGCGCGATCACCGAATATCTCTGCGAGCGGTTCAGCCCGGACGGGCTGGGCCGGAGCCCGGGGAGCCCTGACCGGATGAGCTGGCTGGTATGGCTGCATTTCGCTGAGACTGTGAGCCAGCATACGGCGGCGCTGACCCAGCAGCATGTGGCGCTTTATGAAGATGATATGCGCAGCCCGATTGTCATGAAGCTGGAAGCCGCGCGCGTGGCCAAGTGCTATGCTGCGATCGAGGCGCGGCTTCAGACACCGATTGAAAGCCGGGACCATCTGCTGACCAGCGGGTTTTCGGCAGTTGATATTTCTGTCGGCCAGGCAGTCTACATGGCACGGCATTTCGTGGCACTGGATGATTTTCCGGCGACTGCGGCGTGGTATGATCGGATCACGGCGCGGTCTGGGTTTGAGGCGGCGCTGCCGGATGGTGACGGGATTTACGACCGGGCGTTCTATGCACCTTGGCCGGTGGACTAGGAGGCGGCGGCGGATGCATATTTTGGGAACAATGAAGATGGGGCGAAGGAGTGACTGATGAGCCTTGGGCCGTGTGAGATCTTTGAGGTGGGCCCGCGGGACGGGTTGCAAAACGAAGCCCGGGATATTCCCGTGGCGGAGAAGGTGGCGCTGGTTGATTGTCTGAGCCGGGCGGGGTTTTCGCGGATTGAGGTGGCGAGTTTTGTCTCACCCAAATGGGTGCCACAGATGGCCGGATCAGCGCAGGTGTTGGCTGGCATCACTCGGGCTGACGGTGTTCGCTACGCCGCGCTGACGCCAAACCCGCGCGGGTTTGCCGATGCCAAAGCTGCGGGTGTGGATGAGGTCGCCGTCTTTGCTTCCGCCTCCGAAGGGTTTTCCAAGGCAAATGTGAACGCCAGCATTGCCGAGAGCCTTGCGCGGTTTGCGCCTATACTGGAGGACGCGCGGCACATTGATCTACCGGTGCGCGGCTATGTCTCCTGCGTGGTCGAATGCCCTTACGATGGCACCGTTAAGCCTGCGGCAGTGGCGGACGTGGCCGACAAGCTCTTTGCGATGGGGTGCTATGAGATCAGCCTGGGCGACACAATCGGGGCGGGGACTCCCGACAGCATTGCGCGCATGCTGCTTGCTGTGCGCGATGTGGTGCCGGTGGGGCGGCTGGCCGGGCATTACCACGACACGCATGGTCGAGCGCTTGAAAACATTGATACGTCCCTGAGCCTCGGCCTGCGGGTCTTTGATGCGGCTGTCGGGGGTTTGGGCGGGTGCCCCTATGCGCCGGGGGCTGCGGGCAATGTGGCGACCGAGGCCGTGGCGCGGCACCTCGCGGCACTTGGGTACGACACGGGGCTCGATCTTGCTGTCATTGATGAAGCTGCTGCCATGGCGCAAGCGATGCGCGGTGAGAGTGCTCATGTTTGACACCCTCCGGATCGAAACCGACGCGCGCGGCATTGCGACACTGACGTTGAACCGGCCCGACAAGCACAATGCGATGTCGGCGCAGATGCTGGTCGAGCTGACCGACGCCGCCGAACAGTTGGGCGCAGATGACAGGGTTCGGGCCGTTGTGCTCACAGGGGCAGGGGGCAGCTTTTGCGCTGGGGGTGATCTGGCCTGGATGCAGGCGCAGCGAGAGATGGACAGGGCGACCCGCAGTGCCGAGGCCCGCAAGCTCGCCACCATGCTGGAGGTGTTGAATACCTTGCCAAAACCATTGATCGGGAAGGTGCAGGGGAATGCCTTTGGCGGCGGGGTTGGGCTGGCATGCGTCTGCGATGTGGCGGTTGCATGTGACACTGCCCGGTTTGGATTTACCGAGACGCGGCTGGGACTCATTCCGGCCACCATCGGGCCCTATGTCCTGGCGCGTATGGGCGAGGGCCGGGCGCGGCGGGTCTTCATGTCGGCCCGCATCTTTGATGCGGCGGAGGCGGTTGATCTGGGGCTTGTCGCGCGGGTTGTGCCTCAGCAGGAGTTGGCGGAGGCGGTGGAGGCGGACGTGCGCCCCTATCTCTCCTGCGCGCCTGGGGCTGTCGCTGCGGCAAAGCGCCTGGCACGGGATCTGGGCCCGCAGATCAACGCGGCCGTGGTGGATCGCACCGTTGCGGCGCTTTCGGCGCAATGGGAGACGCCCGAGGCCGATGAAGGCATCAGCGCGTTCTTTGACAAGCGAAAGCCGCGCTGGGTGACGTAGCCACCCGTTGGTGCCCCTGCTGCAGGGGTCTATGTGCTCTTCCCCGCCTTTCTAGTCTGGCGTAAGAGGCAAGGGCAATCAGCTGAGGGTGCCATGGACCGGGTCCAGATCGTACATGACAATTTCCTGCGCCGCGTGGCCAACGGTGATTTTCCTGCCGGTACGCCGCCTGTGGGGTCGCTGGAGCCGACAACGGCCTTGACGCTCTACCGCGCGCAGGTCGCCAGCCGCGCACTCGACATCCAGAGCCGGGCGATGCAAAGCGCGGGGCAGGGGTTTTATACGATTGGCTCCTCAGGCCACGAAGGAATGGCTGCCGTGGCGCAGGCGCTGCGCATCGATGATATTGCTTTCCTGCACTACCGCGATGCGGCCTTCCAACTGGCGCGTGCGGCGCAGGCCGGACAAACGGGCATGATCCGGGATATGCTGCTCAGCTTTGCCTGTTCGTCGAAAGACCCGACAAGCGGCGGGCGCCACAAGGTGCTGGGCAGCAGGCCTTTGATGATCCCTCCGCAGACGTCGACGATTGCCAGCCACCTGCCCAAGGCGTTGGGCGCGGCCTACAGCCTCGGCTTGGCGCGCCGCCACGCGCCGGAGCATCGCGTTTTGCCCGAAGACGGCCTTGCCATGGTCAGCTTTGGCGACGCCTCGGTCAATCACTCCACCGCGCAAGGCACCATCAATGCGGCGGGGTGGGCCAGCGCGCAGAGCGGGCCGCTGCCGCTGCTGATGGTCTGCGAAGACAATGGCATCGGCATCTCCACCAAGACACCCAAAGGATGGATCAAAGCCTCGCTGCAGCATCGCCCCGGGTTGCGGTATTTCGAGGCCAACGGGTTGGATATGTTCGAAACCTATGCGGTGGCCTTCGCGGCGGCGGATTTTGTGCGTCGCCAACGCAAGCCGGCGGTGCTGCATCTGAAGATGGTGCGGCTTTACGGTCATGCGGGCGCGGATGTGGCCACCAGTTACCTGCCCCGAGCCGAAGTCGAGGCTGAGGAGGCCAATGATACGCTGCTGCATTCCGCGCGTCTGCTGACAGAAGCGGGGGCCGCGTCCGCCGCGGATCTTCTGCACATCTATGAACAGACCTTGGAGGAGGTTGCGGCGGAAGCCATGCAGGTCGTCAAGGAGCCGCACTTGAAGACGGCGCAAGATGTCATGTCCAGCCTGATCCCGCCCGCCCGGGTTTGCGCGCCCAGCAACGTGCCGGACCCCGCCGCGCGCGCAGATGTTTTTGGCAAGGACCTGGCGCAGATGGACAGCCCCCAGCCCATGTCCCGCCTGATCAACTGGGCGCTGCATGATCTGATGCTGGCTCACCCCGAGACCTTGATCATGGGCGAAGACGTGGGTCGCAAGGGCGGTGTCTACGGCGTGACCCAAAAGCTGGAAGCGCGGTTTGGCCGAGACCGTGTGATCGACACGCTTTTGGATGAGCAATCCATCTTGGGTCTGGCCATCGGCACGGCGCACAACGGCTTTCTGCCGATGCCTGAGATCCAGTTCCTCGCGTATCTGCACAACGCCGAAGACCAACTGCGCGGCGAGGCGGCGACGCTGCCGTTCTTCAGTTGCGGTCAGTGGACGAACCCGATGGTGCTGCGCATTGCGGGGCTGGGCTACCAGAAGGGCTTCGGTGGGCATTTCCACAACGACAACTCGCTGGCCGTGCTGCGCGACATTCCGGGCCTCGTGATCGCCTGCCCCTCCACCGGTGCTGATGCGGCCCGCATGCTGCGCGAATGCCACCGCCTGGCGCGGGAAGAGCAGCGGGTCTGTGTCTTTGTCGAGCCGATTGCCCTTTATCCCATGCGCGACCTCGCAGCACCGGGTGACGAAGGTTGGATGACGCGCTACCCCGAGCCTGACCAGCGCGCAGCGCTTGGTCAGGTCGGGGTGCACGGGGATGGCACGGATGTGGCCATCGTGACCTATGGCAATGGGCATTACCTGTCGCGACAGGCGCAGCAGTTGTTGGCGGAGGACGGTATTGCGGTGCGCGTGATTGACCTGCGCTGGCTGGCGCCGCTGCCGGAGGCCGCCCTGCTCGAAGCGGCGGGGCCTTGCGCTGAGCTGCTGATCGTCGACGAGTGCCGCCGGACCGGCGGGCAGGCCGAAGCGCTTATGGCACTCTTTGCAGAACAGGGCCGCCTTGCCGCGCGCTACGCGGCGGAGGACAGCTTCATCGCTACCGGGCCTGCCTATGCGGCCACGCTGCCCTCGCGCGACGGGATTGTCACGGCGGTCAAAGCGCTCTTATGACAGCGCGTTGGACCGGGCGATCAGATCCACACCCATCTGCTGCATGAGATCCATGTAGTCGAGCAGCACCCAGTTCTCGGCAATCTTGCCGTTCGCGCAGCGGTAGAAATCCATCACTCGCAGGGTCAGCGCTCGGCCTGTGGGTGCAACACCCAGATAGGGGCCTTGATGGGTCATGGTCATGGAGGGCCAGCCCGAGACAGCGGCGTAGTTGCCATCGCCGATCCGGCAGTAGTGGTTCCCGCCTTTGCGGTCTGGGAAGGCGGCCAGAAACGGGGCCCGGTGATCCTTTACGAACCCCTCCCACCGGTAGTTCGACCCGATCCCGCAGGGCCCGTACCACATCATGTCATCTGCCCAGTAGCCATTGGTGCCCGTTTGTCCCTTTGACCCACCCGTGGCGGGGTCATAGATGTGCAGATCCGCCAGCATCGCCTCCACCAGATCCAGGCTCGCCACACCGTCGCCGGTTTTCGGCAGCACGCCGTCGTGGGTTGCAGGGCCGGGAAAAAGCCCTTCCAGCCCAAGCTGACCACCAAACGGGTCGCGCCCGGCCGCCGCATCAGATCCGGCAGATCGAGGATGATTCGCGCCTGGGTTATGCGCCCATCCTCGACGCGGTAGAACTCCCCCGCGCGCAAAAACGCTAGCCGATGCGAGGGTTCGATGCCAAAAAAAGCGGCATCAAAAGTGCCAACGTAGTGCGCCACCGCAGCAATCCACTGCCCGCCCCCGGCGCGCCGGTTCATCCCGGTGATGAATATTTCGTCTCTCCGATAGACATGTCGCAGAGCCGCGCGCAGAGGTGTGTAAAACCCGTCTATGATGACCTCACACCCCTGCAGACGGCCCAATGGGTGCGAGATTTCAAAGACGCACTCCGGGTGCAGAAGCTGGCGAAATGTGGCGTCACCCGCAGCAAGCCCTGTGTTTAACAAATCGTGAATCTTGTGCTGAAGATCGGGCATCGGTTGGCATCCTGGATGAGCGGTTTAATATTTGCACACGTGTGCAAAAAATCCTTGCCAAGTGCCGCGCCCGATGTCTAGCGTCAATACAACCTGGGAAAACAGGTCTGCGACAGCGGGGGACTTATGGCCGAAATTCAACTTCGGAACGTCAATAAACGGTGGGGCAGCTTTGTCGGTGTCGACAATTTCGACCTCACCATTGCCGATCAGGAATTCCTCGTGCTGCTGGGGCCGTCGGGCTGTGGCAAGACCACCACGATGCGCATGATCGCCGGGCTGGAGGACGCCACGGACGGTGACATCATCATTGACGGGCGCGTGGTCAACGATCTCGACCCAAAAGACCGCGACGTGGCCATGGTGTTCCAGTCATACGGCCTCTATCCGAACATGAACGTCTATGAGAATATCCGCTTCCCGCTGAAGGTGCGCAAAGTGCCCGAGGCCGAACACGACGAACGCGTGCGCCGCGCCTCAGCGATGGTGGAGTTGGACGATTTCCTGCACCGCAAACCGGCGGAGCTGTCGGGCGGTCAGCGCCAGCGCGTGGCGCTTGCCCGTGCGATTGTACGCGAGCCGAATGTCTTTCTCATGGACGAGCCGCTCTCGAACCTTGATGCCAAGCTGCGCGTCTCGACCCGCGCGCAAATCAAGAACCTCAGCCACGAGCTGAAGGTCACCACCGTCTACGTAACCCACGACCAGATCGAAGCGATGACGCTGGCCGACCGCGTCGTGGTCATGAAACAGGGCAAGGTGCAGCAGGTGGGTACGCCGACCGACATCTATGATCATCCGGCGAACACTTTTGTGGCCAGTTTCATCGGCAGCCCCGCGATGAACCTGATGGATGGCACGCTGCAGGGCGGCACGTTCTCTGGCGATAATGTGTCGATCTCGGGACTGAGCGCCCCGGATGGTCCTGTCACGTTGGGGTTCCGCGCGGAGGATGCGACCCTCGCCGAAGGGGCCAGCGGCCAGATCACGGCACCGATCTACACCATCGAGCTTCTGGGCGACGCGACCATGCTGACCGTGCGCGCGGGCGGGCAGCTTGTCTCGGTCAAGGCGCACAAGGAATACCGCGCCGAGATTGGCGATATGGTCTCTTTCTCAGTGCCCGTGGGCATCTGCCACCTCTTTCACAAGGACAGCGGTATGCGTCTTGAGACAGGCGCCGATCAACACGCCGAGATCGCGTGACCCGACACGCCCCGGCGTCGGGGCCAACCAAAGGGTGCAGCCTTGCAAGATGCACCCGAAGCCAACTGCAACAGGGAGTTTGCATATGTTTTTGAAGAGAATTGCTTTGGCGGGGGCCGTCTCGCTCATGGGAAGCGCGGCACTGGCCTGTTCCTACCAGAACGAGGTTCCGATCAAGTCGCTGAGCGCCGGATTTGAGGCGTGGAAAGCCGTGACGGACGCGATGGCCGAATGCGGGAACTTCCAGGCGGAGCTGGATCAGGAGTTTCGCAAAAAGCAGCCCGCCGCCTTTGAGGCCAACCCCTCGCTCTACCACATCGGCGGGGTGGCCAATGGCACCATCACGCCGCTGCTGAATGCGGGCACCATCCGCCCGCTGGATGATCTGGTCGAGAAATACGGCCAGACCCTCAAACCCAATCAGCTCATTCGCATCAATGGTCAGATCATGGCGGTCGCGATGATGGTGAACACGCAGCACCTGATGTACCGCTCCGACGTTCTGGCGGATCTGGGCATTGCAACCCCCACCACCTGGGATGAGGTCTACGCCGCAGCGGCCAAGATCAAAGAGGCTGGCGTGATGGAGTATCCGCTGGGTGCGACGATGAAGTCGGGCTGGAACATCGCGCAGGAATTCGTGAACATGTACCCGGCCCATGGCGGTGCGTTTTTCAATGCGGATAACACAACGGCGGTGAACTCGGATGCGGGGATGGCCGCACTTGAAACTATGAAGGCAGCGCTCGAATTCACCGACCCGGAGGTGCTGGTCAGCGATTCAACCTACGTTCAGCAGCAATTCCAGCAGGGCAAGATCGCGATGGCGAACCTCTGGGCCAGCCGCGCGGGCGCCATGGATGATGAGGCCGAAAGCCAGGTTGTGGGCAAGGTGGCCATGGCGGCAGCGCCAAAGGCTGTGGCCGATGGTGCACCGGCAACAACGCTCTGGTGGGATGGGATTGTGATTGCGAAAAACATCTCTGACGAGGAGGCTGAGGCGGCCTTCCGTCTGGCGATGGAAGGGCTTGATGCTGAGACCGTGCAGGGCGCCAATGACGCCGCGATCTGGCTAGTGGATGGCTACCAACCGACGGAGATTGCCCAAGGCGCAATCGCGACGGCAACCGCGAACCCGGCGCCGCCTGCGTACCCCTCGACCACTCAGATGGGGCTGCTGCACAGCGCGCTTGGCAACGAACTGCCGTCTTTCCTGACTGGAGAGCGCGACGCTGCAGCGACGTTGGCCGCGATTGAAGAGGCCTATACAACCTCCGCCAAGGAAGCGGGCGTTCTGAAGTAACACTGGCGCTGGCTGGGTCCGCCCGGCCAGCCTGCTTGCCCGGCTGGTGAGACAAACACATCACAAATGTGTTTTGCAAACTCTATCTGGTCAGTTTGCAAATCGATTTGACGCAAGGAGCGCGCCATGAAGTTCAAGACATTTGCAGCCTTTGTCGGCCCGTCGGTCTTCATGATGCTGCTCTTCATCGCGGCACCGCTTGTCAGTGTTTTCATTCAGAGTTTTCAGGTCACGCAACCGATCCTTGAACAGATCGAGGTGGAGACTTGCACCCCTGGTTTCCTAACCCAGACCTGCACCACGGAAATCAAGACCGTGCCCGCACTGGATGAGAACGGCAAGACCATCACCGAGACGCGCTGGGTGGGTTTGCAAAGCTATCAGAACGTTTTGCAAATGGATAAATTCTGGTCGGCCATCGGCAATGGCAGCTGGAATCAGATCATGCAGATCGATTTCTGGAAAGCGCTGCGCTTCACCCTGACCTTCACGCTTTTGACGCTGCCTCTGGTCATCGGGGTCGGGCTCGCCATTGCGCTTGCGGTGAACAACGCTACGCGCAGCATCCGCGGTCCAGTTATCTTCGTGTCGCTGCTGCCGTTCATCATTACCCCGGTTATCGGCTCACTGTCGATCTACTGGCTCTTTGTGGGTGACGGCATCCTGACCGTCATGCTGGAGAGGTGGTCAGGGCAAAATATCTCCATGTTTGCGCAGTCCTGGACGATCGAAATTCTGATGTATTTCTACCAGGTCTGGCATGTGGCCCCCTTCGCCTTCGTGATCTTCTACGCCGGGCTGCAGACCGTGAACATGGATACGCTGGAATCCGCAGTGATCGATGGCGCCAGCCGTTGGGAACGGCTGCGCCATGTGATCGTGCCGCATCTGATGCCGCTGATCATTTTTATTTCGCTCATCCACCTGATGGACACCTATCGCGCCTTCGAGGTCATCGTTGGCTTCCGCAGTCAGGCGCATGTGATCTCGCTGCAGTGGCTGACCTATGACTTCATGACGCCGGATGACGCAGGCAACCGGGCGATGTCCCGCGCCTCGGCCAGCGCCATGCTGACCATGATTGGGATCGTATTCCTGCTGATCCTGCCGCTGCGCCGCACCTGGCGCGACCACAAAGGGAGCGCGCACTGATGTCGACCCCCAAGGCCATGCAGCAGTCCTTTGCACTGCGTTTCTCTTCCGGCGCCTTCCTCGCGATCTGGTGTCTGCTCGCTGCCTTCCCGATCTTCTGGATCACGGTGATGAGCTTCAAATCGCCCGTAGATGCTTTTGCCGACAGCCCTCTGGATGTGATTTTCGGCCCGGTCACCCGCGCGAGCGGCGATGGGCTTTCGGTCGTCGACATCGTACTTGGGCTGGTGGTGCTGTTTTTTGCGATCCGCTGGGCCTTCACGCGGTTGCCAGCGCTTGTGCGACAGTACTGCCCGCCGGGGTTGATCGTGTTGGGCTGGCTGGTCGGCGCTTTGGTCTATGCCATCGCTTTCGTGCTCGTGTTCTTCGGCCTGCTGCCGCTTATCCTCGGCCTGCTGAATGGCCTGTTGGGCCCGCTTGGCACGCCGGTGCTGGGGCTTACCACAGATCACTATGTTGCGGTCTGGGCGGAGAATGAGTTTTACCGCAACTTCCTCAACTCCATGCTGGTGACAGCGGGCGTTGTGACCATCTCGCTCACGGTGGGTACGCTGGCGGGCTATGGTCTCGCGCGCTCAGGCTCTGACCTGGCGTTCTGGTTGCTGATTTTTGCGCTGGTGTTCCGGGCGCTGCCGCACTCCGTCCTGGTGGCGGGCTATCTGCCGGTGTTCATCAATTCAAGTGAGATCCTGCGCCCGATCTTTGGCGAAGGCGCGCCCACGCTCTATGGCCAGCCTTGGGCGGTGATCGCGGTGCTGGTGTCGATCAACCAACCCTTCACCATCTGGATGCTGCGCAGCTTCTTCCAGAACATCCCCGCCGAGCTGGACGAGGCCGCCCGAGTGGATGGCTGCAGCCACTTCCAGGCGTTCCGCCGGGTGATCATGCCGGTGATGTGGCCCGGAGTGATAACCACAGGGCTGTTCTCCTTCCTACTGGGCTATAACGACTTCCTCGTGACCTCGCTGCTGCTCGATGCGCAAAACCAGACGATGGTTCCGGCCATTGCGGGCTATTTCAATCGTGAGACAACAACCACCGATCAGGTGGAGGCGGTCGCGGCGGCGGTCTCGATCACAGCACCCTTGTTCCTGCTGGTCATGATCTTCCAACGCCAGATCGTCAGCGGCCTGACAGCGGGGGCGGTGAAGGGCTGATGAGCAAACATGCCAGATCCGGCTTGATGCAGCGCCATCCGGCGCTGAACCGGATGCCACGGGATTTCATCAGCGGAGACGTGTCTTAGCCTACGCGTTTTCCATTTGATGACAGGAGCACCCGATGAAGGGATCCAGACCAGAGCAGGCCGTGCTGAGCAGAGACACGGATATGAGCAAAACAGAGGCCACCCGCGCTGTGATTGAAGGCATGGTTGATGGGCTGAACGACCACCGTATCGACGACATCGGTGCGTTTTTCGCCGAAAGCTTCCGCTGGATGGGCAATCATGGCTGCGGCATCAAAACCGGCTTGCGCGAGTTTCAGGACAACTGGCAGCGCCCGTTCCAGGCGGCCTTTTCGGACAAGATCTGCGTCGATGAAGCACGGCTTTATATGGGGGAATGGGCGGCGGCCTTTGGGCGGCAGGAGGCGACGCATTCGGGTGCTTTCATGGGCGTGGCCCCTACCGGTAAGCGGGTGGACATTCGCTATATGGATTTCTGGAAGGTGGAGGACGGCAAGATCATCGACAATTGGGTGATGGTCGATTTTCCGCATGTATTGGCCCAGCTGGGCGTGGATGTGTTCGGCGGCGAGGGCTGGGAAGCCTTTGACCGGGGTGAGAAAACTCCGCCGCGCCCCGATCAGTGAGGAGAGAGTGAGATGGCGATAGAGTATCTGAAACGTGGCAAATCCGACGCGGAGCGGGCGGATGATGATGCCAAGACACGAGCAGCGGTCGAAGGGACACTGGCTGATATCGAGGCGCGCGGCGATGTGGCCGTGCGGGAGTTGAGCGAGAAGTTCGACAGCTATTCGCCTGCCTCGTTCCGGCTCAGCCAGCAGGAGATTGACGACCTGATTGCGCAGCTCTCCCCGCGCGAGCTGGAGGACATCAAGTTCGCCCAGGAGCAGGTGCGGAATTTTGCGCAGGCGCAGCGGGATTCGATGCTGGATGTTGAGGTGGAGACGATGCCCGGTGTGATCCTCGGCCACAAGAACATCCCTGTGCAGTCGGTGGGCTGCTACGTGCCGGGTGGCAAATTTCCCATGGTGGCCTCGGCGCATATGTCGGTGGCGACGGCCAGTGTCGCGCAGGTGCCGCGCATCATCGCCTGCACCCCGCCATTTCAGGGCAAGCCCAACCCCGGTGTGATCGCGGCGATGCACCTGGGTGGCGCGCATGAGATCTATGTGATGGGCGGCATTCAGGCCGTGGGGGCCATGGCGCTCGGGACGGAGACCATTGACCCCGTGCATATGATCGTCGGGCCCGGCAATGCCTTTGTGGCCGAGGCCAAGCGCCAGCTCTTCGGGCGCGTTGGCATTGACCTCTTCGCCGGGCCGACCGAGACGATGGTGATCGCCGATGAGACCGTGGATGCCGAGATGTGCGCGACGGACCTGCTGGGGCAGGCCGAGCATGGGTATAACTCACCCGCGGTGCTGCTGACCAACTCCCGGGAGCTCGCCGAAGGGACCCTGGCCGAGATCGACCGGATCCTGCAGATCCTGCCGACGGCAGAGACCGCACGGGTGAGCTGGGAGGAGTATGGCGAGGTCATTCTCTGCGATAGCTATGACGAGATGCTTCAGGTGGCAGACGATGTGGCGAGCGAGCATGTGCAGGTGATGACCGATCGCGACGACTGGTTCCTCGCGCATATGACCTGCTACGGGGCGCTGTTCCTGGGCCCACGGACCAATGTGGCCAATGGCGACAAGGTGATCGGCACCAACCACACGCTGCCGACGAAGAAGGCGGGGCGGTATACCGGCGGGCTCTGGGTCGGCAAGTTCCTGAAAACACACAGTTATCAGAAGGTCACCACGGATGCGGCGGCGGCTGAGATCGGCGCTTACGGGTCGCGGCTTTGTATGCTGGAGGGCTTCGTGGGGCATGCCGAGCAGTGCAATCTGCGGGTGCGGCGCTATGGCGGGGTGAATGTGCCTTATGGTGAGGGCGCGCCCGCGGTGGAGGCGGCGGAGTAGGTGGGGGACGGCCGGGGGCGCTGCCCCCGGACCCCCGGGATATTTTTGGCCAGAAGAAGACATGGACGCACAGTCAAGACATAAGGCGCTGATCGCTCCGCTGCGTGCGGCGATGTATGATTTTGACCTCGCGGCGATGCGCGCCGCCTTGCAGGAGGTTTGTGCGCCAGAGGCGGTGTTCCGGCTGGCCTTTCCGTTTGAGACCATCGAGGGCGTCGAGGCTTATGTGGAGGCGGCCTATGCGCCGCTGGTGCGGGCGGTGCCCGACCTGGAGCGGCGCGATCATATCGTCATGGCGGGGCCCACGCCCGAGGGGGCGGAGTGGGTTGGCTGCGGAGGGTTTTACACCGGTACCTTCCGCGCGCCCTGGCTCGACATTCCGCCCACGGGGCATGTGGTGCACATGCGGTTTCACGAGTTCTATCGCTTTGAAAACGGTCGGATTGTGGAGATGCAGGCGCTCTGGGATTTGCCGGAGGTGATGATGCAGGCGCGGGCCTGGCCGATGGTGCCATCGCTGGGGCGGGAGTGGCATGTGCCGGGGCCCGCGACCTGTGACGGGCTGGTGCCGGGGCCTTATGACGTGGCGCAGGGGGCGGCCACCTGCCAGCACATCATCGACATGCTGGACCATCTCAAGCGCCACCCGTCGCAGGGCGGGCCGGAGGTCATGGAGATGCAGCGCTTCTGGCATCCGCGCATGAGCTGGTACGGGCCCTCGGGCATTGGCACGGGGCGCGGCATCGAGGGCTTTCGCAAGTGGCACCAGATCCCGTTCCTGAACGGCATGCCGGACCGGGGGCATTATCTGGACGAGGTGGAATATCACTTCTTTGGCGACCGCAACTATGCCGCCGTGACCGGCTGGCCAGATATGGTGCAGTCGATCACTCACGGCGGCTGGCTTGGCATCGCGCCCACAGGCCGGAAGATCGACATGCGCTCGCTTGACTTTTGGCGCGTGGAAGGCGGGCTCATTCGTGAGAACTGGGTCATGGTGGATCTTTTGCACATGTATGATCAGATCGGCGTGGATGTCTTCGCGCGGATGCGCGAGTTTAATAAGGCGCGGGCGGGCTTTGACCCGGAGACGGGGGTGGCGCTGTGACACCTCTGCCCCGGACGCCGAGCTTTGATTTGACGGGCAAGCGGGCGCTGGTGACCGGCGCCTCCTCGGGCATTGGGCTTGGCTGTGCCGTGGCCCTGGCGGAGGCGGGCGCGCATGTGGTTTGTGCGGCGCGCCGGGCCGAGGTGCTGCAAGAGGCGGTCGGCGCGATGGCTGCGCAAGGCTGGTCGGCCGAAGCGATGCCACTTGATCAGAGCGATGTGGCCGCGATGAGCGCCGCCTTTGAAGCCCCGTTCGACATCGTGGTGAATTCGGCTGGGCTTGCGCGGCATGCGCCCGCCATCGAGACGACGCCCGAGGACTACGACGCGGTGATGAACCTCAATCTGCGCGGCGCGTATTTTCTCTCGGCTCGGGCCGCCAAGGCGTTGATTGCGGACGGAAAGCCGGGCTCGATCATCCATATCTCCAGCCAGATGGGTCATGTGGGGGGCGTTGACCGGGCCGTCTATTGTGCCTCGAAACACGGGCTCGAAGGCATGGTCAAGGCGATGGCCATTGAATGGGGCAAGGCGGGTATTCGCATCAACACCATCTGCCCCACCTTCATTCGCACACCGCTCTCCGCGGTCACCTTCGACAATCCCGAGCGGCTCGCCTGGATCATGGAAAAGATCAAGCTGCCGCGCGTGGGCGAGGTGGAGGATATCATGGGCGCGGTGCTTTTTCTGGCCTCCGACGCCTCGGCCATGGTCACCGGCACCTCGATGCTGATCGACGGCGGCTGGACCGCAGGCTGATGAGCAAGGTGACCGCCCTCGATGTGGCTGAAAAGGCCGGGGTCAGCCGCTCTGCGGTGAGCCGGGTGTTCACGCCCGGCGCCTCGGTGAGCAAGGGCACGGCGGAGAAGGTGCGCAAAGCCGCCACTGCGCTCGGCTACCGGCCCAATGTGCTCGCACGCTCGCTGATCACGGGGCGCAGCCGGATCATCGGGCTCGTCGTCGCCTATCTGGAAAACCAGTTCTACCCCGAGGCCATCGAACGCCTGTCGAAGGCCCTGCAGGCCGAAGGCTACCACGTGCTGGTCTTCATGGCGTCGAATGACCACGACGCCACCCAGACGGTGATTGACGAGTTGCTCGATTACCAGGTGGATGCGATCATCGCCGCCTCTGTGGGGCTCTCGAATGATCTCACGCAGCGTTGCGAGGGCCTCGGCATCCCCATCGTGCTCTTCAATCGGCACCAGTATGATGACCGGCTGACCTCCATTGCCTCGGACAATGAGGCGGGGGGGGCCAAGCTGGCGGAGTTCCTGATTGCCGGGGGGCATCGCCGCATCGCGCATATCGCCGGGTGGGAAGGCGCGTCGACCCAGATCGACCGCGAACGCGGCTTCATGGCGGGGTTGGCGGCGGCGGGTCTTGAGCTCTATGCCCGGGGCCTTGGGAATTTCGACTTTGAGACCGCGCAGGCCGCTGCGCGCGAGATGTTTGACCGCCCCGAGCGCCCTGATGCCGTCTTTGTCGCCAATGACCACATGGCCTTCGCCGTCATGGATGTGCTGCGCTACGAGCTTGGGCTGCGCGTGCCGCAGGATGTCTCGGTCGTGGGCTATGACGATGTGACCTTGTCGCATTGGCCGAGCTATGATCTGACCACCGTGCGCCAGCCCGCTGGGCGCATGGTGGCCGCCACGGTGGATGCGCTGATGGCGCGGCTCACCGACGCGGACACCGCCCCGCGCCGCATCACGCTCGACGGCCCGCTGATTATACGCGGCTCCGCCCGCACACCCAAAGGACAGACCTCATGAAAGGCTTCGACCCGAAGTTCCGCGATTTCCCCGATTACATCATCGGGATCACCAGAGAGATCTGGGAGGATCGTGGCATCGCGACCCTGCACCAGTATTACTCTGACGATATCGTTGTGCGCACACCGGCTTCGGTGACGCTTGGCAATGCCAATGTGATCGGAGCAACCATGGCGACCTTGGCGGAGTTTCCCGATCGCACGCTTTTTGGCGAGGATGTGATCTGGTCTGGGACGCCGGAAGAGGGGATGCTCTCCTCGCACCGTATCCTGAGCACGGCGACGCATGCGCATGACGGGGTCTATGGAACGGCGACAGGCAAGACACTGACCTACCGGATTCTTGCGGACTGTCATGCCATCAACAACCAGATCAACGATGAATGGCTGATCCGGGATCAGGGCGCCATTGTATGCCAGTTGGGGTGGGAGCCGAAGGCCTATGCCGCCGATCTCATCGCGCGCGAAGGGGGGCCGGAGGCTTGTGTGCAGCCGCTGACCCCTGCCAATGACCAGCCCGGGACTTACAAAGGTAGCGGCAATGACAACGCGTGGGGGGCGAAATACGCGGATATCCTGACCCGCATCATGGGGGCGGATATGGCGGCGATCCCGGCGGACTACGACCGCGCCTGTCACGTCGAGTACCCCGGCGGGCACACCGGCCACAGCCACGGCGATGTGGACCAGTTCTGGATGGGGCTGCGCGCATCCTTTCCCGATGCCACCTTCCAGATCGACCATCAGATCGGGCGCGATGATCCGATGATGCCGCCGAGGGCTGCCTTGCGCTGGTCGCTGCATGGGCGGCATTCCGGCTGGGGCCGTTTTGGCGCGCCCACCGGGGCCGAGGTCTATTTACTGGGCATTTGTCATGCGGAGTTCGGCCCCTGGGGTCTGCGCCGCGAATATGTCATCTTTGACGAAACCGCGATCTGGAAACAGATCCTGCTGCAGACGGGCTGAGCCGCAGTGTCTTTGCATATTTTTGGAACAATGAAGGAGGGGACCCAGTGCCCGCAGGAACATGGTAACATCTGCTGAGATGGAAGCGCGGATTGTCCGCTATGGCGATCTGAGGCCCTGCAAGACCGCTTTCATCGATGCCCACACTCCGGGCAGCGATCAGAAGGAGAACTTTACGATCATTGGTGGTGGGGTGTCTGAAAGCCCTGATCAGCACGTGCATATCTCTATTCCGCATGGCTTCAACATCGGTGCCGCAGGTCAGCCGCCCAAGTGTCGTAACTCCTTGCACAGCCATCGCACAGCGGAGGTTTTCTTTGTGCTCAAGGGGCGCTGGCGCTTCTTCTGGGGGCGCTGGGGCGATGCAGGTGAGGTGGTGCTGGAGGAGGGCGACATTTTCAACATCCCCACCGGTACTTTCCGGGGATTCGAGAATATCGGCAATGACTATGGGATGATCATGGCGATCCTCGGCGGGGACGACGCGGGCGGTGGCGTGATCTGGGCGCCGCAGGTGATCGAGGACGCGGCGGATCACGGGCTGGTGCTCTCGGAGGAGGGCAAGCTCTATGACAGCAAGCAAGGCCAGACACTGCCCGAGGGCGTGAAGCCCATGCCACTGTTGACCGATAACGAGTTGAAAACCTACCCTGAGCCCACCACTGCGGATGTGATCCCCGGCTATGTGGCACGCTATTGGGATATGGTCGCGCTGGCGGATCGCACCCCCGCCAAGGTCATCGGCCCGGACGCCATGCTGCGCGACAGGCCGGGGTTCGAGGTGTCATTGATCACGCGCGGCTCTGCCAGTGATGCGATGCATAGCCACGACAACCCTTCGGTGCTAATGCCCGTGACTGGCCACTGGAAGGTCACATGGGGGGGTGGCAGCGCCACGCTGGCGCCGGGCGACACGATGTCGGTTCCTGAACATCTGGCCCACAGCACCGTACCCTCGATGACCGGTGAGGCCGCGCTTTATCACATCGTCGGGACAGGTGATCCCGCAGGCCCCACATGGCAGGGATAACTGCCGATCCCGACAACACCCGCGATGCCTATGAGAGCCAGGCGGCACTCTATGATGCGCAACGGTCCCGGGCGCTTTTCGAGGCGCGCTGGCTTGCGCGCTTTGCCGCCTGCCTGCCCACGGGCGGGCGGGTGCTGGACCTGGGGTGCGGTACAGGAGAGCCGATTGCGCGCTGGTTCATCGCAGAAGGCTATCGCGTCACTGGTGTGGATTTCGCCGAGGCGATGTTGGACATCGCCCGCAGCCGCTGGCCTGACGGCGACTGGCGGCAAGGTGACATGCGCAGTTTTGATCTGGGCGAGACCTTCGACGGGATCATCGCCTGGAACAGCTTTTTCCACCTCACGCCCGACGAACAGCGCGCATGTATCGCGCGCATGGCCGCTCATCTTGAACCGGGCGCCTCGTTGCTGATGACCGTGGGGCCCGATGCCGGGGAGGCATCTGGCACCGTCGGGGATCGCGCCGTCTATCACGCTTCGCTTTCGCCCGCGCAATATGCCACATGTTTGGAGCAAAACGGCTTGCGTCTCACCGGCTATCTCGCCGAAGACCCGGAGACCAACCAACACAGCGTGCTCATGGCGCGCAAGATCTGAGGAGACCACCATGCCCATCCTGACGACCCACGCGGGCTCGCTGCCTCGCACGCAGAAGGTGGTGGATTTCATCTTTGCTCGTGAACATGGCGCGCCTTATGACGCCTCGGAATTCGATGCAGCAATGACCGAGGCCGTATCGGCCACCGTTGCCAAACAGGTCGCCGCAGGTGTGGGCGTGGTCAGCGACGGTGAGACCTCCAAGATTTCCTACGCCACTTACGTCAAGGACCGCTATACCGGATTTTCCGGGGACAGCCCGCGCAATGCGCCCGCTGATCTGAAGAAATTCCCGACCTTCCTCAAGCGCCTCGCGGATGACGGTGGCACGCCCAAATACGCGCGTCCCATGTGTACCGGCGAGGTCAAATCCAAAGGGCAGGGCGAGCTGCATAAGGACATTGCCAACCTGCAGGCCGCCATGGCTGGGCATGGCGCCGCGCGGGGGTTTATGAACGCCGCCTCGCCGGGGGTGATCTCGCTCTTTCTGCAGAACGACTTCTATCCGACCCGCGACGCCTATCTCGCGGCCCTCGCCGATGCCATGCGCGAGGAATATCGCACCATTGTCGACGCGGGCCTCGATCTGCAACTTGATTGCCCCGACCTCGCATTGTCGCGCCATATGCTCTTCAACGACCTCTCCGATGAGGAATTCCTCAAAGTCGCAGGCGCCCATGTGGAGGCACTGAATCACGCGCTTGATGGCATTCCGCAGGAGAAAGTGCGCGTGCACATCTGCTGGGGCAACTACGAGGGGCCGCATGTTTGCGACATCGGGATGGAGAAGGTCTTTGACACGCTGATGTCGGTGAACGCAAGCTATCTGCTTTTCGAGACCTCGAACCCCCGCCACGCCCATGAATGGGTCGTCTTCCGCGACCGCAAGGCCGACATACCTGACGACAAGGTGCTGGTGCCCGGCGTGGTGGATACGACGACGAATTTTGTTGAGCACCCCGAACTGGTGGCTCAACGGCTTGACAGATTTACACAAATTGTGGGCCATGACCGCGTCGTGGCGGGATCAGATTGTGGGTTTGGAACATTTGCCGGGTTTGGTGCGATTGACCCGGATATCGCCTATGCCAAGCTCGAAGCCCTGCGCGACGGGGCGAAACTTGCGGGCGCGGGGTGATGGACGACGCCCTTCTTGCGCTGCTGAAAACGGTCGACACGCCCACCGTCTGCAACGCCATCGAGGTGGCGCAGGGCCAGCGCGGCTTTGACGATTTCACTCGCGGCACGATGCTCTGCTCGGCACCGGGCGAGGCCATGGTGGGCTATGCGCGCACCGCCTGCATCCGCGCTGTGACGCCCTCGGAAGAGCCGCCCGAGGTGATCAAGGCGCGCCGCATGGCCTATTATGAGTACATGGCCGAGGGGCCACGCCCCGGCATCGCCGTGGTGCAGGACATGGACGGGTCGGAGGCCATCGGCGCCTATTGGGGTGAGGTGAACACGAATATCCACAAGGCCTTTGGCCTGTCGGGCGCGCTGACCAATGGTGTGATGCGTGACCTCGGTGATCTGCCCGAGGGCTTCCCGGTTGTCGCGGGCTCTATCGGTCCGAGCCATGGGTTTGTGCATGTGCTGGATTTCGATGTGAAAGTGGAGATTTTCGGCATGCAGGTTGCGCCCGGCGCGCTGGTCCATGCGGACCGTCACGGCGCGGTTGTGGTCCCTGAGGATGTAGTGCCACTGCTCGGCGACGCCATCTCGACGCTCATCCGCTCGGAAAAAATCATTTTTGACGCGGTGAAGGGCAAGACGCTGGGGTTTGACGAGTTTGAAGCCGTCTGGGCTGCGTTTGAGGCGGCGCGGACATAGGCCCTCTGGCTGGTAACGCAGTCGCATTGCGGCGGTCTAGTCTTTGGGGACCGGCGCGCCCCCTTCGAACGCATTCCCTTGCGCGTAGTTGCAGGGCGCCTCTTGCATGTCCAGATGTAACCCATCGCCTGCATAGGGGTGCGCGCGGGCGAGGTCTTCGTCCACCTCGATGCCAAGGCCGGGGGTGTCTGGAGGCGTGATGAAGCCTTCCTCGACCCGTATGCTGGAGCGGATCAACGCATCGTGGAACGACGTTTCGATGGTTTCGGCCATGAGCAGGTTGGGGATGCAGGCGGCGAGCTGAATGTTGGCGGCCCATTCGATGGGACCTGCATAGAGGTGCGGGGCTATCTGGGCGTTGTAAGCCTCTGCCATGGCGGCGATTTTTCGGCACTCCCAGATCCCGCCTGCGCGGCCGAGAGCGGGTTGCAGGATTGTGGCCGCTCCAGTGCGCAACACCGGTGCGAATTCTGCTCGCGTCGTCAGACGCTCGCCCGTGGCCACGGGGATGCGCACGGCGCGAGCCACTTTGGCCATCTCTTCCACAGCGTCGGGCGGGATGGGCTCTTCGAACCAGAGCGGGTCGTAAGGCTCCAGTGCGCGGCCAAGACGGATCGCGCCTGCTGTGCTGAACTGCCCATGGGTGCCAAAGAGCAAGTCGGCGCGGTTGCCCACCGCCTCGCGGATCGCCTTGCAGAAGGCCACGGACTGCGCGATGTCGCGCATCCCCGGCATATGCCCGCCGCGCATCGTGTAGGGGCCTGCCGGGTCGAACTTGACGGCCGTGTACCCTCTTGAAACGCAATCCTCTGCGGCCTCCGCTGCCATGACGGGCGAGGTCCAGAAGGTTGCAATGTCGTGGTGCGGCAGCGGGTAGAGGTAGGTATAGGCGCGGATGCGGTCATTCATCTTGCCGCCCAGCAGCGCCCAGATCGGGCGCTCGCGTGCTTTCCCCAGGATGTCCCAGCAGGCGATTTCGAGGCCGGAAAACGCGCCCATGACCGTGAGATCGGGGCGTTGGGTGAAGCCGGAGGAATAGGCCCGGCGGAACATCTTTTCGATGTTTTCTGGGTTTTCGCTCTGCATATGGCGATCGAAGACATCTGCGATCACCGCCTGCATGGCGCCTGGCCCGACCGAGGCGGCGTAGCATTCGCCCCAGCCGGTGATGCCGTCATCCGTTGTGAGCTTCACGAGGATCCAGTAACGCCCGCCCCAGCCGGGCGCGGGCGGGGCGGTGACGATGATGTCCAGATCCTTCAGTTTCATCTGTGGTCTCCGTGGGCGGTGGCCTAAAGCCCACCGTACCTGTCAGTTGCCTTCGTTGTGGAAGACAATCACGTTGCGCCGGGCAGACCCGGATTTGGTATCCGCAATGGCCTCATTGATCTGGTCCAATCGCCAGCGACCCGAGATCAGCTCGTCGAGTTTGAGGCGGCCTTGCGCGTAGAGATCGACCATCCAGGGGATGTCGCGCTGGATCACCACATCGCCCATTTTGGAGCCGACCATGCCCTGACCGACGGCAGCAAAGATCACCGGCTCGTAGGATGAGGTGGCTCCGGAATGTGGCATGCCGACCATGACCACCTTGCCGCCATAGCCCAGATAGCGCGGCGCCTGATCATAGGCGGGAATGGCGCCCACGGTCACGATAACCGCATCTGCGCCGCGCCCGCCGAGCGCTTTGTAGCTGGCTTTCCATGGTTTGGGATCGGTGGCCAGGATGCCGTGGGTTGCGCCGAAGTCCTTGGCGATCTCCAGCTTCTCTGCGCTCATGTCCACCGCGACGATGCGACGTGCACCTGCGATCCGCGCGCCTTGAATGGCGTTCAGGCCCACACCGCCTGCGCCGATCACAACAACGTCTTGCCCGGCGCGCAGACCGGCGGCGTTGACCACCGCACCGACGCCTGTGATCACGCCGCAGGCGATCAGGCTGGCGGCGTCCTTGGGGATGTCCGCGTCGATGCGCACCACCTGACTTTGCGCTACCACCACTTTCTCAGCAAAGGCGCCGCAGGCCATGGCTTGATGCAGAGTACCGCCGTCTGCGGTGGTGATGGGACCGGCGTCTCCATCATAGGGGGTTTCGCACAGCGTGGGATGGCCGCCTGCGCAATTCCCGCAGGTGCCGCAGGCGCGGATCAAGGTCACAACCACGCTGTCCCCCACGGCCAGCCCGGTGATGCCGGGCCCCAGCGCCGTCACCACTCCAGCGGCTTCATGGCCGTAGACCGCAGGCAGC
This sequence comes from Roseobacter cerasinus, assembly GCF_009811755.1. Classification (GTDB taxonomy): domain Bacteria; phylum Pseudomonadota; class Alphaproteobacteria; order Rhodobacterales; family Rhodobacteraceae; genus Roseobacter; species Roseobacter cerasinus. Next base: position 92,855 of record NZ_BLIV01000006.1, read on the forward strand.
GTTCCGCCCCAGGCGCCCTCCGCAAAGGAGATATCCGAATGGCAAATCGCCACCGCATCCAGGGTCACTTCGATCTCGCCCATCTGGGGGGCGCGCAGCCGGATGTCTTCGATTTGAAGGGGTGCGCCGAAGGCGCGGCACACGGCGGCTTTGATGGTTTGCATGTGGGGTCTGGTCTTTCTGCGCGACGCGGTTTCCGGCTAGCGTGCCTGCATCTGCTGCGGGAGCGCAAGGCGGAAACCGACATGGGGTGTCGCTGTTACCTCATGTCAGGTGCTGCCATCGCGCGGGCAGGTGCCTTCAGAAAGACAGCGAGGCCGAGGAGGATCAGCCCGGCAGAGAGCAGGAAGGGCGCCCCGGGCAAGTAGAGGGTCGCATCGGCATCGGTGAAGGCGGCGAAGGTCCCGGTCATTGCCATGGGAGAGATGATCATGGCCAGTGCCATGACCGAGGTGAGCGCGCCTTGCAGCTCCCCTTGGGCATCTCGCCCGACGGCCTTGGACATGATGCCCTGCAGCGCGGGTGTGATGACAGCGGCAAGGGCGGCCAGCGGCGTGAGGATCAGCGCGACCGTCCCGCTGGCCACAAAGGCGAGTGCGAGAAAAGCCGCCGTATCAAAGAGATGGCCGTATATCACGGTGCCGCGTTCGCCCAGAAGACGCAACACCGGGCGGATCAGGCCACCTTGCACCACCGCCATCATGATCCCGAAGAGCGCAAGGCTCAGCCCGATGGTGGCAGGCTCCCAGCCAAAGCGTTCCTTGCCGAAGTAGGACCAGATCGCGGGGTAAACCATGAAGGCAACCTGATAGAGGAAGAAGACCAGCAGCAGGGGCGCAATGCCCGGCAAGCGGCTCAGTTGGCGGAAGCTGCCCAGTGGGTTTGCGCGTTTCCAGTCGAAGGGGCGGCGGATCTGATCCGTCACGGTTTCCTTCAGGACAAAATATCCGAAGACGGCGTTCAAGGCGGCAAGTGCAGCGGCAGCGAGGAACGGCGCGCGGGTGCCGTATTCTCCCAGAAGCCCGCCCAGAAGGGGGCCCAGCACAAAGCCCAAGCCAAAGGCGGCCCCCACCAGCCCGAAGTTCGCCGCGCGGTCCTCGGGGCCGGAGATGTCGGCCATGTATGCATTGGCGGTGGATTGCGTGGCAGCGGTGATCCCGCCAACCACACGGCCCAGGAGCAAGAGCGCCATGCTGCCGGCGACGGCCATCACAAGATAGTCCAGCGCCATGACCGTGAGCGAGACCAGCAGCACCGGCCGCCGCCCGAACCTGTCTGACAGCCCGCCGATCACCGGCCCAAAGAGGAACTGCATCACCGCAAAGGTGGTGGATAGAACACCACCCCACAGGGCGGCAGTGCTCAGATCTGCCCCCTGCACCTCCTGGATCAGATCTGGCATGACCGGGATGATCAGCCCGATGCCCATGGCGTCGATCATGACGGTGATCAGGATGAACAGGACGGTGGGGCGCATGGCTCAGAGCGCTCTGACCCGGGTCGCAAAGGCGCGCGCGTCAGCGGTGGCATGTCCAAGCTGATCCATGGGCTGAAACAGGGTCTCGGGCAGGGTGTCGTAGCGGGCCAGCGCAAGTTCGGCGAGCGGCGTTTGGGTTTCAAGGGCGGCCATGCACAGGGCCTTTGTGACGGCCTGCGCTTCGGGGCGCGTCATGGTCTGCGCCAGAGCAAAGCTGAGCGCTTCGGCATGCACCAGGCCGAGGTTTGCGCCGAGATTGGCCGCCATCCGTGCGGGCACCGGGCGGAGAGCGCGGGTTGTTTGCAGAGCGATTTGCAATGCGGCTGCGCAGCTGAGCGCGATCTGCGGCAGGACCATCCATTCGGTAAACCAGGCGGCGCCGTCGCGTTGGTTCTGATGCACCGCTGCGGTTTGCAGGGTGCTGGTCAGGCCCGCCATCTGATGGGACAGCGCGACCAGAGTTGACGGCCCGACGGGGTTCTGTTTTTGCGGCATGGTCGAGGAGGCGCCCGCGCCGTCGATCAGCACCTCGCCCACATCACTGGCGGTCAGCGCAACCAGGCTGCTGCCGAAGGCCGCCAGGGCGGTGGTGACCTCGGCCATCCAGGCGGCACTGCGCAGAAGAGGGCCGCGATCCGTGTGCCAACTGCGCTTTGGGTCGATCAGATTCAGATCTTTCGCAAGGGCCGCACGCAGATCTGGCGCATGTTCCCCGAGCGCGGCACTTGTTCCTGCGGCTCCGGACAAGGAGACCCACAGGCTGCCTTTGCGCAGATCCGGCAGCGCGTCCAGCGCGTGCAGCAACGGGTTGCCCCAACCGGCCACCACCGCGCCCCAACTTGTCGGCGTGGCGTGCTGGCCATAAGTCCGGGCTGCCATGGGCAGCCCGGCGGAGTGCTCAGCCTGATCCGCCAAAAGACTCAAAAGCGTGCGCAGATCCGCCTCCGCCAGAGCCAGCGCCTGACGCAGGCGCAGCATCAGGCCAGTGTCGCTGATATCCTGCGAGGTGGCGCCCCAGTGCACATATTGCGCATGCTCCGGCGCGTTCATCTCGCTGCGAAAGGCGGTGACCAGACCAGGCACGCTGACGCCGTTCTGACCGGTGGCTTGAGCCAGTGCTCCGGGGTCGACCTGTATTTCCAGGCTCGCCCGGTGAATGGCGGCAGCGCTCACCTCCGGGATAATGCCCAGCCTGCCTTGGGCCTTGGCCAGCGCTCCCTCGACCAGCAGCATGGCGCGCAGGGCGGCGCTGTCGGAAAACAGCCGCCCCGTCTCGCCGGTTGGAAACAACTGCGCGTAAAGTGGGCTGTCAAAGACGCTCGCGGCCACGGATCAGCGGACCCTACACATGGCCGACCTCTTTCAGGAAAGCCGTCAGTAGGGCGGCATATTCCTCGGGCTTCTCAACGCAGGGCAGGTGGCCTGCGTTGCGGATCACCTGGCAGCGGCTGCCCGGGATCAGGTCAGTGGTCTCGCGCACGAGATCGGGCGGGGTGGAGCCGTCCTCCGATCCCGAAATGCCCAAGGTTGGCAGGCGCAGGGTGGCGGTTGTCGTATAGAAATCGGTGCCCGAGATGGCAGCGGAGCAGCCAATATACCCCTCATCCTCCTGCCGGGTCAGCATGTTGCGCCAAAGTTCCAGCTCGGGCGTTGCGAGAAACTCGGTGGAAAACCAGCGTTCCATCACCGCATCGGCCAGCGCCTCGATCCCGCCTTGGCGGACGGCTTCGATACGCTCTGCCCACATATCCGGCGTGCCAATCTTGGCCGCCGTATTCGACAGGACCAGCGCGCGGATCATATCGAGCCGCTTCACCGCCAGCCCCTGGGCGATCATGCCGCCGATGGAGAGGCCGACAAAGACGCAGTCGCGCACACCGATATGGTCGAGCAGCTGCTCGGTCTCGGTGATCAGCGCGCCCATGCTGTAGGGCCCGGGCGGACAGCTTGATAGCCCATGTCCGCGTTTGTCGAAGCGGATGATTCGCAGCCCCTCGGGCAGCAGCGGCAGGATCGGATCCCACAGCCGCATATCGGTGCCCAGCGAATTGGCAAAGACCACCGGTGGCCCGTCCGCCGGCCCGTCGACACGGTAGTGCAGGCGCACATCGCCGAGGCCGAGCATCTTCATGCAGCGCTCCCTCTTGAGTATGGGGCGGTCTCCAACGTGGACAAAGCGCGTTGAAACACATCCGGGTCGATGTTGCCGCCTGAAATTGTCACAATTACATCGTCTCCGGCAAGTGTATCTGGCTGGAATAGAGCGGCGGCGAGGGCAACCGCTCCGCCAGGCTCGGCCACAACCTTCAGCCGGGTGAAGGCAAGTGCGACCGCGCGCAGCGCGTCCGCCTCGGGGACCGCGAAACCGGGCCCGGCCAGGCGCCTCAGGATCGGAAAGGTCAGCACACCGGGCTGTGGCGTGACAATCGCATCGCAAAGACTGCCGGAGAGCCGGGTGTTGCGCTCAACCCGTCCGGAGTGCAGCGAGCGCGCCACATCGTCGAAGTCTTCCGGCTCTGCGGTGCGCACCCGCAGCCCCGGGGCCTCTGCGTTGAGCGCGAGCGCGATCCCCGAGGACAGCCCGCCGCCGCCACAGCAGACAATGACATCCGCCTGAGCGATCCCGACCTCTGCGGCTTGCTCGGCAATCTCCAACCCCGTTGTGCCCTGTCCGGCAATGACCTGCGGGTCGTCATAGGGTTTGACAAGCGTGAGGCCGCGCTCGGCTTCCAGCACCGCGCCGATTTCATCCCGGTCCTCCCCGGCGGCGCGGTCATAGAGGATCACCTCAGCGCCCAGCTGTCGGGTGTTGTCGATTTTCACGCGCGGTGCGTCCTGCGGCATGATGATCGTGGCTGGTACGCCGTGCGCGCGGGCGGCCAGTGCAACGCCTTGGGCGTGATTGCCGCTTGAAAACGCCAGCACGCCCCGCGCGCGCACGTCATCCGGCAAGGCAGAGACCGCCGACCACGCGCCGCGAAACTTGAAGCTGCCAGTGTGCTGTAGACACTCGGCCTTGATCCAGACACGGCGGCCCGCAATCTCATCCAGGAACGGCGAAGACAGCAGCGGCGTCCTGCGGGCGTGCCCCCGCAGGCGCTCCGCAGCGGCTCTGATCATGTCAATATTCATGTGCGTGCCCCCGTTTCACTGCATTGATCCAGGTTTGCAAGGCCGCCACGGCCTCGGGTTCGTCGAGGAAGGGGATATGCCCCCGCCCATGCACTGTGACCGCGATCATATCGGGCCTGCGGCGTTGCATCTCTTCCAGCGTTTCGCGGCTCAAAAGGTCAGAATTCTCGCCCCGGATGCAGGCCAGGGGCAGCCCGCTCAGCGCATCAAAATAGGGCCAGAGATCAGGCGCCGCCTGCGCGCCCAGGCTTTCGATGGCCGTCCGAAGGCGCGGATCATAGGTGATCTCCAGCCCCGTTCGGCTCTTCTCAAAATGCTTCTCGGCCTCTTCCATCCAGCGCGCAAAGGGCACGTCTCTGAACCCGGTGTAGGTGCTCTCCATCGCGCGGGCGGCGTCGACCATGGTTTTGGCGCTGGGGGCCCGCCCGAGATAGGTGGATATGAACTCAAGCCCTTCAGGCTCAATCACCGGGCCAATGTCGTTCAAGGCAACGCCCAGCAGCCGGTCTTTCGCCGACATGGCAAGCCCCATGGCGTTGAGCCCTCCGCGCGAGGTCCCGAGGATCGCGACCTTCTCAAGCTCCATATGATCCAGCAGTTCGATCACGTCGCGGCATTCCACGGGCAGGCTGTAGTTTTTCCAGTTCGTATCCCAATCGGATTGCCCGCGGCCGCGATAGTCCATCTTGATCAGCCGAACCCCGGACAGATGCGGGGTGGCATAGTCGAAATCGCGGGTCGTGCGGGTCAGCCCCGGCAGGCAGAGTACCGGCAGGCCGCGACCCTCATCGGTGTAGTGCAGCGACAGCTTGTCAGAGGTGCGGAAAAAGCTCATGTCGTCCCTGCCAGTCCCGGAATGCCGGTCAGATCGCTGAGGATGTGCGCCGGACGCCAGGGCAGCCGGTCGACAGGCTCACCGGCGCGGTTGACCCAGGCGGTGGTGAAGCCGTAGCCGGTGGCGCAGCCTGCATCCCAGCCGTTGGATGAGACAAACAGCACCTCCCCCTTTGCGCAACCAAACCGTTTGCACACGAGGTCATAGACCCGCGTGTCGGGTTTAAAGACGCCGACACTCTCGACCGATAGGCTGTCATCCAGCACATCACCGATGCCAGCGGAGGCAACCGCCCCTTTCAGCATGTCCGGCGATCCGTTGGACAGGATGGCCGTTGTCATGCCCGCGTCTTTCAACTGACGCAGCATGTCCGGCACCTCCGGATAGCTTTGCAGTTCCCAATAGAGAGCGAGCAAGCGTTCACGCAGCGCCGCGTCACCGTCCAGCGCGGTTTTCTCCAAAGCCCAGTCGAGACCGTCTTGCGTGACCTGCCAGAAATCGCAGTGATCTCCCGTGACCGCGCGCAGCCAGGTATATTGCAGTTGTTTCTGGCGCCAGTGTTCGGCGAGCGCGGGCCAGGTGTCCTCAAGACGGGAGAAGCCCGGTTCCGCAGCCACCTGCCGGGCTGCGGCGGCCACATCGAACAAGGTCCCATATGCGTCAAAGACACAGGTTGTGATCGGCATGATGGATCCCCCGCACGTGCTTGTGGTTAGAGTGTCACGCCAAGGGCCGGGCGGAAAGGGCCAAATGTCGGGTTTTTCGGCTTTACTCTACGGGGTTCGCCGGGCAGGCTGGGCTGCACATCCCGGAGAACCTGCGCAGATACGCGGCCTCTACCACTTCTTCAATCAGGATCGGAGCTTTGATGGCGCAGGTGAAGTCGGGCGATACGGTGGGCATCCACTACACAGGGACGCTGCAGAACGGGACCGTCTTTGACAGCTCCGACGGGCGCGATCCGTTGCAGTTTACCGTGGGGTCTGGGCAGGTGATCACGGGGCTTGATGCCGCCATGCCCGGTATGGCGCTTGGGGAGAAGAAGACCGTTCAGGTGCCCTGCGACGAGGCCTATGGTCCCATCAACCCGCAGATGCGGAAGGCAGTGCCGCGCGAAGGCATCCCCGATGATGTCCCGCTCGACCTGGGCACGCTCCTGAACGTGGAGACGCCTGAAGGGCAGGCCATGCAGGTGATGGTGGTGGATGTGGATGAGGCAACCGTGACGATCGACGCCAATCATCCGCTGGCCGGGCAGGATCTGACCTTTGATATCGAAGTGATGTCGATTTCAGGCGACTGACCCGGGCTGCGCTAAGGCGTCAATTGAAAATCCCACTCCACCAACGCTGCCTGAAATCAACGATTTCGACGCGCTAAGTGATGCGTGAGGTGTTTCGTTGGACGCTCTAGCTGTCTTGGTCGGGCCGATGGATCGGTGTGCGCGTCACGGGCAGGCCTGTCAGCGTTGCGTTCAAATCTGCTGCTTGGCCGGTCGGCTCATGCTGAAAGGCGAAACTGTCTTCCGCTGTGCTCTCCCGAGACACAAGGCTCATGGCGAGCGGGGCCAATCCCTCAAGACCGCTTTGCAGCCGTGGCTGCAAAACAGGATCCGACCACAAGGCCGCCAGAAAAGTGGCACCCGTCACAGGCATCAGCAGCCAGGCAACGCTGCGCGCCCGTGTGGCGCGTTCATTGCAGCGCGCCTGACGCAGCGCGCGGGTATCCAGATAAGAAACCATACATCCAACCATACAGGCCAAATGTGGCGGTAATTTGGCGGACTGCAGGCAGTGTCAGATCAGAGGTGTTCGACCTGCGGCATACCGAGCACGTGATAGCCGCCATCCACCCGGATCACTTCACCGGTTGTGCAAGCCCCCGCATCAGAGGCGAGATAGACTGCCGTGCCACCCACCGCCTCCAGCGTCGCGTTGGAGCGCAGCGGGGCATTCTGGTCGGTGAACTTATATGTCTTGCGCGCGCCTCCGATGGCGGCGCCAGCAAGGGTCTTCATGGGGCCGGGTGAGATCGCGTTCACGCGGATACCGTCAGGGCCCAGATCATTGGCCAGATAGCGGGTGGCGCTTTCCAGCGCAGCCTTGGCCACGCCCATCACATTGTAGTTTGGCACAACCGTGTTGCTGCCCTGATAGGTCAGGGTCAGCACCGTCCCACCGTTCTCGACCATCAGCGGATGCGCCCGGCGAGTGACCTCGATCAGCGAATAGGCGCTGATGTCCATGGTCCGTTTGAAGTTCGTGCGGCTGGTGTTCAGGATGCGCCCGGTCAGCTCCGCCTTGTCGGAAAAGGCAATGGCATGCACCAGAAAATCGATGGTCGGCCAGCGATTGCCCAACTGGTCAAAGGCCGTATCCAGCGACGCATCATCAGTCACATCCACATCGACCATGAAGTCGGAGCCGACCGATGCGGCCAGCGGCTTCAGCCGCGTGCCAAAGGCGTCACCCTGGTAGGTGAACGCCAGTTCGGCGCCTGCCTCGGACATGGCTTTCGCGATGCCCCATGCGATGGAGCGTTCATTCGCAACGCCCATGATGAGCCCGCGCTTTCCGTTCAGTAGACCAGACATATATGCCTCTTAACCGAGATACTTTGACAGAATCATCGACCCGTTCGTACCGCCAAACCCAAAGGAGTTGGTCATGACGGAATCCAAACCTGCATTCTCAACCAGCTCCGTCGCAATCTCCGAGGCTTGAAAGGCCGGGTCCAGCGTTTCGACATTGATCGACGGTGCGATAAAGTCATCTTTCAGCATCAGCAAGCAATAGATTGCCTCTTGCGCGCCGGCGGCACCCTGGCTGTGACCCGTCATGGATTTGGTCGAACTGACGGGCGGTTGCGTCTTGCCGTCGAATGCGCGGCGTACCGCCTCCATTTCCGGCTGGTCACCTGCGGGGGTCGAGGTGCCGTGTGCGTTGATGTAGCTCACGCTGCGGCCTTCGGGCAGGGTGTCAAGCGCCAGCGTCATGGCCCGCTCGCCGCCTTCGCCCGACGGGGCGACCATGTCGTGGCCATCAGATGTCGCGGCGTAGCCGGTGACTTCCGCATAGATATGCGCGCCGCGCGCCAGGGCGTGTTCCAGCGTTTCCAGAACCACAATGCCACCGCCGCCGGAGATCACGAACCCATCTCGGTTCTCATCGAAGGCCCGCGAGGCCTTGTCAGGCGTGTCATTGAATTTGGACGACATCGCCCCCATCGCGTCAAAGAGGCATGACAGTGTCCAGTCCAACTCCTCCCCGCCGCCTGCGAACATCACGTCCTGTTTGCCCAGCATGATCTGCTCGGCGGCATTACCGATACAGTGCAGCGAGGTGGAGCAAGCCGAGGTGATGGAATAGTTGATGCCCTTGATCTTGAACGCGGTCGAGAGGTTCGCGCTGACCGTCGAAGACATGCATTTGGGCACGGCAAAGGGACCAATCCGTTTGGTCGCCCCGGTGTTTTTCACAACCTCATGCGCGGTGAGCATCGCGCTGGTGGATGGCCCGCCAGAGCCTGCCACCAGCCCTGTGCGTGGGTTCGAAATGATGTCTTCATCCAGCCCCGCGTCCGCAATCGCCTGCTCCATGGCGATATAGGCATAGGCCGAACCCGGCCCCATAAAGCGCAGTGTGCGCTTGTCGATATGCTCTTTCACATCGAGTTTGAGCGTGCCCGCCACCTGACTGCGGAACCCGTGCTCTGCCATCTCGGGGCTGGCGACGATCCCGCCGGCGCCGGATTTCAACGAGGCCAAAACCTCTTCGGCGTTGTTCCCGATGGATGAGACGATGCCCAACCCTGTCACGACGACGCGGCGCATGGCGCTCTCCTTCATAGTCTCAAATCGCCTGCCCGGGGTTAGTTTTCCGACAGCGCGACCTTCATGTCGGTGACCTGATAGATGGTTTCTCCATCCGCTTCCACCCGGCCATTTGCGACCCCCATTGTCAAGCGCCGGGTCTGCACCGCTTTTGTGAAATCCACGTAGTAGGTCAGCATCTTGCGATCCGGCCGCACCATGCCTGTGAGCTTCACCTCGCCGACACCCAGCGCATAGCCGCGCCCCTGCCAGCCGCGCCAGCCAAGGTTGAATCCGGTCAGCTGCCACAAACCGTCAAGACCCAGGCAGCCGGGCATGATCGGATTGCCCGGAAAGTGACAGTCGAAAAACCACAGATCGGGCGTGATGTCGAACTCGGCCACCACATGGCCTTTGCCATGGTCTCCACCATCGCCTGAAATATCGGTGATCCGGTCCATCATCAGCATCGGCGGCTCTGGAAGCTGCGCATTGCCGGGCCCGAAAAGCTCTCCCCGCGCGCATTTCAGCAGGGCGTCTTTGTCAAATGTGGTGGGGTATTGGCCCATGTCGGCGCCTCTCCTGCTCGGCATTCTTTTATGTTCAAACCCCTCTAGCATCGCGTTTGCAGCCTTCGCAAGTCTGTGCCGCTTGGCTGGCCCAAGCGGCCCGCGGCACGGGGCTGCGGCAAATGCGACCCGTCAAATCGCCGGAATCCAATTGAAAACACCCCCTATTGACCCTTATATGATCAAGAAGACGTAACAAGAGCGTGCCATGACACCTGCGCAACAGATCATCGGGGCCGACTGGCTTGCCAAAGCCGGGCTGAGACCAACCCGGCAACGCGTCACCCTGGCGACGCTACTCATCGGCGATGGACAGCATCGCCACGTGACGGCGGAAAGCCTGTTCGCAACGGCCAAAAAGCAAGGTGAGACGGTATCGCTCGCGACCGTCTACAACACATTGCGTGCCTTCTGCGATGCGGGGCTGATGCAAGAGGTGACCGTGGACGGTGCCAAAAGCTACTTCGACACCAACACACACGACCACCCGCATTTTTTCTGGGAAGAAGAAGACCGGCTGACCGATGCGCCAGCCGAAGAGTTGGTGATCGCGCAGCTGCCGGACGCGCCGGAAGGCGCGGAGATCGCGTCGGTCGATGTTGTGATCCGCTTGCGTCGGAAACCCTAGGGTCTCCCCTCAAGAATGACACCGTTGATTTCGCGGACCGATATCGAAACCTATGCACGCGATGGGGTTGTCTTCCTTCGTGGTCTGTTTGCCGATCATGTGCAGGGCTTACGGGCGGGCGTGGCACGCAATATGGCACAGCCGGGTCCTTACGCCGCCGAAAACCTGCAGAAACACGAGACAGGCCGCTTCTTTGATGACTACTGCAACTGGCAACGCATACCGGAATTTGAGGCCGCCTGCCACGACGCTGCCATCCTCGATGCCGCTGCAGACTTGATGCAAAGCGACAGGGTCCAGCTCTTCCATGATCATGTGCTGGTCAAGGAGCCGGGCACGTCGAAACCCACGCCATGGCATCAGGATGCGCCTTACTATTTTGTAGAGGGCTGCCAGTTGATCAGTTTCTGGGTGCCGCTCGACCCGGTGAAGGAGGCAACGCTGCGCTGCGTCGCGGGCTCTCACCTTTGGCCGAAGCCGGTCTTGCCGACGCGCTGGCTGGCCGAGACGAATTTCTACCCCGACAGTGACGCCTATATGCCGGTTCCCGACCCGGACACCGAAGAGATGGACATCCGGGAGTTCGAGATGCAGCCTGGCGACGCGATAGCCTTCCACTACGGTGTGCTGCACGGCGCGCGCGGTAATACGGCCGCAACTCGTCGGCGCGCCTTTTCGCTGCGCTTGCTAGGTGACGACGCGCGCTATGTGGCACGTCCGGGGCCAACCTCGCCCCCTTTTCCTGGCCATGACATGACACCGGGTCAGAGCTTGCGGAGCGACTGGTTCCCAATTCTCCTGGACCGTGCAACAGGCAGGTAAGGTGGGCTTTCAGGCCACCTTTGCCTCCCTCAAAACCATTGCCCCGGCTCCATAAGCCCCAGATCAAGCAGTTGCCGCGACTGCCATTCAAAGGGTGCCGAGTTGTGCCATTTGAAGGTCTGGATAGCCTCCCGGCTGCCCGGATTGCGCGTGAGCGCCTTGGCGGCCCGGAAGGAACAAATGGCTGCGGTGATGTTGTGATGCCATGGACAGGCGAATGTGTTGTACTCCTCGTCGGAGAATCTGTGGTCCTCCTGCATCTTCAGCCCCGGTTTCGCCCGAAACAGCGCGATCCGGTCAATCCTGCGCCTTGTGGCCGGCACATATTCTTCAAATCGCCAGCGCAACCCGCCAAAAAAATCGAGCTGCCGTTCCTTCGGTGCGCCGTCTTGCGCCGTATCCTTCCGCGCCAAAGCATAATACCCCGACCGGTCCAGGAAGGCGTGCTCACGAGAGACGGCATGGGGGTGTGCGCTCAGATCATCCGCATAGAGATCGATCACATAGGAGAGCATCGCATCGCGCCGCTCTTCGCTGTGAAATGCCAGCAACTCCCCCACAGTGCGGGTCTCGCAGAACGGAAAGAACAGATACTCGGCGTTGTAACAGTAGTAGATCCAGGCGCCGGGTGCGGCCGCCGAAACCGCATCGACCGCGCTGCGCACGGCACCCTGCGCCGTGGCGTCATAACTCACGCGGTGAATCTGCTGTGCCAAGTCTTCGGGAAGGGCCATCCTTTGCGGCATGAAGACAACAACGGCGCCAAACCCCATCTGCAAATGATGCTGCAGGGTCGAGGCGATCTCGACCTCATCCTCGACAAAGATCAAAGCCACTGGTCCCCTGCGCAGCTCCGCCCGAGCGGTCTTCAGAAAACTGTCGAGACTGTCATGGGTCATGGGCGCTCCTGCGGTCGCATTAGGGCAGGTTTGGTTAAATCCCGGTTCATTGCAAGCTGTGGCAGCGGCTGATATGCAGCGCGCATTTCCACCTCAGAACCGGACACCTGCCATGACCGCGCCCAAGAAGCTCTTTGTAAAGACCTACGGCTGCCAGATGAACGTCTATGACAGCGAACGCATGGCCGAGACGCTGGGCGGGCAGGGCTATGTGCAGACCGACGTGGCGGAAGACGCGGATATGATTCTGCTCAACACCTGCCACATCCGCGAAAAAGCGGCAGAGAAGGTCTACTCCGAACTGGGCCGCCTGAAGCCTTTGAAGATGGCCAATCCCGATCTCAAGATCGGCGTGGCGGGCTGCGTGGCACAGGCTGAAGGCGAAGAGATCATGCGCCGCCAGCCAGCGGTGGATCTGGTGGTGGGCCCGCAGTCCTACCACCGCCTGCCGCAAATGGAGGCGCGGCTGCGGCAGGGCAAAACCGCGCTCGACACGGATTTCCCGGAAGAGGACAAATTCGACCGTCTGCAAAGCCGCCCAAAGGCGAAACGCGCGCCCTCGGCCTTTCTGACCGTGCAGGAAGGCTGTGATAAATTCTGTGCCTTCTGCGTGGTGCCCTATACCCGTGGGGCCGAGACCAGCCGCCCGATGACCCGCATCCTCGATGAGGCGCGCGACCTGGTGGAGCGGGGCGTGCGCGAGATCACCCTGCTGGGTCAGAACGTGAACGCCTATCACGGCGCAGGCCCGGACGGCGCCGAGCAGAGCCTCGCACAGCTGATCTGGGCGCTCAACGATATCGACGGGCTGGCGCGCATCCGATTCACCACGTCGCACCCAAATGACATGAGCGACGATCTGATCGAGGCGCATGGCAGTTGCAAGAAGCTGATGCCTTATCTGCATTTGCCGGTGCAGTCCGGCTCGGACAGGATCCTCAAACGGATGAACCGCAGCCATACTGCGGAGAGCTATCTGCGGCTGATCGAACGGATTCGCGCCGCGCGCCCTGATATTCTGATGTCCGGGGACTTCATCGTGGGCTTCCCGGAAGAGACAGAGGCGGATTTTCAGGCGACGCTCGACCTGATTGAAGCCGTGAAATACGGCTACGCCTATTCCTTCAAGTACTCCACCCGGCCCGGCACACCGGCGGCGGAGCGTCCGCAGGTCGATCCGGATGTGGCGGACGAGCGGCTTCAACGTCTGCAAGCCCTGATCACTCGCCAGCAACAGCAAATCCAGACCGACATGGTCGGTCGCAGCACCAAGGTGCTGGTGGAAAAACCCGGGCGTGATCCGGGGCAGATGCTCGGGAAATCAGAGTATCTGCACGCGGTGCACATCGACGGCTCAGACGCTGCCATCGGTGATATCGTCCCGGTGAGAATCACCGCTGCCAAACGCAACTCCCTGGCTGCAGTGCGGCAGGATTAATAGTTAACCGTCGCTCAGAACTGAGAAATCGCGGTGTTTGAGGCACAGTGATGCTGAAAACCGAACAATCTCCGCCCTTTGTTGCGCAAAAGCTCTTCGGAATTTACAAAAAACGACGCAGTTTTTTGGCCACTGCGATGTGGATCGCCGGAGGCCGGATGGAGAGGCAAGTGAAGGATGGTCGTGTGATGGTGCGTTTTGAGGGAGCCGGTCGTGCTCTGATCGCAGGGGCGCTGGCAATGGCGTTGCAAGCGGGTGCCGCCGCTGCTCAGACAAGTTCGCAACAGGGGTTGGACAGGGGCCAGTACATCCCCAGCATCTGGGTTGATCCGGACGGATGCGAGCATTGGGTCATGGATGATGGCGCCGAGGGGTTCATGACCCCGCATGTCAACAGGCAGGGCATTCCCGTCTGTCGCGAAGGCCGGGTCTGCGCCCTGGTGCGCTCTGACCAGTTCTTCGCCACCGACAGTGCCACCATCAGTGCCGAGGGGCGCGACAGCTTGCGCGCGTTCTTCCGGCAATCTGACGCACGGGCCTTTGTGATCACGGGGCACACCGACAGCGACGCCTCTGACGCTTACAATATGCGCCTGTCGCTGGCGCGGGCCAACACCGTGGCCGGGATTGCCCGGGCTGCGGGCGTTTCGGTCTCGGATGTGCGCGGGCTGGGCGAGCGCAATCCGATTGCCTCCAACGCCACCGCTGACGGCAAGGCGCGCAATCGCCGTGTCGAAATCACCTGCATCGGATAGAGAGGGCCGCTGGATGACACGTTTGACATGTATCGCGCTGACATGCGGCGCCCTGGCCCTGTCGGCCTGTAGCGAGCTGAGCTCCGAGAAAGGGGTCGACCGCGGCCCTGATTCCAAGGATCTGTTGGATCTGCAGGCGGGCATCTGGGTCGATCCCAACGGCTGCGACCACTGGATCATCGACGATGGGCTCGAAGGCTATCTCTCTGCCCGGCTGGACCGTAATACTGGCAAGCCGGTCTGCTCAGGCGTGGCGGCACCCACCCAGACGGTGGGCGACTTCAAGGGCGGCGGTACGCAGATCATCGGCGATCCGTTCTGATCCCGGACTTGAGACCTGACGGTTGGCCCGCGTCCTCACAGGCGCGGGCTATTTTTCTTTGCAAAATCGCTAAAAACCCAGCGTCCCGCTTGCGCCTGCTCTACGGAATTGGCACCGTCTGCGAGAACCTCATCCCAAGGACAAGCGCTTGGCCATCAGTGACCAGATCCAAACCGACACGGTGACCCCGGCTCCGGGCGGCACGGTCGAATTTCCCGATAATCGTCTTTTGATCGACTTGTGTGGCGCTTATGATGCCAATCTTGCGCAGATCGAGGCGGCTTTGGGTGTTCAAATCGTGCGTCGCGGCAACCAGCTTGCGGTGGCGGGAGAGGGGGATGCCCAGACCGATGCGATTCGGGTGCTGCACGCGCTTTATGCGCGGCTGGAAAGCGGCCGGGCGGTGGAAGCTGCGGATGTGGACCGTGAGCTGCGCATGGGCCCGTTCGAAGAAGCGACAGGTGTGCAGGATGGTGATCAGATGGAAATGCCCATCGGCACCCGCATCGAGATCCAGACCCGAAAGAAGCGGGTGGAGCCGCGCACCGATGCGCAGAAAGCCTATGTGCAGTCACTCTTTGAGAATGAACTGGCCTTTGGCATCGGGCCTGCGGGCACCGGCAAGACCTATCTGGCCGTGGCTGTGGGTGTCTCCATGTTCATTTCCGGCCATGTGGACAAGATCATCCTGTCGCGTCCCGCAGTTGAGGCGGGCGAGCGACTGGGCTTTCTGCCCGGTGACATGAAAGACAAGGTCGACCCCTATATGCAGCCGCTTTACGACGCGCTGGGAGATTTCCTGCCGGGCAAGCAACTGGCCAAGCTGATCGAGGAAAAGCAGATCGAGATTGCGCCGCTGGCCTTTATGCGGGGGCGTACGCTCAGCAACGCTTTTGTGGTGCTGGATGAGGCGCAGAACGCGACCTCTATGCAGATGAAGATGTTCCTGACCCGTCTGGGTGAGGGCTCGCGCATGGTGATCACAGGCGATCGCACGCAGATCGATCTGCCGCGCGGCGTGTCCTCGGGCCTTGCGGATGCGGAGCGGTTGCTGAAGACGATTCCCAAGATCAGCTTCAACTACTTCACCTCGAAGGATGTGGTGCGTCATCCGCTGGTCGCTGCCATCATCGAAGCCTATGAAGCGGACACCCCGCCGGCCTGATGCTTGATGTTCTGATTGAAGCGCCCGACTGGGGCCGTATCCCGCTGGAAATGCTGGCTGACCGGGCGACGGTGGCGACGCTGGATCATCTGGGCCTTCCGTTGGAGCAGTCGAATATCTCGTTGATGGCCTGTGACGATGATCGCATCGGGATCCTCAATGCGACGTTTCGGGAAAAGCCGGTCCCGACCAATGTGCTGAGCTGGCCCTCCGATGAGCTGGGGGCGGGGGAGGACGGCAAAGACCCGCGCACGCCGATGCCGGGGTTTGACGGCACATATGAGCTTGGCGATATCGCGATTGCCTATAACACCTGCTCCCGGGAGGCCGAAGAACTGGGCAAATCGCTCGAAGATCACGTAACCCACCTTATTGTTCACGGAATCTTGCATCTTTTGGGCTATGATCACGTCCGCGACCGCGATGCCACGCTGATGCAGGGCCTCGAAGTTGAAATACTTGGCAAACTGGGTCTTGATGACCCATATAGGATTTGATCGGCAGCATGCCGGGCCACGCTTGAACAGGACCCAATGGGCGATAACGACGGACAATCTGAAGCGGCGCACCGCGCGCATGTCGAAGCAGACACCCCACCAGAGCCAGAGCCTTCTAAACAGGGCGGTTTTTTCAGCCGCGTGATTGAAGCGCTCAGCCCCACCGAAGATGAAGAGCCGGCCTCCATGGCGGCTCTTGCGCCCAGTCGTCCGCAGACCCATGGCATGATGAACCTGCGCCGGATGCGGGTTGAGGATGTCAGCGTGCCCAAGGCGGACATCACGGCATTGCCCCTGACAGCATCCCTGGAAGAAGCGGTTGCGGTGTTCAAGGACAGCGGGCTGACCCGCTTACCGGTTTATGACGGCACGCTCGACACGCCGATCGGTCTGTTGCATCTGAAGGATCTGGCGCTCAATCACGGCTTCAACGGGGATGGGCACGGGTTGGATCTGCGCGCCATTCTGCGCCCGCTGCTGTTTGTGCCGCCCTCCATGACAATTGGCGTTCTGCTCACCAAGATGCAGGCGGAGCGGCGTCACATGGCGCTGGTCATTGACGAATACGGCGGTGTTGACGGGCTGGTCACCATCGAGGACCTGATCGAACAGGTCATCGGGGAGATCGAGGACGAGCATGACGTGGACGGAGACCAGTTCTGGACCGAGGAAAAACCGGGCTGCTATCTGGCGCTGGCCAAGACCCCGCTGGATGATTTCGAGGCAGAGATCGGCCAGTCGCTGACCGAACATGAGGAGGTCGACGAAGAGGAAATCGACACGCTGGGCGGCCTCGTTTTCATGTTGTCGGGGCGCGTGCCCGCCCGCGGCGAGGTGGTTGTGCACCCCGACGGGCCAGAATTTGAAGTGCTGGACGCAGACCCGCGCCGGATCAAACGCCTGCGCGTGCGCACACCTGCTGCCAGCGCCGGATGATCACGGCCACGCCCCGGCCCGCCAAGCCCTGGGGGTGGTACGCAAGACTGCCACGCTGGGGCCAACTGGCCTTCGCGGCGGCTTTGGGCGGTTTGGGGGCGCTTGGGCAGGCGCCTTATGAGCAACCGCTGTTGCTTTTGATTGCGCTGAGCCTGGCATTTCTGGTGTTCCGGCAGCACGCCCATGGGCGTGCGGCGGCGCTGGTTGGGTGGTCTTACGGGGTCGGGTATTTCTGCACCGCTCTGGTATGGATCCTGCAGCCTTTCCAGATCGACCCGGACAAACACGCCTGGATGGCGCCGTTTGCGCTCTTGTTCCTGAGCGCGGGGCTTGCGCTCTTTTGGGGGGCTGCGTTCTGGATTGCGCGGCGTTTGTCTGCGCAGGCCTGGCCCCTTCTCTTGACATGGCCTGCTGCCGAGCTGCTGCGGGCTTATGTGTTCACCGGTTTCCCCTGGGCCAGCCCGGCGCAGGCATTGGTCGACAGCGCTGCGGGGCAGGCGCTGGCCTGGGTCGGGCCACATGGGGTGACGCTTTGGCTGATCTCGCTTGCATGGTTTTTGAGCGCGCGTGCGCGGTTGCGCTGGCGCGGGGCCATGCGGGCTGCGCAGTTTTTCACCCTGGCCGGGGCCGCCATATCTTTTTATCTGCCACCGTCTGCGCCGATCGCAGCGCTGACGCCGCATATTGTGCGTCTGGTCCAGCCGAATGCGGAACAACATCTCAAATGGCAGCCTGATTTTGCGCAGGCTTTCTTCCAGCGGCAGCTTGAGTTCACGGCGGAGCCCGCAACCACCGGAGCGCCACCCGCGCTCACCCTCTGGCCGGAAACCGCGATCCCGTGGACTTACGAAAACGCAGGCCCGGCGCTGGATCTGATATCGGAGGCTGCCGGGGGGCGGATGGTTGCCCTTGGTCTGTTGCGCAGGACCGACCGCGCAGTTTTCAACAGCATGGCCGTCCTGGGGCCCGAGCAAGCCGCCACCCAGCTTTACGACAAGCATCATCTCGTCCCCTTCGGCGAGTTCATCCCTTTCCCGAGGCTGGCTGAGCGCCTGGGCCTGACGGGTCTGGCGCAGGTTTCGGCGATTGGTTTTGCGGCCGGACCTGGCGCACGCACGCTGGATTTTGGCGCTTTGGGTCGAGGCTTGCCGCTGATCTGCTACGAGGCGGTCTTCGCCCATGATGTGAATGCAGCCCCCGAGCGTCCAGACTTCATCATTCAGATTACAAATGATGCCTGGTTCGGGCGCAACATCGGCCCGCAACAGCATCTCGCGCAGGCGCGCATGCGCGCCATCGAGCAGGGGCTGCCCTTGATTCGCGCGGCAAACACGGGTGTCTCTGCGATGATCGACCCTTACGGGCGTATCCTCGATAGCTTGCCAATGGGGGCTGCCGGGTTCATCGATACGCGCCTGCCGCACCCTCTGCCTCCGACCTTTTACAGCCGCATCGGCGATCTTCCGATCATGGTTTTGTTGCTGGCCGGTCTTTTGATTGCCGGGCTGCGTAACCATGCCATCAAATAGCAATTGACGGGTCCTGATGGTCCACGTATGCAGCGCCGAATGCGTCACAACGGCTTCCTGACGTGGCGTCTGATGATCCAATGGAGCGTTTCATGTCCCGTAAAAATTATGTCTTTACCTCTGAGTCCGTGTCAGAGGGCCACCCCGATAAGGTCTGCGACCGGATTTCCGATGCCGTGCTGGATGCCTTTATTGCGTCCGAGCCGGAGGCTCGCGTCGCTGCAGAAACCTTTGCCACCACAAACCAGGTTGTGATCGGAGGAGAAGTGGGGCTGTCCGACAAGACGGCTCTGAAGACCCACATGGAGCAGATCGAGGATATCGCGCGCGCCTGCATCAAGGATATCGGCTACGAGCAGGACAAATTCCACCACGCCACCTGCAAGGTCACCAACCTGCTGCATGAGCAGTCTGCACACATCGCGCAAGGCGTCGACGCGCGGGACAACAAGGACGAGGGTGCGGGTGATCAGGGGATCATGTTCGGCTTTGCCACGGATGAGACGCCAGAACTCATGCCGGCTCCGATCCACTACGCGCATGCCATGCTGCGCCGACTGGCCGAAGTGCGCAAGGACGGCACTGAACCAACCCTGCGCCCGGATGCCAAGAGCCAGCTGTCCGTGCGCTATGAAGATGGCAAGCCGGTGGGGGTCACCTCCATCGTGCTCTCGACGCAGCATGCGGACGAAAGCCAGACCTCTGATGATATCCGTGCCATTGTGGAACCCTACATCCGCGACGTGCTGCCCGAAGGCTGGGTCACGGATGCCACGGAATGGTGGGTCAACCCGACCGGCACCTTTGTGATCGGTGGCCCGGATGGCGACGCAGGCCTGACGGGACGCAAGATCATCGTCGACACATATGGCGGTGCGGCCCCCCATGGTGGCGGCGCGTTCTCGGGCAAGGACCCAACCAAGGTGGACCGCTCTGCGGCTTACGCGGCGCGCTATCTGGCCAAGAATGTTGTGGCCTCGGGCATGGCGTCGAAATGCACGATCCAGCTCAGCTACGCCATTGGGGTCAGCAAACCGCTGTCGATCTACTGTGACACCTTCGGCACCGGTGAGGTGGATGACGCGGCCATTGAGGCGGCGATCGGCAAGACCATGGATCTGACGCCACGCGGCATTCGTGAGCATCTGCAGCTGAACCGCCCGATCTACCAGCGCACAGCGGCTTATGGCCATTTCGGGCGCGCGCCCGAGGCGGATGGCGGCTTCAGCTGGGAAAAGACCGATCTGGTTGACGCGCTCAAGGGCGCTGTCTGACCGGCTGCCGTTGCACAGCCCGCGCGCGCGGGCTAAAGCGCCGCGCATGGAACGCCCCCGCAGAAACTTCTATGGCCGCCTCAAGGGCAAATCGCTGAAAGCCTCGCAAAAGGGCTATCTGGACGAGGACCTTGAGGCGCTTTCACCCGGTGCGGTCTCCTGGGAGGCCAACCCGGAGCGGACGCCGCTGGATCTGGATACCTTGTTTGATGGCAAGCCGGTCTGGCTGGAGATCGGTTTTGGCGGGGGCGAGCATCTAGTGCATCAGGCCGCCCACAACCCCGGCATCGGCATCATCGGGGCGGAGCCCTACATCAACGGTGTGGCGATGCTGCTGGGCAAGATCCGCCGCGCCGGGGTCAACAACCT
The DNA here is from genome assembly GCF_009811755.1 of Roseobacter cerasinus. GTDB lineage: Bacteria > Pseudomonadota > Alphaproteobacteria > Rhodobacterales > Rhodobacteraceae > Roseobacter > Roseobacter cerasinus. The sequence continues at coordinate 113,313 of NZ_BLIV01000006.1, forward strand.
TGCGGTGCATCCGGGCGATGCGCGCGATCTCTTTGATGTGCTGCCCGACGGGTCCATCAACCGGGCTTTCCTGCTCTATCCCGACCCCTGGCCCAAGATGCGCCACCACCGCCGCCGCTTTGTCACGCCGGAACATCTGGAGCCTCTGGCGCGCGTGTTGAAACCCGGCGCGATCTTCCGGGTCGCCACGGATATCGAGGATTATGTGCGCCAGACGCTGGAGCAGGTGCCGCGCCACGGGTTCGACTGGCTGGCCGAGCGCCCGGCGGACTGGCGGCAGCCGTGGGACGATTGGCTCTCCACCCGCTATGAGCAGAAGGCGCTGCGCGAAGGGCGAACACCGCACTACCTCACGTTCCGCAAGCGCTAACGGCCGGGTCCGCTTGGGGCTGGACCCCAACCCACACAGCCGCTAAGCCTGCGCCGACTTTGACCGATCCGAGAGCGCCCATGTCCAGCCACGGCACCCCCATCCCGATGACCTCCCGCCCCTGTGGCCCGCTCACAGGTGAGGCGCGGGTACCCGGCGACAAGTCGATCTCGCACCGCTCCCTGATCCTCGGCGCGCTCTGCGTCGGTGAGACCCAGATCGCCGGGCTGCTCGAAGGGCAGGACGTTCTGGACACGGCCAAGGCCATGCGCGCCTTCGGGGCCGAGGTGACGGATCACGGCGGTGGCAATTGGTCCGTGCACGGCGTGGGTGTGGGCGGCTTTGCCGAGCCAGACCAGGTGATCGACTGCGGCAACTCGGGCACCGGCGTGCGGCTGATCATGGGGGCGATGGCAACCTCGCCGATCACCGCGACCTTCACAGGTGATGCCTCATTGAATGGTCGCCCGATGGCGCGGGTGACCGACCCTCTGGCGCTCTTTGGGACGCAAGCGGTTGGGCGCGCGGGTGGACGGCTGCCCATGACACTGGTGGGCGCGGCGGACCCTGTGCCTGTTGAGTACACCGTGCCGGTGCCCTCGGCGCAGGTGAAATCCGCTGTGCTGTTCGCCGGCCTCAATGCGCCGGGCAAGACCGTGGTCATTGAGGCTGAAGCCACGCGCGACCACACAGAACGCATGCTGGAAGGCTTCGGCGCCGAAATCACTGTTGAAGAAACCGACAAGGGCCGGGTCATAACCCTGACCGGCCAGCCCGAGCTGACACCGCAAAAGATCGACGTGCCGCGTGACCCGTCCTCCGCCGCCTTCCCGGTCTGTGCCGCGCTGATCGTGCCAGGCTCGGACGTATTGGTGCCGGGTATCGGGCTGAACCCGACACGTGCCGGGCTTTATACCACGCTGCGCGAGATGGGGGCCGACCTCACCTATGAAAACGAGCGCACCGAAGGCGGCGAGCCCGTCGCAGATCTGCGGGCGCGCTTCTCGCCCGACCTTAAGGGCATCGAGGTGCCGCCCGAACGCGCGGCCAGCATGATCGATGAATACCCGGTCCTGTCCGTCGTGGCGAGCTTTGCCGACGGGCAGACCGTCATGCGCGGCGTGAAAGAGCTGCGCGTGAAGGAAAGCGACCGGATCGATGCGATGGCCGTGGGGTTGCGGGCCAATGGCCTCACCGTCGATGAAGGGCCGGATTGGTGGACGGTCACCGGCCTGGGCCATGGCAACGTGCCGGGCGGGGCGACCTGTGCCAGCCATCTGGATCACCGCATTGCCATGTCGTTCCTGATCCTCGGGATGGCGGCACAAAAGCCCGTGAGCGTGGATGACGGTGGCCCCATCGCCACCTCCTTCCCGATCTTTGAGCCGCTGATGAGCAATCTTGGCGCGCATCTGGTGCGTGCCAACGCATGAGCACACCCTTCACCATCGCCATCGATGGCCCGGCCGCTGCAGGCAAGGGCACGATTTCCAAGGCGGTGGCGGCGCATTTCGGTTTTGCACATCTGGATACCGGGCTGCTCTACCGCGCGGTGGGGGCCAAACTGCTCCTCGGGATGGAGCCGATTGAGGCGGCGCAGCGTCTCACGGCGGAGGATCTGCAGACCTATGGGTTGCGCAGCCCAGAAGTAGCCCAGGCCGCCAGCAAGGTCGCCGTGATCGCTGAGGTGCGTGCCGCATTGCTCGACTTTCAGCGCAGCTTTGCCCGCCGGGCGGGAGGCGCGGTGCTGGACGGGCGCGATATCGGCACGGTTATCTGCCCGGAGGCAGAGGCAAAGCTTTTTGTCACTGCTAGCGCCGAGGTGCGCGCCGACCGCCGCTTTGCCGAGCTGAGCGCGCAAGGGGCTGCGATCAGCCGTGCTCAAGTGCTCGCAGACGTGAAAGAGCGTGATGCGCGCGACCGCAACCGGGCCGAGGCACCGCTTTTGCCAGCTGATGATGCAGTGGAAATTGACACCTCCGATATGAGCATCGAGGCCGCAATCGCTGCGGCCATTGCCGCCATCGAAGCCCGCCGGGCCTGATTGTTGCAACGCTTCACCAAAGGGTGCTTGGCGTTTGAAGGCCCCTGCGGCTAGCCTGATGTCATAGTTTGGACGAAAGGGCATTCCCATGGCACGACTTATTCTGGCGTTGGCACTGATCTTTTTTGGCACATTGGGCGCCGCTCAGGACAGCGAGACACCCGCGCCCGAAACACAGACCGAGCCGCCGATGACCTTCGAGCGCCTGGCCAGCATTGTTCAGGTGATCGACGAGGACGCGCAACTGCGCGGGGCCACGATCCAGTTCACCGTTCAGGATATTCCGGTCATGGTTGTGGCTGACCCACGCGCCGACAGAATGCGCGCCATGGTCCCGATCCGCTCGGCCGATAGTCTGGAGCCTGAGGAATTGATGCGCCTGATGCAGGCCAATTTCGACTCCGCGCTTGATGCACGCTATGCGGTGGCGCAGGGTCGGCTGTGGGGCGTGTTCATTCACCCGCTCTCGCCGCTGGAGCAGGATCAGTTCCTTTCCGGTGTTGCACAGACAGTCAATGTCGCACGCACCTACGGACAGACCTATTCGGGCGGCGCGCAGGTCTTTGGTGGCGGCGACAGCAATGGCATCTATCAGGATCTGTTGGATGAGTTGCGCAAGGGGCAGGCGCTCTGATCAGTTGCGCTTATACCGCGGCCCTGTCGTTTTATTGGTAACCGGCCCCTAACCCGATCAAGATTGTGAGGCAGCGCAGGGTTTGTCCGGCTGTCGTCACATATCGGGACACGCCGGGTTTGCTCCCCAAGCCAGCCCGGCGGTGGACCTGCACACCCATCGGGCCGCCGCCTTTTTTTCTGTTTTTCGGCAGCGGATCCGGTCTTATGCATGGCTATTGGCCTGCGGTGGATACTTCGGTGGTGATGACGGGGCAGGTGCCTGCGCTGCGTTTTTGTCATTGATCAGCGTGGTTCTCCAAATGAAATATCTTATTACTTCAGCCCTCCTTTCAGCAGCCCTTTTCACCGGGGCCGCACCACTCACCGCGAAGTCCATCGACTTCAGTGGCGAGATTGAGCTTTACAACTACTTAGGCCCAGACTTGCCGTTTGGGGCTGAACCCGCCTTCATCGATGTCTCCATCGAGTTTGACGATGAGGAACCCCCTGCGATTCTTGAGGATGGTGGCGTGGCCCAGCTGGCGGTTTTCCAAAACGCTGTGCAGTCGCTTTCCTACGAAGTCTTTGACGAATTCGGTGCGGCATTGGGTCTTTGGTCGGCCTCAGACGTTCAGATCCAGATGCTCGATTTTATCCTGGGTGACGGTGTCCAGTTTTTCTCGACCGACATCGAAGGGCCGGACCCGTTCAATCGGATGCAATTGCTCTTTGAAGGGGCGCCGGGGGTGTGGTCTACCCTGACGCTTGACGAGATCACGGAGGATGTGTTGCGCAACATGACAACCGCCTGGATGGACATCAACTTCTTCATTGGCGAGGGGCCGTTTGGCGCGCGCTTCGCCATCGATACCGACAGTATTGTCGTGACCGATCCCAGCGGACCGCGCGTCTCACCGGTGCCTTTGCCGGCGGGCCTTCCCCTGCTGCTGGCCGGACTTGGTGCCTTTGGTGTGATAGGTCGTCTGCGCAAGGCCAACCCTTGCAACAGCGCTGACACCTGAGGCCATTTCGGTTGTCCACGAGGATCTGCGCCCTGTCGTTGCGAGACAACCCACGACGGGCGTGGATCATCCGGCGCGGGCGGGTTTCGACCCGTCCTGCCCCACTCTGGACTGCGGGTTTGAGAACCAGACCCCCGGGGTGGGGTGCTTAGTGGCGGTGCCGCAGACCGTCTGCGTTGGCCGCCAGAAAGACCACCAGATCGAAGGGGTCTACCGTTTTCAACTCCAGCCGATCTTCGGAGGTCTCCAGCAACTCGGCCAGAGACAGCTGGCCGTTGTCCACAAATCCCATCTGCCAGTCGGGCAGGGTCCGGTTGTCGCGCTGACCTTCTGCGAGGATCCGCATTCCGGAATGACGTTTATCTTGCCGTATCCTGTTGATGGTCTCATGCAAGGACGCTTTGGGGCCTTCAATGTACTGCAGGAAGAAACGGCCCTCGCGATGCAGAAAACCGGTCAGCCCCGCCGCACGGTTGTTTTCCTGAGAGCGCTGCAGAATGTCGTTGTGAACTGCCGGATCAACCGGCCCTTTGGCCTTGCTCTGATAGATCACGTAGTGCAGCATTTGCTCCTCCGGATGGTCTTCCATCACCGTCCTCTCGAAACCTAGGGGTGGTGAATTGAGAGTTCGTTAAAGCGCGCCGGTCCCGCCGCCCCTTCGATGCTTGCGTCCAGGGGGCAACTTGGGTATAGACGCGGCGTCGAAGCAGCGGTGACGGCTGTATGGCAAATGGCGAGCAGGGTCGGGTCCTTCACCGGCCCTTCGTTTTTTGTCTGGTCTCACCACAATGACCAACCCGAAAGACCGGCGGAGACAACCGCACGGCCAGACACATCAACGTTAGGAAACACGCGCCATATGGCAAACATGATGGAAGAGTTTGAAGCACTCCTTGAAGAAAGCTTCGAAATGGACACGCCCGAGGAAGGGTCTGTTGTCAAAGGCAAGGTGATCGCGATTGAAGCGGGCCAGGCCATTATCGACGTCGGCTACAAGATGGAAGGCCGTGTCGAGCTGAAAGAATTTGCAGATCCCGGTGAAGCACCCAAGATCGACGTCGGTGACGAGGTCGAGGTCTTCTTGCGCCAGGTGGAAAACACCCGTGGCGAAGCGGTCATCTCCCGCGAGATGGCGCGCCGCGAGGAGGCCTGGGATCGCCTCGAAAAAGCCTATGCGGATGAAGAGCGTGTCGAAGGCGCCATCTTCGGTCGCGTCAAAGGTGGCTTTACGGTTGATCTCGGCGGTGCCGTGGCCTTCCTGCCCGGCTCTCAAGTTGACGTGCGCCCCGTACGTGACGCGGGCCCCCTGATGGGTCTCAAGCAGCCGTTCCAGATCCTGAAGATGGACCGCCGCCGGGGCAACATCGTGGTGTCGCGTCGTGCGATCCTCGAAGAGAGCCGCGCCGAGCAGCGCGCCGAGGTCATCGGCAACCTCTCCGAAGGTCAGACCGTGGACGGCGTGGTCAAGAACATCACCGAATACGGCGCGTTCGTGGACCTTGGCGGTGTCGACGGCCTGCTGCACGTGACCGACATGGCATGGCGCCGGGTCAACCACCCGTCGGAAATCCTGTCGATCGGCGAGACCATCAAGGTGCAGGTCATCAAGATCAACAAAGAGACGCACCGCATCAGCCTCGGCATGAAGCAGCTGCAGGAAGATCCCTGGGATCTGGTGGCCGCGAAATACCCGCTCGATTCCGTGCACACCGGCCGCGTGACCAACATCACCGACTACGGTGCCTTTGTTGAGCTGGAAGCCGGTGTCGAAGGTCTTGTGCACGTCTCCGAGATGTCCTGGACCAAGAAGAACGTGCACCCCGGGAAGATCGTTTCCACAAGCCAAGAAGTCGAAGTCATGGTGCTGGAAATCGACGGTGCCAAGCGCCGCGTGTCTCTGGGCCTGAAACAGACCATGCGCAACCCCTGGGAAGTCTTTGCCGAGACACACCCCGAGGGCACAGAGGTCGAAGGCGAAGTCAAGAACATCACCGAGTTTGGCCTGTTCGTGGGCCTCGACGGCGACATCGACGGCATGGTGCACCTCTCCGACCTCAGCTGGGACCAGCGTGGCGAAGAGGCGATCCAGGACTACCGCAAGGGCGATGTTGTCCAGGCCGTGGTCTCCGAAGTGGACGTCGAGAAAGAGCGCATCTCGCTCTCGATCAAGGCCGTGGGTGGCGACAAGTTCGCCGAAGCGGTGGGCGGCGTGAAGCGCGGCTCCATCGTGACCGTGAATGTGACCGCCATCGAAGACGGTGGTGTCGAAGTGGAATACGAAGGCATGAAGTCCTTCATCCGCCGCTCCGACCTGTCGCGTGACCGTGCCGAGCAGCGCCCCGAGCGGTTCTCCGTTGGCGACAAGGTCGACGTGCGCATCACCAATATCGACAGCAAGTCGCGCCGTCTGGGTGTGTCGATCAAAGCACGCGAGATTGCCGAGGAGAAAGAGGCCGTCGAGCAGTATGGCTCGTCCGACTCCGGTGCTTCGCTGGGCGATATTCTGGGTGCCGCGCTCAACAAGGGCGACGACTGAGCCCGGCCCTTAAGATAATTCAGAAAAGCCCCGCAGCGTCATCTGCGGGGCTTTTTTTGACTTTGGCGTGCAGATCCTCGCACCGCGCGAGCGGGACGGGGCTAACGCCCGAATCATCGCCCCCACGCTGCGTCGCGGCACCGGCGCTGAGGCTGGCATGAAACAGCATCATTTCCGGGATCGCGCGAAAAAGCGCCAGAATACAGGGCCTTCGGCGGCAAAAAAGTTCACCCGCAGCCACAGGCTCACTTTCCGTGAGGGCGGTTTGTTTCTATAGTTCCTGAAATAGACGCAGCAAATGCGCCAAACACCAACAAGGGATGCTGTCATGATCCGGTCCGAGCTGATCCAGAAGATCGCCGATGAGAACCCCCATCTATATCAGCGCGACGTTGAGCGGATTGTGAACACGATTTTCGAAGAGGTCACGGGAGCCATGGCGCGCGGCGACCGGGTGGAGCTGCGCGGCTTTGGCGCGTTTTCGGTCAAAAAACGTGACGCCCGAGTGGGCCGCAATCCCCGCACCGGTGAGACGGTGCATGTGGAGGAAAAGCACGTGCCTTTCTTCAAGACCGGCAAACTGCTCCGTGATCGGCTGAACGGAAAGGCCTGATGCGCTATATTCGATACGCTTGTATTGCCCTGTTTGGCATTGCCCTGATCGCGGTGGCCATTGCCAATCGCGGCCTTGTGTCGCTGCAGCTGATCCCGTCGGAAGTGGCGGGCTGGTTCTCGGTGAACCCGCAGATTGAGCTGCCGCTGTTTCTGGTGATCTTCGGCGGCATTGTCGTGGGTCTTCTGGTGGGCTTTGTCTGGGAATGGGTGCGCGAGCATGGCCAGCGCGCCGACGCCGCGCGGCAAGCGCGCGAGATGCGCCGATTGGAGCGCGAGATCGCCAAGCTCAAGGACGAAAAGCACGCGGGCAAAGACGAAGTGCTTGCCCTGCTGGACGAGGCCAGTTGAGCCGTCTTGTGTCTGACTGCGTTGCGTGATCAAACGCGGCCATGGCTGAGAAGACTTCCGTAAAAATATGCGGGCTGAGGACCGTTGAAGAGGTCGCCGCAGTGGCGGCGGCGGGCGCGTCCTACTGCGGCTTCACCTTCTTTGAAAAATCTCCGCGCGCGGTTGATCTGACCACGGCGCGCGATTTGGCACTTGGGGCGCCTGTGGGCCTGGCCAAGGTGGCGCTGACGGTGAATGCGGATGACGCGTTTCTCGATGCGCTGACCGCACAGGTGCCGCTGGACATGCTGCAATTGCACGGGGCGGAAAGCCCGGCGCGTGTGGCCGAGGTCAAGGCGCGCTATGGCTTGCCGGTGATGAAAGCGGTCGGTGTGGCGGAGGCGTCTGATCTCGCAGCGCTAGAGAGCTATTTCCCGGTGGCCGATCAAATCCTCGTCGATGCTAAACCGCCAAAAGGCGGGGAGCTGCCCGGTGGCAACGGGCTGACCTTCGACTGGCGTCTGATCGCGGGTCGCCGTTGGCCGGTGCCGTGGATGCTGGCGGGCGGGCTCACACCCGACAATGTGGCCGAGGCCATTGCCATGACTGGTGCAAGGCAGGTCGACGTGGCCTCTGGTGTCGAGCGCGCACCCGGCGTCAAAGACCTGGCACGTGTGCAGAGCTTCGTGACATCCGCGCAAGGATGAGCGTTACGTTCCGCCCCGCGACCCGCGACGACGTGGCTGACGTTGTTGCGCTGCTGCAAGATGATGCGCTGGGAGCCACGCGGGAAGGGCTGGACCTGGCGGACTACCAACTCGCCTTTGACCGGATGTGCGCCGAAGCGGGCAATCACCTGCTGGTTGGTGTGCTGGCAGGTCGGATCATCGCAACCTACCAGATCAGCTTTATCTCTGGTCTGTCCTTGCGTGCGGCGCGGCGCGCCCAGATCGAAAGCGTGCGCGTGGCGAGAGATCTGCGCGGGCACGGGATCGGGCGCTTGATGATCGAGGATGCGGTCGCCCGGGCCAAAGCCGCCGGCTGCAGCCTTATCCAGCTGACCATGAACAAAAGTCGCACCGACAGTGCCCGTTTCTATCAGGCGCTTGGCTTTACCCCTTCGCACATCGGGTATAAACGCAGTCTGATCTGACAGGAGTGCGCGGGATGGCAAACGATCTTTTCAATTCCTTCATGACCGGCCCGGATGAAAACGGCAGGTTTGGTGATTTTGGCGGGCGCTTTGTCTCCGAGACCCTGATGCCACTCATCCTTGAGCTGGAAGCGCAATATGAGAAAGCCAAGACTGACGACAGCTTCTGGGCCGAGATGAACCATCTCTGGACCCATTATGTCGGCCGCCCCAGCCCGCTATATCTGGCCGAGCGGCTGACCGAGCATCTGGGCGGCGCCAAGGTCTACATGAAGCGCGACGAACTGAACCACACTGGCGCGCATAAGATCAACAATGTGTTGGGCCAGATCATCCTCGCCCGCCGCATGGGTAAGACCCGGATCATCGCCGAGACCGGTGCAGGCCAGCACGGCGTGGCCACCGCCACTGTCTGCGCCAAGTTCGGGCTGAAATGCGTGGTCTACATGGGCGCGCATGACGTGCAGCGTCAGGCCCCCAACGTGTTCCGCATGCGCCTCTTGGGCGCCGAGGTGGTGCCGGTGACCTCCGGGCGCGGCACGCTGAAGGACGCGATGAACGACGCGCTGCGCGATTGGGTCACCAACGTGCGCGACACCTTCTACTGCATCGGCACGGTCGCAGGCCCGCACCCGTATCCGGCCATGGTGCGTGATTTCCAGTCAATCATCGGCAAGGAAGTCCGCGAGCAGATGACAGCCGCCGAAGGCCGTTTGCCGGATACGGTCATTGCCGCGATTGGCGGTGGGTCGAACGCCATGGGCCTCTTCTACCCGTTCCTTGACGACAAGGAGGTCGGCATCATTGGCGTCGAAGCGGGTGGCAAGGGTGTGAATGCCAAGATGGAGCATTGCGCTTCGCTCACCGGCGGGCGCCCCGGGGTGCTGCACGGCAACCGCACGTATCTGTTGCAGGATGACGACGGGCAGATCCTCGAAGGCTTCTCGATCTCGGCTGGTCTCGACTATCCAGGGATCGGGCCGGAACACGCCTGGCTGCATGACATCGGACGCGCGGAGTATGTGGCAATCACCGACAAAGAGGCGCTGGAGGCCTTCCAGCTCTGCTGCGAGCTCGAAGGTATCATTCCAGCGCTGGAGCCTTCCCACGCGCTGGCCCATGTGATGAAGATCGCGCCGGATCTGCCATCCGATCACATCCTCTGCATGAACATGTGCGGGCGGGGCGACAAGGACATCTTCACTGTCGCCAAAGCGCTTGGCTTCGAGATGGGTGAGTTCGCCTGACGGCATCCTCGACCTCATGAAAGACGCCCGTCTGCTGAGCGCCTGATGGCAGCGTCAGACAAAAGGCGATCCTTTGCCAAGCGGCGTGCGCGTCAACAGGAAGAGGTGTTCAAACGCCCCGGACCCCTCTACGGTCAGACAACATTCGGCTGAGAAGGGTTTTGATGTGGCGGATTCCGTGATCGAAGAAGACTTGACCATCGAGGGCAATGTTGTCTCCAAGAAAGGCAACGTCGAGGTCAAGGGCAAGGTGGTGGGCGATGTCTCTGCTGACCGCCTGACCGTGCAACAAAGCGGGTCCATCGATGGGTCGCTGACAGCCAAGACGATCTCTATCGAAGGGCGCCACAAAGGCAGCCTGAAGTGCGATGATCTGAAGTTTGCTGCGTCCTCGCATGTTCAGGCGGATGTCACGGCGCAGACAATGACAACCGAAAGCGGCGCCAAGGTGATCGGCAAGGTAAATATCACCGGCGGCGCTTAAGACATCCGGCTTTCAACCCGAGACATCGGACAGCAATGCAAAAGTGCCGGTACGAGGGGGCGGCGCGACAATGTGCCTGCTGCGCGGGGTGGGTGTGTCTCAGGGCCTATTTACGACACACCCCGCATGTCGACGTTGTCCAAAGAACAGCTTCTGATTTCGGCCCGGCAAGGCAGAACCACCCTGTTTCGTGACATCGGCAAATGCGCGTGGTGACATTTCGCCGACAGTTTCATCACGCGCGGATGACGACATGCGCCGCCGGTCGGGCAGGGGGGTGTGCCTGGCCGTCAGGCTGGCAAGGCGTGTTCGGTCAGCACTTCTAGTGGGACGATATCAAGCGCGCGCTTGTGGGTCGCGGCCAGATGCACCTTGGGCGCGCAGCCCTCGTCATGAGCCTGCAGAAACCGGCCCGCACAGAGGCACCAGCTGTCTCCGGCTTTCAGGCCCTGAAATCCGAATTCAGGGCGCGGTGTGCTAAGATCGTTGCCTACGTATTTGGAATAGGCTAGGAACTCATCCGTCATCACGGCGCAGACCGTATGACTGCCCTGATCGGCGGCGCAGGTGTTGCACTGCCCGTCGCGGAAGAACCCGGTAATTGGATCAGTGCCGCAGACCGCCAGCGGCTCATTCAAAACATTGACGCTTTTGTCTTTCTCCATGCCGCCCTCCTTACGTTGCTCGCCAATTCATGATCTAGCGGGTTTGGCCTGATTTGCCACGTGGTCGATGCAGGCTCACGCCGCTTGCGCGCCGGACCAGCGGATCCAGCGACCGTGGAAGTCGGCCCGGCCGAGGGGCAGGGTCAGATCACCCGGCCAGAGGCGCAGTGTCAGGGCTGCGCCGATGCCGCCGGTGGTGTCGCCGTCGCTTTCCATGGACATCCAGGCGAGCGGGCGGTCAGGGGTGGTTCGCGCGCCCGCCGTCTCGATCAATTCCTTGCCCCGCGCCTGCACCTCCGCTGGAAAATATTGCCAGGCCACCGAGTGTTGAATGAGGTGCAGATGCCCTGCGGGGGCCGCCCCCAGCCGGTCGGCCAGCCAGTCAATCGCATCACCGCGATGCAAGGGCGCATCCATGACCGCCGCCGCCGCACGGGTCAGGGCCATCCGTTCCGGCTGGTCCGGCCAAAGATAGGCGGTCATGCGCAGCAGATCCTGAGGGTCGGCCGGGTCAAGCGGGTTCAGATCAGCGCCCGCGCGGTCCGTCACATGTGGCAGATGGCGCGGCGGCATTGGCCCTTCCCACGTGGGCGTCAGCATCAGTACAGGGGCGTCTGCTGTCAGTGCTCCCCCCGGCAACGACAGCGCGTAGCGGTCCCACATCAGGTTTAACCCACCGCTGGCGCCCAATTCTGACAGAAAGATCGGCAGATCAAAGTGTTCGGTCGCCACGGCGGCTCCGGCCATGAGCGCGGCAGAGCGGCGGACCTCGTTGGTCTGCGGCGGGCTCTCGATCCAGTCAAGCAGGAAGCTCTCGTGAACTACGAAGGCCGCGAGCGCGCCCGCCAACAGATCCGCGTCGGTGCGCTTTTCCGGAGGGTAGAGCGCTGCAAGCGCTGGAGCGCGCTCACTCAGCACCAGCGCGTGCAGCCCCCCCGCCACGCGCAGCGGCAGCGAATGCCCCGCTGGGCCGACGTCCCCCTCGAACTGTGCCAGCCGATGCGCCAGTGCGCCGTCTTCCGGCCAGTGGTCGGCCAGCAACCCCAGCAATTGCCCCATGAAATGCGAGCCCATGGTGGCGCAGCTGATGGATTGGTGGCGAAAGGCCTCCTGCAGCGTCATTTGAATTTCTCCATCAGCCGCTGCAGGGGAGAGCGTGTGTCAGGTTCCGGTTCCGGCACAGGGGCCGCTTGTGTCTTGGGCCCCTTCTTCCCGGTGCCCGAGCGCGGTGGGTTTACGCGCAAAGCCACCGCATTCGCGAATTTCGCCGCATCACCTGCCGCCAGATAGGGCGCGCCGTCGCTGACCCCGCGCAGCACATCATCAAGCCAATCCTCATCCGCTTTGGGGAAATCGCGCAGCACATAGCCCGGCACCGCGTCCTTATGGCCGGGGTGGCCAACCCCCAGACGCACCCGCGCATAGTCCGGCCCGATGTGGGCATGTACCGACCGCAACCCGTTGTGGCCCGCGTGGCCACCGCCCATCTTATGTTTCACCTTGCCGGGCGCGAGGTCGATCTCGTCATGCAGCACAACCACGTCAGCAGGCTCCAGCTTGTAAAACCGCATCGCTGCCTGCACCGACTGGCCGGAGTTGTTCATGAAGGTCTCGGGCTTCAGCAAGACCGCCCGGTCCGATCCGAAGCGTCCCTCGCTCAGGCTGCCCTGGTGCTTGCCTTTCCACGGGGCGAACCCGTGGTCCGCAGCGATCTGGTCGAGCGCCATAAAGCCGATGTTGTGCCGGTTCTTGGCGTATTTCGCGCCGGGATTGCCCAAGCCCACAATCAGTTTCATGGCGATGCTCCTTGATATTGCACTGCAGCATATCAAAGCGGTGCCCCAAACGAAATACGGGGCCGCAAAGGGCCCCGCATCGCACATCCTGAAAGGGATATCTCTTAGTCTTCAGTGGCCTCTGCGTCTGCCTCTGGTGTCTCTTCGGCATCAGCGCCATCTTCATCCTCATCATCAGAGGAGGCGAGACCCGCCGGGGCAGAGATCTGAGCGATCACGAAGTCACGGTCGATGGTCGGCTTGGCGCCCTCGGGCAGTTTGACCGAGGAGATGGTCACATTGTCGCCAATCTCCAGCTCCGACACGTCGATGGTGATGTGATCGGGGATATCGCCCGCCGTCACGATCAGTTCCACCTCGGGGCGGATCAGCGTCAGCACGCCGCCCTTCTTCAGGCCGGGCGAGACGTCTTCGCCGTCCACTTCCACAGCGATGAAGAGGTTGATCTTGGTGGTCCGGCGCAGGCGCATGAAGTCGATATGCGTGGGCAGGTCCTTGACCACGTGGCGCTGCACATCGCGGCAGATCACGCGCACATCGTCGTGGCCCTCCACCTTCATGTTGAAGAGGGTTGACTTGAACCGCCCTTCCTTCAGCTTCTTGAACAGCACGTTGAACGGAATGTTGATCGGCAGCGGGTCAACGTCGCCACCAAAAACGATCCCAGGAACCATGCCGTCGCGGCGGGCCTGACGAGCGGCGCCCTTGCCTGTCCCCGTCCGTTCCTGAGCCACAAGATCCGGAATTTCTCCAGCCATCTTAAGTCTCCAATATGTCTAAGGCGGGGCTCCTCCAAGGCTGTAGCCCCACGTGAAGCCGCGCGTATAGACCGGTTTGGCGAGCATGAAAAGAGGTTTTTCGCAGATACGGTCTTGCGCGCCTGCATGGCCCGTGTCACCGCTGGCGCAAGCGTTTGATGAGGCTTACCCATGCGTCTGATAAGTGACCTCTGGCTTTCCCGAAAATCCCTTGCAGGCTTCGTCATCGTTGGCGTGGCCTGGTCGAGCTATTTTGCCCAGATGCCAGCGATCAAGGCGGCAATTGGGGCCTCCGACGGGGTTTACGGTGCGGTCATGCTGCTTGCCTCATTGGGCGCTTTGGCGGCCATTTGGCTGGCTCCCTTGACCCACCGGCTTGCGGGGCGTTGGGCTTTGCCCTTCGGTGGGGTTGTCATGTCGCTCGGCATGTTGGGGGCAGGGCTGTCGGCAGAAATCATTGCCTTTGGCATCGCGATGACCGTGGCGTCGATAGGGGCAGGAGTGACGGATGTGCTGGCCAATGTGCGCGTGTCGGAGATTGAGTCGCGCAGCGGACGGCACCTGATGAACCTCAACCACGCCATGTTTTCCTTCACCTATGCGGGCTGCGCGCTGGCGACTGGCTTCATGCGCGAGGCGGGCTGGTCGCCCGCTCAGGTCTTTGCCGTCTTGGTCGTGCTCTCGTTGGTTGCAGGCTGGGTCATGCTGGAAAGCAGGACGCGGGCCCTGCCGGAAGAGGACACAACCCCCGACGCGCCGTTGCCGCACTTGCTGGTCTGGGGGATTGGGGTTCTGGTTCTGATTGCCTTCCTGACCGAAGCGGCGGCTGAAGGCTGGTCTGCGCTGCATCTGGAGCGTACGCTGGGCGGTGGCCCGGCCGAAGGCGCGCTGGGGCCAGCGCTGCTGGGGCTCAGCATGGGGATCGGGCGGCTGTCGGGACACTTTTTGTCAGACCGGTTGCCGACGCTGCCCTTCATCACTGTGGCGTCCGTTGTCGCGGCTGGCGGGCTGCTGCTTGTGGGCGCGGCGCCCACGCTGATGATGGCGTATCTGGGCTTCGCGCTCACCGGGCTGGGTATCTCTGTTGTGGCGCCCTTGGCGCTGGCGCTGATCGGGCGGATCGTGCCGCCAAAGGCGCGTTTGGCTGCGATCAGCCGCGCCTCTGCCCTGGGGTATGGCGCGTTTTTCATCAGCCCGCCGCTGATGGGTTTCACGTCCGAAGCTTTGGGTTTGCGGGCAGGGTTCTGGGTGGTGAGCGTGCTGCTGGTGCTCTGCGTTGCTGCTCTCGTGCCGGTGCTGGCTGCCCGCATAGCTGCGCGGCCTCAGACGTTTTGAAGCAACGTCCTTCTTTGTTCTGAAAGTCACGACATTCACGCAGCAGCGCCATTCCGAGCAGGCGGAACGGCGCGGCGCAACAGTGACTGTTGCGCGGGGGCTATGATCGAAGTGGGCGTGAGCCGAGCGGGAACGTGACCTACGCCTGCCAACGCCCCTCAAAATCCTGGGGGATCAGCAGGTTGTGCCGCCCCAGGTCACCCACTTTGGTCTCACCGCACAGCGCCATGGTCGTGTCCAGCTCCTTGTGGATCACCTCCAGGGCGCGGGTCACGCCCTGCTGGCCCATCGCGCCCAGACCATAGATGAAGGCGCGCCCGATGTAGGTGCCTTTGGCCCCCATCGCGAGCGCCTTCAGCACGTCCTGACCGGAGCGGATGCCGCCATCCATATGCACCTCGATCTGATCACCGACCGCCTCCAGAATAGACGGCAGCGCGCGGATCGAGCTGAGCGCGCCATCCAGCTGCCGCCCGCCATGGTTGCTCACGACGATCGCATCGGCCCCCACCTTCAGCGCCATCTTGGCGTCTTCAGCGTCAAGAATGCCCTTCAGGATCACCTTGCCGCCCCATTCCTCCTTGATCTGGGCAATCTTGGCCCAATCCAGCGTCGGATCGAAACTCTCTGCGGCCCAGACGCTCAGCGAGCTGGGGTCCGAGATGCCCTGCACATGCCCCACGATGTTCCCGAACTCGCGGCGCTTGGCGCTCATCATCTCGATGCCCCAGGCCCATTTCGTTGCCAGATTGGCCATGGTCTTCAGCGTCAGCTTTGGCGGTGTCGACAGCCCGTTCTTGATGTCCTTGTGCCGCTGCCCGAGGATCTGGAGATCCAGCGTGATCACCAGCGCGGAACACTTCGCATCCTTCGCGCGCTGGATCAGACGGCTGATGTAGTCGGTGTCCTTCATCATGTAGAGCTGGAACCAGAAGGGTTTCGACGTGAAACCCGCCACGTCCTCGATGGAGTTGATGGACATGGTGGAGAGCGTAAAGGGCACGCCGAACTTCTCTGCGGCCCGCGCGGCCTTCATCTCGCCATCGGCGTGCTGCATGCCTGTGATGCCGACGGGGGCGAGAGCCACGGGCATGGAGACATCCTCACCGATCATCTGACCTGCCGTGCTGCGCCCGGTCATATCCACCGCCACGCGCTGCCGCAGGCGGATCTTTTCGAAATCAGAGGTGTTCTCGCGGAAAGTCTGCTCTGTCCAGCTGCCGGATTCCGCGTAGTCAAAGAACATCCGGGGCACGCGCCGTTCGTGCAGGCGCTTGAGGTCCTGAATATTGGTGATGATTGGCATGGCTCCCCCAGTATTGGTCAGTTTTGGTTACCAATTCCCAGGGCGGAGATCAATTGCAGAAACGGTCGGAGTATGCTCCGGCTGACTGCGCAATAGGGAGGCTCGGGGCGTTCAGGCCTGATGCGCCCCGTCCGAAAGGGTTTTCACGAAGGCCAGCACATCCGCAACCGGCTCGCCCGCGCCGATCTTGCTCACGATGGCGGAGCCGATGACCACGCCGTCTGCCACCTCGGCAATCGCGCGGGATTTCTCAGGGGTGTTCACGCCGAAGCCCACGATGACCGGCAGATCGGTGGCCGCCTTGATCCGCGCGACCTCGGGGCCCACGTCGCTTGCCTGCGCTTCGGCGGCACCCGTGATGCCGGTGATCGAGACATAGTAGACAAAGCCGGAGGTGTTTTGCAGCACGCGGGGCAGACGCTTGTCATCGGTCGTGGGCGTGGCCAACCGGATGAAGTTCAGCCCGGCGGCCTGGGCGGGGATGCACAGCTCGCTGTCTTCCTCAGGGGGCAGGTCCACCACGATCAACCCGTCGATGCCAGCCGCCTTGGCATCCTGCAAGAACCGGTCCACACCCCGGCTGTAGATGGGATTGTAATAGCCCATCATAACAATCGGCGTGCTCTGATCGTCCTCGCGGAAGCGGCGCGCCAGTTCCAGCGTGCGTTCCAGCGTCATGCCGCCTTCCAGCGCGCGTTGCCCGGCAAGCTGGATTGTGGGGCCATCGGCCATCGGGTCGGTGAAGGGTAGGCCCAGCTCGATCACGTCCACACCCGCGCCGGGCAGGCCCTTGACCACCTCCAGCGAGGTGTCGAAATCCGGGTCACCCGCCATCACATAGGCCACAAAGGCTTTCTTCCCGGCCTGCGCCAGTTCTGCGAATTTTGCGTCGATGCGGCTCATACCCCGGCCCCTTGTTGTCCTTGCCCGCCCCGCAATGCCGAAAAGAGCGGCGGAAATCAATGCGGCAATGACCGGTGCGCAAGGGGGAAAGAAAGTTTTCCCTTCCCTCTCAATCCGCGCGTGTGGCCTCCTATATCGAAAGGCATGAATTATCTTCTCGCCATCCTGCTTCCGCCCTTGTCGATTCTGCTGACCGGCCGCCCGATCATCGCCATTCTGGTGTTTCTCATCTGGATCCCGGCGTTGATCTTTTCGGGCGGGCTGACGCATCCGATGTTCATCCTGCTGGCCTGGGCGCTGATCTTCCACGCGCGCGAAGACCGCCGCCAGCGCGGGGACTTGTCTTGACCCGTGAGAGGCCCTAGGACAGCGTCAATTCAGGAAAGGACGCTGACATGGGTTTCAAGATGGGCATCGTGGGTCTGCCGAATGTGGGCAAATCCACCCTTTTCAACGCGCTGACCCGCACGGCGGCGGCACAGGCGGCGAATTTTCCTTTCTGCACCATTGAGCCCAATGTGGGTGAGGTCGCTGTACCCGATGCGCGGCTGGACAAGCTGGCGGGCATTGCGAACTCCAAGCAGATCATCCCGACCCGCATGACTTTTGTGGACATTGCCGGGCTGGTGAAGGGCGCATCGAAGGGCGAGGGCTTGGGCAACCAGTTCCTCGCCAATATCCGTGAGGTCGATGCCATCGCCCATGTGCTGCGGTGTTTCGAGGATGGGGATGTGACCCATGTGGAAGGTCGTGTGGACCCGGTGGCCGATGCCGAGACCATTGAGACCGAGTTGATGCTGGCTGATATTGAGAGCATCGAGAAGCGTTTGCAGAACATCGTCCGCAAGGTGCGTGGCGGTGACAAGGAAGCGGTGCAGCAGGAGCGGCTGATGAAGGCGGCGCTGGCGGCCCTGGAAGAGGGCAAGCCTGCCCGTGTCGTCGAGGTGGACGAGGAAGACGCCAAGGCCTGGACCATGTTGCAACTGCTCACCACCAAGCCGGTGCTTTATGTCTGCAACGTCGGCGAGGCTGAGGCAGCAGAGGGCAATGCGCACTCCGCCAAGGTGGCCGAGATGGCCGCGGCGCAGGGCAACGCACATGTGATTATCTCCGCCCAGATCGAAGAAGAGATCAGCCAGCTGGAAGATGACGAAGCGGCAATGTTCCTTGAGGAAATGGGCTTGGCTGAGGCCGGGCTCGACCGGTTGATCCGCGCAGGTTATGACTTGCTACATCTTGAGACCTATTTCACCGTTGGCCCAAAAGAGGCGCGTGCTTGGACCATTCGTACGGGGACCTCTGCGCCCAAGGCTGCTGGCGTGATCCACGGGGATTTTGAGAAAGGCTTCATCCGCGCGGAGACCATCGCTTATGATGATTTCGTGGCTCTGGGTGGCGAGCAGGCGGCCAAGGAA
Source organism: Roseobacter cerasinus (assembly GCF_009811755.1). Lineage (GTDB taxonomy): Bacteria > Pseudomonadota > Alphaproteobacteria > Rhodobacterales > Rhodobacteraceae > Roseobacter > Roseobacter cerasinus. The sequence continues at coordinate 131,904 of NZ_BLIV01000006.1, forward strand.
GCGGGCAAGATGCGCGCCGAAGGCAAATCCTACGTCGTCAAGGATGGCGACGTGTTGCACTTTCTCTTCAACACCTGAGCGGTCCGGAGAGGGAAGGCCGGCCCAAGGCCCGGCCAACCGGCGTCCCCAAGATAAACTAATCGCCGTCGGGTTGGAGACGATCCGCCTTTTTGCGCACCAGCACTGCGCGCAGGTCGTGCATGGCCAGAAGCAGCGTGTCGGTGATCTCGTCCAACTGCTCCGGCGTTGCCTTTGATTGCGCCCATTGGGTTGTGAGGTTCAGGTGATCCACAGCGCGGTGGATGTCATCCATACTGCGGGCGGCGAGCAGGGCCTGCCGCTTTGCCATCCAGTCGTCGATGGCTGCACGGTCCTCCGCTGATAGCACGTGGTCGCCTTGCGGTTTCACCTCGCCATTGCGGATGTTCAGCACCGCGATCTGCTCCATCTCGATCCGGCGTTGGCGGTTTTCGGTGTCCACCCGAAAGACCGTCGCGCCGTTCTCGCGGATGCGGAAATAGTAGTCCGGCAGCGCGGTGCTCATGGCCTGCTCCTTGCCTAGGTCAACCCGGCGCAGAAGGTCTGGATGCGGGTGCAGGCCTCCGTCAAGGCCTCATCCGACGTCGCGTAGCTGACCCGGAAGTTCGGCGAGAGGCCAAAGGCCGCGCCAAAGACCACGGCCACCCCGGTCTCTTCCAGCAGGGCAGTGGCAAAAGTCTCGTCATCCACGATCTTGGTGCCAGCGGCGGAGGTCTTGCCGATGCACCCCGCAATTGACGGGTAGACATAGAAGGCCCCGTCGGGCACCGGGCAGCGGATGCCCTCGGCGGCGTTCAGCATGTCGACCACCAGATCGCGGCGGCGCATGAACATCTCGTTGTTAGGCGTGATGAAGTCTTGCGTGCCGTTGAGCGCCTCGACCGCTGCCCATTGGCTGACCGAGCAGGGGTTGGACGTCGACTGCGACTGCACCTTGCGCATCGCCTTGATCAGCTCTTCCGGCCCCGCCGCATAGCCGATGCGCCAGCCGGTCATCGCATAGGCCTTGCTGACCCCGTTCACGGTGAGTGTGCGGTCATAGAGGCGCGGCTCCACTTGTGCCGGTGTGCAGAACTTGAAATCGCCATAGACGAGATGTTCGTACATATCATCGGTCATCACCCAGACATGAGGGTGCCGCATCAGCACATCGGTGAGCTGTTTCAGTTCCTCCCAAGTGTATCCCGCACCCGTGGGGTTCGACGGTGAATTGAAGATCAGCCATTTGGTCTTGTCGGTGATCGCCGCCTCCAGTTGATCGGCGGTCAGCTTGAACCCGGTCTGCAGCGAGGCTTCGGCGATCACAGGCGTACCGCCCGCCAACAGCACCATATCCGGGTAGCTCACCCAGTAGGGCGCGGGGATCACCACCTCATCGCCCTCGTTCAGCGTCGCCATCAGCGCGTTGTAAAGGATTTGTTTACCACCCGTGCCCACACTGACCTGCGATGGTTCATAGCTCAGATCGTTGTCACGCTTCAGTTTATCGCAAATCGCGCGCTTCAGCTCTGGAATGCCGTCCACGGCGGTGTATTTGGTCTTTCCACCGGCGATGGCGGCCACGGCGGCGTCCTTGATGTTTTGTGGCGTGTCGAAATCCGGCTCACCTGCACCAAGGCCGATCACATCGCGGCCTGCGGCCTTGAGCTCGGCGGCCTTGGTGGTCACCGCGATGGTGGGGGACGGTTTGACGCGGGCAAGAGTCGCAGACAGGAATTCCATTTCGGCCTCGGTTTGATATGACGTGGGCCGAGTAGTAGGGGGCAGGTTGCCTCCGTTCAAGCGCGATCATCGCAAAGGAGATCACGATATGACCGACACGACAGACTGGTACGGCCCCGAAACTGCAACATTCGGTGATCGCGTGGCTGCGGCCCGCGAGATGGCCGAGATGACACAGGCCCAGCTTGCGCGGCGTCTGGGCGTGCGGGTGTCTACCTTGCGTGCGTGGGAAAACGATCTGTCTGAACCACGTGCCAACCGGCTGTCGATGATGGCGGGGCTGTTGAACGTCTCGATGATGTGGTTGATCAACGGGCAGGGGGAAGGGCTTGATGCCCCAACGGAAGAGGCAGGCCTTCCCGCGTCGGCGCAGGACATGCTGAACGAGATGCGCGATCTGCGTCTGGATATGATGGCCCGGGCGGAGCAGATGGCGCGGCTGGAGAAGAAACTGCGCACGGCGCTGAAAGAAGATCTGCATGAGCGAGCTGCGTGAACACCGCATCAAGCGGCTGAAAATGCGCTCCATGCGGCGCGGCATCAAGGAAATGGACGTGATCCTGCAACCTTTTGCAGAGGCCAACCTTGACGCTATGGAGGAGGCGGATCTGACCCTCTACGATACTCTGCTGAGCGAGAACGATCACGACCTTTATCAATGGGTTAGCGGCCAGATCGCGCCACCGCAGGCCTATGTAAAACTGATCGACCGCATCATCGGTGGACTGCCGCGGACAACGGGCTGAGCAGAACCGAACGCTTCGTTTTTGCGCTTTTAACGAATTATTGGCGTTTCTCGCGCAAATTCCGACTAAATTAGATAAGTCGGAGCGTGTAGATGAGTATTCAGGATCAGATTCCGTCAGAGACCTCGGCCTTGACTCGTAGCCAGGGTTTCATGGCGAGTTATCTTGAAGCGCTGTCTTTGGTAGAGCGGTTGCACCGGCTGTTGCTGGATGTCATCAAGGATGAATTCGAACGGGTTGGGGTGCTGGAGATCAATGCGGTCCAGGCACTGCTTCTGTTCAACATTGGTGACAATGAGGTCACTGCGGGCGAATTGAAAAGCCGTGGCTACTATCAGGGCAGCAACGTCAGCTACAATCTCAAGAAACTCGTGGATATGGGCTATATGCACCACAATCGTTGTGAGATTGACCGCCGCTCCGTCCGCGTCAGGCTGACTGAAAAGGGCCAAAAGATCCGCCATGTGGTGTCCGACCTGTTTTCGCGCCATGCGGACGGTCTGGAACACAAGGGCGTGCTTGGCCCGGACGGGATCGACGATATCACGCGGTCTCTCAAGCGGATGGAGCGCTACTGGTCGGATCAGATCCGCTACATCTATTGAGCGAAGCTGACCTCAAAGCCGTCGATCTCGCGCTTTAGTTTTGCCGTCATCGCAGCTGCGTAGTCTTCAAATCCTAGGGCCGTTTGCACAAATGCATCCGGCCCTGTGATCACATTGGCCCGGTAGTAAGACGACAGTTCGGCGATCTCGCTTTGACGCTGATCACCGCCCGCGGGGCTGTCTGCGCCAATCACCAAAGCGTTGATGGTTATGCCGCGCGCGCCAATGGCCTCTTTCACGTCGCGTGGGTGTGGCCCAAGGTTCGAAGGTCCGTCGCCCGAGATGTCCAATGTGCGTTTCCAGCAGTCCCGTTTCTGATCGAGATAGCGCGCCCCCGTCTCCATCGCGATGCCGAGGGCTGTGCCCGGTGTCGCGACACGGCGCTTTGTCCCTGCCAGGATCTTGCTGATATCATCGAGGGCCTGGCGGTCTGTCATCATTGTCCACGGCACAAGGACCACCTGATCTTCGCGGCCACTCCACTCAAACACCATCAGCGCAATCGGCGCATGCGGTACCGCGAGAAGGGCCTCGGCCACATCCGGATCATTTAGGGCTGAAATCAACCCGTCGAGCTGCAACCGATATTCTCTGAGATCAACAGATCCCGAGACATCAAGCCCCAAGGCCAAGGCTTGACGGCAAGCCGCATCGGCCAAATTGGTCATGGCAACGGTGAAGACACCAGCAAGACACAGGCTGCCAAAGCGGGTCATCCTTTTGGCCCCGCCGTGACCGCTCCGGGCAGCGCGCCAATGACGGGCGGCAACAACTCCCGTTCCAGCTTTCGCCGCATGGCGCGCTCGTAATCGTCAAAACCTTGCGCGACCTCCAGAAAAGCCCCGGGTCCACGCAGCACCTGACTTTGATAGAAAGCGATCAGGCCGGTTTCGGCCTCATAGTCTGCGCCGTTGACGACCAGCCCATTGACCGTCACGCCGTCAAAAGGGAACTCCGCATAGGCCAGAGCCGGGCCAAACCCTTCATTGTTCTGCCCATCCCCAGCCATGTCCAGAGTCTGATCGTGACAGTCCGGCGCGCGCTGCAAAAGCCGTGCGCCAAAGCCCAGTGCATAGCCCATTGCGGTCGGAAAATCATTGTGGCTGCGCGTGCTGCGGGCCAGCGTGTCGGCCGCCTGCAACAGCGCCGCCTGGTTGTCGATCAGTGTCCAGTCCAGCAGTAGCTCCTGGTTGTAGCGCCCGGACCATTCGTAGACGGCCAGCGCCACCGGGTCATCGCTGGCAAAGAATGCGGCCTGCACCTCCGGCGCAGTCAGGGCGGCCACCAGACCGCCCCGCTGCAAGGCATCCTCTGCCGCGTCGACCGAGCTTGACACGTCCAGCGCCAGGACCAGCGCCAAGCGACACTCTGCGACCGCTGGCCCTGCCAGCAGTCCAAACGCGCAGAGGGCGGCGCGGATCACCAGTGCCCTGTGTTTTCCATGCTCGCCCAAGGCTCCGCCGGGGCCAGATTGTCGCCTTCCTGCAATAGCTCGATTGAGATATTGTCGGGCGAGCGCACAAAGGCCATGTGGCCGTCCCGAGGTGGCCGGTTGATCGTGACCCCATTGTCCATCAGATGCCGGCAAACCTCGTAGATATTGCCCACCCGGTAAGCCAGATGCCCGAAGTGCCGGCTGTCACTCGGCAGCCCCTCATCACCATCCCAGTTATAGGTCAGCTCGACCGGGCACTCTTCCTGACCGGGCGGCGCCATGAACGCCAGCGTGAAGCGCCCGCCCTCACTGTCCATCCGCCTTGTTTCCTTGAGCCCCAACAGCTCATAGAACGCGATCGACTTTTCCAGATCCTTCACCCGAACCATTGTGTGCAAATACTTAAGGCTCATATTACCCCTCCATGACTGCTCTGGTTGCGCCAACACTAGCACGCGGACGCCGGGATGCCAGTCACATCACGCTGATAGGTGCCTGCTAAATCCATCGCGAAATTACAGCATATAGCTATTCCGTGACGCCTTGCGCCCAGATATAGTCGTGCTCGACTCACGCCCCCGAAAGGATGCCTCCATGCCGCTCTCCTCCGAGCACCAAGCCGAAATCGATGATCAACGCAGCCATCCCACGCCCACCCTGCGCGCCACCGCCCCTGGCATGGAAAAGCATCTCTACACAGCGCAGCCGGTGCTCGACCACGGGTTCGTGCGCGTCATCGACTACATGGGCGACGACGCGGCCATTTGCCAGGCGGCCCGTGTGTCTTATGGTCGTGGCACCAAATCCGTGCAGAATGACGAAGGGCTGATCCGCTATCTGATGCGCCACTGGCACTCGACCCCCTTCGAGATGTGCGAAGTCAAACTGCACGTGAAACTGCCCGTCTTCGTCGCACGCCAGTGGATCCGCCACCGCACCGCGAATGTGAACGAATACTCCGCCCGCTACTCGATCCTCGACCGTGAGTTCTACATTCCAGCGCCCGACGATCTCGCGGCCCAGTCGGTTGTGAACAATCAGGGCAGGGGCGCGGCGCTGACGGGAGAGGAGGCGCAGCGGGTTCTGCGCTACCTGCAGGATGACGCCATGCGCTGCTATGATCACTATGAAGAGATGATCAGCCAGGATGGCCAGCAGGGCCTCGCGCGCGAGCTGGCCCGCATGAACTTGCCCGCCAATATCTACACCCAATGGTACTGGAAGGTCGATTTGCACAACCTCTTCCACTTCCTGCGCCTGCGTGCTGATGCCCACGCGCAATACGAGATCCGTGTCTACGCAGACGCCATCTGCGCGATGGTCAAGGACTGGGTGCCCGCCGCTTACGGTGCCTTCGAGGACTATCGGTTGGGTGGGGCAACACTGTCGGGGCGCGCGCTGGAGTGCATCAAGAAGATGCTCGCCGGGGAAGAGGTCACACAGGAGACCTCCGGCATGTCCAAGGGCGAGTGGCGAGAGTTTCAGGGCGTGATCGGCTAAACGCCGTTGGCGGTTAGGTCAGTCCGGCTCCGGCTGTCGCCCTCTCCGAATTGTTCAAATCGGGCCCTTTTCGTGTATCACGCACCGGGGCGCTCTGCGCGTACTCTGCAGTTGGTGTTGTCTGAACCTACATAGGTGTTTGTACCGGGCTGACGCTGCAGTAGCACTGTGGTGGTGTTGCCATTGCTCCAGTTGATTTCGGCGGAGAGGCGGTCGCCGTCGAGGTTGGCCTTAACGTTGCCTGCGTGTCTGAAGTTGTTGAAATACCGCCCAACGAACACATTGGGTTGTACCTCGTCCAGTTCCGCGATGCCGCGAAAAAGAACTTCTTCACCCGGAGTTTCTGACAGGCATAGCGTCGAGACCTCCCAGTCTCCGGCGTTATTGCCGGGGCCCTGATTAGCGCAGGCGGAGACGAGAGCCGCGGCCGCGATGAGAGCTATTTTGCGCATAGGTCGCCTTTCAGAACCAGATGGTGCCCAGGGCGTTCATCGGGTGAATTTTTTGAATTTCATGCGCTTGGGTTCGATGTCTCCTAGCCTCCGTTTCTTGTCTTCCTCGTAGTCCTCGAAGTTGCCTTCGAACCATTCCACGTGGGCTTCACCTTCGAAGGCGAGGATGTGGGTGCAGATGCGGTCTAGGAAAAAGCGGTCGTGGCTGATGACCACGGCGCAGCCTGCGAAGTCGACGAGGGCGTCTTCCAAAGCTCGGAGGGTTTCGACGTCGAGGTCGTTGGTGGGCTCATCAAGCAGCAGCACGTTGCCACCCGATTTCAGCAGGCGCGCCATGTGCACGCGGTTGCGCTCGCCGCCTGAGAGGAGCCCGACCTTCTTCTGCTGGTCGCCACCCTTGAAGTTGAAGGACGAGCAATAGGCCCGTGAATTGACTTCGGCGTCGCCGAGCTGGATGAGTTCGGCGCCGCCTGAGATGGCCTCCCACACGGTCTCGTCGGCGCTGAGGTCGTCGCGGGATTGGTCGACGTAGGCGAGATCGACGGTGTCGCCGATCTCGATGGCGCCCGCGTCGGGCGCCTCCTGCCCGGTGAGCATCTTGAACAGCGTGGATTTACCCGCGCCGTTTGGGCCGATCACGCCGACGATGCCGCCGGGCGGCAGGGAAAAGTCCAGCCCTTCGACCAGCAGCTTGTCACCCATGGCTTTTTGCAGACTAGAGACGTCGATCACCTTGCTGCCCAGACGCTGGCCGGTGGGGATGACGATCTGCGCGCGGGAGAGCTTTTCGCGCTCGGACTGGTCGGCGAGCTCGTTATAGGCGTTGATCCGGGCCTTGGACTTGGCCTGCCGGGCCTTGGCCCCCTGGCGCATCCAGTCCAGCTCGCGTTCGAGGGTCTTCTGGCGGGATTTGTCCTCGCGCGCTTCCTGTTCGAGGCGTTTGGCTTTCTGTTCGAGCCAGGCGGAGTAGTTGCCCTCGTAGGGGATGCCGCGACCACGATCCAACTCCAGAATCCAGCCGGTGATGTCATCGAGGAAGTAGCGGTCGTGGGTAACGATCAGGATCGTGCCCTTGTAGTCGATGAGGTGCTGTTGCAGCCAGGCGATGGTCTCGGCATCCAGATGGTTGGTGGGCTCGTCGAGCAGCAGCATATCGGGCGCTTCGAGCAGCAGTTTGCACAGTGCCACGCGGCGCGCCTCACCGCCCGAGAGTTTCGTCACATCGGCGTCGTCGGGCGGGCAGCGCAGGGCCTCCATGGAGACGTCGATCTGGCTGTCCAGATCCCAGAGGTTCTGGGCGTCGATGTCATCCTGCAGCTTGGCCATCTCATCCGCCGTCTCGTCGGAGTAGTTCATGGCGAGTTCGTTGTAGCGGTCGAGGATGGCCTTCTTGTCGGCCACGGCGAGCATGACGTTTTCGCGGACTGACAGCGACGGATCAAGCTGCGGCTCCTGCGGCAGGTAGCCCACAGTGGCGCCTTCGGCTGACCACGCTTCACCGGAGAATTCCGTGTCGAGCCCCGCCATGATCTTCATCAGCGTGGATTTACCCGCGCCGTTTACGCCCACGACGCCGATCTTCACGCCGGGCAGGAAGTTCAGGTGGATGTTCTCGAAACACTTCTTGCCGCCCGGATAGGTCTTGGAGACGCCGGACATATGATAGACGTATTGATAGGCGGCCATGGGATGCTCCGAATATTTGCTGTGGAGAGGTATTCGGGGAGTGATAGCGAAGCCGCCGGTCAGGGGCAATGCGGGATACGGGCTGGCGACGTTTGCAAAGGGTGTAGACGGTCTTGGGGGACAAGAACACCAAATATACTTCAAAGGCAAAATATTTATACTTGAAACGAATATGGGAGGCGGTTAGCCTTGCTTTAGTTGACTGCGTCACAAACGGAGATCGCAATGCGCATCGCCTGTCTGGGCGGCGGACCTGCCGGCCTCTATTTTGCCATTTCCATGAAGCTGCGCGCGCCCGAGACCGAGGTTGTCGTGTTCGAGCGAAACCGGCCTGATGACACCTTCGGCTGGGGTGTTGTTTTATCCGATGAGACGCTCGACAACCTACAGGCCAATGATCCGGTTAGCGCTGACGAAATTCGCGCGAACTTCGCATATTGGGATGACATCGCGCTGCATCACAAGGGGCAGCGGCTGGTGTCCTCCGGCCATGGGTTTTGCGGCATCGGGCGCAAGAAGCTGTTGTTGATCCTGCAGGCGCGCGCACGCGAGCTGGGTGTCGACTTGCGCTTTCAGACCGAGGTGGGTGCTGCATCCGAGTATATGGGTGACTATGATCTTGTGGTGGCCAGTGACGGGCTGAATTCCAAGACCCGACTAGAGTTCAAAGACACGTTCGAGCCCGACATCGACCTGCGCAAATGCCAGTTTGTCTGGCTTGGCACCCATCAGAAATTCGACGATGCCTTCACCTTTATCTTCGAGAAGACGGACAAGGGCTGGCTCTGGGTGCATGCCTATCAATTCGATGCGGACACGGCGACCTTCATTGTCGAATGCAGTCAAGATACCTTTGACAACTACGGCTTTGGCGAGATGAGCCAGCAGGAGACCATCGCCATCTGCGAGGAGGTCTTCAAGGATCATCTGGGCGGTCACAGCCTGATGACCAACGCAAACCACATTCGTGGATCGGCCTGGCTGCGCTTCCCGCGGGTGCTGTGCAAGCGCTGGAGCCATGAGAATGTGGTGCTGATGGGCGACGCGGCGGCCACGGCGCATTTTTCCATCGGTTCGGGCAGCAAGCTTGCCATGGAAAGCGCGATTGCGCTGGCGGATGAGGTCATGGCCGCGCCGAATTTGCCGACTGCCTTTCAGAGTTATGAGGACAAGCGCCGCCTCGAAGTGCTGCGCCTGCAGTCGGCCGCGCGCAACTCGCTGGAATGGTTCGAGGATGTGGAGCGCTATATCGATCTCGACCCGGTGCAGCTGAATTACTCCATGTTGACCCGCTCGCAACGTATCAGCCACGAGAACCTGCGCGAGCGTGATGGCGGCTGGCTGCAATCGGCGGAGGCCTGGTTCATGGAGCAGGCCGGGGCCGGATCAAACGGCCCGGCGCGCCCGCCCATGTTTGCGCCGTTTCAGTTGCGCGATATGACCCTGACCAACCGCGTCGTGGTCTCGCCCATGGCGCAGTACAAGGCGGTTGATGGTTGCCCGACTGATTGGCACCTGATCCACTATGGCGAGCGGGCAAAGGGCGGCGCCGGGCTGGTCTATACCGAGATGACCTGTGTGTCGGCGGAGGGCCGGATCACGCCGGGGTGCCCGGGCCTTTATGCGCCCGAGCATGAAGCCGCCTGGACGCGGCTGAACCACTTCATCCATACGGAGACAGAGGCGAAGACCTGCTGCCAGATCGGCCATTCGGGGCGAAAGGGCTCGACCAATCTGGGGTGGGAGGGCATGGATATGCCGCTTGAAAACGGCAACTGGCCGCTGCTCTCCGCCTCCGCCATCCCGTGGTCTGAGGCCAACGCCACCCCCAAGGCCATGGACCGCGCTGATATGGACCAAGTCACGGCAGAGTTTGTGGCCGCGACGCAGATGGCGGATCGCGCAGGCTTCGATATGATCGAGCTGCATGCCGCGCATGGGTATCTGATCTCCTCCTTCATCTCGCCGCTCTCCAATATTCGTACGGATGAGTATGGTGGCAGTCTCGACAACCGCATGCGCTATCCTCTGGAAGTGTTTGCGGCGATGCGCGCCGCCTGGCCCGAAGGCAAGCCCATGTCCGTGCGCATTTCCGCCAGCGATTGGGCGGGCGATGATGGCGTGACGCCCGAGAAGGCGGTTGAGATTGCCGCGATGTTCGAGGCGGCCGGCGCCGATATCATCGACGTCTCGGCGGGTCAGACCTCGACACAGGCCAAGCCCGTCTATGGCCGCATGTTCCAGACGCCTTTCTCCGACCGCATCCGCAATGAGCGCCGTATCAAGACCATGGCCGTGGGCAATATCTACGAGGCTGATCACGTGAACTCGATCCTGATGGCGGGGCGGGCGGATCTCGTATGCCTCGCGCGCCCGCATCTGGCGGACCCGTATTGGACGTTGCACCGCGCGACGGAGCTTGGCGACCGGCACGCGCGCTGGCCTCTTCCTTACGAGGCGGGCCGCGATCAGGCCTGGCGGCTGGCGGATCGTGAGGCGCAGGCATGAGGCGCGTGTTGGTCACCGGTGGCGGCTCCGGCATCGGGCGGGCCATTGCGCGCGCCTTTGCCGCTGAGCGGGAGGAGGTGACCATCACAGGCCGACGCCTTGAGCCCCTGCAGGAGACCGACAGCGGGCGCGGCATAACCTGCGCGCAAGTGGATGTGACCGATGAGGCGGCTGTGGAAGCGCTTTTTGCGCAGCCCTTCGATGTGGTCATTGCCAATGCGGGCATGGGGCGCGCCGCGCCGCTGACGGAGGTGTCGCTGGAGGAGTGGACCCAGACCCTGACTGTCAACCTGACGGGTACTTTCCTGACCTTTCGGGCGGCGATGCGGAATATGCCAAAGGGCGGGCGCCTGATCGCCATCGCTTCGACCCAGGCGCTCAAGGGTGGTGGTCGGATCGCGGCTTATGCCGCCTCCAAACACGGCGTGCTGGGTCTTGTCCGCTCCGTCGCGCATGAGGTGGCGCGCAGGGAGATCACGTGCAACGCGATTTGCCCCGGTTTTGTCGAGACGCCCATGGCGGAGGCGGCGGTCAAAAGCGTGATGGCGAGCCGGGGGCTGGATGAAGCGGCGGCGCGCGACATGGTCGTCTCCAACAACCCGGTGGGCCGCATGATCCAACCGGATGAGGTGGCGGCGGCGGCGCTCTATCTGGCGTCACCGGGGGCGGCCATGGTGAACGGACACGCGCTCAGCGTGTCAGGAGGTGAGATTTGAAACAGGTCAGCCCAGACACCACGCCCAAAACAGGGCCTGCGTCAAAGGAACGGCTGCGGCTCTGGCTGCGCCTTCTGGGCGCCGCGCGCCAGGTCGAGGCGGAGCTGCGCGAGCGGTTGCGCACCGAGTTTGACACCACGCTGCCCCGGTTCGACGTGATGGCGGCCCTGTCGCGGCATGAACAGGGGCTGAAGATGAGCGAGCTTTCCGGTGTGCTGCGCGTGTCCAACGGCAACGTCACCGGCATCGTCGATCGTTTGACAGAAGACGGCTTGATGCTACGCATTGCGGTGCCCGGCGACCGGCGCGCCTCGCGCGTGCGGCTGACCCAGAAGGGGCAGGAGGAGTTCGCGCGGCAGGCTCAGGCCCATGAGGGATGGGTGAACGAGCTGCTTGGTGGGTTCTCGGTCGAAGAGGCCGTGGCCCTCAGCGCCCGGTTTGATGACTTGAAGAACGGCCCTGAGACATGAGCACCCGCACTGACACCACGCATTTCAACTGTCGCATCGAAGGCCGCATCGCGACGGTGCAGCTGGACCGGCCCGAGCGCAAGAACCCGCTGACCTTCGACAGCTATGCCGAGCTGCGCGACTGGTTTCGTGATCTGGTCTACGCGGATGATGTGGATGTGGTCGTCTTTGCGTCGAACGGTGGCAACTTCAGCTCCGGCGGCGATGTGCATGACATCATCGGCCCGCTGACCGAGACGAACATGAAAGACCTGCTGGCCTTCACGCGGATGACCGGCGATCTGGTCAAGGCCATGGTCAACTGCGGCAAACCGATCATCGCCGCTGTCGATGGCATTTGCGTCGGCGCAGGCGCCATCATCGCCATGGCGTCTGACATGCGGATCGCCACACCGCGGGCCAAATGCGCCTTCCTCTTCACCCGCGTCGGGCTGGCGGGCTGCGACATGGGTGCCTGTGCGATCCTGCCGCGGATTATCGGCCAGGGCCGCGCGGCGGAGCTGCTCTATACCGGGCGGTCGATGTCCGCCGAAGAAGGCGCCGCTTGGGGCTTCTACAACCAGATCGTCGATGACGTTGAGGCCGAGGCGCAGGCCCTGGCGCAGCGCATCGCCGCAGGCCCGAATTTTGCGCATATGATGACAAAGACCATGCTGGCGCAGGAGTGGTCCATGTCGATCGAACAGGCGATCGAGGCCGAGGCGCAGGCGCAGGCGATCTGCATGCAGACGGGGGATTTCGAGCGTGCCTACAAGGCGTTTGTCGCGAAGGAAAACCCCGTGTTCGAGGGCAACTGATGGCGGATCGCTCCTTTCTCACCTGGCCGTTCTTTGAGGATCATCACCGCGCGCTGGCCGAGGCGTTGGAGGAGTTTACCGCGCAGCTGTCAGTTGATCATTCTGATACGGATCAGGCCTGCCGTGATCTGGTCCAGCAGCTGGGGGCGGCGGGCTGGTTGCAGCATGCGGCGGTGGCGCCCGGCACGGATGATGCTTTGGATGTGCGCACCCTTTGCCTGATCCGCGAGACGCTGGCGCGGCATGACGGGTTGGCTGATTTTGCCTTTGCCATGCAGGGGTTGGGCAGCGGGGCGATATCGCTCTTTGGCACGGCAGACCAGCAGGAGGACTGGCTGCCCAAGGTGCGCAGTGGCGCGGCCATCGCAGGGTTTGCCCTGACGGAGCCGGCCTCCGGGTCCGACGTGGCCAATGCAACCATGACGGCGGTGCGCGACGGCGATAGCTATGTGCTGAACGGCGCAAAAACATGGATTTCCAACGGCGGGATTGCGGATCTCTATACCGTCTTTGCCCGCACGGGCGACGCGCCGGGGGCCAAGGGCCTGTCGGCCTTCATGGTGCCCGCCAGCACCCCGGGGCTGAGCGTTGCCGAGCGGCTGGAGACCATCGCGCCGCACCCCTTGGCGACGCTGTCCTTTGAGGGCTGCCGCATCCCTGCAAGCGCCCGGCTGGGTGACAGCGGCGCGGGCTTCAAGATCGCCATGTCGGTGCTCGATGTGTTCCGCCCCACTGTGGCGGCGGCGGCTCTGGGCTTTGCGCGCCGGGCGTTGGAGGAGGCGGTTGCCCGGGTCACCACGCGGCAGGTGCAGGGCGCACCACTCTTTGATTTGCAGATGGTCCAGGGGCATATCGCCGATATGGCGCTCGACGTGGATGCCAGCGCGCTGCTGATCTATCGCGCGGCCTGGGCCAAGGATTCCGGCGCGCCGCGTGTCACGCGCGAGGCGGCGATGGCCAAGCTCTTCTCCACCGATCAGGCACAGCAGGTCATCGACAAGGCCGTACAGTTGCATGGTGGGGATGGGGTGCGCGGCGGCACGGTGGTCGAACGGCTCTACCGCGAGATCCGGGCGCTGCGGATTTACGAGGGCGCCTCGGACGTGCAGCGCGTGATCATCGCCCGGCAAACTTTGGGAGGGTCCTGAGATGCTTGGCCCCACAGCCCACACCGACAGTTTCACGCGGGACAACCTGCCGCCGCCGGATCAATGGCCTGACTTCCGGCTGGAGGGCTTTGACTACCCAGACCGGCTGAATGTGGGCGTCGAGCTGACCGACCGGATGGTGACCGATGGCTTTGGCGACCACACGGCGCTGATCGGCAACGGGCGCATGCGCACCTACAAGGAGCTCAGCGACTGGACCAATCGCCTCGCCCATGCGCTGGTCGAGGATCTGGGCGTGAAGCCTGGCAACCGGGTGCTGATCCGCTCCGCCAACAACCCGGCGATGGTCGCCTGCTGGCTCGCCGCGACCAAGGCGGGAGCCGTGGTGGTCAACACCATGCCCATGCTGCGCGCAGGCGAGCTGGCGGCCATCGTCGACAAGGCCGAGATCAGCCATGCGCTGTGCGATACGCGCCTGATGGATGAGATGACCGCCTGCGCCAAAGACAGCGCGTTTCTGAAAACCGTGGTGGGCTTTGACGGCACGTCAAATCATGATGCGGAACTTGATCGGCTGGCGCTTGAGAAACCCGTGCAGTTCGACGCCGTCGAGACCGGGCGCGATGACGTGGCGCTGCTGGGCTTCACGTCAGGAACCACCGGCGCGCCCAAGGCCACGATGCACTTCCACCGTGATCTGCTGATCATCGCGGATGGTTATGCCCGCGAGGTGCTGGGCGTGGTGCCTGACGATGTCTTTGTGGGGTCGCCGCCGCTGGCCTTCACCTTCGGGCTTGGGGGGCTTGCAATCTTCCCCCTGCGTTTCGGGGCGACCGCCACGCTGCTGGAGACAGCCTCACCGCCCAATATGGTCGAGATCATCGAGCGGTACAAAGCCACCGTCTGCTTCACCGCCCCCACCGCCTATCGCGCCATGCTGGCGGCCATGGACGAGGGCGCGGATCTGTCGTCGCTGCGAGCGGCTGTTTCGGCTGGGGAGACCTTACCCGCTCCGGTTTATGAAGAGTGGATGGCGCGCACCGGCAAGCCAATGCTCGACGGCATTGGCGCGACGGAGCTTTTGCATATCTTCATCTCCAACCGGTTCGACGATCACCGGCCTGCCTGCACCGGGCGCCCGGTGACGGGCTATGAGGCGCGGGTGATTGGCCCGGACGGCACTGAGCTGCCGCGCGGAGAGGTCGGCCGTCTGGCGGTGCGAGGGCCAACCGGCTGCCGCTATCTCGCGGATGAGCGCCAGCGCGGTTATGTCCACGATGGCTGGAACATCACGGGCGACGCCTTCTCAATGGATGCGGATGGCTATTTGCATTTCGCCGCACGCAATGACGATATGATCGTGTCCTCGGGCTACAATATCGCGGGGCCTGAGGTGGAGGCCGCATTGTTGGCGCACCCAGAGGTCGCGGAGTGTGCCGTGGTTGGCGCGCCGGATGATGCGCGCGGCATGATTGTCGAGGCGCATGTGGTCTTGGCAGGCGGCGCGCCGGATGACGCCACAGCGGAGCGGCTACAGGATCATGTGAAAGCCACCATCGCCCCTTATAAATACCCGCGTCGCGTGGTTTTTGCGGACAGCTTGCCCAAGACCGCTACAGGAAAAATCCAACGCTTCCTGCTGAAGCACTAACGTCGGAGCATGCTCATGCCTGCAAACACCATACACCCGCCCGGTTGGGCGCCTGCCAAGGGCTACGCCAACGGGATGCTGGCGCGTGATGGCACGCTCTATGTGGGCGGGCAGATCGGCTGGACGGCGGATCAGACCTTTGAAAGCCATGACTTCATTGGCCAGATGGAACAGGCGTTGCGCAACATCGTGGCGGTGGTCGAAGAGGCGGGCGGGCAGGTGACCGACATCACGCGCCTGACGTGGTTTGTGCTCGACAAAAGCGAATATCTCGCCCGCCAGCGGGAGGTGGGCGAGGCTTACCGCCGCGTACTGGGCCGCCACTTTCCCGCCATGTCCGTGCTGGTTGTGGCGGGGCTGATTGAGAATGAGGCCCTGCTTGAGATCGAGGCGACCGCCTATCTTGGCCCGCGCGATTGAGAGCGTTTGCCCACTACCGGAACCGCGCGTTCCAGAGGACAGCCCGCTTCGCATCTCGTGCGTTGTAAGCTGCGACGGCGTCGGGCAAGCATTCCGGTCCAGACAGGGCGCGCCCTTCGGCCAATTCTGTAAGGCGCATGCTGTACCACGCGGTCACACCGCCCTCCGGCGGATTGGCAAACCTGGGAAAGGTCGGGGCGGCGGTGTCGCCCGAAAGCCAGGCCTTTGGAAGATCGGGCTGCAGCACCAGCGCGCGTGCCAGCCCGATCATATCCACACCGCGCGAAAGCGCGTCTTGCACCTGATCAAAACTCTTGAACCCGCCGGTCAGCATCAGAGGCCTGTCGGTCAAGGCTCGCGCTGATTGCGCGAACTCAAGAAAATACGGGCCCTTACCCGCCGCGTCCGAGGCGGATGGTGCCCCCGGGAAATAGGTGCCCCCGCTGATGTCGATCAAATCAATGCTGGTGCCATCAAGCGCCTCAACCACGGCCAATGCGTCCTCCTGCGACAGACCGCCTTCGAGCTGGTCTGTGGCGTTCAGCTTGATCCCGACGGGAAAGGCCGGACCCACCGCATCGCGAACGGCCTTCACCGCCTCAAGCGTCAGGCGCATGCGGTTTTCGATAGAGCCGCCGTAGTTGTCTGTCCGGGTGTTGAAAAGGGGAGACAGAAACTGGCTGAGCAGGAACCCGTGGGCCGCGTGCAACTCGACCCCGCCAAAGCCCAGGTCTTTGGCCAGCCGCGCTGTCTCGGCAAATTGCG
This sequence comes from Roseobacter cerasinus, assembly GCF_009811755.1. Taxonomy (GTDB): domain Bacteria; phylum Pseudomonadota; class Alphaproteobacteria; order Rhodobacterales; family Rhodobacteraceae; genus Roseobacter; species Roseobacter cerasinus. The sequence goes on from NZ_BLIV01000006.1 coordinate 148,525, forward strand.
ACGGCAGTTGCAGGATTTCGGCCTGAGTCAGCGCCTCACAGGTCAGCCCCGGCAGATCAAGCGTGCTGGGGCCTTTGGGCACGCCAATCGGCGGATGTGTCATGGCGCCCGCATGGCCCAGTTGCAGCCACAGATGCGCCCCCCGGGCCGCCCCCGCCGCGGCGAGGTCACGGAACCCGTCGCCCACTGTGTCCTGCCATAGTACAAGATTGCCGGGTTTCTCGGCGGCCATGGGGTCGCCCTGAACCTCGCCAATGATGGACAACGCCAGCCCGCCTCTGGCCCAGGTTTCATAGAGGGTGATCTGGGCTTCCGTGGGGGCCCCTGTACCGTCGCCAAGTGAATCCGACATCGCGGATTTGGCGATGCGGTTTTTGAGGACCACGCCGCAGGGCAGGGTCAGCGGGTCGGTCAATTGTGTTGTGTGATTTTGGGTCATCTCTTCCCACTTAACATCATCAGAGCATTTGTCCTCTTCGAACTGCCGTGCTGTCTGAAAAAAAACACGCCGCTAAGATAGATGCGCCTTATGCCTGTTCACGGCCGGTACAAAGGCGACTTGGATAGCCAAGTGATCCCCCCTTGCGTCGCTGCGTTCAAGGCGGTTCTTTGGGACACACCGGTTGGGGCACAGGGAAGGGACGCGCATGTCAAAGCGGGATTGGGACGACGCATTTGCCAATATGGCCCATGTGGACGGGTCGGAGAAGCTGCCGGGCCTCTGGTCAGAGCGCGCCGCCGCGTACCGGCAGGGAAGCGTCCGCATCGATGAAAGCCTGGCCTATGGCACAGATGCCCGAGAGACCTTTGACTTGGTCTGGCCGGATGGCCCCCCGAAGGGACTCGCCGTGTTTGTGCATGGAGGCTACTGGATCCGGCTGGACAAATCCTATTGGACAGATCTGGCTGAGGGCGCGCGCCAGAATGGCTGGGCGGTGGCGCTGCCGCAGTATACACTGGCCCCGGCAGCGCGTTTGACGCAGATGACGCAGCAGATCGGTGCGGCGATTGCGCAGGCGGCGTCGATGGTTGCGGGGCCGATCCGGCTTGCCGGGCATTCGGCGGGCGGGCATCTGGTGTCGCGCATGGTCTGCGAAGACAGCCCTTTACCTGCCGAGGTACTGGCGCGGGTGGCGCAGTGTCTGTCAATCAGCGGCCTGCATGACCTGCGCCCGTTGATGTGGACCCAGATGAACGCAGACCTGCAGATCGACGAGGCGGAAGCCTTGCGCGAAAGCCCGGCGCTGCTGCGGCCCATAGCCGGGGCGAAGGTCACCGCCTGGGTTGGCCGTGCCGAGCGCCCCGAGTTCATTCGCCAGGCGCGCCTGCTTGCTTTGATCTGGGAGGGGCTGGAGGCGGACACAAAGCTGATGATTGAAGACGGGCATGATCATTTCTCGATCATTGAGGCGCTGAAACAGGCAGACAGCCCGATCACAGAGGCTTTTGCAAAATAATATATGATTTTTTATATCATGTGCTATAGTAGAGATAGCATGTGATTTAGGATCGACCTATGCCCCCCGCACAATCCAAGCCGGATCAGTTGCACAGGCACGTACGCGACGACATTCTGGCTCTGGCGTTTGAACCCGGACAGGCGCTGAGGCTGCCCAGCCTGTCGGAGGCCTATGGCGTTGGCTTGACCCCGCTGCGTGAGTGCCTCACCCGCCTCAAAGCGGAGCGGCTGGTGCAGGTGGAGCACAACAAAGGCTTTCGCGTCGCACCGCTGACGGCCGAAGACCTGCTGGACCTGGAGCACAGCCGAAACGCCATTGAAGGCTCGCTTTTTGTCCGGTCCGTCGCCCAAGGCGATGATATCTGGGAAAGCGGGGTCATCGGCACGTATCACCAGCTGGCCCGCACGCAGGTGCCGTCTGTCTTGCAATCACAAGACACGTTGGCGCTGTGGACAGATCGCCACGCGCGGTTCCATACGGCGCTCATTGCCGGTGCGCCTTCCACGTGGTTGCACAGCTTTCGCGATCAGGTGAACGACCAGCTCAGCCGCTATCAGCGCTACATTCAGCGCGGTCTGCGGCGGATGGCCAAAAGCCAGCCGGATGTGGCCGGGCGGGCGGCGGAGATCTTCGCGCGCGCCATGGCGCTGGAGCCACATACGGCGCTCTACGATGCCGCCCTGGCGCGAGATCCTGACGCGGCGCAGCGCTGCTTTGAGGCGCATGGTCAATTGTCGGTGTGCGCTTTTGAGGAGCTGGTGACCATGGTGCCAGTGGATGGCTCCGGTGCCAGTGCAACAGAGGAGACAGTATCATGAGCGCTTACGATCCAACCGCAGAGGGCGCCAAGATGTCCTTCGCCAAGGACATGTCCTACATCGACTATCTGGCGCTTGACCCCATTCTTGGGGCGCAAAACCGGCAGTCCGAAGCGCATGACGAGATGCTGTTTATCATTCAGCATCAAACCTCGGAGTTGTGGATGTGCCTTGCGCTGCACGAGCTGTCTGTCGCGCGCGAGAGGCTCACGAACGGCCAGTTCCCTCCGACCTTCAAGATGCTGACCCGCGTGGCGCGGATCTTTGAGCAGTTGAACGGTGCCTGGGATGTGCTGCGCACCATGACGCCAAGCGAATACACGGAATTTCGCGCTGATCTGGGGTCGTCCTCCGGGTTTCAATCGCATCAATACCGGCTGATCGAATTCATGCTTGGCAACCGCAATCGCGCCATGTTGAAGGTGCATGAGCACCGGCCCGAGCTGCATCACATGCTCACGCAAGAGCTCGGCACCAAGTCGCTCTATCATGTGGCGCTGGATCAGCTGTCCGAGCAGCTTGGCACGGGTTTTTCGGCGAAGGTCTACCGGATGGATGCGCCGCATGTCTCCGATCAGGCGGTCATGGAGGCCTGGGCAAAGGTCTATGATGATCCGGAGCGGTTCTGGTCGCTCTACGAGCTAGCGGAAAAGCTTGTGGATCTCGAAGACTATTTTCGGCGGTGGCGGTTCAACCACGTCACAACCGTCGAACGCATCATCGGCTTCAAACGCGGCACGGGCGGTACATCAGGCGTGAAATACCTGCGCCGCATGCTGGAAGTGGAGCTTTTTCCCGAACTTTGGCACGTCAGAGGGCAGCTATGAAAGACATCAGCGTAACACTTCCGATCAAGGACCGGTTCGAACTGCCGGAAGGTGTGATCTATCTCGATGGCAACTCGCTTGGTCCATTGCCCAAGGGGGTGCGGACGCGGGTTGCCGAGATGATGACACAGGAGTGGGGGCGGCACCTCATTCGCGGCTGGAATGCGGATGACTGGATGGGGCAGCCTTTGCGGGTGGGCAGTCGGGTCGGGCAGCTGATCGGTGCCCCCGAGGGCACGGTCGTGATGGGAGACACGCTGTCGATTAAGGTCTATCAGGCGTTGTCGGCGGCCCTGAAGCTGCGCCCGGGACGCAAAGTGATCCTGTCGGACAGCGGTAACTTCCCGTCAGACCTTTACATGGCGCAAGGGCTGATCGCACAGCTGGATCAGGGATATCAGCTGCGCGTTGTCGCGCCGGACGACGTGGCCCAAGCGCTGAATGACGAGGTCGCTGTCGCGATGCTGACACAGGTGGACTATCGCACCGGGCGGATGCACGACATGCAGATGATCACGGCCCAGGTGCAGGCGGCGGGGGCCGTCATGCTGTGGGACCTCGCCCACAGCGCCGGTGCCGTGCCAGTTGATGTTGCCGGTTGCGGGTGCGAATTCGCGGTGGGCTGTACCTATAAATACCTGAACGGTGGGCCGGGCGCCCCTGCGTTCATCTATGTGCGGCCCGACATCACGGAGCAGGTGCAGCCCGCACTTGCGGGATGGCTCGGCCATGATGCCCCCTTTGCCTTTGAGGCAACCTATCGTCCGGCGCAGGATATCGAGCGGATGCGGGTTGGCACGCCGCCGGTCATCCAGATGACCGCGCTGGAAGAGGCGCTGAAGGTCTGGGATGGCATCGACATGTCTGCTGTGCGGGCCAGAAGCATCGCGCTGTGTGAGTTGTTCATCGAGGAGGTTGAACGCCGGTGCCCCGACCTGCATCTCGCCAGCCCGCGCGATGCCTCGATGCGCGGCTCGCAGGTGTCCTTTGCTTTCGAGCATGGGTATGCGGCCATGCAGGCTCTGATCTCGCGAGGGGTGATCGGGGATTTTCGTGCACCCGACATCATGCGGTTTGGATTTACCCCTCTCTATGTGGATGAGCAGGATGTCCGCCGTGCTGTCGATATTTTGCACGAGGTGCTGGTCGGGCAGCTCTGGGACGCGCCCGAATTTAAGGCGACGGGCCGGGTCACCTGACCTCAAACCACCTGGTCGGAAATAAACATTGCAATGTAAATAATTTTAAGCCTAAAATTTCAGGGGTAAAATAGTTTGTTGGTGGGTTTGTCGCGGGCCGATCAAAGCTTTGGGGCGTTGCCGGGTATTGGGGCGCGTGCTTTGGTCATGTGGTCTGACGCAGCGGAGATCTGACGGGGAGAACAACATGGACGCAATGACACCGGGCATCGTGCGCTCAGGCAGCGGGTTTGAAGGGATCACCTGGAACATTCTTGGGCAGACCTATGTGCCCAAGGCCGTGACTGAGGATTGCTTTAGCTGGCATGCCACCTTGCCTCCCGGCACCTTCGTCCCACCCCATATTCACCCGGATCAGGACGAGTTTCTTTACATCCTCGAAGGCCGCTTTGATTTCCTGCTCGACGGGCAGGAGACGTTTGCCGAACCGGGTGATCTGGTCAAACTGCCCAAAGGCATCCCTCATGGGATCTTCAACAAATCCGATCAGACAATCAAAACCATGTTTTGGGTCACGCCGACCCAACGGCTCTATGATCTCTTCTGGGTGTTGCACAATCTGGGACCAGAGGCGGACCCGGCTGAGGTTGTGTCGATCTCAGCCGCCCATGCGATTGATTTCCTGCCACCGCCGGACGCCGAGAGCGATTGATGCGTAAGGTTGTCATAGCTGGCGCGGGCATTGGTGGGCTGACCACCGCGCTGATGCTGCATCAGCGTGGCATCGACGCGGTGATTGTCGAGCAGGCCTCAGACGTGCGGGAAGTGGGTGTGGGCATCAACACCCTGCCGCATGCGATTGCCGAATTGGTCGAGCTGGGCTTGTTGGAGCGTTTGGACGCGGTGGGCCTGCGCACGCGCGAGCTGCGCTATTTGACCCGAACCGGGCAGGAAATCTGGCGCGAACTGCGCGGCCTGCACGCCGGCCATGACCACCCGCAGTTTTCGATCCACCGCGGGCGGTTGCAGAAGCTGCTCTATGACGCCGTGATCGAGCGACTTGGGCCGGAGGCGGTGATCACCGGGTTCAGCCTCGGCGGCTTTGTTCAGGATGAGGGCGCGGTGACGTCTCATTTCCTTGATGCACGGGACGGGTCCGGTTCCATGTCGCTGCGCAGTGAGGTCCTGATCTGTGCGGATGGCATCCACAGCGTCGGGCGGCGGCGGTTTTACCCCAAGGAAGGACCACCCAGTTGGGCCGGTGTGGTCATGTGGCGTGGTGCCGTCGATTGGCCGGTCTGGGAAGACGGCGAGACCATGGCGATTGCAGGCGGGCTGGCGGGCAAGCTGGTGCTTTACCCCATAGCCCCCGCCAAAGACGGCAAGCAACTGATGAACTGGGTTGTAAACGTGCGCATCGCTGATGGCAGCGTCACACCACCCCCGCGCGACAGCTGGTCGAAACGCGCATCCCTGGCGCGTGTTCTGCCCTATGCCAAGCGGTTCTCGGTGCCAGGCATCGACATCGAGGCACTGGTCCGCGCCAGCGGCGACATCTTTGAATATCCGATGGCGGATCGCGATCCGCTGCCGCGCTGGACGAACGGGCGGGTGACCTTGCTGGGTGATGCGGCGCATCCGATGTATCCCGTCGGCTCGAACGGAGCGGCGCAGGCGATCCTGGATGCGCGCTGCCTTGCGGACCAGCTCGCGCAGGCCGCTCATCCGCGCGAGGCGCTGTACCGCTATGAGCAGGCGCGTCTGCCCAAGACAGCGGAGATCGTGCGCACCAACCGCATCGGCGGGCCGGAGCGGGTCATCGACGAGGTGGAAAAGCGCAGCCCCGCAGGCTTTGACGACATCAACGCGGTGATGAGCCTGGCGGAGCGGGAAGCCATCGTGCGCGGCTATGCCAAGATGGCCGGGTTCGCGGCCAAACTCGAGCGCAAGAGCCTCGCCTCGTGACGAACCCGGCAAAATGTGAAATGCAATAAAGGTATAAAACCAAATCAAAAGACGACAGGGAGTACCAATATGAAGACGACACTGACATCCACCGCGGGGGCGGCGCTGTTCTCGGCAATGATGAGCACAACGGCCATGGCCGAAGATCTCAAGATCGGGATGGTCGTGACACTGTCCGGCCCGCCCGCAGCCCTTGGCCAGCAGATCGTGGATGGGTTCCAGCTTGCCCTTGATCACAAGGATGGGCAGCTTGGCGGGCAGGCCGTTGAGCTGATCATTGAGGATGATGAACTCAAGCCCGATGTCGCCCTGCTCAAGGCCACATCGCTGGTGGAGCGTGAAGAGGTCGATTTTGTTGTCGGCACCGTATTTTCCAATATGCTTCAGGCGGTTTTTAAACCCATCGTCCAGTCCGAGACCTTTCTGATCAGCCCCAACGCGGGCCCGTCGACCTTTGCCGGACGCAACTGCAACCCATTCTTCTTTGCGACCTCCTACCAGAACAATCAGAACGCCGAGGTGAGCGGGATGATCGCGACCGAGGAAGGCTTTGAGAACGTCTTTGTCATGGCGCCGAACTACCAGGCCGGGCGCGACAATGTGGAAGGCTTCCGCCAGACGTTCAAAGGGTCGGTCACGGATGAGGTCTTTACGCCGCTGGGGCATCAGGACTTCTCAGCCGAGCTGGCGCGGGTCTCGACCTCCGGCTCTGACGCGATCTTCACATTCATGCCGGGGGGCATGGGTGTCCGGCTGGTCAATCAGTTCGAAGGGGCAGGGCTGTCGGACAGCATGAAATTCATGTCGGTTTTCACCACCGACGAGACCACTTTGCCGGGCCAGAAAGACGCGGCTGTGGGCTTCCTTGCGGCGGGCAGCTGGGCGCCAGACCTGCCGAATGACGACAACCTCGCCTTTGTGGCCGCCTTTGAGGAGAAGTACGGCTATATCCCCGGCTCCTACGCGATGCAGGCCTATGATACGGCAAACCTGATCGACAGTGCGGTGGCCGAAGTGGGTGGCGACTTGAGCGACAAGGACGCGGTGCGCGCAGCCCTGCGCAAGGCGGATTTCACCTCGCTGCGCGGGGATTTCTCGTTCAACAACAATCACTATCCGGTGCAGGACTTTCACGCGCTACAGGTGGTGAAGCGCGAGGACGGCAAATTCCACACGTCATTTGTGCGCACCGTGGCCGAGGACTATGCCGACAGCTTCCACGCTGACTGCAAGATGTAAGGTGGGAAGCCCCTCGGCTCTTGGGCCGAGGGGACCTGTCGCGAAACGGCTCGGTTTCTCATGTCATTGACCCTTTTTCTGATCCTGTGCCTGAATGGGTTGCAGTATGGTCTGTTGCTGTTTCTGATCGCGGCTGGCCTGACGCTGGTGTTTGGGGTGATGGGGTTCATCAATCTGGCCCATGGCGTGCAGTACATGGTGGGCGCCTATCTGATCTTTGCTTTCACCGGGCTGACCGGCCATTTTGGTTTGGCACTGGTACTGTCGCTGGTCACCGCCCTGCTGATCGGGCTTTTGCTGGAATATGTGGTCTTTCGGCATCTTTATGACCGCACGCACCTCGATCAGGTGCTGGCGACCTTCGGGATCATCATTTTCCTCAATGAGCTGGCCAAGGTGCTCTTTGGCCCCACAACCTTGTCGATTGCCACACCGGAGTTCCTGTCAGGCTCGATCCAACTGACGGAGCAGCTGCGCTATCCGGTCTACCGGCTGGTCACCATCGGGGTTGGTCTGGTTGTGGCGGCGGGGCTGTTTCTGACGATCAGCTACACGCGCACGGGCATGCTGATCCGCGCAGGCTCCACCACGCCCGAGATGGTTGCCGCGCTGGGTGTGAACATCAAACAGCTGTTTCGCATTGTCTTTGGTGTGGGCGCGATGCTCGCCGGGTTCGCCGGAGTGATCGCAGCCCCGATCTTTGCGATTGAGCCGGGCATGGGCGATAACATTCTGATCGTCGCTTTTGTCGTCATCATCATCGGAGGCGTCGGCTCCATCGGCGGAGCCTTTGTCGCGGCAATCCTGGTGGGGCTGATCGACACGCTGGGGCGCAGCTTGGCGACTGAGTTGCTGTCGTTTGTCTTCAACCCGTCGATGGCCAATCAGATCGGCCCCGCGCTGGCCTCTATGCTGATTTACATTCTCATGGCGGCGATCCTGGTGATCCGACCCAAAGGCCTGTTGCCCGCCAAGGGGGTGCATTGATGGACCGTAGTCTGGTGATCGGAGCACTGATCTTCGCGTGCCTCCTTGCGATGCCCGTGCTGTTGCCGCTGGTCGGTGCGGAGTATCTGACGGGTCTGTTGATCAAGGCCATGCTGTTGGCCATTGCCGCCATTTCGCTGGATCTGATCATCGGCCATGGCGGGATGGTTAGCCTCGGCCACGCAGCGTTTATCGGCGTGGGGGCCTATGCAGCGGCAATCGGGCTGGAAAGCGGGATCGAGAATATTCTGGTTCTGCTGCTGCTGACACTGGTGGTCACCGGCGGCATCGCCCTGATCACCGGTGCGCTGGCCCTGCGCACGACGGGCGTCTATTTCCTGATGATCACGCTGGCTTTCGGGCAGATGATCTATTTCACCCTGACCTCACTGGCAGCTTATGGCGGGGATGATGGCCTGACGCTTTGGTCACTGGCGACCTTTTTTGGCAGTGACATCGTGCAGAACCGCGGGGGCCTCTACTTTGTCATTCTGGCTGTGCTCTTTCTCAGCTGGTTCGGTGTTTACCGCATCAGCCAGTCGCGCTTTGGCCGCGTTCTGCGAGCGGCGCGCGACAACCCGCAACGGGCTGAGGTCATGGGCTACCCCATCGCGCGCTATCAACTGATCGCCTATGTGATCGCTGCGCTGATCGCAGGCATATCCGGGTTGCTGCTGGTGCAGCACGCCGAATTTGTCAGCCCCTCCATCGCAGCCTGGCAACGCTCCGGTGATCTGATCGTGGCCGTGGTGCTGGGCGGTCTGGGCACGCGCAACGGGGCGCTGCTGGGGGCGTTCTTCATCGTGATCGTGGAAGAGCTGCTCAGCTCGGTGATCCACGAATGGCGGCTGATCTACGGGCCGCTTCTTGTTCTGCTGGTGCTCTACGCCAAGGGCGGGCTGAACGATCTGCTGACGCCCGCCGCGCAGAAGGGGCGGTGACCATGCTTGAGATCGAGAACCTGCATAAGAGTTTCGGCGCGCTGACAGTCAGCCATGACATCTCGCTCAGCGTCGGGGCAGGCCAGTGTCATGCGGTGATCGGCCCAAACGGGGCGGGCAAGACCACGCTGATCCATCAAATCTCTGGCGTGCTCAGGCAGGACAAGGGGCGCGTCGCGCTCGATGGCAAGGATGTCTCAGCGCTGTCGGTTTGGGAGCGGGTGCAGGCCGGCTTGGGGCGCACGTTTCAGATCACGTCTGTGCTGCCGTCGTTTTCGGTTCTGGAAAATGTCGCTACTGCGGTGCAGGCAAAAAACGGGTCGAGCCTGCGGTTCCTGGCAGCGGCGGCCCGCGAAGCGGCGCTGAACGACATTGCGCAGGACATTCTGACCCGCGTGGGCCTTGGCGCGAGGTCCGGGCAACAGGCCGCAGATCTATCACATGGAGAGCTGCGCCTGCTGGAGCTGGCCATCGCCCTGGCCGGAGAACCCAAGTGCCTGCTGCTGGATGAGCCCATGGCGGGACTGGGCCGCACGGAAAGCGTCGCGCTCATCGACCTGTTGAGAACCCTGCGCGAGGAGCTCCCGATGTTGTTGGTGGAACATGACATGGATGCGGTGTTCCAGCTCGCCGATGACCTGTCGGTTCTGGTCGATGGTCAGATCGTTGCCCGGGGCACGCCGGATGAGGTGCGTCAGAACCCCAAGGCGCGCGCCGCCTACCTGGGGGAGGGCAGCGGATGACCCATCTGGCCCAGATCAAGGACCTGCACGCCGGATATGGGCGCGCCGAGGTGTTGTTTGGCCTTGATCTGGATGTGGTCGAAGGGGCCGTGACCACGCTGATCGGGCGTAATGGCATGGGCAAGACCACGACGATCCGCAGTCTGATGGGGCTATTGACCCCGCGCAGCGGATCTATCCACATCAAAGGGGCCGATCTGACCGGCGCACCCTCGTACCGCGTCGCACAAGCCGGAGTGGGGCTTGTGCCCGAGGGGCGACAGGTCTTTCCCTCCTTGAGTGTTGTAGAAAACCTCCGCGCCACGGCGCGGCCGCGCCCAGATGGTTGGTCCGAAGCGCGCATCTTCGAGGCTTTCCCTCGCCTGGCTGAACGGCGTGGCCATTTTGGCTTTCAGCTCTCTGGCGGCGAGCAGCAGATGCTGGCCATCGGACGCGCGCTCATGACCAACCCGGATCTGTTGGTTCTGGACGAGGCCACCGAGGGCCTCGCACCGCTGATCCGCGAAGAGATCTGGAGCATGCTGGATCGGTTGAAGCGCTCTGGCTTGTCGATCTTGCTGGTGGACAAGAATCTTGATGAGCTGTCGCGCATTTCCGACCACTACTATGTGATCGAGAAGGGCAGGATTGTGTGGCGTGGCAATGCCGCTGACTTTGGCGCCAACCGCAGTGAGGTTGAGCAATTCCTGCACATCTAAGGCCGTGCTGCCGTCACCTCAGAAAGTCGAGCAATGCGTCCATGGTTCCGCGCTCCATGTCCAGCGAGATGCCCTCATCCTCCAAGCGCCTGGCCACTCGGCCCCCTGCGTTTTCACCGGCACGTTGCCCGGCAACCTGACCGGTCTGGGCCAAGGTCAACATCAATTCCGGGGTCCGCTCGACCAAGGACTGCCCTGCCGGCGTGGCGTAGAACTCCGCGATTGTTGACAACTCATCGGGGGAGAACTCCGCCAGATAGAGTTTGCGGATCTCACCCCGCATCGTATCCGTGAACTCACCAACAAATTCGGCAAAGAAGATGTCCATAAATCGATCCATATCGCTGATCACGATGCCACGTTGACCAAATTGCTGGGTCAGCGCATCACGCACCAGCGGCCGCTGCGCCGTAAGCGCACCCAGAAACAGCTCGTCGGTCACGGTCTGCGCAACGATATAGTCGGCGTCTTTTTCTGGGTCGGCTGCGACAGGTGCGGCGAGGCTGAGCGCCAGAGCGGCAGTCATCAGAAAGGTCTTCATATGGGCAGGTCCTTTTCAAAGGTGTCGTTGGAGAGCCTAGTCCAAAAGCCAGACGATGCAACTCTGCGTCACTTTTGGCTGTCTCTCCCTACATTCCATCTCGTGATTTGATTTTCTCTCCGCGCATGTTAGCGCTCTGAGGAAGATGGGCAGAGGTGGGTGAGATATGTGGCGGATCATCACCGGAGCGGCGGTTCTGATGCTGCTGCTTGCCGGATGTGCGGTGCGCGACGTGGCGCTGGCGCCGCCGCCAAACCTCTATCTCGAAGGCCGGAACTACCCGGTGGAGCGTGTGCCACCTGTCCTGCGAAACGTGACGCCGCGGATGTTTTATGTGACGGATCGCGCACCAGAGGCGGTCGGCTCAGGGACGCTGGTCTATGGCACGGGGCGGTCGAACTCCATGGCGCTTGGGGTCGTTCAGGTCAGGTTCGGGGCAGAGGACTGGGACGATCTGGTGACCCGCACATCGGTGGACAGCGGACGACGCATGTCGCGGCTGGACGTGCAGCAGGCCGCTGAACTGGTACGTTTCGCCCCCGTGCCGCTGCCAACGCGCCGCACCGATGGCGCCCTGTCATTTGAACCGGAGGCCTTGCGCAGCTATGCCGCTGGCGGGCGCGCCTTTCAGGAGGTGATCCGTTCGGAGATCAGCCGCACGGGCAACCGCCGGGTGCTGATCTTCACTCATGGTGTGCGCAATGACTTTGATCGCGCCGTGGCGACGCTGGCAAACCTGTGGCACTTCGAGGGGCGCGACAGCATTCCCATTGCCTTCACCTGGCCCGCTGGCAACAGCGGCGTCTTGAGCTACTTTCGCGACCGTGAGGCCGGTGATTTCAGCGTCTATCATGCCAAGGAATTTCTGCGCCTGCTTGCCGAGATCCCCGAACTTGAGGACATCGACATCGTCGCCCACTCGCGAGGAACAGACGTGATGTCTACCGCCCTGCGGGAGAGCATCATCTATCACCGGGGTCGCGGTGTGCATCCGAAAACGGCGATGAAGACCGGCACGCTGATTCTGGCCGCCGCCGATCTCGATATTGGCGTGGTCGAGCAACGCCTGCAGGCCGAGCGTGTGTCGGAGGCGTTTGAGCAGATCAACGTCTACGTCAATCCGAGTGATGGTGCGCTGCGGCTCTCCTCCATTCTGGCGAACGCGCCGCGCCTGGGCTCGGTCACGCCTGATCAGGTATTCCGCGAGGATATCGAGCGACTGAAAAAATCCGAATTGGTGCATTTCATCCGGGTGGAGCAGGTGCGCGGGCGCGGCCATTCCTATTTCCGGGACAATCCTGCGGTGCTGTCCGATATCGTGTTGGCATTGCGCACGCGGGCGTTTCCGGGCGGCACGTTGCGCCCACTGGATCTGGCAGAAGACGGGTTCTGGCAATTGCACCCGAATTACCCGTTGGAGCGCCTGCCGGATCTCAGAGGGTTTGATCGTGAAGAACGCTGAGAGCGGGTTGAAGGCCCTGATCGCGCGCTATGCGCAGCCCGGGCGCTTGCAGGCGATTGCTCTGCGTCCGGCCAGACGCGCCGCTGTGACGATGGTGCCGGTGGCTCAGGTGGGCCTGCGTGGGATCGAAGGAGATCGCGGGTCATCGGACAAGCGCGCTGTCACGCTGGTGCAGGCCGAACACCTGGCTGTGATCGGCGCGATGCTGGGGCGCGGCCCGGTCTCAGCGAGGGATTTACGGCGCAACCTCCTCGTCGGGGGGCTGAACCTTGCCGCCCTCAAAGGGCGGCAGCTGGCCATTGGTGCCGCTGTTTTGGAGATCACGGGCCTCTGCGCTCCCTGCAGCCGTATGGAAGAGATGCTTGGCCCTGGTGGGTATTCCGCCGTGCGCGGCCATGGTGGTTGGTGCGCGCGCGTCATCGTTCCGGGCCGGATTGCGCAGGGAGATGCGGTTACCCCGCTCCCTGACCATTGACAAGCGCAGGCCCGCGCCGTTCAAGGAAGCGATGATGTCGAGCAGGGCAAAGCACTGATGCAACAGGGGTTTCCCATGGCGCGCGCCGGTGAGGTGATCGGCTTGCTGGGCGGATCTTTCGATCCAGCTCATGCAGGCCACGTGCATATCACTCATGAGGCGCTAAAGCGCTTTGGACTGGCGCGGATCTGGTGGCTGGTCAGCCCCGGCAACCCGATCAAGACACGCGGACCCGCACCGCTGGCCGATCGCATGCGCCGTGCCTGTGCGCTGATGCAACACAGCCGTGTCGAAGTCACCGATATCGAAGCGCGCCTCGGCACGCGGTATACTGCCCAGACACTGGCGCGGTTGCAGCAGCGTTATCCCGCCGTGCGGTTCGTTTGGCTGATGGGCGCGGACAATCTCGCGCAGTTTCATCGCTGGCAGGACTGGCGGCAGATCATGAAGTCCGTTCCCCTGGGGGTCTTGGCGCGCCCGGGTGATCGGATTTCCGCCCGCACAAGCCCGGCTGCGCGGGTCTTTGCCAGCGCACGGATTGCTGGCCCGGCGTCTGCGCTTCTTGGCCGGTCCGAGGCCCCCGCCTGGTGTTTCGTCAACGTGCCAATGGTCGCGCAGTCCTCCAGCGCGATCCGGGCTGCGGGTGGCTGGCAAAGCTGACTGCGATGGATCACAGAATTTTAAACTCTGAATTCTAACCTGCCGGTTGTTTCAATCTGCGGGCTGGGGTTTAGTCGCACCATGGTCAAACCATCTTCATCTCTCTTGTCGCGCCGCGGCTTCCTTGGTGCCGCGGTTGCGAGCCTCGCCCTGCCTGCGGTGGCCGAAGTACCCGCCGTGTCGATGCGGCCACGTCTGCGCAATGCGCAGAGGGTGCAAGCGAGCGCAGTGGACCGTTTGCTGGAGCGCTCCGGCGTCAGCGGGCAGGTGGTCTTTGCGGTGGCAGACGCAGACACCGGCGAGATGTTGGAAGGACGGCGCACACGTGTGGGCCTTGCCCCGGCAAGTGTGACCAAGGCCATCACAGCGCTTTACGCGCTGGATGTTCTGGGGCCTTCGCATCGTTTTGTGACCGAGGTGGTCGCCGCAGGCGAGATCAAGGATGGTATCCTGACCGGGGATCTGATCCTTGTGGGCGGGTGTGATCCGACGCTCGACACTCGCGCGCTGGCGGACCTTGCCGCACAGCTGAAAGCCGCGGGTTTGCGTGAGGTGCGTGGGCGTTTTCTGGTGTTTGAAAACGCGCTGCGCCCCCTGCATACGATTGACCCGGGGCAGCCGGACCATCTGGGCTATAGTCCGGCGATTTCGGGGTTGGCACTGAACTACAACCGGGTTCATTTTGAATGGAAACGCGGGGCCTCCGACACATACAACGTGACAATGGATGCACGCACGGCAGGCTATCGGCCCGAGGTCGACATGGCCCGCATGACGGTCGTGCAGCGCTCTCTGCCAGTCTATACGTATGAGGATGCGGGCACGCATGATAAATGGACAGTCGCGCGCGGTGCTTTGGGTCAGGAAGGCGCGCGCTGGTTGCCTGTGCGCCGCCCCGGGCTTTATGCAGGGGATGTATTTGCAACACTGGCGCGGGCCAACGGCATTGTGCTGAAGACCCCGCAGATGGTGGAGGCCTTACCGCAAAGCACGCGGCTCGCCTCGGTCAGCAGCGCACCGCTGCGGGATATTCTGCAGGGCATGTTGAAATACTCGAACAATCTGACAGCAGAGATGGTGGGGCAGGCGGCGAGCCTGCGGCGGGCCGGGCGCCCGCACACACTCGCGGCCTCCGCCCGGCAGATGAACCTCTGGGCGATTGAGACGCTGGGCATGCAGAACCCGGCCTTCGTGGATCATTCGGGCCTCGGCGGGCAGAGCCGCGTGAGCGCGCAGGATATGGTTCAGGCGCTTGTGGCCGCGCAGAAAAATGACACTCTGCGCCCGATCCTGAAGCCCGTGAAAATGCGGGATGCGCAAGGCCGCCCAACCAACGACCATCCGGTCAAGGCGGATGCCAAGACGGGTACACTCAATTTCGTCTCGGGGCTCGCGGGCTATGTGACTGCGCCCGGGGGGCGCGAGATGGCCTTTGCGATTTTCTCCGCCGATGAAGACATCCGCGCAACGATCACCCGCGAGAACCGTGAACGCCCTCCGGGCGCGCGGACCTGGGCCACGCGTGCCCGGCGTTTGCAAAGCAACCTGCTCGCGCGTTGGGGCACGGTCTTTGATGCGCAAGACACCGCCGCGCTTAAAAACTGACACCCGACTTCAGGGTACGCCAGCCATCCAGGTTTAGGCGTTGCGCTGCCAGCCGACGAGAGCCCGACGGCATGTCCATCCGGAGAGCCAATGGCAACAGGTGCGCAGGACACCCGGTTCAATCGCGAGGCTAAAGCGTCATGCGAAAAACCTGACTCACATAACGCTGCCTGAAATCATAGATTTCAACGCGTTACGTGATATGCGGCGTTTCAGGTATTTCGTCAGACGCTCTAGCCAATCGGTGCAGGGGCGGTGTGATACCGCCCTTTCGACTTGGGGCTGCCGCCATTTGGTGAGACGTGAACGTTGCTGGTATGGCCGTTGATTTCCGCGATGAAGTTGCGGGTGCACTCCCATTGCGACCCCCGGTCTTTCCACTTGATCGCGCTCTCTAGGTTGCCGGGGTTCTGAAACGAACCAAACACCACCATCCGCGCCTTTGTGCCGGTGTAAAGCCGCCACCAGATCGTGTGCGCTTGCATGATGTCGGCGGCGGGGTACTTCTTGTCCACAGTGGCGTCATTGCCGCTGCCCAATGTATGCGCGGCCAGTACCGCTTGCAGCACCTGCGCCACGCCGCCGCTGGTGTTGCGCGCAACCCAGTCAGTCAGCACGTCCTTGTCCTGATCGAAGCGCTGTCGAAGCTGGGTTGCCCGCTGTTGCTTGCGCTGGTCTTCTGCCTCCTGCTCCAGCCGGGTTTTCACGGCCCTGATGGTCGTCTCATAGCTGTTTTGAGCCCGGTTGCGCGCCTTTGTCTGAACCTCTTTCTGCCTTTTCGAGATCGAGCCTTTGGCCAGCTGATCCTTTGCGCCCTCAATGGTCCGCAGCAGTTTGATCAGCGTGTCGCGTTCGTCATCCGTCAGGTTTTGTTCCGCGATTCCCGCAACCTGCAGATCCTGACCAAGCTTGAGTTTGACCTCATGATCCTTGTCGACCGGGGCGGGTGGCGCTTTGGTCCTGGTGCCGAGCTCTTCAAGCGGCATCTCGCCTCGACCCACCATGCCGAGCTCGGTCATGGCCGCAATCCATTCGTCCAGCCAGTCGATCCCCTGCTGCAGATCGCCAACCTCAACCGCTGTGTCGAGGATCTCGTTGCGCTCTTCCTCTGTCATGCCCAGATGCTCACTTGCGCCAAGCAGATGTTTGTGCAGGGCAGGTCGGTCCGTAGGAGCGCGTTGCAGGACAGGTTGCATCCGGGCTGTCGCCATCTGCTGCCATGCGCGCAGTTGCATCACGGTTGGGCTGGTGTGCGCTGCGTCGCTGAGCCGATGCAAAGGCGCGGACCCCTCATGTGCGACGCCTTGGCGTGGGGCGGTCGCCTTGGGGGATGGGCTTTGTAGCTGCACGCTGCGCATCATCGGGGTATTTTTCGTTTGAGCACACGTATAGAGTGCACAAGCGATTTCTATCCTGCAACAGAAATCGCGCAGGCCCGCTGCCCAAAGCCAGCGGTCACCTCTTGCCAGCAGGTCTCAACCAGATCAAAAACTGATCCCGATCGACTGCTCAAGCGATGTATCTGATCACAGCAGGCCTCGGGCGCCACCTTCGGCGCCCAACAAGCCTGCGGACGCTCAGCTCAGGTGTCGCGCGCGCGCGCCGCGCTCGATGGCCGCGGCGTGCAGCCGGTCGATGTTGAGCTCATAGCGGATCTCTTCCAGCAGGCGCAGCTCGGCCTCTTCCAACGTGCCATCAGCGGCAGCGACGTCGCAGGCCAGGGCATAGCCCGTCTCGAACAACCGCTCCGGCAGGCCTTCACGGATGAGGCCAAAGAGCGCATCAAGCCCGTCTTCCTGCTCAAAGAGGTCAAAGACCGTCTGGCTCACGATTTTCAGGCGGTCTTCGTCGTAACCCGCAAAAATCGGAAGCATTTGCACGGCGGATTGGATTTTGACCAGTTCGGCGGTGCGGATGTCCTCATCGGAGGCGGAAACCGCCATCATCAAGGCCACAAGGCAATCCTGAGGGGAAAAGGAATGGGGGGCGTCGTCTTGCAAGGGGTGCTGCTCTTTCATGACAGGTGTTCGCGGGCCAGATTATTGACGCCAATGCTGCAACGCAATAGGGACGGGCGGACCCGGCGCATGGGGCGCGGGGATCAAGCATCTGGTGAGATATGTCCGAGATACGCGACGCGGCAATGACAAGCAAAGCCTGGCCCTTTGAAGAGGCGCGCCGCATTCTCAAACGCTATGAGAAAGCACCGCCCGAGAAGGGTTATGTTCTGTTTTCAACCGGCTATGGCCCCAGCGGGCTGCCGCATATCGGCACCTTTGGCGAGGTGCTGCGCACGACGATGGTGCGCCGCGCGTTTGAGCAGCTGTCGGACATTCCGACAAAGCTCATCTGTTTTTCGGATGATCTGGATGGCATGCGCAAGGTGCCCAGCAATGTGCCCCAGCAGGATATGCTGGCCGCGCATATGCACAAGCCGCTCACCGACGTGCCGGACCCGTTCGGCACGCATGAGAGCTTTGGGCATCACAACAACGCGATGCTGCGTCGGTTTCTGGACACCTTCGGGTTCGACTATGAATTCTATTCCGCACGCGCGTTCTATCGCTCGGGGCAGTTCGATGAGGTCCTGCGCCGCGCGGTCGAGCGCTATGACGATGTGATGAAGGTCATGCTGAAAAGCTTGCGCGAGGAGCGGCAGCAGACCTATTCGATTTTTTTGCCGATTCACCCCGAGACGGGGCGCGTGCTCTATGTGCCGATGAAGCATGTGGATGCAACGGAGCACACCGTCACGTTTGATGACGAGGACGGGCGCGAGTGGACGCTGCCCGTGACGGGCGGGAACGTGAAGCTGCAATGGAAGCCGGATTTTGGCGCGCGGTGGGCGGCGCTGGGCGTCGATTTCGAGATGTACGGCAAGGAGCACGCCACCAACACCGCCATCTACGACCGGATTTGCGAGATTCTGGGGGGCCGCAAGCCTGAGCATTTCAGCTATGAGCTGTTTCTTGATGAGAATGGTAAGAAGATCTCGAAGTCCTCCGGCAATGGCATCTCAATCGACGAATGGCTGAGCTATGCCAGCACCGAGAGCCTGTCGTATTTCATGTACCAAAAGCCCAAAACGGCCAAGCGGATGCATTTCGACGTGATCCCGAAGGCGGTGGATGAGTACCACCAGCAGCTGCGCGCCTATCAGACGCAAGATATAGTTCAACGGTTGAACAATCCGGTGTGGCACATCCATTCGGGTGATGTGCCGACCTCAAACCTTTTGGTGCCCTTCTCGATGCTGCTCAATCTGGCGAGCGTGTCGGCGGCGGAAGAAAAGGCGCAGCTTTGGGGATTCATCCAGCGTTATGCGCCGGAGACCTCGGCAGAAACGCACCCCGATATGGATGCGGCGGCGGGCTTTGCGGTGCGGTACTATAATGACTTCGTGAAGCCCAAGAAGGTGTACCGCCTGCCTTCCGATCTGGAGCGCGAGGCGCTGACGGATCTGCGTGATCAGCTCAAAGCTTACAACGGGCCGGTTGAGGACGAGGCGCTGCAATCCATCGTCTATGCCTGCGGGCGTGAGCGGTTCGAGCCGTTGCGGGCCTGGTTCACAGCGCTCTACGAGGTGCTGCTGGGTGCGAGCCAGGGGCCACGCTTTGGCGGGTTCATCGCGCTTTATGGTGTGCAGGAGACCGTTGCACTGATCGACAAGGCGCTCGGCGGAGAATTGGTCGGCAACGGCTGACGCCTTGCCCTCTGCCCGGCGCGCCTTACCCTTCTGAATGAGAGAAGAGGGAGGCGCGCCATGCGCAATATGATTTTTGGGCTGACATTCGCGCTGGGGGTGGCCACACACCTGCCCGCGCAGGAGGCCGATATTCAGGCGACGATCACCAGCCAGCTGGATGCCTTTCAGGCCGATGATTTTGTGGGCGCGTTCCAATTTGCCAGCCCGAACATCCAACGTCTCTTCGGCACGGCCGAGAATTTCGAACGTATGGTCACCCAAGGCTATCCGATGGTCTGGCGCCCCGGCCAGGTGCGGTATCTTGAGCTTGAGCAGCAAGGCGGCACCTATGCGCAGCGGGTCATGATCACCGACCAGCAGGGCCGCGTGCATGTTTTGGAGTACCGGATGCTGGAGACCGGGGCAGGCTGGCGCATTAACGGCGTGCAGATCCTCGACAGCTCAGAGCTTAACGCCTGATGGCTGGCACCGTCACGGTCGTCTGAGCCCTTCTTAACGCTTGATCGTTAGATCTGCCCCTCCCGCGATCCGCGCGAATGAGGTCAGATCATGAACAAGGCGATTACCGATGGGGCGCAGCTGATGCCGCCTTCTTTTGCCGATGCACCGGGCGCATTTGCAGACGGCAGTGGGCCACCCGATTGGCAGAGCGTCGGGGCCAGCGCAAAGCTCATCACGGATGATCCGGATTTCGGGGTCTGTCTGGAGTTCGATACCGCTGATCTGCAGCGGTTGCGGTACATGGGGGAGACGCCGCTTTTGCCGGGCTGCTATCTGCGCGTGTCGGCGCGCCTCAAGCTGATGCGGGGGCCTGCCCCCTCTGCGCGCATCGCCGGATTTGCGGGTGGTCCGGGGGGTCAACCCGTGGCGGATGCGCAGACGCTCGGACCAAAGATGCAGCTTGGCGCAGATGGTCAGATTACCGAAATATCTGCCATCGTCGGGCCGGGGACACGGCTGGGCGTGGATATGGTCTGGGGGCCCGATGCGCTCTTTGGGCATTTCGGCGTTGATCTGACCGGCTCTGACGCAGCGCGCGTCCGCCTTGATGGGCTGCGCATCGAAGATGTCAGCGCGACCTATGTTTCGCAGCAGATCGCTCAGGTCGATGTGCGCGATTTCGGCGCTTCCGGTGACGGCAAAAGTGACGACAGCGATGCCTTTGAGGCGGCGGATCAGGCTGCGCAGGGGCGGTCCGTGCTGGTGCCCGAAGGGCGATATCTTTTGGGGCGTGATCTGCGCCTGACCGCCCCGTTCCGGTTTGTCGGCTGTGTCGTCATGCCGGAGGACGCCAGCCTTGTCCTGACCCGGCAGTTTCACTTGCCGGGGTATTGCGACGCCTTCGGGGAGCCGGTTCTGGCCCTCACGAAAGCGCTGCAGGCGCTGATGCTGCCAGATGCGCCCACGACGCTGGACATGAAGGGCATGACAGTGCGCTTGTCTGAACCCCTCCGGCTCCGCGCACCTCAGGGGCGCGATGTAACGCGCGCGGCCAGAACACTTTGCAACGGGCGGATTCAGGCGGTGCCGGGAGCGGGCTGGCGGCATGACGAAGCCAGCTTGCAGGTGGATTGGGACAGTGGCGCACCCCTTGTCTTGAACCCTGCAGGGTCGGCGGAACGGGTCCGTGTGGGCGCGCGGGTCAGCGGCCCGGGTGTGGCTCCCGAAACCTACGTCAGAGCAAAGCATGCGCCTGATCGCGTGGTCACACTGAACAGGCCTCTGGGTGGCGGCAGCGGCGCGCGCGACCTGACTTTCACCCGGTTTCGCTATCTTCTGGATTTCAGCGATCTCCCGGAGCTGTGGCATTTCACCCTCTCCTCTCTGGAGATTTGCGGTGAGACGGTGGCCAGTGGCGTGATGCTGCCTGCCACGGGGGGGTACTTTCGTCTGCGGAACTGTACGATCCGAGACCCGCGAGACAGGGGTTTGACCTCCTGCGGTGAGGGTTGCAACGCGCTGCAGCTAAGCAATTGCAGTTTTCTCAGTGAGCGTCGGACGGCGCTGCCTCATCTGGCACTCAACGCGAACGCTCCGGGCGTTCGGATTGCCGATTGCCGATCAGAGGGGCCGCATGAATTTGGCCATATAACGGGTGGAAGTCTGCTGATGACTGGGTGCCATGTGACCAATACGACCGGCCACTCGCAGACCGGGCTGACGCTGGCAGGGCACGCCGCCTATCTGGTGACCGGCAATCATTTTGAGAACTGCACTATGGCTCTTGGCCCGGATTGGGGCACGATCGAGCCGGATACCAACCTCTTTTCGATCTGAGCCGAAGGCAGAAATCGCCTAGAACGTCCGCCAGATGCCGAGCTTGAACTGTGTCTCCCCGCCCCCGGCGACGGGTATCTCTGCGCTCAGCTGCAGGGTGGTTTGGCCTTTGCCGGGGATGACAAGCAGTGAAGGGGCGACTTTCACAAAGACGTCACCACCCTGATGCGTGGTGAACAGCTGCGCCATGCCCTTGACGTGATCAGTGAAGCCAAGCCCGATGGTTCCGTCGAGCTTGATCCGCGTTTCCAGATCCGAGCCGGGGATATTGACGCTGCTGTCGATCACCGCCCAGCCAAAGCGGTCGCCGATCTGGATGCCACGGCCCCAGGACAACCCGGCTTCAACCGCCGGTGTGATCACCATATTGCGTGACCGGGCCCCAAGCCCCGCGTGCCAGGCCCATTTATGGGTGGCATCGGGTTGGCTGAGCGGAAAGCGCAAGAACAGGATGCCTGATCCCGATTGTTGCAACGTCCGGTCGATCCCATAGAAGATATCCGCGCCCAAGGTGAGCCGGTCACGGAGCCCGTACTCGGCATATAGCGTGCCGGAGACGTCGTTTTCGGCGGTGATGCTGCCGGATGTGGCGACAAACCCGGTTCCCTTTTCGCGCAGCCATGGGCCCGCGCCCGCGATATGCGCGCTTGCCAGTAGAAGTGTCAGGGCCAGCGCGAGGTGACGCATCATCATACCAGTCTCCCGGCCCGGATCATGGTTAATGGTGCTTAAGAATTGGTAAACCTGGACCCTGGGGGTGTCAGGCTCCTGCACGCGCCTCGCACCTGCGGAACTGCTCCACCGGATCGGCGGCGCCTTCCAGCGGGATCTCCACATGCTGATCACCCAAGCTGGCGACAGCGGTGTCGTTCAAGGCCAGTCCGCGCAGCACGTTGCCAAACCCGCGATCCGTTACCGTGAGGGCGGTGCCGTCACCGCTCAGCTCATGCCGGTCTGTCGCGATGCCGAGCGGGGCCCCGCCCTGAAACTCCATCGAAAACACCGGTGCCCACGCCCAGGGGGTCGGGCGTGTAAGCGTGATGGAATAGAGCGGTTGCTTGGGATCATGGGTCAACTCCACCACGACCTCCGCCGTCTCATGGGTGAGTTGGCAGGGCAGGCCGGGTGTGAATTCCCAGGCATGCGATGTGGTGGCTGCGCAGATCAGCGCAGGGAGGCTCAGTTTCATGCAGGAGAGACTAGGCTGGCCACAGGACTTGACCACCCCCGGTCGATTTTCAGACCCGGCACCTGAAATTCGCGGCCTGCGCTCCTACATACCTCTCAACCGATCGGAACAAGAGGAGACCGCCCGATGAAATGCCCCGTGGATGGAACAACGCTGGTGATCACGGATCGCAGCGGGGTCGAAATCGACTACTGCCCAAGCTGCCGTGGGGTCTGGTTGGATCGGGGCGAGCTTGACAAGATCATCGACCGCAGCGCTGCCGCAGCCCCACCCCCGCCGCCGCAACAGCGCGGATATGACGACCGGGGCGGGTATCGCAAGAAAAAGCGCGGCGGCTTTCTGGACGAACTGTTTGATTTTTAGGCCAATCGGCTCATCAGGAGCATCGACAGCAGCGCACAGCCCAGGCCTGCATATTCCCGAGCCTGCAGGCTTTCCCCAAACCACACGGCACCAATGAGCGCGAGAGCGACGAGCGTGAGCATGGAATAGGCGACGCCTGCCTGCGCAAGCGTCACGTGCTGCATGGCGTAGAACCAGAAGAGCGCCGAGACCGCATAGAGCATGACGCCGATGGCGACATAGGCAGATGTGATCGCGTGGCCCGCGTCGGCCGCGGTCTTGATCGCGAAGTCGCCGAGGATGACGAGGAGCGCGGTGAAAAACGCAAAGGCATAGCCAAAAGCAAAATGGGTCATAAGAACTCGCATATCTAAAAGACTTGGTCCGAAACAGTGCGAGTATAACACAAGGGCTGCTCCGGCGCATCTGCGATGACGTGTTGCCGGAGTGCTCATCAAGCTGTGAACTATACGGGCTCTCCCGCTTCTCAGGGATCAACCGCGCGGCAACCACCCTGCACCTTGGAGCAGTGCAGGCTGATGTCTGCTGTGGTTCGCGGCCCACAGGCGCATCGCTTCAAGCCAACTGCGCAAAGCGATGCGGACCTGCCAAGATGAGAGGACGCCTTGCCGCAAGCCGCCATCGGTCTTTGACTTTTGGGTGGTTTGGGGGAGCGTAGCGCTCAGGCCCTGATGCGTCGAGAGACCATTTTTGATCCAATGGACACACACGTCATCCGAAGTTCGAAAACGGCCGACCATCGGATCGCCCGCTCTACCTCATATGCGACATTGCGATGCTAGAGCAGTTTCAGGTCGCTGGCCATTTGGCGACCATCGCGTCCTTCTGCCAGCTCGAAGCTGACCTTCTGGTCATCGGCCAGACCGGTCAAACCCGACCTTTCAACCGCCGAGATGTGCACAAAAACATCAGATCCGCCCCCTTCCGGAGCGATAAAGCCGTAGCCTTTTGTGGTGTTGAACCACTTCACGGTGCCAGTTGGCATGCCTTCCGTGCCTCCTTTTGCCTTTCCAGACCGCACCGGAACGCCCGGTGCGGGTATTGCGTGACGTTGATCGCGGCAAACCGCACCAACGTCTCTTTAAAAGATTGGCCTTCCTCTGTAAAAATCAAGAAAAACGGGAAGAAACCTGCTGATTTCGCCCCCGAATTTTAGCAATTGTGAGGAAATCATGCGACTGTATGGATTGAAGACCTGCGACACCTGCAGAAAGGCTTTGAAAGCTCTGCCGCAGGCCTCACTGGTGGACGTGCGGGCAGACGGCGTGCCGGATGAGCTTCTGGCGAAAGCGCTTGCCACATTTGGCGATGCTCTGATCAATACGCGCTCCACCACGTGGCGGGGGCTGGATGAGGTGGCACGTCAGGCGCCGCCTCTGGAGCTGTTGAAAGCGCATCCCAGCCTGATGAAACGCCCGCTCATCGTTACAGAGAACGAGCTGTTTCTGGGCTGGGGCAAAGAGACGCAAGCGGCCCTTGGTTCTGGCTGAGCGGGTTCAAGCCTCCGGCACGCGCCGTTTCAGAGCAGCATCAAAAGACAGGGGGCCTGCGCCCTTGATGACCAGTACCAGCAGAACAAAGATCCAGAAGGCGCGTTGGTCGAGGATCGCGCTGTCGGGAAAGCGGTCGAACCAGGCGCCAAAGGTCTCTTTGTGCTCCAGCCCACCGTGGCCGATCAGGTCGGTCAACGACTGCACGATCACGAATCCGATCATGCCAAGCGCCGAAAGACGTGTCAGCAGGCCGACGACAATGAGAGCGGGCAAGATGAACTCCGCCCAGGTTCCGGCCACCACAACGGCCCAATGAAAGATCGACAGCTGCGTGACGTCATAGGTCACGGCTTCCATCGCTTTGGGGAAGATCTGTGCGTAGGCGCCGACCGAGGGTTGGAACAGGCCCAACACACCCTCTCCCAATTTGGTCAGGCCGGAAACCCAGAAATACATCAGCAGCGTGGCCGCAAAGACAAAACGCGCCAGCGTGGCAAGCAGCCAGTCCGCCCGCGACAGGCGGTCCGTGAGCGAAGCGTAGAGAGAGATCATTTATGTGTCCTTTGTCGTGTCGGTCAACGCGCCGGTTTGCAGTGCAAGCGTCAGGGCCTGCGCCAGGTCGAAATCGGGGATGGCGGCGCGTGTGGCCTCGTGGGCCGCGCCGAAAGTCTTGCCTGTTGAGAGGTGTTCGAGCCACGTTGCAGCCCCGTCTGGCAGCAGGTGGGGATGGGGGTCAAATGCGGGCCGAGTGATCAGCACGTCCTGCGCCACAGCGCGGGGTTTTGGCGCGTCCGCCTCGAAATTCAGCCGCCAGATGTCATGCAGCGGCCATTGCGAGCGCAAAACGCGCGTTGCCGGGGCCAACGCAAAATTCATCTGCACAAGCCTTTCAGGGTCGGCTTGCAGCCGCTCTGGTGCGAGCGCGGGCGCATCGGTCGCGTGATAGGACGCGCGCAGAGCGAGATCGAGGCGGGCGCAGTCGGGCAGATAGCCGATATGCGCCAACGGTTCGAATTGCTCCAGAAACGCGGGCAGAGCTGCGCCGTAGTGCATCATCAAAGGCGAAGGTGGCGGATGTTGCCGCACGTAGATGGCCGCGAGCCGCGAGAAGGTTTCGCCGCCCAGCAGCTTGTAGACAAGCGGGAAGGCAACTTGCAGCGCTTCGGTCAAGGAGACGACCACGTTATTGCGGTAGACGGAAAATCGCTTGCCCGCAGGGGCGTTCGCGCCGTCGCGCAGCCCCTCCGGTACCGCCTGTGTCGGGTCCAGAATGGCCTTCCGGAATATGCTTTGGCTGACAGTCATGCCGCGGGCGCGAGCGCGCGCGCGGCCCGTTCGGCCTCACTGCGCAGGGTGGGCCAATCTGGCACATCCGTGTCCCATTCGACCAACACAGGCCGTGGGCCACATTTGGCCAGCGTGATGTCTAACAGGGCCCAAACGGGGTCCACGACGGGTTTGCCGTGGCTGTCGATAAGCAGGGGCGCGCCGTGGTCGTCTGCGTCTTCGTCATGACCGCCGACGTGAATCTCGCCAACGGCGTGCAGCGGAAAGGCGTCGATGTAGCCTTGGGCCGAGAGACCGAGGTTGGTGGCGGAGATGAAGACGTTGTTCACATCCAGCAGCAGGCCGCAGCCGGTGCGCTTGACCAGTTCGGCCAGAAAATCGGTTTCCGCCCAGGTGCTTTCCGCAAAGGCGAGGTAGCTGGAGGGGTTTTCCAGCAGCATCTGACAGCCCAGCGTGGATTGCACCTGATCAATGTGATCAGCCACGCGGGTCAGCGTGGCAGTCGTGTAGGGCAGGGGCAGCAGATCGTTCAAAAACTCCGCACCATGGGTCGACCAGGCCAGATGCTCCGAAAAGCTCGCAGGCCGTGCCCAGCCGACCAGTTTTTTCAGCCGCGCCAGATGATCGGCGTCCAGCGCGCCTTCGCCGCCTATGCTGAGGCCCACACCATGCACAGAGAGGGCAAACTGCTCGGACAATGCGCGCAGTTGCGCCAGCGGGCGACCGCCGTCTCCCATGTAGTTCTCCGCATGCACCTCGATCCAGGCAACGGGACCGGGCTCCGCACGCAGCTCTGTGAAGTGCTGCGGCTTGTAGCCCACACCGGGCGCGGCGGGCAGGTGATCGAAACGGGGGGCGTTATCCAGCATCTTGGACCTCCGACAGAATTGGGTCTCGGGCAGCGTCAGATGAGAGGTGTCCGGCGACACGAGGCCGCCGGACGCAATGTCTTTGAAGTCCGGCCTTATGCAGGCAGGTCGCGGTCCAGCTCTTCCAGCGAGCCCTGGCGCGGTGTGCCATCTGCCATCGCGGGCAGGTCAATCTCGGCGCAGGTGCCTGCATCGACCAGCGTCCAGGCGTTGCCCTGGTAGTCAACGGTCGATGTGCCGGCGCAAGTTGTGCCGGGGCCGGCGGCGCAATCATTGGCGCCTGCCAGCGACACGCCGTAGCATTTCTCTTTCGAAGCGGCTTCGACGGTGGTCATCTGAGCGGTCATCGCCGCGGCCACAGCACCGGCAAGTGCGACTGTTTTCATTGTGTTCGACATGGTGTCATTCCCTTGTTGAGAGCCATCCTGGCCAATGATGTCACATTATCTACGCGCTCAATCGTTGATAATCTACTCACGAGCCCGTGTCTCACGGAGCCGTCAGCAGATGTTGGCCGGGCGCAGGGGATTCCTGTCGAAGATTACAAAATGTTACAGAATTTCTGCCTCGCGCGTGCATTTTTACGGCGCGAGGCATAGAATTGTTACAGCAGATCAGGTGGGGTCGCGTCGTGACCAAGCGCCTCTGTTACAGCGCTCAGCGCTTCGACCTTGGTCTGCTTTTCGCCAAGCCGCCGGAGGGTCACGGTGCGCTCTTCCACTTCGCGCGCGCCGACGGCCAGGATCACGGGCACTTTGGCAACGGAATGTTCGCGCACCTTGTAGTTGATCTTTTCGTTGCGCACATCCGCTTCGGCGCGCACGTCTGCCGCTTGAAGTGCGGCCACGACCTCTTCCACATAGTCATTGGCGTCTGAAATGATCGAGGCCACAACCACCTGACGCGGTGCCAGCCAGAAGGGTAGTTTCCCGGCAGAGTTCTCGATGAGAATGCCGATGAACCGTTCGAAAGAACCCAGACAAGCCCGGTGCAGCATATAAGGCCGGTGCTTGGCCCCGTCTTCGCCGATGTAAGTGGCCCCCAGACGGTCTGGCAGGTTCGGGTCCACCTGAAAGGTGCCGCACTGCCAGACCCGTCCGATGGCATCGGTGAGGTAGAAGTCGAGCTTGGGGCCGTAAAACGCGCCATCACCCGGCTCCAGGGTGAACTCGCGCCCGGTCGCCTTGATCGCCGCTTCCAGCGCGCCTTCGACGTGATCCCAGCTCTCGTCGCTGCCCACACGCTTTTCAGGCCGGGTGGCGAATTTGATCTCGAAGGTCTCGAAGCCCAGATCGGCGTAGATATCGGCGAGGAAGTTGATGAACTTCGCGCATTCCGCCTCGATCTGATCCTCGGTGCAGAAAATATGCGCGTCGTCCTGGGTGAATCCACGCACGCGCATGATGCCGTGCAGCGCGCCCGAGGGCTCATAGCGGGTGCAGGCGCCAAATTCAGCCAGCCGCAAGGGCAGGTCGCGGTAGGATTTGAGGCCCTGGTTGAACACCTGCACGTGGCAGGGGCAGTTCATCGGCTTGAGGGCATTCACGGCCTTCTCTGCCGCGTGCTCTTCCTCCACCTCGACGATGAACATGTGCTCTTGGTACTTCTCCCAGTGGCCGGAGGCCTCCCAGAGTTTGCGGTTCACCACCTGCGGGGTGTTGATCTCCTGATATCCGCCCGCGCGTTGCTTGCGGCGCATGTAGTCCTGCAAGGTGGTGTAGATCGACCAGCCGTTGGGGTGCCAGAAGACCTGGCCGGGCGCTTCCTCCTGCATGTGATACAGATCCATCTCGCGGCCCAGCTTGCGGTGGTCGCGCTTGGCGGCCTCCTCCAGCATGTTGAGATGCGCGCGCAGCTTTTCCTTGCCAGTGAAGGCCACGCCGTAGATGCGTTGCAGCATCGCGCGGTCACTGTCGCCCCGCCAATAGGCGCCCGCGATGGACATCAGCTTGAAGGCGTCGCCTGGCACCTGACCGGTGTGTTGAAGGTGCGGTCCACGGCAGAGGTCCTGCCAGTCGCCGTGCCAGTACATGCGCAGCGGCTCGTCACCGGGGATGGCCTCGATCAGCTCGACTTTGTAGGGCTCGCCGTTGTCCTCGTAGTGCTTGATCGCGCGCGCACGGTCCCAGACTTCGGTGCGAACGGGGTCACGCTTGTTGATGATCTCCTTCATCTTTTTCTCGATGAGGCCGAGGTCTTCCGGGGTGAAGGGCTCTGCGCGATCAAAGTCATAGTACCAGCCGTTCTCGATCACCGGGCCGATGGTGACTTTTGTGTCAGGCCAGATGTCCTGCACCGCACGCGCCATGATGTGCGCAAGGTCATGGCGCACCAGCTCATTGGCCTGCGCTTCATCCGCCATGGTGTGGATTGCGATGGAGGCGTCCTGCTCGATTGGCCAGGCCAGATCGTAGTGCGCGCCGTTCACAGTCGCGGAGATGGCCTTCTTGCGCAGCGAGGTGGAGATACTGGCCGCCACATCGCCAGCGGTTACGCCAGCCTCATACTCGCGTGCATTGCCATCGGGAAAGGTGAGAGAAATCTGGGCCATCTTGGGCGCTCCTCGTCGGTTTGGCGCCTACGAGACGCCCGGTTGCGGGTTGTGTGCGGCGCTCTTGCGCCGTGCCTGCGGCGAAGTCAAGCCACCCTGCCAAAAGTATACTGAGGAATACGTTGACTGCGACGTCCCATGTGTTAAATCCGACATGTTTCCAATCGGAAACCAAGCGCCACTATGGGGGTCTTATGCCACGCTATAACAAGAGCTTTGAGTTGAGCATTCACGACGTCGATCTGATCGAGGAAGCGCTGCGCGCCCGTGGGCGCGAGCTCTGCAAGATGCGCCGCGCCTTGTCGGATGAAAACCCGGCAGATCTGCAGTCAATCACCGTGATTGAGGCGGACCAGCGCGAGACCGAAGAGCTGCTTGGCCGGTTGCACAATCAGAAAGTCTTTTATCGCCCCGGCGCGACCCCCTACGTCAGCGGGTAATCGCGCCAGAGCGGTGGGCTTAGGCGGTAAATGCGGCGTAGGCCATCAGCAGGCAACAGATCCAGCCACCGGTAAAGATCACGGGTCGCAGCGGGGACCGCGCACGACCTGAGATCATCCCGACGGCATGCGCAATGCGCAGCCAGAAAAACGTGATCGTCGTCCAATAGGTCAGGTCTGAATAACCTCCGAGCCGATCCACAATCAAGGTCAGGATGGCGAAAGGCAACAGCTGCTCCAGCAGGTTCAGATGCGCCCGATGTGCGCGGTGGACCCATTCTGGAAAGCCCGTCAACGCCGGGGGACGCGCGAAGTCATCCACCCCCTGCTGCGGATGCATATTCACCCCGACGATATAGGGAATCCATAGGGACGCCGCGAAAACCGAGAGCATGATAACAATGCCCAACTCGGTTGAAAGCATGGTCTCTGTCATCGCTCACCCCGCCATCTCGCCGTGCGCAAAGCGGACGCTCTGACCCGTTTCCAGCCATGTCTTCAGCCCGGCAATGGTGCGGTGCCAGCCCTCGGCCACACCTTCCTGACCTGCCGGGATGTCATAGTGTTCGACCGTGAGCATGCAGTTCTCGCCCTGCGGTTCGATCAAATAGATGAAGCGCGAGTGCTCCAGCGGCACATTCGGCCCGGCCCAATGCGGCTCAAACGTGCTTTCGATCCGGGTTTTGGGAGTCAGTTTCGTCTCCGTCAGGATCAGCATGGGTGAACCGTCTTCAAACTTCAGAATGAGTTTGTTGCCCTCGCGCACGCAACTGCCCGCCACAAAGTTATAGGCGGCATTGGCCTCCGGGTCGGTCAGCGCACGCCACAGCGCGTCCTGGGTGCAGTGAATATAGGTCTGCATCATGAAATCGGGTTTTGACATTTTCGATGTCCCTTCAAGTTGAGTTTTGAGATTGATCACCGCTCGCGCCGCCGGTTGTTCGAGCAGGGGCTCGACCCAGCGATCTATCGCTTCCTGCAAGGGCAGGGCGTTGAGGTAGTGGTATTTGAACCGGCCTTTCTTGTGCGTGACGATCAGCTTGGCTTCTTCCAGCACGCCAAGGTGTTTCATCACGCCAAACCGCGACATCTCCAGCTGACCTTGCAGCTCAGAGAGGCTTTGGCCCGGTTTGGCGCGCAGGCTGTCGAGCAATGCGCGCCGGGTCGGGTCGGCCAGGGCTTTGAAAAGCGAATCCATGAGGTCTCTTATAGGTTACTTATTAGTCACGTGACAATATGGTAACGTAATAAATTCATTCCAGCAGGTCTTGCGGCGCTGAACCGCTTGCGCGCATGATCGGCGCAAAAGGGATCCCTCAATGACGCAACCTGAATTTCTGGACGGCCCGGGCGGGCGTCGGTTGGCCTATCACCGCAGCCCAGGGCGGGGGCCATGGGTCGTGTTTCTTGGCGGTTTGAAATCAGACATGGAGGGCACCAAGGCGCTGCATCTGGAGGCTTGGTCGAAGGACCAAGGCCGCGCGTTTCTGCGGTTTGACTATTCCGGGCATGGGCAGTCCTCGGAGCGGTTTGAAGACGGGTGCATCGGCGATTGGGCTGCAGACACGCGGGCTGTTGTCGAGGCGTTGACAGACGGACCGATTCTGCCAGTCGGCTCCTCCATGGGCGGCTGGCAAGCGCTGCTGTTGGCGCGGGCTGTGCCCGACCGTCTGGCAGGGCTGGTGACCATCGCCGCCGCGCCTGACTTCACCGAAGACAGCTATTGGGCCGGGTTCTCCGAGGCGCAGCGCACGCAGATCATGCAAGAGGGCCGGGTCGAGCTGCCGTCCGACTATATGGAACCCTATGTAATCACCCGCCAGATGATCGAGGATGGACGCAAGAACCTCGTGCTGCGCGATCCGCTTGATCTGCCCTGCCCGGTGCGCTGCCTGCAGGGCACGGCAGATACGGCGGTCAGCACCGACACCGCGCTGCGCTTGCTGGATCACGCGACCTGCCCGAACATGCAGCTCACACTAGTGAAGGACGCTGACCACCGGTTTTCCGATGGGCCGTGCCTTGGTTTGATCGAAACGGCCGTGACCGAGGTACTGGCCTTGGCGGAGGAGACCTAATGGAGCACCGCATCAGCCTGATCACCCTCGGCGCGCGTGATGTCGATGCGCTCGCGGCCTTCTACGATGCGCTTGGCTGGGTGCGCACGCCATCGCCAGACGGGGTCATCGCCTATGATCTCATTGGTCAGACGCTGGGGCTTTATCCACTGGACAAGCTGGCGGAGGATATGGGGCTGTCGGTTTCGGATCTCGGCTATGGTGCCTGCACCTTTGGGTACAACGTACGAGACAAATCCGAGGTTGCACCGCTTTTGCAGCGGGCCGAGGCGGCGGGCGGGCGCATCCTCAAACCGGCGCAGGATGTCTTTTGGGGCGGGCACCACGGCTATTTCGCCGACCCAGAGGGCCACATCTGGGAGATTGCGCATAATCCGTTTTCCCCTCTGCGCGAGGAGGATGGCGCCTTTCGCTGGCTGGGCTACGGCGGCGACTGATGCGCAGCCCCAAATCCATGTGGAGCCTTGAGACGCTGGGCCGTGTGCGCCTGTCGAAACACTTCTACATGCGCGACTTTCTCTATTCCGAGATCGGCAACATGCACCGCGTCCGCAACGTGCCGCCTGACCCGGAGCTGACCATCGCCAACGGCCGCATGCTGTGTACGCAACTGCTCGACCCGCTGGAGGAGACATTCGGGCGGCTGGCGATCCGGTCGGGCTATCGCTCGCCCGAGCTGAATGGCTATGGCAATCGCAACAAGCTGAACTGCGCGGCTAACGACAATCCCATCGAATGCCACATCTGGGATATTGGGTGCGGCGACAAAGCGGTGGCGGGCACCTCACTCGCCATCCCCTGGTTCACCGATCGCTATGAGGCGGGGCGCGACTGGCGCGATCTGGCGTGGTGGATCCACGACCATTTGCCCTATTCCGAGATGTGGTTTTTTCCCAAGCTCGCCGCGTTCAATCTGGTCTGGCGTCCAAAGCCGCTGCGCACGATCTCCAGCTATATCGCACCTCGGGGCATGCTGCTGCGCGCAGGTGCAGAGCCGCAGGAACCTCTGGCCGCGCGGCGTGCGCGCTACGCCGATTTTCCATCCTTTCGCGGCATCAATCTGCCGTGATGGTGGAGACACCGGATGGCCCTTGCGATTGAGGCAGGCGGGGATAGTGTGGCGCGCAGGAATGGGTATCTGGGGCCTTCACATGATCGAACGGCGGTGGAAAAACGGGGGTCGGCATGGCTGAACCATTGGTGTTTCTGCCCGGGCTGATGTGTGACGCGCGGCTCTTTGGCCCGCAGATTGCCGAGATGTCGGCGGATATGGCCGTTACGGTGGCGCCCATCACCCGGGGTGAACGCGTCGAGGAAATCGCGTCCGGGCTGCTGGATCAACTGCCCAGGCGCTTTGCTCTGGCGGGGCTGAGCATGGGGGGCATTGTCGCGATGGAGATTCTGCGCCGCGCGCCGGATCGCATCACCCGCATTGCGCTGATGGACACGAACCCACTGGCCGAGACGCCGCAGGTCGCCGCCGCGCGCGAACCGCAGATCGTTGCGGCGCGCACGGGCCGCATGCTCGATGTGATGCGGGAAGAGATGAAACCCAACTACCTTGCCCCCGGCCCACAGCGGCAGGATGTGCTTGATCTGGTCATGGATATGGCGGGGACGCTGGGGCCGGAGGTCTTTGTGCGCCAGTCGCGGGCGCTGCAGCGCAGGCGTGATCAGCAGGAGGTGTTGCGCAGATGCAAGGTGCCCGCGCTGGTTTTGTGCGGGCGGCATGACGCGCTCTGCCCGGTCAAACGGCATGAGGCGATGGCCGAACTGATCCCCAATGCGCAACTGCGTATTCTGGAGGGGTCAGGGCATCTGCCAACGCTGGAGCAGCCGGCGGAAACCACTCAAGCCTTGCGAGCCTGGATGGCGCAGACCTAGCAAAGGTCAGGCAGCGGCGTTCTTGTTCGCCGCTTTGCGCTTCTTGTCAGGGGTACTGCTGTTGGCGTCGATGAAGTCCAGCACCAGCGGGCGGATATTGCGCCGCCAGCTTTTGCCCGCAAAAATCCCGTAGTGTCCGGCGCCGTCCTCAACATGGCTGGCCTTCTTATCATCGGGCAGGCCGGTGCAGAGATCCAGTGCCGCCACACATTGGCCGGGGGCAGAGATGTCATCCTTGGAGCCTTCGACGGTCTTGACGGCCACTGTGGTGATCTTGCCGATGTCGACCTGCTTGCCCGCGACTGTGAAGATGTTCTTGGCGATTTCACCGTTTTTGAAAATGCGTTCCACCGTGCTGAGGTAGAACTCGGCGGTCATATCCATCACCGCAAGATATTCGTCGTAGAACTTGTTGTGCTTGTCGTGATCCGCCGCTTCGCCACGGGCCACGCGCGCGATCTGGTCAGTGAAGGCTTTGGTGTGCGTCTCGGCATTCATCGAAATGAACGAGCTCAACTGCAGCAGCCCAGGGTAAACCAGCCGCCCGACCCCGGGATATTTGAAGCCCACACGCTGGATCATCAGCTCTTCGAGCTGACCCATCGTCATGCGGTGGCCAAAATCAGTCACGTCGGTGGGCGTCGCGTCCGGATCAATCGGCCCACCGATCAGGGTCAGGCTGCACGGCTGCGCCTTGGGGTCTTCCTCAGCCAGATAGGCAGTGGCGGCCAGCGTCAGCGGTGCAGGCTGACATACGGCGATCACATGCGTATCGGGGCCGAGCTCTTTCATGAAATCGACAAGATAGAGGGTATAATCCTCAACATCGAACTTGCCAGCACTGACAGGGATATCACGCGCGTTATGCCAATCGGTGATATAGAGATCCGCGTCCGGCAGCAGGCTGATCACGGTCGAGCGCAAAAGGGTCGCATAGTGGCCCGACATGGGCGCCACAAGCAGCACCTTTCGCGACTGGGCCTCGCGCCCCAGTACCTCGAAATGCACCAGATCGCCAAAGTCGCGTTCGACAATGATTTCGGTTGTCACGGGGTGGTCGCGCCCGTCATGGGTGGAGACCGGCGGGATGTTCCAATCGGGCTTCACAACCATGCGCTGAAACGTCCGCTCCGTCACCTCGCCCCACGCCCTCATCCAGGTAAAGCCCGGGTTTGGCATCATGGAAAAAGCGGGATAAGCTGCCATTGCGTGGGCGGTTGCACCCAACCATTGATTGGTGTTGCGCAGGGTCTCCATCAGGTCGTATGTCGCCATATAGCGCATAAGGGCTCTCCTTGTTACACTCCGGTCGCACCGGCACCTGCAGTCGCTTCGCCCCCTGAAAGCATACGACGTGATGCTGCAGGTGCGAACATACGAGGGAAAGATTAACATGACAACTTTTTCTGACGGCGATCTCGTTCCCTCGGGTGAAACCCTTGAGAAAATGACTGAAAACTTAAAGAAAGTTGAAGAGCTTTCCGAGCGGTTGCAGCGGGTTCTGACCCACCGGCAAACCCACAACCCCGCGCTCGATGGTCCGAATCAAGAGCTTTTTGGCCGTGCGGCACAGGCCTATTGGGCTGAGGCCGTGAACAATCCGGCCAAGGTGTTCGAACATCAGATGAGCTATTGGGCGGACACCATGAAACAGTTCGTTGCAGCGCAGCATGAACTGACCAAGGGCAAGCTGACCGCGCCGCCTGACCCCGGACCATCCGACCGCCGGTTCGCCAACCCGCTGTGGGACACGCACCCCTATTTCAACTACATCAAGAAGCAGTATCTCATCAACGCCGAGGCGCTGACCACGGCGGTTCAGGATGTGACCGATCTCGAGCCTGTGGAGAAGAGCCGCCTGCAGTATTTTGCGCGCCAGATTGTCGATATGATGTCGCCCACGAATTTCCTCGCCACCAACCCTGACGCGCTGGAAAAGGCGCTGGAGACGGAAGGGCAGAGCCTGGTGCAGGGGCTGGAAAACCTGATCAGCGATCTGGAGGCCAACAAGGGTGAGTTGGTCGTAAAACTCGCCGATGAGGGCGCGTTTGAGCTGGGCCGCAACATCGCCACGACCCCGGGCAAGGTCGTCTTCCGCAACCGGATGATGGAGCTGATCCAATACACCCCGACAACGGATGAGGTGCATAAAGTCCCGCTGATCATCTTCCCACCCTGGATCAACAAATACTATATTCTCGACCTCAAGGCGCAGAACAGCCTGGTGAAGTGGCTGGTCGATCAGGGCCACACGGTCTTTGTTGTCTCCTGGGTGAATCCGGACCCGTCTTACAGCGATGTCGGAATGGAAGACTATGTCGAAGGCGGATATCTGACGGCCATCGATGTGGTGAAATCCATCACCAAGGAGCGGCAGGTCAATGTGATCGGCTATTGTATTGCAGGCACGACGCTGGCGCTCACACTGTCGCTCTTGAAACAGCGGGGCGAGCGCTCGATCAAATCCGCGACCTTTTTTACTGCGCTGACCGATTTCTCCGATCAGGGAGAGTTCACGCCGTTTCTCACCGATGATTTTATCGATGGGATTGAGGAGGAAGTGGCCGACAAGGGCGTGCTGCCCTCGGTGATCATGGCGCGGACCTTCTCGTTCCTGCGGTCGAATGACCTGATCTATGGTCCCGCGATCAAGAGCTACATGATGGGTGAGACACCTCCGGCGTTTGACCTGCTCTATTGGAATGGCGATGGGGCCAACTTGCCTGCGAAGATGGCTATGCAGTATCTGCGTGGATTGTGCCAGCGGGACGAGCTGGCGAAGGGTGGGTTCGAGTTACTAGGCCACAAGTTGACTTTGGATGAGGTTGACGTGCCACTCTGCGCGATTGCCTGCGAGACCGACCACATCGCCGCCTGGAAGGACAGCTATCGCGGCATCCAGCAGATGGGATCGAAGGACAAGACCTTCATCATGACCCAGTCGGGGCATATCGCCGGCATCGTGAACCCGCCCACGCGCAACAAATACGGCCACTATACGAACCCGGATCTGACGCTGTCGCATCAAGACTGGCTGGCGCAGGCTGAGTTCCACGAAGGGTCGTGGTGGCCGCGTTGGGAAACCTGGCTGCAAAAGCGCGCAGGCAAGATGATTCCTGCACGTATTCCGGGAGACTCCAGCCACTCAGCGCTCTGCGATGCGCCCGGAACCTATGTGGCCAAGAAGGCAACGCTCTGATTTCGCATGTGCTTTTCCTAGCGTCAAGAAATATGCTGCGGTGCAGAAAAAATACTTGAAATGCCGCACTGCAGCATGTATATCCTTTTGCAGATGCAGAAAGCGGGGGCTGGCCCCGACAGCGACAAAAGGATTTGAAAGATGACCAAGACACCTGACCTGACCGCCATGCTCAAAGACGTCATGGGCGCTTTCCCGGTTGACACAGCCGCCATGGAAGACGCGTTCAAGACAACTGCTTCCCTGAACGAGAAACTGTCCGGCGTGGCGCTGACAGCTGCTGAGAAATCCACCGAGATCTCCAGCAAGTGGACACAAGACACGCTGGCCAAACTGGCCGAGATGTCGAAAGCCAAAGCAGAGCCCGTCGACTATGCAAAAGCGATGACCGATTTCGCCTCCGCATACTCCGAAACAGCGGCCGAGCACATGGCAGCCTTCGCCGAAGTTGCGAAGAAAGCACAAATGGACACAGTTGAGCTGATGATGGCTGCTGGCAAAGACATGAGCGAAGACGCTTCTGCCGCTGTCAAGAAAGCCACCAAAGAGGCAACTGCTGCGGTCAAGAAAGCAGCAACTGCAAAGTAACCAGTTGATCGTTCGCGCCTGTTTCCTCCCTGAATGGCGCACAATTGGAGAGCGGGCTTTTTAAAGCCCGCTCTTTCTTTTTGAAAAACCCTGTCCTAAGCTGCAGTGCAGCACTGGATCCGGGAGACGTGTCATGGCTGAAAAAGACAAACCACTGTTGATCAAGCGCTATGCCAGCCGACGCCTCTACAACACCGAGACCAGCGACTATGTGACCCTGGAGGATATCGCGACCCTCATCCGCGAAGGGCGTGAGGTTCAGATCGTTGATCTGAAGTCGGGCGATGACCTCACCCGGCAGTATCTTCTGCAGATCATCGCGGAGCATGAGAGCCGGGGCGAGAGCGTGCTGCCGGTGGACGTTCTGAACGATCTGGTGCGCAGCTACATGACCCCGGGCGCCAGCGTCGTGCCGCAGTTTCTGCAGGCGTCGTTCGAGATGCTGCGCGACGGTCAGAGCCAGATGATGGATAAGATGACTGCGATGAACCCGATGGCGAAGATGCCGGGGTTCGAACTGATGCAAGCGCAGCAAGAGGCGTTTATGAAGGCCATGACCGGCGGGCTGGCTGGCGGCAGCGGTTGGAGCGCGCCTGATGGCGACGAGGACGAGCCCGAAAAGGGCGAAGACCTCGACGCCATAAAGCAGCAGCTCGCAGATTTGCAGGACAAGCTGTCCAAGCTGAAATAGGCGTCAGGCGACGGCGGGCCGGGCCTCTTCGGTCACGCTGTCGATGGCGGTCAGTAGCACATCCACAACTGCATCCAGCTCTTCCATGCTAAGCCGTACGGGAAGCCGCACATCACAGGCGCGCATCAGCATCGCACGGGTGCGCGGCAACTCGGGCAGGTCTTCGATGAACTGCCAGTTCCAGAAGGCGCGTGCGTTGTCCGAGCTTTGACCAAAGACCTGAACCTTCACGCCCGCAGCATCCGCTGCCCGCGCGAAGGCTGCAACCGTGGCCTCATCCACATTGACGATATTGAACTGAATACTGTCAGGCGCGCGCTCTTCCCCGTCGAGCGGTGCAGGCACGTCGATGAAAGGCGAGTTATTCAACCGCTCAGCCACATAGTCGTGGTTCCGCCGCCCATCGCGGACCCGCTGTGGCAAAGCCTCCAACTGCGGGCGGATCAGCGCCGCTGAGAGGTTGTTCAGCCGCAGATTGTACAACGGCAGCCGGTTCTGATGACGCGCAAAGGCGTCGAGCAGCACGGGGTGTTTCTTCCAGTTGTGCTCATAGGCGCCCGACATGATGATCGCGCGGGCCACCAGATCGGCGTCATCTGTGATCAGAATGCCACCTTCGCCTGCGTTCACCATCTTGTAGGACTGGAAGGAGAAACAGCCGATCCTGCCCATCGTCCCAATCTTCTGGCCGCGCCACAGGGTGCCCAGCGAATGCGCCGCATCCTCGATCACGGGCACATCCGCTGCCTCACAGAGCGCCATGATCGCATCCATGTCCGAGGTATGCCCGCGCATATGGCTGATGATCACCGCCTGCGCCTGAGGCAGCTTGGCCGCGAAATCCGCGATATCGATGCGGTAGTTCTCACCCACTTCACAGAGCAGCGGCACACAATCCGCATGGATCACCGAAGACGGCACAGCCGCAAAGGTGAACCCGGGGATTAACACCCCTGCGCCGCGCGGCAGGTTCAGCGCTTTCAGCGAGAGAAACAGCGCCGCCGAACAGGATGACACCGCCAGCGCATATTTGCTGCCCATCATCGCCGCGAACTCCGCCTCCAACAAGGCAACCGGCGCGTCCGATGGGGCCGTATAGCGGAACAGATCGCCACTCTGCAGCAGCCGGTCAATCTCGGCCCGCGCGGCCTCGGGGATCGGCTCTGCCGCATGCATATCGGGCAATGTCATATTCGGATTTCCTTAATGTGACTTTCCGAAATACTAAAACAATCGCTGAGTGTGGCCAAGTGAATAGTTTGTGACGCCGCGTGCCGCTCAGACACCCAGCCGGTCGCGCAGCGCATACCAGCTCATCGCCAGCACCAGCAGCGGCGTGCGCAACGCCCCGCCACCGGGGAACGCGGGCGTCGGCACGCAGCCCATGGTGTCGAACCCATCGGTTTGCCCGGCGATGGCATCCGCCATCAGCTTGCCCGCATGGGTCGCTGTGCCCAACCCATGGCCGGAGTAGCCCGAGGCCGACAGCACAGTGGGCGCCACCCGCGCCAGATAGGGAAAGCGCTTCATTGTGATGCCCAGGGTCCCGCCCCAGGCATAGTCGATCCGGACGTCTTTCAAATGCGGGAAGACGATTTCCATCGGCTTGCGCACCGTGGCGGCGATGTTGCGGGGGAACCTGTAGCCATAGCTCTCGCCCCCGCCAAAGAGCAGCCGCCCATCGTGGCTCAGCCGGAAGTAGTTCACCACAAACCGGCTGTCCGCCACGGCCACATCGCGCGTCAGCACCCTGCGTGTGTCTTCCCCCAGCGGCTCGGTCGCCACGATGAAATTGTTGATCGGCATCACGCGCGCCGACACCTTCGGCGCCAGCGACGACAGATACCCGTTGCACGCCAGAATTACATGATCCGCGATGACCCGGCCCGTATCTGTGTGCACGACCGCAGGCGTGCCATGCTCTAGCCGCTGCACATGTGATCGCTCATAAATCTCAGCGCCCGCGTCTCGCGCGGCGCGCGCCAGCCCCAAAGCAAAAGCCAACGGGTGTAAATGCGCCGCCCCCATATCCAAAACCCCCCCCTTATAGTCTGGCGAGGGGCAGAGCGCATGACAGGCCTCCGCATCCAGCGTTTCAAGCTGCGAATATCCATAGGCGTCAGACAGGTGCCCGGCATAGTCGTGTAACGCATCGACGTCCGACGCATGGGATGCCGCATAGGCAACGCCCGGCTTCAGATGACAGTCAATGCCGTGCTCGCGAACCAGCGATTTCACCAACCCCTTAGCGTCCTCGGCCAGATCCCACAGGGCACGTGCCTGGGTCTCCCCGACCATACGCTCCAGTGTGTCCTGCTCGACGCGTTGGCCGCTGCCCAGTTGCCCGCCATTGCGCCCCGAGGCACCAAAACCGACCCGATGCGCCTCCAGAACCACCACGCGCCGCCCAGCCTGTGCCAGATGCAGCGCGGCGGAAAGCCCTGTGTATCCGGCACCAACCACACAGACATCGGCCCGCACGTCCCCTTGAAGACTGTCAAACGGCGGCAAGGCCGGGGTGCTCGCCGCATACCAGCTGCTCGGATACGCCCCGACCTGATCATTGGCATAAAGCAGGTTCAAAGGACCCCCTTCATTGTTCCCAAAATATGCAATCCCAAGCCAGCAACCTGCCTAGACATTGAGCAGCAAGTGCTCCCGCTCCCAAGGCGAGATCACCTGCAGGAACTCATCGTATTCCGCCCGTTTCACAATGGAATAGACGCGCGCAAACTCCGGGCCCAGCACCTCATGCAGCGCTGTTGCCTCTTCGAAAAGATCGAGGGCAGAGCCCAGAACCCGCGGAATATCCCCCTCCCCATGATAGGCATCGCCTTTGAACTCCGGGGCAGGATCTTTCTGCTCAACCAGCCCAAGATACCCGCAGGCAAGGCTCGTCGCGATGCCCAGATAAGGGTTGCAATCCATCCCGGTCAGACGGTTCTCCACGCGCCGGGCCTCGGGGCTCGAAAGTGGAATCCGAATGCCGGTGGTGCGATTGTCCCGCCCCCATTGCAGGTTGATCGGTGCTGCCTGATCCTTCACATACCGCCGGTAGCTGTTCACGTAAGGCGCAATGACCGCCATGGCCGCTGGCATATGTGTCTGCAGACCGGCGATCATATGCTGGAACGCGGGCGTCTCCTCCCCATCCGGGCCGGAAAAGATGTTGGCGCCACTCTCCGCATCCAGAACCGAGTGATGGATATGCATCGCACTGCCTGGTTCGTCAGCAATCGGTTTCGCCATGAAGGTGGCAAAGCAGTCATGCCGCAGCGCCGCCTCCCGGATCAGCCGTTTGAAATAAAACACTTCATCCGCCAGCTTGACCGGATCGCCATGACGCAGATTGATCTCCAACTGCCCCGCGCCCCCCTCTTGCGTGATCCCGTCGATCTCGAACCCCTGCGCCTCGGCGAAATCATAGATGTCGTCGATCACCGGGCCAAATTCGTCCACCGCTGTCATTGAATAGGCCTGCCGCGCTGCGGCCGGCCGGCCCGAGCGGCCCATCATCGGTTCGATCTCATGGGCGGGGTCGATGTTGCGCGCGACCAGAAAGAACTCCATCTCCGGTGCCACCACCGGTTTCCACCCCTTGTCGCGATAAAGCTGGCAGACCCGTTTCAACACATTGCGCGGACTGAAGGGCACCGGCAGGTCCGCCCGGTCATAGGCGTCGTGAATCACCTGCAGGGTCCAGTCACCCGTCCAGGGCGCCGCTGTTGCCGTACTCATGTCCGGTTTAAGGATCATGTCTTTCTCGATGAACCCATCCTCGCCTGCGGCTTCACCCCAGTCGCCCGTAATCGTCTGGTAGAAAATGCTGTCAGGCAGATGAAAATAGTCCTGCCGCGCGAATTTCGACGCGGGCACCGCCTTGCCGCGCGCAATGCCCGGCAGGTCAGAGATGATGCATTCCACCTCATCCAACCGGCGGCCTTCCAGATAGACCTGAGCCGCCGCAGGCAGGGTGTTTGTCCAGTCAGCCATCAGGCCCTCTCTTTCCTGTAAAACGCAGCCATCATGTCGGCCACCTGCATGCGGTCAGTTGGCTTATCCAGACGCGCGTTGGCCGCCTCCAGCAGCGCGTCGGGCACAACGCCCTTGCCCCGCGTGCGGATCAACCCGTTGATGAAATCCGAGCCGTATTCTGGATGCGGCTGAATGGTCCAGATCAGGTCTCCATAAAGCAACCCGGCGTTTTCGCAAAAGGCGTTGCTGGCAAAAACCTCTGCAGCCTCCGGTTTCTCCACCACCTGATCCTGGTGCCAGGCATTCACCGCCACGCGCCGCCCGCCCATGTCATATTCTGTCCGCCCCACAGCCCAGCCTCCGCTGAACTTCTCAACCCGGCCGCCCATCGCCTGCGCGATGATCTGATGGCCAAAACAGACACCGATCATCGGGCGCCTCGCCGCATGCGCTGCGCGGATGAACGCCTCCAGCGGCGGGATCCAGTCGTGCTCCTCATAGGCCCCGTGTTTCGAGCCGGTGATCAGCCAGCCGTCGGCCTCCCCAACGCTCTCCGGAAAATCGCCATCGCAGACCGACCACCCCTGGAACGTAAAGCTGTGACCCTCCAGCAACCGCGCGAAGTACTGATCATAGAGCCCTCCGTCCCGCATCGTGTCGGGTGGGTGTCCCGTGATCAGAATACCGATTTTCATAACTGCCTCACACCGTGTCCAGATAGATGGCAACCTGTTCTTCCGGAGAAAGCTCTTGCATGTAGTGCAACTCCTGCCGCTTTGTCAGAACAAGATTGCGGATCAGGTCCGGGGCGAAGATACGCGCAATCTCGGGGCTGCTATCAAACGCGTCAATGGCGCTGGCCCAGTCGCCGGGGATCTGCGGCAGATCTGCGGCATATGCATTCCCGGTGATCGGCGCAGGCGGCTCAGCTGCGTCCTCGATCCCCGACATGGCGGCGCCCAAAACGGCGGCCAACATGAGATACGGGTTGACGTCGCCACCGGCGGTCCGGTGCTCGATGCGCCGGGCCGCCGGCGCCCCCGACGGAATGCGGATGGCCGAGGTGCGGTTCTCATAGGCCCAGCTGATGCCCGTCGGCGCATGTGACCCGGGCACCATCCGATCAAAACTGTTGGCATGCGGCGCGAAAATCAGCGCAGAGCCCGGCATCGCCACAAGGCATCCCGCCACCGCGTGGCGCAGCGCGGCCGTGCCCTCCGGCCCACCGTTGTCGAAGATGTTGCAACCTTCCGCGTCCAGCACAGAGAAATGCACATGCAGGCCGGAGCCCGAGTAGTCCGGGTAAGGCTTCGCCATAAAGCTTGCCGCAAACCCGTGTTTGCGCGCCATGCCCTTGACCAGCATCTTGAACAGCCAGGCGTCATCCGCCGCACGCAGGGCATCCTCCCCATGCATCAGGTTGATCTCGAATTGTCCCAGCCCCGCCTCGGAAATGGCGGTGTCTGCGGGAATGTCCATCTCCTCGCATGCATCATAGAGATCGGTGAAAAACCCGTCGAACTGATCCAGCGCGCGCAAACTCAGGATCTCTCCCGCCACCCGGCGCTTGCCCGAGCGGGGGGAGGGCGGCACCTGGAGGTTGCGCCCGGAATCGTCGATCAGGAAGAACTCCAACTCAACCGCGCAGACCGGCGTAAGCCCGCGTTCGGTGTATCGATCTAGCACCGCGCGCAGCGCATGGCGCGGATCGCCGTCATAGGGTCGCCCATCTTCGTGAAACATCCAGATTGGCAACAGCGCCGTGGGGGCGTCCAGCCAGGGCATGGGCACAAAGCCGCGTTCAGTGGGCTTCAACACACCGTCCCGATCACCGCTCTCAAAGACCAGGGGGCTGTCGTCAATGTCTTCGCCCCAGATGTCGAGATTGAGCACCGACATGGGAAAGCGCGTCCCGCCCTCAATGGCCTTGTCGGCAAAACGGGCCGGAATGCGTTTGCCCCGCGCCTGCCCGTTGAGATCAGAGGCCGCCACGCGG
This sequence comes from Roseobacter cerasinus, assembly GCF_009811755.1. GTDB lineage: Bacteria > Pseudomonadota > Alphaproteobacteria > Rhodobacterales > Rhodobacteraceae > Roseobacter > Roseobacter cerasinus. Next base: position 192,671 of record NZ_BLIV01000006.1, read on the forward strand.
ATCGCGCGGACATGCGGGTTCTTGCGGAGCCAGTTCTTCATGTCTCACCGGTGGGTGGGCTGCCGCGCGGCCCAGGCCAGTGCCCGCCCCACGGATAATTTGATCAAATTCAGGGATACTATCGGATCAGGTTTGGGCGCAACCTTATTTTGCGTCGCATGGTCTGCGGCAAGTGCCGGTTCAACCGTTTGTTCACGAAACCGAAAACACCAATGACAACCAGCGTCAGAAGGATGAAGTAGAACGCCAGAATGGGGTAGGGCACGAAGGGGTTGAAGGTCTTGTCGGCGAAGTATTGTGCATAGTAGAGCGCGTCGCCCCGCTGCTGCCAGGCGGGAAACCCCGAGAAGAACACAAGAGCCGTGGCGTGGAACAGAAAGATCGCCTCATTGGTATAGGCGGGCCAGGCCAGCCGCAGCATCGTGGGCCAGATGATCCGCCGGAACCGGGCCCAGCCGGACAGCCCATAGGCATCCGCCGCCTCGGTGTCGCCCTTTGGGATCGATTGCAGCGCGCCATAGAAAATCTCGCCCGAATAGGCTGCCGTGTTAAAAAACAGCACAATCAGCGCGCCAAGCCAGGCAGCTGTGAACGGGTCGAAAATCGGTGAGACCGACTTGAGGTTGAGGAAGAGGAAATAGGCGAAAAAGAACTGAACAAAGAGCGGTGAGCCGCGGAACAGAAAGATGAACCACTCTGCCGGTTTGCGCAGCAGCGGGCGCGGCGAGGCCTTGCCCATCGCAAGGGCCGTGGCCAGAAAGAACCCCATCAACAGTGCGACAATCCCGAAATACACATTCCACAGCATGCCGGAGCCGATCAGCGTGAACTGCTGACAGAGCGTGAAATCTTCCCGTGGCAGCAGTCGCTCGCCGATGCCGATGGCCCGCAAGCCGTAGTCCTGAATGGTTTGCAGGCAGCTCACGCTGTGGCTGCCTTGCGCTGCGCTTCGCCCGCTGCCGTGGCCTGGCCCTTCGTCAGCCGCGCCATGATCCGGCTCAGCACAATCTCGGACAGCCGGGTGAAGAGCAGGTAGAACACCAGGAGCGCCAGAAAGTACCACATGCGCCAGTCCCCATGTGGATAATCGGTGAAACGGGGGGTCTTGGTGCCACCCAACTCACGCGCCCAATAGACGATATCTTCGATGCCCAGCAGAAAGAGCAGCGGCGTCGCCTTGATCAGCACCATCCACAGGTTGCTGAGCCCGGGCAGCGCGTAGACCCACATTTGCGGCACAAGTACGCGCCAGAACGTCTGGCGTTGCGACATGCCATAGGCTTCGGCGGTCTCCAGCTGCGCCCGCGGCACCGCGCGCATCGCGCCAAACAGAACATTGGCCGCAAAAGCGCCAAAGACGATGGCAAAGGTCAGCACCGCAAGTGCAAACCCATAGGTCTCATGCATCCATTGCGGCGCGCTGCCCAGCGGCATCTTCGCCGCCTGACAGACCACAAAGTCATTGCCCTGCCGGATGGGTTCAGACCATTCCGGGCACAGCGTCTTATGGCGTAGATATTCGATACCCTGATCCAGCGCGATCACGAAGAACAGGAAAAAGGCCACGTCAGGCACGCCCCGGACAATCGCAATGTAGCCTTTGCCGAACCACTGGAGCGGCAGGATATGAGAGCGTGATGCCAAAGCCCCGCCAAACCCGAAGGCCAAGGCAAGCGGCGCCGTGATGGCCAGCAGGATCAGCACGGTGAAGACCGAGTAGTAGATCGCCATGTGCTTACCGGTGGTCAGATAGCACGCCATCCATTGCCAATCGGGTAATACGCTGGGATCGACACAAAAATTGAACATAAAATGGCAGCCTGGCTTCGCCTGGGCGCGACACTCCTCCGCGCCCAGGCCTGATCTATGATATTGTGATCAGTAGGTTTGCGCGTCTTCGCCGAACCATTTGATAAGAAGTTCGTTGATCGAACCGTCTTCTTTCATAGAGGTGATCGCCGCGTCGAATGTGGCTTTCAGTTCACCATCCGACTCCCGGACGCCCAAACCAACACCGCCCCCGAGAAGGACGGGTTCGTCGACCCAGACAAGGTCGGGGTCTTCGGTCACGAGCGGCTCAAGGAAGGAGCCCTGGAAGAAGACCGCATCCGCTTCACCGTTTTTCACCGCGGCAACCAGCTCATCCGCTGTGGCGAACTCCAGCAAGGTGGCGTCGCTCTCGGCGATATAGCCCGCCTGGATTGTGTTTGTCTGCGTGGCGATCACGCCGTTGATATCGGCATCCTCAGACAGAGCCGCGTATCGCGATGCCTCTGGCGGAATGTAGTTTTGGGTAAAGTCGATGACCTCGTCACGTTCTGCTGTGATCGACATGCCGGCGATGATGGTGTCGTAGTTGCCGGATACGAGGTTGGGAATGATGCTGTCCCATTCGTTGGTGACCCATTCACAGGTCAATTCAGCGCGCGCGCAGAGTGCGTCACCCAATTCGCGCTCAAAGCCGTCCACTTCGCCCGCGTCATTGATGAAGTTGTAGGGGGGGTAGGCGCCCTCTGTGCCCATGCGGATGGTCTTGCCGTGGCCGTCGGCCATGGCCATGCCAGCGCAGAGCGCGAGGCTTGCAGTTGTCAGGATGAGATTTTTCATGATGGTTACTCCCTTGTTTTTATTTAGGTTACGCCGCGTGAGTCGCCGATAGAAACCCACGCAATCGTTCGGATTTGGGCGCGCCGAACAGCGTCTCGGGCGGCCCCTGTTCTTCGATCAGCCCCTGATGCAGGAAGACCACGTGGTCCGACACATCATGGGCCAGTTTCATGTCATGGGTCACGATGATCATCGTGCGCCCTTCGGCCGCCAGATCCTTGATGACCTTTACCACCTCCTGTTCCAGCTCGGGGTCAAGCGCGGAGGTCGGCTCGTCAAACAAAAGCGCTTCGGGCTCCATGCAGAGCCCCCGCGCGATGGCGGCGCGCTGTTGCTGTCCACCCGAGAGCTGTGCGGGGTAGACATCACATTTGTCGCCGATGCCCACCTTGTCGAGATAGGCGCGGGCGGCCTGTTCCACCTCGGCCCGGTCCCGTCGCAGAACCGTCAGCGGCGCTTCCATGACGTTTTGCAGGATCGTCATATGGGCCCACAGGTTGAACTGCTGGAACACCATGGACAGGTTGGTGCGGATGCGCAGCACCTGCGCAGGGTCCGCCGGGCGGCGGTTGTGGCCCTGGCCCTTCCACAGAACCGGCTCGCCCTTGAACCTGATGTCGCCCTGCTGGCTGTCTTCCAGTAGGTTGCAGCACCGCAGCAGTGTGGATTTGCCCGAGCCAGACGAGCCAATCAGCGAGATCACGTGACCTTTGGGGGCGGTGATGCTGACACCCTTGAGCACCTCAAGCGCGCCATAGGCCTTGTGCAGATTGGCGATTTCGATAACCGGTGGCGCGGCAGTCAAGACAAGGCCTCTCAATGATTCAAGGCGGTATAAGGGGTCAAAATCGCGCCTTTTGCAATGTGCAAAGCGGCAAAGACCGGGTTTCGCCAGGTCAGGGTGTGCATTTTTTGGCGGTGCACGGTGTTTCAGGCGGCGGCAGAGGCTCGTCCAGATAGGCGGCGGCGGGGATCTGCACGATGTCTTTCAGCAGAAGTGTGGCGCGATCAGCGGGCGCCAGCGCTGCAATTGCCGTCTTTATCGCTGTAAAGAGCGGTGTTGGGTCACGCCCAAGGGCGGTGATAAATGGCAAGCCCGGTGTGGGCCGCGTCGAGACCAGAACGCGCAGGTCAAGTGCTGCGGCCTCATTGTGCTGGATCAACCGCCAGGTGACCGCATCAATCGCGGCCAGGTCCGCGGCCCCTTCGCTGACGGCACGTGCCGCGTTCAGATGGCTTCCGGTGTCGCGGGTCCGACCGGCAAAGCTGAAGCCAAAGCCGCCCTCGGCCAGATGCGCTTCGATCGCCGCCCAGCCGGATTGCGAGCGTCGATCGTTGCGGGCCAGCTGCGCCCCGTCGAATTCGGCGAGGCTTTGGCGCGGGTCGGTTGCGCGCACAACAATGTGAGATCTGTAGTAGCCCGGCGGGCAGCCTTCGACGCCATAGTCCGGCGTCCCCACCAGGTGGACGCGACTGTGCAGGCCCGTACGAAAGGGCAACCCGCAGGTTTGCGACAGCACCAACCCAGGGTCCTCCCAGGTGACATGCGGGTCACTGTGCCGGTCCAGTGCCTCCGGCCCGGCACCATATCCGTTTCTGATCAATTGCCAAAGCCGATCATTGGCGGCACCTGTGCGCGCCGTGTCATACATCGGCAGGCTGGCCGTCACGCGCGCCCGTCAACCGCCTGTCGGGCCAGCGCGGAATCCCGGTCGCTGATGCCCAGGAAGTTCGCCGCCATGCGCACCAGGGCATCTTCCTCCTGCGCGCGGGCGCCATCGGCCAGCACCACCTGCCACAGCGCCTGAACCACACCGCAGCGCGCCTCGTAAGGAACGGCATCCTTGATCGCGCGGGTAAAGCGCACCGTATCCGGGGCTTCGGCCTCCAGCGCTTCGGCTTCTGTGCGCAGCGCCGAGGTGGCGCCTGGCCCAAGCTCATATCGCTGCGCAATGATCTGATCGATCCGAGCCTTTTCGCGCTCACTATAGTCGTTGTCGGATCGGGCGATGCGGACCAGCAATGCCGTCAGAGCCAGCCGCGCATCTTCGTCGGGCAAAGGCTCTGTGTCGGGTTGGGTCAACCGTTTTATGAAATCAGCAAACATCCGCGTCATATAGTCGGGAAGCTGCGCCGTGCCAATGTTAATGGCCCGCAAGCGCCTTTTGACGTGCGGCGGCAATGTCGGCATCTGTCAACCCAAGCGCGGTTTCGATGGCCAGCAGCTGAATCTCTTCGCCCGGGTCACGGTCACCATCCGCAAGGGCGACTGACCACATGGCATCCGCCAGGGCACGCCGCTGTGCGTAGTCAACCTCTTCGCGCAGGATATCCGCAAACTCCGGTGTACCCGGAGCATGCCGTTCCAGCGCCTCGCAGGTGGCGCGCAGCTTGGCCGCCTCCAGCGGTTTGAGGTCGAAGGTATCTGCCAGAATCCGGTCGATCTGGCCAACCTCTGCGGCTTGGTAGTTGCGATCGGCAAGCGCCACGCGCACCAGCAGAGCGCCGAGCGCCAGCTGCGGGTTGGGCTGAGGCGGCTGGTCTGGGCGGGCCTTGCGGCGGGGAAAGAGGCGTTCGAACATGTCTTGCTTTTGTGTCGTGGGCGGTCTGGTTCGCTGCGTCCTGCACAGCGATGTGCGGCAGTGTGGCACGCAAAACAGCCAATGCCCAGAGGGCACAGATCAGGGGTGTGCAAGCTGCTCGAACTGCTTGGCCAGTTGTGCTGCCGCTTCCTCAAGACCAAACGGAGGCCGGATCACGAATAGCCCTGAGCCGACCATGCCATGCCCCGGGCGGGTCGGCGGGAAGTGGACTTCGTGCCGGAACGCGCCCTCATGCGCGCTTTGCAATTGCTCCAGCATGGCCTGATGACTGCGGGAGGTCAGGATCGGATACCAAAGGCAGATGATACCAACGTTCCAAGCGCGGGTGATGCAGCGCATATGTCCGGGAATGTCCGCGTAGTCCGATTTCACCTCGTAGCTTGGATCAATCAGCATGAGGCCACGCCGCGGGGAGGGTGGCGTCAGCGCATGGGCCAGCGCAAAGCCGTCCTGGTGGTGGCAACGCGCGCCCGTCCCGACCATGGCTGCTTGCAGGGCGGCATGTTCCTGCGGGTGCATCTCAGCCAGATGCAGCGTGTCGGTTGCCCTCAACAGGGTGGCGGCAATCAGGGGGGAGCCGGGATAAGCCTGCGGCCCGTGACTGTGACGGATCTTGTCAATGGCGCGGGCCAGAGGATGTGTGGCGTCAAACCAAGGCTGCACACGTGTGATCCCTGACGCGGCCTCACCGGTCTTGAGCGCCGCCGGATCAGACAGGTCGTAAAGCCCACGACCCGCGTGGGTTTCGATGTAGCTGAGCGGTTTGTCTTTGCGCGTCAGATACGCCAGCATCCACGCCAGCAGCGCGTGTTTGTGGACGTCGGCAAGGTTTCCGGCGTGATAGCTATGCTGGTAGCTGAGCATGGGGTGAGGTGTACCTGAACTGAGACGCTGCGCAACACACGGGCGCCGATTGTTGGCATTTTGACCGGACGATGGGCCAATGCTTTTGGTCTGGGAGACGTGCAGATCTGTGGTCATGTTGATGCATGGAGAGGGAAAGATGAAAAGCACACCGTTTGGGGCAAGCTTGGCTGAGACGCCGCTGCCTCCAGTTTGTGGAGATAGTGTTGAAGACCTGGGCCTTTGAGGCTGGCCGGCCCTTTTTCCCCAAATCGTCTGACGGTTGGGCCTCCCCTTTCCGCGGCCGGACTTGTCCTGCGGGCTCTGTGACAGGTTTGCCAGGCGCGGCGTCGCGGTTCAGGACCTGCCGTTTGGCGACCTGGCGATTGACGTCGCGAACCATGAGGGATTGGCCGAGCCGCTTGAGACAGTTCATCTGGCTCTCGACACGGCTGCGGCAGTGGCAGTGGTATCCGCTCCATCGCTGCCAGATGGCACGCCGCAAATACTTCGAGGTGCGCAGTGTCGCGTCACGCACGAGGGCGTCTGGGGCTCGTCGGCGTCCGGGGCTTGGCGTTCTTCCATGGCGGGATGACAGCGTCAGCATTTTTGTGCAGCAATGGCCGCGTGGCACGTCCGGATGTCGTAAGCCCCGGCCGCGGTGACCGATGCGATGTCCTGATCCGTTCCGATGTGATCCAGCCGCTCCGGCGTCTGGGCGCGTCATCGATATTGCTGCCGGTGATCTCGACGGCTCTGACCTTCAGCGTTTTCTCGTCAACTCCGATGTGTCTCTTGCGCCAGACGCGCCGCTTGGAGATCGTGGGAATGACGCCGAATGGTTCCGAGACGCGTTGAAAGACAAAAGGGGTACGCGCCGTTCAGGGCTAATTTGATCCACTGGATCAAATCTGATCGCCCCTCACCCCCGGCCGGAAACAGCGCAAGAAACCTGTGAAGCCCGCCTCTTGTGACATTGCTGCGCAATGCACTGCCGGGCAATGGACAAGCGCCGGTACAAACGCCGCAACCGCATCGAGAGCATGTGCGGCAGGTTGAAGGACTGGCGGTGTGTGGCAATCCGATACGACAGATGTCCAAAGGTCTTCCTTTCAGCCATCGTCCTCGCGGCAGCCGCCATCTCTGGGCTATGAGGCCTGAGCCCAGGATCGCCGGGGGCATTGTTCGATTTATAGGCACTCCGCCAGCGTTTGGGCCATATTGCGAATGAGCTTCGGATAGAGCGGGGCACCGGGGTCGAGTGACGCCCCAAGCGGGTCTATGACCCCTGTTTTGGCTTCTGTCCCATCCAGGATCGCGGTGACAATGCCCAGGTTGAACTGCGGTTCTGCCAGAACGCAATCGATGCCTTCAGCACGGATAAGCCCTTGTATTTCCGCGATCCGCGCCGGGCTTGGGTCGGATGCATCGCCAAGCGAAATCGCTCCCGCAGCGGGGAAGTCGAAATCCTTTTCAAAATATTGATACGCGTCATGGAATACGATGAAACTGCCACCGCGCACAGGGTCCAGCATCGCGCCGACGTCGGCGGCAAGGGCTTCGATATCTGCGCGCGCGGCGGAAGCGTTGGCGAAATAGGTGCCCGCGTTGTCCGGATCCGCTGCCGACAGCTGTGCTGCGATCACATTCAACCAGGCGCTGGCGTTTCGTGGCGACAACCAGGCGTGGGGGTCATGCGCGCCATGGGCATGCCCATCATGGTTGTCGTGGTCCGCGTGGTCGTCGTGCTCATGCTCCTCGTGATCGGAGTGTTTGTCCTCATCGTGATCCTCATGCGCATGCGCGTCATGGCCATGGTCTTTGTCGTCCGTATGCTCTGCGCCGTGGTGATCGTCATGGTCATCATGATCGTCATGCGCCGCGCCGTGATCATGCGCTTCGAACAAGGCACCTTCTCGGACGTCGAGCAGAAGGGTGTCGTCTGTCTCCAGCAATGTGGTCACGGTCGCATCCGTTGCCAGCGTCTCCACCGCGTCTTCCATCCAGGGGGCCAGATCCTCGCCAATCCAGAAGACCAGATCGGCCTCTTGCAGGGCAGAGGCCTCCGAGGGCCGCAGGCTGTATTCATGCGGCGATGCCCCCGGCTGGACAATAAGCTTGGGTACACCAATCCCTTGCATGACCTGTGCGACAAGAGAATGCACCGGCGCAATATCGACGGCGACTTTGGGCGCATCGGCCAGCGCGGTGCCGCCCATGAGAAGAGTTGAAATGGAGAGAGAAAGAAGCGTTCTGGACATAGGATCGTTCATGTGATTTTATAACGTTACTTTCGCCATAGCCGATACGGACCCCTATGACAAGCGATCTCAAAGTCGAGCCTGCTCAGAGCCAAACGCTTGGTTTCCAAAAGCATGACCATCACCTCTGCGTGGGTCAGGCGCTTGAGGCGGCGGAAGCAAAATGTGCACAGAACGGCCTGCGTTTGACCCCGGTGCGGCGCAAAGTGCTGGAATTGCTGTTGCAGGAGCACCGGGCGCTTGGGGCTTATGCCATTCTGGACATGCTGCGCGAGGCGGGGTTTGGATCGCAACCGCCCGTCGCCTATCGCGCTCTCGATTTTTTGTCGGAGCACGGGTTTGTTCACAAGATCGAGCGCTTGAACGCCTTTGTCGCCTGCGCGCATCCCGGTGAAAACCATTCACCAGCCTTCATGATCTGCCGCTTGTGCGATGCCGTGGCCGAGGCGGACGCAGCAGCTTCTGGCGGCGCTTTGGGGCAGGCAGCGCGCTCTGCGGGGTTTCAAATAGAGAAGACCGTCGTGGAAGCTGAAGGCGTCTGCCCCGACTGTCTGGACAACGCTGACATATGAGCCTGATTACAGTGAAGAACCTCGCCGTGACCTACGGCGCCAACACCGTTCTCAGCAATGTGTCATTGACGCTGAACCCGGGCGAGATCGTGACCATTGTGGGCCCAAACGGGTCGGGCAAGACCAGCCTGTTTCGCGCGATCATCGGGGCCACAGATATCACCAAGGGTGAGATTTCACTAAAGCCGGGCTTGAAGATCGGCTATGTCCCGCAACGGCTGCATATTGACCAGACTTTGCCGATCACGGTCGCGCGCTTCATGCGGTTGACCAACCGGGTGCCACTGGCGCGGTGCAAGACCGCGCTGGAGGCGGCGGGCGTGCCTGACCTTCTCAAACGGCAGATGACTCAGCTTTCCGGCGGGCAGTTTCAACGCGTGTTGTTGGCGCGGGCGCTGATCAACCAGCCGGACGTCTTGCTGCTGGATGAGGCGACGCAGGGGCTGGACCAGCCCGGCTCTGCCGCGTTTTATCAGGAGATCGAGACCGTGTGCCGCAAAACCGGTTGCGCCGTTCTGATGATCAGCCACGAGTTGCATGTGGTGATGAGCGCGTCGGATCGGGTGATCTGCCTCAATGGGCATGTGTGTTGCGAGGGAACGCCTGCCGTCGTGGCCTCAGCGCCGGAGTACCGTGCGCTCTTTGGGTCGGGCACCGGCGGTGCGCTGGCGCTTTACCGTCATGACCACGATCATGATCACGACCATTGCCACGAGGCGGCTGAATAATGCTGGATGATTTCATGACCCGCGCGACCCTGGCCGGGGTCGGAACAGCCGTGGCCGCAGCCCCTTTGGGGTGTTTTGTGGTCTGGCGACGGATGGCCTATTTTGGGGATGCCACGGCCCACGCGGCGATTCTCGGGGTCGCGCTGTCACTGGCGTTTCAGATCTCGATCTTTCCGGGCGTTCTCGCTGTGGCGCTGATCATGGCGCTGACCGTCACAGTCTTGGCCGGACGCGGCTATGAGATGGACACGCTGCTGGGTGTGCTGGCCCATTCCGCTCTGGCCTTTGGGCTGGTCGCGGTCTCTTTCCTGTCGGGCATCCGGATTGACCTGATGGCCTATCTGTTTGGCGATATTCTCGCCGTGTCGCGGCTGGATCTGCTGGTGATCTGGGGTGGCGCGGTCCTTGTGGTGGCGCTGATCGCCTGGAGGTGGTCCGCCCTGCTGACCTCCACGCTCAACGCGGAGCTGGCCTATGCCAGTGGTCTGAACCCGAAACGGGAGCAATTGATCCTGACCCTGTCGCTGGCCATCACCGTGGCTGTGGCGATCAAGGTTGTTGGCGTGCTTCTGATCGCGGCGCTTCTGATCATACCAGCGGCGGCGGCGCGGGGGCTCGCACGCACGCCTGAGGCCATGGCCGTGACTGCGGCCGGGATCGGAGCGGTGTCAGCCGTGGCCGGATTGCAGGGCGCCTATGTGTTCGACACGCCTGCGGGTCCGTCCATCGTCTGCGTCGCGGCCATCCTTTTTGCCGGGTTGAACCTAGTGGGGTGGCGCAACAAAGCTGGCGCTTGATTGCCTCAACCCAAAGCAGCGAGCCGTGTCATCCAGCCCAGCGGCGGCTCTGGCGTTTCCGATTTGAACTCCGCGCCCAGAGGGGTCTGCCAGCCAAGCGATGCGACATGCGCAAAAATCGCGGCATAGTTCAGCTCGCCCTGATCCGGTGGCCCCCGGTCGGGGACCGATGCAAACTGGATGTGGCCGATGATCGGCAGCAGATCGGTCAGCCTTGTGATCACGTCACCCTCAGTTCGGCCCACATGATAGCAATCGAACATCAGCTTCAGGTTTGGCGCGCCCACGCTTTCGATGATCTCTCGCGCCTGATCGGTGGTGGTGAGGAAGTAGCCGGGCGCGTCGTGGCGGTTCAAAGGCTCAATCAGGATCGTGCGGTCGGTTTGTGACGCCGCGTGGCCTAGATTGCGCTCAAAGGCCTGTCGGGCTGCGGGGCCGGAGGCAAACCCGGCCATGACATGCACCGCGCCCGCATCCACAACATCGGCATAGGCAATCGCCTGATCGATGGCTGCGCGCGCCTCCGCCTCGCGGCCTTCAAGCGCGGCGAGGCCGTTCTCGCCGGGTTGGCCCCGCAAGGTGTTCAGGCCCAGCATCGGCAAACCGGTCGCATCGAGCGCCGTGCGCACGTCGGCGGCGGGGGTGTCATAGGGCCAATGGCATTCCACGGCGGCAAACCCTGCCGCATGCGCCGCGTGAATGGCGTCGGGCAGGGGGCGATCTGTCCAGAGAAAGCCGAGATTGGCTGAAAAGCGGATCATGTCTCCCACTCCACATCGAATTTGGTGACAACGGCGTTGATCTGGCCCGCGTCCAGCGCCTGCAGGGGCTGGCTGCGGAGCATCAGCGCCAGCCGCGCGGTGGCCTCAAGCTCTTCAATCGCATTGCAGGCGGCTTCGACGGTCTTGCCCGCAACCACGGGGCCATGATTGGCCAGCATGACTGCGGTGCGTTTCCCGGCCAGCCCGCGCACAGCCTCGCCCATGGCCGGATCGCCCGGCACGAAGAAGGGTAGCAGCTTGACCTTGCCCAGCTGCATGACGGCGTAGGGCGTCAGCGGCGGAAGAAAGCACTCCGTGTCGTTGTCAGGCAGCAGCGACAGGGCCACCGAATGGCACGAATGCAGATGCACCACGGCGCCTGCCGTGCTGCGTGTCTCGTAGAACGCGGCGTGCAACGGCATCTCCTTGGTGGGCGGGTCGCCGTCAATCATGCGACCGTCGGCGTCGAACCGGCTCAGGCGCGCAGGATCGAGACGGCCAAAGCTGGTGCCAGTGGGCGAGACCAGCAGACCCCCATCCTCCGTCCGCGACGAGATATTGCCGGTTGACCCATGCGTCAGACCCCGCTCAAAGAGCGATTGCGCCAGCAGGCACATCTGCTCACGCAGCTTGGTGTCACTCATGGGCCCAGCACTCCGGCCGCTTTTTCAAAGAAATCTTCCGCGCCAAAATTGCCGGATTTCAGCGCCAGCACGAGGTCCGGCTTGGCGCGCAGCGCGGGCACGCCGGGGTCGATCTCCGGGCCGATCTCAAGCGTGGTGAGGTCGAGCGCCTCGACGACAGCACCCGAGGTCTCGCCACCTGCTGTGATGATCCGGGTGACGCCTCTTGCCACAGCCAGACGCGCCAGATCGGCAAAGAAGGTCTCGATGGCCGAGGCGGCGCGCTCGCGTCCAAACTGGTCCTGCACGGCCTTGACCACCTCGGGATCCGCCGAGCTGTAGATCAGGGGCAGATCACCGGTAATCATCGCCCAGTCCAACACCGCGTCAGGTGTTTCACGACCATCAATGATGTCTTCGGCGCGCAGCTCCCGCGCGGGGTGGCGGGCCGCGTGGCGTGCCACCTGCGCGCGGGTCGCGGTGGAGCAGGAGCCGGAGAGGGCAAGGACGGGGCCGGACTGGCCTTCCCAGTCCGGCTTACCGGGTGTGCAACCGAAATTGCGCGGCAGCCCCAAGGCCACACCGGAGCCGCCTGTCACCAATTTGAGGTCTGCAGCCGCGCGCCCGATTTCCATCAGGTCTTCATCCCGGATGGCGTCGACCACGATGTGCCGTTTGCCCGCCGCATCTTCGCCGTTGAGACCCGCCAGGATGGCGTCCGCGCCGGCAAAGACGGTCTGTGCCGCCACATGCCCGATGTCATATTTGCTCTGCGGGGTCATCCACCGGCGCAGGTCGGCATCTGTCATCGGGGTCAAGGGGTGGTTTTCCATGCCCGATTGGTTCAGCAGCGCATCGTTGACAAAGAGATGCCCCTGATAGACCGAGCGCCCGGTGCCAGGGAAGGCGGGGCAGACGATGACCCGATCCGCCGCAAGCGCATCGGCCAGGGCATCCGCCACCGGCCCGATGTTGCCGTCGGGCGTCGAATCGAAGGTGGAGCAGTATTTGAAGAAAATCTGCGTGCAGCCCTGCGCGATCAGCCAATCGAGTGCGGCCAGCGATTGTGCCACTGCGTCCGCCGGCGCGATGGAGCGGGATTTGAGCGACACCACCCCCGCCTCGACGTCCTCAGAGGCCGGTTCGGATGGGATGCCCGAATACTGCACCACCCGCATGCCCTGTTTGGCCAATGTATTGGCCAGATCGCTTGAGCCGGTGAAATCATCCCCGATGCAGCCAAGTTTCATGAGTGTTTCTCCGGCAGGGTCAGGCCTGCATCCTTGGCATAGACCTTGGCGACCGCTGCGTCATCCTCGTGGCCCAGCCCCATGTCAACGGCGGCCCTGTATTGCGCCAGCGCAGTTTCGGTGATTGGCGCGTGAAAGCCCGAGGCTTTGGCGGCTTCCAGAACGATGCCCAGATCCTTCGGCCAGATGTTGACCTGGCTGTGCGGGGTGTAGTCACCTGCGACCACATGCGGTGCGCGGTTCTCAAGCATCCAGGAGCTGCCCGCGCATTTGCTGATCACCTCGACGAAGGTCTCCGGCGCGATCCCTTGGGTCATCCCGAAGGTCAGCGCTTCGGCCATGGTGGCAATATGCACTCCCGCAAGCAGCTGGTTCACGGCCTTCATGGCCGACCCGGCCCCTGCGGCATCACCCAGGCGGAAGACCGTCTCAGCTGTGGCCTCCAGAACGGGGCCTGCTGCCGAAAACGCAGCTTCCGTGCCTGACGCCATGATGCCAAGTCTGCCCTGCGCCGCCTTGACCGAGCCACCCGAGATGGGTGCGTCGAGGTAGTGCACGCCGGTGGCTATGCAGCGCTGCTCCATCTCCTTTGCAAACTCCGGCGGCACCGTGGCGCACGCCAGCACAACCGCACCGGCGCGCAGCTGGGCCACAACGCCAGCCTCACCAAACAGCACGCTTTCCAATTGGGCGGCGTTCAGGACCACCACCACAACGGCATCCAGGTCTGGCGCCACCTCCGCCACGGGTCCTGCCGCACCCCCGTCGGCGAGGAACCGCGCGACCTGCGCCTCCACCACATCAAAGCCATGCACCCTCATCCCGGCGCGCAGACAGGACTGCGCCATGCCATAGCCCATGGAGCCCAGGCCAAAGATGGCAACGTTCAAACTCATGACAGGGTCCTTTCCTGGTCTCTCAAAACATGGGCGGCATCACGACGCGTGCTCTCCACCCGGTATACTTTGTCGGAGGAGGTGATGAACATGGTCTGGCCCGACGCCCCTCCAAAGCAGATATTCGAGGTTTGTTGCGGCAGCCAGATCTTCCCGATCAGCGCGCCCTCGGGCGACAGGCAGTGGATGCCATCGAGCGCCGACGTCCAGATGTACCCCTCGTGGTCCACGCGGAACCCATCCGGCACGCCGGGGGCCACAACCGCAAAGACGCGGGGGTTGCAGAGCGTGACACCCTCCACGTCGAAGACCCGGATGTGGTGGGGCAGCTCATAGTCGATGCCGGGAAAGCTCGCCCCCCGGATCGCACCTGAATCGGCCACATAAAGGCGGCGCTCGTCGGGGGAGAACGCAAGCCCATTGGGCTTGTCGAAGTCGGTGGCCACCGCATGCAGCACACCATCGGTGTCTGCGCAAAAGACATAGCAGCCGCCAATCTCGCTGTCGGCGGGGTAGCCTTCGATGTCCGAATTGATCCCGTAGGGCGGGTCAGTGAACCACACGGAGCCATCGGAGCGCACGACCACATCGTTGGGGGAGTTCAGCCGCTTGCCCTCGAAACTGTCGGCGATGACCTCCACGGCTGATGCGTCCAACGGATCATGCCGCCGGATCACCCGGCGCCCGCCGTGTTCGCAAGAGATCATATGGCCCCCTAGGTCGCGCGTATTGCCATTTGCAAACTCGCTGTTGGCCAGCGCGACTTGTGCGCCTGTGCTCTCTCTCCACCGCATCATGCGCTTGTTCGGGATATCGTTGAAAAACAGCTGGTCGTCGTGCCAGACGGGGCCTTCCGTCCAGATACAGCCGTCTGCAATCTGCTCCGGCGGGCGGGAGGTGTCCACAAACGTCTCAAATCGCGGATCAACGGGGATGAAGCGGGGTTGGGTCACGCCACGGCTCCTTTTCTCAAGGTCTGGAACAGGAGCATCGCAAGGATGATGACCCCAAAGATAATATTGCGCCAGGCGTCGTCGATTTGCATCACCGAAAGGATCGAGGTCAGCAGGGTGATGAACAGCGCGCCGCCGATGGTGCCGAAGAGCCCACCGCGCCCCCCAAGGATCGAGGTGCCGCCGATGACCACTGCGGCGATGGTGGGCAACAGGAACGGGTCGCCCATGCTCTGGTAGGCCTGATTGGCATATCCCGCCAGCATGACCCCGCCAAGTGCTGAACACATGCCCGCAATCGCAAAGGCGACAAAGAGCACCGAGGGCGTTGAGACGCCTGACAGGAAGGTCGCTTTTTCATTGAAGCCGATGGAGCGCAGGTATCGCCCGAACGGTGTGCGGGTCAGGACATAGCCCAGGATCAGCGAAATCGCGATCCAGACCAGAAAGCTGATGGGCAGGCCCAGAATGTCACCCGAGGCCATGGCCACCATCAGCGGGCTGGACTGGCCCTTTGGGTTGAACCCGCCCGTATTCAGCACCGCAAGGCCCAGCAGCATGGAATTCACCGCCAGCGTCCAGACCATCGAGGGGATGCGCAGAATGGCCACACCCATGGCGTTGATCACCCCGATCAGAGCACCGAAAGCGAGCGCTGCGGGCACGGCAATCGCGCTCAGCACTGGGTTGCCAGTGCCGACCAGCGCGGTCGACAGGATCGCAGCTCCCGTCAAGACCCAAGGTACCGACAAATCGATATGCCCCAGCAGGATTACAATGGTGGCGCCGGTGGCCAGCAAGCCGAGAAAGGCCGCGATCTGAAGTTGCTGGGTCAGATAGCCTGCACTGAGCACCTGCGGGAAGAAGACGCTGCCCGCGAGGATCAGGACCACAACACCGAAAAACGGCATCAGACTGTCGAGTGTGATTGCGCTCCGCATCAGGAGTAGACCTCCAGCTTGTTGCGCGCGCGCAAGACGTCGGCGCCGCCGATGGCGATGGCCCCCGCGAGGATCAGCCCTTCGAAGAGGGGCTGCGCAAGTGACGGGATGCCAGAAAAGAACATGAGCGACGCTATCGTTTTCAGGATGAAGGCACCCGCCAGCGCGCCCACAAGCGAGCCGACCCCGCCGCGCAGCAGCACCCCGCCCAGAACCACCGCTGCAATGGAGTTCAGCGTGAACCCTGCCGCGATCCCCGCATCGCCTGTGGTGGTCACGAAGCTGTAAAACAGCCCCGCCAACCCGCCAAAAAGCCCGGCCAGCGTGAAGGCCGCCAGGCGGATGAACCGCGTGTCGATCCCCGATTGGAATGCCGCCTGTTCCGAGGACCCAAGCGCATAGAGGCCCAAGCCAAGGCCGGTGCGCCGGAACGGCAGCCAGAACCCGACGACGGCCACCGCCGTAATCACCAAAGCGGTGGGAATGCCAAGAAAGTCGAGTGTCATCGCGTCGGCCAGATCATAGTTCACCGCGCCACCGGGGGTGGGGCGCAGCAACAACGCGATGCCGATGAAGACCGAGGCAGTCGCCAGCGTCACCACGATCGGTTGGATGCGGCCAAAGACGATGATGACCCCGTTGAGCAGCCCACAGAGCGCGCCTGCCGCAACGACAGCCACCATCCCAAAGGCAATGCCGCTGGCGGACCCGTCCAGCAGATAAGAGGCGATGCAATTCGTCAGCGCCATGACCGCACCAACCGACAGGTCGATCCCGCGCACCACAACGGCGAAGAACTGGGCACAGGCGGCCAGACCAAGGATCAGGCACTGGTTCGCCCAGATCGTCATCACATAGGTCGAGGCCCCGCGCGGGTGGGTGCCCAGATAAGTCGCCAGGAGTGCGATCAGCACAAGGCCCGCGATCACCTCGCGCCGGTTCGATCTCATGTAGTCAAGCATGACGCGCAGCCTCGTTTGTCGCCACATTCAGGGTGGCTGCGATGATGTTCTGCGGGGTCAGCTCCGCGCCTTTGAGCGAGGCCACGATTGCCCCATCAAAGAAGACATGCGTCTCGTCGCAGAGCTGGATCAGCTCTTCGTAATCCGTGCTGAGAAGCAGGATCGCCGTGCCCTGATCTGCCAGTTGGCGCAGGATCGCATAGATCTGCGTCTTTGTTTTCACGTCGATGCCGCGCGTTGGGTCCGCCAGAAGCAGGCAGCGCGGCTTGAGCGCAAGCCATTTCGCCAGAACCACCTTTTGTTGATTGCCGCCCGACAGCGATGAGACAGGCAGGTCCAACCCGCCATGTTTCAAGGCCAACTGGTCGAGCGATCCGGAATAAAGCGCTGCGTCTCCCGCATCCAGATCGGTTCGGCCAAGCGCGGCCAGTTCGAGGTTTTCCTGAATGCTCTGATCGAGGATCAACCCTTCGGTTTTGCGGTCCTCAGGGACGTAGGCGAGTGCGATATCTTGGTGTTTGGCGACTTTTGGGCTCGTGATGTCGCTGGTCTGCCCGGCAATCGCTGTGGTGCCGTCCGCCTTGCGAAGCAAACCGAAGAGGCCCATGAGAAACGCGCCTTGTCCCTGACCATCGAGCCCGCCGAGGCCCACGATCTGACCACGGCGCACCGACAGGCTCACGTCTTTGACGCGGTCTTCCCAACTGAAACTGCGCACATCCAAAACGACCTCGGCGTTGCTCAGACCGGCTGGCTTTTGCGGGAACAGCTCTTCGATCTTTTGGCCCACCATCATGTCGATGATCTCGCCATAGTCATGCGCGCCTTTTAGGAAGGTCTCGACACGCTGGCCGTTGCGAAAGACCGAGACCCGGTCCGCCAAAGCTTCGACCTCGTGAAACCGGTGAGAGATGAAAAGCACGGCGGTGCCGCCATCCCGAGCTTCGCGGACAAGCTCGAACACCCGATCAACAACCGACGCGCTAAGCGCCGATGTGGCTTCATCGAGGATCAGAAGGCGCGGCTTTTTCATGATCGCCTTGGCAATTTCCACCTGCTGGCGTTGCGGCAATGTCAGGTCCGCGACACGCGCGCCCATCTTGATCTGGTCGCCGCCGATGCGGTTCAAAACATCCTGCGCGTCACTCAGCCCGGTTCCGCGCAACCAGCCAAGCCCGGCGCCCGGTGCGCCGAGCAGCAGGTTCTCCCGCACGGTCAGGTCCGGCACCAGAGACAGCTCCTGAAACATGCAGACCAGCCCGTGGCGCAGCGCATCCTGGGGTGTGTTCAGCGCCACATCCTGGCCGTCCACGCGCAATTGACCATGGGTGGGCTGCAGCACGCCCGCGATGAGCTTCATCAGCGTTGATTTGCCCGCGCCGTTTTCGCCGAGCACGGCATGCACCTCACCCGCCCGGCAGGCAAAGTCGACACCGTCGAGCGCTTTTGTGGCGCCGAAGTGTTTGGAGATGTTCTTCATCTCCAGAAGAGGAGGGCGGATGTCGGTCATAGCGGTCATTCCATGGCATGGGGTGGCGCGTGTAGGCCCGCGCCACCGCATAAGAGAAGCCGTCAGGCTCAGGTATTGTCAGGTGATTGACCCAACAGCTCTTCGGGTGTGAAGGGCGCGAAGCACTCGGCATAGCCCGTGCCTGTATTGAAGGACTTGGGCAAGTCGGGGAAATAGTTCACCCCAGCCTCCAGCGCCTCCGCCTGCACCTGCGGAATGGGCAGGAAGATCGTCTGTGGCAGCGTGTTGCCCTCCAAAAGCGCCACGGCCGCTTCCAGCGCCACGGCTGACATGGCCGGCGCCTGGCTGGCCGAGACGCCCGGAATGTCGAGTTCATCCATCAACATGCGCACGCCGTTTTCGCCATCGACGCCCATGGGCACAATCGGGTGCCCTGCGGCCTGCATCGCGTTGATCGACCCGGCTGAACCGTGCTGCGACACAACGGCGTCAAATTCGCCATGGGTGGCCAGCGCATCGGCCACAACCTTCTGGCTGGTGCCGGTGTCCCAATTGCCGACCACCTCGACGATCTCCAGCCCCTCGACCTGCTCCAGCACGCTCATCATCCCGAGGCGGCGGTCGCGATCCGTGGCGTTGCCGGGCAGGCCGTTGACCATCAGGATCTTGTCCGCCTCACCGCCCAGCGTGTCCATGACGGTCTGTGCCTTCAGCGCGCCCAGAGCCTTTTGGCTTTCGTTCACTTGGACAACCTTGTCGGTGTCCAGAACATTGTCGAAGGGCACCAGGATCGTGCCTGCGCGCTCGGCCCGGCGAATGACCGGTTCGAACGCTGTGGGGTTCACGGCGATGAAGGTGATGGCGTCATAGCCCGCCGCGATGAAGTTATCGATGGCGGCGATCTGTGCGGCGCTGTCATTGCCCACCGACACCACGGTGAACTCGTCGATCTTGCCCGCATTCTCGGGGCGGGCCGCCCAGGCTTTGGCGGATTGAATTGCCTGAATGCGCCAGTCGTTTCCGGCAAATCCGTTCACGAAGGCCAGCTTGTAGGGCCCGTCCTTCGCGTCATAGGAAATCTCTGATGTGCCCGGTGCCGGGGCAAAGCACTCCGGCCGGTATGTGTCGGCGAAGGCGGCGCCTGTGGCTGCCACGGCCAAGGCCGAGCTCAAAAGAAAATGTTTCATATATCCTCCCATGGCGGTCGCCCGCCTGCAGTGTGTTCCTTATCCTGTGGCACGTATGTTTACGTAAACACATTGCGCTTACAGTAGATGTTTACGTAAACATACGTCAAGCACACATGAGAGAGACACCCGGTAAAATGGCCCAACGCCGAGCTTCAAATTCGGGGAGATCGCAGCCCACAATGCATGATGTGGCACGAGTGGCGGGGGTCAGCCAGATGACGGTGTCGCGGGTCATGCGCGGCACAGGCTATATCTCGAAAGACGTGAGAAAACAGGTTGTTGGTGCAGCGCGTGAGATTGGTTACGTGCACAACAGGCTGGCAGGCGGCAACGCCACCTACGACAATCCGATTGTCGGCGTCGTGGTGCCGACGATGCAAAACCGGGTCTTCACGGAAGTCTTGTCGGGCATCAACACGGCGCTGGATGAAAGTGGGTTGAGGCCGGTGTTTGGCGTGTCGGAGTATTCGCTTGAGACCGAAGAAGACCTGGTCTTTGACCTGCTGTCCTGGCGCCCGAGGGGGTTGATTCTCCCCGGTCTTGAACACACGGACGCTCTGCGAAAGATCGTCACGCAGACCGGGGTGCGCGTGGCCGAGATCATGGACACCGATGGTGATCCGATCTCAGCCTGCTTCGGGGTGTCGCACATCAAGGCGGGTGAAGACATGGCCAGACATCTGATCGAGCGCGGTTACAGGACCTTTGCCTATGTGGGCAGCCTGGACGGTCTCGATCTGCGGGCCACAAAGCGGTTCGAGGCCTTTGCCCGAACGGTGCGGGCCGCCGGGGCGCAGATCGTCGATGTGGAAAGCGCCCATGGCGCCTCGTCGATGGAGGCGGGGCGGGCTGCCACGGCCAGGCTGATGCAAGAACGATCTCCGGCTCAGGCGATCTACTATGCAAATGATGATCTGGCCGCTGGCGGGCTCATGCATTGCCTGGCCGAAGGCCTTGCGCTGCCCGAGCAAGTCGCACTTGCGGGCTTCAACGGGCTTGGATTTCTCTCAGCTCTGCCGAAGCTGATCACCACGACGGTGACGCCGAGGTTCGAGATTGGCAAGGCCGCTGCGACCTGGCTGATGCAGCCTGACACAGACGCGGATGCCCATGCCGTGGAGCTGTCAGCCTATCTGCGGATTGGCGAGACGACCTAGCGCGGCAGATCGCGCGCGGCTGTGCCCCACGGGGTGGCAGGTTGGCAGCCTGCATACGACCGTCCTCCCGGATGGCCCCGACACGGGCGCACGATCATGGCCGGAATTGTGTCAAATTGTATGTCCAGACTGACGGTGCACTTATCGCCAAATTAACAAACTCCCTGCAAAACCATGCTCTGTGTGAGTATTGGTATCAATTGAGCCGTTCTATGCGTATCTGTTCCATCGACGATGACGAGATCATCCTTGGTGTCATCACTGCGGTTCTGGGAAAGCTGAGCAACTGCGAGGTGGAGGGCTACTCCGATCCCAGGGCGGCGCTGCGGCGGTGTGAAGAGGTCACATTCGATCTGGTTCTGCTCGACTACCGGATGGGCGATGTCGATGGGATAGAGTGCCTGCGCCTGCTGCGAGCGTCCCCCGAATACAGACATGTGCCCATTGTGATGCTGACCGCCGATCAGGAGCGGGATCTGCGGATCAAGGCGGTCAAGTTTGGGGCTACGGATTTTCTCAACAAGCCCTTTGATCCGGAAGAACTGCGCCTGCGGGCTGGAAATCTGGTGTCTCTGCGAGAGGCGCAGCTGGCGCTCGAAGACCGTGCAAGACATCTCGACCAGGAAATCAAGACGGCAACGCGCGCTCTTGTCAGACAGGAGGAAGAACTGATCTGGCGGCTGGCCCGCGCGATCGAGGTGCGGGATGGCAACACCGGCGAACACATCTCAAGGGTTGCCGAGGTCTCTGAAATCATCGCTCGTCACATGGGAATGGACAGCGACTATTGCCGGACCCTGTACCTCGCGGCTCCGCTGCATGACACCGGCAAGATCGGCATCCCGGATGCCATTCTGAACAAACCCGACCGTCTGACGGATCATGAGCGGGTCATCGTCGAAAAGCACACCGATATTGGCGGCCGCATTCTGGAAGATGGCGAGAGCGATCTCATCCGCATGGCAGAGGAGATCGCGCTGACCCATCATGAGAAATGGGATGGCACCGGCTATGGCCGTCGCCTGGCAGGTGACGACATACCGTTGTCTGGACGCATCGTTGCAATAGCAGATGTGCTGGACGCCCTGTGCACCCAACGCCCCTATAAAGACGCCTGGCCCTTCGAGGCCGCACGCGACGAGATCCACCGTCTCTCCGGTTCTCATTTCGATCCCGATGCGGTGTTTGCCTTCGAGGCCGGGATCGCAGAGATCGAACAGGTCTACCTCAGAACTCAGCCGTCCATGCAGACAGCTTAGCATCAATCGCAAAAGGAAATAGCAATGAAGGCCATCCTGACCCTGTGCCTGATCTTTCTCGCAAGTTTGCTTCACGCTGAGGCGTTGCCAGATCCGCAAGGCGATGTGATTCTGTCCGTCAGTGGCGATATCGCTGTGACCAACGGCGAGGGTGTCGCGCGGTTTGACCGCGCCATGCTGGAGGCGCTGGCACAACGGACGACCACAACAATGACGCCCTGGTACGAAACCAGCCGTGCCTTCTCCGGCCCGCTGGGTCAGGCGTTGCTGGAGGCGGTCGGCGCGCAGGGCCAGACCGTGCGTATTTTTGCCCTCAACGACTACAGCGCCGATGTCCCGGTAGAGGATTTCCAGTCCCATCCGGTTATCCTCGCCACGCATGCAGATGGCCAGCCGCTCAGCATTCGCGACAAGGGGCCGTTGTTCCTGATTTACCCCTTCGATGAAGCACCTGAGCTCTTCAACGAGGTCTATTTCGGCCGCTCGGTCTGGCAGATCGCACGTATCGAGGTGCTCGATTGACGTGAGGCGCTTCTTCTCACCGCTGATCAGAACGGGAAGCATTGGCAAGGTGACAATGCTGCTTGTCGTCTTGGGCGCGTTTCTGATCGCGGGAACGGCGTTTCTGTTTCTCAACCTGTACGAGCGGCAGCGTTCGATTGCTGAAAGCGTACGGGAAGATGCGATGTGGGCGGTGTTCCAGACCGACCGCGAGGCCTCTCGCCTGATTGAGGCCCTCTATGCCGCACAAGCGGACCCGCGCCCTGATATGTTGCAAAACGTCAGCTTGCGGTTCGATCTTGTCTATAGCCGCGCCAAACTCCTGAGCGAGGGTCGGTTTGCTGAGACGTTTTCCACCGCGCCCGATGTTCAGGCTGCAGCCCGGTCCGCGAAAAATGCCATTTTGGGCATGGCCGAGCGAATTGATCCCATGCTTGGCAATCAGATGCGGTTGCGCGCGGCTTTGCCGGATTTTCTGGAGCGTGCGAAGGGCATTCGGGCGGAAACAACGCAGCTTGTGATTTCCACCAACCGGGCCCTCGACGAGTTGCGTGTGTCGGAGCGCGCCCTGACATCCCGGAGCTACAGCCGTCTGGCCCTGGGTGTGGGCTTCACCGCTTTGGTGTTTGTGTCGATCATTGCTTTGCAGTTTGCGCAACTGGCGTTCATTTCAAAGACCAAGAGGAAGCATCGTCATTTGAGCCTGCGCAACGCCCGCAGCGCCAAGGCCGCGCGCGCGGCCAGTGATGCAAAGACCAGATTTCTGGCGACGATGAGTCATGAGATCCGGACGCCGCTGAACGGTATTATCGGTGCGGCGGATCTGTTGAAAGATACCGCCCTGTCGCCGGAGCAGAAGGGCCGGGTTGCGACCATAAGGAACTCGGGCAATTTGCTGCTGGATGTCATCACCGACATCCTCGACTATTCGAAACTCGAAGCAGACGTGATCACCTACAACTATGCGCCTGTGTCCCTTACGGATATTGCGACACTGCTGGACACGACCTTGCGCCCTCGTGCCGAAGAGGCCGGGCTGGGGTTCGAGATCAGATGCCCGCCCTGCGAGGTTGTAACGGACGCGGTGCGTTTGCGGCAGGTCATGGTCAATCTGATTGGAAATGCGATCAAATTCACCGAGCAGGGCCGGATCAGCATTTTAGCAGAGATCAAAGGCGGAGACACCCTGCGCCTCAGCGTGTCCGACACTGGAATCGGCATTTCTGCGGAGGATCAGGGCAAACTTTTTAAGGACTTCAGCCAGATTGACGGCTCCCTGTCCCGGCAATTTTCAGGCAGCGGGCTTGGGCTTGCCATTTCAAAGCGTATTGTCGTCGACATGGGGGGGCAGATCGGCGTGTCGAGCGCGGTGGGAGAGGGCAGCCTGTTCTGGATCGAGCTCCCCGTCCGCGCCGTCAGCTGGTGCCGGGATGCGCGCCCGGTCGAGGTGGCGACACCGTCGTTGATGCCCGCTCGCTTTGATGCGGAGGTGCTGCTGGTGGAAGACAATGAGGTCAACCGACGGGTGGCCTCGGCAATCCTGCAGCGGTTCGGCGTCGTGGTCGAGAGTGCGGAGAACGGGCAGGAGGCGCTCGATAAGCTGGCCGAGCGGAGCTTTGATCTGGTCTTCATGGACCTGCAGATGCCGGTTTTGGACGGGGTGGCAGCAACGACAGAGATCAGAAAGAGAGGGCTGACCCTGCCGATTGTGGGGGTGTCCGCCAACGCCTTTGAGGAAGATCGCAAAAAATGCCTGAAGGCTGGAATGAATGACTATGTCACCAAGCCGATCACGGCAGACCGGCTTCAGGTGGTGTTGGCCCGATTTGCGAAAGCGGTGGCGACGGACCCCGTGGCGCCGTCAGACAGGATGGATCTGGTCGACCCCGGGCAAATCTCCTCCATAGTGGATCACACCGGCAAGGACACGTTCCTGAAGATGCTCGCAAAGCTGCGCGCTGATGTAGAGAGGGCCGCCGAGGCGCTCTCAGATAAGGGAAGCGGATGGGCCAGCCAGGAGCGGGACGCTGCCTTTCACGCGATCAAAGGTGCAGCATTCACGCTTGGCCTCAAGTCACTGGGCGAGCTTGCCCAGGACATGCGCACCGGCCATCAGGCCATCCCGGACCCCGCAGCACAGCTCGTGTCGGTCGCGCGTGCAAGCATCGAGGCCGCGCGCGCGGTTGACTGACATGGACGGGTTGGCCGCGCGGTCCTTTGGCCCTCGGGCTCAGCCTGTCCGCAACAGCGTGATTTCGAACACACTGTGATCGACGCCATCTGATTTTTCAGCCACTTGCCGCACGTCGATGCTCTCTCCGGTCTCTTCTGCGAGGCCATGCAGCATGCCGATGACCATCGCATCGAGTCCGCTGCGTTGAGAGACATAATGCAGGTGGTAGATGTCCTCCGACTGGTGCTCCAGCGTGAAGGAGGGGGGCCGCAGGTCGGGCATCGCGTGTTTCACCTGCGCGTGCATGTCATCAAGCCCGCGCAGCTGGTCGAGAAAGCCCGGGCCCGCACGGGTCATCAACGGACCAAAGCGCGATCCACCGGCATAGTCGATCCAGTAGGATCCGAAAGCCGTCATCGCCTCGGTGTCCGACAGCTCCATCCGGTCAGAGATGGCGCCCACCAGCTCATAGGTGACGCTGTCGTCATACCGCTGCATATCTTGAAACTCTTTGTCGGGCAGAGCGGCGATCTGACAAATGTCGTCCCAGGTTTGCGCGCCGTGATGCGTCAGGACAAAGCTGCGGATGCCCTCGTTGACCATACCATACATACCGTTCACCTCTTGAATGCGTTACGCATGTGGCTCGCCAAGCCCGTCCGGCCGTGAGTTCGGCGGGCACTGCTTGACCTCACATGCATTTTTAAGGGCGCGGGATATGTGGGGGAAGCCGAAGGCGTGCAGGAGGTTTATGCGTGAATGCAGGCAAGGTGGGGCTGCGCTTGAGCCCGATCAAAGGGTGCCAGAGTTGCCCCGGATGAGGAGTAACAAAGAGTGTTTGAAACGGCTAAGCAAGAACGACTCCGCAGATGCTGCGCATCCGCTCTTTCGTCCGACGCAGGCGCAGTGCGCCTACTGGGCTGCGCCCGACCTCGGGCCGGAGGCTGTCTTGCAAAAGGTCCGGGGGACCTTTTGAAGCCGGAGGGGGGCGTGAGCCCCGGGGTGCACGTATGTGCGCCCTCCCCGTGGGGGCGGTCGGGCGCGGCCCGAGGCGGGGCCTCGGGCACGGAGAAATTATAAATGACGGCAGTTAGCTCTGCTTTTAGGTGCCGAGGCGATCATACTCAGTTGGGTCGGCCAATGGCAGTTTGGCAAAGAATTTCTTTTCTAGGCCGATGTTCGATAGGCCCAGATCTTTTCGCATAGCTCTTTGTATCTCCTCCAATGTATCGAAAAGCCCTCTGAGCGAATGGTCTGGCTGACCAAGCTTGGCCAGCGGTCTCAAAACGGCAGGCGAAGCCCAGAGTACCGCTTTGGTTCGGATTGATACCAATTCCTTCGCAATCTGATTGTGATCTATCTCACCTGTAGCTAGGTCTGGTTTTCCAGATAGAATTAACTTTTCAATCAACTGCATAAATTGAAGATAGATTTCCAGCTTTCTTTCACGATGAGCTGCTTCGATCTCCCGCCTTCGAGATACGCTTTGAGTATACAGAGTTGCCGTCAGACCCAAGACGGCAGTTAGAACTGTTACTGCCAGGGGAACGTATATCTCTGGCTCCAACTCACCCGCGCCTTCGACTATGTAGTCAAAGAGAGTAAGGGAATTCCACAAGATGTAGCCGGTAACTGCAGTGGCACCACAGATGATAACAAAGGCAAATAGGTTCGCGATCAGCTTCATTTGGGATGCACTAGCTCAAACATCCAACTCCTCCACGAACTTGGCGTTCTCCTGAATATACTGGAACCGCAGTTCGGGCTTTTTGCCCATGAGGCGCTCGACCAGATCGCCCGTTTCTCCCGGCATGTCTTCGTCGATGCTCACGCGGATGAGCTTGCGGGTTTTGGGGTCCATGGTGGTCTCTTTGAGGTCCTTGGCGTCCATCTCGCCGAGGCCCTTGAAGCGGCTGACGTCGATCTTGCCTTTGCCGCCCAAGCCCTTTTCGAGCCACATGTCCTTTTCGCCCTCGTCGAGGCAGTAGACGCGCCGCGCGCCTTGGGTCAGGCGGAAGAGGGGCGGGCAGGCGAGGTACAGATGCCCGGCGTCGATCAGCGGGCGCATCTGGGTGAAGAAGAAGGTCATCAGCAGCGAGGCGATATGGGCGCCGTCCACATCCGCGTCGGTCATGATGATGATCTTGTCATAGCGCAGATCGTCGAGGTTGAAACGGGTGCCCATACCGACGCCGAGGGCCTCGCAGAGATCGCTGATCTCGGCGTTGGAGCCGAGCTTGCTGGACGCGGCCCCCAGCACGTTCAGGATCTTGCCCTTGAGCGGCAGCAGGGCTTGCGTTTCGCGGTTGCGCGCGCCCTTGCCGGAGCCGCCCGCGCTGTCGCCCTCGACGATGAAAAGCTCGGTGCCTGCGCGGTCTTTCGAGGTGCAATCGGTCAGCTTGCCAGGCAGGCGGAGCTTCTTGGTCGCGGATTTGCGGGCCGTTTCCTTTTCCTGGCGGCGGCGCAGGCGCTCTTCGGCGCGCAGCACGAGGAAGTCGAGAATGGCACCTGCGGATTTCGTGTCGGCAGCGAGCCAGTTGTCGAAGTGGTCGCGCACGGCACCTTCGGTCATCTTTTGCGCGGCTTCGGTGGAGAGGCGGTCCTTGGTCTGGCCGACGAAGGCCGGATCGGCGATGAAGCAGCTCACCAGCGCGCAACCGCCGGAGATGAGGTCTTCGCGGGTGATCTGCGACGCCTTGCGGTTGTTCGCGAGCTCGCCATAGGCCTTGATGCCCTTGAGGATCGCGGCCCAGAAACCCGCCACATGGGTGCCGCCTTCGGGCGTGGGCACGGTGTTGCAGTAGGACTGGATGAAGCCGTCGCGGGACGGGGTCCAGTTGATCGCCCATTCGACCTTGCCCGCCTGGCCGAACTTTTCCTTGAAATCGACGGTGCCGGCGAAGGGTTTTTCGGCGTAGGTGGTGGATGCGCCTAGGGTTTCGCCGAGGTAGTCGGAGAGGCCACCGGGGAAGTGGAAGGTGGCCTCAGCGGGCGTTTCACCGTCGTCGATGGCGGATTTCCAGCGGATCTCGACGCCGGAGAAGAGGTAGGCCTTGGAGCGGATCGACTTGAAGAGGCGGCCGGGCTTGAAGCGGTGGGAGCCGAAGATCTCGGCGTCGGCATGGAAGGTGACGGTGGTGCCGCGGCGGTTGGGGGCGGCGCCCACCTGTTCGACGGGGCCAAGCGGCAGGCCGCGGGAGAAGCGCTGCTCGTAAAGCTGGCGGTCGCGGGCGACCTGCACGACCATCGAATCCGACAGCGCGTTGACAACCGAGGCGCCGACGCCGTGCAGACCACCGCTCGTCTCATAGGCCTTGCCGGAAAATTTACCGCCCGCGTGCAGGGTGCAGAGGATCACCTCCAGAGCGCTCTTGTCAGGGAACTTGGGGTGCGGGTCGATCGGGATGCCGCGGCCGTTGTCGCGGATGGTCACGGCGTAGTCGTCGCGCAGCTCGACCTCGATGCGGTTGGCGTGGCCTGCCACGGCCTCGTCCATCGAGTTGTCGAGCACCTCGGCCACGAGGTGGTGCAACGCCCGCTCGTCGGTGCCGCCGATATACATGCCGGGACGCTTGCGCACGGGCTCCAGCCCTTCGAGCACCTCGATGGAGGAGGCGTCATAGGCGGGCGCCGCAGTATTGGACAACAGATCGTTGGGCATCGGGCTCGAACCTCGTTTTATGATTGGCGGCAAGTATGGCAGAGCGGGCACGGTGGGGAAAGGGCGCATGGTGGTGTGACGCGGTTGTGGGCGGTGCAGCCCGAGGACCAGTTGCCGCTATTGCAGGCAATGCGAAGGCGATGCGCCCTGCCGCGTCATTGTCGGCTTGGCGGCGCGGATGTGGTGTGCAAATAGGGGATCAGATGAAGGAATGTCACAGCTATGACAGATATGCCCAAGCCCACCGAAGCCACACTGCGGGACCTGCCGGACTGGCGATATCTGCTGCAGGAGTTCTATGAGCTTTACCGGTTTCTGCCGTCGGGCGGCAGTGATCGCATCCGCAGCCACCAGCGCAACGTGCGCGAGGCGATCAGCCGGGTCTTGAAGGCAAAACCGGCGATTCGGCTGCAACCTCCTGCCTCCAAACCCGTGACGGCGCATCTCAAACGGGCGCTCGACGAAGGGCGGGCTGACCGCATGGGCAAGATGATACGGGCGCTGGAATCGGTGCAGTCGGACCTGTCTTGGCAGTACGGCTATGAGAAGGTGCCAAAGCCGCTGTTGGGCAGCTACGCCTATGCAGAAGTCACCGGGCCGCAAGGTCCCGTTGTCACCACCGATATCATTTTGGGCGTTGTGCTTTTTGCACCCGGGTGCACCTATCCGGCACATGCCCACAAAGGGATCACGGAAAGCTATGTCTGCCTCTCTGGCGCGGTTTCGGAAAACCATCAGGGCGTCTATGTGCCGGGGTCGCTCATTTTCAATCCGCCCGAGCATCTGCACCGGATCACCGTGGGGATCAATGAACCTGCGCTTTTGGCCTATGCCTGGATCGGCGCGCCTGCGGATTTGCAGGATCAGAAGATGGTCTTCAGCCGCAGCCGCCGGGCCGGTCAGGAGGGGCGTTGAGCGCTCATGGAGGGTACGAGATGAGCTGGATTGCCACCATTCCATTTGAGGCCGCCACCGGCAAGCTGCGCAGGCTGTACGAGCGCATTGCAGGGCCCGACAACAATGTCGACAACATCATGATGGCGCACAGCCTGCGGCCGCATACGATGGAGGGTCACATGGCCCTCTACAAGTCTGTGCTGCATCACTCCGGGAACACACTCCCGAAATGGGTTTTGGAGGCGCTGGGTGTTTTTGTGTCGGGCCTGAATGGCTGCGCCTATTGCGAGACGCATCATTTTGCCGGTATGGCGCGCCTGCTGCGCGACGATGCACAGGCCGACCAGATCAGATCCGCACTGGCCGACCGGCGGGTCGACGCCGCCCCCATCAGCTCCGGTGAGAAGGCGGCCATGCGATATGCCGAGAAACTCACCCTGCGTCCGGCGGAGATGGTTGCGGAGGATGCCGACGCGCTGCGCACAGCCGGGTTTGACGACGGGCAGATCCTCGAAATCAATCAGGTGGTGAGCTATTTCGCCTATGCCAATCGGACGGTGTTGGGACTTGGGTGTTCAACCAAGGGCGATGTTATCGGGTTGTCACCGGGCAATTCGGACGACCCCGACGACTGGGGGCATCATTAGGCGCGCCCGGCTATTCGCCTTTCAGCCGCGTCTCAAACCGCAAACCTTCCGCGGTGCGGGCGGCAAACCCCTGCCAGTACGTGTGGTCTTCGGTGGGTTTGGCTTCTTCATCCAGCGCAATGATGCCATCGCTGGCGTTCGGGATCAGCTCCAGATAAGGCCGCTTGTCCAAATCGCCTTTCAGATGCAGTTCGAAGAACGCCGTCGAAAAGTGCTGCGCAATGTTGTTCATGCGCGTCGTGTCCCAGACCGGATCGGCATAGTGCTCGAAGGGCACAAAGTCGAGCTCTTCAACCGGGATCCAGGATTCCTTTGGCGCGGGGATCGGAGCTGCAGCGTTGTGATTGGCGTTTTCAAAGGTCAGCAGGTGACGCTCCGCGCCTGTGGCTTCCTCAAAGATCGTGCGGATGGTCTCGTAGACGGACACATCATCCGCCCCGCCCGCCATCAGCAGCGTCGGCACACGCAGGCCGGCCAGCCCGTTTGCATCCCAGAAGCCGGCGTTGCGACCCCAGGGCCCGATGGCGATGATGGCCTTCACGCGGCTGTCCACCAGCGCCTCGTGGCTGTCCGAGCCCGCAAGATGTGAGGAGAGCAGCCCATTGGGTGTGCCCCAATTGTATTCGGTGGCTGCCTGAGTGACGCCCGCGCCCCCAAAGATCAGCGCGCCGTAGCCGCCCATGGAATAACCGATGACGCCCACGGCGTCGGTGTTGATAATGGCGCCCAACTCACCCTCCAGCGCGGCCATCTGGTCCAGAATGAAACGCTGGTCAATCGGGCGGTGGTAAAGCGTGGCGCCAAAGGCCCCCTGGTCCGAATAGGTGCTGTCTGTGTGATCGATGGAAACCGTGACAAAGCCCTTGGAGGCCAGGTTTTCTCCTAGATGAGACATCAGGAAGCGGTTGCCCGGATAGCCGTGGCTTATCAGGATCAACGGATAGGTCTCGCCAGCGGCGGGCAGGGCGCCGCGCACCGCCCGACCGCTCAGGGTGACTTCGGTCTTCCCGTCACGCAGAACCGCGCGATAGTTTCCGCCTGGCCGCGTCCCGTCCGCCGCCGGATACCAGACCTCCGCTTTAAGAGGCCGGTCATAGAGCGGCGTGTCATTGCCGTCGATGCTCACAATATCAATCTGCGCGCTGTGAACAAACTCCAGCGTACGCACACCGATGGGTCTCGATCCGTAAGAGGCCAGTTCCGGCGCGTCGGGTCTGATTTGGTCAATCGGATTCGACAGCGCTGGCAGCGCAATCAGGGCCGCCGCCGCCGCAAGCAGTCGTGTGAACATAATGTACTCCCGCAGGTCTCGTCCTACCCGCAGGCACAGAGTGACAGGTTCTTCGGGCAATTCAACCAGTTGAGGCCGCTTTTTTGTGTCTGGAGGCGGCTTTTTACGGGCAAATTCAGTGGAACGGTGACGCTTTGAGGGGATCAACGTCCATTTTCACACTTCCCGTTATGCGAGAATACTTCCCCCCGACCCGCGAGAGGCGTATGGCAGGGATATGCGTAAAGTGATGACTTACCCCCAACACGTCTGGGCCATCCTGTGTTTGGGGCTTCCGCTCATTGGCGGTCACCTGGCTCAAGTGGCCATCGGTGTGACCGATACAGTCATGCTGGGCTGGTACGGGGTGGACGCCCTGGCGGCTGTCACGCTGGGGTCGACGGTATTCTTTGTGCTGTTCATCTTCGGGTCGGGCTTTGCCTGGGCGGTGATGCCGCTGGTGGCCTCGCTCGCGGCGGAGGGAGATGAGGTTGGATTGCGCCGTGCCACGCGCATGGGGCTGTGGTTAAGCCTGGGCTTCGCTCTGCTCGCTGTTCCGGTGATGATCTGGTCCGAGCCCATTCTGCGCGTGCTGGGGCAGGGGAATGTACTGGCCGCCCAGGCCAGCGCCTATCTGCGCATCGCCGGTCTTGGGCTTGTGCCCGCGCTGTTGGTCATGGTGTTGAAATCCTATCTGGCCGCGCTGGAACGCACACAAGTCGTGTTTTGGATCACGGTGCTGAGCGCGGTGACCAACGGGCTGATCAACTACTCGCTGATCTTCGGCAACTGGGGCGCGCCGGAGCTGGGCGTCCGGGGTGCGGCACTGGCTTCGGTTGCGACGCAAATCGTGGCGTTGTCAGGCGTGGTGGTTTATGCGCGCTGGGCGCTGCCTGAACATGCACTCTTTCAAAGGCTCTGGAGGCCGGACTGGCCCATGCTGGCGCGCGTGTTCCGCTTGGGGTGGCCCATCGGGCTGACCAGCTTGAGCGAGGTGGGCCTCTTTGCCGCCTCGGCGATGATGATGGGCTGGCTTGGCACGGTCACGCTTGCCGCACATGGGATCGCCATTCAGCTCGCATCCATCACCTTCATGATCCATGTGGGCTTGAGCAATACGGCCACCATCCGCGCGGGCAATGCCTATGGGCGCACTGACGTCGGTCACATGAAAAAGGGGGCCTTGGTGGTCACGATCATGTCGCTGGTGATGGCCTCTTTGACGATCGTCGCGTTTTTGCTGTTGCCTGAGCAGTTGCTGTCTTTCTTCATGAAGAGCGATGAGCCGCACCGCCTCCAGATTCTCGCTATTGGGACGGGGCTTTTGGCCATGGCGGCGCTGTTTCAACTGGTCGATGGGGCGCAGGTCATTGCGCTGGGGTTGTTGCGGGGCGTGCAGGACACCCGGGTTCCCATGATCTTCGCGGCTGTCAGCTATTGGGGTGTCGGGTTGCCCTGCAGCTATGTTTTCGGATTTATGCTGGGGCTGGAGGGTATCGGCATCTGGCTCGGGCTTGTTGTCGGGCTGGGCCTTGCCGGTCTGCTTCTGTCGGTTCGGTTTTGGGGGGTGGCCCTGCGCAAGCTGACGGTCCCATCGCAGGCGATGGCCTGAACGCCGCAGTGGAGCTGCCTGGGCTGGTATCACGGGCGGATCAATTGACCACGACCTTGCCATCCCGCGTGGCACCAACTGTGTCCGGCACCCAGACTTCCATATGTCGCAGAGCCCGTGCGAGCAGGTTGCGCAAGGCTTCGGCCCGGGCGGGATCGTAGTGCCAACCGTCCTCTTGCGCGGTCAGATAGGCAGGGCGCGCTATCTCGATTTTGAGCGCATGCACCCCAAGTTTCGGTCGCCCATGGCGCGCGACAGTCCAGCTGCTGTTGCGGCTTGCCTGCATCTTTGTGTGATAGCCCGAAGCCTTCAGCAAGATCCCCCCAACATCGGCTGCAAGGCTGTGGCTGCAGGCCACGCCTGTGTTCGTGTGCAGTCTGATGTCGGGCAGGCTTGGATCGACCGAGCCGATCCTGTCAACCCGCGCGGCGTGACAATCCAGAAGCAACGCATACCCGTGATTGGCCCGCACCCGCGCGATTTGAGAGGCAAGTGCGGCGTGGTAGGGCGCGTGAAAAGCCGCCCGCCAGTGCCGGATCTCCGCCGTACTGGGCGGGTCGTGCCAAATCTCTGCTCCGTCGAGGTTGAGGAAGGGCACCACCGCATCAGCGCTATTGACGCTGCCCGCGTCGGTCAGCGTTGGATCTCCGTTGGCATTGCACATGTAACGGTGAAAAGCCGGTATGATGATGGTGGCGTCGTCCGAAAGCCCGTCGAAGAGCTGGTCAATGTGCCAGTCGGTATCCGCAAGGCTGCGCCCCGTCGCGTTCAACCGGTCCATCACCACCTCCGGTATGTGAGAGGAGGCATGTGGCAGAGCGAGGATCAGCGGGCTGTTGCCCTTGACCGCCTTGATTGGCATTGGTGTCCTCCTCTCATGCGCCTCTCCGTGTCAGGGCACGGTGTGCCGGGGTCTGAATATCTGTGGTCACAGGGTCCGCGACGGGGGTTAAGCGCCGGTATAGGGATCGCACGACCACGACTTGGATGAGACCGGAAGGCCGTCCGGCCTGCTTGCGCGTCGGGCGTAAAGGCAAGATGTTCGTGGCGCATCACGCGGAGAGTTTTGCGAAGGGTTTCACCAGCGCACGGGCGACCATGTCGAGCCGGTCCTGACCGTAAAACATATCCCCTTCCACGAAATATGTCGGCGACCCAAGCACATGGCGGGCGATGGCCACTTTGGTGTTGGCCGCGTGCTGCGCCTGAATGGCATCGCTTTGTGCTGCGTCCACCAAGGCCGCACCGTCCATCCCCAGAGCATCGGCAAGCGCGGCAATGGTCGCGGCATCCGCGTGATCTGCGTCGTCGCGCCAATGCGCCTGCAAAAGCGCACGGGACAGCGCGTGCACGTCCAGGCCCATCGTCTGCGCCGCGATGATCGCGCCGTTGCCCAAGGCCAACGGGTTGTCGTGGTGTTTGGGGCGGCGCATGATCCAGGGCAGATCGCGGTACTCCGCCCAGCGGGTGATCTCTCGTCCGAAGTAGTAGGAACTGTGTGTCTTGGAGCGGGCGCTGAACGGCGCGCTGCCCGCGGCGGCGATCACCGGGTTGAGGTCCATTGGTTTGTGGATCACCTGCGCATCATGTTCAGCAGCGATCTCGGCCAGCCGCCAAGCGCCGAGGTAGGCAAAGACGGAGTGGCAGGAATAGAAGTATTCGATCTCTTTCATGGCATTACCCTTTCTCAGCCAATTGGCGCGCATCCTGGGCCATGCGTGCGATCACATCGCGCAGGCGACCCGTATCCTTGGGGTTGGAGGCATTGCCATCCAGCCCGCGCCTGAGCACGCCTTGCAGGATCGCAAGCAGGCGGAAATAGGAAAAGACCACATAGAACGTCCAGTGATCGGGGGCGGCAAGGCCACGGCGGCCGCAATAGTCCGCGACATAGGCGTCCTCACCCGGCAGGCCGAGGGCGGCACGATCCACTCCGCCGAGGCCCCGGAAGTGCCCGGCATGCGGCAGGCGCCAGTGCATGCATTGATAGGCCAGATCGGCCAGAGGGTGGCCCAGGGTGCTGAGCTCCCAATCGAGCAGGGCGATGACCGCCTCGCGGTCGGGCGCGAAGATCATATTGTCGATGCGGAAATCACCATGCACGATGCTGGCCGCGCCATCGTCTGCGACCATGTGGTCGCCCAGCCAACGCATCAGCCAGTCGGCATCGGGCAGCGCATCCGCCGCCGTCTGCATGTATTGCCCCGACCAGCGCGTGAGCTGGCGGGCGAAATAGTTGCCGGGCTTGCCGTAGTCCGCCAACCCGACCGCTGCGGGATCCACATCGTGCAGGGCAGCAAGCGTTGCGTTCATTGCATCATAGATGCGGGTGCGGGCTTCGGCGTCGAGGTCGGGCAAGGCGGGGTCCCAGAAGATGCGGCCCTCCACCATCTGCATGACCATGAACTGCGTGCCAAGCGGCGTCTCGTCGCCCGAGAGGTGGTAGACTTCTGGCACCGGCACAGGCGTGTCTGCCAGCGCCTGCATGACGCGGAATTCGCGGTCCACCGCATGTGCGGATTTCAGAAGCTTGCCGGGAGGTTTGGCGCGCAGCACGAAGTGGCCCGCGCCGCTGGTCAGCCGATAGGTCGGGTTCGATTGCCCGTCGGAGAACTTCTCGATCCCGTCCAAGCGTTCGAACCCCGCCACATGCGCTGCCAGATAGCGCTCCAGTTGGGCGGTGTCATAACTGTGCATCGCGGCGGCTCCCTGATGACCCATGGACATCTCCCCGCGATCTAAGCAACTCTGCGCGGGCGGGGAAAGCCCCGATTGCCAGGCGGGAGGTGCAGATGGACTTCGGAATGCGGGAGGAAACCCGGGCGCTGCTGGACCGGGTCGCGGTCATGATCCGCGACGAGGTCATGCCGCTGGAGGCGGAGTATCACGCCGAGATCGGCATAGGCGACCGCTGGGCCTATACCGCACGGCAGGCGGAGATCCTCGAAGGGCTGAAAGCCAAGGCCAAGGCGGCGGGACTGTGGAATTTCTGGCTGACCGACAGCGCGCGCGGCTTCGGGCTGAGCACAGTCGAATACGCTTACTTCGCCGAGGAAATGGGGCGCACACCGTTGGGGGCGGAGGTGTTCAACTGCTCCGCACCCGATACCGGCAATATGGAGGTGTTCGAACGCTACGGCACACCTGCGATGAAAGAGCAGTGGCTTGCGCCGCTGTTGGAGGGGGAGATTCGCTCCGCCTATCTGATGACGGAGCCGGAGGTGGCGTCGTCGGATGCCACAAACATCGCCATGTCCTGTGAAAAGGTTGGAAACGAGTATTTATTGAAGGGTGAAAAGTATTGGGCGAGCGGGGCGGGGGACCCACGTTGTGCGGTCTATGTCGTCATGGTGCGTACGGGTGATGAGGATGCGCCCAAGCACAAGCGCCATTCGATGATTGTGGTGGATGCCAAGACGCCCGGCATCGAGATTTTGCGGCCCATGATGGTCTTTGGCCATGATGATGCCCCGCACGGGCATATGCACATCCGGTTCAATGATGTGCGCGTGCCTGCGGAAAATATGCTGCTGGGTGAGGGGCGCGGGTTCGAGATCGCCCAAGGGCGGCTGGGGCCGGGGCGGATTCACCACTGCATGCGCTCGGTCGGGCAGGCCGAAGCGGCGCTGGAATTGCTCTGCCAGCGGTCGCTGCGCAAGGAGGCCTTTGGCAAGCCGCTCGCGCAGTTGGGCGCGAATTTCGACATCATTGCCGAGTGCCGGATGGAGATTGAGATGGCGCGGTTGCTCTGCCTCAAGGCCGCCTGGATGATGGATCAGGGTGACGCGCGCGCGGCCGCCCCGTGGATTTCCCAGATCAAGGTCGTGGCACCCCGCATGGCGCTGAAAGTGCTCGACGAGGCGATGCAGATGCACGGCGGGCAGGGCATCAGCCAGGACACCCCGCTGGCCATGGCCTGGACCTGGCAGCGTGCGCTGCGCTTTGCGGACGGGCCGGACGCCGTGCACCGGCGGCAAGTGGCGCGGGCTGAGCTGCGCAAATACACTCAACAAAAGATCTAACTGTTTCAAAGCCATATCCGATGTCCGGCGGTTTTACGCTGACCGGCCCTCTTGGGCGTCATGCAACAGGGAACCCACCGGGGGTGGCACGGGTTAAGCTTTCGCAAACCCGGCGTGCGGCTGCGCAGCCGGGTCGGGTTTAACCAGTACCTGGGGAGCAGGGTAACGAGTGCTCGGTGGGTCGGGCCTGCGGGTCTGACCCACCGTGGTTTACGCCTCTTTGCGCGTTTAAGTCGTTTTTGGCATTGAGTGGCAGTTGCTTGTCTTCCACACTGCTCTCATGCGCCCGCCTGTGATCGACAATCTGCAATATGCAAAGTTCTCGCCCCGCATCTTCGAGGAGATGCGCGCAGGCGGTGTGGATGCCGTGCATGTGACCGTGGCCTACCACGAGAGCTTTCGCGAGATGGTGCTGAACCTCGAACAGTGGAACCGCTGGTTTGAGGATCACCCTGATCTGATTTTCAGAGGCACCTGCGCCGAGGACGTGCTGCGCGCGCAGCAGAGCGGGCGCACTGCGATCTTCTTCGGGTTCCAGAACCCCAGCCCCATCGAGGATGACATCGGGCTGGTCGAGATCTGCCACCAGTTGGGCGTGCGCTTCATGCAGCTGACCTACAACAACCAGTCCTTGCTGGCGACGGGCTGCTATGAGGCGGAGGACACGGGCCTCACCCGTATGGGTCGCGAGGTGGTGGCGGAGATGAACCGCGTCGGCATGGTGGTCGACATGTCGCATTCCGCCGAACGTTCGACGCTGGAGGCGATTGAGCACTCCACTCGGCCCATTGCGATCACCCATGCCAACCCCGCGTGGTGGCATGAGGCCTTACGCAACAAGTCTGATACGGTGTTGCGCGCGCTGACAGAGGCAGGTGGGATGCTGGGGTTTTCGATCTATCCGCATCATCTGAGAGGCGGCAGCGCCTGCACGCTGGACGCGTTCTGCGCCATGATCGGTGAAGCGGCGCAGCGCTACGGCGCGCGGCACCTCGGGCTGGGCTCGGACCTGTGCCAGGATCAGCCGGACAGTGTGGTCGAATGGATGCGTGTGGGGCGTTGGACCAAACGCATCGACTATGGCGAAGGCTCCGCCGCGGCCCCCGGCTTCCCGCCAATGCCGACATGGTTCGCAGGCAACCGGGACTTTGGCGTCATCCGGCAAGGGCTACTGGCGCAGGGGCTGTCCGAGGCAGAGGTTGATGGCCTCATGGGGGGCAACTGGCATCGGTTCTATGCCGAAAGTTTTGGTCCGGCATGAAGGACTATGTGCCCCCTCCCGAGGCACCGCTGCGCGCCCCCGCCCAGGTGATGCGGCTGAGCCGGATGGGGTCGATGTTCCCGACCCGATTGTCGTTTCTGCGCACGTTGATGCGGTTTCTGGCGGCGGAAAAGGCGCAGGTATCCCGGCTTGTGTGGGCGATGTGCGCGCGAGGCTATGGCCATGCCGTCTATTCGATATCCTTCGGCGGGCATACCTATGCGCTGGTGGCGGTCTCCACGGAATTGGCGCCGCAGGACCGGACGGACAGGGTGATCGCCGAAGCCTGGGACAGCTCCTATGTGCTCTATGACGGGGTGCCGGATGCGGATGAGGTCGCGCGCATCTGTGCCACTGCCCCCCTGCAGGAGGCTGCGCGCTTCACCGAGCGTGATCTGGTGCTGAGCCGGGCCAACAAATCCGTGCGGCTCTTCCAGCATGTGGTGGAGCGACTGCGGGCGGGCCAGCAGCCAGACCGGCGGATGGTGGATGAGATCGGCTATCTGATGCGCACGACTGCGGTCTATGGCAATGGCAAGTTTGGCATTGCCGACCGTGCCTGCATCGACACCCGGCCCGGGCTTCAAGGTCCGTTCATGGCTGAGATGTTGACTGTTTGGCTGATCCGGCAGTTCACTCATGATCTGGTGGAGCATGTGGGGCAGGGCCGGCTTGACCGCGACCTCAAGCGGCATCTGGGCATCGGCAACTCCACAGGGTTGGGCATGGCGCCCTTTTTGGTCACGCATCCGGTGCTCTTGAACAACTGGATGCTGGCGCGAGAGACAGCGCTGGCGCGGGTGCGCGCCCTGCGGCATCTGGAGCCTGAGCGGGCGACGCGCCTCATCGCTCTGGCGGGCCGAGCTGGGCGGCATTTGGCGGAGTGGCGCGTGCCCGATGCGGCCCATCAGGCGCGGATCGACCGGTTACGCGCGGATTGGGCGGCTTTTGCCGCCGCGATGACGGCTGAGGCTTTGGCGAAGGACGGGGCCCTCGCGCGGTTGGTCCAAGCCTCCGCCGCGCAGAGCGAGGACCTGCAGGAGCTCTTGGTGGCTTTGATGCTTGAGCCGTTCCCGGAGTTGGTGAACGGGTTGGCCGACTGCATGGCCGACCCCGTTGGGCCGCTCCCGGACCCTTTGGCAGATACGGGGCAGTTGCGCGAGGAAATCGCGCGCAGTTTCGATTGGGCGCTGGTGCCCGATTACGCGGATGACGCGCAGTGCAAGCAGTTCTGGTATGTGAGTGCGGCAAAACAGGAGCCGCGACTGGGCAATCGGTTTGCAGACAGTGGGGCGGAGCTGGAAAGCCCGTTGGACATCGCGCGCCGGATCAAGGCCCTGTTTCTCGATCTGCCGGAATGGTCGGAGGCGGTGCCTGCGTTTCTTGAAAGATATCCGGATCATCTGCTGGCGGTCCAGCGCGTGGCCCTGACAACGCGGTATCCCTATGCGGAGATTCGCGACAATCTGATCGGGGCCGGGTGCCGGCCAATCGACATGCTGCGCTGCAAGTTGGCGTTTTTTGGAGCCTCCAAGTTTGACCCGAAGTCAGATCGCTGGACGCGCATCACCCTCTGCCAGGGCGCGCCGCTCGCTGATGAGTTGGACAGGCGGGCGGATGACTGGTGGTTGCCGGTCTTTGACGCATGAGCTGGTCGCGCGCCGAGGTTTCCGCGCTTGCGGCCAAGGCGGCCCGCGGCGCAGGTGCGCCCGCTGCGCAGGCCGCGCTCTTTGGCCAGGCGGCTGCGCTGCATTTGGCGCAAGGGCGCCGGGCGGAGGCGTTGACCGAGGCTCTGGATATGCTGCCGGAGGGGCCAATCGGGAGCCTGCCGCTGGTCCTGCAGAGAGCCCTTCCAGAGGCAGCGGTCGGGAACGTGGTTGACGTCGATTGGGACGGTGATCGCGAGTTGGCGCAAAGCTATGTCGATACCCTGCCGGTCCCATGTGTCGTGCGGACACAGGGCGTGGACAAGCTGACGCTTGGCTTTGTTGGATCGGAAAGACCGCTACCGCTCCGGCGGATCAGCGGCTGTGACGCGTTGATCGCACAGATGACCAAGCTTGCCCGGCGCACCTTTGTGCCGGAGAGTGCCGCGTCGCGGTTGAGCGGGGCAGGGGCGGGCCTGAGCGACAATGACTGATCGGGTGCGGGTGGCCTGAAAGCCCACCCCACCTGCTGGTAAAAACGGTTGGGACAGGCAGGTCAGGTGGGCCTTCAGGCCACCTTTGGTTGCGCAAACGGGTCTTCAGGATAGCCGACATCTGCGAGATAGAGGCCTTGCGGCGGGCAGACCGGGCCGCAGGCGGCGCGGTTGCACGCGGCCAAGGCTTCTGCCACCTGCTCGGGGAGCCAAGAGCCTGCACCGACCCGCTCCAACGTCCCGACGAAACTACGCACCTGATTGTGCAGGAAGGATCGCGCGCGCACGTCGAAATGCATCTCTGGACCATGTGTGGTCTCGACGCGTGTCACCTCCAGGCGGTCGAGCGTTTTCAGCGGGCTGTCGGACTGGCAGATCGATGAGCGGAAGGTGGTGAAATCGTGCTGTCCGATCAGATGCGCCGCTCCGGCCTGCATTGCGTCCACATCGAGGTCGTGCTTGACCTGCCACACCAGCCCGGCCTGATGGGTTGCGGGCGCCCGGCGCATCAGGATGCGAAAGAGATAGCGTCGCTCCAGCGCAGAGAACCGCGCGTGCCAATCGTCGGGCACCGCCGCACAGGACACGATAGCCACGGGGTGAGGTTTCAAGTGGTGGTTCAGCGCCTCGGAGAGGCGAAACGGATCCCACTCCGCCGCCATGTCACAATGCGCCACCTGCCCGAACGCATGCACGCCTGCATCCGTTCGCCCGGCCGCGGCGATGGTATGCGGGCCCGGCTCCAGCTTGGTCAGCGCGGCCTCGACCGCGCCCTGCACTGACGGCTGATCAGCCTGCCGCTGCCAGCCCGCAAAGGGCGCTCCGTGGTATTCGATTTTCAACGCATATCGAGGCATGGCGCTGGCCCTAGCGTGGTGGCGCGCGGGCGTCAAATGGCTTTGCCCCCTCTGGTGCCCGGGCGCGCCAACGCCTATGTAGCGCGGAATGAGACCTGCAGGGGCGATGGCACTTTGGGACTGACAACACTCGCCGACACGGTGCTGCGGCAGATCGAGACGGTGCAGGACACGGTCAACGAGACCCTGTTCGAGCCGGTGATCCGCGTCGGTGTCACCGGTCTGGCGCGGTCGGGCAA
Source organism: Roseobacter cerasinus (assembly GCF_009811755.1). Lineage (GTDB taxonomy): Bacteria > Pseudomonadota > Alphaproteobacteria > Rhodobacterales > Rhodobacteraceae > Roseobacter > Roseobacter cerasinus. The sequence continues at coordinate 233,825 of NZ_BLIV01000006.1, forward strand.
GACCGTTTTCATCACCTCCCTCATCGCCAATCTGCTGGACCGGGGGCGTATGCCGCATCTGGTGGCGGCTGCCGAGGGTCGCATCGAGGCGGCGTTCCTGCAACCACAGCCCGATGACACGCTGCCCCGCTTTGATTTCGAGACGCATCTGAGCCAGTTGACTGCACGGCAGCCGGTCTGGCCCGACAGCACGCGCGCTGTCTCGGAGCTGCGGTTGTCACTGCGGGTGCGCCGGGCAGGATTGCTGGCCGGGCTGCAGGGGCCGCGCACGCTTCATATTGATATCGTGGACTATCCCGGTGAGTGGCTGCTCGATCTGGCACTGCTGGAGAAGGATTACACCACCTGGTCGGCGGAGGTGCTGGCGCGACTGGCGGATCGGCCCGAGGCGGAGGCTTTTCGGGCGCAGGTGGTGGAGACAGACCCGGCAGCGGCGCTAGAAGAGCCGACCGCCAAGGCGCTGGCGGAGGCCTTTACCGGTTATCTGCAGGCGGCGCGCGTCTCGGGATATTATGACTGCACACCGGGGCGGTTTTTGCTGCCCGGTGATCTCGCTGGCTCGCCCGTGCTGACCTTTGCGCCCCTGCCGGGGGCGGCTCCGGGCCCGCGCAAATCGCTGATCCGCGAGATGGCGCGGCGGTTCGAGGCTTACAAGCGCGAGGTGGTGCGCCCCTTCTTTCGCGATCATTTCGCACGCATCGACCGGCAGGTGGTGCTGGTCGATGCGCTGGGGGCGATCCACAAGGGGCCACGCGCGGTGGAGGATATGCGTGGTGCGATGGCGGATATTCTGGGCGCGTTCCGGCCCGGGCAGAACGCCTTTCTGACGCAGCTTTTCCAAGGCAAGCGGGTGGAAAAGATCCTTTTTGCCGCAACCAAGGCGGACCATCTGCATCACCGACAACACCCGCGCGTGACCGCGATCATGGAGGCGCTGGTGCGCGGCGCCGTGGATCGGGCCCGTTTTGCCGGTGCGGAGACAGTGGCGCTGGCCATTGCGTCGCTGCGCGCCACCACCGAAGACACGATGAGCCACGAGGGCCAGCAGATCGACGTCGTGCGCGGCACGTTGCTGGACAGCGGCAAGCAGGCCGCCTTCTACCCCGGTGCCTTGCCCGAAGATCCGGCGAAGCTGCTTGCACCTGCCAAGGCCGGGGCTGAAAGCTGGCTTGATCAGGACTATCGTGTGATGAATTTCGCACCCTCGCCGCTAACTTTGCGCCCGGGCGACGGCCCACCGCATATCCGGCTTGATAAGGCTGCCCAATTCCTTTTAGGGGATAGGCTATGAGTGAGATTATCATCTCCCCGGCGCGCACGCTCGATGCGGGGGCAGTGGGTCATATCCTGTCGGCATCGAATGACACGATGCCCTGGCTGCCGCGGCTGCATTCAGCTGCGGAGGAGATCATGTACGCCGGTGACATGATCGAAGCGGGCTGGGTGCGCGTGGCCAAGCGCAATGGCAAGGTTGTGGGCTTCATCGCCCGCTGGGAAGAAGAGGTGCATGCGCTCTATGTTCTGCCGGATGCGCAGGACACCGGCGTGGGCACTGCGCTTTTGGAAGATGCCAAGGCGCAAAGCGGCAAGCTGAGCCTCTGGAGCTATCAGGCCAATTCCTCCGCCACGCGGTTTTACGGGCTGCGCGGGTTTATCGAAACGGCGCGCACCGATGGCAGTGACAATGACGCGGGCCTGCCCGACATCCGGTTTGAGTGGGTCAAGGGCGCCATTTGATGGCGCGGGGCCCTGTCCTCATCGAACTTGACGAGGCGGCGGGGCCGCAGGCTGCCGTGGCTGATGCGCCGCCGGTGCCAGAAGACGTGCTGGTGCCGCCGCAAGGGCAGGCCATGCAGGTGGCTGCGGGGCTTGCAGCCCGCAAGCCGTCGCGGCTGGTGCGCTGGGTCTGGTCGCTGGGGCTGGCGCTGCTGGGCGCGGTGATCTCGATCAACGCCTGGGGGTTTTTGTCGACGCTGGTGGCGCAAAACGCGCTGCTTGGGTGGGCGATCACCGGGCTGACGGGAGCGTTTCTACTGGCGTTGGCGGCGCTGGCCTTGCGGGAAGTGGCCGCTTTGGGGCGGCTGGGGCGGCTCGACGGATTGCGCCGGGCGGCGGATACGGCGCTGGCGGAGGATGACCTGCAGGCGGCGCGCGTGGTCACGGACCGGTTGCTGGCGCTTTACAAGGGTCGCGAAGACACGCGCTGGGGCCGCGACCGCATGGCGGAGCTGCGTGGGGATCAGATGGATGCGGCGAGCTTGCTTGTGCTGGCAGATCGCGAAGTTTTGGGCCCGCTCGATCAGGCCGCACAGCGCGAGGTTGAGGCGGCGGCCCGGCAGGTGGCGACTGTCACGGCGCTGGTGCCGCTGGCCTTGGCGGATGTGGCGGCGGCGCTCACGGCCAACCTGCGCATGATCCGGCGGATTGCCGAGGTCTATGGCGGTCGCTCCGGCTTTCTGGGTGGCTGGCGGCTGACCCGTGCGGTGATGGCGCATCTGGTGGCCACGGGGGCCGTGGCGGTGGGCGATGACCTGTTGGAGCCGGTGCTGGGTGGCTCCATCCTCGGCAAGCTGTCGCGCCGCTTTGGCGAGGGGCTTGTGAATGGCGCGCTGACAGCGCGGGTGGGCGTTGCCGCAATGGATGTGTGCCGCCCACTGCCCTTCGCATCTGGAAAAAAGCCCAAGGTACGCGATATTATAAAGCAGAGCCTCGGCGGTCTCTTCGGGTCCAAGTCATCCTGAGACCGCGTCGGGCGCAATCCGGACGGGAGTGGGTGTGATGGAGAGTTTTGCTGCCGATCTGGCGACCATGGTGCGCAGGCCGCTGGAGCCCGAACATGTGGCCGCCATGCGCCGCAAGGGTGTTGTGTCGCAGTTCAAGGCGGGTGAGTTCGTGCAGGAGCCGGGTGGGGCGTCTGCGGAGTTCCACTATGTTATGGACGGCGAGGTTGAGGCGGTCAGCCCGTCGAACATGGAACGCATTGGCATCGCGACACTGGGGCCGGGCCAGTTCTTTGGTGATCTGCAGTTTCTCTCGGGCGGCGTGTCGCTGGCGGGTGCGCGCGCGGTGGTGGACAGCACAATGCTCTGCGTGCCGCGCGATGAGATGCTGCAACTGATGTCCGACATGCCGGAGATGAGCGATATCATTGTGACGGTCATGGCCGCACGGCGACGCCGGGCGGTCGAGCAGTCGGATTCGGCGCTGACGCTGATCGGATCAGAGATCAGCCGTGACATTCGTCATGTGGCGAGCTTTGCCGCGCGCAACCGCATTCCGTATCGTGAGATTGAAGTGACCTCGCCCGATGCGGTGGCCCTCGCTGAGCAATGCGGCATCGCCGAGGCACAGCCGGGCGTGATCTTTGGTCGTGAGCACAAGATCGACCCGCCGACGCCGCGCGGCGTGGCGCAGGTGCTTGGACTTTACATGGACACCGATGGTGTCGAGAGCATTGACGTGCTGATTGTGGGCGGCGGGCCTGCGGGCGTGGCGGCGGGTGTCTATGCCGGAGCCGAAGGATTGAAGGCACTGGTGCTGGAGGACATGGCCGTCGGTGGTCAGGCGGGCACGTCGAGCCGGATCGAGAACTACATGGGCTTCCCCACAGGCATTTCGGGCGGCGATCTTGTAGGGCGCGGCGAGGTGCAGGCGATGAAGTTCGGCACCAAGTTCTCGGTGCCCCGGCGCGCGGCAACCCTGCGGCAGTGTGATGAGAAGTGGTTTCATGCGACGCTGGATGACGGCCAGGAGGTTAGTGCCAAGGCGTTGATCGTGGCCACGGGCGTGCAGTACCGCCGCTTGCCGCTGGAGGGGTTGGAGCGGCTGGAGGGTGCGGGTGTCTACTATGCCGCCACGGAGGTGGAGGCGCGCTGGTGCCGCGATGCGGAGGTGGCCGTGATCGGTGGCGGCAATTCGGCGGGGCAGGCGGCGATGTATCTGGCGCGCACCACGCGGCATGTGCATGTGCTGGTGCGCGGCGAGAGCCTGGCGTCGTCCATGTCTGATTACCTTTTGCAGCGGTTGACCACCCACCCGCGCATCACCGTGCACACGCGCACGGGGGTCCACGCCTTGCACGGGCGCGATACGCTGGAGCGCATCACCATCCGAGATCGCGCCTCGGGGCAGGACTGGGACCTGAAAACCTCAGCGCTTTTTGTCATGGTGGGGGCTGCGCCAAACACGGAGTGGCTGTCGGGGCTGATCAAGCTGGATGACCGGGGGTTTGTGCTGACGGGCGCGGAGGCGGGCGGCCGCTCGCAATATGAGACCTCCTGTCCCGGCGTCTTTGCGGTGGGAGACGTGCGTGCCGGATCGGTCAAGCGCGTGGCCTCCGCCGTTGGAGAGGGATCGGTCGTGATGTCGGAGGTCTGGGCGCATGTGAATGCATAAGGGAGCGGCGGCCTGAAAGCCCGCCGAACCTGCCTGCCGCTTGGGCGCATGGCTTGGGACTTGTCGGCGCAGAGCCTGCTGCGTATAAGGCGCGTCATGGATGATCTTCGCCTGATCCTCATTCGAATTATATCCCCGGCGCTCTGAGACCATGAGACGCCGGGCCAAGGTGTTTGCGATGCGCGCACCGACCGCTTTTCCTGACTTGTGACATGATATCCGAAGGACGCCCGCAATGTGCGCCGAGACCACCGACACCACTGAAAAACTTGACTATAAATCCACGCTGAACCTGCCGAAGACGGAGTTCCCAATGCGCGCGGGCCTGCCCAAACGCGAGCCCGCCTGGCTGCAGCGCTGGGAGGAGATCGGGGTTTATGACCGGCTGCGCGAGAAGGAAGGCCGCGAGAGCTTTGTGCTGCATGACGGGCCTCCTTATGCCAACGGCAACCTGCACATCGGCCACGCGCTGAACAAGACGATCAAGGATATGATCGTGCGCAGCCATCAGATGATGGGCTTCGACAGCCGCTATGTGCCCGGCTGGGACTGTCACGGTTTGCCCATCGAATGGAAGATCGAGGAGCAGTACCGTCAGAAGGGCCGCAACAAGGACGAGGTGCCGATCAACGAGTTCCGGGCCGAGTGTCGGCAGTTTGCGGATCACTGGGTTGGCGTGCAGCGCGAAGAGTTCAAGCGGCTAGGGGTGACCGGCAATTGGGACAAGCCCTACCTGACCATGGATTTCCACGCGGAGCGGGTGATCGCCGAGGAGTTCATGAAGTTCCTTATGAACGGCACGCTCTATCAGGGCTCGAAGCCCGTGATGTGGTCGCCCGTTGAACAGACAGCACTTGCTGAAGCCGAGGTCGAGTATCACGATAAGGAGAGCTTCACAATCTGGGTGAAGTTCAAGGCGATGATCAATGAAACCACGCCGCCGGTCGAGGGGGATGTGGGTCAGCTGCAGGCGCTGTCGGACCTCGATGGGGCCTATGTGGTGATCTGGACCACGACGCCCTGGACCATGCCGTCGAATAAGGCCGTCGTCTATGGCTCGGACATTTCCTATGGGCTCTACGAGATCACCGGGCGGCCGGAGGAGTGCTGGGCGCGCATCGGTGACCGTTACCTGCTGGCCGACAGCATGGCGGCGGATGTGCTGGGCCGCGCGCGTCTGGATGAGACGATGTACCGCCGTCTGCGGGACGTGACAGCGGAGGAATTGAGCCACTTGCGTCTGCGTCACCCGCTCGCGAGTGCCGAAGGGTCCAATGGCGAGTGGGACGATATCCGCGATTTCCGGGCCGCCGAGTTCGTGACCGACACCGAGGGTACGGGCTTCGTGCATTGCGCACCCAGCCATGGGATGGAGGAGTATGAGCTCTATCGCGATTTGGGTATGTTGCAGCAGGTCATCACCTACAATGTGACTGACGAGGGTATGTTCCGCGAAGATCTGCCCTTCTTTGGCGGCACCTATATCCTGAACCGCAAGGGCAAGGAGGGGGATGCCAACACCGCCGTCATCAACAAGCTGGCTGAGGTCGGCGGGCTGCTCGCACGCGGCAAGATCAAGCACAGTTATCCGCATTCCTGGCGCTCCAAGGCGCCGGTCATCTATCGCAACACGCCGCAGTGGTTTGCTGCCATCGACAAACCGGTGGGTGATGGGCAGGACATGCATGGCACCACGATCCGGGAACGCGCGCTGACCGAGATCGACAATGTGAACTGGACGCCCAAGTCCGGGCGTAATCGGCTGCATTCGATGATGCAGGCGCGTCCCGATTGGGTGCTGAGCCGCCAGCGCGCCTGGGGTGTGCCGCTGACGTGTTTTACGAAGAAGGGCACGCCGCCAACGGATGACGACTTCCTGCTGCGCAACGAAGAGGTGAACGCGCGGATCGTCGAGGCTTTCGAGGCCGAAGGCGCGGATGCCTGGTATGAGGAGGGTGCGAAGGAGCGTTTCCTTGGCAATGTGGTCAACCCGAATGACTACGATCAGGTGATGGACATCCTGGACGTTTGGTTCGATAGCGGCTCGACCCATGCCTTCACTCTGCGTGACCGCGCGGATGGCACCGAGGACGGTATCGCAGATGTCTACATGGAAGGCACCGATCAGCACCGTGGCTGGTTCCATTCCTCGCTTCTGCAATCGGTCGGTACAACGGGGCGCGCGCCGTATCGCAACGTGGTGACACATGGCTTCACGCTGGATGCCAAGGGCATGAAGATGTCCAAATCCATCGGCAACACGATTGTGCCCGAGAAGATCGTGCAGCAATACGGCGCGGATATCCTGCGGCTCTGGGTGGCGCAGACGGATTATACGGCGGATCAGCGGATCGGCGATGAGATCCTGAAAGGTGTGGCCGACAGCTATCGGCGTCTGCGCAATACCATGCGCTATATGCTGGGCTCGCTGAACGATTTCACGGAAGCCGACCGGATGGACCCAGGCCAGATGCCGGAGCTGGAGCGTTGGGTGCTGCACCGGTTGGCTGAACTGGATGCCGACGTGCGCGCACGTTATGCGCGGTTTGATTTTCAGGGCGTGTGGCAGGCGGTCTTCACCTTTGCCACGCTCGACCTCTCGGCGTTTTACTTCGATATCCGCAAGGATGCGCTCTACTGCGACGGTGATACGGTGGCGCGGCGCTCCGCGCGCAGCGTATTGGACTTGCTCTTCCACCGGCTGACCACATGGCTGGCCCCGATCCTCGTGTTTACAATGGAAGAGGTCTGGTTGGAGCGCTTCCCTAAGGCCGGCAGCTCGGTGCACCTGCAGGATTTCCCGGAGACGCCTGAGGCGTGGCTCGCGCCGGACTTGGCGGAGAAATGGTCTGATGTCCGGGCGGTGCGCCGGGTCGTGACGGCGGCGCTGGAGGTGCAAAGGACCGAAAAAGTGATCGGGGCATCGCTGGAAGCGGCGCCCGTGGTGTATGTGGCGGACGACGCGCTGCGGGCTGCGCTTGCAGGGCTACCCTTTGAGGATCTGTGTATCACCTCGCAGATTGCGGTGAGCGGTGATGCGGCACCCGAAGGGGCTTTTGCTCTGCCTGAGGTGCCGGGTGTGGCAGTGGTCTTTGCTAAGGCGCAGGGTGAGAAGTGTGCGCGTTGCTGGAAGATTTTGCCAGATGTGGGCGCCCATAGCGTGCCGGGCGTCTGCGCCCGGTGCGATACGGCGATTGGCTGAGCGCGAAGACATCGCGCAGGCCGTCCTCGCGTTTGCGCGCGCGCGGAGCGGGTAAAACGCTCTGCCCGCCCGAGGTGGCCCGTGACCTCGCACCCGCGGCCTGGCGTGCGTTGATGCCCGATGTGCGCGCCGTCGCTTCTGATCTGGCACATCAGGGGCAGGCTGTGATCACTCAAAAAGGCACGAGGGTCCGCGCGTTGACGGCCCGTGGCCCTATGAGGATCGGGCTGCCTGAACGTGAGCAGCAGGTTCCGGGTTGCGGGTTGAGGTGCGTCGGGCCATCCTGCACGCATGCCACGTCTCAGCATCGATACCCAGTTTGGTCGTCTTGTTCTCGTTGAAGAGGAGGGGGCGATCACAGCTCTGCGGTGGAACGGGAGTGATGCCGGTGCCCCAACGGTTCTGCTCAGGGAGGCTGCGCGGCAAGTGTCAGAGTATTGCGCGGGCACGCGCGAGCGCTTCGATCTGCCTTTGCACGTGCGGGGCTCCGCCTTCCAACAAGATGTCTGTACCGCAATGCGGGCGATTCCTTTTGGCGAGACGGTGACTTATGGTGATATTGCCCGCGATCTGGGGGCGATGCCTCAGGCCGTTGGACAGGCTTGTGGTGGCAACCCGATCCCGATCATTGTCCCCTGCCACCGGGTGATGGGGGCAAAGGGGCTGACCGGGTTCTCCGGTGCCGGTGGTGTCGAGACCAAGGTGGCACTTTTGCGACATGAAGGGGCCGCAGGGTTGCTGATCTAGACAAGGGCGGCCTGAAAGCCCGCCCCACCTGCCTGCAGCGGCGGGTGTGCCCGGCAGGTACGGCGGGCTTTCAGGCCGCCGCCGTCTACAGCCCGCCGTCGTTTCGGATGGGGAAGGCCTGCTGTGCCAAACCGGCGAAGACCAGATAGATTGAGGTGACAACCAGCCCCCAATGCGCCCAGCTTTGCGGGTGAAAATCGACCCAGGCCGCCCATCCGGCAAAGAAAGTCCAGGCGAGGGCCATCGGCAAGGTCACCATACGCCAGCGTTCAGTGCGCACCGGGTGCACGAATTTCAGCGGTAGGAACATCGCAATGGCCAGCGCCGTGACAAGCGCAAGCGACACCCAGAAATTCGGCTGCAGTGCGAAGATCACCAGCACCAGCATGTTCCAGCACCCAGGGAATCCGGAGAAGGAATTGTCCTTTGTTTTCATTCGTGTGTCCGCGAAATAGAGCGCCGAGGCAAAGGTGATCACGATGATAGCAAACCAGCCGGTCCAGCCATCCATCAGTCCAGATTTAAAAAGCGCGAAGGCCGGGATGAACACGTAGGTGAGATAGTCGATGATCAGATCAAGCAGGACCCCGTCGAACTCCGGTGCATTGACCTTCACGTGATAGTGGCGCGCAAGCGGACCATCGATTCCATCGACAAAAAACGCCACGACAAGCCACAGGAACATCAGATCCCACTTCTCGTCGACCGCTGCGAGCATTGCCAGCATGGCAAACACCGCGCCCGTGGCCGTGAACAAATGCACGCCAAGCGCGCGTAACCTCAGTGTCATGACCTGTTCATGCCGCAAGGTTCCTCAGGATGCAAAAAGAAAAACCGGGTCACTTTGCATCCGCCCTGCGACGGCCACACCTGGTCAGGCCTTGGGGTGCGCGCGATTGTAGACTTCCATCAATCGGCTGGTGTCGACCGCCGTATAGGCTTGCGTGGTGGAGAGAGACGCATGCCCCAGCAATTCCTGGATCGCCCGCAAGTCGCCGCCCGCATCGAGCAAATGTGTCGCAAAACTATGGCGCATCGCGTGCGGTGTGGCACTTGCTGGCAGACCCAGCTGCAGCCGTGCTGAGGCGATGGCTTTCTGAATGGCTCCGGGCGATAGCGCGCCGCCGCGCACGCCGCGGAACAGCGGGCGATCTGGCTCCAACGAGTAGGGACACATCCGCAGATAGTCATCCACCGCGTCCCGCGCGATGGGCACAACCGGCACCACCCGCTCCTTGCCCCCTTTACCAACGATACGAAGGCTGGCGGGCAGCGGTGCGTCGACACCTGTCAGACCCAGCGCTTCGGAGATGCGCAGCCCGCAGCCCCAGAGCAGGGTCACGACCGCCACATCTCGGGCAGCAACCCAGGGCGTCTGCGTCTGGAACTCCAGCGTGTCGATAAGGGCACGCGCGGAGTCTTCGGCCAATGGGCGCGGCAGTTTCTTCTGGAACTTCGGCGCGCGTACAGAGAGGACTGCGGTCGGCTCAAAGCCTTCGCGTTCGGCCAGCCAGCGGTAGAAGACCTTAACCGCTGAGAGCTTGCGCGCCAGAGACCGGGCTGCCACGCCCTGGGCACGTGTTGCGGCCATCCAGGAGCGCATGTCCGTAACCGTAATGCGCGCCAGCGCGGCCAACCCCTGGCGCTCCCCCTTGTGTTCGGTGATGAAGGCGAGGAAATCGGCCACATCGCTCTGATAGGCGGTCAGGGTGTTCTGTGCCGCGCCCTTTAGTGCGCGCTGATGATCGAGCCAGAGGCTTAGCGCACTGGCGGCCGCTGGGCTGATCAGGCTCATGGGAGCAAGCGGCGCAGCACCCGTTCCACAACACCGCCAAGAAACGCCAACAGATCCGTGCCCTGCTGAGGCCCGAACATCTGCCCATCCTTGGATCCCAGCAACAGCAGCCCCGGCATGCCGAGATCAAGCACCAGACAAGCCTCTGACGCAATGCTGGTCTGGCCATAGATTTCAGCCGCCCCGATCCCTGGCGGCCGCAGGGTGACCTCGCGGCTTGGTCCCGGCTGCGTTTGTCCCAAATAGGCCGCCACAAAGCCCTGTGGCGCCAGCGCCAGATGATCGTTCTGGAGTGCCACAGGTGCGTTGTCAGCGGTCTCAAGAACCAGCCTGACCGCATCCACCCTCAGAATGTCTGCCACCGGTCCGCCGAGATCGTCGAGGACTGTGTCGAGGTCGGCGGGATCCAGCAACCGCAGGATGGCGCGGTGGATTTGCTGGGTGCCTGCGACGTTTTCATAGGCTGCGGCGATCACCGACCGATGCGTGTCTTCCAACTGGTCCAGCCGGGTTTCCATCCGATCCATCGCAATGCCGCGCAGGTCGACGACATTGCTGCCCATGGCCCGCTCATTGGCGGCAACCAGAGCGTTCATGACATCCGGGTCATTCAGGATCACATTGGGCTGTGACAGGATCGCTGCGCGCACCGCGTCGCTGATTTTAGGCTCACTGCTCATGATTTTCTCTTTTTTGGTTTTCTCCAAGATACCACGCGGCACCTTGAATATCTGCGAGAAAATCGGTGGCGTGCCGGATCACCGGCGAGGTGTTGCCAATGGGTGCCAGCGCCGGGGGCGCGACGCTGGACCATGTGTCTCAACCGGGGGGGGTGTCAGAGGATCTTTTGGCCCGTCTTGGCCCAATCCGCCATGAACTGCTCAAGCCCCTTGTCCGTGAGCGGGTGCGCCGCCAGCTTCTTGATCACTTCCGGGGGGGCGGTGATGACATCTGCGCCGATCAGGGCGGAGTCCTGCACATGGTTTACGGAGCGGATGGAGGCGGCCAGGATCTCCGTCTCGAACCCGAAGTTGTCATAGATCGTGCGGATGTCCTGGATCAGGTCCATCCCATCGATGTGGATGTCATCCAGCCGCCCGATGAAGGGGCTGATGAAGCTGGCGCCCGCCTTTGCGGCCAACAGCGCCTGATTGGCCGAGAAACACAAGGTCACATTGACCATCTTGCCTTCGCCCGACAGGACTTTGCAGGCCTTCAGACCGTCCCATGTCAGCGGCAGCTTCACGGTGATGTTTGGCGCGATCTCAGCCAGCTTGCGGCCTTCGGCGATCATCGCTTCGGCTTCCAGTGCGACCACTTCTGCACTGACAGGGCCGCTGACGATGCCGCAGATTTCCTTGGTGACCTCCAGAATATCACGGCCGGATTTCAGGATCAGCGAAGGGTTGGTGGTCACCCCATCGACCATCCCCAGGTCGTTGAGGTCCGAGATCGCTTGCGTATCGGCGGTGTCGACAAAGAATTTCATCGGTCGGCTCCTTTCAGCAGGTATGTGAACGCTAACATCTTTCCGTCTTGCGCTTGGCTTTACCGCATGATCTGCGATGCTGAAACCCTCAAGCGCCAGTTTTTAAGGGACCGTCGCCTTGCACCTGCCGGAATTCTACGACGAGGGTGGTCTGATCGCTGTGCTGACAACCCAGCCGCTTGGTCGGGCGCTGGACTATCGCGCGCCTGAGGGGGGATGCCACTTGGGCGCTTTTGTCGAGGTGCCGCTGGGCCCGCGCAAGGTAATCGGGGTTGTCTGGGGGCCGGGGCGTGGCGACTATGACCTGTCGAAGATCCGTGCGGCCTATCGCGTGCTGGAGGCTGCACCCATGCGCGCGGAGATGCGCAGCTTTCTGGAGCGCGCGGCCGACTACACGCTGACACCGATGCCGGCGATGCTGCGGCTGGCCACACGCGCGCCGGGGCTGGGGGATCCACCCTCGATGCGCAAGATCTATCGGCGCGGGCCGTCAGAGCCCGACAAGATGACCGCGGCGCGGCGCAAGGTGTTGGAGGCGCTGGCAGAGTATGGCGATCTGGCGTTTACGCTGAAGGAGCTGGCCGAGATGGCGGGGGTTGGCACCTCGGTCGTGAAGGGGTTGGTGGCGCAGAACGCCGTGGTGGAGGAGGAAAGCCCCCGCGATCTGCCATACCCCCGGCTGGACCCGTCACGGCCCGGCAAGGTGCTGACGGAGGATCAGGCGGCAGGGGCGGCGCAACTGGCCGAGGCGGTGCGGTCAGAGCGCTATGGCACAACGCTGCTGCGCGGGGTCACCGGCTCGGGCAAGACGGAGGTTTATCTTGAGGCGGTGGCTGCGGCGCTGTCGGCGGGGCGGCAGGCGCTGGTGTTGCTGCCCGAGATCGCGCTGACGGCGGAGTTCCTGACCCGGGTGCAGGCGCGGTTTGGCACGAAGCCCGCCGAGTGGCATTCGGGGGCGACCATGACCGAAAGGCGGCGCATCTGGCGCATGGTCGGGCAGGGCGATGCGCAACTGGTGATTGGGGCGCGTTCGGCGCTGTTTTTGCCGTTTCAGAATCTCGGGCTGATTGTTGTCGATGAGGAGCACGACACCTCCTACAAGCAGGAGGAAGGGGTGCTCTACAATGCGCGCGATATGGCGGTGCTGCGCGCATCGATCTGCGGGGCGCATGTGGTGCTGGCCTCAGCCACGCCCTCGTTGGAGAGCTGGGCCAACGCGCAGGCTGGCAAATACAAACGGTTGGAACTGAACTCGCGCTTTGGTCCGGCGGTCATGCCCGAGATGCGGGCGATTGACATGCGGGCGGAGCAACTGCCGTCCAACCGCTGGATCTCTGCGGTCTTGCAGCGCGAAGTCGAGGCGCGGCTGGGGGCTGGGGAGCAATCGCTGCTTTTCATCAACCGGCGCGGCTATGCGCCGATCACGCTCTGCCGCGCCTGCGGGCATCAGATCGGCTGTGATCACTGTGACGCACGCATGGTCGAGCACCGGTTTCTCAAGCGGCTGGTCTGCCACCAATGTGGCGAGACAAAACCGATGCCGGAGGTTTGCCCCGCCTGCGAGGTCGAGGGGAAACTCGCGGCTGTCGGGCCGGGGGTCGAGCGGTTGGGCGAGGAGGCGGCGGCGCTGTTTCCGGAGGCGCGGATCGCGACGCTAAGCTCGGACATGTACGGCTCCGCCCGCGCATTGAAGGCGGAAATCGAAGGGATCGCCGAGGGGGCTGCGGATGTGATCATCGGCACGCAGCTGGTGGCCAAGGGCCACAACTTTCCCAAGCTGACGCTTGTGGGTGTCATCGATGCCGATTTGGGGCTGCAGGGGTCGGACCTGCGTGCCGCCGAGCGGACGTTTCAGCTCATGCGGCAGGTGGCGGGCCGGGCTGGGCGGGCCGAGAAACCGGGGGCCGCGCTGATGCAGACCTATCAGCCCGAGCACCCGGTGATCCGCGCCATTCTGGCGGGCGACGAGGAACGGTTCTGGGCTGCGGAGGCGCGCGAGCGAGAAGCGGCCGGTGTGCCGCCTTACGGTCGCATGGCAGGGATTATTTTAAGCGGCACGGATGTGGCGCAGGTGTTCGATGCGGGCAATTTGCTGGCGCGGCAGGATGGGCCGTTGCGCTCCATCGGTGCGCAGGTCTTTGGCCCCGCACCGGCGCCGATTGCGCGGGTGCGCGGGCGGCACCGGGTGCGGCTGTTGGTGAAGGCTGAGAAATCCGCGCCTCTGCAACAGGCGCTGGCGCGTTGGGTGGATCAGCTGCGGATCAAGGGAGATCTGCGGCTGGCGGTGGATATCGACCCGCAGAGTTTTTATTGATTTTTGAGTGTCCCGCGCCTGCGGCGCGTGACGGCCTCCGGCGGGGGTATTTGGAGCCAGAAGAAGCGGGATGCAGGGCACTTGTGCGTTTTTGCGGGTCGTCAAGGCCCCGGAAAAGGCCTAAGGGTCGGCTATGGCCCGAGTTGTGACACTTCAAAACGCGCAGATGCTGCCGCTGTGGCGGCGGCCTATCGCTTTGCTGTTTCTGATGGCGGTGGCGATGCCCCTGGGGTTTTCAACGTGGAATGCACTGCTGAACAATTTTGTCAAAGACGTGGCGCATTTCGATGGGTTTGACATCTCGGCGCTGCATTTTCTGCGCGAGATACCGGGGTTTCTGGCGGTTGGGGTCATCCTGCTGCTGCTGTTATTCAGAGAGCAATGGCTGGGCCTGGCTTCGCTGGCGCTCTTGGGGCTTGCTACGGCTTTGACAGCCCAGTTCCCGTTCTATGGCGGGATCATGGTGCTGACGATCCTGAGCTCCATCGGCTTTCACTACTATGAGACGGTAAACCAGTCGCTGCAGTTGCAATGGCTGCCAAAAGACCGCGCGCCGCAGACGCTGGGTTGGTTGCTGTCTGCCGGGTCGGCCGCGACGTTTTGTGTCTATGTCGTGATCCTGCTGCTCTGGAAGCCGTTCGCGCTCAGCTACAACACGCTCTACATGGTGGGTGGCGGGCTGTGTCTGGTCATTGCGCTGTTTGCGATGCTGGCCTATCCGAAATTCGAGGCGCCGCATCCGCAGACCAAGACGATGGTGCTGCGCAAACGGTATTGGCTCTATTATGCGCTGCAGTTCATGGCGGGCGGACGGCGGCAGATTTTCATGATCTTCGCGGGCTGGATGATGGTGGAGAAATTCGGGTTCGAAGTGCATGAGATTGCCGGGCTCTACCTGATCAATCTGGTGATCAACATTGTGGTGGCGCCTTTCCTTGGCCGGATCGTCGCGCGCTTTGGAGAGCGCAATGCGCTGGTGTTTGAATATGCGGGGCTGGTTTGTGTCTTTGTGGCTTACGCCGGGGTCTACTACCTCGACTGGGGTTTTGCGATTGCGGCGGCTCTTTATGTGCTGGATCATATTTTCTTTGGACTTGCGCTGGCGCTGAAGACTTATTTCCAGAAGGTAGGTGACCCGGGCGATATGGCGCCCACGGCCGCTGTGGCCTTCACGATCAACCATATTGCTGCGGTGGCGCTGCCCTTGCCGCTGGGTCTGCTGTGGCTGGCTTCACCTGCGGCGGTGTTCCTTGTGGCGGCCTGTATGGCCGGCATTTCGCTGATCCTTGCGCTGATGATCCCGCGGCACCCGGAGCCGGGGCATGAGACCGTTTTTGCGGGTAGCATGGCGGCGCCCGCAGAATAGGCAGGACGCATCGGCGGAGGTGGCACGACGCCTTCGTGAGGCCCGCAGGTGTTTTCGTTGTGTTGGCATCTTGCTTCGGCATCCCATAGCTCTGCCTCGCCTTGACCGGTGCAGGCCTTGACCTTCGGACACCGCCACCCTAACCGCTGCGAGACAGATACCGGAGCTGCCGATGCCGACCTTTACCGCCCTGACAACCCTGCCCGGAAAGGCCGCTGCCGAGCGTCTCGGCAGCGCGATGGAGCGGATGACCCCGGAGCCCACAGGCATTGGTGTCTTCGAGGTCGAAGATGGGTCGGGCCTTTGGGAGGTTGGTGGCTATTTCACCGAACACCCGGACGAGGCTGCACTGGCGCTGCTGGCGGCGGCGATGGGTGCCAGGCCCTTCGTCGTGTCTGAACTTCCCGAAACCGACTGGGTGGCGCATGTGCGGCGTGAGCTCGCTCCGGTGCAGGCCGGTCGCTTCTTTGTCTATGGCAGCCACGATGCGGATCAAGTACCGCACGAGGCCCAGCCGCTGTTGATCGAGGCGGCAATGGCCTTTGGCACTGGGCATCACGGCACGACGCTGGGCTGTCTGCAGGCTTTGAACCGGCTGCTGGAGCAGGGTGTCCTCGCCCGGAACGTGGTTGACATCGGCTGTGGGACGGCTGTGCTGGCCATGGCAGCAGCGCGGGTCTGGCCAAATGCCGTTCTGGCCAGCGACATCGACGAGGTGGCGGTTGACGTGGCCAACAGCAATGTGGTGGCCAACGGGTTGCAGGGGCGGGTGCGCTGTGTCGAGGCGGCGGGTTTTGACCATCCCGATCTGTTTGCAGCCAGCCCGTTCGATCTGATCTTTGCGAATATTCTAAAGGGGCCGCTTGTGGCGCTGGCGCCGGATGTGGCGCGCCACCTGCAGCCCGGCGGATATGCCATTCTCTCGGGCATCCTGAATGAGCAGGCTGATGAGGTGATTGCGATCTATGCCGGGAACGGCATCCATCTGCAGCACCGGGAAGAGATTGTTGACTGGACGACGCTCACCCTAGTGCGAGATTCGCCATAATCCGCATATTTGTGGATGTTTCGTTGGATTTTAGACAAGTTTGCGGCCATTTCTCGCGGGTTGGGTTGCGGCCTGATCCGCAGGAATTTGTGATGCCAAATGATGCTCACATCGAAGCGCACCCAGGATCGAGACGCTGCAATCGAAGGCGCGGCAGAATGGATCTGCGACTGCCGCTGCTTCTGGCGGCGGGCGTGGTGCTCTTGAAGTCTCTGCCGATGTTTTCGACTGGGTCTGGCGACATGAGGATTGAGGCGCTGCGCTCGGGGCCGGTGGCTGAATGGGCGAACGCCCGGGTTGTGCAGCCCGATGTGCTGTCGCGGACGCGGGCGGAAAACCGGCGGATGGCGGCGGGTCGGGCGCTCTGATCGCAGTTCGCGCGGGCCTTGACGACCATGTCTGAGGAGGGACCCCGATGGCTTTGCTTGCCAGTCCAGATGTTTCTGTTTGCACCGGCAAAGACTGTTCCATGGATGGCACATGGTCAATTGTGCAAGAGATCGACGTAGACAGCGAAGCAACAAAGGCCATCGGGTCGATGGCCTCGGTCCTGGAGCGCTCAGCAGATCATCGGGTGGCGCGGCGTCGGCCAAGGCTGCCAAACGGCGAGTGAGGTGCCACCCCATTGCGACCATATGCGAGTTGTGCTGCTCTACGCAGCATGTTCCGACCAAGACATAACCTGAAAAACGACCCTGAGAAGCGCTGGCGCCAATCAGACCGGGTTTTCTTTGGCTTTGGCGCTTGCCATATTTTGGCTGGCGTATTCTTGGAAACTCCACCGCTTGATGGCTTCTACGCGGAATGGATTGTCCCGTCAGAAGACTTTGGCGGAACCCACATATACGTTACGAACGGCGTGCTGGCATTCGATTTTCGTGGGTATTCTTTGCGGCAGAACCTGCTGCAAAGGCACTTTCGCCACCATCAAGACCTGTATCCGGGGTGGAGCGCTGTGGTGGAAGAGATTGATTTTCCGCTGCTTGACACCACCGAAGTGAACAAACGCAAGCACCTCGGCCCAGATCAATATTTTGATGACCCACGACCGCGAGCACGGGCATTCATAGCCGCGATCCCTGTCCCGTTCGGGGTTCATGGCACGCGGGCCCCCAACAGCAGCTCTCGATAGGTCTTGTTTCAATAGAAAAACCCCGCCTTGCGTTTGCAAAGGCGGGGCTCTCTGTTTGTCGGGGCTGACGGCGCCGCTGCTCAGCGGTTGATGCGGCTGTCTGCGACGGCGTCGATGTCGGCGCGGCTCAGACCGATATCTTCAAGCTCGCGGTCGGTCAGGGAAGCCAGTGCGTTGCGGGTCACGCGGGCATCGTTCCATGCGACAACGGCAGCAACCGCTGCATTGATCATGCCGAAGAAACGGCTTGCAACGGGTGCGGAACCGTAGGTGGTGCGGGAAGTGTCAAAAGTAGCCATTGAAGCCGTCCTTTATCTGAAGATTGACCGGTCATGCCGGTGTGTTGTGCATCGCAGATAGGGCTCGCCTGATTTTTGGGCAAGATGTGAAAACGCAAGGTCGATATGCGCCGGATGCATGGGTCGTGAGAGAGTTAACACTCAGTAAACAAAAAGAAAATCTTTTGTGACGGAGGTCTGAATTCGACCTGGGAGTGACGCTTTTGGACCTTTTGAACGCGGTATGCCGGGCCGCGGGTGTTTGTGGGTGGGGCGCAGGAAGCGCTTTGCGGATGTTCGCCTTTCGTGCTAATGCGGAAAAAACGAGATAAATTGTAGAGGCAGGGCCAATGACGCGGATTATCGGCATCGATCCGGGGCTGCGCACCCTAGGCTGGGGCGTGATCGAGGTTGTGGGGAATCGGCTGACGCATGTGGCAAACGGATTGTGCCGGTCTCAGGGGGCCGATCTGGCGGCACGGCTGTTGTCATTGCATGCGCAGCTGAGCACTGTGGTGGCGCAGTTTGTGCCGGATCAGGCGGCGGTGGAGCAGACCTTTGTCAACAAGGACGGCGTGGGGACGCTGAAATTGGGGCAAGCGCGCGGGATCGCGATGTTGGTGCCAGCGCAAGCCGGGCTTCCGGTTGGGGAGTATGCGCCGAATTCTGTCAAGAAGGCGGTGGTGGGTGTGGGGCATGCGGATAAGCGGCAGGTCCTGCATATGGTTCAGCTGCAATTGCCAGGGGCGGAAATTGCCGGGCCGGATGCGGCGGATGCGCTTGCGATTGCGATCTGCCATGCGCATCAGAGCGCGGGGGGCTTGCGCGCGGCTATCGAAAAGGCGCGCGCATGATCGGGAAGATTTCTGGCCGTATCGAATACCGCGCTGTCGATCATGTGCTCATCGATGTGCGCGGCGTGGGCTATCTGGTCTATTGCTCGGAGCGCACGCTGGCCGGTTTGCCCGGGGTTGGCGAGGTGGTGGCGCTGTATACGGATCTGGTGGTGCGTGAGGATCTGATGCAGCTTTTCGGGTTTCCGACGCTGGTGGAGAAGGAGTGGCACCGGCTGCTCACCTCGGTGCAAGGTGTGGGTGCCAAGGCGTCGCTGGCCATTCTGGGTACGCTGGGCGCGGATGGGGTCAGCCGGGCGATTGCCCTGGGCGACTGGAACGCGGTGAAGGCGGCGAAGGGGGTGGGGCCCAAGATCGCGCAGCGCGTGGTGCTGGATTTGAAAGACAAGGCGCCTGCTGTGATGGCGATGGGTGGACCCGTTGCTGCCGTCTCGGACGGGGGAGCTGGTGCGGGGGGCATCGAGACCCCCGCGCCAGCGGCCCCTGCTGCGCAGGTGCCCGCCTCGTCTCAGGCCGATGCGCTCTCGGCTTTGGGCAATCTGGGCTATAGCCCCGGCGATGCGGCGGGGGCCGTGGCGCAGGCGGCCAGCGAGGCGCCGGAGGCGGAGACGCCTGTGCTTATTCGGGCGGCGTTGAAGCTGCTGGCACCGAAGGGCTAGGGCATGAGCGATATTGACCCCACTGTGCGGGCGGACCCGCTGCCTGAGGATCAGGACCGGGCGCTGCGCCCACAGATGCTCGATGAATTTGTCGGGCAGGCGGAGGCGCGCGCGAACCTGCGGGTGTTCATCCAATCGGCGCGACAGCGGGGTGAGGCGATGGATCACACGCTGTTTCATGGCCCTCCCGGTCTGGGCAAGACGACGCTGGCCCAGATCATGGCGCGGGAGCTGGGCGTGGGGTTTCGCATGACCTCTGGCCCGGTGCTGGCCAAGGCCGGCGATCTGGCGGCGATTCTGACCAACTTGGAGCCGCGCGATGTGTTGTTCATTGATGAGATTCACCGGTTGAACCCTGCCGTGGAGGAGGTGCTTTATCCGGCGCTGGAGGATTTCGAGCTGGATCTGGTGATCGGTGAGGGGCCAGCGGCGCGCACCGTGCGGATTGAGTTGCAGCCTTTCACGCTGGTGGGCGCGACAACGCGAATGGGGTTGCTGACGACGCCGTTGCGGGACCGGTTCGGCATTCCGACGCGGTTGCAGTTCTACACGGAGGATGAGCTGTTCATCATTGTGGAGCGCAATGCGCGCAAGCTGGGCGCCCCTGCGGATGAGGGTGGCGCGCGGGAGATTGCGCGGCGGGCGCGGGGCACGCCGCGGATTGCAGGGCGGTTGTTGCGCCGGGTCGTGGATTTTGCCGTTGTTGAGGGAGATGGGACGGTGACCCGCGCCTTGGCGGATATGGCGCTGACGCGACTGGGGGTGGATCATCTGGGCCTCGATGGCGCCGACCGGCGGTATTTGTTGTTGATGGCCGAGAATTATGGCGGTGGTCCGGTGGGGATTGAGACCTTGAGTGCTGCGTTGTCGGAGAGCCGGGATGCGTTGGAAGAGGTGATTGAGCCGTTTCTGTTGCAGCAGGGGCTTATTCAGCGCACACCGCGCGGGCGGATGCTGGCGCAGAAGGGGTGGTCGCATCTGGGGCTGGATGCGCCTCGGGGGCAGACGGATCTCTTTGAGTGATCTGACAGCGCAGTTGAGTATTTGTGGAAGGATGAAGATGCAGGCATCCGAGATCGAGGCGCTGTTCACACGGGAGAGTGGTGACTTTGCCTTTGCGCGCTGGGGGCGGCCCATTGCGCCGGTGGTTTTTGGCGTGGATGACGAAACGCTGGGTGTCGTGAAGGGTGCGCTGGAGGCGGTGATGGTGCTGTCAGGGCACAAGATGGCTGAGACGGACCCGGAGCTGGGCAGCAACCTGATGGTGTTTTTCTTCCGCGATTGGGAGGAGTTGCCGGAGGTTCCGGGGTTGGACCGGTTGATCCTGGATCTGCGCCCGCTGGTGGCGCGGTTGAAGGCGGCGGAGGCGAACCAGTACCGGGTGTTCCATTTTGATGCGGAGGGCGCAATCAAGGCGTGCTTTGTGTTTCTGCGCATGGATGAGCATCTGAGCGCTGTGCCCGCCGAGACGCTTGCGCTGAGCCAGATTGTCCGGTCTGTGCTGCTCTGGTCGGATGCGGCGTTTCGAGGCCGCTCTCCCTTGGCTGTGGCGGGGGGCAAGACCATTCTGCGGCCCGAGATCTCGGCACTGATCCGGGCAGCTTATGATCCCGTCATGCCCACTGCGGCGCAGGATGCTTCCCACGCGTTGCGCCTGGCGGCGCGGGTGGGGCAGATGCAATGAGCGGCGTGCATCGCTTTCCCGTCCGCGTCTACTATGAAGACACGGACATGGCGGGGATCGTCTATTACGCCAACTATCTGCGCTATATCGAGCGGGCGCGCAGCGATTGGGTGCGTGAGATCGGCGTTGATCAATTGGCGATGAAGGCGGAGGGCGTGGTCTTTGCCGTGCGGCGGGTCGAGGCGGACTACATCCAGCCGGCGCGGTTCGACGATCAGCTTGAGGTGGAGACGACGCTCGTAAAGCTGACACCGGCGCGCATGATCATGTCTCAGACCGTGCTGCGGGCAGCGGAGGTGTTGTTCCGGGCAGAGATCGTCATCGCCTGCATCGGGCCGGGCGGAAAGCCGGCGCGGCTTCCAGCAGAACTCCGCGCATTGCCTATCGCCGTTGGATCATGACAGCATAGTGATAGCAATCCGCCTTGTTCTTCGATAGACTTGGCTGAAATTGAGGTCGGCAAACGGCCCTTGAGCGGTGAATAGGTAGAGCAGGCATCATGGAAGCAGACACGCTGGCACTGGCGCATGAGATTGATTTCTCATTCTGGGGGCTTTTTGCCCGCGCCACCCTGATTGTAAAAATCGTGATGATCATGTTGATCGTGGCCTCTTTCTGGTCGTGGTCGATCATCGTGATGAAATGGTTGATCTACCGTCGCGCGCGGGCTGAGGCTGAGGCCTTTGACCGCGCCTTCTGGTCTGGAGAGCCGCTGGATGGTTTGTTTGAGACCATTGGCCCTGCGCCCTCGGGCAGTTCAGAGAAGATCTTTGCCGCCGGGATGACTGAGTGGCGGCGCTCGCATCGGGATGACGGCGGGTTGATAGCAGGGGCGACGTCGCGCATCGACCGGTCGATGGATGTGGCGATCAACAAGGAAGCGGATTATCTGCGCGGCGGGTTGACGGTACTGGCCACGGTGGGGTCGTCGACGCCGTTCATCGGGCTCTTTGGCACGGTGATCGGGATCATGAACGCCTTCATCGAGATTGCCGAGCAGCAGAATACCAATCTTGCCGTTGTGGCGCCGGGTATTGCGGAGGCTCTGCTGGCCACCGGGTTGGGGCTGTTGGCCGCCATCCCGGCGGTGATCTTTTACAACAAGCTCAGCGCGGATTGTGATAAGATCCTATCAGGCTACGAGGCCTTTGCGGATGAGTTTGCGACGATCCTCAGCCGCCAGTTGGACGGGTAAGCCATGGGTGCGGGTGTCATTCAGAACCAGGGCGAGGGCACGCGGCGCAGACGTCGCGGGCGTGGCAAGACGCAGCCGATGGCGGAAATCAATGTCACGCCCTTTGTGGATGTGATGCTGGTGCTCTTGATCATCTTCATGGTCGCCGCGCCGCTGCTGACGGTGGGTGTGCCGGTGGAGTTGCCCAAGACGGCAGCGGGTGCTTTGCCTACGGATCAGGAAGAGCCGCTGACTATCACCATCACGGCAGAGGGTGCGGTGCAGATCCAGACAACGGAGACGGCCCGCAATGAGCTGGTGCCGAAGCTGCGTGCGATTGCCGCTGAACGCACAACCGATCAGATCTTTCTGCGCGCGGATGGCGCTGTGTCTTATGCGCAGGTGATGGAGGTGATGGGCGCGCTGAATGCGGGTGGATTTGCCAACATCGGGCTGGTGACGGACATTGGCGGGCCGACGCTGGACTCGCAGGACCAGTAGGGCGCGGCGGTGCATGTCGGGCATTATATCTCAGGAGCGGGTCACACGGCGCTGATCGGCTGGCTGATCTTTGGCGATGTCTTTGCCGCAGAGCCGCTGCCTTTTGAGGCCACACCGGTGTCGGTGATCACAGGCGCGGAATATGCCGCTCTCGTGGCGCAAGGGCAGGCGCCGCAGTCTGCGACGGAGGTGGCGCAGCCCTCCAGCCCAGAGGTCACACCTGATGCGCCCGAAATCACAGTCACCGAAGATGCGGCAAATGACCAATCCGTGCCTGCGCCAGCCGAGACGCCAAGCGCCGATGATGCGCCGGATGTGTCGCAGATTGAACCACTCCCGCAGGCGGATGTGAGCGACGAGGCGCCGGTTCTGTCCGAGCCTCCGGCGGATGTGGCGGTGCTGGTGCCCGAAGTGAGCGACACACCGGTACCGGAGGCCGCTGAACGTGTGGCGCCTGAGGCCGTCGCACAGCCCGACCCCGAGGCGCTGCCCGATCCGGTAGAGCAGGAGGCGGTGGCCCCTGATGAAGCGGGTGAGACGCCGCAGGAGCCTGCCGAGGCAACCGCGCCAGAGGCGGCTGCGACCAAGATTGTGACCGAAGCAGAACGTCCGAGCGCCGTTCCCGACACCTCAATCCGCCCGCCTGCGCGCCGCCCCGACGCACCTGTGCAAACCGCGCAACCGGCGGAGACCGAGGAGCCGGAGCCGCCTGCCGCTGAAGAGCTGGAACAAGAGGCGGAACCCGAAGATCCCGTCGCAGCGGCCTTGGCAGAGGCGCTGAGCGGGGAGGACACTCCCTCAAGCGCGCCCAGCACCCCGCAAGGCCCGCCGCTGACTGCGGGCGAAAAAGACTCGCTGCGCGTTGCAGTGCAGGCCTGTTGGAACGTGGGCTCGCTCTCGACCGATGCGCTGAACACCACCGTGGTGGTCAACGTGGCGATGACGCAAGACGGCAAGCCGGTGGCCTCCTCCATCCGCATGGCTTCCAGCTCCGGCGGGTCCGAGCAGGCGGCGCGGCAGGCCTTTGAGGCCGCCCGCCGCGCGATCATCCGCTGCGGTGCGCGCGGTTTCGATTTGCCCGTAGATAAGTATAGTCAGTGGCAGGATATTGAGATGACGTTTAATCCCGAAAGGATGCGGATCAAATGAAGATGTCTGGAGCGGTCTTGAGTGTCGTCCTCGCCTTTGGCGCAAGCCAGGCAGCCCCGGTGCTTGCGCAAACCCAAGGCCCGCTGCGCATCGAGATCACCGAAGGGGTGATCGAGCCCTTGCCTTTTGCCTTGCCGGTTTTTGAGGCTGAGACGGGCGATGCGGGCGGGCTAGCGGCGCAGATCAGCCAGGTTGTCTCTGCCGATCTCTCTGGCACCGGGCTTTTCCGCGAAATCCCTTCCAGCGCCTTCATCAGCCAGGTCAGCAGCTTTGCCGCGCCTGTGCAGTATGCGGACTGGAAGGCGATCAATGCACAGGCGCTGATCACCGGGGCCGTCTCGGTGCAGGGCAATCAGGTCTCGGTGAAATTCCGGCTCTATGACGTTTTCTCGGGCGCTGAACTGGGGGATGGGCTTCAGTTCACCGGCACAGCCGACGGCTGGCGGCGCATGGCGCATAAGGTGTCCGATGCGGTCTATAGCCGGATCACCGGAGAGGGCGGCTATTTCGACAGCCGTGTCGTCTATGTCTCGGAGACCGGCGGCAAGGACGCGCGGCAAAAGCGGCTGGCGATCATGGATTATGACGGCGCCAATGTGCAGTATCTCACCGACAGCAGCGCAATTGTGCTCGCGCCCCGCTTCTCGCCGGATGGTGGGCGGGTACTCTATACCAGCTATGAGACGGGCTTCCCGCGCATCTACGTGCTGGACGTCGGCTCCGTGCAGCGGCGTGAGGTGGCAAGCCAGGATGGCACCATGAGCTTTGCGCCGCGCTTTGCACCGGATGGTCAGAACATTGTCTTTTCGCTCAGTCAGGGCGGCAATACCGACATCTGGGCCATGAACATCGGTGGGGGTGGGGCGACGCGGCTGACCTCGGCGCCGTCGATTGAGACCGCGCCCAGCTTCTCGCCCGATGGCAGCCAGATCGTCTTTGAAAGCGACCGCTCTGGCTCGCAACAGCTCTACATCATGCCGGCGGGGGGAGGGGAGGCACAGCGCATCTCCTTCGGTCCCGGGCGCTACGGCACGCCGGTCTGGTCCCCGCGCGGCGACCTCATCGCTTTCACCAAACAGAACGCCGGGCGCTTTCACATTGGTGTGATGCGCACCGACGGATCGGAAGAACGGCTGCTGACCGCGTCGTTTCTGGATGAGGGTCCCACATGGGCCCCCAATGGCCGCGTGATCATGTTTACCCGTGAAACACAAGGCGAAGGCGGGCGCTCCTCCCTCTATTCCGTTGATATCTCAGGGCGGAACCTGCGGCCCGTGCGCACGCCGGAAGGCGGGTCTGATCCGTCGTGGTCACCGCTGCTGCAATGAGTGTCGAAAGCTGTTCCAAGGGCCGCGTGCCTATGGTAAAACGCCAGTAAAATAACGACAACAACGCAGACATGAGGCAAAGAGCATGACACTCAAGGCAAAAATTCTTCTGGCGGTTGCGGGGCTGGCGCTCGCGGCCTGTACGAACCCGGATCGCTTTGGCGCAGGTGGTGCCGGCGGGGCCGGTGGCACGGGCGGCATCAACGGGGCCGTGATCCCCGGCAGCCCGAATGACCCGACCTCCCCCGCCTATTTCAACCAGACCATCGGGGATCGGGTGCTGTTTGCTGTGGATCAGTCGACCATCACCGATCAGGGCCGCGTGGTGCTGGACGGGCAAGCCACCTGGCTGCTG
Source organism: Roseobacter cerasinus (assembly GCF_009811755.1). Lineage (GTDB taxonomy): Bacteria > Pseudomonadota > Alphaproteobacteria > Rhodobacterales > Rhodobacteraceae > Roseobacter > Roseobacter cerasinus. The sequence continues at coordinate 259,295 of NZ_BLIV01000006.1, forward strand.
ACCAACACCGATTTCACCGCCGTGATCGAAGGCCATGCAGACGAGCAGGGCACGCGCGAATACAACGTGGCGCTCGGGGCACGCCGCGCGAATGCCGTGCGCGAATATCTGGTGTCCAAAGGCGTGGCAGGCAACCGTCTGCGCACCGTGAGCTACGGCAAGGAGCGCCCGATTGAGATTTGCTCCAACGAATCCTGCTATGCCAAAAACCGCCGCGCGGTGACCGTGCTGGCCGCCGGGCTGACGGGCTAAGGCGATGCGGGTCTTCATCGCCCTCGCCACTGCGCTGGCGCTCCTGCCCGCGACCACCCATGCGCAGGATGATCAGACCCTGGCGGATATCCGGCAGGAGATGACTGTACTCTATGTCGAGATCCAGCGGTTGCGGCGAGAACTCTCCACAACCGGCGGGGCCTCGGTCAACACCGGAGGCGAGACGGTTCTGGACCGGATGAGCGCCATTGAAGCAGAGATGCAGCGTCTGACGTCAAAAACGGAAGAGCTGGAGTTCCGCATCAACCGGATTGTTGAAGACGGCACCAACAGGCTTGGTGATCTGGAATTCCGTCTGGTGGAACTGGAGGGGGGCGATATCGCAGCGCTTGGTGAGACATCGACGCTAGGCGGGGATCAGCCCGCCTCGACCGCGCCTGCAACAGGGGGCGCCGCCACTTCGGCGCCAGCGGGGGCTGGCATACAGCTGGCCGTTGGCGAGGAAGAGGACTTCAAGACGGCGCAGTCCGCTCTGAGCGAGGGCGATTTTGAGCGTGCAGCGCAACTCTTTGCGGAGTTTAGCCAGACCTATCCCGGCGGACCTCTGGCGGCGGGAGCGGATCTGGGGCGTGGCGAAGCGCTTGAGGAGCTGGGTGACACGCGGGAGGCCGCGCGCGCCTATCTCAACAGCTTCAGCGTCGACCCGACCGGGCCGGTCGCGCCGCAGTCGCTTTATCGCCTTGGGCGCTCGCTGGGCGGGTTGGGGCAAATGCAGGAAGCCTGTGTGACGCTTGGAGAGGTCGGGTTGCGCTTCCCGCAGGACCCTGCGGCTGAAGAGGCGCGCGGCGAGATGCAACGCCTGGGTTGTGCGTGATACCATGACCGGGGCGCTGAGCGATGCGGTTGCTCAGCACCTCTTGCCGCATCCTCCGGCCGGTCTGGGGGTCGCTGTGTCTGGCGGGAGCGATTCCACCGCGCTTTTGCATCTGTTGTACAAGGTTGCACAGTCGTATTCGATCACGCTGCACGCGGTTACCGTCGATCACAAGCTCAGGCCCGAGGCCGCTTGCGAAGCCGCGCAGGTCGCCCAGTTGTGTCGGGATCTGGACATCCCGCACACGGTTCTGAGCTGGACCGATTGGGACGGGCGCGGCAATCTGCAAAAGGCGGCGCGTGATGCACGATACCGCCTGATCGGGGCCTGGGCGCGCGATCAGGCGCTGGACGCCGTTGCCCTCGGCCATACGCTGGACGATCAGGCCGAAACCGTGCTGATGCGGCTTGCGCGTGGGTCCGGCGTGGACGGGCTGGCCGCGATGGCGCCGCGCCGTCTGTCGCAGGGCATCACGTGGATCAGGCCTCTGCTTGGTTTGACCCGGGCCGAGCTGCGGTCGGATCTGCAGGCGCAGGGGGTGCCCTGGGTTGACGACCCCAGCAATGACGATCTGCGCTTTGATCGCGTGCGCATGCGCCAGGCGTTGGCCCTTCTGGCCCCGCTGGGCATTGATGCACAGGCGCTGGGGCAGGTTGCCTTCAATATGGCCCGTGCGCGGGATGCGTTGGGCTGGCAGGCCTTTTTGGAGGCGCGCCGGATTGCCCGGATCGACGCAGGGGCTGTGCGCATCGACTGGCGTAGCTACCGAACATTGCCCGACGAGGCTGCGCGCCGCATCCTGCTAAGCGCCATCGGTTGGATCAGCGGGTCAGGCTATGCGCCGCGCCGCAGGCCCGTTCTGGGGTTGATTGACGCGCTGAAGCAGGGAACCGGCGGCACGGTCGATGGCGTCCAGGCCTGGCGCGACAGGGACACGCTGTGGGTGGTTCGGGAGTATCAGGCCGTGCGTGACCTTCGCTGCGCTCCGGATGCGCTGTGGGACGGGCGGTGGCGCGTTGAGGGCCCCGCCGCGCAGAGCGATCTGCACCTCACCGCGCTTGGAGAAGACGGCTTGAAGCAATTGCCAGACTGGCGCGCAGCGGGGCTTCCGCGGGATGTCTTGCGTGTCACACCGGCGGTCTGGCGCGGGGCAGATCTGGTTGCGGCGCCGCTGGCAGCCCTTGGCAAAGACTGGGTGGCCCGCATCGACGGCGGCGAAGATGCCTTCTTTGCCGCACTTTTATCGCATTGAACATGGGCGCTGAGTGTCTATCTTAGCAAAGTAGCGATACGAAGGGCTTTCGTATTGCACGCAAGTTTAGGAGAAAATCGTTGGGTAACGCACGCAACATCGCCTTCTGGGTCGTCCTGTTTCTGTTGATACTGGCCCTGTTCAACCTGTTCAGCGGGCCGGGCAGCACACTACAGAGCCGCGAGATCAGCTACTCCGAATTCGTGAACGCAGTGGAGTCTGGCGACGTCAGCAATGTGACGCTGGATGGTGAGCAGGTGCGGTTCCGCCGGGGTGACGCCGACTACGTGGCGATCAAGCCGGAAGATGCTGAAATCACGCAGCTTTTGATCGAAAACGACATTGTGGTGCGGGCTGAACAGCAACAGCAGTCCGGCTTCCAGACCTTCCTGATGTCGTTGTTGCCGTTCCTGCTGCTGATCGGCGTCTGGATCTATTTCATGAACCGGATGCAGGGTGGCGGCAAAGGTGGCGCCATGGGCTTTGGCAAGTCCAAGGCCAAGATGCTGACCGAAAAGCATGGCCGCGTGACATTTGATGATGTTGCGGGAATCGATGAGGCCAAGGAAGAGCTCGAAGAGATCGTGGAATTTCTGCGCAACCCACAGAAATTCTCGCGCCTGGGCGGGAAAATTCCGAAAGGCGCGCTGCTTGAAGGCCCTCCCGGAACCGGTAAAACGCTTCTGGCGCGTGCGATTGCGGGTGAAGCGGGCGTTCCCTTCTTCACAATCTCGGGATCGGACTTCGTGGAAATGTTCGTGGGCGTGGGTGCGTCCCGTGTGCGCGACATGTTCGAACAGGCCAAGAAGAACGCGCCTTGCATCGTCTTCATCGACGAGATTGACGCAGTCGGTCGGCACCGGGGTGCCGGCTATGGCGGCGGCAATGACGAGCGCGAACAGACGCTCAACCAGTTGCTGGTCGAGATGGATGGGTTCGAGGCCAATGAAGGTGTGATCATCATTGCAGCCACCAACCGTAAAGACGTGCTGGACCCCGCGCTGCTCCGCCCGGGCCGGTTTGACCGTCAAGTGACCGTGGGCAATCCCGACATCAAGGGCCGCGAAAAGATCCTCGGCGTGCACGCGCGTAAGACTCCGTTGGGCCCCGACGTCGACTTACGTATCATCGCACGCGGGACACCTGGGTTCTCGGGCGCCGATCTGGCGAACCTTGTGAACGAGGCCGCTTTGGGCGCGGCTCGTGTGGGCCGTCGCTTCGTGACGATGATCGATTTTGAGAACGCGAAGGACAAGATCATGATGGGGGCCGAGCGCCGCTCCATGGTGATGACGCCGGAGCAGAAGGAGATGACCGCCTATCACGAGGCTGGACATGCGCTGGTGGGCATCAAGCTGCCGAAATGCGACCCGGTCTATAAGGCGACGATCATCCCGCGCGGCGGCGCGCTCGGCATGGTGATGAGCCTGCCCGAGATGGACCGTTTGAATATGTTCAAGGATGAATGCCACCAGCGTCTGGCCATGACCATGGCGGGCAAGGCGGCGGAGATCCACAAATATGGCCCCGATGCGGTGTCGAACGGCCCCGCCGGTGACATCATGCAGGCCTCGGGCCTGGCGCGCGCCATGGTGCTGCGCTGGGGCATGTCGGACAAGGTCGGCAACATTGACTACTCCGAGGCCGCTGAGGGCTATCAGGGCAACACAGCCGGTTTCTCTGTTTCGGCCAACACCAAGGAGTTGATTGAGGAAGAGGTGCAGCGCTTCATCCAGGATGGTTACGATTGGGCGCTGAAGATCATCACCGAGAACGAACAGGAGTTCGAACGTCTGGCGCAAGGCCTGCTGGAGTACGAGACCCTCACCGGTGACGAGATCAAGCGCGTGATGAATGGTGAGCCGCCGGTGCCGCCCGCAGGTGAGGACGACAAGCCCGACAGCGGCTCGGCACCCAGCGTGATCGGCATCCCGAAAGCCAAGGCGAAGGCGAAAAAGACGCCGCCGTCGGATGGCGGGATGGAGCCGGAGCCGACCTGATCACGGACCACGATGACAACATAACAAAATACCATGGGCCCCGCCGCGCACGGGGCCTTTTCTTTTGGCGGGGGCTTTGATCAGACTGCTTGGGAATTAAACGGAGACCTCGCCATGCCCGGCCTTTTGCCCACGCGTTTCACTGGCACCATCACTTGGCTGGGGCGGGTGATCGACAGCCACGACACGCTGCGCGCTGAACCACTGGAGACGGCGGAGCTGAGTTTCACCGGGATTGACGGAGAATGCCATGGTGGGTTGACGCGCCCCTCTTGCGTGCGGGTCAAGGCGCAGTACCCGAAGGGCACCGAAATCCGCAATGTGCGCCAGCTTTCCGTGCTCTCTGCGGAGGAGTTGAGCGCGATTGCCGCCGACATGGGGTTAGAGGTGATTGATCCTGCGTGGGTGGGTGCCTCCATGGTGATCAAAGGTATCCCAGACTTTACCCACATTCCCCCGTCCTCGCGGCTGCAAATGTCCAGCGGAGCAAGCCTCACGGTGGATATGGAGAACCGCCCCTGCGTGCTGCCGGGCCGCGAGATCGAGAAGGATCATGCGGGCTTTGGCGCGAGGTTCAAGCCGGCGGCCAAGAACCGACGCGGGGTCACCGCCTGGGTTGAGCGGGAAGGGGGAGTCGCCCTCGGCGATACTGTGACGCTGCACATCCCCGACCAGCCGGTCTGGGCGCATCTGGGTGACGCGCGAACGTAACAATCGTTTCCGAAACGAAACGATTGCGACACTTCCCGCCGCTGACGATTGCGGAAAGGTCGGAATCACCCTTCTGCGCGTGGGTGCGCGCTCGTATGCAGGACGCAGCAACTTCGCCGCGCGCGGCGTCTCATCGGGGAGTGTTCCATGGCCTATAAATCTGACATTGAAATTGCACGCGCCGCGTCGAAAAAGCCGATCCAGGAGATCGGGGCCAAGCTGGGCATCTCCAGCGACGATCTGCTGCCCTATGGCCACGACAAGGCTAAGGTGTCGCAGTCATTCATCAACTCGGTGCAGGGCAACGAGAACGGTAAGCTGATCCTCGTGACGGCGATCAACCCGACCCCCGCCGGTGAGGGCAAGACCACCACAACCGTGGGTCTGGGTGACGGTCTGAACCGCATTGGCAAGAAGGCTGCCGTCTGTATCCGCGAAGCCTCGCTTGGCCCGAACTTCGGCATGAAGGGTGGGGCGGCTGGCGGTGGTTATGCCCAGGTTGTGCCGATGGAAGAAATGAACCTGCATTTCACGGGTGACTTTCACGCGATCACGTCGGCGCACTCGCTGCTCTCCGCGATGATCGACAACCACATCTACTGGGGCAACAGCCTGGAGATCGACACCCGCCGCGTTGTCTGGCGCCGTGTGGTCGACATGAACGACCGGGCGCTGCGGCAGATCACGACGTCGCTTGGTGGCGTGGCCAACGGCTTCCCGCGTGAGGCGGGCTTTGACATCACCGTGGCTTCCGAGGTTATGGCGATCCTCTGCCTGTCCAAGGACCTGAGCGATCTGCAGAAGCGCCTCGGCGACATGATCGTGGCTTATCGTCGCGACCGCTCGCCCGTCTATGCCCGCGACATCAAAGCTGATGGCGCGATGACTGTGCTGCTGAAAGACGCGATGCAGCCGAATCTGGTGCAGACGCTGGAAAACAACCCGGCTTTCGTGCATGGCGGACCCTTCGCCAACATCGCACACGGCTGTAACTCCGTGATCGCCACAACGGCCGCGTTGAAACTGGCAGACTATGTGGTGACCGAAGCGGGCTTTGGCGCGGACCTCGGGGCCGAGAAGTTCCTCAACATCAAATGCCGCAAGGCCGGGCTCGCACCCTCCTGTGTGGTCGTCGTGGCCACCGTGCGCGCGATGAAGATGAACGGCGGCGTGGCCAAGGCGGACTTGGGCGCGGAGAATGTGGATGCGGTGAAAAACGGCTGTGCGAACCTTGGCCGTCACATCGAGAACGTCAAATCCTTTGGCGTGCCGGTGGTCGTGGCGATCAACCACTTCGTGACCGACACCGATGCCGAAGTGCAGGCTGTGAAGGATTACGTGGCCGGTCAGGGCGCCGAAGCGGTGCTGTCGCGCCACTGGGAGCTGGGCTCCGAAGGCTCCGCCGATCTGGCCACCAAAGTCGTGGAAACCATCGAGAAGGGCGAGGCGGATTTCGCGCCGATCTATCCCGACGAGATGGGGCTGGCCGACAAGATCAACACCATTGCGACCAAGATCTACCGGGCAGATGCCGCGCTGATGGATCAGAAGATCCTCAATCAGCTGAAGGATTGGGAAGAGCAGGGCTATGGCAATCTGCCGGTCTGCATGGCGAAGACGCAGTACAGCTTTACCACCGATCCGAACGAGCGTGGCGCGCCGACCGGGTTCACCATTCCGGTGCGTGAGGTGCGATTGAGCGCGGGTGCTGGCTTTGTGGTGGCGATCTGTGGTGAGATCATGACCATGCCGGGCCTGCCGCGTGTGCCGTCGGCGGAAGCCATCAAGCTCAACGCGGATGGTGACGTCGAAGGCTTGTTCTAAGCAAGGACGGGCGCTTTGGGGCATCGAGCCCCGCGCGCCCGGTCGCGCCTTTGGGCGCTCCGGCACCGGGTGGAGCCGGTCCAACAGGAAAAATGAAAAGAGGGTTCGATGGCGGCGACGGTGATTGATGGGAAGGCCTTTGCGGCGCAGGTGCGTGGGCAGGTGGCGGAGCATGTGGCGCGTCTGAAACAGGATCACGGGATCACACCGGGGCTGGCCGTGGTGTTGGTGGGCGAAGATCCGGCGAGCCAGGTCTATGTGCGCTCCAAGGGCAAGCAGACCGTTGAGGCGGGCATGAAATCGGTGGAGCACAAGCTGGATGCGGAGACCTCCGAGGCGGATTTGCTAAAGGTGATTGAGGATCTGAACAACGACCCGTCGATCCACGGCATTCTGGTGCAGTTGCCGTTGCCGAAGCATCTGGACGAGGATCTGGTGATCAACTCCATCGCACCTGAGAAGGATGTGGATGGGTTCCATATCTCTAACGTTGGTCTGTTGGGCACGGGGCAGAAGTCGATGGTGCCTTGCACGCCGCTGGGGTGTTTGATGATGCTGCGCGATCATCACGGCAGCTTGTCTGGCATGGATGCGGTGGTGATCGGGCGGTCGAACATCGTGGGCAAGCCGATGGCGCAACTGCTGCTGGGTGATAGCTGCACGGTGACCATCGCGCACAGCCGCACCAAGGATCTCGCAGACGTTGTGCGCCGCGCCGACATTGTGGTGGCTGCGGTCGGGCGGCCTGAGATGGTGCCGGGTGACTGGATCAAGCCGGGCGCCACGGTGATCGATGTGGGTATCAACCGGCTCGATGCGCCGGAGAAAGGCGAGGGCAAGACCAAGCTTGTGGGCGACGTGCACTACGAAAGCTGTGCTGCTGCGGCGGGTGCGATCACGCCTGTGCCGGGCGGGGTGGGGCCAATGACCATCGCCTGCCTGCTGGCGAACACGGTGACGGCCTGCTGTCGGGCCAATGGGTTGGCGGAGCCTGAGGGGCTGACCGCCTGACGCCGCTGCCAAGCTTTCGGTTTGCGGTGACATCTGTGTAGAGGGGCACCGAGCCTGCATCCCCCATCGAGGGGGATGCAGGCGCGGCCCGGCTTGTCAGCCGGGCGGTCTGGTAGAGAGCGCCGGGAAAGGTTTGTCCGTCAGCGTGGTACCGGCACCATCGTGCCTTGCAGGACGGCGATCAGCGTTTCCGCACCGTCCTTGAGCGCGTGCACATCGCTGCTGACCACCACAAGTCTCCGCCCGGGTTTGATGACGTGCCCCCGGGCGACCAATGCATCCCCAACCGCAGGGGCCAGCAGGTTGATCTTGATCTCGGCGGTGACCACTTCGCAGTCGAGCGGCAGGAGTGAGAGTGCTGCATAGCCTGCGGCGCTGTCTCCGATGGAGAAGGTCAAACCGGCATGACCGAAGCCTTGCTGCTGGGTCGCCGTCGGTAAAATGGGCGCGGTGATCTCAACCGCGCCGTCTGCGACTTGCGTGAGCTGCGCGCCCAGCGTGTGCATCATCGCCTGCGCCTCAAAACTCTCGCGAATACGGTCTGCGGTTTCATTGTCCATCTGCACCTCCTACCGTGGCATCGGCACACATGTGGGCACGGGGCCGGTGAGGATGGCAAGGGCGTCCGGGGCCATCAGCGTGCCAAGCACGTCGCTGTGACTGTGCAGCCCGCCGGTGTAGGTGCCATAGGCAGGCAGGATCAGGCGCCGGGTGTCCAGAAGAAACGCGGGCCGTGTGATGGTGCGGCCCCTTGCGTACAGCCCAGCCTTGGGGTGGTAGTGGCCTGACACCTCACCGCCCCCTTGCGCGGTCGCAATGTGGCGGAAGGTCAGCGGGCCCAGCGTGAGGTCTTGCAGGTGCGTGCCGCCGCACTCCAGAGGGCCGGGGTCGTGGTTGCCCTCAATCCAGACCCAGCGGCGCCCGGCCTGTAGCTGCGTGATCCAGAGCCGCTCCTGTTCGGGCAGGCTGGCGGCGGCGGTCAAATCGTCGAAGCTGTCGCCGAGACAGATGACCGTGCGCGCTTGCGTTGCCGCGAGATCACCGGCCAGCCGCTCAAGCGTGTCGCGGGTCTCATAGGGCGGCAGCGCCTGCCCGCTGCGCCGGGCCACGCGTTCCGATTTCGCCAGATGCAGGTCGGAGACGCAGAGCAGAACCTCCTCCGGCCACCAGAGCGCGCCGGAGCCGAGTGCTTTGAGTGCAGCCCCGGCAAAGGTGAAATCATGGAAGTTCATGCTTTGTTCATGGCCCATCTTGCGCTGTGGCGCAAGCGCTCAATAGCCCACGCGCCAGCGGGGCGTGATGGCCGGTTGCGGGGTGAGGTTCGCAAGTCCCGAAGCTTCCATCAGCCGGGCGGCCTCGTCGGCCAACAGTTTCTCCTCTGCAGCCCCTTTGACCGGCACGCGCCCCATTTCGAGGAACAGTGGCGCGGCGAGCGGGGTCACGCGTTCCAGCGTGATGTGGTCGATCCGGTCACCGACCCGCTGTGCCATTTCCTCAATGCGCCCAAAATCGACCAACCCGCGCAGGGCCTCTTCGCGGGTGATGTCGAGCAGCAGGTGCCCGGGGTCGTATTTTTGAAGCGTGTCGTAGAGGATGTCGGAGCTGAAGGTCGCCTGCCGCCCGGTCTTGCGTGCCGAAGGCGTGTTGCGCTGGATCAGCCCGGCGATGGTGGCGCTGGCGCGGAAGGTGCGTTTCATCACGGCGTTCCCGGCCAGCCAGGTCTCCAACCCGTCCTGCAGCGCATCCAGTTCAAAGAGCGGGGCAGGGTCGCGCACGGGCGTCAGCCCCCAGATGAGCGTGGCATAGTCGGTTGCGACAAAGCCCATGGGGTTCAGCCCCATCTCCTCCATGCGTTTGGTGAGCAGAAGCCCTAGCGTTTGCTGCCCATTGCGCCCGGCAAACCCATACACCACCGTCTGTTCGCGCCCGTCATGCGGGAAGCTTTCGATCAGCAGCCGCCCCGGCTCGGGGAGCTGGCTGACCTGGCGTTGCAGGTGCAACCAGTCGGCGGTGTGGGCGGGCAGTTCGGGCCAATCGTCCTGTTGGAACATCTCGATCACGCGGGCGCTAAGCTGGGTGGAGGTGGCGAATTTCGTGCCGAGGAAGGTGGCGACCTTGGGCTTCTTGGCGGCATTGCGGCTGACCTCAACGGTCATCTCGCGCAGACCTTCATAGCGGACGATCTGCCCGCCAATCAGGAAGGTGTCGCCGGGGGTGAGCGACGCGGCGAAGCCTTCCTCCACCTCGCCCAAAGGCTTGCCGCCGCGGTTGCGTTTCAGGCGCACTTTCAGCGTATCGGTGTCCTGGATCGTTCCGATGTTCATGCGGATCTGCTGCGCCGCGCGCGGGTCGCGCAGCTGCCACTGGCCGTCGGCGCGCTGCAATAGCCGCTGCCATTGGTCATAGGCGCGCAGCGCGTAGCCGCCGGTGGCGCAGAAGTCGAGGCAGGCGTCGAACTCGGCGCGGCTGAGCGTGGCATAGGCGCCGACGGTGGTCACCTCATCGTAAAGCGCACCGGCATCAAAGGGACCTGCGGCGGCGGTGATCAGAATGTGTTGGCACAGCACGTCACGGGGGCCGCGCCCGCGCGGGTCGCCATCAAGCGCTCCTGCTCGGACTGCCTCCAATGCGGCCACACATTCGACCACTTCGAAGCGGTTTGCCGGGACCAGAAGCGCCTTGGAGGGCGCGTTGTAGCGGTGGTTGGCGCGGCCTATCCGCTGCACCAGACGTTTGACGTTCTTGGGGGCTCCGATCTGGATGACAAGATCCACGTCACCCCAGTCGATCCCGAGATCGAGGCTGCCGGTGCAGACGATGGCGCGCAGCTCACCGCGCACCATGGCGCCTTCGACCCTTTCACGTTGCTGGCGGTCGAGGGAGCCGTGGTGGATGCCGACGGGCAGGCTGTCGTCATTGGCCAGCCACAGATTGTGAAAGAAAATCTCCGCCTGTGCCCGTGTGTTGTGGAAGATCAGCGTGGTCTTGTGTTGGCGGATCTGCTCCAGCACGGCGGGAATGGCATAGGCCGCGCCACCGCCCGACCACGGCGGCGCCTCCTCGGTGGTCAGCATCGAGATATCGGGCGCGGGGCCGGGGTCGGCCATCAGGATCTCACAAGGATCAGGATGTCGCGCCAGCTGGTGCGCGATGGCGGCAGGGTCTTCGACCGTCGCCGAGAGGCCAACGCGCCGCAGATCCGGGCAAAGCCGTTGCAGCCGCCCCAGCGCCAGCATCAGCTGGTCGCCACGCTTGCTTTCCGCCAGCGCGTGGATCTCATCGACCACCACGCGTTTCAGCCCCTTGAACATGCGCGGCGCATCCTCATAGGAGGTCAGCAGCGCGAGGCTTTCGGGCGTGGTCAGCAGGATATGCGGCGGGTCCGCGCGCTGACGCTTCTTGCGGCTGGCAGGTGTGTCACCGGTGCGGTCTTCGATGCGGATGGGCAGACCCATCTCCGTCACCGGCGTGGTCAAATTTCGTTTGATATCCGCCGCGAGGGCTTTCAACGGCGAGATATAGAGGGTGTGCAGCCCATCCTGCGGTGTCTCCGCCAAATCGACCAGCGTGGGCAGGAACCCGGCCAGTGTCTTGCCGCCCCCCGTCGGCGCGATGAGCAGCAGCGCGGGCGCCTCCGCACGGCTCAACATCTCTTGCTGATGGGGGTGGATCGCCCAGCTCTTGGTTGCGAACCAGTCGTGAAATGTCTGGGGAAGGGCTGCCATGCCGGGCAAGATAGCGGATCGCGGGGGCGGGGCCAGCCCTTCCGGCTCTCGAACCGGCAGATCCCGACACTTGGCGCGCCCCCTGTACGCCCGGCGCCGGACGCGGTAGGGCCTTCTCGCGGGCAAAGGCGAGGGGCGATAGCATATGTCATGAAGGCGGGCCGTCTTGTCGATCACATCATTCTGCTCTTGGGCGCCGCCGTGATGACGGGCCCGGTGCTGTTGCTGATCGCCCAATTGGATCTGCGGCCCGCGGCGTTAGCTGCACTCGTGTCTGAGGTCTGGCAGAGCGGCGCCGGGGGCAGCGCTCTGGGCGCGGGAACCATGCTGTGGAATTCGCTGCTGCTGGCCTTTGGGGTGGCGGCGATCAAATGCGGAGCGTCCTTTGCGGCTGCCTGCGCGCTGGTCTATTGGAGGCTTCCGGGGCGTGAGTGGATTTATGCGGTGATCCTGCTCAGCATGTTCTTTCCCATCGAGACGCGTATCCTGCCGACTTTCGCGGTGACGCACCAACTGGGGTTGCTCAACAGCCATTGGGGGATGATCCTGCCGATCACGGCCAGCGGTCTGGGTGTGCTTGTTTTTCGGCAGGCTCTGCAACAGATCCCTATTGAGATCATCCATGCCGCCCGGATCGACGGAGCCGGGCCGCTGCGGATCATCGTGGATATTGTCGTGCCGCTGACCGCGCCGATGATTGGCGCGCTCTTTGCCATTTTGTTTGTGCTGGGGTGGAACCAATATGTCTGGCCGATCATGATCAACACCACCAGTCAGGAGCATGATACGCTGGTGCGCGGCATCGCCTATGCCGGGGCCGGGTCAAAATCGGGGATCGTGCTGGCGCTTATGGCGCTGGTGCCGCCCGTGATCCCGGTGGTGTTGCTGCAACGCCAGTTGACCCGCGCGCTGACCACGGAACTGAAATAGATCTGTCGGCAGATCACTTCACAATGTGTTCGTCCTTCACAAACATATTGGCCCAGGCGCGGTCGATCAGATCCGGTGTCATTTGGTGGGGCAGGCCCTCGAACTCGCAGATCGAGATCATCTGGTCGATCAGGAAGACGGGCTGGTAGTTGGCATAGATATTGTCGATCTCGGGGTATTTAGCCTGCAAGAGATGCACGATTGAGGCTTCATCAAGCGGCACCCCGCGTTTCTCTGCCACCATCGCAAAGATTTTCAGGAAATTCTCCTGATCTGGACCATCGACCTTGATCTTGAAGAAGATGCGGCGCAGGGCGGCTTGATCGAAAATCTCATTCGGGTGGAAGTTGGTGGAGAAGATCACCAGCGTGTCAAAGGGGACCTCGAATTTCTCCCCTGACTGCAGCGCGAGGATGTCCTTGTTTTCCTCCAATGGCACGATCCAGCGGTTCACCAGGCTTTGCGGTGGCTCGGCCTGGCGGCCAAGGTCGTCGACGATGAAGATGCCGCCCGTCGATTTCAATTGCAGCGGCGCCTGATAGGTCCGGGCTGTGGGGTTATAGACCAGATCCAGCATATCAAGGCTGAGCTCGCCGCCGGTGACCACCGTGGGGCGGTCGCACTTCACATAGCGCTGGTCGAACCGTGTGGTGCGGCGCAGTGAGGTCGGGTCGTCCTGCTCCATCGGCAGAGCCGTGTGCACGATTGGGTCATAAACGGTGATGACTTGGCCTGCGTATTCGATGGCGCGGGGCACAAAAACATGATCGCCCAGGGCGGCGCGGATGCCATTCGAGATCGAGGATTTGCCGTTGCCCGGCGGGCCATACATCAGGATCGACCGCCCGGCGGAGACGGCGGGCCCCAGCTGGCCCAGCAGCGTGTCGGGCAGCACCAGATGGCCCATGGAGGCGGTCAACTGATCGCGGGTGATCTGCATATTGCGCACCGATTGGCGTTTGACCTGAGCCGCGTAAACATCCAGCGGCACCGGCATGGCGCCGAAGTATTCCGACTGCGCCAGCGCATCCAACGCGCGGGCCTTGCCCTGTTCGGTCAGCTGATAGCCCATCTCATTGCCGTTGTTGGCGTTCAGCGTGCCAGTGGCCTCCAGCAGCCGCTGCGCGCGCGCCATATCGACAAGCTCCTGCGTGACCGGGATGGGCAGGCAGATCGCCTTGGCCAGATCGCTGACCATCTCCAGATTCTTGCGGAACAGGGTCTTCAACACAATGTCCCGCATCATCACGACGGGCAGCTTCATCTCGTCCAGGGTCCGTGGCGGCGGGGGCGCCATCACACTGCCTGTCTGCATGTTCATGGGTTGGCCTCAATACCTGTGGTCGGTTTGTTGCCGCATAGCAGGGGAAAGTGGCGGAAATCAGGCGCCGTAGACCGTGCCGAGGATCAGGTAGAGCGACAGGGTCATGCCAAGGGCGAGGCCCATGGGGAACTTCTTGTCCTGATCCCAACTGGCCCAATGCGGCGCCAATTGGCGCAGCGGCGAGGCGCGGACCAGACGGTGCGTAACAAATGCGGCCAGCACCGACCCGGCGAGCAGAGCGATGATCAGCCGGAAGTCTCCGGCATCAACAAAAGGTGCGGCAGCGGCGATGAATTTGGCGTCGCCCGCGCCCATGGCCCCAATGGCGTTGAGCAGCACACCCGCAACCAGCAGGATCGCAAGCTGCGCCAGCCGCCAGAGATAGGTTTCAAGGTCGGGCATCACAAAAGGCCCGACCAATACAAACACAAGCGCCAGTGCCACCACCGTCGGGTTGGTGATTTTCATGCGCGAGAGGTCCGTGAAGGCCACGTAAAAGCACAGAGGCAGAACGAAGGGCAAGAACACCCAGGAGGAGGCGGTGATCGCCACGCCCCGCCGACCTGTCAGGCGCCCAGGGCGTTCAGCGCGCGCACTGCGGGCTCAAAGTGCTGCGGGTGCGTTTCGATGGCGTCCCGCAACAGCGACTTTCCCACCGTGATATCGCCCTGCTTGATCGCTGACAGCGCCATGGTGTGCAACAGCTGCGCCCGTTCGGTCTGATCCATCGGGATCACCGGCAGTGTGTAGTCACCCTGGGCGCCGCGCGCGAGCACCAGGTTGTTCTTGGCGGTAAACAGCGTCGGGTCTTGTCGGATCGCCTCGCCAAAGAGACGCTCGGCGTCCTGATAATCCCCTCGGGTCAGCTTCGAATAGCCCCAGTTGTTCAGCACGCCGGAGGGTTTCGTGGTCAGCCCCGTGGCGATCTCGTAAAAGCTGTCGGAGCGGGTCCAGTCTTCATTGCTGTCCGCCAGCATCGCCTCCAGCCGGTAGCGATTGAAGGTCTCATGGGTGGGCGGCAGCGCGTCCAGCGCGGCTTCGGCCTCTTTCCACTTGCCGGTGCGGATCAGCGCATCGGCATAGGCAACGCTGTCCTCGGGGCCTGCGCCCTCCATCTCTGTGACCTTGGCCCAGGCGGGGGCGGCTTCGGCAAAGCGCTTGGCGCGCACCAGCGAATAGGCCAACCCGCGCTGCAGGTCGAGCCGGTCAGGATTGGCCTTGAGGCTGCGGGTGAAGTAGCTGACCGCCTCATTGGGGTCTGCCACGGTGAGCATCACATCGTTGAGGTTGCTCTCGTCAATGACGTTCACGTCCTGAAAGGCGCGTTCGACCGTGTCTTGCGCGTCTTTTTCGGCGCAGCCTGCAATCAGGACAGCACCCGCCAAACAGGCGGACATAAAGATGGGGTGGCGCATGGGGTGCGTCCTTTTTACTGCTCTTGCCTCTGCTACGGCGCTTGACGGATCAGGAAATCGCTGCTGCCGCGCCGCACCAACTTATAGGTGTCGGTTTCAGGTGTATTTGTACCAGAATTTTCAGATTTTGCGAGCGCTAAGCGCAGGTTGTCCCGGATTGCGATACTTTCGCCATTGTCGAGCGCGAAGGCGCGCTTGAAAATCTGCTCCGCCTCAACGGGTTTGCCCGCTTCCATGAGCACCACGCCGAGGTTGTTCCAGTCTTCGGGTCGTGCGTCTTCGCGGGCGATGGCGCGCCGCAGCAGCCGCTCGGCCTGGCCCAGCCGCCCAAGGCCCAGATTGGCGCTGCCGAGGCCGGAGAGGATCTCGGCATCGACCGCGCCCCGCTCAAGTGCTGCGCGGCTGAAGGATTTCAACGCCAGTTCGTATTCGCCTGCGGCAATCAGCCGGTGTCCGACTTCGACCCCGTCAACCGCCTCGGCAGTGCGGTCGACGCCGGGGGCATCCAACTGGCCTTCGGGCAGAGCCACCGGATCAACGCCCCTGACACAGGCGGCGCAGAGGAGCGCAGAAACAAGAAGGGCGGCGCGCGGGGGCCGGTGTCTCATCAGTTTGCGGTCATCGCCCCCAGTTGCGTGATGCCATGCACCGACGGCCCGATCAGAATGATCAGCAGCGGCGGCACGGTCAGCATCATAGTGGCAAGGGTCATCTTGGTTGGCAACTTGTTTGCCGCCTCTTCGGCGCGCATCACGCGTTTGTCCCGCATTTCGGAGGCATAGACGCGCAGCGCCTCGGCAATGGAGGTGCCAAAGCTGGCAGACTGGATCATGACCGTCACGAAGGAGGAAACATCCTGCACGCCGCAGCGCTCCCCCATGTCCTTGAGCACTTGGGTCTTGTCCTTGCCGGCCTTCATCTCATAGGCCACGATCTCGAATTCCTCGGCCAGCGCGGGGCAGGACGATCGCAGTTCGCGCGCCACCCGGACAATGGATTGATCGAGCGACTGGCCTGCCTCGACACAGACCAGCATCATGTCCAGACTGTCGGGAAACCCGCTGGTGATCTCCTCTTTTCGCATCTCGACGCGGCGGGTCACCCAGTACGTCGGAAGGTAGTAGCCCGCAGCCAGAGGCACGATGAAATAGATCATCATCTGGTTGCGGGTGAAGCCTTCCCCGCCGCCCAGCACGATCAGGTAGACGAAGGCCAGCAGCAGCCCAAGCAGGGCCAGCGCGAACTGAGCAAAGTGAAAGATTCGCACCGCATCCTTGCTCTGATACCCGGCCTGGCGCAGCTGCAGCTGTCGCTTGCTCAGCTCGGCCATGTCCTTGGGTTCCAGAAAGCTCGCGAATTTCTGAAGCTGTTCATTGTGCTCGCCCTGCCGCAAACGCTGCTGCGGTTCTTTTGTCGCACTCGGCGATTGGGCCGCGCGTTTCAGCTTGCTCATCGGGTCTTCGGGCTGCTGCGCGATCAGGATGAGTGTGACCGCCACCATGATCACCCCAACCGTGCCCAGCAGGATGATCGGGCCAAGCGGGCCCAAAAGATCAGTGATCAGGGTGCTTAGAATGTTGAAAAGGTCCATCAGCTCAGCTCCTTACACCTTGATGTTGGTCAGAATGCGCATGACAATCAGGTTCAGCGTCAGCATGATGCCCACCACAAAACAGGCCGGGATAAAGAGCGGGTGGTCGCGCACCGTGTCGTAGTAATTCGGGTCCGAGACATTGATCACGATCAGCGCGACAACGGGGAAGGCGGAGAGAAACTTGCCTGACCACTTCGCCTCTGCCGTGATGGCCTTGACGCGCCGGAAGAGACGAAACCGCGCGCGGATCACCTTGGCCAGCCCGGCGAGGATTTCAGCAAGGTTGCCACCCGAGGTTTGCTGGATGGTCACGGCCACGGCGAGAAAGCGCAGATCCTGCATGTCCAGCCGTTCGGCCATCTCCTTGAGTGCATCGCCCACGTCGCGCCCATAAGCGGCCTCATCGGCGATCAGTCCGAATTCGGAGCCCAGCGGGTCCTGCACCTCCTTGGCGACGATCTGAATGGCGGAGGAAAACGGGTGGCCCACCCGCAAGGAACGCACCATCAGCTCCACAGCGTCGGGCAGTTGTTCTTCGATCATCGCCAGGCGCTTGGCCGCCTTGGTCGACACCCAGAGATAGACCGCGCCCACCCCAATGCCGACCGACAACAGGGCACGTACGGCGACCTCGGTCGCCGTTCCGACCGTCAACCCAATGAACGCTACGCCTGCCAGCAGAACCATGATCAGGATAAGCTGATGCGGGGTGAAGGCGATGGCGGCCTTCTGCGCCTTTTCGCCCAGCAGGGAATAGAGCGGGATGCTGCGCGACTTCATGTGCTGCTGCATTTCCTTGCGCAGCTTTTCCAGAACCTCATCGCGACCATTGCCCTTGTCGAGCATCTCCAACCGCCGGTTCACGCGGCTGTTGAGACTGATGGATTTGCCGAAGGTGACGAGATAGAGGCCTTCGACCAGCAACAGAACACCGATGAAAATCAGGCCGTAGACGAGGAATTCGGGGTTCATGAACAGGTCCTCAAGTAGCGGAGCGGTAGGACATAAGACAAGCCTTAAGAAGCCGGTGCCTATTCGGCGGCGATGGGGTCATAGATGGCGGGTGGCAGATCGTAGCCCCAGAGGCGGAAGCGCTCGGCATAGGCCGACCGCACGCCAGTGGCGGTGAAATGCCCGATGATCTTGTTGTCGGGCGTGAGGCCCACGCGCTGGAAGCGGAAGATTTCCTGCATGGAGATGACCTCACCTTCCATACCTGTGATCTCGGTGATCGAGGTCATCCGGCGCGAGCCGTCTTGGAGGCGCGAGGCCTGGACGATCAGATTGACAGCACTTGCGATCTGACTGCGCACCGCCTTGATCGGCATTTCAATGCCGGCCATGGCAATCATGTTTTCCAATCGCGAAATCCCGTCGCGGGCAGAGTTGGCGTGGATCGTCGTCATTGAGCCGTCGTGGCCGGTGTTCATCGCCTGCAGCATGTCGATGACCTCCTCGCCGCGCGTCTCGCCGACGATGATGCGGTCGGGGCGCATGCGCAGCGCGTTCTTGAGACAGTCGCGCGGCGAGACCTCACCCTTGCCCTCCACGTTTGGTGGGCGGCTTTCCATGCGGCCCACATGGGTTTGTTGCAGCTGCAGCTCGGCTGTATCCTCGATCGTGAGGATGCGTTCGGCATCGTCGATGAAGCTGGAGAGCGCGTTGAGCGTTGTCGTCTTGCCCGAACCCGTGCCGCCGGAGACAATAATGTTCAGCCGGGTGGCCACCGCCGCTTGCAGATATGCGGCCATTTCTTCGGTGAAGGCGCCGAATTTCACCAGATCATCAATGCCAAGCTTGTCTTTCTTGAACTTCCGTATGGAGACAAGGCTGCCATCGACCGCGACAGGCGGCACCATCGCGTTAAACCGCGACCCGTCCTTGAGGCGGGCGTCCACGTAGGGGTTGCTCTCATCCACACGGCGGCCCACGGCGGAGACAATCTTGTCGATGATCCGCAGCAGGTGCTTTTCATCCTTGAAGGTCACATCGCTGAGTTCCAGCTTGCCGTCGCGTTCCACAAAGATCTGCTGCGGGCCGTTCACGAGGATATCGTTCACGGTGTCATCCTTGAGCAGCGTCTCAAGCGGACCCAGACCGGTCACCTCGTCATAAAGCTCGGAGGTCATGGTCTGGCGGTCTTCGCGGTTCAACACGATGGCGCGTTCTTCGAGGAATTCAGAGGCAATTGCGCTGATCTCCTGCCGCAGATCCTGTTCGGAGGCATGCTCCAGCGCGGCGAGGTTGAGGTTGTCGAGCAGCACCCGGTGCAGGTCGAGCTTGATCTCGCCCATGCGCTCCTTGCGCTTGCGTTCCTTGTCCATCGGGCTGGGCTGCGCGGGCTTGCTGGGCGCCACCCTGCGTTGGGCCTGAGGGGCAGCGACCACAGGCTCCGCCACCGCCTTGGGGGGTGGGGTCTGTTGCGCGGATGGTTTGCGGTACTTCGAGAACATCTTCGCTCCTTCGCGCGATCACGCGGCCTTGACGTCTTTAGTGTTCAACGCGTGGATGGAAGCCGCCAGCTTGGCGATCTCGCGGCGCAGGGGGTTTTTGGCCGCGGACTGCGCCAGCGGCAGACCGTGGTCCGCCCCTTGGGTGACCGGCTTGCCGCCGTCGGGCATCTGCAGGTCGATGGAGATGCCCAGGCCGTCCGCCATGCGCTTGACCCGGGCCTTGCCGCTGAGATCGGTGAACTTGGGCGCGCGGTTCATCACATAGCGCAGCTTTTCGGCGGGCAGATCTTCGGACTGCAGGGCGCGTTTGAACCGCAGCGCGTTCTGGGCTGAGCGCATGTCGAGCTCGACGGTGGCAAAATAGATATGCGCCGCCGTCAGCACGGTCTCGGACCAGCTCACCAGGGTCGACGGCATGTCGATGACCACATAATCGAAATGCCGCCGCGCCATGTCGAGCAGCCGGGTCACATCGTCGGAGGTGACGATGTCCAGCGGCAACATGTCCGCAGGTGCCGTCAACACCTGCATGCGGTCCTGATAGGTGAGCAGCGACTGGCCAAATGCCTCGTCATCCATGCTTTCCGTGTCGGAGAGCATATCGTAGACCACCTCGCGGCGGGGCAGGTCGAGACAGGTGGCCACGGCGCCATATTGCAGATCCAGATCCAGGATGCACACGCTGGGCGCGGCATCCTTATCTGCCGTGGCCAACTCCCATCCCAGGTTGACGGCAAGCGTGGTTGCCCCTGTGCCCCCCGCGAGACCGTGAACAACGATCACCGCGCCTTCCTTCTGCGCTGACGATTGAAGCGCAGGTGCGGGCGCGGGGATCTCGTCGCGCCCCCGGACCCGGTCGATCGCCTCGCGCAGCTCGTTTTCAGGCAAGGGGTAGGGCACAAACTCATCGGCACCCTGCCGCAACAGGGCATGTAGGAAACCCGTGGTGACATCTTCTGCGATCAGGATCACCTTGATCCCATGCGCCTTGGCCTGCGCGATGATCTCGCTCAGCAGGGTCAGGTTGGTTTCATCCGCCTCGTCCAGGGCCAGAGCGATGAACTCAAGCGCCTGCGCATCGGGCTGCTCGAAAAAGGCCAATGCTTCGGCAAAGCCAAGGTCACCCCAGCTTTCGCCCAGGGCGAACTCCATGTCCTCAATCAGGAGGTCGAAGTTCTGCACGTCGCGGCTGACCGTACAGGCGATGATCAGGGGGGCATCCTGATGTGGCGTCATGCTCATGACCTCATGTTCCTTTTTTCAAGGGCGAGCCACGGCACCGGAGCATTGATTTTTATGTCACCCCAATCGTCCCCGCGACCGCCCCGGCCCGGCGCAACCGCCGGACACACGTATTCTTTCAACGATATCTTTGCAGTGAACTTGGGCAAAAATTAGGCCCATTAGGCCCAATTGTTAGGTATCTTAAAACAATGGAGACGTAGGCGCGCGGTTACTCCGCCGTGCCCGTTGCCGTATCGACCGCAGTTTTCTGAGCCGCGCTCCCAACATAGTCGTTGTAGACGACTTGGGCGTATTTTCCATCAAGGCGCCCGTCGCAATGCACGCGAAAGACCGGGGTGCTGCGCGTGCTGGATGGGTCAAGCACCACAACAGGGTCACCCACCGGCGCGCCGATCTTGCCACCGCGATAGCTGCTGCCGTGACCCTGCGGGAAACAGACCTGTGCGATCATGTTTTGCATGGTCGCAGCGCCGTATTCGCCAGCGTCCAACTGGCTTCCGGCTTCGCGGTACCAGACGCCGCCGCCCTGTTCCCCGCAGGCTGTCAGAAGCAGAACCCCTGCCAGAAGGAGGCGGGCGGGTGTTGGGCGGAGGGGCAGCGTATCCATGATCTACTCCATCACATAGCCGTAGGAGCCGCTGAAATCCTGTTTGGCGACTTCACCGGCCGGGCCATTAAGGGGGGCATTGCCAGACCTCGCGGTGCGTCCGAAGAGGAAGAGATCCCGCTCGCTGGGCGGGCGCACGCGGTCGGTTGGAAGGGCCAGCGCCTCGCCCCGGGTTGGGGTCACCAGATGAGCGGTGATGATGATAACCAGCTCGGTCTGGCTGCGTTGATACTCGGCGCTGCGGAACAGCGCGCCCAGAATCGGGATGTCGCCGATCCACGGCAGCTGGGACGCCTGATCGGTGAAATCATCCTGCAAGAGCCCTGCAATGGCAAAGCTCTCGCCATCCCGCATCTCGACGGTGGTTGAGGTTTCGCGGCGGGTGAAAGCATCCAGCTCTATCCCTCCGCCGAGGCTGATGCCATTTGCCGGGTCAATGGCCGAGACCGCAGCGGAGAGCTGCAGGTTGATGATGCCGCCGTCCACCACACGGGGGACAAAGTTCAATTCCACGCCGAAGGGTTTGAAGTCGACGCTGATGGTGTCGTTGTCTTGTGCCACGGGCACAGGGTATTCCCCACCGGCGAGGAAATTGGCTTCCTGCCCAGAGAGCGCCACAAGGTTCGGCTCAGCCAGGGTGCGCACGGCGCCTTTGCTTTCCAGCGCTTCGAGCAGCAAGCCGATCTGGACGGAGCCGAGGCTGAAACCGACACTGGCCACGCCCGCTGCATCTGTGCTGCTGGGCAGCGCACCACCGCCGCGCAGGTTCACGTTGTTCGGGTTTGTGGTCGCCCGCCCGGTGCCAAGCAGCGCATCCGTGCCGCCCACGGCAAGCGAGCTGCTGAGCGACTTTGAGACCGTGCGGTTCATCTCGGCAAACCGCACTTTCAGCATGACCTGCTGAATGCCGCCCACGCTCATCAGGTTGGACACCCGGTCAGGCGCGTAGCGCTGCGCCAGATCAAGCGCCTTTTGCAGTTTTTGACTGCTGGAGACCACGCCCGACAGCACAATACCGTCATTGGCGGTGCGCACCTCGATGCGCTCCCCGGGCAGGATCTGGCCAAGGCGTTCCTTGAATTCGGTCACGTCAGGGGCCACCCGCACTTCAACATTGGTGATCAACTGGCCTGCGGCGTCAAACAGGGTCAGTGTCGTCATGCCGGGGGTTTTGCCGAGCACATAGATGCTGCGATCCGACAGGGATGAGATATCCGCGATGCCGGGGTTGGCGATGCTCAGCTCGGCAAAGGGGATCTCGCTCTCAACCACAACCGCCCGGTTCATCGGGACTGACAGAACTTTGCTGGTATCTTTTGTGACCACGCGCAAGGCATCCGCATGCGCAGGCAGGCTTGGCCAGAGCGGCGACAGACCTATCATCAGCCCCAAAAGGGCTGCGTTCAAAACTGTACTCAGTCTCATGTGACCTGCCCTTTTTGATCACGCCTCAGGTGCGGGTCTTGATGCCCGCGTTTGCTCTACTTTGCGTTGAGTTCGTTTTTTTTGCAAGAATCAAAGGGTTCTGGTGGTGCCTTTATGTGGGTTAATGGCAACAGACCAAAACGGTGGGTGCCGCTTAAATCGGCGGCGCCTTGGGGTAATGCTTTGGTTTTGTTTCAGTTTGTGCAGGGAATGGGAACGGCAATCACCTCGGCGCCGCGGCGGGTGCGGATGCTGCACCCCTTCTGCGCTTCGGCGCGCGGAGCGGGAGCCACCTGTTCGATCCCCAAAAGCGATCTCTGATCCACTTGGATATCTGCAAGTTCAGTGTCGTCGCCGATCCCCACCAGAGCGAGCGAGAGCGAGCCGGTGGATTGCGCCTGGGCCAGCGCTGCCACCTGTTCGGGGCGCGCAGCAACGGTCACTGTCCGCGCGATACGGGCACCACTGAGGGTTTCGTCACTCTGGTCCACGGCGATCAGCCGGATAGCGCTGTCGATCAACTGGGTGACATCCTGCCCGCCGTCCCCTGTGTCGATGCGCCCGGTCCAATAGACATCAACCCGATCACCCGGGCGCAGGAAGCCCGACACCCCGCTGGCCACATCCACGCGGATGGCAAAGGCACGCATGCCTTTTTCGAGCCGGGTGGTCAGCCCGATATCCTCGCCGGGCTCGGTGACCTTGACGGTCAGGATCGGCTCATCCACCTCCATGGGGCGCAGGATCAGGCGTGGTTCATCCGTGTCTTCGGGAAAGAGCACGGCGGCGTCGCTGAACACGCCCTGTGGCAATGCGGTCTGGGGCCAGGCCACAGCGCGCACATCGCTCTCCTGCAGGGGGTCGCCATAGGCCAGCTGCCGTTTGGCGACATAGACGGTCTGCGTCGCGACCACCTGCTGCTGGTTCTGCTGCGCGCGCGCCAGCTCGGCCTGATAGGCGCCGATGTAGTTTTGTGCCAGATAAACCGCGCCACCCGCCAGAGCGATACCGGTGAGAAGCACCAATCCGAATATCATGCGCATCGTCGCGATCCTCTTTCCGTGAAAGAACCATCAGCAGATGGCCATCTTACAAGGCATTGTTCCGTGCGATTGTGGCTTTTTCGAGATCGCGCAGTGACCGGCGCAGGGCCTTGGGCCAATTTGTGAGGCACCTTTGGCCCTTGTGCGGCGTCTGTACCATGTGGGCGAGACAAGGCGGTGTCGGCGCCGAGGTCAGTCAGACGCGCGGCCGATCTCTCCGACCTGCCGGGTTTCAAGGAAGTTCTGGGTCTCGGCGGTCACGCCGGATGAGCCTGCGCGAAGCTGAATGACCAGCACCGCTGCGAGGCCGACCACCGCAGCCGTCAGAACCACCCAGTCCACGGTCACCGCGCCAGTCTCGTCCTTTCCGAATCTCTTGAAAACGTTGAACATCGGGAGGCTTTCAGTTGAGGCCCGCTATGTGGGTCTGGAAAAAAATGGGGCCGCGTCCAAGTGAATGAAGCGGCCCCACGCTTGAATTTTTACCCGATCGGGCGATCAAATGGCATTAGCCACCCGAACCGGTACCTGTGCCAGTTCCAGTCGCGGTGCCGGTTCCTGTACCACCGCCGGAGCCGCCGACATTACCAACCTGAATCCCGCCAAGATGTGACGAGGTCGCGTCAGTCAGTGCGGTCGCACCATCCTGGATGGAGCTGTAGGCGGCCACGGCCAGGCCAACAACGGCTGCCGTCAGCACGACCCAGTCGACAGTCACGGCTCCGTCTTCGTCTTTGCGGAAGTTCTTAATAAATTTCATCATGATGTATCCCTCCAAAAGGATCATGTGGATTTCGCTTGCCAACCTTGCTGCTGTCAGGGCGGTTGTTCTGCGTCACCCGTTCAACGTGGTCTGGAGCCATATAGCCAATCGAATGGGGCATGAATTTGGCGGCAAATGTGACTTTTTCATCATCGACCGAGAATCTATGGAAGAATTTACAAGTCTCTGAACTTAATGCGAAAAACTGGATTCCATGGTTTACGGCGCATTAGGCATATCGTCGAATATGGCAAAACCGCCGTGTTGGTGACCCGGATTATGTGGCTCGATGACGATTTCTTTGCAATGATCCTGCGCAGCAGGCCGGAAGAGCACCGCGAGCAGAGCAGATGTATAGGACTTTGAAAATGATGGCCCTTATCGGGCTGGTATCCGGATGGCCTGCCGTTGCAGAGACGCCGCAGCCCTTCCCGCAGTTCAAAGCCAAGCGCATTGGCGTTCCCAAGGCAGGGCAAATGCCCACAATCGTTCAGATCGACCCCGAGGCTCAGAAAGCCGCGCTGGCGCTGGCGACGCCTCTGCCGCAGGACGATGCGCTTGAGGTTTCACCAGGTCGTCACGGCTGGTTCTGGGACAAGGTCTCGCCATCGCTGTTCGATGCGGGGCCAGACCGGCTGGAGCAGATCATGCAGGTGATCAGCAGCGCAGGCAAAATCAGGGCACCGCGCCTGCAACAGATGCAGAGGATCGCTCAAACCAACGGCCGTGATATTCTCAGATCCACCGTTGGCACGCGTGTGTCGCCCGCGCTTGTGCTTGCGGTGATTTCGGTGGAATCCGCGGGGCGGGCAGATGCGCTCAGCGGTGTGGGCGCGCAGGGGCTGATGCAACTGATGCCGGACACCGCCGCGCGTTTTGGCGTGCTTGATCCTTGGGCCGCAGAAGAGAACATCCTGGGCGGCGTGCAATACCTCGACTGGTTGATGCAGGAGTTCGGGACCGACCCGGTGCTGGTGCTGGCCGGATACAATGCGGGCGAGGGGGCGGTGCGCGCCCACGAGGGCGTGCCCCCTTTTGCCGAGACACGCGACTATGTGCCCAAGGTGCTGGCAGCCTTTCAGGTGGCGCGCGGGCTTTGTCTGACCCCGCCAGAACTGATCACCGATGGCTGCGTATTTGCCGGGCAAAACTAGAGCCTGGCCTCATATACGCGCTATTCCGTGATCGACGCTCCGGCCGGGACGTCGATGGTCACAAAGCTGCCCGCCGCCCCCCGTCCGAGCTGCAACGTACCTTCGAGCCCTTCGATCAGACCGTTCACAATGCGCCCGCCCACGGTTGAGGGGTTTGGCCAGGACATTGTCGCAGGAATGCCAACTCCGTCATCCGAAACGGTCAACCGCAGCCCGCCTGCGCTCAGCTGTGACATGCGCACTTCCACCAGCCCTGTATCGATGCGCTCAAAGGCGTGAATGAAAGCGTTGGTGAGGATTTCTGATACCACAAGGCCGACGCGAGACGCGGTTTCGATGGGCACATCCAAGGGATCGATTTGCACGTTCATCCGAATGCCGGAGCGGCCATAGACATGCCCAATCGCGCAGCACAGCCGTGACAGGTAGCTGCCCATCTGGATGTGATCGCGGTTGGACTGATGGTCGGACAGCTTCATTTCTTCATAGAGCAGCTGCAGGGTTTCGATCCGGCGGCTGAGTGCGGCGTATTCTTCGGGCACCGATGTGAGGTTCGATTGTTGCCGGATCATGCTGATGATCATCGACATGTCGGTTTCCACCCGATCCTGGATTTCGGTCAGCTGCGCGTTGATCTGCTCGGGCGCGCGGCCGCGTTCTTCCTGGCGCAGTTCCTTTTGCACACCGACAAAGTATTGCACCTCACCGTCCTCATCGCAGATCGGAGCGATCACAAGGCGGTTGAGAAACGGCTCGCCGTTGGCGCGGTAGTTCAAGATATCGGTGCTGATCGATTCCCGTGCTTCGATCCCGCGTCGGATCAGATCGACCGCGGCCTTGTCTGTCTCCTCACCCTGCAAAAAGCGGCAGTTGCGCCCGATGGCCGCGCTGCGGGCATAGCCGGTCTGGCGGGTAAACGCATGATTTACATAGACAATCGGATTGTCTTTCAAGTGCGGATTGGTCACCACCATGGACACCTGTGTGCGTCCAAAACCGTCAAATGACGTGTCTTCAATCAGGCCCTTTTGTATCGTGTCTGCCATAGCGCTCCCTCACGCCACTTGCGGTTGCATCCGGTCGCGGCCGGATCGTCCATTATTCGATGCGTTTTTCATGTGTGCATGGGATGATGCGGCGCCTGTAGCTTCCTGGCAGGTCGATCAGATGCGGGTCCAGCGCTTCCAAAGGCAGTGTCTCCTCCACCTCCGCGACGGACATTTGCCAGCGCCGAGGGCGCTGTGTCGTGGATTTTGGTCATATTGCCCCCCTTGTCCGGCTGGCACACCGAACATTCACGCACGTCATGAGAGCAATCAAAAGATCGTCCCAATCATCGCACGAGTATAGTGCCAGTTCGATTTTGGTCAAACCGCTTTGGTCTGCGACCAAAGTCTTTGCACCATGGTGCAACCTAACGTAACGTCACGCTTTCTTTGCCGCGGCCTTTTTCTTGGTCGGAGCCTTGCGCCGACCCTTACCTTTTTGAGCGGCCTTCTCTTCGATCAGAAGGGTCGCCGCTTCCAGCGTGACATCATCAGGCTCTGTGCCTTTCGGCAAGGTGGCATTGATCTTGTCCCATTTCACGTAGGGCCCGTATTTGCCCTCCATGATGGCGATGGGGCCGCCTTGATCCGGGTGTTCCCCCAACTCCCGCAGGGTCTTGGCGGGCGCGCCGCGCCCACCGCGGCTGGCGACCTTTTCGGCCAGCAACTGCACCGCGCGGTTCATGCCCACGGTCCAGACCTCATCGATGCTTTCCAGATTGGCATTGGTCCCGCCGCGCTCGGAGGTGGAGGCCGCATGTTTTAGGTAAGGCCCGTACCGCCCGATGTTGGACCAGACCATGATGCCGTCTTCCGGGTGCGGGCCGATCTCGCGCGGGAGCGACAGCAGCATCAGCGCCTGTTCCAGGTCCACGTTCTCCGGCGGCCAATCCTTGGGGATCGACTGGCGCGGCGGCTTCTTGTTCTCCTCGGTGACCTCGCCGCGCTGAACGTAAGGGCCAAAACGACCCTTGAAGGCGTAGATCTTATCGCCCGCGTCCTCGCCCAGCAGCTTGCCTTCGGGCGGGATGCCGCTGTCGTCTTCTTCACCCGGGGGACCAAAGGCCCGGGTGTAGCGGCATTCGGGGTAGTTCGAGCAACCGATGAAGGCGCCGCCCGAACGGGCCGTCCGCATCGACAGCCGCCCGGCGCCGCAGTTGGGACAGAGCCGCGGGTCGGTCCCGTCTTCATTGGGTGGGAAGAGGTGCGGCTCCAGCACTTCGTTGATCTTCTCCAGCACTTCGGTGATGCGCAGATCGGCCGTCTCAGCAATGGCGGCGGAAAAATCGCGCCAGAAGCGGCGGAGCACCTCTTTGTATTCGGCATCCCCCGCGCTCACGTCGTCGAGCTCGTTTTCTAGGTCTGCGGTGAAGCCATAGCCCACGTATTTGCGGAAGTAATTCTCCAGAAACGCCGTGACGAGGCGGCCCTTGTCCTCTGGGATCAGCCGGTTTTTGTCTTTGCGGACATACTCGCGATCCTGAATCGTGGTCACGATGGAGGCATAGGTGGAGGGGCGCCCGATGCCAAGCTCTTCCATCTTCTTGACCAGCGTCGCCTCCGTATAGCGGGGCGGGGGCTGGGTGAAATGCTGTTCAGGGGTCACGGCGCGCTTGTCCATCTTGTCGCCCTGGTCGATCTGGGGCAGGCGCTTGTCGTCCTCATCCACCACATCATCGCGGCCTTCTTCATAGACCCGCAGGAACCCGTCAAAGAGCACCACCTGGCCAGTGGCGCGCAATTGAACCTGGCCATCGGCGCTGCCCACATCGACGGTGGTGCGCTCCATGCGCGCGGCTTCCATCTGGCAGGCGAGCGTGCGCTTCCAGATCAGATCATAGAGTTTGCGCTGATCGGCGTCGGAGGTTTTCAGGTCCTCCGCCTTGGTCATCATGTCGGTGGGGCGCACACATTCATGCGCCTCTTGCGCGTTCTTGGCCTTGTTCTTGTAGATGCGTGGGCTGCCGGGCACGTATTCCTTGCCGTAGAGCGTCTCAATCGCGTCGCGCGCGGCCTGCACCGCCTCGGGCGCCATGTCGATGCCGTCGGTCCGCATGTAGGTGATATAGCCCGCCTCATAGAGCCGCTGGGCCGTGGACATGGTTTGGCGCGCGCCCATGCCGAACTTGCGGCTGGCTTCTTGTTGCAGCGTCGAGGTCATGAAGGGGGCCGAGGGTTTGCGGTTGGCGGGTTTTGCCTCGACCGACTGCACGGTCAGATCGCGGCTAGTAATGGCCTGCACCGCCATTTCGGCCTGCGTCTGGTTCTCGATGTCGAATTTGTCGAGCTTCTTGCCAGCCAGCACCGTGAGCCGCGCCTCGAACTCCTGCCCGCGCGGCGTGGCGAGCAGGGCTTTTACCGACCAGTATTCGCGGTTGCGGAACGCCTCGATCTCCATTTCGCGCTCGACGATGAGGCGCAGGGTGACCGATTGCACGCGGCCTGCGGATTTCGCCCCCGGCAGCTTGCGCCAGAGGACGGGTGAGAGGTTGAAGCCCACCAGATAGTCGAGCGCACGGCGCGCGAGATAGGCCTCCACCAGCGGCATGTCGACCTGGCGCGGATTCTGCATCGCCTCGGTCACCGCCTTTTTGGTGATCTGGTTGAACACGACCCGTGAGACGGGGGTATCCTTCTTGATCGACTTACGCTTGGTCAGCGCCTCCTGCAGGTGCCAGCTGATCGCCTCGCCCTCGCGGTCGGGGTCGGTGGCGAGGATCAGCGCGTTGTCGTCTTTCAGCGCATCGGCGATGGCTTTGACATGCTTCTTGCTGTCGGAGGCCACCTCCCACAACATGTCGAATTCATTCTCGGGATCGACGGAGCCGTCCTTGGGCGGCAGGTCCCGCACATGGCCATAGGAGGCGAGCACCGTATAGTTGTCACCCAAATATGCGTTAATTGTCTTGGCTTTGGCCGGAGATTCAACAACAACAACTGGCATTTACTCGGGCACCTCTGGGTGAATTTTTTCGGTTCTATGATCCAGCGAGATGTGCTGCGCAACCGGGTTTGTCAATCTGATGCACAAACTGTCAGCAAAAAATCGTGCGCATCGCAGGGTCGGATAAACCGGTTTTTCCGGGCTTTTGCGGCGCGCGATCCTGCGTGCTGCGGACGGGTGAGCGTGGTATGGCCCCGGCCTCAGGCGCGGGAGAGGAGGCCGCCATGGCGACGGGCGATCTTGCCATCCATTTCCAGGTCGAGAAGGGCGGGCGCGACCTCGGCCGGGGCGACGGCGAGATCCCGGATCAGTTGATCTTCGGCCAGTGGGGCAGGGCTGAGCCGGGCGAGGATCTGCCGGTGCAGCGCGGCCACGTCACGCAGGGCGCTGCTTTTTTTTGGCGCAGGCGGCGGTGTTTCCAAAGGCAGCTCGGGCGCGTCACCGCTCAACGGAGCCAGCGCTTCGACCACATCCGCGGCAGAGCGGATCAGCGTGGCGCCATCCCGGATCAGCTGATTGCAGCCTGCTGCGCGCGCATCAAAGGGGTGGCCGGGCACGGCCAGCACGTCGCGCCCCTGATCAAGCGCGTCGCGCGCCGTGATCAGGCTGCCAGACTTGGCGGCAGCTTCGACCACCACGGTCGCACGGCTCAATCCAGAGATGATTCGATTGCGGCTCGGGAAGTGGCGGGCCATGGGCTGCAGGCCCATCGGTTGCTCGGACAGGCGCAGACCTGTTTCAGCAATATCCTGTGCCAGCTGGGTATTTTCGGCCGGGTAAATCACGTCGACGCCGCCTGCCTGCACGGCGATTGTGCCAGTGGGTAGGGCTGCCAGATGGGCCGCTGTGTCGATACCACGAGCGAGACCGGAGACCACAACATAACCTTCGCCACCCAGATCCTGCGCCAGGGCGCGTGCCATGCGCGTGCCGAGCGAGGATGCATTGCGCGCGCCGACTAGAGAGATCATCGGGCGTTGCAGCAATTCCGGGTCGCCGAGGCACCACAGGAAGGGCGGCGCGTCTTCAACATCGTCCAACATGGTCGGATAGGCGGGTGTGCCTTGCATGATGAGGCGCGCACCAGCCGCATGCGCGCGGCGCAGCTCTGCTTTGACAACCTCTTCGGGACAAACTTCATATCCTTTGACGCCGGCGGCACGCGCCACCTCAGGCAGCGCGGCCAACGCATTCTGCGCCGTGCCGTGTTCAGTCAGCAGTCGTTTGTACGTCGTTAAGCCAACCCGGCGGGATCGTAAAAGACGGAGACGGGAGAACTGTTCGTCTTCCGAGGTGGGTGGGAGTGGGGGGTGAGTGGAAGAAGGATTGTGGTCCTTTTCAGTCATCCGTGTCTCCGTCCTTTACAGGAATCAGATTTAAGCTGAGTTGGTTAACAAGACATGAATATCGACAGTTTCTTGGTCTCGCTATTTCTGGGGAGGCGTGGTGATCAGGAGGCCGATCCCCCCACCGTCAGACCTCCGATCATGAGCGTGGGCTGGCCCACGCCCACGGGCACCCACTGGCCAGCTTTGCCGCAATTGCCCATGCCCGGATCCAGTGCCATATCGTTGCCTATGGCCCGGATCTGCTTGAGCGCTGTGGCCCCGTCGCCAATCAGTGTGGCGCCTTTCACCGGCGCGCCGACCTTGCCGTTCTCAACCCTGTAGGCCTCGGTGCAGGAGAACACGAACTTGCCGTTGGTGATATCGACCTGGCCGCCGCCGAAGCCGACCGCATAGATCCCATCCTTCAGGTCAGCCACGATGTCGTCCGGGGCGCTGTCGCCGCCCAGCATATAGGTGTTGGTCATGCGCGGCATCGGTGCATGCGCATAGCTTTCGCGCCGCCCGTTGCCCGTGGGTGCTACACCCATCAGCCGTGCATTCTGCCGGTCCTGCATGTAACCCACAAGGATGCCATCCTCGATCAACACATTTTTGCCTGAGGGTGTGCCCTCGTCATCGATGGTGATGGAGCCGCGCCGATCCGGGATTGTTCCGTCATCAAGCACGGTCACGCCCTTGCTGGCGATCCGCTGACCCATCAGGCCCGCGAAAGCCGATGAGCCCTTGCGGTTGAAGTCCCCTTCCAGCCCGTGGCCGATGGCTTCATGCAACAGGATGCCGGGCCAGCCCGGGCCAAGCACCACATCCATCACACCCGCAGGCGCGGGCACGGCATCTAGGTTCACCGTCGCGATGCGCAGCGCTTCGCGAATCTTTGATTGCCAGTCTGCGGGGTCGAGCATCCCGTCCAGTCCCACACGCCCGCCGCCGCCAACCCCGCCGGATTCGCGACGACCGTCTTTCTCGACAATCACCGACACATTCACCCGTGTCATCGGGCGCACGTCACGCACCGACTGGCCATCGGGTCGCAGAATCTCAACCTCCTGCAGGCTGGCGGCGATTGTTGCCGAAACCTGAACCACCCGCGTATCCAGATCGCGGGCGTAGGCATCCATCGCCCGCAGGGTTTCGACCTTCACCGGGAAGGGCGCACCGGCGATGGGGTCATCGTCGGTGTAAAGGCGCGTATTGGTCGCCTGGGGCGCATCTGCCAGCGTGCCGCCCCCATCCCCGACAGCAAGCCGCGCGGTCTCGGACGCGCGGCTCAACGCAGCCTCTGATATCTCGGTGGAATGCGCGTAGCCTGCCACTTCGCCGCAGACAGCCCGCAGGCCAAATCCCTCGGAGGCGTCGTAGCTTGCGGTCTTGAGCCGCCCGTCGTCGAAGACCAGCGCCTCTGACCGGCGGCGCTCAAGAAACAGCTCGCCGTCATCGGCCCCTGCCGTTGCCGACCGCAGGATGCGCAGTGCGGCGTCCTGGTCCAGCGTGTCTCGAAAAGGCCGAAAGGCGGCATCAGACATCGTGTCGTTCCTCCAGATTGCGGTGAAAAGTGGCGCCAGCGTCTCTATGACGCAAGCTCAACTCTTTATCTCGCGGCAAGAATATGCTTGTAAGACGGCGAAAGACAACGGGCGGACGGTGCGCAACCCTTCCTACCCAATATAAAATTACACGTGATCCCAAGATCAGGACGATACATGAAACGTTTCTTCACACTCTCAGGTTTGGTGGCCGGTTTCGCCGCGACAGCAGCCCAGGCACAGGAAAACCTCGAAATCATCGGGGCACCCGTGGATGGGAAAATGGGGTTCCAACCTGCCGCGACCGAACTTGCGCGCGACCTGCAGTGGCTTGATGGTATGATTCTCGTGATCATCACCGTGATCACACTGTTTGTGACCGGCCTGATTGCCTGGGTGGCGATCCGCTACAACGCCAAGCGCAACCCGGACTCAGCGACATTCACGCACAACACACCGGTGGAAGTGGCCTGGACCGTGGTTCCGATTGTCATTCTGGTGTTCATCGGGGCGTTTTCGCTGCCGGTGCTGTTCAAGCAACAGGAAATTCCTGAGGCCGATATCACCATCAAAGTGACGGGTTACCAGTGGTACTGGGACTATGAATATGTGGACGAGGGCTTTGAGTTCTCCAGCTACATGATCGGCGCGCCTGCAACCGGCGGCACCAACCAGAAATCCCCTGAAGTGATTGCGCAGCTGGAAGAAGCTGGCTTCTCAGAAGCAGAGTTCCTTTTGGCGACAGATACCTCGGTGGTGATTCCCGTTGGCAAGACCATCGTAATGCAAGTCACAGGCGGTGACGTGATCCATGCCTGGACCATCCCGGCCTTCGGCGTGAAACAGGACGCGGTCCCCGGACGTCTGGCAGAGCTTTGGTTCGAGGCGGAGCAGGAGGGCATCTACTTCGGTCAGTGTTCAGAGCTTTGCGGTCTGAACCACGCGTACATGCCGATCACAGTCAAAGTGGTCTCCGAAGAGGCCTACGCAGAATGGCTGGAAGAGGCCCGGGAAGAATATGCCGGTGTCCCCCGGACCCGGGTCATCGCGTCGAACTGACAGGTTGGGTGGGCTTTCAGGCCACCCGCTCCCCTCCAAGCACGCAAGGCGCATAGATGGCGGACGCTAGCTACACACACACACCTCAGGAGTATGACACGCAGTTGGGCGATTATTTCGCCCTGCTCAAACCGCGTGTGATGTCGCTGGTGGTGTTCACCGCTTTTGTCGGACTGCTTGCAGCACCGGTCGCGGTGAACCCCATCGTCGCGTTCTGCGCGATCCTTTTCATCGCGGTCGGCGCTGGTGCGTCCGGCGCGCTGAACATGTGGTGGGACGCCGACATCGACGGCGTGATGCGGCGCACCGCAAAACGCCCAATCCCCTCGGGTCGCGTGCCAGCGGGCGAAGCACTGGCGCTGGGTATTGCACTCTCGGGCCTCTCGGTGATGATGCTGGGTCTCGCGGCCAACCTGCTCGCAGCGGCGCTTCTGGCCTTCACCATCTTCTTTTATGCGGTCATCTACTCGATGTGGCTCAAGCGCTCGACGCCGCAGAACATCGTGATCGGTGGCGCGGCTGGCGCCTTCCCCCCGGTGATCGGTTGGGTTGTTGCGACAGGCAGCTTCTCCATCGAGGCCTGGCTGATGTTCGCGCTGATCTTCATGTGGACGCCGCCGCATTTCTGGGCCTTGGCGCTTTTCATGAAGTCCGACTACAACGATGCCGACGTGCCGATGTTGACCGTGACCCATGGCCGCAGGGCGACGCGCCTGCACATTCTGGTCTACACAATCCTGCTTGTCGCCCTCGCCATTTGCACCGGGTTCACGGCCATTGGAGGGCCGCTCTACCTGGCCGTGGCGGTTGTGCTGAATACGCTCTTCCTGAAAGGTGCAATTGACATCTGGCGCCGGGACGAAGCCGTGGCGGAGGCCGATGGCTATACGGTGGAAAAGAAGGTGTTCCGCCTTTCATTGTGGTATCTTTTTGCCCATTTTGGTGCGATCCTGCTGGAGGCGCTGCTGCGCCCTGTCGGTCTGGGAGGTTGGTAAGCCATGACGCTTCGCCCTGAACATGCCCTTCACACCCGCCGCAGAGGCCGCAATGTCGGCGTTGGCTTGCTGCTGGGTGGATTCGTGGTGCTGGTGCTCGCGCTGACCGTCGCCAAGGTGACAAGCGGAGATTTCGAACTGCCCAAAGCAGAGGAGCTGTCACAGTAATGGCCCTGACCGGACCCGCAAAGACCGTCGCACAGACCGTGAGCGTTGTGGTTGTCATGGGGGCGCTGGCCTGGGCCTCTGTGCCATTCTACGACTGGTTCTGCCGTGTGACGGGCTTTGGCGGCGTGACCGGCGTGTCAGAGGTTGCGCCGGACGATGTGCTCGATCAGACCATCACGGTGCGCTTCGACGGCTCGCTGCACACCAACATGGCGTGGGAGTTCAAACCCGTGGAGCGGGAGATGAAGGTGCGCATCGGCGAAACCGGCCTTGCATTCTATGAGGCTTACAACCCAACTGATCGCCCGATTGCAGGCTCTGCCAGCTACAATGTAACGCCTTATCAGGCGGGTGGATTCTTCAACAAGATCCAGTGTTTCTGTTTTGAGGAGCAGATCCTCGAACCCGGCGAACGGGTGCAAATGCCGGTGACCTTCTACGTCGACCCCGAAATTGTTGATGACCGCGATGGCAAGTACATCCACACCATCACGCTTTCCTATACTTTCTATGAAATCGACCTGCCCGAGGGGTACGCCTCGCTGGAGCAGACAGACCCAACCTCAGACACAAGTCTGAACTGACCAAGATAAGGCAAGGGACGCAGCTATGGCCCATGAAAAGAACCACGATTATCACATTCTGACCCCGTCGGCCTGGCCTTTGCTGGGGGCTGTTGGCGGTTTTGTCATGTTGTTCGGCGCGGTGCTCTGGATGCAGGGCATCACGCCCTGGATGTTCTGGATCGGCTTTGTCGGCGTGCTCTACGTCATGTTCGGCTGGTGGGCCGAGGTCGTCGCGGAAAGCCGGATCGGAGACCACACGCCAGTCGTGCGCATCGGTCTGCGCTATGGCTTCATCCTCTTTATCATGTCCGAG
The DNA here is from genome assembly GCF_009811755.1 of Roseobacter cerasinus. Lineage (GTDB taxonomy): Bacteria > Pseudomonadota > Alphaproteobacteria > Rhodobacterales > Rhodobacteraceae > Roseobacter > Roseobacter cerasinus. The sequence goes on from NZ_BLIV01000006.1 coordinate 294,821, forward strand.
GTGATGTTCTTCGCGGCCTGGTTCTGGAGCTTTTTCAAACACGCCATCTACCCGATGAGCGATTATGCGGGCACGGAATACGTTCAGCCCGAGATTTATCACGTGGATGCCTTCCACCTGCCGCTGATCAACACGCTAGTGCTGCTGCTCTCGGGCTGCGCAGTGACATGGGCGCACCATGCGCTGGTGCATGGCGGGCCGCGCAAGGATTTGGTCAACGGCCTTGGTATTGCGGTGGTGCTCGGCGTCGCCTTCACCTTCCTGCAGGGCTATGAGTATTCGTACCTGCTCTATCAGGGCTGGGAGTTCGGCGGCGACAAGTTCTTCTCGAACTTCTTCATGGCCACAGGCTTCCACGGCGCACATGTGATCATCGGCACCATCTTCCTCGCGGTCTGCTGGGTCCGTGCGATGAAGGGGCATTTCACGGCTGAAAAGCATGTGGGCTTTGAAGCAGCCGCCTGGTACTGGCACTTTGTGGATGTAGTCTGGCTGTTCCTGTTCTTTGCCGTCTACATCTGGGGCGTCGCGCAGATGCCCGGCGCGCACTGAACGCCATCACATCGATACAGAGCAAAGCGCGCGGCTTCCGCGCGCTTTTCACGTTGAGAGGGCAGCTATGCGGCTTTGGTTCGGGTTGATTGTCGGGGTGATCGGTGTTGGCATCCTTGTCAGCCTCGGCATCTGGCAAGTGCAACGCCTGGCCTGGAAGCAAGAGGTGCTGACCCGGATAGAGACCGAAATCGCCGCCGCACCCGTGCCGCTGCACGCGGCTCTGGAGCCAGAGTTTTTGCGTTACGCGCCTGTCAAGTTAACTGGCACTTTCGATGCCAACCATACCCATGTTCGCGCGCTTGCCTCCAGAAAGAGCGTCGGCGCGGTCTATCGGATCATCCGCCCGTTTCAGGCCGAAGACTATGGCCGCATTCTGGTCGATACTGGATGGGTCCGGGACGGCATAGGTGAACTTCGTCCTATCCCTGAAGGTAAAGTCACCTTAGTGGGCAATCTTGACGCGCCCAACGAGGCGGATGGATTCACGCCAGCGCCAGAACTTGACACGAATATCTGGTTTGCGCGCGATGTTCCCGAAATGGCCCACGCCCTGAGCACCGAACCGGTGCTTGTTGTCCTGCGCGATGCGCCGGATTCAGACCTCGGCGTGACGCCCTGGCCGGTAGACACGGCTGGTATTCCGAACGATCACCTGCAATACGCCATCACATGGTTTTCCCTGGCGCTGATCTGGGGGGCCATGACTGTGTATTTCCTGCTGCGCACCGCGCGCAGCGCGCGCTGAGAGGGACGAGCGATGCGCTATATCTCCACCCGTGGCACGGCGCCCGTGCTGAATTTCGAAGAGGCGATGCTGACCGGGCTGGCCCGTGATGGCGGGCTTTACGTGCCCGAGGTGATTCCACAGATGGGTGTTGCGGATATCGCGCGCCTTGAAGGGCTCAGCTACGAGGCCATCGCCTATCGCGTCATGCGGCCCTTCGTGGGGGGTGTCTTCACTGACGACGAATTCGAAGGGATCATCGCGCGCGCCTATGCAGGCTTTGGCCACGCCGCCCGCGCGCCTCTGGTACAGCTGGATCAGGGGCATTTTCTGCTGGAGCTGTTCCACGGGCCGACGCTGGCCTTCAAGGACTTCGCCATGCAGCTCATCGGGCAAATGTTCCAGACAGCTCTGGGGCGTCGGGGAGAGCGTGTGACCATCGTGGGCGCCACCTCCGGTGATACCGGATCGGCGGCCATCGAGGCATTTCGCGGCCTCGACAATGTGGATGTGTTCATCCTCTACCCGCATGGGCGCATCTCGGAGGTGCAGCGGCGGCAGATGACGACCCCGGTGGAGAGCAATGTGCACGCGCTCGCCATGGACGGCGATTTTGATGAGTGTCAGGCCCGTCTGAAGGATATGTTCAACGACTTTGCCTTTCGCGACGAGGTGAAGCTTGCGGGTGTGAATTCGATCAACTGGGGCCGGGTGCTGGCGCAGGTGGTCTATTATTTCTCCGCTGCCGTGTCGGTGGGTGCGCCGCACCGCCCGGTCAGCTTCACCGTGCCCACGGGCAACTTCGGCGATATCTTTGCAGGTTACATCGCCAAGCGTATGGGCTTGCCAATCGACAAGCTGGTGGTGGCCACGAACCAGAACGACATCCTTGATCGCTGCCTCAAGGGGCAGGGCTATCACAAGGGCGCAACGGTGCCCTCGATCAGCCCATCGATGGACATTCAGGTCAGCTCCAACTTCGAGCGCGCGCTGTTTGATGCTTATGACCGTGAAGGGCCAGCCATCGTGCAACTGATGGACGAGCTGAAGGCGGGTGGCTTTGAGGTCAGCCAAGGCGCCATGCAGGTGCTGCAGTCGCACTACGCCTCGGGCCGCGCCTCAGAGGACGAGACGTCGGCGACAATCGCATCCGCACTCGCGACAACCGGAGAGCTGCTCTGCCCGCACTCCGCGGTGGGCGTGAAGGTGGCCGAAGAGCATCGCGTCACCGGCACGCCGATGATAACGCTTGCCACCGCGCACCCGGCGAAATTCCCCGATGCGGTGGAGCAGGCCGCGACGCAACGGCCCCCCTTGCCCCCGCGCATGGCAGACCTGTATGAACGCGCGGAACGGGTGAGCCGGGTGCCGAATGATTTGCAGGCGCTCATCTCGCATATCAAAGGGCACAGAGCTGCGTGACACTGAACCAACACCGTCTGCCGAACGGCTTTCGCATCGTCACTGAAGAAATCCCGGGGCTCGCCTCGGCCTCTGTCGGTGTCTGGGTCACCGCCGGTGCGCGGCACGAGTTGCCCGAGCAGAACGGCATTGCGCACTTCCTGGAACACATGGCCTTCAAGGGCACGAAGAGGCGCACCGCCCTGCAGATTGCAGAGAGCATCGAGGACGTGGGCGGCTACATCAACGCCTACACCAGCCGCGAGGTCACGGCCTACTATGCGCGCGTGCTGCAAAATGACGTGCCGCTGGCGATGGATGTGATCGCCGATATCCTGCTGAACCCGACGCTGGAGGACGCCGAGATCGAGGTCGAGCGCGGGGTGATCCTGCAGGAGATCGGCCAGGCGCTGGACACGCCGGACGATGTGATCTTTGACTGGCTGCAGGAAGAGGCGTACCCGGATCATCCGATGGGCCGCACCATTCTGGGCCCGGCTGAGCGTGTGGCGAAGTTCACCCGAGCAGATCTGCAGGGCTTTATCGCGCAGCACTACGGGCCTGAGCAGATGATCCTATCCGCAGCGGGAGCGGTGGACCACGAGGCCATTGTGAAATTGGCTGAGGAGCTGTTTGGCGGGATGCAGCCGCGCCCGGCCTTCAATGCGGATGCGGCCCGCTTTCTGGGCGGCGAACGCCGCCAGCCAAAGCCACTTGAGCAGGCGCATCTGGCGCTGGCCTTCGAGAGCCCGGGCTACCGCGAAGACAGCATCTATACGGCGCAGATCTATGCGTCCGCCCTGGGGGGCGGCATGTCGAGCCGCCTGTTCCAGGAGATCCGCGAAAATCGCGGGCTGTGCTATTCGATCTTTGCGCAGGCGGGGGCCTATGCTGATACGGGCATGACCACGATCTATGCGGGCACCAGCGCGGACCAGCTGCCGCAGCTGGCGGAGATCACCATTGATGAGATGAAGCGCGCGGCAAGCGACATGTCTCCCGCAGAGGTGGCGCGCGCGCGGGCGCAGATGAAGGCCGGGCTGTTGATGGGTTTGGAAAGCCCCTCCACGCGGGCCGAGCGGTTGGCGCGGCTGGTGCAGATATGGGACCGGGTGCCGCCGCTGGAAGAGACGGTGGCGATGATTGATGCGGTGACCACCGGGGACGTACGGGAGTTTGCGGAAGGCATGGCCTCGGTGGCCCCTGCGGCGCTCGCGCTCTATGGGCCGATCGAGGCTGCGCCCAGCCTGGCACAATTGCAGGAGCGGCGGGTGGCGTGATGCTGCGCGGGTTTCGCAAGCTCCGCATTGAGACCGAACGCATGACCTTGCGCCCGCCGATCCATTCGGATTTCCGCGCCTGGACAGGCTTGCGGGCGCAGAGCAAGGACTATCTGACCGCCTGGGAGCCAAGTTGGGCCAAGGACCATCTGACACGCAAGGCCTTTACCAACCGGGTCTATTGGGCGCAGCGCTCGGTGTCAGGCGGCACGGCGCTGCCGTTGTTCCTGATCCGGCGACAGGATGAGGCGCTGTTGGGGGCGATTACGCTGGACAACATTCGCCGGGGGCCTGCGCAATCGGGCACTCTGGGCTATTGGACCGGCCAGCCTTTTGCGCGGCAGGGCTATATGCGCGAGGCGATTACGGCACTGGTGCATTATGCCTTCACGCAGCTGGATCTGAGCCGAATCGAGGCCGCTTGTCTGCCGGAGAATGCCGCCTCGCGCGGGCTGCTGGAGCGGTCGGGGTTCAAATACGAAGGTGTGGCGCAGAGCTATCTGCAGATCGACGGGCGGTGGCGCACCCATGTACTTTATGCAGCGCTCCGCAGCGATCGGCGGGGCAGGACGGATGCGGGCTGAGTCTTCTATTGCGGCTTTTCGCAAAGCCGCGTGCCTCCGGCGGGGATATTTGGGAGCCAAAGACATCCTCTGTGCGTTTTCTTGGCATGCGTCGCAGTCCCGGGACGGAGCCCGGCGAAAACCATTCGGTGAATCGGACAGGTCGCGCTAGGCTAAGCCGGGATGCAGGAGGTGGCGATGCTGGTTCGGATTTTTGCAGCACTTGTTTTGCTGGCGCAGGCGGCGGGCGCACAGGAGCGCACGCCGAGCCATTGCATTGCGCTGGCGGAGGCGCCAGGGCTTGAGTATGTGGTGCCGGCGAGCCTTGGGCCGGTGGCTGAAGAGACGGTGCGCATTCACTATATTACCCATGCGAGTTTTCTGATCCGGTCGCATGGCGGGCTGAATATGGTCACCGATTACACCGGGTTCACGGGATCGGCGCCGATGATCCCGGATGTGGTCACCATGAACCACGCGCATGACACCCATTGGACGGCCAATCCCGATCCGGCCATTCCCCATGTTCTACCGGGCTGGGGGCCCTTTGGTCAGGGGATCACGCATCATCTGGATCTGGGTGAGGTGTTGGTGCGCAATGTCTCGACCGATATTCGGTCGCAGTTTTCCGGTGTGGAGGAGAAGGGCAATTCGATCTTTGTCTTTGAGCTGGCGGGTCTGTGTGTGGGCCATCTGGGGCATCTGCATCATGAGCCGGATGCGGAGCAATATGCAGCACTTGGGCGGCTGGATGTGGTGATGGCGCCGGTGGATGGGGGCTATACGCTGGATCTGCCGACGATGATCCGCGTGCTCAAGAGGTTGCGGTCGTCCGTGGTGATCCCGATGCATTGGTTTTCGCTCTACGGGCTGGATCAATTTCTGGTGGGTATGGCGGATGAGTTCGCTGTGGTCGAGGTGGGTGGCCCGGCGCTGGACATCTCGCTTGACCGTTTGCCGGGGCGGCCCACGGTGATGGTGTTGCGGCCGCAGCTTCTGAGCGAGTAGCCCTCTTGCATCGACCCGCGGGGCGGGGGATCAAAGGGGATGGATTTAAACGACGCCGATTCCGAATTTGAAGCGCTGTTGCGCGGGGCCTTGCCAGACGATGCCGTCGGGCCATCTGAGCCGCGGTATCTGGAGGAGCCGCGCGGGCGCTACCATGGGCGCGAGACGGTCGTGGTGCGCCCGCGATCGGCGGAGGAAGTGGCCACCGTGGTGCGGCTTGCAGGGCAAGCGCGCGTCGGTGTTGTGGCCTATGGCGGCGGCACCGGGCTGGTCGGTGGGCAGATCTCGACCGATGGGCCGTTGCCGGTGATCCTGTCGCTGGAGCGGATGGCGGCGATCCGGGAGGTGTATCCGCAGGAAAACGTGCTGATCTGTGACGCGGGTGCGGTGCTGGCGGATATTCAGGCGGCGGCGGATGCCGTGGAGCGTCTGTTTCCGCTGTCCCTGGCCTCGGAAGGCTCGGCGCGGATTGGCGGTAATCTGGCCACCAACGCGGGCGGCACGGCGGTGCTGCGCTATGGCAATGCGCGGGCGCTTTGTCTGGGGTTGGAGGCCGTGCTGCCGGATGGGCAGATCTGGCGCGGGCTGCAGCGGTTGCGTAAGGACAACACCGGCTATGATCTGCGCAACCTGCTGATCGGCTCAGAGGGCACGCTGGGGGTGATCACCGCAGCGGCGTTGAAGTTGAGCCCCAAACCCGCGGCCCGGGGAACGGCGATTTTTGTGGTGCCCTCGCCAAAGGCGGCGCTGGATCTGCTGGCGCTGGCCCAGGCGCAGTTGGGTGAGTTGGTCAGCGGTTTTGAGTTGATCAGCGGGCAGGGGCTGGCGTTCCTGGCTGAGACCGTGCCCGAGGTGCGGCAGCCCTTTGACGCAGCGCCCGATTGGGCGGTGTTGGTTGACGTTGGTCTGGTGGCGGGTCTGGATCCGCAGGGCGCGCTGGAGCAGCTGTTTGTGGCGGCTGCTGAGGCCGGGTTGGCGCTGGACGGAGTGATTGCGCAGAGTGCGCAGCAGTCGGATGAGTTCTGGTTCGTGCGGGAGCACATTCCGGAGGCGAACAAGCGCATAGGGGCTGTGATCTCAAGCGATGTGTCGGTGCCCCTAGGCGCCATTCCGGAGTTTGTTGAGCTTGGCCGGGCTGAGATCGCCAAGATCGGTGCCTTCCGGATCAATTGCTTTGGTCATGTGGGGGATGGCAACCTGCACTACAACGTCTTCCCGCTGCCGGGCGGGCGGGCTGCGGATCATGCCAATCAGCGGGGGGACCTGCAGCGGGCGGTGCATGATCTGGCGCATCGTCTGGGCGGTTCGGTCAGTGCTGAGCATGGGGTTGGGCGGTTGAAGGTGGAGGATCTGGAGCGCTATGGCGATCCAGCGAAGCTGTCGGCTTTGCGTGCGATCAAGGCGGCCCTTGACCCGCTGGGCATCATGAATCCGGGTGCTGTTCTGCGAAATTGAGGCGCTGACGCGCCACACGATGTTTTTCAAATCCCTCCGGGATTTGGTTTTGGGCGCTCAGAGGCCCTCGAAGGCGCAGAGCGCGTGCACGTCCATCCCCATGTCTTCGAGGCGTTTGCGTCCGCCGAGCCCTGGTAGGTCAATGATGAAGGCGCAGGAGATGATTTCTCCGCCAAGCCGTTCCAGCAGTTTGATGCCGGCCTCCGCTGTGCCACCCGTGGCGAGCAGATCGTCGACCACCAGGAGTTTTTCGCCTGCGGTGATGGCGTCGTCGTGGATTTCGACAATCGCTTCGCCGTATTCGAGCTTGTAGTCCTGGCTGATGGTGGTGCCGGGCAGCTTGCCTTTCTTCCGAATGGGAACGAAGCCCACGGAGAGTTGGTGCGCGATGGCACCACCGAGGATGAAGCCGCGTGCCTCCAGCCCCACAACCTTGTCGATTTGCAGGCCTGCATAGGGGTGCAGCATCTGGTCGATGGCCATACGGAACCCACGCGGGTCAGCGAAGAGCGTGGTCACGTCGCGGAACATGATCCCCTCGTGAGGAAAGTCGACGATGGTGCGAATGTAGTCCTGGACGGTTTTCATGTGGCTCTCCGGAGGGTGGCTGTGAGCACGCCCATGCCGACCAAGGTGGCGCCGCCTGCACGGGTGAGCCAGGTGATAACGTTTGGGCGATCGATTGTGCGGCGCATGCGGTCAGCGAGCAGGGCGTAGGCTAGCGCGTTGAGGGCGGCCAGCGTGCAGAAGGTGACGATGAGTGTTGCGAATTGCGGCAGCAGCGGTGCCTCCGGGCGGATGAACTGTGGAACGAAGGCGATGAAAAACGCGATGGACTTCGGGTTCAGCGCGGTGACTGTGGCGGCGTGGCCAAAGACACCACGGGCGCTGATCTCGCTGCCGGGCAGGGCGAGGCCTTTGGAGGGCGCGGAGCGGATCAGATTGAGACCGAGCCAGATGAGGTAGATTGCACCAATCCATTTCAGCAGGGTGAAGAGCGTGGCGGAGGCCAGGACGAGTGCCCCGAGGCCTGCAAGCGAGGCAGTCATGGCGATAAAATCGCCCACCGCCACGCCCCCCGCAGAGGCAACGGCCACAGAGCGGCCCTTGCTCAGCGCGTAGCTCAGCACCAGCAGGACGGTGGGGCCGGGGATCAGCAGCAGTGCGGTGGAGGCCGCGACAAAGGCGAGCCAGAGGTCAAGGTGCATCGGGGGGTCTCCTATGAGAGCAGGCGGCCTGCAACCGCGTCCAGTTTTGACATGAGCGCCGCGTCGCGGGCGTCGGGGGCTGTCAGAATGGCATGGTCGAGCGCGCGGTCACAGCCGTGCGGGCAGGGCGGGCGGTCTGATCCCAGCAGGGCGGGCAGGCGGCGCAGCATGTCGCGCGCCTTGTCGGCGTTGCCTCGGAGTGTGGCAATGATTTGCGTCACATCCACCGCACCGTGGTCTGGGTGCCAGCTGTCATAGTCGGTGATCATGGCGACGGAGGCGTAGCACAGCTCCGCCTCGCGGGCGAGCTTGGCCTCTGGCATGTTGGTCATGCCGATCACATCGCAGCCCCAGGCCTCGCGATATATCTTCGATTCGGCCATGGTCGAGAACTGCGGGCCCTCCATAGCGAGATAGGTGCCGCCCTTGTGCACGGTGATGCCCGTGCCTGTCGCGGCAGTCTCGCAGGCATCGGTCAGGCGCGGGCAGGTTGGATGCGCGACTGAAACATGGGCCACGCAGCCTGTGCCAAAGAAGCTTTTCTCGCGGGCGAAGGTGCGGTCGATGAACTGATCGACCAGTACAAAGTCGCCCGGGGCCATCTCCTCCCGGAACGACCCGCAAGCGGAGACAGAGATCACATCGGTGCAGCCCAACCGTTTCAGCGCGTCGATGTTGGCGCGATAAGGCACAGTGGTGGGGCTGTGCACATGCCCGCGCCCGTGGCGAGGCAGGAACGCCATTTCGGTGCCGTCCAATCTGCCAGTCAGAATGGCATCAGATGGGGTGCCCCACGGGCTCTCGACGGTGATCCATTCAGCGTCTTCCAACCCATCGATATCGTAGATGCCAGAGCCGCCAATCACGGCGATTTTGGGTGCGGTCATTTCGGGCTCCGTTGTTGCCGATGGGGATCGTGGCGGGAATGCGCGGTGAAATCAATGGGGTGGGATGGTTGATTTTTGATAAGCGCCGCGCGCGTCATGCCCGCCGGATGATGCCGGTGATGGCGGCGGCACCGAGGGCTGTTACGATCCAACCTGCGATGGAGAGAAAGAACTCGTATCGCCAGAGCCTCTGGCCCCATATCCCCCGGTTTGTCGATGGCGCCCAAGCGTCAGTTTGGCCGAGGTCGATGATGGGGATCACTAGGTCGGCCCCGTAGGCCAGGGGGTTGAACGTCGCCCAGTCACGCCCATCACCGTTTCGGGCGGACCAGGTGTCTGCCGGATTTGCTACGGTGTTTTTCAAGGCCACCCAGTCGTTACTTGTCAGCATAACAGCAGAGTTCGGAGCCATGCTGCCTTCGTCCCAGGCCATGTGCGCCAGCCATGTCGCGAGCAGCGTCATTGCAGCCAAGATCCAAAGGCTGCGAAAGGGTCGGATGCCGTAGCCCACAACGAAACGCAGCAAGAAGTCGACGGAGTGCAGCCATAGGTTTGTGATGTCCCGCAACAGTCCCAGAAAGGCGACACTGACATCGCCGTTTGGCTCAACGCGGCGCTGCTCTCTGCCATGTCTCCGACGCTGTCGTTCGAGGTCGAACAGGACGATTCGCGCATCCTCCTTGTGCCCAATCTCGCGATAGACCTTGGCCAGCTGGGTGTAGGGCTGGGGATAGAACTCATGGCCCCATGTGCTGCCTTTGGCCAACCAATCGAGCCGGTCCTTGAGCCGCGGAAACGCTGCATTTTCCACACCCAAATATATAAACCCATCTAGAATGAGCCGATCTTTCGGCGGCCAGCTCTCCGGATCGTCAACCACTGTGCTGACCTGTGCCCCGGTCAAGTCGATGACACCGTTTGTAGTGCTCACGCCCCGAAAGAAGAAAAGCCTCCCTCACCTGCATGCCTTGGGCGTTTAGCGCGCGCTCTGTACCGGAGGTTGCGTTGAATCTAGCACCCTCACAGTCAAGCTGTCCGCCGATGATGGCGCCGTTGACGGTGACGTTTGCCTCGGCTGTGATGTTGCGCAGGAAAACATCTCCCGTCACTTTCGCGCCTTGAGCATTGAGTGCGGGAAATACGCTGTTGTTCAGGTTGAAAAGCTGCAGTTTCGACTGAAGAGCCCGAATTGGTTGGTCAAAACGGCACCGGATTAGGCCGGTTACTCCTTGTGCGGTGGCGAGTTTCAGATCTAAGTCGCCGGTGATACGGGCAGCGCGAAGATCAACGCCCCAATCTGCAACCGGGTGGGCATCGCAGCCGCCAGTGATGAGATAGCGCAGAACATCGGCACGGATGTGGATCTGCGGGTCTGGCGTGCCTTTTGGCGGAACTTCGTTTCCAAGGACACAAGGCTTGCCAGCGAGACAGGCGGCGAGGAGTTTTTCTTCGGCTGGGGTGGGACCACCAAGTTTTTCATTGATACCGGCGCGGGTGCGGATGAGGGGCATGAAAGGGCTCGGCTAAAAAATGTGCAAAGGATGCGGTCAGATTAGTGGATCGGCTGGGTCTGTGAAGGGCAGGCGGGACGCAGGGCAATGAAATCTTTACCATGATGGCGCATGAGCGCGGGGTTTCCATTTCAGGGGAAAGGGTCTAGGGAGCGCTGCTGTGGGCTTTGCAACCTGACACGGCCCGTTCAAACCAGAGTTTAGGAATTTGAGAATGGCGCGAACACCGTTCAGCACCTTTAAGAAAAATTTGGCCATGACCGATCTGCGCTGGATGCCGGATGAAGGGTTCTCGCCGCAGCGGTTGCGGATTGAGTTGCTTTCCGGCCTGACTGTGGCGCTGGCGTTGGTGCCGGAGGCGGTGGCCTTTGCCTTTGTCGCCGGGGTGCACCCGCTGGTGGGGCTGTACGCGGCGTTTCTGGTGGGGCTGATCACGGCGCTGATTGGTGGGCGGCCGGGGATGATTTCGGGGGCGACGGGTGCTCTGGCGGTGGTGATGGTGTCGCTGGTGGCCACGCATGGGGTGGAATATCTGTTTGCCACGGTGGTGCTGATGGGGCTGTTGCAGGTCATCGCCGGGGTCATGCAATGGGGCAAGTTCATCAGGTTGGTGCCGCATCCGGTGATGCTGGGCTTTGTGAACGGGCTGGCGATTGTGATTTTCCTGGCGCAGTTGGGGCAGTTCAAGGTGCCAGGCACGATGGAGAACACCGGCCACGGCATGGGCGGCGGCGAGTGGCTGTCGGGCCAGCCGCTCTATCTGATGCTGGCGCTGGTGGCGGTGACCATGGCGATCATCTGGGTGACGCCGCGGATCACGCGTGTGATCCCGGCGCCTCTGGCGGGGATCGGGATCGTCGCGGCGGTTGTGATTGGTTTCGGGTTGGAGGTGCCGCGTGTGGGGGATCTGGCCTCTATCCAAGGAGGGCTGCCGAGCCTGCATATCCCGGTTGTGCCACTGACCTGGGAGACCTTTGAGATCATTCTGCCTTATGCGGTGATCCTGGCCGCCATTGGATTGATCGAAAGCTTGCTGACGCTGAACCTTGTGGGTGATATCACCAACCAGCGGGGCGGGGCCAGCCAGGAGTGTATTGCGCAGGGGGTGGCGAACACGGTCACCGGGTTCTTTGGGGGCATGGGCGGCTGTGCGATGATCGGTCAGTCGATGATCAACGTGAAATCGGGCGGGCGCACGCGCGTTGCGGGCATTGCTGCTGCGGTGTTTTTGCTGCTGTTCATTCTGGTGGGTGCGCCGGTCATCGAGCTTATTCCATTGGCAGCACTTGTGGGTGTGATGTTCATGGTGGTGATCGGGACGTTCGCCTGGAACAGCCTGACGATCCTGCGCAAGGTGCCCTTCACAGATGCGTTCGTGATTTTGCTGGTGACGGTGGTGACCGTCATGGAGGATTTGGCGGTGGCCGTGGTGGTGGGCGTGATTGTCAGCGCGCTGGCCTATGCCTGGAACAATGCGCGGCGCATTCACGCCACGACGCGGCAGTCAAACACCGAGGAGGGTGCCAAGGTCTATGAGATCCACGGGCCGCTGTTCTTTGGATCGACGGATGGGTTTGTCGAGCTTTTTGACGTGGCGGGTGATCCGGAGACTGTGATCGTGGACTTTGCCGAGAGCCGGGTGGTAGACCAATCCGCGCTACAGGCCATCGAGGCCATTGCCGAGAAGTATGAGGCGGCCGGCAAGACGGTGATGTTGCGGCACCTCAGTCGGGATTGTCACCGGTTGCTGAACAAGGCCGGGCAGTTGATGGTGGATAGTGATGATGATCCGGACTATGAATTGGCCGTGGATTACTCGGTTCGGACGGGGAGCCTGGGCGGGCATTGACGCCGTGCGGCGCTGTTGGCCTGCGGCCAAGGCGCCCCGCCCACCGTCCCTTGGTGTCGCGAGATTGGTGAGCGGAACGGACCGCAGGTTTGCTGTTGCAAACCCACTTGTCCGCGTCGTCGCTCCGTTGGAGCGACGGGGTTAGTAGATCTTGAAGCTTGCGACAAAGGGCAAGTGATCCGAGACGCTGCGCCGGAAAGCTTCGCGCCCCATGTCCATCGTCCAGTGCATCGGGAAGAGGCGCAGGCTGCCTTTGATGTAGTCCGTCGAGAAATTGCGGCTGACGGCAAAGCCATCGAGCAGATTGGCGCGGCCCTTTTCAAGGATATGTGAGAAGCGGTCCTGCAGATCCCAGGATGAGACGAAGTCCATCACGTCATCGCCACCAAGGTAGTGGAAGTTCGATACATCCTGGCCGGGGATCATGTTGAAATCGCCCATCAGGAAAATCGCCCGACGTTTGAGGCCCGGTGTCAGGTGGATGTTGGTGATGTAGTCGCCGATCACCTTGCACTGGCTGTCTCGCGTCTTTTGTTCATCGCGGTCGCGGCCGGATTTCAGGTGCACGCCGATCACAATCGCCTTCAGCTTGGCGATTTCGATATCCACTGCAAAGGCCTGGCGACCCCGGCCATAGTCCCCCTCGGAGCCATCGATGAAGCGCGGGTTGGTCACCTCGATCCCCGGTTTGTGCAGAAAACCGATGTGAATATTGCCGTTTTTCTGCGGCAGGATCGTGTGGTTGTAGTCGACCCCGAAGGTTTTTAGGCGCGCGACCAGCGTCTCGATATAGTTGAGCGGGGAGACCTCTATGAGCGTGACGAACTCTGCATCGAGAAGGGCAAGCCCTTCGGCCTGTTTCTCGGCCTTCTTGGACCGCGCTGAGATACCCACAGGGCGACCGGGCCGCGTGAACCCTGCGAGGTTCCAGACGGCGGCGCGAATAATGGAGTGATTGAAATTGGTCATAACATCTGTCCCAAACTGTTTGCGGACGAAACCGTGGTCCGCGCTGCATCAATGGATGCAGCATAACACAGGTTGGGGCTTGGGGTGACAGACCTATTCAGGAGCCGGGCCGCACCAGTTCAAAAAGTTCCGTTACGCGGGAGTAGTCGTGATAGCCCAGACGGCTCAGCGGCTGGAAACGGCTGACATCGAAGCGTCCGTCGATCAGCGTGTCATCGCGAAGGTGCACGCCGACAACCTCGCCGAAGACCACGAAGTTGCTCTCTCCTTCGATCTTGATGATCTGGGTCATGCGGCACTCCAGCGCGGCTGGCGCGCCTGAGACGCGCGCGCAGGTGATCTCCGTGCACTCGACCGGGGTTGCGCCTGCGACAGCGAATTCGTCTTCGTCTTTGTCAAGCGGGGCGGAGGAGGCGTTCATCACGTCGCGCATCGCGTATTCAACGATATTGACGCAGAACTGGCCCGTGTCGCGGATATTCGCGACCGTGTCCTTTGTATCGTCCTGATCGGGTTTGCGGCTGGTGGAGGCAAACATCACCTGCGGCGGCACGTAAGCCACTGCATTGAAGAAAGAGTAGGGCGCAAGGTTATTCCGGCCGTCCGCGTCACGCGTGGAGATCCAGCCGATGGGACGGGGGCTGACGATGGCGTTGAAGGGGTTGTGTGGCAGGCCGTGACCATCGGCAGGGCGGTAGAACATTGCAGGCTCCTGAGTGTTTGCAGCGGATGTAACGCATGTGCTACGGGCGGACCACCTGAAATCCGAGGCGGGGCGATTGGCCGTCTGATGTATAGATTTGCTGCAGAGACCCGCCAGGATGTCTATGAGGTCGAGGCGCTGTTTGATCTGTGTTTTGCGCCGGGGCGCGAGGCGCTGTCGTCTTATCGCCTGCGTGACGACGTCCCGCCAATCAGGAGCCTGAGTCTGGTTGCGCGGGATGCGGAGGATATCTTGTCCGGTGCGATCCGGTTCTGGCCCGTCACCATCGATGGGGCTGTGACGTTGCTGCTGGGCCCGATTGCGGTGCACCCGACGCGGCAGGGGGAAGGGCTGGCCTCCGATCTGGTGCGGCTGTCGTTGGATCGCGCTCTGGAGGCGGGCTGGCAGCGCGTCATGCTGGTGGGCGACGCGCCCTACTACCAGAGGTTCGGCTTTGAGAAGCTGGAGCATGTCGTGATGCCGCCGCCGACAAACCCTGATCGTGTGCTTGGCCGATCGCTGGTTCCGGGCGCCTGGGACAGTGTGACAGGTGAGGTGCTGCGTTGGGCTGGCCAGCGGTTGCCCGGCGATTGAAAACCACACGACAGCGCCCATCTTGAGGGCAGGAGGCGCTGATGAGCGGCATCACACAGATTGTGCCGGTTGATGTGGACCGGGAGTTGGATGCCTTGGCCAGGCGTTACCGGCGTGCGGGCAACGGCGCAATTGATGTGCTGAACCTGGTGGGCGGGCGCGCGGAAGGTCTGTTGGAGCGGTTGCCTCGATCCGTGCGGTCCAGCTTGCAGGGTGCCACGCGCCGCGCTTTGGAGCAGGCGATGAAGGTGGCGCACGGCAGCCGTGGGGTGATCCCCGATCAGAAAGGCTGGCTCAACACGGCTGTTGGGACCGCGATGGGGGCTGCGGGCGGGGCTGGCGGCTTGCCCACAGCGCTGGCTGAACTGCCGGTGACCACCACGCTGCTGTTGCGGATCATTCAGGGCGTTGCGGTGGAGCATGGATTTGACCCGGCCTCCGAGAGTGTGCAGTTTGACTGTGTGGAGGTCTTTGCCGCTGCCGGACCCTTGGAGACTGACGACGGTGCGGATTTGGGCTTTCTCTCCGCGCGCATGACGCTGACCGGTCCCGCGATGCAGGGGGTATTGGCCCGCGTCGCGCCCAAACTGGCTGCGGTTTTGGGCCAAAAGCTGGCGGCGCAGACGATCCCGGTTCTGGGAGCGGTGGCTGGTGCGGCCACGAACTACACCTACACGACCTATTATCAGGAGATTGCGCATGTGCATTTCGGCCTGCGCAGGTTGGCAATTGACGCCGACATCCCGCTAGACGATCTTGTCACGCGCCTGCGCCAACGCATAGCGGTGAAGATCGCATCCTGAGTATGGTGCGTGCCGACCCTAGGCAACGGGCCTGAGTTCGGGCATATCTAACGATATTCCTTGTGCGTTTTTCGTGCGGCAGTCCGATGGATTTGGGCGATCATGATCAAGCAACTGCCAATTTTCCTCTCCGGCGCTGGCAAACGCGATGTCCGGACGCAGTTTGCCGCACTGTGCTACCGGGTGCGCAAGAACAAGGTGCGGGTCTTGATGATCACCTCTCGTGGCACGCAGCGGTGGATTGTGCCCAAGGGCTGGCCGATGGATGGTGTGACGCCGGCGGCCTCTGCGGCTCAGGAAGCCTGGGAGGAGGCCGGGGTCCGGGGGACGCCGGATGACCGGTGTCTGGGCATCTTCTCCTACAGCAAGGATGCGGATGACCTCGGCGCGCTGCCGTGTCTGGCGATGGTCTACGCGGTGAAGGTCGAGGCGTTGGCGGACGACTACCCCGAAGCCGGGCAGCGGCAGCGCAAATGGATGTCGCGGAAGAAGGCCTCACGCCTCGTCGATGAGCCGGAATTGGCCCGTATTCTGAGGGATTTTGACCCACGCGCGCAGGGCGGGTCGTCTTGACCTCGCATGGGGGCTGCCCCATGTGCTAATCACTTGGTAACCACTTTCAGGGTACGAGCAGGTTATGATTCAATATGCGCTCAGATGTGATCAGGGCCATGATTTCGACAGCTGGTTTCAGTCTGCCGCTGCTTTTGACGCGTTGAAAGGCTCTGGCCATATCTCCTGTGCCATCTGTGGATCAGGGGAGGTGGACAAGGCCATCATGGCGCCGCGTGTCTCCGTACCAGCCACCGCCACCAAGACAGAGGGCGCTCTGAGCAAGCCCAGCTCGGATAGCGAGACAGCGATCGCGGACCTGCGCCGCCATCTTGAGGAAAACGCGGATTACGTCGGCCCGCGTTTTGCGGAAGAGGCGCGTTCCATGTATCTGGGTACAACACCGGAGCGCGCGATCTACGGTGAGGCGAACACCGCCGAGGCCAAACAGCTGATCGAAGACGGGGTGCCCGTGGCACCGCTGCCATTCCGACCAACGCGAAAAGCGAATTGACCTCATGACAATTGTGATCACCGGCGCAAGCCGTGGCATCGGCGCAGGGCTGGCGCAAGCCTACGCCGCGCGTGGCTACGAGGTCATCGGGACCACACGTGGTGGTGATCACATGCTCGATGTGGCGGACCCCGCCAGTCATGACCGCTTTGCTTCAGGGCTTGGCGGTCGCCCTGTGGATCTTCTGGTCTGCAATGCAGGTGTCTATCTGGACAAAGGTCAGATGCTGGAGGACGGGTACCCGCCCGCGCAATGGGCGCAAAGCTTTGCAGTGAATGTTACCGGTGTTTTTCTGTCCGTGCAGTCGCTTTTGCCCAACCTGCGCGCTGCCAAGAGTGCAAAAATTGCAATTATTTCGTCTCAGATGGCGTCGTCAGAGCGCGCGCCAGGGGGCAGCTATATCTACCGCGCCTCAAAGGCTGCCGCGCTGAATCTGGGGCGGAATCTCGCCACCGACCTGATGCCAGAGGGCATTGCCGTGGGTATCTACCATCCCGGGTGGGTCCAGACCGATATGGGCACCGCCGCTGCCGAGATCACCGTGGCTGAGGCTGTCGCAGGGCTGGTGGCGCGGTTCGATGCGTTGGAGTTGGCGCGCACAGGCGTGTTTGAAACCTGGGACGGTCGCCCGCACGCCTACTGATCACGTGGCCTGAGCATCACATATCCGCCGCCCTTGGGTGGCTTGTGGTTCCGCGCGGCAGAGCGTAAACCCGCCGCGATTGATGCAAGGGACCTGACATGCCTGTTCTGGTGATGAAATTCGGCGGTACATCCGTGGCCACGCTCGACCGTATCCGGCGCGCGGCCAAACGGGTCGGTGTTGAAGTGGCCAAGGGCTACGACGTGATCGTGATCGTCTCGGCCATGTCCGGCAAGACCAATGAACTGGTGGGCTGGGTGAACGAGACCTCGCCGCTCTATGACGCGCGTGAATATGATGCCGTGGTGTCCTCGGGCGAGAACGTGACGGCGGGCCTGATGGCTCTGACCCTGCAGGAAATGGACGTGCCCGCGCGCAGCTGGCAGGGCTGGCAGGTGCCGGTGCGCACGACCTCCGCCCATTCCGCCGCGCGGATCGAGGAGATACCGGCCGACAACATAATGGCGAAGTTTGCCGAAGGCATGAAGGTGGCGGTGGTCTCTGGCTTTCAGGGCGTCAGCCCCGAGGGACGCATCACCACATTGGGGCGCGGCGGGTCCGACACAACGGCGGTGGCCTTCGCCGCCGCTTTCGAGGCGGAACGCTGCGACATCTATACGGATGTGGATGGTGTCTACACAACCGACCCACGTGTCAGCCCCAAGGCCCGCAAGCTCGAAAAGATCGCCTTTGAGGAAATGCTGGAACTGGCCAGCCTGGGTGCCAAGGTGCTGCAGACGCGGTCTGTCGAGCTGGCGATGCGCTACAAGGTGCGGCTGCGGGTGCTCAGCAGCTTTGAAGAACAATCGGACAACGCAGGCACGCTGGTCTGCGACGAGGAGGATATCATGGAAAGCAATGTTGTGGCGGGTGTGGCCTTTTCACGCGACGAATCGAAGATGACTCTCGTGAGCGTGGCGGACCGGCCCGGGATCGCGGCGAGTATCTTCACCGCGCTCAGCGAGGGCGGCGTGAATGTCGACATGATCGTGCAGAACATCTCGGAAGAGGGGCGCACCGATATGACCTGGTCCTGCCCCACCGATCAGGTGGCGCGCGCCGAAAAAGCAGTGGCCGATGCCAAGGCGCAAGGTGTGATCAATTTCCACGAGGTGATCGCGGACACGGATGTGGCCAAGGTCTCCGTTGTTGGGATCGGCATGCGCAGCCACACCGGGGTGGCGGCCAAGATGTTCCAGGTGCTCAGTGCTGAAGGTATCAACATCAAGGTCATCACCACATCAGAGATCAAGATTTCGGTGCTGATCGACAGGAAATACATGGAACTCGCGGTTCAAGCGCTGCATGATGCGTTCGAGCTGGAGAAAGCTGCCTGAAACCGCAGGTGAAGCGCCACAGAATGTGGGAGGACCGCGCGCGTGGCAGAGCGTCTTGAAACCGAATCGCGCAAACTGCTTGGGCGGCTGCGGGACGCGATGGCGGGCGATGTCGAAGGGCAGGCGCGCCTGAACCGGATCACCCACCTCATTGCCGACAGCATGGGGTGCGAGGTGTGTTCGATCTACCTCTTCCGCGATGAAGACACACTGGAGCTTTGCGCCACGGAAGGGCTGAACCCGGACGCGGTGCACATGACCCGCATGAAGCTGGGCGAGGGGCTTGTGGGCATGGTGGCCCGCAATCGCCGGGTCGTGAACACACCGGATGCGCCGCAAGCGCGGGGCTTCCGCTACATGCCGGAGACGGGGGAGGAGATTTTCTCCAGCTTCCTTGGGGTGCCGGTGCAGCGGCTGGGCGAGGCCCTGGGCGTGCTTGTTGTGCAGTCCAAGATTGCCCGCAAGTTCTCCGCTGACGAGGTCTATGCGCTGGAAGTGGTGGCCATGGTGCTGGCCGAAATGACCGAGCTGGGCGCCTTTGTGGGCGACAATGCGGCGATGTCCGCGCGCCATTCCCAGCCTGCAATGTTCCGTGGCACTGTCGCGCAGGAGGGGGCGGCGGAGGGTCATGTCTGGTTGCACGAACCCCGCGTCGTTGTCACCAACCCCATCGCGGACGACCCCGCGCGCGAGCTGGAGCGGCTGCAAGACGCGGTGGAGCAGCTGCGGGTCGGCGTCGACAAGATGCTGGAGATTGCAGGCAGTCACGACAAGGACCAGCGACAGGTGCTCGAAGCCTACCGGATGTTCGCAAATTCCAAAGGCTGGATGCGGCGGATGGAGGAGGATATCGCCAACGGCCTGTCTGCCGAAGCCGCTGTTGAAAAGGAACAATCCGTCGCCCGCGCCCGCATGGGCCAGGTCACCGACAACTACCTGCGTGAACGGCTGAGCGATCTGGATGACCTGAGCAACCGCCTGCTGCGCATCCTGACCGGGCAGGGGGCGGACACAGGTGCCGAGATGCCCGCCGACCCGATCCTGATCGCACGCAACATCGGCCCGGCGGAGCTGCTGGAATATGGCCGTGGCCTGAGGGGCATCGTGCTGGAAGAAGGCTCCGTCGGCAGCCACGCGGCGATTGTGGCGCGGGCGCTCGCGATCCCGCTGGTGATCCACGCGCAGCGGGTCACGACCGAGGCGTTGAACGGCGATCACATCATGGTGGACGGCGAGCAGGGCATCGTGCACCTGCGGCCTGATGACACCGTGGTCACCGCCTTCCGTGACAAGATTGCCATGCTGGCCGCGGCGCAGGAACGCTATGCCTCGATCCGCGATCTGCCCGCCGAAACGGTGGATGGGGCGGTGCTGTCGCTGCAGATGAACGCCGGACTGATGGCTGACCTGCCGTCGCTGCCCAGCTCAGGCGCGGAGGGTGTGGGGCTGTTCCGAACTGAGCTGCAGTTCCTCGTGCGCAACCAGATGCCGCGCCGGTCAGAGCTGGTCGCGCTCTATGCGCGCGTTCTGGATGCCGCTGGCGGCAAGCCGGTGATCTTCCGCACGCTCGATATCGGGTCCGACAAGGTGCTGCCCTATATGAAGCCCAACGACGAGCCGAACCCGGCCTTGGGCTGGCGTGCGATCCGCGTGGGGCTCGACAAACCCGGCATCATGCGGATGCAGCTGCAGGCGCTGATCCGGGCGGCAAATGGGCGGCCCCTGACGGTGATGTTTCCCTTTGTGGCTCAGCTGGAGGAATACCGCGCGGCGCGCAAGCTCATGGACAAGACCCTCGCCGCCGAGGCGCGGCTGGGCCATGCGCTGCCGGAACATATTGAGGTGGGCGCGATGCTGGAGACACCCAGCCTCGCCTTTGCGCCGCATAAATTCTTTGAAGAGGTCGACTTCCTCTCGATTGGCGGCAATGATCTCAAACAGTTTTTCTTTGCGGCCGACCGCGAGAATGAACGGGTCCGTCGCCGCTATGATACCCTGAACGTCTCATTCCTGAGCTTTATCGAACGCATCGTCGAGCGCTGCGCCGAGACGGATACGCCTGTGTCTTTTTGCGGCGAAGACGCGGGCCGCCCGGTCGAGGCGATGTGTTTTGCCGCCATCGGCCTGCGCCGGCTGTCGATGCGCCCGGCCTCCATTGGCCCGGTAAAGAGCCTCTTGCGCCGCACCGACCTGCAGGAGGTGCGCAAGGTGATTGCGGATGCGCGCCACCGGGGCGAGATGTCGGTGCGCCCGGCGGTCATGGACTGGTTGCGCACCCGGCGTGGCTGACCCCGTAGCGCAGGCCATTTCTCGCCAATTGCCCGGCAGATTTGCTATTCGCCTCAATCCTGTGCGTCTGCGGGATGAGCAATTCTTGAGCATATTTGCGATTTAGCGGCAATTTTTTGGGCATTTTCAACAACCAGCCCCGAGGGCCGGAGCATTCTGTGGCCAACCCGGATGTGGTGCCTCTAACTCAAGCTGCCCATTTGGGCGACAACGCCGCGCAAGGGGCCATCCTGGCAGATTGCTCCCCTCGCGCGACTACAACATCACTGTTGCGGGGCCTGACTACACCGATCGGCTTCTGATGGGGAAGCGCTTTCGGGCGTGTCCGGCCACCCGCAGCAACAACGGGGAACGTATAAAGATGAAATTGAAACTCCACGCAATGGCGGCTGCGGCGCTTCTGGGATCGACCGCCATCGCCGCTGCTGAATGCGCCGATCCGATCAAAGTAGGCGTGCTGCACTCGCTGTCCGGCACCATGGCGATTTCCGAGACCACGCTGAAAGATACCATGCTGATGCTGATCGAACAGCAGAACAAGGCCGGTGGTCTTCTGGGCTGTGAGATCGAAGCTGTGGTTGTCGACCCGGCCTCCGACTGGCCGCTGTTTGCCGAGAAGGCGCGCGAACTGCTGACCGTGCATGAGGTTGATGTGATCTTTGGCAATTGGACCTCGGTGAGCCGCAAATCCGTGCTGCCGGTCATTGAAGAGCTGAACGGTCTGCTGTTCTACCCGGTGCAATATGAGGGTGAGGAAAGCTCCCGCAACGTGTTCTACACAGGCGCTGCACCCAACCAGCAGGCGATCCCGGCGGTGGACTACTTCCTTGAAGAGCTGGGCGTCGAGAAGTTCGCGCTCTTGGGCACCGACTATGTCTATCCGCGCACGACCAACAACATCCTGGAGCAGTACCTGCAGGACAATGGCATCGCGTCTGACGACATCTTTGTGAACTACACGCCCTTTGGTCACTCCGATTGGGCGACCATCGTTGCGGACGTTGTGGCCTTGGGTGAAGACGGCAAGCAGGTGGGCGTAATCTCCACCATCAACGGCGACGCCAACATTGGCTTCTACAAGGAACTGGCTGCTGCTGGCGTCTCAGCCGATGACATCCCTGTGGTGGCTTTCTCGGTCGGTGAGGAAGAGCTCTCGGGCCTCGACACCTCGAACCTCGTAGGCCACCTCGCGGCGTGGAACTACTTCCAGTCGGCTGAGACAGAGGCCAATACCGACTTCATCGCAGCCTGGAAAGAGTTCGCAGGTGAAGAACGTGTGACCAACGACCCGATGGAGGCGCATTACATCGGCTTCAACATGTGGGTGAACGCGGCCACGGCAGCAGGCTCCACCGAGGTGGATGCGGTCCGTGCGGCGATGTATGGGCAGGAATTCCCGAACCTCACAGGCGGCACAGCGGTCATGCTGCCGAACCACCACCTGGCCAAGCCGGTGCTGATCGGTGAGATCACCGCCGACGGTCAATTCGACATCATCTCCAAGACCGAAGAGGTGCCCGGCGATGCGTGGACGGACTTCTTGCCCGCGTCCAAGGTGCTGACCTCGGACTGGAAGGACCTTGGCTGCGGTATGTACAACACCGAAACCAAGACCTGCGTCCAGCTGACGTCGAACTACTAAGATGAGACTGCGGGGCCGTCCTCGGGCGGCCTCGCGCGCCTCCATACCCTTCCCGAACAGTCTGACCTGAATGCCCGCTGCCATGCGCTTCTTTTTGCTTGTCCTTTTTCTGAGCGTCACCGCGCTTGTGCCCGCCCGCGCCGGTGAGCTTCAGGATCTCCTGCAGATCCATGCGGAGGAGGTGGCAAAACCCTCGCGTCGCAGCGTGGGCATGCTGCTGGACGATCTTGTCGCCTCTGGTCTGCCGCAGGTACCCCGCTTTCTGGAACGCTGGGCCGGGCGGGAAGTCTGGCAGGGGCCGGAGGGCGCCTTTGTTTTTGCCGAAGAAGACGGCGATAGTCTGATCCTCGAAGACATCGACGATGGCACCACGCAGACCGTGCCAGATGACGGTTACACCCAGCTGCGGCCCAACGGTGGGGTGCGGCGGGTCATCGGTTCGGCGCTGGTGCAGTTCCAGCTGGCCGACCCTGAGATTTCCCGGCGTATGGCAGCGGTTGAGTCGATCGCACGGCGGCCTGCGGCGGATCAATTGGCGCCGCTGCTGGCCTCTATCGAAGATGAACCAGACCCCGCGCTGAAAGTCCGTAAGACCCAGTTGGCCAATTTCCTGACGGCGCGCTTTGGCGAGACGGCGGAGGCGCGGATCGCTGCCATTTCTTCGCTGTCTTCCGACACCAGCGTCGAGGCACGCAGTGTTCTCAACCAGATATTGAGCCGCGACGAGGGTGTTGCGCCGTCGGAGCCCGAAGGTAATATCGCGCAGATCCTCGACCCGATGCTGGCACCCGCCGCATACTATGCGCAGCTGGTCGACGCCGGGTTTGCGCCGATGCAAACTACACCGGCTATGATCCGGGCCGCGCTGGAAGCCAATATTGACGGTGGCACAGTTGGCGGCGTGCCGCTCGCTCAACTGAACACTGACGCGGCCCGCGAGCGGGCCTACGCCGCGCTGGCGCGCGAGGGCCTTGCACCGCCGCTCGTCATCGTCGAGACGCGGGACCATGCGCTTGGGGCCTACGTGTTTTACGAACTCTATGACGAGAAGGATCCCGCGATCACCGATGCCGCCGCCGCCGCGCTCGCGTCGGTCGAAAGCCGCGTGGCGTTGGAGCAGGCGGCAGATCTTGCGCTCGACGGGCTGTCGCTGGCCTCAATCTACTTTCTCGCCGCTATTGGTCTGGCCATCACCTTCGGCGTCATGGGGGTGATCAACATGGCGCATGGGGAGTTCATCATGATGGGCGCCTATACCGGTTACGTCGTGCAGCTCTTCATCCCGGACTATACGCTGTCGATCATCGTCGCCCTGCCGCTGGCCTTTGCCGTGACCTTCGGTGCAGGGGTGACGATGGAGCGGTTGGTGATCCGCCACCTCTATCACCGCCCGTTGGAGACATTGCTGGCCACCTTCGGGATTTCCATCGCGCTGCAGCAGCTGGCCAAGAACATCTTCGGCACACAGGCCCGTCCGTTGACCTCGCCCGACTGGTTGGACGGCGCCTGGGTGATCTCGGATGTGATCCAGATCAGCTATATCCGCATCGCGATCTTTGTGCTGGCGCTGCTGTTCTTGGCGCTGATCCTCTGTGTTCTGAAACGCACGCGGCTGGGGCTGGAGGTGCGCGCAGTCACGCAGAACCCTGGCATGGCGGCCAGCATGGGCATCAACCCCGACCGCATCAACATGCTGACCTTTGGCCTTGGGTCCGGCGTGGCCGGCATCGCGGGTGTGGCCATCGGGCTATATGCAAAGGTCACCTCCGAGATGGGCGCCGACTACATCGTGCAAAGCTTCATGACCGTCGTGGTCGGCGGGGTCGGCAATGTCTGGGGCACGCTCGCGGGCGCCTCAATGATCGGCTTCCTGCAAAAGGGGATCGAATGGATGAACCCCTCGAACACGCTGGCCGCACAGACCTACATGATCCTCTTCATCATCCTCTTCATTCAATTCCGACCCAAGGGCATCGTCGCGCTCAAGGGCCGGGCGGCGGCGGACTGACCCATGCACAAGAGCTTCATTTCGCAAAACCCGTCGGTGCTGTGGTTCCTTGCCGCTCTCAGCCTGTTCACGCTGACCGTCGTGTTGCTGTCGGAAGCCACAGGCACGGCGATGATCTCCACCTCTTTCGTCAAGACGCTGGGCAAGACCCTCTGCCTCTGCCTGGTGGCCATCGCCATGGATGTGGTCTGGGGCTACTGCGGGATCCTGTCGCTCGGCCATTTCGCCTTTTTCGGGATCGGCGGTTATGCCATCGGCATGTGGCTGATGTATGCGCGCACCGAAACCATCGTGCTCGACAGCCTGTCGGGCCAGGTGATCCCGCCCACGCCGCAGGAGGTGTCGGATGCCATTGGCAACCAGATCTTTGGCGTCGTCGGCTCGTCTGAGTTCCCACTGATCTGGGCCTTTGCCGACAGCCTGTTTCTGCAACTGCTGATGGTGGTTTTGGTGCCGGGCCTTCTGGCGCTGGTCTTCGGCTGGTTAGCCTTCCGCAGCCGGGTGACCGGCGTGTACCTCTCGATCCTGACACAGGCGATGACGCTGGCGCTGTCGCTCTATCTCTTCCAGAACGACAGCGGGTTGCGTGGCAACAACGGGCTGTCGGGGCTGCAAAACATCCCCGGCTTTGAGCAGACACCGCAGGCGATCATCTCGATTGTCTTCTTCGTGGCCTCGGCGGTCGCCCTTGCGGCGGGCTATGTCTTCTTCGCCTGGGTGGTGTCGGGCAAGATGGGATCGGTGATCAAAGGCATCCGCGACAACGAGGCGCGCGTGCGCTTTCTTGGCTATCACGTGGAGACCTACAAGCTCTTCGTTTTCACCATCACTGCCGTTGTCTCCGCCATTGCGGGTGCGCTCTACTATCCGCAAGCAGGGATCATCAACCCCGGTGAGATTGCGCCCATCGCGTCCATCTACCTCGCCGTCTGGGTGGCGATTGGCGGGCGCGGGCGGCTTTACGGCGCGGCGATTGGCGCGGTCTTTGTCTCGCTGCTCTCAAGCTGGTTCACCGGGGGCGGGGCGCCGGATATCAACCTTGGCTTTTACACGATCCAGTGGACAGACTGGTGGCTGGTGCTCTTGGGTGTGTCCTTCGTAGCGGTGACGCTGTTCTTCCCCAAAGGCATCGGCGGGCTTTTTGACTATCTGGTGAGGAAACCCTGATGGCGATGCTGCTGGAAGTCTCGGGCGTTTCTGTCACCTTCGATGGGTTCCGCGCGATCAACAACCTGTCGATCAATTTCGCCGAGGCTGAGCTGCGCGCGATCATTGGGCCGAATGGCGCGGGCAAAACCACCTTCATGGATATCGTGACCGGCAAGACCAAACCCGATACGGGCAAGGTCATCTGGGGAGAGAAGAACATCTCCCTGCTGGGTCTCTCGGAAAGCCAGATCGCGCGGGAAGGGATCGGGCGCAAGTTCCAGAAACCCACAGTGTTCGAGGCGCAGACCGTGCGGCAGAACCTCGCCATGGCGCTTGAAAACCCGCGCGGACCTTTTGCCGTGCTGACGCATAAGAAGACGGCACGGAATGCTGCGCGCATCGAAGCGATTGCCGAGGAGATCGGGCTGATCGATAGCCTCACCCGCGTCGCCGGAGAGCTGAGCCACGGGCAGAAGCAGTGGCTGGAGATCGGCATGCTGCTGGCACAGGAGCCGCGCTTGCTGCTGGTCGACGAACCGGCGGCGGGCATGACCGTGGAAGAGCGCGAAAAGACCACCGACATTCTGCGCAAAGCGGCCAAGACGCGTGCCGTGGTGGTGGTGGAACACGATATGGAGTTTGTGCGCCGCCTCGACTGCAAGGTGACGGTGCTGCACGAAGGGGCTGTGCTGGCCGAAGGCAGCCTGGATCACGTGACGTCCGATCAGACGGTGATTGATGTGTATCTGGGGCGCGGTCATGCTTGAGGTTTCCCATCTCGATCTGCGGTATGGGCAGAGCCAGATCCTCTTTGACGTGTCCCTGTCAGCGGCGGTGGGCGAGATCACGGCAGTTATGGGCAACAATGGCGCGGGCAAGACAAGCCTGCTGAAAGCCATCGCAGGCCGTCATCCGTTCCACGCAGGCAGCCTGCGCGTTGGCGGGGATGCGCTGGCCTCGTCCTCCGCCTTTCGGTCTGCGCGGCAAGGGGTGTCCTATGTGCCGCAGGGGCGTGAGATATTCCCGATGATGACCGTGATGGAAAACCTGGAGACCGGGTTTGCCTGCCTGCCCAAGTCAGACCGGCGCATTCCCGATGAGATTTTCAGCTTGTTTCCAGTCTTGAAGGACATGCAGGGCAGGCGTGGCGGAGACCTCTCTGGCGGGCAGCAGCAGCAGCTTGCGATTGCGCGGGCGCTTGTGACCCGGCCCAGGGTGTTGCTTCTGGATGAGCCCACCGAGGGCATCCAGCCGAATGTTGTCGACCAGATCGGCGACGCGCTGCGTGTGCTGCGAGATCAGAACAGCATGGCGATTGTGCTGGTTGAGCAGAATGCGGACTTCGCCTATGCCCTCGCCGACAGCTTTACCGTGATCGAACGCGGCGTGGTCAAGGGCAATGAGGTCAAGGCCCGCTATAGCAAGGACAGGCTGCTGGCAGACCTCGCACTCTGAGGTCTGCGCCCACCGGTGCTGACCAAATCTGCAGAGCGCTGGCTGGCTGGGCCGCGCTACGCGTCCGAGCCGCCTGCCGGGTGCAATTGGTAGACCCCGCCTGTGTTCAGGTCTTCGATCACGCCAAACAGGTCTTTCTCCTCAACCGGATGTGAGACGAAATACCCCTGCGCCTGATCACATTGGTGATTGCGCAGCCAGGCCAGCTGTTCCTTGGTCTCCACGCCCTCTGCGACAATGGTCGCGCCGATCTGCTCCGCCAGGGTCAGGATCAGGCTGATGATGGGCCCCGATTTGGGCAACTGCGAAACGAAGGATTGGTCGATCTTCAGGCAGTTCAGCTGGAACCGTGAGATGTAGGACAGGTTGGAATAGCCCGTACCAAAGTCGTCAATGGCTATCCGGTATCCCATGCTTGCGATGGCATCGAGCTTCTGTGCGATAAAATCATGATCCCCGATCAGCACGTTCTCCGTGATCTCCAGCTCGATCTTGCCGGTTGGAAAGTCTGGGTGGGACGAGAAATCGCGCAAGGCATCGAGAAGACGTTTGTCGGCGAATTGGCGCGGTGATATATTGATCGACAGTTCGATATCCTTGCCAGACTTGTGCCATGCCATGGAGGTCTGGCAGGCCATCTCAAGAATGAGCTGGCCAAGATCCTCGATCATGCCGGTCTCTTCGCAAATGGCGATGAATTCAGCGGGCATGATCAGCCCGCGCTTGGGGTGTTGCCAGCGTACCAGCGCCTCGGCTGAGACAACCCGGTTGGTGCGCAGACACAAACGTGGCTGGAAATGCAGAATGAACTCACGGTTCTGGATCGCCCGTTTCAGCTCGATCTCGACCAGATCGCGGGCCCTGGCCAGTGCGCCCATTTCTTCACTGAAGAAGGTGATGCGATTCCGACCGTCCTGTTTTGAAGTGTAAAGTGCGATGTCCGCCTCGCGCATGATGGTCGTGAAATGCGATTGGTTGGGCACAAAAGTCGCGACGCCCATGCTCACCGAGGTGCTGAGACGTGTGGCATCATGGGTGATCGGACGCGAGATCAGCTCAAGCATGCGGTTGAGCTTCGCCGCAAGCTCGGTCTCGCAGGGCACATCTTCGAACACGACGACAAACTCATCGCCGCCCAGCCGGACAAATGTGTCTGTCAGCCGGATCGAGGCCGTGACCCGCGCCGCGATCTCCTTGAGGACAACATCGCCCATTTCATGCCCCAGCCGGTCATTGATCTGCTTGAAGCGGTCAACATCGAAGCACAGCAGGGCGCAGCGTTTTGTCTGGTACTGGCCCAGCGTGGCCATGTGTTGCTGCAGGTAGGATCGATTGTAGCAGCCCGTCAGCTGGTCACGATCCGCCAGATAGCGGGCCTTGTCACGTGCGATTTTCAGCTCGCTGACATCGATGGCGGTGACCAGCACCGCCGGATTCCCGGTGACAGCATCCGAGCACTGCTTGACTGTCAGGTCGTACCAGCGCGGCCCGGCGCCGGTGTTGACACGCGCGACCATGCGGTGCTCGCCCGCCGTGTCCAGCTCGCGCAGCAGCTTGTCATAGTCGTCGGGATCGACGAATTTCTCGGCGATGGTCTGCATCGCGTGGGTCGCATTGTTGCGGGCCGCGGGGTTGAGGTAGACGGGCAGCCCATCAGCCTCATGCAGCGCAATCATCACATCGGTGTGCAGCAAGGCCTCGGCGCTGCGCAGATTGTCGGGCTGGTTTTCCGCGCCCCCCACGACCTCACATTGCATCGCCATGCGGCCATCCGGCAGAGGATAGCCACAGAAGATCACCATCAGGCTTGTGGGCTGCCCATTGGGATAAAGCGTCCACATTTCGCTGAAGGTTGCGTCCCGCTCGATAAAATCCAGCTGGTACTGCTTGAGCCGTTTGGCCACCGTGGGTGACATGTCCGTCGCCAGATCACGACTGCGCAGCTCAGCAGCGCTCTCCGCTTGCCACAGGTCGCAGGCTGCCGTGTTGGCGTGAATGATCCGGACCTCGTCGATGTCATAGACCCAGACAGCGGTTCTTAACCGGTCAAGCGGGATCGCCGCCTGCGGTAGCAGATCTGCCGTGTCCGGCGCCTGCGACGGCGTTGGTACAACGGCACCCTCAGCTATGTTTTCACTGCGCATCGCACACCTGCCTTCGGCAGAAAACCCCTAGGCCGCTTTGCTTTTGGCCTGCCCCAGGTCTGACAATGGTTGGAACCCTTCAGTCGCGGCGACCCGATCCACCCATTGCCCAACCGCAGGGTAGTCGGCCATTGCGAGGCCTGCCTCTTCGAGGACATGCACGTAGCCGAAGGTCGCAATATCGGCGATGGAGTAGCCGCCGTGCAGCATGAAGTCGCGCCCGTCCAGATGCGCATCAAGCCGGGACAGACCAACATCTGCTGTTGCCTGCCAGGCTGCAATGTCCTGTTCACGCGCGGCGCGCTGGTCGGGCAGGATTGTTGTGAAGAAGCGGGCCGGAGAGATGAAGGGCTCCAGCTTCGACTGTTCGAAAAACATCCATTGCAGCGCTTCGGCGCGCCCCTCGCGGGTCGCCGGCATCAGATGGCTGCCCTCTGCCAGATACCAGAGCATCGCATTGCTCTCGCCGATGCCGCAGCCGGTTTCCGTCACCAGATGCGGCACCACGCCAAGCGGGCTGATGGCCAGATAATCGGGTGATTTCTGTTCGCCCTTCAGCACGTCAATGAGTTCGAGCTCAAAAGGAATATCCAGCTGATGCATGGCCAACCAGGGTTTGAAACAATTCCCCGACCCAAGACAGGCGTACAATCTGATCATAATGGATCCAATCCTGTGATTTTGCCGTCGTGGGTAGATCGCTGTTGTTAATGGCTCCTAAATTCGGCTCGTCCAGGAATGTCGAATGAATTTCAAATTGCGCGCTTTGGATGAGCTGCGAGCCCCGGCGCCGTAGCATGGATTGCCGCATTGCGCGCGCGGGTCTCGGTCAAACTGCCTAAGCTTTGATCTCTTCAGTGTCTTGCTGGTGCGGGGTTCAGAAAGATCCGGGTATCTTTGATAACCATTAATACAATTTTAAGGCAAAATGCGTAAATTCTGCTTGGTTAACAAATGGTTAATGCGATACCGGATCGCTCAGAAGCGTGCCGTAGCAAATGCCAGAGTGAGAATGAGATGTTAAGTTTTTCAGAGTCCTCCCTGTCCCCCGCATCCTTTGATCAGCCGATCTCGGAGCAGATTTGGCGATCAAAGTATCAATATGTGACCGAAGGCCGCGTGCGGGACGTGTCCGTGAATGACACATGGTTGCGCGTGGCGAAGAGCCTCGCCCAGGCGGAGGACCCGCAGAACCGCCAGGACGTGGCCAGGATGTTCTATGACGCGATGGACGGGTTCAAACTGCTGCCGGCTGGCCGTATTCTCGCGGGCAGCGGGACGCATCGTAATGTGACGCTGGCCAACACCTTTGTCATGCGGTCTATCCCGGACTCCGTTGAAGGGATCATGGACACCGTCAAGGAGGCGGCACTGACCATGCAGATGGGGGGCGGCATCGGGTTTGATTTCTCGACGCTGCGGCCAAAGGGTACGCTGGTGAAGGGGCTGGATTGCCCGGCGGCAGGGCCGCTGCCCGCCATGGACATCTGCAACACGGTTTGTGAGATGCTGGTGACCGGCATGGGGCGTGGGGCGATGATGGCGACCATGCGGGTGGATCACCCCGACATCGAAGCGTTCATTGCCGCCAAGGCGAACCCTTTGCGGCTGCGCAATTTTAACATGTCAGTGATGATCACCGATGCCTTCATGGCTGCGGTAGAGGCACAGGCCGACTGGGATCTCGTCTGGCAGGGGGAGGTCGTGCGTACGGTTAAGGCGCGTGACATCTGGGAACAGATCATGTGGCGCACCTACAGCGCCGCCGAGCCAGGCGTTCTGTTCATCGACCGGATCAATGACACCAATCCGTTGGGTTATCTGGAACAGTTGGCCGCGACCAACTCCTGTGCCGAGCAGCCATTGCCGCCGAACGGGACATGCCCGCTGGCATCGGTCAATCTCGCGCGTCTGGTCAAGGACCCCTTTGGCCCGAATGCCGCGCTGGATCTTGATCAGGTCCGCCATCTGGTCGGGGTGGCCGTGCGGATGCTGGACAATGCCATTGATGTGTCGCGCTTTGCCGTCGCGGCGCAACGCCGGGAGGCCGACCTCAAGCGCCGTATCGGAGTGGGCGTCACAGGCGTCGCTGATGCCCTGATCATGGTCGGGGTCCGCTATGGCACGGCGGCCGCGGGCAAGCTGGTTGGATCGTGGTTGCAGACCATTCAGAACGCCGCCTATCTGGCCTCGGCCGAACTCGCCGCTGCGCGCGGCACCTTCCCGCTTTACAACGCTGAGCGACATTGCGAGGGCGCGGGCATCCAGGCTCTGGATGCGGAGGTTCAGGCCGCGATTGCCAAGCATGGGTTGCGCAATGGCGTGCTGACCACAATCGCGCCCACCGGCACAACCTCGATGTTTGGCGGCAATGTCTCCTCGGGGATCGAGCCGGTTTTTGCGCCGTCCTATTCGCGCAAGATCACCGGCCCGGACGGCGAGAAGCGCGAGCAACTGGTGCAGGACTACGCGCTCTGGCTCTATCGTCAGATGTTTGGGGCGGACGCCCCGCTCACCGATGCCTTTGTGACCGCGCAAGACCTGCGGCCTGCCGATCACGTGCGCATGCAGGCGGTTGCGCAGAGATGGGTCGACAGCGGTATTTCGAAAACGGTGAATTGCCCGGAAGACATCCCCTTCTCGGTCTTTGAAGACGTTTACCGGCAGGCGTTTGAAGCCGGATGCAAGGGGTGCACGACCTACCGGCCGAACCCGGTCACCGGGTCGGTGCTGTCCACATGAGGGCGCTTGGAGGGCTGATGCAAAGGCTTGGCTTGCGGTCAAAGGGCCAGAGCGGTCTGCGCCCGGACGGGCGGCCTGGCTCCCTATTTGCGCCGGATGCGGAGTGGGCGCCGACCCACCGGCACAGGAAGGGTGGGCTCTACCGCGTGCTGGCGCATGGTGTGTTGGAAGCGGACCGCAGCGACGCGGTCATTTATGACGACGCCGAGGGGGTCATCTGGATCCGCGCGCGGGCAGAATTCGAAGATGGCCGCTTCACGCCGCTGCAAGGCTAGAGGCGCTCTGCTCCGCGTTGTGACCAGGGGCTCGCTTGGTCAATAGACACGTCTTCGACCCGAAGACGTGTCTCTTCTCTCAGTCTTAGATCTTGTTGATGGAGTTGCCCCCATCAACCAACATCGCGCTTCCGGTCACAAAGGAGGCCTCCTGTGAGAGAAGGAACTGCGCGGCGTGGGCGATTTCCGATGGTTCGGCCATGCGCTTGAGTGCATGGAAACTGCGCACGACGTCATGGAATTTGGCATCATCGCCGGCCATTGGCGTCTTGGTGCCGCCCGGAAGCAGTGCGTTGATGCGAATGTTTTCAGGTCCGTGCTCCGCCGCGAGGACCTGGGTCAACCCGATCAACCCGGCCTTTGCGGCGGCATAGGCGCCCATTCCGGGCAGACCAACGGTATGCCCCACGAAAGACGACGTGAAAACGATGGACCCACCGCCGCGCTTGCGAAGTGACGGAATCTGGGACTTGGCCGCGAAGAAGCCGCTGTCCAGATTGACCGCAATCGCCTTGCGCCAAGTCTCACTTTCCATGTCCGGGATTGGACCCAAGTCACCGGTTATGCCCGCGTTATTGAATGCCCCGTCAAGCCCTCCGAAACGGGTCTCCGCCAGCTCGACGAGGGCATGGGCATAGGCTTCATCCGTGACATCGCCCGGAACGCAAACGGCATTTCCGTCGCTTTGCGTGATTTGCTTGCTGATTTCATTAAGACGGTCCTCCCGGCGCGCGCCCAGAACGACATTTGCCCCGCTTGAGGCAAAAAGCAGAGCGGCGGCGGCACCTATTCCGCTGCTTGCTCCTGTGATGATGATCGTCTTGTCTTTGAGTCTCATAGCCATGTCTTTCCTTCATTGCATGGCGTCCCAGTAAGGTGGCGGCAGGCCGTCTCGCGACCCGTTTCATGCGCTTGATGGGTCTGCCAAAATGATTGCGCAAGATCCGGGTCTGTCCCTAACAGAGCTGTTGAATGCACCAATAGTTGGATTTGCATTGGTCGAGGAATGCCACATCGGAAAATGCTTCGCGAAGTTCAGCGTCGCGCTTCAGAGACCGGCTAAGGTGGTGTCTAAAGGAAGATGCGCAGGGGAATATGCGCCACAATGATAAGGCACGCAAATGCCTCGACAGAGCGATGATCTTCAGCTCAAAGCCGTTTTTTTGCATTCGCTTCTAGCTTAAGCCAGAGCGTGCGCGGACACTCTTCTGTTAGACTGTTGTGACCAAAGCGCCCGCCCAAAGGCCCAATGCAAAGATCGTATGGGCGGCGAGATTCATGGCCCGCACTTTCCACGGATTGGGGGTTCGAGACGCAGCCCAGCCAAGGCCCAGGCCCGGTTGCAGCAGAAACCATCCGAAACCAACTGTCAGGATTGAAAACAGCAATGCGGGCAGAAACGTGGGCTGAGACAGCCAACCGGGCCCCATGATCGCCGCCAGTGCGATGCCATAGACAATCCCGACTGCATAGTGAAAGGCCCAGCCGATTTGAAGTTCGCCGCGCACCTCAGCGGCTTCGGCGATCGCATCGTGGAATACAACTCCACGGGGCAGGTGCGCCACCCATCGCCCGGGCATGGCCCAATTGGGCTGGGGCTGACCGGTAAATCGGTTGAGCGCCAGCGCCCACAGATCCATTGCAGCCGTCGCCAACACGCCCATGAGCACCCCGGCAATCACGATCTCGGCCATCGATACTCCCTCCAGACTATGCGGGTTTTGTCTCGGGTTGCGGCCCTCTAGACCAGCCCCGAGTTTCAAAGCTGCGACATCCCCATAAGCAACAGAAATGCAGAGAGGGCGCAAGCGACCGTCCGAACAGAATTCCAAAACGTCCAGCGAGGAAGATAGGTGGTGGTCCAGTAGTCCTGCGCAGACGCCGCCGCGGCGTCCATATCCGCAAGAGCCGTGTTCATGGGAACATTGCAGAGTGCGGTCACGCCGAAACAACCGACGACATAGACGGCCCCTGCGGAGATAAGCAAAAGGCCCGCATGTTGACCAACGACCAGACCGCCATATGCGATCAGCACGGAAACGGGCACCAGGCCAAGAAACAAGGCCATGAAGACCCAGCGAAAAACCTCGCGGTTGATGGACTGCATCGCCTGCACGCCACCCGTGCGGGGGGTGTGTGCAAGCGCGCGCATGATGAAATCGGAAAAAGCCAGGAAAACACCGCCGACGAAGGCGATTGCAATGACGGTGAGCTGCAGACATACGAAGAGGATCGGAGACATTCCAGAAGTCCTTTTGAAGGATCAGGCGGGCGTAGGC
The DNA here is from genome assembly GCF_009811755.1 of Roseobacter cerasinus. GTDB lineage: Bacteria > Pseudomonadota > Alphaproteobacteria > Rhodobacterales > Rhodobacteraceae > Roseobacter > Roseobacter cerasinus. The sequence goes on from NZ_BLIV01000006.1 coordinate 329,360, forward strand.
AGGCCCTCCCGACCACAGGTCAGGCTGCTTTGGACCACGCGCCCGACGCGGCGGCCTTGGCCACATAGTTTGCGAAGTCGCGCGGCGGGCGGCCGAGGGCGCGTTCCACCCCATCACAAACCTGCGCGTTGCGCCCATCAAGCGTTTCGCGCGCGATGGCGGTGAATACATCCGCCACAAACTCACGCCCCGCCGCTGCGATATTGGCATGGAAGTCTTCGAAGCTGATCGGCACATGCTGAACGGGGCGACCGATCCCCGAACTCAGTGCCGCAGCCATATCGGCAAAACTCAGCAGACGTGGTCCGGTCACTTCGTAGAGTTGGCCCATGTGGCCGTCTTCCGTCAGCGCGGCGACAACGACATCGGCAATGTCATCCACATCAATGATGGGTTCTTCGACCATCCCGCCGGGCATGGGCAGCACGCCTTCGAGGATCGGGTCGCGCAGGTAGCCTTCGCTGAAGTTCTGGGCGAACCAGGCTGAGCGGACGAGCGTATAGCTGAGTCCCGAGGCGCGGACGGCCTCTTCCCCCAGGCGCGCGTGATGTTCACCGCGACCCGACAGCAGGACGAGGTGATCAAGGCCGGTCGTCTTGGCGACCTCACAAAAGGCCGCAACCTTTTCAACGGCGCCGGGGAAGGCGAGATCGGGAAAATAGGTCACATAGGCTTTGGACGCGCCTTCAAGCACGGGCGCCCATGTGCTGTTGTCTTCCCAGTCAAAGGGGACGTCGGCCCGGCGATGTCCATGGCGCACGTCGATTTTCACTGCTTCAAGCCGGGCTGTCACGCGCGAGCCGGTTTTGCCAGTTGATCCGACAACGAGGATGGGAGGCGTTTGCATGTGTATGTTCCTTGGTCCAGTTGATGGCCAAGGCGTAGGTGTCGAGGCTGCCTGTCGTCTTGACCCGCGCTGCCAGAGCTTTGACAGACGCGGCCAAGTCAGGACCCTGCACCGCCCCTGCGGTAGCTTGCCGGTGTCTGCCCCATCCAGCGCTTGAACGCGCGGGTAAAGGCGCTTTGTTCGGAGAACCCGGTCAGGAAGGCAATCTCGGACAGGCTGTAGCGTTCGTCCCGCAACATGCCGAGCGCCAACTCGCGGCGTGTCTCTTCGGTCAAAACCTGAAAACTGACCCCATGTTCGGCAAGTCTGCGATGAAAGGAGCGGACGCTGAACCCCATGCCTTTCGCGACATCGGCCATCTTTGGCAGGCCCTCACTCAGGGCGCGTGCAATCCCGTCTTTTGTCTGACGCACAAGGTCAACTTCGGTCTCAAAATCCGCGATTTCCGCGTCCAGGTGCGAGACGATGAACTGCGTGATCCCTTCATCTCCGAGAATATTGGGTTGTAGGAGCGTTTCGTCCGATAGAAGCAGCGCGTCATATGCGCTTTCAAACTGCAGCGGGCAGCCGAAATAAGCCTCGTGCGCCGCGAGGGATCTCGGGGCCGGATGCTTGACCGTAACCTCCAGCGGGACAACGGGAACAGGCGAGACTTGTCTCGCAATGGACACGGCACTTGCGAGGGTCGCTTCGTTTGACAGGCGCATCCCAAGCCTGCGTGGCCCTGCGCGATGCAGAATAAAAAGTACGCCGCGCTCAACCCGTCGAAGCTCGTATTCGACCACACTTGTCCAGAGCCGGGCATAGCGTTCAACCCGCGCAAAGGATCCAAGCAGATTGGGTGCCGCCTTCCACGCGAGACCAAGCGCGCCGTATTCGTCACATCGCATTGCTGCACCAACGGTGATCGGTAAAGCGGTCACGTCGGTCTGTGATGCCATGTCTTCAAGCATGGCGTAATACGCCGCGTCCGAGATCATCACCTTAGGGTCCCGAGGCGCGTCAGGATCCAGACCGGCGACACGCAGGAGCGCGTGCCCATCCACCGCATCTCCGGCGGAGGCGACCATTTTATGCGCAAACAGAGAGGTAACCCGTCCCATGCGAAAAGCCTAACTTCGACGTAGAATACGATATCGCCTAACCATCGTTTGAACAGCTGGGCAATTGCGGTGGCGGAGCTTTTCCGGGGCAATTCCTGGTGCAGGTCACGGTCAGGCCTTCACGTCGCGGTTCTGTTGACCCGCGCAATCAAAGCCTCTCCGCTCTCCTTCCGTTCGCTGTAGCGATCCACGAGATAAGGTGTCACGTCGCGGGTCAGATAGGTGAACTTCACCAGTTCTTCCATCACATCCACCATCCGGTTGTAGTAGGCGGAGGGCTTCATACGGCCGTCGCCATCAAACTGCTGGAACGCCTTTGGGACAGACGATTGGTTCGGAATCGTCAGACACCGCATCCAGCGGCCCAATATGCGCAGCTGATTGACTGCGTTGAAGCTCTGGGATCCGCCACAGACCTGCATGACCGCCAACGTTTTGCCTTGCGTCGGGCGCACCGCACCGATGGACAGTGGTATCCAGTCGATCTGGGATTTCATGATCCCGGTCATGGCGCCGTGGCGCTCGGGCGAGCACCAGACCATACCCTCGCTCCACGTCACCAGATCTCGCAACTCCTGCACCTTTGGGTGGTCTGCCTCGGCATCGTCCGGTAACGGCAAACCGGATGGGTTGAAGCTGCGGGTTTCAGCACCCAGGCGCTCCAGAACACGCGCGGCCTCTTCCACCATCAACCTGCTGAACGATCGCTTTCGCAGTGAGCCATAGAGCAACAGGATGCGTGGCGCATGAGACGCGCGGTTCGGTTTGACCAGGTCGCTCTCCTTTATTTCGTGAAAGTGCTCTTCGGACAATTGCGGTGTGTCAGTCATCGCGCTTCCCTTTCTTTTTTGCTGAGCCGGTCCTCCAGCATCCAGCGGAAGAACCAGGTTGCCAGAACTGCCGCGACCAATTGCACCACAATGAACGCGCCCACATCTGCTGGCGCGATCCCGGCGAATGTGTCGGAAAAACCCCGCGCGATGGTCACGGCCGGGTTGGCAAAGGAGGTAGATGAGGTGAACCAATACGCTGCCGTTATGTACAAGCCAACGGCCATTGGCACCGCCTGCGGTCGCGCCTTGAGGCAAGCGAGGATTGTCCCGATCAAGCCAAATGTCGCTACAAACTCACCCACCCATTGCCCGATGCCTGTGCGTATCGTCGTGGATGGGTCGATTAAGGGATGTTCGAACATCACATGCGCTGCAAGAACACCCATGATGCCGCCAAAAACCTGTGCCAGAACATAGAGCCCGGCTTCACCGGTCGGGATGTCGCGCTTGATCGCAAAGGAGAGTGTCACGGCTGGGTTGAAATGCGCGCCAGAGATTGGACCAAAAACCGTGATCAGCACCACCAGGATAGCGCCCGTGGGGAGTGTATTGCCCAGGAGGGCCACGGCCACGTTCCCACCGGCCAGACGCTCCGCCATGATGCCGGAGCCAACAACGGTCGCCAGCAAGGAAAAGGTGCCAAGCCATTCGGCCATGAGGCGGCGGTCCAGTGTCATGTCTGTATCTCCCCAAGCATGGCAAAGCGGCCAGTCGAAGCACTGCCGCTGGTGATCTCGGGTACAAAGGTCGAGTCTCAGTCTCCACTAGACCGCAGCAGATTGCAGCCTGTCCATAGCGGGCGTTGGCTGGAAGCGCCAGATATCAGCCGTTGGGAGATGTGGCAGCGCAAGACACTTTTGCGAATGGCCCGATGTCGGAGTGGCAATCACGCGACCTTGCTGTGATTGCCTGTTTGGTGCGGCAGGTGGACGGTTGAGAGCGGGGCGGTTGCAGCTCTGCGCTGCAACCAACCGACCAGAGGGCCCGTGTTACTGCGGCCACAACTCTGTCTCAGGATGGAATTGGGACCAGGCAAACCAGAAAGCCTGATGGCTGCCAAGGTCCGCGCCCTCGGCGCCCACAGCTCTTATTCCGCCGGCGTCAAGTTCCAGGTGGACGTTTTCAACAACGATCTCATCTCCGCGTTTTAGAGCCACCAGTGCTGCGCTTCTTTGAAAAGCCACAGGTGTGCCGGACGCCGTGACAACACCAATGACATCTTCATGCACCGGCAAGCGCGGGTCGACATCGCCGACAGGAAAGATAGGCCCGTTGGCATCCCGTCCATTTCGGAAGTCCGGATCGCGCCCCAGGGCATAGCGCTCCAGCAAAACTGTGGTGTCCGGATGCTCTTTTTTCCAGGTGCCCCAGTCGGTGGTGACAACTGTTGCCTGTTTCAGCTGCAGGTCTTTCTCGGCCAGGGGACCAGTGACCGCATGGCCCAGAAACGTGTCAAAGACAGAGAAGGTGTTGAGATCATACATGACCTTGTTGGACCGGCTCAGCAGTCCGGACGTCCGCAGGATCGGACGTTCGACGCCGATCGGCATACGGTCGGTGAAGTAAGCCTGTGCCGCGCCGCATAGCGTGCAATATGGAATGCCAAGATCACGCCCCCCCAGAGTGTCGTTGACCATTTCACGCACTTCCATGATGCGGCGTGGATAGGCGCGATGTTCGCCGTTGATCGAAATGCCGAACACGATATCATCGTCTTGCAGCCATGTTGCATCTTCGGCGCTGCTGACCTCGGGATTGTCGGCCGCGGGGATGCAATTGCACCCGTTGTCGGTTGTGTCGTAGGGGCGGTCATCGATCAGGACACCCCCCCAGGACACCAACCGCCAGTCTATATCACCTTCGGCAAAGATGCGGTCCCAGCCGGGCACGAGACCAGTGAAAATCGTGCGCTTGAACTTGAGATAGTCGGGCGGTGCCGGAATGTCCCACGCGAGAAGATGGTCGGTCACAACACCCCAGCTGTTGGCGGTGTCGAACTCTTTCCCCAAGAGCGCGCTTGCGGCGCTTGTCAAATCTGCGCCGAGCTGTCGTGATGGCACGAACCGCATCAAATCACTGATGATCCACACCAAACGCGGGTCGCCAGATGAGGCTATTTCCGCAAGCGCAAGGCTTTGATTTTCGTCCCATGTGGAGAGTACGACGCTGTCCACGAATGCCACCCGCAGCGCAAACTGCATCTGCGGAGCGAGTGGCCCATCCGGCACAGCAGGCGGGTGACCAAATTCCTCGATCACGTAATCGGGCAACGGCCTCGCGGTTTGCGCCCGCAGGAGATCAGAATACACCATACTCAACATCAGGAACACTGTTATGAGTAGAGCACGCACAGATCCTCTGCTTGCAAACGTTGCAATCGAAGCCATCATATCAGCAGTCTCCCAAATTCGCGTGGCATGGTGGAACGGAGTTGCACTTGAACAACGTCATTCCGGCACCGCGATCATTTACGGTCATTTGGGAAAGACTGGACTATCCATACGCCCAATCAAAATCACGTTTTCACCAGACTTCGTGAACGATAGGGCCGTTGATCGAGGGCAGAGCGTATGTGAACGCGGCGCGCATGTCGCCTTTGGATAGAGGCGCCAGCCGTCGGCCGACGGGCATGTTGAAGGGTACGGGCGCAACGTTCAGACCAAGACATCTGGCTAAGGAGCACCACAAGACGGTCGGGCGGCTGCGGCATGAGGAAGGGCAGCAGTACCGCAAGAAGTTTGGGGCCAGAAAGACCTAGTTGCTAAGGACACATCTGCATGTCGCGGAGAGTTTGCGCGCGCCTGGTTCAGCTTGGTTTCGTTGGAGGTTCAGTCTTTTGTCGATGATCTCCGGACGGGTCGCGCGTCTCCACCCAGGGGTTTTCCGGCATTTTTGCGCTGCGCTTTTGAAGCCTTGTGTCTGGTTTTGTGCCGCGCCTTGCGCGAGCCCAAAGCCTTCGATGAGTCAGACGCATCCTTCTCGCGCGTCTTTGGTTTTGCCGGGTTTGTTTTGTTACCGTCCCGTTTCGGATGGGATAGCTTTGCTTTGCCCTGAGTTGGTTTGCCGGCCTTGGCTTTGGGGCCAGATGTCTGCTTCGCGGATTTGTCTTTGCCCTTTTGCTCTTGTCCTGAAGGTCTTTCACTTTGATTGCCAGCGACAGGTTTGCGCGCTGTCCTGAGCGGTTTGTCCGGGCGCGGCTTGCGATCTTGCGTCGCAACGCCCGTATGTTGTCGTTCGGCAGGCGGTCCCTTGGGGGAGGCGTCGAAATCCGGCACTCCCGGCAGCTGGGTCAGCCTTGCCCCTTGTTCCATCGTCATCTCTGAACCCAACTCCTGCAGCATCGCCGGGACAGCAGCACTGGCAATCTCGATGAAGGTTTCCTGGAATTGGACTCGGATCGCGCCGATTGCATCTTTCGACAGACCGGTATTGCGGCAGAGCATCGGCAACAGCCAGCGCGGCTCTGCGCGTTGCTTGCGCCCCAATGAAAGTGAGAACCAGATGCTCGGTCCAAAGTCGGCGTGTTCCTTGATTTTGCGCTCTTTGCGGTCGCCCCGCGCAGGACCAGCGCTCAGGATCTCTGGTGCTGAGTGGCGTTCCCGATAGAGCCGCAGATAGGCGGCTGCGATCTGCTCGGCGCTGTGAACCCTCAAAAGCCTCTCGGCAAAGGTCAGTTCTTCGGCGACCGGCGGATCGGTCCAGGCTGGATCGGAAATGATACGCTCCTCATCCCGGGCCAGAACCTCCTCCGGGGAGGGGGGCGCGCCCCATTCGGCCTCAAGCTTTGCGGATCTCAGCAAACGCTGCGCCTTTGCGCGCTGCCGCCTCGGCACAATCAAGACGGAGGTTCCCTTACGCCCGGCGCGTCCCGTCCGCCCGGACCGATGCAGCAAGGATTCCGCATTCGACGGAAGATCCGCATGGATCACCAGCTCTAGCCCCGGCAGGTCAATGCCGCGCGCCGCCACATCGGTTGCAATGCAAACACGCGCGCGCCCATCCCTGAGTGCTTGCAGCGCGTTGGTGCGTTCTGTCTGGCTCAGCTCTCCGGAGAGGGACACGACCGAAAACCCCCGGTTGGAGAATTTTGCGGTCAACCGCGCAACCATAGAGCGGGTATTGGCGAATACAATGGCCGTCTGCGCCTCATGGTAACGCAGGAGGTTGATGATGGCTTTTTCGATGTCAGACGGCGCGACCTCCAAGGCGTGGTAGGCGATGTCGGAATGCTGCGCGTCTGCGCTGCCAATCTTGAGGCGTTGGGCGTTTTCCTTCTGGTAGGTCTGCGCAAGCTTGGTGATGCCATGGGGCACCGTGGCGGAGAACAGCAATGTGCGCCGGTCATCAGGTGTCTGATCGAGGATGTATTCAAGGTCCTCCGCAAAGCCCATGTCCAACATCTCATCCGCCTCGTCGAGCACAACGGTGCGCAGATCAGTGAGATCAATCACACCACGGGCGGTGTGATCGCGAAGCCGCCCGGGCGTGGCGACAACCACATGCGCTCCACGCTCCAGCGCGCGGCGCTCGGTGCGGGCGTCCATGCCACCCACCGCCGATGCTGTGACGATCCCCGCCTCCGCGAACAGCCAGTCGAACTCCCGCCGAACCTGCAAAGCCAGTTCGCGCGTGGGCGTTATGACCAACGCCAGCGGTGTCGCAGGACGGTCAAACCGGCCATGCGCATCGAGAAGGTCATCCCGCATCGCCAGCCCGAACCCCACGGTTTTGCCGGACCCGGTTTGTGCCGATACAAGCAGATCAAGCCCCGCCAAGGCGTCTTCTGATACGGCCTGTTGGACAGGCGTGAGCCGGCTGTAACCTCGTTTTGTGAGGGCTGCGGACAACGTGCTCGGAAGGCCGGAGAAGTCTTGCATGATCATCAAATCCCAAGAAAGATTTGGCACATAGAAGCTTTTCACCCAAGTGTATAGTCCGCGCGGCATATGCAGGCGAACTCAGCCCCAGCGGGACGACACCGCCCACCCCAAGGGGCATTGCTTTTTCCATCGGACGGGCGTTGGTCGACAGCCGATCAAAACGTCGGCGGGCCGCACTACAAGGTTCCGGTAGACTGTCGAAAGTCCGTATTGGGCAGGCGGCAGTGGCAAATCCCGCTTTGCCGGGTGCTTCTATCGTCGCACAGATGATGGTAGAAATTCCGATCTAGCCCATCTGATGGCGCACTTCAGATTAGCGCCTGCATTTGACTTACGAAGAGTTTTGCGGTCGCGCAAGGTTCGCGGGTATCATAGGGACAACGTGTTCGGTGATCGGCGCAGTCACCCTTGCGTCTGCTCTGAACATGGGTCATGCACTGGCCGGTGCGCGTGCTGTGCAGTGTCGAAATAGGATGAATCGGCGGCGTTGGCCTGCGCTTCGGAATAACAAAACCGGCCTGCAGCAGTTCGAGTGAAGACATGGACATTGATCACCACGCCAGGCTTTCTGTGGCCCCCATGATGGATTGGACCGATCGGCATTGCCGGTATCTTCATCGTCTTCTGAGCACGCAGGCGCTGCTGTACACCGAGATGGTGACATCGGCGGCCTTGATCCGAGGTGGTGCGCATCACTTGCTCGAACACTCGGCCAGCGAACACCCCGTGAGCCTGCAGCTTGGCGGCTCGGACCCGGTCGAGTTGGCCGCCGCTGCGCGCCTTGGGGCTGAGGCCGGGTATGATGAGATCAATCTCAACGTCGGCTGCCCGTCGGATCGGGTGCAGTCCGGCTGCTTTGGTGCTGTTCTCATGGAGCAGCCGGGGTTGGTTGCGGACTGTGTCATGGCCATGCAGGAGGCGGTCAAGGTCCCCGTCACGGTCAAATGCCGGATTGGCGTTGATGATCAGGACCCCGAAACCGTGTTGCCCCACTTTCTTGAACGGATGATCGCGGCAGGCTGTGAGCGCGTGAGCATTCACGCCCGGAAGGCCTGGCTGCAAGGTCTCAGCCCAAAGGAGAACCGGGATATCCCGCCGCTGGATTATGACCTCGTTTTGCGGATGAAGCGGGCCTACCCGCAGTTGCACATCAGCGTGAACGGCGGGGTCACCTCCCTGGCGCAGGCGCAAGGCTTCCTGGAGGCGGGGCTCGACGGGGTGATGATCGGGCGCGCGGCCTATCACGACCCCAGCGACATTCTTTGCCGGGCGGATCCGGTGATCTTTGGCACTGGCTCTGAAACCGTGCCCGAGGAGGCGGTGCGGCAGATGTTGCCCTATATCGACGATCACCTGACCCGAGGCGGCAGGCTTGGTCAGATCACGCGGCACATGCTGGGGCTGTTCGCCGGGCGCCCAGGCGCACGGGCCTGGCGGCGCATCCTCTCGGAGGGCGCGCATCAAAAGGGCGCGGGGCCGGAGTTGGTCCTGGCGGCGCTGCAGCAGGTCGCGCCGGAACGTCACGAGCGGCAAGCGTGATCGGGGAGTCATTTTTCGCGAACGGGTGGGCCGTTTTCCCAAAGGAGCCTGCTGTCACAGGCTGGGTCACAGCGGCGTTGCCCTTCGCCCGGGCTGCAGTTGCCGCGCCTGAGAATGCGCATTTGCTCGCTTGTGGCGGCACGTGGTTTGTGGGGCTTGATGCCCTGCCAAATGATGCCGACGGGCGCCTTGGGGCCGGGCCGTCGCTGTCAGGCACCGCGGTCGACTTTGCCACAGAGCACTGCGGCGGCTGGCCTGCGCTGCACCGTGCGCAGCTGTCGGTGACCTACCCCGGCTATCCCAAACCACGCGAGGGCGAAAGCCCGGCGGCGTTTCGGTATCGGCAAAACCGGGATGCGGCGCATGTAGACGGCATCATTGGCGTTGGCGATCCCAAGCGGCGCTTTGTGCAGGAGCCGCATGCCTTTGTGATCGGTCTGCCAATGACGGACGCCTCGGAGGATGCGGCCCCGCTGGTTGTGTGGTCCGGAAGCCACCGCATCATGCAAGCGGCACTGCAGGCCGCATTCGCAGGCTGGTCAGGGGATCTGATAGAGGTAGATGTCACCGAGGTCTATCAGGCCGCTCGCCGCGAGGCCTTCGACCGGTGCCCGCGCGTTGCTGTGCACGGCCCCGTGGGCTCGGCCATCTTGCTGCACCGGCATCTGTTGCACGGCGTCGCCCCTTGGGCACCGCAGGCCAGCGCGGGGCCAGACGGGCGCATGATTGCCTATTTCCGGCCGGAGCTTGCGGGTGGTGTGCCCGCCTGGGCCAGCGCGCCCTGAGGCCTTGCAGCCGCCGCATCTCGGCCATGCGGGATGGTCAGGGTGACGCCCCCTTGGCAAGCCCAGGTGCAGCACGTATACGCGCAGCCTGATAATCCCAGGAGATCCCGGAATGGTTGGCAGTGCAAACCTCAACATCATGATCAAGGCCGCGCGCCGCGCTGGCCGCGCGCTGGCCAAGGATTTCCGGGAAGTGGAGAACCTGCAGGTCTCCATGAAAGGGGCGGGGGACTTCGTCAGCCGCGCTGACATCAACGCCGAACAGATGATCCGCGAAGACCTAATGGGCGCGCGTCCGACCTATGGCTGGCTGGGCGAGGAAGGCGGCGGCGACGACGGGCAGGACCCCACGCGCCGCTGGATTGTCGACCCGCTGGATGGCACCACGAACTTCCTGCACGGGCTGCCGCATTGGGCCGTCTCCATCGCGCTGGAACACAAAGGCCAGATCGTGGCCGGGGTGATCTTTGACCCCTCCAAGGACGAACTTTTCTTTGCGGAGAAAGGCGCAGGGGCCTGGATGAACGAGAGCCGCTTGCGCGTGTCTGGCCGCAGCAAAATGATCGAGGCGCTGTTCTCGACCGGGCTGCCCTTTGGCGGGCGGGCTGATCTGCCGGACACCCTGAAGGAAATGGCGCGGGTGGCGCCTGCGTGCTCTGGCATCCGGCGCTGGGGGGCGGCTGCGCTCGACCTCGCCTATGTGGCGGCGGGCCGGTATGATGGCTATTGGGAGCGGCGCCTGAACGCCTGGGACATCGCCGCAGGCAGCATCATCGTGCGTGAGGCTGGCGGCCTTGTGGAACCCATCGAAGAGGGCCGCGATATCATCGAGGACGGCACAATCCTCTGCGCCAATGAGGCGCTTTTTGCGCCGCTTGCCAAGCTCGTGCGGGGCTGATCAGCTCCACGGTCCGCGCGGACCGCGCCTGCGGCTTATCTTGGGAATGCTGCTCGCACCGACGCGGTAGCGCGCCTCCGGATGCGGTGGCTGCCCATCGGTCCTGCTCCAGAAGGCAGGCCCACCCCGTTTCATCCAGACCGGCAGGGCAAAGGCCAGGCCCGCCACAAACCCGCCGGCATGCGCCCAATAGGCAACCCCACCTGCGTCCGGGTCCGAGCCGAGGCCGCCGACGAACTGGAACCCGAACCACATGGCCAGCATGATCCAGGCGGGGATCGGGAAAATCCGGAAAAAGACAATGAAGATGATCAGGATATCCACCTTTGCCTTTGGAAAGAGCAAAAGATAGGCCCCCATGACACCCGCAATGGCACCCGACGCGCCCACCGTCGGGATGTTGGATCCGGGGGCGGAGGCATATTGCACCCACCCGGCCGCAATACCTGCGGCGATGTAGAAGATCAGATATCCCAGATGGCCAAGCTCATCTTCGATGTTGTCTCCAAAGATGAATAAAAACAGCATATTACCTGCAAGATGCATCCACCCGCCATGCAGGAACATGGAGGTGACCAGCGTGTAGCTGCCATCTCCGGCGTCGAGCCGCGCGGGGATCAGCGCCCAATCCATCCAGAAGCTGTTGATCAGGCGCACGTCCTGCATGATGCCCACATAGCTCAGGAAGATCCCGATATTAGCGGCCATCAGAATATAGGTCACATAGGGCGTGCGGCCTGACGGGTTGTGATCGCGGATCGGAAACATGCGCGCAGGCTGCGGGATCGCTTGTGCAGCGTCAAGGCTGCGTCTTGCGTCAGGTCGACGCCCCCAGCAGGGCCGCATTGCCGCCCGATGCGGTTGTATCGACGCAGACGTGGCGCTCCGCCCGCACACGGGTGAGATCAGGTTTGCCCGGTATCATCGGGATAATTGGACCTGCGCGGCGGCTCAGCGCCTGCTCGATCCTGCGGCCCATCTCATCGTCACCCCACCAAAGCACCCCGCCGTAGTCTGGCCCCTCGGTCAGCATGTCCGGATCAAGCATGCCGGTCGCCAGCACCGCAACCCCGCCCAACGCCTCGACTGCGCGGGCTTGGGCAGCGGCGGTCTCCGCCCCCGGCCCGGTGCAGAGTAACGCGGGGCGGGGCAGGGTGCTGAGCCGGTTCGATTCCCCCGTAGGCCCGGGCAAGATCTGTGCCGGGTGCGCGGCGGGCAGCGCAGCCCGCACCGCAGGCAGCTGTGTCATGGGATGCTCCCATGTACCCTCGCGCAGCTCCCTTTCAGGCGCGGCAAAGCGGCTCAAGTAGTTTGGCCCCCCCGCCTTTGGTCCGGTGCCTGACAACCCTTCGCCACCAAAGGGCTGGCTGCCAACAACAGCGCCGATCTGGTTTCGGTTGATATAGATGTTGCCTGCTTCAATGCGGTCGGAGACATGTTGCACCCGGTCATCGATGCGGGTCTGCAGGCCAAAGGTCAGCCCGTAGCCGGTGGCGTTGATGGCGTCGATCACCGTGTCCAACTCATGTGACTTGAAGGTGGCGATATGCAGGACGGGGCCAAAGATTTCGCGTTCCAAATCGCCGATACCGGCCAGTTTGATCAACGTCGGCGCAATGAAAGTGCCAGTCTCGGGGACGTCCAGTTCCGCCAGCACGCGGCCCTCGGCCCGCGCTTTGGCCACATGATCCGCAATTGTCTGACGCGCGGCCTCGTCGATCACCGGGCCCACATCGGTCGAGAGATCCCATGGCATGCCAAGGCGCAGACAGCGCATCGCGCCGATCAGCATCTCGGTGAAGCTTTTGGCGATATCCTCCTGCACGTAAAGACAGCGCAGGGCGGAGCAGCGCTGACCGGCGGATTGAAAGGCGCTTTCGATGATCGCCTGCACCGCTTGTTCGGGCAGGGCGGTGCTGTCGACAATCATAGCGTTCAGCCCGCCTGTCTCGGCAATCAGCGGGGTGCCCGGCGCACAATGCGCGGCGATGGCGGCGCGGATGCGTTGAGCTGTGGCGGTGGATCCGGTGAACGCCACGCCATTCACACGCGGATCAGACGTCAGTTGCGCGCCCACGTCGCCACCCCCCGGCAGCAACTGCAGCGCCGTGCGGGGCACCCCAGCTTCGTGCAGCATGGACACAGCCAGATGCGCGGCGAGCGGGGTCTGCTCGGCCGGTTTGGCCAGAACGCTGTTTCCAGCGGCAAGGGCCGCTGTGACTTGCCCGCAAAAGATGGCGAAGGGGAAGTTCCAGGGTGAGATGCAGGTGAAGACCCCGGCGGGCGGCGTGTCTGTGGCCTGTGCCGCGTAGTAGCGCAAGAAATCCACCGCCTCGCGCAGTTCGGCCACGCAATCGGGCAGCGTCTTGCCCGCCTCGCGGGCCAGCAGGGCGAAGATCTCGCCAAAGCGTGTCTCCATCAACGTGGCCGCCCGCAGGAGTGTGGCGCGCCGCTTGGCCAAAGGCACCGACCAGGGCTGTGCAGCGTCCAGTGCTGCAGCGACATCCGCCGCCGTGGCATTTTGCACTGTTCCGGGGCTGTCATCGGCGTTCGCTGGGTTCGAGACCGGCGTGACCTGACCCTCCGGCGACGTTTCTGTCGCCAGCAGCGGCGTGGCGGCCCACTGCGCCTTGGCAAAGGGCGCGCGTGCGGTGTCAATGTCCTTAAGCGTGGGCAAATGCGTCAGATCAAAGCCCAGAGCATTGGCGCGCAGCGGCAGGAACACCTCCGGCCCCTTGGCAATCGCCGGGCCCGTGTGCCGCGCCAGCATCTCAAACGGGTCTGCCGCCACAACCTCAGGCGGGACGTCTTCATCGACGATCTGATTGACGAAGCTTGAGTTGGCGCCGTTTTCCAACAGGCGCCGCACCAGATAGGCCAGTAGATCGCGATGCGCCCCCACCGGGGCATAGATACGGCAACGCGTGCCATTTTGCCGCATCACCAGCCGGTGCAGCGTCTCGCCCATGCCGTGCAGGCGCTGGAATTCATAAGTCTCCGGGTCTGCCGCCATATGCAGAATGGCCGCCACCGTATGCGCATTATGCGTGGCGAACTGCGGATAAATGCGGTCGGTCAGGCCCAGAAGACGCTTGGCGTTGCAGATGTAGGAGACATCAGTGGCCGCTTTCTGCGTGAAGACCGGAAAGCCATCGACCCCCTCGACCTGTGCGGCCTTTATCTCCGTGTCCCAATAGGCCCCCTTGACCAATCGGACCATGATCTTGCGGTCATGGCGCTCCGCCATCTGGTAGAGCGCGTCGATCACGGTTCCCGCCCTTGGCCCATAGGCCTGTACCACGACGCCGAAGCCGTCCCACCCGGCCAATGCAGGCTCAGCCATAACGCGGTCGATGACCTCCAGCGAAAGGGCAAGGCGGTCCGCCTCTTCCGCGTCCACATTCAGGCCCATGCCGGCGGATTTGGCCAGCAGCGCCAGTGCCCGCAGGCGCGGCACCAGATCGGTCAGGACCGTCTCTGTCTGCGCCACCTCATAGCGCGGGTGCAGAGCAGACAGCTTGACCGAGATGCCTGGATTCTTGCGGATATCCTCGGAGGTGCAGGCGCGCGCAATCGCGGAAATCGCACGGGAATAGCTCAGGTGGTAGCGCTTGGCGTCTGCGTCGGTGCGAGCGGCTTCGCCCAGCATGTCATATGAATAGGTGAAGCCGTCTTTCTCCATATGCGCCGCCCGGTCCATCGCGGCATCAATGTCCTCGCCCAACACGAATTGGCGCCCCATTTCCTTCATCGCCCGGCTGACGGCGGTGCGGATCACCGGCTCCCCCAGCCGTTTGATCGCGGCGCGCAGGTGGCGCACGGGGCCGGGCTGGTCGTCATCCAGCACGCGGCCCGTCAGCATCAGCGCCCAGGTTGAGGCGTTCACAAGGCTTGAAGTGGAATGCCCCAGATGCCGCCCCCAGTCTGAGGGTGCAATCTTGTCCTCAATCAAAGCGTCGATGGTGTCAGCATCCGGCACCCGCAGCAGCGCTTCAGCCAGACACATGAGCGCGATGCCCTCATCGGTCGAGAGGCCGTATTCCGCCAGAAACACCTCCATCAACCCCGGCGCCGTTGTTGCCCGGATCTGGCGCACCAGCTGCGCCGCAGCCGCCGATATATCCGTGCGGTCTGCGGCAGAGAGTGCGGTGCCGTCGATCAGCGCCTGCAGCACCGGCTCGGGCGCTGCAAACTTGCCGGTGTCGATGTCAAAAGACCGAAGGTCTGGAGTCAGTTGGGTCATGATGCACTCACGCTGGTTCATTGACCCAGTATAGCGCGTCACATAAGGTCATAGTGACCGATGTATGCGAATTTGGAGGGCGAAATGATCAAAGATATGTTGTCTGACGGAAAAAGCGATCAAGCCGACCTGGATCGGTTTGACCGTGCGATTCTCGCAGTGCTGGCAGAGGACGGGCGGATCAGCATCACCGACCTGGCCAAACGCATCGGCCTGTCGAAATCGCCTACGCAGGCGCGGCTGCGGCGGCTGGAGCAGAGCGGCGTCATCACCGGCTATCGCGCTTTGCTCGATCCCATCCAGCTTGGGCTTGATCACGTAGCCTTTGTCGAGGTCCGGCTGAGCGACACCCGCGAGGCCGCGCTGACCGCCTTCAACGCCGCTGTGACCAAAGTCCCCGAGATTGAACAAGCTCATATGATTGCGGGAAATTTCGACTACCTACTCAAAGTGCGCACACGTGATATGTCGCGCTATCGGCAGTTTCTGGGTGAGACCATTTCGACGCTGCCGCATGTGGCGGGCACATCGACCTTTGTGGCGATGGAGGCCGTGAAAGAAGCGATGTTGAGCGACACGACTTGACCGGCGCCTGATCCGTCGCCCATCATCGGGTCATGCGACATCTAATAGCAATCCTGTGCCTGCTGGGCGCTCCGGCGTTTGCGGATTGTCCTGCGCCAAAGAATGTCTCTGACAAGCTCGACGCGCTCTTCGCCCAGGCACGCGCGGCGGAGACCGATCAGGCAGGGCAGGAGATCTCGGGCCGGATGTGGGCGCTGTGGCTGCGGGCTCCGGATGACGCGGCGCAAGAGGTGCTCGACCGCGGTATGCGCAAGCGGCAGGTGCATGACTATGCCGGTGCGTTGAAAGATTTCACCCGGCTTGCGGAGTATTGCCCGCTCTATGCCGAAGGGTTCAACCAAAGGGCGTTTGTGCATTTCCTGCGCGAGGACTATCCCCGCGCACTGGAGGATCTTGACGCAGCACTCGCGTTGCAGCCGCGCCATGTTGGCGCCCAGTCCGGGCGGGCACTGACGCTTATGAACCTCGACCGCATCGCCGAAGCCCGGCTGCAACTTCAAAAGGCGCTGCAAAACAACCCCTGGCTGTCTGAGCGGTTTCTGTTGGCGGCCGGCGGGCCGTTGGCCCCGGATGGAGATGATATCTGAATGTGGTACCCGCTGGTTTGGGGGCTGCGCATCATCGCGGTGGCGGACAGATTTTTGCTGTGGCATACCACAGGTGTAAAGATGCGGACGTGGTGGAATCGGTAGACACAAGAGACTTAGACAAAGTTTGAGTGCCTCGGAGGAAACTTCGGGAGTAGAACTGCTCAAATTCGGGGAAAGCTAACGGCCGCATGGCGGCCCAGGCCGATCCCGAGCCAAGCCGGTCGGGGCCTCGCGCCTGGATCGGAAGGTGTAGAGACTAGACGGGCAGCACCTAAATCCGCTTGACGGGCAAGGTGAAGGGATAGTCCAGACCACAAACGGCGCTGCGACGTCGGCGGCGAAAGTCGTAGTTGGTATGAAAATCTCTCGATCGTATGATCGTGCGGGTTCAAGTCCCGCCGTCCGCACCAATACAATACCCACCATTCCCACTCTTGCCTAGCAAAATATGGGCATAGTTGTTATTTTTTAAAGAGGCAGATATGTTTCTGCGTAGTGATGCTGCGCAGTTTTTGGCTACGGATTCCCCAGATTCTCCGCAGGCGACTACGCAGAGAGAGGATATGGCCAGCATTTCCAAGATGGAGAACGGAAAGTTCCGTGCCCAAGTGTACCGTGATGGCGTGCGCAAGTCCAAGGTGTTTGCCACACGCAAAGAAGCGAAGCAGTGGGGCGCGCGCCAAGAGTACCTGCTGGAGAACGCGCCAGAGGTGAATTCCCGCATCCCGTTTGGTGACATTCTCGACCGATATGGCAGGGAGAAGTCATCGAAAAAGAAGGGCGCGCGTCCAGAGATAATCCGCATTGAGCGCATTCGCCGAGACCGGCTTGCTAAGGTTGCTTTGGGTGACTTGCGGGTCACTGACTTTGCAGAGTGGCGTGACAAACGTCTGACAGAGGTCAAGTCATCTTCTGTTCGGCGCGAGCTGGAGCAAATGAGTGCGGTTCTGCGCATCGCGCGCACAGAATGGGCCTTAATGTCCTCTAATCCCCTTGAGGGGCTGAAATGGCCATCTGACAGCCCGCCACGTGACCGCATCGCTACGCAAAAAGAGATTGAGGCGCTGCGCATTAGTGCGGGGTCGGATCTATTCACGCTTACTGGACGGACGTTCCAAGCTTGGCTGTTTGCCATTGAAACGGGTATGCGCGCTGGCGAGATAGCCGGGCTTCGATCAAAGCATATAGATGGGGTCCGGGCACATCTATCTGAGACGAAGAACGGTGACGCGCGTGACGTCCCCTTATCCAAGGAGGCATTGCGGCTGCTTTCCGGACTGCCTGAAAGTGACGCGGTGTTCAACCTGTCGTCATCACAGATTAGCAGCTTATGGCGGAAGCTTCGGGATAGAGCGGGGGTCAAGGATCTAACCTTCCACGATAGCCGTCATATGGCAGTATCTCGGATGGCCAGAAAGCTGCACGTTTTGGACCTGGCGCGCGTGATCGGGCACCGGGACATAAAAATGCTGATGAGGTACTACAACACATCTGTGGAAGACCTCGCATCACAGCTAGACTAGATCCGGGTTGCGGATCATCGTCACGCCAGCCTCCACTTTGCTTTCCAGTGAGGGGAGACGGCGTTTTACCGTGTCGATGCTCTTGCCGATTTTTGCCGCGTAGTCCTTCATTGGTATGAATTCGGGCTTTGGTTGCATCTGCACTTCGTCAAGGCGGCGGTTTAGTTCGCGCAGCTCCAGACGAATTGCGTCTAGATCGGCTTGCTCAATGGCGATAAGTGTTTGGGTCATCTCTGCTCCCCCTCTACCTGAGCCAGACGGGCTTTGAGGATGGCTATGAGCCAAGCACGGGCGGAATTCCCGTCTTCGTCTGAGCCTTGAGAAATGACGTGCCCAAGATCAGACATCTCTACAGTGCCGCCATATCGCAAAGACCAGATTTCTTACTTTACCACACGTTCATGCAGCAAAGCCTCGTGGAGCGCCTTAGCGGCATCGAGAGATCCCTTATCGGCGCACGTCGAAACGCCCCGCCGACACGCAGCTGCGCACCAGAATGAAAGAGCTGGCGTCCGAGCGGCGGCGGTTCGGCTATCGACGCCTGCACATCTTGCTGAAGCGCGAGGGATGGGAGG
>NZ_BLIV01000007.1 GCF_009811755.1 Roseobacter cerasinus
TGGTCACGGGGCGCGTCTGGCGCGGCACGGCCTTTGGCGGGGCCAAGGGGCGCACGGATGTGCCGAAGATTGTGGACTGGTACATGGACGGCAAGATCGAGATCGACCCGATGATCACCCACAAGCTCACCCTGGATGAGATCAACCACGGCTTTGACCTCATGCACAAAGGCGAATCCATCAGAGCAGTCGTGGAGTTCTGAGGGTATGGAAATAGGTGAGTGGCGGCTGCGTTTGCAGGCCATTCATCCGCTCTTGTTCACGCCTCTAGTAGGCCCAGCCCTGAGATGGCGCGCAACGCCTTCACGATGTCCTCCACACCATCACCGTGCTTCAGGGCTGTAAAAAGGAAGGGGCGCCCGGCGCGCATTCGTTCTGCATCCTGTTGCATCACCTCCAGCGAGGCCCCTACATGGGGGGCAAGGTCGGTTTTGTTGATGATCAGAATGTCCGAGCGTGTGATTGCAGGCCCGCCTTTGCGCGGGATCTCTTCCCCCGCGGCCACGTCGATCACATAAAGCGTCACATCCGCCAGTTCCGGCGAGAAGGTGGCGCTCAGGTTGTCGCCGCCGCTTTCGATCAGGATCGCTTCCACATCGAGGTGGCGCTTTTGCATCTCGGCCACGGCGGCGAGGTTGATAGAGGCGTCCTCGCGGATCGCGGTATGGGGGCAGCCGCCGGTTTCCACGCCGATGATGCGGTCTTGCGGCAGGATCTGCAGGCGCATCAGCGCATCTGCATCCTCCTGCGTGTAGATATCGTTGGTGATCACACCGATGGAATGCTGCGGGCTCAGCGCGCGCGCGAGGCAGGCCGTCAGGGTGGTTTTGCCGGCGCCCACCGGGCCGCCGATGCCAATACGAAGAGGGCCGTTCAGTGTCATGTGCGAAAGACCTTTGAATAGAGGGTTTCATGATGCATCGCTGCGATATCTGCTGCGAAACAGGTCGAGGAGAGCCCATGCAGGGGCGTGTCGATGGCCTCTGCTGCGGTGTCCTCGATCAGTGGCGCAAGCTCTGCCAGAAGGGCTTGGCCCTCGGTCTGGCCAAGCGGCACAAGGCGGACGGCGGCGGAGATCAAATTGGCTGTGAAAGCCTGCAGGTAGAGCCGCGCGGTCAGATCCAGCGGGATCGTCCGGGCGCGGGCCGCCGCCCCGACGGCGACCGGGTAGGTCAACTCGTCCAACTCCGTGCCCCAGACCGCATTCACAGTCTGCGCAAACGCGGCCCCCTGTTGCGTCGTTTCCAACAGGCGTTCGGCGCTGGCTGCAAAGGCGCGCGCGGTCTCGTCAATCTCGGCCAATTCTGCCGGGTCGGCGCGGTAGGCTGCGGCCAGAAGAATCGTGTCAGCTCGTCCACTGCCGAAGACGATCAGGTCTCGAAGCCATTCATCGAGCTGTTTGATATTGCGAATGCCCTCTGCTGCAATCGCCGTTTCCAGCCCGTGGGAATAGGCAAAGGCCCCCACCGGAAACCCGGGCGAGAGCCACTGTGTCAGGGTCAGGATCGGGTCAGTGCTCATGGTGGTGATGCTCCGGCCCGTGCTGGGCGGAGTGATCGTGCCCATGGGTGCGCCCGTGGCCATAGGCGCCGCCTTCGGGCGTGAAGGGTTCCACGACCTCCTGCACCTCGGCGCCCAGCTGCGCCAGCATCTGCGCCATGACGTGGTTCTGCTGGATCAGCAGGCGGGTGGGCTCGATCTGGCAGGGGGTGTGGCGGTTGCCGATATGCCAGGCGATCCGGTGCAGGGCCTCCCCGGTGATCTCCAGCAGCGGTTCAGCGGCGGCCCGGATGCCGATCAGCGTGCCATCGGTTGCCTTGAGCGCATCGCCGATGTTCAGCGATGTGGTCTTCGGCAGATCAACCAGCAGTGGCGTACCGCTGTCCGTGATCAGCACCTTGCGCCGCAGAAACCGCGCGTCATAGTCGAGCGTGATGTGGTCATCGGTGTCATGTGCATGAACGAGGTGTTGAGCAGTCAGCATCGGCGTGTGTCCCAAGGGCGGTCCCCGGCCGCGGGTGGGGGCAAAGCCCCCGCCCATGGGGGGCGGTCGGGGGCTGCCCGGCGTGCTGCTGGGCGGACAGACGCAAAGTTATAAGTTTTGGTCATCATGGGTTTCTTGCATTATGCGAATAGGAACGGCTCGCTTGCCCAGCAAGACTTCGACGACGCCTCTGCGAACGATGGCTTGTTCCTCCTCCATATCACCGAAAGCCTGCGGTGAATAAATCCCTGTTCTTATATGAGTTTTGTCAAACTCAAAGCCCATCCGCTTACCCATCTCGAAGAGTAGTTCGACAAGCAGATCAATATGTCGGATAACCCATTGTTCTTTCTGGTTTTCGGGATAACTTCGATCCGAAAAATGCGCCAGAAGCGCCTTCCAGGCTTCACGAATTGCTTTGTCGCCATGGTCGGTGAATTCTAGATCAATTGAATTCAAAGCTTCAACGTGAGCCGGAGATAGACGTTGGGCTCGCGTGGCCATAAGCGTTCGGTACACCGCTATTCTGCGCGAACGTTTTTCCGCACTTTTCTCAAGAAACTTGGTGGCCTGCACCGCCAGAAGCGGGCTAAGCAGAACAGCGGCGATCGTAAAGTAGGATTCAAGAGCCATATTCAAAACATAAAATACCGCTGCGCCATCGGCAAAACGTCCGCTGGCTGGCAGGTCAGCAATTGCCCATCCGCGCGCACTTCATAGGTCTCCGGGTTCACCTCAATCTGCGGCAGCGCGTCGTTCAGGACCAGATCTTTCTTCCCGATGCCTCGGGTCTTCTGCACCGCAACCGTCTCCTTCCGCAGCCCCAACTGATCGCGCAGCCCCGCCGCCTGTGCGGCGCCGCTCACGAAGGTCACCGCAGAGTGCTCGACCGAGCGGCCAAAGCTGCCGAACATCGGCCTTGTGTAGACCGGCTGCGGCGTGGGGATCGAGGCATTCGGGTCGCCCATCTGCGCGCAGACAATCGTGCCCCTCATCAGCACCATCTCCGGCTTCACGCCAAAAAACGCGGTGTTCCAAAGACACAGGTCCGCGCGTTTGCCTTCCTCGATGGAGCCGATTTCGTGGCTGATCCCATGGGCAATCGCCGGGTTGATCGTATATTTCGCGATGTAGCGGCGCACACGCATGTTGTCGTTCTCGCCGGTTTCTTCCGCCAGCCGCCCGCGTTGTTTCTTCATCTTATCTGCCGTCTGCCAGGTACGGATCAGCACCTCGCCCACGCGCCCCATTGCCTGGCTATCGCTAGCGATGATCGAAAACGCGCCCATGTCATGCAGGATGTCCTCGGCAGCAATGGTCTCGCGCCGGATGCGGCTTTCGGCAAAGGCCACATCCTCGGGGATCGACTTGTCGAGGTGGTGGCAGACCATGAGCATGTCCAGATGCTCTTCCAGCGTGTTCACCGTGAAGGGCCGCGTCGGGTTGGTGGAGGAGGGGATCACATTGGCATCGCCACAGATCTTGATGATGTCCGGCGCATGCCCCCCGCCCGCGCCTTCGGTGTGAAAGGCGTGGATCGTCCGGCCTTTGATCGCCGCGACGGTGTTCTCCACAAACCCGCTCTCGTTCAGCGTATCGGTATGGATCATCACCTGTACGTCCATGTCGTCCGCCACGCTGAGGCAACAATCAATGGCCCCGGGGGTCGTGCCCCAATCCTCATGCAGTTTCAGCGCACAGGCGCCGCCTTCGACCATCTCGACAAGCGCCTCGGGCTGGCTCGCGTTGCCCTTGCCTGACACACCGATGTTCATGGCGAAGTGATCGACGCTCTGCAGCATGCGCCCAATGTGCCAGGGCCCGGGCGTGCAGGTGGTGGCGAGCGTGCCATGTGCAGGCCCGGTGCCGCCGCCCAGCATCGTCGTCACGCCGGAGTGCAGAGCGTCGTCGATCTGCTGCGGGCAGATGAAGTGGATGTGGCTGTCAAACCCGCCCGCCGTCAGGATTTTCCCTTCCCCCGCAATGGCTTCGGTGCCGGGGCCCACGATGATATCGACACCCGGCTGCGTGTCCGGGTTGCCCGCTTTGCCGATCTTGTGGATGCGCCCGTCCTTCAGCCCCACATCCGCCTTGTAGATGCCGGTGTGATCCACGATCAACGCATTGGTGATCACGGTATCGACGGCACCGCCCGCGCGCGTGACCTGGCTCTGCCCCATGCCATCGCGGATCACTTTGCCACCGCCGAATTTGACCTCCTCGCCATAGATCGTGTGGTCACGTTCCACCTCGATGATCAGGTCGGTGTCGGCCAGCCGCACCTTATCGCCCGTGGTCGGGCCAAACATCGCGGCGTAAGAGGAGCGGGAAATTGTGGCTGGCATGGGGGTCGTCCTGGTTAGTTGGTCATAGCAAAAAGGCGGAGGTCTTCGGTGCGGCGCAGGGTGAGCCGTTCGAGGCAGGTGAGGAACAGCTGGTTGGCCATGGTGCCACCACGCGCGATGGTGGCCTCCGCGCTACAGGCTTGATCACGAAAGGCAATCCAGCTGCGCTGTGCCCCGCGCAGGATGTCTTCGCTGGCTGGTGCTGTGCTTTGGTCGGTGGCGTCCCGAGCCCGCGCGACAGCAATGGCGTCTTTCCAGACCGCGTTCAAGTCCGCGTCCGCTGCCTCTGCCGCGAGCCCGGCGCACCCAGTCATCTCCACCTGCGTGACCGGATCCTCACAATCGAGATCCTGTGCCGACGTGGGACTACACAGCGCCAGTATCAGGGCGCAGTACGCTCCGATCCGAGAGGAGAGGCGGGCGCGGTCGTCCATCAAACCATCGCGAAGATACGAGCCGGGCCACCGGTGCCGCCCACGTGGTTCGGCGCACCAACCACAAGCGTGGCGCCCGCCGCCGGTACATCCCCCAAGCCTGCCAGGTTCTCGATCCCGTAGCGGCCCGCGGGAAGCCATTCGTAATGCGTCGCAAAATCCGCCGATGGCCCGTGATCGAGCGACAGCGTGTCCACCGCCATGGCCGCCGCCGTCGTCTGTTCCAACAGCATCTGTGTGGCCTCCACATGGAACCCGGGGAAATGCTTCACCCCATCGGCGTCATTGCCTACGTATCCCGGCCCATCGGTCTTCGCCGCCCAGCCGGAGTGCATCGCCACACAGGCGCGGTCGGGGATGTCTCCATGTTCGGAAATCCAGGCTGTAAGATCATCCGGTGTCACCTGCGCATCCGGGTTCTCGGCGGCCCGCTCGGCAATATCGATCACGCAGAGCGGCACCACCAGATTGCCCACCGGGATCTCATCGACCGAAGCCCCATCCGCCGAGAAATGCAGCGGCGCGTCGATATGCGTGGCCGTGTGCTCATTGATGCTCAGGTTCATCAGGTTGAAGCCGTGGTCCGCAAAGTTGAACGGCTGCTCCATCGAAATGCCGGGCACGCCAAAGAAGGTGGGAAACCCCGGGCTGAGCTTGTGGGTCATGTCGATCACCCCGCCGTGGCCTGCGGCCAGCGCTGGGGGCGCAGAGGCCATCGTCCCTACTGTCGCCGCAGCCCCCACAGCGGCGGAGGTCTTGAAGAACTCGCGCCGCGACAGCATCCGATCCTTCACCGCATTGATCACACAGATATCACACATGGTTTTTCTCCTCCCAAAGCCAGATGATCACAGATCGCCCATAACCTGCTGATTGAATCCAAAGACCCGCCGTGCACCGCTGAGCGGGATCAGTTGTACCTCGCGTCGCTGCCCAGGCTCAAACCGCACAGCCGTCCCAGCGGCAATGTCCAACCGACAACCGCGCGCGGCGTCCCTGTCAAACTCCAGCGCCGGGTTGCTCTCGGCAAAATGATAGTGGCTGCCCACTTGCACGGGCCGGTCACCGGTGTTGGCCACCATCAGCGTGAGCGCCTCGGCGCCCTCATTCAGAACAATCTCACCATCGGCTGTCATCACTTCCCCGGGGATCATAGGCGCGTCCTCTGCTTCATTCTTCCAAAAATACTCAAACCCTATCGGATCGGATTGTGCACCGTCACCAGTTTTGTCCCATCCGGAAACGTCGCCTCCACCTGCACATCGTGGATCATCTCCGGCACGCCCTCCATACATTGCTCACGCGTGATCACCTCAGCCCCCGCCTGCATCATCTCGGCGACCGAGCGGCCATCGCGCGCGCCTTCCACCACCGCATCGGTGATCAGCGCAATCGCCTCGGGGTGGTTCAGTTTCACACCGCGCGCCAGCCGTTTGCGAGCCACCTCAGCGGCCAGCGCCACCAGCAGTTTGTCTTTTTCGCGAGGGGTCAGCTGCATGGGCTATAGTCTCCAGCTTCTTGGCAGTGTGTCATTCGTCAGATCATCGAGCAGAGGCACCAGCCGCGTCCGCAGCGCATAGCTGTCCTCCGCCAACAGGCGCGCCACCAGGACATCGGGGCGCAACAGGCTGGCGCCGCTCTGCGGGCCAATCCTCTCTCGCACGCGGGGCAGGGCACCCTCGGCGTCCGGCCCAACCAGAACCAGATTGGCCATGGCGCGCGCGCCGCCACCGATGGCGGGGCGGTCCAGCTGGGCGGCAATGTCACCGTCGAGCAGCACGCCGTCCTGGTAAATTGTCTCACCCGCGCGCCGCAGGGTCACCCGGTCGCGGAACCGCGCCGCGCGGAGCTCTTCGCCCATGGCGCCGCGCCCGAAAATCACCGGCTCAATCATCAAAAACCGGCCAGAGGACGCAATCTCCACGTCCAATCGCCGCGACAGCGCAGAGCCTTCGAACAGAATGGTTTCCTGCGGCAGCCAGTCGAGCCGCGCGTCCGCGTCCACCTGCAACTGCGTGCTCACGCGCCCGGTCTGGCCCGGCTGCGCGCGATAGGCGCGCTCGGCGGCTTGGGTGGTCAGGGTCAGATGGCTTCCGGTGCCTGCAGTCGCCTGCACGTCAAAACGGTCGCCGCCGGTGATCCCGCCCGCGGTGTTCACGAGCACGCCTTCGATCTGCGCGGTGCTGCGTGGGAAAACGACCTTGAGGGCGCCGGATTGATAGACTGTCTCCAGCCGGGACCGCCCGTCCAACCACTTGCTCGACACAGTCGCCGCGCCCACCGCGCGCGGTTGGTCCAGCAATGTCGCCGTTTGCATCAACACCAGTTCGTGTTCCCGACCCGTCTCACTCCCGGTGCACTGTCACATGAGTTCCCCGGTTTGGCCAGAGGGCAGGGGAGAGGCGCCCGCAGCCTGCGCAGATGCGCCTGATAATTGGGCATCACCTCCGCTCAGCCCAGGAACAGGTCCGGCCGCTCCGGCCCGTGATCCAACCGCCAGATGTGATCCGCCATGGCCTGCGGATAGGCCTGCGTGACCAGGGGGTCATGGCCCGGCACAATTAGCTTTTTTTTCGAGGCCAGAGCAGTCAGCCGGGCAAAGCCATCCAGCATATTCTGCAAGTCCACCACGATGGGGAAAGGTTTCTGCGCAAAGACATTTTCGTAGTAATGCGCCGCGTCCGAGGCCAGCACCATCCAGCCCGCCGCCGTCCGCACCCGCACGGCCTGCAACCCCCGACTGTGCCCGCCGATGCAATGCACGGTCACGCCGTCAGCCACCTGCGCATCCCCATCGTGAAACACCACCTGGCCGGAATAGAGCCGCCGCACCGCCTCGCAAACATGTCCGGCTGTGAACGGCATGCGCAACGTGTCGTGGCACATGCACGGACCGGTGGCAAAGGCCATCTCGGCGGTTTGCATATGCAGCGTCGCGTTGGGAAAGAGATGCAACCCGCCCGCATGATCGTAGTGCAGATGCGTTACGATCACCGAGGTGATGTCCTCCGGCACCAGCCCGAGCGGCGCAAGTGATGCCGCCGGGTCTTGCCGGATCGGGCGATCACGGGCGGCGGCTTCCTCGGCGTCATAGCCGGTGTCGACCAGGATCACGTCAGACCCATGCCGCAACACCCACATGAAGTAATCCATGGCGTGGGGTGCATCGTGATCGTCGTCAAAGATGAAACTGTCCGCCCGCGTGCGGGCGTTCCGGTCCGCGTATTTGACCGCAAAAACCTCCCACGCGCTCACTGGATCACCTGCGCATATGTTCTGACGGATTTATCAAGCAGGCTGTCAGCGGTGGCCGCGTCGAACGCCTTGAAATGATCGCTGGCCAGATGCGCGTCAAACGCCGCCGCATCGCTGTAAAGCTCATAAAGAAAGATATCGCCTGGCCGGGCGTTGTCAGTGGCGATATCGAACTGATGGCACCCCGGCTCGTCGCGCAGCGAGGTTGCCGCGTTCTGCTGCATGAGCGGCATGAAGCGCTCCAGATGATCCGGCTTGATTTTCAATGTGACGACAACTGCGAACATGTCCATCCTTGCAACTGTGGGCGACGTGATTTACGTATGCGTTAGCGTATACATTAGCTTCGCAGGCACTGTCACGCCCTGATTTATGGGTCGCGCACCGTCTCCGAGCAAGCACAAAGAGGCGTAGACCTATGAAAGAGACATTCGACATCGCGGTGTTTCCCGGCGATGGCATCGGGCCGGAGATCATGGCGCCCGCCACGCGCATCCTGAAGGGGCTGGCCGAGAACGCCGGATACCGTCTCAACCTGCAAGACTGCGCAGCGGGTGCGGCCCACTATGCCCAGACGGGCGAGTCGCTGCCGGAGATCTCCATGCAGGTGGCGCGCGGGGCGGATGCAATTTTGCTGTCGGCCATGGGTCTGCCGTCCGTCCGCTACCCGGATGGCACCGAAATCTCGCCGCAGATTGATCTACGCAAGGCGCTCAGGCTCTTCGCGGGCGTGCGCCCGGTGCGCATCTTCCCGGGTCAAAAGACCCCGCTTGCGATGCCTGAGGGCAAGGAGGTGGATTTCGTTCTCATCCGCGAAAGCACTGAAGGGCTGTTTTACACGCAGGGCTGCGGCGAGGTGACGGAAAACGAGGCGCGTGAAACCTTGCTGATCACGCGGGAAACCTCGGAGCTGCTCTTTGACTTCGCGTTCCGCCTCGCACATGAGCGCAAGGCTGCGGGCCGGGGCCGGGGCCATGTGACCTGCGTGGATAAAGCCAATGTGTTCCGGGCTTTCGCCTTCTTCCGGTCGCTCTTCGACGCAGAGGCCGCCAAGCACGCTGATCTGACCAGCGACCACGCTTATGTGGATGCCACCGCGCTGTGGTTTGTGCAAAAGCCCTGGGATTTTGACGTGCTGGTGACCGAAAACATGTTTGGCGACATCCTCTCTGATCTGGGGGCTGGGCTGATGGGGGGGCTGGGTGTTGCCCCCTCGGCGGACATCGGTGTGGATCACGCAGTGTTCCAGCCCTGTCACGGCTCAGCCCCCGATATTGCAGGGCAGGGCATTGCGAACCCCTTTGCGATGATCCTCTCTGCTGCCATGATGCTGGAATGGATGGGGCTGCGCGCTGACAATCCGACCGTGGCAGCAGACGGTGCCCGCCTGCGCGCGGCGACCGAAGCTGTGATTGGACAGGGGGATGTCTTGACAGGTGATCTGGGTGGTCGAGCCACAACCGAAGAGGCGGCGGATGCTGTGATCGCGGCACTTGAGGCGCACTGATGAAGGACGGTGTCGTCAGCGTCGCCTGCCTTGGCGCGGGATATTTCAGCCAGTTCCACTATGACGCTTGGGCGCGTCTGCCACAGGCCATTTGTGTTGGTGCTGCAGATCATGACATTGCGCGCGCTGAGGCCACGGGTCTGCCAGCCTTCGACGGCCTCGATGCGATGCTGAACGATGCCTGCCCCGATATTCTCGACATCATCCTGCCGCCCCCCGCGCATCGCAAAGCGATCCTGACAGCGCTGGATTTCGGCGTGAAAACAATCATTTGTCAGAAGCCCTTTTGCATGGATCTGGCTGAGGCAGAGGGCATTACCCATCTGGCCGAGCACGCGGGTGCCACGCTGATCGTGCATGAGAACTTTCGCTTCATGCCCTGGTATCGGGTGATCCAGGCGCAGATCGAAGCGGGCCGCATTGGCACACCGTTGCAGGCCACATTCCGGCTCCGGCCCGGCGACGGGCAGGGGCCAGACGCCTATCTGGATCGGCAACCCTATTTCCAGCAGATGCCGAGGTTCCTGATCCACGAAACCGGCGTGCATTGGGTCGACACGTTCCGCTTTATCTTTGGCAGCCCGCGCGCTGTCTACGCTGACCTGCGACAGATCAACCCGGTGATCAGCGGGGAGGATGCGGGCTTTGTGATCTTTGAGCACGCTGAAGGCGTGCGCAGCTTGCTGGATGGCAACCGGCTCTGCGATCATGCTGCGGAAAATCACCGCAAGACGATGGGCGAGGCCGAATTCGAAGGCACGGCGGGCGCGTTCGAGTTGCGGGGCGACGGCAGCGTGACGTTCCGCGCCCACGGGCAGATGCAACGCGAGGTGGTCCTGCCGCCAGATGCGTCACCCAGTTTTGGCGGAGACTGCGTGTATCATCTGCAAGATCACGTGGTGCGCGGCGTGCTGACTGGCGCGCCCTTCGAGAACACCGCCCGCGAGTATCTGGAGGTGATCCGGATCAAGGATGCCATCTATGCGTCACATCAGGCCGGTTGTAAGGTTGACCTGCCCTCGGTCTGAGCGTTCGCAATCACTCCGCGAGCGCGGCCCGCTTGCGGATGATCTCGCTAATGACGCTGAAGGCCGTTGTGACGGATGTCTTGGCGTTGTCAGCGGACGGCGAGCTCTCGATCTGCATGGAAAAGCTGCCCGCCGGAGAGCGCACATCAAAGCTGTGCGCATTGCCGGTGGCGTCGGGGTCGGCGATCAGTTGCACCCGGGTCCGGTCAAAACTGCCAGCAGCCAGCGCCAGCGTTGCGGCGACATTGGCGTTCTTGGGGTAGAGCCGCGCCGCGTCCCTCGCGCTGTCATCGAAGAAGGTGGTGGGCTGGCGCAAGTAACTGAGATCACAAAGATCTTCGGCCGGGGTGCCGCGCCAGGCTTGCGGCGGTTTGGTCCCGCGATAGGTCACCTGCACGTCTCCTGCCAGCGCGAGTGTCGACAGCAGATCCAGGCCGCCGATCGCCCCCGGCGGCAGGATCAGCTCTGCCCGACCCGCCTCTGACGCCGCGGCGAGGCGCTGTCGCAGATCATTGTCCGCCAGCGCTCCGACAGAGACCACGACCAGATCAAGCCCTGCGGTCAGAATAACAGGCCCATGGGCCGCCACAACGGCCTGGCCCGCGCATTCCACAACCAGATCGGGCTTGCCCTCCATGAGAGTGCCGATGTCGTCCGTCACCTGCGCCGCCTTTGCCGCCTGCGCCAAGGCTGGGTCTCCCAGTGTTTGGCCAATCGCGCCCGAACGCACCATAATGGTCAGTTGTTGAACAGGGTGATCCGCCAGCCAGGCGACGATGCGTTTGCCGATGCTGCCATATCCAATGAGCGCCAGGTGCATATCGTCTCCCGTTCTGCCGTTTGGGGGCATGTGGTGAAAGGTGTTTGATTATAGCGAGATATCCACCGTCGTATAGGTCGCGGCGGTCTGAATGGTGATCAACTGTGATGCCGCACCAAATCTGGGGCCCATCCCGCACACCCTCGAACGCGCTGCACCCATGCGTGCGGTGCGCGGGTCTTTCAAAGCTTTTGCGACCGATGCCCCGGGAATGTGGTTGCAGAGCGGGGCGCAGCGCGAAACACTTCTGCATGAGATTCGGGAGCGGCGGATGCCTGCGCGTGCCTCTCCTTCCATATGTCACACGAGGAACACTATGAACAAAATCCACGAGACGGCATCCTCGGCGCTGGAAGGTGTGCTGCAGGACGGCATGCTGATCGCCGCAGGCGGTTTCGGACTCTGCGGGATCCCCGAGCTGCTGTTGCAGGCGATCAAGGACGCCGGCACGAAAGACCTTACCTTCGCCTCCAACAATGCGGGCGTCGATGACTTTGGCATCGGTATCCTGCTGCAGACGCGGCAGGTGAAGAAGATGATCTCCTCTTACGTGGGCGAGAACGCCGAATTCATGCGCCAGTACCTCTCCGGCGAGCTGGAGCTGGAGTTCAACCCGCAGGGCACGCTGGCGGAACGCATGCGCGCGGGCGGCTGTGGCATTCCCGGGTTCTACACGAAAACCGGCGTCGGCACGGTGATTGCCGAGGGCAAGGAGCACAAGGAGTTTGACGGCGAAACCTATATTCTGGAGCGTGGGATCTTCGCGGATCTGAGCATCGTGAAGGCGTGGAAGGCGGATCCGTCGGGGAACTTGGTGTTCCGCAAGACAGCGCGGAACTTCAACCCGCCGGCGGCGATGTGCGGGCGCGTCTGCGTGGCTGAGGTGGAGGAGATCGTGCCGCTGGGGTCGCTGGACCCGGATATGATCCACCTGCCAGGCATCTATGTGCACCGCATCATCCAGGGCACGCACGAAAAACGCATCGAACAGCGGACAGTCCGCCAGAAGGAGAACGTCTGATGCCCTGGGATCGCAATCAAATGGCGGCGCGCGCTGCGCAAGAGCTGGACGATGGCATGTATGTCAACCTCGGCATCGGCATCCCAACGCTGGTGGCGAACTACGTGGGCGACAAGGACATCACGCTGCAGTCCGAAAACGGCATGCTGGGCATGGGGCCGTTCCCCTTTGAGGGGGAGGAAGACGCCGACCTCATCAATGCAGGCAAACAGACGATCACCGAGCTGCGTCGCACCTCCTATTTTGACAGCGCAACCAGCTTTGGCATGATCCGCGGTGGCAAGATCGCGGCGGCCATTCTGGGTGCGATGGAGGTGGCCGAGAACGGCGATCTGGCCAACTGGATGATCCCCGGCAAGCTGGTCAAAGGCATGGGCGGCGCGATGGACCTGGTCGCGGGCGTGGGCCGCGTGATCGTGGTGATGGACCACACCAACAAACATGGCGAGAGCAAACTGCTGAAGGCCTGCACGCTCCCCCTGACGGGGCAGGGCGTGGTGGACCGGATCATCACCAACCTGGGCGTTTTGGATGTGGTGGACGGCGGTTTGCGCATTGTCGAAACCGCCGATGGCGTGAGCGAAGATGAGCTGCGCGCCGCCACCGAGGCGACGATTGTCTGACGGCCTCAAGCTAGTGCGCTGAAGACGCGCTTTTGCGGACCAAGACCTGACATGGCCCGGGGGATCTATGCTCCCGGGCTTTTTTAGGTGATCCGGGGCACAGCTGCCGGACTGGCTGCGGATAGTATAGTCAATTCGATATGATTTTTATGTGATAACCGGACCTTAAAGCCGAATCCCCTATTTTTGTCGCGCGTGTGCCTTAAAGGGTTGTGATGCAGGGTGAAGGGTCTTCAAACGGCAGATCTTTGATAATATCGCTGGTTGAAGCACTGGCGGTGCCAGGTTTTTTTGTGGCCCCTAATCAGACTGTACTCTGCGCGAATGCAGCGGTCTGCGCCACGTTTGACACACCCGATCTGCGCGGCACCCCTCTTCGGTCACTGATCGCGCCTGATTGGTACACGGCCGTCATGGCGCAGATCGAACGGATCCGCGAGGGTCGCTCTCCGCTTGATGTCGCAATCATGCCGCTGCGCGGCGCCGGGGCCTTGCATGTGTTTTCGGCGCGCGCGGTCAAGGATGACAACGGCGAGATGTCAGGATTTCTGTGCCAATGCGCGGATTCGGTGCACCGCTGTGACGACCTTCGCCTGTGGCAATCCCTGCCAGAGGATCTGCCGCAGCGGCGCTGGATCTGTGACACAACAGATGACGCACATTCTCTTGAGACGCTGAATGCAACGGGTGACGTTGATCCGGTGCAGGGGGTACTGTCCGATTACCTCGATCTGGTGCATCCAAAGGATCGCAACAGCCTCGAAAACGCCTTGGCAGCCCTGCTCACAGCTGTCGATCAGGAGCTCAGCCTGACCTATCGGGTGCGCAGATCCGATGGGGATCATGTCACGTTTTTTGGCACTGGCCGGGTGACCGCACGGTCAGATGCGGGCGTTCCGCTGCAGCTGACGATGACCGAGGTGGATATCAAAAGCTATGCCGAAACCTCGACCGATGTCATCAGCCTGGCGGAGAGTGAGCGGCGCTGGAAGACCGCCGTTCTCAGTGCAAATCAGGGCGTCTGGGACCACGACTTTGAACGGGATCGGCATTTCCTGTCCAGAACCTGGCGCGAGTTGCGCGGTCTGGCTGAGAAAGATCCCGTCCCCGAAGCCACCGACGACTGGCTCGCAACCATTCATCCGCAGGATCTGGCGCATATCTGCGAGCAGTTGAGCCGTCTTAATGCGGGCGAAACCGACGTTATCAACTACAAGTTTCGCCAGCGTCACACAAATGGGGAGTGGGTCTGGTTTTTGAGTCGTGGGCGCGTTGTGCGGCGCGACGCGCAAGGCCTGCCAGCGCGTATCATCGGGACAGACATCGACATCACCGATATCAAAACGGTTGAGATCGAAAGTCAGCGCATGGCAGAGCGTCTCGATGTCGCCATGGAGGCCGCTGGCATGGCGCGTTGGGAATACAATGTGACCCAGAACCGGGCGTTCTGGGACGACCGGCTGCTCAATATGTTCGGGATCACCGACGGGCAAAATATCCGGGCCGCCGACGAGTGGGCCACATTTATACACCCCGAGGACAAGGAGGCGACACTCGCCTACACCGAGCAGTGCCTGCATGAAGGGCGGGACGTCGATCACGATTATCGGCTTGTGCGTGGCGATGGCGAGATCCGCCATATTCGGACGCGAGGCAAGTTTGTCGATGATGCGGAAACTGGCCCGCGCTACTACGGTGTGAACTTTGACATCACGCAAGACAAGCTGCGCGCTCAGGAACTGGAAGAGGCCCGCGCCGGGTTGGAGTATGAAAGCCGCCACGACGCGCTGACCGGCTTGGCAAATCGTCGGCGCCTCGATGACGTCTACACATCGCATCTCACCGCCGCCGATGATCGGCCCGGGCGCCTCGCCGTGCTGCATTTCGATATTGATCACTTCAAACAGATCAATGACACGCTTGGCCATGATGCCGGGGATGCAACACTCAAGCACGCCGCAGATATCCTTCGGCGCAACACGCCAGACGGTGCCTTGGTATCGCGCGTGGGGGGGGATGAATTTGTAGCCCTGCTCTTCGACGCGCCTGAGGACGTCACGCTGGAACTCATCGCACAGCAGATCATTGATGAGATGGCGCGCCCTTTCTTTTACGGCTCGCAGGAATGCAACATCGGCACCAGCATCGGTATTGCGATTGCCAGCACGGCGGACGCGCCGGATACAAATCTTTTCATTGATGCGGATCTTGCGCTCTACGAGGCCAAGAAAGCCGGTCGCGGGCGCTATCGTTTCTACAACGCCCGCATGAAAGAGGAGGCGCGTCGTCGCAAAAACTCATTTGACGCACTTCTGGCCGGTTTCGATCAAGGCGAGATCACCTGCCACTATCAGCCCCAATTTGACGCAAAGACGCTGGAGATTACGGGGCTTGAAGCGCTTGTCCGCTGGGACAACGCCAAATTCGGCCTGATTATGCCGGATGAGTTCCTGCAGACGGCACAGGACATGGGGCTTCTGGCTCAGTTCGACGAGATTGTGCTGCGGCGCGCGCTTTACGACATGAACATATGGCTGGAGGCGGGTCTGCCAGTGCCGCCGATCTCGGTGAATGTGTCCTCAAATCGTCTGAACGATCCAAGCCTGGGTGACCGGCTGCGGCAACTTGATCTGCCACGGGGCATGCTGTCGTTCGAACTGCTTGAATCGGCCTTTCTGGATGCCCGCAATGATGTGATCGACGCCAACCTCAAGATGATTGCCGAGATGGGCATCGACATCGAGATCGACGATTTTGGGAGCGGGCACGCCTCTATTGCCAGTCTGCTCCAGGTCGCACCCAAACGGCTCAAGATCGACCGGACGCTGATCCAGCCCATTGTCGCCTCGAAAACCCAACGCGCGCTGGTGAGCACAATTGTGGACATCGGCCGAATGCTGGACATTCGCGTCGTGGCTGAGGGGGTTGAGACTGCGGCGCATGTGCCCATTCTCCAGAACATGGGGTGCTGTTACCTGCAGGGATATGGCTTGGCGCAGCCCACAGACGCCGCAAGCACGGCCAAGCTTCTTGAGGAACTCGCGCAGACGCAAGGGCGTCTCCGGCTGGCGTAGCCGTTCCGGAGGTGTGCAATCGATCGGATGGCAGGAGCGTATTGGCCCTGTGGGGTGATCAACCATAGTGTCTGAGTGATGAAGAGGCGTATCGGGCGCGCCTAGGAAGAGCTGCGACCCTCTGTCCGGCTGCGCAGGTAAGGCATCAAATCAGCAAGGCAAAGCGGGCGGGAAAAATAGTAGCCCTGCAGACGACCTGCGCCAAGTTCGCTGAGAATCTGGGCCTGATCGGCGGTCTCCACACCTTCGGCAATCACAGCGATATCCAGAGCCCGGCCAATATCGATGATCGATTTCACCAGCCGTGTTGCGTTGTTGCCAGGCTTCATGGGCGAGACCAGGCGCCTGTCAATCTTGAGCCTGTCGGGCGCAATCCGCTGCAGTGCGACGATAGAAGCACGTCCGCTGCCAAAATCATCCACTTCGATAGAGATCCCCATATCGCGCAGATGGTCGAGCTGCAGCATGAAGGCTTCGCTCTGCTCTTCAAGGAAGATGGTTTCAAGCAGCTCAAAAGCGATACCACCGGCGTAGGTCCGCGCGCGCTGGCCGATGTCGTGGATTTCATCGAAGTTGAGCCGGTTCGCACTGACATTGAAGGACAGGTTTGGCAGATCTGCGCCGTCACCAAACGCCGCGCGACAGGCGTCGATGGCGCGTTCAAAGATCATGCGATCAATATCTGCAACGACATTGAGGTCTGTCGCAACGCCAAGAAACTGATCCGGTGCAAGGACACCGCGATCCGGGTGACGCCACCGTGCGAGCGCTTCAAGGCCAACCACAGCCCCGGTCTGTGCGTCGATCTGGGGCTGGTAGTACGGCTCGAATTCCCTGTTTTCCAGCCCGCGTATGATCTCGTCCGCCATCTGCTTGGTTGCGCGCATCTCTTCGATATCACTGCGGTCGAAGATGGCCACCTGACCGCGCCCGGCACGTTTGGCCTTGTAAAGTGCGACATCTGAATTTGTCAGCAGATCGGCTTCATCGGCGAGAGGCGTGCGCGCAATGCCGATGGAGGCCCCGAATCGGCACTCCCGCCCTTGAAACAGCACGGGCCTGGCCAGATCCGCCAAAAGCGCCTGGGCCAGCTCTTCGGGGCGGGTGCTGTGTTCCGGCACATCGAGAAGGATGACGAACTCGTCCCCGCCAATGCGCGCCACCACGTCATCGCCGCGTATGTTCGCCTTGATCCGTGCCGCAACCTCGACCAGCACATGGTCACCAGCGGCATGGCCGATGGTGTCATTGATCTGCTTGAAGCGATCAAGGTCGATGTGCAGCGCCGCAAGCTCACCCCCTTGCAGGCGTCGTTGCTGCGACAACTCCTCGAATTTCTCGGACAGATGCCGCCGGTTGCCAAGACCTGTGAGCTGATCGTGCAGGGCCTTGAAGGTGATCTGCTGGTTCGCCTCTTCCAGTTGACCGGCATACGCCTCCAACGCCCGGCGTTGCCGCACCGTTTCGGTCATGTCGAGCCGCAGAACCAGAGTTTCGCCGCGTTCAGAGCGCGAGCGCTTGATCCGGTAGTATCTGTCGTCGGAGAACTCGAAATCCTCCTCCTCGACATCCACCATGTTCGGAGACACGTAGTTGTCGAGCCATTGCTGCTCGCGCCCCTCTGCTTTGGGAATATGCCCGTTCTGGATCGCCATTTGCAGCACGTCACGGACATTCATGCCGACCTTGATCTCACTTGGATCGTCGGTCAATGAGGCCGCAAAGGCGGGGTTCCACAACGCCAGGTCAAGATCCTTGTCATAGATCGAGAATGGGTCCGGGAAGGCGTTGATGGCTGATATCAGGCGGTCCTGCGTCTCCTGCAAGGTGCGCCGCTGACGTACAAGTTCGGTTGTGTCCAGCCGCACAACCACAAGATCGCCATTGCGCGATCTTGATCTGAGCACGCGGTGATGGGTGTCACCATTCAGTTCGATGTCTTCGACCCGTCTGATGGACGTCGCAGATGTCATGGTTTCTTCAATCCACTCCTCCTCGCGACCTTTCGCGGCCGGGAAGCGCCCGTTGCGGACGCCCAGACGCATCGCGTCACGCAAAGGCATGCCGGTGTAGAGATCGCCTGGCCTGTCGGTCAGAGCAGCGGCATAGCTGTCGTTCCAGACCGCCAGGCGCGATGCGCTGTCGTAGATGCTAAAGGGCGCGGGGTAGGCACTGATCGCGGCAAGCATCCTTTCTTTGTTGGCTTCGGCCGCGCGGGTTTGCTTGACGAGTTCGGTTGTGTCCATGTGAATGACCACAAAGTCACCGTTCGGGGCCTGGCTGCGAAGCACCCGTTGATGCGCCCCGTCCACCAACTCGATATCGGTGTGTGATGCCATCGACCCGGAGCTGGTCGCATCCTGCGTCAACTGGCTGACCAAGCCAGCGTCTTCCTGGATAAAACGACCATTTCGCAGACCGATTGCGCGCACCTCGGCGCTTGTCAGACCCACCTGCAGCTCCGCAGGGTGATCCGTGACCGATTGCGTAAAAGCGTCGTTCCACATCACCAGGCATTCATTGGCGTCATAGATCGCAAAGGGATCGGGATAGGCATTCAGCGCAGCAACCGTTCGATAGTGTATTTCCGACGCTTGGCGGCGTTGCCGGATGAGTTCGGTGATGTCCAGGCGGATGAC
The DNA here is from genome assembly GCF_009811755.1 of Roseobacter cerasinus. Taxonomy (GTDB): domain Bacteria; phylum Pseudomonadota; class Alphaproteobacteria; order Rhodobacterales; family Rhodobacteraceae; genus Roseobacter; species Roseobacter cerasinus. The sequence goes on from NZ_BLIV01000007.1 coordinate 18,731, forward strand.
CACCCAATCGCCGTTTTCCGCAACACTGCGCAAGATGCGATGATGCACGTCACCTGCCAATTCTATGTTTTCGGCGCCGCGCGGCAATTGATCGGGCTGTTTGATACGATCAAAGTAGGCTTCGCGTTCCTCTGGGGGCACGTCGATCAGACCGCAGTGAAACGCGTGTTCCATCACATCCCGGACATGCATGCCGGGTTGAATGGCGTCCGGATTGGTCGACATGGACGCCTTGTAGGCCGTGTTGCAGACCACCAGCCGCATGTCCTTGTCATAGATAACAAAAGGATCAGGGTAGGCGTTGATGGCTGACAACAACCGGGTCTGGGTGGCCAGCAGCTCCGTGTACATGCCGTCCTGCTTTGCCACTAGCGCGTCACGTTCCTGCAGAGCGGAGGCGGCCGCGTTCTCGCGGGATCTCAGATCTGATATGTCACGGAAAGTGGCACAGCTGTATCGCCCGCCACTCTCCTCGTCCTGGAAGGTGAAGAAAGAGATACCTGTCCAGAACTTGTGCCCGTCAGAGCGGACGCATTTGGTCTCGATCTGAAAGTTACGCTTTTTCCCGACGAAGAACGGCGCAACCTTGGCGACATAGTCATCCCAGCTGTCCGGATCGTGCACAATATCGACAGGTTGACCTAGAAGCTCCTCTGGTTTGTACCCAAAAAGTTCGCAGTACGACGGATTGACATAGACAAGTCGCCCAGTGTCATCATCCGGCCCGCGATAGCCGACGCCGACGGCATCCGGCGTCAGCGACAAAAAATCATTAAGCACTTGTGACAGCTTCATGGACCGGCCCCGGAAACAACACCCGGGTCATACGACCGATTGGTTACTCTAAGCGTAAGTCTAAACTTTTACGGATATTGGGTGAGGTGGCGGTCTGGTGTGCGGCCATGCGCGTGGGGCAGGTGAATACTCCCGGCCCAAACAGATGCTTGCAACGTTTAAACTGGTGTTTTTGCGTCGGCTTTCTGTGAGGGCCCGTGGGGCGTGGGTCTTGGTCAAGACTGAGCGACAGCCGATTCGAAGTCGTCGCTTTTATCCGGCTGCCAGATTGCGCAGAACCCGGCGGCGCTCGGATCTGCCTGCCGGCAGGACAAGGGCTGTCTCGGCTGCAAACCGCCCGGTATAGCCGCCGTTGAACAGAACGCGGCCTTGTGCATATGGGCTCAGATCGAGCCTGCGTTCAAAGCTGTGACCAAGGCCGGATATGCGGTATCCAGGTGCCGCGCGTGTCGGGGCAAGGAACCCCTCAATCGACAGCCGCGTTAAAGCTCCCGCCGCGCCGACAAACCGGGTGTTTGTCAGATCGGTGACACGGAAACGGCCACTTTCGGGGTCGAACTGCCCCGTCGCGCTGGCAAATGATCCGTCTGGCAGGCCGGCAATGCCGCGACCGCGCAACCGCACCGGCCCTACACGAATGCTGGTAAAGGCCTGTGCCACGTCCCCAGATATCAGATCGTCTGTTCTCTCGGTGGGCGCGATCCGGCTTGCGATCACCTCTTGACCGCGCCAGAGACCGGACACTGCGACCCTGTCACCAACACTCAGCCCAGCCCATCCGCCGGGGGCACGCACGCTGACCCCGTTGACCGTCAGGCCGCCGGTCTGCGACAGGCCCGAAATCGTGCCGACCAGCGGATAGGTGACATGCACGCGCCGCGCCACAAGCGCCTCTTTGGGGCCTGCGGCCTCAACGGTGAGGCTGTCGCCAACCCGAAGATCGCTTTGTGCCATCACTCCAAACCCGTCGCTGAACCGGGTCTGGCCGTCTGTCTGAACCCGGTTGCCGCTGACAATCAGGCTGCCGAACTCGGTGAGCACCCCGACAATGCCGGTGCCCCCAATCCCGCCTTCAAGCTCCCGTTCGGTGGGCTGTGGCCAGGCGATCTGCGGCAGAAGAAGCCCTGACAGCCCGGCGGCCAGGGCGGAGCGGCGGGAGAATTTACCGGTCTTCATCTTCTGAACGTCCTTTTGCGCCAGGGCCATCGTCTTCCCTGTAAAAGAAGACGCCAAATCTGAAACGCTGGGTGGCAGCGGGTGTGTCGTGATCCCGCGCCTGATGCTGGGCCGCACGGGTGTTGATCGCGCGCAGGGCGTCCTGGCCGATGCGCCGCGTCTCCGCCTCGATATCATCAACCGATGTCGGATCGAGGTGGTTGTAGAACACCGCGCGTTCCAGAAACTGCGGATCAGCAGAGAGCAGGTTGTCCACCGCCGCCTGCATATGATCGCCCAGATTCTGCGCAAACAAATGCAGCTTCTGATCGGTGTCTGCAGATCCGACCAGACCCTCAAGCAGCAGCCGCACGTGATCATCCTCCAGCACGGCGATGCCCTGCCGGGTCAATTCATCCAGCACGGTCCGGGGGCGAATGTCGCGGCTGATGGATTGCACCAGCGCCTCGAAGCTGGTCCCGTCTGTGGCAAAGCGGGGCAGGGCCTGCGGGGCGCCAGCGTCCATATAGGCCGGATCCGACATCCAGCGCCCCACAACTGTCAGCAGGATCGACACCTTGCGTTGGGTTTCCGTGTTCTCGCTGGCGTCGCGGGCGCGGAAGTCCTTGACGTCGCGTCGATGCACACCGGTCATCACATTGATGCGGCTGTCTGTGGCCTCGGCGCCAAGATCTTCGGCTGCCACCTCCACATAGGTCTGTTTCACGATCCTGTAGAGCGCGGGTGCTGTAACCCCTTGCGCGATCAGCGCACGCACAAGCGGGCGCAGAATGCGCCGCACGGCCCGTTCAAACAGGCCCGATTGCGAGAAGGGGTCACGCCCGGTCATGACGTGAAGATGGGCGAGGGTGTGAAAAAATTCCACAAAAAACTTGCCAATGCGTCGGAGTGTCCCAAGTATCTGCTCATACTCGTGTGTAAAAAGCACACGCTCAACCAAGGAGACCATCCCATGACCCTGTTTTCCGGTATCAAAGCTGCAGCCCTTGTCGCCATGTTGGCCATTGCGGGCTGCGCAACCACAACGCCGCGCACCCCCGACATTGTTGAGGTTGCCCAGTCCGCAGGCACGTTCAACACGCTGGTCGCCGCTGTGGACGCGGCGGATCTGGTCGAGACCTTGAAAAGCGATGGGCCCTTCACCGTCTTTGCTCCCACCGACGCAGCCTTTGCCGCGCTGCCTGAAGGCACGGTCGAGACGTTGCTGAAACCAGAAAACAAGGACCAGCTGACCGCGATCCTGACCTATCACGTGCTGCCCGGGAAGGTCATGGCCGCTGATGTGGCGGGCAAACGGCTGAGCCCGGCGACGGTCAATGGCAAAGCCGTGCATGTGGACGGGCGCAACGGCGTCAAGGCCAATGATGCCACCGTGATCGGTGCTGATATCGCCGCCTCCAATGGCGTCATTCACGTGATCGACAAAGTGCTGCTGCCTTGACCCGCCCAGGGAGGAGACGGAAGTGAACATGCTCACATTCACAGGTTGCTCATCGGCAAACCTCTTTGCCGACGGGCACATCGCACGACCGGCGAGCTTCATCAGACCAGAGGTCGCGCCGTTGGAGTTCGGTGTCACGGATGACGATGGCGCATGTCTCGATCTGACGGAGGAGGATTTCCTTTTCCAATAGGGCTGGACCGGGCGCCTTGCGGCGTCTGGTCCGCCGCATGAGGTGCCCGCTCCAAATTGCATCTAATGCCCCTTGCAACTCCTGCGCCTGCGCGCGACATCTCCCGGCAGAGATCGACTCAGAGATCGGGGGCTTGGTGCGTGGCAGACAGAGAGTTCATTCGACATGTGGTTTTCTTCAGCGCTGCAAACCCTGATGACATCGACCGTATCGTTGACGGCCTGAACCTGCTGCGTGAGATCCCTCACTCCAATCATTTCGAGGTGGTGCGCAACAAGCGGGTTGACGCCATCTCTGGCGAAGTTGACGTCGTGGTCTATGCGGAGTTTGCAGATGACGCCGCGCTGAGCGCCTACAAGGCGCACCCGATCTACCAACAGGCGATTGACGTGGTCAGACCGCTGCGCGAGCTGCGGATAGCGGCGGACTTCTAGGCGATTGAACACATCCGAGCTGATCTTTGATCGCGGACCGCTGGGGGCAGGCACGCGGTTTGCAAAGCCGCTGCGCGTCATTCGGGCGGAGACCGCGGCGGAGGTCACGCATGCCTTTGATGCCCTTCAACAGGCGCAGGCGGATGGCTATTGGCTGGCAGGCTACGCCAGCTACGAGCTGGGGTATCTGCTCTCGACCAAGCTTGAGCCGTTGTTGCCCCAGAACCGGGATCTGCCGCTGCTGCACTTTGGGGTGTTCGACGCGCCTGAGCCTGCATCGCCTTTCGCCTCAGATGAAGCTGCAAAGCTTCACGATATCAAACCTTTGTGGGCAGCTACACGCTATGCTCAGGCGTTTGAGATCGTGCACGCCCATATTGTGGCTGGCGATATCTATCAAGCCAATCTGACCTTCCCGATCTCCGCGCAGCTGCAGGGGTCCCCCGCAGCACTCTATCAGCGCCTGCAGTGGCGTCAGGCGGTCCCGCATGGCGCTTTTGTTGCTCTGGAGGACACGGTTCTTTTGTCCCGCTCGCCCGAGCTGTTCTTTTCGCTGTCCGCCGAAGGAACGCTGACGGCCCGCCCAATGAAAGGGACCGCCCCGGTCGGGGGTACGGAAGCAGAGAATGCGGCCCTGCGCTCAGGCCTCATGCAATCGGAAAAGGACCGCGCGGAAAACCTGATGATTGTGGATCTGTTGCGCAATGACATGAGCCGGGTGTCCGAGATTGGCTCGGTCAAGGTGCCGGAGCTCTTCACGGTCGAGCGTTTTGCCACGGTGCACCAGATGACCTCGCGCATCACGTCGCAGCTGCGGGCGGGTGTTAAGATCCGCGATATCTTTGAGGCGCTGTTTCCCTGCGGGTCCGTCACTGGCGCGCCCAAGATCCGGGCCATGCAGATCATTCATGATGTGGAGGCGGGTCCGCGCGCGGCGTATTGCGGATCGATCGGCTGGATTGCCCCGGGTGGCGCGATGGAGTTCAACGTCGCCATCCGCACGCTGCATTGCAAACCGGACGGCACAGTCCGGCTCAACGTCGGCGGCGGTGTGGTCTATGACAGCACGGCCGAGGCGGAGTATCGCGAGGCGCTGCTGAAATCCCGGTTTGCCGATCTGTGCTGAGGCTGGTCGCGTTCTGCGCAAGACGGGTTGCGCAATGAAATCCGCTGTCCTACACAAGAGGCACGCAGGGGAGTCCCGCCTGAGGGGACTGAGAGGCTGACAGGGCATTTGCCCGGTGATGCGACCCTTTGAACCTGACCCAGTTGACACTGGCGTAGGAAGCATAGGGTGGCACGAAACGACTTCGTACCTCCCGATAGTAAGGCAAATCCTGCCTTCGCCTCCTCTCCAAACTCATCTGGTGTCTTTTTGAGACCTGAGCTTGAGGAGCGCCAAAATGAACATCGCAACCCCGCAGATCACCACCGACGAACTGCCCGCGTCGCGCAAGATCTACGTGAACGGCAGCCAGCATCCCGACATCCGCGTGCCGATGCGCGAGATTTCGGTGCACCCAACGGCGGGGGAGCCGCCGCTGCCGGTCTATGACACCTCCGGGCCCTACACCGACCCCAATGTTCTCACGGATATCAACCAGGGCCTCGCGCCCCTGCGCCGCGCCTGGATCGAGGCGCGTGGTGATGTAGAGAGCTATGAGGGGCGCGACGTGAAACCTGAAGACAACGGCTTTGTCTCCGGCGACCGGCTCACCCCGGAATTCCCGATCCGCCCGCGGCCCCTGCGGGCCAAGGATGGCAAGGCCGTGACGCAGCTCGCCTATGCCCGCGCGGGCATCGTGACGCCCGAAATGGAGTTCATTGCGATCCGCGAGAACCAACTGCGCGAGGCTGTGGCTGAGGCGCGGGATGGCGAGGACTTTGGCGCGAACATCCCCGACTATGTCACGCCGGAGTTCGTGCGGGACGAGGTCGCGGCGGGGCGCGCCATCATCCCCGCGAACATCAACCACCCCGAGACCGAGCCGATGATCATCGGGCGCAACTTTCTGGTGAAGATCAATGCCAATATGGGCACCTCTGCGGTGACCTCCTCGATGGAGGAAGAGGTGGAAAAACTGGTCTGGGCGATCCGCTGGGGGGCCGATACGGTCATGGACCTCTCAACCGGGCGCAACATCCACAACACTCGCGAATGGATCATCCGCAATTCTCCGGTGCCCATCGGCACCGTGCCGATCTATCAGGCGCTGGAAAAGGTGAACGGCATCGCCGAAGACCTCACATGGGAGGTCTTCCGCGACACGCTGATCGAACAGGCTGAGCAAGGGGTGGATTACTTCACCATCCACGCCGGTGTGCGGCTGCACATGGTCCCGATGACGGTGGAGCGTGTGACGGGCATCGTGTCGCGCGGCGGATCGATCATGGCCAAATGGTGCCTGCATCACCACAAGGAAAGCTTCCTCTACGAGCATTTCGAAGAGATCTGCGAAATCTGCCGCGCCTATGATGTGTCGTTCTCTCTCGGGGATGGTCTGCGCCCCGGTTCCATCGCCGATGCCAATGATGAAGCGCAATTCGCTGAGCTGGAGACGCTGGGTGAGCTGACCAAGATCGCCTGGGCCAAGGATTGTCAGGTGATGATCGAAGGGCCGGGCCATGTGGCCATGCACAAGATCAAGGAAAACATGGAAAAGCAGCTGGAATGCTGCCACGAGGCGCCGTTCTACACGCTTGGGCCGCTCACAACGGACATAGCGCCGGGGTACGACCACATCACCTCCGGCATTGGGGCTGCGATGATCGGCTGGTTTGGCTGTGCCATGCTCTGCTATGTGACGCCCAAGGAACATCTGGGCCTGCCCGACCGGGATGACGTGAAAACCGGGGTGATCACTTATAAGATCGCCGCGCATGCCGCTGATCTGGCCAAGGGGCTGCCGGGCGCGCAGCGGCGCGATGATGCGCTCTCTCGCGCACGGTTCGAGTTCCGCTGGGAGGATCAGTTCAACCTGTCGCTTGACCCGGACACAGCGCGCGACTTCCACGACCAGACCCTGCCGAAAGAAGCACACAAGGTGGCGCATTTCTGCTCCATGTGCGGGCCGAAATTCTGCTCCATGCGGATTAGCCACGACATCCGCGCCGAAGCGCAGAAGGAAGGCATGGATGCGATGGCGGCGAAGTTCCGCGAAGGCGGCGACCTCTACATGCCGGTCGAAGAGGCGGAGGAATGATCCGTATCGCGGGGGCGGGGCTCGCGGGCCTCGCCACCGCCTGGGAGCTGGTGCAGCGGGGGCACGAGGTCACTGTCTATGACGCGGGCGCGCCCGGCGCAGGCAGCGTCTCGCGCTATGCGGGCGGGATGCTAGCGCCCTTCTGCGAGGGCGAAAGCGCCGAGGAAGACGTGGTGCGCCTCGGGCGTCAGGCGGCGGCTTGGTGGGCGGAGGTAACGCCCGTCACCCGGCGTGGAACGCTGGTGGTCGCATCCCCGCGCGACCGGTCGGAGCTGACCCGCTTTGCTCGACGCACGACGGAGCATCGACATGTCAGTTCGGCGGAGATCGCGGATTTGGAACCGGCACTTGCGGGGCGGTTTTCCCAAGGGCTGTTCTTTGCTGAAGAGGCGCATCTGGACCCGCGCCGCGCCATGCGAGATCTGGCGGCTCTGTTGCAGAAAAAGGGTGTCGAAATCCAGTACAACACCCCGGCGCCAGCGGAGGTGGATTTGATCTGTACCGGTGGCGCCGCTCAACTGCCGGAGCTGCGACCGGTGCGCGGTGAGATGGCCATTCTGCAGGCTCCGGATGTTGATATTACCCGCACCGTCCGCCTGCTGCATCCGCGCGTGCCGCTCTACCTCGTACCACGGGGCGAAGGCGTCTACATGATCGGCGCGACCATGATCGAAAGCGGCTCGACCCGCCCGATCACGCTGCGCTCTCTGTCGGATCTGTTGGGCGCAGCCTACACGCTGCACCCGGCCTTTGCCGAGGCGTCGGTGGTTGAGACCGGCGTCGGCCTGCGCCCGGCCTTTCCCGACAACCTGCCGCGCATTTTGCACCACGACGGCAGCCTTCATCTCAACGGCCTTTACCGCCACGGCTTCCTGCTGGCACCGGCCATGGCGGCACAGGCCGCCGACCGTCTGATATCGGAGATATCCCATGAAGATCATCGTGAACTCACAACCGCATGAGGTTCAAAGCCGCGCGTTGAGCGATGCGCTGACCGAGCTGGGCTTTCTCAGCCCCGCTATCGCCACGGCGCTGAACGGCACCTTTGTTCCGCGCAACAGCCGGGAGAGCACGCAGCTGGCCGCTGGCGACCGGCTGGAAGTGCTCTCTCCGATGCAGGGAGGGTAGGTCATGCTCCTTTACGGCGTCGATATCACGTCGCGACTGCTCCTCGGCACCGCGCAATACCCCAGCCCGGCGGTTCTGGCCGAGGCCATTCGCAGCAGCGGAACGGAGATCATCACCGTGTCGCTGCGGCGCGAAGCGGCGGATGGGGCGGGGCAGGCCTTCTGGTCGCTCCTGCAACACAGCGGGTGCCGCATCCTGCCCAACACGGCCGGATGCCACTCAGCGGCGGAGGCTATCACGACCGCCCAGATGGCGCGGGAGCTTTTTGGCACGACCTGGATCAAGCTGGAGGTGATTGGTCATTCCGACACGTTGCAACCGGATGTCTTTGGTCTGGTTGAGGCGGCGCGGGTGCTTGTGGCCGAAGGGTTCGACGTCTTTCCCTACACCACCGATGATCTTGTGGTGGGGGAGAAACTGTTGGAGGCAGGATGTCAGGTGTTGATGCCTTGGGGCGCGCCCATTGGCTCGGGGCAGGGGCTGCGCAACCCCGATGCGCTGCGCGCGATGCGCGCGCATTTCCCTGATACGCCGCTGATCGTGGATGCGGGCATCGGGCGCCCCTCGGATGCGGCGCAGGCGATGGAGCTTGGCATGGATGCGGTGCTCCTGAACACGGCGGTCGCCAAGGCGGGTGATCCGGCGCAGATGGCGCAAGCGATGGCGCAGGCCATCGACGCAGGGCGTCTTGCCCATGCCGCCGACCCGATGGAGCCGCGCGATATGGCCGTGCCCTCCACGCCCGTCCTCGGACTGGCGGAGTTGGCCTGATGGAGCGGTTTTACCTCATCGTGGGCCACGTCGGGCGGCTTGAACTTTTGGTGCCGCAGGGCGTGAAGCTGGTGCAGCTGCGCCTCAAGGACGCCTCCGAGGCTGAGACCCGCCGCCAGATTGCCCGCGCGCGGGATCACTGCGCGGTGCATGGGGCGCAACTGGTGGTCAATGATCACTGGCAGGCGGCGCTGGATCTGAATTGCAACTTCGTGCACCTCGGGCAGGAAGACATGGATCAGGCTGATTTCGCCGCCCTGCGCCATGCGGGCGTGCGCTTTGGCCTCTCGACCCATGATGAGGATGAGCTTGAGCGCGCGTTGTCCCTTGATCCGGCCTATGTGGCCCTCGGCCCGGTCTATGAAACCCTGTTGAAACAGATGAAATGGGCCCCGCAGGGGCTGGACCGGGTGCGCGATTGGAAGCGCCGCGTGGGCGATGTGCCGCTTGTGGCGATTGGTGGCCTGACCATTGATCGCCTTCCGGGCGTGTTTGCCGCCGGTGCGGACAGTGTTGCCGTGGTGACGGACATCCAGCAGGCGCCTGACCTCGAGGCGCGCACCCGCGCCTGGATTGAAGCCTGCGCGCCATGACCCGCTATGCGCGCCAGATGATGCTGCCGGAGGTCGGTGAAACCGGGCAGGCACGGCTGCGCGCGGTGCATGTGGTGGTGGTCGGTGCGGGGGGGCTCGGCTGCCCGGCGCTGCAGTATCTCGCGGGAGCTGGCGTGGGCCGGATCACCATTTTGGACCCCGACACAATCGAGGAAAGCAATCTGCACCGTCAGCCGCTCTACCGTATGACGGATCTGGGGCGCGCCAAGGCAGAAGCCGCCTCGGACGCCCTGCGCGCGCTCAATCCGGAGTGTCTGGTGCAGGGACATTGCACCGCGCTGACGCCAGATAACGCGCCGGATCTGGCGCAGTCAGCGGATGTGGTCATAGATGCGGCTGACAGCTTTGCGGTCTCCTACATCCTGTCCGACGCGTGCCGGGATGCGGGCACACCGCTGATCTCAGCCAGCGCGCTGGGGCAATCCGGGTATGTCGGTGCATTTTGCGCAGGCGCGCCGTCTCTGCGGGCCGTGTTTCCCGACCCTCCGGTCAATGGGGCGACCTGTGCCACGGCTGGCGTGCTTGGCCCGGTTGTTGGGGTTGTTGGGGCGTTGCAGGCGCAATTGGCGCTGAAGCTGCTGCTGGATGCAGCCTCGCCTGCACTTGGGCAGATGGTCACACTGGATCTGGCAAACCTGCAATTCGGTGGCTTTAGCTTTCTGGATGCTACCGAGCCTGCGCAACCTTTGAGTTACCTCTCCCGACGCATGCTGACCGGCAGCGATATGGTGGTCGATCTGCGCGACCGCAATGAAGCGCCACAGGATATGATCCCCACCGCGCTCCGCCTCAGCGCAGCCGAGGTGCGATCACTGCCGCAGCAACCGGGGCGGCGCCTTGTGCTGGGCTGCGCGACCGGCCTGCGTGCCTGGCGGCTTGCGGCCAGTCTTCAGGATCAGGGGCACGACCGGCTGGCCCTGATGGCGGCCACGGCCTGCTGATGCCGCGTCTTCTGGTCATTGCCGGGACTGACTGCAGCGGAGGTGCGGGGCTGACGCGGGACACCACTGTAGCCAGCGCCTTTGGCGTTGAGGTTGCGCCGGTTGTCACGGTGGTGACAGCCCAGACCAACGCGCAATTTGTCGATCAACAGGCCGTCGCTGCGCCCGTGGTTCTCCGTCAACTGGACGCGGCAGCGCAATCTGGGGCCCTTGATGCCGTCAAGATCGGTGCCTTGGGGACCACCGAAACTGCGCAAGCGGTGGCGGAGTGGCTGGCAGAGCGGTCGATCCCGACGGTGATGGATCCGGTTCTCAAATCCAGTTCGGGTGGAGCGCTGATCCGGGGCGGTCTTCCGGGTGACCTCTTGGCCCAGGTCGATCTGCTCACCCCGAACCTGCCAGAGGCGGCAGCGCTGACAGGGCAAGCGCTTGCTGCGGATACGGATGCGATGGCCCGTCAGGCGGGGCAGATGCAATCGATGGGTATCGGTGCGGTCCTGATCAAGGGCGGGCATGGCCTTGGCGCACAGTCGGTGGATCATCTCTATCACCGCGGGCAGCGCCGGGCGTTCGAGGCGCCGAGGCTGCGGGTGACACGGCGCGGCACAGGCTGCACTTTGGCAACGGCGATTGCGTGCCACTTGATTCAGGGTGCAGCGCTGGATGACGCCTGCGGCAAGGCAAAGCTATTTGTGCAGGACTGGTTGGTGCACTCATCTGACCAAGCCTGCAGCCGCGCGACAAGAGGGCGGTGACCCTTCGGCAATAGCGCATCTTTTACGCTGCCATGGACAGCTGGGGCGTGTGTATGTGCAGCTCCGCAGCGCGCGCGCTGCGGAGGAGATGTGCCGCGCCAACATAGGTCGGCGGCCCGGTCAGATCGACCATGCGCTCCTGCATCCCAGCCGCGCTCATGACGTTTATATCCGTCAGTCTCGTCCCCAAGCCGGTACCGGTGGCTTTGAGCAATGCCTCTTTGCGGACCCAGGCGCGTGTGATCCACTCCGCGCGGGTATTCTCAGGGCAAGTGGCCCAGGCCAATCGTTCTTCCTCTGACAGGATCAGCTCCGCCAGTCGGACCCGGCGGCTGGTGACCCGCTCCAGATCGACGCCGATCTCGGTTTCGACCGCCAACCCCAAAAGCCCCCAGCCGTGACAGTGTGAGATACTGTAGCCAAGCTGCGGTGCATCGGGCAGGCAGGGTTTGCCGGACGGGGTTGTGTTCAGTCGCACGTCTTGGGGCGACCTGCCCAACCGTTGACCCAGCACCTGCCTGACCCGCCCATGCATCGCAACGTAGCGCGCGCGCTCACGCTCTGTGCTGAGCTGTCGCATGCGGATGATCTGATCCCCTGACAGGGTTTCTTGGAGCCTCCCAAGGCGCTGCGGTGAAACATCCAGTGCAAAAAGCCAAAGGTCGAGGCGACCACCGTCGCGTGACATCAAGTCTGTTCAGCCTGCCGTCCGCAATTGACGTCATTCGTCTCTTGGAAGCCACAGGCCCGGACCTGAGCGAGAAAGCTGCGCCCGACTGGGACGGTGGTCCCGTCCGAGAGGGCCAGCTCGGAGGAGCTGCCGTAGGTCACCCCCATCACTGCGCGGTGCGCCACCCACCAGGACCGATGCACCTGCACCCCCTCGCGCGAGAACTCGCGCGCCACATCTGACAGTTTTCCCAGAACCAGCGCGCTCTGTCCCTGCGCAGAGGTGACGCGCAGATAATGATCCTCGGAGCGGACCCAGAGGATGTTGCCGCCAACTTCACTGCTGAGCTTCCGGCGCAGCTTTGATGTCGCGGGGGTGCTGTCCCGGCTTGCCGGAAAGCGCGTGCCCAAATCAGAAGGCGTGTAGGTGCCCCCGGGGGGGGTCTGTTGGCCTAGGTTGAACAAGAGCACAGACAAAACAGCAGAGACACCGGCGACGCGCAGGGTCAGCATGACGGGATCGAATGTATAGCGCCCCTGCGAAAACAGCTCCAGACAGAAGAGGACCACACCGATCTGCGGGACCAGCACCACCAAACTGCCCACAAGGGGCACGGCATAGCTGCGCGCGAAGAGATCGGGGCGCAGCGTTGCGTCGATTTTCTGGATTGCCAGATCGCACAGCACCCAGTTTGTGCAAATCACCAGAGCCCAGAACAGCAGATTGCTCCCGAAGGGCAGGGCCGGTTCCAATCCGGGCACACCCAGAAATGCAAGAAGGATCACAAGACCCATCGGGGCTAGAAAGTAGCTGGCAACAGACAGGGTGGCGCGCGCAGCCATCCGGCGTTCGATCATGATGGGTACCCTTTTCGTCCTGTCGGTCGAGGTGCGCCAACCAAAGGGATGTCACAGCGGAATAGATCGGGTGCGTCAGCTGATCCTTTGGCGCGGTCGCACTGCAACCGTGGGGGTCAAATCCTGGTGTCGTCTCACGTCGTGCAGAGCAGTTTAAGATGTTGCCATAGCCTGTCCAGCCTGTCGCCGCCGGGTCGCAGACTTTCGCCACTGGCGCGCTCGCGTGCCGATTCTTCAGGCAAACCCTTCGCGAATGGCATTCGCGAAGTTCTTTGCGCGCTGGCGCAGGCGGCCTTCTGGGCAACGGCGACACCCTGATAGCAAACTCCCAGTCATTCGACGCTCGGATTTTTTGGCAAGGCCGTGCCTCGGACCACCGGACCCGGTGCGGCCAGACAGATGGAGATCGCAGTCATGTGCATTCAGAAGATCAAATCAATTACCGCGGATATCCTCTTTCTCGACGACCCGGCCGAGATTGAGGATGCCAAGCCCTTCGAAGATATCGGGTTCACATCCATCGACTTCATCGATCTGTGTTATGAATTGCAGCAGCAGATCGACCCGCGCATCAAGCCAGAGGAGTTGTGGCCGGTCAATCACTTCTCGACCGATCCCACGCTCTTTGCCGATGGCAAATGGACAAAAACGGGCTGGTCTCGGGTTCAGACGGCGCTGGACATTGAGGCAGATGACCCGCTGCCACCGCAGCAGTTGACCCGGTACTGGACGCCTGCCTTCTGCGCCAAACAGGTCGAGGCTGTGATCGGTGGCTAGGGTTTTTGTCACAGGTGTCGGCATCGATGATGCCTGGGCGCGGGCGCACGCGGCCTTTGACGGGCAGGCCGCGCCAGCGACCCCCGACGGGCGGCAGGATGCGCGTAAGGTGCGGTTGCCCAAAGCACTGGCGGCCCGCGTGGCCCGGGAAGACCGTGCGATTCTGACGGATATCACCATCCGGGGCCTGATGGCAGCATCCCACGCGATGGAGATGGCCGAGGGCTCCTCGCCTTTCCCGGATGAGATCAAACAGGTCTTCACGGTGTTCACCAACACGGAAACCGTGCGCGACTTTCATGAAGTGCTCGATGCCTTCCGCAAAGCCCGCGCGCCGGGCATCGACAGTGCCGCGCTTTACCACCGGCTTGGCGAGGTGGCCGAGACAACGCATCCGTTGCGGTTGTTCCGCAAGCTGCCCACCAACACGTTGTACCATCTGTCAAAGCTGTTCGGGCTGACGGGCGGCGGCTATCCGCTGCGCCGGATGTCGCTGGGGGGGCTGACCCTCGTTGAAGAGGCGTTTTACCGCCTGGAAGCCGCTGACGCCGGTGCCGCGCTGCTGTGTGCCTCCGGCGATATGCTGAGCGCCGAGAACTACGACGCCTTCCGCAAGATGGGCCTTTTGGCTGATCCCGAGCAGGGCGGCGAGGGGGTTTATCCGGTCAATGGCACCGCAAGCCTTGTGCTTGAGACCGAGGCGACGCTGGCGCGCACTGGTCATCGCGCTCTGGCCGAGATCACCTTTGTGCGGACGCGATTCAGCACCGATATGTTCACCGGGGCTGAGGACTGGGCCGCGTTGCATCGCGGGTTACGGGCCGCGCAGGATGGGTCGGATACGCCGGTTGTGGCGCTCTATGACAATGGGGCGGGCCGTCTGCGCGAGGCGGAGATTGCCGCCTTGCAGCAGGGTATGCCTGAGGCTGAGACCCGTAGCTACAAACGGCAGATCGGTTATTCGGCGGGCGCAAGCGCGCTGGCGGACGTCATTGCAGCGCTGCATGATGGCACCATTGCCTGCGGACGCAGCGTTGTGGTGCAGGGCACCGGCGCAGGGACGGGCTGCGGCGTGATCGCGCTGCGCAAAACGGCCTGCCTGGCCAAAGCCGCGCAGGTGGCGGCATGAGCAGCCGGGTTTTTGTCACCGCCTATGGCGCCTCAACGCCGTTGGGTGCGACGGGCGATGAGATCACCACAGCCCTGCGCGACGGTTGCTCCGGTATCCGCGCGATCGAGAAGTATGACACCGCCTCCTTTCGCAGCAAATATGCCGGTGTGCCGGAAGAGGGCAACGCCGCGATCCGCTGGCCCTCTGATGCGCGCAGATGCGGTGATCTGTTTTACACCGATCTCGCCATGCAGCGCCTCATCGCGTCGATGTCCGACGCTGGGTCTGTTGACGATATGGAGCGGGTCGGTGTGTTTCTGGGGGTGGACGAGCCGGTTCTGGATATCTGCCAGACGCTCGATTTTGCCACCTCCCTTCGGCCTGACCCGGTGGGTCCCGGATATGAAAATCTTGATGAGGCCATCGAGACGCATTTCCGCCTGACTGACTTTCTGACGTTTGACCCGTCCAATGCGCTGCGCCGCATTCACCGCGTCTTGCCGTTTCGCGGGCCGGGGATGATCCACACGGGGCTGTGCTCTGCGTCGCTGCAAAGCCTGGGCGCTGCGTTCCAGAGCATTCGCAGCGGACGGATTGACCGCGCCATCGTCGGCGGGGTGTCTGCAAAGGTGACGCCCGAGCACTACATCGGTCTGGAAGCCGTGGATGTGATCGCAACCGACGACCGGTTGCAGCCGGACTGCCTGTCGCGCCCCTTTGACAGCCGCCGCTCCGGCTATGTTCCGGCTGAGGGGGCGATCCTCTTTCTGCTCGAAAGTGCAGAGGCCGCCAGGGCGCGCCAGGCAGACCCGTTGATGGAAGTCTCGGGCTATGGCTCGGCGCTCAATGCCAATCACGTGGTCAAGCCGCACCCCACGTCCGAGGAGATGGTTGCCGCCATGTGCAGGGCGCTCAAGGACGCCGACATCGCGCCTGAGCATATCGGGCTGGTTAACGCGCATGGCACCTCCACCCAGTTGAACGACAAGCACGAGGCGGACGCGATCAACCGGGTATTGCCGCACCGCGTGCCGGTCACGGCCAACAAGTCCTTGCACGGCCATCTGATCGCGGCGGCCGGTGCGATGGAGACGCTGAATACGCTGCTGTCGTTTCAAGCGGGTATCATCCCCGGCACCCGCAATCTGGACGACCGGGATGCCGCCTGCGACGTCGATGCGGTGCCGGAGACACGCGATGCGCAGGTCGATCACTGCCTGAAGAATTCCTTTGGGATGGGCGGCTTGGCCGCCTCTGTCGTGCTGAGCCGCTGCGCATGACCCAAGGGAGACAGAATATGCAGCACTCCGGCTTTGATGCACAGAAATTCAACGCCATGATTGGTGCCTATCAAGCAGCGGGTTATCCCTTTGATCTGGCTCCTGTGCAGAGCTACGAGGACTTCACCGCCACCTATGCGCCCTCGACCAAGGCCGATCTGCGCAAGATGAGCGATGCGCTGGTCGCCGGTGGCCATTTGACGGGGTGCTATGTGGTTGCCACCTCTGGCTCGACCGAGCCACCGGTGATCATGGGCAGCCGCATCCTGCATGGCGCGACGGAGGACAGCTATCCCTACCAGGCGCGCCAGTTGCTGGAAGAGCATATCTTCGGGTCCGGCGACATCGCCGCCAACCTGCTGACGCCGGGCTGTTTCGGGCAAAACTACGAAGGGATGTCGCGCGTGCTGGAGGCCGTGGGCGCCACCATCCTGCCCGTAGGCCGGATGGAGACCATGGATGATCCGGCAACTCTGCTGGAGCTTTTGTCGACCTTTGGCGTGAACACACTTGTTGGCTCTCCGACCGGGATCATTCAGCTGGCACATCTGGCCGAAACCCGTGGCGTTGCCTTGCCCGTGCGCAAGGTTGTCTTCATGGGCGAAGCCTTCCACGCTTCCAAACGCAGCTACCTGCGTGAGGTCTGGCCCGGCTGCGACATTTACAGCGTCTATGGCGCCTCCGAACTGGGCTTCGTGGGCGTGAACACGCCTACCCAGGCAGAGCGGGAGCATATAATCCTGAGCCAATGGTTCTTTTTCGAGGTGGACGCAGATGGCGCGCTGCTGGTCACGGACCTGAAGTCGCCCATGCTGCCCATTCTGCGCTACAGGATCGGTGACCGTGCCCAGCTGGTGGCGCATGAGGCTGGTCCGCGTCTGCGGCTTGACGGGCGCTGCGACAGCAATTTCAGCCTTGGCGGCGCGCGCGTCGGTGTCGGGCAGATCCGCCGTCGTCTGGAAACGCAGGGCTGCTTGGTTGACGATCTGCAGATCACCCTCTCCACCGATGCTCTTGGCCGTGACGTCCTGCAGCTGGCCTGCACCGGCCTTGACGCGCCCTTTGCCGCACGCTGTGAAAGTGCGGTGCTGGGCATTCCGGCGATTGCCGCCGCAGTGGGGCGGGGCGTCTGCAGTCTGCACCTGACCGGCGCAGCGGAGCGTCATCACACGGCGCGCGGGAAGACGCCGCTGCTGCACGACCGACGCGAGACGCACCGTGAAATGGCCCTGCAATCCACCGGAACAGACGCATGATAGCCTCTGTCCAGGACAGAATTCCCGATCTGCTGCCGCTGATGCAGGTGCCGAAGGAACGGGCCTATGCCACGCAGCTCTACAGGCACTATCGCGCCGTCTTTCAGCAGATCGAGCAAGCCACGCGCCAAAACCTGCCTCTAACGCTGTCTGATCCGCATGTGAGCGATCTGTCAGCGCGCACGCAGTCGATGATGCTTGATCTGGAGTGGATGTTTGAGCGCCTGATGCAGGAGTACGCCAACGCCCCCGATGCGTTCTCTGCGGCGGAGCAGGGGCCCTTGGGTGAGATGACGGGGTTTTTTCGCAAGATCTACCGCAAGGTCGCGCGGGAGGAGCTGCGCCAGCTTGCCCTGTCACCAAAGAGCCGCGTGTGCCAGGTTGGGGCGGGGCCGATGCCGCTCAGCCTTGCGCAGTATCACCGCGTGACAGGGGCCGAGATTGCGGGCATCGATATCGCCCCCACGGCCGTGGCGCAGGCGCAAACCTTCTTTGCCCGACTGGGGATCTCCGGCGCTGATGTCCAGCTCGCGGATGGCAGCGTGTTTGACTATGCGCCCTACGATGTGGTCCTGATCGCGGCGACAGCCGCGCCGAAAGAGGCGATCTTGTCGCGTATTCTGGCCACCAACTCCAATCCGGATCTGTGTATCGTGAACCGGGACACCGGCGGCTGGAATGCATTGATCTACCGCCCCAATCCGCTGCCCGCGACGGATGCGATCACACCCGACTGGGCCGTCACCGCGCAGCCGATCACCAGCACCGGCTACCACCGGTCCGGGGCAGGGGGGCTGCATGCTTGAAGCGCTCAGACATACGCCGAACTGGGTCTATCTGGTGTTCTTTCTGGTGCTTCACTACGGGGTGATGCAGTGTTTCTCTGCTCGCATCAAACCCCGCAGACTGTTGACGATGCCGCTGATTTTCCTCGGCTGGTCGGCCTACGCCACCTTCGCGGCAGCCCAGGCGCCTTGGATCAGCCTGAGCGTCTGGGGCGGCAGTGTTTGCGGTGCAAGCCTGATTGGACTGTGGCTGGGACGGCGCGCAGGTGCGTCGTTTCACGCCGACGATGGCGTATTGGATATCCCCGGGTCAAAGACGCCGCTTGTGATCTCACTGCTGTTTTTCGGCTGCAGCTACTGGTTCGGCTATACTGCGGCCACCGCACCGGATGTCGCCGCTGACCTCGGCTTCCAACTGACCCGGACCTTGGCCACGGCAAGCTGCATTGGCCTCTTTGTCGGGCGGGCGGCCTATCTCTATGCCCTGTCGTTGGGCGGGCGCTGGACCGGGCCGCGGGTCGACCCGCTGAGGTTGGTCTAGCCATGGGCCTTGCGATCCAAAAGACCGTTCCCATGCCCATGCAGAAGAGCAAGCCTGATTTTCTGGATCTCTGCGGGGATGTGCCGCCGCCCACTGGCCACCGGGGAATGGTGCAGGTTGATGCCCAAGTCATTACCGCACTGATGGAAGACTACCCAGCTGATGTATTGTTCATCGAGATGTTGCACCAGTTTGCCGTCCGCTGCGCGCGCCATGTGTTGCCAGAAGGGCGCGCGCGGTTGCTGCCGGTGTCTATAGCCCGGCTGCGGCTGATGCCGCTGACAGGGCCTGTCACGCTGCGCGCACGGGTCTTTCCAGAAGGCAGGGTGGTGTCGGTGGTGATTGGTGGCCGCTTTGCGGAGGGCCCCTGGCAGCCCCTCGCGATGGTGCGTGTGGCGCCTGTTCCGGTCGGTGCAACCTGATGCCGGGGATCGTCATCTCCATGCTGCCGTGGCTGATGTTCCCGCCGCTGCTCGACTGGACGGATCAGAACGTGTTTAAAGCGGCCTTGGTGGCACTGGTGGTCAGCTTGTGCCTGTCGGGGCGACGGCTTTTGCAGGGTTATGCGGCGGATTGGACGGTGGTGGGCAGTATGGCGCTGATTGCGACACTCAGCCTCTCGTCCGCGCAGGACGTTGTGCGCGCCCATTGGCCATTGATCATGCCCTTTGGGCTCACCTGTATGTGCTGGACGTCCATCGCCCTGCGCCGCCCTTTCACCATTCCCTACGCAAAGGCCGAGACACCATCCGACCATTGGGACAGCCCGATCTTTCTGCAGATCAACATGTGGATCAGTGCGATCTGGGGCACGTGTTTCGGCCTTGCATTGGTTGCCAGCCTGCTGGCCGCCGCCTTTCATCCGCTCTGGCCGATTTTCCTCATCGCGAAGTACCTTCTGATCCTCTCGGCGATGGTTTTGTCGCGCCTGTTTCCCGATTTTTACATCGCTCGTCTGGAGGCCAAAGCCGATGCATGAGCCCATGTTTCAGTCAGCTGGCACCGAAAACAGCGGCTCCGCCATGCGCATCCGGGAGGATCACCCGGTGTTCGAGATGCATTTCCCCGGCTTTCCTGTGGTGCCCGGTTCGATGACCGTCGCCATGGTCCTGCAGCGCATCGGGCAGATGGTCGGCGCGCGCGTTCATCTCGTCTCCGCCAGCTTTCTGGCACCGGTCCGACCGAACGGTGAGCCAGTGACGCTCAAGACAAGTGCCAGCGCTGGCGGGCTGCGGTTCCGCCTCATGCAGGGTGCGCACACGGTCTGCCGGGGTGCCGTATGCACGGATGCGGGCAACGGCCATGGCTGATCTTGCGATTGTCACCGGCGGAACACGCGGCATCGGGCGTCAGGTTGCGATCACGCTGGCCGAGGCTGGCTTTGAAGTGATTGCCACCTACCGCTCAAACGAGAACGCCGCCCAAGCGCTGGTGGCGGATGGAGGAGGGCAAATCTCGGCCACCGCCGTTGACGGGGCTGATCCAAAGGCGATCACGGCCTTTGCGCAGACAGTTTTGGAGCGCGCCACACCTGCGGTCCTGGTCAACAACGCGGGGGTGACCGGCGATGGCTTGTTTCTTAACAGCGATGCGCAGCAGATCGCGGACATCATGCAGATCAACTTCGGCAGTGTTCTGGGCTATTGCGCCGCTTTTGCCCCGGCGATGACCGCCGCACGGCGCGGAGACATCATCAACATCAGCTCGGTTGCGGCGACGAAGGTCAAGGATGGCAACATCGCCTATGGCTGCGCCAAGGCGGCCATCGATCGCCTGACGCTGGGGCTGGCCAATGAGACGGCGCGTTTTGGTGTGCGGGTGAATGCCGTCGCGCCAGGCTTTGTCGAGACCGAGATGTTCCGCGCTTTCGCAGGTGACAACACGAACGCCATCAAACGCGCCATTCCGGGGCGGCGCATCCTGCAACCCGATGAGATTGCCCAGATGGTGCTGGCCCTTGCCACGCGGCAGATCAGCACCACGGGCACCATCCTGCGGGTCGGCAATGGCGAGAATATTTGAAGACTTGGAGGCAGAAGCATGCGGCCCATTTCCGAGATCACCCCAGGTGCCGAACATGAGACGCCCCCGGTGTCGGGGCTTGCCGCCTACCTGCGCAAGATCCGGGTCAACCCACAGCAGCACGCGGATGACGCCCTGCTCAGCCGCCTGCACGAGGGCCATGTGCGCCATATTCCCTTCGAGATGATCGACGCCTTTTGCGGGTTGCAGCCCCTTTTCGATCTCGACGCGGTGGCACAGCGCCTGATCTTTGAGCCGCGCGGGGGCGGATGCACACAGATGAATGGGCTCTTTGCCAACATGGCTGAACAGCTGGGCTTCGCCGTGCGGCGCTGCCTGTCGCGGGTCAACGGCAAGAAAGCCAGCGGTGCCGCGACCCACATGGTTCTGCTCATCGCCGAGGGTGGTGTCATGCATCTTTGCGACGTGGGTTACGGCCTTGCGGGGCCGATCCAGCCGATCCCGCTGATCAATGGCGCTGTCTCAGATCAGGGGGGTGGCCGTTTCCGCGCGGTGCAGGTGGATGACGAGATGTGGCAGATCGACCGGTTTGAGCAGGCTGGCGGCTGGAGCACGCTCTACAGTCTGCGCACGCAGAGCTATCCCTACATCGATTTCATGGCGCCGCATCACTTCAATTGCACTTCACCGAGGTCGCCATTCACCTCCAGCCTGGTCTGTGCCAGGCCGACACCCGATGGCGGGCATCTGCTGCTGGACAAGGTGCTGCGTCACCGTGATGCGCAGGGCGCGTGTCGCAGACGCTTGCGGACAGTCCGAGATCTTGCCGCGGTCTTGCAGGCGTCTTTCGGGATCGCGCTGGATGCATCGACGCTGCATCTGCTGGGTCAGCGGCTTGGCTTGTCTGCGGCGGAGTGTGCCCTCGCTCGCGAGGTGCTGGCGTGATGAGGTGCCTTTTGGTCAACCCTGTCTCCAACGGGAGCCTGCTTGCGCGGCACCTCATTGCACGCGGCGTGGCCTGCGATGCGTTGATCGAGGTCGACAAGGTCGCGCGCATGTCGGGTGTGTCGGAAGCCCGGCGATCCGAATTCGATGCCACGCTTTATCAGCGGATCTATACTTCGGCGGATGAGGTCCCGTTGTCACCAGACGCGGGATATGACGCGGTGCTGGCCGGTTCGGAAAACGGGGTTGGCATGGCGGACGTTCTGGCCGCGCGCATGGGCCTGCCCGGCAATGACCCTGACACCTCGCGCAACCGGATCGACAAAGGCCATATGCAACGCGCCCTGAGCGCCGCCGGGCTGCGCGCAGCGTCGACCACGCGTGTTGCCCGCACCGATGATGCCTTGGCTGCGGTTGACCGTGTGGGTGGCTTTCCCGTCGTCTTGAAACCAGCTGCCGCCGCTGGATCACAAGACGTGATGTTGTGCCACACCGAGGCGGACTTGCGCCGGGCTTGGGCGGCTGCACCCTGGGGGGCTTTCACGACCACGTGGAATGACACCCTGGCCTGCGTGTTGCAGCGCTATCTGGAGGGGCCGGAATATTGCGTCGATCTGGTGGCGCAGGCGGGCCAGTACCGGGTGGCCGCCGTCTCGCGCTATGTGCGGTGCAGTGATCTGGGCAACTGGAGCCGCCCCTTCGTCAAGGCCTACCGGATACCTTGCCCGGTGACCACGCAAGCGGTGCAAGACCTGGTTCGCTACGCCAAGGCCTGTGCCCGCGCGCTTGCTGTGCAGGAGGGGCCGCTGCACCTCGAAGCGATCCTGACGCCTCAGGGTCCGGTCATGCTGGAAGTGGGCGCGCGGCTGCATGGCACTCAGATGCCCTTGATCTTTCAGCAGACCTATCGTCACGCCTTGCTCGATCAGATCTTCGAGGCCAGTTTTCGCCGGGAGGACGCACCGCCGGATGCCGTTTTTATCCTGCCCACGGTGCAGCGCTATACCCTTTCCGCGCGTCCGGGGCAGTTTGACGGTATTCCGAAGCCCGTTGCGGATCAGCTTGAGCGCCTCGCAACACTGGTTGCCTTTGTCCCAAACCTGCCGGAGGGAGCCGCCTTTGCCCGCACCGAAGATCTCTTTACCGTGCCGATGCAAAGCTACTTTGTGGGGAATGATCTGGCGCAGATCTGGCGTGATATCGCCGCGCACCAGCACCTGACGCATGCGCTCTTTCATGAAGATCCCACGCCTGACGCGACCTTGGCAGAGATCGCGTCCCTGCATCACGGCCTGATCCACGCGCAGGATGCCCGGTCGCCACAGGCCGTGTCCTTATGAGCACGCAGTTGTCCGAGTTTCCGGTGGCCCGGTTCAACCAGATGATCCGTGGCTATGCCCTCTCCGGCCTCATGCCGGGACATGGGCCGCGCGTTGACAGCTACGGAGCGTTCAAGACGGCTTACCCTGTCACAACCAAGGCTGATCTGCGGGCTAGTGTCGCGCGCATGTGCGAGGCCGGTGCGCTGCCTGCCGGCTATGTGGTTGCGACATCCGGCACAAGTGCAGCGCCCACCGTCTCGCTCTGGTCTGCGTCACAGACTG
This sequence comes from Roseobacter cerasinus, assembly GCF_009811755.1. Taxonomy (GTDB): domain Bacteria; phylum Pseudomonadota; class Alphaproteobacteria; order Rhodobacterales; family Rhodobacteraceae; genus Roseobacter; species Roseobacter cerasinus. Next base: position 41,991 of record NZ_BLIV01000007.1, read on the forward strand.
ACCGCGCTTCGGCGCATGCGCTTGATCTGCGGCGCTTCATCGGCAAACACCTTTTTGCGCGCGGCGATGTGGTGGCAAATCTACTGGCCGCAGGTGGGTTCGGCTCTCTTTACGACGGGATGAACCGGGTTCTGGAACCGCTTGGGGTGACCATCGTGCCCATGGGCCGCTTTGACGCGATGCCCGATCACAAGCAGGCGCTTGATCTTCTGCGCGCCGTGCGGGCCAACACGCTGGTTGCAACACCCGCCGGGCTGATCGAGTTGGCGCGCGCCAGTCTTGACGCGGGTTGCCAACTAACGGTCGAAAAGCTCGTGTTCATCGGAGAGCGCCTGACATCTGCGCGGCGCGCATTCCTTGGCTCGGTCTGGCCCGGGTGTCGCATATCCGGGCTCTATGGGACCACCGAGGCGGGGCTCATCGGTGTGGCCCCGCCGGGCGCGCCGCCGGACGAATATGCGGTACTCTCTCGCTGGGCTTTTCTGGAGCGGGACGAGGATGGCGCGCTTTTGTTGACCGATTTGAGCGCTCCTCTGGTGCCGTTGCTGCGTTACAGGGTTGGCGATTTTGTCGCGCCCACATCCGCCAAACCGGGCGGGGGGGTCACCCGGCTTCGTCTGTTGGACCGGATGGATCGCTGCTTCAACCTGGTTGGCAACTTGCTGCACCCAGATCTGTTTCGCGAGGCCGTCCGTTCTTGCGTGCCGCAGTTGACGCATCTGCAAATACAGCTGAGCTATGCGGAGAACGGGCGGGAGCGTCTCCATCTGGCGGTCGATATGGGCCGACGCGCCATGCAGGCGGCACAAAAGCACGCGATCCATCAAGCAATTGCCCAGATCCCGCAGGTGCAGGAGGGGCTGCGTCGGCGGGTGCTTGATATCACAGTCGGTGGGCAAGAAACCCAACACACCAACGGGCGCGGGAAGCTGCCGGATCTGGTCGACGCGCGCAACGTCGCCGCAACGGGGCCGGATCGCGTCAGGGTGGCGTCATGACGCCGCAGGCGATCACCAAGGCGCCCGTGTTGCGGCAGATCCGGCGGCTGGCCGCCGGGGATCCTCATCTGCGCTGGGATCCGCCGGAGTTTACGGGCCAAAAATCCGACACCGCCTGTGATGTTCTGGTCATCGGCGCGGGGCTTGGCGGGCTGACTGCCGCTGCGTTTTGTGCCCGCGCAGGCCTGTCGGTGCGGGTGGTTGAGCAGCATTCGGTTGTGGGCGGGTTTGCGCACACCTGGCTGCGACGCGCCCGCGACCCGCAAACCGGGCAGCGGCTGCTGTTCCGCTTCGATTCCGGCGTGCACGATATCTCCGGCACCCAGCCCGGTGGCCCGGTTGCTGAGGTGCTGGCCCGGCTGGGTGTTGCAGATCGTTTGCACTGGATCCCCACCCGCAGACGTTGCACCATCGCGGGCCGCACCCTCGATATGCCGCGGCGCTGGCCGGACTATGTGGCGATGCTGCAGCAGCTCTTCCCAGGTGAACATGTCGCCATCACCGGGTTCTGCGCGGCAGTTCGCACACTCCATGCGGCCATGTATCAGACCGGGGATCAAAGCGGAGCAATCCCCGGACAACCGCGCTCGGCGACCGAAATGGCGCAGTTCGCCGCAGATCATCCGCTGGCTGCGCAGTGGCTGCGGCGCCCTTGGCTGGAATTTCTGACGCGGCATGGGCTGTCGGAGGCCGCCTCTCACTGGGTCAACGAGCTTGCCGGATATGTCACCGATCAGGCCGAGACGCAGAGCGTGGCGCGCATGATCCCGCTCTTTGGCTACTATATGCACGGCGGAGCCTACCCCCGCGGAGGTTCGGGTGCAGTGTCAGCAGCGCTGCGCGATGCGCTGCAGCACGCGGGCGGGGAGGTGCTGCTCAAAAACACCGTCACAGGCGTCGCTGTGCGGGAGGACGCGCCCGCAGAGGTGAGCATTCGATCCGGGCAGGGACAGGTTCAGGGGATCACGGCGCGCGCCGTCATCGCCAATTCGGACATCGGGCCGCTTCTGACGCAGCTCATTAACGACCCGACACGGGACTGGGCGCCGTTGCGACGCGCCGCCGTGTTGCAGCCCAGCTGTTCGGCCTTTGGCCTTTGCCTAGGGCTGCGCGGGGCGCTGGATATCCCGCCAATCCTCACGCATCAGAGCGCGCAGGGCAGCCTGCATCTGGTGGCCCCGTCGGTCCTGGATTCAAGTGCAGCGCCGCCCGGCTATGCGACGCTTGAGCTGATGACTTTGGTCAGCGCGGCCCAGGCCGCAGGCTGGTTTCCGACTGGTCGCGAGGATCAGAGGTTTGCCGAGTATCGCAAATCCGATGCCTACAGGGATACCAAGGCGGCGCAGGCCAGGCATCTTCTGGATATCGCCCGCGATGTCATACCCGATCTTGATGACCGCATCGTCTTTCACTGCAGTTCTTCGCCGCTGACCTACCATCGATACGCTGCCACGCCGGGCGGCGCCATCTACGGGGGCAGCCTTGCAGGCAGTGTGCTGCCGACGATGTTGCCCGTCCGGGGCCTTGTGCTGGCGGGGTCCGCAACCCACGGTCCGGGTGTCGAGGCCGCGATGATTTCGGGGGCGCGGGCCGCGCAAGCGCTTGTGCCGGATGTGCTTGGCGCGGGGTGAGCGCCGATATGCCCGCCGTTCCAGCGCTGTCTTGAAAGGTCTTTCCTGATGCTTAGCCCTGTTTGGTGACCCTGCGAACTCACGGTGCAGTGAGAAATCTGATATGTTGTTTTATTCCGGTTGGTTCTGGATCTCCATCAGCTTGGTTTCGAAGACCTCTGCTGCGGTGTCATAGCCAAGGCATTTGCCCGGCGTAGAATTGAGGCGCTGGGAAATCGACCTCAAATATCGATTTGCCAGCGCGGTCGGTTCGGTTGAGCGCGGCAGGTACTTTCTGAGCCTGTTGTTCGCATTCTCGACGGTGCCTTTCCGGTATGGCGCTTGCGGGTCGCAGACCCACGCATCAGGATCAATTGATTTCCGGGTGGTGGCGTGCTTCACCGCGCGCGCCAAGAAGCGGTGAACATGTCTGATCTTTTCCGGCTGTCGGATACGCAGATGGCGCGTCTTGAGCCCGTCTTCCCAAAGTCCGATGGCAAGCGCCGCGTCGAGGACCGGCGTGAGCTGAGCGGGATTATGTCCATCAATCGCAATGGCTTACGATGGCACGATGCGCCGCTGCAGTCCTGGCCGTAAACAGCGGAAAACAACCGTTCGCCACGACAAACGCAGATATAAATGGCGTAACCGGGTTGAGATCATGTCTGGCAGGCTGGAAGACCGGCGGCGCGTGGCAAGCAGCTACGACAGCTGCCCGAAGGTCTTCCTGTCCACAATCGCTCTCGCAGCTCTTGTAATCTACTGGCCATGAGCCTTGAGCCCAACACGAAAAGCAGCGCTCTGACGAAGAAATCGTACACCCATCGGCCCGTGTCGCGGCAGCGTCTGAGCGACCTGTGCTTGGGGTGTCAGATCGGCGCCCATATCCGCGTCCCGAGAAAACCGTTGACCGGACAAGCCGCATATCCCTAGGTTGAAACTCTCGACCGCGAGGTCGCTTGGAGGAGCACACTGACCCGTTGGCGGACGAGATCATTTGCCTATGGGAGGAACGTATGGCTCACTTTTCAACACACTCTGCATTGCCGTTTGCCGCGGCTCTACTCACCGCAACGGCCCTGTCGTCGCCGGTGCTGGCGCAAAGCGGGATGAACACAACCAACTTGCAACATGAGGTCGTTCTCGATGATCTCGAAAACCCGTGGGACATGGCGTTCCTCGATGATGGGACGATGCTGTTCACCGAGAAGTGCAAAGGTCTCTCAGTGCGCCTGCCGGATGGCACCGTAAACGCGCTTTACGGGGTCAGCGAGACGGAGGGTTACAGTTCCAATGGGTTGGATCTGTTCTGCGAAGGCCAGGCCGGGATGATGGGCGTGGCCTTTGATCCGGACTTCGCGGACAATCGCCGCATCTACGTCTATTCGACATCGAAGCTGGCGGATCCGCATACCAACCGCCTGATGCGCTTTACCCTGAGCGAGGATTTCACCTCGGTTGCGGACCGGACCGATATTGTGGATGACGTGCCCTACAAGATGGCTGCTTCAAACCATCCGTTCGGTGGCCCCGGCGCCCACAACGGCGGGCGCTTGCGCTTTGGGCCTGACGGCGCCTTGTGGCTGACCACCGGTGATACGCACAATGGGGAAGTGCCTCAAAGTCCAACTATGATGGGCTCCAAGGTTCTGCGGATTGACACCGACGGCAATGCGCACCCAGAGAATAATCCGCCAGAGGGTTTCGACAAACGGATCTACACCTACGGCCATCGCAACGTGCAGGGGATCACATTCCACCCCGAAACAGGGGCGGCGATCACTGCTGAGCACGGCCCCTGGCACTCGGATGAAATCACCATCCTCACCAATGGCGGAAACGGCGGATGGGATCCACGGCCAAACATGGCGGGCCGCGGCGAATGCCCGGACGACTACTGCGGCTACAGCCCGAACCAGGAAGACGGCATGAACCGCTATGAGCGCGCGGCCTTCATGCCGATGACCGACTTTGACACCTATCCCGATGCCATGCCGCCGATCTGGAACAACAATGGCTGGTCGCAAGGCCTGTCGTCAGCAGCCTTCCTGGAGGGTGAGCAGTGGGGCGACTGGGACGGCGCAATGGTTGTCGGCATCATGGGCATCGGCTTTGGCGGCACCCCAATTGGTCAGCGCATCGACGTCATTCACTTCAACGATGACAACACGGATGTTGAAGACGTGACCGAAATGACCTTGCCGATGGAAACCGGGCGGTTCCGCTCAGTCGTTTCTGGCCCGGATGGAAGTCTCTACACGGCGATTGACGAAGGTACGATCAGCAAGTTGACGCCAGGCGGCTGATCCATCAGCGCGGGGCAAAAGGCCCGCAGTGGCGACACCGTTGGTCGCCGTGCACCAGCGCTTGGGGTATATCCAAGCGCTGGTGATCAGTTCTGAAATCATAAAAACCAGGTGCCCGCCGCGACGCGATATCGGTATTGACGCCAGGCCGTGTGGGTTTGTCGCAGAGAAACGCGTCGTCCCGAGATCTGAGGTGGCAATGAAGCTCATTCGGGACGTCACCAATCGCTGCCCGACGAGATGAACGAGCGACCTCGACCAAACCCTTCGTCGGCCTGCGAGCGGCACTTGCCTCGACCTCTCCATTGCTTTACTCACCACGGCCCAGATGGAGAGGAGCAGACGTTGTCCTGAGAGCTTTTTGTCCGAAGCTTGGTGACGGCGCTTTGCAAGACTGGGAGAGAGGCGATTTCGGAACGCAATTTCCAACCGATGACGAAGGCCGAAGTCGTTGCAGCACAACGTGCTTGGGCAAAATGCGTGACCGAACGGGATGTCGATGGTCTTCTTGACCTTTATGACTTTGGCGATCCAGACGAACCACTGCTGTTCAAACCGACCTTGGCGGATATCATTCGGCTCGACCGTACCGGCGCGCGGGCCTATTTTGTCGGCGGTGATCCAGACTATCCCCAGGACGTGGGCTTCCTCAATCGAGGATGGAAAAAAGTTGAATTTCAGAGCGCCGTTGGACCCATCCTGAAAGCAGGCGGGCTTGGCTACAAAGACATGGGGCACTACACCTTTGTCGATGGCGACGGCAATGCGACCCGGGCTGACTATACCTTTGCCTACCACAAACTTGACGGACATGTGCTCATCTCGCTCCACCACTCGTCCTTGACCTGGTTTCCTCCGGTTGAGGCTTGAGGCGACGTTGATGCATGGAGGGCAAAGGTCTGCGCGGCTGTTTGCCATGGTCTTCGCCTCATCAGGATCTTTCGGCTTGGCCGCTTGACCTTGCAATGAGCCTATCATATGACCTCAGGCGCTGAGCGGGCGTCGTATACTGGCTATTACCTCAGCCTTCCAAGCTGATGAAGCGGGTTCGATTCCCGCCGCCCGCTCCACCTCTTTTAGAATAGACCCGAAGGCTGATCGCGGCATATGCGCCCTTCGGCGGCATCTTGGGCTTGTGCTCTCTTGACCCGCCTGGTTTGCCCCGCCATGACAGAACCCGGACGGAGAAGGGGTAGACATGGCTGACAGTGCACCACAGGCACCTGGGCAAAACGAAGAGCGCGCGAAATCCAAAAAAATCGGTGCGCTGAAAGCTCTGCTGCCCTTTGTCTGGCCATACCGCAGTCTCTTGTATGCCGCGCTGGCGGCTTTGGTGATCACCGCTGTTATTTCGCTGACCCTGCCGCTGGCCGTGCGCCGCGTGGTTGATAACTTCGACACCGAAAATGCCTATATTCTTGATCAGTATTTTGCAGCCGCTCTGGGCATCGCCGGGCTTTTGGCGATTGGGACTGGCCTGCGCTATATGCTGGTGACCCGGCTCGGCGAGCGCGTGGTGGCGGACATTCGCAAGGCCGTCTTTGACCGTGTGATCGCCATGAGCCCGGCCTTCTTCGAAAAACTCATGACCGGCGAGGTGTTGAGCCGGATCACCACCGATACCACGCTGATCCTGTCTGTCATCGGCTCCTCCGCGTCGATTGCTCTGCGCAATATTCTGATCTTTGTGGGCGGGCTGGTGCTGATGCTGGCCACATCTCCCAAACTCACGGGGCTTGTTTTGCTGATCGTGCCTGCGGTCATCGTGCCCATTCTGGTGCTGGGGCGGCGGCTGCGGGTGCTGAGCCGCGAGAACCAGGACTGGATCGCGGCCTCTTCCGGCAATGCCTCCGAGACGCTTTCTGCGGTGCAGACGGTTCAGGCTTATACGCATGAAGCCGCAAGCCGCGTTCAGTTCTCCGATGTCACCGAACGCTCTTATGACGCGGCGCGGCGGCGCATCTCGACCCGCGCGCTGATGACCGTGATCGTGATCTTCCTGGTCTTTGCGGGCATTGTCGGCGTGCTTTGGATTGGTGCGCGCGACGTGCGCGCAGGCGACATGACCCAGGGCGCGTTGGTGCAATTCGTGATCTATGCTGTGATGGTGGCGGGGGGCGTCGCTGCGCTGTCAGAGATCTGGGGCGAGTTGCAGCGTGCGGCTGGCGCCACCGAACGTCTGGTGGAACTGCTCACCGCGGAAGACAGCGTTCAGGACCCGGATACCGGGCTGCTGCTGCCCGAGCCAGTGGCCGGGCGGATCACCTTTGAAAATGTCACGTTCGACTACCCCTCACGCCCCGGAACTCACGCGCTGGACAACGTCAGCCTGAGCATCGAGCCGGGGGAAACGGTTGCCTTCGTGGGGCCGTCGGGTGCGGGCAAGACCACAATCATTCAGATGATCCTGCGGTTCTATGATCCGGCCTCGGGCCGTATCACGCTGGATGGCGTTGATCTGGCACATCTGCGGCGCGACGCCTTCCGCAAGGCGGTGGCGCTGGTGCCGCAGGATCCGGTCATCTTTGCCGCCTCCGCGCGCGACAACATCCGATTTGGTCGCCCGGATGCGACGGATGCCGAGATTGAGGCGGCGGCCAAGGCGGCGGCAGCGCATGATTTCATCGCGGCATTGCCGGATGGGTATGATGCCTACCTGGGCGAGCGCGGTGTCATGCTGTCCGGCGGGCAAAAGCAGCGCATCGCCATCGCCCGGGCCATCCTGCGCGACGCGCCTGTGCTGCTGTTGGACGAGGCCACAAGCGCGCTGGATGCGGAAAGTGAGCGGGCGGTGCAATCGGCGGTCGATACGTTGAGTACCGGGCGCACGACGCTGATTGTCGCGCACCGGCTGGCCACCGTGAAGAAGGCGGACCGGATCATCGTGCTGGAGGACGGGCGGATTGTCGCCAGCGGACCACATGATCAGTTGGTCGCGGAGGGTGGTCTTTATGCGCGCCTTGCACGGCTGCAATTCACGGACGGCATGGCCGCTGAATAGGCAGCAGCTTGTGGCCGCGCCGGAATGCCCTGACGTCAGGGTGGTCTGACGCAGCGTCCCCGATCACGTACCGCCTGTCACGGCGCTTGCACTAAAGCGCACAAGACTTCATCCTTCCTGCCAAGGAGAAAACGCCCAAAGCCGGGCGGTTTGGGAGGACATAGATGACGTTTGCCGGGATTGACGACCGCAATGCAATTGAGGCGGCCATGCCGTGGGCCGACCGGCCCCTGCCGGCCACGCTTTACGGGATGCTGAGCCAGACAGCTGACCGGTTCCCCAACCACAACGCGGTGAGCTATCAGATCTTTTCGGGACCCAGCGACAAGGCCGAGACGCTCACATGGTCTGCGCTGAAGGATCAGGTGACGCAGGCCGCGAACCTCTTCCGGTCGCTTGGGATCGGCGAAAATGACGTTGTGGCCTATGTGCTGCCCAATGCGAATGAGACGGTGCTGGCGCTGTTGGGGGCTGCGGTTGCAGGGATCGTGAATCCGATCAACCCGCTGCTCGATGCCGAGCAGATCGGCTCCATCCTGCGGGAGACCAACGCCAAGGTGGTGGTCACGCTGCGCCCCTTCCCGAAAACGGATGTGGCGGATAAGACGGCGGAGGCCGTGGCGCTGGCGCCCAACGTGAAAACGGTGCTGGAGGTGGATCTGCTGCGCTACCTCACGCCGCCCAAGTCCTGGATTGTGCCGCTGATCCGACCGAAACGCAGCGTGCAGAACCAGGCCAAATACCTGAACTTCATGGCTGAAGTGGCCAAGCAGCCGAAAACCCTGAGTTTTGCGGACAGTGACGGCGACCGTGTCGCCTGTTACTTCCACACCGGTGGTACCACCGGCATGCCCAAGGTGGCGCAGCACCGCTATTCGGGGCTGATCTACAACGGCTGGATCGGGACGGAACTGCTGTTCTCCGAAGAGGACAACATCATCTGCCCATTGCCGCTCTTCCATGTCTTTGCCTGCCATGTGATCCTGATGGCGGCGGTCACGTCCGGCGCCCATGTGATCTTTCCGACGCCGCAGGGTTATCGTGGCGACGGCGTGATGGACAATTTCTGGAAGCTGGTGGAGCGCTGGAAGATCACCTTCATCATCACTGTGCCCACAGCGATTTCGGCCAAGATGCAGCGCCCGATCAACGCAGATGTCAGCACGGTGAAGACGGCGTTTTCAGGCTCAGCCCCGCTGCCGCTGGAGCTGTTTCGCCGGTTCGAGAAAGCCACCGGGGTCACGCTTGTGGAAGGCTACGGGTTGACCGAGGCAACCTGCCTTGTGTCGTGCAATCCGGTTGACGGCGAAAAGAAGGTGGGCAGCATCGGCATCCCGTTCCCCTATTGCAATGTGAAGATCTTCAAGGCCACGGAAAACGGCCCCATCGAGGCAGATGTGGATGAAATCGGCGAGATCTGCGTCTCCAACCCCGGGGTCTACGTCGGCCACACCTACACCGAAGGTGAGAAAAACGCCGACCTCTATTTCGGCAACCATCTGCGCACGGGCGATCTGGGCCGGGTCGACCCGGATGGGTATCTTTGGATCACCGGGCGCGCCAAGGATCTGATCATTCGCGGTGGTCACAATATCGACCCTGCGGAGATCGAAGAGGCGCTGCTGCATCATGAGGCCGTCGCCTTTGCGGGCGCGATTGGTCAGCCGGACGCTCATTCAGGCGAGGTGCCGTGCGCTTTTGTCGAACTGGTTGAAGGGGCAAGTGTGACGGAAGACGAGCTTTTGGCGCTCTGCCGGGAACACGTGCACGAACGCGCGGCACATCCCAAGCACATGACCATCATGGATGAATTGCCCAAGACCGCCGTTGGCAAGATCTTCAAACCGGATCTGCGCAAGCACGCAATCACGCGGATCTATAATCAGGCTCTGGAAGAGGCGGGCGTGGCGGCGCGGGTCATCGCTGTGGTCGATGACAAAAAGCGGGGGCTGGTTGCGCAGATCGAGCCAAACGGGGCGGGCGAGGATGCCATTGCCCATGCGCTTAGCGCCTTTGTCCGGCCTTGGGAACTGGCCAATACAGCGGTTGCGGCGGAATAGTCCACGCAGAACGGGAAGCTGGCGCGCCCTGTCGGCGCGTTGCCTAGACCTCAGTGGTCAGAGCAGCACTTCGTATTGCGATCTGTGACGGTAGGTCGGATAGGTGTGGATCATCTGTGCATTGCCCATTCTGATCAGGCAATTCTTGACGCGCACAAAGGCCGCTTCAAACCGCATGGCCACGGTGTCGAGCCGGTAGGTGTCATGCATGTTCACCGGGTTCGGCCCGGACCGCAGGCCAAAGCGGATTTTGCGCTGTGCATCATCGAGGGCCGAGCATGTGCGGCGCAGGCTTCCAGCGGTCTGCGTAGGCTTGAAGGCATATTGACAGGCCATGAGCACAGTACGATCATCGGCAAGCGCAATCGGGCGGATGGCCAGCAGGTTGAAAAACAAAGACCCGTCTTTGCGGTAGTTGATCAGGCAACAGGTCTCTGACACGCGCTGGCGGACCACCTCGGCGATCTCGTCCGTAACCGTGCGATCGGTGAGTGCACCCTGCAAGAACCGGCAGTTTTTGCCAAGAACGTCTTCGGCTGCGTAGAGCGTCAACGTCTCAAACGCCGGATTGACGTAGATCAGCGGGGTATCGTTCCCGTCCGGATCCGCGACACAAATGGAGATGGAGAGATCGTCGCAAATGCTCTCGATCTCAGGTGGAATATGCGCAGCGCGCGTTAGATCGTCTAGCATTGTTGGTTAGCCTGTGCTGCGTGTTTCGTCCGCAGGTCGATATCTGCGGATTGTCTGATCTTTGATTGCGCACGACGGCATCGTACTCTTTTATTGCGGTCTCAGCATCAAAAAAGTTGACGTTCCAAAAGAAAGCTGTGCGTCGAGCCTAGAACCGGCGCCAAAACGAGCGCACAACATTGTGAGCACTGCACCTGACAAAAGCTTTTCGGGGGATGGCTGGATCCGGTTATCCTGCGACAACAGTTGCAAATGGGGCCACCATGGGAAAGTCGCGCAAATCACGAAAGCAAAAGCAGACAGCGGCGGCGGCACCCGCCGAACCCGGGCGGCGCGATGTCCTGAAGCTGCTGCGCAACGGCGCGATTGGCGCAGCACTGCTGGGCGGTGGTGGCTATGCGGCCCTTGGGTCATTTCGCGCTTATGCGGCGGAGCATGATCTGAGCCGCGTAGGGCAGGGCAAGCCGACGGTTGTGCAGGTGCATGATCCGCAGTGCCCGACCTGCACCGCGCTTCAAAAACAGACGCGCCAGGCCTTGAAGGAATTTGGTGAATGCGATCTGCTGTATCTGATTGCGGATATCACCACGCCCGAGGGGCAGGCTTTTGCGCTACGCCATGGGGTGGGCAATGTCACGCTGCTGCTCTTTGATGACACAGGTGGGCTACAGCGCAGGGTGCAGGGCCTGCAGACCAAGGACCAGCTGATGCCGATCCTGACGGCGCATCACGCGGGTCAAGCCAGTTAAGGGGCAGGCCTTATCCTAGCGCACCGCCTCGATGGGGCCGTCTGCCTTGCCCTGAATGAATTGCTCCAGATAGGGGTTGCCGCTCTGGTCCATCTCGGCAACCGGGCCGGTCCACTGGATCACACCCTCATGCAGCATGGCGATATTGTCCGCGATGGCGCGCACGGATGTCATGTCATGCGTGATGGTCATGGCCGTCGCCCCCATCTCCACCACAATCTCCCGGATCAGCTCGTTGATCACGCCCGACATAATCGGATCAAGACCCGTTGTCGGCTCGTCGAAGAAGATGATCTCGGGCTCAGCCGCGATGGCGCGGGCGAGGCCCACGCGCTTCTGCATGCCGCCGGACAGTTCCGCCGGGAAGCGATCCGCCACATCCGCTTTCAGCCCCACGCGGCGCAGCTTCTCGATCGCAATCGCGCGCGCCTCGTCATGCGGGCGTTTCAGGGAGCCGCGCAGCAGGCGGAAAGCGACATTCTGCCAGACCGGCAGGCTGTCAAAGAGCGCACCGCCCTGAAACAGCATACCAAAGCGGGCGAGGAAGGCGTCGCGGTCGCCTTTGCTGGCGTCCTTGCCATCGACCATGACTGTGCCGCTGTCCTGTTTGACCAGCCCGAGGACGCATTTCAGTGCGATGGATTTGCCGGTGCCCGAACCGCCGATGATCACCATCGACGTGCCTTTGGGTACAGAGAGGTTCAACCCCCGCAACACGTGGTTCGACCCGAAGGATTTGCGGATATCCGTCATCTCGATCATAGGGTGAAGAACACTCCTGTGAGCACGAAATTGGCCGCAAGGATCAGGATGGCGGCGCCTTCCACGGCGGTTTTTGTCGCGCGACCCACGCCCATGGCGCCCCGGCCGGAATTCATGCCGTGGTAGCAGCCCATCAACGCTGCGGCAAATCCGAAAACCGCGCCCTTGGTGAGCGAGGAGATCACATCGAGCGGCTCAAGAAAATTCACCGTGTTGCGGATGTAGCCTGCGGGATTGAAGCCCAGCGTGCCGGTGGCCACCGCATAGCCGCCGAAGATGCCGATGATGTCGCCCACACCCACAAGCAGCGGCACCACTAGCACGGCGGCCAGAACACGCGGCACGGTGAGATACTTCATCGGGTGGGTGGAGAGGGTGACGAGCGCATCGATCTGCTCCGTCACTTTCATGGTCGCAATCTCTGCTGCGATCGAAGAGGTCACGCGGGCTGCGATCATCAGGCCGACAAGCACCGGTCCAAGCTCGCGCACCATGCCGACGGCGACGATCTGTGGCACTACGGCCTCGGCGTTGAAGCGGGAGCCGCCCGCGTAGATCTGCAGCGCAAGTGCGCCGCCTGTGAAAACGGCGGTCAGCCCTACAACGGGCAATGACAGCCAGCCGATGTTCATCAGCGCCGACAGGAATTCGCGCCCGTAAAATGGCGGGCGCAGGATGTGGCTGATGGCCTCGACCGCAAACAGCGCGATCCGGCCGATCATCGCAAGCGCGGCCAGTACGGCCCGGCCGAGGAGGGCAAGCGGTCTCATCACAGGTAGATCCGTTTGTAGCGCCCACCCAGCGAGGTGAGAATTTCGTAGCCGATGCTGTCTGCGAACCCGGCTACCGTGTCGACCGATTGATGCGGCCCGATCAGTTCGAGCGTTTCCGGCTCCTCCGCCAGGCCGGTGACATCGACGCCAATCATATCCATGGAGATACGCCCCACAACCGGCACAGCCGACGACCCTGCATGCAAATGGGCGTTTGGCCCCATGCCACGGAGGATGCCATCAGCGTAGCCAGCGGAGATGGTGGCGATGCGTGAGGGGCTGCGCGCTATCCAGGTGTTGCCGTAGCCCACGCTCTCTCCCACGGCGACATCGCGGATCTGGATCACGGGGATATGCAGCTCGACCACAGGACGCGCGTCGACGAAAGGGAGCCCGCCATAAAGCCCGATGCCGGGGCGGACCATGTCGAAATGATAGTCGGGCCCAAGCAAGGTGCCCCCGGTCGCCGCCAGTGAGCGTGGCACCGCAACATCCTCGGTCATCTCGTGAAACGCCTTGAGCTGGGCGGCGTTCATCGCATGATCCGGCTCGTCTGCGCAGGCCAGATGGGACATGATCAGCTTGGGGTTCTGAGGCAGCGCGATATCGCGCAGGGCGGCCCATTCGACGGCCTCCAGCCCAAGGCGATTCATGCCTGTATCAAGCTGGATGCCAAAGGGGTGGCCCGGCAGCGCCTCCACATGCAGCAGCATCTGATCCACCGAGTTCAGCATCGGTGTCAGCTGCGCATCGCGGATGAGGGACGTGTCCCCTTTCATGTGACCGGAAAAGACGTTGATCTGCGGGCCTTTGCCGAGGATCTCGCGCAGGGCCACACCTTCCTCGGCGACGGCCACGAAAAAGGAACGCGCGCCAGCGCGGGAAAGCGTGCGCGCGATCTGTGACAGTCCCAAGCCATAAGCATCGGCTTTGACCACCGCTGCCGTTTCGCATTGGGCCATGGCGTTGAGACTGTGCCAGTTTTCAGCCAGCGCAGAGGTGTCGATGGAAAGAACCGCAGTTGCCATCCTCGCGTTTTGACAGGGATGAGCGGAGCGTCAAGTGGAAATTCCGCATCCAGCGAAGCGGTGCGCAATGGTCAGGGGATGTCGAAGTAGGCGCGGTTCTGCTCCCACATCTTTTCACCGATCAGGCAGTCATACTCCGCCCCAAGCGTATATTGTACAGGCTGAATGCGCGCAGGAAGCCCTGCGATCTCCAGCACCAGCTTGCGCTTGACGGCGCCTGCGAACTGGTCCCAGTCGAGCACGGGGATGACAAAGGCGCCGGGGCCGCCGATCACACAGTTCTGATAATAGATGTCGAGATCGGGGATGCCCCATATCTCGCTCAGCGCATCCGTGGTCATCAGTGGCAGCCCGTTGATGATGAACCCCGCCTCCAGCGCCGCATCGCGTGCGCCCTCGACCGGGCGGCCCTGATTGTTCGGCCCGTCGCCCGAGACGTCGATCACCCGTCGCAGCCCGTGAAACCCGTTGCCCGCGAAATCTGCTGCCGCGTAGTACAGCGCCCCCGAGATCGAGGTGCGCCGCAGCCCGGTGTCAAAGCGCGCGGTGATCTGATGCGCGACCGATCTGGCGTGTTCCGGCGTGCTCAGCTGGGTCCAGGGGACGATCACCCGTTGTGAATGCTCGCCCGCCCATTCCACATAGGTGACTGCGATACGACCCAAGAGCCCGTTGTGGATCGCGTCGAGCACATCCGCGCTGGTGATGGCTTCCGCATAGCCGCGCCGCTGAATCTCCAGTTCCGCCGGAGACATGGAGCGCGACACATCCACCGCAAGAAACAGCTCGACGTCGACTTCCATGTCGTCCGCCCGCAGCAGCGTGGGCAAAAAGAGCAAGAGAACAAGCAAGACCCGCATGATCCCATTGCGCCAGAGATGCCGTGCCCTGTCCAATCACAAATTTTGTGGGCGGTGCGGCGTGCCATCTTTCGCGCGCGACGGCGGTTAAGTGCGGGTGCGCGCCGTATTTTTTGGCATCGACTCCGCCGGCGTCGGAAGATGAGGCGCCGCTCAGACCTGCGCCCGCGAATTGTAATTCAGGATTTACACTTGTGAGCGTCTACATCATGTGACACAGTTGACCTTACGGTGCGCGTTTTGAAGTGGGTCAGACAGGGCTTGGGTCTGGCCATAACCACGTACGCAAATCGGAGGACCCAATATGGCGGACGGTGAAGACAAGGTTTGGCCCACGGGGCTGACCCTGGAGGAAGCTGAGGAAGTCCACAGCTACCTCATTGATGGAACGCGCGTCTTTGGTCTGATCGCGCTTTTGGCCCACATCCTGGTTGCAGTGGCAACCCCCTGGCTTGGATAAGGGAGACACACCATGAACAATGCAAAAATGTGGCTGGTCGTAAAGCCGACCGTCGGTGTTCCGCTCTTTCTCAGTGCTGTGGCAATCGGATCGTTTGCTGTGCATGTGGCCGTGCTGAGCAACACCACCTGGGTGGCAGATTTCCTGTCTGGCAATGAGCTGGGGTCGGGTGCTGAAACTGCATCGGCGACGATGCTGGAGCCAGGCGATACGGCGAAAGTATCTTATGCCGCGCCTGCAGCGGATGGCAGTCAAACGGTGACCATAATCCTGTCGGACGGCACGCCGGTCAAGGCGATCCTGCAGCCGCCGGAGGTGCATGCCGCCTCCAGCACAGGGAACGCTACCGTTCTCAGGCAATAGCGCTTTGGGCCCGCTGATCTGATGCAGCGGGCCTGATTTTTCGCCGTTGGAATTGCGCGTGGTCCTAGCGCTGCGCGAGGGGGGCGGACAAAAGAAATGTTTGACTATCGTGCCTTTGCAATGCGCCGGCTGGCAGCTCTCGGGCCTAGGTATCTGCCCTTTGCCGATGTGGCGACCGAGGCGGTGCCGCTGCGGCGCTTGCTGCGGCTGTCGCTGTTTCAGGTGACTGTCGGCATGGCGCTTGTGCTCATCGTGGGCACGCTCAATCGTGTGATGATTGTGGAGTTGGCCGTGCCCGCCACACTGGTCGCGGTCATGTTGGCCTTGCCGCTGATCTTTGCGCCGTTGCGCACCCTCATTGGGTTCAAATCCGACGTACATGTCTCGGCGCTTGGCTTGCGCCGCGCGCCCTACATCTGGAAGGGTACACTCTATCAATTTGGTGGCTTCGCGATCATGCCGTTCTCGCTGCTTGTCCTGTCGGGTTATGGCGAGGCCATCGATGCGCCGCGCTGGATCGGGTACAGTTCTGCTGCGCTGTCGTTCCTGCTGGTGGGCGCGGGGGTGCATATGGTGCAGACCGTGGGGCTGGCGCTGGCGACCGACCTTGTGGCCGAGGAAGACCAGCCCAAGGTTGTGGGGCTGATGTATGTCATGCTGCTGGTCGGCATGGTGATCAGCGCGCTGGTCTTCGGCGCGCTGCTCGAAACTTACACCCCGGGGCGACTGATTCAGGTGATCCAGGGCGCTGCGGTGGTGACCGTCGCGCTGAACCTCGCAGCGCTCTGGCAGCAGGAGGCGCGCAGCCGCGCCCGCGCGCAGGCCATGAAAGCCGCGCCCCGGGTCCGTTTTGCTAAGGCCTGGGCCATGCTGATGGCGCGTCCGGGCATGCTGCGGCTTTTGGTGGTGATCGGTCTGGGCACCTTTGGCTTTGGCATGGCCGACGTGCTGATGGAGCCTTACGGCGGCCAAGTGCTTGGTCTTTCGGTGGCGAGCACGACGAAACTGACGGCCTTGCTGGCGGCAGGAACCCTTGCAGGGTTTGGCATAGCCGCTCGCGGGCTGGGTCAGGGTGGCGCACCTGCACGATATTCCGTGATGGGCGCGGCGATTGGCCTGCCCGGGTTCGCAGCGATCATCTTGTCGTCGTTTGGCTTTGGCGTCCCCGCGTTCTTCGCAGGTGTCTTTGCCACAGGCCTTGGCGCGGGGCTCTTTGGCCACGCGACGCTAACGGCCACAATTCGCGCAGCGCCAAGCGACCGCGTTGGCCTGTCCCTGGGGGCCTGGGGCGCCGTGCAAGCCACGGCGGCGGGGCTTGGCATCGCACTGGCCGGCATTGTGCGCGATCTGATCGTGGGGCTGTCGCCCGCTGGAAATGCACCGCAGACGCCCTATAATTCAGTATTCGCGATAGAAATGCTGTTTCTGGCCCTGGCCATCGCGGTGGCCTGGCCAATCCTGAGACGCTCCACGCGCAGGCGTCTTGTCAACAACCCGTCGACAGGTGACGGACGCCCGGTGGAGGTATCATGACAACACTCATCACACGCTTGTTCGAAGACCAGGAGAAGGCCCGCTACGTGAAGGAGCGCGCGGTGTTCATGGGCGTTCCAAGCCGCGATATGTCGGTGATCACTAAAGGAAGCGCGGAGGATGACGCAGGCCTCACCGCCAAGATGCAGGCGGCGGGGGTCGATGACAGTGCGCTTGGGACCTATCTGGCGCATGTCAAAGAGGGTCAGGCGGTCTTTGCGGTCCGCGCGACCTACAAACCGTTGATGGCGGCGACCAAGATGCGCGAGTTGCTGGCCAAGCACGACCCTCTGGAGGCTGGCAATGTGGTTGAGGACCGCTTTGTGCCCGACGGGCCGCAGAAGGCGTCCAGCATCCTCACCGAGCATCCGCATTTCCTGACCGTTCCGATGCACCGCACAGGCTATGAAGGCGGCCCGGTGACCGCTGGCCTCGGCTGGCCGATGCTGCGTGCACGCAAACCCAGTAATTCGGTGATGAAAGGCGGCAAGTTCATGTCGCGGTCGTTCTGGCCAATGCCGCTGGTGTCAGACAAGCCCCGCAAGACGTCGGTGATCGAAGGTGGAAGACATATGTCGAAATCCTTCTGGCCGATGCCGCTGATTTCGCGCAAACCGCGTAAGAATTCGGTGATCCGAGGGGGCGATCTGCCCTTGTCGCGCGCGTTGGGTTGGCCACCGGTGAGCTGACGACAGGCTACTTCGTTCCGAAGGCTCCGATCAGGAAAACCAGACCCAGCCCCCACGGGAACGCCGCCAACGTGAGGAAGTCGGCGTCCAGATAATCACGGACGCCAATCCCGCAGGCCGTGTTGTGTACTCTGTAGCTGCACCCAAGAACGATGACGTAAGTCCAGGCGAGACATGGACCAATAAGAAGTGCGCCGGAGACGATGAAAAGAGCCAGTTTCATAGAGTGCTTACCTTAGTTGCAAAACCTGCGCATGGCGCGAGTTGCACGCGGCCCGCCGATATCATTTTGGGGTGACATCGAAATGCAGCCACAGCCTTGCGCCGCAGGTGCAGAACAGGGTCTGCCCGGCTGCGTGAGCGTCTTTCCAACTGTCATATATGACGTCACTGGCCGTCAGCATTGCGCCACAGTCCCCGCACTGAACCGTCAGAAAGTCACCCTTTGCGATCTGGCCGGAGTAGCGGCGCGAGAGATAAGAGGAGCCGCCCTTGAATGTCGCGGTTTGACCGTCGCTGGCTTCAACTTGCTGCAAAAGATGCGTCACGTCGGCCAGGAAGCCGCGCTGTATCTCTGAGGTCGGGGTCCGGTTCAAGAAACGCTGATGATAGCTTATGGCCTCAATGAGGTCAGCCCGAAGCGACGCATCAACAAGGCTGAACCAGGGCGCAATCTCGGAACGCATATTCGTGACGACAGGAGAAGCCCTGAAGGTGATCTTCATGTCGCGTACCACATGCCGGTGCTCAGAGACCAAGGGCTGTAGCACGCTGACGTGCAACGGCTGATCAAAAGCAGAGAAACACCTGCCAGTGTCACCAGCTTCTCACGGACTGGCCGCCACCGTTTCGTCGGTGCCTGTTGCACAAGGCTAGTCACCTTTCACCAGTTCGACGCGACGGTTCAAGGCGCGCCCTTCTGCCGTGTCATTGTTCGCAATCGGGGCCGCGTAGGCCACACCGACGGCGCGCAGCCGATCCGCAGAGATCCCTGTACTCTCGACGAGGTAAGTCCGGACGCTTTGCGCGCGTGCCTCAGAGAGACGCTTGTTGTGATCATAAGCCCCCTGGTTGTCCGTGTGACCCACAACCACAAAACGCGTGTCATCAGAGCTTTGGATGTAGGCCGAGATGGCCGCCAGAGCCTGGGCGGACTCTTTCGTCAGTTTGGCGCTGTTGGTCTCGAAGGTGACGCCTTGCAAGCGGGCACTGCCGGATGCTCCAATATCGGACCGCAGCTGCTCCGGCGTGATCTCCAGCACCAGCGAGGCAGCCTCATCTTCTTCATAGATATCAAAGGCGTATTGAATATTCGGGGAATAGGTCGATTTGGCGACAATGCTCCAAAGACGCAGGTCGCCCTTTTGCGCGGAGATCATACCGAAGTCCGCTTTGTTCAAATTATAGAGATCCTTGAATGCTGCAAACCGCCCCTTTGCCTCCGCCTCAGACACCACCTGTCGCTGCAAGAACGCGCCGCATTCGGCGTTCTGCGCGGAGGCGTGGCAGACCAACTCGACCGAGAACCCGGCCTTCTGAAGGCTGCTCTTGACTGACCTTACAATCTCAAGCGTTGTGACTGGCATGGACGCGGGGATATCATAGACAATTGTGGTGCGTTGGCCTTTTGGATGCCAGGCCTCAAATGCGGCCGGTGCGTCATAGCTGTTGATCGATGTCGGAATGACCCCTTCGCTGTAGCTTGTGGTCTCAAACCCTCGGATTTCGGACTGGGGAAAGCGACCAACGTCGGGATGATCGGAACTGTTTGCAAGGTCTTCTGCCTGAGCAGCGCACAGTGTTGCGGCGCATACCGCGCAGACGGCAACACCCTTTCGAAAATTCATCGCTATGGTCCTGTCATGCTTCATGGAAATGGTCATCTGTCACGACGGAAAAAGGCCAGACGCCTGGCGCTTTCCGCGTCGTTTTCAAGCACATATCTCACCCGAGACGCCGGCGTAAATGCAGTTTTTCCGACCCCCGGTTCAGTGCCTGCTGAGCGTATCAAGCCGTGTTCGCAACACAGCCAGCCTGTCAATGACAGCGCTTCGCTTTTCATCAAGCTCCGCGCGCAGTCGGTCGATGTGCTCCAGCTTCTCCGTCAGTTTCGCGATGCCGCCTTCGCATGGGCCAGCTCCCTCATCTGAGAGGCAGCCACTCATGGCGCGGATTTCGCGGGTGGAGAAGCCCGTTACTATGAAGTCGCGGATGCGGCCAGCTCTTCGCAGATCGGCGTCGCTATAGCTGCGGTATCCATTGAGCGTTCGCCCGACGTTCAGAAGGCCTTCTTTCTCGTAGTGACGCAGCATGCGTTGCGTGATTCCCAGACGTTCTGCAGCTTCCTTGGCCCGCATATCGAAAATCCTCCGCTCAGCCTGCTTCAGATGCAAATGGCGCTGATGATCGTCGAGGGTGAGTCGGGTGGTCGACGTCGCACCACCCGGCTCTTAACAGATCATGACCGCAGCGACCAACCGCCATCAACGGTCAGGATTTGTCCTGTCAGCCATTCGTTTTCAGAGCTTCCGAGACGCAAAATCCAGGGGACAATGTCAGCGGTTACGCCGCGACGTCCCAACGGCACCTGTGCCGCTTCCTGGTCCTCGATCTGTTGCGCCATCTCTTTTGTCAAGCCCATCATTCCGGTCAAGGCGCCGGTTTTGACCGGACCGGGTGCAATCGCATTTACGCGAATGCCATCGCCTGCCAGCTCAACCGCCCATGATGTGGTCAAGTGCTCCAAGGCCGCCTTTGTTGCTGCGTAGTGGGCCAACATCGGCGCTGCACCCCTTGAGACTGCCGTTCCGATGTTGACGATTGCCCCTTTGCTCTGTGTCAACGCCACCTTGCCTGCCTGCACCAATTGCGAAGGTGCAATGATATTTACGGCTGACATATTTGAAATGATATCAGTGTCATACGCGTCGACAGGCAGAGGGTGTCCCGCCCCCGAGTTGTTCACGATCAGATCAATGCGCCCCCAGCGAGAGAGTGCTGCGTCAACGATCTGAGCTCCGCTGCTCCGGTCTGCGCTGTCTATCTGCAGCAGCTCGATCTTTTCGCTGGTCTCTGCAATTGCCATCAACTTGTCCGCACTGCGTCCTGTGATCAGGACATGCGCACCTCTCGTCGCAAGTTCGGCTGCTGTGGCCCGGCCGATCCCCGAACTGCCCCCGGTGACGATGGTCACCTTGCCGCGCCACACATCGTTGCCTGTCATGTCGTTTGCTCTCCTGTCTTCGAATCTTTCGACGTTGCTGAGGGCCACGGCTAACGCCCTGACACTAATGTCAGGGTCAAAGGTTTTTTCGACCTGGGTTGAGAATTTTCCGGCCGTTCCGCCATCCGAGCAGAGTGTAATGTGAGGCATATAGGTCCTTTGCGGCCTTCGGGCCTGGCAGCACATCCAAATCGAGCAGCATAGGCTGTCACGGATAAGGGGAGGCCGCAGCGCGCAGTGAGCCTGGCCGTTCAATGCGCGCTCAATCGACAAGGTCTCAGTAAAGCCCCGGCAAAAGAGACCATATCGCCGTCGCCGCCAACCCGATGTTGCAGAGCAACCCGGCAACAAAGGCCATCGTTCTGGGGCCACCGGCCGGCTTGCCGATGCCGGCGTAGTAGATCACCCAAAATGCAATCCGGCTGGCGAAATAACCACCCGCCAACCAGTTGACCAACATTGGCGACGCACCGGACATGATCGCCATCAGCAAGGCCCATCCGAACGCCGGAAATGTCTCTGCGGAATTGGAGTAGGTCCGCAAGGCGCGGAAACTCAGCTTCCCATGATCAAACCGCACTGGCATTCCGGGAACTTGCTCTTCATTCACGAAGGCCAGCGGTGCGGTTGCAAAACTCTGGATCAGTGTGATCAGTGCGAGGCCCGCCAAGGTGAGGAATGAGACGCGATAAGCGGCAAAGTAGGGCACCGCATCAAATATTGTGTCCATCTTTGCCGTCCTACATGTCCAGATCCATCGCCTCGGCGATCTCGATGGTGCCCGTGCCGCTCAGGTGAGGACACGCCTGCGCCAGCGTAATCGCGTCGTCCAGTGTGTCAGCCTGAAGAACGGTCATGCCGGACGCCGGATTGGCCCCGCCATGGTCTTCAACACCCGTTGGTGTGATCGTTTTGGACGGTCCGACCGGCAGGCCAGGATCGACAACAGCCGACCCCATCCCGGACTTCCAGGCGTTCCATGCCGCCATATGCCTGGCTCCGTCCTCCGCGCTCTGAATGTCGGGTTTCCCGTGATAAATCAGCAGAAACTTGGGCATGATCATGCTCCTCTTGATGGGGTCAGGGCTCTTTCATGACAGCAATCAATTTATGTTAAAGAACATATTTTAAGAGGTGATATGATCGACCCCAAAAGGAGTCCTCATGCCCTATAGTGCCAGTCACCGCGATGCGACGCGTGCGAAAATAGTCGAGGCCGCCCGCGTGCTGTTCAACCGGCATGGCTTTCAGAATGTAACCATTGATCAGGTGATGCAGGCGGCAGGCCTGACACGGGGTGGGTTCTATAACCATTTCAAGAGCAAGGAGGCACTGTTCAGTGAGGCTGTGTCCAGCTTCCTGATGGGGCGCGGCGCGGAGTGGCGCCGCGACGCGGGCATTGATCCAAGCAACCTCAAGCCAGAGATGGCGCAACAGATGATAGATGCCTATCTGTCGGACAAGCATCTTGGCGATATCGAGGGGCAGTGCCCCATGATCGCCCTTCCGTCGGATGTGGCCCGCGCTGACCTGAAAACGCAGGACGCCTTCCAACAGTTGCTCACGGCCATGGTCTGGTTGCTGGAAACTGCATTGCCGGACAGCCAGACTGACAGACGCCAAAAGGCTTTGGCCTCTGCAGCGCTCTGTGTCGGTGGCATGGTTCTTGCTCGCACGCTGCCGAATTCCGAACTTGCGGAGCAGGTCAAATCAGCCGCTCATAACGCGGCAACGCAGATGGTTTCTGCGCAAAACGCGTGAGAGCGGTGGGTTTGCCGTCTTTGAGCGTCCGTCACGATGGGCGCTCTGACGCCTCGCCGCGATCAGCAGGGCGGTCAATTGTCAGCTTTTCAGACGTTTAGATCAACTGCTGCCCTGAATGGGTGGCGCGATGTCTCAGAACTCGCGCTCGCTGCCTTGTTGCCAAGGCTGCACGAGGTTGCCAAAGCGGGTGAAGCGGCCCTCGAAGCTGAGGTCCACCGTGCCGATGGGGCCGTGCCGCTGCTTGCCGATGATCACCTCGGCCCGCCCGTGCAGGCGCTCCATCTCTTCCTGCCATTTGGCCATGGCTTCGAGGTCGTGATCCCCCGGCTTTTCCCGCTCTTTGTAGTATTCCTCGCGGAAGACAAACATGACCACATCCGCGTCCTGCTCGATGGAGCCGGATTCGCGCAAGTCACTGAGCTGCGGGCGTTTGTCTTCGCGGTTTTCCACCTGGCGGGAGAGCTGTGACAGTCCAATGACCGGGATGTCCAGCTCCTTGGCGATGGCTTTCAGACCCATGGAAATCTCGCCAATTTCCTGCACCCGGTTGTCGGCTGTGCCGCGCGCCAGCTGAATGTAGTCCACGATGATCAGATCGAGCCCGTGGGTCCGCTTGAGCCTGCGGGCGCGGGCGGCAAGCTGCGCAATGGGGATCGAGGGCGTATCGTCGATGTAAAGCGGGCAGGCCTCAAGCGCCTTGGCGGCATCGACAAAGCGGCGAAATTCGCCTTCTGTCATATCGCCGCGACGGATCTGTTCGCTGGGCACTTCTGCTGCCTCTGACAGGATCCGCGCGGCGAGCTGCTCGGCACTCATCTCCAAAGAAAAGAAACCCACAACCCCGCCGTCGACCGCCCCTTCACTGCCATCGGGGCGCACGCCTTTTTTGTAGGCTTTGGCAATGTTGAAGGCGATGTTGGTGGCCAGTGATGTCTTGCCCATGGACGGGCGACCGGCGAGGATCAAGAGGTCAGAGCGGTGCAGCCCGCCAAGCTTCTTGTCCATATCAATAAGACCGGTGGAGACGCCTGCAAGCCCGCCCTCCCGCTGATAGGCAGCGTTGGCCACATTGACCGCGTCGGTGACGGCCTTGAGGAAGCTCTGGAAACCGCCTTCGGTATTGCCTTGTTCGGCCAGATTGTAGAGCGCCTGTTCGGCCTCGACGATCTGCTCTTTCGGCTCGGAGGCCACGTCCACCTTGGCCGCCTTGTCGGAGATCTCGCGGCCCAGCTGGATGAGATCACGGCGTACGGAAAGGTCATAGAGCATCTGCGCATAGTCGCGCACGGCGAAGGCCGAGATCGCAGCACCCGCAAGCCGGACCAGATAGGCGGGGCCGCCGAGCTCTTTCAGCCCGCCGTCATCCTCCATAAAGGCTTTGAGCGTGACCGGTGAAGCCAGCGCGTTCTTTGCGATGCGGGCGGCGGCAATCTCAAAGATACGCGCGTGCACCGGGTCATAGAAATGCTTGGCGGTGATGATGGAGGCCACGCGATCGTAGATATCATTGTTGGTCAGGATCGCGCCCAGCAGTTGCTGTTCCGCCTCTATGGAATGCGGCATTGTCTCGGGCGCCTGTACGTCCACGCCCGTTGGATTGAAGCTTGTGATTTCGTTCATGCCCGTGCCCACCTTGTCCCGTCATTGGTCTTACCCGCGCCGCTCTGTGACATGCAATCGGGATAAGACGGTATAACGTGTGGATATGTTTTTATGTCAGAAACATACACGATCTGGTGGTGCATTGCACGCGAAATACTAAGTCCTGTGGCGCCCTAGTCGCTTTTTCGCGCGGCCTGCCAAGCGCGGGGATCATTCAGGAACACCTCAACATCTGTAAGTGTGGTGGCGTCAAACGCGCCTTGCGCCTTGGCTTCGGCCAGCACATCCCACCACGTACAGAGGCTGTGAAGGGCAACCCCATGATCGCCAAGGGTCTTTTCCGTTTCCGGGAAAATCCCGTAGTAGAAGATGACCGCCGTGTGCCCGCAGGTGGCGCCTGTTTCGCGAATCGCGTCGACAAAGCTGAGCTTGGAGCCGCCGTCGGTGGTGAGGTCTTCAACCAGAAGAACGCGCTGGCCGTCGTGCATGTCGCCCTCAATCCGCGCACCTTTGCCGTAGCCTTTGGGTTTCTTCCGCACATAGGTCATCGGCAGGCCCATGCGCTCGGCCACCATGGCGGCAAAGGGGATGCCTGCGGTCTCGCCGCCCGCGATATTGTCAAAGGCCTCGAAGCCTGCGTTGCGCATGACGGTCACGGTCAGGAAGTCCATCAGTGTGGATCGGATGCGCGGGTAGCTGATGAGTTTGCGGCAATCGATGTAGGTGGGGCTGGGCAGGCCGGAGGCGAGGATGAAGGGGTCCGATGCGTTGAAATGCACCGCCTTGATCTCCAGCAGCATGCGCGCGGTGAGGCGGGCGATTTCGCTTGGGTCGGGGTAGCTGCTGGGGATCATCGCTTGGTCCTTTGTGGCAGAGGTCGGATGCCTCCGGCGGGAGTATTTTGGGAAGAATGAAGCTCAGGTCACCGCCCAGTCGAGTGGGAAGCCCGGGTCGAAGACGGTGACGGGGCCGTCGTCGGTGGCGATCTGCGCGGGGTAGGTGGCGCCGGTTTTGGTGAGGGTGAGTGTGTCCTCGTTCGGGGGCAGGCCGTAGAAGGCGGGGCCGTTGAGAGAGGTGAAGGCTTCGAGGTTGTCGAGGGCGTTTTCTTCTTCGAAGACCTGGGCGAGGATCGAGAGGGTGTTGGGTGCCGTGAAGCAGCCCGCGCAGCCGCAGGGCAGGAGCTTGTTTGCATCCGTGTGCGGGGCGGAGTCTGTGCCGAGGAAGAAGCGGGCCTCAGCGGAGGTGGCGGCTTGGCGCAGGGCGAGGCGGTGGGTTTCGCGTTTGGCCACGGGCAGGCAGTAGTAGTACGGTTTGATGCCGCCTGCGAGGATGTGGTTGCGGTTGATCACGAGATGATGCGTCGTGATCGTGGCGCCGAGGGTCTCGTCCTGGGCGCGGGCGTAGTCCACCGCGTTGGAGGTGGTGATATGTTCCATCACCACGCGCAGGCCCGGTGTGGCGCGGCGAATGGGGTCGAGCACGCGGTCGATAAACACGGCCTCGCGATCGAAGATGTCGATCTCCGCATCCGTAACCTCGCCGTGCACGCAGAGGGGCAGGCTGATCTCGGCCATCTTCTCCAGCACCGGGCGGACCTTCTCGAAGGTGCGCACACCGCTGGCGGAGTTCGTGGTGGCCCCGGCGGGGTAGAGCTTGACCGCATTCACGAGGCCTGAGGCTTTGGCGGCGGCCACATCCTCAAGGTCAGTCTCTTCGGTGAGGTAGAGCGTCATGAGCGGGGTGAAGGCGGCGCCCTCGGGCAGGGCCGCGCGGATGCGGTCGTGATAAGCGCGGGCGTCGGCGGCGGTGACCACCGGCGGCACGAGGTTCGGCATGATGATCGCACGGGCGAAATGGCGGGTGGTTTCGGGCAGCACCGCACGCAGCATCGCGCCATCGCGCAGGTGCAGGTGCCAATCATCGGGGCGGCGGAGGGTCAGGCTCTGGCTCATGAGGATGCGCTAGCACAGCTTGTGGAGCAGGGCCAGTGTTGGTGCCGCGCCCTTCGGTGTCATCTGTTGGGATTGTCGCGATCCTTCAGCGCGTAACTGGTCAGCAGCCGGGCGGCGTCTGCGGTAAGAGGCTGGGAGGGCGGGGTCATCAGCAGCCTGCCAAAGAGCGCGCGGGTCGCTTCGTCCAGCATCAGCGTGTCAAAGCGGGCCTTGCGCCACTGGACTGCCTTGTGATGCAGGTCGGCAAGAACCGGATCCGCCATGAGCTCTGTCTGCAAGGCCATGCGGCGGGTGCGCAGGCTATCGATAGAGCGGTCCTCGTCGGTGTTGAGATTGCGTTCGACCCAGTAGTCCAGCGCAATAGCCGCATCCGCATGCCCCGGTCGCCCGCGCGCCGCCTTCAACACGAAGCTTTCCATGGCGCCCAGAGGGTAGTGATTGAGTTGCACCAGACCATAGTTCGGTTGGCCGTAGTCGGAAAACACCCGGCGTGTCTTGAAGGGCTCGCCCAGCGACCGGCCTGTTCCGTCAAACCAGCGGGCTTGGTCGAGCCGATCCCGATTGGGTGCCTTGGGGCGATGGACCCCAAGTTTTCCATATGTGCCATTGTTGCGATAGAGCGTCTTGAACAGCGCTGCGCGCCAGGGCCACAGCATCACCTCGGGGGCACAGCGGGTAAAGAGCTCCGTTATGGGATGATCCTCGTAACGCGCCACGCCAGCGTTGCCAAAGAGCCGCCAGGTGAGTGTGATTGCGGTGGCCTGAGGCAGCGCAGAAATCAGCGCGGGCAGGGTGTTGTCGTCGGTCTTGACGTTCACAAACTCATCAATATCGAGGGCCAACAGCCACTCAGCCTGTTGCACCAGCGGATGCGCATCAGCCAGCCGCAAAGCGCTGAACTGGATGCCGCGATTTCGGTAAGGCCCGTCGTTGCGCAGATGCGCCAACCAGCCTCTCTCGGCCAAGCGGTCCAGCATCACATCGGTGCCATCATCGCAGTCATTCGAGCAGACAACAAAATGGGTAATGCCCGCTGCCCGGTGATGCGCCAGCCATTCCAGCAGGAAGGCTGCCTCGTTGCGCACGGTGAGAACGGCCGTAATGTTCGAGGCCTGATCAGCCATGGGCGGGGCGGGTTTGCGGCGATTTCATGGGCAACCCGACCTTTGGTTGGCGACACACGGGACACCATCGCAGGTACATTTGGCCCGGTCAATGTAGACCAAAAGGCCCCCCATCAGCGCTTGACCTGCCGGGGTTTGAATGCAGGTATCATCCCCCAAAGAGGAGGGCACATGGCCGGAGTTGAGACGATTGATGCCGTGCAGGAGATGCTGGCGGCCGAGGGCTATGTCTGTGACCGGGCACTCGGCACGGTGGTGTTTCTCGCGCTGCGGCTGGGGCGGCCGCTGTTCCTTGAAGGCGAAGCTGGCGTTGGCAAGACCGAGATCGCCAAGGCGCTGGCGGCGGGGCTGAACCGGCGGCTGATCCGGCTGCAATGCTACGAAGGCTTGGATGCCGCGACCGCAGTCTATGAGTGGAATTTCCCGGCGCAGATGGTGGCCATTCGGACGGCTGAGGCCGCAGGCGGCGCTGAACGCGCGGAGTTGCAGGCAGAGCTTTTCAGTGACGCCTATCTGATCGAGCGGCCCTTGCTGGAGGCGATGCGGCCCGATGAACACGGCGCGCCGGTGCTCTTGATCGACGAGTTGGACCGGACGGACGAGCCCTTCGAGGCTTTCCTTTTGGAAGCCCTGAGCGATTTTCAGGTGACGATCCCCGAGCTCGGAACAATCAAGGCGCCCGAGCCGCCGGTGGTGATCCTGACGTCGAACCGCACGCGCGAGGTGCATGACGCTCTCAAACGCCGCTGCCTCTATCACTGGGTCGACTACCCGGAGTTCGACCGCGAGATGGAGATCCTCGCTGCCCGTGCTCCCGAAGCGGCAGAAGCCCTGAGCCGCGAAGTGGTGGCCTTCGTGCAGCAGCTGCGCACCGAAGATCTCTTCAAGAAACCGGGCGTGGCGGAAACCATCGACTGGGCGAAATGTCTGCTGGCGCTCGACGTGATCACCCTCAGCCCGGAGGTCATCGCCGATACGCTGGGCGCGATCCTGAAGTATCAGGACGACATCCGGAAGCTGCAAGGCTCTGAGGCCAAACGCATCCTCGATCGGGTCAAATCCTCTCTCGAGCCGGCCTGATGTTTCTTCTGGCCATAAATATCCCGGGGAGGCGCGCAGCGCCGGGGCGGAGCCCCCAAAAAGCCCATGCCTGAATACGCGCCGCTTGATCTGCCCGAGCACCCGAAGCTCGCAGGCAATATCACCCATTTTGCGCGCGCGCTGCGGCGCGCGGGGCTGCCGATTGGGCCGGGCCGGGTGATCGATGCGATCCGCGCGGTGGAGGCGGCGGGGTTCACGGAGAAACGCGACTTCTACTGGACGCTGCACGCCTGTTTCGTGAACCGGCCAGAGCACCGGACGGTGTTCGCACAGATCTTCCGGCTCTACTGGCGCGACCCGCGCTATCTGGAGCACATGATGTCCTACATGATTCCGGCGGTGCGGGGCGTGCAGGAAGAGCGCAAGGCTCAATCAGCGGAGAAGCGGGCCGCGGAGGCGCTGCTCGACGGGGCGGAGATGCCGGATTACGGGAACGGCGATGAGGACGAGCCGGGCGAGACGGAGATCGAGATCGACGCGAGCCTCACGATGTCTTCCGAAGAGCGGCTGCGCAGCCTCGATTTCGAGCAGATGAGCATGGCGGAGATGGCGGCGGCAAAGCGGGTGCTGGCGAAGCTCACCCTGCCGGTGCCGCCGATCCTGTCGCGTCGGGCGCAAGCGAGCAGGCGCGGACGCGGGATTGATACCGCCCGTACACTGCGCGGCGCGATGCGGCAGGGCGGGGAACTCTACCGGATTGCCCGCCGGGAGCCACGGCCACGCTGGCCCAACCTTGTGGTGCTTTGCGATATCTCGGGCTCGATGAGCCAGTACTCCCGGGTTGTGCTGCAGTTTTTACATGCGGTGGCGAATGCGAAGGGTGCCGGATGGGCGAAGGTGCACGCGTTTACCTTTGGCACGCGGCTGACCAACATCACGCGGCATCTCAAGCATCGCGACGTGGATGCGGCCCTGGCGGCGGCGGGGGCTGAAGCGCAGGATTGGGAGGGTGGGACGCGGATTGGCGCGTGTCTCACCGCCTTTAACCGCGACTGGTCGCGGCGGGTGATGGGGCAGGGCGCGGTTGTGCTGCTGATCACCGATGGGTTGGACCGCGACGATCCGGAGGCGCTGGAACGGCAGATGGAGCGGCTGCATCTTTCGGCACGGCGGCTGATCTGGTTGAATCCGCTGCTACGCTGGGAGGGGTTTGCGCCGAAAGCCCGTGGGATCGCGGCGATGCTGCCGCATGTGGACAGCTTTCGCGCGGGGCATTCGATTGCCTCGCTGGAGGATCTGGCGGTGTCCTTGTCACGTCCAGATGATGTGGGTGAGAAGGCGCGGCTGATGCGGGCCTTGTCTGGGTAGGATTGGTCAGCGGAGCGCGCTGGCGCGCGCATTCCATGTTTTGTTTGGCGCTTCGGGCTCACCGTCCCAGAAGGTCCGGAGCCACCCGCGCATTTGGTCCTTGCCTGACGGGCGCGCCGTGCCTGTCAAGTGGAATGGCGGTTTCCGCTGCGCGGAGCCTCCGCAATTCCACTTGACCGCCCCGCCTTACCCGCGTCCGACCGGCCCCATGCGAGGGCGGCTCCGGACCAGAGGTCAGGCGACAGCGGTGGCGAAGGTGGTGCGGTAGAGCGCTGTGAGGTCGGCGAGAGGGGCGCTTTGCGTACCGAAGGTGAGGTTTTCGCCGCCGAAGGTGCCGATTTGGGTTAGCGGCAGGTTGGCTGAGGTGGCAGCGTCTTTCAGCGCCGCAGCGTGATCGGGCTTCGCGACGATCAGATAGCGGGCCTGGTCTTCGGCGAAGAGCTGGGCGGTGTCGCCCGCGTCAAGCGTGAGGCCGAGGCCTGCGGCTTCGGCCAGCTCGAAGGCGGCGAGCGCGAGGCCGCCGTCGGAGAGGTCAGTGCAGGCGGCGATGTCTGCGCGGTGGGCGCGGATGAAATCGCCGTGAGCTTTTTCGTGCTCCAGATCAACGGGAGGGGCGTCGCCATCGCTGCGCCCCAGGTGTTCGGCGAGCAGGGCGGATTGGCCGAGGTGGCCGGTCGTCTCTCCCAACAGTAGCGCCACGTGGCCTGCGCGGATGTCCATGCCGATGATGTCGTTGGTGTGGGCGATCAGACCTACGGCGCCGATCGTGGGTGTAGGCAGGATCGCAGCACCATCGGTTTCGTTGTAGAGTGAGACATTGCCCGAGACGATGGGCATGTCGAGGGCAGCGACGGCTTCGCCGATGCCTTTGATGGCGCCTACGAACTGGCCCATGATGCGGGGTTTTTCGGGGTTGCCGAAGTTCATGTTGTCCGTGGTGGCAAGCGGTGTGGCGCCCACCGCCGTCAGGTTGCGATAGGCTTCAGCCACGGCCTGCTTGCCGCCTTCGACCGGATTGGCCTGCACGTAGCGGGGGGTCACGTCGGAGGTGAAGGCGAGGGCCTTGTCGGTGCCGTGCACGCGGACGATGCCCGCGCCGAGGCCCGGTGTGCGGACCGTGTCGGCCATGACCATCGTGTCGTATTGCTCGTAGACCCAAGTCTTGGCGGCGTAATTCGGGCTGGCGAGCAGGGATTTCAGGCCCGCGATGGGGTCGACTTGTGGCACCTCGGTGAGCGGGGTCGGGCTCGGCGTTTCCTCCCACGGGCGGTCGTATTCGGGGGCGGTGGAGGCCAGCTTGGACAGCGGCAGGTCGGCTTTGACCTCACCGTTCAGCATGATGAGGAAGCGGTCTTCGGCGATGGTCTCACCCACGATGGCGAAATCGAGGTCCCATTTGTCGAAGACGGCTTTGGCTTGCGATTCCAATTCGGGGCGCAGGACCATGAGCATGCGTTCCTGGCTCTCAGACAGCATCATCTCATAGGCGGTCATGGCCTCTTCACGGACGGGCACGTTTCCGAGATCAAGGCGGACGCCGAGGCCGCCCTTATCGCCCATCTCGACGGCCGAGCAGGTGAGGCCCGCAGCGCCCATGTCTTGGATCGAGATCACGGCACCTGTGGCCATGAGCTCCAGCGTGGCTTCCATCAGGCGCTTTTCGGTGAAGGGGTCGCCGACCTGCACGGTGGGGCGCTTTTCTTCGATGCTGTCGTCAAACTCCGCCGACGCCATGGTGGCGCCGCCCACGCCGTCGCGGCCCGTTTTGGCGCCGAGATAGACCACCGGCATGCCGACGCCCGAGGCGGCGGAGTAGAAGATCTTGTCGGCATCCGCGAGGCCAGCAGCAAACGCGTTCACCAGGCAGTTGCCATTGTAGGCAGGGTCAAACCGAACCTCACCGCCCACCGTGGGCACGCCGAAGGCGTTGCCGTAGCCGCCGATGCCTTCGACGACGCCGTTGACCAGCTGCCGGGTCTTGGGGTGCGCAGGCGCGCCGAAGCTGAGGCTGTTCATAGCCGCGATGGGGCGCGCGCCCATGGTGAAGACGTCACGCAGGATGCCGCCTACACCGGTCGCGGCACCCTGATAGGGCTCGATATAGCTGGGGTGGTTGTGGCTCTCCATCTTGAAGACCACGGCCTGCCCGTCGCCGATATCCACCACGCCTGCGTTCTCACCTGGGCCGCAGATCACTTGTGGCCCCTCTGTCGGCAGGGTGCGCAGCCATTTCTTCGAGGATTTGTAGGAGCAATGCTCGTTCCACATCGCTGAGAAAATGCCCAGTTCCGTAAAGCTCGGCTCCCGGCCAACGATCTCAAGAATGCGCGCATATTCATCCGGGCTCAGCCCATGGCTTGCGACCAGATCCGGTGTGATAGCAGGTTCAGTCATCGCGCAAATGGCCCCCGTGGCAGATGTTGCGGGTGTCTTTAGAGGAAGGGCTGCGCAGGGAAAAGAGCAAAGGCGACCACGCCATCACTCTTGCCCGATCAAAAAAAAGGCCGAGCGAAAAGCTCGGCCAAGTCCAACAGGGAGGTATGAAGGCAGATGCAGCGCATCCGCTCCTTCAAGAGATCAAATAAGAGGCGGCTTGCACACGATCAAGGCTGTTTCGAGAAACTCTGGACATGCCCGATATGCATGTGGCGCATGGCTCATGCCAGAGGTCAGATTTTCTGCTTTTCCCTCAGTTGCTTGCGGTAGGCGATGATCTCGTCCTGAACAAAGTCCTTGAAGGCGGCAACCCGCTGAGAGTGCCGCAGCTCTTCGGGGTAGGCCAGGAAGACGGGCACATCAGCCGACTCAACATCCTGGATCACGCGCACGAGGTCGGGAAAGTCCTCGGTCACATAGTCGGGCAGCACCCCGATGCCAAGGTTGTTCAAAACACCCTGCAGCACGCCGAAATAGTTGTTCACGGTCAGCGTTGATCTGATGTCATAGGTCATCAGATGCTGCACCAGGTTGCGGCCCGCGCCGACCTGATCGCTGTTGGTGTTCTGGCAGATCAGGCGGTGGTTTTCGATCTCCTCGATCTCGACCGGGGTTCCGTTTTCCGCCAGATAGTCGGGCGTGGCAAAGAGGCACATGCGGATCATCATCAGTTTCTTGCGGATAAGATCGGCCTGACTTGGTTCCTTCATGCGGATGGCCACGTCAGCCTCGCGCATGGGCAGGTCGAGCACGCGTTCCTCCAGCATCAGATCGACCTTGAGGTCGGGGTATTGCTCGTAGAGCTTGGGCAGACGCGGCGCGAGCCAGAGCGTGCCAAAGCCGGTGGTCGTGGTCACACGCAGCTCGCCAAACACCTCTTCCTCGCTGTCGCGGATGCGGGCGGAGGCAGTGTCGAGCCGTTTGGTCATGGCGGAGGTGGCGTCGAATAGAAGCTCCCCTTGTTCGGTCAAGATCAGCCCGCGCGCATGGCGGTGAAAGAGCGTTGTGTTCAACATCTCTTCCAACCCGCGCACCTGGCGGCTCACGGCGGATTGCGACAAATTGAGCTTGTCTCCGGCATGTGTCAGCGAGCCTGCATCGGCCACCGCGTGAAATATTCTGAGCTTATCCCAATCCATGAAACACCTTGTACCAAACCCTGCGGGTGTCCTACCGACATATTGTTTCGAAATACAGTCGAGCTGTGCGCATTCTGGCCGAAACAGCAAAAATTCCCTATGCAGGTCAGCTTTTGTGACCTATTATTGAGTCAAATCTGTGCAAATCTAGGAAGCTGGGGAGGCGACCAATGAGCACTCAGAAGATTTCGTTGAACGACCGTTACGATCTGGAGAAAAGCCCCGTGCTGCTGAACGGCACGCAGGCGCTGGTGCGGCTGATGCTGATGCAGAAGGCGCGGGACCGGGCGGCGGGGCTGAACACCGCCGGGCTCGTCACAGGCTATCGCGGCTCGCCCCTGGGCGCGGTGGACATGCAGATGCAGCGGGCGGAGAAACCGCTGACCGAACATGACATCACCTTTCAAGCCGGTCTCAACGAAGATCTGGCCGCCACGGCGCTTTGGGGCAGCCAGCAGGCGGAATTGCGCGGTGAGGGCAAGTTCGACGGGGTCTTTGGGCTCTGGTATGGCAAAGGACCGGGGGTCGACCGGTCGGGCGATGTCATGCGACATGCGAATATGGCGGGCTCCGCAGCCCATGGCGGCGTGCTCATGGCCATGGGGGACGACCACACGGGCGAAAGCTCGACTGTGCTGCATCAGTCCGAATGGGCGATGGTCGACGCCTATATGCCGGTGGTCAGCCCGGCCGGTGTGCAGGAAATCCTCGACTACGGCCTTTATGGGTTTGCTCTATCGCGGTTTTCCGGGCTTTGGGTGGGGCTCAAGACTATGAAGGACACGGTTGAGGTGACCTCGGTCGTTGATGCATCACCGCTACGTGCGCAATTTGTGCAACCCGCCTTCGAGATGCCGGAGGGGGGGCTAAACATCCGCCTGATCGACACGCCGCATGCCCAGGAAGCGCGGATGATCGACCACAAGCGCTTTGCGGCGGAGGCGTTTTCTCACGCCAACAAGATGGACAAGCGCGTCTGGGGCAAACCGGGCGCCAAGATCGGCTTTGTGGCGGCAGGTAAGAATTGGCTGGATTTGGAGCATGCGCTGACGCTTTTGAACATGGACGCGGGCGAAGCCGAACGGCTGGGGGTCACGACCTACAAGGTTGCGCAGACCTTCCCGCTGGACATGAAGGGCTTTCACGATTGGGCTGAGGGGCTGGACCTGATTGTGGTGGTGGAAGAGAAGCGCAAGCTGATTGAAGTGCAGATCAAAGAAGCGATCTTTGACGACCGACGCGGGCGGCGCGTTTACGGCTGGCACAAGGGCGGTGGTGCAGGCTCGATGCACGGCGAAGAGCTGTTTCCGACCCGGGGCGCGCTTGATCCAATCATGATTGCAGAGAAACTGGGCGGCATTCTGATCGAGGAGGGGCGCGATACGGATGGCATCCGTGCCGGTCTTCAGCTGCTGGATGAGGCGCGGCGCAATGACAACGCCGAGGATATCGCGGCACGGCTGCCGTATTTCTGTTCGGGTTGCCCGCATAACTCCTCCACCAAACTGCCGGACGGGTCGCGCGCCTATGCGGGGATTGGCTGTCACTACATGGTGCAGTGGATGGATCGCGAGACCACGGGCTTCACCCATATGGGGGGCGAGGGCGCAAACTGGATCGGCGAGGCGCCGTTTTCGACCCGGTCGCATGTGTTTCAGAACCTCGGGGACGGCACCTACAATCATTCCGGCGTGCAGGCCATTCGCGCAGCGCTGACTGCGGGCACAACCATGACCTACAAGATCCTCTACAACGATGCGGTGGCCATGACAGGGGGGCAGAGCAACGACGGTGATCTGGACGCGCCACGCATCGTGAAAGAGCTGCAGGCGATGGGCGTGCCGCATATCGCTGTTGTCTATGATGAGAAGGAAGACGTTGACCTGAAAGCGTTTTCCGGCGTCGAACTGTATGAACGTGCCGATTTGCAAACTGTTCAGGAGAAGTTTGCAAAGTTGTCTGGTGTCTCTGCCATTGTCTATATTCAGACCTGCGCGGCGGAAAAGCGGCGACGGCGCAAGCGCGGGCTGTTCCCGGACCCGGACAAGCGGGTGTTCATCAACACGGATGTCTGCGAGGGCTGCGGTGACTGCGGTGTGCAGTCGAACTGCGTGTCGATTGTGCCGAAAGAGACCGAACTGGGCCGCAAGCGGGCGATTGACCAATCTTCCTGCAACAAGGACTTCAGCTGTGTGAAAGGCTTCTGCCCGTCTTTCGTCACGCTCGAAGGTGCGCATGTGCGCAAAGAGGCAACAACCGAGCTGTCCTTGCCTGACCTTCCAGAGCCTGAGTTGCCAACGATCAACGGCACGTGGAACGTGGTGATCACCGGGGTGGGCGGCACCGGCGTGGTGACGATTGGCGCTTTGATGGCGCAAGCGGCCCATATTGACGGCAAAGGCGCGGGCATGATGGAGATGGCGGGACTCGCCCAGAAAGGCGGGGCGGTCCACATCCACTGCCGCCTTGCAGAGCATCCCGGGGACATCAGTGCCATTCGCGTGGCAACCGGTGAGGCGGATGCGCTGATTGGCGGCGATCTGGTTGTCTCTGCCGGGGCGAAGACGCTGGGGCTGACACGCACGGGGCGCACCGGCGCGATTGTGAACAGCCACGAGATCATCACCGGTGACTTCACCCGCAACACCGAATTTCAGCTGCCAAGTGATCGGTTGGCGCTGGCGCTTCAGGCGCGGTTGCAGGACCGGGTCGATCTGTTTGATGCGTCTGAGCTTGCTAAAGCGACGCTTGGCGACTCGATCTTCTCCAACATGATGATCTTTGGCGCGGCCTGGCAGCGGGGGCTGGTGCCCCTATCACTGAAGGCAATCTCCGAAGCGATCAGGCTGAATGGCGCGGCGGTCGAGCGTAACCTGCGCGCCTTCGAGATCGGGCGCTGGGCCGTGTTGTACCCGCAGGACGCCGCAGCAATCCTGCAGCCCAAGGTCATTCAACTGCCAAAGACGACGGACGAGCAGATCGCCTTCCGGGCGGAGCATCTGACTGCCTATCAGGGAAGGCGGCTGGCCAGGCGATACCGCAAATTTCTGGAGCGGATCATGGACAAAGATGTGCATGAATCTGCGTTAAAAGGCTATCATAAACTATTGTCATATAAGGATGAATATGAGGTTGCGCGACTGCTTCTAAGCTCCCGCGAAAAGGCCGCAGCCGAGTTTGACGGCGACTTCAAAATGTCTTTCCATCTGGCGCCCCCGATGCTGTCCAAAACCGGACCGGACGGTCGCCCGATGAAGCGCAGCTTCGGGCCATGGTTGGAACGTCCGCTGCGGGTGCTGGCCCGGCTGAAATTCCTGCGCGGCACGCCTTTTGACCCCTTTGGCTACACTGCGGAACGGCGCATGGAGCGGGGGCTGATCAAGCAATACGAGCGCGATATGCAGGAAGCGCTTGGCCTGCTCGATGACGCCACGCGGCCAGCGATTGTCGCGCTCGCCGCGCTGCCGCTGGATATTCGGGGCTTTGGTCCGGTGAAGCAGCAGAACGAGGCCAAGGCAGCCAAACGCCGCGAGGAACTGCTCGCCGTGATCCGCGCGGGTGGCGCCGAGACCGCACGCGCCGCTGAATAGCGTTCACGGATCTGACATATCTTCTGGGCATACTGGACCGCCAAAGCTAAGATTGCGCCGCAGCGGCATGAGGACACCCGGGATGGGACGCGCCAATATCACGCGAGATATAAGCTATTCCTATTCAGCACAGACGCGCGGCGGGCGAGCGCTGATCCGTGTGATGGAGAACAGCACAGGCCGTCTGCGGCTGATCAAACGCGCGCGTGGGTATGAAAATGAAGTCGCGGCGGGGCGTGGGTTTTTTGACGTCATGGCTGCGCGCTATGGGCTATCATTGGATGTGGTGGCCGGATCCCTGGACGACATCCCGCGGAACGGCCCGCTGATCCTGATTGCCAATCACCCCTACGGCATTCTGGATGGTCTGATGATGGGGCATATTCTGAGCACGACCCGGGGCGATTTTCGCCTGATGGCCAACTCGGTCTTTCGCAAGGCCGAAGATCTGAACCGCTTCATCCTTCCCATCAGCTTTGACGAGAGCAGAGAGGCGCGCGCGCTCAACATTGCAACGCGCAAGTCGGCGCTGGCGTATCTGACCGGCGGCGGCGCAATTGGCGTCTTTCCCGGTGGGACGGTCAGCACTGCCGCGCGCCCCTTTTCGCACCCGATGGACCCGGGCTGGCGCAGCTTCACCGCCCGGATGATCGCGAAGTCGCATGCCACGGTGCTGCCGCTTTATTTCGAGGGGCACACAAGCCGTCTGTTTCAGATCGCAAGCCATATGCATTCAACCCTGCGCATGGGATTGCTGATCAAGGAGTTCAAAAAACGCGTCGATACGCCCGTGCGTATCGCGGTTGGCAAGCCGATCGGGCGTGCGGTGCTGGACCCTTTGGCCAAAGACGGCAAAGCGATGATGGATTTCCTGCGAAAAGCCACGTATGAGCTGTCAACAGGCCCGGAAAAGTGTTTTGATCTGGGCTATGAGTTTGAAGACCGGCACCGATCCTGAGCAGGTGCCACGAAGGGCACCGGGTGCATGGCTGTTGGGATTTTTGATAGCGGTTTGGGCGGGTTGACTGTATTGCAGGCGGCCCAAAAGCGGCTGCCGGACGTGCCCTTTGTCTATCTGGCCGACAGCGCGCATGCGCCTTACGGCGTGCGCACGGCGGACGATATCTTTGATCTAACCTGCGCGGCTGTTTCGCGTTTGTTTGAAGCGGGTTGCGATCTTGTGATCCTGGCCTGTAACACGGCGTCGGCGGCTGCGTTGCGGCGGATGCAGGAGGCCTGGGTGCCCGCCGACAAGCGGGTCCTGGGCGTCTTTGTGCCGCTGATCGAAGCCATGACGGAGCGGCGCTGGGGCGACAATTCCCCACCGCGCGAAGTTGCGGTCAAGCACGTGGCGCTCTTTGCCACGCCTGCCACAGTGGCCAGCCGGGCCTTCCAGAGGGAGTTGGCCTTTCGCGCAATCGGAGTCGACGTAGAAGCGCAGGCCTGCGGCGGTGTTGTCGATGCCATTGAGGATGGTGACATGATCCTCGCGGAGGCCCTTGTGCGCAGCCACGTGGATGCGCTGCGCCGCAAGATGCCTGCGCCTGATGCGGCCATTTTGGGCTGTACGCATTATCCGCTGATGCAGTCGACCTTTCAGGATGCGTTGGGCGCCGATGTGCGCGTGTTCAGCCAGGCGGCTCTTGTTGCGGACAGCCTTGCCGACTATCTGGACCGGCACCCGGATATGGCGGGCACGGGCACGGCGGGGTTCCTGACCACTGGGGACCCTCGGCGCGTAAGTGACCGCGCAACCCAGTTCTTGCGACGACAGATCACCTTTCTCTCTGCCTGAGCCTTTTCCCAACTTCTTCGAGACGGACACGTCATGACCTATTCCATCGCCATTCTTGGCGCTTCCGGCTATACTGGCGCCGAACTGATCCGGCTGATTGCCGGACATCCCGATCTGACCATAACCGCACTTGGTGCCAACTCCAAAGCGGGTCAGAGCATCGCGCAGGTCTTCCCGCATTTGCGCCATTTGCAGTTGCCGACACTTTTGCAAATTGATGAGATCGACTTTGCAAACATTGATCTGTGCTTCTGTGCCTTGCCGCATAAGACAAGCCAGGAGGTCATCGCGCGCTTGCCTGCTGATCTGAAGATCGTCGATCTGAGCGCGGATTTCCGGCTGCGCGACCCTGAGGCCTATGAGCAGTGGTACGGCAACCCGCATGCAGCAGTTGCTCAGCAGAAAGAGGCTGTCTACGGTCTGACAGAGTTCTACCGCGATAAGATTGCACAGGCACGGTTGGTGGCGGGCACCGGCTGCAATGCGGCCACGGGCCAGTACATGCTGCGCCCGCTGATCTCGGCGCAGGTGATCGATCTCGATGAGATCATTCTGGATCTGAAATGCGCGGTTTCCGGCGCGGGCCGGAGCCTGAAGGAAAACCTGCTGCATGCAGAGTTGTCCGAAGGCTACCACGCCTATGCAACGGGCAGCACGCACCGCCACCTTGGTGAGTTCGATCAAGAGTTCAGCGCTTTGGCGGGCCGTGATGTGAAGATCCAGTTTACGCCGCATCTGATCCCTGCCAATCGGGGTATCCTGGCGACAGGCTACCTGAAAGGCCCGTCGGACGCGGTTCACGAAACGCTTGCAGCGGCTTATGCGGCTGAGCCCTTCGTTGACGTTCTGCCCTTCGGCGAGACGCCCAGCACCCGCCATGTGCGCGGCTCGAACTTTTGCCACATCGGGGTGGTCGCAGACCGGCTGCCAGGGCGCACTCTTGTGGTTGGCGCGTTGGACAACTTGACAAAAGGTAGCAGCGGGCAAGCTTTGCAAAACGCCAACCTGATGCTAAATATTGAGGAAACGACGGGGCTGATGATGCCGCCGCTTTTCCCGTGAGGATGCATGAAAAGTCTTAAAAAACAGCGCCGAATTCAGGTCATCGCCGTGGCGGCGGTGGCCTTGGTGCTGTCGACTGTGCTGATTGGTTATGCCATGCGCGATGGTATCAATTTCTTCCGCGCGCCGAGCCAAATTCTGGCGGAACCGCCCGAGCCAACGGAGGTGTTTCGCATCGGCGGGCTGGTGGAAGAAGGCTCCATCGTCCGTGGTCAGGGCGAGACCATCCGCTTCAGCGTGACCGATGGCGGGGCGGTGGTGCCGGTCACCTACACGGGCGTGCTGCCTGATTTGTTTGAGGAAAACCAAGGTATGGTGGGCACGGGGCGTTACATTAATGGCGTCTTTGAAGCCCATGAAATACTTGCGAAACATGACGAAACTTATATGCCGGCGGAAGTTGTGGACGCTCTGAAAGAGCAGGGTGTCTACAAGCCGACCGACAGCTAGCAGCGCACGCTCCTATCAGCGCAAATTAACCGATCTTTGTTCATTTTTCAGCGCGACGGCTGAAAAGGGGACAAGGATGCAGACGGTCAGAGAGATCGCCACTGAAATTGTGGGCCGCGAAGGCGGCTTCGTGAACGACCCGGATGATCCCGGCGGGGCAACAAAATATGGCGTGACCATTCATACCATGCGGGCACTGGGCATCGATTTGGACCGCGACGGCGCGGTGACCATTTCGGATGTGCGCGCTTTGACAAAAGAGCATGCCATTGAAATATTTGAGAAACACTACTTCGAGAAACCACTGATCGCGCTGTTGCCGCAGGTGCTGCATGCGACGGTTTTTGACATGTATGTGAACGCGGGCAGCAATGCGGTGAAGATCCTGCAGCGGTTGCTGCGTGAGATGGGGCACAAGATTACGGTTGACGGAATCCTCGGCCCGCAAAGCATTGCGGCGGCGCAGGCGGCCTACCTTGAGGCCCCCGATTTCCTGGCGGATGCCTACGGCATTGCGCGGCGCAACTACTATTTCCGCATTGCCGACCGCCGTAGGGCGAGCCGCAAATACGCGCGCACGCGCGCGGGCGGCAAGGGCGGCTGGATCAAACGCGCGGAGGAATTCATCTCTCCACGCCATCATCTCACGCGCGCGCAATTTCAGCAGAGGGTTGCAACATGGGTCTGATAACGGGGCTTCTTAACATCATTTTTGGCAATGATCGCAATGTGATCGCGCAAACAGCTGAGGTCTTCCGCGAAAACACCGAAGAAGGTGCAGCACGCGCACAGCAGCTGCGGTTGGGCGCCATGGCACAATTCGCGACGGAGTTCGAGCAGACGCGGCAAGGCTGGTTTGACCGCCTGATGGACGGTGTGAACCGCTTGCCGCGTCCGGCGCTGGCGCTGGGGACACTGGGGCTGTTTCTGGCTGCGATGATTGATCCGATCTGGTTCGCTGCGCGCATGCAGGGCATCGCCCTGGTGCCGGAGCCTCTGTGGTGGCTGCTGGGCGTTGTTGTGTCCTTCTACTTCGGCGCGCGGCATCAGGTGAAAAGCCAGCAATTTCAGAAGTCGATTGCGCAGACCATGTCGTTGGCCCCGAAGGTGGCGGACAACATCGCAACGCTTGGGGCGCTGACGGCGACGTCACCCGGCGTGGCGGATGCGGGCCATGACGCGCAACTCTCGACGCTGTCGGTCGCACCTGATGAGAACAGCGCCCTGAGCGAATGGCAGGCCCAAAAGCGCCAGGCCGCGACAAAGTGAACCGCTGACTGGCGCGTTTGTCATTGGACCCAGCCTTGCCGCGGCTTATACTGCGCAGCATGATCACTGAGTTCGGACATTTCGCGCTGATCCTCGCCTTTCTGGTGGCGATTGTGCAGACCGTTGTGCCTTTGATCGGGGCGCACAAGCGCTGGCCGGCCTGGATGGCCGTGGCGGAGCCTGCGGCCTCGGCCCAGTTTCTGCTCACGGCCTTTTCATTCGCGGCGCTGATGTATGCTTTCGTGATTTCGGATTTCAGTCTGCGACTGGTCACGCTGAACAGCCATTCCGCCAAACCGATGATCTACAAGATCAGCGGGACCTGGGGGAACCACGAAGGCTCCATGCTGCTCTGGGTTCTGATTGTGACGCTTTTCGGCGCCATGGCGGCCTGGTTTGGGGGCAATCTTCCTCCCACTTTGCGGGCCCGTGTTCTCGCGGTTCAGGCAGCCATTGGTGTGGCGTTTTTCGCTTTTATCATATTTACGTCCAACCCGTTCTTAAGGTTGGTAGTCCCACCGTTCGACGGGCAGGATTTGAACCCGTTGCTGCAGGACCCGGGGCTCGCCTTCCACCCGCCGTTTCTCTATCTCGGCTATGTTGGGCTCAGCATGGCGTTCAGCTTTGCAGTCGCGGCACTTATCGAAGGCCGCGTTGACGCGGCCTGGGGGCGTTGGGTGCGCCCGTGGACATTGGCGGCCTGGGTGTTTCTGACCATCGGCATCGCGCTCGGATCCTGGTGGGCCTATTACGAGCTTGGCTGGGGCGGCTTCTGGTTTTGGGACCCGGTTGAGAACGCCTCTTTCATGCCGTGGTTGTTGGCTGCCGCGCTGCTGCATTCCGCCATCGTGGTGGAGAAACGCGAAGCGCTGAAAAGCTGGACCATTCTGCTTGCGATCCTTGCCTTTGGCTTCTCTTTGATCGGCACATTTATCGTTCGCTCGGGGCTGCTCACCTCGGTGCATGCATTTGCGAATGATCCGGAGCGCGGTGTGTTCATCTTGATGATTATGGGCTTTTTCATGGGCGGCGCGCTGATCCTCTTTGCCTTGCGGGCTAGCGCCATGGAGGCTAAGGGGGTCTTCGGCGTAGTAAGTCGCGAAAGCGCGCTGGTGGCGAATAACCTGCTGCTGGCTGTCAGCTGTTTTGTCGTCTTCGTCGGCACCATGTGGCCTCTGGTGGCTGAGATGTTC
This sequence comes from Roseobacter cerasinus, assembly GCF_009811755.1. Classification (GTDB taxonomy): domain Bacteria; phylum Pseudomonadota; class Alphaproteobacteria; order Rhodobacterales; family Rhodobacteraceae; genus Roseobacter; species Roseobacter cerasinus. The sequence goes on from NZ_BLIV01000007.1 coordinate 84,884, forward strand.
TTTGACCGGCGCCTCAGCGTCGGCCCGCCATTTTTCAACATGGCCTTTTCGCCCTTCATGCTGGTGCTGGGGCTGATCCTGCCCATTGGCTCGGCCATGCCGTGGAAGCGGGCGCGGGTGCTGCGTGCCATGCGGCCCTTGCGCTATGTATTTATCCTGGCGCTGGCCGTCGGCGGACTGGCCTATGCCATGCAAAGTGGGCGCAGCCTTTTGGGGCCGATTGGCCTGTTTCTCGCCGCCTGGATTGTGATGGGCACTCTGGTCGATTTCGCGCAACGCACCGGACGTGGCTCGGGGCGTTTGGCTCGGGTGATGCGTCTGCCGCGCGCGGATTGGGGCAAGATGGTCGCGCATTCCGGTCTCGGGATCACTATGATGGGGGTCTGCGGGCTGATGGCTTGGCAACAGGAAGACATTCGCGTGGCGCAGTTCGGAGAGCCCTATGAGGTGGGCGGCTATACCATCACGCTGAACGGTGTGGTGAACAAGGAAGGGCCGAATTTCCTGTCAACCATGGGCTACATCACACTGGCGCAGGATGGGCGCGAGATTGCACAGCTGCGCCCGGAGAAGCGGATCTACCCGGTGGCACAGATGCCCACAACCGAAGCGGCGATTGACTATGATCTCGCGCGTGACGTCTATGTGGTCATTGGCGACCGTCAGGCCACTGGCGGTTGGGCCGTGCGCACTTATATCAAGCCGCTCACAAACTGGATCTGGATCGGCTCCGGTCTGATGGCGCTGGGTGGATTACTCAGCCTGTCCGACAGGCGCTTCCGCGTGGCTGCAGGTGCACGCAAGCTGCCCAACGCGGTGCCTGCGGAATGAAACGGCTGGCGCTCGCACTGACCCTCATTGCAGGCCCGCTCTGGGCGTTGGATCCGTCCGAGATGCTGGAGGATCCGGCATTGGAGGCGCGGGCGCGGGCGCTTGACCATGATTTGCGATGTGTGGTGTGCCAGTCGGAATCGGTGGCCTCCTCCAACGCCAATTGGGCCCAGGACGCACGCCGCACCGTGCGTGAGCTGGTCGCCGGTGGCGCGAGCGACGAGGCTGTGATGGATTTCTTTGTGGCGCGCTACGGTGAATTTGTGTTGATGTCGCCGCGCGCCAGCGGCTCGACCTGGATGCTGTGGGCAGCGGGGCCCGCGATGCTGCTGCTCGCGATGGGCCTGGGGTATGGCTATCTGCGCGGGCGCTCCCGTTCGGTCGCGTCGCAGGAAGGGGCCTTGACCGAGGCTGAGCAGAGGCGCCTGCAGGAAATCCTGAAAGAATAACCCCGCGTTGCCCTTTTCTGAACCGGTCAGTTTGATATGACGGGATCAGCCTGATGAAAAGGACGCTCGATGGAGTATCACACGCTGATCTACACGCTGCAGGACGGCGTGGCGACGATCATCCTGAACCGACCCGAAAAGATGAACGCGCTGAGCACGCAGATGCGGGCTGAAATTGCCTATGCCGTGTCGGAGGCGGGCAAGACCGCGCGGGTGGTTGTGATCACCGGGGCGGGCAAGGCCTTCTGCTCCGGTCAGGATCTGGGCGACCGGGTGAGCGCGGCCAACCTTGATCTGGAACGCACGCTGCGGGATGAGTATCAGCCGATGCTGCGCGCGATTGTGGACTGCCCGGTACCGACGATTGCGGCGGTGAATGGCCCGGCCGCTGGGGCGGGGGCCAACCTGGCGCTGGCTGCGGATGTGGTCATTGCGGCTGAGAGCGCCTATTTCCTTCAGGCCTTTGCGCGCATCGGCCTGATCCCGGATGCGGGGGGCACCTATGTGCTGCCGCGCACCATGGGCACGGCCAAGGCGATGGGCGCGGCGCTTTTTGCAGACAAGATCACCGCGAGCCAGGCGGACGACTGGGGCATGATCTGGGAAGCGGTGCCGGATGCCGAGTTTCACGCGCATTGGCGCGCGCGCGCGGCGCATCTCGCCCAAGGCCCAACCGCTGCCTATGCGGCGATCAAGAAGGTGATCCGGGGCAGCTGGGACAACTCCATGGACGAGCAGCTGACGCTGGAAGCCCGGCAGCAGGGGCAGTGCGGCAAATCGCGTGACTTCAAGGAAGGCGTGCTGGCTTTCACTGAAAAGCGGGCTGCGCAGTTCGAGGGGCGCTGACGCTGCGCGCCTAGAGCGTCTGACGAAATACCTGAGACGTCGCATATCACGTAACGCGTTGAAATCTATGATTTCAGGCAGCGTTATGTGAGTCAGGTTTTTCGCATGACGCTTTAGAGACGCTGTATCAGTGGCACGTCGTCAGCGTTCATTCCGGCACTTTGCGCGCAGGCCATCACCGCAACGGCAATCCCGTCGGCGTGGATGGTCTGGATCATCTGTGAAACCTGCGTGATCGTGATGCGCGGCGGCGGGCTGTTCCGATCATAGATGACTGCAAGTCCGAGTGCTCCGGCGCAGGGCTGCGGGACGATGACCGCTTCGGCGGCGCCGCGTGTCGGCTCTGCCGCTTGTGGGGCGTCGCCTGTCCGCCACTCGGTGTCTGAGGCGTTTCGCATAACCTCTCCTGTTTCAAGCCCTCCGATGCCTTTGCGTAAGAGGTTGGGCCGCGTCCGGCCCCCATCGGAGCGGCCCGCAGCGCCGATACTGGCGCTGTGGGCTCCAGCTAAGGAGCAGTGCGAGAAGAGGTCAAGAAATCGCGCCAACTATACCGCTATGCGAAACAATGATGGGGTGTAGCGGCTTGTTCGGGGATAGCAGCGCGACAGTGAGCCTCATGCGCGTTGTTGCAAAGCCGCGTATCTGCCGCCCTGGCGATTCGTTGTAAGGCGCGCTGCACCCGTTTGCGGGATGCAGCGCTTTGGGATCAGCGATTCTCGATGTCGACGTAGTCGCGCGAGGTCTCACCAAGGTAGAGCTGGCGCGGACGCCCGATCTTGTTTTGCGGATCGGCGATCATTTCTTTCCACTGCGAAATCCAGCCCACCGTGCGGCTGAGCGCAAAGATCGGGGTGAACATCGACGTGGGGAAGCCCATCGCCTCAAGAATGATGCCGGAGTAGAAATCCACATTCGGGAACAGCTTCTTGTCCGCGAAATACGGATCATTCAGCGCCGCGGCTTCCAGCTCTTTTGCCACTTGCAGGATCGGGTTGTTTTCCACGCCCAGAAGGTCGAGCACCTCGTCTGCTGATTGCTTCATCACCGTCGCGCGCGGGTCGAAGTTCTTATAGACCCGGTGGCCAAAGCCCATGAGGCGGAAGGGGTCGTTCTTGTCCTTCGCGCGGGCGATGAATTCGGGGATGCGGTCCGGCGTGCCAATTTCGTTCAGCATCTCCAGACAGGCTTGGTTCGCACCGCCATGGGCTGGCCCCCACAGACAGGCAATGCCCGCCGCGATGCAGGCGAAGGGGTTCGCGCCGGACGACGACGCCAGCCGCACGGTCGAGGTTGAGGCGTTCTGCTCGTGATCCGCGTGCAGGGTAAAGATCCGGTCCATCGCGCGGGAGAGGATTGGGTTGACCTCATACTCCTCGGCTGGGACGGAGAAGCACATGCGCAGGAAGTTCGAGGCGTAATCCAGATCGTTGCGCGGATAAACAAAGGGCTGACCAATGGAATACTTGTAAGCCCAAGCCGCAATTGTCGGCATCTTGGCGATCAGCCGGTGGCTCGCAATCTCGCGCTGGCGCTCGTCGGTGATGTCGGTGCTGTCGTGATAGAAGGCGGACATCGCACCCACAACGCCGACCATGATGGCCATCGGGTGCGCATCGCGGCGGAAGCCCCGGAAGAAGTTCACCATCTGCTCGTGCAGCATGGTGTGATGGGTGATGTTCAGCTCGAACTTCTCAAGCTGCGCGGCCGAAGGAAGCTCTCCGTAGAGCAGCAGGTAGCAGACTTCGAGATAGTGGGACATGCCCGCCAGCTGATCGATCGGATAGCCACGGTGCAACAGCTCGCCCTTGTCGCCGTCGATGAAGGTGATGGTGCTGTCGCAGCTCGCCGTGGAGGTGAAGCCCGGGTCATAGGTGAAGACACCCGCTTGGGCGTAAAGCTTGCGGATATCAATGACATCAGGTCCAGCGGTGGGGGAGAAAATAGGCAGGTCGTACTCTTTGCCATCAATGCTCAGCGTCGCGGATTTTGTGCTTTCAGCCATAAGAGGTCCTTCCTGTCTTGCTTGCGGGCGCACCCGCTATTCGGCTTGTGACGCAAAGCGCGCCAAGCCGTTGAGTTCTGCGCGAGATCACCCCGCGTCCTGCGCTGCATCGGTTAGTCGGGCGAGGGTTTCCTCTTGGCCCAGAACCAGCATCATATCGAATACCGAAGGCGTGACCGCGCGGCCCGCAAGCGCGGCCCGAAGGGGCCCCGCCAGTTTCCCGAATTTGGTGTCCTTGCTTGTCGCGAACGCGTTCAGGATGTCCTCCAGAGTTTCTCTGCACCAGCTATCAGTTTGCAGCTGCGGCGTCAATTCGCGCAGTATACCACGGGATACTGAATCAAGGGCCTTGGCTGCTTTCTCATCTGCTTCTATCGGACGAGAGGTTAACGCAAAGTGAGCTTTTTCAAGCAGTTCAGGCAAAGTTTTGGCCCGTTCCTTCACGCAATAGAGTGCCCGCGCGAGAAGAGTTGACTGCGCGTCCGACAGCGGGGGCTGCCCCGCTGCGGTCAGATAGGCGTCGATTTCCTGCTGCAGTGCGGCGTCACCCGTTTGCGCGATATGCTGACCCGAGAGGTTTTCGAGCTTCTTCAGATCGAACCGCGCCGGGCTTTTGCCGATTCCACCGAGGTTAAACCACTCTTTCGCCTGCGCATCGGTGAAGAATTCATCGTCCCCATGGCTCCACCCCAGCCGGGCCAGATAGTTGCGCATGCCCGCCGCCGGGTAGCCCATGGCCTGGTATTCCTGTGCCCCAAGCGCCCCGTGCCGTTTGCTCAGCTTCTTGCCGTCCGGCCCGTGGATCAGCGGGATATGTGCCCAAACCGGCACGTCCCACCCCATGGCCTCATAGATCATCATCTGGCGCGCGGCGTTGTTGAGGTGGTCATCCCCCCGGATCACATGGGTCACGCCCATATCATGGTCATCGACAACAACCGCCAACATATAGACGGGTGTGCCATCGGACCGTAACAGCACCATGTCATCCAGTTGGTCATTGCGGATCGTCACATCGCCCTGCACCTGGTCGCGGATCACGGATTCACCCGCCTGAGGTGCCTTGATGCGAATGACAAAGGGCGCATCGGGGTGCGTGCTCTGGTCCGCGTCGCGCCAGGGGGAACGGTAGAGCGTGCTTTTGCCCTCCGCGCGTGCCGCGTCGCGGAAGGCGGTGATCTCCTCCTGCGTGGCGAAACACTTGTAGGCCTTACCTGCGGCCAGCAGCTCTTGGGCAACGGCGGCATGGCGGGGGGCGTTCTCAAACTGGCTGACGATCTCACCGTCGTGGTCGAGGCCGAGCCACGCCATGCCCTGCAAGATCGCCTCGGTCGCCTCCGGGGTCGAGCGTGCGCGGTCGGTGTCTTCGATGCGCAACAGGAACTTGCCACCGCGCCCCCTCGCGTAGAGCCAGTTGAAGAGCGCCGTGCGCGCGCCCCCGATGTGCAGAAAGCCCGTGGGCGAGGGGGCAAAGCGGGTGACGACGGGAGCAGACATGCGCGTATTTTTACCTTTCAGTAACCATGAAGGGCCTAGATCTAGGAGGCCTGTCTATCCAGTGCGGAGAACGGGGGCAAGGAGGTGCCAGGTGAGACGCTTGAGCTCCATTTTGCTGGAGCAGCGCGGGTCACTCTTTGAGTGGGTGCCGGTGTGCATGGCCGTGGGCATCGGGCTTTACTTTCTGCTGCGGTTTGAGCCGTCGGTCTGGCAGTTGGGTTCTGTGGCGGCGGCTGCCATTGGCTTGCTCATTGCCGCCCGCTGGCTGAACGAGGCGTTTCGTCCGCTGCTGATTGGTGTGGTCATCGTGGCCTCCGGCTTTCTACTGGCTGCGCACCGGGCGCATGATGTGGCCAGCCCCGTGCTGAGCTGGCGCTACTACGGACCGGTGGAGGGCCGCGTGGTGAACCTCGACCGCAGCAGTTCGGACGCGTTGCGGGTCACGCTGGATCAGGTGGTGCTGGAACGCGTGCCGCCGCACCGCACGCCTGAACGGGTCCGCATTTCCCTGCACGGAGATCATGGTCTGGGCGTGGCACCCGCCCCGGGGCTGCGCGTAATGACAACCGCACATGTCTCACCGCCCGGCGGGCCGGTAGAACCCGGCGGGTTCGACTTCCAGCGCCACGCCTGGTTTGGCAAGCTGGGCGGGGTCGGGTATTCCCGCGTACCACTTCTGGCCATCGCCCCCGCCGAGGAAGACCGCTGGGAGCTGGCCATCTTCCGCATCCGCATGGCCGTCGGCGCCCGCATGCTTGAGATCCTGCCGGGTGACGTGGGCGGGTTTGCCGTGGCAGTCACCACCGGCGCGCGCTCCGCCATCAGCCAGGAGGCGCTGGACGATCTGCGCGCCAGCAACCTTGCGCATCTGCTGGCGATCTCCGGGCTGCATATGGGGCTGTTGACGGGCTTTGTCTTTGCGCTCTTGCGTGTGACCATCGCGCTGATCCCGCCGCTGGCGCTGCGGGTGCCGGGGCGGAAACTGGCAGCGGGCGGCGCGCTGGTGGTGGCCTGTGGTTACCTCGCGCTGTCGGGCGGGAATGTGGCGACCGAGCGCGCTTTCATCATGGTGGCCGTTGCGCTCACAGCAGTGATGCTGAACCGCCGCGCGATCTCGCTGCGGGCGGTGGCGATTGCGGCGGTGATCGTGCTGCTTTTGCGGCCAGAAGCCTTGCTGGGGCCGGGGTTCCAGATGTCCTTTGCCGCCACAACGGCGCTGGTGGCTGTTTTTGGCTACATGCGGGATCGGCGCATCGGGATGGGCCCGAACTGGGCCAAGCCGGTGGTGGCCGTGCTGATTTCTTCGGGCGTTGCGGGGCTGGCGACGGCACCGATTGGGGCGGCGCATTTCAATGCGATCTCGCACTATGGGTTGCTGGCCAATCTGACGTCAGTGCCGATGATGGGCACCGTGGTGATCCCGGCGGCGGTGCTCGCGCTGATCCTCGCGCCCATCGGGCTCGACTGGATTGGCCTCTGGATCATGGGGGTGGGCCTGCGCTGGATCCTTGAGGTTGGCAGCTTTGTGGCCGGTCTGGATGGTGCGCGCTCCTTCGTGCATGGGCCGGGCGTTGCGGTGCTGCCCATGATTGCGCTGGGGTTTCTCTGGCTCTGCCTCTGGCAGGGGCGCAGCCGTATGGTCGGCGTGCTGCCCGTTCTGGCGGCCTTCTGGCTCTGGGTCACGGCGGAGCGGCCGGTCGGGCTGATTGCCGAGAATGGCGCGCTGGTGGGCGTCATGATGGCAGAGGGCCGGGCGCTCTCCAAACCCCGGGGCGCGGGGTTTGTCGCCCGCAATTGGCTGGAAAACGACGGGGATATGACCGACCAACCCACCGCCGCCGCGCGCTGGCCTGAGACGCGCAGCGCTGTTTTGCCGGGCGGCGTGGCACTCACCCATCTGTCGGGCAAGAAGGCGGTTGCGTCCTTTGACGGGTGCACGGGCGATCAGATCATCGTGGCCAATCAGTCGCTGCCGGAGGGCCCGGCGGAGTGTCTGCTGCTCGACCCCGAGCGTCTGCGTGACATGGGCGCCGTGGCCATTCATACCCGCGCAGACCGCGTGCATCTGATCACGACCCGGGACCGGACGGGCGACCGCATGTGGACGCCCTGGTATCGGCAGAGCAAACGTCAGTAAGTGCGAATGAGGCCCACCAACTTGCCCTGCACCTTCACCTGATCCTCGTTGAAGATCCGGGTCTCGTAGGCCGGGTTCGCGGCTTCCAGAGCGATGGCGCTGCCCTTGCGGATATAGCGTTTCAGCGTCGCCTCATGGTCTTCCACCAGGGCCACGACAATATCGCCGTTGTCCGCCACACTGGTCTCGCGGATCACCACAACGTCACCGTCGTTGATGCCCGCATCGACCATGGAATCGCCTTTGACCTCAAGCGCATAGTGCTCGCCCGTGCCAGAGAGCATCTGCCCCGGCACCGCAACGCTGTGAGATTTCTGGCTGATCGCCTCAATCGGCACACCTGCGGCAATCCGGCCCATCACAGGCAGTTCGGTGGCAAAAGCGGTGCTGACCGGCTGCGCGTTGGCGGGCATCGGTGCGTCGGGCTTATCGCCCTCGATCACGCGCGGAGAGAAGCCCGCCGTTGGCTCACCACCCAGGCTGGCGGGCAGCTTCACAATTTCGATCGCGCGGGCGCGGTGGGCGAGGCGGCGGATAAACCCACGCTCCTCTAGCGCCGTGATCAGCCGGTGGATGCCGGACTTGGAGCGCAGATCCAGCGCTTCCTTCATTTCGTCAAAACTGGGCGGAACACCGTCCCGCTGCATCCGCTTGTGTATAAATTCAAGCAAGTCCAACTGCTTCTTCGTGAGCATCACGTGGTCCTCCGAGGCCTGTTATGACCTTTGTTCTAGTGATGTTCCCGTTTTGTGTCAACGGTTTCAGAGCGGAAGGTAGCTGACCTCTTCGCCCATTGCGCGGGCGCCATCATGGGGCGGGCGGACCAAAAGCGAGTTGGCCTGCGACAGGATGCTGAGCAAGGAACTATCCTGACGGTCGAAGGCAGTCAGACCGTCTTCGCTGAGCACCGCGCGCATATAGTGCTCCCGTGGCCCATTGGGCGGCAAGGGTGCTGCCAGCGTCGCCTGCTTGGGCTGTGCGGGCGCAGCCCGCTGGCCCAGCAGCGCGCGCACGACCGGGACGACGAAGATTGTGCCGCAGACCATGGCCGAGACCGGGTTGCCCGGCAGGCCGATCATCGCGGCCTGTCCCAGCCGACCCGCCATGAGGGGTTTTCCGGGGCGCATCGCAACCTTGTAGAAGGATTGCTCCATCCCCAGCTCCGCCGCCACGGGCGCAACCAGATCGTGATCGCCGACTGAGGCACCACCGATAGTGACGACCAGATCGGCGTCCTGCGCCAACCCAAACGCGGTTTTCAGGGAGGCAGTCGTGTCGCGCGCAATGGGGATCATCCGGACTTCGGCGCCCTCGGCCTCCAGCAGGGCGGCAAGACCAAAGCTGTTGGAGGCGATGATCTGATCCGGCCCCGGTGTCTCTCCCGGCATGACCAACTCGTCACCTGTCGCCATGATCGCCACGACGGGGCGGCGCGTCACCGGCACCTCGGCGATGTTCATCGAGGCCAGCAGGGCAATGTCGGTCGGGCCGAGCCTGCGCGGCGCCCCCATCACATCGCCCGCCTTGAAGTCGCCACCCGCGGGGCGGATGTTGTCCTTGCCATCCATATCGCGGTTCAAGGTGATCAGATCGCCGCGCCGGGTCACATCCTCCTGGATAACGACGAAATCGAGTTCGTCGGGTACCGGCGCGCCGGTGAAGATGCGTACGCATTGGCCGGGACCGGCGTGACCGGTGAAGGCATGGCCCGCGGCCGCTTCGCCCACAACCTTGAACATGGCGTCCGGCTCGACCTCGTCGCGGCGTAGGGCGTAGCCGTCCATAGAGGAGGCGTCAAAGGGCGGCTGCGTTCGCGCTGCGGCCACATCGCGGGCCAGCAAGCGGCCTGCGGCGGCGCGCAACGGCACGGTTTCGGTCTCCAGTGGGCTGACAAGCGCAAAGAGTTGCTCCAGCGCCTCGGCGACCGAGATCATGGCGCCTCAAACCTGCCGGATTTGCCACCGTCTTTCAGGACAACGCGCAAATCGCTGATCTGCATGGATTTATCGACGGCCTTGGTCATGTCGTAGACGGTCAGTGCCGTGACGGAGGCGGCGGTCAGCGCCTCCATCTCGACGCCAGTCTGTCCGGTGGTCTTCACGGTCGCCTCGATTTGATAGCCCGGCAGGCTCTCGTCCGCCTCGAACTCGACCGAGACCTTGGTGATCGGCAGCGGGTGGCACAGCGGGATCAGATCGGAGGTGCGTTTCGCCGCCATGATCCCGGCAATACGCGCAACGCCCAGAACATCGCCTTTCTTGGCGCTGCCCTGCGCGATGGTCTCAAAGGTCTTAGGCTGCATCTTGATCTGGCAACGCGCCGTGGCGATCCGGTCAGTGACCGCCTTGGCGCCCACGTCAACCATATGCGCATCGCCCTTGGCGTCAAAATGCGAGAGGCCGCCCGACACCTACATGCCCCCCGGCATCATGGGATTGGCGAGCAACTTGCGCGTGGCGCCTTCCACATCCTCCTGCCGCATCAGGCTTTCGCCAATGAGGAAAATGCGCGCCCCATAACGGGCCATGTCGGCGAGATCCTCCGGTGTGCTCAAGCCCGATTCCGCGACGATCAGCCGGTCCTCGGGTACATCGCGAGAAAGTTCCCGTGTGGTATCGAGCGTGGTCTCGAAGGTTTTCAGATTGCGGTTGTTGATGCCCACAAGGCGGCTCTTGAGCTGGCTGGCGCGGGCGAGTTCGTCAGCGTCATGCACTTCGAGCAGCGCATCCATGCCCCATGCCATCGCGGCCTCTTCGAGGTCCTGCGCCTGATCGTCGCTGACCGAGGCCATGATGATCAGGATGCAATCGGCGCCCATCGCGCGGGCCTCGGCCACCTGATAGGTGTCATACATGAAGTCCTTGCGCAGCACCGGCAGATCGCAAGCGTTGCGCGCCGCGCGCAGGTAGGATTTGTCGCCCTGAAAGCTCGGTGTGTCCGTCAGCACCGACAGGCAGGTGGCCCCGCCCTCTTCATAGGCTTCGGCGAGGGCGGCGGGTTCAAAATCCGCCCGGATCAACCCTTTGGAGGGGCTGGCCTTCTTGATCTCGGCGATCAGCCCATAGCCCTGGATCGTCGCCTGATGCAGCGCGTCTGCAAAGGGGCGCACGGGCGGCGCATCGCGCGCTTCGGCCTCGACATCCGCCAGCGGTTTGGCCGCCTTGTCGGCGGCCACCTCCTCCAGCTTATAGGCCTTGATCTTGTCGAGAATGGTATCGGTCATGTCGTCTCCACCGGCTCAGCCCAGTTTATGGCGCGGTGACCTCGGGCCTGCAACCACGCATTGCTGCGGCTGAAGGGGCGCGAGCCGAAAAACCCGCGTCGTGCGGATAAGGGCGAGGGGTGCGCGGTTTCGATCTTGAGATTGGCAGCAGGGTCGATCCCGGCGGCAGCTTTCTGGGCATGCGCGCCCCAGAGCAGGTAGGCGCGGGGGGCTTTGCTGAGGTGGGCGAGCACCTGGGTGGTCAGCGTCTGCCAGCCGATCTTGTCGTGTCCCTTGGCCTCCCCAGCAGGCACGGTCAACACGGTGTTCAGCAACAGCACCCCCTGATCGGCCCAGAAGCTCAGGTCGGCAGTGGCCGGAGCCGCGCCGATGTCGGCCCGCACCTCTTTGAAGATATTGCCAAGTGACCGGGGCAGAGGCTGGACGGAGGCGTCGGCGGAAAAGGCCAGCCCATGGGCGTGGCCGGGCGTGGGGTAGGGGTCCTGGCCCAGGATCACCACGCGTGCTGCGTAGGGCTGGACCTGTTCCAGCGCGCGGAAGATCTGCGGCGCGGGCGGCAGGATCTCGCGCGGGTCCGCGGCCAGCCGGGTTTGCAGCGCGGGCCAGTCTGCCTCAAAGAACGGCAACTGCGCCCAGGCGCCAAGCGCGGTCACGCCGCTTGGGTGATCTTGGCGACGGCCTCGATCTTGGCGCGGGCCGCGCCGCTGTCGATGGCCTCCGCCGCCTTGGCGACACCTTCTTTGAGGTCGCTCACCGCATCCGCCACGACCAGTGCCGCCGCCGCGTTCAGCAGCACCGCATCACGGTAGGCAGAGGGCGCGCCATCGAGCAGGGCTTTGAAATCGCGCGCGTTTTCTTCGGGTGTCCCGCCGATGATGGACTCGAAGGGGTGTACCGGCAGCCCTGCGTCCTCGGGGTGGACCTCGATGTCAGCCACAAGGCCATCAGGGGCCAGAGTGCTGACCCACGACACGCCGGTGATGGTCAATTCATCCGTCCCGTCGGAGCCATGCACCAGCCAGGCTTTCTCGGACCCCAGCGCGCCCAGCGTCTCGGCCATGGGTCGAATGAGATCGCGGGAGAAGGCGCCTGTGAGCTGGCGCTTCACGCCTGCGGGGTTGGTGAGCGGGCCGAGAATATTGAAGATCGTGCGCGTGCCCAGCTCGGCCCGCGTGGGCATCACATGGGCAATTGCCGGGTGGTGCATCGGCGCCATCATGAAGCCGATGCCCGCCTCCGCCAGCGCCCGTTCGACGATCTTCGGCCCGACCATGACATTCAGGCCCATCTGGGTCAGCGCATCCGCCGCCCCAGATTTCGAGCTGAGGTTTCGGTTGCCGTGCTTGGCCACAACCACGCCCGCGCCCGCGACCACAAAGGCGGACGCGGTGGAGATGTTCAGCGTGCCCTTGCCGTCGCCGCCCGTGCCGACAATGTCCATAGCGCCTTGGGGCGCGCGCACTGCGTTGCACTTTGCACGCATGACGGCGGCGGCTGCGGCATATTCGTCCACCGTCTCGCCACGTGTGCGCAGGGCCATCAGCAGCCCGCCAATCTGGCTGGGCGTGGCTTCCCCCTCGAAGAGGATCGAAAATGCCTGTTCGGCCTGTGCCTTGCTCAACGGCCCTTCGGCAGCTGCGCCAATCAGCGGCTTTAGCGCGTCACTCATGCGGGCACCTTCATGACGTCGACGAAGTTTTGCAACAATGCGTGCCCATGCTCCGACCGGATGGATTCGGGGTGGAACTGGACGCCATGGATCGGCAACTCGCGGTGTTGCAGGCCCATGATCGTGCCATCCTCCAGCTCTGCCGTGATCTCCAGCTCGTCCGGCAGCGTGTCGCGATCCACCACCAGCGAGTGGTATCGAGTGGCGGCAAAGGGCGCGGGCAGACCGGCGAACACGCCTTTCTGATCATGCGACATCTGACCCAGCTTGCCGTGCACGATGTCCCTGGCCTGCACGACCTTGCCGCCAAAAGCCTGCCCAATCGTCTGGTGGCCGAGGCACACACCCATCAGCGGTGTGCCGGTTTCCGCCGCTGCAAGGGTCAGGCTGAGGCAAATTCCCGCCTGATCCGGCGTGCCGGGGCCGGGCGACAACAGGATGCCCGCAGGTCTCAGGGCCATGGCGTCCTGCACATTCAGCGCATCATTGCGGTGCACAACCACCTCAACGCCCAAACTGCCCACATAATGCAGCAGGTTGTAGGTGAAACTGTCGTAGTTATCGATCAGCAGCAGCATGTCCAAAACTTTGAATTCGGGGCTGGAGGCCGAGGGCTCCGGCGCGGTATACATCGCGCATACATGTTCAGGCTTGCAGGCGTGCGTCAAGGGGCGCTGACGAACCGCAACTCTGGCAGGGTGAAGCACCGACAAAGCGCGCTGCCTGCAGGGCGCGGCAAGACACGAAAGAGGTGAGCAGAGCGTGGCACGAGCATTTCTGAAAGGCGCCTCCTGGGGCGGCGGGCTGAGCCTCGGCGCTGTTGCAGTGTTGTCGGTTTTGTCCGAACCACCCCGTGCTCCGGATGTGACCATCGCGGCGCCCTCCAAAGGGGCGGCCCCTCAGCCTGTGGTGGCCCAGACGACGCAGCCGAAGGAAGATCGGGTGCCCGTGACCGGCCAGCAGGCGCCCAAAGCGCCCGCGCCCAGCCCTGATACGCTGGCCGCTGTGGACAGCCGTGGGCTGCGTCCGGCCGCACAGCCAGTGACCGGCGCGCCCGGTGCGCTGGCGGAGCCAGGCCCAGCCGCCGAGGCCGCGTCGATTGTTGCGGGGGCCAAGGACAATCCGGTTGTGCCGAATGCCCGGGCAGAGGGGCTGACCACCCCAGATGCAGATACAAGTGCCACGGTCTCGACGGCGCCTGCGGCACCTCCGCAACCCGTGGCCCAGCCGGATGTGGCACCGGCAGAGCAACCGTCGCGGCCCCGCGCGTCTGGACTGTCGGGGGGCGTTGCGGCGCTTGCACCTGATGTGCACGGTCCCGATATGTCAGATGATGCGATTTCCCGCGACCCGACCCAGCCCCCGGCGCCGACGGTGCCAACCGAAATACAAGCGTTTGGGCAGGCCTCGGAGGAGGTGGCTGCTTTGCCGCAAGAGGACGCTGTGCCTCCGCTGCCAGCCGAGCCGGTTACTGACCTGTCGCGAAGCAACGCGCAGAGCGCCGTGCCGGAGGCCAGGGCACCCGTACCCTCGAAGGAGAGCTTGCCGCAGGAGACTGTGGCCGCGCCCGATCTCGCGTCTGAGGATGTTCTGGCGGGGGTCCGCATTCCGGCGGGCGGCGCCGGAGACATTGCGCCGGATGTGCAGATCAACCGCCTGCCCAGCCTGCGGGAGGCCCCGGTTGCGCGTCTGACGCCCGGTGAGGCGGCTGCGCCGCAGACGCGCCCATCGGATCGCCCGGTGGACCGCTTTGCCGTGACCTTTGACAACCCCGATGGCAAGCCGGCGATGGCGATTGTGCTGATGGATGACGGGGTTGATCTGTCGAAGGGTAAGGTTGGTCTGCCCGCTTTGCGCAGCTTTCCCTACCCGATCAGCTTTGCGGTGGACAGCACGCTACCGGATGCCGCGGCGCGCATGGCGGCGTATCGGGCGGAGGGGTTCGAGGTGCTGGCTATGGTCGATCTGCCGCAGGCCGCGCAGCCGCAGGATGCGGAGACATCGCTGTCGGTTGCCTTGCGTGCTTTGCCCGAAGCGGTTGGCGTGCTGGAAGGCGTCGGGGAGGGCGTGCAAGGCTCTCGTCAGGCCGCGCTGCAGGTGGCGGAGATCCTGGCGGAGAAAGGGCACGGCTTTGTCACGCAAAACCGCGGCCTGAACACCGTGCAGAAGATCGCCGCCCGGTCCGGCGTGCCCTCTGCCGTGGTCTTTCGCGAGTTTGACGTGGAAGGCCGATCCCCCGCAGCGATGCGGCGATTTCTGGATCAGGCGGCGTTTCGGGCCACCCAACACGGCGATGTCGTGATGCTGGGACGTCTGCGGGAGGACACGATTGCGGCGCTCTTGGTCTGGGGGCTGCAGGATCGCGCGACGCGTGTGGCACTTGCGCCCATCTCGGCGGTGCTGACCACACAGCCGTGACCGCGCGTCAGGCGCTGCGCTCCTGTGGGCAGGTATAGTCTTCGTACCACGCGGCGAATCCCTCTACGTCCATGGGGTGGCCGATGATGAAACCCTGCAGTACGTCGCATCCCAGATCCGTCATGCGCGAGAAATGGGTTGGCGTCTCGACGCCTTCGGCCACCACGCGCATGTTCAGGCTGCGCGAGAGCGTGACCAAGGCGTGCACAATGGCTTCGGCTCGGGCGTCCGGGATGGGTTGCACCAGAGACTGATCCAGCTTGATGCCGTCGATCTTCAGATGCGACAGGTTCGACATGGAGGCATAGCCGGTTCCGAAGTCATCCAGCACGACGGAAAAGCCAATGCCCGTGAGCTGTTCGACGGTTCGGATGACCGTGTCGTCATGAGCGCAGACCAGAGT
This sequence comes from Roseobacter cerasinus, assembly GCF_009811755.1. Classification (GTDB taxonomy): domain Bacteria; phylum Pseudomonadota; class Alphaproteobacteria; order Rhodobacterales; family Rhodobacteraceae; genus Roseobacter; species Roseobacter cerasinus. The sequence continues at coordinate 100,359 of NZ_BLIV01000007.1, forward strand.
ATTTTCGAGGATTTCCACTGTGAGATCGCTGGGGGACAGACCGCGCACCAGCACCTCCTGCAACAGCCTGTCCGGCAGGTCCGGATCCCGCAGGGTGGCCGGGGCGGCATTCACCGAGATGGAGGGAACAGCATAGCCCCGCGCCCGCAGATCCTCCAGAGCGTCGAGCCCTTTCTCTACCATGATCAGGTCGATATGCCGGATCAGCCCCGCCTCTTCGGCCGCGGCGATGAAGGTCGCGGGTGAAACGATGCCGCGCTCCGGATGGCGCCAGCGCGCCAGAACCTCACAGCCGTAAAGCTGGCCGGTCTCACAACAGATCTGCGGCTGGAAGTGCGGCTCGAACTGGTCCTGCGACAGGGCGGTGTCGATCTGGGCGAACAGCACGCGGCGATTCTCGAAATCGGTTCTCAGACGTTCGGAGAAGGCAAAGACCTGGCCGCGCCCATTGCGTTTGGCCTGATAGAGCGCCAGATCCGCTTCGATCAAAAGCTGATCCGGCGTGGCATCTTCGGACGTGGCCATGGTGAAGCCGACGCTTGCGCCGATCTGGCAGCGCGTGCCGCGGATATCCATCGGCTGGCCAATGGCGCGAACAATCCGGTCGCCCAGGTTCTCCAGCGCTTCGACAGATTTGGGGCCTTTCACGACAATGGCGAACTCATCTCCGCCAATGCGCGCGACCAGGTCGTCGCTGCGGACCTCGGTCAGCAGGAGCCGCGCAACTTCGGTGAGAACATCATCTCCTGCCTTGTGCCCCAGGCTGTCGTTGACGGCCTTGAACCGGTCGAGATCCACTTTCAGCACGCTGACATCCACCTCGCCGGTGGCCTCCTCGCCGATGACGGAGAGGCAATCATGCAGGGCACGGCGATTCAGCAGCCCCGTCAAGGCGTCGTGATTGGCCGCATGTGCAAGGTTGTTGCGGGCCGCCACCAGATCGGTGTTCCGCTGGCGCAGGGCGTCGTGGGACTTGGCCAGCTGCCTGCTGCGCCGCTCCAGCCGTCGGATCGTGCGTGAAACTGAAACCTGGGCGGGCAGGAAGATAAACAGCGCTTCCATCATCAGCACAAAGAAGGCCACGGCAAGCGCAATGGTTTCAAGACGCTGCAGCTTCTTTATCTGCTCGTCGGCGCGGGTCTCGTGAAGCGCTGCTGCCTGCCGGAGGGCAGCCAGCAAGTCGGTCTGTCCCAGGCTGACCATTTGATCTTGCAAGTCGAGCTTGGCCTGGCCGTCCGCATCAATCGCCTGGCGTGCAACGTCGACAAACTGGCGGGAGAAGTGATCCAGTGGGAAGGTCTCGTGCTGAAAATAGAGGTGCCGCAACTCGGGCGACAGATCCGCGCGGTCAACCAACCACGCGTGCGAAGCTTCAAAGAGGTGCACCGCCGACTGCAAGCGCGATTCGGTCTCAGCAGAGCCGGTATGAGCACTCTCGCGTGTCAGGAAAAGTATGCGCTGGCTTAGCTTTACCTGGCGGTTGCTGATTTGGCTGGCTTCGGCCTTCCGGTCCGAATTGCCGATGGCGACAAAGGAGGCGTAATGTGCCACCGAGATGGTCAGACAGACCAGAAACAGGCCAAGCGCATAGCGTTTCCACAGCGATTGCGGCTTCGCAATGCAGACCGAGCGGATGATTGCCCGCCGAAACCTCGTCAAAACCCCAGGCACGTGGGTTGCCGCCTTTCCGTTCACCAGATGGGGACTGACCTCACCGATTCCCTTGAAAAGATGCGGTCGCCTCCGACGTCAGTAATCGGCGAGGAGAGTTTCCAAACCCTCAAGGCCACCCGGCCCCCGAGGCGTTTCGGAGCACTTTCTGCCAGCAATTTTGTGCGGTTTTTAGAAGACCTTGAAGCGGCCTGTGCTCAGATGATCTCATCTTCGTCAAAGAGCGGGTCGCGCTCAAGCTGGCTGGCGAGGTCTTCGACAGTATCCTCGGCCGCGCGCGGGCTGAGGGCGGCGAGATGAAAGACCGCGTCACCCTCGTTCACAACCGGCAGGATGGCCCGCCCGATGAGCATTCCGGCCGTGGGCGCCTCCAGATTGGTCTCATGCTCGCCAAAGGGGTCCGAGACCGTTGCCAGCACATCGCCGGCCTCCACAATCTCTCCTTCCGCGCGGAAGGTGCGCAGCAGCCCGCCCGCAGGCGCGCGCAGCCAGGTGGAGCTTTCGCAGATGTAGGGCGTGGCCTTGGCCGGGGCGATGCCCTTGGCAGGCAGCATCGAGAGGCTGCGCATGACCCTCAGGATCCCGGCCACGCCTGCCCGGACCGCCATTTCGTCAAATCGCAGACCTTCGCCTGCTTCATAGAGCAGGACCGGCGTGCCGCGCGCCGCAGCCTCGGCGCGCAGCGAGCCGTCGCGCAGAGGAGAGGTCAGCACAACCGGTGCGCCGAAGGCCAGTGCCAGGCCGCGCGTTGTCCGGTCGCCGGGAGAGATGCGGATTTGCGGCAGATTGGTGCGGTGGATCGCGGCGGAGTGGAGATCAATGCCCACATCGCAGCGCAGCACCACCTGGTTGAGGAAGATATGCGCCAGCCGGGCGCCCAGAGATCCCGATTGATGGCCGGGAAAACAGCGGTTCAGGTCGCGCCGGTCGGGCAGGTAGCGGGACCGGTTGAGAAAGCCGAAACTGTTCACAACCGGGATGACCAGCAGTGTGCCGCGCAAGCTCTTGAGCTGTGGGGTACGCAGCAGGCGGCGCACAATTTCCACGCCGATCACCTCATCGCCATGGGCCGCCGCAGAGACAAACATCACCGGGCCGTCGCGGCGTCCGTGATGCACCTTGACCGAGAGGTCGACCGGTGTGTGGTCGGGCAGGGTGGAAACCGGCAGATGCACCGTCTCGGTTCCCCCTGCGGGAATGCTGCGCCCGGCGATTTCAAAGGGCGCGCGGGCCATGGTTCAGCTGTTGCCCTGGCCTGAGAACCGGGCCGCATCAGCCGCCGCGCGTCGGATCGCGTTGGATTTATGCACGGTCTCCTGATACTCCAGCTCCGGGTCGCTGTCATAGACCACGCCACCGCCTGCCTGGATGTAGAGCGTCTGGTCCTGCACCACCGCTGTGCGCAGGGCGATGCACATGTCCATGTCGCCGCCCGCGCTGAAATAGCCGACACCGCCGCCATAGACGCCGCGCTTCTCCGGCTCCAGCTCGTCGATGATCTCCATGGCGCGCACCTTGGGCGCACCCGACACGGTGCCCGCGGGCATACCCGCAAAGAAGGCATCGAGCGCATCCTTGTCGTCGTGCAATTCACCGACGACGTTGGAGACGATGTGCATCACGTGGGAGTAACGCTCCACAATGAACTCCTCGGTGGGGCGGACGGTGCCGATCTTGGCGACGCGGCCCACGTCGTTGCGGCCCAGATCGAGCAGCATCAGGTGCTCGGCCAGCTCCTTCTTGTCGGCCAAGAGGTCGGCCTCCAGCGCGCGGTCTTCCTCCGGCGTGGCCCCTCGGGGCCGGGTGCCTGCAATTGGGCGGATCGTGACCTCATTGCCGAAGACCCGCACGAGGATCTCGGGGCTCGCCCCAATGACCTGAAAGCTGCCGAAATTGAAATAGAACATGAAGGGCGAGGGGTTGGTGCGCCGCAGCGAGCGGTAGAGCGCGAAGGGCTCTTGCTTGAAATCCTGGCTCCAGCGCTGCGCGGGCACCACCTGAAAGATGTCACCCTTGCGGATGTAGTCTTTTGCCACCTCCACGGCCTGCTTGTAGCCCTCGTGGGTGAAGTTGCTGATAGGCGCGCCGGGTGGCTCCGCATCCCCCAGATCGCGCGTGGCCATGGGCATGGCACGCTCCAGATCGCGCACCGCATCCATCACGCGCTCCGCGGCCTGCGCGTAAGCTGCGCGTGCCGACTGGCCGTCGCTGACCCAGGCAGGGGAGACCACGGTGACCTCGCCTTTGACGCCGTCCAAAACTGCGATGACCGAGGGGCGCAGCATCACCGCATCTGGCAGGCCCAAAGGGTCGGGGTTGATGTTGGGCAGGTGTTCGACCAGCCGCACCATGTCATAGCCAAGATAGCCAAAGAGCCCCGCTGCGGCCTGCGGCAGGTCATCTGGCAGGTCAATCCGGCTTTCGGCCAGCAGGTTGCGCAACGTGTCCAGCGGGTGGCCCTCCTGGCGCTCGAAGGCGTCGGCATCATAGCGGGTGGCACGGTTGATCTCGCTCTCCGTGCCGTTGCACCGCCAGATCAGATCGGGCTTCATCCCGATGATCGAGTAGCGCCCGCGCACCTCACCGCCTGTGACCGATTCCAGAACAAAGGCATCCTTTTGGGCGCCCGTGAGTTTCAGCATCAACGAGACGGGCGTATCGAGATCTGCCGCCAGCCGCGTGTAGACGATCTGGTTGCGGCCCTCGGCGTAGGCGGCCTCGAAGCTGTCGAAATCCGGGGTCAGGGCCATGATCAGGGGAAGTTCACATGCACCGCCTGCAGCGCCTGCGGGTTGATCTGCGGATTGGCACGCAGGGCCACATCCGCGCCATAGGTTTCAAAGATATCCTGAGACAAGGCCTGATTGGCCTGCTGCGACAACTGGTTGCGCAACGCTTCGGTTTCGTCGTCCTCGACCGGGCCTTGCACGGTATCGAGCCGGACCACTACGACAGCCCCATCAGCAGGTACAACCTCCACATCGCCCACCGCCATCTCAAACACATCCGACAGGAAGCCGGGTGGCGTGCCTCCGACAAAGTCGCTGCGCAGCAGGTTCTCCTCGGTCACCGCATCCAGCCCAAGTTCGGCAAAGCTGCTGCCGTCGGTCAGCTGCGGCAGTTGAGTTTCGACCTGCGCGCCTAGACGGACCTCAACCTCCGCGCTGCGCCAGGCCTCCAGCACGTTGGCGCGCACATCTTCAAAGGGCGCGGGACGTGGCGGCAGGACCGCGTTTAGTCGCAGGGCGAACAGCCCGCCGTCTTCCAACTGCGCGATCTCCGGGAAATCCTCGGCGGTGACGGTTTGTGCCGCACGGCGAAAGGCTTCGTAAGCGGAAATATCCTCGGTGCTCTCGCTGGTCCAATCAACCTGACCGAGCACCATATCAGTGTCATTGGCCAGCTCTTCGAGCGTCGCTCCGCCTGCCAGCAGATCATCGAGGTTCTCAGCCTGCGCTTCGACAAGGCGGCGCGCGCGGTCATTGGCCAGCTCCGGGCGCAGGATCGGCTGCGCGTCTTCAAAGGAGGTCGATTGCGCGGGCAGCACCGCATTGATGCGGAAGAGGGCAGGGCCCAGTGAGCTGGGCAGCGGGCCCACAACGTCACCGACGCTGGCAGCAAAGACCTCCGCGCCAGCTGCACCCAGCTCTGCCTGCGTCACGTCACCGAGGTCGATGTCGGCCAGGTCCAGCCCGCGCGCGTCCACCAGCGCCTCGAAATCGCTCCCCTCCTCAAGCTGGGCCATAGCAGCGGTGGCGCTGCTGTCATCCAGGTACGCCAGCCGCTCGACCAGCCGCCGTTCGGGCTGATTTAACTCTGCGTCGCGCAACCGGTACGCCTCACGCAGGTCATCTTCGGAAATCTCGACCTCATCGATCATCGCTTCAGGGCTCAACAGCGCATAGGTGATCTGCTTGGTCTCGGGCAGCGTGAAGGCCTCGATATTCTCGTCATAATAGGCCTGCAACGTGGCGTCGTCGGGCGTGTCGATGGCGGTCTCCAGATCGGCCTCCTCCAGCCGCGCCCAGGTGAAGCTGCGGCGTTGACCGACATAGTTGACCAGCGTGTCCACATAGGCATCCGGCATGACCACACCGCTGAGGATTGCGCCCTGCACCAGCGTGCGCGACACCTCCTCGCGCAGTTGCGTTTCAAACTGCGATTCCGAGATTCCGTTCTGCTCCAGCGCAAAGCGGTACCCGTCGCGATCAAACTCGCCATCGATACCGCGGAAGGCTCCGATTTCCAGAATACGGTCGCGCAGGTTTTCGTCGCCGATGGACAGACCGATCTGTGCCGCCTCGTGATCCAACGCCCGTTGCGCGATGAGCCGCTGCAGCACTGCGCGGTCGAGCCCGATGGCCTGCGCCTGCGCAAAGGGCAGCACCTGGCCGGTCTGCTGCTGAACCGCCTGGATTTCCTGCTGTAGCCCACGCGCGTAATCATCGACCGACAGGGGCATATCGCCCACGGTTCCGATGGTGCGGATATTGCCGCTGAGATTGGTGGCCCCGAAGCCCCCCAAGGCAAGGATCAACAAGCCCAGAAGAATCCAGATCGCGGTTTTCGAAATGCTAGAAGAGCCTTTGGCCATGTCACTCCCTTGCGCTGTCGCGCCCGTCACGTTTGCCGTTCTGTCTATGCGCAGCAGGCGCGGGGAGCAAGGGGCGTCAGGGTCTTGGCGCGAACGACAAAAGCCGCTGGAACAGATGGCCGATCCCGGTGCGGTCGAGGTTGGCAAAAGCGATCCGCAAGTGGCGTCTGCCGCTTGGGTCATCCTCGGGGCAAAACATGGTGCCAGGCAGGCAGAGGATGCTTTGCTCCCGCACAAGGTGGCGCGCCAGATCGTCCGAGGCCATCTCGAACGGATGCTGCACATAGGCGAAATAGGCCCCCAGCCCCAACAGCCGCCAACCGCGTTTCTCCAAGGGGCCGAATCCTTCGGCGATGGCTGCGCGCCGTGCGAGGATCTCGTCACGCTCTCCCGCAAGCCACTGGCGCAAATTCTGCATGCCCCAAAGCGCTGCGTGCTGTCCGATCTGGCCCGGGCAAATGGCGACAGTATCGAGAAACTTCTCGACTTCGGACAGCAGGTGCTCATGCGTGCCTATGGCACCGACGCGGTGGCCTGTCAGGCGGTAGGCCTTCGAGAAGGAGTAGAGGTGGATCAGTGTTTCAGACCAGGCCGGATCTTGAAATAGATCATGCGGCGGGCCGTCCTGGGCATGAAAGTCGCGGTAGGTCTCATCGAGAATGAGTTTGATGCCATGCCGCTGCGCCAGTTGAAAGAAGGCACGGATGAGGGCTGTGGGGTATTCCACGCCGGCGGGATTGTTGGGCGAGACAAGGGCGATCGCCCGGGTGCGGGGCGTGATGAGCGCCTCTGCCGCATCCGGATCCGGCAGCAGCACCTCATCGGTCTTTAGCGGCACGCTGTGCACCCCGGCCATATCCAGCCACATCTTGTGATTGAAGTACCAGGGCGTCGGCAGGATGACCTCGTCACCTTCCGCGCAGAGTGCGGCGATAGCAGCCGCAAACGCCTGGTTGCAACCCGACGTAATCGCGATTTGTGCACCGCTTATCGCTCCACCATAAATCCGCGCTGTCTCCGCTGCCAGACTGTGGCGCAGGTTGGGCAGCCCCATAACCGGCCCGTAAAGATGTGCGTCATCACAAGTCAGCGCCACATCGGCCATGGCCTGGCGCAGCGCGTCGGGGGGCGGGTCCACCGGTGCGGCCTGGCTGACGTTGATCAACGGGCGCTCAGCGGGAAAGGACACGCCATCAAGCCAGCGGCGCGCTTCCATCACGGGCGGAGCGAAAGTGGCGGCGGTGCGCGGTATGCTCATGGGTCAGCTCCTGTCGAAACTGCGGGAGCCTCCGGCGGGGATATTTATGGCCAAGAGAAACTGTGACGCCCCGCTTCTTCTGGCTGCAAATATCCCCGCCGGAGGCAAGAAAACTCTTTTGACGGATCAATCGGTCCCGCGATACGGCTCCACATATTGCAAGGCCATATCCCAGGGGAAGAAAATCCACGTGTCCTGACTGACCCCAGTGATGAAGGTGTTCACCTGCGGCTCCCCCTTGGGTTTGGCATAGACCGTGGCGCAATGGGCGTTCGGATACATGGCCCGCACAACCTCCAGCGTCTTGCCGCTGTCCACCAGATCATCGATGATCAGGATACCCGTGCCATCGCCCATCAGGGTCTCATCGGGGGCTTTCAGCACCTTTGCCTCGGACTGCTGCTGGTGGTCGTAGGATTTGATCGAGATCGTATCGACCGTGCGGATGTCGAGTTCGCGTGCGACAATCATCGCGGGTGCCATGCCGCCGCGGGTGATCGCGACCACGGCGCGCCAGGCACCCTCTTCCGGGCCTTGCCCATCGAGCCGCCAGGCCAGCGCGCGGCTGTCGCGGTGAATCTGATCCCAGCTGATGTGAAAGCCCTTCTCATGGGGCAGGCGGCTCGGGTCTTTGCTCATAGTCTTACCTTTCAGTCAGCAGGCGTATGCCCAATGCGCCAAGCAAGGTGGCAGCAATTCGGTCGAGAACGGGCTTGGCGCTCAGATAACCGCGCCGGGCCGGTGCACTGGAGAGGAACAGCGCAATCGTGCTGTAGAAACAGACCTCTAGCGCAAAGTGATTTGCGACGATCAACGCGATGTCGCGAGCGGCGAGACCTTGTGGAAAGACAACAACGATGACCGCAGCGGCAAAGAGCATCGATTTGGGGTTGCCCGCGTTGATCAGCACGCCAGAGAGGAAGGCGCGGCCCGTGGGGCGTTCGGTTTCGCCCACCGGGTCACGGGCGTGGCGCCAGGTCTGGGTTGCGATCCAGATGAGATAAAGCGCACCGCCGATCTTCAGGACTGTGTAGGTCCAGGGAAAGAGGCGGAACACCCCTTCGAGGCCCAGCAAGGCAGCCAGGGTCCAGCAGGCGGCCATGAGGCCCAGGCCAACACCCGTGGCCATACCAGCCGCGCGACCAGAGGCCACGGTGGTCTTGATGGCATAGAGCAGGGCTGCACCGGGGCTTGCGAGGGCGGCCAGCAAGACAAGGTTGAAGGCGATCAGAGAGTCGATGGTCATGGTCTATCCTATGGCAATCCGCGTTCCAAAAATCCCCAACACGGCACCAAAGCAGCGTTCGGCACGGGTCTTGATACGAGCATAGGCCCGGCGGGGTTGGCGGCGGGAAAAGACAAGCGCCATAAACGCGTACCAGCCGGTTTCGACCACAAAGATCACGGCGAGGATCATCGCCCCATCCATCCAGGTCATGTCCTGCGGGATGATCCCGGTGAAGACGGCTGCGAAATAGGCGAGCGCCTTGGGGTTGGCCAGATTGGTCCAGAGACCCAGCCAGACGGCCCTGAGCGCGCCCCGCGGGGGCAGATCATCCGCTTCTGGCATCGGCTCTGCTGCGTGGCGCCAGAGCGAGAGGCCGATCCAGATCAGGAACAGACCGCCTGCGATGCGCAACCCCGTCTGCACCCAAGGCGCAAGCTCAAACACCAGCGACAGCCCGGCGAGCGCCGCCATGGCCCAGACAAGTACACCACAGGTCAGCCCAAGGTTCAGCAGCAAAGCGGGGCGCAGCCCTTCGCTTGCGGCGGTCCGAATGGTGAGCACCGCAGCAGGGCCAGGGCTCATGGCAAGCATGAGCTGCAACAGCGCCAGACCTGCGAGGGCGGTGAGTGTCATTCCTTGGCCATGTCCGGTGCATCCACCGCCTTCATGCCGACCACGTGATAACCTGCGTCCACATGCAGGTTCTCGCCGGTGGTGCCAGAGCCCAGATCCGACAGCAGGAAGAGCGCGGCCTTGCCCACGTCCTCGGTTGTCACATTGCGCCGCAGGGGAGAATTGTACTCGTTCCACTTCATGATGTAGCGGAAATCACCGATACCAGACGCCGCCAGCGTCTTGATCGGCCCGGCGGAAATCGCATTCACGCGGATGCCGTCCTTGCCCAGATCCTCGGCCAGATATTGTACCGAGGCCTCTAGTGCTGCCTTGGCCACACCCATGACATTGTAATGTGGCATCACCTTTTCGGCGCCGTAGTAGGTGAGTGTGAGGCAGGAACCACCATCGGTCATCAGCTTCTCGGCCCGTTGCACCACCGCCGTAAAGGAGTAGACGGAGATATCCATCGACAGGGCGAAATTGGCGCGGCTGGTGTCGACATAGCGCCCCCGCAGCTCAGTCTTGTCGGAGAACCCGATGGCATGCACGATGAAGTCAAGGCCACCCCAGCGCTCCTTCAGTGCGTCAAACAGCGCGTCGATCGAGGCCTCGTCGCCCACGTCGCACGGCAGCACAATGTCGCTGCCCAGCTGTGCGGCCAGCGGATCGACCCGTTTTTTCAAGGCATCACCCTGATAGGAAAAGGCCAGTTCAGCCCCTGCTTCGGCGCAGGTCTTGGCGATCCCCCAGGCGATGGATTTGTCGTTCGCGAGCCCCATGATAAGGCCCCGCTTGCCCGCCAGAAGATCGTTTCCCATGGAAGTCCCTCGGAGTGTGATGTGGTGTTTTGTCCTTGCAGACCTTTAGGCGATTGCGCAGGCGCCATCAAGGCGGGTTCAGGGATGTGGCTGGATGCCTCTTGACCTTTGCCGACAATCGTCCACTTGCTGCATCTGATGACAAAGGAAAGCGACATGGACAGCAGAAGCGGCAAATTTGCAGGCGACAGCCCGTTTGAGATCGCGCAGCGCTGGCTCTCCGAGGCGGAACAGACCGAGCCAAACGATCCCAATGCCATCGCGCTCAGCACCGTTGACGCAGAAGGGCTGCCGAATGTGCGCATGGTTCTGTTGAAGGATATCGAGGCGGACGGGTTTGTCTTTTACACCAACTACGGCAGCGCCAAGGCGGCCGAAATCGAGGCCGCGGGCAAAGCCGCCTTCGTGATGCATTGGAAAAGCCTGCGCCGCCAGGTGCGCGTGCGCGGTCTGGTCGAGAAGGAAGACGGGTCGCAGGCGGATGACTATTTTGCCAGCCGCTCGCTGAAAAGCCGCCTTGGCGCCTGGGCCTCAAAGCAATCGCAGCCGCTCTCTAGCCGAGGCGCTTTGATGGCGGAGGTGGCCAAGGTGACCGCAACCAAAGGGACCAATCCGCCGCGCCCGCCGTTCTGGGGCGGGTTCCGCATTCGCCCGCTTGAGGTCGAGTTCTGGGCCGATGGTGAGTTTCGTCTTCACGATCGCTTTGTCTGGCGCCGCGCGGCGCTGGATGCGGACTGGACCGTGACCCGTCTCAACCCCTGAGGGGCAGAAAAATCCTCAGTCTCAATAATTCACCGTTTGTCAGCGCAGGGGAATATGTGCATAGATCAGCTGTGCCATTCGTTTTCAGGCGTTTATACGCTGCAATTCAACTATGGCTAGAAATTCGCAGGAAATATGGGGGTGCGCCAGTCTTGTGTAGAGTTCATTTCGTCTTTTGGACGAAAATTTCGATCCTACTTTTTCGTTTCAACTTGAAACGAGAAAGTTAATTCGCGCAAGACTATGTTAGAAGATCGTACGACGACTGAAAGTGGACGAGTGAACGACAGCGAAGACATATCTTCCCCGGTATCGGGTCTGGTTAAATGGTTTGATCCGGTCAAAGGCTTTGGCTTCGTCGTGTCAGATGCGGGTGGCCCGGACATCCTTTTGCATGTCAATGTGCTGCGCAACTTCGGGCAAAGCTCGGTGGCAGACGGCGCCCGCGTGGAACTGCAGGTTCAGCGTACGGAGCGCGGGGTGCAGGCCACGCAGGTCATCGCACTGATGCCGCCGCAGGCCGGCGAGGCCGTCGGGTTGTCAGACATCTCGGCGCTTGATCCGGCGGTGGTTGCTGCTGCACCGCTGGAACCGGCCCGAGTGAAGTGGTTTGACAAGGGCAAGGGCTTTGGCTTTGCAAATGTGTTTGGGCGCCGCGAAGATATTTTTTTGCACATGGAAGTGCTGCGCCGGTCGGGCCTGTCTGATCTGGCCCCCGGTGAGGCCCTGGCCCTGCGCGTGATTGATGGCAAGCGCGGGCGGATGGCCGCTGAGGTCTTTGCCTGGGAAGCCGCACTCGATACCGGTCAGGCATGAAGGCCGCGCTGGCGGCGCTGCTGGCTGTTTTTCTGGCTCAGGGCGCACTGGCGCAAGCCTGCCGCGAGGATGCTGTCTATCTGAAAGGGGCCTGGGGCGAGGCGCGCTTTGCCATAGAGATTGCTGATGACGATGCGGAGCGCGCGCAAGGGTTAATGCACCGCGAGCACCTGCCTTCATCCTCCGGCATGCTTTTTGTCTATGACACACCGCAGCGCCTGTCGTTCTGGATGCGCAACACGCTGATCCCGCTGGACCTGATCTTCATCGATCAGACGGGTGTGGTGAAGACGGTGCATCACTCTGCTCAGCCGCTTGATGAAACCCCGATCCCCGGTGGGCCGGACCCTTTGACCCACGTGCTGGAGATCAACGGCGGTCTGGCCAAGGCGATGGGGATTGTGCCGGGCACGCTGGTGCGGCACCCCTCATTTCCAAATCAGATCGCGGAATGGCCCTGTTAGGGCTTTTCAAACCGGAACTCCCCGTCTAAAGAGTGCCTCGTCGGAGCGTGGCGCAGCCTGGTAGCGCACCTGTTTTGGGTACAGGGGGTCGGAGGTTCGAATCCTCTCGCTCCGACCACTTTCAAGCATCATCCGGTTTTTGGGCCATCAGGGCGGTGGCTTCGCGCAGCCGAACCGCGACGGCGCCTTTTGGGTTGTCGTCTGCCGCTGTCTCAAGCAGATGATGGACCTTTTGTGCATAGGTGTCGTGCTGCACAGCCAATTGTGCTGCGGCAAAAAGCGACCAGGCGCGCAGCAGCGGTCGGGCGGAGGCCGCCCCGTCGGCCAGAGCGTCATAGATCGCTGGCGCCAAAGAGGTCGGGATGGGCCGCAGGTGGTCCATGATCTGCAGCAGATGCAACCGCGCATCCCATCGCGTTAGGTTGGGCAGGCTTGCAAGTATCTGCTGGCGTAAGAGGCCGGGGATCGGCGTGGCGCCCATCTCGCAATGATGCTTGATCAGCCAGGTCGCCGCCGTCTCCGTTTCCACGTCCTCGCAGGCCTCGACCAGACGGGGTAGAAAATCCGTCGCGTGGTGATGCGCCTGATAGAGGGCCTTGAGGTCCGCCGCTGTCCGGCCATCCCAGGTCCGCAGCGCGGCGATAAACGTGTCGTGGTCGAGGGGAGGCGTCTTGGGCATATGCCAGTGTTTCGCGGCGGTGGCGTCGGTGCAATCCAGAATCGCACCGTGACACATGGAACAAACCCGCGTGGTAGCAGCCACAAGATCTAGTGTGCCGCTGCGCCGTCTCGATCTGGCCTCACCATATATGGGGAGTGCGAGGGTGGGAAATACCACCTGTGCGTCGTAAATCTGTAACACTTCGTGATCACGAACAGCCATACGTGAAAAAAGATGCAAGCCACATGATGCGCAAAGGTTAACGCCCGCGCGCTGTGGATGATTTCACCTGATGCATCAGCGGCAGGGGCTAAAGCAGCCCATTTGTTCGGAAAATCCACGGTTCCGTCGCCAGCTCGAAAAGCCACGATCTGGGGATATTAACCGACTGTTAAGAACTTGAATCACATGGGCCACCGGGCGACGCAAAACCGGATTTCCGTCAAGTCAAAAAACCTTAAAAAATCCGTTGACCGGATAGGCCAAGATACGTCAGGTTGTGGGGGCCGACGATGATGCCACAAGATGTAGTGGTTAACCCACAAGGGCACATCAACGGGACAGGGGCAACAGGTGACACACTGCTGATCTGATCCGGGGGCCAGCGCAGACAGCGATGTTTGCCGCTGATCACCGAGGTCTGCTTCTGATCCGAGGCGACGGGCCGGGGCGGCGCTGCAATGACAGCGTTGGTCTTGAAGACAAACATGCTGAATATGAGGCAGCGACAAAATGAAAATTGAACGGAAATTCACAAAGGCCGGGCAGGACGCATATGCGGAGCTTGATTTCATCAGCACCTCCTCCGAGATCCGCAACCCCGACGGCACCATCGTGTTCCACCTCGACACTGTTGAGGTGCCCAGCTCCTGGAGCCAGGTCGCCAGCGACGTGATCGCGCAGAAATACTTCCGCAAGGCCGGAGTTCCGTCCAAGACTCGTAAGGTGAAGGAAAAGGGCGTGCCCGAGTTCCTATGGCGCTCGGTCCCCATTGACGGTGCCGAGATGGGCGGCGAGACCTCTTCCAAGCAGGTCTTTGACCGGCTCGCGGGCGCCTGGGCCTACTGGGGCTGGAAAGGCGGCTACTTCAGCACCGAAGAGGACGCGCAGGCCTACTTTGACGAGATGCGCCACATGCTGGCCAGCCAGCGCGCAGCACCCAACAGCCCGCAATGGTTCAATACCGGTCTGCACTGGGCCTACGGCATCGACGGCCCGGCGCAAGGGCACCACTATGTGGATTACAAGACCGGCAAGCTGACCAAGTCCAAATCCTCCTACGAGCACCCGCAACCGCACGCCTGCTTCATCCAGTCGGTTGCCGACGATCTGGTGAATGACGGCGGCATCATGGATCTCTGGGTGCGCGAAGCACGGCTCTTCAAATACGGCTCCGGCACCGGCACCAACTTCTCGTCGCTGCGGGCGGCGGGCGAGAGCCTCTCGGGCGGCGGGCGCTCCTCCGGCCTCATGGGTTTCCTGAAAATCGGCGACCGCGCCGCAGGCGCGATCAAATCAGGCGGGACAACCCGCAGGGCGGCAAAGATGGTGATTGTCGATGCGGATCACCCGGACATCGAAGACTTCATCAACTGGAAGGTCATCGAAGAGCAGAAAGTGGCGAGCATCGTCGCAGGCTCCAAGATGCATGAGCAAAAGCTCAACGGTCTCTTTGAGGCGATCAAACAATGGGACGGCGCCGAGGCAGATGCCTATGACCCCACCAAGAACGCTGCGCTGAAAACAGCCATACGCTCAGCGAAAAAGGTATCGATCCCAGAGACTTACGTCAAACGCGTGCTCGACTACGCCAAGCAAGGCCACACCTCGATCGAGTTCCCAACCTACGACACCGACTGGGATTCCGAAGCCTATAACTCCGTCTCCGGTCAGAATTCGAACAACTCCATCCGCGTGACCAACGCCTTCCTCACAGCCGTCGAGAAAGACGCCGATTGGGAACTGATCAACCGTGTGAACGGCGAGGTCTCCAAGACCGTGAAGGCCCGCGATCTCTGGGAGCAGATCGGCCACGCCGCCTGGGCCTGTGCCGATCCGGGCATTCAGTACCACGACACGGTGAACGACTGGCACACCTGCCCGGAAGACGGGGCCATCCGGGGTTCCAACCCGTGTTCGGAGTATATGTTCCTCGACGACACCGCCTGTAACCTTGCCTCGATGAACCTGCTGACCTTCCTGCAGGACGGCGAATTTCAGGTCGAAGACTACATGCACGCCACGCGGCTCTGGACCGTGACGCTGGAAATCTCGGTGATGATGGCGCAGTTCCCCTCCAAGGAAATCGCGCAGCGCTCCTATGACTTCCGCACGCTGGGCCTGGGCTATGCCAACATCGGTGGGCTGCTCATGAACATGGGCTACTCCTATGACAGCGTTGATGGCCGCAGCCTTTGCGGTGCGCTGACCGCGATCATGACCGGGGTGAGCTATGCAACCTCGGCCGAGATGGCGGGTGAGCTGGGCGCCTTCCCGGGCTATGAGAAGAACGCCAAGCACATGCTGCGGGTGATCCGTAACCACCGCAATGCAGCCCATGGCAAGGTCGGCGGCTATGAGGACCTGGCCGTCACGCCTGTCCCGCTCGACTATCTCAACTGTCCTGATGACCGGCTGATCGAGGTCGCCCGAGGGGCCTGGGATCAGGCCTTGGATCTTGGCGAAGCGCATGGCTATCGCAACGCCCAGGTCTCCGTGATCGCGCCCACGGGCACCATCGGTCTGGTGATGGATTGCGACACCACAGGGATCGAGCCGGACTTTGCGCTGGTCAAATTCAAGAAGCTCGCAGGTGGTGGCTACTTCAAGATCATCAACCAGTCGGTGCCAGCCGCCCTTGAAAAGCTGGGCTATGGCTCTGCGCAGATTGAAGAGATCGTGTCTTACGCCGTAGGCCATGGCACCATCGGCAACGCGCCGGGCATCAACCACACCTCGCTAGCCGGGCATGGGTTCGGCGCCAACGAGTTGGCCAAGGTGGATGCCGCGCTGGCGCAAGCCTTCGACATCCGCTTTGTCTTCAACCAGTGGACGCTGGGCGAGGAGTTCTGCACGCAGGTCTTGGGCATTCCGACGGAGAAGCTGAATGACCCGACCTTCGATCTGCTGCGGCATCTGGGCTACTCCAAAGCCGACATCGAGGCGGCCAATGACCACGTCTGCGGGACCATGACGCTGGAAGGCGCGCCCTTCCTCAAGGACGAGCATCTGCCGATCTTCGACTGCGCCAACCCCTGCGGCAAGAAGGGCAAGCGGTTCCTGTCGGTGAACAGCCACATCACCATGATGGCCGCAGCGCAGAGCTTCATTTCCGGCGCGATCTCCAAGACGATCAACATGCCGAATGACGCCACGATCGAGGATTGTCAGGCCGCCTACGAGCTGTCGCATCGTCTTGGTGTGAAGGCCAATGCGCTCTACCGCGATGGCTCCAAGCTCAGCCAGCCGCTTGCTGCAGCTCTTGTCGAGGATGACGAGGAGGCGCAAGAGGTGCTGGAAACCGGCTCCATTCAGGAGAAGGCGACCGTGCTGGCGGAGAAAGTGGTCGAAAAGGTGGTGGTCAAGGAGATCGTCCGCAGCCACCGCGAGAAGATGCCGCAGCGGCGCAAGGGCTACACCCAAAAGGCCATCGTCGGCGGGCACAAGGTCTACCTGCGCACGGGCGAGTATGAAGACGGCAATCTCGGCGAGATCTTCATCGACATGCACAAGGAAGGCGCGGGCTTCCGGGCGATGATGAACAACTTCGCCATCGCGGTCTCGGTGGGCCTGCAATACGGCGTGCCGCTGGAGGAGTTCGTCGACGCCTTCACCTTCACCAAGTTCGAGCCTGCGGGCATGGTGCAGGGCAATGAGACCATCAAGAACGCCACGTCGATCCTTGACTATGTGTTCCGCGAGCTTGCTGTCAGTTACCTCGACCGCACCGATCTCGCGCATGTGCAGCCCGAAGGCGCCACCTTCGACACGCTGGGCCGGGGAGAAGAAGAAGGTGTCAGCAATGTCGCGGAGCTGTCGGAGACAGCGGCGACCAAGTCTCTGGAAGTTCTGAAACAAATCAGCTCCACCGGGTATCTGCGCAAGCGCCTGCCACAAGAGTTGGTGGTGTTGCAGGGCGGTCAGCAGGGGTTCGCGGAGGAAACGGTGGCTTTTGACGGACGTGCGGCGACGGCGGACGGGAGTGTTGCGGTGGCGATGACCACCACTGCGGTTTCGAGCGGGTCGGTGAGCATGGACGCGCGTACGAAGGCCAAGATGCAGGGCTATGAGGGTGAGGCCTGCGGCGAATGCGGCAACTACACGCTGGTGCGCAATGGCACCTGCATGAAATGTAACACCTGCGGCGCAACGTCCGGGTGTAGCTGAGGAAAACGCGCCCCTCGGGGGCGTGTAGGGGTGGCGGCTCTGCCATAGGCGGGTCGCACCCCGACGAATACCGGGAGCGGTGGCTTATGCGGCGCTTCCAAGGCAAGCGGGTGGGACTCCGCAGAAAACCAAATCGTTTTCCGCTCTGTCTCACTCGTTGGAAATCCAAAGGGATTTCCAATGTGATTGGGGACGGGCAGGGTGGGACCTTGGCCTCTCTGATATCCGGGACGGGTGCGCTCGCCCCAGACGACGTTCAGGCCGCAGGCAGAAAAATACCGAGCGGTTAACATATTGAGCCTGAACGGCGAAACTTCAAAGGGCGCTCCGGCGCCCTTTTTTCTTGTTGCAGGCTCGGCTGTATGCAGAAGGTCCGGAGCGGTGGCCTAAAGCCCACCGTACCTGCCTGATCCGACGCTCTCTGCCAGCAGGTAAGGTGGGCTTTAGGCCACCTTTGGGGGATCAAAAGAGTTCTGACACTGGCGTCTTGTCCGCGATCCCCATTTCCGCGCGCAGTCTGGACCGCGCGCGCGCCAGCCGCGACATCACTGTCCCCACAGGCAGCCCGGTCTTCTCGGCCAGGCTGGCCGGGCTTGTCTCCCCTTCGGCGATCATATGGATCAACAGCGCTTGCGCCTCCGGCAGCTTGTCCACGGCGGCCGCGAGATCGGCGCAGGCCATCCGGGCAGGCGCTGTGGGCGGGACCGACGCGCTTTCTTCCTCAAGCGGGTCGGTGGGCTTGTCGGACCGCCAACGCTGTCGTGCGAGGTTGCGCAGGATGGTCATGGCATAACGCTCGACATCCTCGACCTCTGCGCCCTTGCGCAGTGCAGCCCAAAGCTTGAGTGCTGCTTCCTGCGCCAGATCGTCTGCATCACTTTGGTTGTCACTCAGCCGCCGGGCCCGTCCAGCCAGCCGGGGCAGCAGGGCATCGAGATTTTCGGGCATCTCGTGCGTCGGGTACATATCAGTCTCCTTTCCTGAGAACCGGTGTCACCATCGCATGTCTATATGGGGGCGCCAGACGGGGGCTTTTTGCCGACTGCGCCAAAAGGGGCTTTTTCGGCAAAGCGCCGCCACCGCATCCTGCGAGTATCGGCGGGGAATGGCGCGCCCGGTGGCTTGGTCGGTGAGGCGGGGACGGGACCGCCGGTTTTCGCATCTACCCTAGTGAGGCGCAGAGCAGCGCCTTGGACTTACGTTCAAATCAAAATGGGAGTACCCAAAATGAAACTGATCACCAAAACCGCAGTTGCCTCCATCGTTCTGCTGTCGGCCACCACGGCCTTCGCACAGCTGGCGGCAGACGCAAATGGCGACGGCGTTCTGACAATCGATGAGGTCCAGGCAGCATTTCCGGACATCACCGCAGAATCCTTCAGCACAATGGACCTGAATGCGGATGGTGCCCTGGATGAAGCCGAAGTTCAGGCGGCGCAGGAAGCCGGCCTGATGCCGTCCTAAGAGATGCAGTCAGCGCGGTGTCGCATGGCCTGTCGCCAATGGCGCAAGCCTGCCGACCTCTAGACCCTACCGCGCTGCCTGACCGCTCGGATCGTCTTGCCTGATCTTGCCCTCGTCTTCACGCCCTCGCGTGGATGCAGGCTCAGGCCAAAGAGACGGACCAGCCAGCCGGTCTGAGCAGAGCCGGATTACATTTTAGTCGCAGGTGCTCAGACTGCGGATGCCCGGTTTCTCCCCCAAGAGCCGGGCATCCTTGCGTTCTACGCAGGCAGGTGAATGGCAAAGCGGCTCCGGATTGCCGCATCGAGATCCGGATCGAACCGCGCTTTCGCGCGCTCTGCCAGGATCTCCTGCTTGCGTCGGGTGGCCTTGGCAATCAGGTCGGGCTTGCCCAATTCG
Source organism: Roseobacter cerasinus (assembly GCF_009811755.1). GTDB lineage: Bacteria > Pseudomonadota > Alphaproteobacteria > Rhodobacterales > Rhodobacteraceae > Roseobacter > Roseobacter cerasinus. The sequence continues at coordinate 119,498 of NZ_BLIV01000007.1, forward strand.
TCCCACTCCTTGGGAGAGGTGCGATCGCCGAAGGCGGGATAGACGTGGTCCTGCTGCATCCGCCCCAGCGTCTGCTCGGTGCCCAGATAGTGCCCCGGGCCACCCATGCAGACCTGGCGGATCTGATCCACCGCCATGGTATCCTCTGTCACCTCAATGCCGCGCACGCAGCGCATGGCCTGCCCGATGAGATCATCCCCCAGAATCAGAGATTCGTGGCAGAAGCCTAAGAGCGACGCATGCATGCCCGCCGCCTCATAAACCATGTTGAGCCCAGACAGCCCTGCCATCACGTTGGAGCACATCTGCTCCCAGCCGGCCTGCATGTCGGGCATTTTGGCATCGGTGATGCCTGCCGCAGCGCCGCCGGGCAGGTCGTAATACTTGTGCATCTGCGCGCAGCCCGCGGTCAGCAGGGCCTGCTCGCCCGAGCCGCCGGTCATCGCCCCTGTGCGCAGGTCGAGACCAAAGGGCCAGGTGCCAAACACCGCCGGATGTCCGGGCCGCACCGCATTCACATAGACCAGACCGGCGAGGCATTCGGCCACCGATTGTACGATGGCGCCCGCGATGGTCGAGGGGGCCGTTGCCCCGGCCATGCCCGCTGAGAGCAGCAGCACCGGCATGCCTGCCTTGATGCACTCTTCCATGACCTCGCAGGATTCGGTGGCGAATTTCATCGGCGGCACCACAAAACAGTTGGTGTTGCTCACAAAAGGGCGCGCGCGCCAGGCGGCTTCACCGCCTGCGATCATGTGCAAAAGCTCCACCCCATGCTTTACAAATTCCGGTTCGCAGAATGAGGTGCCGATATGTTTTGTGGTGCCCGCGCAGCAGGCGTAGATGGAGTTCACATCCAATTCGAGATTGTCGGTGATATCCCGGCAGACGATGGGGCGTTGCACGAAGTGAATGTTATCGAGCATATCGGCAATTCGTGCGGCATCATGCAGATCCTGCACACCACATTCGCGGTAGCTGTTGTCGTTGACATCGACCAGATGCACAGCGGCTCCGGCAGTGCCGTAGTGCACACGGGTGCCGGAGAGGTCCAGGTCGTGTGCCGGATCGCGCCCCATCAAAGTGACCGTCCGATTGGCGCGGGCTAGGGTGTCTTCTACCAACGCACGGGGGAAACGGATACGCCCGTCCTCGCCCTGGATCGCGCCTGCAGCGGTCAGATAGGCCACGCCTGAGGGGGGCGCGTCGGCGAGGCCGATCTGCTCCAGCGCCAGCAGGGCTGAGGCGTGGATATTGTCCATATCCAAGGCGGTCAGCGGTTGATAGGTGCCGCCGGGCATGCCGGGACGAATTGGCCGCAGATGATCTGCCAGAGGTGCATTGCGTGCTGCGCGACGGGCCGAGCGGCCGCCACTGCGGGATTGAGTACGTTGTGTCATTTGCTGTCCTGTAGAGAAAAGAAAGGGATGTCGCTCACCCCATCGCAGGACGTCCCCGCGCAGCCCGCCCGCGATCCGCACCGATGGTGCGCACGATCAGTTTGATCTTGCTGAGATCGTCTTGCATGCGGTGCTCCTTTCCGACTGTTAGCGTTCGACAAAACGGTCCCGCCGGTCAAGCCTGTTTGCGACGTGGTGTCGTTTTCCGACTTTTTGAGCAGAGGGCGGGACGCAGCAAGGTCTCGCCGACGGAAAACGCCTCCCAGCCGGGCTTTGAGCCTGTTTCCGCCACCTCTCGTTTGATTGATCGCGGGGGGATTGAACCAATTCGATGCATTCACAGTTATCCCTCCAAGGACGGCAGGAAATGTCGCCCGGGATCCCAGAATGAGGACATGACAATGAAGAACGTTTTGAGTGCAGCAGCCGCGATTGCCGCGACAACCCTTATGACGGCCCCCGTACTGGCGGGGTCTCTGGAGGAGCCGGTGATTGAACCGGTCACAACCGCACCGCCGCCTGCACCGGTCTACACAGGAGGCGACTGGACAGGCTTCTATGCCGGTGGGCAGATCGGTAATCTGGATGTCGACGGTGAGGGCGGCCTTGCCGGTGTTGGTGGCGATGACACCACTTACGGTTTGCACGCCGGTTACAACTACGACTTTGGCACCTGGGTTGTGGGGGGTGAGCTTGATTATGACGACGCAAGCGTCGACCTGAGCCCCGGCAGCGCATCGGTCGATTCCGTTTGGCGCGCCAAGCTGCGCGGCGGGTATGACTTTGGCCGCACGCTGCTCTATGCAACCGCAGGTCTGGCGGATCTGGACACGTCGATTGGCAGCGACACGGGCGAATTCTACGGTCTTGGTGTGTCCTACAAGGCGACCGAGCAGTTCATCGTCTCAGGTGAGTACCTGATGCATGACTTCTCCGACATTGGCACCACCGGCGCTGACGCCGACGCGGATGCCTTCACAATCCGGGCCTCCTGGCAGTTCTAACTGCCTCCTCCTCCCCCCGGATCGGGGCCCGGCACCTTTTCTCCCTCCCCGGTGCCGGGCCTTACCTTATGCGGCCAGTTGTTCTGCGTGCCTGCAGAGCGTCTTGAGCGCCCGCGCGAAGGCGTCGTCTTCAATGGTCATGGCCACGCGGATGTGCCCTGCTGCGGCTGCTCCAAAGCTTTCCCCCGGCATGACCGCGATATGATGCTGTTCCAGCAGGTCATAGGCAAAGGCCTCGCCGGTCAGGCCGGTCGCACGCACATCCAGCATCAGATACATTGCCCCTTGAGATGGGATCAGGCTGAGCGTGTTCTGGCGGGCCATGACGTTGCGCGCAATCGCGCGCCGGCGGCGGAACGGGGCGGCGATGTCGGCCTCGAAGGCTTCGCCCAGGTTCAGCGCAAAGACGCTTGCATCCTGAATGTAGCCGGGCACGCCGTAGGTCGTATGTGTGGCCAGGGTGATCAGATCGGCGATCACCTCTTCCGGCCCGACAATCCAGCCACAGCGCGAGCCGGTCATCGCGTGGGATTTTGACATCGATCCCACCACCAGCGTACGCTCCGCCATGCCGGGCAGGGCGCGGGGGCTGACGTGCTGCCCCTCCCAGACCTGCGTGTCATAGACCTCATCCGAGATCAGCCAGAGATCATCTTCGCGGCAGACATCGGCAATCGTGCGCAGCGTGGCATTTGAATAGACCACACCCGTCGGGTTGTTCGGGGTGTTGATGAGCAGTGATGCGGCCGCCTTGGCGTGCGCTTGAAGAGCCTCGGCGCGCGGCTGGAAGGCATCTTCGGCCTGCGCCGTGATGACCTGCGGACAGGCACCTGCGCCGCGCAGCGTGCCGGGATAGGTGGCATAATAGGGGTCGATGTAGAGCGCTGTGTCGCCCGGATCACAGGCGGCCATATGCGCCGCAAACAGCGCCGCTTGCCCGCCCGGTGTGATCACCACGTTGTCTCGGGTGGTGGGCACCCCGGTGCGGGCCTGCACCCGCGCCGCTACGGTGTCACGCAGGGATGAGGTGCCAGGCACGGCGGCATAACCGGTGTGCCCCGCCATGGCCCTGCGGTGCATTTCCTGCAGGATCGGCGCGGCGGTTCGGACATCATGCTCGCCGATGGTCAGCTCGGTCACCGCGATGCCGTCGGCGATCATGGCGCGCGCTTTGAGAAAGACGTCCCACCCGTCCGAGCCGCCGCCTGTGAGCCCCCTGATCCGCTGTGATCGCTGCATCGCCATCTCCTGCTTGTCCGACATGGCAGGAGCACAGAGGCCCCGCGATTCGTCAATCGGCCTTGACCGCCGCTGCCGCCCCGCGTTAGGAAAGAGCATGACCCGGAGCACAGTCATCTGCTGCATTATTATCTGCTGATCGCATAAAGCGGGCAGTTTTAGGTCATTTCCAACCTCTTCCAAGATTGCTAAGCCCGCGTCACCTCCGCGCAAGGACGCCTGTCATGACGACACTCACGCTCTACAACACGAAGACCCGGTCGAAGGAGGAGTTTGCCCCCATCGACCCCGAGAATGTGCGCATGTATGTCTGCGGGCCGACGGTCTATGATCGTGCGCATCTGGGCAACGCGCGGCCCGTGATCGTCTTCGATGTGCTTTTCCGGCTGCTGCGGCATGTCTACGGTGAAGAGCACGTGACCTACGTGCGGAATTTCACGGATGTGGATGACAAGATCAACGCGCGCGCCGCCGAGTCCGGCCGTTCAATCGGGGACATCACAGCCGAGACAACGCAATGGTTCTTGGACGATATGAAAGCGGTCGGCGCGCTGGAGCCCACCGCCATGCCGCGCGCGACACAGTATATCGCGCAGATGGTCGAGATGATCTCGGGCCTGATCGCCAAGGGCCACGCCTATGAGGCCGAGGGCCATGTGCTCTTTGCCGTCGAGAGCTATGCCGAGTATGGCGCGCTCTCGGGGCGGTCGGTGGACGACATGATCGCGGGCGCGCGCGTGGAAGTGGCACCGTACAAGCGCAACCCGATGGATTTCGTGCTCTGGAAGCCGTCGTCGGAGGAGCTGCCCGGATGGGACAGCCCCTGGGGCCGGGGCCGCCCGGGCTGGCATATCGAGTGCTCCGCCATGGCGCATGACCTTTTGGGCGAACGCTTCGACATCCACGGCGGTGGCATCGATCTGCAGTTTCCGCACCACGAGAACGAAATCGCCCAGTCGCGCTGCGCAGGCCACGGCTTTGCCAATTTCTGGATGCACAACGAGATGCTTCAGGTCGAGGGCAAGAAGATGTCCAAGTCCTTGGGCAATTTCTTCACCGTGCGCGATTTGCTCGACCAGGGCGTGCCGGGTGAGGTGATCCGCTTTGTAATGCTGAGCACGCATTATCGCAAACCTATGGACTGGACCGAGAAGAAGCGGGAGGAGGCGGAGCGGACGTTGCGGAAGTGGTACCATCTCGTTGGGCTTGCTGGAGCCGCAAGCGAGTATCCTCCGTTGATGGCTGCCCTCAGCGACGATCTGAATACGCCAGAAGCCATCAAGTTACTGCATCATTTAGCGAATGCGGGTGATGTGAATACGCTAATTTTTGGACTTGGCACTCTGGGACTTTGGCCAGGAGAGGTACCACAGTGGGCCAAGGTCCCAGGCTTCACAGACGCCGAAACAGGACTTTTGTCTGACCTGATGCTGCGACGAGAGTCCGCACGTCGACGTAAGGACTTTGCGGAGGCCGACCGTATAAGAGATGGCCTAGTTCGCGCTGGTGTCGAGATACGCGACACCAGTGATGGCACAGTTTTCAACAAACTCCTAAATTTCGACGTCGATGTCTTAGACAGGGTCTGGGGTGGAGAGTCATGCTGATGGTTCGGAAAACCGATGCGCTGGGTGCGATAGCGGATGCATTACTGAAGGACAGCGCCCGAGCCTGGGGGGGCGTGAAGCGCCCTCCCGTGGGGAGGGTCGGGCGCAGTCCGGGCCTGCAGCCCGGACACGTGGTTCTGCTAAGTAGACGTTCCATCCATAACCACCCACGCAACGGTGGCCCAAGGCCCACCGCACCTGCCAGCCGACAGGTTCGGCGGGCTTCAGGCCGCCGCCCGGGACAACCATCATGACCCGCGAGCGGCTCTTTCTCTACGACACCACCCTGCGCGATGGGCAGCAGACCCAAGGCGTGCAGTTCTCGACCGAGGAAAAGCGCGCCATCGCTGAGGCGCTGGACACACTCGGCGTGGACTACATCGAAGGCGGCTGGCCTGGCGCCAACCCCACCGACAGCGCCTTCTTCGAGGCTTCGCCCAAAACCCGCGCCACAATGACGGCCTTCGGCATGACCAAACGCGCTGGCATGTCCGCCGAGAACGACGATGTCCTCGCCGCCGTCCTCAACGCCGGCACCCAGGCCGTCTGCCTCGTCGGCAAGACCCATGACTTCCACGTGCGCGCTGCCCTGGGCATCTCGGAGCAGGAAAACACCGAGAACATCGCCCGCTCCATCGCGCACCTCACATCCCAGGGCCGCGAAGCGCTCTTTGACGCCGAACACTTCTTCGACGGCTATCGCGCCAACCCGGACTACGCGCTGGAGGCTGTCAAAGCGGCCCATGACGCGGGCGCCCGCTGGGTGGTGCTCTGCGACACCAATGGCGGCACGCTGCCCGCTGACGTCCACCGCATCACGGCCGAGGTCATCGCCGCAGGCATCCCCGGCGACCGCTTGGGCATCCACACCCACAATGACACCGAGAACGCGGTGGCCTGCACGCTCGCCGCCGTCGACGCAGGTGCGCGGCAGATCCAGGGCACGCTCAACGGCCTGGGCGAGCGCTGTGGCAACGCCAATCTCACGGCGCTCATCCCGATCCTGTTGCTGAAAGAGCCCTACGCCAGCCGCTTCGAGATCGGCGTCACCCGCGAGGCGCTGACAGGCCTCACCCGCACCAGCCGCATGCTCGATGAAATCCTCAACCGCGTGCCCTTCCGCCAAGCAGCCTTTGTGGGCTCCTCGGCCTTCGCGCATAAGGCGGGGCTGCACGCCTCGGCGATCCTCAAGGACCCCACCACCTACGAACACATCGACCCCGCCGACGTGGGCAACACCCGCATCATCCCGATGTCGAACCAGGCCGGGCAATCCAACCTGCGCAAGCGGCTCGGCGACGCAGGCATCACGGTCAAGAAGGGCGACCCCGCCCTCGGCCTCATCCTCGACCGCATCAAGACGCGCGAAGCAGACGGCTACTCCTACGACACCGCGCAGGCCAGCTTCGAACTGCTCGCTCGCGAGACACTGGGCCAGATGCCGGAGTTCTTCGAGGTCAAACGCTACCGCGTGACCGTGGAGCGCCGCAAAAACAAATACGACCAGATGATCAGCCTCTCGGAGGCGGTTGTCGTGGTCAAGATCGACGGCGAAAAGAAGCTGTCGGTCAGCGAATCCATGGATGATGTCGGCTCCGACCGCGGCCCCGTGAACGCCCTGGCCAAGGCGCTGGCCAAGGACCTCGGGCCCTACCAGCACATCATGGACGACATGCGCCTCGTCGACTTCAAGGTCCGCATCACCCAGGGCGGCACCGAAGCCGTCACCCGCGTCATCATCGACAGCGAAGACGGGCAGGGGCGGCGCTGGTCCACCGTGGGTGTCTCGCCCAACATAGTCGATGCCTCCTTCGAGGCGCTACTGGACGCCATCCGCTGGAAAATCCTGCGCGACACGAAAGCCGCCGCATGACCGCCTATTGGGACGCCTTCTTTACCCTGCACCGCGACCTGCCGCGCGAAGGCCCGGGCGAGCCCGCTGATGTGGCCTGGGCCGTGGCCACCGCAGGCACGGCGCCCACCGCCCGCATCTGCGACGCCGCCTGCGGCCCCGGTGCCGACATCACCGCCCTGCGCGCCGCCGCACCCCAGGGCCATGTGACCGCCCTCGACAAATACCCGCATTTCATCGACCAGGCCCAAAGAGCCCATGGCACCGACCCCGCCGTCACACTTCGGACCGGCGACATGGCCGACATCACCGGGCCCTTTGATCTCATCTGGTGCGCGGGCGCGCTCTACTTTCTGGGCATCACCGAGGGGCTCAAAACCTGGCGCGATGCCCTCGCTCCCGGCGGCGCCGTCGCCTTCTCCGAACCCTGCTGGTTCACCGAGGCGCGCCCGCAGGAGGCCGCAGACCTCTGGTCCGGCGACTACCCCGCCATGACCGACGCAAAAGGCATCGACGCTCGGGTGCGCGCGGCGCGATACCGCACCATCGGCACCCGAAAACTCTCCTCTGCAGCCTGGGAAAACTACTACGCGCCCATGGACGCCCGCATCGCGGCCCTCTCCTCCGGCGATACCCCCGAGATGCAACAGGTGCTCGCCGAGGCCCGCCGCGAAGCCCAAGTCTGGCGCGCGCACCGCAAGAGCTTTGGCTACCTGCTCAGCGTCGTGCAGCCGGATGACCTTTGACGCCAACCTCACCGCCTGCGCGGGCCTCGTCCAGCACGGCGACCCCGACCGCTTTGCCGCCACAATGGCGAGCCCCCTCAGCACCCGCCGGCGCCTCTTCCCCCTCTACGCCTTCAACGTCGAAGTCGCGCGCGCGCCTTGGGTGACAAAGGAGCCGATGATCGCCGAGATGCGCCTGCAATGGTGGCGCGACGCGCTCGAAGAGATCGCCGAAGGCCGACCCCCGCGCCGCCACGAGGTCGTCACCCCGATGGCCCGCATGCTCACCCCAGATCAGGCCCGCGCGCTCGACACTCTGGTGGCCGCGCGCCGCTGGGACATCGGCACCGAGGCCTTCGAGGATGAAACCGCCCTCTGGCGCTACCTCGACGCCACCACCGGCACATTGCTCTGGACCGCCGCCGCAAGCCTCGGCGCGCCCGCGGGCGACGAAGCCGCCCTCCGCCAGACAGCCCGCGCCGTAGCACTCGCCAACTGGATGCTGGCCCTGCCGGAACTGGAGGCCCGCGGCAAACGCCCGATGCACGACGGCCGACCCGAGACCCTGGCCGTGCTCGCCAAAGGCGCCCTCACGGACCTCGCCGCGCAAAGCGTGCTCAGCCCTGCCGCGCATCAGGCGCTGCTCTCGGGATGGCGCGCCCGCCACATCCTCAAAACAGTCTCCAAACACCCACAACGCGTGGCCCGGGCCGCGCTTGTCACCCCAGATCTCCACCGCAGCATCACGCTGATCCGCGCCCGCCTCCTGGGCCGAATCTGACTTCTTCTGGCCGGAAATATCCCGGGTGAGGCGCGGCACGCGCCGAGGGCAGAGCCCTCAGACCACCTGCGGCTTGGGCCGCATCACCAGCCAGATCAGCGCACAGCCCGCCAGCACGAGGAAGGGGATCATCGCGATATTCACCGCCGCCCAACCCTCTTCCGCCGACCCGCCCGAGCAGTTCATCAACCCACCCGAGGCGAGCGAAGCCAGCGTCACTCCACCGAACACGAGCAGGTCATTCACCCCCTGGAGGCGCCCCCGCTCATGCGGCTCATGCGCTCCGGCCAGCATCGTCGTGGCGCCGATGAAGCCGAAGTTCCACCCAAGCCCCAAGAGAATCAGCGCCACAAAGAAATGCCCCAGCGCGACCCCAGAGAGCGCCACCGCGCCTGCCGCGCCCAGGATCAGCAGCCCCAGCCCCATGATCCGCTCAACTCCAAAGCGTACAATCAGATGCCCGGTGAAGAACGATGGCGCAAACATTGCCAGCACATGGCCGGTGACCACATTCGAGGCATCTGCCACCGCGAACCCGCAACCGACGACGGCAAGCGGCGTCGACGTCATCACCAGGTTCATCAGCGCGTAAGACACCATCGCGCAGATCACCGCGACCGCGATACGTGGTGTCTTCAGAAGCTCTATTACAGAGCGCCCGCGGGGCGAATCTTCGGTCGGCTTCGGCGGCGTCGGAATGTCGAGGAAGGCAAAGAGCAGCATGCCTAGCACATTCAGCGCCATCGCCGCCATGTAGACGGGGAAGAACCGCATCACGGTCGCATCGGGGGTGCTGCTGGTCAGATACCCCACCAGTTGTGGCCCGATGATCGCCGACAAGAGCCCGCCCGCCATGACATAGGAAATCGCCTTCGGGCGATAGCTGTCCGAGGCCGTATCGGCGGCGGCAAACCGGAAAAACCCCTGTGAGGACATATAGATGCCGGTCAAATAGCTGCCGATCAGAAACATCCAGAAGTTCGACAGCGTCAGCGCATAAGCGCAGATCGCGGCCCCCGCCAGCCCGCCAAGCGCGCCCACTATCAACCCCGCCCGCCGCCCATAGCGCTGCATCAGCGTCGAGAGCCAGGGTGCCGTGGTCATCGAGCCAAAGACGATCATCGAGATCGGCAATGTCGCGAGACAGGCATTCACCGCCATCTGCTGCCCGGCCAGCCCGCCGATCACGAAGATCATCGTGATCTGGCTGCCCAGAAAGGCTTGCGCCATCACGAGCACCATCACATTGCGCCTGGCGCGATTATCATCCGTCTCGGGCATGTGCCTTGCGTAGAACGCTTGCCGGACAGGGGCAAGCCCCTTGCCATGACTGGCCCGTTCCCTAAAAGTCGCGGGATGATGAATAGTGGGACGGTTTTGGTGATGGCAGGGGCACGAGAGGCGCATACGCTTGCTGCCAGCCTGCGCCGTCGCGGCCGCAAAGTGATTGTCAGCCTGCCCGCGGCTGAGCGTGCCTTCGAACCCTTCACCGCACCGGTGCGCATAGGCCCGTTTCCAAGCAAAGAGGCCATGGCCGATTGGATGGCGGCCCAGGGGGTGCGCACGGTGATCGATGCAAGCCATGCCTTTGACGTGGAGATCTCCCGGGATGTCTCGCTGATCTGCAAGGTCCAGGATCTGCGATATCTGCGGGTGCTGCGCCCGCCCTGGCGTCAGTCTCGGCAGGATATCTGGCTGCCCTACAGATCCATTGCAAAGGCCGCACAGGACGTGCCTGCAGGAGAGCGGGTTTTTACCAACACAGGCCGCGCAACGCTGAATGAGTATCGCGGATTCCGGGGGGACGTGCTGTTCGTGCGCCAGACGCAGCTGCATGACGAGGCGGCGCCCTTCGCCTTTGCCCATTATGTCTTTGGCACGCCGCCGTTTTCGCAGGGCGGTGAGGAAAGCCTGTTCACGGAGTTGAACATCTCGCGGCTGATCTGCCGCAATGTCGGCGGCCCGGCCAGCATGTCCAAGCTGCTGGCGGCCCGGCGGCTCGGCCTGCCGGTTGCTATGATCGAACGCCCCCAGACACCCGCATGGATCACACGTGTCGACTCGGTGAACGAAGCTTTGGCCTGGGAGGCAAACGCATGACTGCAGGCCGTCTGATCGAGACGGACGCAGATGTCGCTGAAGGCGCGGACTGGCTCGCCCGGCAGGATCCGCGTCTGGCCGCGGCTTTGCAGACCTGCGGCCCTTTGCCGCTGCGCCGACGCCCGGATGGGTTTGCGCAGCTGCTCAGCGCCATTGTGAGCCAACAGGTCAGCGTCGCCTCAGCCCGTGCGCTTTGGTCGAACCTCGAAGCGGCGAAGGTCACGACCCCGGACGCCGTGCTGCGCCACAGTCAGGAGGAGCTGCGTGAATTCGGTCTGAGCCGCCAGAAGGCGCGCTATGCCCATGCTCTCGCAGAGGCCGGCATCGACTACGATGCCCTGCGCGAGGCCCCGGATGACCAGGTGATCGAGACCCTGACCGCCGTCACTGGAATCGGGGTCTGGACCGCCGAGATCTACGCCATGTTCTCCCTGGGCCGCGCCGATGTCTTTGCCCCCGGCGATCTGGCACTTCAGGAGGCGGCGCGCGCGATCTATGATTTGCCCGAGCGCCCCAAGGAGCGCGCCTTGCGGCAGATGTCGGTGGATTGGTCGCCCTGGCGGTCGGTTGCAGCACGCCTTTTCTTTACCTACTACAGGCACATCAAACAGAGGGACGGCATCACATGACACGGGTACTCAACGCGGACCGCCGCGCGCCAGCCTCGGGCGACACACGCTCCGTCGTCGTCTTCCTGCACGGCTATGGCGCCAATGGCGCCGACCTTCTGGGGCTGGCTGATCCTCTGTCGGAGCATCTGCCCGACACGCTGTTTGTGGCGCCTGATGCGCCTGAGGCCTGTGCGGGTGCGCCCATGGGCTTCCAGTGGTTTCCGATCCCCTGGATCGACGGCTCCTCGGAGGAGGAGAGCATGCGCGGCATGATGCAGGCGGTCGATGACCTCAACGCCTTCCTCGATGCGCTGATGGTCGATGAGGACGTGCTGCCCGAGCAGGTGGTGCTGTTCGGCTTTTCCCAGGGCACGATGATGGCGCTGCATGTGGCCCCCCGGCGCGAAGATGCGGTGGCGGGCATCGTGGCTTTCTCGGGCCGTCTGCTCAGCCCCGAAACGCTTGCCGATGAGGTGGTGGTGCGCCCGCCGGTGCTGCTGGTGCACGGCGATGCGGACGATGTGGTGCCACCGCAATCACTGCCGCAGGCGGCTGAGGCGCTGCAGGAAGCGGGCTGGCAGGATGTCTATGCCCACATCATGAAAGGCACCGGCCACGGTATAGCACCTGATGGCCTCTCCGTCGCACTGGCCTTCATGCGCGACAAGCTGGGGCTTTGACCGGATCAGGCGGCTTGGCGTGCCCTGCGCGTGGCGCCCGCAAGGATGACCGCTGCGCATAGCGCAACGGCGGAGGCCACATAGATGACGGTCTGAAAGCTGTAGCTCTGCGCGATCAGCCCCACGGCGGGGCCCGCCAGAAGGCCGCTCACCATCAGCGTATTCCAATAGACCGCCGTGGCCATCGCGGGTCGCCGGGGCGCGAAGGATTGGATGTAGCTGATGCCAAGGCTGGCATAGAGCCCATAGTAGAGCCCCTCCAGCGCGCCGCCCGCGAGCATTTGCCCAAAAGTCTGAACATGCGCCAGCAGCTGAATCGTGACCACCGCCAGCAGCGTCGTGCCCAAGAGCGCGCGGCGCAGACCGATGTGCGCAATCACGAACGGCGTGGAGAAGATCACAAGCACCTCCACAAAGGTTTTGACGCTGAAGGCCAGGCCGGGCGCGTAGCCCGGCAATCCGACCTCTCGCACATAGAACAGAGGCAGCGCGGTGAAAGTCATCGAATGCGCCGTGGACAGGCAGAAAACAAAGGCTGCCGCAAACCAAAGGGCGTGCCTGGCGGTATCCGTTTCAGCATCGTCCCGGCTGGGCGGTTTGGGCTCGGCCGTGATGTCGCGGGGCAGGGCGCACCACCACAGCGCCAGCCACAGCAGCGCTGCCAGCAGGCCGAGGTGGAACACGGATGTGACGCCCATGCGGTCCGCCACAAGAAAACTTGCCGCCGGTCCGATCATCCAGGCGGTCGATGTCGTGGCCCGCATATAGGCGTTGAACCGGGTGCGGTCGACATCAGCACGTTCTGCCATGCGCCCACCCAGGCTAAACATAGTGGAGACTGCGCTGGAGCTGATGCCGAAACCCAAGACCCCAAGGCTGAGCACCATCCAGAGGGTCGGTGCGAGCGTGATGGCGAGACTTGCCAAAAGATATCCCGCGAGCGCCACACCGATGAGCGGATGCACGCGCCCGCCCGCATCGATGCGCCGCGCAAAGAGGCGGTTCGCCGCCACCGTCAGGCAAATCGCAAGTGCCGAGTAGACGCTGATCACCCACGGGTCCTGGTTCAGCCCTTCAACGAGAAAGAACCCCATATAGGGCACGATCATCGCGGCACAGACGGTGCCGAAAAAGAGCAGCAGCAGAAAAAGGCCGAGCTGTCGATACGGATCAGATATCATGGACCGAACCTTCGCAAGTGTATGGCCGCACTGACATCCTCATGCTCTGGTGTCGAGATGCAAGTCCTTAGCGCCCTGTTGTCGGTGCGGTTTTGCGATAGGCGCCGGGGCTTTGGCCCATGACCCGGTTGAATTCGGAATAGAAATTCGACCGGGTCAGAAAACCTGCGGCTTCTCCGACTGCCCCCACCGCATCCCGGGTCTCTTGCAGCAGCCGTGCCGCTTCGGCCACGCGGAAATCATTGATGAACTGCGAGACATTCTTGCCGGTGCTGCGGTTGATCGCCTCCGAAAGGGCTCTGTCCGTGACCCCAAGCCTGCGGGCAAGGCGGGTCAGCGAGAGTTGCGGGTCCACGAACAAGCGGCTGTCCGTCAGAAACGCGGCGGCCTTACGGCTGAGGTCGGCGTCTTCGTCGCGCGGGGTCTCGGTGGGTTGCGATGTCTTTGGGTTGCGCAGGCTCAGCAGGGCCGCCCCTGCCAGTATGACGATCAGCATCAGGCTCGCCAGCGACAGAAGTCGCCCGACATTTGCACCCTCGTTGCGGGCGAAATCCAGAGCGATCAGCGTGTCCATCATCAGCGTTAAGCCGAGCAGCCCCGCGCCCACCAGCATCATCCGGCGCATGAACGCCACATGGGCCAGCCCCAGCTGTGACAGCCGGTCAGGTCCGCCGCGCCAGATGTGCAAAAGCGCAAGCGCATAGAGCGCGTAGCTCGACCCGATCATGACATCGAGCACAATGCGGATCTCGGGCCAGGCCGCCACAATCGCGGTGGCGAGCGCCGCCAGCCCAAAATGCAACAGCAGCGCGGGCTGCAGCCGGCCCGCTCTGTCGGAGAGCGCGACATAGCCCAGATAGAGCAGCGGCCCGATCCAGAACGGCAGCAGGCGCTGGATCACCAGCACATCTTGCACGTCATAGGCAAAGCGCAGCGCGACCAGTGCCGTTTCCACCATAATGAGCGCCGCGAGCAGGGCAAACAGCGCTTTTGCAGGCCCCGCCAGCCAGGCGCGCGTCAGCACCAGCGCACCGAAGAGCGCGGCGAGGCCGGTCAGAAACAGGGGCAGGGGAACCGAAATCACCGTTGGGTCTGTCCTCGATTGCGTGTCCGCTGTCCTGAAACGGCATTCAGGACAGCCAAGCCATTGCCCGAAAACGGCTCTTTGCTCAAGTCAGGATCATCGCAAACACCTATTCACGAGGATTCACATGAACAGCAACATGCGTCAAATCTGCCTCTCGGCCATGCTCGCCATTGGCTTTGCCCTGCCCGGCGAGGCTGCCGATTTTGCACCCGCGGTGGCCGAGTTCAAGGCGGCCCACCCGGATATGGAGCGCCGGATGAAAGGTCATATCTGGTATCCGTCACATGCCAAAGACGTCGAACGGCTTTTGCGTGGTAGCGCCGTCTGGCGTGACATCAACGGCCATCTGGATGCGCGGATCGCGCCCGGGGTCTTCCCGGTCGTGCTGATCAGCCATGGGATGTATGGCAACACTATGAACCAGGCATGGCTGGCCAAGCGGTTGGCGGCGGAAGGGGTTATCGTGATCCAGCCCAACCACCCCGGCACCGCCAGTTTTGATCGCGACCCCGATGAGGCGCGCCAGCTCTGGCTGCGGGCGACAGACCTGAGCGTGGCGCTGGATCAGGCCCTGACCGATCCACGGTTTGCCGATCACATCGACCCCACCCGCGTCGCGGCTGCGGGGCATTCGCTGGGCGGCTACACCGTCATGGCTGCTGCGGGCGCGCGGCATGACGTGGCGCATTATGCCGCCAGCTGCGCCGAGATACCGGAGCGGACCGACTGCGAGGTCATCGACATGTGGAAAGTAGGGGCTGATCCCGCAGATCATGCAGCCCTTCAAAGCGACCGGTCCGATCCCCGCATCCGCACGGTCATTCCCATGGATCTGGGCGGCGCGCAGACCTTCGCGCCGGAAAGCCTTGCCGAGATTGGTCTGCCGGTTCTGGTGCTTGGGGCGGGCCGGGCGGATATGCTCGATCAGGAGGTTGAATCCGGGGCGCTGGCCGCGGCCCTTCCGGCCGATAAGGTCACATACATAGAGGTCGAGGACGCGGGCCATTTCGACTACATGGGCATCTGCACCGATGAAGGCTACGACGTCCTGAAACGCGAGGTGCCGGGCGACGAGATCGTCTGCGTCAAAGGCCAGGCAGAGCGTATGGCCCGGCATGACGAGATCTTTGAGTTGATCATGGCGCATCTGCGCGCTGTCGATGTGATCCCGCAGGGCTGATGCCGCGCACTGGCCTGGGACACCGGGCCAGTGCACCTGTGGATAACTGTCACAGCTCCGTTACGGAATCGTCTTAACCCTTCTGCGACATCTTGTGGTCATACTGGGGCTTGTCAGTTGCAAACCACGAGATATAGTCACTTCCATCGGCGGGGTCGGCCCGCCGGACCGGACGCGGAACGGCAAAGGGTGCGTGTGAACATGGATGGCGATTTCAGGACGGATTTTACCCGTAACCCGGCAAGTTTGAGACATCGGCCTGCGTTGGTGCTGAATGCGGACTACCGACCGCTGAGCTATTACCCGCTGTCGCTTTGGCCCTGGCAGGAGGCTGTGAAGGCGGCCTGGCTCGACCGGGTGGACATTGTGGCGGAGTATGACGACACCGTCCGAAGCCCAAGTACGGAAATCAGGATCCCCTCTGTCGTTGTCCTGAAAGACTATGTCAAACCTCAAAAGCGCGTGGCCTTCACGCGCTTTAATTTATTTTTGAGGGATGAATTTCGCTGCCAATACTGCGGGGCACGTGGGGAGCTGACCTTCGATCACGTGGTGCCGCGCGCCAGCGGAGGGGTCACAAGCTGGCAGAATGTGGTGGCGGCCTGTTCGCCCTGCAATCTGAAAAAGGGTTCCAAACCGCTGCATCGCACAGGGCTCTCCTTGCGCAAGCCGCCCCGGCAGCCGGGCGCGGAGGAGCTGCGCAACATGGGCCGGAAATTCCCGCCGAATCACCTGCATGAAAGCTGGATGGATTTCCTCTATTGGGATGCCGAACTCGAAGCCTGACCGGCGCTCTTGGGTCTGCAGCACGATGTGTCGCAATCATGCCGGTGCCGTTGAGTTTTTTGGCTGAAACGGCCCTGATCTCGCGTCATCGTTGAAAAACCCGGAAAGCTGTGTTAACCATTTTACGTGCCGCGTAATTTTGTTGCGGTGCGCGACTATTTTTTGAAGTTATTTTAAATTTGTATTTCAAGGAGATGCATTGTGTCAGGTAGGCATCATGGGCTGTCTCGGCTCGACCAACTCACAAAAATCTGTCTGCAAGGTGGGGGGCCGTCAAAGCCTTTTGCGCAAACACTGGGCAGGCTCATGCCGCCCAACCCGGTGCAGATCAAGAACATCACCCACGCGGATGTGATCCACGCGCTGCATGATCTGTCGGAGACCATGCGCGCAACCGAGAACGAGGATGGCCCCGCCGACGCAGGCATGACTTTCCTTGGGCAGTTCGTCGACCACGATGTGACTTTGGACGCCACCTCGGCCTTGGGCACGCGGATCGACCCGTCGACCATCCCCAACGTAAGGACCCCGAGCCTTGACCTGGATTGTGTCTATGGCGCGGGCCCCGAGGCGTCGCCGCATCTTTACGGGGCCGGGGAGCAGGAGCAATTCCTGATGTTTGGTCGCCATGACAACCCGCTTGATCTGGCGCGGACCTGTGCGGGCAAGGCGCTGATCGGCGATCCGCGCAATGATGAGAACATCATCGTGGCGCAGGTGCAGGGGATTTTCATCGAGCTGCACAACATCCTGATGAGCAAGCGCGTCGAAGACGGCGACGAGGCAAAAGACATCAAGGCCTGCGCCCATGACGGCATCGCCAAGCACGTGTGGCATGATCATGTGGCGCCAAAACTTGCGAATTTCGAAGAGGTACGGCGGTTCATCCGGCTGCATTATCAGTGGATCGTGTGGAATGAATTGCTGCCTGCGTTCGTGGATCAGGCCTGCCTTGATCATGCCATGAAGCATCATCTCTTTGGCTGGGATGCGCCGGTGATGCCGGTGGAGTTCACTGGCGCCTGCTACCGCTTTGGCCACGCCACGACGCAGCATCAATACGCGATGCAGCGCGGAGCGGACGCCAAGGGGCTCTTTGCGACCGTGGGCTTTGGTCCGCGCCCGGCGGACGCCAATATGGACATGGATATGTTCTTTGGGATGTCCGGCGGCGATGCGCCGCAGAAAGCCCGCCCGGTTGGGCCAAGTCTGGGTTCGCCGCTCTTTGAGTTGCCCTTTGTGCACAGCACCATTGAACTGGCTGAGATCGAACATACGCTGACGGTGCAGCAATCACGCAACCTGGCGCTGCGCAATATGGTGCGGGATCGCTACACTTATCAGTTGGCGAGCGGTCAGCAGGCGGCGGCCCGGTTGGGCATAGACAAACATGTGCATGTGCCGGAGGCGCTCAAGGCCAAGGGGATCACCAAAACCCCGCTGTGGTTCTATGCGCTGCAAGAGGCGCAGGAGCATGGGGGCGGCAAGCTCACCGGGGTTGGTGGGACCATCGTCGCAGCGGTCTTTGCCAATTTGCTCAAGCGGGATCCGACCACCTACCTGCACATACCGCACTTCAAGCCCTGGGGTGGGTTTGGTGGTCAGCCGTCCTGCATGGCCGGGCTTGCGGCTTATGTGGAGAAACATCGCGGTCACATCAAGGATCCGAAAAGCCTCATGTGTGGCTGAGGCCACCGCCAGCCCGGCGCGCCAAGGCACGCCGGGCCGATCGGCGGGCGCGCCATCGCAATCGTCTGCGTGTGGGGAAAACGTGGTTAATTGCGCGTTAGACTCGGGCGGTGTTTTATGAACAGATGTTCAGAAATTTTACCAGTGGCCATGGCCGCTTAACGTCTTGTTAGCTGCTGGAGGCGGAGCGGTCTGTTTTCGTCAAGCAGCTCGGGTCAGGCGGCCAGATCAACCCAGACCGGCACATGATCCGAGGGTTTGTCCCGCCCGCGCACATCCTTGTCGATTGCGCAGTCCTGCAGCATGTCAGCCGTCTGCGGGCAGAGCAGCAGATGGTCGATCCGGATGCCGTTGTTGCGATTCCAGGCCCCGGCCTGATAATCCCAGAAGCTGTAGTGGCCCGGACCTTGCGTCCGTGCCCTGAACGCATCCGTCAGGCCAAGATTGAGAAGCGCCCGGAACGCGGTGCGGCTGTCCAACCGGAACAGCGCATCCTCGCGCCAGCTGTCGGGCTTGGCCGCATCCTCGGCTTGGGGAATGATGTTGTAATCGCCCGCCATGAGAAAGGGCGTCTCTTGCGCCAGCAGCTCTTCTGCACGGGCCTGCAAACGGGCCATCCAGCCTAGTTTATAGTCGTATTTCGGCCCGGGCACCGGGTTTCCGTTCGGCAAATACAGCCCGCAAATGCGCACTGCCTGCTGCGCGCCCATGACCGTGGCTTCGATATAGCGGGCCTGTGCATCCTCCGGATCCCCGGGCAGGCCCCGGCTGACATCCTCGAGCGGCAGCTTCGACAGGATGGCCACGCCATTGAAGCTTTTCTGGCCATGGGTTTCGACGTTGTAGCCGCGCTCCTCAAAGAGCTCGGACGGAAAGGCGTCGTCGACCGATTTGATCTCCTGCAGCAGCACGACATCCGGCTGGGCTGTGTCGAGCCATTCGGGCAGGGCCGCGATTCGCGCCTTGATCCCGTTGATGTTGAATGTGGCTATCTTCATCTGTGGCCCTCCGCACGCTCGACTCAGCTATCGCGCAACAGCTGCCGCAGGGCAAGGGCCGGGCCAAAATTCAGCCGCTGGGCGTGGGTGATTCTCGTTAAGGGTTCGTCGCGCGCCGCCAAACAACCTTAATATCCACAGGGTTATCCACTGTGGATAAAAAAAAATTAACCAATTTTCCCGTCATAAGTTTTCAAAGTCTGTCGCGATCTAGGGCGGGGCGTTCGTGTGGATAACCAAGTGTTAACACATTCTTAACGCGAAAAAAAGTTGGAAACTCTCCTTAAACGAGCAAGCGTTGAAGGGCGAATAAATCGTCTGGAAAGGGATGTACGATGAACACCAACACTTTGCTCAAAATCGCTGATGTGGATGAATTTGACGGCTGCACCACCAGCCTGCATGGCGGCGCTGGAACGGCGCTCTTTACCACCAGCATGGGGCCTGCGGGGTCTGACATGATGAGCGGCGAGGCCACAGGTCTTTTCACCACCTCCATGGGCCCGGAAGCTGACGCCTGGTCCGGATCGGAGACCGGCCAGTACACCACCAGCATGACGCCGCGTGGCGATGTTCTGTCGGGTGCGGCAACCGGTCTCTTCACCACATCCATGTAACACATAACACCCATGCCTCGACCTGTCCCTTTGGTGGCGGGTCGGGCTCGCGCCTTGTGCGGCGGTTTCAGGAAGGCAAAGGAAGAACCCCCATGTCTAACGTCGTCTCTCTGGGACTGCCGCGCAGGCTATCACTGGCCGAGCGCCATATGCTCTTGATGAAGAATTTCGCCTGCAACCGGCGCAAATCGGATGATGTTTTCTGGCTCAAGGAAAACGCGGAGCTTCTGAATGTTTTGGCCAGCAGCGGTGCCATGTTATCTGAAGAGGCGTTCGAACCCTACAGGCAGGTCTACCACGGGCTCAGAGAGCGGCTGCAGTTTTTCCCGCAATACTACCGGTTTTTGCTGTCGATCTGCCTGGATCTTGAAGACCTCGGGATTGGCGCGGGCGAGGGTACTGCCCTGTGCGACTGGGTGCAGCGGATGGGATTGGTCGACGCTGAACTGTCGGATCTGCAGCGTGCAGAGGCGCAGCGGTTGCTGTCCCGGCGCGGCGTCGGGACCGAGGATGCGGCCTTGACCCGGCGGCTCAAGCACTTCATCGCCCGGTCGGACACCTTTGCGCTGCCGAACAAGAAAGCAGCCTATGAGCTGACACATATCGTGTTCTACCTGTCCGACTACGGTGTGAAGCACCCGATGCTGGACGAAAACGCCATTGTCAGCCTGGAGTTTGCGGGGCTTCTTGCCTATCTGGATCAGGACGTGGATTTGCTGGCTGAGGTCTGCGTTGCGATGCGCTTTGCCGGTCGGCGCCCCAGTGTGATCTGGGAAGACTGGATCGCCCGCCAGATGCGCGGCTTTGCGCTGCGCGCCTCCGGCCCCTCGGCCAATGATGCCTATCACGAATATCTGGTCACCAGCTGGTGGGCGCAGTTTGCCGATCAGCCCAGCTTTCCGGGCGTGCCGGATGCTGCTGGTCTCTTTGTGACGCGCGATGTGGCCGGGAAAAGCCCGCTGCGCGCGATGTCGGAATACATGTTCCACCTGGGCCCGGCCCGCAGCGGGGATTGGAGCCTGATGCGTGATGCGCTCTCAGATGCGGTGGGCGCGGATGGTGAGGTGATCCTCGCAGGGGCCGAGCAATCGTCAGATCGGTTCGGGGCCTTTTTCGAAGGGTTTTCACGTGCTGATTTTTTATAAAAATCAGAAATTTACACGTCGACCCTCACCCTACATGGAGAAGGATGTGCCGCAGCCGCATGAACTGGACGCATTTGGATTGTCGATGACAAAGCGCGCGCCAATCAGTTCTTCGGTGAAGTCGATTGTGGCGCCGCCCAGAAAGGGCAGGGACACGGCATCGACCACAACTTTCTGCCCCGCGCCTTCCAGCACAAGATCATCGTCGCGCGGCTCATCCAACGCAATCTCATACTGAAAGCCGGAACACCCACCCCCTTCGACAGCGACGCGCAGCGCCTTGCCATCCGTGGCGGCGCCGATCTCGGCCAGTCTGTCAAAAGCGCGGGGCGTGACTTTGGGCGGAAGTTGCATGGGGCTGCTCCGGCAAGCGGTTTCAATGGGTCTCTGCCTGCAATATAGAAAGTCACAGGACAGGCGACAAGGACCAGCCATGATGGCGATTTTTGCCTCTGATCCCGCACGCGCCCGGGGGCGGCGCATACGGGAGGAGGAAAGCACCTTCCGCTCATGCTTTCAGCGTGACCGGGACCGGATCATTCATGCCAGCGCGTTCCGCAGGCTCAAGCACAAGACGCAGGTGTTCATCGAGCATGAGGGCGATTACTACCGCACGCGGCTGACGCATTCGATCGAGGTGGCGCAGGTGGCGCGCACGATTTCCGGCGCGTTGGGGCTGAATGCGGAGCTGACCGAGGCGGTGGCGCTCGCGCATGACCTCGGCCACACCCCCTTTGGCCACACCGGGGAGGATGCGCTCTCAGCCCTGATGGAGCCCTTTGGCGGGTTTGATCACAACGCGCAGGCGATCCGCATCGTGACGCATCTGGAGCGCCACTATGCGGAGTTCGACGGGCTGAACCTGACGTGGGAGACGCTGGAGGGGCTGGCCAAGCACAATGGCCCGGTGACGGGCGCGGTGCCTTGGGCGCTGCAGGCCTGCAATGATCAGCTGGATCTGGAGCTGCACACCTTCGCCAGTGCCGAGGCGCAGGTGGCGGCCATTTCCGATGACGTGGCCTACAACCACCACGATCTGCACGACGGGCTGCGTGCAGAGTTGTTCTCCACCGATGAGCTGGCGGAATTGCCGATCCTGAAGGGCTGTTTCGGCGCGGTGGATGAGCTCTATCCGGGGCTCAATTATTACCGCCGGCGACATGAGGCGTTGCGCCGCTTCTTTGGTGTGCTGGTGGAGGATGTGATCGGCTTTGCCCAAGCCCGTCTTCGGACCCTGCAACCGCAGTCGGTCGATGACATCCGCGCGGCGGGACGGACGATCATCCGCTTCTCCGACCCGGTCTTTGCCGATCTCAAGGTGATCCGCGCGTTTCTGTTCGACCGGATGTACCGCGCCCCCAGCGTGGTGGAAATGCGGGCGCGGGTGACCCGCGTGGTGGAGGAGCTGTTTCCCTATTTCATGGCGCATCCCGACCAACTGCCCAAGCAGTGGCGCAAGGATGTGGAAGAGGCGCAAGGCGAGGTGGCGCTGGCGCGCATTGTCTCTGACTATATCTCGGGCATGACCGACCGTTTTGCCTTGCAAGAGCATGAGCGGCTGATCGGCACCGCCTGAGTGCGGCTGCGGTTGACCCGCAGACCATGCGTGATACACCGCGCCAATCTTTTCCGAGGGACGCCCGAGATGAACCTTTTTGCCGATATACGCGCGCTTGTGTTGGAGTGTTTGCAGGGGATGGTCGCAGGTGGCCAGCTGCCGGAAGGCCTGTCTTTTTCCAATGTCACGGTGGAACCGCCACGGGATGCCGCGCATGGTGATATGGCGACCAACGCAGCCATGGTTCTGGCGAAACCCACCGGGCAAAAGCCGCGCGATATTGCCGAAGCGCTGGCCGAACGGCTGCGCGCCGACGATCGCATCACCAGCGCCGAGGTGGCAGGGCCAGGGTTCCTGAACCTGCGGCTGGCGCCCGGCGTCTGGCAGGGCCTCATCGGCGGCATCCTGACCATGGGCGCCGAGTTCGGGCGCGCGACCCTGGGGCAGGGCAAGCGGATCCACGTGGAATATGTCTCCGCCAACCCCACCGGGCCGCTGCATGTGGGTCACACACGGGGCGCCGTCTTTGGCGATGCGCTGGCCTCGCTGCTGGAGTTCGCGGGCTACGAGGTCACGCGCGAATACTACATCAACGATGGCGGCGCGCAGGTCGATGTGCTCGCGCGGTCGGTCTATCTGCGCTATCTCGAAGCGCATGGGCAGGAGGTCGCCTTCCCCGATGGTACCTATCCGGGTGACTATCTGATTGCCGTGGGCGAGGCGTTGAAAGCCAAGGTGGGCGACAGCTTTGTCGATCAGGGCGAGCAGGTCTGGCTGGCCGACGTGCGGGAGTTCGCCACGGATGCGATGATGGATCTCATCCGCGCCGATCTGAAGGCGCTTGGGGTGGAGATGGATGTCTTTTACTCCGAGAAATCACTCTACGGCACGGGCCGGATCGAGGAGGCGATTGATGATCTACGCGACAAGGGCCTCATCTACGAAGGCGTGCTGGAGCCGCCCAAGGGCAAAAAGCCCGAGGATTGGGAGCCGCGCGAGCAGACGCTCTTCAAATCCACCGAGCATGGGGATGACGTGGATCGCCCGGTCAAGAAATCCGACGGGTCCTGGACCTATTTTGCGCCCGACATCGCCTATCACTATGACAAGGTGCAGCGCGGGTTCGATGCGCTCATCGACGTCTTTGGCGCCGATCACGGTGGCTATGTGAAGCGGATGAAAGCGGCGGTCTCCGCGCTCTCCGACGGCGCCGTGCCGCTCGACATCAAGCTCTGCCAGCTGGTCAAGCTCTTCAAGAACGGTGAACCTTTCAAGATGTCCAAGCGGGCGGGGACGTTTGTGACCTTACGCGATGTGGTCGATCAGGTGGGCCCCGATGTGACGCGCTTTGTCATGCTCACGCGCAAGAACGACGCGATGCTGGATTTCGACTTTGACAAGGTCATGGAGCAGAGCCGCGAGAACCCGGTGTTCTATGTGCAATACGCCCATGCGCGGGTGGCCAGTGCCATGCGCAAGGCGGCCGAGGCGGGCATGCCCGTCGATGACGCCACGCTGCAGGCCGCCGATCTCAGCTTGCTGGATCACGAGGCTGAACTGGGTCTCGCGGCAAAGCTCGCCGAATGGCCGCGCCTGGTCGAGGCCGCCGCGCACAGCAATGAGCCGCACCGCGTGGCCTTCTACCTCTATGAGCTTGCGGGCACCTTCCATGCGCTCTGGAACAAGGGCAACGACGTGCCAAGCTTGCGGTTTGTGCAGGATGACCCAAAAGTCACAGCGGCGAAAATCGCCCTCGCACGCGCCACGAGCGTTGTAATTGCAGCCGGTCTTGGTATTCTCGGCGTCACACCGGCGCAGGAAATGCGGTAGCAAATCGCAACCTTCGCCAGAGCAGGCAAGCATCGGACGACTCGCGCGGCATGTATCTCGCGGGCAGTGAGGCGACAATGGCAGACATTCAATTCTCCCATGGCATGGGGGCCTACGGGCGTGAGCCGGAGGCCGAAGACGACGCGTTCAACTCCGGTGGCATGGTCATGATGACCAATGTGGCCGGCGCGGTGGTCTCGCTGGCGTTGATCGCGGGCATAGGGGTCTGGGGCTACCAGCTGATGGTGCGGGACGTCTCGGGCATTCCCGTGGTCCGCGCCGCGGAGGGCGAAATGCGCGTACGCCCCGACGATCCGGGTGGACAGCTTGCGCGCAACCAGGGGTTGTCGGTGAATGCGGTTGCCGCTGACGGGGCGGCCAGCGGTCCGGTCGATCAGGTTGTTCTGGCGCCGCGTGACATGGATCTCGCAGACGAGGATCAGCCCATTCGCGCCGATGCCGTGGAATCGGTGCGCCAGCCACAACCGCTGGCCCCTGCTGAAGAGATCATCGCTGGTGCGAAGCCTGTTGCCGCGCGGGTGCAGCCCGTCGTGGCGGATGCAGCGCAGGCCGGAGCCATCGACGCGGTTGTGGCGGAGCTGACGGCAGGGATTACGCCGCTTGACACGCCAGAGGGGGAGCTCGCAGCCCAGGACGTATCCGATGAGGGAGAGACGCCAGCGTCGGATCAGTGGGTCAAACGGCCTCGGCTGCGTCCGGGGGCTCGTGTTCAGCAGGCCGCCTTCGTCTCGACAGCACCCTCGGCCGAGGTTGAGGCAGCGGCGATCCCGTCTGGCACGCGGCTTGTGCAACTGGGCGCCTTCGACAGTGCCGATGTGGCGCGCAGCGAGTGGGGCCGCCTGCAAGGGCGTTTCGGCGAATACATGCAGAATAAGTCCCGCGTTGTGCAGCAGACGGACTCTGGCGGGCGCAGCTTCTACCGCTTGCGCGCCATGGGCTTTGTCGATCTGGCGGATGCACGTCGCTTTTGCTCCGCGCTGAAGGCTGAAGGGGCGGATTGCATTCCCGTGGCCGCAAAGTGAGCCGCTTCGGCGCCACTATTTTGGACGCCGACGGGCTGGTGCTGACCGCTGACGAAAAGGCCTTCTTCAAGGATGCGAACCCCTTCGGGTTTATTCTCTTCGCCCGCAATATTGAAACGCCTGATCAGGTGCGCAGGCTCTGTGCTGAGATGCGCGCCGCCGTGGGGCGCGATGCCCCCATCACCATCGATCAGGAAGGGGGCCGCGTGCAGCGGCTGCGCGGGCCAACCTGGACAGAGTGGACACCGCCGCTTGACTTTATCCAAGCCGCAGGTGCGCAGGCGGAAGAGGCCATGTATCTGCGTTACCGCCTGATCGCCGCAGAGCTTCACGACCTCGGCATCGACGGCAATTGCGCGCCCATGGTGGACTTGGCGAGCGCTGAGACGCATACCTTCCTGCGCAACAGATGTTATGGGGGTAGCCCGGATGCCGTTGCGCGTCTTGGACGCGCAACGGCATCCGGGCTCCTGGCAGGTGGCGTCCTTCCGGTGCTCAAACACGTGCCGGGGCATGGCCGCGCGACCCTCGACAGCCATTTCGACCTGCCGCGCGTGACAGCCGACGCCGAGACCCTGCTGCAGGAGGATTTTGCGCCCTTTGCCGCTCTCTCTGATCTCCCCATGGGGATGACGGCGCATCTGGTCTACGAGGCTTTTGATGCGCGCCCCGCCACGCTTTCCCCCCGGATGGTGGAGGTGATCCGCGAAGAGATTGGGTTCGACAATCTGCTCATGACCGATGATGCGAGCATGAAAGCGTTAAACGGATCCCCCGAAGAGATCACCACCGGCGCGCTCGCCGCAGGCTGTGACGTGGTGCTCTACTGCAATGCGCCGCTGGACATCCGCCGCCGCGTGGCTGAGGCCGCAGGTGAGATGACAGGCGCCGCACAGGCTCGCGCCGAGCGCGCCCTCGCCCATCGTACGCCGCCGGATGATATTGACATTGACGCCACGCGCGCGCAGCTTGAGACGCTGTTGAGCGGGGCTTAAGGTCGTTACGCATGGCTGAGACACCTTTCGAGGAAGACACCCTATCGGTGGCGGATCGGCTCGCTGCCGAGGCGCTGATTGTGGATGTCGACGGCTTTGAAGGGCCGCTTGACTTGCTTTTGACCCTCAGCCGCACCCAGAAGGTGGATCTGCGCAAGATCTCTGTTCTGGACCTCGCGCGGCAGTATCTGGCCTTTGTGGAGCGCGCGAAGGCGTTGCGGCTGGAACTGGCGGCGGATTATCTGGTCATGGCCGCCTGGCTCGCCTTTCTGAAATCCCGCCTGCTCTTGCCGCCCGATCCAACAGAAGAAGGGCCAAGCGGAGAGGAACTGGCAGCACATCTGGCCTTCCAGCTTGAGCGGCTACAGGCCATGCGCGACGCCGCAGCGCGGCTGATGGGGCGCGACCGTTTGGGCCGCGACTTCTTTGCACGTGGCCAAACACATGAGGTCACGCGGGTGCGCAAGGTGCAATACACCGCGACGCTTCTGGATCTGATGCAGGGTTATGCCCGCATCCGCACCCGCGACGAATTCCGCCCCTTTGTCATGGACCGCGACGCGGTGTTCACCATGGAGCAGGCGCTCGACCGGATGCGCGGGTTGATCGGCTTTGCGGGAGACTGGACCGATATTTCCAGCTATCTTCCCGAAGGCTGGGAGATGGACCCGGTGCGCCGCCGCTCAGCCACTGCCGCAACCTTTGCCGCATCGCTGGAGCTTGTTAAAGAGGGCCATCTGGAGATCCGGCAGTCCGAGACATTCGCGCCGATCCAGCTGCGCAAGAAGGACAGCCCGAATTGAGCGACGACTCCACGCCCGAGCAGGAAGAGAGCCTTTTTGAGGCGCCGCCTATGGGTGAGCAGGAGCGCATGGTCGAGGCCATCCTCTTTGCCACGGCGGAGCCCATCACCCTGCGCGAGCTGACCGCGCGCATGCCGCATGGCTCGGACCCCGCGGAGGCGCTGGTGCATCTGCGCAAACGCTACGAGGGGCGGGGGGTCACCTTGAGCAGGATCGGCGATGCCTGGGCGATACGGACCGCGCCGGACCTGGGCTTCCTGATGCAGCGTGAAACGGTCGAGACCCGCAAGCTCAGCCGGGCCGCCATCGAGACGCTCGCGATCATCGCCTATCATCAACCGGTCACCCGCGCTGAGATAGAGGAGATCCGCGGTGTTTCGGTCAGCCGCGGTACCGTGGATCAGTTGCTGGAGATGGAGTGGATCCGCTTTGGTCGCCGCAAGATGACGCCAGGACGGCCCGTGACCTTCGTGGTCACGCCGGGCTTTCTCGATCACTTCGGGTTGGAAAACGCGCGCGATCTGCCGGGTCTGAAAGAGCTGCGCGCGGCGGGTCTGTTGGAAAACCGCCCGCCGCCCGGATCTGGTTTGCCCGGCCCGGAAGATGAGCCTGACGAAGGGCGTGTCGAAGGACAAAGCGAGCTTTTTGAGGATTGAGCGCGTTTGTTCTGAAAATTGCTGCAATCTGTCATATATTTCCATCTATGACGTTCTGAACGAGGCAGAGGAATGGACCGACTGATCAACATGATCCTGCGGCAGATCATCCGGCGACTTGTGAATAAGGGGCTGAGCGCCGGGTTCAGAAAGACCTCGTCCAGGAGAAAATCTGATACTGGTCCGGAGCCGTCGCCCGAGCGTCAGAAACAGATCCGGCAGGCGGCGAAAGCCCTGCGCCACATGACCCGGCGGTAGCGCTGACCAAATCTCCAGCCGTGCGTCTAAGTCAAAAGATAGCGCTGAGGGTGGCCCAAGGCCCACCCCACCTGCCTGCTGCAGCCGGAGGCGTTTGTGCGACCGGTATGTCCCAGCAGGTCAGGTGGGCTTTCAGGCCACCTTCGCCCCATCGCCTGCATGTACAGGTGTCGCACTTGGCCGACGGATGTATGGCAATCCCAGATCCGACCTTGCCAGGGTGACGGAGTGCGCTCTATTTGGCGCGAAAATGTTTCGACAGCTTTAAGCCCTGCCCCTGATAGTTCGACGCAATGCCCACACCATAAAGCTGCGTTGGCACTTCTGCCATCCGCTCATAGATCAGGCGGCCCACCACTTGCCCATGCTCCAGCACAAACGGAGCCTCATGGCAGCGCACCTCCAGCACCCCGCGCGAGCCCGCGCCGCCCGCTGCATCATGGCCGAACCCGGGGTCGAAGAACCCCGCATAATGCACGCGGAACTCTCCCACCATCGCCAGGAACGGGGCCATTTCGGCGGCATATTCGGGCGGGATCGTGACCGCTTCGCGGCTCACCAGAATGTAGAAGGCGCCCGGATCCAGGATGATCTGGCCTGTGTCGCTGTGCACCTCTTCCCAGTAGGCGCGCGGATCGTAGTGGTTGATCAGGTCCAGATCAATCACACCGGTATGAGGCTTGGCCCGGTAGCCCACAAGCGTGGTGTCCGGCAGGCGCAGATCTACCGAGAAACCCAGCCCATCGTCGATCACCACCTCTCCATCGACGAGCGGGGTCTCGGCGTGCAGGGCGCGCAGCGCATCGTCATCCAGCACCGCCTGTCCGTCGCCAAAGCGGATTTGGTTGAGCCGCATGCCCGGACGCACCAGAACCGAGAACGAGCGCGGACAGATCTCGGCGTAAAGCGGGCCGCAATAGCCCGGTGCAATCCGGTCGAACTCCGTGCCGCCATCGGTGATGGTGCGGGTCAGCAGATCAAGCCGCCCGGTGGAGCTCTTGGCATTGGCCACGGCCTGAACCCCATTGGGCAGGGCCAGCGATTCCATCAGGGGAACCACATAGACGCAGCCTTTCTCCAGCACCGCGCCACCGGAAAGATCGACCTGATGCATCTCGAATTCTGCCAACCGGTCCAGAACGCGCGCATCGTGACCCGCAAGGAACGAGGCCCGCACGCGGTAGGCCATTGTGCCCAAACGCAAGTCGAGGCTGGCGGGCTGGATCTGACCGGCGATGATCTCACGCGTGGCGGCGATCTGGCTGTTCGCAATCATGCGGCTGATCAGTTGATTGGGCAGCACTCCGCTCATCTTGAACCTCCCTGAAATGCAAATGCCCGCGCAGATGCACGGGCCTTTGTCACATGTCGGCTCGTGGTCGGGCTAGCAGGACTCGAACCTGCGACCTTCCGTCCCCCAGACGGACGCGCTACCAGGCTGCGCCATAGCCCGACACGACGGCGTACATACCCGATCTGAGGGCCGAGGCAAGAGCGAATTGGCATCGGTCAGTCTTTTGCCACGTCTTTGTCCGCGGCGACCATACGGTCCCGCAGTTGGCTCAGTTGCGCTATCAGAGGTTCGATTGCGGCTTTCTGATCAGGGCTCAGCGTCTTGGTGACAACGAGCGCGGAGAGCGCGGCAGGCGCGGCCTCCATCTCGTCCTCGACCGGCAGGGGGCCGATCTCAATCGTCTTCGGCTTGTGCTCGCCATCCGGGGCGTCGAGGTCGAGTGAGGCCAAGGGTGCGGCATCGGTGGCATCCACAGGAGGCGGGCCGGAGCGTGGCCGCCGAACGAAGCTTGGCAGAGCGGCGTCGGGCGCAGGCTCTTCGGCCTCTGCGGCTGGAGTGTCCGCTGTGGGTACCTCGTCGGGCGTTGACACAGTGTCCGGATCCGTGTTCGCCGGTTCGGGTTCGGGTTCGGGTTCGGGTTCGGGTTCGGGTTCGGGTTCGGGTTCGTCCAGTGCAGGCTCCGCAGGCAGTGGGGGCGCCGCGTCGATCTCGGCTGCATCCACCTGCTCATCGTCAACTGTGGTTGCCTCTGGCGTGTCGTCTTCTGGCTCCGGCGTATCGAGCGCAGGGTCTTCTATCTCTTCAGGCTCATCCGGCGCGATGTCTGGCTCTGGCAGATCCAGCGTCAGTTCAGGCTCTGCCGTCTCAACCTCGGCGGCAGCGGTCTCTTCGGTCGCCGGAGGCGCATCAGCCTGTAGCTGTTCAGGCTCAACAGAGTCGAGGTCCGGCTGGGTCTCAACCTCGGCTTCCGGTTCATGGTCAGGCTCGGCCTCAAGCTCCGAAACAATTTCTACTTCGGGCGTCGAAACGTCTTCCACATCGGGCTCAGCGCCTGTATCCATCTCAGGCTCAGGCTCAGGCTCAGGCTCAGGCTCAGGCTCAGGCTCAGGCTCAGGCTCAGGCTCAGGCTCAGGCTCAGGCTCAGGCTCTATGTTCTCTTCGGCTGACTCCGATGCCTCGGTCACCGCTTCAGCCCCTGTGCTGATGCCCTCCTCTTCGACCTCTTCAGGGGAGGCCTCCAAGGCCTCAACAGGCACATCCTCTTGCAGGCCCTGCGCCGCTGCCGCGGTCTCCGCCACATCGCCCTCGATCACCGCCATCGTCAGATCGTCTAGAGGCTGCGATTGATCCGCCACATGGCTTACGCCATGTTCACGCAGCAGTTTCTGCACACCTTTGATGGTCAGCCCATCGTCATGCAAAAGCTTCTTGATCCCACCAAGCAGCAGCATGTCAGCGGGGCGATAGTACCGCCGCCCGCCTGCGCGCTTTACGGGTTTGACCTGGGCAAACTTGCTCTCCCAGAACCGCAGCACATGGGCTTGCACGCCCAGCCAGTCGGCAACCTCGGAGATCGTGCGAAAAGCATCAGGCGATTTGGGCATCAGATCAGGACTTGTTCCCGTCGGCCACGCGGTCTTTCATCAGATGCGAGGGGCGGAAGGTGAGCACCCGGCGCGGGTTGATCGGCACCTCTTCGCCGGTTTTGGGGTTGCGTCCGATCCGGGCGGATTTGTCCCGAACCGAAAAGGTGCCGAAGGACGAGATCTTCACCTGCTCGCCGCGCACCAGTGCGTCCGACAGATGCTCCAGCACGGATTCGACAAGCTGTGCGCTCTCATTGCGGGACAAGCCCACTTCGCGGAACACGGCCTCGCTCAAGTCCATGCGTGTCAATGTCTTTTCGGCCATCGTGTCCCCCCTGTCGGATTTTCACCAACCATAGGGGTGTCAGAATTTCAGAGTCAATATCAATGGCTTGGCCGCTGCCGATTGAGCGGGAAAATCTGCCCTACCACCGCAACACAACAGCGCCCCAGGCCAAACCACCGCCGATGGCCTCGGTGACGATCAGGTCCCCGGGCTTGATCTGGCCGCGATCCCGGCCCACGGAGAGGGCGAGGGGAATCGACGCCGC
Source organism: Roseobacter cerasinus (assembly GCF_009811755.1). Taxonomy (GTDB): domain Bacteria; phylum Pseudomonadota; class Alphaproteobacteria; order Rhodobacterales; family Rhodobacteraceae; genus Roseobacter; species Roseobacter cerasinus. The sequence goes on from NZ_BLIV01000007.1 coordinate 150,754, forward strand.
CGAGGTGTTGCCGTGGTCCTGCACGGTCACAACCACGTTTTCCATCGGCAGGCCCAGCTTCTTGGCCGTGCCCTGGATGATCCGAATATTGGCCTGATGCGGCACGATCCAGTCGACATCACCGGCGGAAACGCCAGCGCGCTCCATGGCTTTGTTGGCGGTGGCGGCGAGCTTTTCCACCGCATGGCGGAACACCTGATTGCCTTGCATGCGCAGATAGCCGGTTGTGCCGGTCGAGACACCGCCATCCACATAGAGCAGATCCTTGTGCCGCCCGTCGGAATTCAGATCTGTGGACAGAACCCCACGATCATCAGATGTCCCGGCACTCTCTGTTGCCTCCAGCACCAGAGCGCCCGCGCCATCGCCAAAGAGCACGCAGGTGGAACGGTCGGTCCAATCCATGATGCGGCTGAAGGTTTCGGCGCCGATGACCAGCACCCGCTGCGCCTGACCCGAGAGGATCAGCGCATTGGCGTTGGTGAGCGCATAGATAAAGCCTGCGCAGACGGCCTGCACATCAAAGGCAAAGCCGCCCTGCATGCCCAGTTCGGCCTGCACCATTGTGGCAGCAGACGGGAAGGTCAGATCGGCGGTGGAGGTCGCGAGGACAATCGCATCAATGTCTGACGGCTCCAGACCCGCATCCGCCAACGCGGCTCGTGCGGCCCTGGTTGCCATATTGGAGGTGGTCTCATTTTCGGCTGCAAAATGCCGCCGCTCTATGCCGGAGCGGGTGCGGATCCATTCGTCATTGGTGTCGAGCTTCGCCTCGAACTCCGCATTTGGAACCACACGTTCGGGCAGATAATGGCCCACACCTTTAACAACCGCGCGCAGGGTCATGATGCGCTCTCCTCCCCGGGCAGGCCCGCAACACGGGCGGCCAGCTTGTCGGTAAACTTGATATCGGCCAGTTGCGCCGCCAGCTTGATCGCAGCCGAGACGCCGGTGGCATCTGCCGCGCCGTGGGATTTCACCACCGTGCCGTTCAGCCCCAGAAAGACGCCGCCGTTCACGCGCCTTGGGTCGATCTTCTTTTTCAGCCGGCGCAGCGAGGTATAGGCCAACACCGAGGCCAGACGAGAGAGGGGCGAGAATTTGAACGCCTCGCGCAGCCGGTCGCCGATCAGGCTGGCCGTGCCTTCGCCGGTCTTGATTGCCACATTGCCGGTGAAGCCGTCGGTCACGATCACGTCGCAGATATCGCCGGAAATATCACCGCCTTCGACAAAGCCCACAAACTCGAAACCGGCCAGATCACGCTGATCTCGAATCAGCTCGTAGGCTTCTTTCAACTCTGTGCGGCCCTTGTGCTCCTCTGTGCCCACATTCAACAGGCCCACCCGCGGGCGGGGCAGGTCGAGGCCGTTGCGCGCATAGGACATGCCCATCATGGCATAGCGCAGCAGATCGTCGGCATCGGCCTTCACATCGGCACCCACGTCGAGCAATACGTTGAACCCTTGCGGGTTGGAGGAGGGGTAAAGTACGGCGATGGCAGGCCGGTTCACGCCCGGCAGCTTGCGCAGGCGGATCATCGACAGCGCCATCAGCGCGCCGGTGTTGCCGCAGGAGACGGCGACTGTCGCTGTGCCATCCCGCACGGCCTCAATGGCGGACCACATGGAGGTGCCCTTGCCGTTGCGCACGATCTGGCTGGGTTTGTCGTCCATGGTGACGACGCCGGTCGCGTCCCAAATCTCGACCCGGCCCGTCAAGGCCCGCTTGCGGGCGACAAGGCCGGTCAGCTCCGCTTCGGGCCCGTGCAGAATAAATTGGATGTCAGGGTTTTTGCGGGCCGACCAGTCGCAGCCCGCAACAACAGTAGCGGGGCCCTCGTCCCCGCCCATTGCATCTACGGATATGGTGATGCGTCTGGCCTTCGCGGATGCCTGATCGGTCTGCGCCGTCATAGAGCGACTGCCCCCCAAACCTCTGCCCTTATTGTTTAAGGGACAGGTTTAGGCCGCGTCGTCTTCCAGATCAATCTCTTCTGTCAGCGCAACGACTTCTTTGTCGTCATAGTGGCCGCAGGCGGCACAGACGTGGTGTGGGCGCTTCAGCTCACCGCAGTTGGTGCATTCGTTGGGGTTGGCAGCAACCAGCGCGTCATGCGCCCGGCGATTGTTGCGCCGCGATTTGGAGACTTTGTTCTGTTGAACAGCCATTGTCTTGGGCCTTTTGTCGTTCGGGGCCGGGCGCGCAAAATGGCGCGGGGCCGGGTTTCATTTCTGGTCCCAGAAATCGGGTCTGACGCGCGTTTAGGCCCAAGCCAAGCGTTTGTCCAACCCAATCTGGGTGAGCGGCGCAAAATACTGTGATTGCGGCGCTGTGCAAGTGGTTTTTGGCGGAGCTAGGGGCTTAGCTCGCTTTGCAATGGTGTGCCTTCTATATGCGCGCGGAGAAACTGCGCGAAGAGTGCTGGGTCTTCACCGGCCCAGCCGTGCCCCAGGCCTGGGGCGACTGCCGTGATACTGCCCGCGAATCGCGCGCTAAAGACGTCGAGGCCGTCGCGGATCAACATATGTTCGCGGGATCCGGCCACAAAGGCGAGGCGTGTTCCGGTCTGAGCGGGCAGCGTGGTGCAGTCAAAGTCGAGCACGTCATTTGTTGCCCGCCGAAAGGCCGACGCCCTAGTCTGCCCTGCAGCGGCGACAAAACCTTCCACATCCACGGCCGCACCCATCATCCGGGCTGTGCGGCGGGCAAAGGCCGGGCGCGGTGCCAAAGGGGCCATGATGGCTGAGAGCAGCTTCATCATCCTGCGGTTGGGCATTTGGCCGGGATGGATGCCGCTCAACAGCGCCGAGGTGCAGAGGTCCGGATGGCGCAGGACCAGATGCAGCCCGACGTAGGAGCCAAGCGACAGTGCCGTGAGATGCACCGGGCTTGTATCAACGTCCGAGCGGATGGCTGCCGCAACCAGATCCGCAGTGTCCGGGAGGGACACCCAAGGCGTATCGCGGCTCTCCCCGTGGCCGGGCAGGTCAATGAGCAGCACGCGGTATTCCGGCAGCTGCGCTATAACCCGCTGCCACATCCAGCTGCTGATACCCACCGCGTGCAGGCATGTGATGACCGGCGCACCGGCGGGGCCATGCAGGGATCTGTGCAGCATATGCGTCTCCGGTTGATGTCAGTCGTCTGACGGGTTTTGCAATTTGGCTTTCAGATCCGCCAGGCTGGCAAAGGGTTTGGTATCCTCGTCCCGCATTGGCTGCACACCCGGCCCGGCGAAGACCTGTTCGCCCAGATCTGCATCCGCCTGACGCGGGTAGAGCGGCAGGGCCAGCACCAGGGCCTCGATCATGACCCGGTGCGGTTCAATCCAGGCCCCCAAGGGTTCTGTGGTGTCGTCCTCCGGCATCTCGACCTCGGGCGCGGTGATCTCGTGATAGTCCGAGAGGTAGCGGCGCTCTACCTTTTCGTCGATCCGTGTGGTCACAGGCGCGAGTGTGACACTGCAGGGCTGCACCACAGTCGCCCCCAAGGTGCCGCGCAGCAGCCAGTCCGCACCTGCCTCGGCCTGCACCTCGCCCTCAAACGACAGCTTGCGCAGCCCGAGCAGATCCAGCTCGGCGGCCAGAGCCTTGAGCGCATCCGTATCCGGGCGCAGCGCAAAGACGGCCGGGCTGTTGGGGTTGAGCTCAGCGACGCGCAGCGCGCTGGGAGAGGGCGAGGTTGGCTTGACCATCTGTCACTTTCGTTTCTTGAACCATGGGCGGTGCATGGTGTAAGCGAGATAAAAGCCGGAGTGTACAAGGGCAAGAGGGCAGAACGAATGGGTTTGAGTAACGCGGTGCCGACATGGCAGAAGCGTCGGGTGCGTCAGGGCCTGTTTGCCGTTTGCCTTTTTGGTTTGGCATCTTGTGGCGCAATCTACAGCAATCACGGCTATTTTCCGCCTGCCGAAGATCTTGAGCAGATCGTGGTCGGGATTGATACGCGTGCAAGTGTCGAAGAGACTTTGGGTGCTGCGGCCTCCGGTTCGGTCATCAACGATGACGCGATGTATTTCGTGCGCAGCCGTGTGCGCACCTTCGGGTTTCTGGAGCCTGACGTGGTCGAACGCCAGGTGCTGGCTATCAGCTTCGATGACGCAGGCGTCGTGAGCAACCTCGAAACTTTTGGTCTGGAGCGCGGGCAGGTGGTGCCTTTGGCGCGGCGGGTTACAAACTCCGGTGTCGATGATCGGAGCTTCCTGCGGCAACTCCTCGGCAATATTGGCCAAATTGGCCCCATTGGCAGCGACTTCGGGAGCTGAGGCTGTCACGCGGCCGTCAAGAAGCCCATGATAGAAGCGGGGTCGACAGGACTCGCTTTGGAGGCGACACCGATGGCTTTGCACAAAGGTCGCTATACGTCTCGGCTAGCAACCTGCCCGGCAGATGTTGTGCATGCACAGATGCTGCGGGCCAGCTGCTTTGGATTGGACGTCGACCGCGACGTTGATGCTTATGATGCGCGCTGCGTCCATGTTCTGATCGAGGATCGCGTGACCGGGCGGTTGGTGTGCACGTTCCGCATGCAGGAATTGACCGGGCCCCAGCTGCCCGCGAGCTACGCGGCGCAATATTACGAGCTCTCCGCGCTGGAGACCTTTGAGGGCCGGATGATCGAACTAGGCCGTTTCTGCATTGCGCCGGATCAGCGGGACCCGGATATTCTGCGTGTCGCCTGGGCCGCGATGACGGCCTATGTGGATGAACACGATGTGCAATTGCTGTTCGGGTGCTCGTCCTTTGCAGGGACGGAGACCAAGACGTATCTGGATGCCTTTGCCATGCTGAAAGCACGCCACCTTGCGCCCAAGCGCTGGCTGCCGCGGGTCAAGGCGCCGGATGTGTTTCGCTTTGCTGCCCGTTTGCGCCGCAAGCCTGACCTGAAGAAAGCCATGGCGCATATGCCGCCCCTGTTGCGGACCTATCTTTTGATGGGCGGTTGGGTGAGTGATCATGCGGTGGTGGATCGGCAGATGAACACGCTGCATGTGTTTACCGGCGTGGAGATCGGCGCGATTCCGGCCGCGCGCAAGCGCCTGTTGCGGGCGCTTGCCTGAGATTTCTTGCCTCCGGCGGGGATATTTTGGGCCAGAAGAAGCGTCCTGCGTTGACCCTGCTGCGGATGCGGCTTAGCTGGCGCGCATGGCCCGTGTTCCTTTGTTGCAGCTCAACCAGATATCGCTGACTTTTGGTGGTGATCCGGTATTTGACGATCTCAGTCTGGTGGTTCAGCCCGGGGATCGCGTGGCGCTGGTGGGTCGCAACGGCTCGGGCAAATCCACGCTGATGAAGGTGATTGCCGGGTTGGTTGAGCCGGATCGTGGTGAGGTTGTGCCCGGGCCGGGTGTTTCTGTGGGGTACATGGAGCAGGACCCGGATTTGTCCGGGTTTGCCACGCTGGGTGAGTTTGCGGCCCATGGGCTTGATCCGTCAGAGATGTATCTTGTGGAGCGCGCGGGTGAGGGGTTGAAGTTCGACCCCGCGCGCCCGGTCGAGACGGCCAGTGGCGGAGAACGTCGGCGGGCCGCGCTGGCCCGGCTGATGGCGCGCAGCCCCGATCTGATGCTGTTGGACGAGCCGACGAACCACCTCGATATCGAGGCGATTGCCTGGCTTGAGGATGAGCTGAAGCAGAGCCGCAAGGGTTATATCATCATCAGCCACGACCGGGCGTTCCTGCGCGCGCTGACCCGGGCGACGCTCTGGGTCGACCGTGGCGCAGTGCGACGGCAGGAAAAGGGGTTCGCCGCCTTCGAGGAATGGCGCGATGCGGTCTGGGATGAAGAGGACATGCAGCGCCACAAGCTCAACCGCAAGATCAAGGCCGAGGCGCGTTGGGCCGTTGAAGGCATCTCGGCGCGGCGCAAACGCAATCAGGGCCGGGTGCGGGCCTTGCAGGATCTGCGCGCCGAACGCGCGGCCCAAATCAAGCGACAGGGCACGGCGGCTATGGCGCTGGAGGCGGGGCCAAAGTCGGGCCGCAAGGTGATCGAGGTGGAGGGCATCTCCAAGGCGTTTGGGGACAAGACGATCCTGCGGCCATTCTCCCTGACCGTGCAGCGCGGCGACCGGATCGCGCTGGTCGGGCCCAATGGCGTTGGGAAGACGACCTTGCTGAATATGTTGATCGGGCGCGAGATGCCGGATACCGGCACCGTGCGCCTGGGCACCAACCTGGAGCTGGCGCTGTTTGATCAGGCGCGGGCGCAGCTGGACCCGGACATGAGCCTTTGGGACAGCCTGACCGGCGATCCGGAGATGCGCGTCTCCGGCAAGGCGGATCAGGTGATGGTGCGCGGGCAGCCGAAACATGTGGTGGGGTACCTCAAGGAGTTTCTCTTTGATGAAGGGCAGGCGCGTGCGCCGGTGCGCTCGCTCTCGGGGGGTGAGAAGGCGCGGCTCTTGCTGGCCCGGATCATGGCGCGGCCAAGTAACCTTCTGGTGCTCGACGAGCCGACCAATGATCTGGACGTGGAAACGCTGGATCTGCTGCAAGAACTGTTGGGCACCTATGACGGCACGGTGCTGTTGGTCAGCCACGATCGGGACTTCCTGGACCGGGTGGCCGCGACAACGATCGCGATGGAAGGGGATGGGCGGGCAACCATCTATGCCGGTGGGTGGAGCGACTATCTGAGCCAGCGTCAGGACGCGGCACCTGCGCCTGTGGCGCAGCGATCAAAGGGCCAGACACCAACGGACAAGCCCAAACCTGCGCCAAAATCCGGGCTCAGCTTCACCGAAAAGCACAGGCTGGAGGCGCTGCCCGCCGAGATGGAGCGGCTGGAGGCAGAAATTGCCAAACTCGAAGAGCTGTTGAGCGACCCCGAGCTCTTCACCGCCGCGCCGGTGAAGTTCCAGAAGGCTACTGAGGCCTTGGTGGCGCGGCACGAGAAGCTCAGCGCCGCCGAAGAGGAATGGCTGATGCTGGAAGAGAAGGCCGCGTCCTAGCGCATCCGCAGTGCGCCGTCGATGCGGATCACTTCGCCATTGAGGTAACCGCAGCTGATGATGAAACCCGCGAGCCGTGCGAATTCCGCCGGATCTCCCAGACGCGGTGGGCAGGGGACATCTGCTGCCAGCCCCGCTTGTACTTCCTCGCCCAGACCGGCCAGCATGGGCGTCATGAAGATGCCGGGTGCGATGGTCATCACCCGAATGCCGAGCTTGGCAAGGTCGCGCGCCATGGGCAATCCAAGGCCCACGACGCCGCCTTTCGAGGCGGAATAGGCCGTTTGACCCTTCTGCCCGTCGAAAGCGGCAATGGAGGCGGTGTTGATGATCACGCCCCGTGCGCCATCTGCGTCAGGCGCGGTCTCCTGCATGGCGTCTGCGGCCAGCCGCGCGACGTTGAAGGTGCCGACGAGATTGATGTCGATAGTACGCTGAAAGAGCGGTAGAGGATGCGGGCCGTCGCGTCCGACGGTCTTGGCGGCATCGGCGATCCCGGCGCAGTTCACTGCAACGCTGATCCGGCCCATATGCGCCTTGGCTTGGGTGATGGCCGCCTGAACCGAGGCTTCATCGGTCACATCCACTTCGGCGAAATGCCCGCCGATCTCCTCGGCGACAGCCGCGCCGCGCGTGGCATCCCGGTCGAGCAGGGTCACGGCTGCACCTTCCGCTGCGAAATGGCGCGCTGTGGCTTCCCCGAGCCCGGATGCGCCCCCTGTGATTACGGCTGCGGCGTCTTTCAGGATCATCTTGCCCTCCCCGATATGAACGCTTGTTCAGATAATCATTTGGAGCGCGCACTGTCTAGGTCAGGTGCATCAGGCTGCGGTCGAGCCTTGCCAGCGGGCGAAAGAGCGTGGTCAGTGGCGGCCACCACACCCATGTCCCGCCGAGCATTTGCGCCTGTGCACCGGTGCCGAGCTTGAAACGCGCCAGCCCGCGCCCCTCTTCGCTGTCAATGGTGCCCAGCTCAAAGTGACGTAGGCCCTTCGATCTGGCCCAGAGGATCGCGGACCACATCAGCAGTGTATGCGCCGACACCAGCCGCCCGGACGGGCGCGTATGGCCAATGTGATAGGTTGCGCCGTGCCCGTGGGTCAGCACCAGCATGGCTGCGACCGGCTCCTTGCCCAAGAAGGCGGTGAACAGCTTCGATTGGCCTGGGTTTGCGCGCCCATAGGCCAGCGTCAACGGGATCGGCCAGCTACGATAGCCGCGTGCGCTTTGCTGAACCAGATCGGCCCGCAGCAGCCAATGATCCAGGTCGTCCGGCATGTTCTGACGCGCGACGCGCAACCCCTGCTGCTCCGCATGGCGCAGGCGGTTGCGCCACTTTTGATGCAGACCGGCGCGCAAGCTATCGATATCGGGCGTCAGGTCCAGCGTCGCAATGCTCATCGGGCTGACAAGCGGCAGCGCCCCGATCTCATGAAGCGGCAGCGGTCGCTCCGGTGCAATTAGCACCGGACCGCGCGCTGGAATGGCCTTGGCATTTGCATGCAGATCCTCCGCCGTCATGGCGGGCGGGCGTGTCAGCATACTGAGGGGCAAAGGTCCCACCTTTCGGCGCAGGACCAGAGCACCATCCTGCAGCCTCAACGGTGGTGTGCCAAGTGCCTCCAACGCACGGGCGAAAGCCGTGCTTTGCTGCAAGGCAATCGGGCCATCGGAGGGGGCGGCGTCGAACATGCCGCAGTTAACCCATCGGAAACCTAAATCAGGGTTAATGTGCCTATGAAAAAATCTGCAAAGAGCATTGCTGCCCCCGCACCACGTCTGACCAAAACCGCCGCTGCGCTGATCGCTATGGGGATGTCCATCCCCGTCTTCGCGATCCTAACGCTGATCGAGTGGATCTGGCTTTAGCCGAGTTGCACCAGCGCGTGGCGCTTCTTGCCCGCGCTCAGCTTGATCGGGCTTGAGAGCGCGCCTGCGTCGATCATCAGGCCGGCGTTGGTCAGCGGCTGGTCATCCATCCGCGCGCCGTTCTCGGCGATCAGCCGTTTGGCCTCCTTGCCCGACCCCGCAAGGCCAGAGCGCACGATCAGCTGCACGATGGAGATGCCGTCACCCAGATCATCTGCGCTGAGCGTGAGCGTGGGCAAATCATCGCCCACGCCGCCTTTCTCGAACACCTCGCGCGCCGTGGCCTCGGCGGTTGCGGCAGCCTCGGCGCCATGCAAAAGCGTCGTGATCTCATTTGCCAGCTTGATTTTCGCCGCATTGATTTCGGAGCCAGCCAGCGCGCCCATCCGGTCGCACTCGTCCACCGGCAATTCGGTGTAAAGCTTGAGAAAGCGCCCCACATCCGCATCCGTCGTATTGCGCCAGAACTGCCAGAATTCATAAGGAGACAGCATATCGCCGTTCAGCCAGACCGCGCCCGACTGCGATTTGCCCATTTTTTTGCCGTCCGAGGTTGTCAGCAGCGGCGACGTCAGCCCGTAGACCTCGCCATCGATCACGCGACGCGTGAGGTCGATGCCGTTCACGATGTTGCCCCACTGATCCGAGCCGCCCATCTGCAGGATACAGCCATAGCGGCGATGCAGCTCCATGAAGTCATAGGCCTGTAAAATCATGTAGTTGAACTCAAGGAACGACAGCGACTGTTCACGATCCAGCCGCGATTTCACGCTCTCGAACGACAACATCCGGTTGATCGAGAAATGCCGCCCGATGTCGCGCAGGAAGTCGAGGTAGTTGAGATCGTCCAGCCATTCGGCATTGTTGATCATCATCCCATCCGAGGGCCCGTCGCCGTAGGTCAGGTAGGCCGAAAACACTTGCTTAATGCCTGCGATGTTGGCGTCGATTGCCTCTGGGTTCAGCAGCGGGCGCTCGTCTGCACGAAAAGACGGATCGCCCACCTTCGTGGTGCCGCCGCCCATCAGAGTGATCGGCTTGCCGCCGGTTTTCTGAAGCCAGCGCAACATCATAATCTGGATGAGCGAGCCCACGTGCAGCGATTTCGCCGTCGCGTCAAAGCCGATGTACCCCGGCTGGCCACCCTTCAAGATCGCCTCGTCCAGCCCCTGATAGTCGGTGCAGTCCGCGAGGAACCCGCGCTCCATCATCACGGCGATGAAATCGGACTTGGGGTGGTAGGTCATCATGCTTGCTCTTGGCTGAAATTCCGCCCACTCTATAGGCGGTTGGCAGACAAAGGAAAAGGCTTTGAGCAGGGCCATCGCAAAAACCGGACCGGTCACCGCCGTGGGCACTATGAGCGGCACGTCACTGGATGGGGTGGACTCCGCCGTGTTGGTCACCGACGGTCACCGGATCGAAAGCTTCGGACCAACATCATACCGCAGCTATACCGACATCGAAGAACGAGTTTTGCGCCGCGCTCTGGGGAAGTGGTCAGGGACGGATGTCGATGCCGCAACAGAAGTGGTGGAACGCGCGCATTTGGAGCTTTTGGGCGCTGTAGAAGCGGCTGATCTCATTGGATTTCACGGGCAAACGCTGGCCCACGCGCCGCGCGCGCAAGGCACCTTGCAGGTGGGCGACGGCGCGCGGCTGGCAGAGGTGCTCAACCGGCCCGTTGTCTGGGATTTTCGCAGCACCGACGTGGCTCTGGGCGGTGAGGGCGCGCCGCTGGCGCCCTTTTTCCATTTCGCCTGCGCCAAACACATCGGTGCGGATGCGCCGCTGGCCTTTCTCAACCTCGGCGGGGTCGGCAATCTGACCTATGTTGATCCCAGGTGCGGCAGTCCCGAAACACCGGGCGCCCTGCTGGCCTTTGACACCGGGCCTGCCAACGCGCCCGTGAACGATCTTTTGCAGGCCCGGCGGGGGCTGAAGTATGACAAAGACGGTCGGATCGCAGCCGAGGGTACGGGGGATCAACGCGTGGTCGAGGTTTTTTTGGCTGAGCCGTTTTTCTCCCGTTCGCCGCCCAAATCATTGGATCGAAACGATTTTGCAAATGTATCTCAGCAGGTGGCGGACCTCAGCGACGCAGACGCGGCGGCGACATTGATCGCGATCTGCGCTGCCGGTGTGGCGGAAGGCATGCGGCATTGCCCGGCGCCTCCGTCGCACGTGCTGGTCACGGGCGGTGGGCGGCACAATCCGGTCTTGATGCGCATGCTGGCCGATGCGCTGGAGTGCCCGATTTCGCCGGTGGAGCAGGTCGGGCTGGACGGAGACATGCTGGAGGCGCAAGCTTTTGCCTATCTCGCTGTTCGCGTCGCGCGCGGCCTACCCACCAGCTGCCCGACAACCACAGGCGTGTCCATTGCGACCGGCGGCGGGACAGTCAGTTGGCCTGCCGAGACAGAGGCTTTGGCATAGTATTCTTTTTTTTGCAATGGGTTGCGGCGCGTTTCTTAAATGGTCGGGATGTCGAAGCCCGGTTTTGCCAGTGTGAAACCTTCGAACCGAAAGCCGGGTGAAACGGTGCAGCTGACCAGTGTGTACGCACCTGTGCTGCGCGCGGCCTGCCAATGCTGTTCCGGCACGATAATCTGCGGCGCGCCTTTGGTGAGATCCGGCGTCAGCAGGTGCTCAGTCGCGGGCCCTGCATCGGTCTCGCTCATCGACAGCACCAGCGGCGCGCCTGCATGATAAAGCCAGATTTCCGTGGCATCCACGCGGTGCCAGTGGCTGCGCTCACCCGCTTTCAGCAGGAAATATATGCAGGTTCCGCTGGGCCGCCCTTCGTTCTGTGCCGCCCAGGTTTGGCGGTAGTGGCCACCTTCGGGATGCGACTGCAGCCCCAGATTCGCGATGATCTCATCCGCTGTCATAGCTGATACTCATAGAAGACAAGCTTGTTTTCCGTGCCTTCGGGCAGCTCCGCATAAGGTCCCCGCGATTGAAACCCCAACCGCTCATAGAGCCGTTGTGCACCTTTGAAGGCGGCCGCCGTATCCAGCAAAACCCGCGCATACCCGTCTGCCCGGGCCTGATCCAACAGCGCTTGTGACAGGGCTTGCCCCGCACCGGTGCCCCGTGCTTCGGCGCGGACAAAAACACGTTTGATTTCAGCATCTTCAGCATTCAACCGGTGTGTCATCCCGCAGCCCACGGGCACCCCTTCCAACTCGGCCAATAAGATGATCCCGCGCGGGCGGGCGTGCTTTTCGGCCAGCCCATGCATGAGCTGGCGATAGCCATCCTCCGGATAGAAGGTTTCCATCATCGGGCGCAGAGCCGGGTCGAAATCGATGAGATGATCGCGATACTCCCAGCAGAGGGTGCGGACCGTGTCCTGATCCGCTGCACTCTCCGCCGGGCGGATCGTAACGCGCCCGGTCACCGCAGGATCGCGCGGCCCGCGTATTCTGCGGTTTCGCCAAGCGCTTCCTCGATGCGGATCAATTGGTTGTACTTGGCCAGCCGGTCTGAGCGGGCGAGCGATCCGGTCTTGATCTGCCCGCAGTTGGTGGCGACGGCGAGATCGGCGATGGTGGCATCCTCGGTCTCGCCCGAGCGGTGTGACATGACGTTGGTGAAGCCCGCGCGGTGTGCCATATCAACCGCTTTAAGAGTTTCCGTCAAACTACCGATTTGATTGACTTTCACCAGCATGGAGTTGGCGGAGCCGCGCTCGATCCCCATGGCCAGCCGGGCAGGGTTGGTCACAAAGAGATCGTCACCCACCAGCTGGACCTTGCCGCCCAGAGCGTCGGTCAGCGCCTTCCAGCCGTCCCAATCATCTTCGGACATGCCGTCTTCGATGGAGATGATCGGGTAGTCATTCACCAGTGCCTCCAAGTAGGCGACGTTTTCCTCGGAACTGAGCGATTTGCTTTCGCCTTTCAGCTCGTATTTCCCATCTTTGTAGTATTCCGTTGCAGCGCAATCCATGGCGAGATAGATATCATTGCCCGGCGTGTAGCCCGCCTTTTCAATGGATTTCAAAATAAAATCAAGAGCATCACGGGTGGAGTTGATGTTGGGTGCAAAGCCGCCTTCGTCACCGATCCCGGTGGATAGACCGGCGGCAGACAGCTCTTTCTTCAGCGTATGGAAAACCTCTGCGCCCATGCGGACCGCTTCGCGGATGTTCTCCGCTGCGACCGGCATGATCATGAATTCCTGAATGTCGATCGGGTTGTCCGCGTGCTCGCCGCCATTGATGATGTTCATCATCGGCACCGGCAGAACGCGAGCCGATGTGCCGCCCACGTAGCGGTAGAGCGGCTGCGTGCAGAAGTCCGCCGCCGCCTTCGCGGTCGCCAGCGATACACCCAGGATCGCATTGGCGCCGAGGCGCGATTTGTTCTCCGTGCCGTCCAACTCTATCATGACGCTGTCGACCTCGACCTGCTCGGTCGCATCGATGCCAACCAGCGCTTCGGCGATCTCGCCGTTCACGGCGGAGCAGGCCTCCAGCACACCTTTGCCCATGTAGCGGGCGGTGTCGCCGTCGCGCCGCTCCACCGCCTCATAGGCGCCCGTGGAGGCGCCCGAGGGCACGGCGGCGCGGCCCATGGTGCCATCTTCGAGGATCACATCCACTTCCACGGTCGGGTTGCCGCGGCTGTCGAGAATTTCGCGCGCGTGAATGTCGATGATGGTGCTCATGTCCGGCTCCTTCTGAATCTGGTCACCGGCGTCTTAGCGGGCGCGGGAGCGGTTGGAAAGCCTCAGTGCGTGTTAGCGCGAACATTGCGTTCCCGCCACAGCGTGTAAAGCCCCGAGGCGACAACGATGGCCGCCCCGAGCAGGGTCAGCGTATCGGGGCGTTCGCCAAAGATTGTGGTGCCGATCACAAGGGCAAAAAGGATGCGCGAATAGCGGAAAGGTGTGACAAAGCTCACTTCGCCGACGCGCATCGCCGCCACGATGCCGTAATAGGCACCGATCCCGATCAGCAAGGCCAGTGTGAAATAGCCCCAGAGAGGTGGTGTCAGCGGCGCCAGCGCTGTCCCGTTGCTCCACATCAGGATGGCGGCTGCCGGGATCAGCACAAGGAATGCCAGAAAGCTCAGCTGTAGCGAGGAGGTTTCGCGGGGGACCCGGCGCGTGGCCAGATCCCGTGTGCCGAGGCCAACAACACCCAGCAGAGCAAAGAGAGACAGCCAGTTGAACCCTTCGAATCCCGGTCGGATGATCAGCAACACCCCGCAGAGGCCCACGGCAATGGCCATCCAGCGACGCCAGCCCACGGTCTCGCCCAGAAAGAGTGCGGCCCCGAGTGTGACGTAAAGCGGCGTGGCCTGCAGGATCGCCGACGCCGTGGACAGCGGGATCAGCGCAATGGCGGTGACGAAGCCAAGCGTGCCGATCAGCTCGCCCACGGAGCGGACAGCGATGGCCGGAGTGAGCATCGCGCGCGACAAAAGCGGCTGGCCCTGCACCAGCAGCAGGGGGGCCAGCAGCACAGCGCTGCCAAAGCCCAGCATGCCGATGATCTGACCGACGGGCAGGGTGGTCGCCATAAGCTTGATCAGCATGTCCTCGATGGCGAAGGCCAGCATGGCCAGCACCATAAGTGTGGCACCGCGCAGATTGTCCATGGGGTATCCTTTGGGGCTTTGCCCGGCTCCTTTCAGAAACCCGCCATCAGGTCAATGCAACAGGCGTGCTTTGCTTGGACGCGTTTTAGACGTCTACCAGACCATGTGCTGGAGTCCGGTGAGGTTGAAAAAATCCGCTCTGGTGAAAACCAGATCGCTCTGCAAAGACTGCCAACGAATTTTCGATTCAGGTGATTGTGATGATCCGCGAACTTTCCATCTCAGCCGTTTGCATGGGCCTTCTGGCCGCATTTGTAGGCTATGCGGCTTCCTTTGCCATCGTGCTGGCGGGGCTGATCGCGATGGGAGCAAGTGACGCGCAAGCCGCAACGGGCCTCTTCTTTGCGACGATTGGTATGGGGGTCTGCAGCATCTGGCTGCCCATGGTGACCCGCATTCCGGCGGCTGTGGCCTGGTCGACGCCCGGTGCCGCCTTTCTCGCCGCGACCGCAGCCTTGCCGGGCGGGTTCGGCGAGGCAGCCGGCGCGCTCATCTGCTGTGCTGGCCTGATCTTCCTGACGGGGCTTGTTCCTGCGCTTGGTCGACTGGTCGCTACGATCCCGAAACCGATTGCCAATGGCCTGCTCGCTGGGGTTCTGCTGAAGCTGTGCTTTGCGCCTGCGCTGGCTCTAGGTGATATCCCGTATCTGATTGCGCCGGTCATCCTGGCCTGGTTGATCGGGCTCAGGTGGACTCGTCTTGCCGCCATGCCATTTGCCGTGATTGCTTTTCTCGCTGTGCTCTTCTTTGCCATCGATCCGGCGGACGCACAGGTGCAAAGCGATGCCGCGTGGTTCCCGGCCTTCACGCCGGTGGCTCCGATCTTCACGATTCAAGCTTTCGTATCTGTCGCGATCCCGCTCTATCTGGTCACGATGGCCGGTCAAAACATCCCAGGCTTTGCCGTGTTGGAGCTAAACGGCTATCCGGTGGACCGGCAGTCGTCGATCCGCAACACGGGTCTTGTGAGCCTTGTGATCTCTGTCTTTGGGTCAGTTCCGGTGAATATGTCGGCGATCACTGCGGCCATGATGGCGGGGGAGGATGCAGGGCGCGATCCCGCCGCGCGATATTGGGCCGCCGTCACCTCGGGCATCGCTTATGTGCTTCTGGCCTTCGCGGCGGCGATTGTGGCCGCGCTTGCCAGTTTGGCACCATCGGCGCTCATTACCGGCGTTGCGGGTCTGGCGCTGATCCCCGCGTTGGTGGGTTCGGTTTCCGCCGCCTTCAGCGACCCAGAGCAGCTCGAAGCTCCGGCGCTGACTTTTCTGATCACCGCGAGTGGCATGACACTTTTCGGCATCAGCGGTGCGGTCTGGGGCATGGTTGTGGGCCTCACCATCTGGTTTTCAAAGAGACGGGTCGGCACCTAGGCGGGTCACTCTGGCGCCATAGGATGCTCGCTGCACTGATCTGGCAACCGCTTGGAACAGGTTTCGGTGGCCGCAGCGCACGTCTCAGTCTTTCTTCAGCGGCACACCGTAGAGCTCAAGCCTATGGCCGCGCAGCTCATAGCCGAGTTTGCGCGCAATGCGCTCCTGAAGCGCTTCAATCTCTTCGTCTACAAATTCGATCACCGCGCCCGAGGTGATATCGATCAGGTGATCATGGTGATCCCGTTCCGCATCCTCATAGCGCGCGCGCCCGTCGCCGAACTCAAGCTTATCGAGGATACCGGCTTCCTCGAACAGCTTCACTGTGCGGTAGACGGTGGCCAGCGAAATGCCTGCGTCGATGGCTGAGGCGCGCGCATAGAGCTCTTCGACATCCGGGTGGTCGGCGCTTTCTTCGAGCGCTCGGGCGATCACACGGCGCTGTCCGGTCATGCGCAGGCCCTTGGTCTCGCAGCGCTCTATGATCGTGGTGCCCATATCGCCCCCCTGGTCGATTGGGCGACACGTTTAGCGGCAATTTCACTGTGCTTCCAGTAACCTTTTTCGCGCTTTGTGGTTGACTTGAGTGGCGGGAGTGCGCATGTGCATCTCAAGCGAAGCCGTCTGCCGCGTGAGCAGGCCTGAGCGCCGCAGGACACCCCTGCAAGATGTGCTCCATTCGAACGGCTCGCCGATGTTCCCAAAATCACGCGTGGGTGCAAACGCTGCGAACAGGCGCCTGTATGAGGCAGCGCCAGTGATCCTTGTGGCGTTCCACGACAGGGCCGGTCTGGCTCTGACAAAAGATATCGCGCGTGCCTGATCGGTGTCGCGCTGGAAAGAGTTGAATGAGCGATTTTGACATGATGGGCTTGCCGCCGAAACTGGTGGCGCGGCTCAAGGATATGGGTCTGACCGACCCGACCCCAATCCAGAAACAGGCGATCCCGCATGCGCTGAACGGGCGGGACGTGATGGGGCTGGCCCAGACGGGCACCGGCAAGACCGCGGCCTTTGGTGTGCCGCTGGTCGCGCAGATGCTGGAGCTGGAGGGGCGTCCTGCGCCGAAGACCGTGCGCGGGCTGGTGCTGGCGCCAACGCGGGAACTGGCCACGCAGATCAGCGTGAATCTGCGCGCCTTTGCTGACAAGACCAACCTGCGCGTGGCGATGGTGGTGGGTGGTCAGTCCATCAATCGCCAGATCGACCGGCTGGCTCGCGGCGTCGATCTTCTGGTGGCGACCCCGGGTCGCTTGCTCGACCTGATGGACCGGCGCGCCGTGCGGTTGGATGAGACCGTGTTCCTGGTGCTCGATGAGGCGGATCAGATGCTCGACATGGGTTTCATCCATGATCTGCGCAAGATCGCGGCGGTGCTGCCCGCCGAGCGGCAGACGATGCTGTTTTCGGCCACCATGCCCAAGCAGATGAACGAGTTGGCGCAAAGCTATCTGGACCGACCCATCCGGGTGGAGGTCTCCCCTCCGGGCAAGGCGGCGGACAAGGTCACGCAGGAGGTGCATTTCATTGCCAAGTCCGAAAAGGCCGGTCTGCTGATCGAGCTTCTGGACAAGCACCGCGATGAACGCGCGCTTGTCTTCGGGCGGACGAAACATGGCTCCGAAAAGCTGATGAAGACGCTGGTCAAGGCCGGTTATGCTGCCGGGTCGATCCATGGCAACAAGAGCCAGGGGCAACGTGACCGCGCGATTGCGGCGTTCAAATCCGGTGAGATCAAGGTGTTGGTGGCCACGGATGTGGCGGCGCGCGGCCTGGATATTCCGGATGTGAAGCACGTCTATAACTACGATCTGCCGAATGTGCCCGACAACTATGTCCACCGGATTGGGCGCACGGCGCGCGCGGGCAAGGATGGGGCGGCGGTCGCCTTTTGTGCGCCGGATGAGATGGGCGAGTTGAAGGCGATCCAGAAGACCATGGGCATTTCCATTCCCGTGGGCTCAGGCCGCCCCTGGGAGGCGATGGACATCCCGTCAGACAGCAAACCCAAGGGCCGGGGACGTGGTCGTGGTCGGGGGGCTGGAAAAGCTGCCGGTGGTCAGCCGCAGGCTGCCAAGCCCGGCGGCAACCGGCGCAGGCGGCGGCGCGGCGGCAAGCCCGGTGGCGCGCAAGGCGGCGCGCCAAAATCCACAGGTGGCGGTCAACACGTCGCCTAAAGGCCGCGCTGGTTTCAGCTTGTTATCACGGGGGCCCGGGAATTGACATTCCCGGGCCCCAGCGTCCTTTTGGCACCATGGAGCCGAAATCTCACATGGATGCCTTCGGAGCGACTGCGCTGATCCTCTTTGCCCTGCATCTGGCGTTCAATCAGGTGGTCATAAAGGTCACCAATGGCGGCTTTAATCCAGTCTTTGCCGCCGGGTTGCGCTCGGCCGGGGCGGTTCTGGTGCTGTTGATCTGGATCCGTCTGCGCGGCATCACCTTGCGGGTTCCGCGAGATGCGATTCCAGCCGGTGTCCTTTCGGGTGTGTTTTTCGCGTTGGAGTTCACTTGCTTGTTTCTGTCGCTCGATCTGACGACCGTCAGCCGTGCTGCGGTCATCCTGTACTCGATGCCGATCTGGCTGGCGCTTGCAAGCCATTTTCTAGTCTCGTCGGAGCGTTTGACCTGGGTGCGCAGCCTTGGTCTGGCGCTGGCCATGGGCGGTGTGGCTTTGGCGCTTCTGGACCGGAGCGATGGGGCCGCGCAGCTGACCGGAGATCTTCTGGCGCTGGTCGCCGCAATCTCCTGGGCGGGGATCGCGCTGTGTGTGAAGATCACACCGCTGAGTGCTGTGCCACCGGCGCAGCAGTTGATGTTTCAGGTGCTGATCTCTGCGCCGATCCTGTTGCTGGTCTCATTTGGATTTGGCGATCTGATCCGGGATTTGCAGCCCGTCCACGTGGCCGGGTTGCTGTTTCAGATTGTGGCCGTGGCGAGCCTGGGCTTTCTGGCCTGGCTGTGGTTGATGTCGATTTATCCTGCCGCATCGGTGGCGTCGTTCAGCTTTCTGTCACCGGTTTTTGCGGTGATCCTGGGCTGGCTCTTGCTGGGGGAGCAGGTCAGCCTCAAGGTCTGGGTCGCGCTGGCGTTGGTGGCAGCGGGGATCACCTTGATCAACCGGCGGCCCCGGCGGCAGGTGGCGGTGACTTGAGTATTTTGGGAAAAATGAAGATCAGGTGCCGCAGAAGGTGGCCGGGACACGCTGTGCCTTCGTTGGCGGGCGCATCAGATCGGTGTCGTCTGTGTGGAACGGATCAGCCAGCGCCTGCATGAGCCGGGTGAAAGGCGCATAATCACCGGAAACGGCCGCCGCGATCATCTCTTCGATGCGGTGATTGCGCGGGATGATGCGCGGCGAGGCGGCTTGCATGGTGGCCTGCGGAGTGTCTTCGCTGTCGATCCGCTGGTGCCAGCGGGTGATCCAGTGGTCAAAGGCGGTGCGGTCGAGGAATTGGTCCCGCGCGTCTGATCGTGCGAGCGCGTCGAAGGTGTTGGTGAAATCGGCGCTTTGATCCTGCATCAGCTTCAGCAGGTCTTCGATGAGCATCGTGTCTGCTGCCGTGGGCGCGGACAGGCCCAGCTTGGCGCCGAAGTGCTGCAGCCAGGCGGCTTCGATCCGGGCGGGCATGGCGTGTACGATCTGCGTGGCCTCGGGCAAAGCCTCGGAGGGGTCGTCGAATTGTTGGATGAGCGCTGTGGCGAATTGCGCCATGTTCCAGACGATGATGCGTGGCTGGTTCGAGTAGGCGTAGCGACCCATCTGATCGATGGAGCTGAAGACTGTGTCGGCGTGGTAGTCGTCAATGAAGGCGCAGGGACCGTAGTCGATGGTTTCCCCCGAGACGGTGCAATTGTCCGTGTTCATCACACCGTGGATGAAACCGAAGGACATCCAGCGCGCGATCAGGTCAGCCTGCCGTGCGCAGACGGACCGCAGAAGGCCCAGCGGGCCGTCCGCTTGCGGGTCGTGGCGGGCAATGGCGTAGTCGGTCAACTGTTTCAGCTCGGTCTTTTGGCCACGGTGGGCGAAAACCTGAAAGGTGCCCACGCGCAGATGGCTTTGCGCCACGCGGGTCAGCACGGCGCCGGGGAGGGCGGTTTCGCGGTAGACCTCTTCGCCGGTCAGCACGGCGGCCAGCGCCCGTGTGGTCGGCATGCCAAGCGCGTGCATGGCTTCTGAGACGACATATTCGCGCAGGACAGGGCCAAGCCAGGCGCGCCCGTCACCCATGCGGGAATAGGGCGTCGGGCCTGAGCCTTTCAGCTGGATGTCGCGACGGACACCATCGGTGCCCAAAGTTTCACCAAGCAGGATCGCGCGCCCGTCGCCAAGCTGTGGGTTGAAGCTGCCAAACTGGTGCCCCGCGTAAAGCTGGGCAAGCGGGGAGGCCCCTTCGGGTACGGTCTGCCCCGAAAAGATGGCGGCCAGTTCGGTCTCGGGCGCATCGGGCAGCCGCAGGAGATTCGCGAGCGGTGCGTTGTAGGCGACAAGCTGTGGCGCTTTGACCGGCGTGGGGGCGAGCTTTGTGTAGAAGCTTGGGGGGAGCGCGGCGTAGCTGTTCTCGAACGGGATGGTGAATGTCATGCGGCATAGATATGCGCGCGAGCCCCCGCGCACCAGAGGCTCAGAACCGGCGGGTCATGAGCATATAGTCGGGGCGCGGTTTGAAACCGGCCTTGGTATAGAGTTTTTGCGTGGCCTCTGCGGTGCGGTCTACCTCCAGGTGCAGCGCTTTGAGCCCTGCACCGGCCAGCGCGCGGGGCAGGCTTTGCAGCGTTTCCGACGCGATGCCACGGCCCCGCACACCGGGCCGGATGTAGATTTCGTCGATGAAACCGTCCAACCCGCCGAACTCCACCGACCAGCCGAAGGTAATGACCACATAGCCGATGGGCGCACGTGGCGGGCCGATCAGATAGGCGGCGCCGTGGGGCGAGCCGTCCAGCAGCGGGGCCAGCCCGGCGCGCCGGGCGTCCTCGGGCAGGTCGATGCCGTGCTCGGCGTGAAAGGCGGCCACAAGCGCATCCAGCCGGTCGGCATGTTCCGGTTGGGCCAGGGTCAAGGCGGCGCTCACAACCGGGCCAGCCGCTCGGTCAGCAGCGCAAAGAAGCCGTCCGCGTCGATGTCCTTGATGAAGAGCGCATTGGCGGGGCGGTCGGTCACACGCCACCAGTCGGCCACGGTCATGCCCATCGTCAGGTCAGATTGGGTTTCGATCTCGACGTTGATGTGCCGACCCGCGAAGAGGTCGGGGTTGATCAGGTAGGCTGTCACGCAGGGGTCATGCAGCGGGGCGCCCGCAGAGCCGTATTTCTCCTTGTCGAAGCGTTCGAAGAAATCGGTCATCTGCGCCACGGCGGTGCCCGCCGCGTTTCCAATGACGCGGAATGCGTCATTGCGCGGTTTGGTCACCAGCGCTTTGTGTGTCACATCCAGCGGCATCACAATAATTCGAATCTCAGATTTAAACACAATATCAGCAGCTTGTGGGTCGACGTAAATGTTGAACTCTGCCGTTGGAGTGATGTTACCCACTTCGAAATAGGCGCCACCCATCAGTACGATCTCCTGCACGGCCTCGGCAATCTCGGGTGCGCGTTGCAGAGCTGTTGCGATGTTGGTGAGCGGGCCGAGTGGGCAGAGCGTGACGGATTTCGGCGCAGCGGCCCGCAGTGTCTCGATGAGAAAGTCAACCCCGTGCTGCTCCTGCAGGGGCATCACCGGGTCGGGCAAGACGGGGCCGTTCAGTCCGGTCTCGCCATGCACATGTTCCGCCGTGACCAGCTTGCGGCCCAGGGGACGGTCGCAGCCTGCAAAGACCTTCACATCCGGCTTCCCTGCCAGCTCACAGATGATGCGCGCGTTTTTCGACGTCAGTTCGAGCGGCACATTGCCCGCCACGCAGGTGATACCAAGCACCTCGATCTCTTCGGGGCTGGCGAGCGCCAGCAGGATTGCAACCGCGTCGTCCTGACCCGGGTCGGTGTCGATAATAATCTTGCGGGGGGACATGGGTGCTCCGAAGAAATATGCCGCGCGACCTTACAAACCGAAAAGAATTTGTCCAGATGGTCAATTTGTTTCGGCAGAGAGATGCCGTAGCGTCACTTGGCGGGCTACGCCTTTTCGGCGGTCTTCACAGCAGTCCAGAGCGCGTCCATCTCTTCCAGAGTGCTCTCGGAGGGAGTTTTGCCGCGCGTGGCCAGCCGGGCTTCGACCTCTTCAAATCTGCGTGTGAACTTGGCGTTGGTGCGGCGCAGGGCGGCTTCGGGGTCCACGCCGAGGTGCCGCCCGAGGTTGGCCATGACAAAGAGCAGATCGCCGAACTCGTCTTCGATGGCGTCGGGGCTGAGCGTATCTTGCGCCTCGACCAGTTCTGCCGCCTCTTCGCGCAGCTTGTCCAGGACCTGGGTTGTGGAGGGCCAGTCGAAGCCCACGCGGGCGGCGCGCTTTTGCAGCTTCAGCGCGCGCAGGAGCGCGGGCAGACCGATGGCCACACCGTCGAGCGCGCCTTTCTGTGCCTTCCCTGCGCGTTCCTGCGCCTTGATGGCTTCCCAATCGGCGGTTTGCTGGTCGGCGGATTTTTCGCGGCTCTCGTCTCCGAAGACATGCGGGTGACGCGCGACCATCTTGTCGGAGATGGCCTGCACCACCGATTGGAAGGTGAAATGCCCCGCTTCCGCGCCCATCTCGGCGTGATAGACCGTTTGCAGAAGCAGGTCGCCCAGCTCGCCCTCCAGCTCCGGCCAGTCGCGACGCTGGATCGCATCAGCGACCTCATAGGCCTCTTCGATGGTATAGGGCGCAATGCTGTTGAAGTCCTGCTCGATATCCCAAGGGCAGCCGGTTTCGGGATCACGCAGGCGGCGCATGATTTCGAGCAACCGCTCTATTCCCGCAGTCCGGTCGTGGATCAGGTCGTCAGCCATTGCAGCGTGCCTCTGTGTCGTGTCAGATGCACCTGACAAACAATCACCCAAGGAGTCCACCCCATGCCCGTCGTAAACCGGATTGCCGATATGAGCGCGGAGATGGCGGGCTGGCGGCAGCATCTGCATACCATTCCCGAGCTGGGGCTGGAATGCCACAAGACGGCCCGGTTCGTGGCGGAGCGGCTGCGAGAGTTCGGGGTCGACGCGCTGCATGAAGGCATTGCCAAGACGGGCATCGTGGCGATCATCGAGGGGCGCGGCGAAGGGCCGACAATTGGCCTGCGCGCGGATATGGATGGGCTGCCGATCACGGAAGAGACAGGGGTGGCCTATGCCTCGACCCATGAGGGTAAGATGCACGCCTGCGGGCATGACGGGCACACGGCGATGCTGCTGGGGGCCGCGAAGTATCTGGCGGAGACGCGGAATTTCGCAGGGCGCGTGGCGCTGATCTTCCAGCCGGCGGAGGAGTTCGGCGGCGGCGGCGAGGTCATGGTGCAGGAGGGCATCATGGACCAGTTCGACATCGACCAGGTCTTTGCCATTCACAATGCGCCCGGCAAGGTCTTTGGCAGTTTCAACACCCGCACGGGGCCGATCATGGCCGCAGCGGATACATTCCACATTCGCATCACCGGCAAGGGCGGGCACGCGGCCCGGCCCCATGACACGGTCGATCCTGTGGTTGCGGCCTGTTCGCTGGTGCAGGCGCTGCAGACCATCGTGAGCCGCAATCGCAATCCGCTGGATCAGCTGGTGATTTCGGTGACGCAGATCCACACCGGCACGACGGACAATGTGATCCCCAGCGAATGTTACATCAACGGCACCGTGCGCACCTTCGACAATGCGGTGCAGGTGCTGGTGGTCAAGCGCATGCAGGAGATCGTGGACGGTCACGCCGCCAGTTTCGGGCTGACCGCCGAGCTGGAGTTCGAGTTCGGCTACCCGCCCACTGTGAACCATGCGGCCCAGGCAGAGTTTGCGGCCGAAGTTGCTGGTGAGGTCGCCGGAGAGGCTGGTGTAAACCCGGATATTGACCCGGTGATGGGGGCGGAAGATTTCTCCTATATGCTCGAGGCGCGGCCCGGCGCGTATCTGATGCTGGGGCAGGGGGAGAGCGCGGGCGTGCACCACCCCAAGTACAATTTCAACGATGAGATCGCGCCGATTGGCGCCTCCTTCTTTGCGCGTCTGGTCGAGCGGGCGCAGCCGGTGAGCGCCTGAGCCATGGCGCTGGAAGATGCCAAGAGCCAGATGGATCACGCCTTCACGCGCGAGGATCCGCGAGGGCCGAGCTTTGAGCTGACCTTCGGGGGGGCGGTGTCATTCCTGCGGCGGCGCTACACCAAGGATTTGACGGGGGTGGACATTGCGGTGACCGGCGTGCCGTTTGATCAGGCCGTGACCAACCGGCCTGGCACGCGACTCGGGCCGCGCGCGCTGCGCGAAGCCTCGACCCTGCAGGCGCCGGATCCGCCTTACGGCTGGCCCTTCGATGTGCTGAGCGAGCGCGTGATCGTGGACTACGGCGATCTGGCCTTTGACTATGCCAACATCCCCGTCTTCCCGGATGCGGTGACCGCGCATATCCGGGGCATCCTCGACGCGGGGGCGGCCAGCTTGGTGCTGGGCGGCGATCACTACATCAGCTTTCCGATCCTAAAGGCCTATGCGGAGCGGTATGGCCCGATCAGCCTGCTGCAGTTCGATGCGCATACCGACACCTGGGCGGACGACGACATGGCGCGTGTCGATCACGGCACGATGTTCTACAAGGCGGTGAAATCCGGCATCGTGGATCCGGCAACGAGCGTGCAGGTGGGCATCCGCACGACGAATGCTGATACACTTGGCGTCAACATCATCGATGCGGCGGAGGTGCACGAGATCGGGCCGACTGCGGTGGTCCAGAAGATCAAAGCGATCCTTGGGGACCGGCCTTGCTATCTTACCTTTGACATCGACGCGCTGGATCCGGCTTATGCGCCGGGCACCGGCACCCCGGTCTGGGGTGGGCTGACCTCACCACAGGTTGCAAAAATGCTGCGCGATCTGGCGGGGATCAACATTCGGGGCGGAGATGTGGTTGAGGTCTCGCCCCCCTTTGATACAACCGGAGCGACAGCCATTGCGGGGGCGCATGTGGCAACGGAAATCCTGTGTCTGCTTGGGTGGCGGATGCGTGAAGAAGGCAAGGTATGAGCAGACAGAAGAACCAACCGATCAGCGGCAATGACCTGGCGCGGTTTTCCGGGCCGGGCAGCTTTATGCGGTTGCCCTTCGTGAATGACCTCAAGGGGTTGGATGTGGCCTTTCTGGGGATACCCATGGACATCGGCACCTCCTGGCGGTCGGGCACGCGCTTTGGCCCCAAGGAGGTGCGCAGCCAGAGTGCGATGCTGCGGCCCTATCACATGGGCACGGGGGCGGCCCCCTTCGACAGCCTGCAGGTGGCAGATATCGGGGATCTGGCGATCAATACCTTTTCGCTGGCCCACAGCCTGCGGATCATTCAGGAAAGCTATGAATCGATCCTGAACTATGACGCGATGCCCATGGCCATCGGCGGGGATCATTCGATCACGCTGCCGATCCTGCGGGCGATGCACAAACGCTTCGGCCCTGTGGCCGTGGTGCATGTGGACGCGCATTCGGATGTGAACAACGACATGTTCGGTGAGCGCGAGACGCATGGCACGGTGTTCCGGCGCGCTTATGAAGAAGGGCTGATTGTTCCGGAAAAGACCTATCAGATCGGGCTGCGCGGCACCGGCTACACCGCCTCGGATTTCACAGAAGCGCAGGGCTGGGGGTTCCAACAGTTCCCCGCGCAAGAGCTGTGGCACCGCAGCCTGTCGACCCTTGGCGGCGAGGTGCGCCGCGACATCGGGCCCGATCAGGCCACCTATGTGAGCTTTGACATCGACGCGCTGGATCCGGCCTTTGCGCCCGGCACCGGCACGCCCGAGATCGGCGGGCTGACCACACCGCAGGCGATGGAGCTTATTCGGGCGCTCAAGGGGCTGAATATCGTAGGCTGTGACCTCGTTGAGGTCTCGCCCCCTTACGATGCCACCGGCAACACCGCCCTTGTCGCGGCCAATCTGCTGTTCGAACTGCTGTGCGTGCTGCCGGGGGTCAAGTACCGCTGAGAGATCAGCAGCTCTGCAGACGGTTTTCCAGCGCGACGACCTTGCCCTTGGATGTGGCAAGCTCGCCTTCTACACTGTTGCCGGTGATCGAGCTGACCGGTACCAGAATGAGAAACACGCCGATGGCGTCGCCTGTTCGGGCATTGCGCTGTTGTTCTTCAAGCGCCGCAAGGGTCTGTTGTTCTTCGGCCAGCTGCGTGCGGGCGTCCTTGCAACTCACCGCGGCAAACGCATTTCCCATGCTCACAGGGGCAATGGCGTCGGGCGCCTTGGCGCAGGCAGCGCAGAGCAGAGCGGCGGGTAGAAAACCAAGTTTTTTCATAACAGTTACCTAGATTTTTATGTTCCTCGTTCCGCTCGCGGGGCTACGTTAATTGACGATGATCGGCAATGCCTATGTTAAGAATGGTTAACGCCGCAACCACAGGTAGGTGAGATTGGCGACACGGAGGCGAAAAATGGCGGTTGCACTGGTGGCTGTGGTGCTCTGCCTGCTTGTTTTGGGCGGGGCTTATGTGCGTCTTGCCCCGCTTGATCCGGCGCGGTGGCATCAGCCTGTCGAGGCTGCGCAGGACGTTGATCTGGCAGGTGGGGCCGTGCGCGTTATCCCCGCGCCGAAGGGGACCTTGCAGGCGCTGGATGCGGCGCTGCAGGGGCTTCCAAGGACGCGCGCGCTGGCCGGGTCGGTGCAGGAGGGGCATATCACCTATGTCACACGCTCCGCCGTCTTTGGCTTTCCCGACCTCACAACGGTCGAGCGGCGCGGAGATGAGATCCGGATGTTTGCGCGGCTGCGGTTCGGAGTGTCAGATCTGGGCGTCAACCGCAAACGACTGGAGCGGCTGATCGCCGCGCTCCAGTGACGAGGACAAACACCCCTGCTGCACCTCGCGCCACATCGGCACATTCAGCGACATCTGGCATTGGGCCATGAACATCCGCCCGTCCACCTGCAGGCAGATTGTCTGGCCAAGCTCCACGCGGGCTCCGGCCTTGTCCGTGCAGTAGCACTCGACCGTTTTGCCACTGGGTGAGGTGACATCCGCAAGGCCGGGCAGGGCGGCCCAGATCAAAAGCAGGCTCAATCGATTCATCCGAGGCAGGCTAGCATGGCCGCAGGTCTTGACCAAAGCCTTTCAATGTCCCAGAGGTGCAGCATGATCCCGGTGGAGCAATTGCATCAAATTACGGCGCGGTTCGAGTATCTCGAAGCGGCCATGGCTGTGGGGGATCCATCGGCTGATATTGCGGCACTGGCCAAGGAGTATTCTGATCTGCGGCCTGTGGTGGAGCAGATCACGGCCTACCAGCGTCTGGTCACTGATCTGGGTGAGGCGGAGGAGATGCTGTCCGACCCGGACATGGCCGCGCTGGCTGAGGAAGAGCTGCCCCGGCTCAAGAAGGCGCTGCCCGAAGCGGAGGCGGCGTTGCAATTGGCCTTGCTGCCAAAGGACAAGGCCGACGCGAAACCCGCCATGCTGGAGATACGGCCCGGCACCGGTGGGGATGAGGCCGCACTTTTTGCTGGCGACCTCATGCGCATGTATCAGCGCTATGCCGATACGCATGGTTGGACGTTTGACATCATCGAATTGCAGGAAACCGAGCTGGGTGGCGTCAAGGAGGTGGTGGCGCATATCAAGGGGCAGGACGTCTTTGCCCGGCTGAAGTTCGAAAGCGGCGTGCACCGGGTCCAGCGCGTGCCCAGCACCGAAAGCGGCGGACGTATTCACACCTCGGCGGCCACCGTGGCCGTTCTGCCGGAGGCTGAGGATGTGGACATCCAGATTGACGCCAATGATCTGCGCATCGATACCATGCGCTCCTCGGGCGCGGGCGGGCAGCACGTGAACACCACCGACTCGGCGGTGCGCATCACCCATTTGCCGACCGGTTTGGTGGTGACAAGCTCCGAGAAATCGCAGCACCGTAACCGCGAGATTGCCATGCAGGTGTTGCGCGCGCGACTCTATGACATGGAGCGGGCGCGCGTTGATGGCGAACGCTCTGCGGATCGCGCGGCGCAGGTGGGCTCGGGCGACCGGTCCGAGCGCATTCGCACGTATAATTTCCCGCAGGGTCGCATGACGGACCACCGGATCAACCTGACACTCTACCGGCTGGATGCCGTGATGCAGGGCGATCTGGATGAGATTGTCGATGCGCTGACGGCGGATGCGCAGGCGCGGCTGATGGCGGAGATGGGGCAATGACCACGGCTGCCGAGGCCATGGTCGCGGCCATGGCCCGCTTGCGCGCAGCCGGTGTGCCGGACCCTGCGCGGGATGCGCGCGTGTTGCTGGCCCATGCCGCCAAGGTCGATGCGGCGCGGGTCACGCTGATTGCGCCCGAAGACATCGCACCGGACATTGCCGAACGCTATGATGCGTTGGTGGCGTTGCGTGCGGTGCGTGTGCCGGTGTCGCAGCTGATCGGCGCGCGGGAGTTCTATGGCCGCGCCTTCGAGATCAGCCGCGATGTGCTCGACCCAAGACCCGAGACCGAGGCGCTGATCGAAGCGGCGCTCTCGGAGCCTTTCGCCCATGTGCTGGATCTCGGCACCGGGTCGGGCTGTATTCTGGTGACCTTGCTGGCGGAGCGGCGGGAGGCACAGGGTGTCGGCGTTGATCTGTCGGAGGCGGCCTGTCTGCATGCCAGCGCCAATGCCGCCCGCCATGATGTGGCCGACCGCGCCCGCATTCTGCAATCCGATTGGTTTGAGGCCGTCGAAGGTCGTTACGATCTCATCGTTGCCAACCCGCCCTATCTGGCGGCGGAGGAGATGCGCGACGTGCAACCGGAATTGCGCGATCACGAGCCTCGACTTGCGCTGACCGATGGTGAGGATGGGCTCTCGGCTTACCGGATCATCGCTGCACACGCCCAAGGGTATCTGAGCGCAAGAGGTCGCGTTCTGGTTGAGATTGGATGGCGACAAGGGCCTGAGGTTACGGAGATTTTTCGGGCTCAGGGGTGGGGGGAGGTGACGATTCTCCCCGATCTGGGAGGGCGCGACCGGGTGGTTTCGGCTGCAAAACCCGGGTAACAGCGCTCGAAATTGTAAGAAAACCCATAAAACTGTGTAAAACTCGGACTTACCCCTTGCGGCAACCCCGGACCCATGTTTATTCAAAGGTGTTGCAGCGGTGGATGCCTGACCTTGGCGGTCCCGCGCGGCGTTAAGCCCAACATGTCGACACCCCGGATAGATCAGGAAAAATCGCCTATCCGGTTACACGATCCACAGCACGAAGGCTGAGCGAACTTCATGAAATCATCGAGATCCCGGTCCCGCTCCAAGGGCAACCGTAACCGATCACAAGGCAATCAGGGCGGGAACGTCGTCAACCGTGTGTTTGACAGCTCCGGCCCCGAAGGCAAGGTGCGTGGAACGCCGCAGCAGATCATCGAGAAATACAATCAGCTGGCCCGCGATGCACAGTTGAGCAACGACCGCGTGGCCGCCGAGAACTTCCAGCAGCATGCGGAGCATTACACCCGGATGCTGTCCGAGGCGCAGCGCGAGATTGAGGCGCGCCGCGAAGAGCAGGAGCGCCAGAACCGCGAGCGCCAGGCGGAACGGGATCGCGAGCGCGCGGAACGGCAGGAGCGTGAGGCAGCGCAGGCTGCGACGCAACCGCCGCAGGCGGACCAGATTGCACAACCGCAGCCCGACGTTGCTGATGTCGAGCAGGAAAGCACTCTGGTGGACACGCCAGAGAGCCAACCCAAGCCGAAGCCCAAGCGTGCGCCCCGCCGCAAGCCACGGCCCAAGCCTGAAATATCCGAGGGTGACCAGCCCGGCGGCGATGATGCGCCGAAGGCTGCCGAGTAAGGTGCTGTCATCCGGTTGTGGTGGACGCCACCTTGGTTTTGGTGATGGCCGGGGCGTCGATGAGGCGCGACGAAGACCGATCCAAATATAGCTCAAACCGCTTTTGATCGTGCGGCTTGGACCGGGCATGTAACGAAAATCTGATGCCAGAGCTTGCATCCGTCCGCTCGCGCGTGGTGTTACCCAACCCTTGGATGACTGTGCGGTGTCATCCAGACGCGTAACAAGACCGACGAGAGCGTCTGACGAAATACCTGAAACGTCGCATATCACGTAACGCGTTGAAATCTATGATTTCAGGCAGCGTTATGTGAGTGAGGTTTTTCGCATGACGCTCTAGGTTTCGGCCACGGCCCGGGCCAGCGCGCAAAATCCTTCCAGAGGGACCTGTTCGGCGCGGTCTGTGGGCTTCAAGCCAGCGGAGATCAGCCGGTCTTCAATATCCGGCGCCACCCCTTTGAGGGCCGCCCGCAGCATCTTGCGCCGCTGGTTGAAGGCGGCGGCCACCACGCGGCTCAACACCTCCGCATCAGCCGGAAAGCGCGCCTCGGGCAGGGCGGTCAGATGCACCACGCTGCTGGAGACCTTGGGCGGCGGGGTGAAGGCGTCGGGCGGCAATTGCAGGACGATCCGCGCGTCGCTGCGCCACTGGGCAAGAATGGCCAACCGCCCGTAAGCTTTACTGCCGGGCTGCGCCACGATCCGCTCGGCCACCTCGCGCTGGAACATCAACGTCAAGCTCTGCCAGAACGGTGGCCATGTGCCTGGTGTCAGCCACCGCACCAGCAGCTCAGTGCCCACATTGTAGGGCAGGTTGGCCGCCACGCGGATGGGCGGGGTCAGATGCACCAAGGGGTCGATCTGCAGCGCATCCCCCTCCAGCACAGTCAGCCGACCGGGATAAGCCTCAGCAATCTCTCCCAGCGGAGGCAGGCAGCGGCTGTCTTTCTCGATGGCCAGCACGTGGCGCGCGCCTTCGGCCAGCAGCCCGCGCGTCAGCCCGCCAGGGCCAGGCCCGATTTCCAGCACATCGCAGGCCGTCAGATCACCCGCAGCGCGCGCAATCTTGGCCGTCAGGTTGAGATCCAGCAGGAAGTTCTGCCCCATGGATTTGCGCGCCCGCAGATCATGAGCCCGGATCACATCCCGTAATGGCGGCAAGCTGTCGATGGCGCTCATCTTCATTGTTCCCTGAATATGCCCGCCGGAGGCGTCATCGGTTGGCCATCTGCGCGGCCAGTTTGATCGCCTCAATCATACTCGTCGGATTGGCGCCACCCTGGCCTGCAATATCGAAGGCAGTGCCGTGATCCGGAGACGTGCGCACGAAGGGCAGGCCCAGAGTCACATTCACGCCCCGGTCAAAATCCAATGTCTTGATGGGGATCAACGCCTGATCGTGATACATGGCCAGTGCGGCATCATATTTCGCCCGGGCAGTGGCATGAAACATGGTGTCTGCGGGCAGGGGGCCGCGCAAGTCAAACCCTTCGTCGCGCATGTCCGCGATCAGCCGGTTGATCCAGCGCAGCTCTTCCTGACCCATGGTGCCGCCTTCGCCCGCGTGCGGGTTCAGACCCGAGACCGCGAGGCGCGGCGCCCTGATCCCGAAGTCCGCGCGCAAGGCGGCGTCTGTTATTTCGATCGTCTCGCGAAGCAAGGCCGGGGTGAGCACTGTCGGCACCTCGACCAGTGGAATGTGGATCGTGACCGGCACAACGCGCAGCTGGTCAGAAGCCAGCATCATCACCGCGCGGTGATCCCCGCCCGCCAAAGTGGCGAGGTATTCGGTGTGGCCGGGATAGGAAAAACGCGCCCCCTCGATCAGTGCCTGTTTGTGAATGGGCGCAGTGCACAGCGCCGAGGCGGCACCGGTACGGACCAGACCGACACAGGCCGCAATCACGTCGATCACGCCTTGGGCATTGGCGGGGTCGGGCGTGCCCGGGATTGCGGGGTTGGGGAATGAATACGCGAGCACGGGCAGAGCATCCGCGCCCACAGAACCGGCCTGCGACGCATGATCGATGACCTGATACGGTGTCCCGTCCGGCAAATGACGCGGGTCGCCCATCCAGACCATCGGCACATGGTCGCGCAGGGCCGCCCAAGCCGCTGCAGCGATTTCCGGCCCGACCCCTGCAGGTTCCCCGCAGCTGATAACAACCGGGGCGGTGGTCTCGGTCATGGGGTGACGATACGAGCATCCGCGCGAAGCTGGTCAAGCAGGCTGTCGGCATAGGCTGTCAGCCGGGCGGATCGCAGAGAGCTGGCCACATCTTCGCGCGCGACCTCCTGGTTGACCGCCGCGGTCCGGCCACAGAGCATCAGGAAGACCAGCGTCTCGCCATTCGCCCGCGTCAGGGCGGTTGAAACCTCGCCGGGGTCCAGCTTGCTCAGTTCAATCGCGATGTCCTGCGGGATCTCTGATGGGGTCTTGCTGCCGCGCTCCAGCACCTCTTCGGGTTGGCCTTGGGCGATGCCGTAAAGGTCGTCGCAGACGTCCACTTGTGCACGCACCCGCTCCGCTTCGGCGAGACCTGCCGGTGATCTGCCGCCGGGGATGTAGTAGGCCGCATATTCAATCGCGGCGAATTCGCGCGTCGGCGCGCCGGTTTCCTGGATATCGCGGAGCTGAAACAAGGCAACCGCATTGGGAATGGGCAACGGGTCCGTCACCTCTCCGGGTGCGAGCGAGAGCAGAATGGGGCGCAGCACGGGTGGCAGGTTGGTCAGATCCTGCCAGGGCAGCCGCCCTCCTGAATCGCGTGAGGCCGTGGCTGAAAACTCACGGGCGTAGTTCGAAAATTCCTCCGTCGAGCTACTGGTGGCGATCTCTAGCGCGATCTCATCCACCTCAGCCTTTCGCTCAGGCGGAGCGGGGATGATGATTTCGGAGACAAGGACGCGAATGCCTGTTGTGCCGCTCCCGGAGCCCAGTGCGCGGTCAATCTCGCGCTCTGAGATTTGAACCCGCGCACCAAAACGCGCGCGAATGAGCTCGCGCCAGGAAATGCCAGCCTCGACAAAATCTCTCAGGGTTTCTTCAGCAACACCGCCCTCTGCCAAAGCCGCGATGAACTCATCCGCTGTCAGATTGGCCCGCGCGGCGAATTCATCAAGGCCGGACTGTATGCCTTCTTCGGTGAGTTCGATGCCAGCGGCTTCGACAGCTTGCAGTTGCAGGCGTTCGTTGATCAGTGTTTCGATCACATCGTCGCGGTTGCTGCCCGGTGTGTTCAACAGCCGCAGGAAGGCAATGCGCTGCTCGACTTCAAACTCCGTGATCACATCATCGTTCACGAAAGTGACCGGATCGAAGAGGCTTTGCGCGGCGACCGGCGGTGCAAGTGCCACCCCGGCGACCAAGGCGATGATGGTTATAAATCTGCTCAGTGCCGTCATGTCTGCTCTACCTGCATGTTCTTGAGTAGGTTTCCGTACCCTTTCGGGCCGAAAACCCGTTTAGTCCGATCGATAAGCCCAAAACGGTGACCGGTTCAAGGCTCGACGAACTGGCGAAACTGCGATCCACCGAGAATCGGACCGACACGCATTCTTGTTCGTATCTCAGACCAATCCCTATGTCAGAGGCGCGGTCCAGTGAGATATCGTAACGCCAATCGGCGGTTGCGATCCAGTGTCTGTCGAACCGGTAGGATCCGTCCAGCGCGATCTCCGCGATGCTGTCCGGCCGGTTCTCACCGGCGTCGCGTGTCAGCCAGATGTAGCTGCCGCCCAAGTTGGTTCGCCTGCCATTATAATCGCCACGGATCTCGGCTTTTGAAAAATTCAAATCCTCATTGAACAGTGTGCGTGCGGTCAGTGTCAGATTGTCCTGAGTGGCGATCTGACCCGCCACCAGGAAATCGGAGGAGACGCCACTCAGTCCGGAGGTTTCCGTGAAGTTGTCGTTCGCCTCTTGCCGGATGACCTGCCCCACAGTCAGGGAGGTGTCAAAACCATTGGGGTCAAATCGTGCCCAGTTGACACCAACTGCCACGCTACGTCCATGCTCTCTGCGGTCAGGCTCGGCAAACCGGGACAGCGAGGTGAGGTTGCCGCCGTCGAATTCAGCGCGTGTGCTCTCTTCATTGGGCACATCGATCTGATCGCCGCCCACCCAGGCCAACTGGACAATGGGTTCAAGAAACTGGGTGACGCCATCCTGTCCGCCCCGCGCCATGGGATAGCGAAAGGCAATGGCTCCGCGCGGGCTGAGCTGCGTCTCGTTTTGCGGAAAGCTGCTGTCTTGTGCGACGTCAAACACATCAGCCGTCAGCCCAAGTGTGACATCAGCGCGCACGCCTCTGAACACCGTCCAACTGCGCAGCCAGTCGGCTTCGGTGCTGATGCGGGCGATATCGCGGCCGAGGCTGTCAGTATCCGACTCGCGATAGTGTGTGTGGGCGTTGGCCGCAAACCGCAGCTCCCCGCCGATGCGACCGGGGAAATAGCGTGATTCATAGATGCCATCAGCGATCACGGTGGGCAGATTTGTGTTCACATCCGCCTCTCGCAACGATCTGAACAAGATCAGCCCGCCGGAAATATACTCGTCGCGCCGCGCGCGGCTGATCGTGACCGCGCTGTCCAGCCGGTCCTTGGTGGAGTAGCCGTAGTCCCGCAGATAGGTGCCGTCTGAGGTCAGTTCGATATCAAATGTAAGCTGGTAGTCGTTGCGCAGATTGAACTGTCCGTTTCCGAAGACATAGGCACGTGTTTCTCCGGGTCGCTCTTCGTCGCGGCTGATGGCGCTGTTGAGTCCGATCCGGCCTTTTCGAAAGGCCTGCCGGTAGCGGAACTCCAGCGTACGCGTGCGGGATGAGATATAGGGGGTGACCGTGAGGTCGCGGTCCGGCGCGATATTGATGAAATAGGGAATCTTGAGGCCGGTGCCGAAACCGCTGGCTGTGCGGATTTCGGGGATCAGAAACCCGGTCGCCCGCTCGACCGAGGAATCCGGCAGGCGCAGACGTGGAATGTAAATCAGCGGAATGTCGCGGATCAGGAACTGCGCTCCGTCGAAATACAGTTGGCGTTTCTCTTTATCATGCACCACACGGCGGGCCCGGATCTGCCACAGCGGCGGGCTGCCATCTTCGCAGATCTGACAGGAGGTCACAGCCGTCTTGTAGAGCTGATTGTAGCGCCCGTTGACCCTTTGTATCTGGACAGCGGCCAGTTGCAATTGCTGGTTCAGCACCATACGCGCGCCGCGCAGCAGGCCCGTGCGCAGGGTGCCATCAAGCTCTGCCGCTGAGGCAAGAATCGTGGTGCCTTCGCCATCTTCCATGGTGATCGGGCCAGTGATGGTCAGTTGCCCTGTGCCGCGATCGTATCGCATCTCCGATGCGGTGATCCGTGTCGGGCCTTGAAATGCCTCGACGTTGCCGCGAGCGACCAGCTCGCGGTCATTTTCGATAAAAAGCTCATCTGCGATCAAAACGGCCGGGTCTGCCGCAGCCTCCTGACTGGCGGCAAGCGCGGGGCACAGCGACAAGACCAAGGTGAGTGCCCAGAGACGGGTCAGAACCGGCTTGAGCATCAGCCGTCCTCTGCGTGCAAAAGCAGGCCGAGGGCCAGCAGGACGGCGGCAACGGGCGGCGCCCAAGCGGCCAGGGCGATCGGGATCTGCCCGTTCTCACCCAGAATTTGCGCAAAGCTGCGAATGAAATACAAACCGAACCCCAAAAGCACCGCGGCCAGCACCGCAATACCGGTGCCCCCGAGCCGGGTATGCCGCATGGTGAAGGCGCTCGCAACAAGAACCATTGAGACCAGAAAGAGAGGGCGGGCCAACTCGGACTGGAACCAGACGCGGTGTTGCCGGGACGAGAACCCGGCCTGTTCCAACTGTTCGATAAACTCGGGCAGCTTCCAGATGGAGATTGAACTGGGGCGCCCGAAACTCTCGCGGATCCGCTCCAGAGTCAGGGTGGTTGCAATGAAGTAGTCGTCGTGCAGCTCGGCATCGGCTTCGGCATTGCCGCCCGGCCGCAGCGGCCAGAGTTTCACACCTCTGAGCGACCAGCCGCCGTTTTCGAGGGCCGCACTCTCGGCGGCGATTCGGCGGATTGGCCCACCTCCGGGCGCATAAGACAGGAAAGTGACGTCGTAGAGGACCGAGGCATCAGAATTCGACCGCCAGGCCCGGATGACCGTCTGCCCTTCTGCGCCGCCCTGGCGCAGCCAGAGCCCTTCACCGGAGATGGAGAGGGTCGACGCCCCGCCGGTGCGGTAGCCCTCGGCCAGTTCGCTGTAGTATTTCGACGTGCCCGCGACGATGGGGTTCAGCATGGTCAACGCCAGCCCGCCAATCAGCAAGGCGACAACGCAAGGTGCAACAAGCGCACGCAGCGCGGAGCGCCCGGCGGCCCGGGTCGCGACCAGTTCGGAGGAACGCGCGAGCCCCACAAAGAACGCGATGGTCGACAGAATGAAGATCAGCGGCAGGATCTCGTTGACCGTCTCCGGGGCCTTGAGCAGCGTCAAGCCAATGATCCGGCCAAAGCTCACGTCGTACTTGCCAAAACTACCTGTGAGGTCGACAAGGTCGATCACACCAACAATGGCAAATAGCACCGCGGTCAGCATCAACACGCTGAGGGCGAAGCGCCGTGCGAAATAGGCATGCAGGATCATGCTGACGCCTGTTTGTTGGTCGCCCGTTTGCGCCTGAGCCACCTGGGTCGTGCCAGATAGGCCAGCATGCCTGTCGCCAGCACAGCACCGAGGGCTGCGGGCAGGTAAAGGACGGGCCAGCGCTGCGCCTCGGCCCGCACCGGGTTCTGTAAGGTCGATCCCAAACCATCGATCAGCAACAGCAGGCCAAAGGCGACCCCGATTTCGCGCCAGACCCCAAAGCGGGAATACCCGCCCACCAGAAGGGTCGTGAAGCCGATCATGGCAGCGACCACGCAAAAGAACGGCTCGGCAAAGCGGTTGTGGAACTCTTCCGCGATATCGCCGACCCGCTGCCCGGTCTGAGCTGACACGTCGCGCCACGAGGTCATGAGTGCGAGCGTTGTCATGTTGCGCACGCGTTGCGCATGTGACGGATCGCCTCGAACCAATGCGCTGATGTCGAAAGAGAAATCGCGAAATCGCGCAGTGGACAGCCGGTTTGTCTTAGAACTGAGGCGCTGCGCCATGCCATCGAGCATGATCAATGTGGTAACGTTCTGATCGCGGAGCAGGTAGGCTTCGGCGGCTGTGTAGATCACGCCTTCCTCAGGCTTGCGGCGATCCGACAGGAAGACGTCGTTCAGAATCCCGTCTTCGTTGATTTCGCGGGCATAGAATGTGACCGCGCGCGAGGGGTGCAGAAAGGTGCCTTCGGTCAGCAGGCGCGAGGTCGCGTTCTGCGAAATTTCGGCTTCGCGTTCGCTGAGCTGCTGCAGCGCCAGTGGCAGAAGGGCGTGATGCAGCGCGGAGGCCATCAGGAACACCACAACCCCGAAGGCCAGCACCGGCCGCGCCAACCGGTAGGGCCCCCATCCTGTCGCCTGCATGACGGTCAGTTCGCTCTCGTTGTTCATGCGGTTGGTCACATAGACCGAGGCCGCGAAGGCCGAAATCGGCAGGATCGTCGTGACCAGCCTGGGCAGGCCGAGGGCCGTGAACTCCAGAAACACCAGCGCCGACTGCCCGTCTCCGATGAGTCGGTCAAACAGGACAACGGCCTGGTTGATCCAGAAAACGGCGACCAGAACCAACGAGAAAAAGCCAAACAGGATCAGCAGTTGCGACAGCATGTATCTGTCGATCTTGCGCACCCTGGCCCCCTTTGTTGTTACGTGTCGTCTTTTGCGCGACGATAAACCAATCGGGCGGGCTGGAAAACTGCTATCTGGTCATTGGCGGACCGGCGCGCTACTCGTTGGTGCACCCCAACCAGAAAGGCCTTGTTATGACCACACCCACAGCCGTCACTTTCAGCAAAACCGACATCGAGCGTCTGGGCGATCATGCGGGACGCATCGGGTTGGTCGTGGATGCCGAAGGGCGGCTGGATGTGGCGGGGCGGCGCGTTAACCGGCTGAGCAAAGGGGCGCTGAAACGCGCGCTGGAGGCGCGTGTCGCGGATGGCTTCAAGGAGGGCGACAGCCTGACGCTGGCCTATCCGGCAGGTATGGCAGCGGAGGCGGTGGATGTGATCTGCCTGCCGAAAAACGCAGGCGAAGTGGCGGCGCGGCATGCAGGTGCCGCCTTTGGCGCAAAACGGGGCAAGGCGGATCTGCTGCTGGCTCTGGGGGCGCTGCGCCGGGCCGCTTTTGTCGCGCAGGGGGCTGTGCTGCGGGATTACCAGTTTCGAGATCACAAGACCTCAGGTGAGGCGCCGAAGGGTGGTATCGAGGTCATGGTGAACGATCCGGGCGCGGCCGAGGCGGCTGCGGTGGATCTGTTGGCTGCCGCGGAAGGCACCTTCATGACGCGCGATCTGGTGAATGAACCGGCCAATGTGCTGACCACCACGGAATTCGCCGACCGTCTGGCTGAGATGGAAGCCATCGGCCTGAAGGTCGACGTGCTGGAGGAGGACCAACTGGAAGAGCTTGGCATGCGGACACTGCTGGCGGTGGGGCAGGGCTCGGCCAGCCCGTCCAAGGTGGTTGTGATGCAGTGGAATGGCGGCGGGGACGGAGACTCCCCATTGGCGCTCATCGGCAAGGGCGTGGTTTTTGACACCGGCGGCATCAGCCTCAAACCCTCTGCGGGCATGGAAGATATGACCATGGATATGGGGGGTGCTGGCACGGTCGCGGGCGTGATGCGCAGCCTGGCGCTGCGCAAGGCCAAGGCCAATGTGGTTGGGCTTGTCGGGCTGGTCGAGAACATGCCGTCCGGCACTGCGATCCGGCCCGGGGATGTGGTCCACTCGATGAAAGGCGACACGGTCGAGATCCTCAATACGGATGCGGAGGGGCGCTTGGTGCTCTGTGACGTGATGTGGTACGCGCAGGAGCGGTTCGAGCCAGCAGGCATGATCGATCTGGCGACATTGACCGGAGCCATCATCATCGGGTTGGGGCATGAGAATGCGGGCGTGTTCTCGAATGACGATGCGCTGTGCAATGCCTTTCTGAAAGCGGCGGAGGCGGAGGCCGAGGGGGCCTGGCGCATGCCGCTCGGGCAGGCCTATGACGACATGCTGAAATCGCCGATTGCGGATATGAAGAACATTGGTGGGCGGCCCGGTGGGTCGATCACCGCGGCGCAATTCCTGCAGCGGTTTGTGAAGGACGGGGTGCCGTGGATTCACCTCGATATTGCGGGGGTGGCGTCCTTGAAGTCGGCCACGAAGCTGGCGCCCAAGGGGGCCACAGGTTGGGGCGTGCGGGCGCTCGACCGGCTGGTCGCGGATCACTTCGAAAAGGGATGAGGTCTTGGGCACGGCGCTCTTTTATCACCTGACCCGGCGCCCGATGGAGCAGACGCTTGGGATGCTGCTTGGCAAGGCGCAGGGCGCCGGGCTCCGCGTTGTGGTGCGGGGCACGGATCTGGGGCGCATGGGGTGGCTGGATGAAAAGCTGTGGTTGGGGCCGGATGAGGGGTTTTTGCCCCATGGGTTGGCGGGTGGAGCACATGACGCCCTGCAGCCGGTCCTTTTGACCACGGGGGCGGAGGTACCCAATGGCGCAGCCTGTCTGATGAGCGTGGACGGGGCCGAGGTGCAGGTGACGGAGGTGGCTGAAATGCAGCGCACCTGCGTGCTCTTTGACGGCAATGACCCGCAGGCTGTTCAGGCGGCGCGGGACCAGTGGAAACGGCTGACGGATGCCGGGGCGGCGGCACAATATTGGTCCGAAGAGAGTGGCCGCTGGGAGATGAAGGCGGAGAGCGGCGCGGCGGTGGCCTAGAGCGTCTGACGAAATATCTGAGATATCAAACATCACATATAGCGTTGAAATCTTTGATTTCAGGCAGCGATATGTGATTCAGGTTTTTCGCATGACGCTTTAGAGCGTCTCGAGCATTATTGGTGTGTTTATGACTTTTCGCGTTCGACCGGAGGGAGAGGCAGCGAACAAGTTATGCGAGATTTGCTCGAAATGCGGAAGAGCCCACCGGACCTGCCGCTCGCCAGCGTGGCCTGACAGTGTCAGACCGACGCGGCTATCGGGTCAAGGTCAACTCGCCACCTGCGATCTCGATCTTGCCCCAGCGCTGCAGGTAGGTCATGCCCATCAGGCTTTGGGACATCTCTCCGCTGTTGACCACAGCGGGGACGTTGGTGTCGGTCGCCGGACCCAGCGTCAGTGTTTCAAGCCGCACCGGAGCCGTGCGGACCTCGCCGTTGGCCGTCATGGCGCGACCGATGTAGTTGAGCCTGTCCGGGTCGAGCCCGGCAGCCGTGGCATCCCGGCGGGTCAGCACCAGCATGGTGGCCCCGGTGTCGAGCACGAAATTCACCGGGGCGCCGTTGATTTCAGCGGCGATGTGGTAGTGCCCGTCGGGGCTGCGCGGGACCACGACCTTGCCCTGTTCGGCAAAGACGGCCTGTTGCGGGCGCACTGTCTGGCGGATGTCGTCCCAAAGGCCGTAGGCTGCGAGCACGCCGAGAAATATCAGCCCCCAGACGGTGGCCTGTTGCAGCAGCTTATTGGTGGAGAGCCGGTTTTGCGCGAAGAACCAGGTGCAGACCATCAGGCCGAGGATGATCAGATAGATCAATCTGCCGGTGTCAAAGCCATCCATGATATGCTCCCGCTGCGCCTTGTTTAGATATAGGGCGGGCTGGCGGTGAATTCACCCCAGACCGGGGCCGAAGCCAAACGCGCGGAGACCGTCGAGCACGAATTGCACGGAGAGTGCGGCGAGCAGCATGCCGAGCAGGCGGGTCACCACGGTCACGCCGGTTTTGCCCAAGGCGCGTTCGATCAGCCCGCTGGCCAGGAAGAACCCCATCACGATCAGCATCACGATGCCGGTTGCGCCCAGCACGATCAGCGTGCCTTCGACGTCGGGGCGCTGGCCCATCAGCAGGATGACCGAGGCAATGGCCCCGGGGCCTGCGATCAATGGGATGGCCAGCGGGAAGACCGAAGGATCGTTGTGGTCCTCCTCGCTCTGGTCCTCGCGGCGCTTGGTGCGCCGTTCAAAGAGCATGTCGAGGGCGGTGAGAAACAGCAGGATGCCGCCCGCCACGCGGAAGGCGGGCATGGAGATGCCGATGAAACCCAGAAGCGCCTCGCCGAAGGCGGCGAAGGCCAGCAGGATCAGGATGCCGAGCGCCGTGGCGCGCAGCGCGATGCGGCGCCGGGCTGCGTCGGGCATGCCTTGGGTCAGGGCAACGAAGAGCGGCGCGAGACCAATGGGGTCGATCACGACGAACATGGTCACGAAGGCGGTGATGAAAAAGGCGGTGTCCATGGTTTAGAGAGCGATTGGGGCTTTGCCCCAAACCCCAGGATATTTTGGGCCAGAAGAAGCTCTGGTCACGCGGCTTCGGCCTTTTCGAGCTTTTCCAGAGCGGTCATCCACAAGGCTTCGGCGCGCTCCAGCGCCTCCATGACTTCGGCATATTTGCGGTTCCAGACCTCCAGCTCGCCGGTTTTGGCATCTTCATAAAGCGCGGGGTCGGCCAGTTTCCTGGCCAGCTTGTCACGCATCTCGTTGAGCTTTTCGACGCGGGCTTCGGATTTGCGGGTTTCCGATTTCAGGGCGAGCAATTCATCGCGGCTGGGGCGTTTGGCTTTGGGGGGGGCGGCTTTTTTCGGTTCTTTGCTGGCGGGTTTGTCGACACTCAGCAGCATCTTGCGGTAGGCTTCGAGGTCGTCGTCATAAGGTTTGACGGTGCCGCCTGAGACCAGCCAGAGCCGATCCGCCACCATGGAGAGCAGGTGCATATCGTGGCTGACCAGGATCACCGCACCGGAATAGGCGGTGAGCGCCTCGACCAGGGCCTCGCGCGATTCGATATCGAGGTGGTTTGTGGGCTCATCGAGGATCAGCAGGTGGGGCGCGTCGAGCGTGGCCAGCAGCAGGGAGAGCCGCGCCTTTTGTCCGCCCGAGAGGCGGCCCACCTCGGTTTCAGCTTGATCCGCGCCCAGGCCGAAGCCCGCCAGCTGCGCGCGCAGCTTGGAGTGCAGAACGCCGGGGCGGGCGGAGATGATGTGTTGCAGCGGGCTTTCATCCACATGCAGCTCTTCGACCTGATGCTGGGCGAAGAAGCCGATGCGCAGCTTGTTGGACTGCACGGATTTGCCGGTCATGAGGGGCAGGCGACCGGAGAGCAGCTTGGACAGGGTCGATTTGCCCTGACCGTTCTTGCCCAGCAAAGCGATGCGGTCATCCTGGTCGATGCGCAGGTTCAACCGGCTGAGGACCGGCGTGTCCGTATAGCCCACCGCGCCGCCTTCGATGGAGATGATGGGCGGCGACAACTCTTCCGGTTCGGGGAAGGTGAAGACGCGCTTGGCCGCCTGTTCGGGGCTGGCGATCATATCCATCTTCTCGATCATCTTCAGGCGCGATTGGGCCTGTTTCGCCTTGGAGGCCTTGGCCTTGAAGCGGTCCACGAAGGCCTGCATGTGGTCGCGCCGGGCCTGTTGTTTCTTGGCCATGGCGGCCTGAACGGCGCGCTGCTCGGCGCGTTGCCGGGCGAATTGATCGTAGGGGCCCTGATAGAGCGTGAGCTTGCGGTCTTCCAGATGCAGGATGGCGCCCACGGCGCGGTTCAGAAGCCCGCGGTCGTGGCTGATGATGATGACCGTATGCGGGTATCTGGCGAGGTAGGATTCGAGCCAGAGCGCGCCTTCGAGGTCGAGATAGTTGGTCGGCTCGTCCAGCAGCAGCAGATCGGGTTGCGCGAAGAGGACGGCCGCAAGGGCCACCCGCATGCGCCAGCCGCCGGAGAAGGCGGAGCAGGGCATCTGTTGCTCGGCGTCGTCAAAGCCAAGCCCCTTGAGAATACTGGCGGCGCGGCCCTCTGCCGACCAGGCGTCAATGTCAGCCAGCCGGGTTTGGATATCGGCGATGCGGGTCGGGTCGGCAGCGGTCTCGGCCTCCGCCAACAGAGCGGCGCGTTCGGTGTCGGCGGCGAGTACGGTGTCCAGCAGAGAGGTGGCAGACGAGGGCACCTCCTGCGCGACGCCACCGATGCGGGCGCGGCTTGGCAGCGAAAACTCCCCGCCATCGGTCCCAAGCTCGCCGCGGATGATGCGAAAGAGCGTGGTCTTGCCCGCGCCATTGCGGCCCACCAGACCCACCTTGTGGCCGGTTGGAATCGTGGCACTCGCCTCGTCAAAAAGCGGTCGCCCTTCCACCGCATAGCTGATGTTGGAAATCCGTAACATGGGTGGGGTGTGCCGTATCGCAGAGCTTGCGTCAATCGCCGCTTTTCATGGCTGATGGCCCGTGCTAGGTGGGCCGCGAAATTCAAGGCGGACGGGCAGGGGCCCGGCGCGAAATGACAAGCGGAGACTTCACATGGCCCTTGAGCGGACATTCTCGATCATCAAACCCGATGCCACGCGGCGCAACCTGACCGGCAAGATCAATGCCAAGTTCGAAGACGCCGGTCTGCGGATCGTGGCGCAAAAG
Source organism: Roseobacter cerasinus (assembly GCF_009811755.1). Classification (GTDB taxonomy): domain Bacteria; phylum Pseudomonadota; class Alphaproteobacteria; order Rhodobacterales; family Rhodobacteraceae; genus Roseobacter; species Roseobacter cerasinus. Next base: position 194,035 of record NZ_BLIV01000007.1, read on the forward strand.
CGCATTCACATGACCAAGGCGCAGGCGGGCGTGTTCTATGCCGTGCATGCAGAGCGCCCGTTTTATGACGAGCTGTGCGAGTTCATGGCCTCGGCCCCGGTTGTCGTGCAGGTGCTCGAAGGTGAGGGTGCCATTGCCAAGAACCGCGAAGTGATGGGTGCCACCAACCCAGCAGATGCCGCGCCCGGCACGATCCGCGCGGAGTTTGCGGAAAGCGTTGGCGAAAACTCCGTGCACGGTTCAGACGCGCCGGAGACGGCGGCGGTGGAGATTGCCTACTTCTTCTCAGGCATGGAATTGGTCGGCTAAGCACCTTCCGGCAAACAGACAGACAAGGGCCTTCCGATTGGAGGGCCCTTTTTTGTGTCAAACCGCGGGACGGACCCCGATCTGATCCATCATTTGTTCGAACGCGTCGCGGTCGGCGTCGAAGGATGTGACCTTGATGGCGTCAAAGCGTTTGCGCAGCGCCTTTTTTTCAGCGTCTTTGCAGTCATTCCAGGGGCGGTTCTGCAGCGCCATGACCAGCACATAATACCAGACAAAATGAGGTTTCATGCCGGAGTGCAGCAGCCGCGCATAGGCGGCGTCAGCGCCCAGCTTGCGAAGCGCCTCGGCCGAAGGGATACCGGCGCCGGTGCAGGCGGCCTCGAAAGCCGGGCCAAGATTGCGAATGGAAGAGACAGGCGTTGCCATGCCCGCAGTTTACCGCAGCCCAAGCCTCTTTGTCACCTTGGATCTGCGCCTAGATGCTGGCGTAATCCGTGATTGGGGGAGGCGGGGGCGCTGTCTCTTTGAACCCTTGATCCTGAGGGCGTGGGGCCGGTTTGGGCTGCTCTTTGCTCATCGTATCAGTCCTTGGCGATAGCGCGGCAGGTGCCGCAGATCCGCTCAACTTCGATGGCATTTCTGCCGGTGAAGCGGCATCGACATGGCGATAACGTGGCATTTGGGGTTAAAATTCCGGAAGCAGGTCAGAAAAGCTGACAAAAAAAGCGGCCCACCGGGGGCCGCCTGCTTAGTTTTCCGGCAAACCAAGCTTCTCCGGCGCGGTATAGCGCTCAAGATGCATCTCCGTGGGCTGGGCGTGGCCGATCCCGGCATTGAAGATAAAACGTTTCAGAAGTTCGGTTTGAAACTCGAACTCCTTCGCACGCTCCGCAAACCCGGTCGGAAGTCTGTCTTTGGAGTCCACCTGCGCATATTCCAGATCGCGGCACATGTTCAGCAGCGGCAGGCAGATATCGGCAAGCACATTGGTTGCCAGCCGTTCGGCGTGATTGGCGTAAGGCTCCTGCAGGCCGATGTTTGTCAGAAAAGCGTTGTTAAGCGCGCCCATGAACTCCTTGAAGCGGACGATCGCGTTGCGCATGCCGCTCTTGGCTTCCATTATCAGGACATGCACCCCGGACAGGACCAACCCGGGCAGTTCAACCAGAAAATCGGGTAGCGACAGCACCTGGGTGCCCTCTGGGATGGAAATCAGGCATTTTCGCAGGGCGTGTGCCAGTTTCGGAGCCAGGATCTGATCCACGTCTTCATAGGCCTGGAATGAAATACGGTTCCGGAAGCCACGTCCGAGCATCTCGGACGACCGGATTGTGACGGACTGGTCACTCTTGACAACCAGATTGAGTGTCAAAACCCTGTCGGACAAATCCGATGGCAATGGCGCGACGTTTGATGGATCTGTCATACTATCTATCCAAAAGAGCAATACGGCATGAGGTTTGCACGAAAAATGATGCCAAGGGTTAATCCACCGTACTGTGCCCGTTGCGCGGCGCAAAAAGAAATAATATCCGCAGCGAAATCTTTCAGTTGAATCTATGACAGCTTCGTTACTAGATTGCAACTAGGGGTTGCTTGTGGAACGCTGACCCGTCCGGCCGCGCGCCGCACAACAGGATCAGCTCAGGGTGGGGACAAAAGACTTGGACGGAGCAGACACCGGAGAGCTAACGCTCATTGGCATTGGATCCTCAGCCGGGGGGTTGGAGGCGATCCGCGAACTCGTGGCGACCTTGCCGACAGATCTGCAGGTGGCCTATGTGGTGGTGCAACACATGTCGCCACACCACAAAAGCTTGATGACAGAGCTTGTGGCGCGTCAGACCAGCCTCGTTGTGCGGGATGTGGTTGACGGGTCTGTGCCCGAACCCAATGTGATCTATGTGACGCCTCCAAAGACCGATGTGGTATATGAAGACGGCAAGCTCAATCTGGTGGATCCCAGCCATGAGGTGGCCTCTCCCAAACCGTCGGTGGACCGTTTTTTGCTGAGCCTGGCTGATGGGCACGGTGAAAAGTCGATGGCCATCATCCTCTCCGGCACCGGGACCGATGGGGCCTATGGGGTGCAGGCCATCCGTGAGGCGGGCGGGATCACCATCGCGCAGGACACCGAAAGCGCCAAATACGACGGGATGCCCATGGCCGCGATGCAGACCGGCTGTGTCGATCTGGTGTTGCGCCCCTTCGAGATCGGCACGCATCTGCACAAGATCCTGACCAGCCCGCGCGATTTCGACGCCTTCCGGCAGGAAGCCTCCGAGAAAAGCCCGGCGTCTGATCTGTTGCAGATCCTGCTGGCGCGCACGCGCGTTGATTTCCGCGAGTACAAGCAGACCACCATCAACCGCCGGATCGAACGGCGCATGATCGCCCTGGGGATCGAAAGCCATGAGGAATACACCCAGTTCTGCCGGGTCAATCCGAACGCTGTTGATGCCCTGTTCAAGGATCTGCTGATCTCAGTCACCCGGTTTTTCCGGGACAAGAGCGAGTTCGAAGCGCTGAAAGAGCTGCTGCCGGGCTTGCTGAAAAAGAAGACCAATGCGCCGTTCCGCGTCTGGATCGCGGGCTGCGCGACGGGTGAGGAAGCTTATTCCATCGCCATCCTGCTGTGTGAGGCGCTGGGGGGTGCCAAGGTTCAGTTGAAAGACCACGTGCAAATCTTTGCTACCGACATCGACAAGGAGGCATTGGAAGTCGCGCGCAAGGGCATCTATGGGATGGCCGCGCTCAACGACATTCCCAAGAATCTGGCGGATCAGTACTTCATCCAGCAGAACGACGGCATCCGGGTCATCGATTCCCTGCGCTCGGCCATTCTGTTCTCGGACCACAACGTCTGTCAGGACCCGCCATTCCAGAAGGTGGATCTGCTGTGCTGCCGGAACCTGTTGATCTATTTTGGCAATACGCTGCAGCACAAGGTGATGTCGCGGTTCCACTATGCGTTGACCGAGACCTCGCTGATGTTCCTCGGAACGGCTGAGACAGTTGCCGGCTCGGACGAGATGTTCATTCAGGACAGTCAGTCCGCGCATATCTACCGGCGCCGCTCGATCCGCCGATCGGAGCACACGCCGTTCTCCAACGCACGGTCGGTGCCGCAGTCACGCCAGATCATGCCCGCCGCGACCAAGAGCCCCACGCCTGGCTATTCCACCGACCGGCAGATGTTTGAAGCCCTCGCATTGGCCTTGGGCAAGAATTCGGTTCTGGTCACGGATGAATATTCCATCGTGCGGGTTTACGGGAATGTGAGCCCGTTCATCGAGGTGAACGAGGCCAGCAACCTCAAGATGCACATCGACCTGTTACGCCGCCCGTTCCGCGAGGAAGCACGCAGTCTTGTGACGCTGGCTCTGAAGAACGGCGAGCACCGCTCGGGCGTGCGACATCTGCTGGCAGAGGATGACGATGCGGAAATCCGGCTGGATGTCTACCCGATCATCGCGCGGGACATCAATGAGCGTGCTGCGCTTGTGGTGTTCAGCGAAGTGCAGGTGGATCGCGCCAAGGGCCGCGAGACCGGGCCTCAGCCGGAGGGAGAGGCCTTCGAGAGTGATCGTATCCGCTTGCTTGAGGACGAGGTTGCGACAACGCGCGAGGCGCTGCAGCAGACCATCGAAGAGCTTGAGACCTCGAATGAGGAGCTGCAATCGCTGAACGAAGAGCTGCAATCCACCAACGAGGAGTTGCAGGCCACCAACGAAGAGCTGGAAACCTCGAACGAGGAGCTGCAATCCACAAACGAAGAGCTGATCACCGTCAACGAGGAACTGCAGGTCACCGCAGCGGAACTGAGCGGGCGCACGGGCGAGCTGATGTCGGTGTTGGAGACCGCGCCGCTGGCGATCATGGTTCTGGATACGGCGCTGCAGATCAGCCAGGCGACCAATGCGGCTGCCGAGATGTTTGGCCTGTCTCGTCCGGTCTCCAACCCGCATATCAGCCAGTGCATGCTGCCGGAGAACTGCCCGCCGCTGGCGCCGATCTGCAACGAGACGCTGAAACTGGGCGAGTCGATCACACGCGAATTCAACTCCAAAGGCTCGCGCTACAAGCTCACCTGCTCGCCCTTCTTCGATATGCGCGGTCAGATGAAGGGCTCCACCATGGTGGTGTCGGAGTTCCCAGGACTGGCGCAGGAGCTTGATCTGATCCTCGACAATGCCGAGATCTTCATGCTCAACCGTTCAATGGACGGAACCGTGCTGCGCATCAGCGAGAAGGCGGCCAATGTCTTTGGCACCACGCGGCAAAAGGCCGAAGGGCGCCTGTTTGGCGAGCTGGTCAATAAAAAGACGGCAAACGCGGTTAAGAAGAGTGACGAACATCTTCTGAAAAGCAAATCGGGGCGCGTCAACGACATCATGGATCTAATGTCCAAGGAAGACGGCAAGCACTATTGGATGAACACTGAAAACTTCCTCTTTGCGGATCCGTCGATTGGAGAATCGGCGATCTATTCGGTAGGCACGGATATCACAGACGTGATTGCGGCACGCGACAGCGCTGAGGAGTCTCTGGCGCAGCTGGAGTTGTTGCAAAACCTGGCCAAGATCGGGCATTGGTCACTGGACGTGGATACAGACCAGATACACTGGTCGTCGGAAGTCTACCGTATCCATGGCGAAGAGCCGTCCACGCCCGCGCCGAACCTCAAGAAGGGGATCGACTACTACCACCCGGAGGATCGGGCCAGTGTGATGGAAGAGATCGATAGGGTGGCCAAGACGGGCGGCGACTTCCAGTTCAAGAAGCGGTTGATCAATCGTCAGGGTGAGGCGATCTTGGTTGAGGTCTTTGGTCTGGCGCGCAAGGACCGCTCTGGAGAAGTGAGCAAAATTGTCGGGGTTTTCCGGGATCTGCCGGAAGAAGACTGAATTTTTCGCCTTCTGATTGCAGCATCCTGTCTGGCGGGTCTTTCACCTTGACCTGCCCTCCCACCTGCGCATCTATACGAAAAAACACAATGGGAGACTGACGATGACCTTCAAGACAACCGCCAGCGCGCTGGCTTTGATTTCTGTGGCCGGCTTGGCGTCAGCAGACTGTTCGGAGGTCACCTTCTCTGATGTGGGCTGGACCGACATCACCGCAACCACGGCCGCAACAACTGTGATCCTCGATGCGCTGGGGTATGACACGGACATCAAGGTGCTCTCGGTGCCGGTGACCTACACCTCGATGGCGCAGGGCGATGTGGATGTCTTTCTGGGCAACTGGATGCCCACCATGGAAGGCGACATCGCACCCTACCGCGAGGCGGGAACTGTCGACACCGTGCGCGAGAACCTGTCAGGCGCAAAATACACACTGGCCGTGAACAAGGCGGCGCTTGATCTGGGCATCAAGGATTTCTCGGACATTGCCAAACATGCCGACGCTCTGGACGAGCAGATCTATGGCATCGAGCCCGGCAACGATGGCAACCGCCTGATCCAGTCGATGATCGACGCGGATGCCTTTGGTTTGAGCGGTTTCGAAGTCAAGGAAAGCTCGGAGCAGGGGATGCTGGCGCAGGTGGAGCGTCTGTCCAAGAAAGAAGAACCCATTGTCTTCCTCGGGTGGGAGCCGCATCCGATGAACGCCAATTTCGACATGGGTTATCTGACCGGCGGTGATGACTTTTTTGGCCCCAACCTTGGTGGGGCGTCGGTCTACACCAACACCCGCGCGGGCTATGTGGGCGAATGCCCGAACGTGGGCGCGCTGCTGAACAACCTGGAATTCACGCTGGCTATGGAAAACGAGATCATGGGCGCAATCCTGAATGACGGGGAAGAGCCCTCCGACGCCGCGACGGCCTGGCTCACAGCCAACCCCGATGCCTTTGTCGCCTGGCTCGATGGCGTGACAACGGTTGACGGCGGCGACAGCGTTGCCGCGGTGAAATCGGCCCTCGGCCTGTGATCAAGACGCCCCGCATGGGATCCGTGCGGGGCGATGACGTTTCCGGGAAGGGCGTGTGTTTTGCTGGACTGGCTGACTGAAACGAAAATACCTGTCGGCAAGAGTGCAGCGGCGTTCTTTGACTGGCTCCAAAGCAATGGCGCGTGGTTCTTCGACGGGCTTGCCGTGGTGATGGAAGGGATGATCGATGCGATCCTCTGGGTGCTGCAGACGCCGCATCCCTTTGTGATCATCCTGGCCTTTGTGACCCTGACATGGGTGTTGCAGCGCAGCTGGAAGGTCTGCCTCTTTGTCGCCCTGGGCTTTCTGTTCATCCTCAACCAAGACTATTGGGAAGAGATGACGGAGAGCATCACGCTGGTGCTCTCGGCCTGTGTGGTCTGCATGGCCATTGGCGTGCCCATCGGTATTGCCGCGGCCCACCGTCCGCGGCTTTATCAGGCGATGCGCCCGGTGCTGGATCTGATGCAGACCTTGCCGACCTTCGTGTATCTCATTCCAGCGATTGTATTTTTCGGGATCGGCATGGTGCCGGGGCTGATCGCCACGGTGATCTTTGTCGTGCCCGCGCCTATTCGCCTGACCCATCTGGGGATCAGTACAACACCCAAACCGCTGCTGGAGGCGGTCGACGCCTTTGGCGCAACGCCGGCGCAGAAGCTGTGGAAGGTGGAGCTGCCCTTTGCCCTGCCGCAGATCATGGCAGGGCTGAATCAGACCATCATGCTGTCGCTCTCCATGGTGGTGATCGCAGCACTCGTGGGCGCGGATGGTCTTGGCGTGCCGGTGGTGCGCGCGCTCAATCAGGTCAACACCGCGCTTGGGTTTGAGAGCGGCTTCATCATCGTTGTGGTCGCCATCATGCTCGACCGGATGCTGCGGGTGGATCGCAAATGACCAATGCTGTAGAATTCGACAATGTCTCCATTGTTTTTGGCGAAGCGCCGCAAAAAGCGTTGCCGGAAATGGACGCTGGCAAATCGCGCGCCGAGGTGCAGGAGGCGACCCATCAGGTTCTGGGTGTGCATAACTGCTCGCTCGATGTAGCCGCCGGCGAGATCCTTGTCCTGATGGGCCTGTCCGGCTCCGGAAAATCAACGCTGCTGCGGGCGGTGAACGGGCTAAACCCGGTGGTGCGTGGCGCGGTGCGGGTGCATGATGGTGATTGGTCCTGTGACGTCACCAACAGCTCTGCGCCGGATCTGCGCCGGGTGCGTCGCGAATGCGTCTCCATGGTGTTTCAACAATTCGGGCTGCTGCCCTGGCGCTCCGTGCGCGAGAATGTGGCGCTTGGGCTGGAGTTGGCGGACGTCTCCCGCAAGGAGCGGATGGCGCGGGCCGACCGGCAGTTGGAGCTTGTGGGCCTGTCTGATTGGGCCGAACGCAAGGTGGGCGAGCTGTCAGGTGGCATGCAGCAGCGCGTGGGCCTCGCGCGCGCCTTTGTGACCGAAGCCCCGATCCTGCTGATGGACGAGCCGTTTTCGGCGCTTGATCCGCTCATCCGCAACCGGCTGCAGGATGAGTTGATTGACCTGCAGCGGGATCTCAAACGCACCATCATCTTTGTCAGCCATGATCTGGACGAGGCCTTCAAGATCGGGGACCGGATTGCCATCATGGAAGGCGGGCGGATCGTGCAATGCGGCACCCCGCAGGAGATCTTTTCCAACCCGATCAACGACTACGTGGCTGATTTTGTGGCGCATATGAACCCGCTAGGTGTGCTTTGCGCCAGCGACGTGATGGAACCTGCCGAGGTCGCCCCGGCCCAGACCGTTCCGGCGGATACAGAGGTGGAGACCGTGATGCGCATGCTGCTTGATACCGACCACCCGCTGGGTGTGGAGGAGGCGGGCGAGCTTGTTGGTCAGGTGACTAAGGATGGTGTCATCGCGCGCATCCTCGATCCGCGCGAGACGCCCTCAGCCTAATCCTGTATGCTCCGGAGCCAGTCGACAAGATCCACCACGGGCTGGCTGGTCATGATCGGCTGCCCGGTCTCCGCCGGAATGGCGACGCCTGCGCCCTCAAAGAACCATCCGTAGACCGGCATGTCGCTGCCATGGCTGACCAGCGGATCCCGCCCGTCAATCCGCTTTACGATGCGGTAGACCGGGAACTTCCCGTCATTCTTTGTGCTGAGCGCGGTCAAATCCGAAGGCTGGATCAGCAAGACCGGGGCCATCGGCCCTTGGCCTTCTGCATCCGCACCATGGCAAGCGGCGCAGTGCAGCCGGAACAGCCGCTCGCCGTCATCGGTATCCTGCGCGGCAAGCGGTTGACCGAGACAAAGCACCAAAGCGAATAACGCACGCATCTCCAACTCCTTTTCCTGTTTTTGTCAAAGTAGGAGCGCGCGCCCTCTACCGCGTTGATATGCATCAAACAGATGCTGGACACCTGATAGCTATCTGGTGGCGGGCCAAAGACCGCATCTTGAAGAGGCTGTTGAAAAACTCAGGTTTTCGAGAAGAGGCCCGGCGCTCAAATGCACCGAGTTTCTCCCGCACATGGTCGATGCACGTCCGGCGAAGCAGATGTCGCAGAAGTTTCCCTTAAAACTGACAATTTGAACGCCTCGACGCACTCTTCCCCTGACGTCACGTCGCGTAAGTCGCGTAACCAGCCATGCTCAAGCCGAAAAGGTCTGGTTCAATGGACGGGCACGGAGCACCAGACATGCCCGAAGGTCATCCGGCGTACGGTCCTGGCCTGCATGGAGGCCATCTTTCTCGGATGCTGTTTTCTCAGACTAGCCAAGCCTGAGACATCAAATGAGACGCACGCGTCATCAGCAGGAATTGTTGAAGGAAAGGTCTCAGGGATAAACGCCGAATAACATCACATGTTCGGACCGGCCATTGAGGTTCTTAAGAGCGCAGTTGACGCTTTGATTTCAATCGACAGCTCCGGCAAACAGGGCAGACGACCAAGCAGCCAATGAATGGTCTGAGCAAGACTGTTCCTGCTGCCTTAGGACGACCAACTTTTACCCACTCCCGTCAGCCTTGCGAGCGAATTCATCACCGGGGGCGGCTAATTCATTGCGACCGCTTGCAAACACTCCTATCGTCATCGAAATGGCCCCTTAAGACTGGACTTGATGATGAATACAAAACTGCTTCTGACCTTGGGCTTTCTCAGTGCCTGGACAAGCGCTCCGGTGGATGCAGCAACCGTCACCCTGTCATTTATCGAACGGGACGTCGGCGTATTCGGGACCGTATCGGGCAGCGTTGACACCGATGACCTGATCCGCGGTGTTCCGGCCCTGGCGACGCCGGGCGTGACGATCCTCCCCGCACTTGGGCTGATCAACATAACGGGCCCCTCGGCGACCAGTCTTGATGTTTACAACGGCTTCGGCGCAGGCCCCTCTGTGCCCTTTGGAACGCCAGGCACGGTTGTCACGGCCACATCGAATACGGGCGATTCCTTTGCCTTCTCCAACCCGTTTGGAACCGTCGATATTCGCTTGGATCAAGGCTACACATCCCTCAACCCCATCCAAGCTGCCTTCCAGTTTGACGGGGCGACACTCGCCGATTTAGGCCTGAGTGTTGGAACCACCAATATATCCTTTACCGGTGACAACACCCTGCAGATCGTCGCATCAGTCGAAGCGGTGACACCCGTTCCACTGCCCGCTTCGGTGCTGATGCTGCTCATGGGTGTTGGCGCAATTCGGGCTATGGGATCTGCCCGAAAAGCTTAACGAGGTCGGTGCATCCGCAGGATCGAAAACGGGCCTAGAGCAGCGTCCAGAAAATCCGCACCACAGCATCAAACCTGCGCTTGGCCGGCACTGCCGGCCAACCCCCGACCCCTCCTCACGGGAGGGGGCTTCACCCCCACCCAGGGTCGGGGGCTGGCCTCTGTATTGAAGCCCGAGCGTTTCAGCTTTTCTGGACGCTGCTCTAGGCCTCTTCATCTTCCGCATCTTTGGCCTGCGTGTTTTGGCCCGTCCTGAATCCAACGTTATGGCGGGGATGCGCCTTTAGGCTGTCGGCCAGGTCTTGATCCAACTCCTTTCGGATACGTCCCGCTTCATCCCGCGAGAGCGCGGCGCCGATATAGGTGACGATGCGGGCTTTCGGATCATTCGGCTTCACCCGCAGGCCGCGCACGATGTGCTTTGGAAAGCGCCGCCTCAGCTCGGCGCGCAAGCCCATGGAGTCGCGGCGCGCAAAGGGCGCGATCCAGTCGATCACCCAGAGCCGGTCACCTGACGCCCAATCCTCAGGCTTCAGACTGTTGGGGTTCAGAACATATTCGGTCTCGACCTCCAGCGTCATGCGCGCCCAGGAACAATAGGCCTGCGGCACGCCATTGCGTTCGACGATCGCGTATTGCCCAAGGGTGACGGGCGGCAGAACGAACCGGGTCTGCAACGCAATCGGCCAGGAGCAGTGAAGGTCTGAGTTGCACCACAGCCAGGCGATGCGGCCCATCGCCCCGTAAAGTCCGTCAAGCTTGCGCAGCTCCTCAGGCGTCATCCAAGCCCAAGCCAGTCTTCGATATCCCCGAGCAGGGTCTGTTGATAGGAGCCGTTGAGGAACTGAGCTTTCCGGGTTTCGGTCTCGATGGCCGCCTCTATCACATCGGAATGGGCAAAAGCGTCATCGCGCGCCGCGAGCATGCTGCGGAACAGAACGGTGTCGGCGCCGGTGTCTGACTGGATGTCCAGTGTCTCCCGGTTCCCGTTCGCGAACAGAAGATGCTGCCGCAAGGGGCCAGCATCGGGCTGCGCGCCATCTCCATAGTAGTTCAACAGCGTCAGAGAATCAGCCGTGTTCCCCTCGAACCACAAGATCAGGTCATCGCCGCTCCTGTTGTGCTCCACCTGATCATCTGCAATCTTGATCAGATTGTCCTCCCAATCGGAGGCATGAAGCTCCATGATCAGATCGTGACCAGACCCCGCGCGAAAGACGAATGTATCGATCCCGTCGCCACCCGACATCGCGTCCGAGCCACCGCCGCCGTCAATGTGGTCATGGCCATCCATGCCGTAGATCAGATCATCATAGGCGCTGCCGATGAAGCTCTCTCCCAGATGCCCGCCTTGCAGCACCGTGCCGCTGTCTAGCCCGCTGGCATCCAGCATCGCCGCCATGGCCATATTGCCCTCAAGGGTCTGAAACTGCCATGCGACCGGATCGCCTGCATCATCCCGCTCTGACGCGATGCCAATCTCGAGCTTGGCGCTGCCGGGGCCTTCCTCGTTCCAGGCGTAGAAGTCGAAGTCATGCCAGCCTGATGTTGTCGCGGTAAAGCTGGCCTCGGTGTGATGGTCCGCGCGATCATCCTGAAGGAGGGTGACCGGGCCGCCCGTTCCGCCATCCTCAAGGGTGAACAGCACCTTGTCTTCGGCGGTTTCGCGGAATTTATAGGTTTCACCCTCCTGCAGCCAGATCTCGCCCTGATAGCGAATGAGGCCACGCGCTGCGATATCCTCCTCCAGGATACGGCCCGGATTTACCTCCACCCGGTCGGCCTGCTGTTGCTCTGCCCAATCCGCGAGATCGATGCGGATATGTTCGGTTGTGATCTGGCGCGTATTCCCCCCCTTGCCCAGATTTGGAAACAGGAGCGGTTGCGTCGTCGTATAGGTGGTGCCGGCGTCGTCATAGATCTCCTTGCTGGTGTTGCGCGTCAGAAACGGCAAACCATGCGAGGCCTGGAGCACACTGGCGATCATGGTGTTGAAATCCTGAGCGTGCCAATGGTTTTCCAGTAGGGCATCGGCCACATTCGATCCGGCCAGCATGGGCGAGGTAAAGCCCAACCGCAAAGACGGATCGTCCTGCCCGTTCAGGGTCTGAAAAGCGGTATCCGCATCGACATCGCGGATGAGAAGCGCCGCCGTGCCCGCCGCATCGGCTGTCCGGGCGTAGTAGTCATATTCGTACCAACCGCCTTCGGTCGCCGTGAAGCTGCCCGACGTCGCCGTGCCAGGTGTCGTTTCGCGCAAGACCTGGGTGCGGTCTATGTCATCTCCGGCCTGTGCGGGACGCAGATAGACCGCGCCCCAGGTGTCCGCCGATTCCTGAAACTCGTATGTGACACCCGCCTCCAGATAAACCTGGCCCACGAAATGATGAAGCGCGTTCGCCGCCAGCGATCCGGAAACATCGTCGGTGCGCGTCTCCGTGCGGCCGGCCGTGGGCTGCGCATAGCCCTCTATCGGCAGCAGCCAATCCTCGATTGCGTTATTCGGGTCGGAGAGAAACGCCGCAAGTGTCAACGGCGGCCCACCGTCCGGCTCCTCCGCGGCGCGCGGCGCCGTCAGATCATAGGCGTAATGGGTGAAAGCCGCCCCATTCATGCCGGTGTCAACGGGCGGCTTGATGTCGGCGAGGTCAAACACCAGATGTTCGATCCCCTTGAAGAGCGCCAGGCTGAAATCATCACCCGAGGTGCCCAGAATTTGATCTTCGAAGATTGCGCGCGCCAGGTCCACATCGACACCCAAGGCGGCCAGTTGCCCGAGTTGATACTCGACGAAGGCGGCGGCCACCTGCTGTTCGGCATATTGCTCTCGGAGCGCCTGCATCGTCTCGCCGTCGAAAACGACCGCATCGATATCATCGCCACCAAAGAGAAAGACCGCGTCGTCCTGGCTCGCCGTGCCAGCGGCAACCTTCTGCAAGAGGGTCGCTAGGGTCTTGCCCGCCTCGATCACATCGCTGCCCGCGCCGCCGTCAATGTATTCCGACTGTGCGCCCGTCACGATATGGTCGTCCCCATCGCCCGCAAGGACAACTTTGGTCTTCTCGCCCGCGTAAATCTGATCATCGCCGTCAAAGCCAAAGATACGTTGAACGGTCGTGTTCCCGCGCAAATCCAGAATGTCATCCAGATCGGAGGCCTGCAGCACTTCGATATTGGTCAAAAGATCGACGACCGTGGTTTCATGCGCGTGCTGTGCCACTTCGATCGCGCGATACTCAACCGTCTTGTACTTCGCCTTGCCCCACATGTCCGTCCCGGCCTGTTCCCTCTTGGTCTTGATGACTTCCTGGAGGTATTCGGAACCGGCAGCGAGGTGTTTTTCGACGTGGACCTGATTGGCACCGTTCGCCGTCGCCTGGATGCCGCGCGCAAAGCGGTCGTCGTCGATGTTCAGATAGGAGGCGGTATCCTCGCCCGCGCCGCCATTAAAAACCACCTTCGCCTGATCCGCGAGATAGGTATCGTCTCCGCCAAGCGCGTTGATCTTGAGCGACAAGTCTTTGATCACGGTCCTATTTGGGTTGAGCGGCACATAGTCCGTGATCACATTTGTCACGTCGAAGGTCGTCGAGGTCTGCGAAGCTTCGGCCCGTTGGAGCGGGATGGCAAAACCGGGCTTGCCACCATCGGTCTGTGACGACTCGGTGTATTTCGTTGTTCCATCCGTAATCGTCCAGCCGGAGACATATGTCGTCGTCGTCCCGCCCCCTTTGCCGAAGTTGAACATCGGGCGCGTGTACACTTCCTCCACGGCCAGCATTAAAGGCGCCATGAAGGTCAGATAAACCGCCTTATCCGCACCACCGTTGGGCAGATCGATCTGCGCTGCACTTTCATCCAACGTGACGCTCTGATGGTCCCAGTTCCCCTGGCCAAGGTATTCGGTACCATAGTGTTTGGCCGTCTTCCCCATTTCCGAAATCGTGTCGCTCTGGATCGCGAGGCTGGCATCTGCGTCGGTAAAGGACTGCGATCCCAGACCGATGATGCTGTCAAAATTCTTATCCAGAATTCTGTCGAAACGCTCTTCATTCTCGGCTGCGATGGCTTCCCAGCGGGTGTCCAACTGCTTTTCGAAAAATTGCGCGATGGTCTGCTGGTCGCCATTGGGCAGGCTGCGCATCTCGTCGGCGAGCTTATCCGCTTCCCTCTGCCAGGTATTGCCTTCCGTCAGCCGGATGATCGTCGATATGGCCGCGCCCACAAGTGCCACTGCAACCGCAACCGGTGCCCCCACACCCGTTGCCGCAATACCGATGGAGGCAATACCAAAGGCGGCGTCAACGGCGGTCGCGGCCGCGTAATGCGCCACCTCCTTGTCATAGGTATCCTCCAGCCGATCTGCGAGCAGGCCGTTGGTTTCCGTGCCGTCGTCGGTCTCGCGCAAGTGGTCGATGTAGTCTTTTGCCGCGTCGAACCTTTGCCAGGAGACCGGGTCCAGAACGCTGAGCAAGGTCACCACCGCACCGGCGACGGGCACGCCTTTGGTCGCAAAACTCAGAGCCTTCGCGCTGTGGCTCAGCATCGCGGTGGCCGCCAGCGCCCCCTCGGCGGCCATGGCGGCCATCATCGTGCCTTGCAATGCGGCGGCTTGCTTCAGCGCGTCGCGCTGGTCGTCCGTGAGGTCGGGGTTGTCCAACTGCCGTGTGATATCGGCCAGACCAACCGCCACACTCGCCACGCCGACGGTCGAGGCGAAAAGGCCCAAGGCGGCCGTTGCCTTGGCATTGCCACCCAAGAAGTCCGCTGTCGACTGCCCGGTATAGAGCCCGTCCGAAGCAATCCCCAGGCCGAATGATGCATGCAGCTCCGCGCTGGATCCTTCATGGCTCCAGAACCCCAGACCAGCCGCGCCGCGCAACATGGAGATACCATTGTCGGCGATCCCCCATTTCGAGACTGACTTGCCCGCAAGATCCGGATCCTGCGTCAGATGAGTGGAGATGCCATTGGCCCAGGTCGTCTGTTTGTTCACCGTCTCCGTCGCGGTTTCAAATCGCCGCACTTCGGTGTCGTAATGTGCTTGGTCTGTTTGAGCTTGTGTGCGCTGCGCTTGCGCTGCGGTCAGCTGCTCTTGCGCGTCGGCAGCGTTCATCCGGACAGTGTCGATATGTGTATTGACCGCCTCTTGCCAATTCGCGGGGTTTTGTCCCTGAAAATCAGCATTGGCATTCAGATGCCCTTGCGCAATCGCATTCTCCCGCGCCTGAACCTCCTCTGGGCTCAGATTGCTCCAGTCATCGGGAAAATTCACGCGGTCGGCGGCAATTGCGTCGCGGATCTCTGTTCTGAGCCGGAGTGCGCCTGTCAGAGAATGGCCTGCTGTGTCCAATGCCTGCGTGGCATTGGCGATGGCAGTGTTTGCAGTTTCCAGAGCCGAACTGGCTTGGGTAAATGCCTGTCTGTTTTGCGATAGATGCTGGTCCAGATACGTCTGATTATGCTCCAGGAACCGATTATGCATCTTCAGCAGGTCGGGAAAATTCGTCTCCGTCTGAAACCGGTCCCGGGTGTTGCCCAGGTAGTCAACATCTGTCCCATTGTCTGCGATGTCTTGATGAAACTGCCGGATCTCAAGCGTCATCTCCGCCTGCTTGCGCGTCACATGAAGCGCATTCAGGAACATGATATTCGTAAAGACCTGCGTGCCGCTCAGGACCGCTTCGGCCGCCATAAACCCTTTGCCGGTGTCGTCCGTCTCGGTCCAGAAGCTGTTCACCTTGCGCGACATGTTCTGGACGGTATCCGCCATCCAGTGGGAATAAGACATCGTGGTCGAAGCGGCCTTCATCACCGTCGTGCCAAGATCCACATTCGACCCTTTA
This sequence comes from Roseobacter cerasinus, assembly GCF_009811755.1. Classification (GTDB taxonomy): domain Bacteria; phylum Pseudomonadota; class Alphaproteobacteria; order Rhodobacterales; family Rhodobacteraceae; genus Roseobacter; species Roseobacter cerasinus. Next base: position 209,802 of record NZ_BLIV01000007.1, read on the forward strand.
ACGCCCTCGGGGGTGTCTGGCAGACTTGCCACAACCTTCAGAAACGTCGCCGTCTGCACGGCGGCCATATACTGAAAGCCAAAGGTGCCGTAGATCCCGACCGTTTCACCCGGCGCCTCGGGCGAGGGCGCGCCCTCTATGCCGCGCTCTGCCAGCATGTCCTGAAACAGGTTCGACAGCACATCCCACCCTGTTTCGGGGTACTGGTCGAGAAACATCTGGAACACGATCTGATCCGCGATGGGGCGCGAACTGACAAAGTCTCGCAGCGGATCATCTTCGGCCAGCGGAGGGGGAGAGGTCGGCGCAGACGCGCTGTTTTCCGCAGGCTCGCCCCCGGTGCCGGATGTGTGTGCCGCCATGCCACTTGATGAGGAGACGAGGTCGTCGATTGGGGCGGTATGTGTCAGATCATCATGGCTGGTCGTCTCGTTCATCTATTTCCGCTTTCCCCTAGGTCATCCTCGAACCCTACAGAGACAAAATCACTTGGCAACAAATACTTGTTACCTGTCGTGTCTTAATCCGAGCATGCACACTAAATCAGCCGAAGCCAGCATCATGCAATTGCACCGAAGGCTCAATTTGTCCCACGCGACCTTTGGATTGGCATCTCGAACCGCGCTCCAACCTGGTCGAATGGCAGGCCTCCGCGCGGTCATGCAGCATCACGAACCAGGCAATGCTGCGGTTTTCACTGTACTTGCACGCGCAGGATGACATCGCAATGACCGGATAGGGCTTCGGGGCGCGAAGGGCCACGACCCGGCGGCATGAGCACCCGGAAACGGACTGCGCACAGACATGAGATACGCGCAAAACTTGCCATCGCTTTGTCCAACGACACATCAGCAACCAACCGCGTCAACCTCGCAGTCTCTTCATCAGGCATCTTCAGGCGTTTCACTTCAGACGGCGTCGGTCCGCTGTACGTCTCTCGCGTGTTGAAAAATGTCGCTTCGGCAATTCCGGCCTTTCGGCAGACCTCGGCGACTGACGTGCCGTCTTCTACCTGCTTCGCTGGCACCAAGCTGGAGGCGGATGTGATCGTCTATGCCGCGACGATGGCTCGATGACTGGCAGGGTGGCAGATCCGATTGATCAGGAGACCGCAGACCGAGGTCGGCAAGGTCTGGAGTCCGGGCTCCGACACCCCCAAGAACCCAGGGTCCTGGGAGGGTGAGCAGCGCAATATGTGGACACCTGCGCAGGTGCAGACTCTTTGGCTGCATGGCGGCAAGCTGCATCAGTCGCGGCAGTACTCACGGTTCCTGTCGCCACAGATCAAAGCGCCGGTGGAGGGTGTCGCGACGCCGGTCAATAGTTTGCAGGATGTGCATCAGCGGGTGAGTATGTGATGGGGCGACCCCGGTTTGGGGCTGACTGCTGGTCAATACGCTTTCACTTTTTCGTAGAGCGATTGCGCGGCCCGCCCGGATCGGACAGAAGAGCGCATGTTTGATCGTCATCTGCGCAGACTGATGGACCCGACCCTCAATGCCATGGGGCGCCGATTGGCGCGTGCGGGCTGCACAGCCAACGGGATGACATTGGCCGGTCTGGTGATCGGGCTTGCCGCGTCGTGTCTGATTTACGGGGGGATGACCTTCTGGGCTCTTGCGCCGCTGCTGCTGAGCCGCTTGGCTGATGGGCTCGACGGGGCCGTGGCGCGGGCGACGCGCCAAACCGATTTTGGCGGATATTTCGACATATCGGCGGATTTCTTATTCTATGGCAGCGTGCCCTTCGCCTTCGTTTTGCTCGACCCGGCGCAGAACGGGGTGGCGGGGGCCTTCTTGCTGGCGTCCTTCTACTTCAATGGCACGAGCTTTCTCGGCTATGCCATTATTGCGGAGAAACGGGGGATGAAGACCTCAGCACAGGGGGTGAAGTCGCTCTATTACTCCAATGGGCTTTTGGAGGGCGGAGAGACAATTGTGTTTTTCATTGCTTTGTGTCTGTTGCCACATTGGTTTGAGCAACTCGCATGGGGGTTTGGCGTTGCCTGTTTTGCGACAGGTGCGCTGCGGATCTATGCCGCACAGAAGGTGTTTCGCCCGGCGGAAGAGCGGCAGTCCCCGTAAGAGTATGTTGGGGCAATCAAGACGCATCCGCTGTTCCTGCAGAGGGGAGGGTGCGGCGCGACGCTGGGAGATTTCGGCGGGGGTGAGGCACGTATCCGCAGATACAACTCCGTTCACACAATTGGTGATCTGTTGATCGCATCTGCCTCCGGCCAGACGACACTGCACCGCTGTGACAGGTTTGAGGGTGCGGCAAGCCGGGCGACGTACTGGCCGTGCAGCTGGCTTTGGCCACAGCCCTATCAACAGAAAGAAACAGGAACGGCTTCTGCTCACGGATCATGATATGAAGATGATCAGTGACCGCCTCGGGACCACCCCTCTCGTGACATTGCTGCGCAATGCACTGCCGGGCAATGGCCAAGCGTTGCTACAAACGGCGTAACCGGATCGAGATCATGTTCGGCAGATCGACAGATTGGCGGCGTGTTGCAAACCGATACGACCGATGCCCGAAGCTCTTCCTGTCGGCCATCACCTGCGCCGCACTCATCATTTATTGGATGTTAGACCTGGTCCTAGAAGAGATCCAGATCTTCTGGCGTGTTCGAAGTTTGGTCGCTGTAGTTTTTGGAGTCGCCATCCAGTATTGCGCGAGTGGCCTCCAATTTTAGCTTTTCGGAGAGCTTGCAAAGGTCGCTTGCGTTCAGTACCGACTTTTCGGATTGACTGAGAAGCAACAACATAAGCGCCAGATCCTCGAGCGATTGTCTAACGAAGTCCAGCGCCTGAAGATTTGTAATCGTCTGCGCATCTGGAGATTGCAAAAGACCTATCGACTGCCCAATCGTTTCTTCGACGTCAAAGATTTGCGCCGAGAGCTTATCAAGGTATTGCGAAAGGCGGGCTTGAATCTTTGAAACGTGCTCGTCAGTTCGACAGGTCGGCGACATTTACAAACGGCCCACGACAGCTTCAATACAATTGCGCAAAGCCGCCTGTTCAAAAGGCTTTTTCAGGTAGTTGTTCATGCCAAGCTTCTTGCCATGGTCGATGATCTGCTGCTCCGCCCGGCCGGTGATTAGAATGAAGCCGACGCCCTTTGTTTTTGGTCCACTGCGGAGTTGGTGCAATAGCTTCAATCCGTCCATCTCCGGCATGTTATAGTCGGAAATAACCAGATGAACGGGGTGCGTAGCCAGCGATTTGAGCGCGTCAACGCCGTTTTCCGCAGTCGATACGTTGCGAACGCCAAAGGCATCAAGCGCTTGCGTGATCAGCCCGCGGCTTGTCGACATGTCATCTACTACCATGATCCTGATTTGGTCTCGCAAAGACATATTCAATGTTCCTTCGACAGTGGTTCGGTTGATGTGCTGGCGGTTGTCGGGCGATAGGTGGTCGGCCCATCAGTTCGAAAGCCGGCTGTATCTGTGTCTGCGATACGCTCTGAATGCCCGAGGAAGAGATACCCATCGGGCTTGAGCATTTGATGAAATCGCGGCCAGAGCCGATTTTGTGTATCTAAATCAAAGTAGATAACAACATTTCGGCAGAAAATTATGTCCATCTTCTGCTTCATTGGCCAAGACGTTAGTAGATTGAGCTCTCGGAAAGCGATCATCTGCTGCAATTCTTTGTTGGCGATGAATACGGTTTCTCCGTTCTCGGAACCTTTGCGGAAGTGCCGCTGAAGAAGGGTCTCAGGTATCCCGGACGTCAGACGCTCAGGGTAGCTAGCGGCTGTCGCAAACTTGACCACATTGGGATCGATGTCGGTTGCGAGGATGCGAATGTCGAGATCCAGGACGTTTGGTATCGCTTCGGCCAGCGTCATAGCGATCGAGAGTGCCTCCTGACCATTTGAGCACCCTGCTGACCAAATTCTCACTTTTTCCCCATTCTTAAGCTTTGGGAGCAACATGTCTGCAATTCGGCTCTGCAAGATATCAAAGTGATGTTTTTCACGGAAGAAATGAGACACATTTGTTGTGAGCGCCGAGATCATATGTCGGCGCTCGTCTGCTCCATCTTCCGAACAGACAAACGCACTGTAGTCATCGAAGTCAGCCATGTTGAGCGCGCGAAGCCGGTGCCGCAGACGGGACTGAATCATTGATATCTTCTCGACAGCAAGTTGAAGCCCGCTTTCACGATATGCAAGTTGAGCAATCGCTTCAAAGCTTTCGGCCGTGATGCCGCTGTCTCCAACCTGATCCTTCATCACGCGGCTTGACCTTGTACAGAAGTCACAATCGAGCTGAGATCCAGGACACGGATCATTCTCTCGTCGATCACTGTGAGCGCGCTCACAACATTTGGAGCGTTGCTTGCTTGCATCTCCGGTGGCGGCTGAAGATCATCGTCTGTCAGGGCGATGATATCGGATACCGCATCGACCAGCAGACCGGTCATGACATCGTCGTGGTTCACGACGATTATGACATTCCGATCAGTTTGTTTCTGAGGCTTGAGGCCAAGCCTTTCCGACAAATCCATGACCGGGAGCACGGTTCCGCGCAGATTAATGACACCCTTCATGTAGCTTGGAGCGTGAGGGAGTGGCGTTGTTTTGGTCCACCCTCGGATTTCGCGCACCGACATGATGTCGAGCGAGTATTCTTGCTCGGCAAGCTGGAAAGTCAGCAACTCAATCGATGTTGATGTGTCTTTTTCACTCATGCCGTTGCTCCTGAAGTTGTCTGTGGCGTCGCCATTCCTGTTGCGCCAATCGCGTTCGTGATAATGTCGGAGGTGTCGAGAATTAGGGCAATTTGCCCATCTCCGAGAATGGTTGCTGCGGCGATTCCCGGCGCACGGTAGAAGCTGTCATCGAGACCTTTGATGACAACCTGACGTTGATCCTGGATGCTGTCGATGATCAGCGCGGCGTGGCTTCCATCTTCATGCGCGATCAGGAGTACGACAGATCCATCGTAGTTCTGCACAGGATCACGGTATCCAAGTTCCTTACCGAGATCAAAAAGTGGGACGAAGCCACTGCGAACGCGGACGACGTGCGCACCGGGGCGTACCATCTCTACATCATTGTCGGTCAGTGTGAGGGTTTCGATCACCACGTTGAGAGGGAGAACCAGTGTTTCCTCGGCCACCTGCACAACCATCCCGTCCAACACCGCAAGGGTGAGAGGCAATGAAATCGAGAAAGTGGTGCCTTCACCGGGGGTCGATGAAATGGATATCCGACCACCAAGCGCTTGAATTGATGTGCGCACAACATCCATGCCGACACCGCGGCCCGAGAGATCGGACACCACAGCGGCTGTTGAAAAACCTGGCAAGAACAGCAGGTTGTCGATTTCGCCATCCGAAAGGGACGCATCCGCCGGAATCAAGCCTTTGTCTATCGCGATCTGCATTACCTTGGGACGGTTGATGCCGCCGCCGTCGTCGGACACCTCAATCACAACCCGCCCGGAGCGGTGGGCGGCTGTGAGATTGACCTGCCCCTGTTCCGGCTTGCCAGCGGCAACCCTGTCTTCGGAATTCTCCAACCCGTGATCGACAGCATTGCGGATCATATGCGTGAGTGGATCCGCAAGTCTTTCGATAACAGTTTTGTCGACCTCGGTACTTTCGCCCTCGGTATGCAGACGAACGTCTTTACCGACGGCTGCGGAAGCTTCGCGCACGATGCGTGACATACGCTGAAACAGCGATTTGACCGGTTGTGCGCGGATCATCATCACGCTGTCCTGGATGTCGCGCGTCAGACGTTGAAATTCCTCCAGACCGTTCATCGCATCAGAGTGAGGTGAAAGACCCGATCGTTCGAGGCTTTGGGCCAGCATCGCCTGATTGATCACGAGCTCGCCTACCAGGTTGACCAATCGTTCGATCCGGTCGAGATCGACCCGAACCACGGACTTGGCCGCAGTGGGGGATGATTGTCGTGCGGGGGCGGCTGTGGCTTTGGGCGCCGGAGGCGTGGAGTCTGCCGAGGTCATGGCTGGCTCCGGCGCGCTGCGATCTTCGCCTGACGGTTGTTGATCCGACTCAGGTTCGACGGCGGGGGGCACGTCGGGTGTTTCATCTGCCGTGTCTTCTGTTGAAGCATCGTTTGTGGCCGTTTCTTCGTCGGGCTGCTGTATATCGTCAGCCGTTGCTTTTTTTTTGATATCCAGCGTGCACAAACCTTCTACGAATTCGAACGAGGCCGCGATCTCCGCTTCTTGCGCCTCTGTCTCCAACTCGATCGTCCAGGCGAGATATGAGTTCTCCGGTGCAAGTGTGTCTAGGTCGGGCAGCTCATCGAGGTGGCAAGTGACCGTGCAGGTCCCCAGATCCTCCAGGGCCCGAAGCATGTGAAAGGGCTCGTTGCCGGTCTCGAAGAGATCATTGTCGGGCTTGAAGTAGATGATAAACTTTCCGTCGTCTGATGACGTATCCGGCTCCAGGGCTGGCAGTCCCATGCCGTCGTCGTCATCATCCCCACCCAGATCAAGATCGAGCGAAAGCGTGGCGGGCTGGAAGTCGATGTTCTCTTCTTCGCTGTCATCATCTTCTTCGATACCGGCATCACCCAGAAGGCCGTTCAGAGACGACAGCAGCTCTGCTGTGACATCGTCCGGTAGCGGACCGTCATCGCGGCTAATGCGGACCAGATCAGACAGGTGGTCGGCGCATTGGAAGAAAATTTTTCTCGCCGTGGTATCAGGTGACATACGGCCCGAGCGGACCTCATCCAGTACCGTTTCGAACCGGTGCGCAAATCGCACCAAGGCTTCAAGGCCGAATGCACCAGCCCCGCCTTTGATGGAATGTACCGCGCGGAAGACGATGTTGATCGTTTCAGGATCATCGTCGCCATCGTCGAGCGCTTGCAGCCCGTCTTGCAGTGCTTCGAGAAGCTCTTCGCATTCAATAAAAAACGAAGCGCGGATTTCCGCCATTGGGTCATTAGGGTCAGACATGATCGCTCCTCTATCCTGCAACCATTTGGAGCGCTTTGATCAGCTTCGCCGGATCAAACGGCTTCACGATCCAGCCGGTGGCCCCGGCGTCTCTTGCGCGCGCCTTAAGTTCGGGCGCGGCTTCTGTGGTAAGCACCAGTATCGGGGTGGCGCGGTGTTTGTCTTGGCCGCGCACCGCATCGATAAAACCAAATCCATCCATCCGTGGCATATTGATGTCAGTGATGATCGCATCCGGTTCGATGCCGTCCAGCACCTCGATGCCGTGCACGCCGTCATCGGCGGTGTGAACGTTGAAACCGGCAGGCAGCAATGCCAGGCGGATCATATCCCGCATTGTGCGACTGTCGTCGACGGCTAGTATCTCCAAGCTCATGTCCGCCCCCCTGCAATTGTTTCCGGGCTCATCCCCATGACGCGCAGCTGGTCGGTCACGCGGTCGGATGCGTTGATCAACGAGAGGGATCCACCGGCCGCCGCCGCACTTGTCGCTGCAGCCAGCATGACTTGCAGGCAAAGTGCCCCGAGATGCTTGACGTCGGTCAGATCGAGGACGAGATCCTCGGCTGCGTGGTCCTTCAACTGGGTCTTGAGCGTGGTTGCCGCAGGCAGATCAAGTCGGGACGGGAGTACGATGGGTTCACTCATTCTGCGTTCCTCTCAATACAGGATCCTTGCGGGTGCATCATTCTCTCCACATCGACTGGTTGCTCAAACACGGCGGTTGTAGAGCGCAGGATGTTAAGACCGCGTTACTGACCTCAGAAGTTTTGAGCTTGCCGTGCAGCAAGTCGCAATTGCTGCTTCGACATCCCCTAAAAAAACAAAAAACCCCGGCTGCGAGAGCCGGGGTTTTCAAGAGGGTGACGCATCAGGTCAGGCGCGGCGTCGCCTGCGCCCGCCGCGTCCGCGACCTTCCTGACCGGGCTTGGGGGGCGCTTTGTTGAATTCGATCCAGGCTCCACCGTGCGGGTCGTTGTCGGTGAGGAAATTCGCGGCTCGAATCGCTTCCATCTCTTTGCCGGGGCGTGGCTTGGTCGATCCCAGACCGGTGAGTTCGCAGAAAAGCTCGGGATCCATGTCATCGGGGACGATGACACCAGCGGCTGCCAGTTCGGCACGCTTGGCCTCGATCTTGGCAGGTGACACGGGCAGGGCAACCGGGTTCATGATCGCCGAGGTCATGCCCGCACCCATGGCCATCGGCAGGAACGCATTGTTGATGCCGTGGCGGTTGGGCAAGCCAAAGGAGATATTCGACGCACCACAGGTGGTATTCACCCCCAGCTCTTCGCGCAGGCGGCGCACAAGGGTGAAAACCTGATTGCCTGCTGTCGCCATGGCCCCGATGGGCATCACCAGTGGGTCGACAACAATATCATGCGCGGGGATGCCGAAATCGGCCGCGCGCTCGACAATCTTCTTGGCGACAGCAAAGCGCACATCGGGGTCTTCGGAAATCCCTGTGTCATCGTTTGAGATGGCCACCACGGGCACATTATACTTCTTGACCAGCGGCAGTACGATCTCCAGCCGCTCTTCCTCGCCTGTGACCGAATTCAAAAGGGGGCGACCCTCGCAAGCCTCAAGGCCGGATTCCAGCGCACCCGGTACGGAGCTATCAATGCACAGCGGCACATCGACGATGGCCTGCACCCGCTGCACCAGTTCTTTCATCAACGGAGGTTCGACAAAATTGTTGTCGGCGTAGCGCGTGTCTTCGGCCATCTTGTTTGTGAAAACAGCCCCCGAGTTCACGTCGAGCACGGTCGCCCCTGCGGCCACCTGCGCCAGCGCGTCCGCCTCGACGGTGGAGAAATCCCCCGCTTCAAGCTCCAGCGCCAGTTTCTTGCGGCCGGTCGGATTGATCCGTTCGCCAATCACGCAGAAGGGCTGATCAAAGCCGATGATCGCGGTCTTGGTCTTGGATTCGACAATGGTGCGGGTCATTCAGATGTCCTTGGATCAGGTGTTTGCAGGGGCAGTGGACGCGCCACCAGTGTCGATGGCCCATGTGGCGTTGGTCTTGATGCCGCCCAATGGGAAGAAGTGCACGTTTGTGATGTTGAAGCCGGGGTGCGCCGCCTTGTGTGCGGCCAATGCACCGACGACATCCGTGGGCTCATAAGGAAGCAGCAGTTTGGTGACATCCATCGCACGCTTCTGCAGCACCTTCAGGGAGGGACCGACACCACAGGCGATGGCGAATTTGATCAGGGTCTGCAGCTTCGCAGGCCCGGCGATGCCTATGTGCACCGGCAATGTGATGCCTTGGGCGGCCAGATCGTCTGCCCAGGCGATGATCGGTTTTGCGTCGAAGGCGAATTGCGTGGCAATCGCCATCTGCGCATCGGTGCGGCTCTGAAAGTCGTTTTTCCACTTCAGCGCAGCGGTCACATTTGTCATGGAGCCGTCGGCGTCGATGTCGCGGTTGCCCTCGGGGTGACCGGCCACGTGCAGGCGTTCAAAGCCCGCCTCGTCAAAGAGCCCTGTCTCCATCAGTTGCATGGAGCTGTCGAAGTCGCCATGCGGTTGCGCGACGCCACCGGCCAGCAACAGCGCCTGCTTCACATCCGCCTCACCCTGATAGCGCGCAATCCAGTCGGCCAGTGTCGCCTTGTCCTTGATGATGCGCGCGGGGAAGTGCGGCATCACCGGATAGCCATCTGCGTTCAGGCGTTTGGCGGTGGCGACCATATCGTCAATCGGCGTGCCTTCGATGTGGGCGATATAGACACGTGTGCCTTCGGGCAGCAGATCGCGGAAATTCTCGACCTTCTCGGCGGTGCGCGGCATCACCTCGATGGAATAGTCCCGCAAGAAGGCTTCAACCTCCGGAGCGACGGTTTTTTCCGCGCGCGCATCTTTCTTCTTGAAATTCAGCAGAGCCATCAGACGGTCCTTTCGGGTCAGAAGTGGGTCGAGGAAGCGGGGCAGGGGTCAGGCCCAGCCGTCGTTGTTGATCAGGGCCTTGATGCGCTCGCGGTCATATTCGGCATCAAGACGCGCCGCTTGCGCATCGGCGATGGCCTCGGGATCACCATCAACCGCGAAGGGATCGGCCTTGCGCCACTCGGCCAGATAGGCATCAGTGTCCTCGGCGCCAACCTTCATCGCCGCGCGGTCAATGGCCTGTTCGAACCGTTCCGGCAGCTGTCGCTTGGAGCCACGCCGCCCTTTGCCCACGATCACCTGAGCCGGAATATCGCGCCAGTAGACTATCGTCACATCGGGCATGGGCCGAATCCCCCTCATCTCTTTTCGCCTATCTAACGGCTGCTGATCCGTTTTCGAGGCAGAATTTCGACAGAACACCATCTGTCCGCGACGCACTGTATCTATCGCATCTGCCCGTGCAGAGCGAGCGTTGCGATCCGCCAAAATCCTCATGAAGACCGTGAGCCGCAGCGCAGCCCGATATGTCACAGGACACAGCCAGCGCTTGCGCCCTCGCGCCGGGCGGACTACTCTAAGGTTAACTCGAAATGAAAGGCGCAAAAAATGGCGCCACAGCGTCCCAGAGGTGCGGGCGCGCTCGAAAAAAAGATGGCTCTGAGCCCCGCGCCAGTACCGTCCAGATCCGGTGAGCTTTATGCCGCGCTCGATCTGGGCACAAACAGCTGCCGCATGTTGATCGCCCAGCCGAAGGGAAATGGGTTCCATGTGGTCGACAGCTTCTCCAAATCCGTCCAATTGGGGTCGGGGCTGGAGAAAACCGGGCGGTTGTCGCGCGGCTCCATGACGCGCACCGTTCAGGCTCTGCGGATCTGCCAGCAAAAGCTGCGGCGCAACAAGGTGCGGCGGATGCGGCTGGTCGCCACCGAGGCCTGTCGCCGCGCGTTGAACGCTCAGGACTTCCTGCGGCGCGTCCAACGCGAGACGGGGCTGCGGCTCGATATCATCAAACCGCAGGAAGAGGCGCAACTCGCGGTGATCTCCTGCGCGCCGCTGGTCAGCCGCAATACCGAGAACCTGCTGGTGGTCGACATCGGCGGCGGCTCGACCGAGCTGGTCTGGATTGATCTGACGGATGTGCCGCGCCACGATCGGCCGCAGTCCATCATGCGGTTGCACAATGGGTTCAAGCCGGTGATGACCGATCTGCCACAGGCGCGCGTCGTCGACTGGATTTCGGTGCCCCTGGGCGTGGCGACACTGCGTGATCAGTTCAACGATGTGGAAGACGATGCCGCGCGTTTTGCGCTGATGAGCTGGTTTTTTGAAGAGAACCTGGCCGATTTTGCACCTTATCACGACACGCAGCCGCATGAGAAGTTCCAGATTGTCGGCACATCCGGCACCGTTACAACCGTGGCGGCGAGCCATCTGGGGCTGAAACGCTATGACAGGACCAAGGTGGACGGGTTGCATATGACATCCGACCAGATTGACCGGGTGATCCGGTCGTATCTGGCGCTTGGCCCTGCCGGGCGGCGAGCGGATCCGCGCATCGGGCAAGACCGGCAGGCGTTGATCATGTCCGGCTCCGCGATCTTACAGGCGCTCATGCGCTGTTGGCCAACCGACAGGTTGTCGGTCGCGGATCGCGGGTTGCGTGAGGGGCTGCTTTACGCGCAGATGAACGCGGATGGTGTGTTGGAAGACGGAGGGATCTGATGGCCAAGACGCCAAGCGGCAAAAACACCTCTGGCCGGGGCCAGCGGGAGTTGAAGGTCAAGGTGAAATCAGCGCGCGGGCGCAAACTCAGCTCCACGCGCTGGTTGCAGCGGCAGCTGAACGACCCGTATGTCAAGCGCGCAAAGGCCGAGGGCTATCGGGGGCGGGCCGCCTATAAGATCATGGAGCTGGACGACAAATACCGATTCCTTGTTCCTGGCGCCCGCGTGGTGGATCTGGGCGCGGCCCCCGGCGGGTGGTGCCAGGTGGCGGTCAAGCGGGTGAATGCGCTGGGGGAGAAATCGGGTAAAGCCGTCGGCACCATTCTCGGGATTGACTTGCAAGAGATGGAGCCCATCGCCGGCTGTGAGTTGTACCAGCTGGATTTCATGGAAGATGACGCGGATCTGAAGGTGAAGGATTGGCTGGGCGGCCAGGCCGATGTGGTGATGTCCGATATGGCGGCAAGCAGTTCCGGCCACAAGCAGACCGATCATTTGCGGATCATCGCGCTCTGCGAGGCGGCGGCCTACTTTGCCTTCGACGTGCTGGATGAGGGCGGAACATTTGTCGCCAAGGTGCTGGCGGGTGGCGCCGAGGGCGCGCTTCAACAGCTGTTGAAGCAGCGATTCTCGAAGGTCGCCAACATTAAACCACCGGCGTCACGGTCCGACAGTTCGGAAAAATTCGTTGTGGCGACAGGGTTTCGGGGTGCAGCCTAAAGGCTTTACCGCCCATTAAAGAAGTTCAGACTAGCGTGAGGTCGATCTGCGCCACTTTGGCGCACCGACCCTGAAAAAGGACTTTGGATATGTTCCGTGAATTCTCACTCGCGCTGCCCCTCGTGGTTGCAGCCAGTATTGCTGGCGCTGTTGATGCACCGCCCGCGATGAAGGCTTTCGTCGAAACCGACATCATGGCCTGGGCCACGGGCCCGCAGGTGGTGGATGCCATCAACGCGCAGAACGCGGAGACCGCAGGCGCCACCCAGGCGCAGATCGATGCCTGGGACGGGCAATGGCGGGCCGAGGTTGGCCAGGCTGAACAACCCTTGATCTCCGAAGTCATGGGCCGCTCCCTGTCGGCCTTTCTGGGCGAGCAGGTCGCAGCCTCCGGTGGTCGTATCACCGAGATTTTTGTCATGGATGGGCTTGGGCTCAATGTCGCGGCGAGCGACGTGACCTCCGATTACTGGCAAGGGGATGAGGCGAAGTTCCAGAAGACCCATGGCGTTGGTCCCGGCACCGTTTTCGTGGATGAGGTCGAATTTGACGAAAGCTCCCAAACCTACCAGGGGCAGGTGTCCGTCGCGCTGACCGATCCCGCCACAGGTGAGGTGATCGGCGCGATCACCGTTGGCCTGAATGCGGAAGCCTTCTTTTAAGTGATCCAGACTGCCGCGCGGGAACAGGTCTCGCGCGGCGGTTGTGCTGAATAATCCACGCGGTCGAGGGCGTGACCCGGTTGTTTCAAGAAGGTACTCGGCGTTTGCCTCGTCGCCCTTTCCTCACTGTTTCCCTCACACCTCTCCAAAACGGCTGGTCCGGATCGGCACTTGGTCGATTGTCTTCGGCCTCCACGTGATATCGCTTCCTGGCCGTGCGGTCATCGTCCAGTGACCATCCCCAATTGACCCGCCGTTCCTTTAAGGTGGTGCGCCGCCTCGGCGGTTGAGCTGTCTCCCTCGATAGGAGAGTGTGACGTGAAGCTATTTCTTAAATCCTCCCTCCTGCGCTAAGATGCTGCCAAATCGTCTGAAAACAGACCAGCTGTCTCGCATTGGGGGTGCGGACCATCGAAAAGTCTCTCTTTCAATTCATTTGGAAGCATTCCAGACGTGGGCAATTGAAACTGCTCATCGTCACCAGCAGCCTGTTTCCCTTCCTCTACCTCACGCTGGAACTGCCCAAACGCATCATCAACGACGCAATTGGGGCACAAAGCGCGCTGATCCGCGTGCTGGGCGTCGAGGTCACCCAGCTGCACTACCTCGCCATTCTCTGTCTGTGTTTTCTGATCTCCGTTCTGGTGCACGGGCTGCTGAAGATGCGAATCAACACCATGAAGGGTGTTCTGTCTGAGCGGTTGCTGCGCCGCCTGCGCTACACGCTGATCTCGCGCATGTTGCGCTTTCCCAAGGTCTACTTCCGGCGCACCTCGCAAGGTGAACTGGTCGCCATGATCACTGGCGAAACGGAGCCGATGGGTGGGATAATGGGTGAGGCGCTGACGCAGCCGGTGCTGCAGGCCGGGCAGATGATCACGATCCTGACCTTCCTGTTTTTGCAAAGCCCGTGGTTCGGTCTGGCCGCGATGGCCATGATCCCCCTGCAGGCCTGGCTGATCCCGCGCCTGCAGCGGCAAATCAACCTGATGAACAAGGAGCGCATCAAGGAAGTCCGCCACCTTGCGGCCCTGATCGGCGAAAGTGCCGCGGGCGCGTCCGAGTTGCGCATACACGGCGGCTGGCGCTACCGGCTGTCCATGATCAGCCACCGGTTGGGGATCATCTTCGGGATCCGGCTGCAGATCTATCGCAAGAAGTTCTTTATGAAGTTTCTCAACAACTTCATCACGCAGCTGACGCCGTTTTTCTTCTTCTCTGTGGGCGGATATCTGGTCATTCAGGGCGCCGTGTCGCTGGGCGCTCTGGTTGCCGCGCTGGCCGCCTACAAGGATCTCAGCTCCCCCTGGAAAGAGCTGCTGACCTTCTACAACCAGGCCCAGGACATGAGCCTGCGCTGGCATATCGTGACCGAGAAGTTCTCGCCCGGCGGAACGCTGGATGACCATCTCATTGAGGGCACCGTGGATGATATCCCCCGGCTTGATGGCCCGATTGTGCTCAACGATGTGACCGTGACGGATCCCGAAGGGCACCCGGTGCTGGAGCATGTCTCAGCCCGATTTGAGCCAGGAACGCTGGTGGCTGTCGACGCGCCGAGCCTGGAAGACCGGCTTGCATTGGGAGATCTGTTGACCCGCGAGCTGCTGCCCGCCAGCGGCACCATCCACATCGGCGAGATCGACCTGTCCGGACTGCACCAATCGGTGATTGCCGCGCGGATTGGCCATGCGGGTGCTGCACCCGTGCTGTTCCGCGGCAGTTTCGAGGATAACGCCCTGATGGCGTTGAAACCGCGCCCGGTTGGTCAGGTCGCCGAGGAGGCACAGATCGAGGCTGCGGAAAGTGCACTGGCGGGCAACAGCGGCGACCCCTTGGCCACCAATTGGCTTGATCCGGCGCGCGCAGGGCTGGGGGAGGGTCAGACGCTGGGCCGTTGGTGGCAGACACTGCTGGATGCGACCGGATCCGGTGAGGCGCTTTATCGCAGGGCGCTCGATCAACCGATCAACGAAACCACCAGTGTGGAATTGACCGACGGGTTGCTGGCGGCGCGGACCCGCGTGTGGGAAAGCGTGGTGCAGGCCGGGCTCGACAAATATGTGCACCGCTTCGATCCCGAACGCTACAATCCGGCGCTGCCGGTGACCAGCAACCTGCTCTTCGCTACGCTCCGCCGTTCGCTCAGTCAGCCGGAGCTTGCGGCGCAGACGGAGCTGTTCGAGATGATGCGCAGCTCCGGGCTGGAGCCGCAGTTGCTAGGGTTGGCGCGTGATGTGACCGGCATGCTGCACCGGATCTTTGGCACCGATGGCACCGAACATCCGCTGTTTCGCAAGCTGGGGCTGGATCCTGTTCTCTTTAACCAGTCTGTCGCCCTGGTTCTCGGCGGGGCGAAACGCAGCAATGCCGCGCTGAGCGTGGCGGAGAAGACCCTGTTGATGACGATCCCGGCACAGATCTCGATGGAGCAGGTGGGGCCCGCATTCACGTCGGATATTCAGGATCGCATCCTTGGCCTGAGAAAGGCAAATGGCGCGCGGGTCACCGGCGGTCTGGAGGCGCTTTATGCGCCCCTGGCCCCGGACCGGATCGCGCCCGGGTTGTCGGTTCTGGAGAATGCGCTCTACGGCAAGGTTTCGGATACGGCAGGCGGGCGGGCGGACGCCCTGCGCAGGCTTGTGGCTGATGTGTTGGAGCGGGACGGTCTGCGCACCCCCATTGTCGAGCTGATCTATGCCTTGCCGCTGGGACTGGGCGGTGCGGGGCTGCCCTCGACCTTTGCGGAGCCTTTGGCGATCAGCCGTGCGGCGGTCAAGCGGCCCGATATCCTGGTGCTGGATACGGTGCCCGCCAGCGACGCGCCCGAGACCCGCGCGACCGTGCTCCGGGCGGTGCGCGCCTTGCTGCCGGAGACCACGGTGATCTATCTGGGCGACAACTTCCCGAATTTCGACGATTTTGACCAGCACATTGAGATCCGCCAGGGGCGTATGGTGTCAGAGGAGGGCGCGGCAGACAGGATCGAGGACAGCGCGGCCAGCGCGGATCTGCTGCGCAAGGTGCGCGCGCTGGAGGCCACACCGCTGTTTTCAGGCCTGAACCGCAAGCAGCTGCGACTTTTGGCCTTTGGCGCGCGCTGGTTCTCGGCGGCGGCGGGGGATGTCATCTTTGAAAAGAACGACCGGCCCACCGACGGGGCTTATGTCATCCTCTCAGGCGAGGCGGTCCTGTACCAGCCCGAGATGGGCGATCCGGACAGCCCGGTGGCCAGCGTGGGGGCGGGTGCTCTGGTGGGCGAGTTGGGGGTTATCCGGGACGTCCCACGCGCCCTGACCATGAGCGCGCGCACGGATGTGGAGGCGCTGCGTCTCGGCTCCGAAGAGTTTCTGGCTGTTATTGAGAATGATGCCGCGACGGCCTTCAAACTGCTGCAGGTTGTCGCCGGATACACCACCTGATCTGTCGCATCAGGGTGGTCCCGGGGCAACAGTAGCCGCCCCGGGGGGATTTGCTCTAGTGGGCGAACTTCTTGATTTCGCCGGATTTCAGCCGCGCAGAGTAGGAGTTCAGCTCCGCCCGCACAATCGACATCAGGAAGTAGAGCGCCGTGATGTTGACCACCGCCATGGCAAAGATCGCCGCATCGGAGAAGTCGATCACCGGGCCGAGGCTGGCTGCCGCACCGATCACGATGAAGATGCAGAAGATGACCTTGAAGATCAGCTCCGACATTTTGCCCTCGCCAAAGAGGTAGGTCCAGGCCTTCAGCCCATAATACGACCAGGAGATCATGGTCGAGAAGGCAAAGAGCACCACCGCCAGCGCCAGGATGTAGGGGAACCAGCTGATGCCGGAGGCAAAGGCCGCGGAGGTCAACGCCACACCGGAGTTGCCATCCACCGTGGCAATCGCGCTGCCCGCGTCGTTCAGCACATAGTTGCCGGTCTCTGCGTCAATGATCAGCTGCTGCGAGATGATGATCACCAGCGCCGTCATGGTGCAGATCACAACCGTGTCGATCAGCGGCTCCAGCAGCGAGACAAAGCCTTCGGTGATCGGCTCTTTGGTGCGCACGGCAGAGTGTGCAATCGCCGCCGAGCCCACGCCCGCCTCGTTTGAGAAAGCCGCACGCTTGAAGCCCTGGATCAGCGCACCGACAAAGCCGCCTGCCACGCCGAGGCCGGTGAAAGCGCCTGCGAAGATCTGGCCAAAGGCCCAGCCGATCATGTCGTAATTCACGATCAGGATGATCGCGGCGGCACCCACATACATGATGCCCATGAAAGGCACGACTTTCTCGGTGACCCGGGCGATGGATTTGATACCGCCGACGATGACCGCGAAAACCACAGCGGCAAAGATGATGCCGGTGATCCAGCCGGGATAGTCGCCAGTGATCTGGGTGATCTGCGCATGCGCCTGGTTGGCCTGAAACATGTTCCCTCCGCCCAAAGCGCCCAAGATGCAGAAGACAGAGAAGAGGATCGCAAGGATACCGCCCCCCGGCAGGCCGCGTTCCTTGAAGCCCTTGGACATATAGTACATCGGGCCGCCCGAAACGGTCCCGTCCGGGTACTCGTTGCGATATTTCACGCCGAGCGTACATTCGGTGAATTTCGACGCCATGCCCAGAAGACCCGCGAGGATCATCCAGAAGGTGGCCCCTGGGCCGCCGATCCCGACCGCCACGGCGACGCCCGCGATGTTCCCAAGACCGACGGTGCCGGACAGGGCGGTGGCCAGCGCCTGAAAGTGGCTCACCTCGCCGGCATCGTCAGGGTCGGAGTAGTCGCCTTTCACCAGCGAAATCGAATGACCGAAGTACCGCAGCTGCACAAAGGCGAAGTAGATGGTGAAAATGGAGGCCGCGACCACCAGCCACAGCACGATCCAGGGAAAGCTGGTGCCGGGCAGAGGCGCAAAGATCAGGTTGACGAAGGGGCCGGTGAAATCGGCAAAGACGGCGTTCACACGCGCGTCAAGCGAGGCGGCCTCCTGTGCGGCGGCAGGCAGGGCCGCAAACCCCGCAGCGCCTGTGAGAAGGCTTTTTCTGATGAATGTCATAATGGTCCCCTTATCCAATGACCGTAACCGGCACCGTTGCGCTCATGACCAGATTGGCGGTCGAGCTGCCGAAAATGCGTTTTGTAAGGCCGCTTTCTGATGTGCGGCAGACGATGATCTGATGGCCACCTTCCTTTTCGCAGATGCTGTTGAGCGTATGGGCCACGTCACCGTGACGGACAACGCCCTTGGCCGTGATCCCCTTTTTCTGTAGCGAGGCCACGGCAGGCTCCACAACGCGTTCACGCGCGGTGGAGATTTCCTCTTCTCGCCGCTTGTGCCGCTGCGCGTTCTCCTCGGCCGTTTGAAATGAAAACGGTGACCATTCGATCACATAGGCCACGACGAGTTCGCAATCCTCGATCCTGCTGGCCAGGTCTGAGGCAAAGTCGAGCGCGCGGTCCCCGGACCCCGCCCCATCCAGCCCAATCACCAGTTTGGTTGTCATTATCTGTCCCTCTTCGGCAGTATTGCAGTTTTGTTATGCCCACCCATGTTCAACGCATACGTGTGGTCCGGCAATTGTTAATTTTTGCGACCTCCCGAGCGGCTGTCGCCAACCCTCTGCATTTTCACTAATTTTTTGAGGATTATGCGCTGAAAATGCAGGTTTTTCAGGAAAAACGCCCAAAATTCAGGCCGAATGCAAGGAAAACGCCTGCCCTGGCTTGTGGGCTGATCAGCAGATCTTGGCTTTTTTCGGTCCGCATGCGCCCGAAATAGGCGCAGCGGTCAGGTTTTTGACGGTGGAAACCTGGGTCCGGATGGCTCGATGCGCAGGCCTGCGCGCAGGCGGGTAAAGGGCAGGGTGTCCAGGTGGCAGGGGTTCGCCCCCGGTGCTTCGGCAAAGAGGATACGGTCGGTGATGCGCAGATAGTCGGCCATGAAATGCACGCCGGATTTGACGCAGACAAGCGCGTGGTCCGCAGGCTCGATCCCGACAACGCGGAACATCTCCTGATCGGCGTTCTGGCTGCGGCGGGAGCCGACAACGACGGTGATACCCGTCCCTTTGAGTTTCAGCCGGGCGATTGGCCCAAGGTGCGCCCGGGCACCGCCATACATGGGTCCGGTGAAGTCGAACACCCCGTTTGAGAGCCGCTCGACACGAACCGTTGCAATGACGGGCTGCGAATAGTCCGTGAACGTGCCGCCGAGGGCGATCTCGATTTCGGCGCCTTCGCCAGCAGCATGGGCCTTGGCAGCGGCGTCGGGGTCATAGAGCATCGACAGCACGGCATCGGGCACCTGCGCGTCGATCAGAGCTTGCAGCACGCCGGTGGTCTCGCCCGTGCCGCCCGCGCCAGGATTGTCCTGCGGGTCGGCGATGACGACCGGTGCGGGCAGGGTGAGCGCATGCGCAACACAGGCGTCGGCGGGTTCAAGACGCGCGTCAAACTGCGCTTCGGCGGCGGAAAAAGCGGCAGCGATGCGGTCGACCGCGGCCTGCGCCTTGGTCGGGTCCGAGTCGTAGGCAAAAATGCTGGGGCCGCAGTCCGGGATGTCGGCGGGCGGAAAGCCCATGGCGATGTCGGCGGAGGTGACGTCGAGGTCCTCCAACATCGCGTAGAGGCTGCGCGCCGGTTCGAACTCGGTGGCCTGTGCGGTGATTGGCACCAACAGATCGACCTGCGCATAGGCTTTGGCCAGCGGGCCCTGCAACAACCGGTCAAGCAACTGTGCCGTCCGCGCGCCAGTCTCCGCGAGATCGGTGTGCGGATAGGTGCGGTAGAGCGTGACCCCATCCGCCACCTCAGCCACCGCCGGGGAGAGGTTTGCGTGCAGATCAAAGCTCGCCACCAATGGCACATCCGGGCCGACGGTGGCGCGCAGGCGCCGCAGGATTTCCGCCTCCGCATCGTCAAAGGCGCGCGTCACCATGGCGCCGTGCAAGTCGAGATAGACCGCATCGGGCTGTGCCTCGGCCACAGCGGCCACAATCTCGCCGGTGATCGCCTCGAAGGCCTCATCTTCCACGTAGCCACCTGGCTCTGCCCCGGCCCAGAGGATCGGGATCATTTCATGGGGGCAGGCGGCCATGAAGCCGGAGAGTGGAATGTTCAGCCCGCGCATGGTGTCGTGCAGGACCTCCCCTCGGGTCAGCGCAGGCCAAGCACCGCCGGTCTCAAAGAGGCTCAGCGGCGTGGGGAAGGGGGCAAAGGTGTTGGTTTCATGTTGAAACCCCGCGACGGCAACGCGGGTCATGCGGTCACCTCACCGCCCAGAACAGTCGCCACCACCTCGATATCGCGTAGCGCCATCGGGTCCACGCTCAGCGGGTCTTCACCCAGCACGCAGAAATCCGCGTGTTTCCCGGTCTGGATCGAGCCGATCTCGTGATCCAGTTTCAGCACGTGCGCCGCCCCCAGCGTGATGCAATGCAGTGCCTGCGGTACGGTGATCTGCTGGCTCGTGCCCAGCACGCGGCCCGTCTCCGTCACCCGGTTCACCGCTGCCCAGGCGGTGACCAGCGGCGCCATGGGAGTGATCGGCGCGTCGGAGTGGATCGCGAATTCATTGTCGAAGATCTCCACCGCATCCCGACAAGCGTTCATGCGGCTCGCGCGGTCGGGGCCAAGGGTCTTGGTCCAATGGATATCGCCGAAATAGTGGATGTGGTTGCCGAAGATGTTGCAGGTCAGCCCCAGCGCTTTCATGCGTTTGAACTGGTCGCGGGTGGCCAGCTGAACATGCTCCAGCGTATGGCGCAGGTCCGGGTTGGGATACTTCAGCATGACCTCTTCATAGACGTCGATGGCGAACTCCGAGGCGGCATCCCCATTGGTGTGGATATGCGTTTTCACTCCCGCTTTGTGCAGCGCCTCGACCGCGCGGCGGTAGTGGTCGAGATCCATGTTCCAGATGCCATTGTCCTCGCCGGTGAAGTACCCCGGCGCCTTGAGCTTGGCGGTGTAGCCCTGGATCGCGCCGTCGGTGAAGAGCTTGGCGCGGCCCAGCGACAGCCTGTCGGTGGAGCGGGCGCGCAATCGAAGCGCACGGGCGGCTTCCTCCTCCGGGTCGCCGACCATCGCATTCATGATGGGCACAAAGCGGGCGGGGAAAGCGGGGTCATGCACCACCCGCTCGATCATGGTCACCTCGTCGTCGTGCAGGTCCGACAGCAGCTCGGCCACCGTCGTCACACCGCAGAGGCGGGCGACTTGACCGTAGGCGCGCAGGCTTGGCTCGGTCGCCATATTGAGGAAGTTGTAGCCGCTCGCCTCGCACATCGGCGTCATAGCCGCGAATTCCTGCAGCTCGCCATTGGGAGTGCCATCTGGGCCTTTCATCACCCCTTCGATATTCGTGCCAGCGTCAAAGCCTGCCAGCGCCAGGGCGGCAGAATTCACTGTCATCAGGTGGAAGTTCGAATGCGAGACAATCACCGGATGATCGGTCGAGACCTGATCGAGGTGGTCCTTGTCGAACCGCCGCCCGGCAAGGAAGTTCGGGTCCAGTCCCCAGCCGATGATCGGCGTGCCCTTGGGCGTGTTTGCCGCGACCGCGCGCAGTCGTGCGATGATCGCGTCATAGTCTCCGACGCCCTCCCAGGTTTTGCCCTGCGGGTCCGTGCGCGCGTAGTGACCGCAATAGGTATAGTCCCAGATGCCCCCCGCCATGACGTGGGCGTGGGCTTCGATCAGCCCGGGCAAAATCACCTGGTCGGCAAAGCGATCATCGACTTGCGCCTCCCCCCAACCCTCGGCGCAATCGGGCCCGCCGACTGCCAGCACACGGCCATCGCGCACAGCCACATGGGTGGCTTCGGGGCGGTTCGGGTCCATGGTGATGACCTTGGCGGCGCGGAAAACTGTGATCATGAGACGTCCTTTGCAATGAGTGCCCGCGCTTCGGGCACGGAGGGCTTTGCCGAGAGAAACAGCCCCGCGCGAGATTGACAACCCGCCATGGCGCGTGCCTCATTAACCTTGCGTAACCAAGAAACAACACAAGACCAAGAGGGAGACGAAGATGTTTGGATGGATGACGCGGCGCAGTCTGCTGGCGACTTTGCTGGCCGGGCCACTGGCGCTGGGGGCGTTGCCGGGTGTGGCGCAGGCCGAGACGACGCTGCGGGTGATTCCACATGCGGATCTGAAAAATCTCGATCCGATCTGGACCACCGCTTATATCACCCGCAACCACGGCTACATGATCTACGACACGCTGTTTGCGATGAACGAAAACTTCGAGCCGCAGCCGCAGATGGTCGATACCTGGGAAACCTCCGAGGATGGTCTGACCTGGACATTTGTGCTGCGTGACGGGCTGACGTTCCACGATGGTGCGCCGGTCACGGCGACGGATGTGGTGGCCTCGCTGGAGCGCTGGGGTAAACGCGATGGTATGGGCCAACAGCTCTTTGCCAACACCGCGAGCCTTGAGGCGCAGGACGACAAGACAGTGGTGCTGACGCTGGCCAATGACTATGGGCTGGTGCTGGAGAGCATCGGCAAGATCTCTTCCAACGTGCCCTTCATCATGCCCGCCCGCGTTGCGGCGACCGACCCTTTTGAGCAAATCACAGACTTCACCGGTTCAGGGCCGTTTGTGTTCCAGGCGGATGAATGGGTGCCGGGCAGCACGGTGGTTTACACCAAGTTTGACGACTACGTGCCGCGTGAAGAGCCCGTTTCTGCCGCATCGGGTGGCAAGGTGGCCAAGGTCGACAAGGTTGTCTGGACCTACTTCCCCGATCAGACCACAGCGATGAACGCGCTGATGGCAGGCGAAGTGGATTTCTTTGAGCAGCCCGCCAATGATCTTGCACCGCTCTTGGAGGCGAACCCGGATATCACCGTCGAGGTGAACGACCCGCTGGGCAACATCGGCTTTGCCCGTTTCAACCACCTGTTGCCGCCCTTCGACAATGCGGATGTGCGCCGTGCGGCGATCATGGCGATGAAGCAGGAAGACTACATGGCTGCGGCTGTGGGGGATCCGAAGTTCTGGAAAACCTGCTATTCGGTCTTCCCTTGTGGCACCCCGCTCGACAATGATGTGGGTTCCGAAGTGATCGCCAAGGGGGACATCGATGCGGCCAAGGCGGCCCTGGCCGAGACCGGCTATGATGGCACGCCCGTTGTGATCATGCAGCCGACCGACATCCCGATCCTCTCCGCTTTCTCGCTGGTCACAGCGGAAAAGTTGCGCAACGTGGGCTTTGAGGTCGACGTGCAGGCGATGGACTGGTCGACGCTGACGTCACGCCGCGCCTCGCGTGATCCGGTGGCCGATGGCGGCTGGAACATGTTCCACACCTGGTGGATTGGTGCGGATGTGATTGACCCGATGGCCATCGCCTTCTCCGGTAACCCGGATGCGGGATGGTTCGGCTGGGCCGAGGATGCCGCCCTCGAAGAGGCGCGCGCCGCCTTCGCGGTTGCGGGCAGCGAAGACGAGAAAAAGCAGGTCGCCCAGACAGTGCAGGACCGCCTGTGGTCCATTGGTGCGTCCGGCCAGTTGGGGCAGTTCTTCAACCCCGTGGCCTATCGCAGCAACGTAAAAGGTCTGATCAAATCCCCGGTACAGTTCTTCTGGAACATCTCGATCGAGTGATCTGACATGTTTTGCCCGGCGCGGTTTTGGGCTGCGCCGGATGTGAAAGTTTTCCGACAATCGCGGAGGCGCCATGACGCGCTACATCACCATGCGTGTGCTCTCGACCATTCCGGTCATGGTGCTCGTGGCTTTGTTTGTGTTCCTGATGCTGCGGCTGGCGCCGGGTGACCCAGCCTCCGTGATCGCGGGCGACTATGCCACTGCGGAAGACGTGGCGCGCATTCGCGAACAGTTGGGCTTGTCGGACCCTATCGTCGTGCAGTTCCTGCGCTGGGTCGGCGCGCTGATCCAAGGGGATCTGGGCACCTCTATCTTCTCCGGCAAGCCCGTGACCGAACTGATTGGTCAGCGTATTGAACCCACCATCCTGTTGGCGCTCACGACCATCATCTTCGCCGTTGTCGTGGCCGTGCCTCTGGGCACCATCGCCGCCTTTCGCGCGGGCTCACTGCTCGACCGAGTGGTGATGCTGTTTTCGGTCAGCGGGTTTTCCGTGCCCGTCTTCGTGCTGGGCTATATCCTCATTTACACATTCTCCATGTCGCTGAAGATCCTACCGGTGCAGGGGTACAAATCGCCCCTTGTGGAAGGGTTTGGCCCGTTTCTTTACCACATCACGCTGCCGACAGTGACGCTGTCGGTGATCTTCATCGCTCTGATTGCGCGGATGACCCGCGCGTCCGTCATCGAAGTGTTGGAGGAAGACTACATCCGCACCGCCCGCGCCAAGGGGCAGTCGGAGCTAACCATCCTGATGCGCCACGCGCTGCGCAACGCCGCCGTACCGGTGGTGACCGTGATCGGCATCGGGATTGCGCTGCTGATCGGCGGGGTGGTGGTGACCGAAAGCGTGTTCAACATCCCCGGCCTGGGGCGACTGGTGCTCGATGCGGTGCTGGCGCGCGACTACCCGATCATCCAGGGTCTGATCCTGTTCTTCAGTTTCATCTATATCTTCATCAACCTGATGATCGACCTCAGCTATACGCTGCTTGACCCGAGGATCCGCTACTGATGACTGACGCAACCCTTCCGGCAGCACCCGCCGAGACATCGAAGGACATCAGCCTCATCCGCCACGCGCTGCGCAATCGCGGGGTGTTCTGGGGCGGCGTGGTCCTGTTGCTGATCGCGGCCTTCGCCATTGTCGGCCCGTTCTTTGTGGCAGACCCCACGGCACTGAACCCGATCAACCGTCTGAAACCGCCCGGAAGCGCGGGGCTCTTTGGCACCGACATGCTGGGGCGTGACGTCTATTCCCGCGTCGTGAACGGCGCGCAGATCTCGCTGGTGGTGGGGCTGTCGGTCGCGGTGATTGCCGTGGCGCTGGGGCTCTTCCTGGGGTTGATCGCGGGCTACATCCGGTTGATGGACGCGCTGATCATGCGGCTGATGGATGGTCTGATGTCGATCCCCGCGATCCTGCTGGCGATTGCGCTCATCTCGCTCTCTGGTGCCACGCTCGCCACGGTGGTTGTGGCCATCGTCATCCCTGAAATCCCGCGCGTGGTGCGGCTGGTGCGCTCTGTCGTGCTGACTGTCCGCGAGGAGCCTTATGTGGAAGCGGCGATTTCGGCCGGCACCAAGGTGCCCACGATCCTCATGCGCCACGTGCTGCCCAACACCATCGCGCCGCTAATCGTGCAGGCGACATATATTTGCGGCTCGGCCATGTTGACGGAGTCCATCCTCGGCTTTCTGGGCGCGGGCATCCCGCCGGAAATCCCGTCCTGGGGCAACATCATGTCCGAAGGGCGCACCTTCTTCCAACTGACCCCGTGGATCATCTTCTTCCCCGGCGTCTGCCTCGCGCTGACGGTGCTGGCAGTGAACGTGGTGGGCGACGGGCTGCGCGACACGCTCGATCCGCGCATTGCCAAGGCGATGCGGTAATGGCGGTTCTGGAGGTCACAGGGCTGACCGTAGAGCTGCCCCCAAGCGCTGACCGTCCCTATGCGGTCGAAGACATCACCCTGCATGTGAATGCAGGCGAGATCCTCTGCATCGTCGGCGAAAGCGGGTCAGGCAAATCTGTCACAGCCTTCTCGGTCATGGGGTTGGCGGACAAGCGCGCGCTGACGCCTGTGGCGGGCACCATCACGCTGGAAGGCGAGGATTTGCTGACCGCCAGCGACCAACGCCTGCGCAAACTGCGCGGCGAGAAGATGGCGATGATTTTTCAGGAGCCGATGACCGCGCTGAACCCGGTGCTGAGGGTGGGCGATCAGATCGGCGAGATGCTGGAGATCCACACCGACCTCTCCGCATCGGCGCGTAAGGCCAAGGTCATCGAGGCCATGCGGGACGTCAGCCTGCCGGACCCGGAGAAGATGTACCGCTCCTATCCGCACCAGCTTTCGGGCGGGCAGCGGCAGCGGATCATGATCGCCATGGCGCTGACGCTGGAGCCCCAGCTGCTAATTGCAGACGAGCCGACAACTGCGCTCGATGTGACCACGCAGGCGCAGATCCTCAAGCTGATCAAGGATATCCAGCGGCGCAAGGGAATGGGCGTGATGTTCATCACCCATGACTTTGGTGTGGTGGCCGAGATTGCCGACCGCGTGGCGGTGATGAAGCATGGCCGTATCGTGGAGCAGGGCACCGTGGCCGAGGTGCTGGGCGCGCCGAAGGATCCCTATACCCAGAAATTGATTGCGGCAGTGCCGTCGATGACGCCGCCTGAACGCCCCGAGGCCCAAGGTTCTGTGGCGTTGCAGACGCAGGCCCTCGTGAAGACATATGGGCAGCAGGGCCTCTTTGGCTCGGGCCGCGTTGTCAGGGCGGCGCAAGAGGTGGACCTGACTGTGCGGCGGGGCGAAACGCTGGGGATCGTGGGCGAAAGCGGCTCCGGCAAATCCACCGTTGCGCGTTGCGTCATGCGATTGATCGATCCGACCTCGGGTGCGATCCTGATCGACGGCGAGAACATCGCGTCCTTGCGCGAAGGCCAATTGCGTCCGCACCGCCGCGATATCCAGATCGTGTTCCAGGATCCCTATCGCTCGCTCAACCCGCGCCGGACCGTGGGGCAGAGCATCATCGAAGGGCCCGTGAATTTCGGGCTGGCCGTTCCCGAGGCGAAGGCTCGCGCTGCGGAGCTGATGAAGGTCGTCGGGCTCTCTTCAGATGCGCTGGAACGCTTCCCGCATCAATTCTCCGGCGGGCAACGCCAGCGCATCTGCATCGCGCGCGCGCTGGCGATGGAGCCTGCTATCCTGATTGCGGATGAGGCGGTCTCGGCGCTTGATGTCTCGGTGCAGGCTCAGGTGCTGGACCTTTTGGACGATGTGCGCGAGCGGTTCGACCTGGCCATGCTGTTCATCACCCATGATCTGCGGGTTGCAGCCCAGATATGTGACCGGATCATGGTGATGAACAAGGGAGAGGTCGTCGAAACGGGCCACACCGCACAGGTCTACGCCGACCCGCAGCACGCCTACACCCGCGCATTGCTTGCCGCGGCGCCGGGAACAGGGCCGGGGACCTGAGTTACCCACCACGACTGTGGCGACGGTGGATAGAAAAGGGCCGTCATCTCGCAGTCGTTGGAGCAGAAAAAGGCTCCAGCGCCCCGCTTCTTGCTGTGTAAGACAGAGCTTGCAACGTCAGATACAGGATCACTTTTGCCCCGCTCTGCAATTGTTAAGAGATGATCGTACACGAACTCCATGCCCCGGACGTTGTTGGCGCGCAAAACGCCAGTACGGTCTTGCGGAAGCCCTGTCGTTCCCCGTCTCTTGGTAGATTTGTGTCGCAGTTGCAGACACATCTCTTTGTAAAGGCGAAGATCTTCTGAGTCTTCGCACCCCGACCCTCATGCAACGGAATATGCTGTGCCGAAGGCGTCCTTCCTCTTACAGAAGGCAATTCGTCACGAAGCTGCTGCGAGCCTCGGCGATGGCAACCCATCTGTGGTCGCAATTTCACGTTGCGAAGTGTCGGAGGAGTGATGCGCCTCGCCGAAGACTATCTTACCGACAATGGGAGCGAATCTTTAGGCCGAGACCAATGACACCAGAGATGCCGCCTTTTTGGGTCGCATTTTAGCGATTAAGGTCTGCTTCGGAGAAGCTGCGGTGCAGCATCTTTAGTTCAAGTCAAGGGAAGCAAAGGGCTTATCCTCGATGTGTTATCGCACCACGCGACAGTGGATGCGGCGGCGCCTCCGAGGTCGGCACCGATCAAGACGCGGACTTTGCTATCTTTCGCTGCGGCAGTACGGATGACCGCTATTGTCGCGTCGGTTGTGGACTAACCAACAACAACACTCCGAACACAAACATCGTGACCCCCGATACGCGTTGCATCACTGGCAGCTTTCCAGAAGCAAAGCGGGACGCAAAGTGACCTGCAGACGCGTATGCGAAGATCGCAACAGCTTCCATGGTTAGAAACGCAAAGCCGAGTGCCGCATAGCTCTGCCAGTAGCTATTCAAATCGACAAACTGCGGGAAAAATGCGGCAAATATCAGGATCGCTTTGGGGTTGCTCAGCGCAACTAAACCTTCTGCTCTGAAAGCTCTGCCGAGCGACGAGGTGGATGTTCTCCCCATCTCAACATCTATGGTCTGAGCGCTCCGCCAAAGAGCTACGCCCAACCAAATTAGATATGCAGCTCCTACGATCTTAACAAAGGTGAAGAGCGTCGCTGACGCGGTCAAGACAACGCCTAGTCCCAACGCACTGACAACAATCATCGGCACAAAAACCAAGAGCCTACCAAACGCAGCCCTTTGGGCAAAAAGAACGCCGGCCCGTGAGCCATGGGTCATCGCGAGAAGGTTATTCGGACCAAAAGCAAGGTTGAGCGCGAAGCAAGCAGGAATGAAAATTAGCCAGTCAATCATGTTGGATCGCTATCCCGGGTTTGCTTAAGTTCTCGTCAGATCAACTCAGATAGATTTTTCGAAGAAGACTCGATTGAACCCGCTTTCTGTTCGTCTTTCGATCTCTCGATACCCCAGATCAGGATAGATGGACAGGTTTTCTGCCATCTTTTCGTCGTATAGAGTTTGTCTCCTCAGTTGGAGAACAGGCTAACCTTAAAGCGAGGATAGTTCAGGGGAGAAGGTCACCGCCTCAGGTTCCATTTTGCATCGCATGGTAGGTCCTTAACTTGGGCATTTGTTTTTACGGAAAGACGCCAAATCGAGACTGTGCTTTCGCCCCAGCTTGCCCCTTCTGTTCAGGAACAATACGTCAATGTTCTCGCGACAAGAATTTCATTGACGGTTTATTCAGTTAGGTGACAACGCCGCGAAAAATGAAGTGATTGTTGCGCAGGTGGCGGGCCTGACGGCAATCAAACTCTCTCGAAGAACATCGGTTTTCTTTTGTATAGTCCAAAATGTTTTGAAGCCATTTTTCTTTGTCGCGCAACTTCCGGATGGTTAGTCTAAGAACGCCACGGTTTTGCTCCAGTGGAGAAGCACAACGCAACCATCGTTGCTCCAAACCCGGTGGCTGCTGTTCTTAGGGTTAATCACGATATCACCAGCGCTGTAGGTCCCATGTTCGTCAGATTGGGAACCGTCGAGCACGAGGATCAATTCAGCGTCGACGTGACAATGGCGCGGCACCGCAGCGCCAGGGCTATAGCGCAATACGGCGATGCCGGGTTCACCTTCCAACAGCCAAGAGATTTCGATGCCTTCGCGAAAAGGCGTGAAGGTCAGGTCGCGCCACCCGCCCGTCAGCAAGTCAGAGATATGGACAGGCTCATCCATTGAGCGCACCGGTGATCTCTGCGGTTGGGGTCGCCCACCCGACGATCCCCCCTTGGGCAACAATCATCTCAATTGCAGCAGTTTTGAAGTCTGGAAAATAGCTCGCCGTCGCGTCTGTCGCGATCAGGCAGTCAAACCCGCGATCGTTGGCCTCGCGCATTGAGGTTTGCACGCACACCTCTGTCGTGACACCTGCGAAGATCAACTGTTTGATCCCATTGCCCTGCAAATGGCTCATCAAATCTGTGGCGTAGAACGCGCCTTTGCCAGGTTTGTCGACGACTTTCTCACCGGGATATGGCGCGAGCGCGGGCACAATCTCGGCACCGGGCTCTCCGGCGACAAGGACCCGGCCCATTGGGCCTTCGTCGCCGATCCGCAGTGTGGGTGCGCCGCGATCACGCTTGGCATCAGGCAGATCCGACAGGTCGGGTTTGTGGCATTCACGCGTGTGAATGACGGGCAATCCCGCTGCGCGAAACGCGCTTAAGAGCGTGGCGACAGTGGGCACGATTGACCCTAATTGCGACACGTCATTGCCCAAGCTTTCGCCAAAGCCGCCCGGTTCGATAAAGTCCCGCTGCATGTCGATGACGATCAATGCCAGCATTTCGCGTTGAAAGGGAAAATCGAAGGGATCGGCCTGGATCACTGGCATCATGCGTGCCCGGCCATGTAGACGCCGATTTCCGAGCGCGTGATGCTGCTCGTCGCCCCTTGAAAGGTGATTTGCCCGTCCCGGATTGTTGCCAGACGGTCCGAAAGCTCCATGATCTCGTCCAAATCTTCACTGATCAACAGAATCGCAACGCCGCGATTGCGGGCCGCGATCAATCGTTCACGGATGGCCGCGACCGCGTTGAAATCCAGCCCAAAGCATGGGTTTGCAACAATCAACAGGTCCACATCGCCGCTCAGTTCGCGGGCCAGCACAGTGCGCTGCACATTGCCGCCCGACAGCGCTGAAATCGGACTATGCGCGGAGGTGGTTTTGATGTTGTAGCCGATGATTTGCGCCTCGGCGGCGCGTTCCATTGCGCGACGGTCCTGCCAAAGCCTTGGACCGGATGTTCCCATGTCAAAGTCACGAAAGGCAAGGTTTTCAGCGACGCTCATGCTCGGGGCTGCCGCGTTTTTCAGAGGTTCTTCGGGCAGGTAGCGCACTTTGTGGTCGCGCGCTTCTTGGCGCGTGGCCGAGTAGGCGGCACCTTTGACGTTGATGTTCCCGGCGGTCAGCGGGCGTTGGCCGGTCAGCATTTCCATCAACTCGGTCTGTCCGTTGCCCGATATCCCGGCAAGGCCCACAATCTCGCCCGAGTGAACGGTGAGATCGTCAATCCGAATATGGGACGTACCGGAGCGAGAGCGCGCCTGGACGCCCCGCACCACCAGAACGGGGCGTTTTTCCGTCTCCTGACGGTGGGGCGCGCGTGGTGTCGCAGCGTCGCCCATCATCATATGCGCCAGTGCATCGTTGGACAGCCTGGACACCGCCCCACCCCCGACCATACGGCCGCGTCTCAAAATGGTGACATCGTCGGCATAGGCGCGGACTTCGCGGAACTTGTG
The DNA here is from genome assembly GCF_009811755.1 of Roseobacter cerasinus. Taxonomy (GTDB): domain Bacteria; phylum Pseudomonadota; class Alphaproteobacteria; order Rhodobacterales; family Rhodobacteraceae; genus Roseobacter; species Roseobacter cerasinus. The sequence goes on from NZ_BLIV01000007.1 coordinate 240,649, forward strand.
GGTGATCAGCAGCACCGAAATCTCGCCCGACATGCAAAGCGCGCGGATGTGGCTCAGCATCTCATCCGCCTCATCCGGGGTCAGCACTGAGGTCGGCTCGTCCAGGATCAAGAAACGGTTGCCGAGGTAAAGCTGTTTCACGATCTCCAGCTTTTGCTTTTCGCCCGCCGACAGGCGGCTGACCGGTTGGTCCAGTTCCGGCTGAAAGGGCAGCCTGGTCAGAAACTCCGCGATTTGCGCGCGCTCAGCAGACCAATTGATGACGCGTGGCGCATCTGCACGGCTGATCACCAGGTTCTCGGCCCCTGTCAGCGATGGCACAAGCGTGAAATGCTGGTAGACCATCCCAAGGCCGAGCCGTTGCGCGTCAATCGGGTCGGCGATCCGCGCCTCTCGCCCGTTGACCAAAAGCCCGCCTTCGGTCGCGTGGTAAAAGCCCATGATGCACTTGACCAAGGTCGATTTGCCCGCACCGTTTTCACCCAAAAGCGCATGCACAGTCCCGGGCCGCACGGTCATCGACACAGCGTCCAACGCGGTGAATGCGCCAAAGCGCATTGTCATGCCGACGGTTTCGACCTGCAGCGCCTCCATCAGGCCAGCCCGGTGATCAGGCTTTGACTGTCAGAGACCGCGCCAAAGACGCCGCCCTGCATCGTTACCATCTTTATGGCGGCATCATGGTTGCCCTTGTCGGTGGCACCGCAGCAATCTTCTAGCACGACGCACTCAAAGCCACGATCATTGGCTTCGCGCATGGTGGTTGAGACACAGACATCCGTGGTGATCCCGCAGATGGCAAGGTTCTCGATCCCGCGTGTGCGCAGGATCATCTCAAGGTCAGTGGCGCAAAAGCTGCCTTTGCCCGGTTTGTCGATGATCACCTCGCCCGGTTCGGGATAAAGTTCTGGTATGATGTCCCAGCCCTGCTCGCCCCGCACCAAGATCTTGCCACAGGGACCCGGATCGCCAATGCCTGCGCCAATCTGTTGGCTGCGCCAGCGCTTGTTTGCGGGCAAGTCTGACAGGTCGGGCCGGTGGCCTTCGCGGGTGTGGATGATGTGATAGCCCTTGGCGCGCATGGTCTTGAGCACCGCTTTGATGGGTTCAATCGGCGCTTGCGTCATCGACAGGTCATAACCCATCGCATCCACATACCCACCCTTGCCGCAGAAATCCGTCTGCATGTCGATGATCACAAGGGCGGTGTTTTCCGGCCTGAGATCACCGTTATAGGGCCAGGCGTAGGGACGGCTTTGGATGGTGGTCATTCAGCAGCCTCTTTGCTGGGCTGACCAAAGAGGCGTGTGGGCGCGGGAAAGCCGAAGCCGGTGCCGTCGGTCACCTTGACCTCATCCTCCCACGGCAGGCGGTACTGACCTGCTGCGAGGTCGGTCATGTAGGTGTAGGGACAATCCTGCGCGCCGCCTTTGACGGCAACATAGCCGCGATGCCCGAACTGGTAGATGTTGTTCTCGACCCCCCAGCCAGCGCGCGCCTCTCGGATCAGGTCGGGGCGCAGTTCGGCCGTGATGATCTCATCGGCCCGACCAGAGGTGCCATGGGCGATGATCGACCCGTCGAAGTCGACGATCATGCCTTCGCCCATGCTGTCAAACGTCCCGTCAGAGCCGCACATGCAAACATTTGCCGTGGCCATCAGATTGCAGAACGCATTGGACTGATTGGTGAACTTCCAACTGTCGCGGATGGGGGCAGTGTAGCCTGCAGTACGGATCATGATCTCCGCCCCCTTATAGGCGCATTCGCGCGCCATCTCGGGGAACATGCCGTCATGGCAGATGATGAGCGCGATCTTGGACCCGTTTGGTCCGTCACAGACCGGGATGCCCTGATCTCCTGGCTCCCACGGCTCCACCGGCACCCAGGGGTGCATTTTGCGGTAGTAGAGTTGGATCTCACCTTCATCATCGATGATGAGCCCGGAATTGTAGGGCATGCCGCCGGGGTTCAATTCCATAATGGAAAAGCAGCCCCAGATTTTGTGTTCCACGCACGCGGCCTTGAACGCGGCAACCTCGGGGCCATCAAGGCTGCACATGATCTTGGGGTTGATGTCCATCGACAGGCCGTGCAGCGCGTATTCCGGGAAGACGACCAGATCCATCGTGCCCATATTGCGCCGGGCCTTGCCCACCATATCCACGATCTTTTGCGTCTGCGCGGCGAGGTCGTCTGAGGTTACGATCGTTGGCAATTGCAGCTGCACCATCCCGATGACGACGCCGTTTTCCGATTTGTTCAAACCACCCAAGCCGTTCATGGTGTGCCTCCTATTTTGTGATGGACAATTCCCCCGGCGCGCCCTCTTGCGCTTTTCCGGGGGTCGAGGTGAGGATCAGCAGCGCCAGCGTCAAAACATAAGGTGCCGCAAAAAAGAGGTAGTAGCCCGAGGTCACGCCCACGGTTTGCAGCGCCGGCCCAATCGCGCCTGCAGCGCCGAAAAGAAGGGCTGCCGCGAGGCACATCACCGGGTTCCAGCGGGCAAAGATCACCAGCGCTACGGCCATCAGTCCTTGGCCGGATGAGATGCCTTCGTTCCAACTGCCGGGATAATAGAGCGACAGATACGCCCCGCCGATCCCGGCCAAGGCACCGCCCGCTGCGGTAGACCACAGGCGGATGCCATCGGGATTCACGCCAATGGCACGGGCGGCTTCGGTGCTGTCACCCACGACGCGGATGCGCAGGCCAAGGGCTGCGTTTTTGAAAAACCATGCCATGGCAAAGGCCAGCACCACGCCCACAACAAACAGCGCGTTGATCTGCAGGGCCGCCTGAACCTGCGGGATGTCTGACCACCACCCAAAGGGAATAGCCGGCAGGTCCGGTGCAATGGGCTGGACATAGGATTTGCCGAAAAAGAAGGCGAGGCCAATTCCAAGCAGCATCAGCGCGATGCCCATGGCGATGTCATTGACCCCCCTGAACCGGCAGATCCAGCCGTGAAACAGGCCGAAGACCGCACCTGCGATGGCGGCCGCCAGCACACCGACCCAGGGCGAGCCCGTCTCGAAGGCGATGGCATAGCCTGCCATTGCGCCAAAGACCAACGTACCTTCGAGCCCGAGGTTGATGCGCCCCGAACGCTCCGTCAGGCATTCGCCGAGCGACACAAAAAGGAACGGGGTCGAAACGCGGATCGCGCCGCCCAGCATTGCGATGGGTACGGCCCAAAGGCCCAGATCTTCGCTCATCTCGGGTCCTCCCACAGCTCGGGCCGGAAGAATTTGATCCGCCCGTAAAGGGTCTCGGACAAAAGAAGCATCACGAAAACGATGCCCTGCATCACGAGGATTGTGGCGTCGGGCAAGTCCATCCGCCTTTGGATCAGGCCAGACGATGCCTCAAACCCGGCAAGCAGGATTGCGACCGGGATGATAGCCAACGGGTTGTGACGGGCGAGAAAGGCCACCAGGATGCCCGTATAGCCATAGCCCACCACCAGAGACGCGTTGGCTGATCCGTGGATCGCAGCGACCTCAAAAAAACCGGCCAGACCGGCCATCGCACCGCCAAGTGTGGTGAATCCAACGATCAGCTTCGCCACCGGCAGGCCCTGGACTTGAGCGGCGCGCACATTGTCACCCGCGATCCGAGCGGCGAAACCGATGGTCGTCCGGTCGGTCAATACCCAGCAGAGCACGCAAGCAATGGTCCCCACGCCAAAGCCCCAATGCACTTCGATCCCGATGGGCATGTTGCCGACGCGCAGCGCATCAGCGAGAGGGGCTGTCGATGGCTTGTTCAAACTGGCCGGGTCGCGAAACATGCCTTCGACCAGGTGGTTCATCAGCGCAATCGCGATATAGGCCATCAACAGCGACGCGATGGTTTCATTCACACCGCGTTTGATCCGTAACAGCCCGACCAAGCCGATCCAAAGACCACCCACGGCCATCGCCGCAAAGGCCATGGCAGGCAGTCCCACAACGCCCGGCAGGCTGGCAAGCCATACGCCCGTGACGGCGGCCGCCAAACCGCCCAGAGCGATGGCCCCTTCGCCCCCAATCACCACGAGGCCGAGGCGTGCGGGCAGCGCGACGCAGAGCCCGGCAAAAAGCAGCGGGGCCACCCGTGACAATGTGTTCTTCCAGGAAAACGCCGTGCCAAAGGCGGCCTTGAACACCAAGGAAAAGAACTCGATCGGTGAATTCCCGAGCGCCAGCAAGAACAGCGAAAATACCGCGAGCCCCGCAATGAGAGCTGCCACCGGGATTGCCACCGCCTCAAGCCGGGGCAGCCAAATGGCCAGCCCCGGTAATGTCGGTACCCGTGTCGCGGTACTGTCCATGGCGTTAGCTGGTCGAGCCGATCACGCCCTCGACGAGGTAGTCCATGCTTTCCAGGGCGATGTCGTCCTCAACAAAGCTCTGTCCCGCAGCCGCGATCACGTTGCCCGCGTTGTCCTTCAGCGGGCCTTTGATGGCAGCAAATCCACCTGCCATGATCTTGGCCTTGGTGGCGTCGTATTGCTTGCGGGCCGCGTCTGAGACCGCAGGGCCAAGCGGGCTCATCTTGATGAAGCCATCTGCCAGTCCACCACGCACAAAGTTGTCGATTGTGCCGCCTTCCATCGCGGTTTTGACCATCCCGGTATAGACCCCGGCCCAGTTCCACTCGGCCCCGGTCAGGTATTTTTCGGGCGCGAGCGGCGATTGGTTGGCGTGGTAGCCACAGATGAGCGCGTCCCGTGCCGCAGCGGTTTCCATCACGACCTTGGGCCCATCCACATGGCAGGTGATGACGTCGCAGCCCTGGTCTGCCAAGGCGTTCGTGGCCTCCGCCTCTTTGACGGCGAGCGACCATTCGCCAGTGAAAATGACCTGACAGGTGATCTCAGGATCGACCTGACGCGCGCCCAACAGGAACGAATTGATGTTTAGCAGTACCTGCGGGATGGGCTTGGCCGCGACAAAGCCGATCTTTTTCGTCTTGGTTGCGTGACCTGCGGTGATGCCGTTGAGGTACTGGCCCATGCCGATATAGCCAAAGTAGCTTCCGACATTGGTCGGGTGTTTGTCGGCGGACCACAGACCCGCGGCGTGCTGGAACCGCACACCTTCGTGCTTGGGCGCGATATCGAGGATATGCGGGTCGAAATAGCCAAATGAGGTAGGAAACAGCAGCTTCACCCCATCAAAATTGATCATGGATTCCATTGAGCTTTGGACATCGACAGTTTCAGGCACGTTTTCCTCTTCGACCACTTTAACGCCGTCCATCGCTTTGACAGCCGCCGCACCCTCTGCGTGGGCCTGGTTGTAGCCAAAGTCATCTTTGGGCCCGACATAGATAAAGCCCACAGTCAGCTCGTCCGCCGCCAGTGCGGTTTGCGGCAAAAGAGAGGTGGCAGCCACAGCGCCTGTTGAGGCCAGGAGCGTACGGCGTGAAATACGTGTCATGTTTTGAAACCCCCATATTGAGCGCCGGACATGGGCGCGGCATTGTGCACAAAGTCTAGGACGGGGGTGCGGTGCTGACTTCTGCTCAAATTTCCCCGGATCGATGCATTTTTTGCACCACTACTCCAGGCGCTGCAGCGACTGGACCAGTTGCTGGGCAAAGCGCGCAGATGCGACGGGTAACACGCGCCCGCGCAATTGCCCCAAGAGCAGGTTGCCATGCGGCACCTCGGGAGCGGCCAGTGGGCGCGAGACGAGGTTGGTTGCGCCCGACAGATCAAGGCCAATCGGGAATTGGAAACTGATCATATCCTCCCATTGTCCGTAGTGGCGCATGAAGTCGAAACTTTCGGATTCGATCATCGGGTTAAGCGAAATGGAGGACAGCCGCCGCGACGCGGTCTCAAGGATGTTGCGCACGGCGAATTTGCTCGATGGTGCTGTGTGTGGGTGGCGCAGGCAATCACGCAGCCGCACCTCGGGTTGCTCAGCCAATGGGTGATCCGCGCGCATGACCGCATGAATGGGTTGCGCGATGGCAAAGACCACTTCGAAATCCACCATGGTTTGCGGCTCAAAGACCAGGGCCAGATCACTGGAAAATTCGGCCAATTCACGCTCGGCCTCGACCCTGTCACGGGCATTGACCGAGAAGGTCACACCTGGATGGTCTTCGCGGTATTGAGCGATTTGATGCGGCAGGAAATAGGGCAAGAGCGCCTGAGAACAGGCGACCGAAACGTGGCCGCGTCGCACCCCCGACAGGTCTGCAACCTGCGAGCGCAGGCGCGCAAACTCGGACCCTTGGCTGCGGATGAACTGCAACAGCATCTCACCTGCCGGGTTCAGACGGACACCGCGCGGCAGGCGTTCGAATATCTCATAGCCGAACTCATCCTCAAACCGGTTGATCCGCCGGTTGAGCGCTGAGGCGGTGATGTGCATGTCTTCGGCGGCCTTGCGGATGGACCCTGCGCGGATCACCCCTTCGATGAATTCGTAGTCTTTGAGGTGTCGCATCTGCGCCTTTCCGAGCGGTGCAAAAAACGCACCGGTTTTGTGAAAACATAGCATTTGTGTAATCGGCCCCGTCACCCGACCGTTGAAAGAACCAACAACTGGGGGTCTGAACGATGCCGCGATTGACGCGATCTTTGGCATGAGTGCTGCAATTCCACTCACTTTGGACGCGCTGCGGTCTGCCTATGCCCAAGGGACATCTCCCGTCGAGGTGGTGGCCCAGGTCTATGACCGAATCGACGCGGTAGCCGATCCCGGCATTTTCATCACTCTGTTTGACCGCGCACAGGTCGAAGCGGCTGCCCATGCGTTGGGAGCATACGACCCGAACCTGCCGCTTTGGGGTGTGCCCTTTGCGATCAAGGACAACATGGATGTCGCAGGCGAAGTCACAACGGCGGGGTGCCCGGACTTTGCCTATACCGCTGAGGCCACATCCACCGTGGTGCAAAACCTCTTGGATGCGGGCGCGCTTCTGATCGGTAAGACCAACCTCGATCAATTCGCAACCGGTCTTGTTGGGGTACGTACACCCTATGGCGCGCCGTTGAATTCGATTGATCCCGACATTGTACCGGGCGGCTCGTCCGGTGGATCCGGTGTTGCTGTCGGCCATGGCATCGTCACCTTCGCTTTGGGCACCGATACGGCAGGGTCGGGCCGGGTGCCGGCCGCCTTGAACAACATTGTCGGGCTGAAGCCAACACTTGGGTCGCTGTCTGCCACTGGGCTGGTGCCAGCTTGCCGAACCCTCGACACGATCTCGGTTTTTGCGCTCACGGTCGCGGATGCCTACGCGGCCTTTGGCGTTGCGGCCTCATATGATGCCGCCGACAGCTATTCGCGCGCCATTGGCATTGCCCCCCTTGCGCAACCAGCCCCGTACCCGGTGATCGCGATCCCGTCCCCGGACAGTATCCGCTTCGAAGGGGACACAGCGCAGGCTGCATCCTTTGCGTCCGTCATCGAAGCGCTGCAGGAACAAGGCGCTGTGATCCGTGAGATCGACTTTTCAGCCCTCTATGACGTGGCCGAAATGCTCTATTACGGCCCGTGGGTGGCCGAACGCTATGCCGCCACCGAAGCGTTGATGACCACAAACCCGGATGCGCTATTCCCGGTGACACGCAAGATCATCAGCGGGGCAGAGGCGCTGACGGCCGTTGATGCGTTCAAGGGGCTCTACCGTCTCAAAGATCTGATCCGCAAAGCGGAACCGCTGATTGACGGCTGCGACGCGCTGTGTGTGCCGACGATCCCGACCTTTTTTACTGTCGCGGAGCTGGAGGCTGACCCAATTGGGCCGAACAACAAGCTGGGGACGTATACCAATTTCGTGAATTTGATGGATATGTGCGGCATCGCAGTTCCGGCACCGCCGCGCAGTGATGGCCGCCCTGGAAGTGTCACGTTTCTGGCAAGCGCGGGCGAAGACGCCAAGGTCGCGTCGCTGGCGACACGCGTGGAGGCCATGGGCACCAGAACCCTGGGCGCAACGGATTGGGCGAGACCTGCTGCCCCGGTCCTGGCCGCACCTTGTTCCAGCGCGATCCAGATTGCAGTGTGCGGCGCCCATATGGACGGTCTTCCGCTAAACGAACACCTGACAAGTCGCGGAGCCATCAAGGTCAAAACGACCAGGACGGCTGCGGATTATGGCTTTTATGCGTTGCCCAGTGACGACGTGGCGCGCCCTGCATTGGTGCGCCACGCGACCGAGCAGGGCGCTGAGGTCAGCCTCGAGATCTGGGAAATGCCCGAGGCGCAATTCGGCAGTTTCATGAAAACCATCCCCGCGCCCTTGGGCATAGGCACCATCAAGCTGGTCGATGGGTCTACGGTTCAAGGGTTCCTCTGCGAAGCGGTCGCCATTGATGGCGCCACAGACATCACCGACCTCGCCGATTGGCGAGCATATATTGCGCAATCGCGCACATAAATCCGCGGCCCACCGAAACGGCTGCCCGCCAACAGGAGAAGACGCATGACAAAGATAAACCGCCGATCCCTACTGGCCGCCGGGGCCGCCAGCGCTTCGATGCTGCCGTTCCTGCGCGCCATGCCGGCCCATGCGGCTGGTGATGACGTGATGGTCGCGGTCAACGGTCAGACAATCAACAGCCTTGATCTGCACCGCACGGGCACCAACCGTCCCAGCTATCAGGTCGCGATCAACTGCTATGACCGGCTGGTATCATTCGGGACCAAACCTTCGTCTGGTGGTGGCTTGGAGTTTGATTATTCTAAGGTCGAACCGGAACTTGCCGAAAGCTGGACCGTTTCGGACGATGGGTTGATCCTGACATTCACCTTGCGCGATGCCACGTTTCAGGATGGCAGCCCGGTGACGGCAGAGGACGTCAAATGGTCTTTTGATCGCGCGGTTTCTTTGGGCGGGTTCCCGGCAGTGCAGATGAAAGCGGGAGGGTTTACCCGGCCCGATCAATTTGTGGCCGTTGACGCCAAGACGTTCCAAATTACGCTGGATTTCGCCTCCAAACTGGCGATCCCCGACCTTGCGGTGCCGATCCCCTTTGTCATCAACTCCAAGGTGGCCATCGCGAACGCCACCGAAGAGGACCCGTGGGCGACCGAGTATTTACACCAGAACACCATCGGTTCGGGCGCGTACAAGGCTGCGCGTTGGGTCCCTGGCGAGCAACTCGTCTATGAGCGCTACGATAACTGGGCCAGCGGTCCGCTGCCTGCCTACAAGCGCGTGGTCATCCGCGAAGTGCCATCGGCAGCCACACGGCGCGCTTTAATCGAAAAGGGTGATGTGCAGCTGTCCTTCAACATCCCCAGCAAGGACGCCGCTGAGTTGGCGGAGACCCTGACCGTGAACTCCACTCCGATTGCCAATGCGATCAATTGCATCGGGCTCAATACCAAATTTGAGCCGTTCCAGGACAGCGACGTGCGCAAGGCCGTGGCCTATGCCATTCCCTACAAGGCGATCTTTGAGGCGGCGGCCTTTGGCCGGGGCAACCCGCTTTGGGGTGAAGAGACCGAGCGGTCCGACATCGCGTGGCCGCGCAAAACGGGCTATTTCGAAGATCTGGAGAAGGCCAAGGAGCATCTGGCCAAATCCGCTTATCCCGATGGGTTCGAGGTGCCGTTTTCGATCAGCTTGAATCAGGTGGATTGGATGGAGCCCACAGCACTCTTGCTGCAGGAAAACCTCGCCAAGATCGGCATTACCGTCACCATCGACAAGATCCCCGGCGCCAACTGGCGGACCGCCTCGCTGGTGGAAAAACGTCTGGCGTTCCACCTCGAAGGGTTCGGCGGCTGGCTGGATACGCCGGATTACTACTTCTTTTGGGCCTACAAGGACGGGCATCTCTTTAACTCATCGAACTATCGCAACGAAGAGATCGAGACACTGGTCGACACGACGCTCCACATTCCAGTCGATGATCCGGCATATGAGGGCAACATCAAACGCATGTTTGAGATTGCGCTGGATGAACTGCCCCGCATTCCGCTCTGGCAGCCAGCGCTGAACGTGGCCCTGAACGGTTCAAAAGACTACGAGTTCTGGTTCCACCGCCAGCTCGACGTCCGCCCGATCAAGCCCGCCTGACATGGCAAGCCGTGCGCGCATAGTCGGCGGACGGCTTTTGCAGGCCATCCCGGTTGTAATCGGGGTGGTCATCATCACCTTTGTACTGACACGTGCGCTGCCAGGGGATCCGGCGGCGTATTTTGCGGGCGACGCGGCGGATGAGGCCTCGATCCAGCAAGTGCGCGAGGCGCTAGGGCTCGACAAGTCGATGCCGGAGCAATTCCTGCGTTATGTGGGCGATCTGTTGCGTGGGGATCTTGGTACGAGCCTCTCCACCGGCCAGTCAGTGCTGGACGACCTTGCGCGCCGCCTGCCTGCGTCGCTGGAACTGACGCTCACCGCACTGATCCTGTCCTGCATAGTTGCCATCCCTCTTGGCGTGATGGCCGCCACCGCGCCGGGGTCGTGGAAGGACCATCTGTGCCGGGTGTTTGTCACGGCAGGCGTATCGCTCCCGACCTTTTTCACAGGCATCCTGCTGATCTACATTTTTTACTTTGTGCTGGAGCTTGCGCCGGCCCCGCTTGGGCGGTTGGATTTTATCTTTATCGAACCCGATCCTGTCACTGGGTTTTACCTTATCGACAGCGCCATGGCCCGCGATTGGGAAACGTTTTGGGGCGCTGCGAAACAGCTGGTCCTCCCGGCCTGCACCATGGCGCTTTTTACCCTCGCGCCCATCGCCCGAATGACACGCGCAGCGATGCTGGCGGCCCTGTCATCGGATTACATCCGCACGGCCCGCGCCGCCGGTTTGGCCCGCCGCACGGTGCTGATGCGCTATGCGTTTCGCAACGCCATGCTGCCGGTGGTCACGACGCTGGGGATGGTCTTTTCTTTCGCATTGGGGGCGAATGTTCTGGTGGAAAAAGTCTTTGCCTGGCCGGGCATCGGATCCTATGCGGTCGATGCGCTGGTGGCCTCTGACTATGCGGCCGTTCAGGGGTTTGTCCTGACAATGGCGCTGCTCTTTGTGGCGCTGAACCTTTTGATTGACCTGGCCTATGCCGCCATAGACCCGCGCATCGGGTTCGACGGCGCATGAGCGACACGAGCGCCCCGACAAACAGGTTTCTCGCCCACACGCTGTTTGTGATGCGCCAGAACCCTGTGACGATGCTCGCCTTTGGCCTGCTGGGGTTTTTGATCCTATGCGCTGTCTTTGGCCCTGCGCTGGCGCCCTATGATCCGCTCGCGTCCGAGGGCGCGATCTTGCAGCCGCCCAGTGCGGCTCATTGGTTTGGCACCGATCAGTTGGGCCGCGATGTCTTTTCGCGCGTGATCGTGGCCACGCGGTTGGACCTCGTGATCTCGGTTGGGGCGGTGGCGCTGTCCTTCGTGGCCGGGTCCATCCTGGGGTCGATCGCTGGATACTGGGGCGGATGGTATGATGCGGTGGTGAGCCGTGGCCTCGACATCATCATGGCCTTCCCGCTTTTTGTGCTGGCCATGGGAATTGTCGCAGCTCTGGGCAATACGGTCGAGAATGTGATCTATGCCACCGCTGTCATCAACACGCCGTTTTACGCGCGCGTGGTCCGGGCGGAGGTGAACATTCGGCGCGAAGCGGGCTTCGTTCAGGCGGCCAAACTGGCCGGCAATTCTGATCTGCGGGTCCTGGCGCTGCATATCTTTCCCAACGCGCTGCCGCCAATGATGGTGCAGGTCTCGCTCAACCTCGGCTGGGCGGTTCTGAACGCTGCGGGGCTGAGTTTTATCGGGCTGGGGGTACGTCCGCCAACACCGGAATGGGGAATTATGGTGGCCGAAGGAGCCGGATTCATTATCTCGGGCGAATGGTGGTTGGCGCTCTTCCCTGGTCTCTGGCTGATGCTGGCGGTCTTTACGTTCAACCTTTTGGGTGACGGGCTGCGCGATATTGTCGACCCCAAGCAGCGGCGCTAGATGCTCGAAATCCGCGACCTCCACGTCACGTTTGAGACACGCAACGGCGCAGTCGACGCGGTGCGCGGCGTCGATCTGGATCTGGCCAAGGGCGAGACCTTGGGTCTGGTGGGCGAAAGTGGGTCGGGCAAGTCGGTCACAGCCTTTAGCATCCTGCGCATTCTGGATAGCGGTGGTCAGATCGCCTCGGGCACGCTGACCTATGACGGGATTGATTTGTCGCAGGCGAATGAGGCAGCGCTGAATGATCTGCGTGGGCGCGAGATTTCAATGATCTTTCAAAACCCGCGCGCGGCCCTCAACCCGATCCGCAAAATTGGTCATCAGATCGAAGACGTCTTGCGCCGCCACGCCCGCGCGACACGGTACGACGCGCGCCAAAAGGCGATTGCCGCTTTGCAAGAGGTTAAGATCCATGACGCTGAGGCGCGTTATCACGCTTATCCGTTCGAGCTGTCGGGCGGGATGTGCCAACGGGTGGTGATCGCCATCGCATTGGCTTGTCAGCCCAGACTGCTGATCGCGGATGAGCCGACGACGGGCCTTGATGTGACCACGCAGAAATCGGTGATGGACCTGGTCCGGCAATTGTCCATCGCGCGTAAGATGAGCGTGATCCTGATCACCCATGATCTGGGTCTCGCTGGTGAATATTGTGACCAGCTGGTGGTGATGAAGGACGGTCAGCTGGTGGAACAGGGCGCACCTGCGACGCTGACGCAGACGCCGCAGCACAGCTATACCCGCCGTTTGGTGGCTGCGACCCCCTTGCCCGGCAAGGCGATACATGACCTCATTGAGGACGGCACACCCCATGATACGCCCCAGATCAGCCAAGAAACGGGGCTATCGGTGCGCAATCTGGAGATGACCTTTGCGGGTAAGAATGGGCCGGTCCATGCGCTCAAAGGCATCAGTTTTGATCTCAAATGGGGCGGTGCACTGGGGCTTGTGGGCGAAAGCGGGTCTGGAAAGTCGACCGCGTCGTCCATCATCGCGCGTCTGCTGGATCCAACCGGCGGCGAGGTTCTGTTCGACGGTGCCTCGATTACGGCGACCCCGGCGCGCGCCTTTGTAAAGGACCCGCGGCGGTCGGCCATTCAGATGGTGTTCCAGGACGCCACCGACAGCCTCAACCCACGTCACAGCGCAAGGCAGGCTATTGCCGAACCTCTGAAGCGGCTGACAAAACTTGGCCGGTCTGACCGCATGGCACGGGTGTTTGAACTGGCCGAAAAGGTCGGACTGCCCGCCCCACTGCTGGACCGTTTGCCCCACCAATTGTCCGGGGGTCAAAAAGCACGGGTCGGCATTGCGCGTGCCCTCGCACTTGAGCCGAAGCTTTTGATCCTGGATGAGCCGACCGCCGCGCTTGATGTGTCGATCCAGGCGCGGGTGCTGAATTTGTTGGCCGACCTACGGGAGAGTATGGGGTTGACCTATCTCTTTGTCAGCCATGATCTGGCCGTCGTGAAACTGCTGTGCGACGAGGTGGTGGTGCTGCGACAGGGGCAGATCGAAGAGGCGGGGCCCGCCGAGGACGTGTTGAGATCGCCTAAGGCTGACTATACCAAGGCTTTGCTGCGCGGTGCCAGGTGGGCGTCCCTTATGGACGACGTAACACCTGTGACCTTTTAGGCCGCGTCCCACAGCGCTTCGTAATGAGCGATGATCTCGAGCATGCGCGCGCGGTCAAAACTGGGGTCATGCCCGCCATGAATTGTCGTTGCAGGCAGGGATTTCAACAGATCAAAGGTTGCGCGATAGTCATCGACGCTCATCCCCGGCCCCTCGTAAATTAGCGGCCCGTCATAGATCGCGTCCGCTGCAAATAGAATGCCCGTCTTCTCTTCGAAGAGGCCAATGCCACCGGGCGAGTGACCGGGCAGATGCAGCACTTGATAGACGTGATTGCCCAGATCCACGTGATCACCATGGCTCAGCAGCCCGGTCGCTGGCGCCCCGTGCAAGCGGTAGTTTTCGGGGTCGTAGCCTTCATATGGCAGCGCTTCGATCAGTGTCTCACCAATCGGGGGATAACCGGCATCGAGAAAGGTTTGCAGAAGCCGCTCGGGCATGTCCCGGCGAAAGAGTGAATTCAGTCCAGAAGGATGCGCCATCTCATCGGCCTCAGCGGGGTGGACCAGCCGTATATCAAACTCATGCACCGCACCGATGTGATCGATATGGGTGTGGGATGAGACGCACATGATCTCTTTGCCCGGATCTTTGCGCAGGCTGTCGAGATAGGGCCGAAACGGGATCACGCCCATCCCTGTGTCCAGGATCATGTCCCGTTCGGACCCTTCGACGAGCCACATATTGGCTTGTTCGAGAACGTGAATATGCGGCTCGATGATAAGGGTCGTGTCGGCGTCGACTTTGGTGGCTTGAAACCACTGATCTGCAATAGGAAGGGTCATGTGTTTAGGCCAATTCAGGGCTGGTGGTCCAGGTGAGTGCGATGCCCGGCGGCAGGTTTTGCGCCAACCATCCCGCAAGGGCGGATTTGACCGTGCGGGCAACCGCGGCCCGGTTAGGGATGTCGCAAAGCCACAGCGCAGCCTCGGCCGCCCCGCGCTCGCCGATGTTTGGATAGACGTAGAAACATCCCGTGTAAGTGCTCGCGCCGTCGCGCAAGATCCAGGAAAACGAGCGGCGGGAGATAAACTCACGATCGTGCCACGCCAGATCAATCAGGTTTTCGTCCCGGGTAAGCCCCTCGGGCCAGGAGCCAAAGAAGTCGCCAAACAGGTGCGCGGTGGCCAACACTGCCTCAAAGTCTTCATCGACGTGGTCCGGCGTTAGCGGCGCGAGCGTCCAGTCGCCAAGGGCGAACTGACGCGGCCAGGAGACCTGAACAAAGTCGGGATGCGGTTGCACGGGCTACTCCGCCGGTTCTTTGGCGTCGCGTTTGAAGGGATTTTCCTCAGGTACATCGTAGTCAGGCGTAAAGACCCCGTGCGCCTGCGCATCATGCATATAGCGGAATGCGTTGATCGACATCCGCATCAGGTGATCGCCCGCTTTGATCGGGGGATATTTGGCAACAGTCTCGGGCGTACGGAACTTTTCCAGCGGCTCAATCACCGCATGATAATCGAGCCCGAAAAAGAGCGGCATGGAATACCGCTCTTTGCCGGTGTTGATGACCCGGTGCTGGGTCGATTTGAACTGACCGCCGGACCAGGTCTCAAAGATGTCACCAATGTTGACAATGAACGTGCCGGGAATGGGCGGCGCTTCGATCCACACATCATCCGCGTTCATCACTTGCAGACCCGGCGCACCCTGCAACAGGATGGTAAAGCACTCAAAATCCGAATGCTCAGAAATGCCGGTGATATCCTTGGTCTGCGGCATGTCGTTCTCAATATACCGCAACAGGCGCAACTGAGATGTGGGGCAGGTGATATGCCGGGTCAGCTCTTCGGTGGGCACGCCCAGTTCCAGCGCCAGCGCATCAAGAAGGCGCAGGCCGAGGTTAAAGATCGCGTCGTAGTAGCTGGATACTGTCTCGCGCCAACCTGGGATGTCGGGCCAGACATTTGGCCCCGTCATGCGCCAACCCGCGAGGTAGTCCGGGTGATCGGCAGGCGCCTCATAGGACATGTCCCACGCCTCGTTAAAATTGATGATCTTGGGAAAGCAACTGCCGTTTTCCTCAAAAGGGACATAACCGCGGTGGTTCGTCGTGAAACCGGACCATGTCTTCATCTTAAAGCTGCGCGGCTTTTCATGGAACTCTTTGGAGGCGGCAAAGGTGGCGTCGATCATCTCCTGGGGAACGCCGTGGCCGGTGATGTAGAAAAAACCTGACGTGCGGGCCGCCTCGCCCAGCCCTCGGGCCACTGTTGCCTTGTCTTGGGCGTCATCGGTAAAGAGCCCGCTGAGATCAACCACAGGCAAGGTTGCATCGTCCACAGTGCGCGCCGTGAGTTCCTCGTCGCTGTCAGATATTGCCACGTCAGCCATGTGTCATCCTTTTGTTCGTACACGGATCAGCCTGCATCAAAGGCGGCGATTCCGACTCGACCGCGTCTAAGAATGCCCCTTGGATCCGACGAAATGCCTGCAATTTCAGCATTCCCTGTCACGTTTGGCGACATTTCGGTCGCTTCGATTGACCGAACGGACCCTGATCGCGGTTGCTTTGTGCACAACACAGCGCGTCGGCCTTCTCCTCTCGACCGGCGCCAATCGGGAGTAAAGCAAAAACATGGCACATATGAACAGACGTACGGTGCTCAAATCCGGTGTCGCAGGTCTTGCCGCCTCCACACTGGCCACACCCCTCATCGCCAAGAGCCGTTCGGTGCGGATCGGCTCTTATGGCGGATACTTCGAAAACAGTTTTAAGGAATTCGTCTATCCTGAGTTCACCAAAGCGACGGGCATCACGGTCGAAAGCGTCACACAGCCGAACTCGTCTGACTGGTTGGTGACAATGCAGCAGGCGCTGGTCGCCGGCGGTATGCCGACGGATATCTCGCTCTATGCGCGCGACACGATGATCAAAGCCAGCCGTATTGGCGACATCATTGCCCCGCTGGATCTGACCAAGATCAAAGGCGCCAGCAACCTTGACAGCTATTTTGTCTTTGAGGGCAAGGGCGGCCCACAAGGTGTGGGCGCGATGTCGTGGTTCTCGGCCATGGTCTATAACCCAAACGAAGTTAAGACACCGGCAAGCTGGGCAGATTTCTGGGACACCAACCTCTTTGAGGCGTCGCTGGGACTGGGCAGGGTCTACAACGCGGGCCTTCTGGACTTTACCGCGGCGACGTTCTTTGACGGCGAAGAAACGTTGATGTCGGATGAGGGCGTGATGGCGGTCATCGAAAAGATTGCCGAGCTGAAACCCAACGTTGCCCTGTGGTGGACCGCAGAAAGCCAGATGGAACAGTCGATGAAAAACGGCGATGTGGTTGCGGGGCAGTACTATCTGGACGTGGCCAACCTGATGGCGCTGGATGGCCACTCGATCAAGCCGACCTTCCCCAAAGAGGGTAACTTGCAGGACTACGGCTCGTGGTGTTTGACCGCAGGGTCCGACAAGGCGGATGAGGCGGCGGAATTCATGAACTTTTCTTCGGATCCGGCGGTCCAGGCGTTGATGAGCCGCAAAATCGGCACAGCGCCGCTGGTGGACAAGTCCAAGACCGACCTCACTGATGACGAATTCAACTTTGTCTCCGGCGCGCCTGCGATCAAGCCCGCATATGAGGCCTATCTCGACAATGAGACCTTCATCAAGGAAAGCTGGGATAAGATGCTGGCCGGTGCCTGAGGCGCATGATGCTGGGTCTGTCCCTAAAAGGTGTGTCCAAGTCCTTTGGGCACATCACCGCTGTTGAACCCACTGACCTGAGCTTTCCCAAGGGCGAGCTGACCGCGCTGTTGGGCCCGTCGGGTTGTGGTAAGACCACGCTTTTGCGCATGATTGCCGGGCTTGAGGCACCGACACGCGGCACGATCCTTTTGGGCGGCGAGGACATCACCACCCATCCGGCGCACAAGCGCAAGTTCGGCATGGTGTTCCAGAGCTTCGCGCTGTTTCCGCATTATTCCGTGCGTGAAAACGTGGCCTATTCGCTGGTGATCGGCGGCATGGGCAAAGCGGCGGCTTGTAAAAAGGCCAATGCGCTGCTGGAGACGGTGCAACTGGGCGGCTTTGGCGACCGACGCATCGGTGAGCTGTCGGGTGGGCAGCGCCAAAGGGTCGCCATCGCCCGCGCATTGGCCCAAGAGCCGGAGGTGTTTTTGCTCGACGAGCCGATGTCCGCGCTCGACGCCAAGCTGCGGGAAGAGATGCAGGTCGAGCTGCGCCTTCTGCAACAGCGCCTTGGCATCACGACCATCGTTGTGACCCATGACCAGCGCGAAGCGATGACCATGGCGGATCAGATTGTAGTTATGTCAAACGGACGGATCGAACAGATCGCACCGCCACAAGAGATCTACCACCAGCCCGCCAACACTTTTGTTGCAGATTTCATCGGCAAAGCAAATTTCTTTGACGGTATCGTCGTTGAGGGCGGCGTGACCGTGGGTGACACCCATCTGACCACGCAGGCAAACTTTCAAAGCGGCAGCCCGGTCCAGATTGCCATCCGCCCCGAACGTGCGGCCATGGATGACGAGGGCGGTGCAAACCGCGTGGCGGCCAAGGTGATGTTTGTGCGCGACCTCGGCCCATTGCGCGAATACCACCTGCAATCCGACATTGGCCCGATGATCGTGGAATACGCGGTGGGTGAAACAGGCCCGACGCTGAGCACTGGGGACGCCACAACTGTCCGTCTGCCGCCTGAGGCGATCCAGGTCTTTCCCCGCGCCGCACCAAAGAGCCAGGCCGCATGACGGTTGCAGATGACATCCCGCTGGCCAAGCCAGCCCGCGCAGGCAAAGCCACGCAGCCATTCCCGATACGGCGGGTCGTGCCCGGTGTTTTGACGACCTTGATTGTGGTTTTCTGTGTAGCTCCCTTTCTCTTGGTGCTCGCAATTTCCTTTGGTCGCAAAGTGGACGGGGCGGCATGGGTCTGGGATCTTACATTCGAGAATTACCAACGGTTTTTTGTGGGCGTGCTCTGGCCTGATGAGATCACGTTGCTCTACCTGCAACAGCTCTATTATTCGTTCTATTTCGCCGTCATCGCCTCGCTCTTGGCGGTTCTAACAGCACTGCCGTTCACCTTGCTGCTGACGCGTCTGAAACGGTCGACGCAAGCTATGTGGCTGGTCTTTATCCTGTCGTCCCTCGCTATGTCCGAGGTCTTTATCGTCATGGGATGGGACATCCTTTTGTCGAACAACTCCGGCCTGCCCAAGCTCTTTCGCGAGACCGGGCTGACGGCCTGGCTCAAGGACGTGGGGTGGTTTCAGACTCTGCGGGACTGGGGACTTGCCAACCCGCGAAACGTTAAGTTCAAGACCTCGGATTTCGCGACGGTCCTAACCATGAGCTACTTGGTCTGGCCTTATGCAGTGATCCTGCTGTATCCGGCCTTGTCGCGTCTTGATCCGTCGTTGGCAGAGGCTGCGCGCACCATGGGGGCCGGGCGCTGGACCGTGACACGCACGGTCACGCTGCCATCGATCCGCTTGCCGCTGTTGGGAACGACCTTGCTGCTCTTTGTGTTCCTGTTGGGCACCTACGTGGCGGTCACGGTCTTCGCCGCTCCCGAAAAACACACGACGGCCGTTGCGATCTATTCGAACGTGCGCGGCGCCAACCTGAATGCACCGTTTGGCGCGACCCAAGCTATCATGCTCCTGATCGCGGCCAGCACGTGTTTGAGCCTGGGTCATCTGTTGAACCGCAAAGCAGAGGGTGCCAGATGAGGGTCTTCGGCATGCTCTATATGGGGCTTGTGGCCCTGGTGCTGGCCCTGCCAATCGTGGTTGTTTGCGGCGCAGCGCTGAACTCTGGGCGCAGCATGTTTTTTCCGCCAGTCGATCCCACCTTCGAGCGCTTTGGTGAATTCTTTGTCTCCGAACCCGTCTGGACCGTAGCACTTTGGAATTCAGTGATCGTGGCGACGTCTGCGGCCAGTTTGGCGGTGCTGATGGCGTGGCCCATCGCCTATATGCTCTGGTCCACGGGTTCCAACATTTCCAAAACACTCGCCGGGCTTGGGTCCTTGCCTTTTGCGGTGCCGCCAATCGTTTTTGGCGTAGGGTTGGGGTTTTTCTGGGCCTTTACTGGCGGCCTGGGAGAGATTTGGGCCGGGATCATTAGCCACGCGATCCTGCTTCTGGCGCTGCCTTTGGTGACGATCTCTATCGGGCTGCAATCCATTGACCGGTCCCTCCTCGACGCAGCCGCCACGATGGGGGCCACGGATCAGGTTGCGTTTCGCACCGTGGTTCTGCCGCAAACGGTGCCCTACACCATCTCCGGCTTTTTCTTTGTGCTGGTGTTGTCGTTTAACGAGTTCATCGTGATTTTCTTTGTCTCAGCGTCGTCTTATGCAACAGTCACGCTTCAGATCTTCAACTCCCTGCGCAATGGCTACACCCCAACCATGGCTGTCGCCGCAATCACCTTTCTAGCCGTTTCTATTCTGGTCTTTTCAGCAGTTGCCCGCTGGGGCGATCTGCCGCGTCTGATGGGCGCGGATCAAACCCGCAAATAAGGATCCATCTGATGCCCCGCCAACCCACGATCGTTGGGCAACCCGTGCTCTTGGTCATCGACATTCAAAAAGGCGCGTTTCTCGATCGCACCGATGCTGGCATCCCGACGATGCCCGCCTATCGCGAGAATCTCGAACGCGCGCGCAGCGTTGTTGACGCCGCGCATGACGCACACATCCCGGTGATCTTTTTCCAAGAGATCCACCGCCGCAACAAAATCGACTATGGCCGCGAATTGGATGGCACCGAAGACATTCATTGCCTCGAAGGTGAACCGGGCACGCCGGTCGCAGTCGAGGAAATGGGCATGCGTCCAACCGACTATTTTGTGCACAAACGGCGCTATTCAGTGTTCTTTGGCACCGAGACCGAGATACTGCTAAAAGGGCTCAAGGCGCAAACCTTGATCATCGTGGGCTGCATGACGGACGTTTGTGTGCACTACAGTTTTGTCGATGGCCACCAGCACGACTATTATTGCCGCGTGATCGGGGACTGTGTCGGCGGTACGTCGCCCGAAGCGCATCAAGCGTCCTTGAACGCGATGGAGTATCTGCAAGAAGGTGCCGTGTTAACCGCCAGCGAGATCATTGCAGAGATTGGCGCACAAAATCTGGCAGCAGAGTGATCACTGAAAGCGATATCCAAGGACATTGGGTCAGACGCTGGATCAAAGCGCCCGGTTTCGAAGATCATGACACACGTGTACATTGGATGCAGGCGGGTGCGATCTACGCCGATGTGCGCATTCCCCAAGACCGGCCGGATCTCAGCCATGACACCAGTCTTTCTGACTGTTCGGCGCAACAGCTTCACACACTGGCATGTTCAGAAGGGTTTGCCGGTCACGTCACTTTGGATGGCCAGAACTGCACGTGGCATCGCCACATCAACTGGCATGGCACGCCAGATGGTCTCGACATTGGGGCCATCAGCTTTGATGAGGCTGGGCACATGTTGGAGCGTGGCGTGCTCGCGGATTACACTGAGCTTTGGGTGCAGAATGCACAAAGCACGAGTCAAGTGTTGCGTTTCCACGGCGCAGACTATCACGGCGTTCTGGTCTCTTGCGGGGCTATGGGCGTTTTGGCAGTCGGACGACAGGACAAGCCCGCTTCAAGGCCTTTGGTCGCAGCGCTTGCGGCGGGACAGATACCAGATGGCATCGGCGTGCTTTTTGACGGACTTCACGCTCTTTGCGACATCGACGGGAATACCGTGATCGCAAGTTCGGCCACTGATCCGCGCACCGAAGGTATGCCCGTTTTGTCGATCAACGAAGATGGCGTGACCTGGCACGCGAAGCAATTTGAAAGTATGGAAAAACGGGTCAAGATGTTCTGGAGCCAACATTAATCAAGGGGCAAGCGCGGCATCTGTGGGAGGCTCCGAAAAACTCTACATCCTTTGAGTGTAAAACGTCTTCGATTGGAAACACTGGTTGTGTTGGCGCCGACCATTGTTTGAATCGTCGCAAGCTAGAAACAGCGACTTTTTAAGCCAACGTCTAATGCTTAGAACGACGAGTTTTTGGTAAATTCCTCTACGAATGGCAGCTAGTCGTGCTACTTTACACTGTCAAGATTTGTGCGTGCGAAGCAAAGCACCCATTGCGCGCGCCTGTAGCGAAATCTCACGACTTCCGCTGTAGGCTCGCAGTTAGATTTCGCCGCTAGTTGTGTGAACTACGGCTCCTGATCTGCCAACGGTCGCGCATCGCGCGACAAGTCACGATATCAAGGGCCTGGCCTGAACGCCTGATGACCGGTCCTGGTCAGCGTGCCGCACCGGCACTGCCGCGTCAGCAAGGGTCCGTTCAGAGCCCATGCCAGCAGATTCTCCACGCTGCTCGAATGTCTACAATCGGAAAATCACCGTACTATCGCAGCCTATTGTGCCGCACTATCTCGTGTATGGCGATAGTCGCGTTGTCCGTAGTCGAAAGTCGCAGGAAAGAGAATATTGAAACCCGGCTTCATACAGACCTTGCAAGAAACCCACTTTCCAGAAAACCTACTACGTCTTCAGCGCATATCGGTTTGGCAAATAGATATCCCTGGCCAAAATGACAGCCTAGCTCCGCCAGTTTGTGTCGTTGCTCTTCCGTTTCTACACCTTCTGCGACAACACTGGCATTCAAGCCCTTAGCGACGTGTAGAAATCCTGAAATAATAACCTCTGAACTGTGATCTGAAAACAGTTTTGCTACGAAACTCTTATCGATTTTGACTTCGTCAAAACTGTATTCCTGTAAATGTCGGAAAGAGCCATACCCGGTTCCAAAGTCATCCATCGAAAGCGAAACGCCAGCAGCAGAGAAGCTTTGCAGAGACGAACGGATCGCTTGGGCGGAGCGGTCTAAGAGAGCGTTTTCCGTGACCTCAACAGTAATCCAGGAAACGAGGTCTTCGTTATTCTTGAAAAGATCCAAATAGCCGTCACGTGTTTCGCGAGAGGCCAAACTACTCTCCGAGACATTCATAGAGAAGCGAGGCTTTAATGTTCCCTGTTCATGCACATGTCGCATCACCTGTATCGTGCGCCCTGCTATCAGGATGTCCAGCTCCGCCTGAGAGCCGAAATACTCAACAACATCCAAAAACTCAGCCGGTGTAGAGACTTCACCGTTTGGGCGACGCCACCTTGCGAGAGCTTCAAAACCTGTAACTTCGCCCGTATTCAGATTGATTTGCGGTTGAAACACAGGGAAGATCGCGCCGTTTTCCAGCGCAGTTACGACGTCCCTTCGGGCTTCGTTTCCGTAGCGTCGGGTTTGAAGTGAGCTTCCGTAGATTTCAAAGTTCTTGTGAGGATTGTTCTTAGCCGTGAACATCGCCACGTCTGCGCGTGCAAACATGTCTTGTGGATGCAGAACCGCATCGTCATGGATGGCGACTCCGATGCTCACGCCGACAAAGAGTTCTTTGCCTGCGAAGGCGATTGGTGCGGATACAATATCTTGCAATCGGTCAGCGAGAAAGGACAGATGCTCGGGGGAAGCTGCATTGCGAACGACGAAGCCGTACTCATCGCCTCCCAGACGCCAGAGCTCTGACTTGTCAGGCGCAAAGTTTTTAAGCCGCTCGGCGACTTCTTGTAACACTTTATCCCCAGCGCCGTGGCCAAAGGCATCGTTTATCGGCTTGAACTCGTCCAAGTCGATGTACACAAAAGCGTCCCCATCGTTGAAGGGCATCTGGGTGTCGACAGACAGCCTTTCCTCCATGTCTCGCCTGTTTGGTAGTTTGGTGAGGTGATCTGTTCTGGCGTCCTTCTCCGCAATCTGAGTTTGAAGAAGTTCTTCGCGGAATTTCTCGACGACGTTGTGCAGTGACTTGATTTCGGTCAGCCTAAGACTGACCGGCTTTTTATTGCTGACGTTCAGATCACCTGATGCCAATCTGGACAACACACCTGTTGTGTAAAGAATTGGCAACACGAGGTGCCTTCGAAGTGTCGCGATAATCCAGATCAACGATACAAGGGCAGCTGTTGAAGCAAGCGATGTTGACCAGAACGTTTTCAAAGAGGCGGCTTGCCGGTCACTCCAATACGTCTGGATATCCTGCCCGGAAACAGAAGCGACCTCCGAGATGGCAGCAAGTGCGGTAGATGACAGGTCAAAGAACGCGTCATAGGAAGGGATTTGCGCAAAATCCTCGGTGTCGAATGCCGTGTCTATTTGCGACAGGAGCAGCGTATGCCGTTTATAATAGGCGGCATCGGCACGAACGTAGGCCTTGAAAATTGAGCTCTCGGGATCGAGTCGTTGCGCGACATTTCGCAGTGTGTCCCATGTCTGACTACCGAGCCTCAGATGTTCTTGGGTTATACTCTTTTTGGGTTCGGGTATCGCGCGTAGTTGCATGGTCGCGATGACGTAAGGGGTCCGTACGCGGCCAGCGAATTCTCGGGCTTGCCACGCGAGATGCTGCAATTGAAAGGCATCATACGAGTTCGCACTAATTTGGCTGGTTGGTATTTCCAAGGATGCGCGTATTGCAGCTGTTTGGTCAATGATAGCAATCAACTGTTTAATGAAAGGCTCGCAATTTTGATCGCAAATACCGGTTGTCAAAAATGCTGCATCGATGTCTTGACGTGTCTTTGTCAACGCTATCTGCATCTTTTTCGCCTGCCGTTTGAAAGACTCTAAGCGCAAGTCAAGAGTGTCGAAATTTTGACTAATTTCGGAGAAGGCGGCAGAAAAGTGCTGATCAACAATACGCCGTTGTGTCTCCAGGCTTTGTGTGAAGATCGACCGATTTTCGAGCTCAACGGCAAATGCGACTTGCGATAAGCTTCGTTCTAGGGAAAGTGCCACTTGACCATCTATCCAAGAGGCCGTCGCTCGCGCCACTGAAGCGCTTCGTTTGTCTTGCGTATGCTCGTTCCATGAAGCATAAGAAATACTAATCAACAAGGCGATCAATGGCGCACTCAATAATACTAGTGCGACGAATAAAAATTGCTGGATTTTCACAACCGAACTCCCGGCTCCTCACTAAAGTGGTAGCAATAGCAAGAACGTGCTAATGCAAACAAAAAATGTGATCTTTTTCAGCTTCTTTTTTTGTCAAAGAGTCGCATTATTTTTTGAAAATCTTATTTAATTTGATAACAAATTCAGGTGTTTGCCGCAGAGTTCGTCTTGTCATGCTTGATTGAGGTACTGCTGCCGGAATGATGCTGAAACTCGGCAAGCCCACGACAAGTGACATTCGCTCTCGCTGTTCTCGTACTCGACTGGCTTTAAAACCTGATCTTCGGAAGAAAAGGTCAGGTCGACGGCGACCTTTTCACTTCATTCATGCGCGCGAGCACCAAAAGGTCTCGTTCTCAAGCAGATCGAGCCACAGCTCCGGACGTGCATGGACCAGCGTGTGGCCGGTTCGTGGAACGGGGACAACTGTCCCTCCGACATGGCTGGCCAGACTATTGACCTTCGAGAGGGGAGCACTGGCATCGTCCTCACCATGCAGGAATGTAACCGGCACGGACAGATCACAGAGCGTCCCGTGCCAAGCGGTTCCCGCGAGCGCAGCATCAAAAAAGAAACCGTCGGGCCCTTGAATTGTATGCCACCCGTGCCCCCGCCAGAACTGCTCTGAAACCCTTGGGTCTTTGCAAGCGGCGGTGTCTGCCTGTGACCCAGCGAAGACGATGCTTCCAAATGCCTCGGGACCGCCTTCCAAAAGCCGCTCGCCGCCCAAGCGTGCAAGTGCTTTTCCTGCCCGCATCGAAATCCGGCTCAGAACAGGGAAAACGCGCTGTTGCTGGGGAATTGCCATGAGATCCGACAAGTTTGGCATCGGTGGAAGACAGGAGATAATCAAAACTCGCTCAATCCGCTCGGGCGCCATCGCTGCCAAGGTCAACGCGCCGGCCGCGCCGATATCGTAGGAAATCAGATCAGTTTTCCGTATTCCTGCGCTATCGAGAACGGACAGAGCCTGTTGCGCCGCTACCTCTGGACCTGTTCTCCAGTTCGATCCGGTTTCAGGCGTGCGTCCGTGGTTCGGGCGCCCCGGCGCGATCACGAAGCGCGACGCCAGGCGGTCGCGTGCGCGTGCAACGAACCGGCAGCCGCCTAAACAACCGTGCATAAACAAAAGCGGCTTGCCGTCAGGAGACCCGTCGCACAAAACCTCGACCGGCCATTGCGCCCCATGCCACACTCTGGCTTCGCCACTGCGGACCACGGCTGAAACTGGCGCACCGACAGAAGGGTGGGCGTTCAGCCCATAGATGATATGCGCGAATTCCAAGACATTGGACACGTTTGTCTTTTGGAAAATGGCTTTGACCTGGCTTCGTATTGTCTCGGTCGAGCGCCCCCGGATTTCAGCGATCACCTTTGCACGCAACCCTTCGAACAGGGCGCGGGCAACCTCGGTTTCTGTTTCGCTTAGCAAGAAGTCCCGTCGCAGGGCTTCGCCAATCTCAGGACGCCAGAACGTAATCAACGCACGGGCTAGAACACCCGTCTCCGTCCGTTTGATCCCTACAAGCGCAGTGCGCTCCTCGGGCAAGATGCGGGCGGATATCAACCGCTCGGGGCCACCATCTGCGACAACCGTCTCGAAGGTGGTCCGCCCTGCGGTATTCAGCAAAGCCATGAGATCCTCACCAGGGCTGAGAATGAGCCCATCGGCAGCTGCCGCAGTCATCCGGGCAACGCGGCCATTGGGCCGGACGACGAATGGAATGATCTCTGCACCACGCCAACCATCAACCGCGAGCTCAAGCCTTGAGACGAGCGCGTCGAAAGACGCGGTCATCCTATCCAACCCAGCCTTGTCTCCTTGCTCTGCTAACTCAGCAACTTTTGGAAGGAGATCATCGAACGAGGTTACATCGAAGGGCGCGGCTGGCGCTTGCTCCGGAAGGTCGCTCAAGCTTTGATACCCTTTCGGAGATGTTCTCGAAGGCCCACGTGTCTAGAAAATCACGCCCGAGTATACACGCCGAATTCCACCCAGTTGTCAAATAGTGAGACGGCGACGCCCTTGCTTCTCCGACTGGATCCGGCCTTCGCAACTAGCGCGTCATTGATGTCTGGCGCCGCAACCACGTGAGACTGGCAAGCCCGGCGAGCATCAACCAGCCGCCAGCAGGAAGTGGTATCGGCGCGGGCGTTCCAGGGCCGCTTGGGCGGCCCGTCGCGTCGGCTAGGAAGTTGTTGTTGGAAGCTACGAGGTTCAGGCCTGACGAGGTCCTGAAGTCCAGATAGCCCGTGTTTGTGAAATCAGCGTTTGTGCGACCCTCGTTGCTGCCGGCGGTGGAGCCGACGAAGAACGAAATACCGAACTCGAACGTTTGTCCGTCCACAAGATCGAATGACAGCTCTCTGAGCTCTGCAAAACTGTTGTTCTGTTGATATGTCAGAATTTCTCTGGTGCTGTTGAAGGTGCCTCTATCGCCAATGAAGGTCTGGCTTGCACCGGATCGATCCTGCTTGGTGACGATCCGGTTGCCGTCGCGAATATCGGCGGTTAGCTCGACATCAGCTCTGCTGCCCGCATTGTACCCGCGTCGGCTGTTTTCGGTGCCTGCGTTAAAGAACGCGCCATCATAGTCAAACTGGAACGTCGCCGTTCCAGATCCTCGCGCGACGAAGCTCTCGGTCAGAGTGACTTTGATGTTGCCGCCAGCGCGGGATGCGTCGGACAAGCCTCTGTCCAGCGACGCGAAGCTTCCGAGCCGGAAAACGCCGGTGCGCGAATCAACAAAGTAGTTCGATGTGCCCTCACCGCGGCCGAGCGCCGCTGCATCTTGTCCGCGGGCGAAACCATCGATTTCACGGGATAGTCGAGTTTCCGAGCTTTCCTGGCGCACACCGCTCAGTCCGTTGTCCACGACTGAGACAAGTCCGGTAACGTCCAAAGTCGCGGCAAAGCCTGCCGCAGGTGTGAACAAGATCGCTGACAAAAAAACGCACGGCTTCCACATAAGTACCTCTTCCACAAATTCTTCAAACCAAAGGCGTTTAGCAAAGCGCCACGCCCTCAATCCTTCACACATCCGCGTGAAAAGACATCACCCTACGGGGTGAAAGACTGATCGTTGATGATGTTGCTCCGACAAGTTTGGTCGTTGTGGTTTCATGCTCCGTCTAAGATGGCCTTCACCCTTCAGATCGATCGGCAACTGTTACCAAATCTAGGGCCGTGTTGACAAAAGAGACACACGCATCAGCCATTGGTGTTCTTTGCTGTCCTGTGGCGGAGCAGAGGCTTAAGCCGACAGCAGCGACCAGCGGCCGGGGATTTGGGCGGCCATAACGCGTTCTCCCAACGGCACTACCTCTGTGCCGTCGTACAGCAATGCTCCAAATGCAAAGCTATCCCCGCTCACGTCGGCGAGGGTCTCAAAGCCGCCGTATTCTGATGTGCGCGGAGTCGCAGATGCCTTGATCTAAGGGCTGGCTATCATCCTGTCGTCGAGCTCAAGAACGATATTCACGTCTCGCATCATCGCAAATTCCACCGAAGCACTTTCGGAGTTGTCTTCAGAATTTGCAAGTGTGCGTTGACCTGAAGAACCGGAAGGAGCCAGGACAACACCAGGAAGACGTTCGGTTTGGCATATGTCGCGAAAGCAGCTATTTCTGAGCGATTTTTGCCATCTCATCTAAACCGTGCTTTCGCCGCCGCTCAATCCGACACCTCAGAGCGCGGGACGGAGCACTCTTTCGCTGCTTTCATTCCAATGACCGCATTTGTCGCCTCGGAGTTATATCTATCGCGCGTATCCCTTTTCGGCGGGATGCTCGTAGGCCGCAAATCGCGTCAGCACTGAGCTGATATCCGTTTCGAAGATTAGCATGTCGCGGTGCTTCTCCGAAAGGAAGCCGCGCGCGACCATTCGATCAATCATCGTCAGAAGCGGATCGAAGAAACCAGCGACGTTCAGAAGCGCAATCGGTTTTCGGTGATACCCGATCTGCCCCCAAGTCCATTGTTCAAAGAACTCTTCCATCGTGCCCGTTCCGCCCGGCCGTACAATAAAGGCATCCGACATATCAGCCATTTTTATTTTCGTTCGTGCATATCTAAAACGATCATCAGTTCCGTCAGATCTGGATGTGCAATTTCCTTATCGACCAACTCTTTGGGCATAACGCCGATGACCTGCCCACCGTGGCTTAGACATGCATCCGCGACCGCACCCATAAGCCCGACCCGTCCTCCGCCGTAGACGACCGTGCGGTTTTGATATCCAAGCTGCGCGCCAACCAGGCCGGCCTCGGACGCGAAGTCATGCCCGTTGCCTGTGACAGACCCGCAAAAGACACCAACAGTGCGGATTGGGTGGCGTGTCATACCAATCCCGCCGATTTTGCAAAGGGATCACGGGTTGAATCCTTATGCCATTGATATTCAGTACCCAAGGCGACCCTGTCGGCGGCGGCCATGCCATAAAGGTCAGCGATGACGGCGAGGGACATATCCATTCCTGCGGAAACCCCGGAGGAGGTGAAGAACTTCCCATCCTCGACCCATCGCGCCTCTCTGACCCATTCCACATTTGGGGCCAAATGCACGGTGTCCTTGAAATCAAGTTTATTGGTGGTTGAGCGATGTCGAAAACAACACAGCCCCGGATGAGGGGCCTCCTCTGGCGAGGACAAAGACGCCGGAAGCTGAGCTTTTGGAAGAGTTCGGGGGTGAGCTGCCGGAGGGCGAGATCACCGAAGAAGA
>NZ_BLIV01000008.1 GCF_009811755.1 Roseobacter cerasinus
GATCACGGCGCGTGCGTAACCCCAACAAGGCCACGGCCCGCGTGCCGATCAACAGGCCGGATACATATGAGCGACTTCCGAGAACATGCGAAGAAATCAATTGCGAACAGTAGCCGGTACATACATTGGGCCGCGTGCTCCTGCCTGTAGACGGGGAGTTGCACCGTGTCGGGGGCGCGTCGAGTGACGTTAGACGGCTCATTGAACCATGCCGTGTTGCAGGCCGGCAATGACGCCGCGGAGCTCGGCCAGCCCCTTGAGCCGCCCAATCGACGGATAGCCCGGCTGCGCCTTGCGCCCCAGATCATCCAGAATGTCTTGCCCGTGATCAGGGCGGAAGGGAATCGACCAGTCTGCACGGCCCTCTGCCTTGCGGCGGTTCTGTTCCCGCAGGGCAGCGGCGATGAGGGCGACCATGTCGGTGTCGCCGGCCAGGTGCTCGTCCTCGAAGAACGATCCACGAATATTGGCGGTTTCGCGTTTCACGTTCCGCAAGTGCAGGAAATGCACGCGCGACCCCCAACGCTCCATCATGCCTGGCAGGTCATTATCGGGCCGTGCGCCGAGCGAGCCAGAGCACAGGGTAATCCCGTTGGCGGACAGGTCGACGGTATTCAATACGGCGGCATATTGCGCCTCAGTGGACATGATGCGCGGCAGGCCCAGAAGTGGCACAGGCGGATCGTCGGGGTGACAGCACAGACGCAGACCCAAGTCCTCAGCCAGAGGAGTCACTTCGGACAGGAAGTCGATAAGGTGCGCGCGCAGCCGATCTTCGCTGATGCTGTTATATTCTGCGACATGCTGGCGCACCTCATTGAGGCTGAAGTTTTCAGCGGCACCGGGCAGACCGAAGACAACGGTCTTGGCCAGTTCAGTACGGCGGCCCTCGGCCATCTTGGCGAACCGCTCCTGTGCCGCTTCGCGCAGGGCGTCATCAAAGTCGTTTTCGGCCCCAGGACGGTGCAGGATGTGCAGATCGAAGGCAGCGAAATCGGTCAGGTCGAAACGCATGCAGGTCGCGCCATTGGGTCTCCGCCACGCCAGATCGGTGCGCGTCCAATCGAGCACCGGCATGAAGTTGTAGCAGATCACCTCGATCCCGGCCTCGGCCAGATGGCGCAGGCTGATCTTGTAATTCTCGATATGCGTGCGCCAGTCACCCTGCTGCTTCTTGATATCTTCGGACACGGGCAGGCTTTCGACCACGTCCCAAGCGATGCCGGAGGGCGTGCCGTCCGTCATCGTGGCAATTTCACGCTGGCGTTGCGCGATCTCTTCGCGCGTCCAGACGGCGCCGGTCGGCACGTGATGCAGGGCGGAAACGATGCCTTCAACCCCGGCTTGCAAGGTATCATCAATGGACACGAGGTCCATGGGACCGAACCAACGCCATGTCTGTTTCATGCTATTCCTCCCAGGTCGTCGGGGTCTTTCTATCACCTGACATCATTGCCGACTAGTATGGAAGTATGGCATCCTGCATCGGGGAGGACAGCGAATCATGACGGCCTATGGGATCATTTCCAGCGATCTGGATCCGGCGACCGCCATTGCGCCGCAGCTTTACGCGCGTCTGCGTGATGCCATCATCCGCAACCGATTTGCCCCCGGCGACCGCATTTCCGAAAGCGAAATCGCCCGCTCCTGCGACGTCAGCCGTCAACCCGTGCGCGAGGCTTTCATCAAGCTGGCCGGCGAAGGCTTGCTTGCCATTCTACCGCAGCGGGGTACGATCATCACCAAGATCAGCTACACCGCCGTGCTGGACGCGCGGTTTCTGCGCGAAGCGATCGAAGCCGATATCGTCGCGATTCTCGCCGCGACCCCGAACATACCCTTGATCGCGGAACTGCGCCGCCAATTGCAAGTGCAGGCCAACGTGGCGGACAGCCAGAGTTTCATCGAGCTCGACGAACGGTTTCACCGGACGCTGGCGGATGCGGCTGGCAAGCGCGGAACTTGGAGGCAGATCGAGGGGCTGAAATCCCAGATGGACCGCGTGCGGTTCCTGTCTCTGGGCCACTTCCCCGTGGCCAAGCTGATCGCTCAGCACACGGCCATCGTCGACCGGATCGAAGCCGGCGATACGAGCGGGGCCAATGCCGCCATTCGCGGACATCTGCGTGAAGTTCTATCGGATCTGCCGCAGATCCGCGCCGCCAACCCTGACTTTTTTGATCTACCGGACGGGGACATTCCTGAACCGGTCAACGCCCCAATCCAAGCATCCATCAAGGAGGAGAACTGAGATGTCGTTCAAATGGAAAGTTGCAGCCGCTGCGGTCACCGCCGTTTCGCTGCTGGCCGGATCGGCCTTCGCACAAGACATGACCCTGAAATTGGGCCACCTCGCCAACGAAGAAAACCCGTGGCACCTGGCATCGGTGAAGTTCGGCGAGGAACTGTCGGCGCTGACCGATGGCCGCATCGCCGTCGAAGTCTTCCCGAACGAAAGCCTCGGCAAGGAAATCGACCTGATCAACGGCATGCAGCTTGGGACGGTCGACATGACCATCACCGGTGAATCTCTGCAGAACTGGGCGCCCAAGGCCGCGCTGCTGGCTGTGCCTTACGCGTTCAAGACGATCGAGGACATGGACGCCTTTGCCTCCGGCCCGGTCGGTGACGAGATCAAGAGCCAGGTCATCGAAAAGGTTCAGATCCGCCCGATCGCCTACTTCGCGCGTGGCGCGCGCAACCTGACCTCGAACCGCCCGATCACATCGCCCGCCGATCTGAACGGCCTCAAGATGCGCGTTCCGAACGTGCCGCTGTTCGTGGACGTGTGGAAATCGCTTGGTGCGAACCCGGGCCCAATGGCGTTCTCCGAGGTCTTCACCTCACTTCAGAACGGTACGATCGAGGCGCAGGAAAACCCGCTGGCGCTGATCAAGTCCGCCTCATTCAACGAGGTCCAGAGCCACGTCAACCTGACCAGCCATGTGCGGTCGTGGATCTATCTGACGATTGCGGAATCCACCTGGAACAAGCTGTCCGAGGACGATCAGGCCGCCGTCACGGAAGCTGCCGCCCGCGCGCAGGCCTATGAGCGTGAACTGTTCGAGGCGTCGCTGGCCGCTGATCGCGCCGATCTCGAAGGCAAAGGCATGACCTTCGTCGACGTGGACTCCGCTGCCTTCCAGGCGGCTGCAAAGGACGCCGTTCTGGCCAACGTCAACGACGAGATAAAGCCGATCGTCGAAGATCTGTTCTCGAACTGATCTTTCTGCTCTCCGGCACCATCTATCCCCGGTGCCGGAGGTTTTCCATCCAAGGATCCGAGAATGCGTCTCGCCGAAACGATCATGCAGGTTCTGACCCGAACCGCCCAATGGGGCACCGGTCTGTCTTTCGCCGTGTTGATCGCGTCGGTTCTCATTCAGGTGACGGGGCGAACCACCGGTTTTGCCCCAGTCTGGACAGAGGAACTGACCCGCTATGCTTTGCTATTCAGCGTCGCGTTTGGCGCAGGGCTGGCGTTTCGGTCCGGTGATCTGGTGAACGTCGATGTCGTTTGTGAATCTCTTCCGGGCCGGTTGCCCTGGGTCCTGAGGTTGGTTTCGGCCATCGCGACCTGCGGTCTGGCGGTGTATCTGCTGCCGCACGCGTGGCGCTATGTGTCGATTGGCAAGATGCAGACTTCGCCCGCACTTGGCGTGCGGATGGATGTCATCCACCTGACCGTCTGGCTGCTGTTGCTGTTGCTCGCGGTTTTCGCGGGCCTACGCGTGCTGGGCATGCTGAGCGGTGCCGAAGATGGCAAACCGGTCAAGCCCGAGGAGGACTGACCCGTGGAAGTCGCTGTTCTGTTTTCCGTCTTTGTCGGCGGGCTGATCGTTGGCGTGCCGGTGGCCGTGACCTTGGGGCTGGCGTCGCTGGCCTATTTGCTCCTGGCAGGCATTCCGCCTGTCGTCATGCCGCAAAAGATGTATGCGGGCATGGACGTCTTTGTGTTGCTGTCGATCCCTGGATTCATTTTGGCTGGGAACCTGATGAACCAAGGGGGAATAACAGGCCGCATCATCCGCTTTGCCAACGCGCTGGTCGGGTGGATCAAGGGAGGGCTGGGCCTGACCAACATCGCCGCCTCCATGCTGTTCGGGGGCATCACTGGCACCGCGGTGGCCGATGCGGCCAGCATCGGCGGCGTGATGATCCCCGGCATGAAGAAGGCGGGCTATCCGGCGGATTTCAGCGCCGCCGTGACAGCGGCGAGTTCGACCGTCGGGCCGATCATCCCGCCTTCGGTGCCGATGATCATCGTCGGCGCGCTGTCAGGCATCTCCGTTGGGCAGATGTTTCTTGCTGGTGCCATTCCCGGCATCCTGATGGGCGTCGCGATGATGGTCACCGCCTACGTGATTTCAGCCCGCCGCAATTTTCCACGTCAGGAATGGCAGGGTTCGGGAGAGGTCGCGCGCAGCTTCTTGGGCGCGTTCTGGGCTTTGGCTATGACGTTTCTGATCATTTACGGGCTGCTGTCCGGCCTCGCCACCCCGACCGAGACTGCCGTAGTTGCCAGCGTTTACGCGTTCGTCGTCGGTGCCTTCATCTATCGCGAGCTGCCGATCCGCAAACTGCCGGCCATTGTGGTCCAGAGCGCGACTTCGGCGGCAGGTATCCTCGCGCTGGTGGGCTTGGCAAATGTGTTCGGCTGGATCTTGGTGTCCGAGCGCATCCCGCAGGCCATCGCGGATGGGGTGCTTCAGATCACCCACAACAAGTTCGTCGTGATCCTGCTGATCAATCTGCTGCTGCTCGTCGTTGGCATGTTTATGGAAACCATCGCCGCGCTGATCATTCTGTTCGTGCCCTTGTTGTCTCTGGCGCAAGCCGTGGGGATCGAGCCATTGCACTTCGCCACCTTTGCCGTGCTGAACCTGATGATCGGCCTAACCACACCGCCCGTCGGCGTTTGTCTGTTCGTCTGTGCGGGCATAGCGCGGTTGCCGCTGACACCCGTCGTTGTCGCGATCCTGCCGTTCCTGCTGACCAATATCGCCGTTTTGCTGGCCGTGTGCTACATTCCGGCGCTGGCCACGTGGCTACCTTCCCTCCTGATGAAGTGAGGTCCCTTACGTGAACGCGTGTCTGAAGCCTGCATGGTCAGAATGACCTGCGCCGTGCTGCGAGATGCGTTTCAAAGCATTGGTTGAACCTCGGAAACATGACCGTCGAGAAACGAGCAGAACGAAGGTTGAGAGCTGGAAATTTATTGACAGAAAATCCGCTGAACGTGAGTTCTTCAGTACCCCGATTTCGCGCTCGCAGTGAACGGCCGGTTTTACGGGCTGCAGGGCAGAGACGGACGAGCACGATGAATGTCTCTTATGGGCCTATTGTTTTGAAAAACTCGAAAATTCAGCCCCCTGACTTTTTCGCCAAATGCCGATGTATCAGAGAAGTGGGCCCTGTTTCTGCAGAGAAGGTCACTAACCCTCTTCACATCGCCAAAGTAGTGTTTTGGCCGACCCCTTGGCCAAATTTTCCGACAGGCTCTCTATGGGCAGCTTTTTCTCCCATTTTAGGCAAAATCAGAGTTTTTCAACACAATCGGCCGTTTGTAGGATTTGCATGTCTTCGCGCGTCCTTGCAGCATGTGAACATACTGCGGAGGTGATCAAATGATCTATGCAATCACGATCTATGGGGAGCCAGGTGTCTTTGAAGCGTTGCCGAAGGAGCGCCAGGACGAAGTGATGACGGGCCATGGCGCTCTACAAGAGGCCCTTAAGGCCAGGGGGGAGTTTGTGTCGATGAAACTGATGCCGCCGACGTCTGCCGTGATGGTTGAACCGGCCAAGATCGAAGGCGCCGCGCCGTTAATCACCGACGGCCCTTTCGCTGACACCAAAGAGAACTTTCTGGGCTTTTACGCCGCCGACTTCAAAAATCTTGATGAGGCACTGAAATATGCCAAGATGATCTCCTCCCCAATTGCACGGCTTGAGGTGCGGCCTGTTGCCTGGGCCGGGGGGGCTATTTCGTCGGAATAAGACATGTCGGACTGGCTAGAAGCGACATTCGCCCAACAACGCCCGCGCGCTATCGCTGCGCTCACGCGGGTGTTTCGCGACATCGACACCGCGGAGGAGGCATTTGCCGATGCTTGCCTGAAGGCGCTGACGGTCTGGTCGCAAGACGGGGCCCCGCGCGATCCTTTGGCGTGGCTGCTGACCACCGCACGAAACGCGGGTCTTGACCAGTTGCGCAAATCGCAACGCCGCGCGGCAATTCTGTCGCGCCATACCGAGGCGTTTCAGCCGATGCCTGCCGAAACGCCTGACCCGGACGAGATGCGTGACGATGTTCTGCGGCTTCTGTTCATTTGCTGCCATCCGGAACTTGATCGCCGCGATCAAATCGCCATTGCCCTACGTATAGTGGTGGGATTGAGCGTCGAGGAGATTGCCAGCGGCTTTCTTGTGAAGCCCAAGACAATGGAACAACGCATCACCCGTGCCAAGAAAAAGATCACAAGCAATCCAGTTGCCTTTGAAACGCCCAACCCTGCAGAGCGGGGTGCGCGTTTGGGCGAAGTGTCCTTGATGATCTACCTGATGTTCAACGAAGGTTGGTCGACCTCCGCCGGGCCCGCGCAGATGAGACTGACGTTGTGTGAAGAGGCGATCCGCCTGTCCCGCCTTCTTGTGGTCCTCTTCCCCGCGATGGGAGAACAGGCAGCCTTGCTTGCGTTTTTATTGCTTCAGCACGCGAGACGGCGTGCGCGGATGGATGCGGATGGCAAGCTCGTTGCGCTCGATGATCAGGACCGAAGTCTGTGGGATCGCGCCAACACTTCGGAAGCGACAGTTCTTCTGCAAAAGGCAGAGCGGATCGGGCATCGCGGTCCCTATGTTATCCAAGCGGCGATTGCAGCGGCCCATGCACGTGCGGGCTCTCCCACCGAAACCGATTGGGCATTTATTGAAAGCCACTACGCGGCGCTTTACGCGTTACAGCCGACCGCAGTCGTGCGGCTCAACCAGATTGCAGCGCAAGCGAAACTATACGGGCCGCACCATGCTCTGAAGGCGATGGAGGGCCTTGCGGACGATCTGGCGACCTATCGCTGGTATCACGCGATGCGGGCTGGGCTTTTGCAAGACATAGGCGATCACAAGGCGGCCATAGCGGCATTTGAAACTGTATTGAGCCTGTCCCCAACAACACCTGAACGGGCGGCAGTCGCCGAGAAAATCGACCTGAGTAAAAAAGAATTGGGCGACATGTAGGGATACCTGCATCTCATGCGTCCTTGGATCAGACCCGCACGGGGCGGGCGCAACCAAGGGAGAGACCCATGAGTATTCTTGAAATGACCACTGTCGGCAATTCCGGTTGGATCGGACATTCCGGCCCGGATCAAGTCAAAGCCAAAGCCTTTTATCAGGATGTGCTGGGCTGGACGATCAATGACATGCCGATGCAGGACGGATCCAGTTATTCAGCGGCCGTGATCGGCGAAACTGCGATTGGTGGCTTTTCCCCGATGCCCGAAGACACTGGCAGTTGGACGGTCTATTTCACCGTGGCTGATGTAGATGCAAGTGTGGCAACTGCGACAGCGAAAGGAGCCAGCGTGATCCAGCCGGCGATGGACATTCCGGGGGTTGGACGTATGGCCACGCTGACGGACCCACAAGGCGCGCGGTTTGCTCTGATCACGTATGAAAGCATGGCGTCCTAGGCGCCGCGCGAAGGGAGGGATCAGATGGAACAGCTTCCCCAAATCACGCTGGCTGTGATGGCAGTGCTTGTTCTGATGAGCATTCCAATGGCTATTTCCGTTGGTGTGCGTCGGGCCAAAACAGGGATCTTACTGCTGCATGGCGAGGATGAAGACCTGCTGCGCTTGATGCGGGCGCATGGGAACTTCATCGAATATGTCCCGCTTGCCATTCTGGCCCTCGCCGGGGCCGAGATTGGCGGGGCGCCCACATGGCTCGTAGCGGTTTGCGGCGGTGTATTGCTTCTTGCCCGCGTTATTCACTTTTTCGGATTGCGCGCGGCTGCTGACAGCAAAGGCCGACCAATCGGCGCAGGGCTGACAAACGCGACGATGCTGGTCCTTGCGCTTGCGATCCTCTGGCAATTGGGAACCGTCGTCTGATGCCTGTGGACGAGGTCCTTGCGGCCCGCATGCGCGACGCTTTGGCCGCGCATGCGGGTATATCTGAAAAACGGATGATGGGCGGGACGTGCTTCTTTTTGAGTGGCAACATGCTGAGTGGCGCGCGGCGTCACAAAGACGGGGTCGGGCGGTTCATGTTCCGGGTTGGCAAAGCGCAAGAAACCGCGGCGCTCCTCGATCCGACCGCCGAGGCAGTGATCCATGGTACGCGCAAACTGGGTGGGTTTGTCCGCGTGGATGAGGACGCGTGCGACGATGGTGCCTTGCAGCGATGGTTGCAGCTTTGCCTTGCACACGCTGCGGCTTTGCCTGCCAAGGATTGAAGGGAGGATAAGATGGCATCATTTGACAGCTTCCCACCGGAAGCCTTGAGCTTTCTGAGCGATCTGAAGGCCAACAACACGAAGAACTGGTTTGCGGCAAACAAGGCAACCTACGAAGATCACGTGAAAGAGCCAGGCAAGCAATTCGCTGATGCCATGGCGTTGGCTTTAGGTGAACTCACCGGCTGTGACCATAGCAGCAAGATATTTCGGATTCACCGCGACGTGCGTTTCTCAAAAGACAAAACGCCTTACAACGCACACTTGCATATAGCGTTTACGCCGCAGGGACAGCTGGGCCAACCCCCGATGTGGTTCTTTGGTCTGTCTCCCGATAAGCTATCCCTTGGTTGCGGCGTGTTTCAATATGACAAGGACGCACTGGTCGAATTCCGGTCTGCGATGGCTGGGCCGAAAGGGGCAGAATTAATCCAACTCACAACCGAACTGCGCGCGGCTGGCATTCGAATTGGAGGGCCAGACCTAAAACGCGTGCCGACCGGTTATGACAAAGACCATCCACATGCGGCAGCGCTGCGCCGAAAAGGCTTTGCCGCCTGGATTGATATGCCGGACCCTTCCTTTGCAATCGAACGAGACCTGGTGAAGCGAACCACCAAACTGCTCGAACAACTCATGCCGGTGTTTCGATTGCTATCTTA
This sequence comes from Roseobacter cerasinus, assembly GCF_009811755.1. Classification (GTDB taxonomy): domain Bacteria; phylum Pseudomonadota; class Alphaproteobacteria; order Rhodobacterales; family Rhodobacteraceae; genus Roseobacter; species Roseobacter cerasinus. The sequence continues at coordinate 9,123 of NZ_BLIV01000008.1, forward strand.
GGTTGCCTCGCGTCTATTTTCAGGCGCCGCGAAAGTCCGCCATGCTGGACAAGTATGTTTGATGTTTGATCGAAACCAGAAGGCGATCCAAATGGTCGAGATTGTTCTTTATGCATCAAGGGCATCACGCTCGCTGGCTGGGTACTGGATGCTGGAAGAGCTGTGCACTCCCTACACGGTCGTCGATGTCGATCTCCGACAACGCAAGCAATTGGAACCAGGGTTCCTCAAGATCAATCTTTCAGGCCGGGTGCCTGTGGTCTCCGTTGATGGTATGATCGTAAGCGAACGCCCGGCGATTTGTGCCTTGATTGTAGATCGATTTGGCTATGGCTCCCTAGCGCCCGCAATCGATCCAAGGATCGTGGCCCGTATCTCAAATGGCTGGTCTATGCGACGGCCGTCATTGATCCAGCAATCGCGTTGTGGGCGTCGAACCTTGATGCGACCCTTAAGCATACAACCTGGGATACTGCGCAACAGGCAGTCGACATACTTGGCAAAGCTCTGGAGGGGCAAACGTGGTTGCTGGGAGACCAGTTCACAGCGGCGCATGTCGCCATTGGGTCGGTCATTGTAATGGCTCGATTCAATGATTTTCTCCCGAAAAGCCAAATCGTGGACGACTACGTTGAAAGATTGAGGGAGCGCCCGGCTTTTCAGCAGGCTGAGAAACTTACCTGGCCACCAGAGCTTTTCCCGAACTGAGCGATCTGGCCTGCTGCCGGTTTGGCGTGCTGCCGGTTGCGTGGACGGCAACTTAAGCTTTCATAGCTCGCTCCTCGAATGTGATAGGGCTTAGATATCCGATGGTCGAGTGGCGACGCTTCGGGTTGTAGAAGCGTTCGATGTAGTCGAAGACATCTGCACGCGCCTGCTTTGTGGTTCTGTAGGTTTTGCGTTTGATCCGTTCTGTCTTCAGCGAAGAGAAGAAGCTTTCCATCGCTGCCTTGTCCCAGACATTTCCGGACCGGCTCATCGAACAGGTTATGCCATGATCTGCCATCAATCGCTGGAAAGGTTCGCTGGTGTATTGGCTACCCTGGTCGGAGTGATGCAGTAACTCTTTCGGTCGGCCCCTGCGCCAGATCGCCATGATCAAGGTATCCGTGACCATCTGGGAGGTCATCTGATCGCTCATGGATCAACCGACTACACGGCCCAAAACCTCCGCAAATTAGCCAGGATCTTTCCTGCACCGCAGCAAATGCGCAAAGCCTGATAAGAAAGGCGCTTTCGCGCCGATTTGGGCTCCACTTTCTGCGCCCGCAACACGTTGTTTTTCAAAAGAATCGGCGATAAAGCGGAAGTTCGCCGCAGATGCGAACCGCCATTAACGAAGATGAGAAGCCGAGGTTCAAAGGAAGAACCGCATTTTGATATTTGTCAATGGTCCGACAGCAACTTGCCACAAACAGGTTTCGGTAAATGCTGGGAGCTGGATCATGGGTCAAGCAAGCAAAATAGCTGTCGTCTATTTCTCAATGTCTGGACACTCGGAAAAGGCGGCTAAGGATTTGGCCAAAAATCTTGCCGCGGAACTCATAGCGATACATGCGCCGAAGTACAGACCCGGATTAACTGGCTACATTCGGGCAGGCCTCGATAGCCTGCGGCAGAAATGCGACCTGGCCCCTCAGACATTCACGACTTTAGCAGGCTATCGCTGCCTCGTCCTCTGCGGACCGGTCTGGACATCCTACCCCGCTACTCCCCTGCGCGCCTTATTGCGTTCAAAGATTGCTCTGCCCCAGTCGGTCAGTCTCTTTCTGACGTCGGGAGGGCATTCCCCCGCACAAAAGGCCTTTGACACCGCAGAAGCGGATTTGGGTCGCCCCCTGACAGCCACTGCAGTGCTGGCAAATACCGATGAAGACACAGAACGCGGCAGCGACATAACAAGTCAGTTTGCAAGCCAACTCAAGTGCCGTCAGGTTGCCGAATTGGAACCTGCCCAGTGAGCGCATCCACAGGCCTGAGCGGGAAAGCGGAACCGGCCTTGGCGAAAATCAGATCAAAACGAAGCGCAACGAGACCGTTTCGTTTTGGCCCATGCCCGGTTTAGCTCCAGCGGACTGAAGCTATGCGAACCCTATGCAGGAGCGGGAGAGCATCGTCGTGCCAGAACCGTATAGCAAAGATCGACCACTTGACCCGACTTGGCATTCAATGATCGGAAAGCTGAGCGGCGGCCTGTCTCCGGCGGCGCTGGCCACCGCGTACCTTGATTGGTCCCTGCATCTGATCGCCTCCCCCGACAAGCAGACCGAACTCATATGGGCACTGCTTTCGGATCCTGCGGGCGAAGACGCGGCGCTGGACCCGCGCTTCAAAGATGCCACATGGCAGGCCCAGCCTTACGCTACATTTGCTCAGCAGTTTCTCGCAGCGCAGCAATGGTGGGATCAGGCCACGCGAGGTCTGCCGGGTGTAGATCCAAAACACGAACGCATGGTGAATTTCATGGCGCGCCAGTGGCTTGATATGATGTCCCCGGCCAATTTCGCCGCGACCAACCCGCTGGTCGTCGCGCGATCAATCGCTGAGGGTGGAGAGAACCTGAGACGCGGCCTGCGCTACTGGCTCGAAGACTTCCACCGGTTGATATCGGGTCGCCCGCGCCGCGCCAGCACATTCGCCGTTGGTACAGATCTGGCGACGACGCCCGGGGATGTGGTCTTAAAAAATGACCTGATTGAGCTCATCCGCTATCACCCGACAACGGACAAACTGCACCCGGAACCCATCCTGATCGTCCCGGCTTGGATCATGAAGTACTATATTCTTGACCTGACGGCAGAGCGTTCCCTGGTGGCCTATCTCCGCGATCAGGGATTTGAAGTCTTCATAATATCTTGGAAAAACCCGGGTGCCTCCGATGCCCATCTGTCGATGCAGACCTATCTCGATCTTGGCCCCCGCGCGGCCCTGACGCATCTCAAACATGGCGGTGCGGAGCGTGTGCATGCGGTCGGCTACTGTCTTGGCGGCACGCTTTTGTCGATTGCGGCAGCGGCAGCGGCCCGGGATCAGGACAGCACCCTTCTCGACGGCTAGAAACCGCTGTGGCGCTGCCAAAGGCGGCATCAGCGGGCTGAGTTCATCTCTGGTGGGTTCAATGTCAACCTTCCAGAAGGTGCGGTTTGCATGCCAGAATGACCTGCGTATCCACCAAAAATCCGTTTTCGTGTCTGAGTTTATCTTGTGTGGCACTTCCAGCGAACTACCGCTTCCCGCCCGTGCCCGCCGAAGCTGCGCAATTCACTCGGCCCCTCAGTTCCCCCAAGACATTTGGCCTGAACTGAGCATGATGGTGACCCTTCTGCTTTGAGCACACCCCACTTGCTTTGAGCAGAGCCGGACGCGCTTCTCGCGGCCTCCCCATTGGTCGAGCGCAAAGACGATACGGACTGTCTCAAGTCAAACACGAAACGCGACAAGGGTGCACGGATGATCGCTGCTGCCAGAGCATCAGGCATGACCTCATGCATATTTTGTTAAGTTCCGTGCTCTATTCGTTGGCCGATTTAGCAACTGAACTGGGAAAGCTTCATGAAACACTCAACCAAATTCGTCGCTGCCGTGGCTATCGCCAGCTCTCAGGTGGCCTTTGCGGGCATGCCGAACTGGACAGTGACACAATGGGAACAGCCGTTCGATTTCGGCAGCGCGGCATCGCCAATGAACTATGAGGCGCTCGATCAAGCTTCAAAGAAGTGGAAGCTTTGCGTCGTTTTCCCCCACCTCAAGGATCCTTACTGGGTTGCGACAAACTATGGCGTCGTTAGCCACGCCGAGTCCATCGGCGTTTCGGTCGATCTGTTCGAAGCTGGTGGCTACGGTGAGTTGGAAGAACAGAAACGGTTGGTGAAAGACTGTGCGGCCAAGGGGTATGACGCCATTCTGCTGGGTACAGTGTCATATGACGCAATGACGTCCACCGTGGTTGAGGTGTCACAATCCGTTCCGGTGTTTGCGACCGTAAACGCCATCGAAGGCGATGGGATCAGCGGTATGGTGTCTGTCGACTGGACAGATATGGGGCGCGCAGCAGCAGATTACTTTGTGGAGAACTATCCCGCCGGTGGCGATGCACCAAGCGTTGCGTGGCTGCCCGGACCGGAAACCGCAGGGTGGGTTATCTTCACCGACAACGGGTTCCAGGAAGTCATGCAGAATTCTGCCGCCCAGATCGCCGACGTCTACTATGGCGACACAGGCGCGGATGTGCAGCGCGCCCTTGTGGAAGAGGCGCTCGACGCGAACCCCGACCTTGAATATATCGCGGGCAATGCTGTGGCGATTGAGGCCGCGATGGGCGTGCTGCGCCAGCGTGGTCTGACCGATCAGGTGAACCTGGTTGCCGATTACTTCACACCTGCCATGTATCGGGGCGTGCGCCGCGGCATCGTATCCAGCGCGCCCACAGACAGCGCAGCGCTACAGGGGGTCCTGTCCGTCGACCAGGCCGTGCGGCATCTGGAGGGGATGGAGTACCCGCGCCACTTTGGCCCGGTCATCTTCAGCGTGACAAAGCAAAACGCAGGCGACTTCCCGGTGAACGAATCGCTGGCACCCGCGGACTTCAGCCCAACGTTCAAGGTCGAATAGTCGATCGGTTCATTGGAACAGATCAGGCGCCGGCTCGCGGCGCCTGTTTAAAAAAGGTGAGAAAATGAAAAAGCTACGTTTGAGTATCCGAGCCGGTCTGCTTATCGCCTTTGCTGGTGTCACGGCCATGGTCGTTGTCTCCGCGGTGATGGGTTTCTTTGTGCTCAGGTCCATCATGGGGCATCAGTCCGTGATCAGTGAAGAGGCACTGCCAGCTTCGTTGACGGCCAATGCATTTTCGAACAGCGCCAGAGTTCTTGCGGAATTCGACGATCGGTTCGATAGGGCAAATACGCAAGCAGACATTTCAGCACTCACCGAAGAGTTCAGCGTGTCACAGGACGCCACACGCCAGCTTATCACCGAACTGAGGCTTTTTGTTCCCGATACGATGCTTGTGGATACCGCCGAAGCATTGGTCAACGAAATGGGCAGTGTGGTCACGTCGTTCATAGACGTGTCTTCCCAAAGGGTAGCGCTGACCGCCACTGTTCGTGAAACCGACGCGACGATCACTGAGAATGCGAACGAGCTGAACCGTCTGTCTGAGGCGCTGGTCTCCAATGCGCGGTCCACTGTGACGAACAGAATTTCGAGGCTCTATGACACGATTGAAGATCCTGATCTGATCGATGCAACCTACGACTCCATTGATCAGGTCCTGGATGTTGATCAGCCCTATGTTGCGCGGATGACCGATCTGCGCACATTCTCGCTCTTGCTGCGGCAGCATGCGCTGGGATTGATCAATGCGCCGGACCTGGCCGGTCTGGATGCCATTCAAACTATGGCAGAGGAAACCATCTCATCGGTCGAGCGCAGTATCGCAAATATTGACGATCCTGACCGCCGCTCGGCAGCAGAGACATATTTGTCAGCCATCATGCCACTCTTTGATAAAACTCAGGCGGAAAGCCTGCATGCAGCACGGGTGAGCCAGCTCGAACTGGCCTCCGGCCTCGCTGCGAAAAGAACGGAGCTTGCCGACGTTCAGGATCGCCTCGAGAAGACCGTGTCCGATATCGTGCAAGGCAGCAAGACCGAGATTACACAGGCGATTGCAACGGCGCGGCAAGGCGCTGTAACCGGCCGCCAAACGCTTGTTTCCATTGCGGTGGTCGCGGTCGTGCTTTCGTTGGGCATCGGCTATTTCTACATCAGTCAAAACATACTGCGCCGCCTGAACAGACTGCGCATGAGCACATCGGAGCTGGCGAATGGTGACTTGGATGTTGATATCCCGCCCGCCTCTCACGACGAGCTGGGCCAAATGGCGTCCGCTCTCAATGTGTTCCGTGACGGAATGAAGACGCAAAAACGTCTCGAACAGGAAGAGCGTCAGCGCCAGGAAGAGATGCGCAAACAGGAAGAAGAGGCGCGCCAACGGGAAGCTGCCGAACAGCAGCGCCGGCGGGATGAAGAAGAGCGCCAGCGTCAGCTTGAGGAAAAACAGCGGTTGGAGAAGGAGCAGCTGCAGGCCGAGCAGGAAGCGGAGCGCCAACGCTTCCAAGAACAGCAAAACATTGTGGTCAATGAATTGGCAACTGGCATGCAATGTCTGGCCGACGGCAATCTGACCTTCAGAATTGATCAGGAATTCCCGGAGTCATATGAGAAATTGCGCTTGGACTTTAACTCCGCAATGAGTTCGCTCGGAAGCCTTCTGCACGGCGTATCCGAAGTTGCCAGCGTTCTCGATGTGGGCGCGGACGAAATATCCAACGCTGCCCTGAACTTATCAAGCCGCACGGAACGTTCGGCAGCCAGCTTGGAAGAAACCGCAGCGGCGGTCTCGGAATTGAGCGCTTCCGTGCAGTCCGCCTCCGAAGGGGCAAATCAATGCTCTGAGTTTTCTTCAGGCGTCAAATCAAAGGCTGAAGAGAGCAGAAAGGTCGTTGAAGCAACGGTCTCCAATATGTCCGAGATCGAAAGGGCCGGACAGGAGATTGAGAATATCCTGAAGATGATCGACGATATCGCATTCCAAACAAATCTGCTTGCACTGAATGCGGGCGTTGAAGCGGCGCGCGCCGGAGATGCCGGTCGTGGGTTTTCCGTTGTAGCCTCGGAAGTCAGAGAGTTGGCTTTGCGCGCGGCAAATGCCGCTCAGGAGATCAACAGCATCATACAAGTCTCAAATTCAAAAATATCCGATGGGGTGGGGCTGGTGAATGCTGCGGGCGACGCTTTGCAGGAGATCATTGGCGACGTGGCAGAGATAACGACCAACATCCAAAGTATCGCGTCCTCGACCCAAGAGCAGGCCGCCGGTATCTTGGAGATAGATTCCGCCGTGTCGGATCAGGAAAACACTGTCCAGCAAAATGCGGCGATGACGGAAGAAACAACCGCCGCAAGCCGCAACATGGCCGACAAGGCAAAAGAGTTGCAGAGCTTGATCGCCCAGTTTGAGGTTCCGGAGCAAATCGTTGAAGAGACGGAGGCAACACGGGTTGCGTCTTGACGGAGACTGATGCCGGCGCGCGGCGTCAGATATCCGTACTTTCGGGACATCTAGGGTCGATTTTGCAAGGCAGATTTTCATCCCATCGTAACGACCATGGGGTGCAGATAAGACGGAACTGGAGAGAACAGGAAAGCCCGGTGGGGCTTTCTCCCCGAACAACGGGTGTCACCTGGCACATCAATGTAAAAATGCGGGGGGTTCGACGACTGTCAGGATGCGTATCTTGCGGCCCGTCGCCAGTTGGTCGTGCACGAAGTCCATCGCCCAAACATCATTTGGGTTCACGGCCTCTTTGCGGTCGTCGCGAAGCTTCGCCTTTACACGTCGTTTGGGTGTCTTGTTCCTGAGCTGCATACCCAACTCCTTGTAAACTCGGTAAGTCTTCTTGGCATTGATCTCCCAACCCTCCCGGCGCAGAAGCACATGGACGCGCCGATAACCAAACCGCACGCGCGGCTCACAAATCTCCTTGATCCGCTGCTCCAACGCGGCCTGGTCGCGCCGACGAAACTTGTACCGGTATGTCCGCGGATCGAACCGGATAAGCCCACAGGCCCTCCGGATAAACGAGGACGTTTTCAGGAGACACAGCACCTTTCGAAGGAGCAAACGAATGCGAAAGAGCCGTTTTGCCGAGGCACAGATGATCGGTATGATCAAAGAATAAGGTTCAAGCGTTTAGCGATTGAAATCGTAGCGCCAGACGACATCAGTCGAGCGTCCTCTAAGCTGGGCGTGTGGTCGCAGCCTTGCGCCTGAGGCGCGAAGTCGAGCGTGTTTGTCACATCTTTAGCCCTCATCGTCGTGCAGAACGTCCAGGCGATGAATCTGAGGTAGTAAAGTCGGATCTGCTACAGCTCGTTGGGGCACGCGGTTTTGTCTCTGAACTCATCGGCTGCCTACAGAACCACATTGGCCGGGCTGGTGATCGGCTCGCAGGACTTGAGGGTGCAGCAGGCCGAAGCCTCTGATACGAAATACTATTCAGTCTCAGGGCGCGGGCCGCTTGTCAGCCAAAGCTTTGGGGGCGGCCCCCTAAAGCCACGGGCGTCAGGGAGCGGCACACACAAATATCACCAACAGCGCTAAGTGCGTGTGACGTTTCATCAGGTGGCAATGTCGGGCACGTAGGTCCCACGATCCAGGAAAGATTTGAACACGATAACTGTCTCTGATGTGTCGATGCCGGGGATCTCATAGAGGCGCTCATATAGCTCTTCCATCTGGGCCGGTCCTTCTGTTCTGACCTTCAACAGAATGGAAAACTGGCCAGCGGTCGAATGGATTTCTTCGATCTCCGGCACTTTGACGAGCTGAGCAACCTGTTGCTGTTTCTGAGACCCATTGGTCTTCAACAGAACGAATGAAAGCAAGCTCCGACCGACTTTCTCAGGATCGATCATCAAACGATTCCCAAGAATGATCCCGGCGGCTTTTAACCTCTTAATTCGTTCGTGAACACCGGGCCCTGAGAGGCCAACCTGCTCCCCAAGTGCTGCGTTCGTTATATCCGCGTCTTTTTGTAAGATATTGATAATCTTACGATCTTTTTCGTCCATTGCCGACATGGCGAGAATCCCCGTAGCTGAGTTGACAATTTGTAAATCATTGCCATAATTTTATTACATTTAGTCAGCATAGTTTTGCTAGCACTTACAAAGTATCAGTGCAATGCTCGCATTGCTTACTTTTTACTTACGCCCCTCGTTTGGCTGTGCCGCGAAGTGATGCGTCATCGCTAAGAGACCACAAATGGAGGACACAATGAACGATCAAGTCGCCGGTGAGCTTGCAGCACAAGGCTATTCGTACATCGCTGCGCCAGATTTTGGTGTCCCGAATGCCACGGACAGCGACTTTGCAAGGCTGGCCGATGAGTGGAACAGGCTTGAGACAGACAACTACCTGCAGGAAAATGCGACGTTTCGGGAACGGCGATTTGGCAGGTTCGCTTATCAGCCCTCGACCCAGACCGTGGTGCAACTGAAGCATACGCCTTATTTTCAAGCAGCAGGGACCAACACCTATGCCGGGGGCATCCACAGAGTGGTTGCACCCCTGACGGAGCAGTTCGCCAAGGACCCCCTGCTGTCTGATTTGATCAAACAGGACTTCGACTGTTTTCCGACGCGATCCTTTGACAAGTCAGAGTGGTGGTATGTGGCCTGTCACCTGTTCCGCATCATTGGCCGCGATGGAGAAGAAGGTGAGCCCACACCTGAAGGCGTTCACCGAGACGACATCAACTATGGCGCCATGCACTTGATGGACCGGGTGAACGCGACCGGTGGTCTGTCACGTATCCACGCGGAAGATCATTCAATCGCTGCTGAGCTGTGCCTGAAAAACCGTCTCGATACGTTGTTTTGGGCGGATGAACAGGTCCTTCATTCCGTCACACCCATCAGACCAAGCGACACGCAACGATCTGCGGTCCGTGACATCCTGATCCTTGGCTACACGCATTCCCCCAACATCCTAGAAGAAGAAGGAACATCATAAAGTGTCCTCATCCGCTGAACCGACAGCCACATTCAAGAACTTCTCCGCGCTGGTCATAGCATGTCTCGTGATTGTCTATCTCGTCTGGGGATCGACATATCTGGCCATCGCACTTGTTCTGGAAACCATGCCCCCACTCCTGCAAACCAGTGCACGTTTTCTGGCAGCAGGGGTTGTCCTAATTGCGTTCCTCGCCATTCGGGGAACTCTTGTAATCCCGAGCTTGCGCCAATTGTTCAACTGCACTCTGGTTGGTGGCTCCATGCTGGGCCTGGGTGTCGGCGGAATTGCGATCGCAGAACAGACGATTTCCAGCGGCCTTGCATCTGTTGGGATCGCAACTGTTCCCATCTGGGCCGTTATCTTCTCGGGATTATTCGCGCGCCAATGGCCAAATAATTGGGAATGGCTTGGACTGTGCCTGGGTTTCGCAGGGGTCATCCTTCTGAACATGCAAAGTGGCTTCGGGGCGACGGGCTGGGGCGCGCTCATTATCGTAATGGCAGCCCTTTTCTGGTCCTTGGGTTCCGTCGCAAGCAAGTTGTTGTCATTGCCCGCAGGCCCATCCGCTTACGCCTTTGAAATGCTCATGGGAGGCCTTGCGATCGGTATCATTGGTTTAGCTGTCAACGAGAGCTTCACCGTCTTTCCGTCCATGCGGTCCCTTGGTGCCTGGCTCTTTCTGGTAGTAGGCGGGTCTCTGTTTGCATACTCCGCATACATGTACCTGCTGCAGACGGTCCGGACCTCGGTGGCGACAAGTTATGCGTTCATCACGCCTGTCGTGGCCATCCTGCTTGGCGTCTACTTCCTGGAAGAAACGCTGGACGCTTACTCCTTTGGAGCGATGGTCTGCGTCATCGCTGGCGTCTTGTGCATCTTCAGAGGCCGGGAAGAAGGCTGATCTGAGCACAAACAACAACAAAATATCTGGAATTGGGGACTTAACTCACACTAACGATCAAGGAAGTCTGATATGTTTCACGACGAGCGAGTTCTTTTCATTGGCGATGGATCAGGTTGGAGTTTTCTAGCAGCGACCCAGCTTAGACGGCTTTGCGGTCAGGTTGATGCCATCTTCTGGGACCATGGAACCCCCCGCCCAAAGGATCACCTGAATTGGAAAGGCGACTGGATCTTCACCTTTAAGGCTGACCTTGTTCTTCCAGAAACAGTGCTTTCAAAGGCAAGAAAGGGCGCAATAAACTTCCATCCTGCGCCCCCATCATATCGCGGCATCGGCGGGTATTACTTCGCCCTCGCGGACGGGTGCAAAACCTTCGGGGCAACCTGTCACCACATGGACGACAAGATCGACCACGGTGACATCATTGCCGTTGATCACTTTGCCGTCTTCGAAGACGAGACGCCGGCCAGTTTGACGGACCGCACCGCGCACGTCTGCCTGGGTCTCTTCTATCGAATGATCAACCAGATAGATCGAACGGGCCAAATTGTTCCGGAAGACAGAGAGACGTGGGGGGACCACCTCTACACGCGCAAGCAGCTCTCAAAACTCCACAAAGAACAACGTGCTGCCAAACAGCTCTCACTCGCTTAGGGAAAGGCTTTACCATATGAAAATCGTACTCGCGTATTCTGGCGGTCTGGACACTTCAATTGCGCTGTCATGGTTGCAAGATGCCTACGATGCTGAGGTTGTCGCATTCTGTGCCGACTTGGGCCAGAACGAAGATCTTTCCTTGGTCAGGCGGCGTGCTGAGAAGAATGGCGCGTCCGCGGTCTACATTGACGATCTTCGCGATGAATTTGTGTCTGACTTTGCCTTCCCAACACTGCGTGCGGCTGCTCTGTATGAACAGCGTTATCATATGGCGGCGTCTCTCGGGCGCCCTCTTATCGCCAAGCGTCTTGTTGAGATTGCTCACAGGGAAGGCGCTGATGCGGTCGCACATGGGGCAACGGGAAAGGGCAATGATCAGGTGCGCTTCTTCTCAAGCGTGACCGCCCTTGATCCGTCGCTGAAGGTCATCACCCCCTTGATGGAATGGGACCTCAAAACCAGGAGCCAGCAAATCGCATATGCAAAGGAGCGTGGTATTGAGCTGCCTCCCTTCAAAACAAGTCCCTACAGTCGGGACTCCAATCTTTGGGGGACCAGTGTGGAATGTGGCATCCTCGATGAAATCTCCGAGGCTCCGCCAAGCGATGCATATACCTTGACGGACGCACCAGGGAACCGGCCAGCTGAAGTCATTGAGATCGGCTTTGAGCAGTCCATTCCCACGCACATCAATGGCGAACGGATGACCTCTGCTGTTCTGGTTGAAAAGCTCAATGAGATTGGCGGCCGTCACGGAATTGGCCGCCTCGACATCATCGAGAACCGACTGGTCGGCTTCAAGGTACGCGGTGTCTACGAGTCACCAGCGGCTGAAATCCTGTTCCAGGCAAAGCGGGAGCTGGACGCGCTGGTTCACGAGCGGGACCTTCTGCATATGATCCCTTATCTGTCGCAGCAGTACAGCCAACTCGTTTATGACGGGAAGTGGTTTAGCCAAGCGCGAGACGCATTGGATAGCTTCTTCATATCCATCGGTGACCGCGTCACGGGTGTCGTGAAGCTCGAGCTGACATCCGGGCGCATTGCCGTTCTCTCCAGAGAGGCCAACCGATCTTTGTACAACTTGGATATCGCGTCATATGAATCTGAGTATGGCTTTGATCAGACAGCCGGTGTTGGGTTCGCCTATATCTGGTCAATGCAGGGACGTGTTGCAGCTCTGAACGATAAAGAGCGCAGATCGAACATGTCTCTTGCTTCTTAGGTGCATCCAATGTTGCAAAGCACAGAAAACGTGGATGGGATTTACCCATCCACGGGTGGATATGCACATTCGATGCTTATCGACGCCCCGTCTCGTTGGCTTGTCACAAGCGGAACCATGGGTCTTGATTGTGACTGGAACGCTCTGCCAACAATTGACGCGCAACTGGACGCAATCTGGACCAACATAGATGCGATACTGTCAGCGAATGCCTTCTCTCTGAGCGACATTGTTCATCTGAACTGTATGCTTGCAGATCCTTCCTATTCCAAAGCGAACGCAGCGGCGATCCGAAGCGCCTTGAACGGTCGTGCCGTGCCCCGCACCGTCTTCTGCGTCCAACTGCTCGACCAATCATGGTTGGCGGAAATCCAAGTCACAGCGGCACAGTGAGGGCTGTCTATGATCATTCAAAACCTGCACGACCTCCGAGGATCGCAAAGGTACACAAGCCGCCCGAATTGGGACTCGACGCGACTTATCGTTGCCGATGATCAAATGGGGTTTTCACTTCATGTCACGCGCATCTTTCCCGGCGAAACCGGCCTAACCGAGTACCCTGAACATGTTGAGGCTGCCTATTGCCTCTCGGGCCGTGCAACGCTGATCTATGACGATGGAGCAACACGCACCGAGATCGCTCCTGGCGTCGTCTATGCGCTGAACCAACACGATCCCCACAGAATGGTTGTGCATGAAGAGCTTAACCTCGTCTGTGTGTTTAATCCCCCTCTCGCTGGTTCTGAAAACGTCTCGGCCAGCGCCGCAAAGGAGGCTCGCTAATGATACACCCGCCAGAAATCCAGCCAGAGGACCGCCACAGAAATCCTCGACTCGGCTGCAATGCCTGCGGCTCACCGTGCCAGAAGACTGTTTCACAAAGGCGGCCAGTCGTCGTCAAAATCGGCGGCGACATTGCGTCTAACGACCAGGCACTCAGCTTCTTCACCCAACAAGTCTTGGAGCTAAAGGGACGCGGCAAAGCGGTTATCGTCGTTCATGGAGGCGGGCCATCGATCAACTTGGCGCTGCAGCGTGAAGGGATCGCGTACCAGTTTTCTCAGGGCAGTCGGATAACGACGGCCGATGTGATGAACGTCGTGCAGAGAACATTGCTTGGTGAGGTGAACCCACGTGTTGTTTCTGAGCTCAATCGCGCAAGGGTCCGCTCTGCCGGCATTTCGGGGCTGGACGGCCACTTCATCCCATGTGAGCAATCTGACCCTGTGTTGGGGTTTGTGGGCAGGCCGTCGCAGCTAGACCCAAGCATGTTGTCGGCACTGTTAGACAACAACATCACGCCCGTCGTCGCTCCAATTGGGGTCGACAAACAGGGGCGTGTCCACAATGTGAACGCAGACACTTTTGCTGGGTTCATCGCTGAAAAGCTGCAAGCATCAGCGCTTCTGATCTTGACCAACGTGAACGGTGTGATGACAAAATGTGGGACAACGCTGGAAAAGGTGTCCACCGAAGTCTTCGACAACCTCGTCAAAACAGGTTCCGTCAAAGGAGGAATGACGCCAAAGATACAAGCAGCCCTAAAAGCGTTCAGCCAAGGTGTGCCACGAGCTGTAATTGTTGACGGCCGCAAGGCCCGTTCTGCGGTTCGCGCGCTCGAAGGGTTTTCTGGCGTGGGAACGCATATCGCTGCTCCTTGAAACGACCCAATGCATCTGTCTCCCTGAGAGGCCGCCAGGGCCTCACAAACTGCCCGGCCGCGTGCCGGGCTTTTTTCACTGCGGATGCCCTGCATCCCTGTCGCCAGCCAAGCGATGATCCGTTGGCCGTAAATTGCCAGGGTACCTCCGCCGCCGCAGAGCGCGCATGTTGTCGATCTCAAGCGGTCCGTTTGCCTTTAAGGCGCAATACTTTGGATCAAAGTCTTGATCGGAGGGTTTTGGACCTCAATTCTGGAAGAGCGGGACGGTCGAGATCGACATCTTGGCGGACCCATTCTGTACGTCCCGCGCGTGCGCAATGTAGATCAGCGTCTGGTTGTCCTCATCCAGGATGCGTTTGACATTCAAAGACTTCCAGACAATCGACCTGCGCTCGGAGAAGACACTTTCGCCTTCATCCGACCGGTCGATATCGCCAACCAAGATGGGCCCGGTCTGGCGGCACGCAATAGAGGAGTTGAAGGGATCCGGGAGCTGACTTTGTCGTGGAAGGCGACAATCGAAAAATCCCCTCCCCTCCGATCGAAGGATGGTTATCCAGCCCCCTACGTCTTGGCCACTGATCGAGGTTTCTCCAATCTGGTTTCTGAGACCGGCGGACGCATGTTGAGCGCCAGATGCGGGTTGGTGTGATCTATACTGAGACCTGGCATGGCACGCTTCCGGACCTGAGCGTCCACAAGCCGCCAACTATCGCACGCTAGCTGCCTCGCGCCCTTCGCTGTGCAACGGCGAACGCCAGCGCTGACACCAGAATGATCCCTTGCAACGCGTCCTTGGTGTTGAAGTTCAGCCCCATCAGGTTCAGGCCGTTGGCGACCATTCCAAGAAACAAAACCCCGGCCACAGTCCCCAAAACATTCGGACGACCGCGCGGATGTAAGGCTGCGCCGATAAACACAGCTGCGATGGCGTCCAGCAGGTAGGAAAAACCAGACAGCGGTGTGAACATCCGGATGTTTGCCGCTGCGATCAAGCCGCCAACAGCGCACGTCATCGCCGCGAAGACAAAGCACCCGAACAGGATGCGATTGACGCGAATACCCGCCACAATGGCAGCGGGACGTTGCATGCCCATGGCATGGATACGTCGCCCCCAGATCGACCGCTCAAGCAGCAGGTAATAGATGACGACCAAAACAGCGGCGATCACAGCCTCGGTTGGGACGCCAAGGATATCGCCTTGCGCGATATTGCGGAACTCGGTTGGCATCCGGCGATAGGAAATCGGCCCCCCGCCATTGGTGAAAATGCGTTGTACGGATGACCCGATAAAGAAGGTGCTAAGCGTCGCCAGAAACGGGCTGATCCGTAAACCGACGACGAGGATTGCATTGAAAATCCCCACCAGTGATCCGCCGATCACGCCGGCACAGGCCGCGCTGAACCAGTCCAGGCCATAGGTGCTCATCGCGACGACGGCGAAAGCCGCGCCAAAATCCAGCGCGATGCCTATCGACAGATCAATGCCACCCGTCGCAACAATTAGGGTCAAACCAAGCGCCATGATCATGAGGATGGCCGAGCCTTCAACGATGTTCAAAAGGTTGCCACCTTGCAGGAACACGGGGTTCCAAAACGCGAAGAGCACAAAGAACGCGGCAAAGACGATCAGAAAGCCAAAGCGCAACAGAACATCGCGGAGGGTGTTCGCACGGGTCGTCATCTTATCGACCCCGCTGTGCCAAGGCAGAGAACGCGACAACCACAACAATCAAAGACCCTTTGATCAGCCCGGTCCAAAACACATTCACGCCAATTGATTTGAACCCGATGGAAATCGCGGCGACCAAGAGCGCACCCAGCACAGCCCCCCAAAGTGTCACAACCCGACGTGGTGAAAACGCGGCCCCGAGGAATGTGGCAAGGACCATTTCCAGCATCAGGTTGTCCTGCACCCCGGGGGAACTTCCAGAGCCCCGCGCCAGCAGGAAGAAACCGCACAAAAAGCCTGTGAACGCTGCGACGACAAAACTCTGTGCAACAAGGCGATTTGCGTCGATGCCCGAGATCTCGGCCGCATCCCGGCTGCCGCCTGCAGCCTGAAGGTTCAGACCCCAGCCCGTGCGATGGGCCGCAAAGAACAAGATCGCAACGATCAGCGCGACCAACAGAATACCGGCCGGAATGCCCGCAATCTCTTGTGCCCGCAGCGCGACGATCCAACTGTGATCCACATTGATGCGGCGGCTCACTGTGATCACGTTGTTCACGCCGACCACCGCAACAAACATGGCCAGGGTTGTCAAAAGCGGGGTCATCCCGATTTTTGTGATCAACACCGCGTTCGACAGGCCGACGACGATACACGCCGCCAGAGCCACCACAGCGCACAACGCCAGTGGCATGCCGGATGTCAGCATTTGTGCGGTGATCCCGGCAGACAAAACGGCGGTTGCCGGTATGGACAGGTCAATCCCGCCCGACACAACGTCATCCCCGCCCGCCATCACCACAACAGCCAGCCCCGCGCAAACCAATACGACGGGCAGGCTTTGCATCACGATCAACTCCAGACTCTGCAAGGTCAGGAAATTCGGCGCGTGCAGGCTGATGTAGGTGAGTACGAGACCAAAGATGACAAGCGGCAGATATCCCACAAGATCAGTGATCTTCAAAACAGAGGGCACCTCACCCCGCATGTGCCGCCCCCTGAACCGATGCCGCACCGGTGGTCGCGGCCACCAGATCATCAACCGAAGCGTCACTGGCACGAAGCTCATCAACGATCTTCCCGCGCATCATGACGATGATCCGGTCGCATATGCCTTGCAATTCAACGGGGTCCGAGGACGAAACGATCACCGACGCCCCTTTGCCTGCGAGATCCGCGATCAATTGATAAATCTCGGCTTTGGCCCCCACATCGACGCCAACCGTTGGCTCATCAAAAATGAAGACCTTTGCATCGGTGGCAAGCCACCGGGCCAGAACAACCTTTTGCTGGTTGCCGCCGCTCAGAAGCCGGGTGATCGCATCAGGATTGGGCGGGCGAATATCCAGCGCCGTGATATGGGACTCGGTTGCGGCCGCCGCGGCTTTGGCATCCACGAGCCCAGCCCTTGACGTGCGATCCAGCGTTGCGAGTGTCGCGTTTTCAGAGACCGACATTGGCAAAACCAGCCCGTCGTTCCTGCGGTCACGGGGGACAAGCACTACACCCTGCGCAACAGCCTTTGCCGCGGTGTTCAGATCAAGTGATCGACCCTCAAAGGAAACAGTGCCCGCCGTTCTCTTTCGTAGACCGTAGAGACAATCGGTCAGCTCCTCGCGGCCGGACCCGATCAAACCGGCGATCCCTAGGATTTCACCCCTGCCGGCTTCAAATGACACATCTGAAAACGCCCGGGCTGCCGCCAAACCACGAACTGATAAACCTGTATCCACGGACCGTTCTGTTCGTGCCGGGAACATGTCAGAGATCGCGCGACCGACCATCGCATAGATCAGCTCAGCGCTGCTGGCCGCAGTAATGTTGTCAAACACACCAACAGTCTCGCCTTGTCGGAACACGGTGACACGGTCACAGATATCGGTGATCTCAGACAGGTAGTGCGAGACATAGAGGATCGCGATACCTTGAGCCTTCAACTTGGCGATGGCCCCCATGACCAGATCGACCTCTTCAATCGCCAAAGGGGCTGTCGGCTCATCAAAGACGACGACCTGCGCTGCGCCGTCGATCAGCGCGCGCGCGACTTGCACCAGCTTGCGTTCAGCTGGACCAAGGTCACGGATCAGGCGGTTGCCGGATAGGGGAAGGCCAAGATTGTCCCGCAAAAACGCTTCTGCCCGGCGCCGCATCTCGCGTTTCGCAATCCCAAACCGTCCGCGCAGTTCCTGCCCCATAAAGACGGACTCTGTCACGGTAAAATGCGGCACAAGGTGCAGTTCCTGGTGAATGAAACGAATGCCGGCATCATGGACCGCGGCGGGAGTTGCGGGGTTCAGGCTTTGGCCGTTGATCATGATTGACCCCGCCTCCGGCTGATACACACCAGCGAGCACTTTGATCACGGTTGACTTGCCTGCACCGTTTTCACCGACCAGCCCATGGACCTCACCGGATTTCACCTCAAGCGAGGCTGAGTCCAAGGCGCGCACGCCCGGAAATTCTTTCACAATGTCTTTCAGCGAAACCGCGAAATCCGCCATTGGCCTGACCTCATGAAAAAAGGCGACGGAGGGTACCGCCGCCTTTCTGAAATTAAGTTCCCTTATTCAAGCGAACCATAGCCAAGCGCCTCATAAGCGGCGATGGCCTCGTCGCGACCATTGACCGGCACAACGTCCACATAGGTTTGTGGCAGAAGGGTTTCACCTGCAAAGTGGCGCGCCACGTTCATCGCCGAGGTCGCACCAATCAGGTTTGGCTGCTGTGCGACATTGGCCACAAAGGGAGATCCTTCTTCGGCCATAATCTCCAGCGTGTCCGGTCCACCATCCAGAGCGGTGACCAGCACGTCCGTACGCCCTGCCTCTTCAAGCGCCTGCACCACACCGATGGCGGGCTGGTCCCAGCAGCCGACATGGATCGCGTCGATTGCCCCTTCAGGATACTGGCTCAGCAGATCGAGTGTTTTCTTGCGCGCATCTTCAGGTGCATTTGCAAACTCTTCAGCCAGTTCAGGCTGAATGATCTCAATCCCTGGATAGTCCTCAAGCACGTATTTCCAAAGTCCCGCGCGAATGTCGCAGATGCGCAGGGCTTCTTGGAACGCATTGAAGACGGCAACCTTGCCTTCGCCACCAATCGCGTCCGCCATGTAGCGTCCGATTGTGGTACCCATGTAATAGTTGTCAGAGGTGGTATTGTTGATGGCATGCGGGCTGGGATGGTCCACGGTGAAAACTGGAATGCCTGCCGCCTTTAGCGCTTCGAACTTTGGCTCAACCGCGCCGTCGCCCAGAATCGAAATCACAGCATCCACGCCGTTGTTCAACAAAATGTCGTGGTTGTCGGCATGCACCTGATTGTCGCGTCCGCCGTCAACAGGAACCACCGTTCCGCCAAGGCTTTCGACGGTGCTCGTTGCGCCGTTAAACGCTTCTCGGTCCCAGAAGTGCTGCGTGCCCACCACAGCCACGCCGATGGTCTTGCCTTCAAGGCTCAGATGCCCGTCTGCAAAGACCGGCGAGGCCAATACAAGGCTGGTGCAAGCCAATACGGCTTTCACTGAAAAGTTCATTATGTTCCTCCCCTATGAACTGCGGCCTCCACCGCAACCGATAGGAAAAAGAAAACAAGTAATTTTACAATTGTCAATTTTTAAACCACATGTTTAATCACGCAGGAGGAACGCCGTGACTATGATCCGGCTTGCATTGGATAGTTTTTGACGATGTAGCTTAAGCCACGGTCCAGCATGTCGTGACTTGCCGGGTGCCCAATTGCCTGTGCAAGCGCATAGGAATGCACAAGCCGAGTGGCGGTGTGCAATTCCTGTGGGCCAGAGGCGACCGGGAGACCGTCAAAATCGAGCTGGCGTACTGCTTCGGCCAGCAGCCACGCACCATGTTCCGTTTGGTTCAGCCAAGAGCCAGCGGCATTTTTCGGGGCCTGGGCTCATCATCAACAGGCCAGCGGTTGCAGATACCGACCGTCGCCGCCAAAGCACAGGGCTCGGGCAGCATGCATGATCGCATTCCGATCCAAACCATGGTGGTGATAGAGATCTTCCACTTTCCCCGCCTGCCCGAAGTGTTCCACGCCGAGCGACTTTGTCCGGTGACCATAGACGCCACCAAGCCAGGACAGCGCAACTGGATGACCATCCGTGACAGTGACCAGACCTGCATCCCTCGGCAGCGCGGAGAGGAGCGTTTCCACCCGAGAACATGCGCCCACATCCCCGCGCTGCCGCGCACGCTCAGCCGCTTGCCAACCGGCGTTCAACCTATCGGCAGAGGTAACAGCAAGCACGCCAATGCCGCGCATCGTTTCAGAAAGGAGCCCGGCAGCTGCAATGGCTTCAGGCGCCACAACGCCCGTGTAGGCAATCGCGGCCCTTGATCCTGGCTCGGGGGGGCGCAGCCAATATCCACCATCAATGACCCCTGCCTCAAACTCCGCATCGATTGGGCGATCAATCTGCTCAAGCGGGACCGTAGACAACCGCAGGTAAACCGCACCACCACGCTCATCGCGGAGCCAGTTCTTCTCCTCCTGCGTGCCCGAGCCATCACGCTGCATGTAGTCAAAACCCCAATGCATGATCGTGGCGAGTTCGTCGGCAAAGGCTGGCTCGAATGTCGCCAGCCCGTCCTGAGCCATCCCGATCAGGGGTGTCGAAATCGATTGATGTGCCCCACCCTCATGGCTCAGCGACACACCGGACGGTGTGGCCGCCAACATGAAGCGCGCATCCTGATAGCAGGCATAGTTCAACGCATCGAGACCACGGCAGATGAAAGGATCGTATAAGGTGCCAACAGGCAGCAGGCGCGCGCCAAACAGCGAATGCGAGAGCCCGAGCGCACCCAGAAACGTGAAGAGGTTGTTTTCGGCGATTCCAAGCTCGACATGCCGCCCGGCCATATGCCGTTGCCACTTTTGGACAGAGGCAATCTGTTCTTCGCGGAACACATCGGTCCTCTCCGCCTTCGCAAAGAGACCCGTTTTGTTGATCCACGGCCCCAGATTGGTCGACACAGACACGTCTGGCGAGGTCGTCACAATCCGTTCAGCCAGGGCGGGCGCATCCTGCGCAATAGCGGCC
Source organism: Roseobacter cerasinus (assembly GCF_009811755.1). GTDB lineage: Bacteria > Pseudomonadota > Alphaproteobacteria > Rhodobacterales > Rhodobacteraceae > Roseobacter > Roseobacter cerasinus. Next base: position 29,893 of record NZ_BLIV01000008.1, read on the forward strand.
AGGATCTGCCCGAACGCCTCTTGTGTCGAGAGCACAGGCTTGGCCCGCGGCGCGATCCGCTGATCCGCTTCGATGGCAGGAGCTGTGTAACGCCGCAGCCCACTTTGATTGAACGGAACCGCGCGCAGGAAATCTGACAGTTTCTTTTCCGGGAGATCCATTCCTGAGAAACGGTCCCACTCTGCCCCTTCGGCGATCCCATGCGCTTGGCGGAGCGTCTCGATCTGAGCGGCGGTCATGATGCCCGCGTGATTGTCTTTGTGCCCCGCAAGCGGCAGGCCATGCCCCTTCACGGTGTAACAGATAAAGCAGATCGGGCGGTCGTGTTCGACCGCATGCATTGTTGCGGCCAAAAGCGCCGCATCATGACCCGCAAGGTTGCCCATCAACTCACCAAGCGCCGCATCCTCATAGCTCGCAATCAATGCTAAAACGTCGTTGTTGCCAGCAAAATCGATCTCCAGCCGCGCCCGCCATGCGGCCCCGCCCTTGAAACAGAGCGCGGAGTAGAGCGCATTCTCGCACCCGTCGATCCAATCGCGCAGCTTTGCCCCGCCGGGTTGTTCGAACGCTGCCTGTAGCTTTGAGCCATACTTGAGCTCGATCACCTCCCAACCACATGCGGTGAAGATGTCGCGAAACCGGGCGTTCAGACCATCGCTGACGACACCATCAAGGGACTGACGGTTGTAATCGATAATCCACCAGCAGTTCCTGAGATCGTGTTTGGCGCCTTCCAGAAGCGCTTCATAGATATTGCCTTCGTCCAGTTCGGCATCCCCAACCAGCGCGATCATCCGCCCCTTTGCCCGGTCGAGCCAACCATGCGCCGCGAGGTAGTCCTGGGTCAGGCTCGCAAAAGCCGTCATCGCCACGCCCATGCCGACAGACCCGGTCGAAAAATCGACATCGTCCTGATCCTTGGTGCGTGACGGATAGGGTTGCGCGCCACCAAACGCCCGAAAGCCTTCCAACTGCTGGCGGGATTGGTTGCCAAGAAGATATTGGATCGCATGAAAAACCGGGCTCGCATGGGGCTTGACCGCCACCCGGTCCTCCGGACGCAAAACATCAAAATAGAGCGCATTCAGAATGGCATTCATCGAAGCAGACGAGGCCTGATGTCCGCCCACTTTGATCTGCCCTTTTGGGCGAATTGCATTGGCATGGTGAATCATCCATGTGGCCAACCAAAGGGTCTTCTTCTCCAAGGCGGCACGAATATCGGCGTTGGTTGCCATCTTAAGACCTCCTTAGAATTGCCGTGCCATCCGAGGAGAACACATGGGCCTGCTCGGGCGGTATTCGCAGACCAAATCTCTCGCCGGATCGTACAAGCGTATTGCCGTGGTTGCGGACGACGATTTCGCCAACACCTTCGACCTGTGCATAGATATTCGTATCCGACCCGAGGCGTTCCACGACGTCCGCGGATGCGACCAGATCCCCCTGCCCGTCCGCGACCAACTCCAAATGCTCAGGTCGGACCCCGAGGCTCGCGGCCTCCTTTGCATCCGGCACATTGGGCAGTGACACGACCGCGCCGTTTCGCAACTGCACACCGTTGTCTCGCCCTTCGACCGGCACGACGTTCATGGTGGGTGAGCCGATAAACTGGGCGACAAACCTGTTCGCCGGTCGCTCATAGAGGTCCATCGGGCTGCCAATCTGCTGGATATCGCCGTCATTCAGAACCACGATCCGGTCGGCCAGCGTCAGCGCCTCAACCTGATCGTGGGTCACGTAGATCATTGTGGCGCTCAAGCGGTGATGCATGCGCGCAATCTCAAGCCGCATCTCCACGCGCAGGGCCGCATCCAGATTTGAAAGCGGCTCGTCAAACAGAAACGCCTTGGGGTCGCGGATGATGGCCCGCCCCATGGCAACGCGCTGCCGTTGTCCACCGGAAAGCGCCTTGGGCAATCGGTCTGTCAGTGCGGAGAGACCAAGCGTTTCGGCCGCCTGCGCCACCCGGCTTTGCTTTTCCTCTACCGGATCTCGCCGGATTTCCATGGAGAAGCCCATGTTTCGGGCAACATCCATATGCGGGTAAAGCGCATAGGACTGAAACACCATCGCGATGTCCCGATCCCGTGGGCGCATGTCATTCATGCGCGCCCCGTCGATCAGGAAATCGCCTTCGGTGATCGGCTCAAGCCCCGCGATCATCCGCAAAAGCGTCGACTTTCCACAGCCCGACGGCCCCACCAGAACGATGAATTCCCCGTCGGCGATGTCCAGGTTTATGTCGCGAAGGACCTCCACCGTACCGTAGCGTTTGACAACACCTCTAAGTTCCATGCGCGCCATGATGCGGCCCCTATCCCTTGACCGCGCCGGACGTGAGGCCCTGCACGAGATACCGTTGAATGAAGATGAAGAAGAGACAACTGGGGATCAGGGCGAGCGATCCCGCCGCCATCATCTGTCCCCAATCGACCGAGAAACGGGACACGAAGGTCAGAAGACCCACGGGAAACGTCATGGACGCGTTGTCCGAGATCAGCATGAGCGCGAAGAGCAGCTCGGACCATGCGGCGGTGAAAACGAAGCCCAGTGTCGCTCCGAGGCCCGGAAGTGTCAGCGGCACGATCACCTTACGCAATGCCTGAAAACGGGTGCAGCCATCCATCATCGCGGCCTCTTCCAGATCCTTGGGGATCGCGTCGAAGAAGCTCTGCATCAGGAAGGTCGCGAAAGGAATGTTGAAGGCTGTGTATACCACGATGAGCGACGTCAGCGAGTTCAGCATGCCAAGCGAGGACACGATCTTGTAGATCGGCGCGATGATCATCAGAAGCGGGAACATCTGGGTGATCAGCATGATGGCCACGATGACCTTCTTGCCGCCAAAATCGAAGCGCGAAAACGCGTATCCCGCGCCTGCGGCAATCAGCGTTGTGACCGCCGCCGTTCCGAGTGAGACGTAGAGCGAATTGCCGAAGAACGCCATGAAGTCCGTTTGGAAGATCACGGTTCGAAAATTGTCGAGCGTGGTCGAGGATGGCCAGAGATCGGTGCCTTCGGTGAAGATCAGGCGGTCCGGCGTGATGGCGATTTTCACCAGCCAGTAGAGCGGGAAAAGCGCAAAGACCAGATAGCCTGACAGCGCCAGGTATTTCCCGACAGTCAGTATCGGATTTGAACGGGTGACGGACATGGGCGTCAGATCTTCACAAGTCTTTTGCGCAGCCAAAGCACAAAGACAGCATAGATGAGCAGGATGGCTAGAAGGGCCACGGCGATCGTCGATGCGAACCCGAAATCAAGGCGGCGGAAGGCGGTTGTGAAGATGTAGGTCGAGAGGATCTGGGTGGAGTTGGCAGGTCCACCGCCGGTCATCACAAAGATCAGATCCGCGAAATTGGCGATCCAGATCGTGCGCAGCATCACGGTGATGGCAATCATCGGCGCGAGAAAGGGCAAGGTGATCTTGGTGAAGGTTTGCCACGGCGAGGCGCCGTCAATCTCGGCCGCTTCATAAAGCTCACCGGGGATGGATTGCAGGGCGGCCAGTAGCGTGATCGCAAAAAACGGCACGCCGAACCAGATATTGGCCACAATCGGCCCCCAAAGGGCCGGGTCTGGGTCCCCCATGATGTTGTAGGGTTCATCGAGGATGCCAAGTGCCGCCATCCAGTGCGGCAGCGGTCCAATGGTCGGGTTGAAGAGCCAGGCCCAGGTCAGGGCGGACAGGAAGGTCGGCACGGCCCAGGGCAGGAACACCAGAGCCTGAAACAGCTTCTTGCCGAAGAAGTGGGTGTTCAAAAGCAGCGCAAGACCCAGGCCCAGAAAGAACTGGAACGAGACGGACCAGAACGTCCACCAGAAGGTGTTTTCCAAGGCGATCCAGAAGCGGCGGTCAGACCAGAGATCGACGTAATTCTCGAACCCCACCCAGCCGGTGGCAAAGGGGTTCAGGATCTCGATGGACTGAAAGGAATAGGAGATCCCGATGATCAGCGGGATCAGGATGATCGTGCCGATCAGCACAATCGCAGGCGACAGGTAGAGGAACGGCTCCACCATGTAGCGCCAGTAGAGCGAGCGGCCTGCCCGGGATGTCCCGGGCAGAGCATTGGTATCAGTGCGTGCGGTCACTGGGCGGACTGCCAGTTTGCGTAAGCATCGTTGAGGTACGCGGCCCATTGATCGGCCAGTTCCTGAGCGGTCAACTGACCCAGAAGCGCTTCCTGGCTGGTCTCAACCACCATGGTGCTTGCGAAGTAACCCCATTCTTCAAGATAGGTCGGCATGATCGTCGGCACGTATTCCTCGCCATTCAGGGTCTCGAACCAGCCCGCGAATTGATCGGTCTGGAAATAGGGATCTTGATCCGCGCCCTGGTGGATTGGGATCACACCAACTCGCTGTGCCCAGGTGGCGTTGGCCTCCGGGCTGGAGAGGGCTGCGACCAGGGCAAACGCCTCGTCCTCATGCTCGGTCGTGTTGAAGATCGACCAGCCCGCAAAGCCGATGGTCGGGAAGGCCTGACCTGAGGGGCCAACCGGCATCGGGATGACCGCAAAGTCCTCCGCATCCATCCTCTCCGCAATCGCGATCAGGGCGTCGGGGTCCTGATCGAGAAACGCGCATTGGCCGGAATAGAACCCCGCCACGATTTCGTTAAAGCCCCAATTCACGCTGTCACGCGGCGCGTGGCCGTTCTGATAAAGATCCAGGAGGAACTGGATGCCTTCCACCGAGCCCGGCTCGTTGATGCGGGATTGGCCATCTTCCGTGAAGAATTCATTGGTGCCGTTCATCGCCGCGGCCATCATGATCCAGCCATTGGTGCCACCGGGACCGCCGCGCAGGCAATAGCCGGAACGACCGTCCAGTTCGGACACCTTGGCAGCAGCGGCAGCAAACTCTTCCATCGTGCGTGGCGGCTCAGCCACGCCAGCCTCTTCCAGCAGGCTGCGATTGTAGAACATTGCGCGCAGATAGAAGCCGTAGGGGATCATGTTGAAGGCGCCCGACTGGCTGCCCATGTCGACGCTGCGTTGCGTCAGCGTTGCACCATGCTCCCACTCCGCAACATGGTTTGACAGATCGACGAGACGATCAGACCCCGCGTAGAGCGCGGCCCAGGTGTCGGGCATTTCCACCACATCAGGGATGTCACCGCCCGCCACCATCGTGGCCAGCGTCTCGAAGGCCTGACCCCAAGGCAGGCTGGTGATCTCAACTGTGACACCCTCATTGGCCGCTTCGAACTCTGTAACCAGCTGTTCCAGCGTCGCCGTGCGCTCCGGGCTTGTGATGACCTCGACCAGCCGCAGCGTCGTCTCAGCCTGCGCCGCACCCGCCATAAGCATTGCGGCGGCACTCGCGCTTGTAAGAATGCGTTTCATTAGCAACTCCCTTCTCTTCTTACGTGGTTCATGTTTGGACCCTCTTCTTCAGGTCAGGCTTGCGCTCAGAGCGGCTTGAAAGTCCGCCCAGAGATCTTCGGCGTTTTCCAATCCAAGGTTCAGGCGCACCAGGTTTGGAGACACACCAAAGGTCTGCATAGAGTTGTGCGCCCCGGCCTGGGCCAGCCCCACGCGGGCCGGCAGCAGCAGGCTTTCGAACCCCCCCCAGCTGACGCCAAGGCGGAAAAGTCTCAGGGCATCGGAGAACGCCGGAATATCAACGCTGTCGTCAAATTCGATGGACATCAGTCCGGATCGACCGCTCAGACCGGGCACCGTGTTGGCACCTGGACTGTTCACTTTGCGCACCTGCGGGACTTGGCCTAGTCGGTCCACGAAAAGGTCAGCCGTCGCTTTGTGCAGCATCATCCGCGCGTTCAGCGTCCGCAATCCTCTGGTCAAGAGAAACGCTTCGAACGGCGCGAGCTTCGCACCTAGCAAAGGAAGGGTCAGATCACGGATGCGGGCGATATGAGCACGGGAGGACACCACCACGCCCGCAACCGTGTCCGAATGGCCCGAAATATACTTCGAGGCCGAATGCAGCACGATGTCGATCCCCAGTGTGATGGGACGTTGAAACACCGGGCTGGCCCAGGAATTGTCGATCATCGTCAAAGTGCCGTGGCGCCTGGCGTGCTCCGCAACGCGCGGCAGGTTCAGCGGTGCAAAAACAACCGAACTGGGGCTTTCCAGGTAAGCAACGGCAACGCCGTCCAAGAGGTCGGGATCGCTCTCAAAAGCACTGGCCGAATGGTACTGGATCTCCACTCCCATCGGACGCAGAATCTGCTCGAAGAAGCGGTAGGTGTCGGGATAGACATGTTCGACACATGCGATGCGGTCGAACGGTTTGATGAACGCCAAAACAGTCGAGCTGATCGCCGCCATGCCGGAGGCGAAGCCAACAGCCGCATCCCCCTCTTCCGCCCCTGCCATCAGGCTTTCAAAGGCCGCAACGGTCGGGTTCTGGACGCGCGTGTAAAGGGCGGTGTCGCTCTCACCCGCCATCCGCGCCTCAAAGGCCGCGTAGCTGTCGAACGAAAAAAGGGAGGTTTGTACTATGGGCGGCGTAACGGCACCCCCCTCATCCGCCAGAACCGATGCCAGAAGCGTTGCAATGTCAGGTTTATCAATCATCGCCCTGCCCCATAACTTGCATCACCTCGCGGATCTCACCCTCCACTAGGGCGAGTATCTGCTCCATGAGCGCCGCGGCCTGTTCGACATCGCCGGCCACGACGGCATCGGCCATCGGCCCATGCAATGGGATCGACGCTTGGCCGAGATGCGCTCGGCCGAAGGGCGCCTCATAAATCTCATTGAAGCCTTGTTGAATCTGCTGGATGAGCTGACCAAACAAGGGGTTCCCACATGCGTCTTGGAGGGCCGCGTGGAACCGATAGTCCGCTGGCCTCCAGTCTTCCCCGGCCTCATAGACCGCCAAAAGCTCAGCGCAGCGCGCGATGATGATGCGCCGGTGTGTCTCATCGCAATTCTTTGCGGCAAGGCGGACCGTTTCAATCTCAAGCGGCCGGCGGACGGCGTGCGTCCGCAACAGGCTTTCTGCCTCCAGTTTCACCGTCACCGGAAGCTGGATTGCGTTCGAAGACACCTCCGCAGCCAGGCGTGTTCCGGCTTTCTTGTTCCGCGTGACGATCCCCATGTTTTGCCAGGATGTCAGCGCCTCACGCACCTTTGCACGGCTTATGCCAAGACCTTGGGCAATTTCGATCTCCGGTGGCAGACGGTCACCAACCTTGAGCTGATTGAGCTCGATCGCACGGGTCAGAGCATCAAGCACGTCTCGACTTGAGCATCCGCTCGACAAAGCTTCAAAAGCAAAGACCGGGGATCGTTCGGGCACACGCATTCCTTTTTGACAACAAGCAAGAATCAACGTGAACCAGCTTCCACATAATGTCCGACATAATCAAGTATAATGTCCGACATTATTACATGATAGATTTGCGGTTTGTTTCTCCCTCTGGGCTACCTGATGCCAAACCCTTGTTGTCACATAGGTTTACGAGCAGGTGTGCGGCTGCCCAATTGACCACCGCGTCGCCATACACCGCCACGTTGAGAGGAGAGTTAGATTGAGAGCTGACAGTCATCCACGGTTTAGCTTTAAAAGCATTGGGCTCATGCCAGATGTCGCTGTAAAGTATGAGAATGATGGGTACAGCTCGGCCTTGAAAATAAACAAAAATTTCAAGCCAGATATATCCGTCCGTTTTTGCGGCTCTGACGGGGCAAAGGGTGCGCTGATAATGTCGACCATTGATAGTGGACATCTTGAGGCAATCTGTGGCGGACAAGAAGGGTCAGAAGAAGCGGTTCTGGTCGGACGAGGAGAAGCAGTCGATTTCAGATCAGGCGCGGGTTCCCGGCATTTCTGTCGCGCAGGTTGGGCGTCGGTATTCGATGAACGCTAACTTGATCCACAAATGGCTGCGTGATCCACGTTTTGCGCCATCCTAGACCGAGCCGGGACATGATATTGAGGTCCCCGACTTTATCGAAGTTGCTGTCACTACACCTGATTTCCCGGTCATTGCCGACACCGGCACAGCAATTGCCGCTGGCGGTCTTTCAGCTAAGCGGGTGGACATAACGCTGTCGGATGGGCGACGCATTCTGATTGAAGGCTCAACATCGCTGATGGCGATTGTTGGCCTGGTTCAGGGTTTAACTGATTGATCCCGGTTCCAAGCAATACCCGTGTTTGGTTGGCCGCCGGGGTCACGGACATGCGACGTGGGTTCAATACGCTGGCTGCGCAAGCTGAGAAGCTCAAGGCGGAGTTGGCGGGCCACCGCAAGGCGCGTTTTGGGGCAAAGTCAGAGAGCATGGATCAGCTCGCTCTAAATCTGGTGGATGATATTGAGATTGGGACTGCGGCAGAAGAACAGAAGGCACAGTCGTCTACCGAGGCCAAACCCAAACGCCAGTATTCTCGCAAACCACTGCCCGATCATTTGGAGCGGCGCGAACAAGTTTTGTCACCGGGCGTACGTGCGGCGGAGTGTTGCGCCAGGTCGGCGAGGACATCACTGAAGAGCTGGAATACATCCCCGGTCGTTTTGTCGCAAACAGGATCGTCCGCCCCCGCATGGCCTGCAAGGACTGCGAGAGCTTCACCCAAGCTGATCTGCCTTCGCGACCGATTGAACGTGGTCGTCTTGGCCCTGGCCTGTTGGCGCACGTACTGGTCGGCAAATATTGCGATCACCTGCTGCGTGATCGGCAGTCCAAAATCTGCGCCCGAGATCAGGTAGACCTACATCGCTCGACACTCACCGATTGGGTAGACGCTGTACGGCATTGCTAGAACCCTTGGCGGATCACATCGGTACGTTGGTCAGGGATGGGCCCGCGCTGTTCTCAGATGACACGCCAGTCAAACTGCAAACCAAAACTAAATCAAAGAAGACCCAGACCCCGCGCCTCTGGAGCTACCTCCGCGATGAAAGGCCCTGGAGCGGCCAAGCCCCGCCTTGTGTGTGGTATCAGTTCAGCGTGGATCGCAAGGGCGAACACCCAGCGACGCATCTGAAAGGCTACACTGGCACCGTGCATGCCGACGGATTCACTGGCTTCAATGGCTTGTTCGGCGAGGGCAAGGCGCATGAACAGGCGTGCCTCGTGCATGTTTGCCGGAAATTTATCGATGAGTTCGAGCGTACCGGCTCAGAGATCGCCAAGGGGGCCATTTTACGGATCGCGCAACTCTATGCCGTCGAGAAGATGGCAAAGGGCAAACCCGCTGACGCGCGCGCTAAACTGCACATGGAACATGCCGAGGCGATCCGCTACGCCTTGGGCCGGTTGCCCGAAGCCCGCGCCTATTTGAGCGATGGCCACTTTTAGCCCGATAACGACATCTGTGAACGTTCCATTCGTCCCGTCGCCTTGGGCCGCAAAACTACCTCTTCATGGGATCGGTCGGCGGAGGCAAGGCCGCTGCCCCCGCATACACCCTGATCGAAACGGCTAAGATGAACGGTGTAGACCCCGAAGCTTGGCTGACCTGGGTCCTGGAGCGGTTGCCGCATCATAAGGTCAACCGCATTCATGAACTCATGCCATGGGTTTGGACGGAGTGAGCAGGTTGTCAAAGCGCGGGAACATGAACCTTTTGCTCTCCCTGGTCGCCTGCTTTGCAGCTGTCCAAGTCGGTGCTTTGGTCGTCTGCATCGGGATCATGACCCTCGATGACGGTCTGTTATCTGTACTGGAAGGGATCGCCGTCTGGGCAATCGCGCAACCTGTGATACTTCCAGTAGCGCTGCTGTCGTCCCCGATTGGCGCGTTAGTGCGAATGGTACTCGGCTTTGTGTTTGAGCAGCCCGCAAAGGTCGCAATGACTGTCCGGGTAGCCGTCGGCGTCATAGGCGCAGCCGCCTGGGGGCTAATCCTATTGATTGGTTCTCTCGCAGGGTTTTGCGGCGGCCTCACATGGTGGCGGATCGAAAAACCCTACTTGGATCGTCTCAATACAGGGGACCCGATGCCGCATAGTGACGCTTAAGCACTTACCGCCGCCATCGTAGCGCTACCCTTCATCATCTGGTTCATGCGCATGGGCACGAGCGCACCGATACGAACGCGAACCGGCAAGATGCGCGCCGAGCGATCACGCAACGCAACCTATCGCGATACAGACTGGATGACTGAGAGCGAAGCCGCAGATCTTTCCCGGGCGGCCATGCGCTTCGACATGATCTGCGAAGCAAATGAGATTGAACACCGACGGACCAAACCGAGCCATCCATGGACCAACGAGCAGGTCGAACGCATGAACCGAATGATCAAGGATGCGACGGTGAAAAGGTATCACTGCGACACCCACGAGCGTCTTCGCAGCCACCTCGCCGGCTTCCTGGATGCGTATAACTTTGCACGCCGCTTGAAGGCGCTGAGAGGTCTCACGCCCTACGAATACATCTGCAAAAACTGGACCGCAGAGCCAGATTGATTCATCCTAAACCCGATCCACCGGATGCCGGGACTGAACAACTAGTTATTCACGGATCGCCTGAACATCAGTAGGCTGGCAGTAAGTAACACAATCCCCAATGCCGCCATCCACAGAAATTCGGACCAAACGACGTTGATATTCGCGCCCTTAAACGCAATTGCCTGGCTCGCTGACATGTAGTGTCGGGACGGCAGTATCAGAGTTCCGGCTTGCAGCCACTCAGGTTGCCCTTCGACCGGCGTTTCACCGCCAGATAGCATCAGCATCGGTAGAATTGTGAGCATCACCAAGAGGGCGAATTGCGCCATGGAGCGTGCGACAGTAGCCAGAAAGACGCCCATCGCCGTGGCGGTGAAGAGAAACAATGCGGTGCCCAACAAGAAGAGCGAGGTCGATCCGGCGATGGTGATCCCAAGGGTTCCGCGCATCACAAAGACGAGCGACAGGGCGGTTGCAGCCAGAACGACCGCTGCATTGGCCCAGATCTTGGCAATCGCGATGTCGAAGGGTGTAAGCGGCATGGCGAGCAGATGTTCGATGGTGCCGTGTTCGCGTTCGCGGATCATAGCGGCCCCCGTCAGGATGGTGGTCAGCCACATGATCTGGCCGATCAAGGCGACGATGCCTGCAAACCGAACGGTATCACGGTTGGGGTTGAAGCCGCTGCGCATCGTGAGCGTGATGGGCGAGGGTTCGACCAGCTCGCGCCCCAAGGCGAAGCGCTGGATTTCCGCAGCTAGGATACTGGTGATATAACGAGCACCGATTCCAGCCTGTTCCATGGCGGTGGCATCGATCAGGACCTGAATCTCGGGTGTGCGCCCGGCACGGATGTCGCGTTCGAACCCAGGGGGGATCGCGACCACAAAGAGAAATCTCCCCGCGTCCATATGCGCAGGCCCCGACCCCGGTTCGATCTGCACCACGGGCTGGAACTCCGGCGGGAAGAACGAGGCGGCCATCGCGCGTGACAGGGGGGAATTGTCTTCATCTGCAAAGGCAATCGAGGCGTTGTTGACGGAGTTCGCGACCCCCGTCGCCTCCATGACCGGGGCGAGCGTGAAGGACCAGACCAGCAAGGCCATCATCACCCAGTCGCGGCGCAGGCTGACCATTTCCTTCAGACCCAGCCAGAAGATGCCTGAGATCCGCCGCATTCACTTCTCCTGTGCGCGCAGGGATAGCGCGGCGACGGCGGTCAGCACCGGTCCGAAACAGGCAAGCGCCAGCAGGTCGGGGCCAAGCGCCTCCCAGCTCAACCCCTTGGTGAAGGCACCGACATTGAGGTGCAGGAAGTAGGACGAGGGCCAGAGCGAACCGATTATCTGCGCCCCCCCTTCCAGCGTCGAGACCGGCTGCAAAAGGCCAGAGAACTGGATTGTCGGCACCACGGAGGCGATGGCGGTGGCAAAGGTGGCCGCGACCTGATTGGACGTCATTGTCGCAATAACCAACCCATAGGACGTGGTGGCCCAAACGTAGAGCAGCGCGCCGATGGCCAGTGGTGCGGGATTGCCCTTGAGCGGTACGTCGAAGACCACGACGGTCATGGCGGCCAGCAATAGAAAATTGGCAAAGGCAATCGCGATGTATGGCAGTTGTTTGCCGACGAGAAACTCGAGCCGCGTGGTAGGCGTGACGTAGAAATTTGTCACCGACCCCAGTTCCTTCTCGCGCGCAACGCTGACCGCCGTCAACACAGCCGGTAGCATGATGAGCAGGATCGCGGGCATCGCGGGGGCCATCGCGGCGATGCTCTCGAAACTCTGGTTGTACCGGTAGCGCGGTTCGATCCGGGCTACCTCCCGCTGCGCCTTTCCAGCCTCTCTTGCGAGCGTGTCGAGAAACGTCTGGTGCAACCCGTAGACGTAGCCCTCAACAGTTTCGCCCTTGAAGGGAATAGCGCCGTCGACCGTTGCGAGTACCTCTGTCGGCTCCCCGGCGCGCAGTTTGCGCCCGAAGTCGGGCGGCAGTTCCACCACTAGCGAGATCTCTCCCGCCGCCAGCTGTGTTTGGCCATCGGCAGCGCTGCGCAGGGGCGTGGTTGGGCTGAAATAGCGCGAGCCCGCGATTTCGGCGGTGTAGCTGCGGCTTTCGGGGCTTTGCGACAAGTCGAGCACGGCAAAGTCCAGGTCCTCGATGTCGAGTGTGATCCCGAAGCAGAAGACCAGCATCAGAATGGCCGAGCCGAGAAACGCGAAGGCGAGGCGTACCGGGTCCCGCAATATCTCGACCGTCTCGCGGCGGCCATAGGCGAGGGCCCGGGTGGCGCCGCCGCCGAAGCCGGCCTTTGTGGGCAGATCCTCCACCTGTGGTGCTGTCGCTGGTTCTGGGGGTTCTGCACGTTCCAGGATCGCGACGAAGGCGTCTTCGAGGGTGTTTGCCGCTTCGGCTGCCATCAACGCCTCCGGCGTGCCCTCTGCCAGAACCCGACCGGCGTGCATGAAGGACACCCGGTCGCAGCGCTCGGCCTCGCCCATGAAGTGGGTCGAGACGAAGATCGTCACGCTTTCGTCCAGCGAGAGTTCTTCCAGCAGAACCCAGAAGGTGTCGCGCGCTGCGGGATCGACCCCTGATGTCGGTTCATCGAGGATGAGAACGCGTGGCCGGTGAATGACCGCAACCGCAAGCGACAGGCGCTGCTTGAGACCAAGCGGCAGCGTCGCGGCCAGCGTGTCGCGATGCGCGGCCAGCCCGAAACGCTGGGTCAATTCGTCAATGCGCGCGGCCTGTTCGGGGATATCAAAGATGCGGGCGTGCAGCAGCAGGTTCTGATAAACCGTCAGCTCGCCATAGAGCGAAAACGCCTGGCTCATGTAGCCGATCTCACGATGCATATCGCGATCGCGCCCGTCGACCGGTTGGCCAAAGAGCAGCGCGTCTCCCGCGCTTGCGGGCAGCAGCCCGGTGAGCATTTTCATGGTCGTCGATTTGCCGCAGCCATTCGATCCGAGAAATCCGAAGATCTCGCCCCGGTTGATTGAGAAATCAACGCTGTCGACGGCGATAAAATCACCAAAGCGCCGGGTCAGCCTGCGGGCGATGATCACCGGGTCCGGCGCGATGCGCCGCCGCGCCTGACGCGCTGTCTGGATCGTCGGTCCGGTGCCGGCCCGAAGCTGGCGATAGGCGGTCTCGAGGTCTCTCTCGGTGCCCCTCAACTCCGCCGGGGCGCCCTGAAAGAGGATGCGGCCTGCATCCATGGCGACGATGCTGTCAAACCTCTCGGCCTCGTCCATATAGGCGGTGGAGACGATCACCGAGAGCGACCTGTTATCCCGCCGGATCGCGTCGATGAGCGACCAGAATTGCCGGCGGGACAGCGGGTCGACGCCGGTTGTCGGCTCGTCGAGCACCAGCAGCTTGGGGTCGTGGATCAGTGCGCAGCACAGTCCCAGCTTTTGCTTCATGCCGCCGGAGAGTTTGCCCATCAGCCGGTCGGCAAAGGGCGACAGCCCGGTTGCGGAAAGCAGGGCCGCAATGCGGATCTCGCGCTCCTGCTGGCCCTGACCGAAGAGGCGCGCGAAGAACTCCAGATTCTCGCGCACCGACAATTCCGCATAGAGGTTGCGCCCCAGACCCTGCGGCATGAAGGCGATGTCGGAGCAGACGCGGCGGCGATGCGCCGCATCGTCAATGGAGCCGCCCAGCACCTCGATGGAGCCCGACTGCAGCGCCTTGGCTCCGGTGATCAGCCCCAGAAGGGTCGATTTACCCACGCCGTCGGGCCCGATGAGCCCGATCAGGCGACCCGCGGGCAGGTCCAGCGACAGCGCATCGAGGGCGATGTGCTTGCGGTACTGATGCGTCACGCCTGAGACGCGGATCGCACCGGGGGGCTCTTCCCTGCTCATTCGAACAGCTCGGGCGGGATGCGCCGTTCAAGCGGTTCGGGCCAGGGCGCACCCCGGTCCATCTGGATGATCGCAACGCCGCGGACGCCGGTCTTCACATGTTCGATTCGCCCGGCGATCAGGTCTTCGGGGATGCGGACGCGCACACGAAAGACAAGCTGCTCGCGCTCGCTCATGGTTTCCACTTGCTTCGGCGTGAACTGCGCCTCTGGCGAGACGAATGTGACAGTGGAGGGGATCGCGAAGTCGGGCAGGGCGTCCAGCACGATGCGGGCCTCGGCGCCAATAGGCAGTAGCCCGGCCTCGCGCGCGGGCAGGAAGACCTCCATATAGACGTTTTCGAGGCTGAGCAGCGTCATGATCGGCCCGCCCGAGCCAACCACTTCGCCCGGTTCCGCAAGCCGGTAGAGCACGCGCCCCGCCATCGGCGCAAAGAGCGTGCTGTCCTCGATCTGTGATGCGATCCTGCGCACCTCGGCCTGGGCCGCCGCGATCTGGCTGTCCGCGGTTGCCACGCGGGCCTTGGCCGCTCCGAGAACCGCCTCGGCGACCTGATGGTCCGTCTCCCGATCCTCGAAAACGCTGGTTGAGATGTTGTCGCCCGCGAGCAGGGATCTGGCGCGCACGAACTCTTGCGCGGCGCGGCGCTCCTCGCTCTGGCGCTGCACCACGATGGCCTCGGCTTCGGCCTTGCTCTGGCGGGCCAGCGCAACCTCGGCCTTCGCACGGTCGAGCGCTGCGGAGAGTTCGTCGGTGTCCATCTTGACGAGAACATCGCCGGAGGCCACGAGACTGCCTTCGGAGGCCATAACCTGCGCCACGCGCCCCGCCAAGGTGGGTGCGATTTCCACCTCTTCGGCTTCGATCCTGCCATTTCCCTGAACGAAGCCCGGCGGCAACTCCTGCGGGTCGTCGGACAGGAAAAAGAAGGACGCGGCCCCGGCTACCAGCAAGGCTCCCGCGGCAAGCGTCGTGCGTGTGGATGGTTTCATGATCTGGCGCTCTGTCGTTGATCCCGTCTTGCACATAAACCCGACTCACTTGCGCCGCCTTGCGCTTGATCAAGTCGCGATCAATGTGAGCGCGGAGACAGATCTCGACGGTTTTTGACATTGGTCAATGCGCCGCGTCGCACCAGCGCCAATCTGCACCTGTGCTGCGGTGCCCGGTCACGGGACCGTTTCCCAATCAAAGTGGAGAAAACCATGGCGCAGTATCCTGTGACGCTGGACGTTCCTCCCGAGGTCGCCTCGTTTTTCGATCCCCAGACCAACACGGTCAGCCACGTGGTGATGGATCCGACCTCGCATGCCTGCGCTGTCATCGATCCGGTGATGGATATCGACTACGCGGCAGGCCGGATCAGTTATGACCACGCCGACGAGATCATCGCCTATATCAGGAAGTTCAAGCTGCAGCTGGAGTGGCTAATCGAGACGCATGTGCATGCCGATCACCTGTCAGCCGCGCCCTACATTCAGTCAGAACTCGGCGGCAAGATCGGGATTGGGGATCAGATCACCGTTGTGCAGGAGACTTTTGGCAAGGTGTTCAACGAAGGCACGGCGTTTCAGCGCGACGGCTCGCAGTTCGATCGCCTGTTCAAGGATGGCGACACGTATGAGGTTGGTGAAATGACCGCCTTCGCGATGCATACCCCGGGCCATACGCCGGCCTGCATGGTGCATGTCTTTGGCGACGCGGCCTTCGTGGGTGACACCCTGTTCATGCCGGACGCCGGGTCTGCGCGGGCCGATTTTCCGGGCGGAGATGCGGGCCAGCTCTACGATTCCATTCAGAAGGTTCTGGCGCTGCCCGACAAGATGCGGCTTTTCATGTGCCATGACTACGGCCCCGGCGGGCGCGACATCATGTGGGAGACGACCGTGGCGGAGGAAAAGGCCGAAAACATCCACGTCGGGCAGGGAAAGACCCGTGAGGAGTTCATAAAGTTCCGGCAGGCGCGCGATGCGCTCTTGGATATGCCAAAGCTGATCCTTCCGTCGCTTCAGGTGAACATGCGCGCGGGCGAAGTGCCGAAGACGGACGACGGAAAGCCGATGCTGAAGGTGCCGATCAACGCGATTTGAGTGGCGGTCTGGGCCCATGTCGCCCGGCCAGGGGCGCTGGCGCGGTGCCGCCTTTGCGGTCAGCGCGATGCGAAGGCGACAAGCCCGCCGACAAGCAAGGCGTTGACGAGTGCCACGGTCCACCAGATGCGTTTTTCCTGGGGTCTTTGCCAGAACCACTTAGTCATATTGAAACCTTTCGGACAGGATGCGGTCTGCAGAGACGGCGCAAGCCATGAGCACCTCTTCCACGCTGGTCATCATCCGCGGCGGGCCGCAGAGCACGAAAACCCAGGATGAGAGTCGATCGTCGCTGAAGACCCGGTCAAGAAGCGCTGAATCAACAACGCCGGTCAGCCCAGTCCAGCCCTCGGGTGGCTCCTGCAGGATGTGAAAGACCTGTGTTCCTTCGACGCCAGAAAGATCCGCGATCTCGTCTTCAAAGACGATCTGGTCGCGGGTGCGATTGGCGTAGATCAGAACCGCTTGGCGTGGATCGCCCGTCTGGACGAGGTCCCGCAAGATGCCCAGAAGCGGTGCGATGCCGACTCCTCCGGCGATCAGGGCGATGCCGGGTTCCGGGCGCCCGTCGACCGTCAGGGTGCCGTGCGGGCCATCGATATAGGAGCGGTCGCCCACTTTGACCTGATCGAAGTGAGAAGTGCAATCACCCAGCTCCTTGATGATGAAGCTCATGTCCGCACCTGAACTGGGTCCCGAACTGATCGAGAAGGGGTTCTCGTACAGCGAAAATGGTGAATGGCCTATGTTGAGCCAGACGAACTGGCCCGCCTTGTAGGCCAAACCGGCGTGCCCGTCGGGCGTGATCGTCAGGCCCCACTGGTGTGGTGCCAGGCGCGCAATCGCAGAGACCCGCCAGGGATGGCTGCGCTGATAGGCGGGCTTGAGTCCGTAGACAGCAATAAGTGAGAAGACGGCGAGGGCCGCCATGATACTCCACATCCAGACCATCCGTGGATCGGCGCTGTAGCGGCCCGCGCTCAGCGCGTGGTGCAGCAGCAGCGCCACAATCAGCAAGGCTCCAAGCCCGTGCAGCAGCCGCCATCGTTCGTATTTGTAGCCAAGCGCGTCGTGATTGATGGCGGCCAGCAGGAATGCGGGCAGAAGAACGAAGGCGAGAATGCCGGTGATCAGCGACGGGAAATCGCTCGTCAGTGTCAACTGCCGCGTTGGATCCCAGGGTCTGTCTGGACCCGGTAGCCAGTGATAGGCGAAGGGATGCAGCAGGGCAAAAGCCAGTGCCGTTCGCGCCATGAGCTGATGGAACCGGATCGTCCGGTCCAGCCCCAACCCGGACGAGACGGTCCGGAAGCGTTCCGAGAGGACGAACTGGACGAGGATCATGGCAAAGGCGACCAAACCCAGCCCGGAGGCGATTTCGTTGCTAAAGGAGCGCGGCGGCGTGTTCGACGCCCAGGAGAGCAGCAGAGGCAGCCCGGCGACCGCGAGATAGAGCAGGATCAGACCCATCCGCAAGCATTTGTGTTTCGAAGCAAGACGGAACCGACCACGCTGTTGCCATGCCACGGCTCACCGGTACGGTCCCCAGATCTTGGAGCACAGCTTCTTACGCAGCTTGAGGCACTGCAGTAAGCAATTGCCACAGGCGGGTACGACGGGCATGAGGACAGCATGGCACTGTCCAAGACCTATCCGATAAAGCGTCAAACCGCCGTCGACTACCACAGACGTGTCGAGCGGGTGATCGACCTCATCCGCGCAGACCCGGCGCGCCCGGTCTCGGTGCGCGAACTGGCCGCCCATGCCCCGTTTTCGAAGTTTCACTTTCACCGGGTCTTCAAAGCGATGACCGGCGAAACCATTGCGCAGTGCATTATCCGTTTGCGCCTCGAAGCTGCTACGCAGGCTCTGGCCTACCAGCCGAAGACGTCGCTCACCCAGATTGCCTTGGAGTGCGGATTCTCAGGCAGCGCACATTTCTCCAAGGCTTTTCGGAAGGTCTATGGCTGCACGCCCACGCAATTTCGCAAGGACCACCCAACCGGGTTCAGAATGCGCAGGATTGGCAAAGACAGGGACGAGACGGCCCCCTATGTCGAGGACATGAACGTGACCGTCGACATCAGACCGGTGCCTGAAAGGACCCTGGCCAGCCTGCGCCTCGTTGGCCCCTATACCCATACCGGAATCAGTTCCACCTATGCTGAGCTTGGCCAGTGGTACAGCTCTGCCGTGGGTGAGACCCTTCCCAACGAAGCGATCAGCATCACCTGGTCCGATCCGACCCTGGCTGAGCAGGAGACGCTGCGGCTGGATGCCTGCTATGAGGTGCCCGAGGGCACAGCGGTCTCAGGCAGAGTGGCTCTGCGTAAGCTGGGAGGTGGGCGGACCGCCTGCGTTGATGCATCTCTGGCCGTGTCAGACATGCATCTGATCGCTGGCCTGTGGGATTGGCTCTTTGCGCGGTGGTTACCACAGTCTGGCGCCGCACTGGCGGATGAACCGTCTTACGAGATCTACCGTAGGACCGAGGACCAGACAGGTTTCGATGTCACGCTCTGCCTTCCTTTGATTGACCCCAACGCGGACCTTGACCATGACTGACCCTCTCACTCTCTCCCCAATTGGCCATACCGACACGCAGGACGGTGGCTTTATAATCCAGCTGTGGCCGAACACGCGCCCCGGGCTGACCGGCCTGTCCGGGTTCAGCCATGCCATCGTCCTTTGGTGGGCGCATAACGCAGACAGCGCCGAGGCGCGCACGCGTTTGAGCATTCAATCCCCCTACACGGCCACCTCTGCCAACATCGGTGTCTTTGCGACGCGATCCGAAGCGCGGCCCAATCCAATCGGGATGTCCGTGATCTCAATCGCCGCCATCGATCCCGATGCAGGACGGGTAGACGCGCATTATTTCGACATGTTGCCCGGTACCCCGATTCTCGATCTGAAGCCTTACTTCCCGGCCTCAGATCGCGTGAGCGACGCGCGGGTGCCTGCACATTTCGACCACTGGCCGACGTCCCTAGAGGCCTCCGCCACGTTCGACTGGGACCGCGAATTCCGGCACTAAAAGGCGCGTGCCTAGAACTTCCCGGCCGAAGCGCCGCCGTCGATTGGGAAGACCGCGCCGGTGACATAGGCCGCCTGGCTGGAGAGCAGCCAGGCGACGATTTGCGACACGTCCTCGGGCCGACCGAGGCGGCGCATGGCGGTCACGCGGAGCTTCTGTTTCGTGCGCTCCGGGTCCTTCGCCAGCGCCTCTTCGGTGTTCATCCCACCTGAGATCGGGCCGGGGGCCACCACGTTGATGCGTATCTCCGGGTCGCGCGCGTTCTCAATGGCCGCCGCCTGGCTGAGACCAATTACGCCGAACTTGGAGGCAACGTAAGCGGGCTGCCCCGGCACCGCCGTGACTCCGGCGAGAGAGCTGTTGTTGACGATGGCACCGCCGCCGGTCTCGCGCATGGCGCGGATCTGCGCGCGCAGGCAATAGTAAACCCCGGTCAGATTGACATCTATCGCCTGACGCCAGACCGCTGGATCGCTCTGCGCCAGCGGGGCCACGGGCACGGTGATCCCGGCGTTGTTGAAGGCGGCATCAAGCCGGCCATGATCGGCCACGATCTGTGCAACCAGCGCCTCGGCGGCGCCGTCCTCGGCCACGTCACATTGCAGAAAGCGGACATCCAGCCCCTCGCCGGTCAGTGCCGTCTCCGCCTCGACGCCCGCGTCGGCCCGGCGGCCACAGATGATGACCTGATGGCCGTCCTGGGCCAGATGACGCGCGGTTGTCAGGCCCATGCCCTGGGTGCCGCCGGTGACAAGTGTAACAGGTGTGTGCGTGTTCATGATTTTCCAAACCTTATGAGAGAGCGGCCATGTCACCCTGTGGGGGGCGCAGATATTTGGGGTTCACACAGCAATAGACGCGGTCGAAGCCGGGATTGTACTTGTCCTTGAAGCACAGCCCGTCCCACCGGCATCGGTGCACATCGGCCTCGCGACCGGAGAGCTCTTTGCGAATGAGGTCATTGTCGGCCAGCAGTGCCCGCGCCATGGGGATGTAGTCGATGACGCCCTCCTCGATCAGGCGGCAGCCCTCGGTGAGGCTGCCGATGAACCCGGCATAGCCAACGGGCAGATCCGTCCGCGTGCGGAACGCCTTGACCTGCTCTGCTACCATGGCGCGCACCTCGGGCGTGTTGCTCGACATGGCGCCAAATGTGTCGGCGACGCAGAAGGACACCTCGAAGATATCTACCCCCGCTGCCTCAAGGGCCGGCAAAGCCGGGTAGATATCTTCGGGCAGCATGCCATCTGCGCCCAGCAGGTCATTGATCTGCAGTCGCAGCCCCAGCACCACGTCATCCCCAATGGCTGCGCGCACGGCGTCGACAACCTCGATAACACAGCGCGCCCGCTTCAGCGGGGTGCCGCCATAGCCGTCTGTGCGGTGGTTCGTTGCTTTGGACAAAAAGCTCGACAGCAGATAGCCGTTGGCCCCCTGCAACTGCACAAACCGCGCTCCGGCCTGACGTGCCCGGCGCGCCGCGGCGCTGAACTGGCCAATCACGGTCTGAATGTCCGAGCGGGTCATCTCGCGGAACTGGAAATCCGGGTCGAGTGTTTTCAGCGATGTGTTCGCGATGCCGCTTGGCGTCAAAAGCACATCGGTCGGCGTGCACATGGTCATGCCCTGCCCACCGTAATGCTGCAGCTGAACGCCGATGACCACATCGCGCGCGGCCCCCTCGCGCAACAGCGGCGCCAAAGCCTGCTCCTGCGCGTCGCTAAAGAGCTTCAGCGCACGGGGCAGCAGCGCGGTGTCCGGCGACACGGCGGCATTGGACAGGATGATCCCGCCTGCACCGCCGTCCATGATCCCACGATAAAAGGCCGTGAGATCCGGCGACATACAGCCGTCCTCTTCGGCCATATCAAGCCCCATGGAGGCCAGCACCACGCGGTTCTTGAAGGTGACACCGCGCACCGTCATCGGCTGCATGGCCCGGGTATAGCGCGCGTCATAAGGGGCTTGCGGAGCACTCATGCCGGAACCTCCAGGGTCGCATCCAGATGCGAGTAGTTCTTGATGGCCTCACACCATTTCCGCTTACCGTCGAGTGACATATCGAACATGTCGAGCTGCCCCCCTACACCCTCAGCCTCCACCGTCAGTGCACGGGGCTGTGCCTTGCCGTCGACATAACCGATGCCGTCGATGCAGATCACAAAGGTTAGCGGCGCATCGGCCTGCGGCTGCTTTGAAAAGACAATATCCATACCCGTTTCGGAGACTTTGCGCAGCTTGCCTTCGATGCGTTTGCCCGATGGGTCGTGGAACAGCACCGAGGGCGCAAACCCCTTGATCGGAACAAACCAGTCATCCGGCTCGGGCTTGGTGCTGCGCAGGCGTCGGAAGAGCTTCATAGTGATCGACAGCCCAACGATGTTGATGCAGGCCACGCGCTTGCCGCGCTGGTAAAACTCGGCCCGGCGCCCCTCAAAAGGCCCGGTGCGTGCCTCTTCCGGCACATCGACCGGATCGACCGACAGCATGACCGGATAATTGGCGTCGACGTAATCGTCGAATTCGCATGTCATCGACTTGATGGTGATGGTCACATCGCCGCGCTTGAATTGAGCCGAACGGTAGATCTGCGCGTACATCGCCTGCCGCGCCACCTCGATCAACATGATCCCGGGTACGTGTTCGTGATGTTTGCGGTAGAAGAAATAGTTCTTCAGATCGTTGATCATACAGAAGCTTTGCCGATCTGTGCGCAGGTTGCAGGGCAGACGGTCGGTGATCTTTGCCAACCGGCTGCGCGTGGCTGGACTGATCCGCGGCGTTTGGCCGGGCCGGAGGGCGGCCAGCTTTTCTTCCAGATGTTCGGGGATGAATTTGGCGTGCAGACGTAAGCCCCGGGACGCGACGGTGTAATAGTCCGCCACCCAGTCAAACCCCGGCTGCCCCGCAGCATCACGCGGAAGCACGGGTGGCACCGAAGTTCGCAGAAACACCCTTTGGCCATCGTGCAGCGCACCCGCCTCGTAATGCGCGTGTAACAGACTATGCTCCTCTGCGCTGAGGTCGAGCCGGGCCAGCGCATCGGGGTGCACCCAGGTCGGGATATCGCTGCGCATGTTGGAGACGAGGATATCGTCGTCATGGTCTTTGTGGATCAGCCGGGGCGGAACCGGGATATGTTCAAAAACGGACATAGTGGAACTCCTGACAGTCTGATTTGCGGATCAGGTCCCGATGCCAGTGGTCAACTGCGGGCAGCCCTTTTGGATCGACGACGGCAGACGTCGTCAGAGGGCGTGATCCAGGGGTGGAGATGATAGCCCGCGCCGGGGGCCCGGCGTAGGCCTTAGGATTTATGGCATGGGCTGCATCGCATCTTCGCTGGTGTCATCTGCCTCTTGCGACGATGCGGTTTTGCGGGCCATCAACTGCTCCTGATAGGTTTCCGCCCAAGCGATCGCATCTGCAATGATATCGACCGCTTTGATCAACGTGGCGTGGTCATGCTCCGGGCTCATGGACAGGCGGAACCGGGCCTTGCCGCGCGACACAACCGGATACTCCAGAATGGTGGTCACCAGACCCTCATGGAACGCCTTGGCGCAGGCCAGCCGGGCGACGTTTTCTGGCCCCACATGCAAGGACACGATGGGAGAAGGTGCGCCATAGACGGCGATGCCGTGATGGGCCGCGCGGTCCCGCGTAACCTCGATGTTCGACGCCAGCTTTGCCCGTCGTTCGTCGCCTTCC
Organism: Roseobacter cerasinus; assembly: GCF_009811755.1. GTDB lineage: Bacteria > Pseudomonadota > Alphaproteobacteria > Rhodobacterales > Rhodobacteraceae > Roseobacter > Roseobacter cerasinus. Next base: position 52,986 of record NZ_BLIV01000008.1, read on the forward strand.
GGCCCGGCGGCAAGCTCCAGCCCGGTGCGTGCGACGGCGATCTGCATCGGAGACAGCGAGGTGGAGTAGGTGTAGGGTCCGGAAAAGCAGATGGCGGAGAACAAAACGCCCAGGTTTGATGTGGTCAAAAACCCGCCGTTGGTGGCAAAGGCCTTGGAAAAGGCCCCGACCACGATCAGATCAGGATCGCCAAGGATCCCTTGTGTGCCCAAGGTGCCGGTGCCGCGCGGCCCGGTGCAGCCAAGATCGTGGCAGATGTCGACCAGCAGCGCCGCCTTGCCGGCCTTGCAGATCGCAAGCAGCTCCTTGATGTCTGGCGCATCGCCATCCATCGAATAAAGCCCCTCGGTCACCACAAGCACGCCGGCCTTGGGCGCCTCCTTGCGGATGCGGGCAAGCCGTTCCGCCACCTCCGCATTGTCGAGGTGCTTGAATTTGATGACATTCTTGCAGGAGGCATTGGCGCCCTGTTTCAGGCTTTGGTGTGCATATTCGTCGATCAGGATGTAGTCATCGGGGCGCGCGATGGCAGCCACACCGCCGAAAGATGCGCCCCAACCGGTGGGAAACAACATGCCGTGGTCGTGCTGCATGTGCCGCGCCATCCAGGTCTCAAACGCACCGGAGTCCGGTGAATTCCCCAGGAGAGGGCCGGTGTTCACACTATGCAGCCGCTTGGTATCCAAAGCGGTCTGTGCGGCCGCCTTGAGCTTTGGGTGGTCAGACAAGCCCATATAGTCCACCGTCGAGAGGTTGATGCCGCTGAAATGCCGCCCCGCGAGGTCCCGCACGGTGGCTTGTGTCCCCGGATCGCCGACAACCTGTAGCCGGTGGCTGAAAACACCAGCCTGAAGCCGCCGCCGCAACCAGCCTTCAAGCCCCTGGAACCGGTCGAGGATATGGTCTGCGTTCGGGTTGAAATACCGCATCTGCCCTTTGTTCAACACACCATCAGCAGTCAGCAGGTCTGTGTTGGGGAATTTGTCTTCGAATTCATAAATGGATGGGTTCATTTGACTTCACTCCAGTTTTCGTCATCAAACATGACCGGTTTTCCGAGATCGATACGCTCCAGCAGATCGTGCAGGTCTATTCCGGCAAAGGCGCGCCTGTGAGATCGCGTTCCGACAATCAATTGCCCAGCATCCATTCGCTTTCGAATGATATCGGCAATCACCTGTTTCTTTTCCGCTGCCAATTCGAACGTCCTTTCCCAGCCTTTCAGAAAGCGCTGGATTTCCGCGCTGCTGCGGTCTTCGTTTTTCAAGAAACACCGGCGCGCGCGGCGCACTGCCCCGGAGGACAGGACCCGGCTGCGGGTGAAAAGCGGGGTTTGGATACCCAGGGCGTCGATTGCCTTGGGGTCATTCACATTCATCTCGTCCCGTGACAGCGTAAGTATGCGGTCAAACAGGCAATGCTCCAGATCGATGCAGGTCAGTGTGCCACTGTCCTTGCGCAGGAAGGTGTTCCTCGGGCGCCAATCGGCGTTGCTGATGATGTAGGCCGCCGCCGCATGGGCCCCGACCTCTTCGGCGATGGACGCATCGCAATCCCCGTCCCGCCACAGCTCGCCCTCGGCGGGAGATGTAAAGAGAATGGGCTCGCTGGTGTCGGTCAGGAAAGCGCGCGGAACGGTCACACCCAAAAGCGCCATCAGCTCATGCGCGGTCAGCTCCACATGCACGCTGCTCGGGTCGAGAAAGCGCTTGGCGTACCAGACCTGAGGCGCGCCGGTGTCGGAATGGCCGTACACACGGGCGACAACATTATACATGCCGAGGTCTTTGTCGTTGAGCTGATCGATCTTATCGACCGTGAACGTCCCGCGATCCGTCTCGACAGTCTGACCAGACCGCAGCAATGGCTCAGCGGACATCGATGTCCAAAGCAATTCACTGATATGGTTGACGGATTCCGCACGCGGCGCGGTCCCTATATGAATGGGCCGCATATGAAGGTTCAGCGGCCCGTCATAGTCATTTTTCGCGTCATCCCCGAAAAACATGCACTCCTGTGGTGTGACATCCAGCGCCTGACAGACGCCCATATAGGCCTCGGGCATGGGCTTGCGGTGGCCCGTGTCGCTGGACCAATGAATGACATCAAAGTATCGATCCAGCCCGAGATCGTAGAAGGGTTTCTTGAAGATCTGCGCCACATTCGACAGCACCGCCAGCTTCAATCCGCGCCGGTGCAGGAAGGCCAGCAAAGGCTCCACACCCCGGATGACTTCGGCCTGCGCCAAATGCGCGCTCAGCAAACCTTCTGTATGTGCAATCTCTTCCGGCGTGGCGTCGCGGCCCAGGATGGTTTCCAGAAAACCGGCTAGCGCGGCCCGATCATTGGCAAACTCAAGTGTCATGGACTGGCGCAGCGCCTCGGGCGAGATGCGGATGCCAAAATACCGCGCCAGCTTCCGCAACAACGGTCGGGTTTCGAGATTGATAAGCGTGCCGTAGACATCAAAAATAGCGACGCGCTTTTCCACCTGTGTATTCCGGGGTTGAACCCAGGGGGTTTTTACAAGCGTTTGTGTGTGCACCATCCTTCTATCCTCTCAGATTGGGTCTGATAAATTGATTTGGCTGATGGGAAATTGACCAGTGTATCTCATCAGAAATACCACTCCAGGCTGACAAATAGCTGATCGATATCGCGAGAATTGAAGAGGCCATCGCTCTGATCAGATGCATCGGCGTAGATGTATTCGAAAGACGCGCGCAAATTGTCGGAGATCCGCGAACTCACATTGAAGGAGCCGATGAAATCGCCATCGTCGGTATCAATGATGACCCCGAGTTCAATTTCGGTATCGAAGGTGTTGGACAGCCGAAATTGTGTTCCGAGGAATATGTCGTTTTCGAAAGCGACTGATGGATCGTCGCGGCGTGAATCATGATAGTATTCCGCAAAGAGCGAGGTTTCCGAAGGAATTCCAATGATATCGCCGATGATGTATTCGACGCCCAGAATGGCTGACCAATAGGTGCTGTCGCTGTCTGGCCAGACCTTCACGCCCTCGAATTTGTAGAGCAAAGGGCCAGTGGTGTACTGCGCCTCCGCCCCAATCTGCTCGCCCTGCACGTAATTGGGGATCAGGGTGTTCGTCGCCGTATCCACTTGGAATTCGGGTTGGCGCAGGGTCCCGTCAAAGGCAAAGATGCCATATTCCAGATTGCCCACACCCCCCGACAGGCGCAGGGCAAAATCGGTGTGATCCGCGCCATCGCTCGCTTCAAACGTGCTTCTGCTGTCGTCGACGGGCAAGCCGAGGCCCCAGGTTCGGCCTGTGGCGCCGAAATCCAGTTCTTCGAACCCCGGCAGAACAAAGGCCTCAACCGTCACCGACGGCGCAAAGTAGCGCACCGCGATCATGCGCTGACCCAGCCCCTGATCAAAGAACTGGTCGCGGATCTGGTCGCGCTGGTTGATCACATTTACGACGTTGCGCCCCTCGGCCACGCCCCAGAACACCAGGTCGTAGCCTGCGTCGATCTGCCAGTTTCCCCGCTGCCAGGTCAGCTTGGCGATTGTCGGGTCGATATAGCTGCCATCCAGACCATCCAGGTTGGTGCGACCATAAAGCCGCAGGTCATAAGACAGGCTGTCGGTCAACGCGCCGCCGGAGCGGATTTCACCGGTGAGACTGTAAATCTGACGCGGCTCTCCATCAAAGGTGAGGAAATTCCGCGCTTCGATCCCGACGAACCCATCAAGCGAAAAGGTGTCCGCACCTGCGGGCAGAGCCAGCGCAAGCGACAGGGCAGCCGCCGGGCGTATGATGCGGACAGAGGCCATCACGACACCCGCTGGAACCGGTTGGCGCTGAAGTTCGATTCAGCCGTGCCGGTGGCCGTGAAGGTAGAAAAGGAGATCTGGGTGGTGCTGCCCTTGGCGTGATCTGTCATCACCAGGAGATGCGGCCGCCAAATGGCCCCGCCGCCGTAGGATTTGTACCGGCTGAGCTGCAGCGTTTTCACATGCTCGCCCCGACGGTTGAAGTAATGGTTTTGCACCGGCTGATAGTGCGACGGGTCAAGATAGGAGCGCAGCGCGGCATAGCCTGTGCCCGAATATGTCGGGGCATAATCGACCTGGATCAGCGTCTTGCCTCCTACAGAGGCATTCGCCGCAGCGCTGAACTTGAATTTCTCCAGCTCGAAGGAGGATAGATCTTCATAGGCGAAATCGCTGCCCACGAACGCACCGCTGCGGTTGGAGGAGGAGATCCGCTTGACCCGGCCTACCGACGGCAGCAGCAGCCATTGCTGATCGTTCCCGTCAAGCGCCGAATGCGTCAGGACCGACACACCCCGCACGTCCGCCGGGCTGGAAAAGACGTTGATCACGCGGTTGCCCGAGTTGGACGTCTCCAGCACATATTGGCGCATTTTGCGTTCGGTGCTGCGGCCCCGAGCGGTGATGGTCATGGTCACATCGGCCATCGAATTTGTCAGGCCGCGCCGCATTTCGCGGCTCTTGCGCATGATGTCCTCGGGGTTGCTGGCCAGGGCGAACCGGGGAAGCGTGATTGCTGCGACACCAGTGGCCAGCAGGGTCCGGCGGGAAATCTTGGTAGACATGGTTTTTCCTTTCAACTTGGAGCTTTGGAAGCGTTGGGTCGGATCGTCATGATGAAGGTTTGGGGGTGGCGGACGGTGCCACCGTCGTCTCGGCCCAAGCGGCAGACTTGGGTTTGGCATCCTCTCGGCCCTCGTCCTTTGGAAGCAAGAGCGCCGGCAGGAAGGTCAGATCCACCACGAGGGCCACGAAGAGCACGGCGGCGGCGAGGATGCCAAAGACCTGATAGGGCGCGAAGGAGGCGAAGACCGACACGCCGAAGGCCACCATCAGCACCAGCGTGGTGGCACAGAGCGCCACACCAGTCTCGGCAAACACGCCTTCAAAGGCTTGCCGCGCGCTGAGACCCAGGCGCTTGAGGCGCTGGAATTCCGACAGGATATGCACGGTGTCATCGATGGCGATACCGAGCGTGATGCTCACCACAAGCACGGTGCCGACGTTCAGGTTTTCCTGCAGCAGCCACAGGCCCAGCCCCCCGATCAGCAGCGGGGTCATATTCGGCAAGAGGGCAATCGCAGCCAGCTTGAAGGATCTGAAGGCCATCCAAAGCAGGCCACTGATCAGCAGCAGGGCGATGCCGACGGAGGAGAGGAAGGAACCCACTACATAGCTTTCCTGCCGCTGGTAGAGCGCATATTTGCCCGTCACCGTCGCATCGAGGCCAAGCCGCGCGGCCTCTTCTTCGATCAGAGCGATCTCCTGCAGAGCTTGGGAGGAGCTGCTCACCCGCCACATCACGGTCAGCCGCAGAGCGTCGCTTTGCGTCGAGATGCGGTTGTCCACAGACAGACCAAGCGGCAGACCCATGGTGTAGAACAGAAGCTCTTGCGCGATGACGCTCTGGGTATCGGCCAGGCGGTATTCATTTTCGTCGCCATCGTTCAGCGCACGACGAGACGCTTTCAGAAAGTCGACGATGGAGAGCACCTGGACCACGTCCGAGCGCGCCTCGATCCACTGTTCAAGCGTGTCGACCCGCCGCAGAAAGTCAGGATCTTTGGCACAATCGGCACATCCAGCTTCGATCATGATCTCGATGTTGCGGGCTGAGCCGACGCCTGCGTCGATGGCTTCGACCCCATTGCGCAGCGGGTGGCCTTCGGTAAAGTAAGCCACCGGGTCCGCATCGATCTTCACTTGCGATCCGGCGAAGCTGCCTACTAGGATCAAGGCGGCAAACCCGGCAAGGATCGGCTTGCGATAGGCCGCCAGCCAGCGGACAAGGGTTTTGGTCCGCTCCGGCGCAAGGCGCATCGGCTCGCCTGCACGCGCCCCGCCGAACGGCAAGAGCAGCAGCAGCGGGCCGAGCAGCAGATAGGATAGCAGCCAGGCCAAGACGACCCCGGCAGATGCAGCCAGCCCCAGCTCGGCAATTGTCTTGATGTCGGAGACAGAGAAGCTGATGAACCCGATGGCTGTGGTCACCGTTGTGATCAGCGTAGGCTTTACGTTCTTGGTCAGCGCGTAGAGTGCTGCTTGCTTGCGGTCGGGTTGGTCTTTCTGAGCCAGGCGGTAGGTTACCAGAATGTGCAGGCAATCGGCGACGGCCACACCGATCATGATCTGCGGCAGCACCGTTGTGATCGACGTCATCTGCACGCCCAGCCAGCCCGCCAGCCCCAGCACCCCAAGCGCCGAGGTCACAATGACCACCATCGCATAGACCACACACCACACACTTCGCAGCACGGCAAAGATGATCAGCACGCAGGCCAGCAGCAGCAGCGGAATGATCTTGGCGTTGTCCGCCTCTGCGATCTCGGCGAAAGAGGCCACCAGCATGGGTGCTCCAACAAGGTGGAACGTGTGCCCAGTGCCTCTCTCTTCCGCTCGCGCGACCAGATCGCGCGCCGCAGCAACGACCTTGGCCGCATCGGGCGCGGTCTCACCACTGGGCCGCAACGTGCCGAACAGCAGCGCCATGGTGCCGTCAGGCGAAACCAGGTAGCCCGGCAGTGTTTCGTGCGACAGCGCGATCTCCTCGCGGTCGGTCAGAAAATCCGCGCTCAACTCTGCTGACGGCGCGATCAGCGGCTCGACAAGAATGTCATCACCCTCAGCGAAGGCCCGTTGATAGTTGGTGAGGGAATCCACGCGGATGACCTCGGGCAGCTGCCACATCTCGTCGGTCAGCGCATGCAGCAGCGCGATGGACGCGGGGTTGAACAGGCCCTCGGTGTTCTGCACGGCGATGATGATGGAATCGTCATTGCCGAAGGTGTCCTCGAAGCGGTCGAAATCCTGCAGCCAGGTGTCGCTTTCATGGAAGTATCCGGCATAGCTGAAATCGGCCTGAAGCCGCGCGAGGCCGGAGAACGCAAAGGCCATCACGAGCACCCCACAGAGCAGGGCAAGCCGCGGATAGGTCGCCAGCACCCTGGTCAGGGACCGGGCAAATCGCGGGTGCGCGTGCTGTTTCGGATCAAGCGGTGATGCAGACATCTTCTTCAATCTCCTTGGGTTTCACCCGGGTCAGCCAGTTGTCACGCAGGGCCCGTTTCAGGATTTTGCCGGAGGGGCCGAGGGGGAACTCCGCGACAAACCAGATTTCATTGGGATGTTTGTACTTCGCCAAAAGGCTGCGCACCGTGGTCTCGATCTGGGCGTGCGCCTGCGTGAGCGTGGCTCCATCATGCAGGATAACGGCAGCCAGAATACGCTCGCCCCGGACCGGGTCAGGCAGGCCCACAACCGCCACATCACGCACCCAAGCCGTCGTGCGGATCGCATCCTCCACCTCCAGCGGTACGATGTTGTAGCCGCTCTTGATGATCAGGTCTTTCTTGCGCCCGACGATAAAGCAGAACCCGTCCGCATCGATGTAGCCAAGATCGCCGGTGTGCAGCCAACCGTCCCGGAGGACCTGCGCGGTTTCATCCGGGCAGTTGAGGTAGCCAAGCATCATGTTGCCGCCGCGAAAGACCAGCTCTCCGACCACACCCGCCGGGCAAGGGCGGCCGGCGTTGTCGATCACGCGGCCTTGCATGCCCACATAGGGTTGCCCGACCGATCCGATCTTGCGCCGATTGGGGGGCGGGCCGTTGCTGGCCACGCTGACGGTTGTCTCGGTCAGCCCGTATCCTTCAAAGATCGTCGTGTTAAAGCGCCGCTCAAATTCCGACAACAGATCGCTGTTCATGGCGGCGCCACCTGTCAGGCAGACGTCGAGGACGGGAAAGGTCAGATCGGGCCGGGCCGCGCCTTGCTTCAGCAGAAAGTCATACATGGTCGGCACACCGGCGAACCAGTGGATGTCATCCCGCGCGAGGCTTGTCGCACAGGCCTCAGGGTCGAAGCGTGCATGCAGCACAACTGTCATCCGCCGTCTGATCGCCGTGCTGACCAGCGCATTGAGCGCGTAGGCGTGAAACAGCGGCAAGACGCAGAGGATACGGGTGCCCGGCGCGGGGTCGAAGGCTGTGCAGATCATATCGACCTGCGTCTGCAGGCCCCGATCCGAGATCATGACCCCTTTGGAGGGGCCGGTTGTCCCCGATGTGTAGAGCGTGAGCATATGTTGGTCGGGGTGGATGGGATTGCACACAGCGTCGCCGCCCGTGTCGCAGAAGCGGTCGAACGTCATATGCGGCCCGGCATAATCACCGACGACGATGATGTCCGGAGCCTCCGCCAGACCTGCGATCGCCTCCTCAACCACGTCAAGGAACTGCCCAGAGACAAAAAGCAGCTTCAGGGCACTGTCACGAATGATGTGGCGCGCCTCGCGCGGGGTCAGCAGAACGCTCATCGGCGTCACCACCCGGCCGTCAAAGAAAGCGCCATAGGTGACGTATAGAAACTCCGGTAGGTTCGGCAGCATGACCCCGACGGCCGCTTTGCGCGGCAAGGGCGCCGATTGCAGCGCGGCGGCGACCCGGCAGGCCCGGTCGTGAAAGTTGCGATAGCTGATGCCCTGCCCCTCGAATTCCAGGGCGATGGCATCAGGGCACTCCCGCGCCGCGCTCACCAGATCCCGGTAGATCGCCATCTCAAGCCACCGTCTCAAGCTGGGGGCGCTGGCGCTCTGCGGTCAATTGCGCGGCCTGATGCAGTGATGCGGCCTCGGGGATGTACTCGCGGATCGCTTTGTCTTGGGCTGCGGCAGAGACGCAGTTTTCCATCAGGAAGACCACGAAGGCGAAGAACTCTGCCGCGAAATCGCGATCCGCCGCCGGGTTGACCGATGTGCCGCTGTAAAAGAACCGCCCGTTCACGGAGCGCAGCCAGAAATAGAGCATCGCCCCCCCTTTCTGCGAGGCACTCATCCCGTGCAGACTCCTGATCCGAACCGGCCCGACCTGCGGGTCGAAGGGGAATTTTCCGACATTGCTCATGGTCAGCGGCCCGCCAACCCCGCCGCCGTCGACGCAGTGCAGATTGTACTTGTCGTAAGCCCGTTCGAGGTTGAAAAACCGATCAAAGACCTGGTGGAAGATCAAAGGCGATTTGGTATCGATCTCCGCTCGGGAAGCCTCCATGAAAGATCGGGCCAGCTCCCAGAAACTCGCCGACGGATCGCCGTTGAAAATGACCGGCGAGACGCCGGAAAACAGGCCCACGGACTCCTGCGCCCTGTCTCCACCCGGGATGAACCGGCGCAGGCTGAAATCCATAGGTACATAGTATTTCTCCTTCGGCCCGAAGGACGATTTGGAGAAATGCAGCATCGCGCATTGGATCGCGGCGGCATAGGCGCCGCCCACGGTCACACCCTGCGCGCGGCACGCAGCTGTGATCTTGTCAAAATTTGCCGGATCGCCATCGTGGAAGTGGCAGTCGGTTACCATCTGCGCGCCCTTTTTCAGACGCCCTGCAATGGGCAGCGTGCTCCACTCGGCAAAACGGGTGCGGGCGCGGATAAAGCTCTCGCGGTGGATCAACCCCACGATCTTTTCCAGCAGGTTGACTTTGGGTGCGCTGACCAGTGCCGCTTCGGTTGGGGGCAGATCAGGGCCAAGATCTTCGCCCGCGCAGTGCCGGGCAAAGTCGTGCAACAGCCGCATCAGCGATACGCCGTCAATCACCGCATGCTGCGCGTTCAGAATGACGTGGCCGCTTTCCGGCAACCAGGTCAAACGGAACATGTAACCCTCGGACAGATCAAAAAGGTGATTGACCTCGCGTTCCGCCACCTCTTCCCAGAAAGGCCGAGCCTCCGCGTCACGACCCTGCGCGGGGCGTTCCTCGCGGACGTGCAGCCGGGTCTGATCGGCGGGCTGGTATTCAAAGACCGGGCGCTTGTCGCGACCTTCAGGCCAGACGACGCGCGCCCGCAGCCCCGGATGGCGCTGTTGCAGCGCACTGGCGGCGTCAAACACCTGCGCAAAATCGAAAATGCCATCGATCTGCGCCACGATGATGTCAGAAATGCGGGTTTGCGCCATGACCAGTTCGAACCCCCGCAACGGGCGTGTGGGTGGCGTGGCTGTTGTGGTGTCGGTCTGCTGTAGCTTGGTCATGAGTGCCAATCCTCTCTCCCGGCGCCGCAAGGCACGCACGCCGGATATGCTCTGAGTTCCGTCAAATGTGGTTTGAAGAAGGGACAGCGCCGATGCAGTCTCGCCCTGGCCCGCGAGGGCCTTGGCATAGCCGTGCACAAACCGCGCCTTGGGGTAGCCGTAGGTCTCGGCGGTCTCATACGCCGTTTCGAAGTACCGTACCGCTGCCAGCGGATCGCCACCGCCCAAAAGCCGGGGCAGTCTGAGCTGCAAAAGCCCCGCGCAGTAATTCAGATACGCATGGGTCCCGTCCTGCGCGAGGGCGGCCTCCAGAAGGGTCTTATAATAGCCCAACTCGAACACCGCGCGATAAAGCGGCAAGTCCCCCACCCGGAAGCCCACCGCGCGCAGCTCCTGCAAATCGAGGTCAAAGTTAGTTTGCCGCAGAATGTTCTTGGCCGAGGTAATCTGCAGCACACGCGCGGCATCCTGGCGGGTGATCAGCTCCGCTCCTTGATCCAGCAGGTCTTCGAGGTCGTCATCGGCCCGTCGGGCCACTGCTGAGACTTCGGCAGAGACCTGCTGTGCGACCTCCTGGTCCGAGACTGTGCGAAAGGCGGTGCTATGGATCCACCCCCGGACCTCGTCACAGATCCGGCGCGCGACCTCCTGTGGGTCCGCGCCTGCAAATCGCTGGCTGCGTGGGTCGATGGGGGCGCCAAAAACGATGCTGCCGGTTTCACCCGCTTTGAACCGCAGGCTTCCCTTGGGCAAAACATTGGCAAAGTTGCGCACGGTGACCGGCAGGATTGGAACCCCGAGATCAACCGCGAGGTTGAACGCCCCGTACCGGAAGGGGTGCAGCATCGTTCCGTCAGACCGTGTGCCCTCAGGGTAGATCACCACCGCCTCGCCCCGCTGCAACAGGGCCGTCATACGCGCATAGGTGTCAGCCTTGGCGGCCGGATCAATCGGAACCGCGCCGCCCGCAACCTGCAGGAAGGCGACAAGCGGATTTGTCAGCGCCTTTATGTTGGTGGGGATCCGCACCTTGCGCCCGGTGAGCTTCCAGACCAGCGCGGTGATCGCAAAGCCATCGAAATAGCTTTGGTGGTTGGGCACAATGATCACCGGGCCGGTCCTTGGGATGTGCTCCGACCCCGCGAAATACTTCAGATGCGTTTCAAGCTTTCGGTCGAGGTAGGACAGGAGCATGCGAAAGACGGCTGCATGCGCCTGCCGTATGATGCGGCTCTCATTGCCAACATCCGGGATCGAAGAGGGGGCCAACATCACGTCGGCTCAGACCGGTTCGAGGTCGAACTGACCGACGTATTTGCAAAGATCGTCGATGGTCACATAGGTGATCCCGAATTTCTTCGCCATCTCAAGCAGCTCTGGGCGCCGCGCCATTTCGCCATCCTCTCGGATCACTTCGACGATGACCGCGGCATGATGCTGCAATCCGGCCAGACGGCAGAGCTCCACGCCCGCCTCCGTGTGACCCCGCCGCGCCTTGAGATACCCCGGCCGCGCAACCAGCGGGAACATGTGACCCGGCGCCTGCAAATCGGTGGCCTTATAGGTGTCGCTGACCACGACCTCGATGGTCTTGGCCCGGTCCCAGGCCGAAATGCCGGTGGTCACCCCATGAGCGGGCGTTGCATCCACGCTGGCGGTAAAGGCCGTGCCAAGGTGATCACCGTTACGCTCCACCATTGGGGTCAGCCCCTTCTGCCGCGCGATCTCGTCCGAGACCGACAGGCAGACCAGCCCCTTACCTTCGGTGATCATGAAATTGATCGCCTCAGGCGTGGCGTGTTCTGCGGCGATGACAAGATCGCCCTCGTTTTCGCGATCCTCGTCATCGGAAACGAGTAGGAATTTGCCTTCTTTGAACTCTCTGACAGCCTTTTCGATCAGCTGCGTTCGATCTAGCGATAAAACATCAAGCACCGACGTATTCCTTTGAGGTTGTTGCTACGAATAGCTGCAGCATGAAGAGCGACATGCTGCGAAAACATCCCCATTCCGGCGGTGTCGGTTACGGTTCATACAATTGTGGGATTGAATCGCTCTAAAGCACCCAAGGACGGTTGGCATTCGAGAAGATCAACAGGTATAAAAATACTAATTTCTACTTATGATAGAAGAATCATGCCATTGTGTCAGACACATTAAACAAGACGCTCGACCGGATCGTTGAGGCAAACGCGACAGCGGATGCCATCCGGATCGTTCAGGACAACTACGCGCATGACTTCACCACCTTTCATCTGCTGGCGAATCCGGCAGAGAAGCTGGACAACCCTTTCGTGCGCACGACCTATCCAGACGCCTGGGTCACGCATTACCTACTGAACAACTATGCTGTGGTCGATCCGGTGGTTGAACGCGCGCTTTCTGAGGGCGAATCCTTCGGCTGGCACGAGTTGCCCCCCTCCCCCAAGGCGCAGGGCATGCTGAAAGCGGCGGAGCAATACGGCGTTGGTCAATCCGGCTACAGCTTTGTCTATCAGGACAGTCGCGGCAGGCGGGGCCTGTTCAGCCTGAATTCCCGCATGCCAAGGCGGGAGTGGATCGGATATATCGAACCGCTGGTCGATGATTTCGAGACGATGTTGCCGATCCTGCAGGCCAAGGCTGTTTCGGAAGCAGCAGCAGAAAGCCACGACGCACCGCAGCTTACCCGCCGGGAATGTGAGTGCCTGCGGCTGTCGTCCGAGGGCAAATCCTACTCGGAAATCGCCATTATCCTGTCTTTGTCAGAACATACGGTGCGCAGCTATCTCAAGCTCGCACGGATCAAGCTGGATTGTGTGACGCTGGCGCAGGCGGTGGCAAAGGCGGTTCGGATGCGGATCATCTGATACCAGGCCTCAGCGGCGCCGCGCCCGCCGTCTGAGGGTAAGGAGGGCGGCCAACCGCGCTTCGGCCTGCGGCCCGTCGATGCGGCAGGCCTGCTCAAAACAAGTGGCCCCAAGCTCTGGCGCGCCCGCATCTTCGTGGATCAAACAGAGCGCCACTTGCGCCTCTAAGGCTAACAATGGTGGAAAGTCAGTAGAGGAAGCTGATATTTCAAACGCCCGAAGAAATTCATGGGCTTGCGCATGATCAGAGTCGCCAGGACCCAGCCGCGCCCAGGCCAGCCCATTGATCAGCTGGATTTTCAGAGCAGTGGACTGATCCGCCCGGTGCAACGCGTCTCGCGCGATCTGCAAAGCATTTCGGCGATAAAGTAGGTCATTCACAGCCAATCCGGCGTCGGTTTGCACAATGATCAGAAGAGCGGCTTTGCAGCCCAAAAGCAAACCGTCCGGGCCTATATCGCTAAGCTGTTTCTCGACAATACCAAGACACCGCTCGGCCTCGCGCACGCCATTGAGGTGGGCCTGCAAAAAGAGGTCGAGCGGATCGGGTTCGGATAAGGACATAATTATAACCCGCCCTTTTCGAGGGGCGGGCCTTTCAGGTTAGCCGCTCAATGCCATGTTGGGCACCGCAGCAGGGGTATAGGTCGGAAGTCGTTGGAAGGTTTTGGGCAGGGTGACGACGGGCAGATCGATGCCGATGCTTCGCCGCATCTTTGCCAGCACCTGCATCGACACTTCGAAGGAGGCACAGCAGACCGGGCGCGCGCCATAACCGTCGGCCTTGCCATGCATGACATAATCAAGCCCGGCCCGGCGGTAGACCCGGCTCATCGCAGGCTCGAAATTCGAAACCATCCGACGCGCCCCAAGCGCCAGACAAACCTCGCAGAGCGCCAGAAACAAAAAATTGAACCCCGCCCCAGGTGCCAGCGTCGGAAAGTCACGCGCGATCAGATCGTCATCGATGCACATCCGTGTCCCTTCAAGAATGTCATCGCCAATCAGTTCCGGCGCGTGGTTGTGGGTGGCGCCAAAGACGTCATATAGCAATGTCGGAGCAGTGGTCGGCAAAAGCCGGATCAGACCGTAAAGCGTGCGGCGATCCGGGCTGCACCACATGAGATACTGCACTTTGTCATTGTCATATTCGTCGAATTCCATGTTGCCGGTGATCGGCACGTCCCAGCCGAGCTGGTCGTGGAACACCTTCTTGCGAAGGCGAAAGGCAGCCTTGAGAAGCGGAAGGTTGTGAGCAAAGTCTTGAGATTGTATCAAAGTAAACATTGGGTGGCTCCTTGTTGTCACCCAATCTGAAACAGCAAATAATTCAGTCGATTAGTCCCTCATTGCGACTGGCACTTAAGCCGTGCACGATTGAGGGTATGGCCAAATTCACCGATTTGAAGTAGCGCTTTCTGCATCGCAGCAAGCAGCGCGTATTTTCGCCGCCGGGCGTTTGGTGCCAACGACTTCCGGGACAGATGCGCCTGCCAACGCAGACCAGCTTAGGCTGTATCGGCGCAGACGAATCGACCCACGGCGCTCTCCCACTCCAACGTGACCCGCAGCCGCGCAGAAATCCGCTCATGACCACGCGATGACCTGAAGTGCCATCGACCCGCGCGCCCTGCTGTCTTCTGACCCGGGTTGCCGAGACACCCTGTTGGAAACGCACCCAAGGCTCGTTACAGTCCTTATCAGATGTGAACCCAGGGAGGGGGCAAACATGACCAAACACGTCATTCTGGCCGCGGTGCTCGGTCTTTTGAGTGGCCCCATCTGGGCTGAGACCAAGGCCGAGGATACCGGCGCAGGGGTCGAAGTGGACATGGCAGCGGCCGAAAAGATCTTCCGCAAGTCGTGTCGTGCCTGTCACGGCAACAAGGCGCAAGGTGCGGCAAGCTATCCGAAACTCTCGGACAAGGATCCCGCCTATATTGCGGAAAAGCTTGAGATCTATCGCTCGGGGGAGCGGATCGGGCCAAACTCGATCCTGATGATCCAGCATGCGAAGAAGCTGTCCGACGAGGATATTTCAAACCTCTCGGTCTATGTCGCCACGGCGTTTGACTAGGACCTGTATCCGTCAGTCATTTTGAGCCTCTCACGTCTGACGCGATTTACGGAGCGCATTGGCAGTTGCGGCAAGCTGGTGTGATTTTCCAGCTGCCTGTCGCGCCCTTTTCAGAGATCCAACCTCTCCCGGCACCGTCAAACCGCCTGCGCGTCCCATAAATTAGAAACAGGCACCGCGGCCAGTCGCTCTCCGAACGGAACAACATCGGCGCCATCATAGAGCACCGCCCCAAACGCAAACCGGTCGCCACATGCGTCTGCCAAAGTCTTCAAGCCTTTGAAATCCGACGCGCGAACGGTGGCGGATGCCTTGACCTCGATGCCCGCAATCGCGCCATCGTCTCGTTCCAGAACAATGTCCACCTCGCGCATCTCCTGGTCCCGGTAGTGATAGGGCGCGAGACGCAAATCCGTCCCGGTCATCAGCTTGCGCACCTCCGAGAACACAAAGCTCTCCAGCAGCACCCCTGCCAAGTCTCTGTTTTTCCGGACCTTCTCGAATGTCAGCCCACGCGTCGCCGCGAGAAGCGCTGTGTCCAGAAAATGCAGCTTGGCGGTTTTCGTGATCCGCTTGATGGCGTTGGTGTACCACGGCTGAAGCGTCGAGATCAAAAAGACCTGTTCCAGCAGCCCGACATAGCGTTGGCCTGTCTTGTGGCTCACGTTGATGCTCGAGCCAAACTGCGAATAATTCACCAATTGACCTGAATGTTCCGCAAGAAACCGGACGAATTTTGGCAGCTCGGTCAACTTCTCGACCTCCGCAATGTCCCTCAGATCACGGGTCAGCACCGACGTCAGATAAGAGCGCGCCCAATCCCGCCGACGCCGCTCGCCCCCGCGCGACAGCGCCTCCGGAAACCCGCCCTGCAGAATAATGTCGAGAAGCTCATCGCCCAAAACCGGGGCCTGGGGCGCGCGCAGGTGCCCCTCAAAGAGCTGGTTCAAAAATGTCGGCTGCACGCCCGCAAGCTCGGCACGGGCAAGCGGCAACATGGGCAGCGTCTCGATACGCCCGGCCAGGCTGTCTGCGACTTTCGGCAATGTCAGCACATTGGCTGATCCGGTCAGCAGGAACCGCCCGGGGCGATAGTCCTCGTCGATGGATTTCTTGATCGCCAAAAGCAGATCCGGCGCCCGTTGAACCTCGTCGATGGTGGCAATGTCCAGACCGCGGATGAACCCGGCGGGATCGGCGCGTGCAGCGTCCAGGACTGTCTGGTCGTCCAGGGTGATATAGCGACGCGCCTCGCCGCCCACGGTCTGCACCAGGGTTGTTTTGCCCGCGCGCCGTGGCCCCACAACCAAAACCACCGGTGTGTCGCTAAGTGCCTCGCGCAGACGGGGGTCAAGAAGGCGTGGGTACATGGTCCGATACGGCCCGGAATTTGAACATCTAGCTTCCGGTAATTGGAAATCAGGTACCTGTCAATTGGAAGTGAGATCTCAGGCGCCACTGTACCCTGATTAATCGCATTATATGGATTGGATGCTTTTTTGGGCGGTTTTTGTACCCTCAATTACGACATATCCATAGGGTGCCACATCAGCGCATGACATAGCTTTCATGCTTCCAGATCGCATCGGCTCGGGCCAGAAGCGCTTGACGATTTGCCGGGAGCCCAAGTTCCGAGATGGCCTGTCGCGCTGCGGTTAGTGCGTTCTCTGATGCTTTTGGTCGTCTGGGGTGACCTGATATGGTTGGTATCCGCAGCCTGTTTTAGAGCCATGGCACCGCGAGCGACGCGGATACGCAGCCTGTCCGAGATACTATCGTCCGAATGTTTCGCAACAAGGACCTGACCGCAAGTTTCGCATGTCAGTGACCAAGCAAAGCGCCAGTGCCGTAAGATCACGCTGGGCGTTTGGGCCATACACTTCGTACAGACCTGGAAGTCATCGTCCGATATGAAGATGCATCGTATCTGGAAGGATCATGGTGAAACGGGCTTGGCAAGCGCCGCAACCAGAACCGACCAGCGCCGTGCGCGAAACACTTGCCATAGCGCAAGGCGTTCCCTTTGGTGTCGTGGGCGCCAACTTCAGTGCTGCTTTCAAATAAGAACTCTCAAGCGCGCGCGATGTTCAGACGATTGCCATCGCTATCAAATAGGTGGACGCCGTCGCGTGGGAGATCGACGCTGATCTGTCGATGCCCGTTCTGATCCAAACGGACGGACGAGGCGATGAGCATCCTGGTTCCGGCGACAGAAACGTCGAGAATCGTCCGGTCACCGGTACATTCCGATCGCACAACATTTGCCGGATATGCACCGTCGCCGACGTTTTTGTGTACGATGATGTCTTCGGGGCGGATGCCAAGCGTTACCGGGCCGTCATGCGAGATATCCATGGGCAGCGCGACGCTAAGCTCACCTGCAACAAAAGAGGCGATCGATCCTCCGACAATGTGACCTTCGACAAGATTGATTGGCGGCGAGCCGACAAAACTCCCCACAAATGTGTTCGAAGGCCTGTCGTAAAGCTCAAGAGGTGTGGCGAACTGCTCGATGCGACCGTCGTTCATCAGCATGATGCGGTCTGCCATCGTCATTGCTTCGACCTGATCATGTGTGACGTAGATCGCCGTTGTGCCGAGTTCTTGTTGCAAGGTGCGAATATCAGAGCGCATCTGGACCCGGAGCTTGGCGTCAAGATTTGACAATGGCTCAGCGCCACAAAGCCCGCCCCGTCGATATAGGCCGCCTCCTCCAGCTCTCGTGGGATTTCGCGGAAGAAGGATGCAAGCAGCCACAGCGCCATCGGCAGATGCAAGGTTGTGTAGGCAAAGATCACCGCGAGGTAGTCATTGGCGAGGCCGACCGAACGCGCCATCTCGTACCACGCGCCCGCCAGCGACACCGCAGGGATCAGGTTGAAGGCCATTGACCAGACCAGAAAGGCGTTCACGACCGACATGGGCCAGCGCATCCGAAAGAGGGAATAGCCCGCAAAAAAGCCGATCACCATCACAAGCGCCGTGCTTGTGGTCGTGACGATCAGGCTGTTGGCAAAATTTCGGAAGTAGTCCGACGTGCGATCAAACAGCACTTCTTCGTAGTTTAGCATCGTAGGCGTGAAGGCAACCTCCCCCATCAGAGGGGAAATCTGTGTCTTGAGGGACGACAGCGCGATATAGACGAAGGGGCCCAGGGTCATCAGGACCGCAAAGAGCAGCAGGCCGTGCGAAACGGCGGTCCCCCAGCGAAAGCGTGACGGTTGGCGTACCCGGGGCCTCATTGCTCTTTGACCTTCCCGCTTCCTGCCGTCATTGCGATGACAATGATGAGTGAAACGACAGCAATGACCGTCACCGACAGCGCAGAGCCATAGCCTGTCTGATCCTGAAGGAAAAACCGCTGGTAGATGGTGAAGCTGACCACTTCGGTCGCGGTGCCGGGGCCGCCGGAGGTGAGCAGGAAGACCTCATCGAAGACCTTGAAGGCGATCACCGCCCGGAAAAGGAATGTCATCATCAGCGCAGGGATCAGCAGCGGAAAGGTCACATAGCGGAACCTTTGCCATTCCGTGGCGCCATCCACCTTCGCCGCCTCCGTGACGTCCCGAGGCAGGGACTCGACCGCCGCCAGCAGCAGCAGGAAGGAAAACGGTGTCCAATGCCAGATATCCACGACGATGACAGCCGCCAAGGCGGTGCTCGTCGAGCCGAGCCAATCGTGGCCCGGAAACCCCACAGCCTGCAGCAGCAAGTTGATGATACCAAATTCGGCATTGTACATCAGCCGCCAGATGGCGCCGATGACGATGCCGGGGATCAGGATCGGAAGGATCAAGAGGGCGCGGTAAAACCGGCTTTTGTACCCTATGCGCGCGCAGGCCAACGCGAGAACCAGGCCCAGCACGACCTGCGCTGTCGTGGCGACGATCACCAGGATTGTCGTGTTCACGATGCCAGCCCGGAACAGCGGATCGCCCGGGATCCTCGCATAGTTCTCCAGCCCCACAAAAGCCATCTGTTTGCGGCCCTCCAGCCAGGAGACCTCAAAGAAACTGGTGAAGACGAGGTTCGCCACCGGCAGCACCGCAAGCGCTGCAAAGATCAAAACAGAGGGCGCGAGAGAGAGATATCGCGCGACGGGGCTCAGCGTGAGCATTTCAGACGTCCTTTCCCAACCGCAGTTGCGGCAGGCTCCGTTATCAATCTGACAGAGCGGCTTGGCTACACTTCAGAGGTCTGCATCCTGATGCTTGGGGCAAACTGGACAGGGCGCGCCGTGATGATCGCGCCCTGTCCGTGGTTCTGACGCGTTCATTCCAAATCCGGCAGGCGACCCGTTTCGTAACCGGCGCCGGCGAGAATCTCTTCAAGATCGGCCGCCATGGAGTTCAGCGCCTCCGTTACAGACATCTCTCCCGCAACGGCGGCATTCAGACCCAGTTCCATGACAGCGGCAAGTTCGGCCCCCTCCAGGATGGCCCACATCGCCCCCGCCAGGGGAAGCCCCTCGCGCATGGCCCGCATATAGCGGTTCTCCGGTTTTTCGGCGAAATCCGACTCGTAGGCGGCCGCACTCACAGGCGCGCCGCCCAATTCCGCATAGGCGATCTGCGTTTCAGGCTTTTGGAACCATGACAAGAACGCAAGGGCCGCCGCCTTGTGATCATCCGGCAGGTTCTTTGGAATGCCGCCAAGCCAGTGCCCCAGTGAGGGGGTGGAGGTGAAGCCTTCAGCCGCAGGCAGGATGGCATAGCCCACCTTGCCGATGACCGCTGATTTGTTGGGATCATCCATTTGCGCCCAGGCCGCCGCAGGCAGAACAGTATGCGCCACCTTTCCTGTCACCAGAAGCTGGATCAGATCACCCTGGGCGAGGTTCGCCGTGTTCTCCGGGCCAAGCTCATTGGCCATCCGAACATAGGTCTCCAGCGCGGTGCGGCCCTCTTCACTATTGATCGTGACGAAATAGTCACCGCCCGCCACGTCTCTGAAATAGGACCCGCCATAGCCCTCGATGAAAGGGAAAAAATCCCAGGTGATGGACACTGTGCCGCGACCTGCACGCTGCGCGACATCCAGGACGCCTTCTTTCTCCTGGAGCATCGCCGCATTGGCTTCCCAATCGGCAAAGGTTTGGGGGACATCCAGCCCGTGCTTGTCGTAGAGATCCTTACGGTAAAACATCAAGGTGATGTTGGGGTTTATGGGAACGGTCAGCAGCTCTCCGGTTTCTTTTCCGATGGCGCCACTCGCGCTGTCAAACCAAGGCGTACCGCCGAACTCATAGACCTGGTCGTTCAGCTCAAAGCCGGGATCGATGTTCTTCAAGGGCTCCAGAAACCCTCCAACATACATCTCGGGGTAGAAAATCCCGTTGATAGTCAGAAGATCATACTCACTTTCGTCAGACCGCACGGCATTGCGCTGTTTTTCGAGACTGCCGGCATAGGGGTTGACGTCGAGATTGATCTCATTCCCGGTCTATTCTTCATAAAGATCAGCAACGGCGGCAAACCCTGCCAGCCAGGGCGATTGGTTGATGACGACATTGATGGGCACCTGATCCGCAGCAAGGACTGTCGTCCCAAACGCTGCGAGAAAGGTCGCACCGATCATAGATGTCTTGAGTTTTGTCAAAGTCATTTCGTGGCCCTCTCCTCCAACGGGTCTCGCCAATCTCACATGTGGTGAAAACTTCAGAAAAGCTTCTTTTCTTTTGATTTACACACCCTTTGGGAATACCTTTCCGGCGCGGGAGGATGGGCACATGTCGTCTGCAAAACGATACGGGCATTTCGTTGCCGTCTTCGAGCACGGGTCACTTCTCAAGGCGTCAGAGGCGATCAACCTAAGCCAACCCGCGCTGTCAAAGAGCATTCGCGCTTTGGAGGATGAATACGGTGTCACCCTGTTCGACCGTCAGCCGCGCGGCGTGACGCCCACGGCGTTCGGGCGCGCTCTGGAACGTCATGCCAGACGGATTCTCCTGGACATCGAGCAATCACGACAGGATCTCTCCGCGATCGCGTCGGGCGCGGCAGGTCGCCTGAGGATTGGCGTGGGGCAGGCCCTGGTGGAGGTTGTCGAACAGGCACTGAGCGAGCTGGAGAACGACTATCCGCAGATTGAGACGCTCTTGATGACCGACTATGCCGAAGGTCTGACCGCCGCGCTTTTGGAGAACCGGATCGACCTGATGTTTGGGATGACAAACCGTCTTGAAACGGATGACAACTTTCAGACCGTCGTCCTCGCAACCGACCGGATCGTCGGACTGTGTAATGCCGATCATGAATTTGCCGGGCGCAAAGTCACGCTGCCCGAGCTTGTGGGCACGGCTTGGGTGGTGCCAGAACGTGGCGAAATCGTCCGCAGTGCGCTTGAGGCGTTTTTGCTGGTCAATCGGCAGGCGCTGCCACGCTACAGGATGATCACCAACATCCCGTCCGTGGTGGGGCGCTATGTCCGTGACTATGGCGTTCTCAGCCTGCTGCCTGAAAGAAGTCTCAGCAGCTACCGCCACTACGATCTTGCAACGTTTGACATCAAAGGCTTCGAGTATATCCGCAAGATCGGCACAGTACAGCGCGCGGGCGTCTACCATAGTGAAGCCCTACGCGCGTTCGCGGCGGCGTTGACGCGCGTGCTGGATGGCTTGGAGACCAATCCGTAGATCTTAGAGCAAAGGTCAAAGGCGGGTGCCGGGCCTGAGGGAGCAACCCGAAAGCTCGTCGATGGGCGGACGCCTTGTCCACCGCCCGGACATTGTCCGTGACGGAGACAAAACGCGCACCGGGCCATGATTCTAAGAGGGTCCGAATGTGGCTCTCAACAGTCGAGATGCCGACGGCGGAGGGTTGCCGCATGCATGGCCTGTGAGCCAGGGCACATTCTACAAGTTCAAATCGAAGTATGGCGGTATGGAAGTGTCGGACGGTCTCCATTGATTGCACCA
Source organism: Roseobacter cerasinus (assembly GCF_009811755.1). GTDB lineage: Bacteria > Pseudomonadota > Alphaproteobacteria > Rhodobacterales > Rhodobacteraceae > Roseobacter > Roseobacter cerasinus. The sequence goes on from NZ_BLIV01000008.1 coordinate 74,874, forward strand.
TTGGTTCGAGCAACAATGGCGACAAGTTACGGGCGTTGGAGGACGAGAACGCGCAGCTCAAACGCCTTCTGGCGGATCAGATGTTGGACAACGTCGTTCTGAAGGGTTTGCTGGGAAAGAGCTGACGCCATCAACAGACCAACGGAATTCGGTGCTCCGCACGATACGGGGTCATAATATCTCACGATGTGCCCTCAAGCAAATTGCATCCATTGCCCGGCAGTCGAAACACAGTTTCGATGAGTGGGGTGCAGTACACCAAGGTAACCCACTGAAATTGATGAAGACTATACCTGGCAATACCCACCTGTCATCGACGCGAGGTTTGCCCTGGGACTCCGGAAAGCAGCGCGCGAGATGCGCCATTTACGCATCAGATAGCTAGAAGGGATCAGACATGTTTCCCCCTCGTTCTTGAGCCTTGCAGCGCGTCATCTGTCCGAAATTAATGAACCCTGAGCCTAAAAAGGGCTGTCCGATGCCAGGATTTTTGGTGCCACTTGAGACATGAACGAATTGAGAGTTTGGTTTGTCTGGTTTGATTGATTGTGCGGCGGATTTGCGGTGAAACAAACGCCGGGTTTCGATGGTGTTCTGTTTGATCCTTTCCATTGACCGGGTATTGATTGCGAAGCAACCAATGAGAGGGACGCTGTCTCAGAATGGTTCAGCCGCGCCCGAATTGGACATCAGCCGGGGTCAGGTTTGGAGGCTCTCATGATAGCGCTTGTGGTTGTCGTGGTCGGCGAAAGCGTCGAGCTGTCGCCTTGGATCGCCAGGCAAGTGGTGGTTTTCCGGCACGGCGCGGTTTTTGAGCGTGTGGTGCCGACGTTGGATGGCCCCCCGGATTTGTGGGTGATACGGGGCACCGTGGACATGATCCACCTGCCGATCTTCCAGCCAATCCGCTAGAGTCGCCGAGATGTAACTGGCGCCGTTGTCCGGGTAGCAGGCGCGGCTTGTGCAGAACCGCACCTGATCACAACCCGAAACCCACGGCGCCAGGTCGAGCGCATCGGGCACATCTTCCGCCTTCACCGTTTTCACACCGGCCTGTGCAAAAAGCCTCACAATATTCTTATTCTGTTAACCCACTGGTAAGCTTTTCCGCGCATTCCAGAAGGTGGGTGAATGGCTCTTATGTGAGCCGAGAGTGGTATGGGTCATGAGTAGCAAGTCGGATCAGTCCGCGGCGCTGGGTACAGCGCGTGCAAAAGCCAATCAGGCAGAGCAGAAAAGCCGGGAGGCAAATGCCTCTCAGCCGATTGATGGTGCCGGAGAGCACGCGGAGGCGACATCCGGCTCCGCAGGCTTTCTTGGCGGGCTGGCGATTTTCCAGGTAGGTGGTGAACCGTCCCTGTACTCGCCCGAAGCGGTTGCAGCGTTCGCCCCGCCGGGTGCACCAGATGTTAGGCTGAGCGCCGCCTCGATCTCGGCCAAAGGCCCTCATGGCGCATTTGTCGACGTCGGCCCGCCGATGGATCAGGCCTTCATCTCGGTGCCGCCGCCGAGCGATGCGATTTCGCAGTCCGAACTGGATCCTGCGCAGATCCGCGATGTTGTTTCCGGGCCGCGGGATGCAGATCCGAGCTTTGTGCCCGGTCCGGCGGCGCCGTTTGCCATGCCCGAGGCTGGTGCGGATACGCCTGCGACAGACGGTGCGGCCAGCGGTGGCGTGGGATCGGGCTCTCCCGGCGACCTGGGGCTCAACTCGAACAATGGAGGGTCTGGCGCTGCCCCGGCACCTTCAGGAGCGCTCACAGTGACCTACACAGGCGATGGTGAAGGAACCGTCGACAATGGGGTCTCACTTGTCGCCTTCGACAACACAACTACCTGGACGCTCACCGAGTTTGATGATGCTGTCTTTGGGCGTCTGGACAGCTTGGGTCTCACCGTCGACGCGGAAGGTGGCGATGATACGCTGGAAGGCGGTAGCGGGGCCGATGACTTGCGCGGCGGTGCCGGCGCGGACACCTTCAGGGTTTTCGACAATTTCAGTGACGACACGCTGACGGGCGGCGAGGGCGGCACGGATGACGACGTGGTGGATCTTGCCCAGCTGTCCGGCCCGGTGACGGCGACCTACACCGGCGATGAGGCGGGCACGATCACTGATGGCGCCGACACGATCACCTTCGCAGAGATCGAGCGGCTGGAACTGACATCAGGCGCCGACAGCGTCGATGGCACGGCGGACAGCGCGGGGCTCAACATTTTGTCCGGCGATGGCAATGACACGATCAGAGGCGGATCTGGCGGTGACACGGTCTCCGGCGGCGCGGGCGACGACAGCCTCTTGGGCGGCGCCGGAGCCGACAGCCTCTCGGGGGGGGATGATGGTGACACGTTCATTGTCGCGGACGGATTTGGCAATGACACGATTGTCGGCGGTGAAGGCGCGGGCGTTGGCACCGATGACGACGTGGTCGACCTCTCCGGGCTGACCGGTCCTGTGACCGTCACCTACACCGGCGATGAGGCGGGTACGATCACCGATGGCAGCGATACGATCACCTTCTCTGAGGTCGAACGGCTCGTTCTGTCCGATCAATCGGATCGCGTGGATGCGACAGCGGATGGCGTCGGCATCGATGTCGATGTGGGGGATGGGGACAACACGGTCCTTGGCGGCAGCGGAGATGACAGCGTTCTGGGCGGGCTGGGCAACGATTCCGTCGATAGCGGCAGCGGCAACGATACGATTGATGCAGGTCAGGGTGCCAATACGATTGACGGCGGCCTTGGCAGCGACTCGATTTCAACGGGCGACGGAGATGACTCAATTCTCGGCGGCGGTGGGGCTGATACGATCTCGGCCGCAGATGGCAATGACACCATCGACGGCGGGTCTGGTGCGGACAGCGTCATCGGCGGCGATGGGAACGATCTCATCGACGGCGGCGACGGGAATGACACGCTGCTGGGCGGCGACGGTCAGGACACCTTGTCTGGCGGCAGCGACAATGACTCGATCAGCGGCGGGCTTGGCGCGGACAGCCTGTCAGGCGGCGCAGGCACCGATACGATCTCTGGCAACGACGGCGATGACACGCTTCGGGGCGGTGCGGGCGACGACCGCCTGAGCGGTGACGCGGGCAGCGACACCTTCATCGCTGAAGACGGTTTTGGCAATGACACCGTGGTTGGCGGCGAAGGTGGCACCGACAGGGACGAGATTGATCTGTCAAGCGTGACCGGCCCCGTGACAGTCACCTATACCGGTGACGAAGCGGGCACGATCACCGATGGTTCGGACGTGATCACCTTCTCCGAAGTCGAAGAACTGACGCTGACGGATCAGGCGGATGTGGTCAACGCGGGCACAGGTGCGGCGGCGATCAACGTGGATGGGGGCGCGGGTGACGATACGCTCGCGGCAGGCAGCGGCAACGACACGCTGTCGGGCGGCGCGGGCAGTGACACCTTCATCATCGACGGCAATGAGACGGATGGCCCGGGCACGATCACAGTCAGTGGTGGTACAGGCAGCGGTGTGGACACGCTCGACGGGGTCGCGCTGACGAATTTTACCTGGGTCAGCGGGCCAACAGATGACGGCTCCGGCAATTTGAGCGGGTCGTTCACGTTTGAGAATGCCGCTGGTGACACCGTCACGGTGAATTTCTCAGGCATCGAAACCCTGGGCAGTTCCTTTCCTGACGGCGTGGTGGACGGCACGGCGGGCAATGACGCGATGTCGCTGGGGTTCATTGATGCGGACAATGACCGGATCACCACCGGAGATGACACCATTGATGGTGGCGCGGGTGCTGACACGATTTCTGGCGGAGCTGGGGATGACAGCATCCGTGGCGGTGACGATGCGGATACCTTCCTCGTTCAGGACGGCGGGGGGGACGACACGATCGTGGGCGGCGAAGGCGGCACGGACGCCGATGAGATCGACCTCACCTCGGTCACCGGCCCGGTCACGGTTACCTACACTGGCGATGAGGCCGGCACGATAACCGGTGGCGCGGACACGATCACCTTCTCAGAGATCGAGCGGCTCAGCCTCACGGATCAGGCGGACAGAGTTGACGCCTCTGCGGATACGGCGGGTGTCGATGTTGATGCGGGTGCGGGCAGCGACACTCTCATTGGCGGCTCTGGCAACGACACGCTGAGCGGTGGGTCGTCCAACGACGGGGATACCATTTCTGGCGGAGCAGGCGATGACCTGATCACCGATACCGGCGGCGCCGGGAGCGACGACAGTCTGGATGGTGGCACCGGCAATGACACGATCAATGCGGGTGACGGTGCGGACACGCTGACCGGCGGGGCAGGCAATGACAGCATCGACGGTGGCGCGGGAAATGCGGACATCGCCATCTATGATGGCGATCTGTCGGATTTCACCATCACCTATGACAGCGGCACGGATACCTTTACCATCACCGACACCGATCTTGCGGACGGCCTGGACGAAGGGGCCGATACTGTCACCGGGGTGGAGAACTTCATCTTCGACGGCACCGCCTACACAAAGGACCAGATCGAGGCCTATGCCGACGGTTCGGCGCCGACAGCGGTCAGCTTTGCCAGTGGCGGCTCGGTCAATGAGACGGTTGCCGATGGCGGCACAATTGCGACGGCCTACGACCCCTCGGGCAGCACCGTGGGCGTGCTTCAGACCACGGATGCGAGCGGCGCGGGGGATGCTCACAGCTATTCGTTGGTCGCCGATCCTTCCGGGAATTTTGAGATTGTCGGCAATGAGATCCGCGTGCGCTCCGGCCAGACCATCGACTTCGAGACCGACACGAGCTTCACCGTCACGGTTCGCACCACGGATATCAGCGGCAACACCCATGACCAGGTTCTGACGATCAACGTCAATGACTTCGAGGGCAGCTATACCGTGGCAGGCGCCGCCGAGAATGTCGTGGGCACCTCGGAAGAGGACGTGATCACCGGCGGTGCAGGAAACGACACGATCTCCGGCGGTCTTGGTGCGGATACACTTGATGCCGGGGCCGGTGATGACCGCATCACGGTTGCCAACGACGGCGCGGGCAATGTTATTTCGGGTGGCACCGGCGACGACACACTCGATTTCAACAGCTCCACCCATGGGGCGACGGTGACCTTCAGCGGCGACAACGCTGGCAGCTTCTCGTCGGCAGACGGCTCGGCCGGGACGTTCTCGGACATTGGCAACATCGAAGGCACCGACCTCGCTGACTCGATCAATGCATCGACGGACACAGATGGCGGAACGTTCCTTTTGGGGGACGGAAACGATACGATCATAGGCGGTACCGGCGCGGACTCCATTGAGGGGAATGGCGGGAACGATTCCATCGCGGGCGGCGGCGGCAATGACACGCTCCGCGGCAATGACGGCGACGACACAGTGTTCGGAGGCAACGGGGCCGATCTTCTTTATGGCGGCGCAGACAACGACAGCCTGTTCGGCGGTGCCGACAATGACACAATCTATGGAGATGGCGGCAACGATTCCATCGACGCGGGCACCGGCGCTGACGTTGTCGTCGGCGGTACGGGCAATGATACGCTCGACGGCGGTGCGGGCGACGATTCGCTGGATGGGGGCGCCGACGCGGACACACTGACGGGCGGCACCGGCAACGACACGCTGCTCAGCGGGGCCGGGTCTGATCTGCTCGATGGCGGTGACGACGCGGACAGGTTTGTTGTCTCTGATGGCTTCGGGGCAGATACCATCATCGGTGGCGAAGGCGGCACGGACGATGATGTGATTGACCAATCGGGCCTCACCGGACCGGGGACTGTGACCTATACCGGCGATGAGGCGGGCACGATCACGGACGGCACTGACACGATCACCTTCTCACAGGTGGAACGTCTGGTCTTGACCGATCAGGCAGATAGCGTCGATGCGACAGCCGACACTGCGGGCGTCACCATTGATGCGGGCGCAGGGGATGACACTCTGACCGGGGGTGCCGGTGCAGACAACCTGACAGGTGGCGACGGCGCGGACCGCATCGCCCTCCAAGACGGCTTCGGCAATGATACCATCACCGGCGGCGAAGGTGGCACGGATGACGATGTCATTGATCTCTCGGCGCTGACGGGTGCGGCCACAGTGACCTATACCGGTGCTGAGGCGGGCACGATCACCGATGGGGTCGATACGATCACCTTCTCGGAGATCGAGCGGCTGGTCCTGACGGATCAGGCCGATGTTGTGGATGCGACAGCTGACACCGCCGGGGTCAGCATCGACGGGGGCGCTGGCGATGACACCATTGAAGGCGGCGATGGGGCCGACAGCATCTCGTCGGGCGCTGGCGATGACAGGGTGTTTGTGCACGGTGCAAACGATACCATCGATCTGGGTGCCGGCGATGATCGGGTCGAGGTGGACAGCGATGATGGTGCGGGCCTGGTTCTGACCGGCGGCACCGGCAATGATACCCTCGATATCGATACGGGCATCAATGGGGTGGACGTGACCTTTACGGGCGCGAACACGGGGAATTTCATCTCCGCAGATGGCGCGTCGGGCACGTTCAGCGAGTTCAGCGATATCTGGGGGTCGCAGGGCGACGACAGTATCGACGCCCAGCTTGATACAGACGGTCTTACCGCGCGCCTCGGCGGCGGGGCGGATACGGTGATCGGCAGCGGTGCAGCCGATGAATTTGACGGCGATGCAGGCAATGACTCGCTGATTGGCGGGGCGGGTGCCGATACGCTCATCGGGTCTTTCGGCGACGACACCCTGGACGGCGGCACCGGTGACGACAGCCTCACCGGGGAAGAGGATGACGACGTTCTGCGCGGCGGCGCGGGGTCTGACACCCTGAGAGGGGGGGCCGGAAATGACAGCCTGGACGGCGGAGACGATGACGACAGCTTCGTGGTCGAAGACGGCTTTGGCAGTGACATCATTGTCGGCGGCGAAGGCGGAACCGACAATGATGTCATTGACCTTTCTGCGCTGACCGGTCCGGTGACCGTGACCTACAGCGGCATCGAAGCGGGTACGATCACCACCGGCAGCGATACTATCACCTTCTCGCAGATTGAGCGCCTCATCCTCAGTGACAGCGCCGATTTCATCGACACCAACCGGTTCAAATCGGCAAGCGTCTTCGAGCTGGGGGGCGGCAACGACACCATGGAAGATGTCGAGGGCAATGCCACGATTTTCGGCGGTGCCGGAGATGACCTCATTGATGTGGACCAGGACAACAACTTTGTCGATGCTGGCACCGGGAACGACACCATAAGAGCAGGCAACGGAACGGATACGCTTGATGGCGGTCTGGGCGACGATCTTCTCATTCTCGATACCAACGATGGGGTGAACAATCAGCTGTCGGGCGGCGGTGGGACCGACACGCTGGTTCTTTCGAACAACGGCGCCGATGCAATTAACGTCACTTTCAGCGGCGACAATGCGGGCAGCTTCACATCGACCGGCGGCGTCTCGGGGACCTTTGATGCGTTTGAGGCCGTGGCTGGCACGGACAACGATGACGTGATCGATGCGAGCCTCGATAGTTCGGGCCTGGTCCTGTTCGGCGAGGGAGGACATGACACAATCACCGGGGGCGCCGGGGACGACTTGGTGTATGGAGGCGGCGGCGTCAACAACGACGACGCGGACGACCGCATCTTTACCGGAGCGGGGAACGACACAATCATCATCGGCGACAACACCACTTTGTCAGATGACTATATTGATGCTGGCGCCGGGGACGACCTCATTCAGTCCGAAAGCTCGCGTGACACGATCTTCGGCGGCGCGGGCAACGATACGATCTACAGTGGCCGGGGCGAAGACAGCGTAGATGGCGGCGATGGGAACGACTTCATCGTTGACGAGGGCGGTTTTGGCGGAACTGACACGTTGCTCGGTGGCGCCGGCGATGACACCATTGACGGTGGTATAGACCGTGACCAAATTTTTGGTGGGGACGGGTCTGATACCTTCATTGTTGGTGCGGGTGACGGCAATGATACCATTGATGGCGGCTCCGGCGGTGGTTGGACGGATGTGATTGCTCTTGAGGGTATGGGCGCGGGCTCGCAGATCGCAGCGGATACCTACGATGGCGACGGATGGACGCTGGTTCTCGATGGAGGGCACAGCATCAACTCGGTCAACGCGGGGGATCTTGAGCTGTCGAGTGACGCATCTGGTGTCATTACCTTTGACGCGGGCGGGTCGATCACCTTTGCCGATATCGAACGCGTGAGCTGGTAGTTGTCTAAACTTATGGGAATTTTAAGACAAAGCCTCTAGGCAGTGAGACCTTGGAGAGGCATGATGGGCGACGCTTCGGTACTCAAGACTGCGCGATGGAACCCTGCAATTGTGCTGGGGTCTTTCCTTGCGAATCTGCTGGCGCTTGCCCTTCCGCTCGCGCTGCTTCAGATCTACGACCGCGTCATTCCAAACGCAGCTTATGAAACTCTGTTTGTCCTGGCGGCAATGGTGATGGTCGCTCTTTTGGTGGATGCGGCACTGCGCCTCGCGCGGGCCCGGCTCTTGGCGTTCTTTGCGGCTGATTTCGAAGTCTACTCATATCAGCGCGCGCTGTGGGCGCTGGTCATGGAAGATCCCACGCAACGCAAACGTGCGGATCACGGAACGCTGATGACCCGGATGGCCGCGATCGACCGCCTTCGCGGCTTCAGCGGCAACAGTGCCACCGCGGCCTTGCTCGATTTGCCCTTCGCGCTTCTGTTTCTTGTGGTGATTGCAGTGCTCGCTCCTGCGGTTGCCGTTGTCGTGGCGGCCATGCTGGCTTTGACTTTCATTGGCCTCACATTCCTGAGGCGGCGCATCGACAGGGCCCGGCAGCGCCGCATCGACCTTGAAGCGCGGCGCTACAGTTTCTTCAGTGAAGTTCTTGCGAACATCATGCCGGTGCGCGCGCTCGGGATCACCGATCTGATGAGCCGACGACAGGAACGATTGCTGGAAAGATCCGCGAGCCAAACGCGTGTTTTGACCGCAGATGTTCATCTGGCGCAGGGTCTCGCCGCTGCAGTTGGAAATCTGACCCCCTTGGTGACCGCGGCCATCGCGGGTTTTCTCGTTCTCGACGGCCAGGCAAGCATGGGTGTGCTGGCGGCCGCTGTGGTGTTGAGCGGGCGCATTGTGCAACCGGTCCTGCGGCTGGAAGGCTTCATGGCAGAGCTCGACAATGTGCGGCAGGCCGAGGAAGACCTCAAGAGCCTGACGCAGGCGCCGCTGAAGCAAAACGGATCACGCCCGCTGGACCGGGTTGAAAGTCTTGAGCTGCGGGATGTCAGCACCTCACCTGATCCGGACCTGGGCCTCGGGCTGAACGGGGTCACCCTATCTTTGAAGCCCGGCGATTGCCTCTTGTTGCGCAGCGACAGCCCGGTCCAGCTGATTGCCGCAGAGCGGTTGTTTTTGGGAGAGGCCTCTCTTCTTGAAGGGCAGATCATGGTGAACGGAACGGATCTTGCGGAGTACGACCTCCGGGATCGTCAGCGCCGCATTCGCATCCTGCCCGAAGAGGCGCAGCTGCTGGCCGGGACACTGTTTGACAACATCTGCGCGTTCGAAGCCGAGCGCTATGGCTCAAGAGCGTTGGAGCTGGCGCAGGAGCTCGGTCTGCAAAAGATCATGCGCCAGAACCCGAAGGGCGTTCTGGCAAAGGTGCAACCGGAAAGCACCGATATTCCTCAATCGGCCAAACGCATCGCCAGCAACATTTCGGGGCTCGTCACCCGACCGGATGTGATCGTCTTTCGCGCAGCCTATACCGGGCTCGATCACGATGCGGACAAGCGCATGCTGAACTGGTTCAGTCAGAACGCCGCCAAGCACATCCTGATCATGACGACGAACCGGCCCTCCTACGCGAAGCTCGCGACCAAAACCCTTGACCTTGCGGAGGTCACATCCGCCCCTGCCCCGGTATAGGCCTTTGGACAGTCGCAAAGACACAACCTCCACCATAGAACGGCCACTGGTCTTGACGGTGGCACAGCGGGTCTATCCGGGCGAGGCCGCAGGCGCGGGAACCCCGGGTGTTCTGGTGCTTACGCATGCGGATCGCATCGACGTGGGCCGAATGCGCACCACGCCTGCGCGCACGCGGCCGGGTCGGCTGGTCCTGGACGCAGCCAGTCGGGTCTTCCCGATGTGGGATTACGATCTGATCCTAGATGGTCTCATCGCAGGCAAGATTTCGGGACGTCCGATGAGCGGCCAGGACGCGCATCTGCTGGTGGATGTGTTGCGATCCATCGGCTGGACGCCGAGCGCGCGCCAGCTTGCCGGGGCAATGCCTTACTTGATTGATCGGTTGGTCATGCGGGACATGCGCAGCCTGATCGGCAATCTGGGGTTTAGATGCCTGAAACGTCGGTTGCAGGGCCGCCAGCTCAAGGAATACGAAAACGCCGTAACGCTGGTCGAGCTTGACGGTCACCTCTGGCGGATCGATCAATCCGACGGTGTCGCGCACGGCCTTGTCCGTCCCGCAGCTCATGGGCAGGAGGACCAGCGCCGGCAGATTTGGCCCTTCAGATCCTACGACATCCTGTTCTGCGCGCAGTCCGATCCTGTGGTCGAGCGAGACGTTCTCTCAAAGCATCAAGGTTTCAGTGCTGATTTGTTCGCCAGTTTTTCCGCGGAGGGGCGCCTGCTTGTTGTGTTGACGCTTCTGACCGGCGCGTTGACCGTGCTGTTTTCACTGGCGGTCATGTTCCTGTTCAATCTTGTTGTCAGCGGCCAGCAACCATCGGTGATTCTTGCTGTTCTTGTCGGCGTCAGCGCCATGTTTCTCGTCGATTATGGCTTCCGCTTCATCCGATCCCGCACACTCGGTCAAATCGCGAGCAAAACCGAGCATAAACTCGGCACCGCCCTGTTCGACAAGCTGATGCGATTGCCACGCAAGATGATCGATCAGGCGCCCATCAGCGAGCAGACGATGCGCTTGCGCGAATTGGAGGGGGTGCGCGATCTCTTTGCCAGCCCATTTGCATCCGTTCTGCTTGAAACGCCGGTCACTCTGATTTTGATCGGAGTGATTGCGGCGTTTTCGGTTGAGCTTGCCCTTTTGCTCATCGGGGCGCTTCTCTTCTTCCTGGCGCTTGGACTGTGCGTGTTGCCGGCCGTTGTTCGACGCACCGCGGATCTCTCGGCGGCACGCCGGGTGCTCCTGCAGGTTCAAGTGGAAGCCATCGAGAAGGGTGACCTGCTGTCCCGCAACGGGCTTGCCTGGCCCTGGAAGGAAAAGGCGCACCGCGTGGCTTCGGTGGCGGTGCGATCTCGCTTTCGCCTGGCCCGCGCGACCGCGGTTTTGGAAACCATCTCCTACCTATGCGTGCCCGTTTCAGTGGCAAGCATCATGTTCATCGGCGCGCTTCAGGTGACGTCTGGCAGCTTATCCGGCGGGGCGCTGATTGCGGTCACGATGCTGACGTGGCGCGCGTTGGCGCCCGTTCAGCAGGGCCTTCTTCTGATGCCAAAAGTGAAGGATCTCTTGCGGCTCTTCCGTCAAATCGACACCATGATGCGCTTTCCAAGCCAGGAAGTCATTCCGGACATCGGAAAACCGAATACGGAACCACAGCTGCTGCGCGCGTCGAACATCGTCTTGCGCAGCGCGTCGAGCAAGCTGCCCGCCTTTGCAGGTGTGTCTTTGAACGTGCCGCCGGGGATGCTGGTCAGCGTCAGCGGCGCATCAGGGTCCGGAAAATCTGCGCTCCTGGGTGTGCTTGCGGGTCAAATTCCGCCGCAAGCAGGAAGTGTCTGGTTGGGTTCCAGCTGCCTGACCGAATTGCCAAGCTCTCTTTTGGGCCGCCGGATTGTGTTCGTACCACCGCGCACGCCGCTGATCTACGGAACGCTGGCGCAAAATCTGCGGTTTGCCGATCCGCTTGCGAACGACTCCGCAATCACAAATGTGCTTCGGGAAGTGGGTTTGGGTGATTTGATCGAAAACCTGCCAGAGGGGATCCACGACCGCATTGATCCGGTCAGCAACAAGGCCTTGCTGAGCGGCGGCGTCCGAATGGCGGTTGCCGTGGCCCAGGGCCTGCTGATGTCACCTGCGGTGCTCATGATCGACGAAGCGGCGGAAGATATCGAGCCGGGCATAGAAGCCGCCGTCTTTGCCGCGGTTCATCGGCGACGCGGACGCATGACAACGCTGCTTGTCACGCATCGCCCAAGTATCATCCGGAGGTCTGATGGCCTCATCGAAGTTGTGAACCGCAATGTGGTTTTCCATAACTTCGCCGAGCGACGGAATGTGGCTGTATGACGGATCGGGATGATAAAAGGACGCAGGGGCTGCCGCCGACCAAGCAGGCGTCGGCCGATCGCCCGGGCTCGACGCCAGGACCGGCGGAGACGGTCGATTACTACGGGATGGAATTGGCCGACGTCGGCAACAGCAGAACGGCCCAATGGACGGTGTGGCTGTGCGGAATGCTGGTGGCGTTCTTTCTGGTGTGGGCCTCACTTGTGGAAGTTGAGGAAAAAGTATCCGGCCTGGGCGTCATTGAGCTTCAGGGCAATATTGAACGGATCGAACATCCAGACGGCGGCCTCGTTCGGTCGCTGCACACGCAAATCGATGCTTTGCTGCCCCCCGATGCGGTCATCCTGGAGTTCGACACCGCGCATATAGAACGGGAAGTGCGATCCCTTGACGCGCGGATAGACACTTTGGAAAACGAACGTCTGCGCGTCAGCTTCCTGATGCAGGCGGAACATGCGACACCCGCGGGACAGAAGATAGAGGGTGATACCGCATCCGAAGCGTTCTGGAATGAGCAAGCTTTCCTGGCAGCACAGCTTGACGTTCTTGATGCCGAAGCGTCCCGGCTGGAACAGCAGGCAAGCAGCCTCGACGACCGTACAGACCTGCTGCTTGAGGAGCAGACAATCGTTCTGGATCAACTGAATCGATACTCACGCGCTGCGGCGAGCGGTGTGGTTCGTCTGACGGACAAGGAAAGACTTGAACGGGAGTCCATTCAGCTCCGCAGTCTCATTGCCGAAACCAGAGGGCGCATCACAGACCTGAGAGTGGCGCAAAAGCAAGTTGATCGCCGCAAGCTCGAACTTCTGGCGCAAAGCCGTCGGGATGCCGCTGTGCGCCTGACAAAGGTGGAAGAGGAGCTCATTTCTTTGAAGGCTGCCGCCGCAGACGCAAAGGCGCGCATCGAACGCGCGACGGTCCGCACCCGCACAGGAGGCAAAGTACAGCGTCTTGAGGTCCTGCAGTCCAACGAGGTCTTCGCCCCGAACGAACTCATTGCTGAGATTGTCCCGACAGCCAGCTCCTACCGCGCGGTGGTGAATATCTCGGCCGATCAAATCAGTTCAATCCGCCCTGGACTGGAGGCCAGCCTGAAGGTGCTGAGCTATGATTTTACGCGCTTCGGCGATATTGCTGCCAAGGTGACGCAGGTTTCCCCCACGAGCTTCGCGGACGAACAGGGTGAAATCGTCTATCGCGTTACGATTGACCTGACGGCAAGGTCTTTTGGTACGGGCGGGGCCGTCGAACTGCGCCCGGGCATGACCGTCATGGCGGATATTCTGACCGGTGGGCGTTCTGTGCTGAGCTACCTGCTCAATCCCGTGCGGCGCATCCAAGATCAGGCGCTGACGGAAGCATAGCCGGTGTCGCGAAAGCGGTCATGGACGCATGAGACCGAACAAGTGACTCTCGGTCCGCACCCTCAAACGCCGAGGCCATACAGTTAGTGATGGTCAAAAATGAACTCGTGAAACTTTGCCAGTATCCCTTCCGCGCTGACTGCCAGTATCGGGATCAGGAACTGTGGAGCTGGCCGGTCAACTAGGACCGTCACACCGACCACGGCCAGAGAGGTGAGTCCTACCGCTAAAAGAACCAAGGCAAGCGACAATACGTTGATCAAGAATCTATTAATTGGCGCAAAGAAAACCGCAGCATTTGACGTCGACTGAGTTTTTTTGTCGGACAGCCACTTCAAGCCAAATTCCCTGAGCTCCCGAATAGCCGTGAAAAACAAAGCAAAAAGAACTGAAGCGACGACGACATAAGCCATCTTGGAAGTCAGCTTTGACATAAATTTCAGTGTCTTTTCGCTGGTGCTCTTTTCCTTGTAGATGTCTGCCTCAAACGCTTCGACGCCGAAGGTATCGTAGTAATGCGCGGCCTGAAGCAAGGCTTCCGGGCCAGTAATTGCGCCAATGGGTGACACGTGCCAGTCGCCGGTCCCACGTGCGGTTGAGCCGACCATCACAATGGCATTCGCCAGTTGGGCGCTGGGAACACGGATGGGGTTGGCGACCGCGTTGTCCAGACCGTCAAGGTCATCTTTCTGCTGCAATACCAGCCAGTCTGGCCCGACATAGGCGAAGAGCGGGTCTTCGAGCAAAAGGCCGCCCGTCTCGTGACTGCGCGACCGCCAACCCGAAAAAATCGGAAGCCGAAAATGGACCACCATCCCGTAGTTGTTGGTCTCGCGACCCGCAGGCTCGCCTGCCTTCTTGCCTTCGACTTTCGCAATCTTGTTCTGGACGTCATTCAGGAGGGAAAATTCTACAGCTTCTGGCCGGGTTGACGTTTCTCGTTGGGCGGGCTCGGGGAGCACGCTCAGCGGGAAGGTTTCGGCAATTTGGTCACGCAGGGCGCGTTGCGCCGCCCTGCGTTGCTCTGCAGAACAGTTTGCCGCCACATGGTCACGCGCCGTGCCGCCACAGCGCGCCGCTGCGAGATGGAGTGCGGCAACTAAGCTTGCATCGGGCTGATGTTTGCTCACGTCGGTCGTTTTGAAGAACAACCTACCCATTCGCAAAGCGTTGTCGCCCACCCTGGGATCGTCAAGCAGACGGAAGTTTGCACGATAGACAAGCCGAGGCCCCGGACAGACCGACATGTTCAACTCGGGCCAGGGCGGCACATCCATGGTCAGGCCATTGTCAAGTCGAAGGCTCTGATCAGGTATGATCAAAGGCACCGGGCTCGCACACATGATCTTTCTTAACCTGTCCAGACTTGCGCTGTCTGCCGCATCAAGATTGGAGAATGTATCTGACGGGGGAACAGCAAACAATTCCGGCGGAAGGATCATATCGAGTATGACGGCTGCAGGCAGACGGCTTGGCTCCTCGTCGCTTTGCACAATGGCGGTCAGGATATCGGCGACATAATCGACAGGGGCTTCCAATGCGCCATGACAATTTGTCGGGTCCGGCTTTTCGGTATATGCGGCCCAGTCCCCGCACACCTTCGCGTCAAAATCAAGGAGCGCAAAACGCGACCCCTCATGATCCGCATCGGTCAAACGAAAAAGCGTTTTTGTTTCATTGACAATCCTCGCGCCCATGTCTCTTCCGAAGGTTTCAATCCTTTGGACACTGGAAAAATTTGCGGCGGCAACCGTGAGCACAACAGCTACAAAAATACCCGTCAAAAGGGCGTGAAGAAACTCGTCCTTGAACTTTTTGCCCAAGGTCATCGGTTCTTTGTGCGCACTCACTCTACTGTTGGCGCTGTCAGAGCTTTGCGGAACATGAAATCAGAGAGCGCGTCGCTCCGGGCACTATCGTGAAGAAGCGAAAGTGCCTGAAGCCGCCATTCCGGCGCCGCCTTTACGTACATCCACACGGCGTGGTCTCCGAACGACAGATCGCCATCACCCTGTGTTGGTGTCGGTGGTGACCCAGCGGGCACGATCAGAACACGACGTGGTTCTCCACGTTTGCCGGAGTTCGTTTCCACGTTCAGAAACAGTTCATCGCCTGCTTCAAGGGACGGAAGATCGAGCGTCACGCTCCCGCTGGCTGACAAGGACGACTGTACAAGCTCCGCCCCGCTGGCCGCATCCTGCAAAATCACCTTACCCGGAACGACATCCCAGGACACCGCGATTGCCTTGGCATCAGCGCTCAGGCGATACTGAAGATCAGGCAGTCCGCGCCAGACCGGTGTCGCGTCGGGATCAACCCCGTTCTCTCCGCTCTTTTTTGGACTGAGCGTCACGAGGTTTTGCGGCATTTTGGGATAGGGATCATTCCCAAGAACGATACGCATCAATTCGATCATCCAGCCAACGCTGCCGGAGGCGGCACATTCACCCGCCACCTTATGCCTGGTTCCCTCGGAAAAGGTAAGAAAGCTGCGAGCATCGGTGGAATCCGTGTTTTTACTTGCATATACAGTCACTTCCACGCGAGCGCGGCCCTTGTCGCGCAATTCAAGGACATCGCCCGGGAAGAGCAGCATGCCGTTTTCAAGTGCGCGCGTTTCCGCGCCGTCCCGGATCACTTTGACTTTGTCTGATCCGCGAATATCAAGAGCGACTTCCGTTGGCCTGCATGCATGAGCCCAGGCAAGCCCAGAAAATGACGTCAGAAGAAGGGCTGAAAAAACGCCTGTTCGGAGGGCTGAAAGAACCGTCATATCATGTCTCCTCATGCTCAACGATCGGGAATACTCTGAGGGGGCCGTCACCATTGCGGAATGTCGGGGTCTGCGCCCCTTCGCCCAGCAAATCTGGCATCTGCCGTAGGACGTGCGACCCAAGCGTGAGTGCATCCACAGTTCGAAGGTCCGTGCGGCCCTGAAGGGCTTCCAATAGCACGTGCGCCAGAGCACCATTGTCAGAGCCGTCAACCAAATCCTGAGCTTGCTCGTCTTCCTCAGACGCCATCAGAAAATAGCTCTGGAGCGTATGTGCGAAATTGCCAATTCTGTCGGTATCGAAACCATCAGCGTAGCAAGTATCGATTATCAACATGAGGTTTTGCGATTTTATCGACGCGATCGCATTCGTGAGTTCATCGCCTCCCAACCCTTGATCAAAAAGCGTTTCAAACGATGTCACGTCGTAGGACGCAAAGGTATAACTACCGTCTGAGGCAATCTCTCCATGACCGGAGAGGTATATGATCACGCCATCATTTCCGTCGGCCTCGGCGGCTATATCTCCAATTTCGCGCAATATCCTTTGTTTCGTCGCCTCCTCGTTCACAAGTGTCCGGGGCTGACGCACTTCTCCGTAGTCGAAAGAAGGTTTTCCGTAGATTGCTTCGCCAACCTCTCGGGCATCATTGTCTGCGGCCAGAAGCATCAATCCATCCGCAGCGTATTCTGCGATGCCGACAGATAAAATATGGAGTGTCTGATTGGTCAATTCAATAGGAAGGGTCAGGATCGGTAGCCTGACTGTTTCGTAGTGATCGCCCGGCGAAAATGCTCTGAGCTCAAAGGCGTTTTCGCCACCGACAAGTTCAAGCGGGACAAGATACTCTGTGCCATTGTCAACGGAGCGGATGTCAAGATCCGCAGCGACAAAGCTGCCCGCTATGCGCCCGTTTCTGTACAATCCAAGTCGCGCGATGGGCGCGGCACCTGCTGGCGCAAATAGCACAACCGTCGCCGCATCCGAAGTGGTCCAGTCGACAGCGGACAAGTCCGTCGGGCGCAAGCCGGAGGAGATGTCAAGGCAGTTGCCTTCAGATGCGCCTGGGCAGATCTGAGCCGGACGCGCCCCGATCCATTCGTAGCTCGCAAGTTCATTGCTCAGCGCGTGATCCGAACCGACGCGCGCCCAGATCTCGGGCGTGTCAAGCGTGCGAGCGACTTCGGTTTGTCGGTAAAACTGATCGTACATCGCCTCCATCGGAATCCAACCCGATGCAAAGTCTACGGGTTCGCCCGTGGTTGTGTAGCGCACGCGATTGATTGCATAACCGCCCAAATCTGCCCCGCCCAAAGCCGAATGCGCAAATGCCCCATCAGGACGCCAGGCCGCCCAAACGCCTGTTTGGGACGTGCCTTCGACAAAAAGCGAGAGGATCTCAACGAGGGGGCTGTCTGCGCGCAACGAATACCATCGCAACGTCCCGTCGCCGAGCGCGGCCACGGCAAGTTCCTGTTCTTCAAGCATGATAACCGAAAACGCGCCCGCCGGGATTGGTCGATGGGCCAGCACATGTCCGCTTGCATCCACAAGGCTGAGTGAGAAATCTGCGCCGATCAGGGCGACGTCTCGTGTGTCAGAAACATCAACGCTCAATTTACGCTCACCGTGGCCGAAGGGCATGAACCCATCGCGATCGAGGATGGGATTACCGTTTACGGTGATCTGACGGTCGGTAAATCCAGCGAGGCGCAGACCGTCACGGCTGTCGCGCGGTCCCCTCGCACCCGGCCCGCCAGATGCGTTTGTGAGCATCATACGGCCCACGTCGAAGCGATAGTGCTGCGTGTGCCCGGCCACATCGGTTGCGACAAAGGTGACAATCTTCCCGTCGCCCGATGTGGACAAACCGCCGTCTTGACCTATTTTCCGGAAATCAAGTTTCCTTGCATCGGCGCGGTACGCAAGGGTGACGACAGGGGCGCGGCTCTGCGTATGTGACACGTCGCTTGGCAAGAGCCGCCCCCAAGAGGGAAACGAAGATGCGAAAAGAACGCCGCCGTCACTGAGCCCATGCAGATGCGTGATACTGTCTGTCGCGACCGGAAGGGCAAATCCGGCACCCGCGCCGTTCTTCCAGGCAACGACAACGTTCTGATCCCCCAGCTTGGCCGTTCCACCTGCATAGAGCACGCTTTCGCCGGCTGCTGTGTTCTGGGCCCATGAGACAATGTTCAAAGAACCCGCCCCAGCAACGAGGTTGTTGCCAGTCAGCCTGCGCACGCGCTTGCCAGACGGCAATGCAAAGACTTCAACTGTAGATGATTCCTTAAACCCGATCGCTATTTCATCCCCCGCCGGATTTACTGCGGCGGAGAACGGAACCTGATCGCCCGTTCTGATTTGCGCTATTGCTGTTGTATCGCCCGACGCCGGATCAATGCTAAGCAATTCGACCAGCCCGTCTTCGGAAACGGTGACGAGCCGCCCATCAGCGGTGAAATCAGCCCATGAGTAAAGCGCTTCGCGTCGCTGGACAGAAAGAACCGAAAAAACCGCATCATAAATGATGAGTTCGTCGCCCGCCACTGCTGCAATCAATCGATTGACGGGGTCAAATGCAATGTCGGTGACCGTCAGATCCGTTCCTCCTGTGACGTAGGGGATACTGACGGTGCTTGTGTTGCTGATAAAGAAACTGCTGGCGGCATTCGAAAAGAACTCGGTTGGTTTCGCGGCCATGAGCACAAAGCCACTGGGTGTCACATCAACCGCTGTGATTTCGCCGGCGCGGCCACTGTCTGCCGGAAGATGCGATGTCGCAAGCAACTCGCCACTTTCGAGGTCCCAATAGCGCGCCGCTCGATCCAAACCGACCGTAACGACAATTTCATTCTCTTCAAAAACCGCAAGGCGGGTTATTGAAGACGCATGATGCGACAGATCCAGTTTGAATATGCTGTGCCTCTCCTGCGCTGCGCCCCAATCCGGCAGGGCACAGCAAATCGCAAATAGAAATAGAACAAACCTGATCATTGTACCTCCGGGATAATTCCAGCGCCCGCCAGCCTTTCCCTCAGGCGTAAAGCGTTCGGACCCGATCAATGATCCAGTTGAGAGAGATAATAAACGCAGATCCAGCTGAGGCCGTTTTTACATTCGAGACACGACGTTCAGACTGCCGATAAGACGTCTGGCTGGATTGCAATGACCGTTCGGCCTTGCTTACCTCCGCGCGCTCCGAACTTGTTGTCGCCTCGCTGCGCGCTTTTCGAGTTGCAAGCCGGAAATTGTCACGCCGCTTGTCAACCTTGCCGAGCACATTCTCCGCCAGCGACAGGTCGGCAGCCATCTGCTTGCGAAGCGCCTGCATCTCGGTTCTGGCCTCATCCCTCGGAATGCTCCCACCGGCCGATTGGCGCAGGACACGCGCGCGCGCAGCGCGGCAATCGTATACGCGGTCCAGGGCTGTGGCCGTCTGGGCGAGGTTCTTCGCATCCAGATCAAGTGCTGCAGAAATCTTCTGGACTGTGCCAATGAAGTTGTTCTGAAGCAGGCGGTCCAGAGGGTTCAGGCCCACAGAAGAAAGAGCGCCGGAAAGTCCGCTTTGTTCAAACTGGAATCCAAGGTTGGCAGCTTGAGCTGTACGCGCGGACGCCCTGAAGGCACTTTGTTCTTGCGAGCATGCATTACTACCGCCACCACCCGGGAATCCCTGGGGCAGCTGCACCGTTGACGGATCGCAGGCCCCAAGAAAAATAGCCGCAGCTGTACAAAGACCAACAGGTCGCCACAAATTTTTGTATTTTCTAATTTCAGAAGTCATACCGTCCCCGCGTTTTCCCTAATTGAGCCTACCGAGCCAGGCCCCAAACACCAAATATTTTTTTGCTTTCTTTGATCGCCAGATGCAATTCTGTGCAGAGTGGTCTTTTTGCTATCGAATCCTATCGGATGTGAGCGTCCATTGGACAGGCTAGGGTAATTCCCCTTTTTGGAAGGGCGCGTTAGTGGAAACTAAATTCCTTTCCGTTTCTTTATTGAGGCCTTTCTCCCGATGCCGATGTCTGGCCTTTTGTTTTTGTATGACGAGACCGTGTCCGCCATTGACCCCAGGACACTGCTTGAGTGAGCCAGCGGGCCGCATGGTCCTGCACCTGGTCGATGCTGGTGCAGAGCGGCTTGGCGTTCTGCGCAAGGGACATCCGGCCAAGTGCGCCCGATTGCACGTCTGCGCCCGCGTCGCAGCTGGCCCAGATCAGCAGCAGCCAGGAGATGCCGCAACCTTTGGTCTTGCAGGTTCGCGCGTAATCCTCAGCACCAATCGGATCAGACCTTTCCGCGGGCGGCTGTCGGTTGGCTTATTCCGAGTGCAGATATCGGGTGCGGCGATCAGCTCCAGCGCAATTGCCTGCAGGCGTATCGCCCCTACGTCCCCGCCAGAGCGTCCTCATGTGCGCTGCGGACATGCATCAGCGGAGTAAAGTCGTGACCACCCAGAGTTCAATTGAGCTGAAAGACCTGATCCTCAAGACCGATATCGGCACATATGGGCCGGGTGATGTGGTGCCTGATCACCATGTGCTCGACCTGACGCTGGCAATTGCGCCGACGCTGGTGCTGATCGAGGGCGACAGTATGGCGCAGGTCTTCGACTACGACGATCTGGTCGCCGACATCAGACATCTGGCAGGTCAGGGCCATCGCGACACGCAGGAGTGGCTTGTCACCCAGATTGCCCAGCTCTGCGCACGCTATACCGCCATTGACGCCGCCGAGATCTATCTGCGCAAGGTCCCGGTTGGTGACGGCACAGGCACTCTGGGTGTCCGTCTCGCCGTTGACCGGGCAGATCTTGCCCGGCTCGCCAAGGCTCCGTGACCTCCTACCATTGCACGCTAAGTCCCGCGTCACCCGACCCCATCAGACCGGAGCACTGACATGACCGAATTTGCATTGCTGCTGACAGCCCTTTTGTTCGGAGGAATGACGTTCTTCAGCTTTGGTTTCGCACCTGTCCTGTTCAAACAACTGCCCATGGCCCAGGTGCGCCCGCTGCTGCGTGGCACATTTCCCTATTACTATCTGGCTATTATCCTGCTGTCCGCCATCTGCGCGCTGGTGGCCTTGGGCGTGTCCGGGCTTGCGGCGGGTCTTCTGGGGCTGATCTGTCTCGCGACGATCTATGCGCGGCAGGTGCTCATGCCGCAGATTAACGCCGCAACCGATCGGGAGGATCAGACCCTGTTCAAACGCCTGCATGGTCTTTCCGTGGTCATCCAACTCATCCAGATCGGTTTGGCCGGTTGGGCTGTGCTCCTGTTCAGCTGAACGGGCATCCCCGCGACCATCAGCGGCCTTTGCCCCGCCACGCCAAGGATTGTGCGTTCAAGGAACTAAGGTCCGCCTCCCCCTTGATGATCGCCTGGCACAGTGCAACGGCCCTGCGCGCCTGATCGCTGGTGAGGTTTTTGTAGGCCGGTCGCGCCAGATGATCGTACCAGACGCCACCACAGATGGCGTCAAGAACAATGCGTTGAAAGCAGTGATCTTCCCGGACGGGCCAGTCAGGCCGCGACGACCGCGCGAGGCGCGGCATCTCTTCGCGCGTCAGGCGAAGATACTCTGCCGCAAGCGCTTCGGTTGTCGTGGAAGAGGGCTGTGTCATCACTGAACTCCGTCGTTGCGCGCGCCTGAACCGCGCTTTTCGCTGTCCTGGGGCCTCTCGCAACAGTGAGGTGCCTGCACGCCCCCTGCCCCGGTCTGCTGGCAGATGACCCGGAAAACCCCGCCGCGATGAGATCGAACCAACGAAACCGGCGGGCTGCGGGGGGCTCTGTGGCGATCCTGTTTGGTCAGGATATGCTGGCGCAGGCCAAGGTCCGAGCGCGGACCGCCTGTCCTAACTCAAGGATGCCAGTATCGCAGTGGCAAGCTCATCGGAGTTGAACGGTTTGGTCAGGACAGTCGATTGTCTGACTTCATCTGTCCCCTCATGGACGCCCGCATACCCTGTAATGACAATCACGGCGACCTTGCGATCCAGAAGCGCTCTGGCGATTGTGAGGCTGTTTTCGCCTTTGCCGAGGTTGAGATCGAGCAGCGCGATATCCGGTGTTTCGTGGTCGATATCAGCCCAGGCCTCCTGCAGGGACAGCGCGGTGCTGATGTCTTGAAATCCAAGTCCCCGCAATTGCATGGCGATACCCTCCGCAATCAGCAGGGTGTCTTCAAGGACGAAAACGGACTTGCTTGCAACATCTTCCGGAATCAGCGGCATCTTTGCATCTCATATGTTACGGTGGGTGTTCGCCATCACGCGGCCCCGCAGGCTTAAGCGATGGCGCCCCCTATTGCCAGTGGGCAAGCAGGAGATCGCCACCCAGGTCCGCCTCGGCACTGATCACGGCGGCGGCGTCTGGCCGCCAGCGCCCCTTGGGTATGATGGCCGCCCACCTCCAGGCGTCGCCATGGCTGATAGGCCCGTCAATGTCTCCCAGAATGTCCGGGTTGGTGCTCCATCGACCGCGTCGTGTTTTTTGGAGGCGACTTTAAGGTTTGTTTGCGCATTCCTAGTCGGGTTGTTGCGGCTTTGGTATGGTGACAACTGGTGCGGTGTTATGTCGGCGTTTGATCAGGATGGGCTGCATGAGACCTTCGCCGAGACCCTGCCCGGAGCGGCGTTCTTTTTCGAGATCGATGCCGCGCAGACCGAAAAGATCCGCTTTCTCAATTCAGGGTGCGAACAGATCTGGGCGGTCTCCGCCAAAACGCTCTCCATCTGGGAAGCACGGTTTCGCATCACCGATGCGCGCGGTGCTCAGAAATACCTGCTGAGCCGGGGCAGACCGACACGCCTGCCGAATGGGGGCAGGCCCTGATGGATGCCGACACCGCCCTGACCGCTGGCAAATCGATGGGGCGTAACCAAACCGTTCTGTTTCATGAGGATATGCGCCGCTCCGCCGTGCAAAGCGCCAAGATCGCCGCCCGGATCAAGATGGGCATCACCGACGGCGCGTTTGAGCCGTTTTTCCAACCTCAGATCGGGTTTCCCGGGGCTACGCTTGTGGGTCTGGAGGCGCTCGCGCGCTGGAAACAACCCGATGGCAGCCACGCCCCGGCCGAGTCCTTCATCGAGGTCGCAAATGAAACCGGGCTGATCACGGAGATCGACAAGGCGATATTTGGGGCGCAATCTCGATATGCGCGCCACCCTGACCCGCCGCGGCATTGCGAACCCAAGGGTCTCGCTCAACCTGTCGAGCGCGCAACTTGGCAATGAGACCGTGGTTGAATGGCTGTTGGATGAGCGTTTTATGCGCAACGTCTCAGCCACGCAGGTCAATATCGAGGTGCTTGAATCGACCCTGCTGGATGAGCGCGTTGATCGGATTGGCCAGAACATCATGGCCCTCTCCAATGCCGGTTTCCGCATCGAATTGGATGACTTTGGCACCGGCCACACAGCACTCGCGAGCCTGACCCGCTTTCCGGTGCATCAGATCAAGGTGGACCGCAGCCTCGTCAACGGCGTCGATCAGGACTCCAGGAAACGCGCCATCGCAGGGGGGCTTTACCTTGTGTGCAGGAAGCTGGGAATCGAGGCGATCGCAGAGGGCGTCGAAACCGCGGCGGAACTGAATGCCCTGCAGGAGTTCGGCTTCACGAACTTCCAGGGTTACCATTTCGCCCGCCCCAGCCCGAACAGCGGTTGCTGGACTGGTTGGATGCCCGCGACAGGCACGCGGGCTGAGAACGGCATAGGCCACGCCGATAACCCTGCCCTGCCCCCCACCACGTCTGCTTTGCCGCTTGGGCTTGGATGGCTGCTATCCCCCAACCGGCGGCGCAGTTTGAAACCGGCTGACCCGGGCGCTCCGACAGATCCATGGCGCCACATGCGCTGCATCCAAAAGTCCGGTCACCCGGCTGCCATTGACGCTCTGTCATATGCGAAAAAGATTGTGTGATGCGCGTCCGCACGGCACAAGATGAACAAAGCTGTCGAAAGAGATCTCCATGTCCGAGAAGAACTATCTGGAAGACGAGCTGGAAAAACTGATCCTGTCGGATCCGGAGATCTGGCGTTTCATTCGCGAAACCTCCCTGGATGGGGTCTGGTATTGGGATCTGGAAAACCCCGCGCAGGAGTATATGAGCCCGGAGTTCTGGCGGGTCTTCGGCTTCGATCCGGCCGAGAAAGAGCATCTGGCGTCCGAATGGCAAGATCTCATTTTTCCAGCGGATCTGGAGCTTGCCAAGGATAATCTGACAGCGCATCTGCAAGACCCCGATCATCCCTATGACCAGATCGTGAGATACCTCAGGTCAGATGGGCAAACCGCCTGGGTGCGCTGCCGTGGCGTTGCCATTCGCGACAAGACCGGCAAACCCATCCGCCTGTTGGGTGCGCATAATGACATCACGGCGCTGAAACGAAGCGAACGCATGGCGCGGGACACAAGCGATCTTCTGACATCGATCATGGATACCGCCAGCAGCGCGATCATCGGCCTGACAGCCGACGGTCAGATCGCCTCGATCAACTCTTCGGGGCGGCATTTCCTGGGGGGGCTCAGCGCCGATCTTCCCATGCCCTGGCCCGAAGACATCAGTTTCCTCGAAGCGTTAACGTTGCACCCGCTCGAAGCCTCCAAGAACCCGATTCTGCGAAGCCTGGCTGGCGCCGCGCTGAAGGGCGAGGTGTTTTTGATGACCCGCACCTCCGGCGATGACCCCAGATATGTGCGCGTCTCCAGTGCGCAGATGGCCCAGACAGACCCGACCTTGCATTCCGTGATCATCCTGGACGATGTCTCAGACCAGGAAAAACACCGCCAACAGGTGGAGCGGACAAGTCGGCTTGATGCGCTTGGTCAGCTGACCGGCGGCATTGCGCATGATTTCAACAATCTGCTCGCCACCGTCCAATATGCGCTGGAACTGACCCGCACGGCGACAGACCCCGATTTGCGGGACAGCTATTTTGAGACGGCCTCGAAATCGGTCGAACGGGGGGCCGCTTTGACCAAGCGGCTGATGGCCTTCGCCAAGCAGCAGCCCGGCATCGCCAAATCGCAAGCGGTCCAGGCGATCATCGACGAGTTCGAGGATCTGGCGCACCCCGCCATTGAAGCCAGCATCGCCATGCAGTTTCAGACCACGGATCCCGACCTCTGGGTCTATTGTGACACCGCGCAATTGCTGAATGCCCTGCTGAACCTCGTGCTGAATGCGCGCGATGCGATCATCCGGTCTGGCACCGGCTCAAAGATCAGCGTGCGGGTCCGGAGCGTCAATGAAATCACCGCCGACGCCACGCTCCGACAGGAGCATCCCGGGACCCACATCGCAAAAGGCCTTCACGCCGAGCAATTTGCCGATCAGGAGCGCCGCGACAACTCCGCCTATCGCTATGTCGAGTTTGCCGTCACGGACAACGGCCCCGGCATGTCCGAGGAGGTGAAGCGGCGGGCCATTGATCCCTTTTTCACAACGAAGAACACCAACTCCGGCACCGGGCTTGGGTTGTCGATGGTCTATGGCTTTGTGCAACAGTCGAATGGTGAGCTGCGCATTTATTCGGAACGGGGACAGGGTACGACCATTCGTCTGCTATTGCCGCGCGGCACGATGTTCGGCAAGCGCGAAAAACCCGTTGAAAGGCCGCCCGAACAACGCGGAAACGGCGAACGTATCCTCATCGTCGAAGATGAGCCAAGCCTGCTTGTGATCATGCAGGAGCTGATCCAGTCATTGGGCTATACCACCCAAACCGCACGGTCGGGGAACGAGGCTCTGGACCTGATCCAACAGGGTGAGGCGTTCGACGTCATGATCACGGATATCGTCATGCCGGGTGGTCTCGGTGGTTTCGATCTGGCCAAGCAGGTCAGGCAGATAAGGCCGGATCTGCCGATCATCTACATGTCGGGCTACTCCGGCTATTCCGAAGGTGACATGAGCGATGTCGTGGCGCCCATGCTGCAAAAGCCCTGCCCGCCAGCAGAGCTGGCCGAGGCGATTGGCACCGTGCTGTCCAAAACACCCTGAGCCGGTGAGACCACAGGGGTAGCGGATGCTGCGGCCCCGTTTTCATGCCGCATCTGCATCTTTTCAGGAGAGGGCCAACCGGGCCCTGGGCACAGTTCTAAACATCTGCCCGGACGGCATCAGACAGGGGCCGCCCCGGTCTTCAGGGCGCTGTCTGGTCTGAGGACGTCGCACAGAAACATCCTCAGACGTGAGGCGATGAAGCGGCGGCCCTGACGCCAATCAACGGGCAGCGCCAGGCAAAACTTACCCAAACCTGACCCCTGTTCAGATGAAGGCCGAAACCGCCAATGCGGGACCAAGCGGCCTTTCTGTACTCGTCCAAGAAAGGCCGCTTTTCTATTAGGCGCGCTCAGCGATCAGGCGGGGCAATTGCATTGCCACTAGGTCCCGTTCAAAGCGCGATGCGGAAGCGGGCAAAACCGTCCGGGCCCTCGCCCGCTTCTTCGATGTCGACGTCAACCTGATCCAGATAAGCGCTGGCTGCGGGCCCTGTGTCGAAGAGCACTGTCGTGCCTTCCATCGGAGCGAAGGACCAGTTGCTGTCCGCACGCGGGCTGATCGTTCCTTTTTCGACGATGTAGCGCACGATCACATCGCGGTTGGTGTCTGGTCCTTCAAAGACTGTCGTCTCGCCACTGGCACCGGGGAAGCTGCCACCGCCGCCCGCCCGATAGTTGTTTGTGGCAATGATGAACTCCGCCTCCAGATCCAGCGGCGCGCCCTTGTAGGTCAAGTTGACGATACGGTTTGCAGTCTCGTCCAGCAACACGCCCTTTGGATCATATTTTGAGGGCTGCGACAGATCGATCTGGTACTCGACACCGTCAATCACATCGAAGTTGTAGCTTGGAAAGGCAGGGTTCAGCAGCACCACGTCTTGCGCTCCGGGCGAGACTTGATTGAAGATTCCCGCCGAGCGTTCCAGCCAATCCTTGACCTGTTGTCCTGTGACCCGCACGGCGCGCGCGGTGTTTGGATAGAGATAGAGGTCAGAGACGTTCTTGATCGCCACGTCACCCTTTGGAACATCAGTGAAGTACTCTGGTCCGCCCCTGCCGCCAGCCTTGAAGGGAGCGGCCGCCGAGAGAATGGGCAGGCCTTCATGCTCCGTCCCCCGCATCATCTGCTCAATGTACCAGAGCTGCGCAATGGAGACGATCTGAACCGAGGGGTCGTCTGCGACCAGAGCAAAGTAGCTGTGCAGCGGGGCGTCGGTTTTACCCACGGCCCGGCGCACATAGGCCAGCGTCTC
Organism: Roseobacter cerasinus; assembly: GCF_009811755.1. Taxonomy (GTDB): domain Bacteria; phylum Pseudomonadota; class Alphaproteobacteria; order Rhodobacterales; family Rhodobacteraceae; genus Roseobacter; species Roseobacter cerasinus. The sequence continues at coordinate 102,544 of NZ_BLIV01000008.1, forward strand.
ATCGTGCTCGGTCTGCACCGACGCCAGGACCTTCCCGTCGCTTTCAACCAGAGCTGTCGTGGACCTGTCTTCGTTGCGTTTTGAGATGGGCCGCGCTTCGGACACAGCGGACACAACACGCCATTCATTGCCATCTTTTTCGATCAGCAAATCAATCAGGCCCATATGGCTGCCCCAGAAACCGCCCATTGTCGCAGGCGTACCCATCAATGTGCCTGCATCCACATCCGCGCCAGCAAACTCCGCATAACCCGGCGACGGGAACACAAGGTGACTGTGCCCTGTCAGAATGGCATCCACACCGTCTAGCCCAGCCAGCGGCACGGCAGCGTTTTCCATCCCGTCGCTGGCAGTCGCAGCGCCGATGCCGGAATGCGACAGCACCACGATGATGTCTGCGCCGCGCTCTTTCATCTGCGGGATATAGGCCTTGGCCGTCTCAAGGATATCACGTGCCTGTACTTTGCCTTCGAGGTGTCGGCGGTCCCAGTTCATGACCTGTGGTGGAGTGAAGCCGATCAGGCCGACTTTGATCGGTTGTTCAGCACCAGATCCATCTGTGACTGTGTGATCGAGGATGACATAAGGCGGGATCAGGGTCTTGTCCTTTGTTGGGTCGCTGCCGAGTTCCAGGGCAACGTTGGCATTGACCACCGGGAAGTCAGCCCCTGCCAGGGATTTCATCAGGAAATCGAGGCCATAGTTGAACTCATGATTGCCCAGGGTCGAGGCATCAAAGCCAAGCGTGTTCATCGCCTCGATGATCGGGTGCATGTCCCCGTCTTTCATGCCGCGCTCATAGGCGATGTAGTCGCCCATCGGGTTCCCTTGCAAAAAGTCACCATTGTCGATCAGCAGCGAATTTGACGCTTCTTCACGGATGGCCTGGATCAGCGAGGCTGTGCGGGCCAGGCCCACGGTGTCCCGGGGCCTGTCGGCATAGTAGTCATAGGGGAACACGTGAACGTGCAGGTCAGTGGTTTCCATGATGCGCAAATGAGCCTGGTTGGCGGCTGCACTGGCGGAAAACGGATGCAGGGCAATAAACCCAGCAGTGCCGGCAAGAAAGCTGCGGCGGTCGAGCGTTAAGGACATGATCAGGGGTCTCCACTGTTGATCTGATTTGTCTAACCATGCGTGTGTGACCAGTATGTGTCACCCCCAAGATCGTAAATTCACCACGTGTCTCTTGGCCGCACATCCCGATGTATGGCTATTGCGCTGCGTCCCCTGGCTGGAGTTTTCGAAATCAAATCCAGACAGCCGAGACCTCCACTGCGGTCATTCAAGAAACTTGCCGCACCGGTCAACTAGGGCGCGCCACCCGCTTTCGCCGTTGGCGGCACAAACGACAGTATATTGGTGCCCGAGGGCGGGTATTCGGCTTTGATCGAGAAAATTCACAAGGTTGGCAGCGCCAGCGGGTGACCGGTCCTGGTCAGCGTGCCGCTCCGGCACTGCCGCGCCAGCGCGGGTCCGTTCAGAGCCTAAAACTACCAGAGAATTGTTGGCCTAAGTGCAGCCAGAACATATGATCCTCGCATGGAGCAACTTAGCCTTCGCCGAGCCACTTTGGATGACCAACATGCTGTGAGCGTTGTCAGCCGACGAGCCTATGAACCGGCCTATTTTCCACTAATTGGAGCACTGCCGCGACCGGCTACCGAAGACTATGAGCCATGGATACGAGATGGGTTGGTCTGGGTCTGTGAGGCGAAAAACTCTGTTGTGGGCGCTCTAATCATCAAGAAACATGCCGATTTCTGGATGATTTGGAGTCTAGCAGTTGACCCAACACGACAGGGACAAGGCATCGGAATGTGGTTGATTGAACAGACTAAACAGATAGCGCGCTTGAACAGCGTTCGTACACTTCGACTTCACACCAACTCAAAAATGGCGAGCAACTTGGCGCTCTATCAGAGGGCTGGCTTTTACCAAACTGAAATCGTTCCGCATCCAAGTCGCGTGGACCACGAACTTGTTTACATGCAATTCGACGTTGAAGAGCCAAACAGCGGCTAAGTCCGCGACCCGTTAATTGCCGCCGCCATCCTCGCTGCGTGATGAACGAATGGCTGCTTCCTCTGCCGCCGCGCGGCGTTATCAACCAAGCACGTGCAGCGATTTTCACGCTGTGCGCGCGCGGCATTAGTTCAAGACGTCCGCTAAGGGCTCAAGAGCCAGCCTTTGCGTCGATATGCATGCCGGGCAGCTTTTTCCGGATTTCAGATATCTCAGTCAGTTGGTGACCTTGCGTTTGGCATCAGTCGAGACCTCTGCGTGCCGCTGCGACCCTGGCCATGGCCTGCAACCCAGCGACATGGGGGCACGGCCAGCAACGCCATGTTCCAGATCATGATGCGACACTCCTTAAATTGCGACAGAACGAGATGTTGAATGTCGCAGGTTTATTGTATACTTTTGCATACAGAAAAACCGGCCCCGGTTCCCGGCGGGCCGATCCGATCATTGGCAAATTCAAAAAACTGGGTGCTGCATGAGCCTCTACGCTGACTATCTGAACGAGATTGAAACCCGCAAGGCGGACGGTCTGAACCCCAAACCGATTGATGACGGTGCGCTGCTGCGCGAGATCATCGCGCAGATCAAGCAGGCCGACCATCCCCACCGGGCTGACTCCCTGCAATATCTCATCTACAACACCCTGCCCGGCACGACGAGCGCGGCCGCAGACAAGGCGCAGTTCCTCAAGGAGATCATCCTGGGCGATGTGGCCGTCGACGAGATCACCCCCGCCTTCGCCTTCGAGCTGCTCTCGCATATGAAGGGCGGCCCGTCGGTCGAGGTGCTGCTTGATATCGCTCTGGGCGATCACGCGGAGCTTGCGGCGCAGGCGGCGGCTGTGCTCAAGACCCAGGTCTTTCTTTATGAGGCCGACACCACCCGCCTGAAAGGCGCCTATGATGCGGGCAATGCGGTGGCGGCGGATATTCTCCAAAGCTACGCCAAAGCGGAATTCTTCACCAAACTGCCCGAGATCGACGAAGAGATCGAGGTCGTCACCTATATCGCCGCTGAGGGCGATATCTCCACCGACCTTCTGTCGCCCGGCAATCAGGCGCATTCGCGCTCTGACCGTGAGTTGCACGGCAAATGCATGATGTCCGAGACCGCTCAGAAAGAGATCGAGGCGCTCAAGCTGCAGCATCCGGGCAAACGCGTGATGCTGATCGCCGAAAAAGGCACCATGGGTGTGGGCTCCTCTCGTATGTCTGGCGTGAACAACGTCGCCCTTTGGACCGGCAAACAGGCCAGCCCCTATGTGCCCTTCGTCAACATCGCGCCGGTTGTGGCGGGCACCAATGGCATCTCGCCGATCTTCCTGACCACCGTGGGCGTGACTGGTGGCATCGGGGTTGATCTGAAGAACTGGGTGAAAAAACTCGATGAAGACGGCAAGCCGATCCTCAACAACGACGGCAACCCGATCCTGGAACAGCGCTATTCGGTTGAAACCGGCACTGTTCTGAAGATCAACACCAAGACCAAGAAGCTCTACAGCGCGGATGGTGGTGAAGAGCTGGTGGATATGTCCAGCTCCTTCACGCCCCAGAAAATGGAGTTCATGAAGGCCGGCGGCTCTTACGCCATTGTCTTTGGCAAGATGCTGCAGACCTTCGCCTGCGAGGCGCTTGGCGTGCCGTTGAAATCCGCCTTTGCCCCGTCGAAAGAGATCAGCCATGAGGGTCAGGGCCTGACGGCGGTCGAGAAGATCTTCAACGCCAACGCGCGGGGTACAACGCCCGGCAAGGTGCTGCACGCAGGCTCGGATGTTCGGGTCAAGGTCAATATCGTGGGCAGCCAGGACACCACCGGCCTGATGACCAGTCAGGAGCTGGAGGCGATGGCCGCAACCGTGCTCTCGCCCAGTGTCGATGGTGCCTATCAGTCCGGCTGTCACACGGCGTCTGTCTGGGATCAGAAGGCGCAGGCCAACACGCCGCGCCTGATGGCTTTCATGCATAAATTCGGCCTGATCACCGCGCGCGACCCCAAGGGCGTCTACCATGCGATGACTGATGTGATTCACAAGGTGCTGAACGATATGACCGTGGATGACTGGGCCATCATCATCGGCGGCGACAGCCACACGCGCATGTCCAAGGGCGTGGCTTTTGGGGCTGACTCCGGCACTGTGGCTTTGGCGCTGGCCACCGGTGAGGCAACCATGCCAATCCCGGAATCGGTCAAGGTCACCTTCAAGGGTGCAATGGCGCCGCATATGGATTTCCGCGATGTGGTGCACGCCACCCAGGCGCAGATGCTCGCGCAGCACGGCGACAACGTCTTCCAGGGCCGCATCATCGAGGTGCACATCGGCACGCTGCTGGCGGATCAGGCCTTCACCTTCACCGACTGGACAGCAGAGATGAAGGCCAAGGCGTCGATCTGTATCTCCAATGACGACACGCTGATCGAATCGCTGGAAATCGCCAAAGCGCGCATCGAGATCATGATCGACAAGGGCATGGACAACGACGTGCAGATGCTGCGCGGTCTGATCGACATCGCCGACAAACGCATCGCCGAGATCCGCTCGGGCGAAAAGCCCGCCCTGTCACCGGATGAAAACGCCAAGTACTTTGCCGAAGTGGTCGTCGACCTTGACGAGATCGTCGAGCCAATGATCGCCGATCCGGATGTGCACAATGTCGATGTGTCCAAGCGCTACACCCATGACACCATCCGCCCGATTTCCTTCTACCAGGCGGAAAAGAAGGTGGATCTGGGCTTTGTCGGCTCCTGCATGGTGCATAAGGGTGACATCAAGATCGTCGCGCAAATGCTGCGCAACCTCGAAGCGGCGCATGGGAAGGTGGAGTTCCAGGCGCCGCTGGTGGTGGCCGCGCCCACCTACAACATCATCGATGAGCTGAAGGAAGAGGGCGACTGGGAGATCCTGCAGAAATACTGCGGGTTCGAATTCGACGATGCCGCCCCGAAAAACACCGCACGGACGGAGTATGAAAACATCCTCTATCTCGAACGTCCGGGCTGCAACCTCTGCATGGGCAATCAGGAAAAAGCGGCCAAGGGCGATACGGTGCTGGCCACCTCGACCCGGCTGTTCCAAGGGCGGGTCGTTGCCGATTCCGCGACGAAAAAAGGCGAGTCGCTCCTCGGCTCCACTCCCGTCGTTGTCCTGTCGGCCATTCTTGGCCGCACGCCCACGCTGGAGGAGTACAAGATCGCTGTCGAGGGGATAAACCTGACGAAATTCGCGCCGCCCCAACAGACCCCGATGGGCGCGGGGTCCCTACACTTCTAGGCTCAGTGATATCGCCCCGCCATCCAACGGGCGCGGCTGACGTTGCATAGCGTCACGAGACCTAGACACCAACACAGGCCCTGCCCCCTTGGGGCAGGCAGACCTGTTGCCCGACCGAAGCTGATACGCGGTAACGCGAAGGGCTCGGTCATCTACATGGCGGGTGTTGCAGCCATCGCCTTCGACGGCATGCAGAGCCTCGATTGGCCGCTATGTGCAGTGGCGCACCATTGCGCTGGGATCGCATCAGCATCTGTTTAATGTGCCCAAATCACGGCACCTCTTGCTCAGTTGTGCAGTCTCCTGTGCCACCTATTCCCCCTTGGCGCGGGCAATCTTTTGCGGGCACCACATCGGGTGTTGAACATGCAGTCAGAGCGATCAGCGCAACGAGCGCGATTGTCTTACGGATCATCTGAATTGACCTTTCGATCTCGGTCATCGAAAAAATATCCACCAGCGCGGAACCGGTGAGGCCCATCTTCGCTGGCTGGGAACTCTTGGGCCATTGTGTCCATCTCCTCCAGTGTCTGTCTCATGCGAGACCTGAAGTGCTGGTCGAGCTGCGTTACTGCGTTGACGGATAGGCCTTCGTAGTGAACACCCATGTCGTAGTTCTTGGCCGCGTCCACAACGTTCGAAACTGCCGTTTCCAGATGGTCACCAACATTGTCCGCCAGATACGCCAATTGGTCATCCGAGCCTGCGGCGGGTTGATAGCTGCGCGCATTGAGGCTGACCTTTTCGCCGGTTTCGCTGACGGTGCCGGTCTCAATTAAAATGTCCAGAAATGTGCGTGGATGGACATCTTTTCGAATGCAGCGCGCGAGGCTGGTAAAGCTGCCATCCCCGCCTTGTATCGGGATTCCTTTGGGATCATAGGCCGGGTCATTCCACCAAAGCGCGATGATTTCCGCCAAGGGTTGGCGCTTGGATTGGGTCGGAACGTCTTCGCCTCGCAACTTCGCAATGTCGCGTCGCTGTAGGCCGGTTTTGATGCTGATCTTGCTGTCTGTCGCGGTCCCGTGGTCAAGGCGCTCAGCGGCTTCAATGTAGGCATAGCGTAAGCGACGCTCCACGACCGGAAACAACCATCCCTTTTGTACGGCCAGTCGCGCCAGCGGGCGCAAAATGGGGTCAAGACAATGCATATGTGTATTTTGCACATTTTTCTTGATTGCGCAACAGATGTATGAGATGTGCAATTTACACATTTATATCTGAACCCAGTCTGATGAAACGGAAGAATCTCATGAAACTCCTCGCGACGGCATGTCTCCTCGTGCTTCTTGGCGCCTGTTCTGCTCCACACTTCGTCGGTGACGCCCGGCCAGTCCCGGTCACCTCTACAACGCCTGATCATTTTGAATTTCCCGCCCGCTTTGCCGTAGCGCGGCTTGTCTATGGAAGGGCCCAGACGGCAGGCCCAGAGGAGGCAGCCCCGTGGAGCGATTTGGCAAATCGCTCGAAGACTCTGGGCAGCTTTACCCCCCTGACACGCAAACTGCCCAACACCCGATATTCCCAAACCAAGGACTTGGTCGAAGCCGCGCGTGAGCAACGATTTAACTACGTGCTTTTGGTTCGTATGTATCCGTCAACCGGAGCGGCTGATGTTATGCTTTTGCACGCGGGATCGGGCGGGGTTATGGCCACTGCCACGGCTGTATCACCTTCAGGCGGTCAACGCGGGTTTTGGGGCGGTCAGATCCGCAACCCGGCCCGATTGGAGCGCGCTACATTGAAAATCGCAAAGGCGGCCATGCCTTTGGTCGAGGACACGCTGCGTGGCGCCACCATGCGCCAATAAGGAGCGCGCGAGGCGTGGCGTGGTCCACGACGCAGCCGCAGGTCTTACCCCTTGGCATTCCGGTGCAATCGGGTCACTCTGTGGTCTGTAGACGCGCCGCCAGCCGCCATGCCTCTGAGGTCCTCGCCAGCGCGCAGTTTGCGGACCACCCCAGAATGCTCTCTGACCTTGCTTCTGAAACCCTTTGCCGTGCTCCCTGAAAGGACCCCCGATGTTCATCGCCATGAATCGCTTTACCGTCGCAAAAGAAAACGAAGAGGCGTTTGAAGCGCTCTGGCTCGGGCGCGACAGCCACCTCAAGACCATGGACGGGTTTGTCGAGTTCCACATGCTCAAGGGGCCCGAGGCGCAGGATGGCACACGGCTATATGCATCCCATACCGTCTGGTCGTCTGAAGACACCTTCCGCGCCTGGACCCGATCAGATGCGTTTCGTGCGGCCCATAAGGACGCGGGCAGCACCGCGACGTTGCACCAGGGCGCGCCCACATTTGAAGGGTTCTCCGTGATCCAGGAAATCGCTGCCGACTAGCACCAGACGGCGGAGCGTGGACACTACACGTGCCGTCTGACTGCCACAGATCAAAGGGCCCTGTGGCCCTTTGTGCGCATTGTGCCTCAGCTGTTCAGGACCGCGATATCTAGATACCCCTTGCGCGAATCCCATGTCTCGGGCAATAGTCACGGAAAAAGGCGGTCAAACGGTCAAAACCGTGATCCGAACGAGGCAGTCAGCAGAGGGTCCCACGCAGATGGACGGCGTTCAGGCTCAAGATGATCTCAATTCCGTCATTCGGCAACATGCCGAATGGCTGGCATCGCAGTTGCATGCGCAACGCGAAAGCCTGTTTCCGCCGGATGCGGCCAAGGCCATGCGCAAATTCACCAGCGGCGAGGCGGCCACGCTTCTCGGCGTCGGTGACAGCTATCTGCGAAAGCTGCATCTGGACGGTCGCGGCCCGACGCCTGAGATGACGGCAGGCAATCGCCGGCTCTATTCGGCGGCTGATATTCAGTCTCTACGCCGCACATTAGAGACAACCGCGCGGCGTCCGGGAGAGTATCTGCCAGGTCGCCGCGACGGCGACAGCATGCAGATCATCGGCGTGATGAACTTTAAGGGCGGGTCCGGCAAAACGACGACAGCGGCGCATCTTGCGCAGCGTCTGGCGCTCAAGGGCTACCGGGTGCTGGCCATCGACCTCGACCCGCAGGCGTCGCTGTCGGCGCTGCATGGGGTCCAGCCGGAATATGACCTGCCTGATGGCGGCACGCTCTATGATGCGATCCGTTATGAAGAGGCCTCGCCCATTCGTGATGTGATCCGCCCCACCTATATTCCCGGTCTTGATCTGATCCCCGGCAATCTCGAGCTGATGGAGTTCGAGCATGAAACGCCGCGCGCACTGGCCTCCGGGGCTGCGGGGCTGTTTTTCTTCCGGGTCCGGCAGGCGTTGGCACAGGTCGAAGACGACTATGACGTGGTGGTGATCGACTGCCCGCCGCAGCTTGGGTTTCTCACCATGTCGGCACTCTCCGCGGCGACGGGGGTGCTTGTCACCATTCACCCCGAAATGCTCGACGTGATGTCGATGTCGCAGTTCCTGCGGATGACCGCGGATCTGATGGATGTGATTGCTGAGAGCGGCGCGGATATGAAGCACGACTGGATGCGCTACCTGCTGACCCGCTACGAGCCCGCCGACGCGCCGCAGAACCGGGTCGTGGCGTTCTTGCGCACCATGTACGGCGATCATGTGCTGAACGCGCCGATGTTGAAATCAACCGCCATCTCTGATGCGGGCCTGACGAAGCAGACGCTTTATGAGGTCGAACGCTCCGCCTTCACCCGCGCCACCTATGACCGCGCGATGGAGAGCCTGAACGCGGTGAATGATGAAATTGCGGCTCTGATACAGGCCACTTGGGGGCGCACATGAGCAACAATCGCAAAAAACGCCTCTCCATGCTCGACACACTGGCCGCGACGCAGGCCCCTGCCCCGTCAGGTTCGATGATGGCGACCAATCGGGCCCTGCGCTCGGCCCGCGATGCGGTGGATGCGCATCATGTCTGGGATCTGGACCCGTGGTGCATTGACGATCTGCGCCCCGAAGACCGGCTGGATGCGGGTGATGTGGCTGATCTGCGCGACGCGATTGAGGTGAACGGCCAGACGGTGCCCATCCTCGTGCGCCGCAGCCCTGACAACCCGGACAGGTACTTGCTTGTCTACGGGCGCCGTCGGCTTGAGGCGATCCGCCAGTCTGACAAGGTCGACAAGGTCCGCGCGCTGGTCGCTACGCTGGATGACACGGCGGCTGTTCGGGCGCAGATTTCCGAGAACATGGCGCGGCGTGACCTCAGCTACATCGAGAAAGCGCTCTTTGCGCGGGCTTTGATCGACAGCGGGTTTGGCACCCAATCGCATGTGGCCGAGGTTCTGACCGTCAGCAAATCAGCGATCTCCATGGCGCTGGCGGTGGTGGATATGGTCAGCGTGGATCTGGCCCGCGCCATAGGCCCCGCGCCCGGTGTTGGTCGTCCGCGCTGGGACGCGCTCAGTCGCGCCATTGAGACCTCTGGCGTCGACACCGCCCATTTGATCCCCATTGCGCAGGATGCGCATGACAAGGCGGCTGTGGCGGCGGTCAGCGACCCGACCGTCCTGCCCGCTGATCCATCGGTCGCGGCCTTTGAGGCTGTGGCGGCGGAGCTGGACAGACATCAGGCCGCATCCCCGGCGCAGAAACCTGCCAAAGCCTTGAAAAGCCGGACAATTCAGGCAGGCGAGCGGCGCATCGCCACGGTCCGGCGGGCCGGGTCTGGCGGTGTGCGGCTGGATGTGGACGCAGGTAATTTCGCGGACTGGCTGGAGCGCAACGCCGACGCCGTCCTTCAAGAGCTTCACACGCGCTGGCAAACGCGCGGCGAAGAGTAAGGCAAGAGCAGCAACCAAGGAGGCACGCCAGACAGGCAAAAAAAAGGTCCCGCAAAGCGGTGGCGCCCTACGAGACCCTTGTTTCTAGCACCTACAAGGTACGATTTTGCGCCCTGCCCTGCAAGTCCCAAGTGATTCGCAGGACCGGATAATTTGTGCCTGCGTGAAAAATACTATGACCTATGTTCCAGTCACACCGTTCTGCGGGACGGTGAACAAGGCCGTTTTGGCCAATGCCAGCCGGGTCGAGGCCGCAGACACTCTGCCCCGCGCTGACAAATGGGAGGTCCTGCGCGAGCTTGGCATCGCGGGCCCGAAACTTGGCGTGACGGATCGGCAATTGACCGTGCTGCAGGCGCTGATCAGCTTCTATCCCGAGACCAAACTGGGGGCCGAAGGTGTCTCTACGGTGGTGTTTCCCTCCAATACGTCGATCTGTGAGCGGCTGAACGGCATGCCTTGTTCGACCATGCGCCGGCATCTGTCAGGTCTGGTCCAGGCCGGTCTGATCTTGCGGCGCGACAGCCCCAATGGCAAGCGCTACAGCACCCGTGCGGGGGATCGGTTTGGCTTTGATCTGGCCCCCCTCGCCCTTCGCTTTGCGGAGATCTGCGCGGTGGCAGAGGCTGTCCGCGCCGAACGGGACCGTGTGACCCGCCTGCGCCAGGCCGTGAGCCTGATGCGCCGTGATCTTGATGCTCTGGCCGCCTATGGGGCAGAGACACGACCCGATCTGGGTGTGTGGGATGCCTTCGATGACCTTGCGCGCCTAACGGCCCGCAATCTACGACGGACACTTTCGGAAGCCGATCTGGAGGCGGTGTCGGTACATTTGCAAGAGGCTCTTGACGACGCGCGGTCCCATCTGGAATCGAACTATACGAGCACCAGTGATGTTAAAACTGAGCAGCACTATCAGAATTCAAACACACATCTCTCTGTTCTTGAACCTTGCTTAGAAAAAGCAGGGGGCGAAGACACCAACGTCGAGATACATGAAGACCGCTTGCCCAATGTGCCGCTGGGATTGTGTCTGGCAGTCTGTCTGGAAATCAAAGCCTATGCGAGCGGCCCAATCCGCCATTGGCATAACCTTGTCAGAGCGGCTGACGTTGTCCGGCCGATGATGGGAATTTCACCGTCGGCATGGGCTGAGGCGGTGGAAGCCATGGGCCCAGAAGAGGCCGCTGTGGTGGTCGCTGCGATGCTCGAACGGTTTGATGACATCAAGTCTCCGGGCGGTTATCTCAGACATCTGTCACGCAAGGCGGCTGAGGGGCAGTTTTCCTGCGGGCCGATGGTGATGGCCTTGATGCGACGTGAGGCGGCGTGAGAGTTCACAGCTGTGAACCTGCTGTTGACCGGGCTGTGCTCAAGGATGTTCACAGCTGTGAACTCAGTGCACCCTGCCCCGCTACAGCCGTGATGTGCGGATGCCCGCACGACGACACCCATCGAGACCACGTGGTCTGTCATCGGACCCACCGTCGCCGTAGCGCCGGGTTGATCTCGATCCGAAACAGGCGGGGCACAGCTCTTTACTTCTTCCGTTGGGATGGTATCGTTTTTGCTGATTGCGCGCCCCACTCCCCATTTGGCAGGCCCCGCGCACCCAAGGGGCATAAGGTGGGGAACGCATGCAAAAGGGTCTTCTTTCAGGTTTTGTTGGTATTATTCTGGCGTCCGGGTCTGCACAGGCGCAGGACGCGCCGTTTGAGTTGCAGCCGGTGATTGTCGGTACGGCGTTGCGCGACGACCGGGATATCCGTGACACACCCGTCGCCACTTCGGTCATTTCAGGGGAAGACCTCGACCGGCGACAGGCCGACACTTACGAAGAGCTGATCGGTGACATTCCCGGTGTCGTGATCGAAGGCGGGCCGCGGGGCATCTCGCAGGAGCCGAATATTCGCGGGTTTCAGGATGAGCAGGTGGTTCTGCGCTTCGACGGCGGGCGGTTGAACTTCAATCAGGCGCATCGGGGCCGGTTTTTCTTTGACCCGGATATCGTGCAACGGATCGAGGTTGTGCGCGGGGGCGGATCGACCCTGTTTGGGTCGGGTGCGATTGGGGGCGTGATCGCGGTTGAGACCAAAGACGCAGCTGACCTGCTGCAGCCTGGCCAGACCACCGGTGCCCGGCTGCGGTTTGGCGGGTCCGACAATGGGGATGTCCTGAGCCCAAGTGCCACGGTCTATGGCGATTGGGGGCGGTTTGACGCGCTGGCCTTTGTGGGCACCCGACAGTTTGGAACATCACTTGAGGATGGTGATGGCAACGACATCCTGCGCTCGGAGATCGACAGCGTGAATGGGCTGGTCAAGTTTGGGTTCGAGCCAAATGCCGAACACCGGTTTGAGCTGAACCTGGCGTATTATGATGACGAAGGGGTCACGCCGCCCAATTCCAATGCGGCCTCTGATCCGGATGAGGATGTGGCGCGGGAGGCCGAGATTTTCACCGGCCGGCTGTCCTGGGACTGGGCGCCAGAGAGGTCTGATCTGATTGACCTTTCGGTGCTCTTTTACGGCAATCTGCTCAACATCAGCGAAGATCGCTTGGTTGATGGCCGTCGGGACCGGACCGAATACGATACCTTCGGGCTGGAGGTGGTGAACCGCTCAAGTCTTGACGTGGGAGTGCCGGTCGACCTTGTCTATGGGTTCGAGGCGGTACAGGACACACAGACGGGCACGCGGGATGGGGCGCCGCGCACGCAGTTTCCGGACGCCGAGGCAGAGACTTTCGGGCTGTTCGCCGAAGCGACCGTGGGTGTCAGCGACCGGTGGGATGTGATCGCCGGGGCGCGATTTGATGACTACAGCCGCGATGTGGATGATCCGTCGCTGGAGGATGTGGACGAGCGGTTTTTCTCGCCTCGGATCGGGGTCAGCTTCCGGCCAAACGAGACCTGGCAGATCTATGGCAATCTGGCGCGGGCCTACCGCGCGCCGACGTTGACCGAGCTTTACAATGACGGGGAGCATTTTGCGTCGGATATCTTCTTTCCACCTTTTGGGCCGGTGCGCTTCGTCAACAATTTTGTGCCGAACCCCGACCTTGAAGAGGAACGATCGACGCAGGTTGAATTCGGTGCCCGGTTTGAACGGGCGGATATCGCCCGGCCAGGCGATGTGCTGCGCTTTTCGGCCAATGCTTACTATGCGGAGGTCGACAATTTCATCGATACGGTGGTGACCGGTCCTGACCCGACGACCTTTGTGCCCGGGTTCATTTTTGGCACGACGACGCAGCGCAATGTCGATGCGGAACTCTACGGCATTGAGGCGGAGTTGGACTATGACGCAGGGACTTGGTTTGGCGGGCTGGGCCTGAGCATTCCACGTGGCAAACAGTCCAACGGGGATGCGCTTGGGTCGATCCCGCAGGAGCGGCTGGTGGCCACGCTTGGCTATCGCCCGATGTCTGAGGTGGAGGTTGGGCTGCGCGCCACATTTGCCTCGGGGCAGGCGGATGTCCCGGACACCGCATCGCCGGGCGAGGCCTACCGCGTGCTGGATGTGTTTGGATCCTGGGCGCCTGACAATGGCCCATTGGAGGGCGCTGTTTTGCGGGCAGGCATCGATAACCTGCTGGACGAGCAATACACCATTTTTCCGAATGATCTGGCGCAGCCCGGGCGCACGTTGCGGCTGTCGGTGTCCTATCGATTTTGAGCGGAAACGTCGGGGCCGGGCCTTTGCGAGTTTGAGCGGGCGCTGGGGTCTCGTCTTGCCAAGATGTGAAAAGCCGACTATTTCTATCGGAAATAACTTACGCCACAGCCAGGCCCCCGGGGCTCAGCCATCCAGGTGACCGTTCACCAAAGGAGCTGTGCCGCATGGCCGCATCAGATCTGACCGCCAAAGACATCCGCATCCGCCGTGACAAAGCGCCGGAGCAGCGCGACCGCGACTTTGCCGAGGCGCAGGGTATCAGCGAGGCGGCCCTTGTTGCGGCCTATTGCGGGCGGGGGGTTACGCGGATTGATGCGCACCCCGATACCGTCATGGGTGCCGCACAGGAGCTGGGTGAGGTCATGGCGCTGACGCGCAATCTCTCCTGCGTGCATGAAAAAATCGGGGTCTATGACAATTACCACCCCGGCGCGCATGCCGCGATGATCCTGACCGAGGAGATCGACCTGCGGATCTTTCCCGGCCACTGGCACCACGCGTTTCTGGTGGAGCGGGCAGGGGAGGCAGGCGTGCGCCGCAGTTTGCAGGTGTTTGATGCGGCGGGGGATGCGGTGCACAAGGTCATCCTGCGCGAGGGCTCGGACCACGCAGCCTTTGCGGGGCTCGTGGGGCGGATGGCTTCTGAGGATCAGTCGCCGGAGGCCGTGTTCAAACCCCGCCAGCCGGCGGAAGCGCCCCGGATTGCCCCGGACAAGGTCGAGATCCTGCGCAAGGAATGGACGCGGATGACCGATACGCATCAGTTCCTGCGGCTGGTCTCGAAACTCAAGATGAACCGTTTGGGGGCCTACCGCGCCGCCGGGTTGCCCTTTGCCCGCAGGCTGGACACAGGCGCGGTAGAGGCGCTGCTGCGCGCGCTTCAGCGCAGCGAAACCGAGGTGATGCTGTTTGTGGGCAACCGGGGCTGCATCCAGATCCACACTGGCGCGATCCATACGTTGAAACCCATGGGGCCGTGGCAGAATGTCATGGACCCGGGCTTTAACCTGCATTTGCGTGGCGATCATGTTGCGGAGGTCTGGGCGGTGGACAAGCCCACGCAGCGCGGCACAGCCACATCCGTCGAAGCCTTTGACGCGCAGGGGGCGCTGATCTTCCAGATCTTTGGCGTGCCGAAAGAGGGGCGCGACAGCCGCCCGGCCTTTCGCGCCATCGTACAGGATTTGCAGGAGGTGGTGGCATGATCGAGAGACGTGCCTTACTCGCCTTGTCAGCGGCGTTTTGTGCGGCGCAGCCGGGCCGGGCCTTTGCAGCGGATGAGATGGCGGATGTCATCGCCATTGGTGGCGCGGTGACCGAGATTATCTTTGCGCTTGGCCAGGGACACCGGTTGCTGGCCCGCGATGCGACCTCGACCTATCCGGCGGCGGCTGAGGCGCTGCCGGATGTGGGGTATATGCGGCGTCTGTCTGCGGAAGGTGTGCTGTCTTTCGCGCCCGCGCTGATCATATCAGCGGAAGGGGCAGGGCCGCCCGAGGTGATCGAGATTCTGCGCGCGGCCTCCGTCGAGTTTGCCGAGGTGCCTGAGGGCTATGACGCGCGGGCCATCGTGGCCAAGATCCACGCGGTGGGCGCGGCGCTGGATGTGCCGGAGCGGGCGCAGGCTCTGGCCGAGATGACACAGGCCGCGCTGGAGGCTGCTGTCGCGCAGGCTGCGGATGTCGATGCGGCCCCGAAACGGGTGATGTTTGTGCTGTCGACGCAAGGTGGACGCATCCTGGCCTCCGGCACCGGGACAGGCGCGGATGGGATCATCCGCATGGCGGGTGGGACCAACGCCGTCTCTGATTTCGACGGGTACAAGCCGCTCTCGGATGAGGCGGTCAGCGCTGCGGCGCCTGATGTGATCCTGATGATGGACCGGACGGGGGATCACGCCGCAACCGATGATGAGCTGTTTGGTCTGCCCGCTTTCTCGGCCACACCGGCGGCTGAGACCCGAGATGTCGTGCGTATGGACGGCCTGTTCCTACTTGGGTTTGGCCCGCGCACGGCGGAGGCTGTGACAGCGCTGAACCGCGCTCTTTACACAAGCTAGAGACCTTGGCGTTCGCGGATCATCTGCCCAGAAGCCGCGTGGCGCGGGCGCGGCGTCTGCATGGGTGGCTGGCCCTGGCGGTTGTGCTTGTGGGCCTTTTCAGCCTGACCGTTGGGGCAACGGATGTGGCGCTGGGGCCCGCGCTGTGGAAGCTGGCGACGGGTGAGGCGTTGACACGCATGGAAATGATTGTCCTGTGGGATATTCGCGCGCCGCGTCTGGTTCTGGGGCTGCTGGTGGGGGCTGCCTTGGCCATGGGCGGGGCGGTGATGCAGGGGCTGTTCCGCAACCCGCTGGCGGACCCGGGCCTTGTGGGGGTGAGCGCGGGGGCAGGGCTGGGGGCCATCACAGCCATTGTGCTGGCCGGTGCGGCCCCGGCCTGGCTGGCTGTCGCGACAGGCGATCATCTGGTGGCTGTCGCGGCGTTCTTTGGAGGTTGGGCCAGTACGCTGCTGCTTTACCGGGTGTCGACCCGTCGCGGGCGCACCTCCGTGGCGACGATGCTCCTGGCGGGCATCGCGCTGGGGGCGCTGGCCGGAGCACTGTCGGGCATTCTGGTCTACATCTCTGATGACCGGCAGCTGCGCGATTTGACCTTTTGGGGCTTGGGGTCGCTGGGCGGCGCAAGCTGGGCCAAGGTTCTGGCGGCAGGGCCGATCATCCTGCTGTCGCTGGCGGTGGCGTCGGCCTTGGGGCGGGGGTTGAACGGTCTTGCTCTGGGGGAGGCGACGGCGGGTCACATTGGGCTGAACGTGCAGTGGGTCAAGGGGGGTGCGATCCTGACCGTGGCGGGAGCCACGGGGGCGGCTGTGGCGGTCTCAGGCGGAATTGGCTTCATCGGCATTGTCGTGCCGCATCTCTTGCGGTTGAGCAGCGGGCCGGATCATCGGCCTTTGCTGATCAACGCGGCGCTTCTGGGGGCGCTGCTGCTGGTCCTTGCGGATGTGATTGCGCGGGTGATCATCGCGCCAGCGGAACTGCCCATCGGGATTGTCACAGCAGTCTTGGGCGCGCCGGTGTTCCTGTGGATCCTGCTGCGCCAGCGCGGCATGGTGGATCTATGACTGTGTGTGTCGAGGGCCTGTCGGTGCGGTATGGCGCCAGAGTGGTGATCGAAGATCTCGACATCATCGCTTGCTCCGGTGCGTTGACCGCGATTGTGGGGCCGAATGGATCGGGCAAGTCGACATTGATCAAGGCGATCTGCGGAGATCTGTCCTATGACGGCGTGGTGACGCTGAATGGCCTGGATGTGGCCAGCGCGCACCCGTGGGAGCTGGCCAGCCAGCGGGCTGTGCTGCCGCAGGCCTCGACACTGGCCTTCCCGTTTCATGCCATTGAAGTGGTACGCATTGGGCTGACGGCGGGCACAGGTGGCGCGCAGGCCGGGCGGGCTGAGGCGGCGCTGGCGCGCGTGGAGCTCGCAGGCTACGCCAACCGGTACTATCAGGAGCTTTCGGGTGGCGAGCAGCAGCGGGTGCAGCTGGCGCGCGTGCTGGCGCAGATCTGGGAGCCTTGCACGGGGCAGGGGCCGCGCTGGCTGATGCTGGATGAGCCCGTCTCCAGCCTTGATGTCGCGCATCAGTTGCAGGTGATGTCCATCGCGAAGGAGTTTGCACGAGGCGGCGGCGGTGTGTTGGCGGTCATGCATGATCTGAACCTGACGGGGCTGTTTGCCGACCGGGTTGTGGTGATGGCAGAGGGGCAGGTGCTTGCAGCGGGACCGCCTGAGGAGGTCATGAATGATGCGGTCTTGTCGCAGGCCTATGGCTGCGCGTTGCGCGTCAACACCACGCCGCATGGGCCGGCGCCCTTTGTGCTGCCGCATACGGCAGAGGCCCACGCCGCGCCTTGAGGGCGCGGGATGGGGCAGGGGTTACAGCCCTGCTGCTTTTGTGAGGTTGAGTTGGAATCTGTCTCTGCGGCGTTGGTAGCGGCGGGTCATTTCGACGGAGGCGTGGCCAAGCTGTTTCTGGACATGGCGCTCGTCAGCCTCGGCGTAAGAGGCAAGGCCCGAGCGCAGGGAATGTCCGGAGAAGAGGGCCAGGCGCTCTTTCTCCGGCAGCTCCGGTCGGATCCCGGCGGCCAGCAGGGTCCGCTTGATCAGACGGGCCACGTGTTTGTCGGACAGTCGGCCGTCCAGCGCTTTGGTGTTGTCGCGCGAGACGCGCACAAAGACCGGACCCAGGTCAATCTTCGCGAAGTGCAGCCACTGCTCCAGCGCATGCACCGGGCAGGACTGCTCGGACGAGCCACGCCCGATCTCGGCCTCTTTCCAGCCGGTCTTGGTCCGCTGGATCACAAGCACGCCCTCGGGCGCGATCTCGACCCAGCCCTTGCCGTCGAGGGTGTCATCGCGCTGCACATCGAGGGCCACGATCTCGGACCGCCGGAAACCGCCCGCATAGCCCATCAGCAGGATCGCGCGGTCGCGCAGGCCGCGCAGGTCGAAGGGCAGGGTGCCAACCATGGCCAGCAGCTCCTCGGGGGCCAGGGGCGCCTTTTGCACCGGCGGGCGGGCGTGGGCGCGTTTGATCCCGGCCAGCACACTGGCGATGTGGCGGTCCTTGCGGTCCAGCACAAATCCGCGCTGCCGGTAGCTCCAAGCGAGGCCCGACAGGCGGCGTTCAATCGTCGCATGGGAGAGGGCAGGGCCCCCGGTCTGAGGGGCTGCGCAGTCGGTGATGTAGAGGCCGATCAGCTGCGGGTCGGGCGTATCGGGATCGGCGCCGCGCCGTCGGCACCAGCTGGCGAACTGCGCCCAGTCGGCGGCATAGGCTTTGTTGGTGTTCTCGGCGGTGGCCTGCGCCGCATAGCCCCGCGCGGTGTCCAGCAGCCGGTCCAGCGCGCCGGAGCCGGCAACGGCCTCGGGCAGGGCGATCGAGGCATGATCCGCAGGGTCTCTCCCGTCTCCGTCGTTCTGTTGGCTCATTTTAAATGCCTTTCGGGAGATGCGCGTTCGAGCGTAGCGAGAGACAGCGTATGTCGAGGCAATGTGTCAACAAACGACGAAGCGCGTGCTCGTTTGCCGCACCTCGGGTTGCAGAGCGCGATGTCTCTGTCGGACTGCTGGATTTCTTGAAACTGCGGGCCATTTGTTTTCAAGGGTTTGCCGGTTCTTCATTTTTGAGATTGAGTCGGAATTCATGAGACTGTACATAGATTTGAGTCACTATTCGTGAGACTACACAGCGTTCGTGCGTCGATCAAGTCATGTCCGATAATTCTGCAGCCGATAAAGATTGGGAAGAGGCCGAGTTCCGCGCAAGAGTGCTTGCGGAGCTGCCGGAACAGCTCACTGAAGGCGACGTTGCCTGGGCGATGCGGCAGCTGGATGTCAGCCGGGCGACGGTTTATCGTTTGGCGAAGCAGTTCCGGGAAGATGCGCGGACCAGTGCACTTCTGCCAAATTCCTCCGGCCCCAAGCCAGGCATGCAGCCGCTGGATCCGGCGGTGGAAGCGATCGTATCCCGCCTGTTTAGAGACTTTTACGCCACCCGTCGCAAACCGACCAAAACGCGGTTTTGGCGGGAGGTCGCTGCCGATTGCCACGCACGGGGGCTGGCACCACCCTCGATCCGGCGTCTGGGGCGTTGGCTGGACCTGAAAGACCAGGCACGGCTCATGATGAGGCGGGAGGGCAGGGACAAGGCCGAACGCCGGCACCTGGCCACGCCCGGTGGGCTTACCGCGACCCGCCCGCTGGATATCGTCCAGATCGATCACACCAGGGCCGATGTGACGGTGGTCGATCCGGTCACGCGACACCCGCTTGGCCGGCCGACGCTGACTGTCGCGATCGATGTAAACACCCGCATGGTTCTGGGATTTCACCTGTCGCTGGAGCCGCCCTCGCTTCTGTCGGTCGCGCTCTGTCTGACCCATGCGGTGATGGAGAAATCACATTGGCTGGCGGCGCGCGGGATCAATACAGACTGGCCCGCGCAGGGCATCCCCAGGGCGATCTACGTGGACAACGGCGCGGAATTCCATGCCCGGGCCTTCGGACTTGCCTGTTCCGAATACCAGATTGATTTGCAGCACCGCCCGCCCGGCACACCGCGCTATGGCGGGCATATCGAGCGGCTGATCGGCACGATGATGGGGGCGGTGCATCTGCTGCCGGGGTCACATTTCTCGAACATCTTCGAGCGTGGCGATCTCGACGCGGAGGCCGAAGCGGTGATGACGCTGCAGGAGTTGGAAACCTGGCTCGCGCTGGAAATCACCGGTTCCTACCACGTGCGGGTCCACAGCGCGCTGGAAACCACGCCTGCGGCGGCCTGGGCAGCGCATACGGATGAGGCGCGGCTCCGCATGCCCGCCGATCTCCGGCAGTTCCTGGTGGATTTTCTGCCCTCGGAACAGCGGGTCCTGCAGCGGGACGGCTTTCATCTCTTTCATATCCGCTACTGGTCGGACGAGTTGCGCTGGCTGATGGGCCGGGAGAGCCGCAAATACACGCTCAAATACGACCCGCGCGACCTCTCGCGCATCTTTGTGCTGACCGGGGACGGGATCATCGAGGCGCGGCCGGCGGATCTGACACGGCCTGCGATTACGCTCTGGGAGCACCGGGCGGCGCGGCGCGCCTTGCGCGAGGAAGGGCGCCGGTCGGTGGACGAAGAACTGATCTTCCGGACAATCCAGGCGCAACGCGACCTCGTGGACAGCGCCGAGCGGCAAACGAAAGCCATGCAACGCCATAAGGCCCGGCGGGCGCACCTGGAACCGCGCCCGATGATCGATGTGACGCCAGAAGCAGAGGCAAAGAAGGCTTTGCCGGCACCTGAAACCAAGCGCAATGCGCTCAAGGATCATCCAGGGTTCGAGGTCGAGGAATGGTACGACGATGACTGAGTTTCCGCATCTTTATCCGGGCGCCGGCAGGATTGCCGCGCTCAGCGCTGAGGAGCGTATTTTGCGCATCCGGGCCGATCGATGGGTGTCCTATCCCCGGGCCGAGGCGGCCCTGACCAAGCTGGAGACTCTGCTGGCCTTCCCGGAGCGCGCCCGGATGCCGAACCTGCTTCTGGTCGGCGAAAGCGGCATGGGCAAGACGATGATCATCGAGAAGTTCAACCGCGATCAAGCCTCCAGCTTCGACGATATGACCGGGCGGCTGCACATGCCGGTCGTCGCGGTGCAGATGGTCTCGGGGCCGGATGAGACACGGTTCTACCGCCGGATTCTGGCCGCGATCGGCGCTCCGGAGCCGCCAAGGGCGACGCTTTCCGTGCTGGAAAGCCTTGCCCTGCGGCTGCTCACCGAATTGCGCCCAAAGATGCTGGTGATCGACGAGATCCACAGCCTGCAGGCGGGTACGATCCGCGAACAGGCGCGGTTCCTGAACATGCTGCGGTTTCTCGGCAACGAACTGCGTATCCCGCTGGTCTGTGTGGGCACCGCCCAGGCCCGCAACGCGCTGCGCACCGACGATCAGCTGGTGCGCCGCTTCGAGGCTTTTGCGCTACCGCCTTGGCGGGAAGGGGCGGATTTCACCGGGCTGATGAGCACGCTCACGCGCAGCCTGCCGCTCCGGCGCGAAAGCGAGATCGATGAGAAGGCGCTCACGCGGATCCTCAAGGTGACCGATGGCATCACCTCGGGCATTTTTTCGATCATGTCTCAGCTGGCAATCGCCGCCATCGAAAGTGGCGAGGAGAGGATCCTCTCGCGCGACGTTCTGAGCGGCGACGGCTTGCGTGTGGTCCTGGGAGAGCCAGTTTGACAGGCGGGCGCCGCCTGCCGGTTGTGTTCCCGCCCGAGACGGATGAACGGCTGTCCTCCTGGATCGCCCGTCTGGCCCAATTCTATGCTATGACCATTCCCGAATTTCTGGCGGAACTTGGCCTGTCCAGGCGCGACCTGTTCGACCTGGAGTGGCGCCTTTCGGACGGGAATGGGGCTCTGATCGCGGCCCGAACCGGGCTTACGGTCGAGACCATTCAGGCCATGACGTTTCAGGAAGTCACCCCCGACGCCAGGATGATGATTGCGCGCCAGAACCGCCATCGCTGCCCGCATTGCCCTGCCGAGATGCAGCGGAAGTCGTTGGCATTGCCTTGGGTGTTTCGCTGTCCTGTTCACGGCTCAGACCTACAGGATGCCACCGGCGCAACCTTGCCCGAGATGTTGGGGGACGCCCGGATGGCAGCCTTGGCGACGCATGCAAGGGCCGGTGCCGCCGTTCTCGACGCCTGGGTACGTGGGGCCGGGCAGGGGGTTCTGGACGTGCCGGAAATGCTGTCCGTCCTGACAGCACGGCACCGCCGCGCTTCGCCTCCCTCGCTGGCCGAACAACCGCGCATGTCGCTGCAGACCCGGCGGGATTACCACGAATTTCTCACCATGCCGATCATCCGTCAGGCGCTGACGGTGGTCGTTCCCGAGTATGATGAGGTGGCGCCGGTGCTGGCCAAGCCGGTCCGGCCCGGGCTGCACGGCCTCGCGCAGGGCTCGCTGTTGCAGGGTTTCGCACTGACGGTTGGCATTGGCCGGCTCGCTGAGGACCCCGTCGCTCGCGCGATCGCCGTGCTGCTGGCCAGCGACGTGGACGGGCAGGGGCGGGTGCAGGAAGCACTCAGATCATGGCCACTCTCGTTGAGAAGATGTATCTCTGCCCGGCTCTGGCGCACTCAGCGCGACGAGAGAGATCGCCGGATTGCCGAAAAACCCACGAGACGGCGCCAGTCTCATGAATACCGGCGCGTCCAGTCTCATGAATACCACTCCAGAATCTCATGAACCCCGGTCGGTTTTTCAGGGAAGTGCTTGAATCTCATGAATTCCGGCCGTCCGACAACATTTTCGGGTGATTTGCGCATGTTTCGGAGGCTATCTCTCTGTGTCCGATAATGCAAACTTATTGGACATAGCAGAGAGCCGCAGGGTGGGGCGGTTTGCACACTATATGGTAGCGGAAAGCGCCGTGGCGAGATAGTGTTGTAGCATGACCTATCAGCCCGCCGCACTCTCTGACGACCAGACGATCCTACCGAAACTCCCCCGCTGGGTCACCTCTGGGCCTACGGAAACCTCTGAAACTGTGGCCTTTCGGTCAGGGGCGGCGTTGACGGTGCTGGATCAGCTGGTGCGTGATCCCATGCATGGTGTGCCGGTGAAACTGCTGGCCAACCGGTTGGCCCTGAGTGCGGCAACCGCCACCTCGAAATTGGAGGGACGGCTGGCGCGGGAGGTGGATATCCGCGACGCCTATCATCTGACCCCGCCGGGCGAGGCGCGCGGTCCCGATGGTGATCTCCTGGCATTCTGGCGCGACGTGGCGCGCTTGCGCGTATGCGGCACTGGCGAGGTCGCGGCTTTAATTGGTCCAGACTTCACAAGCTTGGTGGGCATCTGGCTTGACGCGGGATTGGAGCGGGCCCGGACCCATGGACCGCTGGCGGGCAGCGTGGCTGTCCTTCGTACCGTTCTCGACGCCGACGACCAGGCAGAGCGAGTCGCCTGCCTGCTGTCTGATATCGTTCTGGCACGGGCAATGAATTGGAAGACCGTGCTGCCGGTTTCGGCGCATCGGCTGACAAAGGCCGCACTGCGGGACCTGACCGCAGACGGGCAGGGGACCGAGCTGGCAGTCCAGGTGCGGTTCCAAGAGTCCATCGAAGAGACCATCCGCTTGGCACGAGACCTCGCCCGCCGCGGCGAAGCGCTTCGCGCTGTCGCCCCAAAACTGCGAGCGAAAGGATCGGGTGCGGCCGTTGATTTGTTTCTAACGGAAGATGCGGTGGCCCCAGGGTCGATGCTCTCGCCGCACATTCGCGGCACCTCGATCCCCATGACGTCACGTGCCGCGCGGCGGTTCTGCGACCGTCTGGTCGAGCTGGGCGTGGCGCGGGAACTGACCGGGCGATCGACCTTCCGGCTCTACGGGATTGCGCCATGACAACCGCGACCAAGAAACGGAAACCGGCGGATGACGGCGATGCTGTCTTTGACCGCGAGCTCGAAGATCTTCCCCAGGAGTTGCGCTGGCGGGAATGGATGGGGCGGATCGAAGCGGTGCTCTTCGCGAGTGCCTCGCCGGTCGGCCGCGACGACCTGGCGCGCGTGGTCGGGCAGGGGGCCTCGGTCGAGATGCTCATCGAGGACATCCAGGCAGAGTTGATTGGCCGTCCCTATGAGCTGGCACAGGTTGCGGGCGGATGGATGTTTCGAACGAAGTCCCAGTTCGCGGATGCGATCAAAGCCGCCGCTGATTTGGGTGAGCAGGCGCTCGCCTTCACAGAAATGGAGATGGGCGTGCTCTGTGCTATTGCCTATCATCAGCCCATTGATCGGGCCGGGCTGAAGGACATTTTTGGCAAAGAGGTGAGCCGTGATCAGCTGGCTCGGCTGCGCTACAAGGATCTAATTGCCAGCGGGCCGCGATCGCCACGGCCCGGGGCACCGCATACCTTCGTGACGACAGAGACGTTCCTCGTGACCTTCGATCTGCAGAGCCTGCGGGACCTGCCGGACCGGGAGCTATCGAAGCCTTGATGTCCGAAATATGCAGTAAACTTCGGACACGTAACGCCGCCCGCTTTCAATCGGTCGGGCTCTGACTTTCAATCAGTCGGCGACTTATGAAGAATTGAGGTCCACGGGTATCAGATTGCAACGTGGCGTTGTCGCTGTGAGGCATAGAATTGACTTCTATAACTCAAAAGTGGTCTATCTGTGAGTTATAGAAAGGAGTTCTATAACTCATGGCATGGAACTGGCAGATGCCCGGTTGGCCGGATTTCCGGTACGACGATGCAGAGCTTGCGCCATTCGAGCAGCGGTTCCTGCTGTCGTCAGGCGAAGTCCTGGGTGCCGTTCAGCATGTCAATTCGGCAGAGCGTGATCAACTCCGCATCGACCTGCTGAGTGATGAGGCCATGAAAACCAGCGCCATTGAAGGTGAGATGCTGGACCGACGCAGTGTGCAATCCTCGCTTCGCCGACACCTCGGATTGGAACCAGACAACTATCCGAACAAACCCCGCGAGCAAGGTGTTGCTGAAATGATGGTTGACGTTTACTCGACCTATGCGGAGCCCCTCACGCACGACACCCTGTTTCGGTGGCACGAGATGCTTTTGTCTTTTGACAAAAGGTTGGAGGCCATCGGGTCCTATCGGCAGCACGAAGATGCCATGCAGATCGTCTCGGGTCGTCTTGACCGCCCGGTCGTGCATTTTGAGGCCCCTGCATCTGCGCAGGTTCCGGATGAGATGGAACGGTATATCGACTGGTTCAACCGGACAGGGCCTGATGCGGAAAAGCCTTTGCTGGCACTGACGCGCGCGGGCCTGAGTCATCTCTACTTCGAAAGTATCCACCCGTTTGAGGACGGCAATGGTCGCCTGGGTCGGGCCCTCGCCGAAAAATCGCTAGCTCAGAACATTGGGCAGCCGAGCCTGATCGCGCTCGCCTTCACCATCGAGCGAAAACGGAAGGACTACTACGATCAGCTTGAGCGACATCAGAAGACGCTTGATGTCACGCCTTGGCTGGTCTGGTTTGCAGAGGCCGTTCTGAAAGCGCAGCAGGTCACCCTCGACCGCGTGGGCTTCTTCATTGCCAAGGCGCATTTCTACGACCGGCATCGCGAAGCACTGAACGAAAGGCAGGCCAAGGTAATCGAGCGCATGTTCCGGGAAGGGCCTGACGGGTTCAAAGGTGGCCTGAGCGCGGAGAACTATATTTCGATCTCCGGGACATCGCGTGCAACTGCGACCAGGGATCTACAGGAACTTGTTGAGATCGGAGCCCTCACGCGTACGGGCGAACGCCGATACACACGATACTGGTTGGCCATGTAACCCAGGCAGATCCGAAAAACGCTCAAATACGCCTGCGCGTCGCGTCTTTGAAATACATCCTGCTACGGCGTTACCGACACCGAAGTTTGGATTAGCCCGAAGAGAGGGCGGGAACCCGCACGTAGATCTCCGTGGTTTTGAGGTTCGCATGCCCAAGGAGTGCCTGAACCATGCGGATGTCGATGCCTTCTTCGATCAGGAGCGTCGCGGCCGAGTGCCGGAATCTGTGCGGGGTCAGGTGGGGCTCGATGCCGAGGCGTTTTGACAGCGCTTGCAGCCGCTTGCGGAATGTCGCCGCGCGGAGCCGGCGTCCTGCCGTGTTGAGAAACAGCGGCGACGTCATCGAGCCGTTTTCCGAACGCAGCTGGCAGTAGCGTTGGAACTCCTCCTGCAGCTTCCGGTTCGGCACGAAGACGATCCGTTCCTTGCTGCCCTTCCCGCGCACGAGGAACTGGCCGCCGGCCGGCGAAACGTCGCGGACCTTTACATTGGTCAACTCACTGATCCGAAGCCCGGTCACGATCAGCAGCTTGATGATCAAGAGAGTGACGCCATCTTGGGGGGCCAGCGACCCGGCGTCCGGGCCTTGCGCGGACCGCAAATTAATCGGGTCTTCACCGGCACGGAGAACCGTTCTGAGGATGCCTCGATCGATGGGACGCGGCAGACGGCGCGGAATCCTCACCGAGATAAGGACGTCGGCGAACGGGGAGGGCAGGGCGCTGTTCCGATCTTCGCGCCACGCGCAATACGACTTGAGGGTCACAAGACGCCGCTCGATGGTCGCGGGCTTGCCGATGATGACCTTGAACATATCAATGCACGCAGGCGGTCGGAGAACCGGGTCGGCTTTGCGTTGCAACTCTGTGCGTTGCGATATCCTGGACGCCTTCTTTCGTCTGATGAGCTCATCCCGGAAAAAGTGCTGCGCTTCATCGCTGCCCAGCTTGGCCTGAAGACCGACAGAAAGAGATTGATGAACAACATCGGCCCCGGCACGAAGTCGATGCTTACGAGAGCCAGTAAAGGGGCAGCGATCATCGCAAATCCGGAGTACATCCGGTCAGATAACGGCCCCGAGTTCGCAGCAGAGGCGATGCAAGGCTGGCTGCGACGCGTCGGCATCAAGCCGATCCGCATCTATCCAGGATCGCCCTGGGAGAACGGATACAATGAGCGGTTCAACGGGACGCTGCGCCGGGAGGTTCTCGACGCGGAGTGGTTCACGACGACCGAGCAGGCGCAGATCGTCGTCAATCACTGGCTCAGACAGTACAACCACACCCGCCCGCATCAGGCACTCAACATGTGGCCACCGGTGCCAGAAACCCTATTAGAGAAACGGCTGATCAGTGGCCCAGCAACAGGGGACTAGACAGTGGCGACGAGGACATGATTGATAGCGCAGTTACACGCATCTCAGTGGTTCGCCGTATGAAAAAAAACGGTACACTAGATTGGCAAAGCCCAGACTTTGAAGTGCCTAAAAATTTTGAATCTTTTTTTAAAAGGTAACAACTGTTAGCGAACTTCTACCGCACAGCAGCCGTCTGAGTTCGGATGTTCAAACCGATCTGTTCACTACTTTCTTTCGGGTGAAGCCCAACTGCTGTGTCCACGACGCGACCTCAGCGTCTCGCGACTCTTTCTGCAAACCGAACATGATCAGATCTTCTTGCTTTCGCTCCGGCCAGTTATCAGCGCGTTTCACGATCTCATTTCGCAAACTCTCTGGGCCCTCTTGAAAAACTTTTTGTAGAGCAATGCTGCTGGGCATAGGCTTGCGAGGATCGAGGAACTCAGTTTGAATCTCGATAACCTCGACAAGCCGCGCAACGATGTCAGGGGATTGCTTTGCTCGTTCAACCAGTTCGGCCAATGCATATGGCATATAGTCGTGATACCCTCTCTGGGATTGGGCCCAGTCGATCAGCCACGACGAAGACTTGGCTCGTATTTCTTCAGTTAGTTCCATCCTTTGAAGATCCTTTGCCATTCAAGAGTCTGCAACTCATCTAACTCCTCTAATACGCTTGTGTGGCCAAGTCTGCGCATCATCGATTTCTCAACAGCGAAAGCTTCTTGCTCCCACGCCCATCGCACATTTTTGTCCGTAAGTATCCGCATGCCTTGCCAGCCGCTGGCTCGGTCTTGAAGGAAGTGTTGATATTCGTGCGACCAGGCGGAGTATGATGCATCAGGATCTATGATAAACTGACCCGGCTTACCGCCAGAACCACTGGGACCATATGCCATTGCACCAGGTCGTTCTATCACCTCGACACCTGCTTTTTCGAGTTCAGCTTTCATGGCTGCAATCTCATTCGGATGGCTCCGTGTTGCGGGTCCCATAACACGACGCGCCGGATCGGCATCTTTCATGAATGCCGAAGAACGAGGTATTCGCCCCATGATCCTCGTTTTAGCGATACCTCGTGCGATGAGGACGCCGGCGCCGGAGAGCACTGCGCCAGCGAGGCCTCCGGTGGCGGCGCCCAGAGCTGCGCCGTCGAGGCGGTCCAGCACGCCGCCTTCGTCGTGGCCCGCACCTGACAAACCACCCGTTGCGGCGCCGGTGCGGGCACCGGCTGTGACAGCGCCGCGCACGCCCTGGCCTGCGCGGGCGGCATTGGCCGCGGCGCCTCCGGCCGGCACAAAGATCGTGGGCACCGCCCCCGCGAGCTCACCGCCGACAAACCAATTCGGGTTGGCCAGCCGCTCGGCGTTCATCAGTTGACGGCGCTCGGCGACCAGCTCTTCGTAAGAACGGTCGCTGAACAGGGTCTCCAGCCGCGCCATGCCTTCTTCGCCAAACCCAAAGGTCAGACCCTGGCCACCGCCACCAAAGAAGCTCTCTGCATCAGAGGCCTGTCGCGCGTTGGTGGCCAATTCGTATTGCTCGAAGTTCCGGCGCCGGTCATCCAGATAGAGCTCGTTGAGCATGTGCTGGGAATCGAAGCCCGAGGACACATAGTCCCACAGCATGTTGGCGCCGTAGCCCGCGCCCTCGAAGAGTCCCGCGCTGGGTTTTTCATACCGCCCAGCCTCCCGCGCGATCTGATCATAGGCCTGGTTGAAGCCTTGCTCGTCCAGACCAGCCGGAATACCGCGCCACTCGGACACCGCATCTTGTTGTAGCGCGTGGTCGCGTTGACGCGCGCCGATCTGCTCCTCGGCCTCATCCATGGCCGCGTCGGTCCCGAAGATCACATAAAGCTGGGTGACCGGCACCGGGATGTAATGGCGGGGCGACAGGCCCTCATCGTTCAGCACACCTGAGGCGACCCGGTCTCCGCTGGCCATATCGTAGATGCGGTAGCCGATACCGGGGAGCGGTTGGCCGGTGCTGTCGTCCACGGCCCCCGCTTCGACCCAGTTGTCCGGGCAGTCCTCGCAGATCTGCCCGACATCGCCGGCGGGTTGACCGTCGGCCGCCGCGAGACCCTGCCGCAGCAACGCGGGATTGTTCGGGTTGCCATTAGGTCCCATCAGGCAAACCCCGCGTAGAACTCGGCCATCTGGTCGCGCATCAAATCTGGCGTCTCGGTCTCGGCGACGATCCGGCGCAGGCCGCCCATCAGCGGGTCATCGAACCAGTAGATCCCGTGGATCAGCGCAGCACCGACATAGGCCAGACGCCGCTCGGGTGTGCGCAGGCCATAGCCATCCGCATGCACGAGACAGGCATCGAGAAACGCCTTGCGGCGCGCGCGAGGCGCAAGGCTGGGGCTTTGAGCAACAAGCCCGCGCAGAGCTGCTTCAAGCGGCAACGAGGAGTCGATCCGCGCAACCAGACGCGCACCAACGACATCCAGACCTTCGCCCGTCCAGGTCGCGCCCAGCCATGTCTCGACGAAATCGCTTAGCAACACGAGACGGCGGTTTTGAGGAATGCCGGTGCGCCCCAGTGAAGACGCCACCCCGTGTTCAAACCGCGGATCATGCGGAAAATGCGCGCCCAGTGAGACACCGATGACCGCCAGCTTGAAAACCTCACGCTTGGAGGTGATGTGGTAGGCCTGCGCATAGTCCCGTACGGTGCGGACAAAGGCGGTGATATCATCCAGAGCCACACCCAGCGCTGCCATGTAGTGCGAATAGAGCGCCTGCAGCTCCTTAGCCGTTTCGCGATCCCAACCCGCAGCAGCCTGAGCCTCAAGTGCGATAAACTGCTGTTGGGAAAACTTCAAAACCAACGTATCTCACCAAATCAATAAACTGGCGCTGCAAACATATTTAGAGCAGTTGTGAGCCGATTCATAAGAAAGCAGCAAGCACGGGTGTTGTATGGCCTGTTCTCTGGCGAGGACTCGCCGATCAGGGCTTCGGGCAGCAAAGCACTGATCGGTGCGGACGGCGGGTGTGATGGCCGTCCATGATCGCATGGGAATGCCTGATCCATCGCGTCTTATGTGATCGGCAAACCGTCGAGTTTCCAGGTCTGCGCCATGTAAGAGGGCTCGAACCAGCTCGCCGTCACGCCGCTCGTAACCCACGGATTCTCAAACATCGTCGCCTCGCTTGTGGGTGAAAAGTGTTTTCAAGTCGTTGTCCCCTGCCCTCTGACCATCATTGAAACACCAGAAAAGGAGCACAGCATTGACCACCAACTGCATCGAGCCGAAAGCGCCGACATCGAGGCTGCCATCGAACACGTCTAAGCCACCATACTTCGCTTTCCATTTGTAAAATGTGGCCAAGCTGACCCGTGCTCACCGCACACGTCTGCCGTTGCCACCCCGCTTTCCTGCTGCTTCAGGATCGCCCCTCTCGGCAGATTTGTTTCACAAATCGCCTGCCGGGCAATGGATGATCTGCTCTTCGTTAAACCGTGATCTCTTCATTCCGTTCGTCTCCTGCGTTGGGGCGAACTCTCCCTGAAACTGGAGGAGGAAAGCGGCGCTTGAAAATAGGTCCGAGCCGTTTGTACGGGGTGACGACAGTCGCAGCACATATACAGGCGGCACCGGGCTGTGGTTCGTCGTTCGCGATGTTATGGCAGACCAAGGCGGAACGGTAACGCTCGTGAACTTGTCGCCGTTCGGGGCCACTTTTGCACTTAGGGTTCCGTATGCGGCGTCCCGAACCCTGATCCGACATGTTCGGCTAAGCGGTTTTGTCGATGTCATACCCGTCGCAGCCTTTTTCGACGTGGCGCCATGGTGCCCTTTGATGACTGTCTGGCAAGGTATGGCGTATCACCATGCTGGCCATACTGAGCCGTAAGAAGTGGAGCGGCGGGACGTTGCGCGAGGGTGCGCCGCTAGCCACTCATGATCTTGTGTATCGAGCCACAATGATCCTGCAGGCTTTTGAAAATATTGTACTTTTTGTCATGAAAGGGGTGCGATTCGGATCGCGGCACCAATGCTTGCCCGCCCTTCGACATCCCCTGCATCGCTTTCAGCGTGGTTGGAAACGCAGCAGATGCCTGTGCGGCCAGCATCGCCGCGCCCAGCAGGACGGGTTCGGGCTGGTTCGGAATGACGACTCCACACCCGGTGACATCCGCGAGGGTTTGGCAATAGATCCGGTTTCGCGCCATCTTGCCGCTGATGACGATTTGGGTCGTCGGAATGGCGTGTTGGTCCAATTGCTCAATGATCTGACGGGTGCCATAGGCCAGGGATTGCACACCCGCGAGATAGTCAACCGCCAGGTCTTCCAAATCGGGCGCGGTGCCCTGCCCCACCGCCATGCCGAACCGAAGCGGGTCTGCCACCGGTGTGTCATTCCCATTGATATCAGACACAATATGGCGATGGCGCGCCCGTTGGTCGTAGGGCCCCGGCCCGGTGTAATCCAGCAAGATGGTTTCGAGGTACTCATGCGGTGTCAAACTGGCCTGCGTCGCATTGAACCGCAGCTCGAACCCGGCTGCATGGCGGTTAATGATGGCATCCAGGGCCGCGCCAGCCATGGGCTGATTTGCTTCATTGACCCACAGACCCGGCAGGAGAGCGCCAAGATAGGGACCACCGACACCGGACACGTAAGCCGGCGTGCCCGAGAGCGTGATGTGGCGCGCGGATGTTCCGGCAATCAGCGCCATGGTTGCCCCATCGCCTGCCGACCCGAATGTGCCCAAGGCACCCGCATGCGCATCGGTCAGACCCATGGCCACGCGGGTCTTTCGACTTAAGCCCAAGTCTCGGGCCGCGTCTTCTGTCAGACTGCCGACGGGCTGCCCTGGGGCGGCAATATCCTGACCGATGCGGCGATAGGTTTCAGTCACCAGATCGCCCAGACCAATCTGCTTGAAGAAGGAGCTGTCCCAGCCCCGCGCCCCTTCCGCCTTTTCCGAAAGGTACCCCCACTTGCAGAGCACCGTGCAGCGAGACCGCTTTAGAGATCCGCTGGCCTTCCAGGCCAACCAGTCGGATAGGTCAAAAAAATGGGCCGCATCGTTCCAGGTGAAGGGCAAGTTCTCCTTCAACCAGACGAGCTTTGGGATGTGCGCTTCGATTGAGACAGCGCCGCCGGTGACGCGCAGGTGCTCGTGCCCTGTGCTATTGATCCGCTTCGCCGCTTCTGCTGCCCGGTGATCAGACCGCAGAATAACATCCTGCTCTGCTGACCCATCCGGAGACACCGAGACCGGTGCCCCCTTTGGACCTGTCGCCACCAGCGAGGACGTTGCGGAAAACCCGATCCCCGAGACCTGCCGCACGTCCGTCCCGGTCCGGCGGATCACGTCATGAACGCAATGGCAGGTGGCGCCCCAGATATCTGCGGTCGACTGCTGTGCAAAGCCCGATTGCGGCCGCCAGATCCGGATCTCATGCGCGCAGGCGCCGAGCATGTTGCCTTCGACGTCAAACACTCCGGCGCGGGCGCTTGCGGGACCCACATCCACCCCGATGAAAAAGGTCATAGGGGCCTAGTCTATCTGCTCTAGGTCGTCTTCGAGTTCGGTCATGTCTTCGCCTCCGGCCATTAGGTTCAGCACATCTTCACGGCTCTTCTCATCACGCTTGAAGCGCGCCGCGACCTCGCCCTGGATCAGGACACAAAAGTCATCCCCCACACTCATGGCGTGGCGCGCGTTGTGGGTGATAAAGACGATGCCCGCCCCGTTGCGGCGCGCGATCCGCATCATCTTGAGCACAATGGAGGCCTCCTTGACCCCGAGCGCCGAGGTCGGCTCGTCCAGGATCAGCATCTTTGCCCCGAAATACATCGCCCGCCCGATGGCCAGCACCTGCCGCTCTCCACCCGACATCGTGCCCACCAGCTGATCGCCATCAGTCACTCGGGTGAGGCCAAATTTCTGCATCTGCTCCACCGCGATGGCGTTGGCTTTCTGTGTGTCGATGCTATGGAACGGCCAGCGGCCCCTGACCGGCTCAGCCCCAAGAAAGAAGTTACGCCCCACACTCATCAACGGGATGGACCCCACATTCTGATGCACTGTTGCGATCCCCCGTTGCCGGGCCTCACGCGGGCCGGAAAACCGGGTCTCTTGCCCTTCAAACCAAATCTTCCCGCGCGTGGGTTGGTGGTAGCCCGACAGCACCTTGATCAAGGTCGATTTCCCGGCGCCGTTGTCGCCCAGCAAACACAGAATCTTGCCGGGCTGCACGGCCATTGAAACGTCGCGCAGGGCCTTGGTGGACCCAAAGAACTTGTCGACGTTGCGCAGCTCCATCAGCGTATTGGACATATCTTGTACGCCCTATCGCGCGGTCAGCGCGAGGCGCCGGACATAGTTGTTGGCGAGCACGGCGACAGCCAGAAGCAGACCCAGGAACAATTGGATCCAGTCCGTATTCCAGCCGGTGTAGAAGATCCCGCTGGAGATGACTCCAAACAGCGCCGTACCAAAGACGATCCCCACAACCGAGCCATAACCGCCGGTCAACAGCACCCCGCCGATCACAACGACGATCGGCGCCTGAAAGACATAGCCCATGCCATAGGTCGCGTTGCCCGAATTCCATTGGATGCCCTGCAGGATACCGACCAAAGCGGCGCAGACGCCGGTGGCCACGAAGAGCATGATCTTGACCCGCTCGACGGGGACGCCTGCCGCCCGGGCGGCGTCTTCATTGCCGCCTGTGGCATAGATCCAGTTGCCGAAGCTGCTTTTGGCCAGGACCCGGTAGCCGATATAGGCCACAAGCGCCCACCACAGGATGGAGATATTGGCCTGCCCGAGGCGAGAGGCAAACGCGAGCTTGGCGCTGTCGGAGGCAAAGATCGACGACGACGTGACATTCGCAATCAGACGCGACAGACCCATGGTGGCGCCGATCACGATGAAGTTGGTCGCCAGCGTCACGATAAAGCTGGGCAGCTTGGTCTTTACAACAGCCAGCCCGTTGGCCAGCCCAATCACCGCCCCGGCCAGCAGCGCCAAGCCAATCATCGGCCAGGTCGGCGCCCCGAACTGGTTTGTCCCAAGTGCCAAGATCATTGAGGCCGCGCCGACGGTTGACCCAATTGAGAGGTCGAACTCCCCTGAAATCATCAACAGCCCGACCGGGATCGCAACGATTCCAAGCTCAGCCGCGAGATTCAACCACCCAGCGGTGCCATTGAGCGAGACGAACCCCGTGCCCGGCGTCGCCAGCGCAAAGAAGAGGTAAGTCAAGAGAAAGGCCGCGAAGGCTCCCGTCTCTGGACGTCGCAAAAGATGTGTCAAATCCGGCCTCTTTGACGGTTCAGCATTGTCTTGGGGCGGCGCTCAGGAGGCGCCGCGCACACCTGCGTGTTTGCGGTTCACGTCAAGCGTCGCATCCACATTGGATTGGTCGATCACCAGCGGCCCTGTTTTCACGTGTCCGATGGGCTGCAGCCCATAGTTCAGATACTGGAACGCCACCTGCATCGACATGAAACCCT
The DNA here is from genome assembly GCF_009811755.1 of Roseobacter cerasinus. Taxonomy (GTDB): domain Bacteria; phylum Pseudomonadota; class Alphaproteobacteria; order Rhodobacterales; family Rhodobacteraceae; genus Roseobacter; species Roseobacter cerasinus. Next base: position 136,980 of record NZ_BLIV01000008.1, read on the forward strand.
GCAAATAGGGTTGCTGGTCCATGGCAAAAGCCAAATCGCCCGATTGGATCGCCAGCAGCGCCTCATTGGACAGATCGGCGGTACCGACCATCACGTCGCCCTTGCGCCCGACCTCGTCAACTGCGCGCAGGGCCGACATGGCAGGCACGGCGTTCAGCGTGTAAATCCCGTCAATGCCCGGATTGGCCTGCAGGGTGCCCTTGATCGCTTGGGTCATCGCCTGCGGGTTGGTCGCGTCACCGGTGCCAATTGTCTGATAGATGGTCTCAACGCCAGCCGCCTCCATTGCCGCGACGTAGCCATTGCACCGCTCCTCCACGGTCGGGTTGCCGGGCACCTGGTTGAAACAGAGCCCCAATGTCACCCCGGCTTCGGCCTGAAGTTCACCGGCCTTGAAGCCCATCTGAAACGGATCTTCCCCGATAAAACCGATGGAGCCGTTCTGCTCCCAGAGGGTCTGGCCGGAGTTGTGGATGAGCACCGGGATGCCCGCTGCCGTAGCTTCCTTGATCAGCGGGTCCATACCATCGGGGAAAAACTCGCCCACCAGCAACATGCGCGGGTTGCGGCTGATCGCCTGTTGCAGCAGGCGGGGGTAGTCACTTGTCATGTTCGAGGTGTCGGTCACGGCGATATATTGGTAGTCGAGCCCGAAGGTCTCGGCCCCGTCATCGAAACCCTGTTTCACGGCTGCAAAGAACGGCCAGGACAGCGGCCCGCTGATCACGAGGATCGGACCATCATCATCAGCCAGCGCGGGCGATACGGCACCAAACCCCAACGCAATCGCTGCGACAGCGGCTTTGATCTTTCCGAAAAGTTTCATCTGTTCCTCCCCTGTTTCCACCCGTTGTCCTTGGCTCAACTCACGCGGGTCAGGACGCAGGTCTCTCGACACAGCCTGAATTCAGAAATGATGTCAATAATAATAATTCAGAATGAATGATTATTGACGGACTGCGCTGCACGACCTAGCCTCATCTGTGACACGCTTCGGCAAAAAACAACAAAAACATTTTCAACTGAGGGCCTTATACAGGTTTGGAATGACGGATGAGGACAGTGCTCTGCTACGGAGACTCAAACACCTACGGGCAAACAACGGCGAATTTACCTGACGACAGATATCCGCATGACGTCCGTTGGCCGGGCGTTTTAAGACAGGAATTGGGCGCGGAGTGGATGGTGATCGAAGAGGGTTTGAGCGGGCGCACCACCGTCAGCGACGACCCCATCGAAGGGGCCGAAAAGAACGGGCGCACCTATCTGCGCCCCTGTATCATGAGCCACAAGCCGCTGGATCTGGTGATCCTGATGCTGGGCACAAACGACCTCAAGATCCGCTTCAACAAGACCCCGGGCGAGATTGCAATGGGAATCGGCGCGCTGATTTCCGACATCAAATCCATGCCGGCGGGCCTCAATGGCCGGGTGCCCGAGATGCTGGTCGTGGCGCCGCCGCCAACGGCGATGGATCTGAAGGACTGGTCCGGTGTCTTTCAGGACGCGCAGGAGAAATCGCGCGCCTTGGCGGCGGAGTATGAGCGCATCGCGGACATGCACGAGGTGCATTTTTTCGATGCCGCCCTTGTGGTGCGCTCCAGCGATGATGATGGGTTTCACCTCGATGTCGCGGCGCATCTCGCGCTGGGGCAGGCCATCGCGCAAGAGGTCGCCGCCATCGGTTGGCTTCCACAGGAGCAGCCCGGTGCATAGCGCGCAGATGAGCAGCGGAGACTGATTTTGCCCGACATGAGATTTGCCCCCCCGCCTGCCGTGCGCGTATCCAGCACGGCCAGCGGGATGAACCAGGTGCTGGCGCGCACTCTGAACGAGCGGTTGATCACCTCGCTTTTGCTGCGCAACGACGGCATGACCCGGCTGCAGCTTGGCCAGGAAAGCGGTCTGTCAGCGCAGACCATATCAGTCATTGTCCGCGCGCTTGAGGCGGACAATCTGATCGTCAAAGGCGAGGCAGTGCGGGGCCGCGTCGGCCCACCGACCATACCCATCATCCTGAACCCCGACGGGGCCTTTTCTCTGGGCATCAACGTCGGGCAGGATCAGTTGAGCGGCGCGGTCGTCAATTTCATTGGGCAGATCGTGCAGACGCAACAGGCCCCCCTGACCGATCATACATCCCTCGGCGCTGCGCTCACCGGCATGGTGGATCAGCTGATGAACACTTGCACGCCCAAGACCCGCAAGCTGATTGCAGGCGTGGGCGTGACTTTATCAGATGAATTCGACGATCAGGAAGACGTGGTGCGGGATATCGAGGCGCTGTTGGAGAGCCACACGCAGCTGGAAACCTTCATCCAGAACGATGTCACAGCGCTCGCCAGTGCAGAAACGCTGTTTGGCGCCACGCGGCGGACGGGAGATTTCCTCTATTGCTATCTCGACACCTGCCTGCACCCGCGCCTGTGCCTGAGTGGGCGGATACATTCAGGTCAGACCCCGCCGCCCTTTTACATAACCTCACCCAGCCCCGATCACCCCGATGCCGACTGGATCACCGCCGCCTCGCAAGCGGTGGTGGGGATGATCAGCGCCGCCTCCTTTCTGGCGCGCATTCCCACGGTTGTGCTGGCCTCCCATGTGCCGGAGCAGCACATCTCCGCTCTGATTGAAGCAACCAGCGAGGCTCTTTCGCCAGACGTTACGCTGCTCCCAAGCTGCTTTGGCCAGGATGCCCTCGCGGCCGGGGCGGCCGCCTTGCCCCTGCACCCTAAATTCATGTCGCAGTCGGACACCGCGATGTAACCCCGCAAAGCCATCTGCAGAAAAAAGCGGCCCCGCATCGGGAGGCCGCTCTTGCCTTTGGGGCGACCGAAGCCGCCCCAAATCTGAACCACAGGCTTAGATATTGTCGAAATTCAGCGTATAGGTCTCATTGCCGATCTTCGCCTGCACACAGAAGCTTTGCGTCTCACATCCCGGAAGGGTTTTCGAGACAACCACGCTCTGCGGTTTCAGCGCATCCTTGGGGTCTGGATGATCCAGCGCGCCTTGGAACAGGAACGCTCGTGTGTCCTCGCTCACCGGTTCCAGCGGCTCGAACCGCAGCAGGCGCCGCACGTCGGTTCCGCGCTTGCGGTTGACCTGCGTGATCGTGTCCTCGTTCACGAAGCGGCGGAAGTAGGGGTCATCAGCCATGAAGGACGGCGGCCCAAACTTCAGCTCGACATTGCCGGCAAGCGACGCCGCACTCATGCGCCCCTTGGCTTCGGCCTGCACGTTGCCACCCCGGAAGAGGATCATGCAGCGCGGAGTGAAATCCACCGTGTTCACGCCCGAGTATGTGACATCCACGTGGTGGCTGGTCCCGCCGTTGCGCGGCAGCGCGCAGGTTTGCACGTTGTCATACGGCGTGTACCAAAACTGCTGGATCTGCGAGGTCTTGCGCGGTCCGGTATCGCCATTCACATGTCGCGTCTGGAAATCATCGACGATGACAAAGTTGCCGTTCGGCAGCGCAATCTTGTAGCGGATCGCCTTTTCCAACCAGCCGCCATCAACGCTTTTGCCGTAGACCTCGGACGCATCGAAAGAGACCCCTTTCAGGCCTGTCGCGCCCTCAAGCGTGTCCACTTCGAATGTTTCACCCGTGGCACGCTTGCCAAAGATCTGACCCATATGGGTCTGACCCGGGCGCGCAAACCAATCCTCGGTGAACTGCGCATCCGGCACGATCAGCGAATTCGCCCCAATCGCAAAACCATCGTAGTAGTTCTGCACGATCCGGTCCTCGGCGACGTCACGGTAGAAGCTGACAACCGGACCGGTGGCCTTGATGTTGGTGCCAATCTCCAGCCAGCCATCGGTGCCATTGGCCCCACTGCCAGATCGCTCCTCAACAAAGAGGCGGTGCCTGCTGTACTGCAACGCATCCCCTTCGACGGAGTCCGTCCGGGCATCGCCGTACCACAACAGGTCGCCGCCACCTTGCGTAAAGCGGATCTCATCAATGCCAAAGCTCGCTTCCCGGAAGAGATGCAGCCCGCTGCCCTGCAGGAAAGTGATCGAACCCACACCTTTGCCGCCGTTCACAACGCGGTTCCAGTGATGCGGCTTGATCTCGCCAAAGGCCGTCAGCGGGATCTTGATGTGATGCCAGCCGTTTGCATCTGGCGCGGTGTTTTTCATCCACGCCCCAATGGACATGCTCTGGGTCTTCCCTGCGACATTCAGGACTATGAAAGCCCTGTCCATGTTTACGTTCTTCACCGGCTTGGCAAAGAACTCCAGCGTGTCCGAGGCGCTGGTCAGCGGCACATGCCCCTTGGACCCTTTCACCTGATAGTAATTGTACCCTTTGGTGAAATCGCCATAGCCCGTATCATCGATGAAGCGGCTGCCATGCACCGACCATTTGACGTCAAAGCAATCCAGCTCCCGGTGGGGGAAGTCATTTGGCACGCAGCTCATCGCCATCATGCTCTGGTTGGATTGCTGCACATGTGGCGTCGGGTTTTCGCCGCTGGCCGCCCATGTCGTGCGGCCCGTGTCTACGCGGAACATGGATTCGTTGAACGGGAACTCTGCCGCGTAGGTATCCGCAAGCTGCTGATCGCCACAGGCTTCGACTTCGGAGTACCAATCCCGCGCCAAATGCGCGCCCATCAGCATCGGGGTGGACATCCCATCGTCAAAGTAATGGTTGGCAAAGAACCGCGCTGCGACGCATTGCTCAGCCGTGCTCAGCTCCGTTGTGCCCGGTGCATCCAGGCCGATCATCTCGCGCCACAGCAACAGATCAAGCGGAATGACATTGCGGATGCCTTGGGTCTTCCAGGCATCCCCAAAGTTCACCGCATGGCCATCCGGTCCCATCACGTTGACGTACCATTCGGCGGTATCCGTCCCGATGCCCCATTTCATGGCATGCATCGGCTCCCCGATGGTGCGCATGTAGAAGTTGTTGATCGCCCCGGTTGAGGAATAATCCGTGGCCATATAGCCAGCGCCTTCCTGATACATGCCTTCGTCCATGTAGATGCGGCGGTGATTCCACGAGAATTTGAGCACATTGGCCAGAAGCTCGCGCGCCATCTCCTCGTAGCCGGGCTCATCATAGACCAGTGTCGCGAACCGCAGGGCCGCTTCCCCGGTGATCGTGTTCCAGTTGTTGTGAAGCGACACCATCCAGTGCAGCTTGTGGCTCGGGTCTGACTGCTCGATATACATCTTGGCGTAATTGGTCATGATATCCATGACCCGCGCATGATCTTCCGGCTGCGCCCAATACCGGTTGTCATCCCAGTAATAATCCATGATGGCCGTCCAGGGGCGGAACATGCGGATGGCCCCAAGGTTGAAAGAGCAGCCATCGTACCCGTGGTGCCAGTATTTCGCCCGTGGGAAGCTGACGCCATCCACCGCCGGGCAGGAGGTATTGGCGCTATTGCCCGTCAGCTGCCGCTGGAAGTCCCGGAATTCATAACGGATGAACTTGCGCTTCAGCGCCCACAGCTCGCCTTCCACATGCATTGGCCTGTCAGTGTTGGCTTGTGAGAAGCGGCAATCAGGGTCGAACTCAAGGCATCCGTCAATCATCCGGATCAGGTGCAGCACCTGCATGGCCCGCGTCGCGTTTCCTTTCGGCAGGTCTTCATCGCTCGCGTTGAGGTTCACATCCAGATAAAAGCGCGCGGCAGGAATGTTGCGCAGCGTGTGCGGATAGGCCCATCCCGCCTTCTTCATCCCATAGGTCCGGTGATTATAGACCGAAAAGACATTCTTGGTTGTCGCATAGCTGTAGTTTTCGCCGCGATAGTCCGACGCATTTGCTGTCTCAAAGGGCCGGAAGTACGACCAATACTGCGCCTCATCCCCGTGCAAACGCGGGTGGGAGCGCGGCAGGTTTTCCTCAAACCGATTCAAGACCTGCGTGTTCAGCTCAGCAATGCGGGCCTGAAAAGCCGCGTCGGCTTCGCCTTTCGGGAAGTCGGCGTCCTGCAGCGGGAAGAAATGCCGCGTGTCCGCCTCGGGCCGCTCTTCAGAGCCATAGACTTCGATCTCGCGGATTTTCGACGCGCCCCAGCGTTCAAGGCTTTCAAACCGGATGAACCGGGCCTTGATCGGCTGCGCGAGGGTGATCTCCTGAGTGATATCGGCATATTCCAGACCCTGACGCGTGGCGCCAAGCACGTTCGAGAACGTCTCGCCATCCTCCGAATACCACACCCGGAACTTGCGGATCGCCTGCGTGCGATAGGCGCTGCCGGTGTGAATGCCCAGACGGGTCACATAGGCCTCGCGGCCCAGATCAATGGTTACCGTGCGATCAGATGTTGCCTGATTGTCAAAGACAAAGGGGGCGTCATTGCTCATGTCGCCATCGGTGATGCTGGCGAGGGTGCCAACAGTGGCCGTGACGCCGCTTGTCACGGGTTTTTGTGCAGACAGCAGCGTCTCTGCGGACAGGCCGCTGAGGGAGCTGCCACAGAACAGCGCGGCCATAGCCGTCAAAACGGTCTTGCGCATGGGGGTCTCCAGATTTTGATTTTTGGTGAAGAGAGGGGGGGGTGTTTCGAAAAGGGCTTCTGACTTGGAACAGCGTCATCGAAATGCAGCCGCCCGCGCATCGGGGCGCAGACAGGGGGTTTGTCACTGACCGGCCCTCAGGCACGGCTCATGCCTCTTGAGAGGCAAGCGCACAGATCAGCATTGGGCAAGAAACTCCCCAGACTATTGGGGAAGGGCAAACTCCGGCCGGAGTATTTCCGCGCCATGGTGCCGAAGTTTGGCAGTCAACCAGTGGCCAGTACCGCATCCCGCGGCACCTGCTTCTGACGTCGAAAGCGTATCGCTGCGCTGTTCAGAATTCAATCTATAGTTGAAAAACGATCTGCCAAATCATAACAATTTTGACAAATCACACAGCGACCACTCGTGAGGAACAGTGCCAGAGCCCAGAGCGTTCTGACAACCCGGAAAAATACCTAAACTCTTAACATTTCATTAAAAATCAAATCTTTGTGCGGATGATCAGGACCCGATGATCTGCGACAGATGTTGTGCCACCGCCACTTGGCGAAAGGCCGGATCCGCTGCGCGCTGCGCCATGCTGACAAAGCCGGCCGCCTCGGCACAGCGGCGCAGCTCAGCCAGCGGCCGCGCGTCAGAAATGGCCGACGCCAGCTCCGGCGACATCTCCAGCAGCTCCGCCAAAACTGTGCGCCCGGCCTGCCCCGTATCCGCGCACGCCTGGCACCCCGCGCCCTCACAATCCACACACGTCATCGCCACCAACCGTTGCGACAGCACCCCGCGCAGCGTGGCGCTCAGCAGGTAGGGTGGCACACCCAGATCGATCAGCCGCGATACCGCTGAGGGCGCGTCATTGGTGTGGATCGTCGACAGCACCATCCGCCCAACGAGTGCTGCGCGCACGGCAATCTCTGCCGTCTCCGCATCCCGGATTTCCCCGACCATCACCACATCGGGATCCTGCCGCAGAATGGCCCGCAGCGCGCGGGCAAATGTCATGTCAATCGCGCTGTCAACGGGCACCTGCACCACACCTTTCAGCGCATATTCAATCGGGTCCTCCACGCTGACGATCTTGCGGCTGCCGTCGTGAATATCCGTGAGCGCTGCATAAAGCGTCGTAGTCTTCCCGCTGCCCGTCGGGCCCGCCACGAGGAAGAGGCCATTGGGCTGCCGCATGATCGCCCGCAGCTGCTCCACCATGCCCGCGTCATAGCCCAGCTGCGCCCAGTCCAGCTGCACCCGCGACCGGTCGAGAATCCGCAAGACAATGCTTTCGCCGAACTGGCTCGGCAGAGTCGAGATCCGCAGATCAATCGCCCGGCCCCGCACCGACACCTGCGCCCGGCCATCCTGCGGGCGGCGCCGTTCGGAAATGTTCAGCCCGCCCATGATCTTGAGCCGCGACACCGCAGCCGCGCGGCTGGCCTGCGGAATGGTGCCGCCGTCGCGCAACACCCCGTCGATGCGAAAGCGAATCGCAAAAGCGCTCTCGCCCTCTTCGAAATGAATGTCCGACGCCCCTGCCCCCACCGCGCGGCTGATGATGTCATTGACCAGACGGATCACCGGCCCGCCGTTGGCCAGCGCATTGAGCTTTTCCACATCCATGTCAGAGGCGCTTGTCGCGGCCTGATCCACCTCTGGCCAGTCAAGTCCGTCAATCGCAGCCGCCAAAACCGCTGGCGGCACCAGCATCATGCGCACCTGCGCCTTGTGCCGAAAGGCCAGCGCCGCCAGCGCGTCCTGCACCCGTGGGTTGGCACTGGCCACCTCCAGCACTCCATCTTTCAGCCGCAGTGGCACCAGATCCGCCGATTTCAGGAACTCCCGCCCAAGATCCAATCGCATGGCCAAATCAACCTCCGGCGCGATGTTGGTCAAAAACGGCACCTTGATCTGTCCGGCGATGTCGCGGAACAGCACCTCTTCTTCGACCAGCCCGAATTCCAGCAGGCTCCGCTCAATCGGCAGCCGGGTTTCGCGGCTCGCGGACAGGCACCGCTCAGCGTCAGCCTCTGTCAGAGCATCCTTTGATATCAGCGACGCCACCAACGCGGCATCATCCATGGCCACAAGTGGGGTCAAGACGGGGTTCCATAAACATGTGCGAAGAATCAGCTTTGAGCTTGTCAGAGCATGGCTTAAGCTGGTGCTAACAACCAAGTATATTCCAATACTTCGAGCCAGTTTTCCATGTCAAATCGTGAACCGTCGCGTCTGCTGCGATGGTACGTCTCGTCTATGGCGAGCCTTTTGCCCCAATGGGCAAAGGCCGCCTTTTGGGGCCATCCCATGGCCCGCCCTTGCCGTTTTATCGCTGGCGAGCGCGATGAGCGTGCGGGCAGTTTGCCTCTGACCTGGCTGACCGGAGACGATCTGCCAGAGCGGTCAAAAACCCGCCAGATCATGGATGCGATTGTCCCGGCAGAGCTCTTTCTGACCCGCCGCCTCAGCCTGCCCCGCAAGGCCGCCGGGCGCTTGCGGCAGATTGGCGCGTTGGACTTGCTGCAGAAAACACCCTTTCAACCACATGAGATCATCTGGGCCGTCGGGCCGGTAGAGCGCGAAAAAGACCAGATCTATATGACGCAAGTGATCGCGCTGCGGTCTGATCTGAACGCGTGGCGCCACCGGATGCAGGCCGCCAACCACCCCCTGCGGTGTCTCTATGCCCATGTCGGTGGGCAAGAAGTGTTGATCGCGGATTTTGGCAAAGAACTGGGCACCAACACGCGATTCTGGCCTGTGCTCAACGCAACGGGCGCCATGGTGGCGCTCTGTTGCGCGCTGTATCTCTGGGCCCTGCCCGGCCTGCGGGCCACGGACGCGCGCGCCGCCCTCGCCCCCGAGATCACACGTTTGCAGGCAGAGGCGCTGCGCTTGCGGGGCGAGGTCGATCAGCTGAGCGCCAATCAGGACCGGCAGCAGGGCATCCTGACCGCGATCTCAAGCGCACCTCGGTTGCTTGACGCGCTGGTTGCCGCGACCGAAGCACTGCCAGACACGGCCTGGGTCTCGCAATATGTTTTCGACAGGGGTGCTGTGCGCATGTTCACACAGGTCGACGGGCCTGTGGTCGATCTGCTCTATACCCTTGCGGATCAGGGGCAGCTGCCCAACACCCTGATGCAAGGCGACATTGACCGCACACAGTCCGGTGTGGAAGAGGTCTGGCTTGTGCATGACCCGGTGCCCCGCCCATGATCTACCGGGCGTCCCGATACCTTGCTCCGGCGCTGACCCTTGCCTTGGTCGCCCTTGCCTGGATTGCCTTGGCCGCGCCTGCAGTGGAGTGGAAACGGCAGGCCCTGCGCGCCGCGGCGCAGGCGGAGGCCACCTATCTGCGTCTGCTCACCACGCACAGCACCTTGCAGCAGGACCGCGACGCCTTTCAGTCCATACCCACCGACCAGGCGATATGGCACCCCACTGACGGGCGCGCGGTGACGCTTGATGTGCAGACCGCGCTTGGCCAACTGGCAGAGCAGGCGGGCACAACCTTGTCCGCCGTCTCTCCTGCGCAGTCTGATATGGCTTTGGGCACGGAGGCCCTGGCCCTGACCGTCGAGCTTCGGGCGCCGCTTGATGCCGTGCTCCGCCTTATCGAAGCGGTGGAAACACACGTCCCTCCGCTGATCATCGACGCCGCAACGCTGCGCCGCGCCCAGAGTGCTGGGTTTGAGACCAACCTGCCCGTTGTGCAGGCAAGCTTTCGAGTTGTGGCCGCCACACGTCCGCAACCGGCGGAGGCTGCAGAATGATGTCCCGCGTCCTTCCCGTATGCGGCAGCCTGAGCATCTGGGCACTAGCCGCAGCCTTGGCCTGGCAGGTGATCGAGGCCCGCCAGAGCGCTCAACCCAACCCACTTCGGTCAGTGACTGCATTAGAAAACCTGGTCAAACTGGCAGAGACACAAACAGCCGTACTCACCGACACCCCAGATCTTTCAGAGGCGCTCGCCCGCCCCCTCTTCGCCCCGGACCGACGCCAATCTGCAACAGAGAACACAGTTGAATCACCTCAAGAAATTCAACCTATTGCAGAAAATACACCGTCTGATACGCTGCCCGCAGTTATAGTCTACGGTGTTGCCCTGACCGGACAACACGCCAAAGCATTGTTATCCATCAATGAATCTGTGCCCGACTGGTACAGAGAAAAAGATATTATTGCAGGTTGGACGCTCACCAAAATCGAAAATAACGGCGTCCTGTTGCAGTCCGACACATCGGAACTGCGGATCGAGCTTTATTGACGAAAGCGACGGACACTCATGGACATCGCATCCCGCACACTCGCTGCGGCAGTCACCCTTGTTGTGCTGAGCGCCTGCGCGCCCAGCGACACAGGCACCCAGTCGACCAAGGCGCCGCTGCTTGCCAATCTCACCGGTGGCACAGGCGCGCGCGCGACCGGTGGCCCCCGCCTGCCCTGGTTCGGGCGACGCAGCGCGGATCGCCGCGTGACCGGATCGGACAGTTTCATCAGCGACACCGCAGGCCGGTCACAACCGCTGGTCGACGTCCAGCCCACGGGCGAGATTGTCCTGAACCTCGTCGATGTTCCCATTGCACAGGCCGCCAAGGCGGTGCTGGCGGACGCCCTGGGCAAGAACTACTCGATTGATCCGGATGTCTCGGGCACCGTGACGCTGCAAACCACCCGGCCCCTGACACAGCGCGCCCTGCTCGACACGTTCCAGACCGTGCTTGAGCTTAATGGCGCCACATTGCAGACCGCAGGCGACCTGATCACCATCGTGCCCGCCGAGGGTGCCACGCGTCGCATCTCCAGCCCCTCAGAGATTGCGGGCGCAGGTTCGCGCATCGTCGCCGTGCCGCTGCGCTACATCGGCACCGAAGAGATGATCCGCCTGCTCACGCCCATTGCCGGGCAGCAGGTGCAATTGCAGTCGATCCCCAAGCGCAACGTCGTTCTCATCTCGGGCACCCGGGGCGACATCAATGCCGCCATCGAGGCGGTGAACCTCTTTGATGTAGACGTGCTCAAGGGCAAGTCTGTCGGTCTCTTCACCGTGAAATCCACCACACCGGAGGCCATGGTCGAAGAGCTGAACCTGATCTTTGAGACCGGCGAAGGTGGCAGCCTGGAAAATGTGGTCTCCTTCCTTCCGTCACAGCAGTTGGGCGCGGTCATCGTCGTCTCCACCCGCTCCAAATATCTCGCGCAGGCCGAGCGCTGGATTCGCGACCTCGACCGCGCCGCCGAAGGCGCGCAGCGGCAACCATCCGTCTTCCCGCTTCAACACCGCAACGCGGAAGAACTGGCCCCCATTCTTATCGAGATGTTGGCCCAGTCCGCAGGTGGCGAGGAAGGCGAGGCAGAGGCCGCCGCCCGCATCGTCGCAGACACCGGCCGCAATGCATTGCTGGTGATGGGCACGCGCTCCGAACAGGAGGCGGTCGCGCGGCTGATCCAGACGCTGGACACAACGCCCGTTCAGGTCCTGCTCGAAGCCACGATTGCCGAGGTCACCCTGAATGACGAGCTGAACTTCGGCCTGCGCTGGTTTTTCCAAAGGGGGGATTTCTCGGCCACCTTCTCCAATCTGGAAAACGGTGCCGTCACGGGCAACTTTCCAGGCCTGTCGGTGCTCTTCGAAGGAGGCACGTCAACGAAAGTGGCCCTTTCCGCCATCAGCGCCGTCACGGATGTGGAGGTTGTCTCCTCGCCCAGCCTGCTGGTGCTCGACAATCAGGAAGCGCGGTTGCAGATCGGTGATCAGGTGCCCATTGCCACCCGCGAGGTCCGCGACACAGATGACCCCGACGGGCCCGTCATCAACTCGATCAGCTTGCGCGACACCGGCGTGATCCTGTCGGTGCGGCCCCGGACGTCGAACAGCGGTCTTGTGACGCTGGAGATCGAGCAGGAAGTGTCGGATGTCTCGACCACCTCCTCCTCAGGCATCGATTCCCCCACAATCTCCACACGTCAGTTGCAAACCTCCGTCGTGGTTGGCTCTGGCGAGACCATCGCCATGGCGGGCCTCATTCAGGAAGACCGGGAGGTGGGGCGCAGCAAGGTGCCGGGCGCCGGGGATCTACCGATCATCGGCGCGCTCTTTCGCAACAAATCAGACAAGGTGCGCAAGACTGAGCTGCTCATCCTGATCACCCCCAAGATCGTGAACAACGGCCATGATGCGCGCAGCGTCACCAGCGAGTTGCGCCGCCGCATCCGGGGCGCTGAAAACCTCGTCCAAACCGGCATCCGCACGCCCGGTGTCGGCCACCGGATCTTCGAGTGATGCCCCGATTTTCCTACGAGGCCTTTGACCCCTCGGGCGCGCTGTCCAAAGGCGATCTGGAGGCGGCATCGGAGGCCGCAGCGCTCTCCGCCCTTCTGGCCAGAGGCGTCACGCCGGTCAGCCTGAAAAGTGGTGCGGCGCAAGAGCCATGGTGGGCGCGCGAGATCTCCCTGACGGGCGCCTCCCAAACCCACAAAAGCGCCGAGGTGGAACGGTTCTTCGCCACCTTCGCCTCGCTGATGGCCGCGAAACTGCCGTTGGTCGACAGCCTGAAATTCTGCGCCAGCCAGGCGCATGACCTGCGCATGCGGCGCAGCCTAACCCGCGTCGCGCAATCGGTTGAAAACGGCGCCAGCTTGCAGACGGCCCTGCACGAGGAGAACGGGCTCTTTGCCGAGCGGCTTGTCACGCTTGTGGGCATTGGCGAGGCCTCCAACACCCTGCCCGACATCGCGCAGCGCATTGCCGAGCTGCTGCTGGCCGAGGCGGTGTTTTACCGCGAAATCCGCAGCGCCATGATCTATCCGGTGATCCTGCTGATCACGGCGGCGGTGGTCATGGGCGTGCTCGTCTTCTACCTCGTCCCGACCCTTGCACCGGTCTTCGCCAGCGCCGGGGCGCCCCTGCCCCTGCCTCTAAAACTGATACTCGCCCTTCGCGCCCTCGCGCTGGACCATTGGGTCATCGCTACCGCCGTCCTGATCGTGGTGGTGGGCGCAGTCACGCTTGGTCGCAAAGCGCTCTTCTCAACCCTGAGGCCGATGATGCGTCACCTGCCTATTGCGGGGCCCATGATGGTGCAGCACGTCACGCTTGAGGTCTGCCGCAACCTGCACCTGATGCTCAGCAGCGGTGCGACCCTCACCACCGCCATCGCCACCACGCGCGACGCCGCGCGCTCCCCGCAGACCGCTGAGATGATGCGTCGCGCGCTGCAAGACGTGCAATCGGGCGCCGCCCTGTCCGATCACCTGAGCACCGCACCCGGCTTCGACCCGATCGCCGCCGCGATGATCCGTGCGGGCGAACAGTCTGATCAGCTCGGTGCTGTCCTTGGCCGCATCTCCGCCGATCTCACCGAGCGCGCCGCGCGTGCCTTAAAGCAGTTGGTGCAGCTCATCACCCCGGTGATGACCCTCCTGATTGGCGGTGGCATCGGGATGGTCGTGCTCTCCACCATCTCAGCCATCATGGACCTCAATGACCTCGCCTTCTAAAGCCCGCCTGGGCCTCTCGTTGCTGGAAGTGCTGGTCGTGCTCGCGATCATGGCCCTGATCATCGGTGTCGCCGTTCCGGCGCTGCGCGCCCCGCCGCACCACCTCGCCCTGCAAGAACAGATCGCGCTGCTGGAAAGGGAGGCGCTTGCGATCCGCCTCGCGGCCATTCGCGGCGGGTTAGCACAGCCCTGGCAGCCGGACGGCCCCAGGTGCGCAGGGCAGCTCCCGGCACGCATCCTCTACCTTCCAGACGGCTCCGCCTTCGGCGACCCCTTCTGCCTGCGCCGCGATGATCAGGATCTTTGGCTGACCGTGGCGCCGCTCACCGGTCGGATAGTGACGGCCAAGGCGCCCGTGCAATGAACCGGGGGCGAAAGGGGTTCAGCCTGCTGGAAGTCCTTGTGGCCTTTGCGATCATGGCGCTGGTTTTTGCCGCCCTGCTGCCCGGGCAAAGCGACCTTCTGGCGCGGGCGCACCGCTCCAACGATCACCTGCTCGCCAATGATATCCTCGCCTCGCTCGCCGCACTTGAACGTGTGCCGGGCGCGACCGTGACCAATGCCGCTCTTTCGTTGCCGCAGGGCTGGGAGATCACACGCACGGCCACCCCCACGATCATTCAAGGCGTGTCGGGGACGACGATAGAGCTCAGCATCCACGGCCCCTATGGCCGCCAGCTTGAAGACCGAACGCTCTGGCGACCCGCACAATGACCCGCGCGCGCTTGGGCCTCACGCTGCTTGAGCTGCTGATCTCCCTGCTGCTTCTCGCGATGATCTCAACCGCCGTGGCCTCCGTCACCGGCTACGCCGTCCGGCTCTTTGACCGCACCACCGAGATTGAACAGCAATCAGAACAGCTGCACAACCGAACTCTGCTCAGAGGCTGGATCATCCGCGCCGCCCCCTCCGCGCCGCAGGACTTTGAGGGCACACACCGAGGCCTGACCTTTCGCACCCGCAGCGAGACAGCCTTGGCCTGGGCCACCGGCGCGCTGATCGTGCAACTCCGCAATGCACAGAGCGGCGCAGAGCTGCACCTGCATGACAACAACGACACGCCGCTGCAGACCCTGCGCCTCGCGGCCACAGAGCTGCGCATCGCCTACTACGGGCCAAAGGAGGGCGAAACAGCGTGGCACGACAGCTGGGCAGGGCAAGACGCCCTGCCCCTGCTGATCCGTATCTCGGGCAAAGACCCCGCGCTCTGGCCGGATTTCGTCGCGATGCCGCGCCTGTCAGCCGACTGATCAGTTCGGCAGATCTGCATCCTCGCCAGTGCCACCAGCGACGCCATCGCGCCCCAGACTGGTGATCTGGAAATCACCTGCGTCAGACGGCGCCTCATAAAGGTAATCGCGCCCCCAAGGGTCAATGAGCGCCTCCGCCGTTTCCAGATACGGCCCATTCCAACGGCTCAGCCCCGCGGGCGCCTCAAAGAGCACGGACAACCCCTCCGCCCCCGACGGGTAGCGCCCTGCGTCGATATAGAACAGCTGCACTGCATTGCGCAGCTGGTCGATCTGCAGCGCCGCAGTTTCAGTCTTGGCCTGCCCAAGATACCCGATCAAGCGCGGCCCAACGACCGCCGCAATCATCGCGATAATGGACAGGACGATAAGCACCTCCAGAATGGTCGCGCCAGCACGGCGCCCCCATCGGTGCCGATACACGGCCCTGGTCACACGTCACCTGTAATGTTGTGGAATAACTATGGCTTGATCTTCCCGCAAAGCGCGGCCCGGATCAAGCAAAACGATGCGTCTGGGTTTAAGATCCCTTTACAGAGGCCAACGCACCCGGCCTCACGGCGCCCAGAGCCAGGCGCCGCTGCTATCATCCGCCAGTCGCACCTCACCGGCCAGCCACCGGGCGCCGCCGCGGTTCACCCAGACCTGCCTCAGCGTGCGCAACGGTTGGCTGGTGAAAGCGGCCGGTACGCCTGCACCGTCTGCCTCTGAAAACAAATCCAGAACCGCCTGCGGAGCCTGCTGTGGCGCAACACCGGGGCGGCCCGACCGCAAAGTCGCGACACGCGACAGCGCCACAAGCTGATCCGGTGTGCCGCCAATGGCGCGTAGAAACGCGGAAAGGTCTGCCTCGTCACGCGACGCCCGCTGCCAGTTGCGGAACCGCCGTTCTTGATCAGCGGTCAAATCCAGCGCGTCGATCACCTGCGCCGCGAGACCTGAGCGCGCGGTCCTGAGATCAACCAACCCACCGAGATCCACGAGCTCCACCCAGACATCGTCATGCCCCGGCAGTGGCAATCGTGCCGGGGTCTGCGCCCCGAGCGCCAGATCAAACACATACGTCACCGCATCCATCGACAGCGCCTGCCTCTGCTGAAGCTCCTGCGTCGCACGGCCGCTCTGATGTTCTGCGAGCAGCGTTTTGCTGCTATGGGACGCGAGAAATGCCAGAATCACCAACGCCCCCAGAACAACAATCAGGGCATAGCCGTGCCGCCGCGCATGCGGCGCGTGCACAGGTGATCCGCGCGCAGCTTCTTGCATCACAACATCGCTCACTCTCGGCCGGTCTGTCTATTCTTGTGCTGCATCTGCTTGTCTATGCAAGCGGTTTGGCCCTGCTCGGCCCCTGGCCCGGCATTTGGTTGATCTGGGGCATTGGCGCAGCGCTTATCTGGGCGAGTGTCGTTGATTTCCAGCGCTTTGAAATCCCCGATCTGGCGACCATCACCCTCACGGGTCTGGCCCTCTACTGGATTGCAACCGACGCAAGCGTGCTATGGCCCGAGCATGTCATCGGAGCGCTCTTTTGGGCGGCGGGTTTTGAGGTCATTCGCCGGATCTTCATCTGGCGAGCAGGCTTCGACGGGCTCGGTTTTGGCGATGTGAAACTCATGATCCCGCTGGCTTTGCTGTGCGGGCCAATTTCCGCCGCGCAGATGGTGTTTCTGGCAGCCGTTGCAGCTCTGGGCGTGATGGCGGTCGTCGTGGTCGTGCGCAAGCTCCCCATCACAGGCGTCGCCCTGCCCTTTGGCCCCTTCTTGTGCTTTGCCACATGGATCACCTGGATTTCTATGCTCTGACCCTGGCGAGATGCGGTCGCCTCTAGGGCATCACCACAATCCTGATACGTTGTCGCGGGCCAAGCGTCGCTTCGACGGCTTCATTCACAATGCCCAGAAGGTGAGTCTGAACATAGTGCGCGACGAACTGATTGTCGGCACTCAGCATCAGCAGTCCATCCTCATCAGACACAAATTTCAGAAAGGCCAGCCAGTTCTGATAGTGGTAAGGATGCAGCTCACGCATGCGTTGGCAAGCCGCGCGCCATGTTGGTTGCGCCGCAGGGAGATCAGGCGGCATCTCTCGCACAGCGCTTTCTTTGCGAAAATCAACTGCGACGACTTTTGCCTCCTGCACCGGATGTGTCTCACCCATGCGCTCTTCGAAATCAGGGCCGATGGCCGACCAAAAGGGCTCTGATTGTCGGAAGATCTCGGGGTAGTTCAAGCGATACGCCCCCACTCTGCCCCGAACACCCTGACGCTTGCAGATCACGAGGCCCTGTTCGATCCAGTATTTTATCTCTCGCTTGACCGTGCGTTCGGTCACATTCCACATGCGCGCCAGATCACGCTGACCAACGCAAAATTCATCCGCGCGCCAATTGTACCGCGCCGTCAACAACAGGGTCAGACGCGCAATCGCAATCTGATGCCGTGGTGTGTGATGCAGCCCCGTGACAGAGAGCGCTGTTAAAAGATCGTACTTCAAGGCGCTGGCTTTCACGCCAGTCAATCGCTTCACATCCATCACGATATCTCACTGTCTTGCCTCAAGCGCCGGCTGTTGTTCACCGATTCTGCTTATGTTCCAGAAAGGCATGAAATCCCGTTTTTTGTCAACCTGTTTGAAAAAACGAGAGATTGTCGATGTCTCAGAAGATTTAGAAAGATAGGGTTTAAATGGTTTAGGGGGACATGATCAGTGTCACCTCATAGGCGGCTCCATGTCACCATATCAAGGGTTCAGCACCGTTTCATGTCACCAAATAACGTTTGAGCAAGATAGAAAGGAGTCTTTTCCGTCCACTCTCGTCGAAAAACGGGATTTTGCAGAATTGCGTTTTGCAGTTTTTCTGATTTCCCGTTATTCAAGAGATACAGTCAAAAAACAAGGGCCCAGCATGAGAACCCATTCTGACCTGCAAACGATGAACGACCGAAGCCTGTCTCAGCAGGCCGCCGTGCGTCGCGCGACCTTCTCCCCCGGTGAAGTCAAGGAGCTGCGGCCCTTCTCGATTTGGGAGATCAGCCAGTTTATGTTTGATGTTCCTGCTGACACCCTGCGCAAGAAGCTGGCCGATGACCCTTCCCTGCCTCAGGGCGTCACCGAAGAAGACGGCCGCCAGCGCTGGTTCAGCCTCGAAGAGATCAACGAGCTGCGGCGGCGCATCAAGTTTCGCGGCAAATCGTTGCTGCCGGAGCGGCCCAAGGGACGCGCCGCGCGCGTGGCTGTCAGCAACTTCAAAGGTGGCGTGGGCAAGACTGTCGTCGCCCAGCACCTGGCCAACGCCGCCGCGCTCGATGGCTACCGGGTGCTCTGCATCGATTTCGACCCGCAGGCCACGCTGACCCACTCCATGGGTATCGTGGAGGTGAAGGAGTGGCATACGGTCTGGGGCATTATGTGCCGCGATCTCTGCCGCGAAGCGGACCGCATCACTGACAGCTATGATGACCCCGACGACTGCCCCTACCCGTCCTCGCAGGAGCTGCCCGAAGACGTGCAGGCCATTGGCGCACAGCGCTTTCAGGATTTCATCCAGCCGACCTGCTGGCCGACCATCGATATCATCCCCTCCTGCGCCAATGCCGCTTTCGTCGAATTCGCCAGCGCGCAGTATCGCAGTCTGCATAAGGCCTGGAGTTTCTTCGGCTGTGTCGCGCGCTATCTCGATGAGCTGCCCGATGATCAATATGATCTGATCATCTTCGACTGTCCGCCCGCCATTGGCTATCAATCGCTGAACGCGGCGTTTGCTTCCGACATTCTCTATATTCCCTCGGGACCCGGCTATTGGGAGTACGACAGCACCACCAGCTATCTGGGGCAGTTGGGTGATGCGCTTGCCGATATCTCCGACGGCTTCGCAGGCCTGGCCGAGGATGCGGGTCTGTCGCTGCCAAAAACCTTTCGCGACGTGCGCCTCTTGATGACACGGTTCGAGACGACCAACGCGCTGCACGTCGCGATGATGGAGGCTTTTCGCAATGTCTTCGGCGCAGACGTCTGCCTGAACCCGATTGAGATGACCCGCGCGGTCGAGCAATCGGGGCGGTTTCAGATGAGCGTTTACGAGCAAGACTACCGCCAGATGACGCGCGAGACCTGGAAGCGTGCCAGGCAGAGCTTCGACCGGGCGTATAACGAATTCAAAACCACTGTCCTGAAGTCTTGGGACGACCGCAGCAGCGATCAGGAGGCGGGTTGATGACACGGAAAAACAAGTTCGGATTTGGGCCACTGGATGCACCGGCAACGCCGCAAACGCGCGAGCGCTCCGTGGGGCCCATGGGGGCTGCGGTGCGCGATGCGGCGGAAAGCTTGCAGGAGGCGACCGAAGCCAAGGTGGAGCAGCGCCGCCAGAACGCGGCGGATGCCAAAGCGTATCGCGCAGCGCAGGATGAGGGCAGGGTGCTCTCGAACGTGCCCTTGGCGGATGTGTCGACGACAGATCTGCCGCGCGACCGCTTGGATCTGGACGCGGTGGCCAGCGCCACGGAAATGGAGGAACTCAAAGCCTCCATCAAGGAGCGCGGGCAGAAGGAGCCGGTGGAGTTGTACCGCGATGCGGCTGGCCAGCTGCAGCTCAAGAAAGGCTGGCGGCGCTACACCGCCTTGAGCCAGCTCTTCGCGGAGACAGGCGATGCAGCCTTCGCCAGCATCGTCGCGCGGATCGAAGACGAAGGCACCGGTCGGTTGGCGCAATACATTGACATGGTCGAAGAAAACGTTGTGCGCGAAGATCTGACCTTTGCGGAGATGGCGCAGGTGGCGATTCTAGCAGCGCAGGATGATGCCATTGATGAGATCGACCCGGATGCGATGGTGGCGCGGCTCTACGCCTCGCTGCACAAGATGAAACGCTCCTACATCCGCAACTTTGTCTTTCTTCTGACGGCGCTTGGGGATGACCTGAAATGGCCCAAGGCGGTGGCGCGGAACCTCGGGGCAGATGTGGCGCGCGCGCTGAAGTCCGGGGAGGAGGCCGCGGTCCTGCGGGGAAAATTGCGGGCGACCGGATCAGCGGAGGAGCAAAACGCGGTGCTGGCGGGTTTTCTGGCCAAGGGCAGCGCGCGATCTGCGTCGACGCCAAAGGATCGCAAGGAGAAGCGCGAGTTCCACGTGGGTGATATGAAGGTGACCGCCCGCAAAGGGGAGTGCAGGATTGTGGCTGAGGACGACTTTGCAGGCATTCCCAAGGCGCAACTGGAGAAGGCGGTCGAGGCGTTTCAGAAGGCGCTGCGGGAGGGTAACCCACGGGTTACATCGCTGTAGCAGCGCCGGTAACCCGTGGGTTACCGGCGCCTCAAGGCATCTGGCCAGTTGCTGTTCAAAGCCCTGCTGCTTTTGTGAGGTTGAGTTGGAATCTGTCTCTGCGGCGTTGGTAGCGGCGGGTCATTTCGACGGAGGCGTGGCCAAGCTGTTTCTGGACATGGCGCTCGTCAGCCTCGGCGTAAGAGGCAAGGCCCGAGCGCAGGGAATGTCCGGAGAAGAGGGCCAGGCGCTCTTTCTCCGGCAGCTCCGGTCGGATCCCGGCGGCCAGCAGGGTCCGCTTGATCAGACGGGCCACGTGTTTGTCGGACAGTCGGCCGTCCAGCGCTTTGGTGTTGTCGCGCGAGACGCGCACAAAGACCGGACCCAGGTCAATCTTCGCGAAGTGCAGCCACTGCTCCAGCGCATGCACCGGGCAGGACTGCTCGGACGAGCCACGCCCGATCTCGGCCTCTTTCCAGCCGGTCTTGGTCCGCTGGATCACAAGCACGCCCTCGGGCGCGATCTCGACCCAGCCCTTGCCGTCGAGGGTGTCATCGCGCTGCACATCGAGGGCCACGATCTCGGACCGCCGGAAACCGCCCGCATAGCCCATCAGCAGGATCGCGCGGTCGCGCAGGCCGCGCAGGTCGAAGGGCAGGGTGCCAACCATGGCCAGCAGCTCCTCGGGGGCCAGGGGCGCCTTTTGCACCGGCGGGCGGGCGTGGGCGCGTTTGATCCCGGCCAGCACACTGGCGATGTGGCGGTCCTTGCGGTCCAGCACAAATCCGCGCTGCCGGTAGCTCCAAGCGAGGCCCGACAGGCGGCGTTCAATCGTCGCATGGGAGAGGGCAGGGCCCCCGGTCTGAGGGGCTGCGCAGTCGGTGATGTAGAGGCCGATCAGCTGCGGGTCGGGCGTATCGGGATCGGCGCCGCGCCGTCGGCACCAGCTGGCGAACTGCGCCCAGTCGGCGGCATAGGCTTTGTTGGTGTTCTCGGCGGTGGCCTGCGCCGCATAGCCCCGCGCGGTGTCCAGCAGCCGGTCCAGCGCGCCGGAGCCGGCAACGGCCTCGGGCAGGGCGATCGAGGCATGATCCGCAGGGTCTCTCCCGTCTCCGTCGTTCTGTTGGCTCATTTTAAATGCCTTTCGGGAGATGCGCGTTCGAGCGTAGCGAGAGACAGCGTATGTCGAGGCAATGTGTCAACAAACGACGAAGCGCGTGCTCGTTTGCCGCACCTCGGGTTGCAGAGCGCGATGTCTCTGTCGGACTGCTGGATTTCTTGAAACTGCGGGCCATTTGTTTTCAAGGGTTTGCCGGTTCTTCATTTTTGAGATTGAGTCGGAATTCATGAGACTGTACATAGATTTGAGTCACTATTCGTGAGACTACACAGCGTTCGTGCGTCGATCAAGTCATGTCCGATAATTCTGCAGCCGATAAAGATTGGGAAGAGGCCGAGTTCCGCGCAAGAGTGCTTGCGGAGCTGCCGGAACAGCTCACTGAAGGCGACGTTGCCTGGGCGATGCGGCAGCTGGATGTCAGCCGGGCGACGGTTTATCGTTTGGCGAAGCAGTTCCGGGAAGATGCGCGGACCAGTGCACTTCTGCCAAATTCCTCCGGCCCCAAGCCAGGCATGCAGCCGCTGGATCCGGCGGTGGAAGCGATCGTATCCCGCCTGTTTAGAGACTTTTACGCCACCCGTCGCAAACCGACCAAAACGCGGTTTTGGCGGGAGGTCGCTGCCGATTGCCACGCACGGGGGCTGGCACCACCCTCGATCCGGCGTCTGGGGCGTTGGCTGGACCTGAAAGACCAGGCACGGCTCATGATGAGGCGGGAGGGCAGGGACAAGGCCGAACGCCGGCACCTGGCCACGCCCGGTGGGCTTACCGCGACCCGCCCGCTGGATATCGTCCAGATCGATCACACCAGGGCCGATGTGACGGTGGTCGATCCGGTCACGCGACACCCGCTTGGCCGGCCGACGCTGACTGTCGCGATCGATGTAAACACCCGCATGGTTCTGGGATTTCACCTGTCGCTGGAGCCGCCCTCGCTTCTGTCGGTCGCGCTCTGTCTGACCCATGCGGTGATGGAGAAATCACATTGGCTGGCGGCGCGCGGGATCAATACAGACTGGCCCGCGCAGGGCATCCCCAGGGCGATCTACGTGGACAACGGCGCGGAATTCCATGCCCGGGCCTTCGGACTTGCCTGTTCCGAATACCAGATTGATTTGCAGCACCGCCCGCCCGGCACACCGCGCTATGGCGGGCATATCGAGCGGCTGATCGGCACGATGATGGGGGCGGTGCATCTGCTGCCGGGGTCACATTTCTCGAACATCTTCGAGCGTGGCGATCTCGACGCGGAGGCCGAAGCGGTGATGACGCTGCAGGAGTTGGAAACCTGGCTCGCGCTGGAAATCACCGGTTCCTACCACGTGCGGGTCCACAGCGCGCTGGAAACCACGCCTGCGGCGGCCTGGGCAGCGCATACGGATGAGGCGCGGCTCCGCATGCCCGCCGATCTCCGGCAGTTCCTGGTGGATTTTCTGCCCTCGGAACAGCGGGTCCTGCAGCGGGACGGCTTTCATCTCTTTCATATCCGCTACTGGTCGGACGAGTTGCGCTGGCTGATGGGCCGGGAGAGCCGCAAATACACGCTCAAATACGACCCGCGCGACCTCTCGCGCATCTTTGTGCTGACCGGGGACGGGATCATCGAGGCGCGGCCGGCGGATCTGACACGGCCTGCGATTACGCTCTGGGAGCACCGGGCGGCGCGGCGCGCCTTGCGCGAGGAAGGGCGCCGGTCGGTGGACGAAGAACTGATCTTCCGGACAATCCAGGCGCAACGCGACCTCGTGGACAGCGCCGAGCGGCAAACGAAAGCCATGCAACGCCATAAGGCCCGGCGGGCGCACCTGGAACCGCGCCCGATGATCGATGTGACGCCAGAAGCAGAGGCAAAGAAGGCTTTGCCGGCACCTGAAACCAAGCGCAATGCGCTCAAGGATCATCCAGGGTTCGAGGTCGAGGAATGGTACGACGATGACTGAGTTTCCGCATCTTTATCCGGGCGCCGGCAGGATTGCCGCGCTCAGCGCTGAGGAGCGTATTTTGCGCATCCGGGCCGATCGATGGGTGTCCTATCCCCGGGCCGAGGCGGCCCTGACCAAGCTGGAGACTCTGCTGGCCTTCCCGGAGCGCGCCCGGATGCCGAACCTGCTTCTGGTCGGCGAAAGCGGCATGGGCAAGACGATGATCATCGAGAAGTTCAACCGCGATCAAGCCTCCAGCTTCGACGATATGACCGGGCGGCTGCACATGCCGGTCGTCGCGGTGCAGATGGTCTCGGGGCCGGATGAGACACGGTTCTACCGCCGGATTCTGGCCGCGATCGGCGCTCCGGAGCCGCCAAGGGCGACGCTTTCCGTGCTGGAAAGCCTTGCCCTGCGGCTGCTCACCGAATTGCGCCCAAAGATGCTGGTGATCGACGAGATCCACAGCCTGCAGGCGGGTACGATCCGCGAACAGGCGCGGTTCCTGAACATGCTGCGGTTTCTCGGCAACGAACTGCGTATCCCGCTGGTCTGTGTGGGCACCGCCCAGGCCCGCAACGCGCTGCGCACCGACGATCAGCTGGTGCGCCGCTTCGAGGCTTTTGCGCTACCGCCTTGGCGGGAAGGGGCGGATTTCACCGGGCTGATGAGCACGCTCACGCGCAGCCTGCCGCTCCGGCGCGAAAGCGAGATCGATGAGAAGGCGCTCACGCGGATCCTCAAGGTGACCGATGGCATCACCTCGGGCATTTTTTCGATCATGTCTCAGCTGGCAATCGCCGCCATCGAAAGTGGCGAGGAGAGGATCCTCTCGCGCGACGTTCTGAGCGGCGACGGCTTGCGTGTGGTCCTGGGAGAGCCAGTTTGACAGGCGGGCGCCGCCTGCCGGTTGTGTTCCCGCCCGAGACGGATGAACGGCTGTCCTCCTGGATCGCCCGTCTGGCCCAATTCTATGCTATGACCATTCCCGAATTTCTGGCGGAACTTGGCCTGTCCAGGCGCGACCTGTTCGACCTGGAGTGGCGCCTTTCGGACGGGAATGGGGCTCTGATCGCGGCCCGAACCGGGCTTACGGTCGAGACCATTCAGGCCATGACGTTTCAGGAAGTCACCCCCGACGCCAGGATGATGATTGCGCGCCAGAACCGCCATCGCTGCCCGCATTGCCCTGCCGAGATGCAGCGGAAGTCGTTGGCATTGCCTTGGGTGTTTCGCTGTCCTGTTCACGGCTCAGACCTACAGGATGCCACCGGCGCAACCTTGCCCGAGATGTTGGGGGACGCCCGGATGGCAGCCTTGGCGACGCATGCAAGGGCCGGTGCCGCCGTTCTCGACGCCTGGGTACGTGGGGCCGGGCAGGGGGTTCTGGACGTGCCGGAAATGCTGTCCGTCCTGACAGCACGGCACCGCCGCGCTTCGCCTCCCTCGCTGGCCGAACAACCGCGCATGTCGCTGCAGACCCGGCGGGATTACCACGAATTTCTCACCATGCCGATCATCCGTCAGGCGCTGACGGTGGTCGTTCCCGAGTATGATGAGGTGGCGCCGGTGCTGGCCAAGCCGGTCCGGCCCGGGCTGCACGGCCTCGCGCAGGGCTCGCTGTTGCAGGGTTTCGCACTGACGGTTGGCATTGGCCGGCTCGCTGAGGACCCCGTCGCTCGCGCGATCGCCGTGCTGCTGGCCAGCGACGTGGACGGGCAGGGGCGGGTGCAGGAAGCACTCAGATCATGGCCACTCTCGTTGAGAAGATGTATCTCTGCCCGGCTCTGGCGCACTCAGCGCGACGAGAGAGATCGCCGGATTGCCGAAAAACCCACGAGACGGCGCCAGTCTCATGAATACCGGCGCGTCCAGTCTCATGAATACCACTCCAGAATCTCATGAACCCCGGTCGGTTTTTCAGGGAAGTGCTTGAATCTCATGAATTCCGGCCGTCCGACAACATTTTCGGGTGATTTGCGCATGTTTCGGAGGCTATCTCTCTGTGTCCGATAATGCAAACTTATTGGACATAGCAGAGAGCCGCAGGGTGGGGCGGTTTGCACACTATATGGTAGCGGAAAGCGCCGTGGCGAGATAGTGTTGTAGCATGACCTATCAGCCCGCCGCACTCTCTGACGACCAGACGATCCTACCGAAACTCCCCCGCTGGGTCACCTCTGGGCCTACGGAAACCTCTGAAACTGTGGCCTTTCGGTCAGGGGCGGCGTTGACGGTGCTGGATCAGCTGGTGCGTGATCCCATGCATGGTGTGCCGGTGAAACTGCTGGCCAACCGGTTGGCCCTGAGTGCGGCAACCGCCACCTCGAAATTGGAGGGACGGCTGGCGCGGGAGGTGGATATCCGCGACGCCTATCATCTGACCCCGCCGGGCGAGGCGCGCGGTCCCGATGGTGATCTCCTGGCATTCTGGCGCGACGTGGCGCGCTTGCGCGTATGCGGCACTGGCGAGGTCGCGGCTTTAATTGGTCCAGACTTCACAAGCTTGGTGGGCATCTGGCTTGACGCGGGATTGGAGCGGGCCCGGACCCATGGACCGCTGGCGGGCAGCGTGGCTGTCCTTCGTACCGTTCTCGACGCCGACGACCAGGCAGAGCGAGTCGCCTGCCTGCTGTCTGATATCGTTCTGGCACGGGCAATGAATTGGAAGACCGTGCTGCCGGTTTCGGCGCATCGGCTGACAAAGGCCGCACTGCGGGACCTGACCGCAGACGGGCAGGGGACCGAGCTGGCAGTCCAGGTGCGGTTCCAAGAGTCCATCGAAGAGACCATCCGCTTGGCACGAGACCTCGCCCGCCGCGGCGAAGCGCTTCGCGCTGTCGCCCCAAAACTGCGAGCGAAAGGATCGGGTGCGGCCGTTGATTTGTTTCTAACGGAAGATGCGGTGGCCCCAGGGTCGATGCTCTCGCCGCACATTCGCGGCACCTCGATCCCCATGACGTCACGTGCCGCGCGGCGGTTCTGCGACCGTCTGGTCGAGCTGGGCGTGGCGCGGGAACTGACCGGGCGATCGACCGTCCGGCTCTACGGGATTGCGCCATGACAACCGCGACCAAGAAACGGAAACCGGCGGATGACGGCGATGCTGTCTTTGACCGCGAGCTCGAAGATCTTCCCCAGGAGTTGCGCTGGCGGGAATGGATGGGGCGGATCGAAGCGGTGCTCTTCGCGAGTGCCTCGCCGGTCGGCCGCGACGACCTGGCGCGCGTGGTCGGGCAGGGGGCCTCGGTCGAGATGCTCATCGAGGACATCCAGGCAGAGTTGATTGGCCGTCCCTATGAGCTGGCACAGGTTGCGGGCGGATGGATGTTTCGAACGAAGTCCCAGTTCGCGGATGCGATCAAAGCCGCCGCTGATTTGGGTGAGCAGGCGCTCGCCTTCACAGAAATGGAGATGGGCGTGCTCTGTGCTATTGCCTATCATCAGCCCATTGATCGGGCCGGGCTGAAGGACATTTTTGGCAAAGAGGTGAGCCGTGATCAGCTGGCTCGGCTGCGCTACAAGGATCTAATTGCCAGCGGGCCGCGATCGCCACGGCCCGGGGCACCGCATACCTTCGTGACGACAGAGACGTTTCTAACGTCGTTTGATTTGCAGAGCTTGCGGGACCTGCCGGAGCTGGAGCAGCTGGAGGATGCGGGGTTGGGGGCGTTCTAGTTGTGTAACGGTAGTGGTGTTTTGGTGATAGGCTTATTGGGCAAAGGGTGTGGCTTGTAGTGGACATTTCGTGAAGCTTCTACTAGGCATCTCGTGAAATGGCTGAAACAGACGAATATCTGCCCCGTCACTTAACGTCGGAGTTGCGGGATGCCCTTGCGTCCGCTCGTGTGGTCAACCTCGTTGGGCCAAGACAGGTCGGAAAAACGACACTCGTTCGTGACCTGTTTGAAGAGGGCCGTTTCGTGACACTGGATGATGCGGCGGTTTTGGCGGCCATGGACGCAGACCCCGAAGGTCAGCTGACAAGCCTTGCGGACGAGCAGGGGCCCGCGCCGGTCATCATTGATGAGGCACAAAGGTCATCACGGCTTGCGCTCGCCATTAAGAAGATCGTGGATCGCAATCGCCGGAAGGGCCAATTTGTTCTGACCGGGTCATCCAA
This sequence comes from Roseobacter cerasinus, assembly GCF_009811755.1. Classification (GTDB taxonomy): domain Bacteria; phylum Pseudomonadota; class Alphaproteobacteria; order Rhodobacterales; family Rhodobacteraceae; genus Roseobacter; species Roseobacter cerasinus. Next base: position 164,643 of record NZ_BLIV01000008.1, read on the forward strand.
CGTCTTTACAACAGCGGAGGTTGCGGACTCACTGGCCGGCAGAATGCGAACCCTCAAGCTCTGGCCTTTGTCAGTGGCCGAGACCAATCGGTCGCCCGTGAGCCGGTTGATCGACTGGGCGATGCAGGATGCACCTTCGCTGGCGCAGATCACGGACCCGGCACCGCTTGGCCGCAAGGACTATATCGACCTCATACTTGCGGGTGGCTTTCCCGAAACGCGCGCGCTTCCCTTGCGACCGAGGCAGCGCCAGTATCGCGACTATGTCGATGCCGTGGTTGATCGAGACGTGGCCGACATCATGCCCATTCGCAAGCCTGACGCACTGCGCTTTTTGATCGATCAGATGGCTGCGCGAACAGCACAGGAGATCAACACGTCCGAACTGGCGAAGCTGGCGAAACTCAAACGCGAGACCGTCGATCAATATCTCGATATACTCATGCGGCTTTCGATGGTGAGCAAGTTGAGCGCCTGGATGCCGGGGGAGGGAAAGCGTGATATCAAGCAGCCGAAATTCCACTTTGTCGACACCGGCATTGCCACGGCCCTGCGTCGACTAAACGAGAGATCGTTCGAGATAGGCAACACCCCGGAAGCATTGGGCGGCCTATTGGAAAGCTTCGTGGTTGGCGAGTTGCAACGTGCCTTGCCCATGCAAGACGAGGATTATCGGCTCTATCACTGGCGCAGCGCGGATCGGCGGGAGATCGACATTTTGATCGACGGAGGGCACCGGCTTGTCGGTGTTGAGGTCAAGACAGCGGCCACCGTTTCGGCCGATGATTTCAAACACCTGAGGTGGTTTGCAAACGCCGGGCCAGGAAAGGGGCGCAACGTCACCGGCCTTCTGTTCTATCTGGGGCAGGAGAAGCTCACCTTTGGAGACGAGAACTTTGCTCTCCCGCTCAGCTCGCTGTGGACACCAGTGGACTCTAGCTAAGCATTTCCGCGGGGGGATAGCGCGAGATGGAGAGCCCTATTCTCTCCGACCCAACCCAACCGCTGACCCAGGCATCCCGAGTAGACCAATCCGAATTGCAGGACATGGGAACCTCCTGTCGTCAGATTGAGAAAACTCAATCGTCAGACAGGGTTGCCAAATCCAAAAATGGCTGGGTCAGAGCTTAACGCCGGCCACAAGCACCATTGCCGCGATAGCGGCTTGCGCAGCTGCCGCACTCGTGAGGCCAAGTGCCAGAGCCGCGCTTACCGCGACGGTCTTAAGTTTCGAGATCATAGGATCCTCCCAGATGTTTTTGGCCCTTTTTCAATTTTTCGATGCAGGCCAGTGGTCAAAGTGAGCCAATAGTTCTCCCCGAATTGCAATCCACTATCCCGACGGCGGTAGGGCCGTGCAGGTCGGAATTCCTTCCCAATCTGGGCATTACTACCTTGCCTCTGAGATCGGGATCGCACGCACTCTCAGCGCATTCAGCTTAGGCGTCGGGCGCAAGTTTACAGTTATCATTTCGGTATTGAGATGGCATCACCCCTGTCCATCGCCGAAACGCCCGGGAAAAATGTGCGGCATCACTGTATCCCAATTGAAAAGCGATATCCGTCACCCCTCGATTGGTGGTCTTGAGAAGAAGCCGAGCCCGATCTAGCAATAGGCCGTCCAGGACACTTGAAAAGCTGACACCCTCGGCCTCAAGTGAGCGCTGCAAGGAACGGCGGCTCGTTTGGAGTTTGGATGCAACCCAATCAATTTTGGGGCGGCCTTCAAGCAACGCGATTGCCGATAGCGCTGCAACATCTTCGCGATGTCCCGTGACCGGAGGAATTGGAGGTGCGACCGTTGGATCTGCGTAAACCTTCTGCTGCCCTGTTGCTGATAGAAGAGCTGCGTCAAATTCGACCGCTGACGCAGATGCACCATACATAACTGGCGCTTCGAACACTTTTTCCAAAGCCGCAGCTTGCGTTGCACCGGCACAGGTTGACCGGACAATAGTGGGTGTCCACGAGCGCCCCGCAAAACTGCGTACGCCATCGATCAGGTAGCTCACACCAAGCAACTCATTCTGAAACCGTCCGTCGTTTCCGGGATCGAGAAATTCGATAGACCAGCGGGCTCTTCCCCCAAACACACGGAGTTGAAGAACGGTCGCTGTCTGAAGGAAGCGATTTAGGCCGCGGTGGGACCGATCAATTGCACTGGCCAGCGTTGGCGCGCCGCAAACCCATGCGCCAAAGGCGCTCAACTTGTCCATCCTCACAAACCGCCCGATAGCGGCTCCAAAGAAAGGATCACCAATTTCTCGCCCCGCTTCACTGAGGATTTTGAATTGCTCGGTGAGCGGTAGAGGAAGGTCGGGGTTATCCAGCAGGGCCAACGGCAAATCCACACGGTTAAAAACCCGTTCAATCGATCCACCGCGCGTCTCAACAAAATCCGTGATGGGTCCGAGAGCGCTTGCGCGTGTATAGCCGTTCATCCCGCCTCCTTCGCAATCAGAGAATGGCACCGAATGGCAAGAACCAAAAGGTGCGATGTGATAGCAGAGAATGTCATTGCGGTTTGACTTTGAAGACGGAGGTACGAAATCGATGAAAACCAATACAATCACACGTCGGGAGGGACTTGTTGGAGCGGGAGCTGCCACGGCAACAGTGGGGATCGGAACAGATGCAGACGCGGCTACAGCTGATGCGGTAACGTTTGACCAGACCAACATAAAATGGAACACTCTCGAAGGCATAGAACATGTTTGGTATCACGTTTTGAACGTCGATCCGGAGGCAAAAGTTGTCGATCTTTTGTTGAAGTTCTCGGCCAACCAGAAAATCATTTTGCACCGTCACCATGCGGACTACAGTACGTTCATCATTCAGGGTGAACTGCGGCTCTATGACGAGCGTGGCGAGCTCACTGAAATCCGCCCAACGGCAAGCTTTGTTGAGAAATCGGGAGGCGGCGCGCCGCACACCGAAGGCGGTGGTGACATAGATTGCATCGCATGGTTCAGCAATCGCGGCACTGACGGGATGATCTATGAGATCCTGGGACCGAATAAGGAAACTGTCGCAACCCTCGGCCTACAGGAGTTCAAGGCTCTGTGGGAGGCTCAGGAGACGCCTGTCCAACCCTACATTCCAGGTTAATTCATCCTCGTTCTTCGTGCTAAAGGCAGGCAGGTGCGGGCAGATGGTCTACAAGTCTAGCGACAAGCCCATCACTGACGCGCTGAATGGTGGCTCTAGGAAGCGTCAGCAAAGTACCCGGCATCAATTGGTTCGCCACTGCGAACAAGCAAGGGCTGGAGCATGATAGCGAAAACCAGCGCAAATGGAATGAGCTGGTGATACAGATGCAGGAGATCACCTGACCGATTTGCACCAACCATGGATTGGTCGCCCGTTATCTCGGGGCGGCCAGTCTTCGGCTCCATAACTCCGATTGGATGGTCAGTTTGAAGCTGCACAAAAAGGTTTGACCGGGCTGTCGTGCTCCGATCACATCGCACGACGCCTGACATTGGTGCTTCAGTCGCTAAATTGCTCTTTGTTCGCGAACGGTCAACTTACTGTTGCGGAGCTTTACGGTTGCGGCGAATGTCCGGAACGCAGGCTACCATTGCAGCATCGACCCTGATAATAAGTGCCCGCTAATGGGATGTACCGGCTGCTTCACCCAGCACGGTAGGCTCTGCCTATTTCTGCAAACTGGAGAAGTAGCATGGCGAAGACAGATTTTGATGAACTGATGTCGATTGGTATCGATATTGGCAA
>NZ_BLIV01000009.1 GCF_009811755.1 Roseobacter cerasinus
CCAGCCTGGTGCTCTTTCAGAATGCCAATGATCTGTTCTTCGCTGAAACGGCTTCTCTTCATCGTCTGTCTCCTCAGTTGGAGAACAGGCTAACCAAAATTCGAGGACATTTCAGGGGAGCAGGTCAGGGTTGTGGAAAGACACACTTCGTAACGAAGCTTCTGGAAGATGATTCATTCACAGATCGCAAACCGATTTACCTTTCGGTCTTTGGAATTGCTGACATCCAATCTTTTGAAACTAGTCTCTTTTAGGTGGGGCCTATGCGTCCCAACCAACCTATTCATACCAGACTGGTCCAGATGGCAAACGCTATGCCATTGGCGGTCAGGTTCAGATTGACGTCTCGCCCGTTGCGGACGATCCAGAAGCCACGATTGCGAAGATGATGATTTTGAAAGCTGCCGCGCTTGCTCCGGCAGAACCGTCATCAGCGGATCGCAAGGTCGCATCCATGGCAGACTCTATACGTGCGCAAGCCCAAGCCGAGCTGGCGTCAGTCAAAGCAGTAGAGCGACGTGGAGAAAGCGTCGATGTTCGGATTTAAGGCTTTTTCAAACGCCAAGGTTCTCCGAAAAACCAATAAAGCCGATCACGTGATGAGAAAATCGTCAATTGATTCCCCGGCGTCAAGCTGATCTCGGCATGCCGGTCGGCCGTCGATAGCCGTTTCACTTCGCAAAATGAGCGTCGCGAACGCCCCAAGGCAACCTGGTCCTGCGGATCGTTCCAAAGTTTGCGAAACCTGGTTTGACTTACGAGTCAGGCGACTTTTGAAGCTTCAGGATTTTCAAGACCAACGGCTTTGAAAGTTTGCGTTTGTATTGGTGCGGTGGCTTCATTGACTGCACGCAGGGTGTTTGCGTGATCCTTGTTCTTACCACTGTTTTTGCGCATCAAGGCAAAAACAGTATGGCCCGATGCGGATCCAATATACCTGACTGCGCAGCAGCAAATCCATTGCACGGTTGCCAGCTCGCACCCAGCGCATTGCAATTCGCCTTGGCAGGACCGCAGGCAAAGCTATACATAGAAGAAACGACCGAATAGGCGGGCCAATGGCCGAAACGGCTGATGCCGCAGAGAGAAATTTCAATGTTGTGGTGGTCGCGCAGCGTGGGCGATTGACCTATGAAGCGTTGCTATTCGCTGCCTCTCTGCGCGAGATGAGCCCGGACTTCAAAGGTCAACTTCTGATAGCGGAACCGCAGCCCGGCGCCCTTTGGCCAAAAGATCCCCGTATCTCAGATCAGGGTGCACGGGAGATGCTGGTCACCTTGGACGCCGAGATTGTTCCGTTCCACAGCCGCCACTTTGGCGCCGACTACCCTCATGGCAACAAGATAGAGCTGCTGCGCGCGCTGCCTGAGGGGGAGCCCTTTGTGTTCTTCGACACCGATACGCTGATCACCGGCGATCTGTGCGCCGTCCCCTTCGATTTTGACAGGCCCTCAGCGTCCCTGCGCCGCGAAGGCACCTGGCCCAAGCCCGAAACCTATGGTCCGGGGTACGCGGGGCTCTGGAAATCGCTCTACACCAAGTTTGGCCTCGATTTTGACAGCTCGCTCGACTTGACCCAGCCAGAGAGCTACTGGAAACGCTACCTCTATTTCAATGCCGGGTTCTTCTACTATCGCTGCCCACGCGCCTTCGGGGCGCTCTTCGAAGACTATGCCACCGCAATCCGTGATGACCCTCCGATGGCGCTTTGTGCGCAGGAGCTGCACCCCTGGCTCGACCAAATCGCGCTGCCGCTGGTGATCCACGCCTTGGGCGGCGGGCGCGATACGCTGCCGCCCGGGCTGCTCGACGGCCGGGTCAGCTGTCACTACCGCCTCTTGCCGCTGCTCTACGCCCGCGAGAGCGACCATGTGATCGAGGTGCTGGAACGGGTGGCCACGCCCAACAAGCTGAAGAAACTGCTCAAGGCTCATGAGCCGATCAAACGTATGGTCTATCAGGGGCGCGGCGCCAAGGTGCGCGCGCTCTTTGATCAAGCGCATCTGCCCACGCGCGAACAGATGATCCGCAACCGGATCAAGGCCAACGGCTTCTGGATGCGGTAAGGCCCCTGCCCTTGTCTGCCCGCCGGGCATGGCCTAACGATACGGGCAACAGGTTCACCAGGAGGATCCCCCCATGACAGACGGCCCCGACTACGGGTTTGACACGCTGCAAATCCACGCAGGCGCCCGGCCAGACCCGGCCACAGGTGCCCGGCAGACACCGATCTACCAGACCACGGCCTATGTGTTCCGCGATGCCGATCACGCCGCCGCGCTCTTCAACCTGCAGGAAGTCGGCTTCATCTATTCGCGGCTGACCAACCCGACCGTGGCGGTGCTGCAAGAACGCATCGCCATGCTGGAGGGCGGTGTGGGAGCGGCCTGCTGCTCCTCCGGGCACGCGGCGCAGATCATGGCGCTCTTCCCGCTGATGGGGCCGGGCAAGAACATCGTCGCCTCCACCCGCCTTTACGGCGGCACCGTCACGCAGTTCAGCCACACCATCAAGCGCTTCGGCTGGGAGTGCACCTTTGTCGATTTCGACGATCTAGATGCGGTGAAGGCCGCGATTGACGACAACACCCGCGCGGTCTTCTGCGAGGCGATTGCAAACCCCGGCGGCTATATCACTGACCTCGATGCCATCTCGAAGATCTCGGACGCTGCGGGCATCCCGCTGATCGTCGACAACACCTCAGCCACGCCGTACCTCTGCCGCCCCATCGAGCATGGTGCCACGCTGGTGGTGCACTCAACCACCAAATACCTGACCGGCAACGGCACCGTCACCGGCGGCTGCGTGGTGGATTCGGGCAAGTTCGACTGGTCGGCCAATGACAAGTTCCCCTCGCTGAGTGAGCCCGAACCTGCCTATCACGGGCTGAAGTTCCACGAGACATTTGGCCCACTGGCCTTCACCTTCCACTCCATCGCAGTCGGTCTACGCGATTTGGGTATGACGATGAACCCGCAGGCGGCGCATTACACGCTGATGGGTACGGAAACGCTGTCGCTGCGGATGGACCGGCATGTGGAGAATGCCGAGACCGTCGCGGGCTGGCTGGAGAAAGACCCGCGTGTCGACTACGTGACCTATGCGGGCCTGAAGTCCTCCCCCTATCATGACCGGGTGAAAAAGATCTGCCCGCGCGGCGCTGGTGGCCTCTTCACCTTTGCGATCAAAGGCGGCTATGAGGCTTGCGTGAAATTCGTGAATGCGCTGGAGATCTTCAGCCATGTGGCCAACCTCGGCGATACGCGCAGCCTGGTGATCCACTCCGCATCGACAACCCACCGCCAACTCACAGCGGAGCAGCAGGAGGCCGCCGGAGCCGGACCATCCGTGGTGCGCATTTCCATCGGGACGGAAAATGCCGACGATCTGATCGCCGATCTGGATCAGGCGCTGGCCAAAGCGGCAAGCTGATCGCGGGACCGGCAGACCGGGCAGGTCTGCTGAGATAACAAAGAGGCGCCCAAACGAGGCGCCTCTTTTCATTGGCCCGCTGGCACGGTGCTTAAAGCGTCATGCAAAAAACCTGAATCACATATCGCTGCCTGAAATCAAAGATTTCAACGCGATATGTGATGTTTGATATCTCAGGTATTTCGTCGGCCGCTCTAGTCGGCGATGTCGAACACCATGTTGACCTGAGCCGAGATCGACAGCTCACCTTGCGCAATCGGCACGTCCGCCGCTGCACGGGACAACGCCATTTCCATCATCTGCGGGCGGGCAACGCCGTCATGTTCGCTGATGGAGCGAATGTCCCCCAGCGCGACACCTGCCGCCTCCGCCAGCTGCCGCGCGCGGTCCATCGCATCAGCAACCGCCGCTGCCCGCGCCGCATCCTGTGCCGGTTTCGGATCCTGCAGCCCGAACGACAACCCGTTGAACCTGTTGGCCCCATCCGAGATCACCAGATCCAACACCCGCCCCAGACCATCCAGATCCCGCACCCGAACGGTCAGCATATTGGTGGCGGTGAAGCCGGTGATGCGGCGGCTGTCCGAATTGTAGTCTGACCAGACCGGTTGCAGCGACAGTTGGTCGGTCTGCACGTCCAGTGGGGAGATCCCGGCCTGCTCCAGCCGGTCCAACACGGCCGCCACCGCGCCCGAGGTCGCGGTCATGGCATCCGCCGCCCGCTCTGCCTGCTCGGTCACCCCGAGGCTCAGCGTCGCCATATCGGGCACCATCTCAACAGTGCCAACACCGGTGACCGTTATGATCTCGTCCTCATCGGCCCAGGCTGCACCGGCAGCCAGCCCCACGATCAGCAGGGCTCTCAAAACATATCTCATAGCGCTTCTCCTCGTTACATCTGCATGTCACCTGACTGCCCGTTCAGCAGCAAGTGGTTAACCACGCCTTTACTTTTCCTCGGCAAAGACCTGCTGTATGCTTAACGCATCCATTAACCAACTGTGCAAGGTCGGCTGTGACTGGTAAACCCACGACATGAAACCAAACTTCGCGCTGTCTCTGTCCTTTGAGAGCATCTGCCTGCTGCACCGCGTGCCTGCTGGCTGGTGCAAGGTTGGCGAGGTTTCGCCGGAAGACCCGGATCTGGTCGACCGTCTGGCGGTCTTGCGCAGGACAGGCTGCGCTCTGGCACCCGAGGGGCTGCGTTGCAAACTGGTGATCCCGAACCCGCAGATCCGCTATCTCCGCATCGACACGCCTGGCCTGACGCCAGCCGAGGCGCGTGATGCGGCACGTGACGCGCTGTCGGGGGCGACGCCCTATCCGGTGGATGATCTGGCCTTCGACATCAGCCAGCAGGGTGACGTGACGCAGGTGGCCGCGGTCGCCCTTGAGACCTTGCAGGAGGCGGAGGCCTTCGCGACCCAACATGCGTTCCACGCGGTGAGTTTCGTGGCCAGACCCGATCAGGACAACTACGTGGGCGAGCCCTACTTTGGCCCGACGCACGCGGCACGGTCCCTGCTGGACGCCGGTCAAACAGTGGAGCCCGATGCGGATGCCATCGTCATCGTTGAGGCAGGTTCACGACCCCAGATGGCAGAGGAGCAACCTGCCCCGCAACCGGTCGAAGCCCCTGCTCCAACCTTCCGATCCACCCGCGCTGTCGACCCCCAGATCCCACCGCGCACTGCGCGCGGCGACGTCCCGCCCATCATTGGCGTGGCCGACCCAAGCCTGCCGCCGCGCGACGTGGCCCCTGGACCGGCGTTCGCAAGCCGCCGCGCGGACCCTCCGGCACCACCACGGGTCTACAAAACGCCGCCCGCTCCTGCGTGGAGCGGCTTTGCCGAACAAGCGGAACCTTTTGTCCACAAACCCAAGCCCCCGCGTCCAGAACGCGCGGGCCTCTCTGCGCCGTCCCCCAAGACCCCCAAGGTCAACACCGAAACCGAGCGAATGACCGTTTTTGGCGCGCGCGGCCCAGACGGGGATCAGCCGCGAGGGTTCCGTCTGCCGCTGGGGCTAACAGCTGTGCTTGTCCTCATTCTGGCCGGGCTTGGCGCTGCGTCTTTCGACACGCTGAGCGAAACCTTCGCCAAATGGACAGGTCAAGACGACCCCTCTGAGAAAGAGATCGTGGCCGTCGAAGTCGCCCCTCCGGTCACTCAGACAGATGACGTTGAATTGGAGCGCGCGCCCACAGCACCGCAGCCCGCGCTCAGCGATGAAGATACCGCTGTGCTGGATGCGCTGCGCGAGATCCAGACAGCGGATGGGGCTGCCGAGACCGAGGCCGATCAACGCACCTCATACGCGGCCACCGGCATCTGGCCGCAGGCCCCGGCGGTGCCGTCACCGCCGCCGCTTGTGGATATAGAGGATCTCTACGTCACCAGCATCGACCCGATTGAGCCTGCCTTCGATGCCGTCGCACTGCCGGATGTGGCAACGCTCACACCAGACACTGTTTTTGATGCGCCAAGCTCACCAGCCGCCGCCGGAACCAGCTTTGCGCTGGATCCGCGCGGCCTTGTGATCGCCAGCGCCGCAGGCACGATCAGCCCCGATGGCATCCCGATTTTCGCAGGTCCCCCGCCAGCGCGCCCTGCGTCCATCCCACAGCGCAGTGCAACCACCACAACCGCCATAAATCCGATCGAAACGGAGTTCGCCGACGTCAGGCCCCGCCCCCGCCCCGCAGACCTGATTGAAACGGCAGAACGTGCTGCATTGGACGGGCTGACTCGGGATGAGCTTGCGGAGTTCCGCCCCCCCATTCGGCCCCAGATCGCCACTGCAGCTGCGCCGGCTCGAACAGCCAGCCTGGTCCCCTTGGACGACGCGCCGACACAGCGCATCCAAGCCAGCAACCCGGGCCTGGCCCTGGCCGCCTCCCTTCGACCCGATGCGCGCCCCAGCAACTTCGGCCAGATCGTGGCGCGTGCGCAACGGACCGCAGCCTCGGCAGCGGCCATTGGTACCGCCAGCATCGCGCCAGTACCGCCCCCCCGCGCAGTTGCCCCAAGCATACCTTCCAGCGCATCGGTGGCGCGCGAAGCAACACTTCGCAACGCCATCAACCTGCGGAATGTGAACCTCATCGGGGTCTATGGAACACCCTCTTCGCGCCGCGCTCTCGTGCGCCTGTCCAACGGGCGCTACAAGAAAGTGCAAGTGGGCGACCGGATCGATGGCGGGCGTGTCTCAGCCATCGGCGAGGGCGAACTGCGGTACCAAAAACGCGGTCGCAACATCGTCCTGAAAATGCCCCGCAGCTGAACCCAGTCTGTGTTTCGTCCTACGCAGGCCTGACGACAACACTCACCCCGGACACGCGGGCGGTCTGTCTCTGACAGCGCTCAAAGCAAAATCAAAGATCCATCCCAAAACGGACAGGTGCAACAGACCCGTCCCGAAACTTGGCAGAGGCCCCGCCACCACCAACAGGTGGGGTGGGCTTTCAGGCCACCCCTACTCCGCCGCCAGCTCTCCGCTGTTGATCTGCTCCTGCTCGATGCTCTCGAACAGCGCCTTGAAGTTGCCCTCGCCAAAACCATCATCTCCCTTGCGCTGAATGAACTCAAAGAAGATCGGCCCGATCACGGTCTTGGAGAAAATCTGCAGCAGGATCTTGGTCTCGCCACCATCCACAACACCCTCGCCGTCAATCAGGATACCGTGCTTTTTCATCCGGTCGATCGGCTCCTCATGCCCCTCCACCCGGTTGCGGCTCAGCGCATAATAGGCCTCCGGCGGGCCAGGCATGAAGGTCAAACCCCGGGCCGCGATCTCATCCGTGCTGTCGTAGATATTCCGCGCGCCCACCGCGATATGCTGAATGCCCTCGCCGTTGTATTTCTTGAGATAAGACACGATCTGCCCCGTCTCCCCCCGATCCTCATTGATCGGAATACGGATACGCCCGCAAGGCGACGTGAGCGCCCGACTCAAGAGACCGCTGTACTTCCCCTCAATGTCAAAAAAACGGATCTCGCGAAAATTGAACAGATCACCATAAAAGCGAAACCACGTGTCCATGTTCCCGCGGTGCACATTGTGCGTCAGATGATCAAGGTAGTAGAAGCCCACACCCGCAGGCTTGGACTGCGCGATCCAGTCATATTCCTCATTGTACGGGCTGGTGTCGTAGTATTGATCCACGAAGTAGAGCAGCGAACCACCAATCCCCATGATCGCGGGCACGTCCAGCACCTTGCCCGTCCCGTTATAGGGCTCAGCCCCCTGCGCCACCGCGTGATCAAAGGCTTTCTGCGCATCCACAACCCGCCACCCCATCGACGGCGCGCACGGCCCATGCGTCTCGACAAACCGCGCACCAAAGCTGCCCCCCTCGGCATTCAGAACATAGGTGATGTCACCCTGCTGCCACAGCTCGATCTGTTTGGTCTTGTGATTGGCGACATGCGCATAGCCCATCCGGGCAAAGAGATCGCGCAGCTCTTGTGGGTCGGGATGTGCAAACTCCACAAATTCAAACCCATCCGTCCCTGCCGGGTTTTCAGGCGTGATCTGCGATTTCGGTGCGTCATGCGGAAACGGACCCATTTTGGCCTCCAATCTTGAGAAATGGCGCCTGGACAAGCGGCGTCTTGCTCAAAATATGACAGACCACACGTTAAGTCCGCGCAAACCTTCAGCGATCTATGGTCATTCACGCGGGTATTCCGCAGGATATGGGCAATTCACCGAAAAAGGATGCACCGTGCTGGATGAAACAGACACCCGTCTGCTGCAAGCCCTGCAGCGCGACGCCCATCTGACCGCGCAGCAGCTTGGTGATCTGCTCCACCTCTCTCCCAGCCAGGCCGGGCGCCGCCGTCAGCGGCTGGAGGGCGCGGGCTACATCCGCGCCTACACGGCCCGGCTCGACCCGGAACGGCTTGGGCTGCATGTGCAGGGCTTTGTCCAAGTGCATCTGGGCACCCATGGGCCGGAGCATTCCAAAGGCTTTGCCCGGCTTGTGAACACCCGGCCCGAAATCATCAGCGCATGGACAATGACGGGTGATGCAGATTATTTGTTGCGCGTGTACTGCGCCGACCTACCTGCGCTGAACACATTGATCCATGACGTCCTGTTGCCGCATCCGGCGGTGGCGCGCGTGCACAGCCAGATCGTCATGGACCAGCTGAAATCCGACGGGCCGCTGCCCACATGACCTCAACGAGGAGACCCCCTGCGCATGGATAGCTTCCTGTTCCAGGCTTCAATCTATCTGGCCGCAGCGGTGATTGCCGTGCCCTTTGCCTCGCGTCTTGGGCTGGGCTCGGTGCTGGGCTACCTCGCGGCGGGTATCATCATCGGGCCACTTCTGGGGCTGGTAGGGTCAGAGACGGAGGATCTGCAGCACTTCGCCGAGTTCGGCGTGGTGATGATGCTGTTCCTGATCGGGTTGGAGCTGGAGCCCCGCGCGCTGTGGGACATGCGCCACCGCCTCATTGGGCTGGGAGGGCTGCAGATTTTGGTCAGCGCGCTGGCGCTGATGGGCATCGCCATGGCCTACAACCAACCTTGGGGCGTGGCGCTGGCGATCGGTCTGGCGTTGTCGCTCAGCTCCACCGCCATCGTGCTGCAAACCCTGTCGGAAAAAGGGCTGATGCAGACCAGTGGCGGGCGCTCGGTCTTCTCCGTGCTGCTGACGCAGGACATTGCCGTCATCCCGATCCTAGCCTTCCTGCCCCTTCTGGCCGCCACCGTGCCCGCGCAAATCGCTGTAGACGGCTCCATCCAGCGCGCCGGGGACGCTGCCCACGACGAGGCGCATCATTCTCTGTCTTTGGTTGAGGGCCTGCCCGGCTGGGGTGTCACGCTGGTGACCATCGCGGCCATCGCGGCTGTGATCTTTGCGGGCATTTTCCTGACGCGCCCACTCTTTCGCTACATCCACTCGGCCCGGCTGCGCGAGATGTACACAGCCCTTGCGCTGCTGATTGTCGTGGGCATCTCCTTCCTGATGACGCTTGTGGGCCTCTCACCGGCCCTCGGCGCCTTCCTTGCGGGCGTCGTGCTCGCCAGCTCCGAATTCCGGCATGAGTTGGAGACCGACCTTGAGCCTTTCAAAGGCCTGCTGCTGGGGCTCTTCTTCATCACCGTGGGCGCGGGCATCAACTTTACCCTGCTCTTTAACAACACACTCAACATCGTTGGCATGGCGCTGCTGGTCATCCTGATCAAAGGGGCCATCCTCTTCGTGCTGGGGCGCGCCTTTAAGCTGAAGGGCAAGGACCACTGGCTCTTCACGCTGGCACTGGCGCAGGCGGGGGAGTTCGGCTTTGTGCTCGTGTCCTTCTCGGTGGTGCAGGGTGTGATCCCACGCGGGATTGCCGAAACCCTGCTGTTGGTCATCTCCATCTCGATGCTGATCACACCACTCCTGTTCATCATCTACGATTTCCTGTCGAAACGCGCACCTGAGACGGCGGAGCAGCACGAGGAAGACGAGATTGACATCGAAGGGCCCGTGATCATCGCGGGCATCGGACGCTTTGGCCAGATCGTGAACCGGCTGGTGCAGGCCAACGGGTTCAACACAGTGGTGCTGGACCATGATATGGAAACCATCGCGGTCATGCGGCGCTTTGGGTTCAAGGGGTTCCTGGGAGACCCCACTCGGCCTGACATCCTGCGCGCGGCGGGGCTGCAGGACGCGCGTGTTCTTGTGGTGGCGCTGGATGATCCGGAAGCGGCGATCAAGCTGGTGGGCTATGCGCGCAAGCTGCGGCCCGATCTGCACATCGTGGCAAGGGCGCGAGACCGGACGCATGTCTACCGTCTCTATCAGGCAGGCGCAGATGACATCGTGCGCGAGCTTTTCGACAGCTCCTTGCGCGCCGGGCGCTACGTGCTCGAAAACATCGGGCTCAGCGAGTTCGAAGCGGCGGAGGCGGAGCGGATCTTCTACCACCACGACCGCTATTCGGTGCAGGAGCTGGCCAAGCTCTGGGACCCTGAGGTGCCTGCCAGCCAGAACCCGGCCTATCTCGCCCGCGCCAAGGAGCTGCAGAAAGAGCTAGAGACAGCCATCCTCAGCCGCGATGCAGAGGAAAAGCGCGCTTAGGCGTCGGACACCCCCGCCTCGGCAAAGGTCGCCATACCGCTGAGGCAGGCCACCGCGCCTTTCAGCACCCCGAGAGACAGCGCGGCCCCCGAGCCTTCACCAAGACGCAAATCCAGAGCCATCAGAGGCGTCTTGCCAAGCGCGTCGAGCAGACGACCATGCGCGCTTTCAGCGCTCAGATGGCTGGCGGTGCAGTGATCAAGCGCGCCCGCCCGCGTCTTCTCCAAAGTCAGCGCCGCCGCCGTGCAGATAAAGCCATCGAGCAGCACCGGGATGCGCAAATGACGCGCCCGCATGATCGCCCCGGCCATACCCGCCAGCTCGCGCCCGCCCAGACGGCGCAGCATCTCAAGCCCGTCGCCGTGGCCGGCGTGCAGGGTCACGCCCTCATTGACAACGCGCGTCTTGATCTCAAGCCCGGCGTCATCAACGCCCGTCCCCCGGCCCGCCCAGTCTCCGGCGGCGCCGCCCAGGAGAGCCATCGCCAATGCGGCGGCGGAGGTGGTGTTGCCGATGCCCATCTCACCCACGACCAGCACGTCGGCCTCTGCGTCGACCGCGGACCAGCCGACCGACAGCGCCTCGATTACCTCTACCTCGCTCATCGCCGCATCTTGCGTGAAATCAGCGGTTGGCACCTCCAGCGACAGCGCATGCACGTCGAGCTTGGCCCCAAAGGTCTTCGCCAGTTGGTTGATCGCAGCTCCACCATGCTGGAAATTCGCGACCATCTGAGCCGTCACTTCCGCTGGAAAGGCCGAGACACCCTGCGCCGCGACCCCGTGGTTTCCTGCAAAGACAATGATCTGCGGGCGCTCGACCGTCGGACGCTCCACCCCGCGCCAGCCTGCGTACCAAATGGCAATATCTTCTAGCCGTCCGAGCGCGCCGGGGGGCTTCGTCAGTTGCCCGTTCCGCGCCGCCGCCGCCGCCACAGCTGTCTCATGAACGCTGGGCTGCTCCGCCAGAAGCGTCCGGACCGCGTCCATGTCGGAAAAAGCCGCTGTCATTGATATCCCCCACTTCTTATGCTCTCCCGCATCTGATGGCCCAACGCACGGCCTGCCACAAGTCAGGAACAGCCGATCTCGCGATGAAAACCGACAGTTTCCCGCCCTGGTTCACCGACATCCTGCTGGCGGCCGCCTTGCTGAGCAGGTTGCCACTGCCGCATCTGCCCGAGAGCGCCTTTGCCCGGGGAGGGCAGGCCAGCTGGGCCTATCCGATTGTTGGCGCGGGGCTGGGCGGGCTGGCCGCCTGCGCAGGAGCCGTGGCGCTGGCCCTCGGGCTGCCAGCGGTTTTTGCGGCAGGCCTGCTGCTGGCCACGCTGATGATGCTCACCGGGGCCATGCATGAAGATGGGCTTGGCGACACGGCAGACGGGCTTTGGGGTGGGTTCACACTGGAACGGCGGCTGGAGATCATGCGCGACAGCCACATCGGCACCTATGGTATCCTCGCGCTGATCCTGATCACCGGCCTGCGCTGGAGCGCCTACGTTGCGCTGCTGCCACTGGGTGTCCTGCCCGTCATGGCCGCCGCTACGCTGTCGCGCGTGGGCATGCCCTTTCTGATGGCTACCCTGCCTCATGCACGACAGGACGGACTTTCAAAAAGCGTGGGCCAACCGGATGTACCGACGGCAGTGCTTGGCCTGGGCCTCGCGCTTCTCATCGGCGGGCTCTGTGTGGGCGCGGCCGCCATCGGCGGGCTGCTGGCTGTGCTCCTCGCCACCGCGCTGATCGGCCTGCTGGCGCGGCGCAAGATTGGCGGACAGACCGGGGACATACTGGGCGCCTGCCAACAGATCGGCGAGGTCTGTGCCCTTGCGGCCCTTGTCATCCTGCTGACATAAGAAAACCGCGCCTGATCAGGCGCGGCTGTTTTTTCCTTCAACGGAAAATGCGTCAGGCCGCGACGCGGCTTTCCAGCACGTCACCCACCTGCTTGGCTGCCGCCAATTCATCGCCACCGCCCACGGCGGCCACTTCGCGGGTCAGACGTTCAAGCGCCGCTTCATAAAGCTGCCGCTCCGAATAGCTCTGCTCGCGCTGATCATCGGTGCGGTGCAGGTCGCGCACCACTTCGGCAATGGCAATCAGATCACCCGAGTTGATCTTCTGCTCATATTCCTGCGCGCGGCGTGACCACATCGCCCGCTTGACCTTGGCCTTGCCTTTCAACGTCTTCATGGCATGGCTGATCACATCGGGCGAGCTCAGCGCCCGCATGCCGATTTCCGTTGCCTTATGCGTCGGCACCCGCAGCGTCATCTTGTCCTTCTCGAAAGAGATCACGAAGAGCTCCAGCGAGATCCCGGCGACCTCCTGCTCTTCGATTGAGAGGATCTGACCTACGCCGTGGGCCGGGTAGACGACAAACTCATTGGGTCGGAAATCAAGTTTCTTCGATTTGGTCATTCAGCATTCCTTACACCTGGAACCCACATCATGGTACGCGACAGTCAAAATCACTCCTAGCGTGGGCCAACATGGGCCGCGCACCCGAGTGTGACTGGTTCGATTTTATCTGCAGACGGCCTGAGGCGCGTTCAGCAATAGGCGGTTCCATTCCTACTTTGCGGTAGCAACATAACACAAAAATGCTCCTTAAAAAAGCGGCCCCTGCGTCATCTTGTAAAAAATCTCTTAATTGTGGCCACTTAGCGTGACCGTACGGTGCTCAGGCGCACCGAATCGAGGGTATTTTGCCCTCAGCCACCCTCCCCGGGGGCTTCAGAGAAGTATTTTTCGAGCTTGCCAGTCTCACCATCGCGCTCTTCCGCATCGGGAAGCGGGTCTTTCTTGGTGATGATCACCGGCCACATCTCGGAGTATTTGCGATTGAACTCGACCCATTTCTCCATGTCCGGTTCGGTATCTGGGCGGATCGCATCTGCGGGACACTCGGGCTCGCAGACGCCGCAGTCGATGCATTCATCGGGGTGAATGACCAGCATATTCTCGCCCTCGTAGAAGCAATCCACCGGGCAGACCTCGACGCAGTCGGTGTACTTGCAGGCAATGCAGCTGTCGTTCACGATATAGGTCATCGGACCCTCTTTACCCCAATCTCACTGGGTTAGCTAAATGAGCCAACCCGATCATTCAAGGGAGCGGGCCTTAGAAAGATCAAGGATACGACGATCCTTCTTTGTGGGGCGACCTTTTCCCTCAAACGCAGGGTTTTCGGGAGCAGTTTTTCGCGATTTTGGGTCCGGTGGGGACAAATCGGTGTAGAGGGTTTGCGCCTCGGGTGCCGGGCCGCGCCGCGTTCCGATGGCATCGACGCGGATCACCCGGATTTGATCACCCTGCGCGAAAGCCAGCACGTCCTCCGGGCCAACCATCTGGCTGCGCTTTTCAGTGCGCGTGCCGTTGACCCGCACGTCCCCCGCCGCGACCCGCGTGGCCGCCAGCGAGCGCGTCTTGAAGAACCGCGCATGCCAGAGCCATTTGTCGAGACGGAGTTTCTCAGCCAATCACTTGGTGTCCTTCAACCCCATGAGCGCGGCAGCAAAGGGGTTGTCCGGATCGATCTTCTTCTCGGACTTCGGCGGTCGGGCGGAGAATTTCTGTGCGCCCTTGTCCTTGTCGCCGCGCGGGCCACCCCGTTTGCCTTTGCCGCCCGGCTTGCCTTTGCCTTTCGGGCGGTCTCCACCCTGTTTGCGACCGCTGCCACCCGCAGAGCGCGGTGGACGCCCCCAGGTGAACGTATAAAAGACCTCAAGCTCGGGGCCTGCGTCCTCAGCGTCTGGCGCGGTACCAATCGCGGTCTCCTCTGCCGGTGTCGCAGGCACGCCACCGTCGGTTTCCGGAGCAACCACCGCTTGCTCGGCGGCTGCGGTTGCCTGATCCATGACGGGTGCATCTTCCGCGGGCGCGGGCGCCTCTTTGACCACAGCGTCCACGGGTTTGACCTTCTCGCGTTCGCCCTTCTCGGCCTTGTACCCCAACCCTTGCATCAAATCGGCAAATTGCTCCAGCGTCATGCCGGTGATCGACAGCATATCCGCAGTGGCTTCAAATCCCGCACGCGAATTCTCCCCGCGCAACATATCTGCCAGACGTTCCAGCATATCGATGCGGATGGCCCGTTCGCCCGCCGTGCGGTAGCCCGACATGGTATCGGCCCCTGCGGGGGCTGCGGCATCCGCAGGAATGGTCACCAAACCGGGTGGCGGCGATTCGGGGAAATCGCTCAGCCCTTTCGAGAGCGACCACAGCACAAGGCGCAGCCGCGTCGGCGCGGGTTTCAGCAGCAGCGGCATGAAGATGGTGAACTGGCCAAAGCGGATACCGTGCTTGCGCAGGGCGCCCCGCGCGTCTTGATCCAGCGCTTTGACGTCTTCCGCCACGGCGGATCTGGGCAGAACACCCAGCGCCTCGACCATCTGGAAGGCAAAGCCACGGGCGAGCCCCGTCAGCGTCTCGTCGCGGCTGAGCGTCAGCAGTGGCTCGAACAAGGCTGCCACCTTGCGGTCAATGAAATGCTGCAACCGGCGCTGCACTTTCTGCGCCACCTCCGGCCCCGCCACATCATCGACAAAGACCTCGACCTGCGGCTTCAGCGCCTCAGGCCCCGCCACCAGTTTGCCGACAGCGTCCTTGCCCCACATCAGACCACCCTGCTCGGTGAAGTCGATCTCGGTGTCCGGCGCATTGTAGAATCGATCCGCCCGCAGGTGGAAATGCGGCGCAAGAGCCTGCAGCGCCGCCGTCTTGATCGTCTTCGCCTCCGCACCGCTGGCGCTTTTGTCCTGTGAGAAGCGAAACCCGTCAAGCCGCCCCACAAATTCCCCTTCGACGGTCACTTCGCCGGTATTCGATACATCTGCCACCATGGCTTCCTTCTGGCCGAGCCGGCGCAAAAGCACGGATGTGCGCCGGTCTACAAATCTCTGTGTCAAACGGTCGTGCAGCGCGTCTGACAATCGGTCTTCTACAGAACGCGTCTCGCCGCGCCAATGACTTTGATCACGCGTCCATCCCTTTCGCTGCGCGACATATGTCCATGTGCGGATAAACGCCAATCTCTTGGATAACGCATCAATGTCACCATCGGTTCGATCAATTCTTTTGATATGCCGCGCCAGCCAGTCATCGGGGATGGTGCCGCCCTGGTGCAAGTGATTGAAAATCGCCTCCAGCAGGCTGGCATGTTCCGCGTGGCTGATGCCGCGAAAATCAGGAATGCGGCACACGTCCCAAAGCAATCGGACAGAGGGACCATCGGTGCAGCGCGCCATAACCTCGGCGTCCTGCGACAGCGCCTTGAGCGCGCGCAGATCATCCGCCTCGCGCGCCTTGGCGAGCATCTCATGCTCCGGGCTGGCCTCAAGCCCGGTGATCAGCCGCTCAACTGAGCCAAATTGCAGCGCCGGGTTGCGCCAGTTCAGCTTTTTAAGGGGGGTGAAGCGGTGCGACATGATCGCCTCGGCGACGCCATCGTCCAAGGGGGAGGCTTCGCCGGTGACGCCAAAGGTGCCGTCTTTCATGCCTCTGCCTGCGCGCCCGGCAATCTGGGCCAACTCGTTGGGTGCAAGGGGGCGCATGCGCCGCCCGTCGAACTTGGCCAGCGCCGAGAAGGCGACGTGATCCACGTCGAGGTTCAGCCCCATGCCGATGGCATCCGTGGCGACCAGATAGTCCACATCGCCGTTTTGATACATATCGACCTGCGCGTTCCGCGTGCGCGGGCTGAGCGCGCCCATCACCACAGCCGCACCGCCCTTCTGGCGGCGGATCAGCTCCGCGATTGCATAGACATTCTCGACCGAAAACCCGACAATGGCGCTGCGCGGTTTCATCCGGCTGATCTTTTTCGCGCCTGCGTAGGTCAGCTGCGACATCCGCTCGCGCTGGACGAACTGTGCCTGCGGCACAAGCGCGCGGATCGGGCCGCGCATCGTGTCTGACCCAAGAAACAGCGTCTCATGCAGCCCCCGCGCCCGCATCAGCCGGTCGGTGAAGACATGCCCCCGCTCCGGGTCGGCACAAAGCTGGATCTCATCCACGGCCAGAAAATCGCAGCCCATGCCCTCCGGCATCGCCTCAACCGTGCAGACCCAGTATTGCGTGCGCGGCGGCACAATCCGCTCTTCCCCGGTGACCAGCGCCACGACGGAGGGGCCACGGGCGGCCACCACCCGGTCATAAACCTCGCGCGCAAGGAGCCGCAGCGGCAACCCGATCACACCCGTCCGGTGGCCCAGCATGCGCTCGATGGCATAGGTGGTCTTGCCTGTGTTGGTGGGGCCCAGAACGGCCACCACGCGCTTGTCACCTGTCACGGCGCCGTCCTTCGTGCTTTGGAATTAGAGCGTGCGGCCGATGCCGCTGCGCTTGAGATGCTCCTGGGCGGCTTTTGCGTTCTCGTGATGCGGGTGCAAGACCAGAACCCGCTCGAATGCCTGGCCAGCGCGCTCCAGATCGCCGAACTCCCGCAACATCACACCGAGGCCGAAGATGGCATTGTAATTGTTGGGGTTCAGCGCCAATGCACGCTCCAGATCATCGAGCGCGGGCCCGTAGAGCCCCGCCTGATAGTAGGCCGTCGCCCGCGCGTGCCAGCCTTCGGCGAACTCGGGCGCGTGATCGGTGAGTGCGGTCAGATGCTCAATCGCCGTGCCGGTGTCCTCCTCTTCCAAAGCGTCCCGCCCGCGTTTCAGCAGCAGGTTCATGGAGGGAGAGCCGGAATTGTCCCAGATCAGCGACAATTCACGGTCCAGCCGCCCGGCATCGGTTTCCGAGGCCGCGCTCAACTGTTGCAACAATGTCTCTTCCGACTGCTGCGCGACTGCGGGTGTCACAAAAATCACCGCTGCGACACATGCCGTAACGATATGTTTGAGGAAATAGGGTTTCATGGCCATAACAAATCTGAATGTAACAGGCAGCGTGGGCAATTCCAGACCCAGACTGCTCTAAACCGAAAAGGGCATGAAGATGAGCGATATTGTGAACGAGGCCGTGGCCGCATTGAACGAAAAACTGGCGGGGTCCGATTTTGGCGGCACCGCGAAATTCGACATCGCAGGCGAAGGCACCGTGATGATGGACAGCAGCGGCGCCCGGGCGGCGGACGAGGCGGCAGATGTCACGCTGTCAGCCGATGCAGACACTTTCCGCTCGATCCTGGAAGGTGAGACCAACCCCACCAGCGCCTTCATGACCGGCAAGCTCAGCGTCGATGGCGACATGGGAATGGCGATGCAGCTGGCCTCGGCGCTTGCCTGATGCCACTGACGTCTGCGCCCTTTCTTAGCGACATCGCGTTCGGAGCCCCCGGCGGTGTCGCATATTGGGCACAGACGTCTGATGCCAAGCGTATCCGCATCGGCGCATGGCAGAGGCCGGAGGCCAAAGGCACGGTTCTGATCTTCCCCGGGCGCACCGAATTCATCGAAAAATATGACATCTGTGCGGCACAACTGGCGCAACGCGGTTTGGCCAGCATGGCCATCGACTGGCGCGGGCAAGGTCTGGCCGATCGTATGCTCGACAACCCGCTGATCGGGCATGTGGACAGCTTCCCGGACTATCAAAAAGACGTCGACGCGCTGTTGCGTACGGCCCGGACGCTGGAAATGCCGCGCCCTTTTTTCCTGCTGGCGCATTCCATGGGCGGTGCCATCGGGTTGCGCGCCGCAATGGAGGGGCTGTCGGTACAGGCCACGGCCTTCAGCGGGCCCATGTGGGGGATCAAGCTTGCGCCACATCTGCGCCCCTTCGCCTGGGCGCTCAGCCATGTGATGCCGCTGATCGGCCGGGGCGCCGGCCTGCCGCCCGGCACCAAAATCGAACATCACGTGCTGACGGACGGGTTCGAGGGCAATCTGCTCACGCGAGACCCTGAGCAGTTCGACTTCATGCGCAAGCAATTGGAGACCCATCCAGAGTTGGCCCTGGGCGGCCCCAGCTTTGTCTGGCTGCGCGAGGCCCTGCGGGAGACACGGCACCTGGCCACACGCCCTTCGCCCAACCTGCCCTGCGTCACCTTCGTGGGCACCAATGAGCGCATCGTGGAAACCTCGGCCATCCAGACCCGCATGGCCAAGTGGAAAGACGGCACGCTGGAGCTGGTGGCCAACGGCGAACATGAGGTGCTGATGGAAAGCGAGGCCGTGGCCGGGCCGCTCTTTGACAAAGTGGCTGCCCTTTTTCTCAAGCGTGGTCACGGCTGATCTCTGGGCAAATCGGCTCAGACCTCTAAGTTGGCGGCTATGAGTCCCACCCTGACCTTCACGGATCGCGGCATCTACTGCCCGGCTGGTGATTTCTATATCGACCCCTGGCGCCCGGTGGAGCGTGCGCTGATCACCCATGGCCATGCGGATCACGCGCGCTGGGGGCACAAGAGTTACATGGCCACGCACGCCGCGCTGCCAGTGATGCGCCACCGGTTGGGTGAGATCACCACGCAGGGCATCGACTTTGGCGAGACGGTGCAAATCGGCGATGCTACGGTGTCATTTCATCCTGCGGGGCATGTCCCCGGCTCAGCGCAGATCCGGGTTGAGGTGGGGGGCGAAGTCTGGGTGGCCTCGGGCGACTACAAGGTCGAGGCCGATGGGCTATCAGAGCCGTTCGAGCCGCAGCGCTGTCATCATTTCATCACCGAATCGACCTTTGGCCTGCCGGTCTTTCGCTGGCAGCCGCAGGCAGTGATCGCGCAAGAGATCAACAGCTGGTGGGCGCGCTGCGCTGCCGCTGGGAAAACGGCCTTTCTGGGCGCTTATGCGCTTGGCAAGGCGCAACGCCTGCTGAACATGCTCGACCCGGAGGTTGGGCCGATTCTGACACATGCGGCGGTGGAAAACACCAATGCGGTGCTGCGGACGCAGGGCTTCGCTCTGCCGGAGACCATCGCTGCCACAGCCGAGATTGACCCTAAGGCACACAAGGGTGCACTTGTGCTGGCCCCGCCGTCCGCCTTGGGCAGTGCGTGGGCCAAGAAGTTCGGCTCGCAAGAGACCGCCTTTGCCAGCGGCTGGATGCAGCTGCGTGGGGTGCGGCGCAGGCGGGCAGGCGACCGTGGGTTTGTCATTTCCGATCATGCCGATTGGAACGGGCTTCTAAGCACCGTCAAGGAGACAGGCGCGGAGCACATCTATGTCACGCACGGCTACACGGATATCTTCGCGCGCTACCTCTCAGAGAACGGCTGGCAGGCTGAGGTCGTGCCCACGGAGTTCGAAGGTGAAACGCTGGATGCGGAGCCCGCTGCGTGAACCGCTTCGCCGCTCTCTTCAACGCCATCGATCAAAGCACAAAGACCACCGTGAAGGTGGCCGCCCTCGCGGACTATTTCAGAGATGCACCGGATCAGGACCGCATGTGGACCATCGCGCTCTTCTCCGGGCGGCGGCCCAAGCGGGCGGTCACCACGACCAAACTGCGCGAATGGGCAGCAGAGCAGGCCGGCATCCCCCTGTGGCTTTTTGAGGAAAGCTACCCCATCGTCGGTGATCTGGCTGAGACCATCGCACTGGTGCTGCCGCCGGTGGAGAGCACGTCTGACCGCAGCCTGTCGGACTGGATCACGCAGCTGCGCAGTTTGAGCGATGTCGAGGATGCCGACCGGAAAACCGCGGTGCTGGAGGCCTGGACCCAATTGGGCGGGACGGAGCGGTTTGTGTTCAACAAGCTGATCACCGGCGGGTTCCGAATGGGTGTCAGCCAGAAACTGATGACCCGGGCGCTGGCCAAGGCTACGGGCAAGCCGGAGGCGGAGCTGGCGCATCGGCTCATGGGCAATTGGCACCCCGATGACACCACATGGGAAAGCCTGATCGAGGCCGAGGATGCCTCCGCCGATGCCTCGCGCCCTTACCCCTTCTATCTGGCCTACGCGCTGGAGGATGGCCCGGATGCCCTGGGCGCGCGCGAGGACTGGCGCGCAGAGTGGAAATGGGACGGCATTCGTGGCCAGTTGATCCTGCGTGATGGGCAGCATTTTGTCTGGTCACGCGGCGAGGAACTGATGACCGATCGCTTCCCCGAACTGGCGCGCGCGGTTGATTTCCTCCAACCCGGAACAGTACTCGACGGCGAGCTATTGGTCTGGCACCCGCAAACCGACAGCCCGGCCAGTTTCAACGCGCTGCAACGCCGGATCGGACGCAAGACAGTGCCGAAAAAGCTGCTCGTTGAAGCACCCGTGGTGCTGCACGCCTATGACCTGCTCGAATGGCAGGGGGCAGACCTGCGCGACACCCCCTTCGCCGAGCGCCGCGCGCTGCTGGAACAGGCCTGCGCAGATCTGCCACCCGAAGCGCCGGTGCGGCTCTCGCCGCAGCTGGACTTCGACGATTGGGACGATCTGGGTGAAATCCGCGCCGTCGCGCGAGATGAGAACGCGGAAGGGCTGATGCTTAAGCGCGCCGACAGCCCCTATCTTGTCGGGCGCAAGAAGGGCGACTGGTGGAAGTGGAAGCTCGACCCGCTGACCATAGACGCGGTGATGATCTATGCGCAGGCAGGCCACGGGCGGCGGGCCAATCTCTTCACCGATTTCACCTTTGCGGTCTGGAACGGCAATGATCTGCTGCCCTTCACCAAAGCTTACTCCGGCCTGACGGACGCCGAGTTTCGCGAGATCACAAAATGGGTGCGCAAGAACACGCTGCAGCGCTTTGGCCCGGTCCGGCAGGTGACGCCGCACCATGTGTTCGAGATCGCTTTTGAAGGCATTCAGGCGAGCCCGCGCCACAAGTCTGGCGTTGCCCTGCGGTTTCCGCGTATGTCGCGCTGGCGGCAGGACAAACCGCTGCAAGAGGCCAACACGCTGGAGGATTTGAACGACATGCTGAGGATCTATGGATAAGCCAGACGCATTGATACCCCCTGCCCCACAGGCACCCAAGCGCCGCGCGCCTGAGGGCGCCTGCGACGCACATGTGCATCTGGTCGGAGGGCGCGGCGAGTTCCCGCTGTGGGACGGACGTGTTGAAAACCCCGCCCCCGGCCCGGACCTTGACGGCTGGCTTCACATGTTCCGCACCCAATGCGACACGCTTGGCATCTCGCGTGGCGTGATCGTGCATTCGATCCTCTATGGCACCGACAACAGCGTCACAGTCGAGGCTGTGCGCAGGATGGGCGCGGGCTTTCGCGGTGTCGGTCTGCTCCCCGATGGTGCCCCTGAGGCCGAGATGGACCGGTTCGTGGATTGGAACATGGTTGCCGTGCGCCTGAACTACGTACACGGCGGGGTGCTGAGCTGGGAGGGCGCCAAGGCCATGTCCCCGGCGCTGGCCGAACGCGGGCTGCATATTCAGATGCTCTGCCACGCCGACCAACACATGGGTGAGTTGGCCGAGGACGTCCGGAAACTGCCGGTGGATGTTGTCTTTGATCACATCGGCTGGCCCAAAGACGCGCTGACGCCGGACAGCGCGGGGTTTCGGACGCTCTGCGCGCTTCTGAGCGAGGGGAAGGTCTGGGTGAAACTCTCCGCGCTCTACCGCATGTGTGCAGCCCCCTATACGGATGCGGATCCGCTGGTTGCGGCGCTGATCGCAGCAAACCCCGAGCGGTGCCTCTGGGGCTCCGACTGGCCGCATCTCATGCTTGCAGATGCGACAATGCCGCAGGCGGCGGATCTGCTCAACGCCTTTGACCGCGTTGTACCAGACGCGCAGACCCGCGACCGAATCCTCGTCGATAACCCGGCAGAGCTGTTTGGTTTCGGCCCTTCAGGGGAGGCATAACGCCGGTCGCTAGGAACAGCTGCCCTCCAGACCGACCATGCCATTGCCCACACCGGTCACCGTGAGCGTGCAGGCCTGATCGCCCGCTGCCACATCGATTGACGTGCCCGAGGCCACGGCGACGACGTCGATGCCGTTCACCGCCAGACGCGCCGAAGACCCATCCGCCGCCAGAGCCGACACAAAGACCCGCAGCGCCCCATCCGCCAGTGACACGGTTGTGCCCGGCGTGTGACCGTCCTCGGGCGCAGGCGGAATATCAGCAGCCGCTGCGTCCGTGGCCTGTGTGGTTTCAACTCCGCAGTCGGAGCCAATGATCGCACCCGCCTCCGTCACGTCGGCCAGCGCCACCGCGCACTCACCGCCGTCCAAGGCGACTGCCGCTGATGCGCCGATGCTCAGGCTTTGCGTCTCGCCGTTCACGCTCACCCGCGCGCTGCCACCGTCCTGATCCACTGCCGAGACAAAAACCCGCACAGCCCCATCGGCAAAAATCGCCGTCTCTCCCACGCCGCGGGCCTCTGAGGTCGGCATGTCCAAATCCACAGCCTCGGCGGGCGCGGCCTGTGGGGCCTGCGCCATCTGCTCAACCAGATCCGCAAGATCGTTGGCCTGACCTTCGGTGGCCGCAGAAAGCGCCGCCATTTCGACGGCCGTCTCCGTTTGCAGTGCGACCAGCCGTTCGTCGAGGCTTGCCGCACTTTCGCTGAGTGCGGCTTCAAGCTCAGCGATCCGGGCCTCAAAACCCTCTGTCGCGGCAGCCATGGCCGCCTCCGACGTCTCGCTCGTTTTGCCAACGGCACGTTCGATCTTGCCGTCCGTCAGCGTCCCGCTGATGGCCACCGAGAGCAAGACGCCAAACAGCAAGCCCCCTCCGACGCCCACGGCCATTTGACTTTGCATCTGTGATCCCCCTCTATCTCTGTTAAAAAACCAATGTCGCCTTGATATTCGACCCATGTGATACTGCGAAGTCTAGACCAATCGCGGCGCATTCTTAAGAATTATGTGCCCCTGACCGGTTGCGAAGCGCGCGGCAGGGTTTTACCTCATCCGGGACGCGCAAGGTCTCGGGTTTCAACACCGCGACCGCTGCCCCGACGGATCAGGAGACCACCATGTTCAACCGCCCGCTCTACGATGCCAATGCCAACGGAGGTGCCAGCCCGCTTGGCGATCTGCCGGAATGGGACCTCAGCGATCTCTACACCAGCGAAGACGCCGCGGAGCTGAAGCGTGATCTGGATTGGCTGGAGCAGGCCTGCACAAGCTTTGCCACCGACTATGAGGGCAAGCTGGAAGGTCTGGACGCGGCAGGCTTTCTCGACTGTGTGCTGCGCAACGAAAAGATCAATCAGGTCGCCGGGCGCATCATGTCCTTCGCGGGCCTGCGCTATTACCAACTGACCACAGATGCGGGCCGGGCCAAGTTCATGGCCGACCTGCAGGAGAAGATCACCAATTTCACCACGCCGCTGGTGTTTTTTACGCTGGAGATAAACCGGCTGGCCGATGATCACCTCGATGGTCTTCACGCGCAGAATGCCGATCTGGCGCGCTACAAGCCCGTGTTTGACCGCATCCGCGCGATGAAACCCTACCAGCTCAGTGACGAACTTGAGAAGTTCCTGCATGATCTGGGCGTCGTCGGCGACGCCTGGGAGCGGCTTTTTGACGAGACCATCGCGGGGCTGGAGTTTGAGGTGGACGGCGAGGCGCTGAACATCGAGGGCACGCTGAACCTGCTGACCGACCCCGACCGTGCCAAGCGCGAGGCGGCGGCGCGGGAACTGGCCACCGTTTTCGCCGAGAACATCAAGATCTTTGCCCGCGTGCACAACACACAGGCCAAAGAAAAAGAGATTGTCGACCGCTGGCGCGGGATGGAAACGGCGCAACTCGGCCGTCACCTCAGCAACCAGGTGGAACCAGAGGTGGTCGAAGCGCTGCGCAATGCGGTCGTCGGGGCCTACCCCAAACTCAGCCATCGCTACTATGAGCTCAAACGCAAGTGGCTGGGCCTCGACAAAATGCAGGTCTGGGATCGCAACGCGCCGCTGCCTATGGAAGACACGCGCATCGTCAACTGGGCTGAGGCGGAAACCACGGTGATGGAGGCCTACAACGCCTTTGATCCGCGCATGGGTGAGATTGCGGAACCGTTCTTCCGCAAAGGCTGGATCGATGCAGGTGTGAAACCGGGCAAGGCCCCCGGCGCCTTTGCGCATCCAACCGTGACCAACGTGCATCCTTACGTGATGCTGAACTATCTGGGCAAACCGCGTGACGTGATGACGCTGGCGCATGAGCTGGGGCACGGGGTGCATCAGGTGCTGGCCGCCGAGCAGGGTGAGATGCTGTCATCAACGCCGCTGACGCTGGCCGAAACCGCAAGTGTCTTTGGCGAAATGCTGACCTTCCGCAAGATGCTCGACGGCGCAACCGACACCGCGCAGCGCAAGGTGATGCTGGCGGGCAAAGTCGAAGACATGATCAACACCGTTGTGCGGCAGATCGCGTTCTACGACTTCGAATGCAAGCTGCACGCGGCGCGGCGCGGTGGCGAGCTGACACCGGATGATATCAACGCTCTGTGGATGAGCGTTCAGGCCGAAAGCCTTGGGCCTGCGTTCGAGTTCATGGACGGCTACGAGACGTTCTGGGCCTACATCCCGCATTTCGTGCATTCACCCTTCTATGTCTACGCCTATGCCTTCGGCGACGGTTTGGTGAACGCGCTCTACGCGGTTTATGCCGAGGGCGACGCCGGCTTCGAGGACAAATATTTCGAGATGCTCAAAGCCGGGGGCTCGAAGCACCACAAGGAGCTTCTGGCCCCCTTCGGCCTCGATGCCTCAGACCCCGCCTTCTGGGACAAGGGTCTGAGCATGATTTCCGGCTTCATCGATGAGCTGGAGGCGATGGAAGACTAGGCTCAGGTCAGCGCCAGATCGTCCCGGGCGGAGAGAAACCCTTTGACGATCTGGTGAATCCCCTCCGACCCGCCCGCCAGGATCAGAGCGGTGAAGAGAATATCGACGGCCACAAAAAACTCCGGCTGATCAAACAGGCCAAAGAATTGGCGGGCATCCGTCGCGGCAGAAATATCGACAAATTCCGCCAGAACCGTCGTCCCCGTCAGGGCCACAAGCCCACCAAGGATCGTCGCCGTGGTCGCCGCGAAAGCCGCCTTTTCAGTGCCCAACTCCTCGCGCAGCGGCATCGCCGCCTGATCAGCGGCAATCTTGTCGCGCTTGGCCGAGGCAATCAGCCCACGCAAATGCGCAATATTCTCATTCTTTGCCGCATTCGCATCCGCCAGCGCGGTCTGATCACTCATATCCGGGATCGTTTGCAGCAAGGCCGCATCGAGCGCCGCCTGCAGGATCGCGCATTTGCGCTTGAGGGTCACAACGGGGCTGTTGATCTCCAGCTCGCGCTTGATGAACTTGTTGTTCACAATCACTTCGACTGCGCGTTCGATCAGCAGGGCAAAGAACATCAAGGCCAGCAAATGGGTCACCACAAGCTCGGCCAGATTTTGTTTGAACGACATGCTGCCAAAACCGATCGCCGCAGCGTAAGCCGCTACAGCCGCGACGATGAATATCGCAAAATAGGGGCCATACTTCATTTTAATCTCCTAAATCAAAGTTTTATCAAACGGATCTTGTTAAAATTCACCTCCACCAACGCACCCTGAAAAAAGGGGCGCTCCATACGGGTCGGGTTTGACAAGAAAACCTTGCGGCACGCGCTCCCCCAGCCTCGCACAGAACAGTGGATATGCAACAATATCCCATTTCGCGCATTCGATCTACTGCCGCGCCGAAACATGCAAAAAGCCCGGACGCCATATCTGGTGTCCGGGCTGGTGTGTCGCCTGTCCTTTAGAGGGTCGCAGGCGCTCAGGCGCTGGCCAGCATCCCTTTCTCGCGCGCCAATTCGCGCATCCGCTTCTGCAGCTTTTCAAAGGCGCGTACTTCGATCTGGCGAATCCGCTCGCGGCTGACGTCGTATTCGGCGCTGAGGTCTTCCAGCGTGACCGTCTTGTCCGACAAACGCCGTTGCGTCAGGATATCCTTCTCCCGGTCGTTCAGCACGCTCATCGCATCACCGAGCAGCTCCCGCCGCGCTTCCAGCTCGTTGCGCGCCTCATAGTCGCCCGCTTGATCGGCATCCTCATCCTCAAGCCAATCCTGCCACTGCATCGCCCCTTCGGTGTCAGAGCCGACAGTGGCATTCAGCGAGGCATCGCCGCCAGACATGCGGCGATTCATGGAGATGACCTCATCTTCGGTCACGCCCAGATCGGTTGCGATTCTGGCCACGTTTTCCGGGCGAAGGTCGCCCTCTTCCAAGGCCCCGATGCGGTTCTTGGCTTTGCGCAAATTGAAAAACAGCTTCTTCTGCCCGGACGTGGTGCCGAGCTTCACCAGGCTCCAGCTGCGCAGGATGTATTCCTGGATCGAGGCACGAATCCACCACATGGCATAGGTGGCGAGGCGGAAGCCCTTCTCCGGGTCAAAGCGCTTCACCGCTTGCATCAGACCCACATTGGCCTCCGAGATCACTTCGGCCTGCGGCAACCCATAGCCGCGATAACCCATGGCAATCTTGGCCGCGAGGCGCAGATGCGAGGTCACCATTCTATGAGCCGCAGCTGTGTCTTCCTTTTCGACCCAGGCCTTGGCCAGCATATATTCTTCTTCCGGTTCCAGCAGGGGAAATTTCCGGATTTCCTGCATATAGCGGTTTAATCCGCCCTCCGGCGTCGGCGCCGGTAGATTTGCATAATTCGCCATGGGAGCCTCCCAATGTTTACAGGCTTAACATAGAATATGGGGCCTGAACCGATCAGTTCAAGTCGGCGCCCCGGAAAATGTTAACGATCACGGTATCGCCGAAGCGTTAACGAAAACCTTACGCGCGGCGCCAGCGTTAACACTTCACATCCCTGTGCCATCACGCAGGCGTGCAGACTGTGTCAACCCGCGCCCAAGCTTGTGAGCAGATCGGCGATATCCTGCGGCAGCGGTGCCTCAAACCGGTGCTTTTCCCCCGAAATCGGGTGTTCAAAGCCCAAGACCGCCGCATGCAGCGCCTGGCGCGGGAAGGTTTTGACGGCCTCGGACGCAGCCTCGCCGAGCGCCTTCGCCGCAAGCTTGCGTTTGCCACCGTAGGTCGGATCGCCAATCAGACCATGACCCGCATGCGCCAGATGCACGCGGATCTGATGGGTGCGCCCGGTCTCCAGCCAGCATTCCATCAGTGCCACAACCGGCGGCGTGCCAAAGCGCGCGACGGTTCGAGCCCGCGTCACCGCATGGCGGCCGCCGTCAAACAAGACCGCCTGACGCTGGCGGTCCGTCTTGTGGCGCGCCAGCTGCGTGGTGATTTTCAGAATGTGCCCGGGCTCGAAATTCACGCCCTTCACTCCGCGCAGACGCGGGTCACTGCCATCGGGAACACCGTAGACCACCGCGTTGTAGTAGCGCTCCGCTGAATGCGCCTCGAACTGCGCGGCCAGCCCGTGATGCGCAGCATCCGATTTCGCGACGACCAGCAGGCCCGATGTGTCCTTGTCGATGCGGTGCACAATACCGGGGCGTTTCATACCACCCACCCCGCTCAGGTCTTCACCGCAATGAGCCAGAAGCGCATTGACCAGGGTGCCTGACGGCGTGCCGGGCGCGGGATGCACGACCATGCCCGCCGGTTTGTTGATCACGATGAGGTCCGCGTCTTCGTAAACCACGTCAAGGGGGATGGTCTCGGGCAGGATATGACTGTCTTGTGCCTCTTCGACCTCAATCACAACCTCGGCTCCGGCCTCGATGCGCGTCTTTGGGTCAGACACAGGCCGGCCCCCAACCCGCACGGCGCCCTGCGCGATCAAGCGGGCCAGCCGGGTGCGCGACAGCGCCGCCGCCTCTGGCACATCGCGGGCAAGCGCCTTATCAAGGCGCGGAGGCGGTGCATCGCCGATGGTGAAACGGATGTGACGAGACGGCATGGACACCCCTGAACCGGATACGGATGCGGCCCTGCAAGAGCCCACCAACCTGCGATTTCTGCGCCGGTTGGTGACAGTGCTGACCGCAACGATGATTGGCGGTGTCATACTGATCATCGTTCTGATTGTCATGCGTTTCAACGCGCCGCCCCCAGATTTGCCCGACAGCATCGTCCTGCCGGGAGGCGCAAGCGCGATCAGCTTCACCCAAGGGCCGGATTGGTATGCGGTGACAACCGATGCGGATGAGATCCTAATCTTTGACCGGGTCACCGGGCAACTGCGCAAGACTATCACCATCGACTAAGCCCCTGCCGGAGAGCCGCCCTTGGACCTCGCCCTGAAAGTCATCGAGATCACCGCGCCGGTCTTCCTTCTGGCAGGGATCGGGTTTTTGTGGGTACGTCTGGGGTTTGAGTACCGAGTTCAGTTTGTCACCCGGCTGTCGATGACACTCGCTGTCCCGGCCCTGATTTTCGTGGCGCTGATGGAGACGGAGATCCCCGCGCAATCCCTCTCGCAAATCAGCATCGCCGCCATTGTGGCTTATGCCTGCGCAGCCTTCGGGGCGTGGTGCCTGGTGCGGCTGACCGGGCTTGAGGTGCGCACCTATCTGGCGCCGATCATGATGGGCAACACCGGCAACATCGGGCTGCCGCTGGCCTTCTTTGCCTATGGCGATGAAGGGTTCGGCTATGCAGTGGTGGTCTTTGCGGTCTCGTCGATCTTTGCCTTCACCTTTGGGGTCTGGACCGTGGCGCGCACCAATTCTCCGCTGACCATGTTCAAGGAACCGATGGTGGCGGCCACACTTCTGGGCGCGCTCTTTCTCTGGCAAGGCTGGCAGACACCGCCGGTTGTCACAAACACCCTGTCCCTGTTGGGCCAAATGGCGATTCCCCTGATGCTGATCACGCTCGGGGTGGCGGTGGCACGGCTCACTCCGCAAAATGTCAGCCGGTCGCTTTGGGTGGCCATCGCGAAAATCTCGCTCTGCGTCAGCATCGGCTGGACCTTGGGGCTATGGTTCGAGCTGCCGCATGTGGCCTTTGGCATCCTCGTGCTGCAACTGGCCGCCCCCGCCGCTGTCACCAGCTATCTGATCGCAGAGAAATACGAGGCGGACGCGCAAGCCGTGGCCGGTCTGGTTGTGGTATCAACGCTGCTGTCAGTCGTCACGCTGCCGCTGCTGCTGAGCGTGGTTCTCTAAGCTGCTTGGGCTGAAGATGGTACCACCTCCTGGGCTCGAACCAGGGACCTCCTGATCCACAATCAGGCGCTCTAACCAACTGAGCTAAGGCGGCACGAGCTTCGATTTATCCGCCCGGATTGCGGATTGCAAGGGGGTTAGAAGCGATAGGTCCAGCTCTCTTCGACCAGATCCTGCCCGAAGGAGTGCACCGGATTTGAGCTCACTCTGTCCCAGCCTGTGGCCCGATAAAGCGCGCAGGCCGCCGTGTGGCTTTCATGGGTCCAAAGCTGCATGCCCTGATACCCCCGGCCTTCGGCAAAGCTCATGCAGGTTGCCAAAAGCCGCTTGCCCAGCCGCTTGCCGCGTGCCTCGGGCACCAGCAGAAACAGGCGCAGCTTGGCTGTCGTGTCCGACAGACGCACGCAGAAAATCGACCCCAGCCGCTGTCCCGCCTCCTCGGCGATCCACCCGCGCTCGACCTTCGGATCGTGCTGCGCGATGAAATCGTCGAGGATCTCACTCACCAACACGCCAAAGCTCGCGTCAAACCCTTCGGCCTGCGCATAAAGCGTGCCGTGCTGCGTCACCAACCAATCGCGGTCATCTGCCGTGAAACGACGAATAGTTACCTTATCCATATGCGCAACAAACCCTATGGCCGCTTGCCTTTCAAGGCGGTGCAAGCTAGCGATGCCTGCACTTTCAGACGGGAGAGCGCATATGAGTATCGACACCGAACGCGACATCGAAGCAAACCTTCAGATCGGGCCGACAGACAAGGGCATGGTGCGCATCTATGTGGAATCGGACGGTGTTGAGATTCCCATGGATTTCGCCCCCGATGACGCGGACGAAATCGCCGAGGAAATCGTGGCCGCGGCGAATCGCGCGCGCAACATGGCACCAAAGCGGCGTTAGCCCACGTCCAGAGCCATCTCTGGATCACGCAACCCCTGCAACCGCCGCGCAGCCGTTGTCGCCACCTTCTGGATCATCACCTTGCGCCGCGCGGCGGCCAGCTTGGCCTCGGGGCCCATGCGGATGATCTCTCCGCCATAGGGGTCCGCGATGATCAACCCGGTGTCATCCGGCAACAGCTCAGTCGGGAAATGCTCATCCACGGCCCAGAAGAAGCGGTCGCACCACGGCAAGTATCCATCCCATTTGTGATCCGACTGGAAATCCGCGCGGCTCGATTTGCACTCGATCACCCAGATCTCGCCCTTGGGGCCAAGCCCCATGACGTCCACCCGCAGACCGCGTGCGGGGATCACTTCGTCGACGCTCACAAACCCGTAGCTCGACAGAAGGCGGCTCGCCCCGCGGGCAAGCAACTGTCCGGGCTGTAGGGGTGAAGCGTCGGCATGCATCATAGTCAAACTATGAACAGATAGAGAACATCGATCAAGAGTATTTTGTGCATGCCCTTGCCCCGGCAGGCGTTGGGTCCTAAGTGCAGTGAGGACGGGTTCTGCTCTTCACGTCTACGGTTACATTCCGGTGGCCTTAAGCAAATCCGAGGGAGCTGGCTCTGTTCTGGCCCTGGTCAGTTTACCTGGCACCCACCTGTATATACAGGTCCTCGGGAATAAGAACCAAACGGTTGCTGCGGGCCCGTCACTCGACCCCAGCCGTCTTAAAACAGCTGTTCAGCGCCGTCTGTGCAGCGGACGCTTTCCTTCAACACGAACCGGGATCAGAAGCTGCTCATGCTGCGGCTGCGCAAAAATCTGACGGATTACACGAAGAATATACTCGAACATTGCCGGTCTCCTTTGACTTAAAGATGGCGACTGCTGCGTAAAAGTCCAGAGAGATTCGAGCAAAATTAGCGTTAACGGCCCCGGTTGCGGTCTCTTGCCGCAACCAATACGGGCACAGCCTGGCGAGGGCCACCGCCTCCGGTGTCGTGAGGCCGGTCTTTTTCCGCAACGGCCGTGATTGCCCAGGCAAACTGTACGCCCGAAAAGACAATACCGTTCAAAACCCAAAACACCGCGACGGCCATGAGAGCCACGTCAGAGGTGGACACCAGATGCCCGAGATTCGCCACATTGAGCCACAAAACAAGGGCCACAAAGGCGCCCGCCACGGCAAAGCCGGTAAAGGCGCTTCTCATGTACAATCTGACGACTCGCGGCATGGGCTGTCTCCTTCGTTCAGAAACTAGCGCAGGGTCTCGGCGTTTCAAAACGCCTCGGGCCGCGCCTCACGGGCCATGTGATCCAGCACCGCATTCACGAATTTTGGCTCTTTCCCCTCAGGAAAGAACGCCCGCGCCACATCGACATATTCGGTGATCACAACTTTGGGAGGGGTCTGCTTGCCCTGCAGCTCAGCCCCCGCCGCACGGAAGAGCGCGCGCAAGGTCGGATCAATCCGCGCAATGGGCCATTTGGCCACCAGCGCCCGATCTGTCATCTGGTCAATCGGGGCCTGATAGTTCACAGCGCCCTCCAGCACCTCGCCAAACAGCTCCATATCGCCGTCCAGCATCTCAGCGCCATCATAGGTCGCGCCGAAGCGGTGGTCGAAGAATTCAGCCCGTACGGCTTCGATGGTCTGGGAGGAATGCTCCATCTGAAACAGCGCCTGCACGGCATAGAGCCGGGCGGCGGATTTCATTTTCCGGCGCTGGTTGCCAGAGAGGTTGCCATGCAGCGATGTCATGCGGTCTTCGATCCGTCACTTGAACCGGCGATCAGCGTGTCCTGCCCTGCGGGCTTGAAGCCAATGCCTTTGGATTGGGTGGCCCACTTACGGGCCATCGCCACAAGATGCAAGGCGGCTGCTGCGGCTCCCCCACCCTTGTTCTGGCCCGCAACGTCGGCGCGCGCCTCGGCCTGCGCGCGGGTCTCCACGGTCAGGATACCATTGCCGATGCAGAGCCCCTGCAGGCCCAGCAGTTGCAGCGCCCGGCTGCTGTCGTTGCAGACCGTCTCATAGTGTGTGGTCTCGCCCCGGATCACGCAACCAAGCGCCACGTAGCCATCAAAATTGCTGCGCCGGTCCGAGATGCCGATAGCTGTGGGCACTTCGAGCGCCCCGGGCATCTCAATGAGCTCCCATGTGGCACCCGCCGCTTCGATCTCGGCTTTTGCACCGGCCACGAGATTGTCGGCGATGTCCTTGTAGTACGGCGCCACGACAATCAGGATTTTGACCGGTTTGTCGAACTCCGGGCGCGGCAGGACGTAGTGCTGTTCGTTCGCAGCCATGGGCTACTCCTTGGTGATCGGGCGCGTGCCCACGATGGAGAGGTTGTAGGCCTCAAGGCCCAGATATTTGGTCTGCGGACTGTCGGTGAGCAGGATCAGATCACGGAACCCGAGGCTCGACATGATCTGCGCGCCGACACCGGTGCGTTTGATCGTGCGCGGGCCGTCGTCTTCGTCACCGTCCAGCCTCAGCTTGGGATGCGGCTCGCGGAAGAGCAGCACAGCCCCCCGCCCCTCCTCGGCGATGATCTCCATCGCCCGGGGCAGTTCATCTGCCGGGCTTGGGCCAAGGCCCAGCACATCTTCCAGCGCGTTCAGCGCATGGGTCCGCACGAGGATCGGCGCGTCATCATTCAGATCACCCTTGCTGAGCATCACATGGTCGGTGCCGGTGATTTCATCAGCAAAGACCCGCATGTGCCAGCTGCCGCCAAAGGTCGAGGTCACCTCGCGCTCGTCGCGCAGGCGCAGCAGGTTGTCATGCTTGAGCCGGTAGGAAATCAGATCGCTGATCGTGCCGATCTTCAGCCCGTGCTCCGCCGCAAACGCCACCAGATCGGGCAGCCGCGCCATCTCGCCATCAGGCTTCATGATCTCACAGATCACGCCCGAGGG
The DNA here is from genome assembly GCF_009811755.1 of Roseobacter cerasinus. Classification (GTDB taxonomy): domain Bacteria; phylum Pseudomonadota; class Alphaproteobacteria; order Rhodobacterales; family Rhodobacteraceae; genus Roseobacter; species Roseobacter cerasinus. The sequence continues at coordinate 33,268 of NZ_BLIV01000009.1, forward strand.
GTGCAACCCTGCAAGGCGGCTGATGTCGACCGCCGCCTCGGTATGACCGGCCCGCACCAGAACACCGCCCCGACGCGCCCGCAGCGGAAAGATATGCCCGGGCGTCGCAATATCCGCCTGCCCCTTGTCCTCATCAATGGCCACCGCCACCGTCAGCGCGCGATCTGCGGCCGAAATGCCGGTGCTGACGCCCTCGCGCGCCTCAATGGACACGGTGAAAGCTGTCTCATGCCGCGAGGAGTTGTTCACGGCCATCATCGGCAGCCCGAGGGTCTCGACACGCTCTGCCGTCAGCGGCATGCAGATCAACCCCCGCCCATGCGTGGCCATAAAGTTAATCGCAGCGGCATCGGCAGATTGCGCCGGGATCACAAGATCCCCTTCATTCTCGCGATCCTCATGATCGACCAAAATGAACATGCGACCCTGCCGCGCATCTTCGATGATGTCCTCAATGGGCGCGATCTTGGCGCGCAGATCAGTCTCAATTGGCCCGGGGGTTTCAAAGCTCATGGCGCGCGTGCCTTTCATTCCACTTGCGCAGGCTCATATCGCAGCGCCGATGTCTTGACCAGACGCGCGCGGCGCTCAAGCGCCCTGCATATCGCCAAGGCGCGCGACGTAACGGGCCAGGGTGTCGATCTCCAGATTGACGCGGTCGCCCACGGCCACATCCCCCCAGGTGGTGGCAATCTTGGTGTGCGGGATGAAGTTGATGCCGAACTCGGATCCATCAACCTCATTCACGGTGAGGGACGTCCCGTTGAGCGCAACAGACCCCTTTGGCGCAATGAACCGCGCCAGATCCTCGGGCGCGCGCAACACAACGCGGGTGCTGTCGCCCTCGTCGGTCACGGAGACCACAACCGCCACGCCATCAACGTGACCGGAGACGATATGCCCACCCAACTCATCCCCCACACGCAAGGCGCGTTCGAGATTGACCCGTTTGCCGACCGCCCAGGCCCCAAGGTTGGTCTTATCCACGGTCTCCGCGCTGACCTGCACCTCATACCAGTCGGGCCCCAGATCAACGACCGTCAGGCAGACCCCATCCGAGGCGATGGACGCCCCCATGTCGATGTTTCTGGTGTCATAGCCGGTGCGCAGCCGCACGCGCAGATCGCCTTCTTGCGTGAGGTCCAGAACCTCGCCAATATCGGTGATGATGCCTGTAAACATTGAGCCGTGTCCTCGCGCGTTTATGGTGAGTTAGACGCAGGCAGCCGCGTGCGCAAGTCCCGGCGCTTGCCCGATGCACCCCGACCTGCCATAAATCGGATGGGTGGCAAAAACGAGCGAAGGCAATTGTGACAACGACATCCGTTGTGGCCCTGCATCCTCCCCTTGGCAAGCGTGTCTTTTTGTTTCTGCAAGGGCCGCACGGCCCGTTTTTCTATAAATTGGGTCAAAGGCTAATTGCAGCAGGCGCTGATGTGCTGCGCGTGGGCTTCAACATGGGCGACCGGATTTTCTGGCCCGCCCGCCACAGCTACATCCCCTTCCGCGCACCGCAGGACCAATGGCAGGAGGTTCTGTGCGGCCTCATTGACGGCAAGGCGGTGACGGACATTGTTCTCTATGGGGATGCGCGCTGGATGCACGCCGAAGCCATCGCCGAGGCAAGGCGCCGCAGGCTGCGCGTGCATGTCTTCGAGGAAGGATATCTGCGCCCCTATTGGGTCAACTACGAGCGCGACGGCTCGAACGGGCACTCCGCCCTGATGCGGATGAGCTTGGCCGAGATGCGCGCCGCCCAAGCGCACCCGGCGCGCGATGCGCCGATACCGCCCTGTCACTGGGGGGATATGCGTCAGCATGTGTTCTATGGCGCGCTCTACCACGGGTTTGTCATGGCGCTGAACCGCAGCTATCGCCACTTCAGGCCGCACCGCGCTTTGAACGTGGCGCAGGAATTCCGGCTCTATGTGCGCAGGCTGTTTCTGATGCCGTTTCAATCGCTTGAGCGGCGCATCACCACCTTTCACGTTCAACGGGGCGGCTTTCCCTACCACGTGGCGCTGTTGCAACTGGAGCATGACAGCGCCTTTCAGCACCATGCCCCGTTCGACACGATGGCCGCCTTTCTCGACTGCGTGATCTCGCAGTTTGCCGCAGGGGCGCCAGCGCATCATCATCTCGTCTTCAAGGCGCACCCGCTGGAAGACGGGCGCGCGCCGCTCCGGCGCGACATTCGGCGGCTGGCCCGTGATTATGGGATCGGCAAGCGCGTGCACTACCTGCGCGGCGGCAAGCTAGCCCGGCTGCTCGATCAAGCGCGCAGCGCGGTGACCGTGAATTCCACCTCCGGGCAGCAAGCGCTCTGGCGTGGCATCCCGCTGCGGCCCTTTGGCGATGCGATCTACAACAAGCCCGAGCTGGTGTCGGACCAGCCGCTGGCCGAGTTCTTCGCCGATCCGGTGCGCCCCGACCATGCTGCCTATAGAGATTTCCGCGCGTTTCTTTTGCAGACGAGCCAGATCGCGGGCAGCTTCTACGCCAGCCGTGGGCGCCAGCAACTGCTGCGGCACGTGGTTGACCTGATGCTGGCGGAACACCACCCCTACGCGGCACAGGCGGGGTCAAGCGCGACTGATCCGCAACAGATCAATCTGGTCCGGTAGAGCCGCGCCGCGCAACGGCTGGATTTTGCAGGCAGAACGCGATATGGTCTCCGGAAATATGCCGGAAAAACCGGCAATTCGAGGCAGAGTTCGATCAGGTCGAGGAGACCGCAGAGTGGCAACTTCCGGGTTTGGATGGGCGCGCCCCATTGCTGTTGTGGCGGCTTTGGCCGTTCTGGCGTCATGCGGCCTGCCCCATGTTGGCCCGAACAAGCGCCAGATCTATCGCGGATCGGTGCAAAAGGAAGGCGACGCCTTCATCATTACCGTGAACGACCGCGTGACCCGCGCCACAGCCGTTGTGCCAGCGCTGGAGTTTTCCGACAACTTCACGACCGCGGGCGCGCTTGGCTCTGACACAATCCGCGCAGGTGATGTGTTGGGCCTGACAATCTGGGAAAACGTCGATGACGGGTTGCTGTCGGGAGAAACCGGAAACGCAACCCTGCTTGAAACCGTGCAGGTGGACGGCGATGGCTTCATCTTTGTGCCCTACGCCGGTCGCATCAAGGCGGCGGGCAATTCCCCCGAAGCCATCCGGCGCATCATCACCCGCAAGCTGGAAGATCAGACGCCCGACCCGCAAGTCGAGGTGCGCCGCGAGGCAGGCGATGGCTCCACCGTATCGCTCACCGGGTCGGTGGGCGGGCAAGGCGTCTATGCCATCGAACGGCCCACCCGCACGCTGTCGACCATGCTGGCGCGCGCAGGCGGCGTGACCATCGAACCCGAAATTGCACAGATCACCGTGATCAGAGGCCGCGAACGCGGCCGCATCTGGCTGCAGGATCTCTACCGGCACCCCCAGCTCGACATTGCGCTGCGCGGTGGGGACCGTATTCTGGTTGAGGAAGACACGCGTTCCTTCACCGCACTGGGCGCCACGGGCGCACAGGCCCGCGTGCCGTTCCAGACACAGACCCTTTCTGCCCTTGAAGCCATTGCACAGGTGGGCGGGCTTGTCTCCGCCACATCTGATCCGACCGGGATCTTCCTGTTTCGCAACGAACCGTCAGAGGTGGCGGCACAGGTGCTGGGCCGCGACGATCTGGTGGGCGCGCAGCGCATGATCTATCTGCTTGATCTGACGGAGCCCAACGGCATGTTTGTCGCGCGCGACTTCGTTGTGCGCGATGGCGACACCATCTACGTGACCGAGGCGCCGCTGGCGCAGTGGAACAAGGCGGTTTCAGCCGTGTTCGGGTCGCTCGTGGCGCCCGCCTCCCAGATCGACCAGCTCGCCAACTAGGCCCGTGACGACCCGGCGCGACGCCCCTTCCGCCGCCGAGACCACCCGCAGACGTCTCTTTGTCTACAACAGTGGCTTTTTCACGCAAAAGCGGCTGCGCCGGATTCTCACCCTCAGCGGATATCGGGTGACCACAGGTTGGCCCGGCCCGGATGATCTGGTTGGTGTCTGGGGCCAAAGCCCCACTGCGCACCGCGGAGAGGCCATCGCGGCCCGGAGCGGCGTCGGGCTGGTCCGGATCGAAGACGCCTGGCTGCGCTCCCTGCACCCCGGGCGCGCGAAAGAGCCACCGCTGGGCCTGTTGATAGATCACAGCGGCGTTCACTATGACCCATCGCAGATCTCCGACCTCGAACGTCTGCTCAGCACCCATCCACTGGACGACACCGCCCTGCTCGATCAGGCGCGGGGCCTGATCACGCGGATCAAAGAGGCGCATCTGACCAAATTCAGCGCGGTTGACCCCTCGGTCCCCACCCCGCCGCCGGGATATGTCCTTGTGCTGGATCAGAGCCGGGGTGACGCCTCCGTCACCGCCAGCGGCGCTGATCGGAACCGTTTTCTTGAGATGCTGTTTGTGGCGCAGGAGGAGAACCCGGGCGCGCGCATCATTCTCAAAACCCACCCCGAAGCTGCCGCAGGCTTTCGCGCAGGGTACTTCACCGAGGATGATCTGTCAGATCACGTCACTTGCCTGACGGAGCCTGTCAGCCCCTGGACCCTCTTCGAAGGGGCCGTGGCGGTCTACACGGTCTCATCACAACTGGGGTTCGAGGCGATCTTTGCCGGGCACAAACCGCGCGTTTTCGGCCAACCTTTCTATGCAGGTTGGGGCCTGACGCAGGATGAGTTCCCCCTACACCGCCGCCAGCGCAGGCTGAGCCGCGCGCAGCTTTTTGCCGCAGCGATGCTGCTCTATCCCACGTGGTACGATCCGCACCGCGATCAGCTCTGTGATCTGGCCACAGCCGTCGAGGCGCTTGCCGCTGAGGCCCGGGTGTGGCGCGAGGACCATCGCGGCTGGGCCGCATCCGGCATGCGCCTGTGGAAACGCCCGCATCTGCAACGGTTCTTCGGTCGCCACCGACCGATCCAGTTCTGGAACGCCCCACCGGGCGACACTCGCAGGCAGATGGTCTGGGCCAGCGCGGCGCTGGGTACGCCCGACACAGCCGCGCGGGTTGAAGACGGTTTTCTGCGTTCGCGCGGTCTGGGCGCCGCCCTTGTGCCGCCGCTGTCGCTGGTGCTGGATGATCAGGGCATCTACTACGACCCCACCCGGCCCAGCCGCCTTGAAGCTCTGATCGCCGCGCGCGCCACATTGCGCCCCGATCAGGAGGCACGGGCACGCGCGCTCATCCGGGCCATCACACAAGGCGCGCTCAGCAAATACAACCTCGGTGGCGCCGCCAGCACACTGCCAGATGGGCAGCGCATTCTTGTGGTCGGACAGGTGGAGGATGACGCCTCCATCACCACCGGAACCAGCGCGATTCGAACCAATATTGATCTGCTGAAAGCGGCGCGGGCCGCCCATCCTTCGGCACAGCTGATCTACAAACCACATCCGGATGTGGAGGCTGGCCTGCGCCCCGGCGCCTGCGACACCACCGGTCTTGCGGATCACGTCGCTGTCAGGGCGGACGTTGTCACCCTGCTGGAGCAAGTTCAGGAGGTCTGGACGATGACCTCTCTCCTCGGCTTCGAGGCCGTGCTGCGGCGCGTGCCGGTCACAACCCTTGGAGCGCCGTTCTATGCGGGCTGGGGGCTGACCACTGATCTGGGCGATGTCCCGCCGCGCCGCCGCGCGCGCCCCTCCCTGCCGGGCCTCGTGCATGCCACGCTGATCGACTACCCGCGCTATCTCGATCCGAAAACCGGCCTGCCCTGCCCGGTGGAAGTGGTTGTCGCGCGGCTTGCCACTGGAGATCTGCCGACACCGGGGCCGGGTAATCGGATGCTGTCGAAACTTCAGGGGCTGCTGGCCAGTCGCGCGGCTTTCTGGCGCTGAGGATCACTGCATCTGTCGCCGCCAGACGTGCAAACTATCGCCCCCGATGGTGCGGCTTTCTGCCAGTGCAAAGCGCGGGGCATCCTGCAAATGGCTCAGTCCAAGCGCCCCGATGGACGGCAGACCTTCGGCCCCGATAGCAAGACCGGCGGTAAAGCCCACAAGCTCATCCACCAGATCAGCCTCGATCAGGCTGGCGGCCAGCGCGCTGCCGCCTTCGCAGAACACCCGCGTCAGCCCGTGCCCGGCCAGCTGCCGCAAGACATCCGCCGGGTCCAGCTGACCGCCGGAGGCCGCGCAGGGGAGCAGCACAGCCCCAATATCCTGCCACGTCTGGACCAGTGTCGCGTCTGCGTCATGGCCATGAGAGAGGATCACCGGCACGTCCTTGGCTGTCCGCGCCAGCGTGCTCATCAGCGGCAGATCCAGCCGCCTGCTGATCACCACACGCGCAGGCTGCCAGGAGGTGCCGAGGCCGCGCACGGTCAGGCTCGGGTCATCCTTGCGCGCGGTCCCGCCGCCCACCATGACCGCGTCATGGCGCGCGCGCAGAGCATGCACCCAGCGCCGCGCTGCCGGACCTGTGATCCACTGGCTTTCCCCCGTCGCCGTTGCGATGCGCCCATCGAAGCTGCTGGCCAGCTTCAACGTGACAAAGGGACGGTCCAGTTCAACCCGCGCAAAAAAGCCTGCGTTGTCCTGCAAGGCGAGGTCGGCCATGAGGCCTGCCTCCACCACAAGGCCCGCCGCTTTCAACATATCGACGCCCTGCCCGCTGACCCGCGGGTCAGGGTCGCTCGCCGCAATCACGACGCGCGCCACACCTGCATCTATCAGAGCCTGCGCACAGGGTGGGGTCTTCCCGTGATGGGAACACGGCTCCAACGTCACATAGACATCCGCGCCGCGCGCCGCTGCACCTGCCTGCGCCAGTGCCTCGGTCTCGGCATGCGGGCGGCCTCCGGGTTGGGTCCAACCGCGGCCAACGACGCGGCTGTCCCTGACGATGACGCAACCAACAGCGGGATTGGGCCACGTCCGGCCAAGCCCTCGCCGCCCCAAGGACATTGCGAGGGCCATGTATCGCGCGTCTGCGCTCACTCTTCTTCAGGTGGGACGTCGGGCCGCAGCTCGCTGACGAATTTATCAAAGTCATCAGCCGCCTGGAAGTTCTTGTAAACGCTGGCAAAACGCACATAGGCCACAGTGTCGATCCGCGCCAGCGCTTCCATCACGATCTCGCCGATGGTCTTGGAGGGGATGTCGGTCTCGCCCATGCTCTCCAAGCGCCGCACGATGCCAGAGATCATCTGGTCAATGCGTTCGGGATCGATGGGGCGCTTTTGCATCGAAATGCGGATCGAGCGCTCCAGCTTGTCGCGGTCGAAATCCTCGCGCTTGCCGTTGGACTTGATCACCACCAGATCACGCAGCTGTACGCGCTCGTATGTGGTGAACCGCCCGCCACAGGCCGGGCAGAAGCGCCGCCGCCGGATCGAGACATGATCCTCTGCGGGCCGACTGTCTTTCACCTGGGTGTCAATGTTTCCGCAAAACGGGCAGCGCATGGGCTGTCTCCCCTTCCTCTATCCGCCTCTTTGTGGGATCGCCGCCCCACTTATCCACACTTATAGGTCAGCGCCTAAGTTTTGGGTAGGGGGGAAATGCGACCCAAGATATGGTAGCGCCAGCGGTGCTCAGATGCTGCGCATGAAAGAGAGGGCGACGTGGCGCTGATGCGGCCGGTCGCGGTGCTCAAAGACATAGATGCCCTGCCAGGTGCCAAGCGCCATGCGCCCCTCTGCCACGGGAATGCTCAGATGCGTCGGCAGAAGGGCTGACTTGATATGCGCGGGCATGTCATCCGGGCCTTCATAGGTGTGGGTGAGATAGGCCATCGACGGGTCGCTCGACGGCGGAACCAGCCGGGCAAAGAAGTTGGCGAGATCGGTCTGCACCTCCGGGTCGGCATTCTCCTGAATGAGCAGGCTGGCCGAGGTGTGCCGGATGAACAGCGTCAGTAGCCCCGAGCCTGTGAGCGGCGCAATTTGGTCCGTGATCTCGTAGAGTCCCTGCCCCTGGGTCCCCACCGTAATATCAGGCAGGTCGTCAGAGCTCACCGAAAAATCCGCTCGCCCTGCTCGTCGATCACCTGCTTGGCCTTGCGAATGCAAGCTTTCTGCGCCTCCTCAAGCCCCTGCAAAGTATCCGCGCGCACCAGCTTGTGGGTTTGCATCTCGCCGTCCACTTCTTTCTCAATGGTCGCGGCCACACGGTAGGTGTTGCCCTCGGCAATGGGTGTCGGTGTGATCTGAAAGCCCTCGTAGGCCTCGCTTGAGGCTTTCGGCTCCGAGCCGCCTCCACTGCCAAAGAGCTTTTTGAGAAATGACATACAATTACTTCCCATCTACTTATTGTGCCGTATGGTACCATCGAGCACGTGAAAAGATGCATGCGGCCCGGCGGCAGTCCGTGCACGATCCTTTCCAGTTGTAGTCGCGGTGCCGGAATGGAAGCAGCAGGCTATGAGGTAGCTTCACCACAAAGCGCGTCCTTTGCAAAGACAATCTCCACCTGACCAGAAGTGACGCTAAATAGCGTCATGCCTGAGAGTTTTTTTCTAAAATCGTGTCAAAAAATTAAATGTTTGGTTACCGATACCGGGCAAAGATAAGTGGCCGCTCTGCAAAGCGGCCACTAAACTTATCAAGCCAATACTTCCACTAACTGATAAGCAGCGGAGCCCTCGGCTCCGCTGCCATCGATACTTCAACAGTGTTAACAGAACCTTAAAGGCTAAGTAGGCCATTGATTTGGCCTTAACCCTATAACGTCCTGCCAATACGGTGAGATTCAGAAAAAACTTAGTAAATTGAGAGTGTTGGCTATCAAAACTAGATACGCCAAGTGATAACCCATCGATAGAAAGACTTACGATCAGCATAATTTCGCCGACCGCTAGATATTATTATTGTAGGCTTCACGTGGTCGGTTACGCGAGAAAACAGGCCAATTGCTCGTGTGTCAGATGAACCTGTTCGACCCGCTTGCTACTGATCCAGGAACGATCGCAACTTGCGCGACCGACTTGGATGTTTCAGCTTCCGCAGGGCCTTCGCTTCGATCTGGCGGATCCGTTCGCGAGTCACGCTGAACTGCTGACCGACCTCTTCGAGCGTGTGGTCGGTGTTCATGCCGATACCAAAGCGCATACGCAGCACGCGTTCTTCGCGCGGCGTGAGGGACGCCAGCACACGCGTTGTGGTCTCTTTCAGGTTCTCCTGAATGGCGCTGTCGAGCGGCAGCACGGCATTCTTGTCCTCGATGAAATCACCAAGCTGCGAATCTTCCTCGTCGCCAATCGGCGTCTCCAGCGAGATCGGCTCCTTGGCGATTTTCATCACCTTGCGGACCTTTTCCAGCGGCATCTGCAGCTTCTCGGCCAGTTCTTCCGGCGTCGGCTCGCGGCCGATCTCATGCAGCATCTGACGCCCGGTGCGGACCAGCTTGTTGATCGTCTCGATCATATGCACCGGAATGCGGATGGTGCGCGCCTGATCGGCAATCGACCGGGTGATCGCCTGGCGGATCCACCAGGTCGCATAGGTCGAGAATTTATACCCGCGGCGGTACTCAAATTTATCCACCGCCTTCATCAAGCCGATGTTGCCTTCCTGAATAAGATCAAGGAATTGCAACCCGCGGTTGGTGTACTTCTTGGCGATGGAGATCACCAGACGCAGGTTCGCCTCGACCATTTCCTTCTTGGCCTGGCGCGCCTCTTTCTCGCCCTTCTGCACCTGTTGCACGATGCGCCGGAATTCAGAGATGTCGAGCCCCACATACTGGCCGACCTGCGCCATATCGGTGCGCAGCTGCTCCACTTTGTCAGTGGAGCGTTCGATGAACATCTGCCAACCGCGACCGGACTTTTCGGCCATCCGCTCCAGCCAGTTCGGATCCAGCTCATAACCGCGATATTCGTCGATGAACTCACGCCGGTTGATCCGCGCCTGATCCGCCAGCTTCACCATCGAGCTGTCAATCTGCATGATGCGGCGGTTGATGCCATAAAGCTGGTCGATCAGGGCCTCGATGCGGTTGTTGTGCAGGTGCAGCTCATTCACCAGCAACACAATCTCGGAGCGCAGTTTCTGGTAGAGTTCCTCGTCCGAGGCCGAAAAGGTGCCGTCCTCATTCAGCGTGGCCGAAATGCGGCTATCCTGCATTTCACTCAGCTTGGAATAATCCTCGGCAATGGTATCCAGCGCCTCAAGCACCTGCGGCTTGAGTGCGGCCTCCATCGCGGCGAGCGACATATTGGCCTGATCGTCGTCATCATCGTCATCATCCTGCGCGATGGGGTTGCCATCGGCATCAAGCTCAGGACCTTCCTCTTCCTTCTTCTCAGCGGTGCCATCGGCGGCCACAACAGGCTCGTCCACACCGCCATCTTCATCCATCTGGTTGCCGAAGGTCGCCTCAAGGTCGATCACATCACGCAGCAGAATGTCTTCGGACAGCAATTCGTCGCGCCAGATGGTGATCGCCTGAAATGTCAGCGGGCTCTCGCAGAGGCCCGCGATCATCGTGTTGCGGCCGGCCTCGATGCGCTTGGCAATCGCGATCTCACCCTCGCGCGACAGCAACTCAACCGAGCCCATCTCGCGCAGATACATGCGCACCGGGTCATCGGTGCGGTCCAGCTTCTCTGCCGTGCCTGACCCGAGTGTGACCTCGCGTGTACCTTCGGTGGTCGCCAGCTCGGTGGAGCCCTTGGCCTCTTCCTCTTCGGCGTCTTCGTCCTCTATGATATTGATGCCCATCTCGGACAGCATCGACATCACATCCTCGATTTGCTCGGAGCTCACCTGATCCGGCGGCAGCACTGTATTCAGCTGATCGTAGGTGATGTAGCCCTTTTCGCGCGCCTCGCCGATCATCTTCTTGACGGCGGCCTGGCTCATATCAAGCGAATGGCCTGCGTCCTGATCGTCCGGTTTTGCGTCGGTGTTGCTGTCTTTCGCGGCCATTCCATGCTCCTCAGCGTCTCAACGATTCGCTTGCCCGAATCATTAGGGAATCATCTAGCGGTTCTGGGTGATTCGACCACCCCATTTACCTTCTTTTTCTGGTCTTTTCCCGTTCAGATAAGGTTAACTGCCCGGTGAGTGGTGCTTATTTGCCCCACGCAACACCCGTAAAACTGGTGTAAGGCTGCGAAGTGATTCGGCGCGGCGCCTCTCAGCCCGATGATCTGCCTGGCTTTTCGATGCTGATTTGGCCCAAGAGGTCATGCAATCTGCGCCTTTCGTCCCGGCTGAGCACAGCGCCGTTCTCGGCCACATCGTACTCCGCCCTGTCTTCCTGCCCGCTGCGCCGGGCCTGCTCTGCGGCCCGTGCTGCCTCTGACACGCGCCAGGTCAGCCCTTCATCCGCGACACCATCCAAGTCCTCCACAGCCTCGGCCATCTCGGCATCAAGGCCACGGGTGCTTTGCAGCTTGGCGAGTTCTTCGGCAATGGTCAGACGCGCCTTGTCCAGATCGCCGGGGACCCGAATGCACGGCACAATGGCCACATGGCGTTGAGACATCAGGTTTTCAAGAGGCTCCGGCCCCAACGCCTCCGAAATGCGGGTGTGTAGCGCGCCGGCATCCAGATCCATGTGCCGCAACATCAGATCACGGAGATCCGCATGCAGCGGGTCACTGCAGCGCATCTGTTCCAGACCGCTCTCAAAAGGTTCGATCAGTTCGGGGCGGGTCAGAAGAACCGCAAGAACCACGGCCTCCCGCAGATGATCTGTGGCGCCTGGGTCCGCCGCTGCTGCAAGCACCGAGGCCTTGGTGGAGGCCAGCGCCGTTGGTGACGCCGTCCAGCGCCGCCCTGCCCCGCCAGACCGGGGCCCGGCACCGCGCTGAGGGCGGAACAGCTGCCAGCGTAAGTCTTTGATTTCCTGACCGTAGTGGCTGCGGATGGACGGGTCCTTGATCTGCGTGATCTTGTCGCGCAGCGTCTTGTCGAGCGCGGCCTTGCGCTCGGGGCTGTCAAAGACCTTGCCCTCTGTCTCGCGCTGCCAGAGTAGCCGCACCATGGGCATGGCCTCATCGAGCAGCTTTTGCAGCGCAGGCGCCCCGTCGGCGCGCAGCAAATCGTCCGGATCCTTGCCCGGCGGCATGATCGCAAAACGCAGCGATTGGCCCGCCTGCAAGAGCGGCAGCGCCAGATCGATCAGCCGCATGGCCGCCCGCAGCCCCGCGGTGTCTCCATCCAGGGCGACAATCGGTTCGGGCGCGATGCGCCAGAGCATCTGCAACTGGTTTTCCGTCACCGCCGTGCCCAAAGGTGCCACCGCCGCCTCAAACCCGTAGGAGGCCAGCGCGATCACATCCATATAGCCTTCGGCAACGATCAACGGTTGGCCCTTGCCTGCAGCCGTGCGCGCAGGGCCGTGGTTGAACAGGCTGCGCCCCTTGTCGAAAAGCGCGGTTTCGGGCGAGTTCAGGTATTTGGCGTTGTCATTCGGGTCCATCGCCCGCCCGCCAAAGGCGATTGCCCGCCCCCGCGCATCGCGGATCGGGAAGATGATGCGGCCCCGGAATGTATCATAGGGCTTGCCGCCTTTGTTCGACGGTTTCGCCAGACCGGCATCGAGGATCAGCTGATCCTCCACGTTCTTGGCCTTGAGATGATCCCAGAGCCCCTGCCACTGATCGGGCGCAAAGCCGATCTCCCACCGCTCCAGCGCTGCCGCATCCAGGCCACGCCGGTCGAGATAGGTGCGCGCCTCCGCCGCCGCGCCGGTGTTCAGTTGCAGGCGGAAGAACTTCACCGCCTGCTCCATCACCTCGGCCAACTGGCTGCGTTTGTCGGCCTTCTGCTGCGCCTGCGGGTCGCGCGCGGGCATGGTCATCCCCGCCTCGCGCGACAGGATCTCCACCGCCTCCATGAAGCCCACATTCTCCGTCTCGCGCACAAAGGAGATCGCATCGCCTTTGGCGTGACAGCCAAAGCAGTAGTAAAACCCCTTGCGGTCATCGACGTGGAAACTGGCCGATTTCTCCTGGTGGAAGGGGCACGGCGCCCACATGTCGCCTTTGGCCTGGTTGGACTTGCGCATGTCCCACATGACCTTGCGCCCGACCACGGAGGTCAGGCTCAGGCGGGTGCGCAGTTCGTCCAAGAATCCGGGTGGCAGGCTCATCGCCGGGATGATGCCACAGCGCAGCCCCCGGCGAAAGCAGTCACATCACTGCGCGAGGCAGGCGTCCTTCCAGACCGCCGCCAGATCATTGTCGCGCACATCCTTGCGCGGCATCTCGTAGATCCAGGGCGTGACCAGCGGGATCGCGTTGTTGAAGTTCTCAGGCCAGCTCGGCTCGCCCGCCAGCACAGTCTTCTCGACGTCGCGCTCCTTCACGCGGTCAAGCCGCGCCTGACGGATCGCTGCCACCACCTCGGCCTGATAGCCACAGCTGACTTCTTTTTCGGTTTCGGCCAGCGCCGGGGCTGCTGTGACGGCCAAAGCCGCTGCCAGAATGAAACGCACCATATATTTCCACCTCACTAGATTTGGGGCAGTCTACCCGCGCGCGGCGACAGCTTCCATAGCCTCTTTGAGGTCATGAGCAAGTGTCCGCGCCATCGACCGAAACACCAGGATCAGAAAGCTCTCCGGCCCTGTTCGCGTGATGGAGGCCGCCATATGTTTGACCAACGTGCGCGCCGCGTGGCCGGTTGCGAAATGCGCCTGCCGCAGGTCGATGGGCACCAGCCGGGCCAGCACATCCTCCGCCGCAGCCCCCGAGACGACAACCGACGCCCAGGCATCCGACTGATCCGTCAGCGCGGCGTGCTCTGCCATCGATGCATCACAAGGCGGCCCGGCCAGCAAGGCCATGTCTCGCCCAAACCAGATCGCCCGCGCCCCGTCCTTGCCCGTAGCGCGATTGAGCTTGGGGAAACGCATACCATGTGCCGCACGCAGCGCGTCAGAGGTTGCCCCGCCTTGCCCGGCATAAGGTGCGATGGATGTCAGCACCCCGAGATCCACTTCGACAACCTGCACATCGCCGATCGCAAGCGGCAGCAGACCGGCGCAGGGGCTCTTGGCGATCAGCTCAACCACGGGCGCGCCCTCCCTCCGGGTCGAAAAAGACCGGATCACAGATCTCCACCTCGGCCTCCAGACCGCGCATGTGATCGACACAGCGGATCACCTCTCCGAGGCGGTCCGGGCCATGCTGCAGAAATCCAAGCGCGATGTGATGGCCCAAGGTCGGGGAAAACGCAGCAGAAGTTGTATAGCCAAGGCTGGTCTCCGGCGTCATGGCCACGCTCGTGTCAAAGAGATGTGCGCCTGCGCTGAGCGTTGCGTCCTCCCCCACCGACTTCAGCCCCACCAGCCGCTCGCGGCCCGGATCGACCAGCCCCTCGCGCGCGGCCATGGTCTTGCCGATGCAGTCTTTCTTGCCGCTCACCATCCGCGCAAAGCCAATGTCGAAGGCGGTTGTGCGCCCGTGAATCTCTGCGTGCGTGATGTGCCCTTTCTCCAGCCTGAGCACGTTGAGCGCTTCCATCCCATAGGCCCCGCCCCCCAGTGCCTCGGCGCGCGCCACCAGCAGCTTGAACAGGCTCTCGCCAAAGCGTGCGGGCACGGCGACCTCATAGGCGTGTTCACCGGAGAAGGAGATCCGGAAAAGCCGCCCTCGAACGTCACAGAGCATGATCTCACCGCAGGCCATGAAGGGCCAACTGTCGTTGTCAATCGGCTGCTCCAACACCGCGTTCAGTAGCGCGCGTGACTTAGGCCCCGCCACGGCGAACTGCGCCCATTGCTCCGTCACCGAGGTGAAGCGCACATCAAGATGTGGGCAGAGCACCTGATGCACAAACTCCAGATGCCGCATCACCTGCCCGGCGGCCGCTGTTGTGGTCGTCATGACGAAATGCTCCGGGCCAAGCCGCGCCGTTGTCCCGTCGTCCATGACAAAGCCGTCTTCGCGCAGCATCAGCCCATAGCGCACGCGCCCCACTTTCAGCGTGGAAAAGCCGTTGGTGTAGACAAAATCCAAAAGCTCCGCGGCACCCGGCCCCTGCAGGTCGATCTTTCCCAGGGTCGAGACATCGCAGACGCCCACCGCATTGCGCACATACCCCACCTCGCGGTCGCAGGACTGCCGCCAATGGGTCTCGCTGTCTTGTGGGAAATAGCTGGGCCGATACCAGAGCCCCGCCTCGATCATCGGCGCGCCGCGCACCACGCTCTCCGCGTGAGAGGTGGTGAGCCGCTGCGGCGCAAAACCCATCCCCTGCGCCCCGGCCCCGAAGGTGGCCACAGACACAGGCGAAAACGGCGGGCGGAAGGTCGTTATGCCCGTCTCTGGGATGCCCCGCCCCGTGACATCCGCCAGCACAGCCAGCGCCCCAACATTGGAGTTCTTGCCCTGATCTGTCGCCATGCCTTGGGTGGTGTAGCGCTTCATGTGCTCGACGGAGCGGAAGTTCTCGACCGCTGCTTGCCTCACGTCCTTCACGGTCACGTCATTCTGAAAATCGAGCCAGGCGCGGCCTTTGCCCGGCACCGCCCAGAGCGGCGCAATCCGGTAGGGGGTATCCTCCGCCTCCGGGACCAAAGCCCCGCGTGGGGGTTTCAGACCCAGATCCTTAAGGACCTCTTTCGCGGCTACAGCGCCGGCCGTCAGGCAGGCCTGCGTGCTGAACTCTCCCGCACAGGCCCCCACCGCCACAAGGCCGGGGATGCTGCCCGGGGTCGGGACGAAACTCGCGATATCCTCGCGCCAGGTGGGCCGGCCATTCATATGACAGGTCACATGCACCGTCGGGTTCCAGCCGCCCGACATGGCCAGACAATCGACCTCAATCTCCTTTCGACCATCCGCCGCCTGCACCGAAATCCGCTTGAGCCCCAGACGCCCGGTGCTGCCGGTGACCACCGCGCCGCTGTAGACCCGGCAATCCACGCCGGGATGCGCAATGTCCTCTCTGCTGTCGATCAGCGCCGCAACCTCAACGCCCGCCGCTTCAAGATCACGGGCCGTGCGATGCGCGTCATCGCAGTTTCCAAAGACCGCCACGCGCCGTCCCGGACTCGCGCCCCACCGGTTGAGATAGGCCCGCACGGCCCCCGCCGTCATGATGCCGGGCCGGTCATTGTTCTCGAATGCCACAGGCCGCTCAATGGCACCTGCCGCGAGGATCGCGTGCTTGGCCACGATGCGCCAGAATGTCTCCCGCACACCACCCTCGGGAGGCCTTGCCCGATGCGCGTTCACCCGCTCGACAGCGGCATAGGTGCCGTGATCATAGGCGCCAACCACGGCAGTCCGGTGCATCAGGCGCACATTTGGCATCCCGCACAGTTCCGCAATGGCCTGAGCCGCCCAGTCCGACCCGGCCAACCCCTCCACCTGGAAGGTCTCCGCGTTCAGCCGTCCACCAAACCGGCTGTCTTCCTCAACCAAAAGCACATCGGCCCCGGCGCGCCCCGCCGTCAGCGCCGCCATCAGACCCGCAGGCCCCGACCCGATGACCAAGAGATCGCAAAACGCATAGGCTTTCTCATGACGATCCGCAGCATGCGCCCCACTCAGCGCGCCCAGACCAGCCGCGCGCCGGATCACCGGCTCATACAGCCGCTCCCAAAAGCCGCGTGGCCACATGAAGGTCTTGTAGTAGAACCCCGCGCCCAGAAACGGCCAGGCCAGATCATTCACCGCCATGGCATCCAACTTGAGCGACGGCCAGGCATTCTGCGCCCGCGCGTCAAGCCCGTCGTGGATCTCCAGCATCGTGGCGCGCACATTCGGCTCCTGCACAGCACCGCGCCCGATGGTCACCAGCGCGTTGGGCTCCTCGCTGCCTGCACTCAGCACACCGCGCGGACGGTGATACTTGAACGACCGCCCCATCAGCCGCACACCCTTGGCCAGCAAAGCCGAGGCCAGCGTATCGCCCTCAAACCCGGTGTGGCCAATCCCCTCGAACTGGAAGCGTATCGGCTTTGACCGATCCACAAGCCCTTTGCCGTCGATCCTCATGCCTGCGCCTCATCCAGCACCAGCGACACGCCCAAAACCTCATGCGTACTTGTGTTGCGCTCGACCACCAGCCAAGCACCACAGCCCGCCTCATGCTGCCACAACTCACGCCGCACGCCCGCCGGATTGTCGCGCAGGTGCAGGTATTCATCCCACGCCTCTGCACCCGCACCCGGCGCGGGCCGTGCCAAGGCCTCGCCTTGATAGTAGAACTCCCGACGATCCCGCGCGCCGCAGATCGGACAGGTCAGCCGCATGCGCGCCCGCTCCCCTTCATTCTTCCCAAAATACTCAAAAAATGACGCATGTTCAGCCGCCCTCAATGCAGATTGTGTTGAGAGCCGGTGCCCTCTTCATCCAGAAGGCCGCGCCCGGTGCGGAACCGATCAAACCGGAACGCCGCCGCCGTCTCATGATGCTGTCCTGTCGCCATCAGATGCGCAAAGGCATAACCCGATGCAGGCACCGCCTTGAACCCGCCATAACACCACCCGCAGTCGATAAAGAGCCCGTCCGTCTCCGTCCTGTCGATGATCGGAGAGCCATCGGGCGTCATATCCATGATCCCGCCCCAGCTGCGCAACAGCTTCGCCTGCCCGATCATCGGCATCAGCGTCATGCCCGCCTCCATCACATGCTCTGCCGTCGGCAGGTTCCCCCGGCTGGCATAAGAGGCGTAGAAATCCAGATCGCCCCCAAAAACAAGCCCGCCCTTGTCGGACTGGCTGATGTAGAAATGCCCCATGCCAAAAGTCACCACATGGTCGATGCAGGGCTTTAACCCTTCGGTCACGAAAGCCTGCAGCACATGGCTTTCGATCGGCAGACGCATTCCGGCCATCGCCGCCACTTGGCTGGAGCGCCCGGCCACGACGATCCCGACCTTCTTCGCGCGGATCGCCCCGCGCGTGGTCTGCACTCCGCATACCGCGCCGTTTTCAATATCGATGCCGGTGACCTCGCAGTTTTGCAAAAGGTCAACACCGCGCCGGTCAGCCCCCCGGGCGTAGCCCCAGGCGACCGCGTCATGCCGCGCGGTGCCCCCGCGCGGATGATAAAGCCCGCCGTAAATCGGAAAGCGCGTGTTCTCGAAATCGAGATAGGGCAGATGTTGCCGCACGCCCTCCCGGTCGAGCAGGATCGCATCATCCCCCTGAGTGATCATCGCATTACCGCGCCGGACAAAAGCATCGCGCTGCCCGTCGGAATGAAAGAGATTGATGATCCCGCGCTGCGAATGCATCACGTTGTAATTGAGATCCTCCTCCAACCCCTCCCAAAGCTTCAGCGAATGGCTGTAGAATTCCGAATTCCCCGGCAGGAAATAATTCGCCCTCACGATGGTGGTATTGCGCCCGATGTTGCCGCCGCCGATGTAGCCCTTCTCCAGAACCGCAATATTGGTCAACCCGTGGTTTTTCGCCAGATAGTAGGCCGTGGCAAGCCCATGTCCGCCGCCTCCGATAATCACCGCGTCATAGGCGGCCTTGGGCTCCGGGTCACGCCAATGCGGCGCCCAGCCTCTATTCCCGGTCAGACCTTCCTTCAGAACGCGCAGGCCCGAAAACGTCACGATGTGCTCCCTTGTGCTACGAGCCGGAGACTATCAGGGCCAATACTGCCCCCTCCCCCGAAACCGACCTAAGATGTCGCGGAAAGACACGCGCGGCTATTCGACATAGGCTGCAGCCCTCTGGGTCTGGTCCAGCACCAGAGGCGGTGACACAGGCGCGCCGAACGCGTCAAAGAACGGGCTTTGCCGTGCGGTCCCGTTCAGATAGGCCGCCAGCGTCCGCTTGAGCAGCCCGCCCAACATGCGCCCAAGACCCTTGTCGCGGCGCGGGCCACCCGGCAGGGCCGCCTTGGTGAACCCCAATGTGGCGACCGGGCCAAAGGGGTCTGTCTGCGCGAACAGCGGGCGCCACATGCCGGCCAGCGGCATCCGCGATGATCCGACGGTATTGGCCAGGGGCGTGTTGCAACAGCGCGCATACCAGCGATGCAACCCTTTGGGAGAGAGGCGCAGGCAGGCGATCTGATCCTCCCCGTCGGTGATCTCGATCCGCGCGGGTAGCACCTGCACCAGCGGGCAGCCGCCGCCGGGTTCAAGGTCATCTATGCGGCCCATGTGGCGCGCAAAAGCCCGGCAGTCTTTGCAGTAACACAGAAGGTGGCACCCGGTCGCCGGTGACACCTCGTGCAGCACCCCCTTCAAGGTGCCGCAGGAACATGAAAACGCAACCTCGGTCATCTCGCCCACTCCAGATGAGGTGTGGCGCTGTCACGCATCCCGAAGGATCGGGCAGCGCCGATCTGAGCCGGACGTTACGCCGAGGTTGGCAGGCTCACAAGCCCTTGGCGCGGTAGCTGGTCGCGACCCGGTCAATGGCCACCAGATAGGCCGCCGTGCGCAGGTCTTCGACGTCATCCCGCCCGTGCCAGACATGCGCCATGGCCTGATAGGCAATGCGCATGGTGTCATCGAGACCGGACCGCACCAGTTCAAGCTCATCGGCGCCGCGGAGATACTTTTCCTTGAAATCCGGGCTCAGCTCCCAGTCAAAGCCCTTGTCGCGCGACAGCCGCTCCAGCTCCCCCACGATCAACTGGTGGCGCGATTCCTCCTGCCGCCGCCCCATGCGGCCAAAGCGGATATGACTGAGATTCTTGACCCACTCGAAATAGCTCACCGTCACACCACCGGCGTTGGCATACATATCGGGGATGATCACGATCCCGCGCTCGCGCAGGATTTGGTCCGCCCCTGCGGTCACCGGGCCGTTCGCCGCCTCGATGATCAGCGATGTCTTGATCCGGTCCGCATTTTGCAGATTGATCACGCCTTCCAGCGCCGCTGGAATCAGAATGTCACACTCCTCCTCCAGCACCTTTGCGCCGTCTTTCACATGGTGCATGTCCGAATAGCCCGAGATGCCGCCATGCTTGGCGATCCAGTCGCGCACCCGGTCCACATCGAGACCATCCGGGTTGAACAGCGCCCCGTCCCGCTCGATGATGCCGGTCACGATGCTGCCATCCTCGTCCCGCAGGAATTTCGCGGCGTGGTACCCCACGTTGCCAAGACCCTGCACAATGACACGCTTGCCGTCCAAATCGCCGCTGAGGCCCGCTTTCTTCACGCCCTCTTCGTCGCGAAAGAAGGCACGCAAGGCATATTGCACACCCCGCCCCGTGGCCTCGACCCGGCCCGCAATACCGCCGGCGTGCGGCGGTTTGCCTGTCACACAGGCATTGCCATTGATGTCGGTCGTGTGCATCCGTTTGTACTGATCCGCGATCCAGGCCATCTCCCGCTCACCCGTGCCCATGTCCGGCGCAGGCACGTTCTGCGAGGGATTGATCAGATCGCGCTTGATCAGCTCATAGGCAAAGCGGCGGGTGATCTGCTCCAGTTCATGCTCATCCCAGTCGCGCGGGTCGACACAGAGCCCACCCTTGGAGCCGCCAAAAGGCGCCTCCACGAGCGCGCATTTGTAAGTCATCAGCGCGGCCAGCGCCTCGACCTCGTCCTGATCCACGTTCATGGCATAGCGGATACCGCCCTTGACCGGCTCCATATGTTCGGAATGCACCGACCGATAGCCGGTGAACGTCTGGATCTTGCCGCGCAGCCGCACACCAAACCGGACCGTATAGGTCGCGTTGCACACCCTGATCTTTTCTTCCAACCCCGGAGAGAGATCCATAAGCCCCACGGCCCTGTTGAACATCTGATCAACGCTTTCGCGGAAGCTGGGCTCCATACTGTGTTTATTCACTGTCTTTCTCCTGGTGGTGCCAGTGTTTCTGATTTGGCGACAATCGCACCCTATGATGGTGAGTCGTTCAATGCCAGTTTTTTGGGCGGAGTGTGTATATTCAGTGAATTCTACTCATGCGGTATCATCGGGCAGGCAAATCCTGGGCAACACCGCTGCCCGACGTGGCATGAAGGACACTTTGAAACGTCGCGCATCTTTGGCCAACTGCCGCGTGCCCTTTGAAGACAACGCCAATGGGGCGGACAATACAGGCTGTCTTCGAATGTCCACAGCCGGTTGGTGGTAACTCTCAGGCGATCCACTCGAAGACGTAACCCGCCCCGAGCGATCCAAGAACAGCGAGCAACAGATACAGCATGAATGGCTTTTGTTTCAAAATTGGCGCAATGGCCATCGCGCCCCAGATGCTGACCACCCCGCCCGAGACCAGAAAGGCCATGGCCGCGCCTTCGGACATGCCGTTGTCAATCAACCCGCGTGTCAAAGGAAGCGCCGCATAGCCGTCGATGTACGCCGGAGCGCCGACAAAGACGGCTGCGGGTATCGCCCACCACTGATCCTCGCCAACATATGCGGCTAGCGCGCCAGGCGTCAGTGCGGCGTTCAAGGCATACTCGGCGGCGAATGCGGGAATGAGGCAAATCAGGATCAGCCGTGTCGTGGCCCGGGCCTGTTTCCCAAAAGACTGCCTGCGCGCCGCAGACCGCCAGACCCATGGATCAAAGGGCTGATCCTCACCACATCTTGCAGCACTGAGACGGCGCGCAAGACCATTGTCTCTCAGCGCATTTTTGGTCCAGGGCGCTTGGGAGAAGAGCCCGGTGACCGCCCCTCCGAACAGACCCAGGCCAAAAGCTGCAAGCGTTTTGCCAACCGCAAAGCTCAGCCCCAGCGTCGCGGCAGTGGTCGCCAGCATGGCCGGGTCCGTGATCGGTGAGGACAGCCAGAACGCCATGATCGGCGCGAGCGGCACGCCGGCGGCCAGCAATCCGGCCATCAAGGGCAACACGGTCACGCCGCAAACCGGTGTGATGGCCCCGATCAGCGATGCGGCCACCACTGTTCGGAGCGTCCTGCCCTCAAATGCCCCAGCGATGTGACTGCCCGCGCCGCTGGCAATGATCCAAGCCGCAAGCGCGATGCCCGGAATGACGATTGGGGAGACGACAATCAGGCCCCAAATGACGAATTTTGCGACGTTCACCACATGATCCGGCCACGCAAGACCGACACCCGCCAACATCAAAATGCAAATGCCCCACACAAGGGGTTTCCGGTTTGAAAGTCGGTGAGCGACGGTTTGATCGGACATCGGAGACTCCTTTGGCCTTGAAAACTAGCCGCTCACAAAGCATGTGTGAAACGGATACTTTCAATGACAGGCATTGGCAAAACAGATGGCAGCCCTCGACAGTGATCTTCTGCGCACCTTCGTTGCCGTGGCCGAGGCGGGCAGCGTCACGGAGGGTGCCGCCCGCATTTACCGCTCTCAATCTGCCACGAGTCTTCAGATCAAACGGCTCGAAACCGTCCTGGGCCGCCCGGTGTTTGAACGGCATGGGCGCGGCGTCGTCCTGAGCGATACGGGTCGGACATTGTTACCGGTTGCCAAGGATGTCACAGCGCGTCTGGATGCGGTCCTGCGGGACATTTCCCAAGATGCTGTGCGCGGTAAACTCCGCCTCGGCATTCCTGACGATCACGGGCGCAGCAAACTCGCAGAGATCATTGCAGCTTTCACCCGTCATCATCCAGAGGTCGAATTGGATGTCACCTGCGCGCTGAGCACCACCTTCCCCGAAGCCCTGGGCAAGGGTGTGTTGGACCTCGCGATCTATGAGGTCGAACGCCCGTCGAGCCATGAGGAGGTCCTCTATGAAGACCCAACCTGCTGGGTCTCGTCGACCAGTCGGCGTTTCTCGCCCGATGAAACTCTCCCCGTGGCCTTGTTCGATCACGCGTGCTGGTGGCGTGACGCAGCTATCGCGTCTCTGAAAGCCAGCGGAACGCCATACCGCATGGTCTACTCCAGCCAAAGCGTCTCTGGCGTCATCGCCGCGGTCGAAGCCGGCGTTGCCGTGGGGCTTCTCGGTCGCTCTTCACTGCATGCGGGTCTGTCGGTGGTCAATGACACCCTGGGCTTGGAGAACACGCCGTCCTCAAAGCTGGTCATGGTTTCAGGTCAGCAAAAAGAAACGGAACCGACGCTCGCCATGAAAGCGGCCATACGAGCTGCGTTTTTGGTGCGCCGCGATTGATGAGCGATGTCATGCCATTGGGCAGATTCAAAATGGCGCAGGCAATCAGGGTTGCACAAAAACCGGTGATGGATGCGCGTGACAGAGCCATAGAGTGCTACGTCCAGTTTGGTTTTGTGAAAACAAAGTAAGGTCAGCATCGCGGCGATCTGCCTACGCTTCAATCGCCTGATCTCGCGTCATGATCACCTCTCGGGTGATCTGCCACCTGCCATCCTCGAACACGAAATCAATGCTGAGAGAGATGAGCTGATAGCGTCCGGTCGCATCATTCTTGCGGCTCACCACAATGTGGCCATGTGTGTCGTCGGCCTCGACCAGGTGATACCGCACCCACGGGTCATCGTCTTTCAACGCGCCCATGTTGTTCTTGATGAACGCCATAAACCCGGTTTTGTCATTGCGCATCAGGGTGCCGTCATTGAGCAGAACATAGGTCTGCATATCCGGGTGATAGAGGTCGTCCAGCACCTCGAAAGAGTGTCCTGACACACCGTGGATCAAACCATCAAGTGTCTGTTTGACCGCCGAGACATTGGGGTGGTTTTCCGTCATTGCCATTGTGCTTCTCCTTTCGACAGCAGGTGTTGGGGGGTCGGTTGCGCGGATCATTCGGTGGCGTAATTGCTGAACATGTCGAGCACGATCTGCCACGGAGCCTCCGCACTCTCACGTTCAAGGACGTAGATGTAGGAGCCTTCAAGCTGGAAACCCTGGCTTTCGACCGAGGCTTTGGTGACGCCCTTCATAACCGCCTGTGTGCCATCCTTGGAGATGAACAAATCTTCCACTGTATGCGACAGCCTGCCCTTGTTCTCACTCATGAAGGTGATCGTTTGGCGAGGGACCCCATCACGTCCCTGCGCAGGCCGTGTCGCGGGCGCGATCCAGAAGGCATCTTCGTCATAAAGGGCGATCAGACCGGCCGCGTCATGTGTCGCAGCGAGGTCGTTGAACCGGTCGTTGAAGATGATCAGGCTCTCACGCGCTTGGGCTTGGGCCGCTGTTTCGGCAACGGCTGGCAGCGCCAAAGAGGCAACGACAGCAATAGTGGAGAGGGCGGATGCCAAGCGCATGAGCTTGTCCTTTCAAGATCGTTCAGTCGTTTTAAGGGGTGAGAGAGAGCGGGCCCTATGCCGCGCGTGTCCCCCGAATAGGATAGTTGTTTTCAGGATTGCGGATGAAACCAAGACCACCAAGCAGGCTTTTCAGATCTGGCCGCGCAAAAGGCGCGTTGGAAATGTCAGTCACCTGAACCTGCCCATCGGCATTCACCACAAAGATACCGGGTTCCGCGAAGGGGTGATCCGTCTCTTCTGCTGAACGGGGATCGGACACGTAAAGCCCAAGTTCATACATCTGATCGAGGCTCAGATCATAGCCAACCGGGTAGCTCGGCTGCACAAGTGCGATCTGGTCTGTGGCTTTGGCTTCGGGGTCCGCGGAAACGGCCACGACGTCCACTCCGAGCGCGTGAAACTCGGGAAGCACCGCCTCCAACTCCTTCAGATAGCTGGTGCACAACGGACAATGCCTGCCGCGATAGACGACCACCATTTGCCAATCGTAGCCTTCTTGTGGCCGACCGAGCACCATCTGCCCCCCGCCAAGCTTGGGAACGGTGACGTCTGGAAACTGCGCTCCGGCGGGTGTTTTTTGCGAGGTCATTATCGTCATCCTTGTGTTTTGTGATGATCGATATAAAATCGATCCAAAATGGAATGTCAAAGGTTTTGTAATGAACGTAACAAAAAAAGTTGGGCGGCCAAAAAACTTCGACCGCGACGATGCCCTCGCAAAAGCTATCGGGGTGTTCTGGATACATGGATATGAGGGGGCATCCATGAAACTGCTGACCGCCTCGATGGGGATCAACAGCCCAAGCATTTATGCGGAGTTCGGCGACAAGCACGCCCTGTATCTTGAAGCAATCAACAGCTACGCGTCGAATGATGCCTGCACGCCATTGGTTGCCTTGGAAACCGTCACCGATATTGCTCAAGCCGTCCGCGCATTCTTTGAATCGGTCATCGACTATTCCACCCACCATGCCAGTGGCGCCAAGGGATGCTTCCTTGTCTCCTGTGTTGCGACAAGTGCAGGGCATGTGGAGGGAACCGCCGAGTTGCTGCGCGACGCAATTGCGTCGACAGACCGACGCATTAGGGCGCGCCTTGATCAGGACATCGAAAAGGGAACACTGCCACAAAACTTCCCAAGTGCGGATCGCGCCAAGCTCATGTTCGACCTGAGACAGGGTATGGTGTTCAGAGCGCGCGCAGGTTTCCCCGATGCCGAGCTCGCCAGAGACATAGAAAAATATGTGAGCGCCGTTCTGGCGGAGCCTGACAGCTGATCAGGGTGCACGGGGCAGCCGACGCACCTTGATCTCCTCTGACGCCATCGCTTCGATCTGCATGGAGGTGCTGGTTCAAAACCTGGGGCAGCTGGAGATATGAACGTTAAAGGTGTCCCATGGTCGACAGCTCCCTAAGCCGCGACCGACTTTGCCCCTCATCTGCCCGCTTTTCGCCACATTGACGTGTTAGGACAATCGTTCACGCGTCTGGCTTCGCGCCGGCGCCAAAGGCAAAGAACGGTGACCAGATGGCAGGGGACGTATCTGCAAGATCAAAACCCCGGAGATTTTTGCATTTTGCGCAGAACGAAGACGGTGTCGTCACCATCTTTTCGATCTTCATCATGCTCATGATGCTTATGGTCGCAGGGATCGGCGTGGATCTCATGCAGAACGAGATGCGCCGCACGGCCTTGCAAAACACTGTCGACCGCGCGGTTCTGGCGGCCGCCGATCTGGATCAGACCCGCCCTCCCACAGAGGTGGTCGAGGATTACTTCGCCAAAAGCGGCTTGCGCGAACATCTGACCAGCGTTCAACCCAACAGCGCGTTGAACTACCGCAATATCGCGGCAGAAGCCTATATGGAGACCGATACGCAGTTCATGTCGCTGCTCGGTGTCGACACGCTGCCCGTGCCCGCAGCCAGCCAGGCCGTCGAAGACGTCCCGAATGTCGAGATCTCGCTGGTGCTCGACTACTCCCAATCGATGAACAGTCAAAGCAAGATGGTGAACCTGCACGCGGCGGCCAAGACTTTTGTCGACATTGTCCTGAGAGGCTCTGCCAGCACGGTGACGTCGATCAACCTTGTGCCCTATGCTGGGCAAGTGAACCCGGGCCCCTGGATGTTCCAGCGTCTGGGCGGGGTGAGATATGCCACGCGCGCGATGGACGCCGCCGATGGCGGCATTCCGGAGCATTTGAGCCACACGCAGCTGCCAGAGGGTGCGGAAGGTGGCACAGGCCCTGACCCGGACGTCCGCTATGTCTATCCCAACACATCCTCCTGTCTGGAGTTCTCCGATACCGCGTTCTTTCAGGACGACCTGCGCGTGGGCACCTATGATCAGACCCCCTATTTCGATGGCTATCGGCATTCCAACAGCCCGCTGTTTGTCTCCAATGACGACCCTGATGGTGCACCGCAACGCGCCGTGGATGACCGAGGCAACCCGCTCAACACAATCGAATGGGGGTGGTGCCCGGAAGACATCACCGCGATCACCTATGCGTCGAACAATGCAGCCGCGCTGAAGCGCGAGATCGAGCGTATGCCGATGTATGACGGCACGGGCACGCCCTATGGCATGAAATGGGGTCTGGCCTTGCTCAACCCCGCGACCCGGCCGCTCTTTGCTGAGATGGCAGCCCCCGCGGTTGGCCTTGTGCGGCCCGAGTTTGCCGAGCGCCCTGCCGCCTTCTCGGACACCGAAACGGTCAAATACATCGTGCTGATGACCGACGGCGGTATCACCCGGCAGACCCGGCCGGCTGACTATTTCGACGAAGAGAATACAAGCGTATCGATGACGCAGCGCAGCGGCGACAGGGTGACCGTCACCGACTGGGCGCGCAATGTGGAGTTCTTCTATGCGCAGTGCGATCTGGCCAAACACCCCTCGCGCAATGTCGTGATTTACACCATCGCCTTTGAAGCCCCCGGCACCCCGGAAGATCAGATGAAATACTGCGCCTCCAGCGACAGCCACTTCTTCCGCGCCACTGGCCGGGAGCAGATCACCGCCGCCTTTGCCACCATCGCGCGCAAGATCAACGAACTCAGGCTGACCCAATGATTGCGCGCCTTTGCTCCTGCCTGCGCCGCTTCAAGAGCGACGAAGAGGGTCACATGATCATCGAGTTTGCGATCATCGTGCCCGCCATCTTCAGCATGTTTCTGGCCTCGGTCGAATTCGGCCTGTACTCCATGCGGCAGATGTTCCTTGATCGCGGGCTCGATCTGGCGGTGCGCGAGATCCGGCTGAACACCGGCATCGACATCGATGGCGACGGGGTGGTCGATCTGGACCATGATACCGTGAAACAGAAGGTCTGTGACTACGCGGGCTTTCTGAACACACATGGCAGCAACAACTGCGACAGCACCCTGCGCCTGGAAATGGAGCCGGTTGATCCATTTGCCTATGTGGGGCTGTCGGGCCGGGCGGATTGCGTCGATGTCACACAACCTGTGAACCCGCCGCGCGGCTTCACCAACGGGGTGGAAAATGAGCTGATGCTGCTGCGCGCCTGCGTGAAGTTCGACCCGGTCTTCCCGACCACGGGCCTCGGTCGCGCCTTTGAAAAGGACGGTGCGGGCAAAGCCATGATGGTCTCCATGTCCGCCTTCGTGCAGGAGCCGATCTGATGACACGGCGCTGGCTTGCCAGATGCCTCCGGGGACTGCGACGGTTTGCCCATCGGGAGGACGGCAACATCGCGCTGGAGACGGTGATCATCGCGCCGATCCTCTTCTGGGCCTATATGGCCACGGTCACCATCTTCGACGCCTACCGCCAGCACAGCATCAACCAAAAGGCGGCCTATACCATCGGCGATATGGTGTCGCGCGAAGATCGTGCGCTCAACGCCGCCTATCTGACCGGGGCGCGCAGCCTCTTTGACAGCCTCGCCCGCTCCGCCGAGCCGTCCAGCGTGCGGATCACCTCGGTCTGGTATGATGCCGCCAATGATCTCTATGTCTGCGAATGGTCCCAGTCGCGGGGCACGGTGCCGCCCGCCACCTTGGCCGAAGTGGAGAACTGGGACGTGCGGTTGCCCGTTCTGCCCAACTTCGAGCGCATCACCGTTGTGGAGACATGGGCGCGGTATTCGGCCCCCTTCAATGTGGGCATCGCAGATCACGACATCCACAACTTCATCTTCACGCGGCCCCGCCGCGCGCCGTCGATCACATGGGATGGCAATGGCGCCTGTGTCTGAGTGCTAAGGCGCGCTGTCGCCCTGCTCACGCTCGGCCAGCATCACCGCAATGATCTCTGCCATAAATTTGGTCTGACGCCCGGGCGTCATCCCGCCCACGCCAACCCGCCGCCCCACGCGCCACCACAGCCCCGGGCGCCACTGGCGCGGCACAGGCCTCGACAGCCGCAGCAGGAATCCATTGGACGGTTTGAACGCAAAGGCGCCCCGGTCGATCCCGGCGATATCCGCCACCTGCGCGATCACCGTTCCGCTGCTCTCGCGCAACTCCATCCGCGTCAGTTCAAGCACATGCGCGGTGGAGCGGCGCATCGCATCCGCCACCATCAGGGCCGTGACCCCGAGCGCCACCAGAAACACCTGCCAGCCAAGGCTCGGCGGCGCGGCAAAGGCCACATAGATCACCAGCGCGCCCAGAACCATCAGCAGGCCAATCCCCAGAAAGCGCCGCCCGGCAGAGGCCTGCACGGTTGCGAGAATCTCGGTGTCACTGGAATCGGGCATGGCGGGCACCTTTTGTTCAGGGTCCGCGCCTCCTACCCTGCGGGCGGGGTCTCGTCCAGCCGTGACAGGGCCGGCATCAGCCTGCGCAGGCTCAGCGGGCGGTAGTCAGACCGTCCGGCGACCCGAAGGCGCACCGTATCATGCACGTCGATGCTCTGATCCGGGCCCTGCCGCCAGCGCAGCAATCGCGGCACCCAACGGTAGAGCCAACCATGATCGTCGATCTCGGATGTGGCCGTCACGGGGTTCAGCGGCACGTCGGGGATCGCGACCCCGGGGGTCAGCCGCAGCCCCTGCCGCGCGGCGCCTTCCCAGATCCAGGCCAGCGCGATATCGGCCAGCGCCCGGGTCTGCGCGGAGCCACCGACAATGCCGTGATCTCCCACAAACCACATTTGCTGGTACGGGCGGTCCGGGCTGCTGTCACCCTGGTTCAGGCCAGAGGCATCCGGGGCGTCGTCGAGATTGTCCCAAAGCGTCGGGATGTAAGGTTTGCGGCGCTCGTCCAGCGCAACCGCGTGGCGGGCGGCTTCCACCAGATGCGACAGCCGCGTGTCGTGAAAGGCGTAGCGGGCATTCCACCACCGCGCCCAGCGGCCAAAGACCGGCTCTGGAATGCCAAGCGCGCCCACCGTATCCCAGACGCCCAGGTAGGCAATGCGCACCAAATGGCTGTCATCAGCGCGCGCGCGGATATCCGTCTGGCTGGTGGCATATCTGGGTGACAGAATCTGCCGCGCGGCCCGGATATGCGGCTGATCCGGCGCATTGCGCGCACCGCGCCGCCGGTAGAGGCGAAAGGCCCGGCGCAGATTGGCCGGTGTCGGGTCCTCCAGGATGCCGCATTTGCGGATCAGCCCCGCCAGCGACCGCGCCGTGAAAGCACCGCGCGAAAACCCGAAGATCAGGATTTTGTCACCGGGCTGATAACACTGACAAAGCTGCAGATAGGTCGATGCGATGTTGCGGTTGAGGCCCCAACCGAAGAGCCCGCCCCCCACACGGCTGAGCCAGCGGCCCAATCCGCTGATCCGGCCCGTGCCCGTGCCAACCCCTTCGGTGTAGATCACGATCTGCTCCGGGCTGCGCAGGCAGGCCCGCGACAGCCGCAACACATGGGTGGGCGCCTCCGATTGGGTGGAATTCCACGTGCCGTCACAAAAAATCGCGATATGTGCCATTTGCCAACCCCTCTTTGTGCCTTAGACATGCCGGAAGGCACCCCACTATTGGCTTAAGGCCGCGTGCGGTGGTGTAAAACCTCAACCGGCTGAAGCCGGGTAAGGGAGCCATTTCATGTCGCAGCACCTGCTTGCTATCCTGACCTTTGCTCTGACCCTGACCTTCGCGGCTTCGCCACTGATCGTGACCGATTTCAGTGGGTTCGCACCGGAGCAATTCCCTGTGCCGCAAGACGACCCACCCGTGCAGCCAGCAGGCTACGCCTTTGCAATCTGGGGTGTGATTTATCTCTGGCTAATCGCGGGCATGGCATTTGGCGCGCTCCGCCGAAGCGCAGAAGCAGACTGGCAGGCCATGCGACCGCCGCTCTGTGTCTCCCTGCTGGTCGGCACCGGCTGGCTCGCTGTGGCCGAACGCGACCCGATCTGGGCCACAGTGCTGATCTGGATCATTCTGATCAGCGCCCTCCTGGCGCTCTACCGCGCGCCGCGTCGGGATCGGATCTGGGCGGCGTACCCGCTGGGGCTCTACGCAGGCTGGCTCAGCGCTGCGAGTTGCGTGTCTCTAGGGTTGGTCACGGCAGGCTATGGTTTGATGAGCGCATCAACAGCGGCGCTGGTCCTTGTCTTTGCAGCCCTTGTGCTCGCCTCTGCGATACAGTCGACGCTGGGCCGCACGCCCACCTATGCGCTGGCGGTCATCTGGGCGCTCGCGGCAGTGGTCGCCCAGAACGTCGCGGGAAATCAGATCGTCGCGGCCCTGGCAGGCGGTGGTGCGCTGGCGCTTCTCAGACCGATGATCAAAGCGCGGCGGGCAGAACGACCCGCAGAGTAGCGGCGGCCTAAAGCCCGCAGTACCTGCCAGCACGACCGGTCAATCCCAGCAGGTACGGCGGGCTTTAGGCCGCCGCCTCCGACAGATCACGCCTTGCGCCGCCCGTCAGTGTGTTTGCGCAGTTTGGAGGGTCCAGCCTTCTTGCGGTCCTTGTAGGGGTTGGCGTCATTCTGTCCGCGCATCCACAGCCGGATCGGCGTGCCCGGCATGTCAAAGTCAAGCCGTAGCCCGTTGACAAGATAGCGGCTGTAGCTCTCCGGCACCTTGTCGGGGTGGCTGCACATGACCACAAACCCCGGCGGCCGGGTCTTGGCCTGCGTCATGTAGCGCAGCTTGATGCGCTTGCCCTGCGGCGCGGGCGGCGGATGCGCCTCGACCATCCCCGCCAGCCAGCGGTTCAGCTGCGCAGTGCTCACGCGCCGGTTCCACACCTCATAGGCGCGCAGGATCGCCGAGTGCAGCCGGTCCAATCCACGCCCCGTCTGTGCTGAGACTGTGATCAGCGGCGCGCCGCGCAGCTGCGGCAACAAGCGCTCGAAGCTCTCCTTAAGGTCTTTCAGCTTGGCCTGTCGGTCCTCCTCGATGTCCCATTTGTTCACCGCCACGACAACCGCACGGCCCTCGCGCTCGGCCAGATCCGCGATGCGCAGGTCCTGCTGCTCAAACGGGATCGCAGCGTCCAGCAGCACAACCACCACTTCAGCGAACTTGACCGCCCGCAACCCATCGCCAACCGAGAGCTTCTCCAGCTTTTCCTGCACCTTCGCCTTCTTGCGCATGCCTGCCGTGTCAAAAATGCGCATCGGCACGGGGTCACCCTCCGGTCCGGCCCAGTCCAGCCGCAGGGAAATCGCATCGCGCGTGATCCCCGCCTCAGGACCGGTTAGCAGACGGTCCTCACCCAAAATGCGATTGATCAAGGTAGACTTGCCCGCGTTGGGCCGCCCCACAACAGCCACCTGCAAAGGTTTTTGAGGGGTCGGCATGGGGATCTCGACCTCCATGTCCCCATCGTCTTCGTCCAGCGTCACGTCGGTTTCGGGTGCGTCTTCTGCCGCCCGCTCCGCAAACTGATCCGCCAGTGGCATCAAATGGGTGTAGAGGTCGTTCAACCCTTCGCCGTGTTCAGCGGACAGACGAATGGGCTCGCCGAGGCCCAGCGAATAAGCCTCCAGCACACCGGCATCCGCCGCCGCTCCCTCCGCCTTGTTGGCGGCGAGGATCACATGGGCCGACCGTTTGCGCAGAATGTCGGCGAAGACCAGATCAGAGGGTGTAATGCCAACGCGGGCATCCACCAGAAAGAGGCAGATGTCAGCCATATCGACGGCCCGCTCGGTCAAGCGGCGCATGCGCCCCTGAAGGCTGTCGTCCGTGACCTCCTCCAAACCGGCCGTATCAATCACGGTAAAACGCAGATCGGCCAGCCGTGCGGCACCCTCGCGCAAATCGCGGGTCACCCCTGGCTGGTCATCCACCAACGCCAGACGCTTGCCAACCAGACGGTTGAACAGGGTGGACTTGCCCACGTTGGGCCGCCCCACGATGGCCAGCGTAAAGGACATATCAAAGGCTCCAGACGCAACGATAAAGACGCGCCTTACCTCACTTCGCCGTCAACGAAAAGCGTGCAGTTGCCCGTTCGTGGACACAACATAAAGAACACCGCCTGCGACCACGGGCGCAGTGGTGGCGCCGCCAGGAATTTCAGTTGTGTTCACAAGCGCGCCGCTTTCCGGGTCAAAGGCGCGCAATTGACCATCATTGGAAGCCACATAGATACGGCCACCCGCCAGCACCGGCGCGTGATGGGCATAGACTTCAGCTCGGCGCTTGGGACGGTCCTTGACAAAATTGGGCAGCTGCGCACCCCAGATCCGGGTGCCATCCGAGGCGTCAAGCCGCAGAAGCTCTCCGAGATCAGAGATCACAAAGACACTGTCCCCGGCAGGCAGAACCGGGCCAACAGCTCCTTCCCGCGCGGTCCAAAGACGCGCGCCTGACGCAAAATCAAGTGCGACAATCCGGCCCGATTGATTGCCCACATAGACGCGGTTCCCGGAAATCACCGGCTCGCCTGTAACATCCGCGACCGCACCAAGCGCCCGCGCGAAACGCTGCCCCAGCGCCGATGCATCCCAACGGCGCAGACCGCCACGGCGGAAGACCGCCTGTATTTCGCCGGACCCAAAAGCAAAAATCGCCAGATCGTCTGCCACAGCCGGGGCCGGCGCGCCCAGCACATTGTTCACATTCGGGGCTGCGGTCAGCTGCCATTCGATGCGCCCATCCTCTGCGCGCAAGGCCCACCCGGTATCATCCCCGGAGGTCAGATAGACCAGATCCCCAAAGGCCGTGGGCCGTCCGGATCCGGTGCCTTCCAGCGCCTGCCGCCACAACTCGTCACCCGTTGCCGCATCCAGCGCCACAAGCGCGCCATAGCCAAGCGATACATAAAGACGCCCGTCCTTGTAAGAGATGCCACCGCCCGTGGCCGCACCCGCTTCATCGCGAGAAGACGTCAGATCCTGTCGCCACACGGTCTCCCCCGCGGTCGACGTCGCTGTCACCTGCGTTCCGGCATCCAGGGTGTAGATCACCCCACCTGCCACAACCGGGTCGGCGGTGATGCGCTGGCGACGGCTGTCACCGGCACCGATGTTGGCCGACCAGACCCGCTGGGGCGTGGCCCCAAGCGCCGGGTGCGCCACCCGAAAAGAGGGCGAGCCCGGGCTTTGGGTCCACTCCGCATTGTTGGATGTGGCTGGCAGAGAGATGGCACGCGGCCCGTCCTGGGTCTCCGCAGCAAGCGCTAAAGATTGCGCATCCTGCCCCACACTCCGAATGTCTTCGCGCTTGCCCGGCAGGATAGTGTCATCCTCCGTGCACGCAGACAACACCACGCCAAATGCCAAGCAGGCCAAGCCCAGCTTCGCCCGAACCGGAGCGCCGAAAACCTTGATCATACCCTGCCTGCCTTACCCATACTGTCGCCCGCAGCTTCCCGTCATTCCGTCACCGGTGCCTGCTGTCAATTGCCCGAGAGCGGCAGGTTTTCCAGATCGGGAGAGCCTCCCAGCGCCACAATCACCTGTAAGGCGCGTTGTTGCAAGTCCGAGGTCAGCGCCGCATCCTGCAGGATGTCCTGATACCGCGCAATCGCTGCATCCGTCTGCCCTTCGGCCACATCGATCAGGGCCAATTGCTCCAACGCCAGAAGGCGTAGTGGCGCACCTGCCACAGCCAGCGCCTCAAACCGCTGCCTGCGGGTATCTGCGTCCAGCGTCTCGGCCTGCAGCGTCAACGACTTGAAACTGGCGATCTGCCGGTAAATCTGATCCACATCCGGGTTCACCGCCACCGCATCCAGCGCTGTGACGGCGGCCTCCGTATTGCCTGCGTCCTGCGCGGTGGCCGCGCGCAGCATTGCGACCAGAGCGCTTGCGGTTGGATCCTCGGCACTCAGACCTGCAAGCGCATCGGTCCGCTCGTCGGGGCTTGACGCGCTCAGTGCGGCCAGCATGCCATCCCCCAAGGCCTGAGCCTCGGCCCGCGCAGCGGCCTTGCGATACTCTGTCCAGGCCGCCCCGCCGACGATCAAGACCACAAGCAAGACACCTATCCAGCCATAGCGCTTGAGATAGCCATAGAGCCGGTCGCGCCGGACCTCCTCATTCACCTCGTCGATGAAACTGTCAGTATCGCTCATGTCGCCCTTCCGACCACGGGTTTCGCCCCTCTTATCGCGGCCAGACAGGCAAGCCAAGACCCGGTGTCCGATGCGGTGGCAGCGCCCATTGCCATAAGCCTGAGAAATTACTAATCTGAACTGGTCAGTTTAGCGTAACTGTCGTAAAGGAAATTGCGCGCCAAAGTGCCGAACCGGAGCCAGGCGCCCTTTCGGATAGTCCTGTGCGAGGCGATCGACATGCGTATTTTCTCTATTCTAGCTGCGGTTGCGGTTGTTGCTCTGCTGGCGCTTTTCATTCTTGACCGGCCACGTTTGCTCGCGCTGGTAGGCCAGGCCGAAGGCTCAAGTGATGTTGCGGAGACCAGCGCAGATGCGCCCAGCGACGAGGCGCCGGCCAATCTGGTCAAGGTCGTTGTCCAGCGGTCCGTCGCGCAGAAAGTCGACACCGCCGTCGCCCTGCGTGGCCAGACCGAGGCAGCCCGCACAGTGGACGTGCGCGCGGAAACCTCGGCCATCGTCGTCTCAGAACCATTGCGCAAAGGCACACGCGTGGCCGCCGGGCAGCCCATGTGCACGCTCGACGAGGGAACGCGCGGCACGGCGCTGGCACAGGCGCAGGCGCAGTTGGACGAGGCCCGCGCGCGCGTGCCTGAGGCCGAAGCCCGACTTGATCAATCGCGCGCGCAGCTGGAAGAGGCACGAATCAACCTCAATGCCTCCTCCAAGCTCAGCGAAGGTGGGTTTGCCTCTACCACCCGCGTGGCCAACACCGAGGCTGCGCTGGCCACGGCACAGGCCGGGGTGGAGAGCGCCCGCGCGGGTCTGCAAGCGGCCCAGTCCGGCATCCAAAGCGCGCAAGCCGCCGTGGCCACGGCCGAAAAGGAAATCGAACGTCTGGTGATCAAGGCGCCGTTTGCCGGGCTGCTGGAGAGCGACACAGCAGAGCTTGGCTCGCTGTTGCAGCCCGGCTCGCTCTGCGCGACGATTATCCAGCTTGACCCGATCAAGCTGGTGGCCTTTGTGCCCGAAACAGAGGTCGCACGGGTCGCGCCCGGCGCCATGGCAGCCGCCAGGCTGGTCAGCGGCAGCGGCGCGCTCACAGGTGGCCCGGAAGCACGCAGCAATGCGGTTCAAGGGGCGGTCACCTTCCTGTCAAGCTCGGCGGATGAGACCACCCGCACGTTCCGTGTCGAGATCGAAGTGCCCAATGGGGACAATCGCATTCGGGATGGGCAAACTGCCGAGATCGCGATCTCGGCCGAAGGGGCCTTTGCGCATCTGCTGCCGCAATCCGCACTGACGTTGAACGATGAAGGCACGCTTGGCGTGCGCACAATCGACGACGACGCGATTGTGGAGTTCTACCCCGTGGCGCTGATGCGTGACACAGCGGAAGGCGTGTGGTTGACCGGCCTGCCCGACACTTCGGATGTGATTGTCGTCGGGCAGGAATTCGTGATTGCAGGCGTTCAGGTGGCGCCCACCTATCGGGAGCTCAGTCAATGACCGGAATAGTCGATTGGGCCGCCAGCCGCGCTCGGATGGTGCTGGCCTTCATCATGCTCAGCCTGGTGGTGGGTGGCTTTGCCTATTCCACCCTGCCCAAGGAGGGCGAGCCTGACATCGAGATCCCCGCGCTCTTTGTGTCGGTGCCCTTCCCCGGCATCTCGGCCTCGGACAGCGAGACACTGCTTGTCAAGCCGATGGAGACAGAGCTGGCTGACCTTGACGGTCTGAAATCCATGTCCGCGACTGCCGCCGAAGGCTATGCCGGTGTGGCCCTTGAGTTCGAGTTCGGCTGGGACAAGACCAAGATCCTCGCCGATGTGCGCGATTCCATGGGCAAGGCCCAGGCCGATTTCCCCGAAGGGGCCGAGCAGTATTCGATCAACGAGATCAACTTCTCGGAGTTTCCGATCATCATCGTGAACCTGACCGGACCAGTGCCTGAACGCACCATGATCCGGGTGGCTAAGGACTTGCAGGATGATCTCGAAGCCCTCGACGCGGTCCTGGAGGCCGGGCTGGGCGGCAGCCGTGATGAGATGATCGAAGTGCTGATCGATCCGTTGCGGCTGGAGGCCTACAACGTCACCGCAGGCGAGCTGATCGACACGGTGCGCAACAACAACCAGTTGATCGCCGCCGGTGAGGTGGACAGTGCGCAGGGTGCCTTTGCGGTCAAGATCCCCTCCTCCTTCGACGAGCCGCAGGATATCTATGACCTGCCCGTCAAGACCAATGGCGACAGGGTCGTCACGCTGGGCGATCTGGCAGACATCAACCTCACATTTGAGGATCGCGACGGCACAGCGCGATTCAACGGCGTGAACACCGTGGCGCTGCAAGTGGTCAAGCGCAAGGGCTTCAACCTGATCGACACCGCCACGCTGGTGAAGGAGATGGTGGAGGAAAAAAGCGCCTCCTGGCCTGAAGGACTGCAGGCGGCGGTCGAGGTGGGCACGTCAAATGACCAGTCCCGCATCGTAAACGCCATGGTGCAGCAGCTTGTGGGCTCGGTCCTCACCGCGATTGCGCTGGTGATGATTGTGGTGCTTGCGGCCTTGGGCATCCGAGCTGCCCTGCTTGTGGGCTTTGCAATCCCCACCTCCTTCCTACTTTGTTTTGCGTTCCTCGCGCTCATGGGCATTTCGATCTCAAATATCGTTATGTTTGGGCTGATCCTCGCTGTGGGCATGCTGGTCGATGGTGCCATCGTAGTGGTGGAATACGCCGACAAGCGCCAGCAGGAGGGCGAAGGCCCGATGCGCGCCTATGTGGAGGCCGCCAAGCGCATGTTCTGGCCGATCATCTCCTCCACGGCCACGACGCTCTGCGCCTTCCTGCCCATGCTCTTCTGGCCGGGTGTGCCGGGTGAATTCATGGGCATGTTGCCGGTCACGCTGATCTTCGTGCTGTCGGCTTCGCTGGTCGTCGCCCTGATTTACCTGCCGGTCATGGGCGGTGTGACCGGGCGGCTGGAACGCTGGCTGGCGGATTACATGACGGCGATTGCGGGGCTGCGCTGGTACCTGCATCTGGCGCTCTTCCCCGCAGCCTTTGCAATGATCGCCGTTTCTGGCCTGATGGGGCCGATCTTTGGCTTGATCGAGCTG
Source organism: Roseobacter cerasinus (assembly GCF_009811755.1). GTDB lineage: Bacteria > Pseudomonadota > Alphaproteobacteria > Rhodobacterales > Rhodobacteraceae > Roseobacter > Roseobacter cerasinus. Next base: position 70,886 of record NZ_BLIV01000009.1, read on the forward strand.
CGGTTTGCGGCAATGGACAGCCTGAAGATCCTCTCCTCTGTGATACCCACGCTGCTGGTGGTCTTTCTGCTCATCCTGGCAGCGGTCGCATGTCTTTTCGTTGCGTTGGGCGGGTTCCTCCTGGGGCTTGTGTCTTTCTTTGCAGTCGTGACCCGCATGGGCCGGTTCGGCCGCCGCATTACCAGTCGGGTGTTCAGGACCGAACCCACGGAGATCAACTCCGGTTACCGCCGCTCCTTCTTTGGCTATGTGATCGAGGGCATCGCCGGCAACCCGGTGATGCCGCTTGTGATGGCCGGGGTGGTCTTTGTCTTTGTCGGCAGCGTGCTGATGTATTTCACCAACCACAGCCGCGGCGTGGAGTTCTTTGTCGAATCCGAACCGGAACAGGGCATCGTCTATGTGCTTGCGCGCGGCAACCTGTCACTGGAAGAAAAGGACGAATTGGTGCGCCAGGCGGAGGAGATCGTGCTGGCGCACCCCGGGATCGCGAATGCCTTCTCATTTGCTGGTGAAGGCGGGCTGAACACCGACACCTCCGGCGGGTCGCGCCCAAAGGACCTGATTGGTCAGGTGCAGTTCGAAACCATTCCGTGGGAGGACCGCGCCGACCGCCCCGATCTGGACGGCAACATCGTCATTGCAGAGTTGACCGAAACGCTGGATCGCTTGCCCGGCATCAAGACCGAAGTGCTGGAGGTCGCGGACGGCCCCGCCTCAGGCAAACCGGTGCATCTGCGTCTCAAGGCCGATGACTTCGCCACGCTGACGGAAGCGGCGGCGGTCGCGCGTGTGCAGTTCGAAAGGACCCCCGGACTGACCCTGATCGAAGATTCCCGCCCCCTGCCCGGCATCGACTGGCAGATCGATGTGGATGTGGAAAAGGCAGGCCGCTATGGCGCAGATGTGGCGATCGTCGGCGCCATGGTGCAACTGGTCACGCGGGGTATCTGGCTCGACAATATGCGTGTGCCAAGTTCCGATGATGAGATTGAGATCCGCGTGCGCCTGCCTGAAGGTGATCGGGTGCTCTCGACGCTAGACACGCTGAAAGTGCGTACAGAGGACGGGCTGATCCCGCTATCGAATTTCATCACGCGGACGCCCGTGCCGAAACTGGCTGAAATCAACCGGATCGATCAGAAGCGCTACTTCGACGTCAAGGCGGATGTGGCACCTGGGTTGATGAAGGTGGTGGAGACCCGTCGAGAGGACGGGGTCGAGGTGACTGAAACGCTTGCGATGCTGCGTCCGGCAGGGGCCGATGCGGATATCACCTTGCGGGATGGTACGACCTACAAGATCACCGATCGTGTGACACAGCCGGACCGTGATCTTCAGCCCGCAATCGACGCAGGCAGCCTGCGCCTGATTCCGGTGAATTCCAACGAGCGGATTGGTGTGCTGACGGAATGGCTCGATACCAACCCGTTGCCCACCGGTGTGAGCTATGAGTGGACGGGGGATCAGGAAGAGCAGGAGGAGAGCCAGGCGTTCCTCTCCTCGGCCTTTGCCGCCGCCCTGGGGCTGATGTTCATCATCCTGCTGGCGCAGTTCAACAGTTTCTACAATGCGATCCTGGTGCTGCTCGCAGTCGTGCTGTCGACCACGGGGGTTCTGATCGGCATGCTGGTGATGGATCAGACCTTTTCGATCATCATGACCGGCACGGGGATCGTCGCGCTGGCGGGGATTGTGGTGAACAACAATATCATCCTGATCGACACCTATCAGGAATACAGCCAGTATATGCCGCGCATCGAGGCGATCATCCGCACAGCGCAGGCCCGGATCCGTCCGGTGCTGCTGACCACGATCACCACCATGGCGGGTCTTGCGCCGATGATGATTGGTTTGAGCCTGAATTTCGCCGAGGGCGGCTATACCTTCAACAGCCCCACAGCCCTGTGGTGGAAACAGCTGGCCACAGCCGTGGTCTTTGGTCTTGGCATTGCCACGGTGCTGACGCTGATGGTCACCCCCTCCATGCTGGCGATCCGTGTGTGGGCCACCACTTACGTGCAATGGCTGGCGACACTTCTGGCCAAGATGTCCATGGGCCGCGCCAGCCGCGCTGCCCGCGACTGGGCCTTGCAGAAAGATGCCCGCCGTGTCGTGTCCGGAGAGATCCTCTGGGACGACGCCGCACTGGCCTCGACGGAGACTGAGCACTCCGCCACGCTGAAAGCCGCTGAATAACGGCCTTCACGCGGGCGTGAGAAGACATTGCCGCCATACGTGATAGTTTGCGCGCACCTCATGTAATGTAAGGAAAACCAATGATCCGAACACTTGCTTTCGCGGGCCTTGTTGGCCTCGCAACTGCATCTTCAGCCTGGGCCGCAGATATGATCAAGAAGACCAGTCCCCACTCCGTTGCGGAGACCATCGACCGCCTGCAAGCCGCTGTTGAGGGCGCCGGGGCCACCGTCTTTGCGCGCGTCGATCACGCCGCTGGGGCCGCCAAGGTGGATATGGAACTGCGGCCCACACAGATGCTGATGTTCGGCAACCCGAAGCTGGGCACCCCCGCCATGCTGGACGGTCAGACAGCGGGTCTGGATCTGCCGCTGCGCGTGCTCGCCTATGAAGACAGCGACGGCACAGTGCATGTGGCCTACCACGATCCTGCGAGCCTCGCGGCCACCCACGCGCTCCCAGGAGACGCAAAATACATCCAGATGATGACCGGCGCGCTCGACAAGCTGACATCAAAGGCTGTGGCCACCGAATAGCCACGGGTGGCCTGAAAGCCCACCCCACCTGCCAGTACAGACCTCACGGCAGGCAGGTGCGGTGGGCTTTCAGGCCACCGCTCTCGGCCGCTCAGGCGGCGTCATCCGATTGCTGACGTGTCCAGAGTTGGGCGTAGCGGCCGCCTGTCGCAAGCAGCGCCTCATGCCGCCCCTGTTCGACAATCTCGCCCTGCTCCAAAACGATGATCCGGTCGGCCTCTGCGATGGTAGACAGCCGATGCGCAATGGTCAGCACGGTCCGTCCGCGGCCCGCTTGCATCAGCGCCTCCTTGATCTCCTGCTCCGTCTCCGAATCAAGCGCGGACGTGGCCTCATCCAACAACAGGATCGGCGGATCCTTGAGCAGCGTCCGCGCAATGCCTACCCGCTGTTTCTCCCCCCCAGACAGCTTCAGCCCGCGCTCGCCCACGGTGGTGTCATAGCCATCCGGCAACTGCGCGATGAAGTCATGGATCTGCGCGGCCTGCGCCGCCGCCTCAATCTCGCTTTGCGTCGCGCCATCGCGGCCATATCCGATGTTGTAGCGGATGGTATCGTTGAACAGCACCGTGTCTTGCGGCACGACGCCAATCGCCGCATGCAGGCTGTCCTGCGTGACCTCCCGGATATCCTGCCCGTCGATCCGCAGCGCGCCCCCGTTCACATCATAAAAGCGGAACAAGAGCCGCCCGATGGTCGACTTGCCCGACCCGGTCGAACCGACAATGGCCACCATCTCTCCGGGCTCGGCCACCAGGCTCACCCCTTTCAGGATCATCCGGTCAGCATCATAGCCAAAACGCACATCCTCAAGCTCGATCCGCCCGCCGCGCACATCAAGCGCCCGGGCACCCGGCGCGTCGGTCACTTCGGCGGGTTGCTCCAACAGATCGAACATCTCCCCCATATCCACCAGCGCCTGCCGGATCTCGCGGTATACCGTGCCAAGGAAGTTTAGAGGAATGGTAATCTGGATCATATAGGCGTTGACCATCACGAAATCACCGACCGTGAGCGTGCCAGCCTGCACACCAATCGCCGCCATGACCATCACCGCAATCAGACCACCGGTGATCAAAAACGACTGGCCGAAATTCAGAAAGGCGAGGCTGTAGTTGGTCTTGATCGCCGCCACTTCGTATTTGGCCATGGCCGCATCATAGCGCCGTGCCTCGCGGGCCTCCGCGCCAAAATACTTGACCGTCTCGAAGTTGAGCAGGCTGTCGATGGCCTTTTGATTGGCGTCAGTGTCCTGCGCGTTCATCTCGCGCCGCTGCTTCACGCGCCATTCGGTGATGGCAAAGGTGAACCAAACATAAAGCGCGATGGTCACCGCCACCACCGCCAGATACCAGATGTCGAAAACCGCCGCCAGGATGATCCCAACCAGCATAAGCTCCAGGATCAGCGGGCCGATAGAAAAGAGCAAAAAGCGCAGAAGAAACTCGACACCCTTAACGCCCCGCTCGATGATCCGGCTGAGCCCACCGGTCTTGCGCGTGATGTGATAGCGCATCGACAGCCGATGGATGTGGTTGAACGTCTCCAACGCCAACATGCGCAGCGCGCGCTGTGCAACGCGTGTAAAGACAGCATCGCGCAACTGTTGAAAGCCAACTGTCATGAGACGTGCCATCCCGTAGGCCACGGTCAACCCGACCGCGCCCAGAGCCAGCATCGGCACACCTTCCTCGGCCAATGCGTCAACAGCCCCCTTGTAGAAGAACGGCGTGGCCACCGCGATCAGTTTGGACAGCAGCAAGAACCCCATCGCAAGGACCACACGGCGACGCACCCAAGGCTGGTTCTCAGGCCACAGATAGGGTGCGACCTTGCGAATGATGCGCAGACCGGACTGGCGTTCTTGGGTTTCGATATGCCCCCCCGTGGCATCCGCCTGCGGGGTGGTGGTTGTATCAGCCGGCATGGAGGGTCCTGCTTGCGTTCAGCGCGTTACCTAAGGCAGCCCGCCCCCCTTTGCCAGTCATCAGGCCGATTATTCCACCGGCAAGTCAAACACCTGTCCGGGGTAAATCAGATCTGGATCACGAATATCGTCGCGATTGGCCTCGACAACTTTCACATAGAGCACGCCTTCGCCGTAGCGGTCCCGCGCGATGGCCCAGAGCGTGTCGCCGGTCTGAACCGTCACGGCGCGCACCGGACCCGCATCCGCGGTGTCCGCTGCGACAAGTGCGGCTGGTGCCTCCCGCTGAAACGGAGTTTCGACCCGGCTGGTCACGCCCCCGGCGCTGTTGACCTCATCCACCCGCAGCCGGTAACGGCCCACATCCACCTGCGGAAGACTGCCGCGCCAAGCCCCGTCCGTGTCCACCGGCAAAGAGGTGGTGAAGCGGTTGTCGAGATAGACCCGGACCTCCGACGTTCCAATCACCGCGCGGCCGGACAGCTGCACCTCCCCCTCTTCGGAGTAGCCGATCGTATCAATGGCCACGGAGGTCGCGACCTCGGGCGCGGGTTGCAGCACTTCGACCCCTTCCGCCGTGGATTTCAGCACCGTCACGGCCTCGGCCGCAGGGGCCTGCGCTGTCGGCTCCGCAACCGGGTCGTCCGGCACAGGTGCAGGCGCGACGGCGGGTGGCGCCGTGTTGTCTGCCTGCGCGGGCAGTGCCGCAACGGCCTCTGTCTGCGATGTGTCTGCCGGGTCGGCATCGCGCGTCGTGGTGGCAGCCACTTCGAGACCGGGCGCCTCCTCCTCGACACTGTCGGTCTGCGCCACCGCCCCTGCTGCTGGCGCAGAAGACTGAGGCGCTTGCACGTCGTCTGATGGATCCGGTTCTGCGGTTGCGATTGCAGGCGCAGGGGTTTCCGCAGCGGGCGCATCCGCGACAGGTGGCACGACGGGCGCCAGGATCACATCCGCGTCGGACACCACATCCCCCTGCGCTCCTGACGCTGACAGCGTCACCACCCGCGCCGCAGTGCTCGGCGCCACAAAACCAACAGCCGCGAAGGCTCCACGCGCATCGGCCACAGCCGTGGCCACTTCCTCACCATCGACGCGCACCGACACCTGCGCACCTGGCTCGGCACGTCCGGCGATCACGGTCAGCCCATCCGTCTCCAGCCGGACTTCATCCACGCTGGGAACAATTGGTGAGGCTTGGTCGGGGGCGTCCACATTTGCGGTCTCAGTCCGCTCGGCGGCTTCGGATACCGGCTCATCCGCGGTCGCAGGGCGGTCGGGAGAGGACGTTGCCGGCACCTGCGGTGCGTCAGTAACAAGATCCACCGGGGCCGGATCCTCCGACTGGGTCAGCGTCAGAAAGAGGCCAAAGACAAGTGCTGCGACACTCAGTGCCGCAGCGGTCCGCACCCTTGGTCCTTTTGCTTTGGCCTGCGCCCCTTCGTCGTTCATGACCTTCTCTTCTCTAAACAGCCCGCGACCGGATGGGCATTGAGCCTACATAGCAACTGCTCTATCACCGGTCAAAATGCAGTAACCCCTTTTTGCTTTTCATTTCAACGGCAAGGACATTTCCATGCGCTCTCATTCCATCTGCGTATACTGCGGTTCGCGCCCGGGGTCCGACCCCGCCTATCTCGCTGATGCCGAAGCGCTCGGCGTCGCACTGGCCGAGGAAGGCTGGCGACTGGTCTATGGCGCGGGCGATGTGGGGCTTATGGGCGCGGTCGCGCGGGCGGCCCAAAAAGCGGGCGGAGAGACCTTCGGCGTGATCCCCCAGCATCTCGTAGCCTGGGAGGTCGGCAAGACTGATCTGACCTCATATGTGGTGACTGAGACCATGCATGAGCGCAAGAAAGTCATGTTCATGAATTGCGATGCGGTGGTGGTTCTGCCGGGCGGGGCAGGCTCGCTTGATGAGCTCTTCGAGGTGCTGACCTGGCGTCAGTTGGGCTTACATAAAAAGCCGGTTTTCCTTGTGAATACAAACGGCTACTGGGACCCTCTTTTGACGCTGATGCAGCATGTGACCGATCAGGGCTTTGCCGATGACAGCCTGCATGGATATTACACCACCGTGCCGGACACAGCCGCAGCACGCGCCGCCCTGCGCCGCGCCCTGTCCTGACGCAGCGCCGCACCGGAATAGAGCGCCAGCGCCGCCCAGATCATGCCAAAAGCCAGACCATGCCAGCGGCCAAAGGGTTCGGCGAAGATCACAACCGCGCAGCCAAACTGAAGCGTCGGGTTGAGATACTGCAGCAGGCCAACGGTGGTCATGTTCAGTCGCCGTGCGGCGTAAGAAAACAGGATCAGCGGCACAGCCGTGATCGGGCCAGACATCATCAGCAACAGAAATGTCTTGAGATCGCCGCCCAGGGCAGTGCCGCCATTGTGATGCGTTTGCAACAAAATTGTAACGGCAATGGGTGCCAGAAGCAGCGCTTCAGCGGTGACTGAAACCACCGGCCCAGCGGCCAGCTGCTTTTTAAGCAACCCATAGATGCCGAAGGTCACCGCCAGCGTCAAGGCAATCCAAGGCAGGACGCCCAATCCGGCAGTCAGAAGCGCAACTGCCGCCGCCGCCAGCCCCACCGCAAGCCACTGCATGTTGGAGAGCTGCTCGCCAAAAACCACGCGACCGATCACGACAGCAACAAGCGGAAAAATGTAGTATCCCAAAGAACTCTGGGTGATTTGCCCGATCTGGATCGCCCAGATGAACAACCCCCAGTTGGCACCGATCATCAGTGCGGCGAGTGCCAAACGCAGAAAGGACCGCCTGGTGTTCAAAACGCGGATCACCTCGGTCAGCCGACGCTGAACTGCCAATACGACTCCGAAGAAAATCAGTGACCAGATCATCCGGTGGGAGAGCACATCCAGCGCAGGAACGTCGGAGAGCAATTTGTAGTAGAGTGACGACAGACCCCACATCATGCAGGCCGCAATCATCGCGACGACGCCCTTGGCCGGGTCACTCAACATTGCCACTCTCCTTCGATGGAAGATGTGCGCGTAAACGCCCCCAATCTGCAAGCAAAAAGGCCCCGCCGGATGGCGAGGCCTTCTGAGGTCCTGCGACGCGGGTCACATGCGGGAAGCAACGTTCTCCCAGTTGACCAGATTGTCGAGGAAGTTCGACAGATAGTCGGGCCGCTTGTTGCGGAAATCGATGTAGTAGGAGTGCTCCCACACGTCGCAACCGAGCAACGCCGTCTGGCCAAAGCAGAGCGGGTTCACACCGTTTTCGGTCTTGGTGACCTTCAGGCTGCCGTCGCTGTCTTTTACAAGCCACGCCCAGCCGGAGCCGAACTGGCCCGCGCCCGCTGCTTTGAACGCGTCCTTGAATGTGTCGACCGAGCCAAAGCTTTCGGTGATGGCTTTTTCCAACTCACCCGGCATGGCGCTGGAGCCCGGGCCCATCATCTCCCAGAACTGATTGTGGTTCCACAACTGGCTGATGTTGTTGAAAATCCCGTTCTGGGCGACGGCATTGGCGTCGTATGTGCCGGTGATGATGTCTTCCAGCGACTTGCCCGCCCACTCGGTGCCCTCAATCGCCTTGTTGCCGTTCACCACATAGGCGTTGTGGTGCAGATCGTGGTGGTACTCCAGCGTTTCGGCAGACATGCCTTTGGACGCCAGCGCGTCGTGCGCATAGGGAAGATCGGGAAGTTCAAAAGCCATTTGGGCCCCCTTGGTCATTTAGGTTGGGTGTACTGCACAAGAAGCGCAGCCGCGCGGGAGTTCAAGTATTAACGTTTCGGAATCAACCGCTGTTCGCGCAGTTTTGCAAGCTCGCCCTACTTTTTGCGGATCTTGCAGGTCCCCGAGCCTGAAAACCGCTTGCGATACTCCGGCAGGCGGGCCCGCACCCGGATCTGGTTTGAGGCTTTGTCCAAAGTCGCGCTGTACTCGGCATCCAGCAGAATGAACTCCCGCCCTTGCGATTTGGCCAATCCACCTTCAAGCCGCCAATCGAGCCGCATCGTGCTGTCAGAGTTCTCGCGCACTGCTGCTTTCGCGGTGCCGCCGGGATAGTGGATGGAGACGCCATCCGACACGACGACAGACCCATCCTTTAGCAACACAATACCGATCTTGCTGGAGATCCAGAACTCATTGGATTTGCTCGTGCGCATATCGCATTCGTAAATAAAGCCTGCGCGCCCCTGTGCCCAAACCAATGTAGGCACAGCTGTTGCCAAAGCCATCGCAACTGCGACCGCTTTTGCTAAACCCGAGATCATGCGCCCGACCCTCATTGCACGATTGTACAATTGCCTTCTGCGCGCGGTCGCCGGCGATAGTTGATACCGACAACATTCACCTGGTATTTCCGCACCTTGGGTCTCAGGATCGCAGTGTAATTAAGATCATATTTGCCTTCTGTGGTCTGCAGATCCACCACTGTCCAGCTCAACCTGTATGAGGTCTCCGACCGCTCTTTAACCTCAACTTGCATCGGCCCGCCGTTGTATCTTTGAATGATACCATCGAGCACGCGCACAGTCCCTTTCTTGTCGTCGACGAAGAAAATTGTCCGAGGTCCAACGAAACCATTGGGGGACTTATGGGATGCCTTGCACTCATAGACGGTCTCAGCAGCGCTGGCGGCAACACCGGACCATCCAAGTGCAAGCAATACCAGACTTATCAAAACTCTCGGCTTCATAGCAAATATACCCCCGCAAAATCATGGGCACCCTGCCCAAGAACGATCTACACACTTAACCGGTATCTGTTGAGCAAGAAGGGGGTCAAGTCCCTGAAATTGTTTTTGACCAAACATTTACCGCTGATCCGGGCTGCGCGGAAACAGTCAGCACATCCGATACGTACTGTTTCTGGGATCGAAAACAGATCAGGTGGAAACGATCCTCGCCGAGCATCCAAAACGCGGCTGGCACCTGTGCCAAGCGTGTCCGGCGCAGCTGACCAAAGGCAAAACGATCCGGTGCCAGATCAACGGGGCAAAGCTTGGCCAGAACGTCCCGGGCGTGTGGGCCACTCAGGATGAAACCGGCACGGGCGTCCGACACATTGACGGCCAAAGCATGGACCCGCGACAGGCTCTCTTGCAACTGGTGAAGCTTGTCCGGCACGTCACCATGCGCGCAAAGGATCAACAGCTCATCCGGACTCATCCAGCACACTCCAACGCCATCTGCAGTGTTGATCATGCCGCGCTCGGGCACCTTTTGACCTGTCGCAGACTTCACTGCCGCCCGAATGGTGTCGTCTGACAGATCGCCGCGCAGGGTGATCATGCCTTGCAAGGGTGCTTCGGCAATCGCCGCGATCCCGCCGTCAGCCCCGGCTGTCATTGGTTCAGACATCCGCCTTCTCCCCGTCCCTGTCATAGAACACCGGGTTTACAATGCGCGCCTTGTAGGTGGCGCCTTCGGTGCCGGGGAACTCCAGCACCTCGCCCATGCGGTCGGGCCCATGCAACACCAGCCCCATGGCGATCCCCTTGCCAAGGTTCGGCGAATGATAGCTGGACGTCACCCGCCCAATCATAGTGCGCTGGCCATTGGCGTTTGCCCCCTCGCCCACGGCATAGGCGCCATCGGGCAGCACCGCGCCCGAGAGTGTCTCCAGCCCCACCAGCTTCCAGCGCTCGGGGTCGGTCATGTGGCTCCGCTCCTGCGCGCGTTTGCCGAGGTAGTCGTCCTTCTTCTTCGAAATCGCCCACTGCAACCCCAGATCCTGCGGGATCACAGTACCGTCGGTCTCATCCCCGATCATGATGAAGCCTTTTTCCGCCCGCAGGATATGCAGCGCCTCGGTGCCATAGGGCATCACGCCTAGGTCATGCCCCACAACCATCAGGGCGTCCCAGAACGCCTGCCCCTGCCCCGCATCCACCGCGATCTCATAACTCAGTTCCCCCGAGAAGGAGATGCGGTAGACGCGGACCTTGAAGCCCGCCAGTTCGCCATCGGCCCATTCCATGAACCCCAGCGCCTCTTTCGAGATATCCATGCCGCCAAGCTTTTCCAGCGCCGTTCGCGCATTCGGGCCGACGACCGCCACCTGCGCATACTGTTCGGTCACATTGGCCACATAGACCTGCCAGTCCCACCATTCGGTCTGCAGCCATTCTTCCATATGCTGGTGAATGCGTTCGGCCCCGCCGGTGGTGGTGTGGCAGAGGAAGGTGTCCTCGTCGATCCGCGCCACCACACCGTCGTCCATCAGGAACCCGTTTTCCGAGCACATCAATCCATAGCGGCATTTGCCCGGTTTCAGCGTGCTCATCATGTTGGTGTAGAGCATATCGAGGAAACGCCCCGCATCCGGCCCCTTCACGATCAGCTTGCCGAGCGTGGATGCGTCAAGCAGCCCGAGGTGTTCGCGGGTATTCTTCGTCTCGCGCATCACCGCGTCATGGGTGCTCTCGCCCGCCCGCACATAGGCATAAGGGCGGCGCCAATGGCCGACCGGCTCCCACTCGGCGCCATTGGCCGCGTGCCAGTCGTGCATCGGTGTGCGGCGAATGGGCTGGAACACCTCGCCCCGCGCCTCCCCGGCAATCGCGCCCATGGAGATGGGCGTGTAGGGCGGGCGGAAGGTCGTGGTGCCGACCTCGGGGATGGAACTGCCAAGCGACCCGGCCAGCGTCGCCAGCCCGTTGATATTGCTCAGCTTGCCCTGATCCGTCGCCATGCCGAGCGTCGTGTAGCGTTTGGCATGCTCCACGCTTTCAAAGCCCTCTTGCGCGGCCAACTGCACGTCCGAGACCTTCACGTCGTTCTGATAGTCGAGCCACGCCTTGCCGCGCAGCGCGGGCCCGGCGCCCTGCGGCATGAGCCAGACGGGCTGCATCGGCGCCTCCTCCGGCGTCTCCCCAACGGGTGGTTTGACCCGTGTGGGCTTGAAGCCGACGGCCTTGGCTGCCGCCTTGCCCGCCTGATCAGCACTTGTGAGCACATCGGCAAGGCGCATCTCGCCTGCCGCGGCCCCTGCCGGGGTTGCGAAGGCCTCTCCCGCCGCACCTGTCGGGGCTTTGTCCACATCCGGTCTGAAATGGGCCTGAGCCTCATCCCAGACGAGTTTACCACCGCAATGGGACCACAGATGCACCACCGGCGACCAGCCCCCCGACATCGCAACAGCGTCGCAGGCGATCTCTTCCAGCACCGCGCCTTCACCCGCTTGGGAGCAGATGCCCACGCCGGTCACGCGCTTGCCGCCCGCGACCTTTGCGATGCCGTGCCCCATCATCACGCGGATGCCCAGCGCTTTGGCCTCTGCCATCGCCGCGCTGTCCTCGGCCAGCACCCGCGCATCGAGGATCGCAGGCACACGCAACCCAGCATTTACCAGCGCAAATGCTGTCAGGTAAGCATCATCGTTGTTGGTCACGACCACCGTTCTGTCGCCGGCTGAGACGCCGTAGTTGGCCACATAGTCGCGCACGGCACTGGCCAGCATCACACCGGGGATGTCATTGCCCGCAAAGGACAAAGGCCGCTCGATGGCCCCGGTTGCGGTCACGATATGGCCCGCCCGGATCCGCCAGAGACGATGCCGGGGGCCGGGGGTTTCGGGGGCGTGATCGCGCAGTTGCTCGTAGCCCAGCACATAACCATGGTCGTAGACGCCTGCGCCCATCAAGCGCTTGCGCAGGGTGACATTCGGCATGGCGTCCAGTTCCGCCACGATTTCGTCCACGAAGTTGTCCACAGGCTTGCCGTCCACCGTGCCACCGTCCACGGGGCCGCGCCCGCCCCAATGGGCGGATTGCTCGACCAGCAGCACCTTGGCACCGGTGAGGGCGGCTGTTTTCGCCGCCTGCAAGCCCGCAACGCCCCCGCCGATCACCATGACATCGCAGAAAAAATGGAAATGTTCATAGGTATCCGCATCACGCGCTTTCGGCGCGCGCCCCAACCCGGCGGACTGGCGGATAAAGGGTTCATAGACATGTTTCCACAGGGGGCGTGGGTGGATGAACATCTTGTAATAGAAGCCTGCGGGCAGAAACCGGCTGAGGTGTGTGTTGATCGCACCAATGTCAAAGTCGAGGCTGGGCCAGTGGTTCTGGCTTTGGGCCGTCAGCCCCTCGAAAAGCTCGGTTGTGGTGACGCGCTGATTAGGCTCGAAGGTGCCTTCGTCTCCGAGGTTGACCAGCCCATTCGGCTCTTCGGCACCTGACGCGACGATCCCGCGCGGGCGATGGTATTTGAACGAGCGGCCCACCAGCATCTCGTCATTGGCCAGCAAGGCTGAGGCAAGGGTGTCCCCCTCAAAGCCGCGCAGGCGTTTGCCGTTGAAGGTAAACTGCAGCGGCTGGCCTTTGTTCAGAAGGCGGCCGCCGGTGGCCAGACGTGTGCTCATCGATTGACCTCCGGCGTGTGGGCCGTTGTTGATACTTGCATATTTTTGGAACAATGAAGGGTCATGCGAGATCTTTCCACGTCCAGCCGGGGCGCTTTTTGGAGATCTTGGCGCGCAGGTCCTTGGGCGGCTCGGTGGTCTGGGCGGGATAGGTGCCAAAGACCTCCAGCGTTGTGGTGCAGCGCGCGGCGTGGAACCATTTGCCGCAGCCGTAGACATGGCGCCAGCGCTCGAAATGCACCCCGCGCGGGTTTTCCCGCATGAAGAGGTAATCTTCGAAGTCATCATCGGAGCTGCCGGGGCCGTGCCGGGTCAGATGCGCCTCACCGCCGCCGTGGAATTCGGTTTCTTCAGCGGTGACGCCGCAAACAGGACAGGTGAGGATCAGCATGGGCGGGCTCCGGCGATATCAGGCGCGCGCAGCAAAAAGGCGGGCGCCACAAGACGCCCGCCTGCTGCGGTCAAGGGAGGGGTATTGGTGTTAGTCCACCACGGCAGGTGCTGCCGGGTCAGCAGCTGCTGGGGGTGCGGTTTCGATGGCTGCCGGATCAGCAGCGCCGTCCCCCTCTGGTGGAACGGTGCTTGTGCCCAGAACGGCCAGCAGGAAGACGAACGCGCCGATAACCACGAGCGCGATGAAAATGCCTTTCCCGCTGACGCCATCAGAGGTGTGGGTCGTATAGTCAGCCATTGGTCGGTCTCCTTGTTACGGGAGGCCAGTTTGGCGCATGGCGGCCAAGCAGCAATGCCGGGACGCGGGGACGGATGATTTGGGCGGTGCGCAGCCGGAGTTACCCGGGTGGACTGGCTAAAAGGCGCCGATGATAAGAATTTGTGGAAAAAAGGCCAAATGCTGCAGGGACGCGATCCTGTCCCTGCAGCATTTCTCTGTGTCTGCGAGGCAAGCTTAGTCGCCCGCGATGGCTTCTGCCGCGCCTTCAATAGCTGTATCAGGGCCTTCGACCGAAATACCGGCATCACCCGCCAGCATAAAATAGGCAAGCACACCGACAACAACGACGAGCATGCCCACGATGAAGGCCAGGCCAGTATTGCTGCTGCTTGAGGTCTGCTGTGTTTGATCGGACATGATAAATCTCCTGTATGCGTTTCGCTTGCAGAAGAAACACCTGGACCCCGGGCCTTGTTCCGAAAAACCCTCGATTGGTAAAGATCGCCAAGTCCGGCAAGCTGCGCTATCCTATGGCAGTGGCGGGAAAAGAGGAGCCTCAGATGAGCAAGGAAATGATGGCCGTTCTGGTCTTTGGTGTGATTGCCGGTGTCGCAATCATCATGCTGGTGCGGGAGCGGCGCGGCATCGCCGAGCGCAAGGCCGCGCGGGGCGGACGCGAGGTGGATGTCAGCAGCCTGATCGCCTTTGGCAGCGCGGCTGGTCAGGGTAAGAAAACGCACGACTGACGACGCATCCCGGCCGGTCTGTTTCGCGGCAGACCGTCGAGGCCCCAAAAGCACACAAGCCGCGACGGCGAATTGGGGGGCGGTGGCGGCGGGCATCAATGAGCCACCCCGGCGGCTACGCTTTCATCGATGAAACGGCCCTCACGAAAGCGCTCCAGACCGAAGGCGTCGGTCAGAGGCCCGTGTCCTTTCGCGATCAGCTCTGCCATGGCCCAGCCTGAACCCGGCGTGGCCTTGAACCCGCCCGTGCCCCAGCCGCAGTTGATAAAGACATTCTCAACCGGTGTTTTCGACAGGATGGGCGAGCGGTCACCGGTCACATCCACGATCCCACCCCACTGGCGCAACATCTTGAGACGGCTGATCATCGGGAAGGTCTCAATCAGCGCGCGCACGGTTTCCTCGATATGGTGGAAGGCGCCGCGCTGGGTGTAATTGTTGTACCCATCGGTGCCGCCGCCGATCACCATCTCACCCTTGTCGGACTGGCTCATGTATCCATGCACCGTATTGGCCATGACCACCACATCCATGCAGGGCTTGATCGGCTCGCTGACCAGCGCCTGCAAAGCCACCGATTCAATGGGCAACCGGAAGCCGGCAAGCCCGGCCACATGGCCCGAGTTGCCCGCCACAACGATGCCGAGCTTGCCACAGTCAATCGCGCCTTTCGTGGTGTCGACGCCCACCACCTTGCCGCCCTCGCGGCGAATGGCCGTCACCTCGCACTGCTGGATCACATCCATGCCCATGTCCGAGCATGCTCGCGCATAGCCCCAGGCCACCGCATCATGCCGCGCCGTGCCGCCACGTGCCTGCCACAGCCCGCCAAGCACGGGATAGCGTGGGCCATTGATATCGATGATCGGCACCAGCTCTTTCACCCGGCGCGGGCCGATGAATTCGGTCTTCACGCCCTGCAGCGCGTTGGCATGCGCCGTGCGCTGATAGCCGCGCACCTCGTGGTGGGTCTGCGCCAGCATGATCACCCCGCGCGGGGAGAACATGACATTGTAGTTCAGATCCTGGCTCATCGTCTCATAGAGACTGCGCGACTTCTCGTAGAGCGCTGCGGAGGGATCCTGCAGGTAGTTGCTGCGTATGATCGTGGTGTTGCGGCCCGTGTTGCCACCCCCCAGCCAGCCCTTCTCAAGGATTGCCACGTTCTTGATGCCAAAGCGCTTGCCCAGGTGATAGGCCGTGGCCAGCCCGTGCCCGCCGCCGCCGATGATGATCACGTCATAACGCGGCTTCGGCTCCGCTTTCTTCCATGCGCGCTCCCAGCCGCTGTGATAGCGTGCGGCCTCGCGCGCAACGGCAAAGACGGAATAGCGTTTCATGGCCCTGTCACCCCATTTTCAGACCGTGCCGCACGCAGCGGGACTGGTTCCGTTCTGATGAACTGCCCGAAAAAGAAGAGACTGCGCGCGCCGCTTTCTAACAAGTTTGCGACACCGCGTTCAATTGCCTCGGGCCTCGCCACACATCCGTGGCCATTTGCCCCTTTTGTGAGCGGTCATTGTTGACTAAGTGAAGGAGCCAAGGAGTAGGCCTCTATGACAATCTTCTGGATCCTCGCGGGTGGTCTGGCCCTGGCCATCGCGGTCCTTCTGGCGCTTGGATTGCGCGCCCCGCGCGGTGGTGCCGCGGTGCCGCCTGCCGCCTACGACCTGCGTGTCTACCGCGACCAGTTGAAGGAGATCGACAAGGACCTCGCGCGCGGCGTGGTCAGCCCCGAGGATGCCGACCGCGTGCGCGCCGAAGTGTCGCGCCGCATACTGGCTGCGGACGCCGCCTTGCAAAATGATGTGGTGGCGGCGGATGCCAACAAGGGCGCGCCGGGTGTGGTGGCGGGGGTGATTGCGCTGATCCTCGTGGCGGGCAGCATTGCGATGTATCTGCAGCTTGGCGCACCGGGATACGGTGATCTGTCGCTGGCCGACCGCATCGCCTTTGCCGAAGAGGCGCGCACCACAAGGCCCAGTCAGGCGGAGGCCGAAGCCAGCCTGCCTAACGCGCAGCCTCCACAAGAGGCGAGCCCCGACTACGTTGCCCTTGTCGAGCAGCTGCGCGCGACCGTCGCGCAGCGGCCCGATGATCTGCAAGGTCACATTCTTCTGGCGCAGAATGAGGCCAACCTGGGCAACTTCCGCGCCGCCGCAGAGGCGCAGGCGCAGATCATCCGCATCAAGGGGGCCGCTGTCACCGCACAGGATCACACCGATTACGCCGACATGCTGGTGGTGGCGGCAGGCGGCTATGTCTCGCCGGAGGCAGAGGCCGCGTTGCAGCGCGCCCTGTCGCTTGAGCCGGAGAACGGCACCGCGCGCTATTACATGGGGCTGATGATGGCGCAGACGGGCCGCCCGGATACGGCCTTTCGCGCCTGGGACGCGCTGTTGCGTGCAGGCCCGGAG
Organism: Roseobacter cerasinus; assembly: GCF_009811755.1. Lineage (GTDB taxonomy): Bacteria > Pseudomonadota > Alphaproteobacteria > Rhodobacterales > Rhodobacteraceae > Roseobacter > Roseobacter cerasinus. The sequence goes on from NZ_BLIV01000009.1 coordinate 87,733, forward strand.
GACGCGCCCTGGATCCCACCAATCCTGGCTCAGATCGAGGATATGGCGATTCGTGCCGGCGTGAACTACCAGCTGCCCGAAATCGGCAGCGGGCGCGGCCCCTCCCCTGCCGATATCGAGGCGGCGGGTGATCTCTCCCCTGCGGAACGGATGCAGATGATCGAAGGCATGGTCAGCGGCCTCTCGGAACGGTTGGCAACCGAAGGCGGCCCGGTGCAGGACTGGGCGCAGCTGATCTCGGCCCTTGGTGTACTGGGGCAGCGGGGTCAGGCCCGCGCCGTCTATGACAATGCGGTCGAGGTCTTTGCCGATGACACCCGGGCGCTTGACCTGCTGCTGCGCGCCGGGCAGCGGGCGCAGGTTGTCGAATGATCCACGATGATCTGGAGGCCTTTGCCGCCGCCCTGCCCCCTCTGCAAAGCCTCGCGGGGCTCGACCTTGGCACTGCAACCATCGGTGTGGCGGTGTCGGACACGTTCTTGTCGATCGCGACACCGCTGGAGACAATCAAGCGCAAGAAATTCGGGCAGGACGCGGCCAAACTCTCCTCAATCCTCGCAGAGCGCCGGATCTGCGGGCTTGTGCTGGGCCTGCCGCGCAACATGGACGGCAGCGAGGGCCCACGGTGCCAATCCACCCGCGCCTTTGCCCGCAACCTCATTCAGACCGCCGGGCTCGGCCTTCCCATCACCTTCTGGGACGAACGCCTGTCGACCGTGGCCGCCGAGCGCGCCTTGCTGGAGGCGGATACGTCGCGAAAACGTCGCGCCGAGGTCATTGATCACGTGGCGGCGGGGTATATCTTGCAAGGGGCATTGGACCGTCTCCGCGTGCTGCGCGGCGCATCTGGAGAGTAGAGTATGAGTGACGATATCTGGCGCCGCGACGAGGTCGAAAGCCCCTGCATCAAGGTCTGTGTGATTCACCCCGAGGCGCGGCTTTGCACCGGCTGCCTGCGCTCCATCGACGAGATCACCGCCTGGTCCAAGATGAGCCCCGACGCGCGGCGGGCCGTCATGGCCGAGCTGCCTGCTCGACAAGGGCAATTGAGCCAGCGGCGCGGCGGGCGCGCAGCCCGGCTGGCACGCTGATCCTTATTGAGCGTCTGGTTGGCGTCGCGAACAGGCGATAAGCTGCTCAAAGCCTCCTGCTGAACCGACTGTGTTTTTACCCCGCGCCCGGCGGCGGGTAGATTGGTCACAACTGTCCTGCGCGGCCTGATGACAGGCCCAAGCCGAGGTCCAGAACAATGACGGAGACACCGAACACTCCAGACGGGACTGACCCGGAGACCGATACAGACACGCGGTTCGAGACGTTGCTGAACGCGTCGAACTGGGATGAGCTGGTCAAAGATGCCCGGGCCAAGCGCGAGAAGGTCCTCGCCGAACGGTCGCGGCAAACGGCCAAGGCGCCAGTCGCTCCTGCCCCGGACCCCGAACCGGCCCCGGAGCAGGTCGAGGCGCCGGAGCCTGCGCCGGTTGAAGCGGTCATCGCCCCGGCACCGATGAGTGCCCCCACGCCCGTGACACCTGCGATCTCCACGACAGCTGTTTTGCGCGCTGTCCGGCCCGGCCCCAGGACGGACACAGCCGCCGCTCGACCACCGTCGTCGTCGCGGTCACAAGGCGTGCGGATGTCCCTATCAACCGCCGTGCTGGCCGTGGCCTGCTGTGGCGCCTTGGGCTTCGGCCTGTCGCTGGGCTTTGCAACCATGGCCACCGTGACGCCCTTGCCGCCACAGGCTGAGGCCCCCACACCCGCCGCGGCAGAGGCAAGTGTCATCACCAGGGCAGCCCTGCCCGACACACCCGCCCCCGTAGCGCAGACCGAGACCACACCGCCCATTGGCCCGCCCGCCCGACCAAGCTATGACGTCCCCGCAAACACGCCACCCAGGGTGCATGTCTATGCCCCGGCAAGCGTGACAACCGCGGCGCTGGACCAGCGCAAGGCAGATCTGGACCGAATGGGGTTTGAGACCGCAACAGTACAGCGTCTGAACTTCACGGTCTCCGCGCCGCATGTGCGGTACTATGATGCCGCTGATGCTGTCTCAGCCCGCGCACTCGCGCAGGATATGGATATCGAGGCGCGCGATTTCTCCCACAGCGGCAATGGCAGCCCGGGGCGGGTAGAGATCTGGCTTGACGGCACAGCCCCGCAACGGACCGCCCGGACCCGGCAGACCAACCCGGTGGACGAGTTGATCCGCATTGGAAATGAGTTCATTCGCAGCCTGCAGTAGGCTGGCTCACACCGCCTGCAGTTTGCGCGCTTCCTCGCCGGCAAACTCCAGCAGCTGCTTCATGAAGGGCTTGCCCAGATCATCGCTGCGCACAGCAGCGTAGAGCCTGCGCGTGATGCCCGCCTGTGTGAGCGGGCGGGTGATGTAGTCTGACGAATACTTCACTTCGCGCACTACCCAATCGGGCAGAACGGAAACCCCCCGATTTGACGCGACAAGCAGCAGAATCACCGCTGTCAGCTCCACCTGCCGGATCGCGGCAGGCTCCACCTTGGCCGGGATCAGAAGCTGGCTGAATACATCCAACCGGGTCCGTTCCACCGGATAGGTGATCAGCGTCTCACCCCGGAAATCCTCCGCCTCCACATAGGGTTTCTGCGCCAAGGGGTGTGCGCTGGCTGCCACAAAAACAGGCGCGTAATCAAAGAGTTCGATGAATTCCACACCGGGCAGCGCCTCGGGGTCGGAGGACACCACCAGATCCACCTCCTCCTTCAAAAGCGCGGGCATCGCATCAAAGGCAAGGCCTGGGCGAATGTCCACATCCACCTCCCCCCAGTTCTTGCGGAAGCGTTCAAGCACCGGGAACAGCCATTCGAAACAGGCGTGACACTCAATCGCGATATGCATGCGCCCGGCACTGCCCTCGCGCAAGCCGGTGAATTCTTCCTGCAAGGCCTGAACCTGCGGCAACACCTGCTGCGCCAGCTTCAAGAGGCGCAGACCCGCTGGCGACAGCTTGAGCGGCTTGGAGCGGCGCACGAAGAGCTCCACCCCCGCCTGATCTTCAAGCCCCTTGATCTGATGGCTGAGAGCGGATTGGGTGATGTGCAGCTTCTCGGCCGCCAATGACAAGCCACCCGCCTCGTGAATGGCCTGGATTGTGCGCAGGTGGCGGAATTCGATATGCATATCGTGCTCATGTTAAAGATGAGAGTTATGAGTTTGTCTCACGAAGTGACCTGTGGCACAAGATGGACAACCGAAAGGACGCAGTCATGCCCACGCCCTCCGTCTCGTTTGAAGTCTTCCCGCCGCGCTCGATCGATGCGTCTTTCAAGCTATGGGAGACGGCGCAGGCGCTTGCCCCGCTGGAGCCGCGCTTTTTCTCGGTCACCTATGGCGCGGGTGGCAGCACACGGGATCTGACCCATGATGCCGCTTATACGCTGCGCAAGTCTTCGGGCCTGCCGGTGGCCGCGCATCTGACCTGCGTGGGCGCGTCGAAATCAGAGACGCTCGCCATCGCACAGCGGTTTGCTCAGGCGGGGATCACCGATATCGTGGCCCTGCGCGGCGATGCGCCAGAGGATCAGGACCATTTCACGCCGCACCCCGACGGATTTGCCAATTCGGTGGAACTCATAGAAGCACTGGCGCAATCCGGCCAGTTCACCCTGCGGGTAGGCGCCTACCCCGAGAAGCACCCGGAAGCAGCCACTCAAGCCGCAAACATCGACTGGCTGAAAGCAAAGATTGACGCAGGTGCGGCCGAGGCCATCACGCAGTTCTTCTTTGAAGCCGAGACCTTTCTGCGCTTCCGCGACGACTGCGCCAAGGCGGGGATCACAGCGCCCATCACCCCCGGCATCCTGCCGATCATCAATTGGCAGAACGCGCGCAAATTTGCGTTGCGCTGCGGTGCGACTGTGCCCGGCTGGCTCGATCAGGCCTTTGATGCGGCCATCCGGGATGACCGCCACGACCTGTTGGCCACGGCGCTATGCACTGAACTGTGTTCCGAGCTGGTCGACGAGGGTGTGGAGAGCCTGCATTTCTACACGCTCAACCGCCCCGAGATGACCCGCGAGATCTGTCATGCGCTTGGCGTCACGCTGGCCACCACAGGCGTGCGCGACGTAGCGTAATCTCTTGTCTGCGCGCCGCTCTGACGCTTAGCTGTCGCCACGCCCATCACCGTGTCGGAGCCCCATATGACAATTGCCACGTCGCCCTCAGACTTGCTGAGCCGGGAGGCGCTGCTGTCCATGTCGGGGCTGGAGTTCATGCAAGGTATCCTGGACGGGCACCACCCCGGCCCGCCGATTGGCGACACAATGGGGTACGGGCTGCATGAGGTTGGCGACGGTCGGGTGGTCTTTCGCGGCACGCCACAATTCAACGTCACCAACCCGATGGGCACCGTGCACGGCGGCTGGTACGGCACCCTGCTCGATTCCGCCATGGCCTGTGCTGTGATGACCAAAGTGCCGCGCGGCTCGGTCTACACAACGCTGGAATTCAAGATCAACATCAGCCGCGCCATTCCGCTGGGGATGATGATCGACTGCATCGGTGAGATCGATCACGCAGGCCGCTCCACCAGCGTTGCCCATGGCGAAATCCGGGGGGTGGAGGATGGCAAGCTCTACGCCACAGGCTCCACCACCTGCATCATCATGAAGATCCGCTGACGCGCGCCAGATAATGGAACCTGCCGGGTCAAACGGCTTTGGCAGAGTCAAGAAAGCCCGAAAGTGTCTGTGACAGCGCCTGCCAGTCGGTGAACTCGTGCGGTCCGTCATGCGGGTCGAACGCGTGATCGCGCAGCACGACATGGCGCAGGATCTGGGTCTCGAAATACTCATAGCCTCCGGTGCGAACCGCTCCGGCAACAAGCAGGCTCTGGTCCGCGCTGTAGCCCGTACGCATCTCCATCTCGGTCAGATACTCCTGCGCCTCCTCGCACCCTTCGGCAAAAGCGGCCTTCAGACTGACCGACAACATGAGCGTCGGACGCGCCTGCAAATCCGCCCGATGGGCCGCCGCGAAAACCTCAAAGGTCTGCGGGTGCCGGCGCTCATGCACGGGGGCTGCCAAAATCACCCGGTCGATCGGATCAAAGTCCACCGGAGCGGTTCTGTCGGAGGTATCGAACATCTCGACATTGGCGCCCGCCTCGCGCAGCACGGTCCGGACGAACTCCGCGATCTTCCGGGTCTGGCCTTCGAGGCTTGCATAGGCGATCAGAACAGTCATCTCAGTCCTCCTTGGGGCTGGGTTTGAGCGCACCCTAGCCTTCGCCCCGGCGCAGCTCTTTGTCCCAGATCATGGAGCCTGGGATTTTTGGCAAAGACCGGGCCTGATATCGACAGATCGGCAAAATTGTACCCACACACCAATCCCAGGTTGAACGCAGAGCGTTTCGCTGCTACGAGACTGATGTGGAAACATTTACCATCGAAAGGTCTGTCATGACTCATCGCCAACCAAAAAATCTGCGCGCGGTAGGCGCAATGATCCGGTAACGCGGTCTGACAGGTTTCCGATCTGAAGGCCGCCTCATGATGCGGCCTTTTTTAATGTGTTCCAGTCATGTGGCGGCTTTCCATCATCCATGGAGAGTACAATGCCAAGCTTAACCTTCTACATCCCTTTTGGCCGGTCGCGCAGACTGCTGCTGCGCTTGGTTGCCATTCTGGTGCAGCGGCCGCAGATCGACCGCCGCCCGCGGCGCGTCGATGTTGACCTGCCGGAGTATCTTCGGCGGGACGTGGGCCTCTTGCCCGATGTCGAACGACCGCCGCCTGTACCGCATCGGTTCCCCTTTTGACCGGGGCCCGGGCGGGGCGGGGCAGCAAGCTGCCCCGCCCCGCCCGGGCTGTCTCCCAGTTCAGCCGTTCTGCCCGGCGGATCAGCGGTGCTGGTCCAGAACCCAAGTCGTCATATGGTCCAAAACACCTGGCGCGTAGGCATGCTGCCCAGCCAGCACAAACCGGAGCGTTGTCCATACCGTCCAATCCTGTGGTTGCTGAAAATTGTAGGGCTGCGCCCGCAGCAGGCTATGTGTTGCCTCGGGTACGATCTTGACCTCATGGCGCGGGTTCTGGCCAAAGACCTCAGCCGTTTCATGAGGATCCACATTCAGATCCTGTGCCCCCACAAGCACCAGCAACGGTGTGCGCATGTCCAGCACAGCCTGCGTTGTGTCTGCCTCATAGTTGCGTCGGACAAATTCGCAGCGGGCGTGCCCCAGATCAGGCCGCGATGCGCAGGTACCACCGCCACGGAACAGAGCGTCATTCTGCGCCAGGTTCTCTCCCACCTGCTGGACGACCGCTTCAGATGCCAGACCCGCCGCCTCCAGCCGGCGTGCGGTCAGATAGGCGCCTTGTCGCCGCCAGTTCGCCGCGGGACCCACCAGCACGGCATAATGCGCGTCAACCGCGATGCTGGCCTGAGGCACAACCCAGCCCGCTTGTGAGAAACCAAGAAACCCCAAGGCCTCGGGGGCGATGCCCACGCTGTCACGCAGATATGCATAGACCGCCGCCGCCTCATCCGCACGCATCTGCATGGATTGCGACAACCAATCGCCGGTGCTGGCACCAACGCCCGGCTTGTCCCAGGAAAACACGCCAATGCCTGCGTCCAAGAACCGGCGTATCAGCGGCAGATACGTACTGTCAGACCATCGGTTCTGGGGCCCGTCCCCATGTACGATGAGCACAACTGGCATATCGGATGGGCCTTCGGGTATCACCAGGCTGCCAGACAGCCTGTTTCCGGCATGTGACACGACATGCTCTGTGACCTTTGCATCCTGCGGTATTTCAAATTGGGAAAACGCCCAGACCCAGACCGCCACAACGAGCACCAGACCTATGCAGACACCCCAAGTCATGCGCCGGCCCCGCGCGCGCCTAGACGGTGCGGCCAAAACTCATCCACCCGCGACCTTCTGGCAGGGTCGACTGGCGCAAACGCACGCTGTCATGCACATGTTCCGTGGGGTCCTGCATCGGTGTGCGCGCGCGCCGTGTGATGAACCACTTGCCGTTGCCCCGAAAGGTGCCCAACATGGGGGCTGCCGCATCTTGCATGAACCGTGCGCTCCATCCCTCCGGCAGCGGTAGTCCGGTCATCTGCGCCCGCTCCAGCATCCAGACCAAAGGAATGTTGGCCAGTGGTCGCGCCACTTCATAGCCGCCCAGCTGCCCGCCCACATCTCCATGCGTGCCCGAGAACCAGACCTGCTCGACCCGGCCTTCATAGCCCTCCGGCGAGGTCCAGAGCACCGGCGCATAGGCGGCGCGCGTCTCGTCAAGTGCCAGTGCCTGAAAGCCCGCCTTCACGTTGTGGCTGAGCGCATGGCTGTGAAACGCATGGCGTTTCTCGCTGAACCGCCAGAGTACTGGCGCATTAAAGCCAAGCGACTTCACCGTGTCCCAGACCCCGATCATCTCGATCTCGATATCTTGCATGCAATAGGCGGTGGCAAACTCGCGCGCGCAAGGGCTGGAGGGATCACTTTCATAATGGCGGTAAACGTCACGGATGTTGCGTTCGGTGGCATGCTCCGCCGTCAACAGCCCCATCAGATCCATTACACCAGCAAGGCTGCGCACAGCATAGGCGCCGCGCGAGTAGCCCATCAGGAAAATCTTGTCGCCGGGCTGGTAGCGCGAGGCCAGATACCCGTAGGCGCGCCGGATCTGACGGTTGATGCCGCGCCCCATCATGACGTCCATCGCGGAGCTCCAGCCGCGCCATTGCAGCCCGGGTTCATAATAGATCGACAGGGGGCTGCCTACCTCGCGGCAGAGATGATAGGCGCGGCCCGCATTGGTCTCGCACCCCGGCTCGAGCGAAGACATGGTGCCATCAAGGATCACAACATGGATAACAGGGCCGCGGCGAGGGCCAAAATCACTATCGGGCCGGCGCCAGAACCTGCTGCGCAGCCAGCCGAGCCATCTGTTATTCCGCCGCGATGGGCTCACCGTTCAACAACTCCCAAACCTTGTGCGGGGTGAAAGGCATGTCCGCCTGACGGACCCCGCGCTCCCACAGCGCGTCCTGCACTGCGTTTGCGACCGCAGCCAGCGCGCCGACGGTGCCAGCCTCGCCACAGCCCTTCATTCCCATGATGTTGGCGGTGGATGGAACCGGCTCTGACGTAAATGAAATATTGGGGACGTCATCCGCGCGCGGCAAGGCATAGTCCATGAACGATGCCGTGAGCAATTGGCCATCTTCGTCAAAGACAACATGCTCGGTCAGCGCCTGGCCGATCCCCTGAACCACGCCGCCATGCACTTGACCTTCGGCCAACATCGGATTGATAAGGTTGCCAAAATCGTCAACAACTGTGTAGCGGTCGACGGTCACGACGCCAGTGTCCGGGTCGACCACAACCTCTGAAACATGGCATCCGTTGGGGAAGCTGCGCGCCTCCAGCTTGGCGCGCGCTTCATGCACCAGAAGATCGTCGCGCCCCTGCTCACGAGCCATATCCGCCACGTCGAGCATCGTCGGCGTGAGGTTTGAACCTTCAGCGCGAAAGCGTTCATCGTCAAAGGAAATCTCGGAGGCGGGCACGCCCATCTCATCCGCCAGAAAGTCGGTAAAGGCTTGCGTCATCTGGGCCACCGTGGCCAGAGTGGCATTGTTCTGTACGGTGACGGAGCGGGAGCCGCCGGTGCCGCCGCCTTGTGCGATTTGATCGCTGTCGCCCTGTAAGACAAAGATCTTGTCTGCCGGAATGCCGGTCTGATCGGCGAGGAAAGACGCAAAAACCGTCTCATGCCCCTGCCCAGTGGATTGTGTGCCCACAAAAATCGTCACCGTACCATCCTCGTTAAACGCGACCTTCGCGCTTTCGGAAGGATCGCCCAAAATACTTTCTATATAGTAACACAAGCCCACACCCCGCAGTAGGCCCTTGGCGGCATCAGACTGTTTGCGCGCCGCAAAGCCGCTGAAATCCGCCTCGGCGAGGCCTCGGTCGAGCACCTTGTTAAAATCGCCGACGTCATAGGTTTCGCCGGTGGACGTGGCATAGGGGAATTGGTCGGGCTTGATGAAATTGCGCCGCCGCAGCTCGACCGGGTCGACACCCAGCTCGCGCGCCGCGCGGTCGATCAGCCGCTCCAGCACGTAGATCGCCTCGGGCCGTCCGGCGCCACGATAGGCGTCCACATAGGTGGTGTTGGTGTAAATCCCCTCAACGTGCAGCCAGGTGGTCTGCACATCGTAGACGCCCATCAGAACCCGGCTGAAGAGCTGGCTTTGGATAAACTGGCCGAAATGGCTGTTGTAGGCCCCAAGGTTGCAGCGTGTGTGCACCCGGTAGGCCGTGATCCGGTTGCTCTCGTCAAAAGCAAACTCAGCCGTCGAGGTCAGATCGCGACCGGCATTGTCGCTGAGCATCGCCTCCGTCCGGTCCGACATCCAGCGCACGGGCCGCCCTATGACCCGAGCCGCATGGGCGGCGAGCGCATACTCCGGGTATGGAAAGCCCTTCATGCCAAAGCCGCCACCCACATCTGGATTGGTCACCCGGACCTGGTCCCGCTCAAGACCCAAGGCGCGGGCGATTGCAGTCTTTTGCTCCCAAACACCCTGCCCGCCCAAAGAGACATGAACGCGGTCCCCGTCCCACTCCGCGTAGCAGCCGCGCGGCTCCAGCGAGGTGACGATGATGCGGTTGTCGCCGACATCAAGGCTCACGGTCTTGGCCGCAGCCTTGAACGCCGCATTGGTTGCAGCCTCGTCGCCCATGCCCCAGTCAAAGGCCAGGTTGTCCGGCACATCATCATGCACCAAAGGCCCACCGAGGGTCAGATCCATCTTGGCTGGCAGATCGTCATGGTCCAGCACAATGAGTTCTGCTGCATCACGCGCCTGGTTCAGCGTCTCGGCCACGATGAATGCGACAGGTTCGCCAACATAGCGTAGCTTGTTCTTTGCGAGCAAAGGACGGTCGGGCGCGGCCCCGCGAGATCCATCGCGGTTCTCGACAGTGGCCGCAAACATGTTGATGTCGAGACCGGCCTCCAGAAGGTCATCGACAGTCAAAACCGCATGCACACCATCGGCAATGCGCGCATCCGTGACGTCGAGTTCCGTGATGTGCGCATGTGCAACAGGGGACCGAAACACAAAGGCTGTGGCCGCCGCTTCGGGTGCCAGATCGTCCACATAACGCCCTTGTCCGGTTAGAAACCGCACATCCTCGACACGCTTTATTGACTGTGATCGACCGAACTTTTCCACAAGAGGCTCCTTTGCCGCCAGAGTGACCTCGGGGACACTAGCGGGGCCAGCGCGCTTGTCCAGTCAGGCCTGACTGGACAAGCGCGCTGGCCTGGCCCAACCCGCAATCGGTTCGCTCATAAAAAAAGCCTCGGTGCGGTGACCGAGGCTTCCAAGTGTCTTATATCGCGAAACGTCAGGCCTTGCGACGCCGACGGGTCATTGCCATAAGGCCAAGGCCGCCAACCAACAGCAAGCCTGTTGCTGGGATCGGAATGACAGCTGGCTCGATGCCGGTGATGATGCGAATGTAGTCACCAGGATCGTTTGCAGCCCAGTCGACCAGCACCCGCGACAGGTTGCCCGGGTCAATACTCACATCATCGGGGGCTTCGATACCACGCAAATCGGGGCTTAGGTACGTGACATCATCGGCACCAAGGAAATCACTATCGATCAGCAAATCGACCGATGTGATGATACCCAGAATATTTGAGTCAAAGTCGACATACCCGTCCTGAAAGCTCTCAGAGGCAGGGTCGAAGAAAACATAATGGCTCGAAATCGTGGTTCCCGCAGCGATCGTCCCGCCAATATCCGTGACGAGATCAGCACCAAGGGTGATCGACTGCTTCTCATTGAACGCAAACAATCTATCGATTTGTTGGTTGTTCTCGCCAACCATAAGCCCGGTGGTGTTCACTATCTGCTCAAAAGAGCCATCACCGCCGGTCACCATACCATCGACAACCGCCGCCTGCACCGGCTGCATCGCCAGACATACCGCGGCCGCACCGCAAACAAAAAACGTCCTCATCATTCTCACTCTTCCTTTAGGGGGCTACACCGCGCAGCCCGACTCTCCCCGCGTGAGTGTGGCCCGCCGATTGAGAAGAAAAAATGACAATGTTTCCCGCTAAGCGAGTATCCGCCGGTGGCAACGCTGCGACCGGCGAAACCGCGCTCTTTCCCTCCCCTGCGACATTAGGTAGAGCACAGCGTGATCAAAATTTAGACGGATGGTGTGCCATGCCCATGGACAAGACGTTCAACGCAAGTGAAGCCGAGTCGCGCATTTATGACGCATGGGAACAGACCGAGGCTTTTGTTGCCGGGGCCAATGCCTCTCGGGATGACACGTTTTCGATCATGATTCCGCCGCCAAATGTGACGGGCGCGCTGCACATGGGGCATGCCTTCAACAATACGTTGCAAGACATACTGGTGCGCTGGCACCGGATGCGGGGGTTTGACACGTTGTGGCAGCCTGGCACGGATCATGCGGGCATCGCCACACAGATGGTCGTAGAACGCGAGTTGGCCAAAACCAACCGACGCCGCACGGATTTCAGCCGCGATGACTTCCTCGATCTCGTGTGGGACCAGAAAAAGAAGTCGCGCGGCAACATCCGTGGCCAGCTGGAACGGTTGGGCGCGTCATGCGACTGGTCACGCGAAGCTTTCACCATGTCGGGCGCGCCAGGGGACCCCGGTGACACACCGGGTGGGCAGAATTTCCATGATGCCGTCATCAAGGTCTTCGTGGATATGTACAACAAGGGCCTGATCTATCGCGGCAAGCGGCTGGTGAACTGGGACCCGCATTTTGAAACTGCGATTTCGGACCTCGAGGTCGAGAACATCGAAGTCGACGGGCACATGTGGCACTTCAAGTACCCCCTCGCCATCGATCCAGAAACCGGAGAGCGCGAGACCTATGAGTATTTGGAGAAGAATGAAGACGGAGAGGTGATCCTCCGCGAGGCGCGGGATTACATTTCTATCGCCACGACGCGGCCCGAGACGATGCTTGGGGATGGTGCCGTGGCTGTTCATCCATCAGACGAACGCTATGCTCCAATTGTTGGGAAACTCTGCGAGATTCCGGTTGGGCCAAAAGAACATCGCCGCCTGATCCCGATCATCACGGACGAGTATCCGGACCCGGAGTTCGGCTCAGGCGCGGTGAAGATCACCGGGGCGCATGACTTCAATGACTATGCGGTCGCAAAGCGCGGCGGCATTCCGCTTTACCGTCTAATGGACACCAAGGGGGCCATGCGCGAAGACGGCGCGCCCTATGCGGAGGCGGCGGTAATTGCCATGGCCGTGGCGCAGGGCGAGCGGGAACTGAGCGAGGCAGAAGCCGATGCGGTCAACCTCGTGCCGGATGATCTGCGCGGGCTGGACCGGTTCGACGCGCGCAAGAAAGTCGTGGATCAGATCACCCGCGAGGGGCTGGCCGTCATGGTGCCGGTTGCCAACCCGGATCCGGAGGATGCCTTCCTGCCGGTTGAGGAGCCCTTCCTGGAGCCCTTGGTCGAGGCGAAGAAGATCATGCAGCCTTTCGGCGACCGGTCAAAAGTGGTCATCGAGCCGATGCTGACCGATCAGTGGTTTGTCGAGACTTCCAAGATCGTGCAGCCCGCGATTGACGCGGTTCGTTCCGGTGATGTTGCGATCCACCCCGAGCAGGACAAGAAGGTCTATTTCAACTGGCTGGAAAACATCGAGCCCTGGTGCATCTCGCGCCAGCTTTGGTGGGGGCATCAGATCCCGGTTTGGTATGGACCGGCAATCGTCGAAAATCTTCAGGAACAGCCTTACGTGGTCGGAACCGACCAAACAACTTGGCTGGGGTATCTAGACGAACAACCCTTCTGCGGGGCTGATTACCAGACTGCTATGGCCAAGATGAAAGAGAGCTACGGCGACTTAGAGATCTTGGAGGCAGCGGATCAAAATGATGCCATCCTGAAAAACGGCGAGGCAAAGCGGGATTCAGACAATAATCCGTTGCAAGTGTTTGTCTGGCGCGATCCCGATGTCCTGGACACTTGGTTCTCCTCAGGGCTCTGGCCCATCGGCACGCTGGGGTGGACAGGCGACGAAGCCCAAGACGCGCAAAACGAGGCTCTGCAAAAATACTTCCCGACCTCCACCCTCATAACCGGCTTCGACATCATCTTCTTCTGGGTCGCGCGGATGATGATGATGCAATATGCCGTCGTCGGTCAGAAGCCCTTTGACACAGTCTATGTCCACGCGCTCGTGCGCGACGAGACGGGCAAGAAGATGTCGAAGTCGCTCGGCAATGTGCTCGACCCGCTGGACCTCGTCAATGAGTATGGCGCGGACGCCGTGCGCTTCACGCTAACGGCCATGGCGGCGATGGGGCGCGACTTGAAGCTCTCCACGCAACGCATTACAGGGTATCGGAATTTCGGGACCAAACTTTGGAACGCCTGCCGCTTTGCCGAGATGAATGAGGTCTTTGAAGCCCGCGCAGATGGCATCCCTGCGCCTGAGGCCGCAGTGAACAAGTGGATCATTGGCGAGACCGCCAAGATCCGCGAAGAAATCGACGAAGCGCTGACCAACTACCGCTTCAACGATGCGGCCACCGCGGCCTATAGCTTCGTCTGGGGCAAGGTCTGCGACTGGTATCTGGAGCTGTCAAAGCCACTGTTGCAGGATGAAGCCAACGCGCATCTGGCGCTCGAGACGCGCCAGACCATGGCCTGGGTGCTGGATCAGTGCATGATCCTGCTGCACCCGATCATGCCCTTCATCACTGAAGAGCTTTGGGGCCAGACCGGCCGCCGCGCCAAGATGCTGGTCCACGCTGATTGGCCGGCCTACACCGCTGCGGATCTGGTGAACGAGGCGGCGGATCGTGAGTTGAACTGGGTCATCGCGCTCATTGAAACGGTGCGGTCCGCGCGGGCGCAGATGCATGTGCCCGCTGGGCTCTACGTGCCGCTGCTGGTCACGGATCTGGATGCAGCCGGGCAATCCGCCTGGGAGCGCAACGAGGCAATGATCAAACGCTTGGCGCGGATTGAGGCGCTGGGGCAAGCCGACAGCTTCCCGAAAGGGACTGTGACCCTGGCTCTGCCCGGCGCGACCTTCGGCCTGCCATTGGCGGATATCATTGATATCGCGGAGGAAAAGGCGCGGCTGCAGAAGACGCTGGACAAGCTTGCCAAGGAGCTGGGCGGTCTGCGCGGGCGCTTGAACAACCCGAAGTTTGCCGCATCCGCGCCGGAAGCCGTGGTCGAGGAAACCCGCGCCAATCTCGCCTTGCGCGAGGAAGAAGAGGGTAAACTCAAGGAAGCCTTCGCACGCCTGGCCGAATTGGGGTAAGGTGCGCCAATGCGCAGCTTTCGCTCTCTTGTTGAACGGCAAATCGCCAAGGCACGGGCCTCTGGCGCGCTGACCGGGCTTAAGGGTGAAGGCGCGCCCCTGCCCCAACGCCCTGTCGAAACAGATGATCAGGCAGCGGTTGGGGCGGGTATGCGCATCATGGCGGAGGCGGGTGTAGTTCCTGAGGAGTTTGCCTTTAAAAAACAACTGGAGGCGGCCCGCCAAGCCTATACGCAGTCTGCGGATGACACGGCCCGTAAGGCAGCCATGCAGACCATCGCGGACCTTGAGCTGCGCTTTGAGATTGCCCGCGAGGCGCGGCGCAAGTTCATGTCCTGATCGCCGGTTACTCGAACACCGGGGCACGTTTGGCGAATTGCGCAGCCACCACCTCCATCTGCTCAGCCGTGCCAATCAACTTGGCCTGAAGGCGCGATTCTTCCATCAGGATGTCGCCCGCCTGCCCCTCTTCCGCCACAGCGATTAGCGCCTTGGCCGCGCGGATGGCCTTGGGGCTTTTGCCCGCGATGTTCCGCGCCAGGTTTTGCGCGGCCTCAAGCGGTGTCTCCGACAGTTCCGTCACCAGCCCCCAGCGCTCAGCCTGAACCGCGTCAATCGGCATCGCTGTATAGACCAACCGGCGCAGCACATCGGACCGCACCAGCCGAGGCAAAAGCACCATGCCACCCATGTCGGGCACGATGCCCCACTTCATCTCCATCACCGCCAGCCTGGTGTCAGGCGCGGCAATGCGGATATCGGCACCCAGTGCAATCTGCAGACCTGCGCCAAAACACACGCCATGCAGCGCCGCAATCACGGGGATCTCAAGCCGGTGCCAGATCATCGCAATCTCCTGCCAGCGGTTGGTTGTGCCACCGCCATGGGTGCGCGGCATGATGACCTGCTTCATGTCCTGCCCAATCATCGCGCCCAGACTGCCGATGTCGATCCCGGCACAAAACCCTTCGCCCGCACCAGAAAGCACCACCGCGCGGGCGTTGGAGCCTGCGACCTCTTCGCCCGTGGCAATCAGTGCCTCGATCATCTCGGGATCAACCGCATTGCGCTTCTCCGGGCGGTTGAGCTGCACATGGGCGATGTGGTCGGTCACTGTCAGGGTCACGCGGGACATTTGGGCCTCCTTGTCTGGATGACCTATCTGACCGTTGCCGTGCTGCAATAGCCAGACAAACGTTGGGGCAGCCCAAGGCTTGCCGAACACCGCCAAGCTGTCTTATCTGGCATGATGACGGACTATCGCCTGACTTCGCTTGCCAAATCGCTTCCCGACACCGTGCCCTTTGTCGGCCCCGAGACGCAAGAACGAGCCAGATCGCGCCTGTTTGATGCCCGACTCGGTGCCAATGAGAATGTCTTTGGCCCCTCTCCCACAGCCGTTCGTGCAATGGCGGAGACCCAACACTGGATGTATGGCGACCCCGAAAGCTTTGAGTTGCGCGAGGCGCTGGCGGATCACAACGGGATCACCCCGGATATGATTGTGGTGGGCGAAGGCATCGATGCGCTCCTAGGCTATCTGGTGCGGATCATGGTGGCGCCCGGCGATGCGGTTGTCACGTCGGATGGTGCTTATCCGACGTTCAACTACCATGTGGCGGGCTATGGCGGGGTGTTGCACAAGGTGCCCTACCGCTATGACGATCACGAGGATGCCGTCGCCCTGTTCAAGAGGGCCGCCAAGGTCGACGCCAAGCTTGTGTATCTGGCCAACCCGGACAACCCAATGGGCACGGCGTTGAGCGGGGCCGAGATTGTCGAGGCGCTTGAATACCTGCCCGACGGCACCTTGCTGGTGCTGGATGAAGCCTATCTTGAGTGTGCCACGCAAAACATCGCCCTGCCGCTGCCCTTGGATGACCCGCGCGTCATTCGGTTGCGCACATTTTCCAAGGCCTACGGGCTGGCGGGGGCCCGGGTGGGCTATGCCATGGGCGCACCCGGTCTGATCCGCGCGTTTGAGAAGGTGCGCAATCACTTCGGCATGAACCGGGCGGCACAGGCAGGGGCGTTGGCCGCACTGGAAGATCAGACCTGGTTGCGCTCCGTGCAGGCCCGCATCGCCGCGTCTCGTAACAGGATTGCCGAAATCGCCCGAAAGAACGGGTTGAGAACTCTCCCTTCTCATACCAATTTCGTGACCATCGACTGTGGCAGCGGCCCTGAATTTGCAAAAGCGGTTCTGAATGAGATCGTCGCGCGCGGTGTGTTCATCCGCATGCCGTTTGTCGCGCCGCAGAACCGCTGCATCCGGATCAGCTGTGGGCGTCCCGCGCAGCTTGATATTCTGACGGAGGTCATTCCGCTCGCATTGCGTGCCGCAGAATTGAGGTGACGCGTCCGGATCGTGACCTATACTTCGCTCCATCGCAGCAGACGCGAGGCAACATGGACAGAGACAAGATTGGCCGGGCCCCGAATTTCACCACCGCCTGTATCGTGATGTTTGGCGTCAACCTGACGTGGATACTGTTGTTTCTATTTGCACTCTGGGGGCTGGTGGCCGCTGTGTTCTTCGGGCTGGTGGTCAACCGCTGGGTCGACTGGCTGGCGCATCGGCGGCAGATGCAGGAGACCTCCTAGGCGCCTGCCTCACCGATCACGGCCGCCGCGGCTGACAGTGCCCCAGGCCCGTGAGGCAGGTCGAGGCCGATCAGTCCTGCCTCGATACCACCGAGTAAGCCCATGATCATATGCCCGTTCACATGCCCCATGTGCCCCAGCCGGAAATAGCCGTGCCAGGCGGGGTCATCTGAGGGCACCATGCCAAGGCCAATGCCCAGGGTGAGACCGAGGTTGCGCTCCGTCCAGTCGCGCAGCCGGGTGGCGTCGGGGGCCTCCAGCCGCAGGGCTGTCACGGCGCGGCTGCGATGCGCCGGATCTGCAATGTTCATGCGCAGGCTGCCGTCAGACGACCAGGCATCACAGGCCACCCAGATGGCGCGAGCCAGCCTGTCATGTCGTGCCCAGACAGCCTCCATCCCTTCGGCCATGATCATGTCGAGGGCCGCACGTAGACCATAGAGGTGATGCGTGGGCGCGGTGCCGTTCCAGTACTCCCAGAACTCCTTGGGCTGCGCACGCGGCGTCCAATCCCAGTAGGTGCTGACGCGTGGCATGTGCGCCCGCACCGCGGCGGCCTTATCGTTGAAAAAGACAAACCCCATGCCGGGCGGCACCATCAGCCCCTTCTGACAGCCCGCCACCATGACATCGACGCCCCAGGCGTCCATTTCAAAGACATCGCAGCCCAGCGAAGCGATGCAATCCGCCATCAGGAGCGCGGGGTGCCCGCAGTCATCCAGCGCTGCGCGCAAGGCCGGGATGTCATTGCGGACGGAGCTGGAGGTATCCACATGCACGGCGAGAACCGCTTTGATCTTATGGGCCTTGTCCGCGTTCAGCGCCTCGGCGACGCGCGCCATATCCATCGGGGCGGATTTGCCGAAATCGATTGCCTCGACCTCAGCCCCAAGCGCCTCGGCCATGCCCGCCCAGCCCAGCCCGAAATGTCCGGTGGAGGGCACCAGAACCTTGTCGCCCGGGCCAATGGTGTTGGCCAGCGCCGCCTCCCACACCCCGTGGCCGTTGGCGATGTAGATCGCCACATGCCCGTCGGTGCGTGCCACGCGCTTCAGATCAGCCACAATGCCCAGCATCATCTCGGGCAGCTCACCCGCGTATATGTTGGGCGCGGGCCGGTGCATGGCATTCAGCACCGCTT
This sequence comes from Roseobacter cerasinus, assembly GCF_009811755.1. GTDB lineage: Bacteria > Pseudomonadota > Alphaproteobacteria > Rhodobacterales > Rhodobacteraceae > Roseobacter > Roseobacter cerasinus. Next base: position 105,849 of record NZ_BLIV01000009.1, read on the forward strand.
CGGGCATCACCGAGGGCCCCGGAATGGCAAGATAGCCGCGCCCGGCCGGGGCATCACGAAATTGGGGCATAAAGACTGTCCTTTTGACCTGCGGCAACTCTAGCCGTCAAATCGACGCGGTCAATCGTAGAAGACTGCCGGAAAGCTCAACGCCGGGAGCCCTGGGCCAGCTTCTCTGGTGAGGCGCCCAGAACGTAGCGTGTGACAGTCCAGAGGTTGCGCATGCCGCGCCTGACCCATCCTTCTGCGTGAAAGCGCGCCGGGCTGCTCTCAGCCACGGCGTCAATGGACGTGAGCTTGCCTTTAAGGGCGCGCGCCAAAGCCACGTCCTCCATCAGCGGTTGGTCAGGATAGCCCCCCACATCGGCATAGAGCGCCCGGGGCAGCAGCAGCCCCTGATCGCCGTAAGGCAGCCCGAAGCGGCTGCGCAGGTTGGCCCAGCCTGCCACGATGCGGCCCGCCACACCGCCGCCCGCAAAGGCCAGACGAAACCAGCCTGCCCGCCGCGTATCAAGATGCAGGATCACGGGGCCAACCCAACCATCCCCCAGCCGCGTGTCGGCATGCAGCACCAAAAGCCACGCGCCTTGGGCCGCCGCACATCCCCGTGCCAGTTGGCCACCACGTGAGGCAGACCCTGTCACAACCTCTGCCCCCCAGGCCTTGGCCACATCAACCGTGGCATCCGTCGAACCGCCATCACTGATGATCAACTCTCGGATCAGCCCGGCCTCAAGCCCCGGAACCAGAGCCGCCAGGCACGGGCCCAGCTGTGTCTCTGCATTCAACGTCGGAATGACCACCGAAATCGGTGCGCGCATCTGTCGTCCTCTCTCCCCCACCGCCCCCTTACCCTTGGCGGCGCAGTGTCTATATGACATCTACCGTCAAATGAGGAGGCCCACATGACCAATCGTCGCATTCTGAAGCTCAGCGGCCCCGACGCGCGGGACTTCCTGCAGGGGTTGATCACCAACGACATTGCGCGTCTGGACGGGGGCCTCGTCTACGCCGCCATTCTGACGCCACAAGGTAAATATATTGCCGACTTTTTTCTGGCGCAGGCCGCAGATGGCATTCTGCTGGATGTGGCGGGGAGTCTGGGCGACATGTTGGTGCAGCGGCTGACCATGTATAAGCTGCGTGCTGACGTGACGATTGGAACCACAGCGCTGCATCTGCACCGCGGGCTTGGGGCGTGCCCAGACGACGGGTTCGTCGACCCCCGGCACGAAGCGCTTGGCTGGCGGGCCTATCGCGACACGCCACAAACCGAAGACAGCACGGATTGGACGGCCCTGCGGGTCGCGCATATGATCCCAGAGACCGGGATCGAACTGACCCCGGATACCTTTATTCTGGAGGTGGGGTTCGAACGGTTGTCGGGCGTCGACTTTCGCAAAGGCTGCTACGTTGGGCAGGAGGTGACCGCTCGCATGAAACACAAGACAGAGCTGCGCAAAGGGCTGGCGCAGGTTCGCATTTCCGGCGCGGCGGAGACGGGCAGCGAGATCCTGGCCAATGGCAAGGTCGCGGGCACTTTGCTGAGCCGGACGGAAGACGCTGGGATCGCCTATCTGCGCTACGACCGGGCGGTGGGCGACATGACGGCTGGGGAAGCCAAGGTGGTGCGCGTCTGAGCAAAGCGGGTTGTTAAGGGGAGGAAAGCGCCCTCACCCCCATCGAGGGGGATCGGGCGCTGCCCGGCAGGGCCTGCCGGGGGCGCCAGCCGAGAGGTTGAAGGTCGTCGTACCCCGTATCTCGCGTCAGGCGCGTTCGGAGTATTCCATCGTTTCGGTGTTCACGACAATGTCTTCATCCTGTGCGATGAAAGGCGGCACCATGACCTTCACACCATTGTCGAGCACCGCAGGCTTAAACGAATTCGCCGCTGTCTGACCTTTCACAACCGGCTCAGTCTCGACCACCTTGCAGGTCACCTTCTGGGGCAGTGTCGCGTTCAGCGCTTCATCGTCGTAGAACTCCACCACGATGGTCATGCCGTCCTGCAGGAAGGGGCGACGCTCCCCCAGCAGCTCCGCGGGCAGTTGGACTTGCTCATAGGTCTCGGTGTCCATGACGACGAGCTGGCCGTCATCCTCGTAGAGAAACTGCTGGTCTTTCTGCTCCAGCCGGACCCGTTCGACTTTATCCGCACTGCGGAACCGTTCATTCAATTTGGAACCGTTCCGCAGGTTGCGCAGTTCCACCTGAGCAAACGCCCCGCCCTTCCCGGGCTTCACGTGATCAACTTTGACAGCCGCCCAGAGACCATCGTTATGCTCCAGAACATTCCCAGGACGGATTTCATTTCCATTGATTTTAGGCATTTGCACGGACCACGGCGAAAGGTTGATGAATGATTGACGATCCCTATATCTGGCGGGATGGGTGGTGACAAGACAACGATATCTCGTGCTGCAAGCGCAAAAAGCCATGCGCAAGTTGCATAGATGCCATGCATTTACAGGGTATCCGAATCGCCTGAACTCCGTCATAAGGAGCGTCACGCCGGAAAGACAAGAGCAAGAATAATGGAAAGGACGACGAATGAAGGATTTCGTTGACGGCACAGCCTTTAACAATGAGCAAGGCAACCGTGCACGTAAACTTTTTGCAGCTGTGGTACTGGCTGCATTGGACGACGCCATAGCGGACGACAAGAAATATGGCAATGGTCCGGAACAGATTGCCCGCTGGGCACGCTCGCGCGATGGTCGCGAGGTTCTCAGCTGTGCCGGGATCGACCCGAACGAGCGGGTTGTCTCAGGCTTGATGGACTTCGTGGGCAAGGGTGTGCGCACGTCTGTTGCGCTGTCTCGCGAAGAATCCGAGCGTCGCAATGCGGCTCAGCAGGCTGAAGCGGCCTGATAACCTCGTCATATTACGATCAAAGGCGCGCCCTGCCCCGGGCGCGCTTTTGTTTTGTCTCTAGAGCATCTGACGAAAGACCTGAAACATCACTTAACGCGTTGAAATCTTTGATGTCAGGCAGCTTTAGGTGCTTTAGACAATTCGCATGATGCTTTAGCTGTCCGTGAAGAAAAACAGCCACTGACGCACGACCCAGATTTCGGCCATGAACAGTGCCGCCACCACACAGAGCATCGCTGGCCCAAACCGTCGTTGCCAGAGCGCAATCGCGGCCAGCGTCGCGACAAAGGCCTCAAGCGGTGCGAGCCACATAGCCCCGTGATCCCTGTCCCAATAGCTGAGCGGGCTCTGGAACACCCAGCCGGACAGCGGCCAGAAATGGGCGCGACCATCATCATGGTGTAGCGGAAAATCCAGGCACAGGTGCAAAAGCGCAGCCCCGGTCATTGCAATCGCCCAAGGCACCCCGCGCCACAGCGCAAAGCCAAAGAGTGCCCCCCAGAGCAGAAATGAATTGTCGATGGCAAAGACCGTTTGCCAGGTCCGCGAAAAATACAGTTCGTCAAAAACGATCTGCGGCGGGATCCGGAACACAAAAAGAGCAGAGCCTGCGAGCAGGTAAAGCGACAGATCCGGCAGCAGCGCGCCTGCAAAGGCCGCGCAGACGATCCCGGCACTGCCCTTGCGCCCCATCAGGGCGGCGCCGATCAAAAGATGCGCGGGCGTGTTCATCTTTGCTCCTTTTCCTTCGCGCGATCATGCGTCAGGTTGCGCGAAACGGCAAAGGGAACGGGCCATGGCGCGTGCGATCATGATACAGGGCACCGGCAGCAATGTCGGAAAGTCGATGATCGTCGCCGGCCTTGCGCGAGCCTTTACGCGGCGCGGGTTGACCGTGCGGCCATTCAAGCCGCAGAACATGTCCAACAACGCCGCCGTGACCATCGACGGTGGTGAGATTGGGCGCGCGCAAGCCTTGCAGGCTAAGGCAGCGGGCGTGCCGCCGCATACGGATATGAACCCGGTGCTGTTGAAACCGCAGTCAAGCACGGGCGCCCAGATCATCGTGCAAGGCCAGGTCTTTGGTCAACAGGAAGCGCGCGCCTTTGGGCAGGCCAAGGGCAAACTCATGCCCTATGTGCTGGAGAGCTTCCATCGCCTCTCGGGCAGCTGCGATCTTGTTCTGATCGAGGGCGCAGGCAGCCCGGCAGAGACCAATCTGCGCGCGCGCGACATTGCCAACATGGGCTTTGCTCGCGCAGTCGACGTGCCGGTTGTACTGATGGGCGACATCGATCGGGGCGGCGTCATCGCGCAGGTGGTGGGCACGCAGGCCGTTCTAGAAGTGGGTGACCTTGATCTGATCAAAGGATTTGCAATCAATAAGTTCCGCGGCGATGTTCGTCTTTTTGATGAAGGGCGGGATGATATCTGCACGCGTACAGGCTGGCCCTGTCTGGGTGTGATCCCATGGTTTCAGACCGCTGGCCGTTTACCGGCCGAGGATGTGGCCGACCTGCCCGCGCGCGCCCGCTCAGACGGCAGCGGGCTCACCATCGTCGTGCCGCAGCTGCCGCGCATCTCCAACTTCGACGATCTGGATCCGCTGGCAGCAGAGCCGAGTGTCACACTGATCATCGCGCCCCCCGGCGCCCCCTTGCCGGTGGAGGCAGATGTCATTCTGCTCGGTGGCAGCAAGGCGACCCTCTCGGATCTGGAGGCGCTACGCCACGAAGGTTGGGACATCGACATCGCCGGGCACATCCGACGTGGGGGGCACGTTCTGGGACTGTGCGGAGGCTATCAGATGCTGGGCCGGTCCATCGCCGACCCTGACGGCATCGAAGGCCCGGCCAGCCGCGCAGAGGGGCTCGGATATCTGGATGTTGAAACGGTTCTGAACCCGCGCAAGACGCTCAAGCTTAGCACGGGCACGCACCTGTCGAGCGGCGCCGCGCTGGACGGCTACGAGATCCATATGGGTGACACCAATGGCCCGGACCGTGCGCACGCCTGGCTGGAGGTAAATGGTCGCCCGGAAGGGGCCAGCGCCCTGGATGGTCGTGTTCAGGGCTGTTATTTGCATGGCATCTTTGGCTCAGATGCGTTTCGCCAAGCCTGGCTGGGGCAGTTCGGCGTCACCGCGCAGGCGGCCTATGACGCTCAGGTTGAGCAGACGCTTGATGATCTCGCGGATCATCTGGAACTGCACATGGATCTGGATCTGCTCTTCAGCCTCGCTGCCACACCGGCAGGCGCGGGTTGAGGGCTCTACCCCAGGTCTCGGGTGGACAAGGCGCGCTGGATCTCGCGCCGCACCATCTTACGCAGGTTCTGGGTGATGCGCTCACCCATCTCGCCTTGCAGCTCCGCGCGCAGGATCTCTGAAATCATGCGCTGTAGCGTTTCCTCGTCCAGCACCTGATCGTCCTGCGGGGTGGTCAGCTCCTGTGACCGACCGGCCTGCACCGCACCGCTGGCGGGCGCCTCGGCCGCATCCTCCTCCGGCCAGGTCATATCCGCCGTTTCGGTCCCGGCGTAGTCGTCACCACCTGTCCCGTCAGGCTCCCATTGACCGGCTGTTTTTGCGATCTCAACCTCTAGCAAGGCGATCTTCTGCGACAGCGCATCCAGCGCCGGGGATCGCGCCTCGGAAACCGGGGGCTTGTTTTCTGACGGGCCATCGCTGCCTGGCGTGGGCACATGTACCGCCGCATCAGGCCCCAGCCGCAAAACGCCTGGGCGGCGCACGCGTTGCTCGGGGGACAGGATCAGCACATCCGGTTTATCAGGTGGCGTGGCACCCACATCTTTTGCGCCCGCATCACTCACGAGGCGCTGAACGGACGACAAAACATCTTCCACATCCGAGTTTGATCGAGACCTCGACATAGACCTCCAGACATGCTCCACCCAATTCTAGCCGCACCAGGGGTCGCGCACAATGGGAGGGGCCGCCCCTAGTCTTTCTGCAAGGCGCGCAAGACACGATCGAGGCGTTGACCTTGCCGCGAAATCGGCACCGGCGCATCCTTCACCAGCTCATAGTAGGCGTTTGGATCGTACTGCTGTACCCCCAAAGACAGATCGCGCGCCGTCAGGCGGCCTGTCGCTTGCAGAACCCCATAGGCTGCCACATAGAGGTTTGCCTGATCAGAAATGCGCGATGTCTCGGCGTCCAGCAACTCCTGTTCTGCATCGAGAACATCCAGCGTTGTCCGGGCGCCCAAGGTCGCCTCTTCCCGCACACCTTCAAAAGCGATGCGAGCGGCGCGGATGCGTTCTTCACTGGCCTGCAGGCTGGCCCGCTGCGCGGCCAGAGACGCATAGGCGGCGCCCACATCCTGCGAGACCTGCTTGCGCACCTCCAACAGGTTGCCCCGCTGCGCATCCCGCGATGCGATCGCCGAGCGGATGCCAGAGGACAGCGCCCCACCCCGGTAGATCGGGCCGCTGAGTTCGATGCCGATCTCCCCGGACCGGGTGAAATCGCTGTTGCCCAGATCTTCCGAAAACCCAAGCGAGCCCACGGCAGAGATCGTGGGCTTCACAGCCGCCTTTGCTCGCATGATATTGAGTTCAGCAACGGCGACAAAGTGCTGTGCAGCGACAAGGTCGGGGTGTGTCTGGATCGCGCGTGCACGGGCGGTTTCGACGTTGTTTTCCAACCGCGGCAATGAGGGCGGTGGCGCAAGGGCACCTGGCGCATTGCCGACAACGTTGCGGTACTCCTCTTCGGCCTGCAGCAGATCGCCGCGCGCTGTGGCCAGCCCGCTGCGCGCCTCGGCGAGGCTGGCTTCGGCCTGTGCCACATCCGTCCGCGTGACCTCACCCACTTCAAACCGGTCTTGCGCGGCCCGCAATTCCTGGGTCAGCAGTCTCAGGTTGTTCTGGCGCAGCGAGACAAACTCGCGCGCCGCAACCACATTCAGATAGGCGGAGACCGCGCGCAGGAGCACGGTTTGTTCCAGACTGATCAACTGTTGGCGCGTCCCCAGGACCGTCTCCTTGGCCGCATCGACACCAAGTGCCGTGCCACCGAAGTCATAAAGCAACAGGGAGGCCGCCAAACCAATCGCCCCCGTCGTACTTTCGAGTTGGGTGGTTGTCGGAACACCAAGCGTGTTCCGTGACCGGCTGTCCCCGAAATCCCGGGTCACGCTTGCGCTGTAGTTCAGAATGGGTTTCAGAGCGGCCGCCGCAGCGGCCACATCTTCATCAGCCGCCCGTAGAAGAGCCCGGTTCTGATCAAGAAGACCGCTTGTCTTGTAGGCGGAGACCAGCGCATCGGCCAAGGTTTCAGCCTTGGCAGATGGCACGGCCAGCCCCAGTGCCAGCCCCGTTGATAGGGCAACTGCACGACCCAAGGCCGCCAGTCGTTTTGTAGCTATGTCGGACATTCTGTGCCTCTTTCTGTCTTTGGCCTGCTCAGGACCTCGGTTACGTTAGAATTCGAAGGCAGCCTCTTTTGCGAAACCGGGCAGAACCGGCGCACCAGCATTGAACGACATTCTCCATGACATGCGGCCATCGCTCTTATGACCAACACGCACTTCACCCAAAGCACCTGACATGAAAAGGCATGCGATGCGCCCGCCTTCCTTGAGTTGTTCCAGCAAAACAGGCGGAAGGCTGTTCACGCCCCCCTGAACTACAATGACATCATAGGGCCCGTGCTGAGCTGCACCCTCAACCAGTGGCCCGGCGTGCATCACCACATTGTCTGCCCCCACCTCCGCAAGCGCATCCTGGGCTTCGGCTGCCAGCGCCTCGTCTTCCTCGACCGCAATCACCGCTTCGGCCATACGCGCCATCACGGCAGAAGAGTAGCCCAGTGCCGCACCGACATCGAGCACCAGCTCGTCATTGGAAATATCGAGGGCATCCAGCATCTTGGCAAGAGTTCTGGGCTCAAGGATCACACGACCACCACCAAGGTCGAGGTTTCCCCCCATATAGGCCGCCTCACGTTGTGCTGCGGGAACGAATGTCTCACGCGGCACAGTCAACATGGCGTCGATGATGGGAAATTTGGTCACATCTGAGGGTCTGACCTGAGTATCAACCATCATCGTGCGGCGGCTGGCAAAATCGATCATGCGGCTAAACTCGTCTGTTCAGTTGCGTGCGGCAAAGCTCTGCCATATTCCCGCGCATCCGGCAACGGCGTTGCGGAGTATTTTGCAGCTTTGTGACACTTGCAGCACTGCATTGAATGGGATAGCAGTGCCCGGACACCCTCAGAGGCGAGTTGGCGGAGTGGTGACGCAGCGGATTGCAAATCCGTGTACACCGGTTCGATTCCGGTACTCGCCTCCATTTAATTTCAAGCACTTAGCTCTCTCCTCTCTTTGCCCCATTGGGGGCGTTTACAATAGCGTTTACAGTTTTACCCTCGCGACGCTGCTTTTCGCGCTCCAGTAAGTCGAGGACTTCCGCGCTTTCAGCAGGTGAAACGGCGGCGTAATGCTCGATCACAGCGGCGGCATAACGAAGCGACCAACCCATGTGATTTGCGATTTGGTTGAGGCCTAGACCAGCACGTAGGAGCCGTGTGGCCGCTGTACCGCGTGTATCTTGGAGGCGCAGCGTGGGATCACTGAGCTTGTCCGCGATCCGGTCCCGGTAGCGAGTGATGGCGCGACTAGCCGATGTAGGCCTTAGCGGCTTACCTCGGTCATTGACCAACAAAACAAGTTGATCTGCAGGTGTTTCATCAATTAACTGCCGAAGCTCCGGCGTCACAGGAATATGCGCCACACGTCCGCGTTTCTGGGTTCGCACCCTGAACCGGTCAATTCCATCGAAGCTCTCAAGGTTGCCTCGTGTCAGACGCACAAGGTCCGCTGGTCGCAGGCCGGTCTCGCAAGCGAGTGTCATCACGCGTTGATCCAAGCGGAGCCTTACAAGCTTGGGGTCGAAGAAGTTCGGGTTTCTCCGAACTGGCGTGATCCCCAAATTGCGACAAAACCCGCGAAACGCATCGTTCGGGGATGCAAAACCAAGCGCCGCAGCGAGATCATCAGACGAAACCAAGCTGATTGCTTTAACGCTGAAATCCATCACTCTGCCCCCTTGTTTGAGGCATCAAGCCTCATCAGGGTTTCGAGCTGTTGGGCCGACAACATCATCGCGCGACCAATGGAATAGTACTGGCCATGCTCGCGGGCCTTTGTCCGCAGCGCCCTCGCTGACACGATAGCGCCCGTCTTACGCAACTTCTTACACCACTCTTCCGGGGTCAGCATGTCGTCGAGATTTTGCACTTGCAGCCTCACCAAAATGTCTTGAATTTCAGGTTTCTACAAGTTCCTGCATGTTACCAGAGACAATCCTGACCTAGACAAACCTTCCGAGCATATGGGAAGATATTTTCTCAGAATTTTGGAGGCGCGAATGTCCAAAAGCCGAATATTTGAGTTTGGGGGTAGTGATCTGCGCCGACTTGAAACTTGGGACCAGAAACATCGCGAAGCTGCGTGGCAGAAGCGGTATGAAATCACCCTTGCCGAGAAGCGCACAAAGGAACTCAAGCGAACGCGAAAGCCAGCCTCACTCGCGAAGGGCATTACCGACTACCGCAAGATACGCGGGCTATCCCGAACAGAAAGCCCAATACTTGCCGGAGATAGCGACGAGGCTCTTGCCGACAGCGTTGAACAGCAATTCCAGCTCTTGCAGCAATCCTACGCAACCGGCAACGATGAGCAATTTGACCAAGCTCTTACCCGCGTGACTGAGGTCCGTAGAATGAAAGCAAACGGCGTTCTGGACATGATCCGGGAACGGATGGCGGAGCCTGATCCTTGAACCCCGGCCCGGAAAGCTTGCGGGAAAGCTTGCGGGAAAGCTTGCGGGAAAGCTTGCGGGAAAGCTTGCGGGAAAGCTTGCGGGAAAGCTTGCGGTTCCTTTCGTCCGACCACAAGAGGAAGTTTTCTTTTGCCGCAATGGCTTTTGTCAGCTCAGCTTTGGCAATCTGACCAAGTAGCACTTTAGGTCACAGTCTTAGTTACTTCTCAACTTCGATGAATTCACCGCACCAGTAGCCAGGCGAAACCGTCGGCACTTCAAATTCGACTGTGATGATGGCGTTCAGACTACCCCGTCTGACCGCAGTCGGTGGATACCGCCTGCATTGCCAGATGTCGCCGTTAACCACGCCAAACCTACAGTTCTGACACGCGGGCTCACCTTCGAGCCCGGGTAGGTAGGGTGCTTCTTTTCTTTTGAAAACCATTTCCGTCTCCTCTTCCTAGTCCAGTCAAATTTGCTCGCGGTTCGTGTAGGCAAGCTCCAGCAAATCAGATCAGCGATTCACACTGTCTTTCGTGCATGGTTGCACTGTAGCTACAACATGCTGCGCCGCTGTTGACCAGAGAGTCACACCCGATGTAGGCTCTTACAAAAAAGGGCAGATAAAGTGACGGCAGCGATCACAAGCAGTTTGGTTCAGAAACTTGCGGCCGCAGCGCGCGACACCCGTGCTGTTTCCGGAGCATCCCACAAGTTCTATAGATACCCGGCCAGGTTTTCCCCTCAGTTCGCCATTGCTGCGATTGAAGCTTTTACCAAACCCGGAGATTTGGTTCTAGACCCGTTCATCGGTGGCGGCACGACGGGGGTTGAGGCGATGATGTCTGGTCGCCAGTCGATTGGAACTGATATCAATGAACTGGCCCTTTTTGTTTCAAAGGTCAAAACGACAATCCTCACGAGTAAGGAGCTAGAATTTCTGAGGGACTGGTTTCCTGATTTTTCAAAAGCACTCCGAATCGGAAAGATCTCGTCAACATATGACGATTGGCGTGAAAAGGGATATTTTCGCCATTTGGAAACGCAAGAGACTTGGCGTCATCGAAATCTAATTCAGTCTGCATTGGAACTAATTGAAACACTGCCAAATGACCGTCTCAGTGATTTCATGAGATGTGTAGTGCTCAGGTCTATGCAACTATCGTTAGATGGCCGAAAAGAAGTAATGAGCATCGAGCAAGTTAGAAAAAAGATTGACGCTCTCTTTGACGAGATGTTGACTTCTATGGCGGCGCTTCCGGTGTCGACGGAAGGCGTTTTTGCCCCAATCCTCAAAAAGTGCAATGCAGCCGAACTGCACAATTTGTCTGAGTTTGACTCATTGGGCGCACCAAAGCTTGTACTTACTTCACCGCCATACCCAGGCGTACATGTGCTTTATCACCGTTGGCAAGTCAAAGGGCGACGCGAAACTGCCGCACCATACTGGATAGCAAACAAGTTAGATGGTGATGGCGAGCGGTACTACACGCTAGGCAACCGGCATGAGCGCGACCTCAAGACGTATTTCCAAAACTTGGAGGCAATTTTTGCTTCCCTTAGAGAGGTAGTCGATCAGAATACCGTAGTCGTGCAAATGGTCGCATTTTCGAAGCCCGAGTGGCAGTTGCCGCAGTATCTTGAAGTCATGGAAAACGCAGGCTTCTGTGAACATGATCTAGAGGCCATGTCTGGCGACAGAATTTGGCGCGATGTCCCCAATCGCAAATGGCATGCGGCGCGGCAAGTTAACCGCGCCGGTTCCAGAGAGGTAGTTCTGATCCATCGCAGAGCCTAGGCGGCGTCACTGACGCCAAGCTCTGATGGGTCCAAATCTCCCAACGAGTTTATCATAGGTATAAGCATCATCGACATAGCTCGAGTTGCGTATTCTACCTTTTCAGAGACTTCTTTGCCGTCATCGTCCGACGCCTCATGGATCAAAGCCAAACCGACGAGCACCAAGCCAATTTTAAACTGTTCTTTTAGAAGGTCTTCAGAACCTTTGGCTCGCTCAAGCTCTTTCTTCAGATAAACATTGTCTGCATTAATGTAGAAGTCGAAGCTTCGGTTCTTTCCGTCTTGGTCTGATTGAATGACCTTCAAAGCGGAATGCTTATCAAACTCATGTACCGACCATTCGTCCTTCGCAACCCACTCTACGTGAGGAAGCGCCAAGCCAGTTGGATTTAGCTGGTCGTTCCCTTTGTTGTTTGACGGTGGGTTCCTACCGCCAGTCCCTCCTGTTTCGCGTTCAACAAACGGTACAATATTGATTTCGGCAAAGTTAATGAAAGGCTCTAATCTGTTGGTGTCGGTGACAATTACCTTAATTCGTATTTTATCGCCCACATCGGTGTCCGTCAGTGCAAGTTTCAGATTCGCAGTTCCGTTATGTAGATTCATACTGTGATCCTGGACGACAGTTTCACTGTTGTCTTCACCAACGATTATGACACCGTACCTCGCCCTTTCCTTCGACCTCCCGAAGTAGTTATTCTCTGCATCAGTATCGAAACTCATTCTTATTTCTCGGCCCTGCTCAGCGTTCCTGATCAGAGTTTCTCCCGAATTTTTGTTGCGGAACCTAAAATACGTTGGAAACTCAACACCTACGAAATCGGGAGCAGAACTCACCGGAGCAGTGGATGTAGGGTCGGACAATCTGGTCCCTGTAAGAAACAGCGCACTCAGTGTTGGCGATTTTTTCATTACATTCTTCAGGACATCTTCCAACGTCCTGTCGTCTTGAACCTTTTCCTTAATTTTTTCAGTACGCCTTTGGTGATTGAAAGCCTTGAGAGCAGCGTTTTCTCCAACCTTCTTCTGGATCGCCTGCTCCACCTTGCGTCTAAACTCAGAGTCAGCAAGAGATTCGCGCGTGTTCATAAAGAGCTCTTCGTGCGCCCATTGATCGATTTTCGAGCAATCGACCCGAGCCATGAGAGAGTTCGAAACATAGTTCAGTCCCACACCACGACGGGTAAAAAACCGCGAGTGAAGTACGCCTTGTGTTTGACCATTAACTACAAAAAGTACGCCTTCTGACTTGTTCAGATAAGTCTTTGCTCTTCCATCCTTGAAGCCAAAATACCTGATTGAAAACTCTTGACCATCAACTGTAACAATCTCGTCATAAGGAAAACCATTTGCCAAGTTCCCAGCTTGGTTATCTGAGAGCCGTACAGACAGGCCTGTGCTAGGATTGGCAAAGCTTCCCTCTTTGCCTGCGTAGTCCCGACACTCATGAAACATGATTGGCAATGCAGGGCTAGGTAACCGAACATCGACTTGGCGAAGAAGGCCGTCGCTCATGAGAATGTTGGACGTCCCCGTGAACTTGTAGGAATAGAGCTTCACAAGCGACCCGTACTCTAGCGGCAGCGAATACGCCGTATTACCATCTGGCTTCACGGGCAGCGTGTCAGCAGCAAAACGCAGAAGGCCACCCTTGCGTTTAGCGTCGGCCCCAACTGGTGCCAAATATCGATAGACACTGTTCCTTTCGCCGGTCGTTGGCGTTTCACGACGGACAACCGTGAAGCTCCATAGATCATGGTGCTTTTCTGACTGGTCAGCGATTTTCGGGTTTCGTTTCGTGACGATCAATTGAAGGCGCTTATCTCCACAGAACCGCAGTGCACCGGTGCCGCCCATGTTGAAGCGTCCTTGGACAAACGGTACTCTTAACTTGTTGGACTTGTTCAGCGACATAAATGTATGAGGAACTCGGTCTGGAGACTGACCTTCACCCTCGTCGACAATCGTTAACGACGGCTTCCCCTTTGCTCCAGTTGCGGCCAAGGTAATCTTCCTGGCAAGTTCTGTGCGTTCTTGCCTGGTCATGTTCTCAATTAGACCATTGGTTTCGTTCTCGGGATTGGCCGACTTTTGGATCATTTGAGCTACAGCATGGCGAACAGATGGTGGTGCGTCTGAGCTTTCAGGATCGATCCCCATAGAAAGGCATGCATTCATGAGGCTTGCATCTGCGGCATTTACCAACTTTTCTACCAATGCAGCCACTGGATCGGATTGCTGCGCTCCAGCGGTTGAAAAGTTGTTTTCCATGTCTCCTAAGTCGCGCCAAGCGTTTGGGGCATCCCAGTAGCCGGCTTCGGTCAGGATCCTGATTACGTCCTTCTCATGGTCCGCGTGAACCAAGTCGATGCAAATTTCTTGATCGGTACCCACTGCGTCGAGCTCCTATAGCTTGAATCTGTTTTCACTGACACTTTTTGGCGAAGAGAACTTTCGCTCAACATCCGAAACTGCCTCTTTAAGCGCCTTCACGATCTTTCGAACCTCTCCGTCATCCCATTCATACAGCTGTCGGTTGGATAGCTTTCCAAGTCGAACAATTGCTTCAAGGGCTTTATTCGTTCGACCCTCAGCAAGCTCACGAAATTTGTCGTGCTTTTCGGACATCATATTCTCCAAAATATTCAATAGCTCTTGTGCTGTTTTTTGTATACATAAACTCACCACAGTATTCTTGCAATACTGTGTCGCTAAATAGATCAAAACCGCCATAAAACAGCCACTTGAAGTCGTACCCGCTACAGCTAGAGACGCGCTTTTGATTACATCTTGATGGAGTTTAGCTTGCAGTATTTCTGTCGATTCGGCTGCGAAGCTGTCCCAAAAGTCACTGCCCGCAAACTAACAAGGTCGTGTCGGACCAAGACGCAACGGATGCTCCTCTGCATTGGTAGCATTGAATGTTCGATGTAGTATCGGAACGAAAGGCTGTGCGGGGTGCGACGGTGGAAGGCTCGCTAACCAACCTCAATAGTTGTTGCGGGTGAGTTTATTGCGTCGCTAGAACGCGGCGAACCCAATGAACAGTGGACTGAGCGCCGTGGTCTTCGGCGTCGCTCACTTGCTCGACAAGCTCGGCCAACGTACGAAGCGCACCGACTTGCGCCTCTGACACACCGTTCGTTTCTAGGCTGACGCTCAAATACTCGTATTTCTTGTGGCATTGCGCGCTGCCGCCACATGCCTTGGCCAGAGTTTCAATTGTATTGGCAAGCACTTCCCAGCCCGGACGGTCCGGCCATCGATCCGTGAGTTTAACTCCCTCGGTTTTGCCTTTGGTTTTGCAAATTTTATCGCCCATCGTTCAGCGCTCCCGGTCTTGTGTTTTTCGTTTTGCTGCAGAAGGCCTCGGAGATCGCAGTCCCTCAAGTGCATCCTTGGCCTTAGATTGTGCCGAGGATTCATCCTGCAGCGAACGTTCCGCCGCCGCGCCCTGGTCCTTGGCGACCGCCTTCTCTTTTGCGCGTTGCCTTCTTGTGCCCTGCTGCAAACCCCGATCATTCCGCCGCTCGGTGCGTCGCCACTGCGATTGAAGCTCTCCTCGCTCGACTTTCTGCCGCGCGATCAGGTCGGCGCGTTCATCCTGAAATCGGGCATAAAGATCGCGGTGGTCCTGCGCCCGCGCCGCACTCAACCTTTCGAGGCGTCTGCGCAAAGGGCGGTCGTACCAGTCCTTGAAATTTGCCAGGTGTTGCTTCTCAAGACCGAGGATCGTCGCGTTGCGCAACCGCGCATTTTGGAGGTTTACCCAAGTAAGTTTGGCCAACCGTAACGCTTCGCCGGGCTGCCCTTCATGGGGCAAGTCCGGCGACGGCGAAGGCCGCGCTTTTTGTTCTTTTGATTGTTCTTTATAGGAAGGCTCATGAGTGGACCCTTTTTGAACCACCTGTGAACCCTTTTTCTTCGCCGAAAGGCTCGCCTTTGAACCCTTTTTCGAAGGGCGGAATGGAATGATCTTGCATGGTGCCAAGAACGTGTAGTTCGTGCAATTGCCTGCACCACGCCCCTCCGTCCGGGACAACCAGCCCGCATCAGTCAGATCTTTGATGGCGCGTTTCAGAGTTGATAGCGACAGCCCAAGATACTCTATCAAGGTCGTCAGGCCAGGATTGAGCTGGCCTGTTTCGTCATTTGCGAACTGAACAGCAAGCGCGCCAGCGACAACCTTGGCGGTCGCATTCAGGCTTCTGACTTGCATGACAGCTTTGTGCCATTCAAAGCGATTGAGCCTAGGCATTGGCACCTCCCGCGATTGCGTTGGAGGCCGGGAACGGGTAAAAGATTGATGTAGATTGGCGGCCGCCTCTTCGGCGATCCATTCCGCAGAGGTGCCCGCTGGCATTCACTGCGACCTGCCGCCCAAGGCTCTGTCGTTGTGATTTGGAGTTTGCTCAATCTTTCGAAGGAGCGAACGAATGCGAAAGAACCGTTTTATCGAGGCACAGATGATCGGGATGATCAAAGAACAAGGTTCAAGCGTTTAGCGATTGATCCGGTGGATCATTCGTAGCGCCGGACGGCATGCCGACGGCGGAGGTTTGTGTAGCAAAGCGCTCTATAGCCCGCGCACGCCGTCTGTGGTGAGTTTTGCAACCATTCTGGCGTAGTCAGCCCGTTCCGCTTCGTCCGCACCGTGGTTCCACATGTAGAACCAATTGACCATGCCAAATACTGACATCGTCACAGCCCGAAGTTTCGCTTTGTCTGAAGTGAACGCTTCAGGCGAGATATGCTGGATAATGTCATTCAGCTGTTTGACCATCTCGCGCTGGTAACCCTTTAAGATGGTTTGCTGATCGAGCGGCAACAGTGGAACACCCTCGGTTTGGATTTTGTGCTCGTTGTCCATTCCCTGATATGCCAACAGCGTCTCACGCAAGAAATTGAACAAATGTTCTTCTGGGGTCTGCCCTTCTGAAGCTACAGCGGCCAAACGGTCGCGTAGTTTGCACAGATACGTATCGAGAATATCGAACAGCAAGGCATCCTTGCTGCTGTAGTAGTGATAGATGTTGGCCTTTGAGATGCCGCAGTCTTTCGCGATCTGTGACATCGACGCGCGCGCGAAACCTTCCTCGGCAAAGACACGAGCCGCGACTCCGAGGATCCGCTCTCTTTTCTCGTCATGATCTTTCGCGATCGTTCTGGCCAACGCGCTTATCCCTTATCCCTGTTGTCTACGACACGTACCGCTTTGCCCTGACTGCGCGCAACACTGCCGGGACCACCAACGACAACCTCGGTGCTGATCCCGACCATGTCTTTGATTTGCTTCATGAGTTTCTTCGAAGCAGCAGTCTTGTCAGCGCCACTTTCAGCTTCAACATGAACCCGCATTGCGTCCATTCGGCCTGATTTCACCAATTCGATCTGGAAATACGGCGCCAGCCCCTCTGTCGTCATCACCTGCTCCTCGATTTGTGTCGGGAAGACATTCACGCCGCGCAGAATGATCATGTCGTCCGACCGCCCGGTGATCTTCTCCATCCGACGCATCGAACGCGCGGTGCCCGGCAAGAGCCGCGTGAGATCGCGCGTACGATAGCGGATCATCGGCATACCTTCCTTGGTCAGCGTGGTGAAAACCAACTCGCCCTCTTGCCCGTCCTCCAGTACCTCGCCGGTCTCGGGATCAATGATCTCGGGGTAGAAATGGTCTTCCCAGATGTGCAGACCGTCCTTGGTCTCAACGCATTCATTGGCGACGCCGGGCCCGATAATTTCGGAGAGTCCGTAGATATCTACGGCATGCATGTCGAACGCCTCTTCAACCTCCAGTCGCATGGCATTGGTCCAGGGTTCCGCGCCAAAGACGCCGACCTGCAACGAGCTTTCGCGTGGGTCGAGACCCGCTTTGTGAAACCCTTCGAGAATATTCAGCATGTAGGACGGCGTCACCATAATGCCCTGTGGCTGGAAATCCGTGATCAAGCCAACCTGCTTCTCGGTCTGGCCACCACCCATTGGGACCACGGTCGCGCCCAGTCGTTCAATCCCATAGTGCGCGCCAAGACCACCGGTGAACAAACCGTAGCCATAGGCATTATGCACGATATCCCCGGCGCGCAGACCGGACGCGCGCAGCGACCGCGCCAGAACATCAGACCAAACCTCAATGTCGTTCTTGGTATAGACAACAACTGTCGGCTTGCCCGTCGTCCCGGAAGAGGCATGGATACGCATCAGTTGATCGCGCGCAACAGCCGACAGGCCAAAGGGATAGTTTGCCCGCAAGTCATCCTTATAGGTGAACGGGAACCTCGCAAGATCCTCCAGCGAGGTCAGATCATCGGGGTGCACGCCCGCCGCATCAAACCGCTGTTTGTACATCGGCACATTGTCGTAGGCATGGCGCAGTGACCACTTGAGCCGTTCCAGTTGCAGAGCCTGAATTTCATCGCGGCTTGCAATCTCAATCGGGTCCAGGTCCGATAGGTTTGGCGTTAGGTCTTTCATGATCGGGCCTCCTCCACAGGGTCTTCGAAGAGCTGGCCCTTGATCGCACGGGAAAACCCCCGCATTTCGGCAACGGTCAGGCCATCTTGATTTGTAACACGCACATCATAGATGCCACTGCGCCCCGTCAGCGAGACCTCCGTGGCGATAGCAATCAATTGGTCGCCTTTGTGAACTGGTGCCAGAAAACTAATCATGTTGTGCTGCGCGACCGTTGATTGGTTGCGACTGTTACACGCAAAAGCAAAAGCGCTGTCGGCCAGCGCAAAGGTGATCCCACCGTGGCCAATGCCATGTCCATTGCAGTGATGCGGCTCAATCGTCAGAGCAAGCTCGGCGTGACCTTCGTCAACACTGACGAGGCGCATGCCAATCCAAGCGGACGCGTTGTCATCGCTCCACATGGAAGCAGCCGCGCGATTGGCGCGGTCTTTTGGTGTCATGCTCATTGCCCTTTGAACTCCGCCGGGCGTTTTTCCAGAAACGCGCGGACACCCTCGGCGTAGTCCGCACTTTCACCACAGAGTTTCATGTAGTCGGCCTCAAGCTCCAATTGGTCTTCAAGCGTGTTTGTCGCGGCAGATTGAATGGCCGCCTTTGTTTTTGCCAAACCCAATGTTGGCCCTGACGCGAGAGAAGCCGTCAAGGCGCGCGCCTCGGGCATCAGTTCGTCATCCGGAAAACTCTGCCAGATCAGCCCCCAATCGACCGCTTGTCTGGCAGACAAGGGTTGCGCAGTGAAAGCCAGGCCTTTTGCACGGGCCTCTCCCAGCAGACGCGGCAAATGAAAACTGCCGCCCGTATCGGGGATCAGCCCGACCTTCGAAAAAGACTGAATGAACTTCGCGCTTTCTCCCGCCAGCACCATATCGCAGGCAAGTGCGACGTTCGCGCCTGCCCCCGCTGCAACGCCGTTGACGGCGCAGACAACCGGGAATGGCAGGGATCGGATGAGCTTTACCAAAGGCGCATAACAGTCGCGCACAGTTTTCCCCAGATCGGGTGGACCGTCCATCTTTGATGGATCGCGATCCCCCAAATCCTGCCCGGCACAAAACCCGCGCCCTGCCCCCGTCAGGAGCACCGCACGCTTGGATGTATCGCGCGCTTCTTCAAGCGCTGCGCGCAGTTCTCCATGCATCCCGTCATTGAAGCTGTTGAGACGATTCGGCCGGTTCAGCGTAATTTGTCTCCAGCTATCAATGTCTTCGACCAGTATTGTTTGGGTCATATGCGTGCTCTTTCGTGCTCAATTCCAAATAGTTCTTGCATAAACCGACCGGACGGTCAATTTATAAACCGATAAATGATTCGAGCGCAATGAGCCATCGCCATGTCCGTCGTTACGGTTGAAATTGAAAACCAGGTTGCTGTTGTCACGATCGACAACCCTCCTGTGAATGCGACATCCACCGCTGTGCGTCAGGGCCTTTTGGATGCCGTTGCTGATGTGCAAGGTTCCCGTTTGGCGATCTTGAAATGCACCGGACGCACGTTTGTTGCAGGCGGCGACATGAGCGAATTCGACCGCCCGACAGAAGAGCCGCATCTGCCTGACGTCATTCAGGCGATTGAAGACAGCGAGACACCTTTTCTGGCGGTCCTTCACGGCACTGTTCTGGGCGGAGGGCTTGAACTTGCGATGGCTTGCGCGTTTCGGATCGCTGCGCCGGGCACACGGTTTGGATTGCCCGAAGTGAACATGGGGCTCATCCCCGGTGCCGGTGGAACGCAGCGCGCGCCGCGCTTGTTTGGGTGGGATGCGGCCGTTGACATGGCTTGTTCGGCGAAAATGCTGGATGCTGAAACCGCGCTTTCACTTGGTGCGATTGACGCGATTTCTGATAATGCCCTCAGCTTGGCTCTTACTTGGGATCAATCACGGCCTTTGCCCGTATCACAACGGGCGGCCCCTGCAGTTGAAGCAGAATGGCTCCAGGAAAAGCGAAACAAGTTGGTCACTCGAGCCAGGGGCCAAAAGGCGCCCGTTCTGAATTTTGATGCACTTCGATGGGCGCTTAAACCGTTTGCCGAAAGCCAGCCACGCGAGCGAGAATTGCATCTTGACCTGCGCCAATCGGATGAAAGCAAAGCCTTACGCCACGCCTTTTTCGCCGAACGCCAGGTCGCAAAACCCAAGGCAATTGAAGGCGGGACAGCAACCGATATTGCGCATGTCGCGGTCGTCGGCGGCGGGCTGATGGGCGCTGGTATTGCGACCAACCTCCTCTTCTCTGGTTGCAGCGTATGCCTCATCGAACAAAGCCAAGAAGCCGCCTTGGCCGGTCAGGAGCGCGTCAGATCCCTTCTGGACGGTGCACATAGACGGGGTAAAATCAGCACTGAAAAGCTAGCGACAGCATGTTCGAAACTGACGTCCACGGCGACCTATTCTGACGCCGCCAATGTCGAACTGGTCATCGAAGCCGTCTTCGAGGATTTGAGCGTCAAGCAGCAAGTCTTCGAAGAACTTGCAGCGGTCGTAGACGATACGGCTTTGCTCGCGACCAACACGTCATATCTGGATCCACGTGACATCTTTGAGGGGATTGCAAACCCAGACCGACTGATTGGCCTGCACTTCTTCTCGCCGGCACATATCATGAAACTGTTGGAAGTTGTCCGGCTGCCAAACACCTCGGTTGACACGCTGGCAACGGCCTTCGCATTGGCCAAGCGTTTGAAGAAAGTCGCGGTGCTGTCTGACATTTGCGACGGTTTCATCGGCAATCGCATGCTCGCAGCATATCGCCGAGAGGCTGAGTATTTGCTCGCAGATGGCGCCACGCCCGCGCAGATTGACACAGCGATGCGCGCCTTTGGCATGGCGATGGGGCCGTTTGAGGCTCAAGACATGTCTGGTCTGCAGATCGCTGAAGCAAATCGGCGCCGTCAGGACTCAACACGCGGCGTCAACGAGCGATACATCACAATTTCGGACCGACTTTGCGCCAAAGGTCGCTATGGCCAACGATCCGGCAAAGGCTGGTACGACTATCCCGACGGCCCTAAATCCAAAACGGAATCGCAGGCCGTTCTGGACATAATTGCAGCCTATGCTCGCGATCAGGGTATCTCGCGCCGCGCGTTCTCGACGCAGGACATTCAAACCCAACTGCTCGCTGTTCTGGCGAACGAAGGCGCCAAAATCGTTGAGGACGGCATCGCCGAAAACGACGCGGCGGTCGATATGGTCAAGATACATGGCTACGGCTTCCCGCGCTGGACAGGCGGGCCGATGCACCATGCAGCCCGAACAGGAACGCAAAAGATCGCCGACACATTAAGAGGCGTGTCGGATCGCAGCCCGGGCTCCTGGAAAATCGCAAAACGGTATCAAACCTAGCAACCAACTATTGGGAGGAACTTCATGAAACATCTTTTTAAGTCCGCAAGCATTGCTTTGGCCCTTTCGGCGGGCGCAGCTTTTGCCGAAGCCGAACATACGCTCGTCATCTCAAGCTGGGCACCGCCAACGCATGGCATCAATGCACAGATGTGGCCGACATTTGTCGATATGATCGAAGACGCAACCGACGGCAAAGTCACAGCCGAATTGAAACTGGGCATCGCACCTCCGCCTGCGCAAATGGACATCGTACAGGATGGTGCTGCGGATGTGTCGATCATCTTCCACGGCTACCAGCCCGGGCGTTTCGTCACCACAAAGCTGATCGAACTGCCTGGCTATGAAGGTACGGCAGAAGAGGCTTCGGTCGCGTATTGGCGTGTGTACGAATCTCACCTCAAAGCCGCTGATGAGCATCGTGGCGTCAAAGTCATTGCGATGCACACACACGGGCCTGCGCAACTTCACACCTCGAACGAGATCACATCGCTTGCGGATGTGTCCGGCCTTAAGGTGCGCATCCCAGGCGGCGTCGGCGGTGATGTTGGCACCGCACTTGGTGCGACCGGCATTCAGGTCCCTGCCCCGAAAGTGTACGAAACGCTGGCGTCAAACGCTGCGGACGGTGTCGTGATGCCGCTGGAATCCCGCAAGGGGTTCAAACTCACCGAAGTTGCGCAAAACGTTTACGAATTGCCCGGCGGTCTGTACCGCGGCTCCTTCGCCTTCATCATGAACGAAGACGCCTTTGCCGATCTGCCGGAAGTGTATCAGGCGGCTTTGGAAGAAAAGGTCTTCGGCGAACCACTCAGCCGGGCACTTGGTGCCATCTGGGATGACATTGACGCCGCAGGCCGCGAAGCCACCGAAAGCGCCGAAGGGAACGCCATTGTACCTGCATCAGCTGACGACGTCGCCGCGTTCCAAAAGCTGTCCGAGGGCATCATCGCCAACGTTCTGCAAGAAGTTGACGGCGAGGGTGTCGATGCGAACGCCGCTTACGCGCAGGTCAAAACTGAACTGGCTGGCCAATAAACGCTATGGCTGCGGGTGGCCTCCACCCGCAGCCTTTCCCGATTTTGATTGGACCCTGAGATGCTGCGCATTCTTCTACATATCCCTGTTGTGACAGCAGCAGCTGCCTTGTTTTTGCTGATGGTCATGACCTTCTCGGACGTGATGCTGCGTTCGATGGCAAATGCCCCGATCGAGCAGGCAACGGAACTGACCCGCATCTTCATGGCAATCATCGTCTTTTCCGTCATGCCAATCGTATCCACAAGCGGCGCGCATATCGCGGTCGATCTGACAGATGGTTTGTTTGAGAGAGCCGCGCTTACCCGCTTGCGCGATGGCCTCTTGTTTCTGATTTGCGGAGCGTTGCTCTTCTGGCCCCTGCAACGCGTCTGGGTTCTGGCCGAGCGCGCACGCGATTTTGGCGATGTCACCGAATACCTTTCTATCCCGCAATTTCTCGTTGGCTGGTTCATTGCCGGATCACTCGCCATCACAATGATCGCGATGATTGGCGTTGGTCTGACCCTCCTCGTCCGAGGAGGGAAATCATGACCGCTGCACTGATCGGTTTTGCCCTGGTCCTTGTTCTGGTGCTGTGCCGGATGCCCATCGTGTTTGCCATGGGCCTCGTCGGAACGCTCGGCTTCGCTTTTGAGCGCGGCGGCAGCGCCTTTGACGCGCGTGGCCTCAAGGCAGCCATGTCCATGGTGGGCCGTCAGGTCACCGATACCGCACAAGACTATGGTCTCTCGGTCATCCCGCTTTTCATTCTCATGGGTTTGTTCGTGAACAAAGGCGGCATGGCCCGAGAGCTATACGCCGTCTCGAACGCCTTCCTCGGCCATATGCGCGGTGGATTATCGATGGCAACCGTCTTGGCGTGTGGCGGGTTTTCTGCCATCTGCGGGTCGTCATTGGCCACCGCCGCCACCATGTCAAAAGTCGCGATGCCCGAAATGCGGCGCTATGGCTATTCGGACCAACTGTCGACCGCCTCCATCGCTGCAGGTGGAACGCTGGGCATTTTGATCCCACCATCGGTCATCCTTGTGATCTATGGGCTGCTCACCGAAACCTCGATCGGCAAACTGTTCATGGCCGGCATCATTCCGGGGCTGATCGGCATCCTGCTCTACCTTGCTGCCGCCCGCTGGACGGTTTGGCGCACGCCCGAGGCCGGCCCGGCGGGCGACCGTGTTGACTGGCCTGCCCGCAGACAGGCTTTGCGCGATGTTTGGGCGGTGCTGGTGCTGTTTTTCCTGGTCATCGGCGGCCTCTACGGCGTCTTCGATGTTGCCCCCCTGAACCTGACCTTTTCACCCACCGAAGCGGCAGGCATGGGGGCCATGGGAGCCTTCCTGATCGCACTTGCGCGAGGTGGCTTGAATTGGACCGGGCTTCTGGAAGTGCTGAAGGAAACAAGTTTCACCACAGCAGGCCTTTTCGCTGTTCTGATTGGTGCGCAGATCTTTTCCAACTTCGTCAATCTTGCAGGTCTGCCAGATGCGCTGATCGGGTTGGTGACAGCCTATTCGCTGTCGCCGATGACTGTGTTGATGCTCATCCTCGTGATATACATCATTCTGGGCTGCGTCTTCGAAAGCTTGTCGATGCTGCTTCTGACCGTGCCGATCTTCTTCCCGCTCGTCACCTCGCTTGGCTTCGATCCCATCTGGTTTGGTATTGTGGTGGTCGTCGTCGTCGAAATCTCGCTGATCACCCCGCCTGTCGGGCTGAATGTGTTCATCCTGAAAGGTGTGGTCGGCGATGTCACCACCGGCACCATTTTCAAGGGAGTCACACCATTCTGGATTGCAGACCTCCTGCGCCTTGCCCTGATCGTCGCCTTGCCCGCGCTTGTCCTTTTCCTTCCCAATCACATGGGCGGCCTTGGCCATTGACGCCCCGCGCCCTCAACACCGGAGACACCCATGACACTTCACCAAGTCAATAGTTTCGCTGCAGGCGAATGGATCAGCCCCGGTTCTGGTGCACGACCAATCGAAAGCGCTGTGACAGGAGACATCATCGCCGAGGCAGGCAACAACGCACTCGACGTCCAAGCCATGCTGAACCACGCCCGTGCCAAAGGTGGCCCTGCCTTGCGCGCCATGACATTCCACGACCGCGCGCGGATGCTCAAGGCTCTTGCCCTCAAGCTGGGTGAACACAAAAAAGTGCTTTATGATTTGTCCTTTTCTACGGGCGCCACGCAAGCCGACAACCTGATCGACATTGATGGCGGTATCGGCACGATGTTCGTCTTCGCCTCCAAAGGTCGCCGGGAAATGCCCGACGCGCATGTCTACCTGGACGGGGAAATCGAGCAGCTCTCACGAAACGGTACCTTCCTGGGCCAACACATCTGCACCTCGCTCCAAGGGGTTGCCGTGCATATCAACGCGTTCAACTTCCCGGTCTGGGGCATGTTGGAGAAACTGGCGCCTACACTGCTTGCCGGTGTCCCGGCGATTGTGAAGCCTGCAACAGCAACATCCTATGTAACCGAAGCCGCTGTACGCATCATGCTCGACAGCGGCCTCTTGCCAGAAGGTGCCCTGCAACTTGTATCCGGCGGTTTGGGTGACATGCTGGACCGGCTCACACTGCAGGACGTGGTGAGCTTTACAGGGTCGGCGCAAACCGCGCTCAAACTGCGCTCAAACCCGCATATGCTCGAAAACTCCATCCGCTTTGTGGCGGAACAGGACAGTCTCAACGCATCCGTCCTTGGCCCGGATGCGGACCCCGGCACGCCCGAATTCGAGCTGTTCGTGAAAGAAGTGCAGCGCGAAATGACCACGAAAGCGGGTCAGAAGTGTACCGCCATCCGGCGCATCTTCGCGCCTGAAAACCACGTCGAAGCCGTGATCGAAGCACTCTCTGCACGGCTCGCCAAAAATGTCATTGGTGATCCCCAACTCGAAGGCACACGTATGGGCGCGCTTGTCTCGAATGGTCAGAAACGGGACGTACTCGAGAAGGCTGAAATTCTAAGTGCCGAAGCTGAACGCGTCATCGGCAACCCCGACAATTTTGATGTTCTTGGCGCAGATCCCGAAAAGGGCGCGTTCTTGCCGCCAATGCTCTATCACTGCGCCTCACCAGACGCAGCCATGCGCGTCCACGATACCGAAGCGTTCGGCCCGGTGTCGACCATCATGGGTTACAAGGATGCCGACCACGCGATTTCATTGGTCAACCGCGGCGAAGGCTCACTGGTGGCGTCGGTCATCACCCATGACCCGAACGTGGCACGCGAAATGGCGCTTGGCTCGGCGGCGTTCCATGGTCGGCTCTACTTCAACAACCGCGACAGTATGAAGGAAAGCACCGGACACGGTTCCCCCTTACCCCACATGGTCCATGGCGGCCCGGGTCGCGCAGGCGGTGGCGAAGAACTGGGCGGTGTGCGCGGTGTCATGCACTATATGCAACGCACGGCCATTCAAGGCAGCCCTGACATCCTGACCGCCATAAGCCAAAAATGGGTGCCGGGTGCAGCCGAGATCAAAGGCCCGGCTCACCCTTTCACCCGCACGTTCCACGACCTTCAACTGGGTGAAACGCTCTATTCGGATCTGCGCGAGATCACGTTGGCGGACATTGAAACCTTCGCCAATTTCACGGGCGACACATTTTATGCCCATATGGATCAAGCGGCGGCCGAACGGAATCCGTTCTTTCCGGGTCGGGTCGCGCATGGCTATCTGCTGATCAGTTTCGCCGCCGGGATGTTCGTTGAACCCAATGAAGGCCCCGTACTGGCCAATACTGGCCTCGACAACCTACGCTTTATGAAGCCCGTGGAACCCGGTGAAAGCATCAGAGTGCGCCTCACAGTCAAGAAAAAAACCCGGCGAAATGATGACTACGGCGAAGTGCGCTGGCACGTCACCCTCACCAACAAAGATGAGGACCTGGTGGCCGAATACGACCTACTGACAATGAATGCCTACTGACATGACATTGGCACCCCATGCGCATGAGCTATAAGCTCATGCGCATGGAACGACTTGACTTCAAAGAACTGGCTGTACGCCTGAACAATGGCCAATCGCCGCGCGTTTGGTCGCTTCTCGTTACGGTCTTTGGTGAGCTGGCGCAGGACAAAGCCGCACAGCTCAGCGGCGAGACACTGCGACAATTCATGGAAATCGTCGGCATCAAACCCGAGGCGACCCGTGTCGCCCTGCACAGGCTGCGGAAAGATGGTTGGCTGAACAGTCAGAAGGACGGTCGCAGAAGTAACTACTTCCTGACAAGCAAGGGTCGTGAGGAAAGTATCAAGGCGTCGCCTCGGATCTATTCGGAAACAGCCCTTGCAGACAAAGCTTGGCTGGTCATGCAAAACGTCGGCGAGCCGGTTGGTGCGCAAAAGGAGCCAGGGGTCTGGATCACAGGGCACATGCGCCTCACGGGAGTACAGCCTGACGAGCAGGACGCGTTCGTCATTGAATTGGGTCAGACAAACGAGCTACCCGATTGGATGCGTGGACGGCTCTGCGACGCGAGCTTGCTGGAGCAATCCCGGGCATTGGCCGACACGCTGAAGGACCTCGACGATTGGTTGGCGCAGGAGCCACAGCTCGACGAATTTCCCCGCGAAGTTTTGCGGGTGTTGGTCGTACACAGTTGGAGACGGATTGCGCTCAAAGCCCCACGTTTGCCCGACGACCTATTTCTCAAACCATGGGCCGGACCGGACTGTCGTCGCCTTGTATCTCAGATCAGAAAACGCCTGTCCTCGGCTCAGGCCTCATAGCCAAGGGATAACGCGTGCCGCGAGGGCGATGGCTGAGAGGAGGATCTTGGAGCAGCGGTCATAGCGGGTTGCCACGCGTCGCCAATCCTTCAGCCGGGCGAACATAATCTCAATGCGGTTGCGCCTTTTGTAGAGCCGCTTGTCCATTGCCCGGCAGTGGATTGAAGCAGGACGCGATCTATCTCGAGGAGATCAATGGCAGATTCCAGGCCAGATGTGTCATCAAGCGCTGGATGACCGTCTACAACAGCAAACGAACACATTCCGCGCTTGATCGGCTCACGCCGGACGACGCACGTTGGACAGGCCCGGAAGACCTGAAAGCAGCATGAAACCCAAACCCCATACACCTTAGCCAAGCCGCAAAACTGTCCAAAAACGTGGGGCCACTTCATATTGCGGAACAGATCGACATAGAAAGCATTCTGGCGAGCGGTGCCGCCGCGCGACAGCGCTGGAACCAAGGCTTGGCCAATGCCGTTGGCAAGACGTCGGGGAGATTGGGGCGCTATCGCAAAATTGTGAGATGAAGAATGTTCCAATGTTTGCCAAGTGTCGTTTTTTTGGTCACTTTGCGGTCATGGAGTTCGTAGACGTCAGTCACAATAGTTTTCTCGTTGTCATGTCGTGTCTGGTTGCACTGGTCGCGGGCTTTACGGGTCTGTCTTTGACACGTGACCTCGGTTCGAAACCTGACTTCGAGAAAAAGGCGTTGATCGCTTTGGCCGCAATCGCCCTTGGTGGCGGGATATGGGCAATGCACTTTGTGGCAATGCTAGGGCTGCAAATGCCGATCTTGTTTTACTACGATGCCGCGATCACGCTGATCTCGGCACTGACGGCGATCCTGATTGTCGGTGCCGCGCTCATTATTCTGCACTTCACTGTCCGTAACCGTTTCACGGTGTCCTTGGCTGGAGGGACCATTGGTGTAGGTATTCTCGCCATGCACTACATCGGAATGGCCGGGCTGGAATTATGTCGCGCAGTCTACACGCCCGTTGGCGTCGTTGTATCGTCGCTTGCGGCAATTATGCTATGCATTCTTGCCTTTGGCATTGCCTATGGACAAAGAACCAACCGCAATATCTTCCTCGCCACTCTGTGCTTCGCAATCGCGGTGACGAGCGTACATTTTCTTGCCATGGCCGGGACCAAATTTGTGGCAGTTTCGGATGGCGGCGAGTTTGGCCCCTTGATGAGCAACGAAACGCTCGCCCTGGGTGTCATCTTTTTCAGCTTCGTCATGTTTGGGGCCTGCCTTTGGGTCGGTGTGACGTATCTTCCCCGGCCAGCGCAGAACGAGCGGCCCAGTGAGGTCAAAGACACGCCTGATCAGGAACTTCCGCCTCTGCAAATCCCTTGTGAGCGGGATGGCGGCAAAGTGTTCGTATCCGCCAAGGACGTGGTCTTTGTCCGCGCCGACGCGCATTACACCCAAGTGTATACTGAAGGCGAACGGCTGTTTTGCGTTTGGTCCGTGACCGAGGCCACAAAGCGACTTGTTCCGCTAGGTTTCCTCCAAACACATCGAAGCTATTTGATGAACCCGTCACACGTTGTCCGTTTTGAACGGACGAAAGACAGCGGACGATGTTTGTTCGAAAACGCTGAAACTCCCCCGGTGCCTGTCAGCCGCTCCAAGCTCAAGGCAATACAGGATGCGCTGGCGTCGCAGATCGGCGCAGTTCGTGCCACCTGAAGCGCATTTCGTGCAAAATACCCGTTTTTCATTGATTTTCTGAAGCTTCGGCAAACGGGTGTATGCATCCCTCTCCCCCAGCAAGTTGAATCGCTTTGAGGGAGGAGAGCCGATGATACCAGCGGCATTCGAATATTACAGACCCAAGGATATGGCAGGTGTTCTGTCCATCTTGGAAGAACATGGTGACGACGCCCGCGTCATGGCCGGCGGTCACAGCCTGATACCCATGATGAAGCTGCGCATGGCGGATGTCCCTCACCTGATCGATCTTCAGGATGTGGGCGGCATGTCTGATGTCTCCATTGGCAGCGACAGCATCCGCATCGGCGCCCTGGTGACGCAACACGACATCATTGACAATGACGCGCTTGCTGCAGCAGCTCCAATCCTTCGCGAAGCGGCGCTGCAAATCGCCGATCCGCAGGTGCGCTATATGGGCACGGTCGGCGGAAACGTCGCCAATGGCGACCCCGGTAACGACATGCCCGGCTTGATGCAGTGTTTGGGCGCGACCTTCACCGTTGTCGGCGCTGACGGCGAAAGAGACATTCCAGCGCGCGACTTCTACGAAGCTGCATACATGACGGCGCGCGAGGATGACGAAGTCTTGACAGCCGTGACCATCCCGATGCCACATGGCGGCTATGCCTACGAGAAGCAAAAGCGCAAGATTGGCGATTACGCAACTGCGGCGGCAGCTGCTCAGATCGTAAAAGGCGGCACGACATGTGCCTCAGCCTCCATCGCAATGACAAATCTCAGCGACACGCCCGTCTTCTCGGAAGCTGCGGGTGCGGCATTGGTCGGCACGTCAGTCGATGATGCAGCGATCAAAGCCGCCATCGCCGCCATGTTGGGCGATATCGACCCAACCGAAGACAACCGCGGCCCGGTTGCTTTCAAAAAACATGTTGCGGGCGTGATCCTGCGCCGCGCGATCGAACGCGCGTGGTCGAGGGCCTGAGAGAGGAACATCAGATGTCGAACAAGAAGCACTACAAGATCACGGTCAACGGCAAAGACGAGGAGTTCCTCGCCGAGCCCCGCGAACTGCTGATCTACACGCTGCGCGAGCGGCTCAACATCACCGGACCTCACATTGGCTGCGAGACGTCCCATTGTGGCGCCTGCACCGTCACGATTGACGGTAAGTCGGTCAAGGCCTGCACAATGTTTGTCGCGCAGGCCGATGGCAAGGACATCACCACCATCGAGGGGATCGGCGGGCCGGACGATCTGCATCCCTTGCAGAACGCGTTCAAAGAGCATCACGGGTTGCAATGCGGTTACTGCACACCTGGCATGATCACCCGTGCAACAAAGTTGCTGGAAGAGAACCCAAACCCCACTGAAGAAGACATTCGCTTTGGCATGGCTGGCAATATCTGCCGCTGCACGGGATATCAGAACATTGTGAAATCCATTCAGGCCGCTGCGGCTGAGATGAATGCAGCCCAGTCCTCAAGTAGCGAAGTGGTAGGACATAAAAGCGTGGAGGCGGCAGAATGAAAGACGACGTGACAAGCCGCGAAGAGCGGATCGAAAATCTCAAAGGCATGGGCTGCTCGCGCAAGCGGGTCGAGGATGCGCGCTTTACACAAGGCAAGGGAAATTACGTCGATGACGTAAAGCTTGACGGAATGCTGTTTGGTGATTTCGTCCGATCCCCCTATGCGCACGCGCGGATCAAGAACATTGAGACCGCGGCTGCCTTGGAGGTGCCCGGCGTTCTGGCCGTGTTGACAGCGGCTGATCTGGAACCCTTGGGTCTGCACTGGATGCCGACACTGGCGGGCGACAAGCAGATGGTGCTCGCAGATGGGAAGGTCTTGTTCCAAGGGCAGGAAGTGGCGTTTGTGGTGGCCGAGGACCGCTATGCCGCTGCCGATGGTATCGAAGCCGTCGAGGTTGAATACGAAGAGCTTGAGGTTCTGGTCGACCCGTTCAAGGCACTGGCCTCTGATGTGGTCTTGCGCGAGGATACCGTCGATGAGACAGGCAAACCCACCGATGGGGCGCACGGTCCCCGCAAGCACCCCAACCACATCTTTACGTGGGAAGCAGGCGACAAGGGTCCGACTTTTGAGGTGATCGACGCCGCCGAAGTGGTCGCGGAAGAGACCATGTACTACCACCGCACTCACCCGTGCCCGCTGGAAACCTGCGGCTGTGTGGCGTCGATGGATAAGGTCAACGGTAAGCTGACGCTTTGGGGCACGTTTCAGGCGCCGCACGCCATTCGGACGATTGTTTCGCTGATTTCGGGTCTGGAAGAACACAACATCCGTGTGATCTCCCCCGACATCGGCGGCGGCTTCGGCAACAAGGTGGGCGCCTATCCGGGCTATGTCTGCTCGGTTGTGGCGTCGATCGTAACCGGCAAACCGGTTAAGTGGATCGAAGACCGGATGGACAATCTGATGACCACCGCCTTCGCCCGTGACTATTGGATGAAGGGCCGGATCAGTGCCACCAAAGAGGGTAAGATCACCGGTCTTCACTGTCACGTCACGGCGGACCACGGTGGCTTTGACGCCTGTGCCGATCCAACGAAGTTCCCAGCCGGGTTCATGAACATCTGCACGGGTTCTTATGACATCCCGACGGCGTTTCTTGAGGTTGATGGTGTCTATACCAACAAGGCCCCGGGTGGTGTCAGCTATCGGTGTTCGTTCCGGGTGACCGAAGCGGTGTATTTCATTGAACGCATGATCGAGGTTCTGGCGATCAAGCTGAACATGGACGCCGCCGAGCTGCGCCGGATCAACTTCATCAGGAAAGAGCAATTTCCATATACTGCCGCATTGGGCTGGGAATATGACAGCGGCGACTACCACACCGCCTGGGATAAAGCGCTGAAGACGGTCGACTACGACGGCTTGCGCGCCGAGCAGGCGCAACGGGTTGAAGACTTCAAAGCGGGCAAAACACGCAAGCTGATGGGCATCGGTCTGAGTTTCTTTACAGAGATTGTCGGCGCTGGCCCCGTCAAGAACTGTGATATTCTTGGGCTAGGCATGTTTGACAGCTGCGAAATTCGCATCCACCCGACAGGGTCAGCGATTGCGCGGCTGGGTACGATCTCGCAAGGACAAGGTCACGCGACAACCTTCGCGCAAATCCTCGCCTCCGAGATTGGCTTGCCCGCAGATAGCATCACCATTGAAGAGGGTGACACCGATACAGCTCCGTATGGTCTGGGAACGTATGGGTCTCGGTCCACCCCGGTGGCGGGGGCCGCGACCGCGATGGCTGGGCGTAAAATCCGCGCCAAAGCACAGATGATCGCGGCCTACTTGCTCGAAGTCCATGACGATGACGTGGAATTCGATGTGGACCGGTTCGTGGTCAAGGGCGCACCTGAGCGGTTCAAGACCATGAAGGAAATCGCTTTCGCGTCCTACAATCAGGCGATCCCGGGGATCGAGCCAGGTCTGGAGGCGGTCAGCTACTACGATCCGCCGAACATGACCTACCCCTTCGGCGCCTATGTCTGCGTCATGGACATCGACGTGGATACCGGCGTGACCGACATTCGCCGTTTTTATGCGCTTGATGACTGTGGCACGCGCATCAATCCGATGGTCATCGAAGGTCAGGTCCATGGCGGCTTGACCGAAGCGCTTGCCGTCGCCTTGGGGCAGGAGATTGCCTATGACGACATGGGCAACGTGAAAACGGGGACCTTGATGGACTTCTTCCTGCCGACGGCATGGGAGGTTCCCAACTATGAAACCGACTTCACCGTGACCCCATCCCCGCATCACCCGATTGGGGCGAAGGGCGTGGGCGAAAGCCCGCATGTCGGTGGTGTGCCGTGTTTTTCCAACGCTGTGCAGGATGCGTTCCGGGCCTTTGGCAACACGCACACCAACATGCCGCATGACCACTGGCGGATTTGGAAAACCGCCAATGAGCTGGGCCTGCACGGGTAGACCAAACACTTGGGGCGCGCGCACTGCTCTGCGCGCGCCCCAATAGCGGAGCGTTTCATGACCTGGACCAATCTTCAAACTGCGCTGGCAGCGCATGACTATGTTGCATCCAACGATTTGGCTGTGGCGTTGCATCTTGCGCTGACATTGGAACGCCCCGTGCTGCTGGAAGGGGCCGCGGGTGTGGGCAAGACCGACGTCGCCCGCACGCTGAGTCTGGCGCAGGACACACAGCTGATCCGGCTGCAATGCTATGAAGGGCTGGACGCTTCGCAGGCAATCTACGAATGGAACTACCAACGTCAGCTTCTGACCATCAGGTCAGCGGCAGAAGATGGGGAAACCGGACAGTCAGTCGAAGACCGGATCTTTTCGCGCGACTTCCTGCTGGAACGTCCTTTGTTGGCCGCGATTACCCAAGACAAACCACCGGTTCTTTTGATTGACGAGATCGACCGTGCGGATGAGGAATTTGAGGCCTATCTGCTGGAGGTACTGTCGGACTATCAGGTCTCTGTGCCGGAATTGGGCACGATCACAGCCACAAGCAAACCG
Source organism: Roseobacter cerasinus (assembly GCF_009811755.1). Classification (GTDB taxonomy): domain Bacteria; phylum Pseudomonadota; class Alphaproteobacteria; order Rhodobacterales; family Rhodobacteraceae; genus Roseobacter; species Roseobacter cerasinus. Next base: position 139,118 of record NZ_BLIV01000009.1, read on the forward strand.
ATCGTAGTTCTAACATCCAATGGTACACGCGACCTGTCAGACGCGCTGCGCCGCCGGTGTCTCTATACCTATGTTGACTATCCCGACCGGGGGACCGAACTGGCCATCCTCAAAGCCCGCTGCCCTGACGTCGAAGCGCGGCTTGCTGAACAGATCATAGGATTTGTGCAAAAGCTGCGCGAGGAAGAATTGGAAAAGACCCCCGGCATTGCCGAAATGCTGGATTTCGCGGGGGCTCTCATGGGCCTTGGCATCGCCGATCTGACGGACAGCCCGGCTGTCTTGCACTCTACCCTGACCACCTTGTTGAAAACTCAAAGCGATCAGGCGCAGGTCACGCCCGAGGTTGCCGCGCGCATTGCAGGGAAGGCCGCATGAGCCGGGTCACTCGCTTTGCCGCCCGTGACCCCGGGCCTGCCGCGCGCGTCGCGGGGTTTATCGCGCATCTGCGTGAAAACGGGTTGCGTCTTGGTGTGGCTGAGGCGGACTTGAGCCTGACCGCACTGGCGCATGTCAACGCTGCACAGCCCGAGGAATGCCGTCAGGTTCTGCGCGCCGTGTGCACCGGCTGCAAGGACGAGGCAGAGCGGTTCGACGCCTTGTTTGACAGTTTCTGGATGGACGCAGGTCGCGTCAAACAGCGCATCATTCCCAAAACGCAAGCGACACTCACCGACGATGTGCACAGCTCTCGCGATGGAACGGGGCAGGATGCAAACGCCAGTGGAACCTCAACAACCCCTGACGCGGGCGAAGGTGATGCCGACAGTGACGGCACAGGCAAACTGATCGCGACCGAGCAACGCAATCTCAGCCGGCGCGACCTGCGGGATCTCGTTCGCGCAGAAGAGATCGCAGAGGCGGAGACGGTCGCGCACCGGATTGGTGCTGCGCTGCGTGATAAACGCGCGCGCCGCCGGATTGCCGCCCGCAAAGGTGATCGCTTGCACTTCCGCAAGACAATCCGCCGCAGCCTGTCCACCGGGGGTGAACCCCTACGCCTCTTGCGCAAGCGCCGACCTGACCGCACCCGCAAGATCGTGGCGCTTTGCGATGTCTCAGGTTCGATGAGTGTCTATGCGCAGGTGTTCCTCGCATTCCTAGCGGGACTGATGCGTGCGGACAAAGACGCCGATGCGTATCTCTTCCACACACGCCTAGTGCGGATCACCGAAGCGCTGCGCGACAAGGATGCGATGCGGGCCATCGGACGCATGTCCTTGATGGCAGATGGGTTTGGGGGTGGGTCCAAGATTGGGCCGTCATTGCAACGATTTGCCGACACTTACGCCAAACGGTTTGTGGATGGGCGTAGTGTTGTCCTGATCTTGTCTGACGGCTGCGATACAGAACCGCCCCAACATCTGGGGGCAGCACTTGCCAAGCTCAAAAAGCGTGGTTGCAAGATCATCTGGCTTAACCCTCTGAAAGGGTGGCGAGGCTACGCGCCTGTGGTGGGTGGGATGGTTTCCGCCTTGCCCCACCTCGATTTGTTCAAAGCGGCCAATACACTGGACGATCTGGCAGCGCTGGAAACCGAATTGGTATCGTTGTGAGCCCGGCCGAGATCCTTGATGCCGATCTGGCCGATGCAGCACAGGAGTTGCGCGCACGGCAGGTGCCTTTTGCCTTTGCAACCATCGTACGGACGGCGGGCGCGACGGCGGCGAAGCCGGGCGCCAAGGCGTTGCTCAGTGCCGACGGAACCATTGTGCATGGCTGGCTCGGCGGGGGATGTACGCGTGGCGCGGTGAAACGCGCGGCGGTAGAGGCTTTGCGCAGCGGCGCGCCACAACTCATCTCGGTCGCCCCCGAAGAACTGCTGGAGGAAAAAGGTGTCACCCCCGGCGAGACCGTTGATGGCACATATTTTGCCCGCAATGGCTGTCCTTCGCGCGGCACTGTCGATATCTTTATCGAGCCTTGCCTGCCCATGCCCGAGCTTGTGGTCATGGGAACATCCCCCGTTGCACAAGCGCTCAGCACGCTTGCCCCGCAGTTCCATTGGTCAGTCTCATCTGCGGTTGCCTCCAAAGACGATGGCGCGCAGCAGAAACACATTGTCATCGCCACGCAGGGACAGGGCGATCTTGGTGCCTTAAAGGCCGCCCTGTCCGTCGAGGCGGACTATATCGCCTTTGTCGGCAGTGCCCGGAAATTTGCGGCACTGGCAGAAAAGCTTCATGGCGAAGGCTTCGGACCAGAAAAAACCAAGACCGTAAGTGCGCCGGCAGGACTGGATCTGGGGGCCGTAACTCCAGAAGAAATCGCACTTTCGATCCTGGCAGAACTGTTGCGCGTGCGCCGTGCAGGAACGGCGGTACAGCATGCATAAGGTCTCCGCAATTCTTTTGGCGGCTGGTTTGTCCCGCCGCATGGGCACGAAAAACAAACTGCTGATGCCTATCGCGGGAAGGCCCATGGTGCGTCATGTGGCGGAGACTTATATCTCCGTTCTGCAAACGCCACTGACCGTTGTCACTGGCCATGAGGCGGACAAGATATGCGCCGCGCTTGCCGGGTTGCCGATTGTCTTTGCCAACAATGATAGTTTCGCTGCCGGCCAGCCTGGATCAGTTGCGGCAGGTCTTGGGGTCGCCACTGACGCTGATCTGTTGCTGATCGGTTTGGCAGACCAACCGCGCCTCACCCCCCGCGATTTGATGCAACTGGTGCACATGCATCATACCAGCGACCCCAAGAAGATCACTGTTCCAAAGCTTGGTACGCAGCGCGGCAATCCTATCGTTGTGCCGCGCTGTCTTCGCCCACGGCTGACGGAGAACCCCGACCGCCCGGGCTGCATGCGCTTTACCCGCGAACACCCGGGCCTTGTTCAATTCGCACCGCTTTCCGCGGAAGGCTTTTATGCGGACGTGGACACTCCTGACCAATACGCAGCGCTGACACGCGAGGAAGCCGAGACCACAGAATGACGCGATTTTTCCAAAGACTGAAGGCGGCTTTCAAAAGACTAAAGATGACGCCTGAGCAAGCCGACAATATCCGATTTCCCTGTTGCTAAAAAAAGGACGCCCAACACATGGAACTAAGTGACGAAATCATCATCAATGCCCCGAAAGACCAAGTCTATGCGGCTTTGAATAGTCCCGAGGTGCTGAAACAGTGCATTCCTGGATGCGAAGAGCTGATCAAACACTCCGATACCGAGTTGGAAGCCAAGGTCGTTTTGAAAGTGGGCCCGGTTAAGGCACGGTTTGGTGGCGATGTTGTTTTGGATCAAAGCGGCGCACCGGATGCGTTTTCGCTGACCGGTCAGGGCAATGGCGGCGCGGCCGGCCACGCAAAAGGCGGCGCGGATGTGACGCTGACTGCAGAGGGCGACACGACAATTCTACGGTATGAAGCCAAGGCGGACGTCGGCGGAAAGTTGGCGCAGTTGGGCAGCAGGTTGATCCAAAGTACGGCGAAAAAGCTGGCCGCGAAGTTCTTCAAGTCCTTTGCAGATGTCGTCGATGAAAACATTGCAGTCTAAGGCAGGCCCCTAGGCAGAACATGCGGGCGCGCGCGAAGTTGGTTCGCTCACGATCTTAATACATGGTGGGTTACCTGTCCAACCGCCCTGTTGCACGAAGCGGATGAGGTGTTCGCTGCGTGAATTGAAAGTACCATACAGGATCCGTCACTATGAAGCCAAGGTTGCTGAGTTGGAACGTGAGAAGCTGCTTTGTCTCGAAAAACTGGACGCGCAGGCCGAGCCGAAGGGGAGTTTCGAGGAAATACTAGAACCAGTGCTGATGTTTCTCGCAAACCCCTGGAAAATCTCGGAAAGTGGTAACACCCATGCCCGCAGACTGGTGCTTAAACTGGCCTTTGAAGACCGTCTCTCATACTGCCGAAAAGAGGGTGCTAGAACCTCGTAATTATCTTCTTTCAAGGCTTTAGGTGGCGTTTCGGGCCCAAGACTCTCTTTGGTGCGCTTGCAGGGAGAAAGCTCGAACACCTTTTTCGAGACATTAGCAGATTGGGAAGAACAACTCAAAGCCTTTGAATTTCACATAAATTCCGGAGGTGGGACCAAATCTGACACAGCACTTCCAGCGCCTGAGACCAAACAGGTGTTCGTTGAGGCCTTCCTCGCGCATCCGCCCGTTGAAGCTCTCGACTAGACCGTTTTGCATGGGTTTGCCTGGTGCGATGTAGTGCCAATCGACTTTGCGCTCCTCTTGCCACCTGAGCA
>NZ_BLIV01000010.1 GCF_009811755.1 Roseobacter cerasinus
CCAACGGCGAAGAGGGCAACGCGGCGGTTGAGGCGAAGGTGAAGGCGGACGTGGCCGCGCTCTGCGCCCGCTTCCCCATCTACCCCACCCTCTGAGGCCGGACCAAGGGGTGGCCCAAGGCCCACCCACCTGCCGCTCACAGACCTCAGACACCACCACACCCCAAAGCCAACAGCAGGTCCGGTGGGCTTCAGGCCACCGCTACAAGGCCCATGGAATAAATCTGCGACGGAACCGTTCTTCTCAGGCGTACAAACCCTGTGCGCCATTCACAGGAGAGGTTCCCATGCGCTTGCCATTTCAGGCTCCCCCCGCCGTTCTCATAATACTCGTCGTGATCGCCGCACTTGCCTCGGCCAAACTGGCCGAGGCAGATGGCAGCCCCCCGCCCGGCGGCACAGCTGCTCAACTTGAAGCGCTCAGATAACCCCTTGAAGACGCAGCACCACCACAATGGCCGCAAACAACAGGATCAGATTGAAAGCGATTGCAGCGGCGATCGAGAGGATCTGTGTCCGCACCGCTTCCCCCCGGTCGATGCCCGCAATATAGGCGTTCAAATCCTCAAGTGCTTGGGCAAGACGCGCATCGTCCAGCTGTTGCAGCAATCGCGGGTTGCCTGCCAGCGCTTCGGCCTTCGCCAGCAATCCCGCCTGCGCGCGCAATCGGCGCGGCAACACTCGCCCGGCCCGCCTGACCTGTTGGGCCAGCGACGTTCCCCTTACCCCCAAATGCCGCTCAAGCGCGTCTCTGAGGGCAGCCACCTGTGTCTCGATATCTGTCATCGGCCGGACCTTATCCGCACGCACAAACCAAGCGCAATAGCACTGGCGCCATCCCTGCAAATCCGCTAGCCCGAGCCCATGCTGAACTATTCTGAATACGGTGCTGAAGATGCGCCCACTGCTCTGATTGTTCATGGGCTGTACGGCTCGGGGCGCAATTGGGGTGTGATTGCCAAACGGCTGAGCAACGTCTTGCACGTCATCACGCCAGATCTGCGCAACCACGGTCAAAGCCCGTGGGACGACAGCCATGGCTATGAGGATCTGGCGCAGGATCTGGCCGGTCTCATTGCGCAGCTTGGCGGACCTGTGCATGTGGTCGGCCACTCCATGGGGGGCAAGGCGGCGATGGTGCTGGCCAGCCGGCATCCCGAGATGATCGACCGTCTGATCGTGGCTGACATCGCACCGGTGGCTTACAGCCACAGCCAGATGCAGTTCATCACCGCAATGCGCGCAGTGGACCTCGACGCAGTGGAGCGTCGCTCGGACGCCGAAGCGCAGCTTGCTGCACAGGGCGTTGAGTCCGCGTTGCAAAGCTTCTTTACCCAGTCGCTCGATGTGGCAGAGAAACGTTGGCGGTTGAATCTGGATGCGCTCGCCGCCGATATGGAGAAAATCCTCGGTTTTCCCGATCTGACAGCGCCCTTCGACGGGCCGACGCTCTTTCTCTCGGGTGCTGCCTCAGAGTATGTGAAGCCGGAGCACCGCCCGCAGATCAAGACGCTCTTCCCCAAGGCGCGGTTTGCGAAGCTGCCGGGCGCGGGCCATTGGCTGCACGCCGACAAACCGCGCGAATTCGAGGCTGCTGTGCGCGCCTTCCTGACGGCCTGACGGGAACCACGACCAATCTGGCAATCGGCCCTTGCGCCCGGGCCTTCGATGCCTATAACGCAGGACAATTTGGGCACATCCGCGTGCCCGTCTGCCCGGGGGTCGCACCATGCCAAAAAGAACCGATATCAAGTCCATCATGATCATCGGTGCTGGCCCTATCGTGATTGGTCAGGCCTGCGAGTTTGACTATTCCGGCGCGCAAGCCTGCAAGGCGCTGAAAGAGGAAGGCTACCGCGTCATCCTCGTGAACTCCAACCCTGCGACGATCATGACCGACCCTGGGCTGGCCGATGCGACCTATATTGAGCCCATCACACCCGAGATGGTCGCAAAGATCATCGAAAAGGAGCGGCCCGATGCGCTGCTGCCCACCATGGGCGGGCAGACCGGGCTGAACACTTCTCTGGCGCTGGAAGAGATGGGTGTGCTGGACAGGTTCAACGTCGAAATGATCGGCGCCAAACGCGACGCCATCGAGATGGCTGAAGACCGCAAGCTCTTCCGCGAGGCGATGGACCGTCTGGGCATTGAAAACCCCCGCGCCACCATTATCACCGCCCCCACAGATACAAATGGAAAGAAGGACTTGCAGGCCGGAGTTCAAGCAGCACTTGAAGCACTGGAAGAGGTCGGCCTGCCCGCGATCATCCGTCCTGCCTTCACCATGGGCGGCACCGGTGGCGGTGTGGCCTACAACCGCGATGACTATGAGGCGATCTGCCGGTCGGGCATGGATGCCTCGCCGGTGGGGCAGATTCTCGTGGACGAATCCCTGCTCGGCTGGAAAGAGTTCGAGATGGAGGTGGTGCGTGACACCGCCGACAACGCCATCATCGTCTGCTCCATCGAGAACGTGGACCCGATGGGCGTGCACACCGGCGATTCCATCACCGTGGCCCCGGCACTGACGTTGACCGACAAGGAATACCAGATCATGCGCAACCACTCCATCGCGGTGCTGCGCGAGATCGGAGTGGAGACGGGCGGCTCCAACGTGCAATGGGCGGTGAACCCGGATGATGGCCGCATGGTGGTGATCGAGATGAACCCGCGGGTCAGCCGCTCCTCGGCGCTCGCTTCCAAGGCCACGGGCTTCCCCATCGCCAAGATCGCGGCGAAGCTCGCCGTGGGCTTCACCCTCGATGAGCTCGACAATGACATCACCAAGGTCACGCCCGCGAGCTTTGAGCCGACCATCGACTATGTGGTCACCAAGATCCCGAAATTCGCCTTCGAGAAATTCCCCGGCTCCACGCCGGATCTGACCACCGCGATGAAGTCGGTGGGTGAGGCCATGTCTATTGGCCGCACCATCCACGAGAGCCTGCAAAAGGCGCTGGCCTCCATGGAGCAGGGGCTGACCGGCTTCAACGAGATCGACATCCCCGGCGCGCAGGATCCAACTTCCGGCAAGGCCGCGATCACTAAGGCCCTGGCAGCGCAGACGCCCGACCGGCTGCGGGTCATCGCGCAGGCCATGCGCGAAGGGCTGGAGGATGACGAGATCCACGCCATCACACGGTTCGATCCGTGGTTCCTTGCTCGGATCCGTGAGATCGTCGACACGGAACAGACTCTGGAAAGCGAAGGGCTGCCGCAGGAGGCCGCGCCGCTGCGCGCGCTCAAGATGATGGGCTTCACCGACGCGCGTCTGGCTGAGTTGACCGACCAGACAGAGGCCGAGGTGCGCAGCCTCCGCCAAGCCGCGGGCGTTACGGCGGTCTTCAAGCGCATCGACACCTGTGCCGCCGAGTTCGAAGCCCAGACACCCTACATGTACTCCACCTATGAGGCGCCCGTCTTTGGCGAAGTGGAATGCGAGGCGCGCCCTTCCGACCGCAAGAAGGTGGTGATCCTCGGCGGTGGCCCCAACCGCATCGGGCAAGGCATCGAGTTCGACTACTGCTGCTGCCACGCCTGCTATGCGCTGACGGATGCGGGCTATGAAACCATCATGGTCAACTGCAACCCCGAGACGGTCAGCACCGACTACGACACGTCAGACCGCCTCTATTTCGAACCGCTCACCTTCGAGCATGTGATGGAGATCCTCCGGGTCGAGCAGGACAATGGCAAGCTGCACGGGGTCATCGTGCAGTTTGGTGGCCAGACTCCGCTGAAGATTGCACAAGCACTGGCCAACGAAGGCATCCCGATCCTCGGCACCACACCCGACGCCATTGATCTGGCCGAGGACCGCGAACGCTTTCAGCAACTGGTGCAGTCCCTCGGCCTCAAGCAACCGAAGAACGGCATCGCCCACTCCGACGCCGAAGCTCTTGAGATCGCAGCAGAGATCGGCTTCCCGCTGGTGATCCGGCCGTCTTACGTCCTCGGTGGCCGCGCGATGGAGATCGTGCGCGATCAAGCCAGCCTTGAACGCTATATCTCTGAGGCCGTGGTGGTCTCGGGTGACAGCCCGGTGCTGCTCGACAGCTATCTTGCAGGTGCCGTCGAGCTTGACGTCGACGCGCTCTGCGACGGGACAGAGGTGCATGTCGCGGGTATCATGCAGCATATCGAGGAGGCGGGCGTGCACTCAGGTGACAGCGCCTGTTCCCTGCCGCCCTACTCCCTGCCCCGAGACATCATCGCCGAGATTGAGAAACAGACCCACGCGCTCGCCAAGGCGCTGAATGTGGTGGGCCTGATGAACGTGCAATTCGCAATTAAGGACGGCGAGATCTACCTCATCGAGGTGAACCCCCGCGCCTCCCGGACCGTGCCCTTTGTGGCAAAAGCGACGGATAGCGCCATCGCCTCCATCGCCGCGCGTCTGATGGCGGGTGAGCCGCTGTCGACCTTCCCGCATCGCCCGCCCTATGACGCGGATGCCGCCTATGAAGCCACCTTACCTCTGGGCGACCCAATGACGCTGGCGGACCCCAACATGCCATGGTTTTCGGTCAAGGAGGCCGTTCTGCCCTTCGCCCGCTTCCCCGGCGTTGACACGCTGCTGGGTCCGGAAATGCGCTCCACCGGCGAGGTCATGGGCTGGGACCGCGACTTCCCCCGCGCCTTCCTCAAGGCGCAGATGGGCGCAGGCATGGTGCTGCCGCCCAAAGGCTGCGCCTTTATCTCGATCAAGGATGCGGACAAGACCGACGATATGCTCGACACCGCGCGCATCCTGCTGGATCAAGGGTTTACGCTGGTCGCCACCCGCGGCACCGCCGCGTGGCTGAACGAGCACGGCATGACCTGCGGCACGGTCAACAAGGTCTATGAGGGCCGCCCCGATGTGACCGACATGATGAAGGACGAGGCCATCCATCTGGTGATGAACACCACCGAAGGCGCACAAGCGGTGGAGGACAGCAAGTCGATCCGCGCCATCGCGCTCTACGACAAGATCCCCTATTTCACCACTGCCGCCGGCAGTTACGCCGCAGCGCTGGCAATTCGCGCGCAGGCTGACGGCGACGTGGGTGTGAAGGCGCTGCAGGGGTAAAGCGCAAGGACCTGCCCCGGCCCGCCCGGCAGACAACAAGGCAGCGACCTGTCAGACACCAGACGACGGTGGCGTGCGGCGGTTGTTGGACGCATGCACCCGGCCACGAAGACTCCCACACGGTCACGGCCGCCCCTTGTCCCGCAACACATGTTCACTTAATGTTCTCTTCATACACCCATGAATCACGAGGAGAACCGCATAATGATCCCTGGAAGTTGTTGCTGTGGGGCGGTCAAATTCGAATTGCTGACCCCACCTTACATGATGGGAACATGCCACTGCTCGCGATGTCGCAAGGCCGGAGCCAGCGTGATTGCCTTCATCAAGAAAGACGATTTGAGATGGATCCAGGGCCGCGAGTCCATCAAGGTGTTCGCCCCCAAGGCACCCTACAAATACAGCCGCTGCTTTTGTAAGATATGCGGGTCTTCGCTGGGCGAGATACTTTCAGACGCCGACAGCTTTCCAATCGCTGCCAATGCTCTCGACGCGGACATAAGCGTGAGAAATCAATTCCACGAATTCGTTTCCGAAAAACCCGCCTGGTACGAGATCTGTGATGACGCGGAGCAGTTCGAAGGGCATCCGACCAGCGCCTAGTTTGACGGAACGGCGGTCAATGAAACCGCCCGGCGCCCTACTCCGCCTCGACACGCTCTTGCTCATCGTCTGCGATCAAACGATGCGCGGCCTCGATCACATGCGCTTGTGTGAAGGGCCGCGCAAGATGCTGCCAATGCGGGAACAGCCGCCGGTCCCGCAGGTCCAGAGTGATCACCCCGCGCTGTTGCAGCCAGTCAACGTCGGGTGGATCGAGCACCAGATGCCCGTCTTGTGCCGCGACAAACACCAACATCGGGTCAAAGTCACCCTCGGGCGCCGCCCGGGCCTCGGCCACCGTTTCAAACACCCGGCTGACAGTGCTCGGATTCCAGAACGCAAAGATCCCCGCAATGTCCTGAGAGACCAGCGGATCACGGATGACAATCGCAACGCATAGGGTGTTGTCCAAACTGTTTCCTCACATCAAACGCTGACTATGGAACCCTTTGCGAGCCTTTGCATTAAACTATGACATAGCAGGAGTAGAAAATGACCACCGACTGCAAAGCTTGCCCGCTCCGCAGCCAACCCATTTTTGACGACATGACCCAGGATGAACTGGAGAAGACCCGGCGGTTCAAATCCGGCGAGCTCGCGGTTGACCCGGGCACACCAATTCTCATGGAAGGATCGAACGCGCCCCAGCTCTATACGGCCCTGCGCGGCATGGGCCTGCGCTACAAGACACTGCCGGATGGCAATCGCCAGGTGATCAATTTCATCTTCCCCGGTGACTTCATCGGGCTGCAGGCCAGTATGCTGGGTGAGATGGGGCATTCGGTGGAAGCGACCACGCATATGACCCTCTGCGTCTTCGACCGCGGCGATTTCTTCGACTTCTTCCGCAGCTCCACTGCGCGCGCCTTTGACATCACCTGGCTTGCCGCAACCGAGGAACATTTTCTCGGCGACACGCTGGCCACCGTGGGTCAGCGCGATGCCATCTCGGCAATTGCCTGGGCTTTTGTGCGCATTTTCCAGCGGGCCGAAACCCTGGGCTTGGTCCGCAACGGCGTCATGCCGTTTCCGTTCAAGCAGCAGGATGTGGCGGACGCGCTGGGTCTCTCTCTTGTGCATACAAACAAGACCCTGGCCCGCCTGCGCGAACGCCAGCTTTTGGCCTGGAGCGACAACACATTGAAGATCCACGATCTGGCCGAGCTTGCCACCGTCGCAGACATGGAGCTTGAGGCCGTCAAGCCGCGCCCGCTGATCTGAACTTGGGCTGGCAGAGGCTGCAAAGTGCCTCGGGGTCCCGGTGCCATAGCATCCACCTAGGAGGCCCGTCCCCATGCAAGACACCCGGTCGGCATGGCTGTCTCAAACTGGGTCTCGACGTCTGACGCCCCCAATGTCCTAGGCTGTGTGTCATAGGATCAAGCATTTTTAACGTCGAAGGAGGTCCCAAATGCGTCGTCTTGCCTGTCTTCCCGCCCTTGCTCTCATAGCCTGTGCCCCCGCGCCGGAGCCCGTGACGGGCACACTGCCGATCTTTGGCGATGGCTATCGCTTCAAGGGCGATATCTGCCGCCGCGTGGGCGAAGATGATTTCACCAACCCGTTCCTCGATGATGCCGCTGATCTGGTCGCCTGCCCCGAAGATGCCGAAAACCTCGGCGTCTTTGTGATCGACACCGGCGCAGAAGAAGTGGCCCGGCGTGACGGCTATGTGCTCTTTTCGGTTCCGCTGCGCTGAGCATCTGACCTCTCCACAATGCGCTCTGCGACCTCACCACCCTCGGTGAGACGTTGCGTCCCGTCGCTTGACCTGCGGACGGGAATTCCCACATGGTGGCGCACCTTTTTGGAGACAGTTTCATGAACACGCCCGTTATCACCGGCGCCGGTGTGCACACGCCATCAGACGTCATCACCAATGCCGAGCTGGTGGCCGCGTTCAACGCCTATGTCGACCTCTACAACACCAAGCATGCGGATGAGATTACCTCCGGTGAGCTGCCGGCAAAAGAATATTCCTCTGAGGAGTTCATCGTCAAAGCCTCGGGGATCGAACAACGCCATGTCGTCGACAAAACCGGCATACTGGATCCAACGGTCATGCACCCGCTGCTGCGTCAACGGCAGGATGACGAACCTTCTTTGATGGCAGAGATCGGTCTGAAAGCCGCGCAAAGCGCGCTTGATCAGGCGGGAAAAACTGCGGATGACATCGATCTGGTGATCTGTGCTGCCTCGAATATGGAACGGGCATACCCGGCCGTGGCCATTGAAATCCAGCACCTTCTGGGCGTGAGCGGCTTTGCCTTCGACATGAATGTCGCCTGTTCGTCGGCCACCTTCGGCATCCAGGCCGCCGCCGACATGATCCGATCCGGCAGCATCCGCGGCGCATTGGTGATCAACCCAGAGATTTGCTCGGCCCATCTGGAGTGGCGGGATCGCGATTGCCATTTCATCTTTGGCGATGTGGCTACCGCCACCCTGCTTGAACGGCAAGCAGCCGCCACGGGCCCATTCTTCAGGGTGCTCTCAACCCGCTGCGCAACGGAGTTCTCCAACAATATCCGTAACAACAACGGATATCTGCGGCGCTCACGTCCCGCTGGTATGGCGGATCGCCGGGACATGCAGTTCATGCAAAACGGGCGGAAGGTGTTCAAGGAAGTGCTGCCCATGGTCTCGGACCACATCGCGCGCCATATGGCGGAGGGCAGCGTCGCGGCGGCGGATCTACGGCGGCTCTGGCTGCATCAGGCCAACAAGACGATGAATGACTTCATCGGCAAAAAGGTCCTGGGGCGGACGCCGCGCCCTGACGAGCAGCCCAATATCCTGCAGGATTATGCGAATACGTCCTCTGCCGGGTCGATCATCGCCTTTGCCAAGTACTCAGGCGATCTGGAGGCCGGAGACAAGGGGCTGATTTGTTCCTTTGGCGCGGGCTACTCGGTGGGGTCAGTTCTGGTGGAACGCGCAGGCTAGGTTGGTGCCGCACCGTGGTCGTTTTCCAGATGCAACTTCATGTCAATCAGCACCTGCTGCAATAAGACCGTCTCTTTCAGCAGGCGCTTGGCCTCGTTCACGGTGATTTTCCCATCTTCCATGGACTGCTGATATTCGGCCATCAGCATGGCAAACCGTTGACTGAGCGCAATCACATCCGAATTCACACCGCCGGGGCGTTCTGCGTTGGGGCGACGTTCATCGTATTGCAGCGAGCTGCCAGACAACTCCGCCAGAGCTGCGGTCACATGTGGATACTCCGACGCCTGCTCCAGCAGCGCCACCGCTTCGATGGGCATAAACCGATCCGCATGTTCATCATGGTCGGAATAATAGCGCCCCAAAGTCGCCTTTGACTTCCCGGTCAGCTTGCAGGCCTGCTCGATGCCGACATCTTTCACCAAGGTTTCGGTGTGTTTTTTCAGATACCTGCTGACGGCTGTCATATGGCTCCTTTCGCTTCAATCTGGTGGGGGACCCGACCAAACCCCGCGCATAAGCCCTTCCATTAATCGGATGTCAGGGAAATGTCATTTATAAAAGCACTCCCGGTGTTCGGGAGTCTAGTGAGTGGCCGGCGGCCCCAGCGCCGGTTTCGGGTAAGGGCCTGTTGCGCTCTGCCGTTTTGGGATCGGTAGGTTGGCGTTCGCGTCAGCACCTGCGCACGGGCTTTGTTTTCAAAATCGCGCCCGCTTGCGGCCAACCGGACAGCCCCCTATGAACAGCGCCATGGCCAAGCTCTACTTTCACTACTCCACCATGAACGCGGGCAAATCCACGGTTCTGCTGCAAGCCGCGCACAACTATCGCGAGCGGGGCATGACACCCTATCTGCTGACCGCGCGGCTGGATGATCGCGCGGGCGCAGGGCAGATCGCCTCTCGGATCGGAATAAAGGAACCCGCCGATACATTCAGGACGCAGGATGATCTCTTTGCCGCCATCGCTGCGCGTTTGCGAGAGGGTCCTATTGCCTGCGCCTTTGTGGATGAGGCGCAATTCCTGACCGAAAGCCAGGTCTGGCAACTGGCGCGGGTTGTGGATGATCTGCGCGTGCCGGTGATGTGTTTTGGGCTGCGCGTCGATTTTCGCGGCCAGCTCTTTCCCGGCTCAGCCACCTTGCTGGCGCTGGCGGACGAGATGCGCGAGGTGCGCACCATTTGCCATTGCGGTAAGAAGGCCACGATGGTCGTGCGGCAAGATGCGGAGGGCAACACCCTGATCGACGGCGCGCAGGTTCAGGTTGGTGGGAACGAGACCTATGTCTCGCTCTGCCGCAAACACTGGCGCGCCGCCGTGGGCGACATCACACCAGATTAGGCGGCGTCTCCCCGGCAAAAAAGGCTTGCAGATTGCGCACTGACATCAGCCCCATGTCTTCCCGCACTTCGAGCGCAGCCGTGCCCAGATGCGGCAGCAGCACGACGTTCTCCATGGCGCAAAGCGCGTCCGGCACCGCAGGCTCAAACTCATAGACATCGAGACCGGCGCCGCCAATCGCACCCTGCTCCAGAACACGAATCAGCGCGGCCTCTTCCACCACATTGCCGCGCGCAATGTTGATCAGATGCGCATGCGGCTGCATCGCCTCTAGAACCTCGGCGTTGATCAGGTGATGCGTCTCGTCGCCCCCCGGCACGGCGAGCACCAGCACATCGACGGCAGCCGCAAGCGCCAGCAGGCTGTCCATCCGAGTCGCCGGGAAGTCCAAGACTTTGGGCGAGCGGCTGTGATAGGCAACCGTCATGCCAAAGCCCGCGTGGCAGCGCCGCGCGATAGCCTGACCAATCCGCCCCATGCCGACGATGCCGACGGTTTTGCCACCCAGGTGCATGCCCAGCAGCTGCGTCGGGTGCCACCCCTCCCAGCGGCCCGCGCGCAGCAGACGTTCGCCCTCGCCCGCACGGCGCGCGCTCATCAGCATCAGAGTCAGCGCCACATCCGCCGTCGCATCCGTCACGGCACCCGGCGTGTTGCTCACCGTGATACCCGCCGCCTTGGCCGCCGCCACGTCGATATGGTTGTACCCCACCCCGAAGTTGGCGAGGATCTGGCAGCGCCAATCCTCTTGCGCCTTGAAGATATCGGATGAGAACAGATCGCCCAGCGTCGGGATCACCCCGTCGTACTCGCTCAGCGCTGTGCGCATCTCTTCCACCGTAAGCGGCGACGTCATTGGGCGCACGGTCAGGTCAAAGTCGGCGCGCGCAGCCGCCTGCACCGTCTCCGGCAGCGGTCGTGTCATGAAAATCTTGGTCAATGCATCCGTCCTCCCTGTGGCACGTCCTGATCAGGACCGATCAGCACGATGTTCCCCGCCTCATCCGGCAACCCAAGCACCAGAACCTCCGACATAAACGGGCCGATCTGGCGCGGCGGAAAGTTCACCACGGCCATCACCTGTTTGCCGACCAGATTCTCGGGGGCGTAATGCGCGGTGATCTGGGCCGAGGTCTTACGCTCACCGATCTCCTCGCCAAAGTCGATCCACATCTTGATCGCCGGTTTGCGTGCTTCGGGAAAGGGCTCAGCCCGCAGGATGGTGCCGCAGCGCACGTCGACCTTCAGGAAATCGTCGAAACTGATGTTATCCACGTGCCAACTCCCGCGACCGATCCGTCGCTGCTTTCACGGCACGCGGCAGCAGCGTTGGAAAACCTGCGTCCTTGTCCATCAGAACCTCCAGCGCCGCCTGTGTCGTACCATTAGGGGACGTCACGTTGACGCGCAGCTGCGACGGGTCTTCCTCAGCCTGCTGCGCCAGCGCGCCCGCCCCGGCCACCGTGGCCTTGGCCAACTGCATCGCCAGATCCTCCGGCAGGCCCTGTGCGACCCCCGCCGCCGCCAGTGTTTCGATCAGGTGAAACACATAGGCCGGGCCGGAGCCGCTGACACCCGTGACCGCGTCGATCTGAGCCTCATCGGTCAGGCGTACGACTTCACCCACCGCGCTGAGCAAGCCTTCGGCTTCCTCCAACGCCGCAGCACCAACGTGGGTGTTTCCGACAGTTGCGGTGATGCCCCGCGAGATGGCTGCAGGCGTGTTCGGCATAGCCCGGATGATCGGTGTCTGATCGCCCAGAATACCCTCCAGCCGGTCAAGCGTGATGCCTGCGGCCACGCTCACAAAGACGGTCTGGGCATTGCCCATAGCCGCCAGCGTCGGCAACGCCTCCGCCATCATCTGCGGTTTCACGGCAATCAGAACAACAGCGGGGGTCTTGGGCAGAGGGGCGTTGATCTGCACACCAGTCGAGGTCAGCCAGTGGGAGGGATGCGGGTCCACCACCCAGACCGACCCTGCAGGCAGACCCCGGCCCAGCCAGCCCGCAAGCATGGCCGACCCCATCTTGCCACAGCCCAGCAGGACAAGCCCCTGCTGCGCGATCCGGCTCTCCTGCATAATCCTTCCCCCCGAAATCCCTGTTTCAGGGGGAAGGTTTACGCCCGACCGTATGCCTCTGCAATGGCGACCTGCAGCGCCTCGGCCGGGGTCTGGTTGCCCCAGGCCAGCAGTTGCATGGCAGGATAGTAGCGTTCCGCACTCATCACGGCGGCTCCGATCATCGTGTCGATCTGATCAGCACTGGCCACATGGCCGCCCGCCAGCACCAGGCCGTAGCGGTACACCATGAGCTTCTGTTCGTCCCAATAGGTGAAGGCCCCGGCCCAGCACTGATCGTTCACGTGATTGAGGAGTTCGTAGAGGTCTGCGTGCTTGTCTTCGGGTGGTTCCATGTCGAAGGTGCAGATCAGACGCAGGGTCTGATCAAACGCCGACCAAGCCAGTGTCAATGAATACGTGCGCCATTGGCCTTCCACAGCCATGGCAATCTGCTCATCCGAAATGCGGTCGAAGTCCCACTCGTGATGCTCGGCAAGGTGCTCGACAATGTCGATGGGATGAATGTCGTCTTCAATGAACTGCTCGGACAGGGCCATGGTACCACCTCTTGTTATCGCACTAGCGGTTTGGGCCTAGGTGGCCCCCAACACTAGGTGCCTGCTCTACAGGCCGGGGCGATCCCCCGCGCCTATACAAGATATGGTGCGGCGCGAATGCCCTCTCTGGCAACCCCTATTCTTGGGGGTAACCGCAATAAGTTGTGGATGAGCGGAGATATGACCCAAAATCTCACCAATCGTTACCGTTGGCGGGCGGGCATTAACCAGATTTTAACGGAAGAACGGCGATCCGCGCCGCATCCCAGCGCGGATCAGAAGGTCCAAGGGCCGGATCAGGCCTTGGATTCGAGCGCGTCGAGGCGTGCTTTCAACGCTTCGTTTTCTTCGCGCGCTTTCTGCGCCATGGCGCGCACGGCGTCGAATTCTTCGCGGGTCACGAAATCACGGTCCGCGAGCCAGCGGTCCATCATACCCTTCATGGCCGTCTCGGCCTCGTCCCGGGCCCCTTGAGCGACCCCCATCGCGTTGGTCATCAGTTGCGAAATATCGTCAAAGATCTTGTTGCGCGTCTGCATGGATCACCTCCTGCTGGTCTCCCCCTCTATATGGGCCGCGACACCGCGCGCTGCAAGGTTGACTTCCCCGGCCCGGCACAGGAAAGGAGGGGCATGCCAGCGCTCCTCCCCTTCCCCGACATCTCGCCGGAGATTTTCTCCGTCACGCTCTTTGGCATGGAGTTTGCGCTGCGCTGGTATGCATTGGCCTACATTGTTGGCATCCTGCTGGGCTGGCAATTGGTCGTGCGCGCAGTGCAGACGCCGCGCCTCTGGGCCAATCAGCAGCCAGTGATGACAAAAGCGCAGATCGAGGATCTGCTGACATGGGTAATCATCGGCGTGATTCTCGGCGGGCGCCTGGGCTATGTGCTGTTTTATCAGCCCGCCTATTATCTGCAGCATCCCGGCGAGATCCTCGCGGTTTGGCAGGGAGGCATGGCGTTTCACGGCGGGCTTTTGGGCGTCATCTTTGCAGGGCTGATCTACACTTGGCGCCATAATATCCCTCGGCTGAGCGCGGCGGACGTCATGGCCTTGGGCGTGCCGCCCGGTCTGCTTTTGGGGCGCATCGCCAATTTCATCAATGCCGAACTTTGGGGCCGCCCGACCAGCCTGCCATGGGGTGTGGCCTTTCCAACGGAGGCTGCACAGGCCTGCCCCGGCATCGTGGGCCTTTGCGCACGGCACCCCTCGCAACTCTATGAGGCCGCGTTGGAAGGCCTGCTTTTGGGAGCCGTGCTGATCTGGATGGTCTGGCGGTCTGGCGCGTTGAAGACGCCCGGACGTGTGGCAGGTACGTTCTTTGCCGGATACGGCGCCGCCCGCTTCGTGGTTGAATTCGTGCGCCAGCCGGATGCGCAATTCGCCACCGATGGGAACCCGCTGGGCCTCGCCTGGCACATTGGCGGCTGGGGCCTGACCATGGGGCAGTTGCTGTCACTGCCGATGATCCTGCTTGGGCTCTGGCTGATCCGGCGCACGCGGGGCGCATGAGCCTGCGCAACATATTGCGCGCCCGCATTCGGCAGACCGGCCCGATGTCGCTGGCGGACTATATGGGCGAATGCCTGCTGCATCCCGAGCATGGGTACTACACAACCGGCAGCCCATTTGGCGCAGACGGTGATTTCACAACCGCCCCCGAGATCAGTCAGATGTTCGGCGAGCTTCTGGGCCTGAGCCTCGCGCAGAGCTGGCTGGATCAGGGCACCCCGGCCCCTTTCACGCTGGCCGAGCTTGGCCCGGGCCGCGGGACGCTCATGGCCGATGTCCTGCGCGCGACGCAGCGCGTGCCGGGCTTTCACGCGGCGGCAGAGATTGTTCTGATCGAGCGGTCGCACGCCCTGCGCAACCAGCAGCGGCAGGCTTTGTCCGATGCGCGTATCCGACATTGCGACAGCGTCGATGACCTGCCCAGACAGCCGCTGTTCCTGATCGCAAACGAGTTCTTCGATGCGCTGCCGATCCGGCAGTTCACGCGCACAGACAGGCACTGGCGCGAAACCCAGATCGGCCTGTCCGACGGGGAGCTGATTCGCGGCCTGGCTCCGGCACTGCCGCAGCCCATGCTGGACAATCGGCTGGCAGACACAAAACCAGGCGATGTGGTGGAATACGCGCCGAGCGCTGCCCCGATCGTTCACGAGATCAGCCAGCGCATTGCAGACCACGGGGGCAGCGCCCTGATCATCGATTATGGCGACTGGCGCAGCCTGGGCGATACCTTTCAGGCCGTGCAGGACCATCAAACCGTGGATCCGCTGGCCAGCCCCGGGCGGGCAGATCTGACCGCGCATGTGGATTTCGAGGCACTCGCCACGGCGGCCAACTGCGCCGTCAGCCGGCTCACGCCGCAGGGTGTCTTTCTGGAACGCCTGGGGATTACGCAGCGCGCGCAGACACTGGCGGCCAGCCTTCGCGGAGAGACGCTTGAGGCGCATGTCGCGGCGCATCGCCGCTTGACGCACCCCGACGAAATGGGAAACCTGTTCAAAGTGATCGGCCTGTTCCCGGAAGGTGGCAGCCCGCCGCCTGGATTGGATCAATGACACTAGAAATTCTGACAGCCGAACAGCTGGCCCCGCTGCGCCATGGCTTTTTCACACGCAAGGGCGGTGCCTCCTCTGGTGTGTTCTCCGGGCTGAATTGCGGGTACGGCAGTTCGGATCAGTCGGAGATTGTGGCCATCAATCGCGCGCGTGCGGCGGACGCCATGCAGGTGGCGCCTGAGCATCTGATCGGGGTGCATCAGGTGCATTCCGCCACCGCTGTCACCATCACCGAACCCTTGACCGACAAGCCGAAAGCGGACGCGATGGTCACCAATCAACCCGGCCTGGCGTTGTCAATTCTGACGGCAGACTGCCAGCCGGTGCTCTTTGCCGACCCAAACGCCCAAGTGATCGGTGCCGCGCATGCAGGCTGGCGCGGCGCGCTCGATGGCATACTTGAGACTACAGTGGAAGCGATGTGCGCGTTGGGCGCAAGGCGCCGCGACATCATCGCCGTGGTCGGCCCCTCCATCTCGCAACGCGCCTATGAGGTCGGGCCCGAGTTTTTCGACACCTTCATGGCTGACACACCGGAAAACGCCCGGTTTTTTGCCTCCGGCGAGGGGGACAGGATGCTGTTCGACCTGCCGGGTTTTGGCCTGCACCGCCTCCGGCACGCGGGCATCGCCACCGCCGAGTGGACACGGCATTGCACCTATAGCGATGCGGAGCGGTTCTACTCCTACCGGCGCACGACCCATGCGAAAGAGGCGGATTACGGCCGCCTTCTGTCTGCCATCACGCTTTAACACCCAATCGTAAACCTCAGACACGCCGTTTCGATCAGAGCACCCGCGCAAAAGGTACGGTTGCGCCGCGCCGTTCCGCCCTCAAGGGGCGGCGCTCTGAAACGGCTGTCGGATGTCGCAGGTTTGCGATTCGGCGGTGTACAAAGCCGCCTCAAGCGGTGGAGGCCAGCCGCTCTTCCAGCACATCGAAGGGCACGCCTGGCTCATCCTTGGCCCCCCGGATCACAAGCGAGGTCTTCACACTCGCCACGTTTGGCGTCGTCAAAAGCTCGCCCGTCAGGAAACGCTGAAAACTGGACAGATCGGGAGCCGCGCACTTCAGGATGAAATCCACCTCCCCGTTCAGCATGTGGCACTCGCGCACCAGCGGCCAGGCGCGGCAACGATCCTCGAAGGCTGTGAGGTCCGCCTCAGCCTGACTGGCCAACCCGACGGAGGCAAAGACCTGCACTTCAAAGCCAAGCTCGCGGGCGTCCACCTCGGCGTGATAGCCTTTGATGTAGCCCGCCTCTTCCAGCGTGCGCACCCGCCGCAGGCAGGGCGGCGCCGAAATGCCCACGCGCTTGGCCAATTCGACATTGGTCATGCGCCCGTCAGCCTGAAGTTCCGCCAGAATCTTTCGATCAATCGGATCTAGTCGCGTTGATGCCATTTCGCCCCCGAATTTTGCGGTTGTTATAGCACCCGCCAAGCCATACGCAATAATATTTCGCTCAAGCGCAAGATTCTTTCTATGATATCGATATGGAGCAACTCTGGATTGCATCTTGTGCCGTAACGACGGGGGTTTCGGTGCGCGCGCGGAGGCTATATATCTCCGGGGCTGCTTCGAAAAGGACCGGGGGTTACGATGAGTGAAACAAGACAAACGCGCGTGCTGATCATCGGCTCAGGTCCGGCGGGCTATACCGCAGGTGTCTACGCCAGCCGGGCGATGCTGAACCCGATTCTGGTGCAGGGGATCGAGCCCGGCGGACAGTTGACCACCACAACAGAGGTCGAGAACTGGCCGGGCGACACCGAGGTGCAGGGGCCTGATCTGATGGTGCGCATGGAAGCCCACGCCAAAACGATGGGCACCGAGATCATCGGCGACATCATCACCGATCTGGACCTGTCGCAGCGCCCTTTCACGGCCAAGGGCGACAGCGGCACCACCTATATAGCGGATGCGGTGATTCTGGCCACCGGCGCGCGGGCCAAATGGCTGGGCCTGCCGTCGGAAGAAAAATTCAAAGGCTTCGGCGTCTCAGCCTGCGCCACCTGTGACGGGTTCTTCTATCGCGGACAGGAGATCGTGGTCATCGGCGGCGGCAACACCGCCGTTGAAGAAGCGCTGTTCCTGACCAACTTTGCCTCAAAGGTCACACTGATCCACCGCCGCGACGAGCTGCGCGCCGAAAAGATCCTGATCGACCGGCTGATGAAGAACCCCAAGATCGAACCGCTCTGGTTCCATGAGTTGGATGAGGTCGTCGGCACGGAGAACCCGCTGGGCGTCGAAGCCGTACGCGTGCGCCACACCAAGACCGGCGAGATCACCGAGATCCCTGCAAAGGGGGTGTTCGTGGCCATCGGCCACGCGCCCGCCAATGAGCTGGTCAAGGATGTGCTGAAAACGCATATGGGCGGCTATGTGGTCACCAAACCGGACAGCACCGAAACCTCGATTCCCGGTGTGTTTGCGGCAGGCGATCTGACCGACCACAAATACCGGCAGGCTGTCACCTCCGCAGGCATGGGCTGCATGGCGGCGCTGGAAGCGGAGCGGTTTCTGGCGGAGCAGGATGGCGCTGAGACGACGACCGCAGAGACCCACGCAGCTGTCACCAGCGCTGCGGAGTAGCCCCGCGCGCTGAAAACACAGCCTTTTGCACGACCCTGCCCCGCCCCCCGACGGGGGTGTTGCGTGCGTGCGGTGGTTTAATAGCCTTCAAACCCGGGACCGGGATAAGTCGCTGCGTGCCTTATCGGGCACGTTGCTTCTCCTGTTCGCGAGGTCTCCCCATGCCCACCAAAGCTGCGCTTGCGCATATTCCCGGCCCGCCCGCCTCTCCGCTGGTCGGCCATACGATCACCATTGCGCGCGACAGCTATGGCACCCAGCAGGAGTACATCCGGCGCTACGGATCGGTCTACAAGACCAATATGCTCGGCGTCTGGCGGGTCAATCTCTGCGGCGCTGACGCGATGGAGCGGGTGCTGCTCGACCGCGAAAACCTGTTTTCCTCCGAAGGCGGATGGGACGCGTTGAAACGCATCTATCCCGGCGGGGTGCTGATGCAGGATGGCGATCACCACCGCGCCAATCGCCGCATCCTGCAGGCGGCCTTTCGCGCCTCAGCCATCCGCGACTATCGGCTGCGCATGACCGACGCCATGGCAGAGCTGCTGGCCAGCTGGCCGGTGAATGAGCCGTTCGACTTTTATGCCGCGATCAAGGATCTGACGCTGCGTTTGGGCGGCGCGGTCTTCATGGGGCTGCCGCTGGATGGCCCCTTGGCCAAGCGCGTGAACCAGGCGATTCAGGATGAGATCCGCGCCTCGGTCACTCTGATCCGCTGGCCGGTTCCGTTCACACCCATGTGGCGCGGGGTGCGTGGGCGCGACTTTCTGCGCGAGACCTTCCGCGCGCTGATCCCTGAACGGCGGGCCAACGGTGGTGATGATTTCTTTTCGCAGATGTGTCTGGCGCGCGACGAAGACGGGCGCGGCTGGACTGAAGACGAGATCCTCGATCAGTTCAACCTGCTGATCATGGCAGCACACGATACAACCGCCACGGCCCTGACGGTGATGATCGAAGCCCTGGCGGCACACCCCGACTGGCAGGAGCGGCTGATCGACGAAGTGGCCGCTCTGGGCGACGCAGCGCTGGATGAAGACGCGCTGGGGCAGATGACCCAGACCAACAACGTCTTTCGCGAAGCGCTGCGCCTTGTGCCGCCGGTGCCCTTTATCCCGCGCCAGACCACGCGGGACTTTCATTGGAAGGGCTACGACATTCCGACGGGGACATCGATTTCTCTGAACCCCGGCGTGACCATGCTGTCGCCGGAACACTTCAGCAACCCAACGGAGTTCGACCCCGACCGTTTCACGCCTGAACGCGCCGAAGACAAGAGCCACAAGTTCGCCTGGACTCCGTTCGGCGGCGGCGCACACAAGTGCATCGGCATGCACTTCTCGACCCTGCAGGTGAAACTCTTTGTCGCCACGCTGCTGCGCAAGTACCGGGTGGAACTGGCGGGTGAAGCTCCTGACTGGCAGCGCATGCCAATCCCCAAACCCAAGGGCGGCCTTCAGGTGGTCCTGAAACGTCCCTGAGGTTCGGGCGATCGGCCTTTTGTCGCCATACAGCTTAGAATTGCGCTGCATTAACCAGACTCTCTGCTTGAAACAGCCGCGCTTTACGCGTTAAGGGCCAGCGGAAGGCGTTTTTGGGGGGAAATGCCGCGCAATTTTTGTATGTGAGTGAATTGATGAGCACCGCCAACCTCTCTCCGATCCCGGAACTCTATGTCTCTTACGAGTCGGCCCAGAAGCTGAAAGCCGAAGCCGGCAATCTGATCAGCTGGGATCTGACGCCGCGCCAGATCTGCGACCTTGAACTGCTGATGAACGGCGGGTTCAACCCGCTGAAAGGGTTCCTCACTGAGGCCGACTACGACAGCGTTGTCGACAAGATGCGCCTGGCCGACGGCACGCTCTGGCCGATGCCGATCACGCTCGACGTGGGTGAAGACTTCGCAGAGAAGCTGGAGATCGGACAGGACATCGCCCTGCGCGATCAGGAAGGCGTGATCCTCGCCACAATGACCGTGACCGACCGCTGGGCACCGAACAAGGCGCTGGAGGCCGAGAAGGTCTTCGGTGCGGATGACGATGCGCACCCGGCGGTGAACTACCTGCACAATCAGGCGGGTGGCATCTACCTGGGCGGCCCGGTGACTGGCATCCAGCAGCCCGTACACTATGATTTCCGTGCCCGCCGCGATACGCCGAACGAGCTGCGCGCCTTCTTCCGCAAGGTCGGCTGGAAGCGCGTTGTCGCCTTCCAGACCCGCAACCCGCTGCACCGCGCGCATCAGGAACTCACTTTCCGCGCCGCGCGTGAAGCGCAAGCCAACCTGCTGATCCACCCGGTGGTCGGTATGACCAAGCCGGGCGACGTGGATCACTTCACGCGTGTGCGCTGCTATGAAGCTGTGCTCGACAAATACCCGGCGGCCACAACCTCCATGTCGCTCTTGAATCTGGCGATGCGTATGGCGGGCCCGCGTGAGGCCGTCTGGCACGGGCTGATCCGCAAGAACCACGGCTGCACCCACTTCATCGTGGGCCGAGATCATGCGGGCCCCGGCAAGAACTCCGCCGGTGAGGATTTCTATGGCCCCTACGATGCGCAAGACCTCTTCCGCGAGCATCAGGAGGAGATGGGCATCGAAATGGTGGACTTCAAACATATGGTTTGGGTCCAGGAGCGCGCGCAATACGAGCCCAACGACGAGATCAAGGACAAAGACAACGTCACCATCCTGAATATCTCCGGGACGGAACTGCGCCGCCGTCTGGCGGAAGGGCTGGAGATCCCCGAGTGGTTCTCCTTCCCCGAGGTGGTGGCGGAACTGCGCCGCACGCGCCCGCCGCGCAGCCAGCAGGGCTTTACCGTGTTCTTCACCGGTTTCTCCGGCTCCGGCAAATCGACCATCGCCAACGCGCTGATGGTCAAGCTGATGGAAATGGGCGGCCGCCCGGTCACGCTGCTGGATGGGGATATCGTGCGCAAGAACCTCAGCTCCGAGCTGGGATTCTCGAAAGAGCACCGCGACCTGAACATCCGCCGCATCGGCTATGTGGCCAGCGAGATCACCAAGAACGGCGGTATCGCAATCTGCGCGCCCATCGCGCCCTATGCGACCACCCGCCGCGCCGTGCGCGAGGACATCGAAGCCTTTGGTGCCTTTGTCGAAGTGCATGTGGCGACCTCCATCGAGGAGTGTGAGCGGCGCGACCGCAAGGGTCTCTACAAGCTGGCGCGCGAAGGCAAGATCAAGGAGTTCACCGGGATTTCAGACCCCTATGACGTGCCGAAGAACCCTGAGCTGAGCGTCGAGACCGAGAATGTCGATGTCGACAGCTGCGCGCATCAGGTGCTGCTCAAGCTGGAAAGCATGGGGCTGA
Organism: Roseobacter cerasinus; assembly: GCF_009811755.1. Lineage (GTDB taxonomy): Bacteria > Pseudomonadota > Alphaproteobacteria > Rhodobacterales > Rhodobacteraceae > Roseobacter > Roseobacter cerasinus. Next base: position 21,091 of record NZ_BLIV01000010.1, read on the forward strand.
TCGCTGGACGCGTCTGAGCATTGGTATATTGAGACATTGGCCGTCGCCCCCGGGGCGGCGGCTTTTTCATACCAAACCGTCCGATCTTCCACCTGAGACATAGAACAGCTTTGTTCAAGCGCCGTTCCGATGGGGGGCGGAACGGCGCGGCGCAACAGTGCCTGTCGCGCTGAGCTGAGCCGTGTGTCTGAAATGGAAGATCGGATGCTTTAGGGAACCTGCGGCAGATGCGCAGTGCCGGACATGACGATTGCACCGTGGCCCGACACCTCGACCCCCGTGATGGCCTCACGCGGTCCCAAAACGCGGACCCGCGCCTGCCCGGGGCGCCCCATGCCGTGGCCCTGCTCGGCCACGAAGTCAGGGCGCCCAATCAGCCCATGCCTCCAGAGATAAGCCGCCATGGCACCGGTCGCCGAGCCGGTGAAGGCATCTTCGGGCGGGCTAGGCGGTGCCAGTAGCAAGCGGCTGAAGGTATCGCCCGCCTCCGTGGCGCCAGAAAGCGTCACCCAGAATGGCTCCAGCATGTTGATATCGGGCTGCGCCAGATGGCCCCCAAGAGCAGCCAGCGCATCAACGTCCAACCGCAACCGCTCCAACGCGGCGCGGTCCTTCAGAGCCGTGATGCAGAACGGCAAACCGGTCGAGACGACCTGCGGTGGGGCAATGATATCCTCGGCCTCAATCCCACCAACCCGCGCCACCAGATCCCGCGGCACGTCCGCCCCGAACGCGGGCGCGATCTGCGTCATTGTGACGTCGGTTCCAGAAACCCGCACCGGGATGATCCCGGCTGCGGTCTCGAGGCTCACCTCCCCATCTCCGATCAGGCCCCGGGCGCGCATGGCGACAACCGTCGCCACCGTCGGGTGGCCCGCAAAGGGGATCTCACGGCTGGCGAGGAAATAGCGCACGCGAATGTCCGCGCGATCCGATGGGCCGGTGAAGGTGCATTCCACCAGCGATGTCTCGCGCACATAGGCCATGCAGACGTCGTCAGAGAGCCCTGCCCCGCCATGCACAACGGCGCAGCCATTGCCGCCAAAGACTGTTTCGGAAAAGGCGTCGACCCAGTCGAAGTCATACGGCATTGACATGCTCCCAAAACGCAAAAGGGCCGCAGCATCTGCGGCCCAACGTCAGGATTTCACGTCACCTCGGTGCGGTCAATGCACCGCCACAGGCGCGTAGTCGTTCTGCCGCGCGAGGCGAAACGCCAGCTTCCGATCCGCGACCAGAGCCAGTTGCTGGCCATCGCTGTCATGAACGGCGTAAAGCTGATCCAGATCACCCGCCTGATCGCGCACCTCGCTGGGCAGTTCGGTCACGTCCACAGCCTTGACGTAGACAATCCGGTTTTCAGTTGGTGCTGTTTCGATCTGTTCATGCATAACAATTACCCCTTCTTGATATTAATCGTCTGAACAACGGTCTGAGGCTTGGCGCGGCTCAGATCCACATGCAGCAGGCCGTTTTCCATCACCGCCTCCCCCACATCGACCCCATCCGCCAGAACAAAGCTGCGTTGAAACTGACGCGCCGCAATACCGCGATGCAGGAAGACACGGTCTTCGGTGTCCTCAGACTGCCGCCCCCGAATCACCAATTGGCGATCTTCCACGGTGATCGACAAATCTTCTTCCCCGAAGCCAGCGACCGCAAGCGTGATCCGGTAAGAGAAATCCGACGTCTGTTCGATGTTGAACGGCGGATAGCCTTCGTTGCCGGATTTCGCGGTCCGCTCCAACAGGCGTTCAAGCTGCTCGAACCCCAACATATGGGGGTAGGAAGCCAGGGTCATTTTCGTCATACGACACGTCCTCATCAGTCAAGCGACAGTCTGGTGCAGGTCCCGTTTCGGCAACCCGCTTTTAAGAATATGGGAACCGAATATGTGTAAAGCAAGGGCTTTGCCGGGGGTTGGTGAATACCTATTATAGATTTGAGGCGACGTAGGAATCACTCACATGAATGCGCCCACGGACCTGTCGATGAAAACGGATGATGTGCTTCGCGTGGAGCTTGCCGTTTTCAAACGCGAGCATCGTGACCTAGACGAGGCCATTCAGGCCTTGGCCGAGAAGGGCATGGGCGACCAGCTGACCCTGCAAAGGCTGAAAAAGCGGAAACTGCGGCTGAAAGACATCATCGCGCAGATCGAAGACCGGCTGACCCCCGATATTATCGCCTGATCCCCTTGATTTAGCCGCATCTGGCGCATTGCTCAGGCAGCGCGACCCGCTATAGTGCCGCTTCTACATTTTTGTGCCAGGGGACCTCACACGCATGACCAAACCCGTCGTCGGGATCATCATGGGCAGCCAATCGGATTGGCCTACGATGTCGGAGGCCGCCAAAGTGCTGGAAGATCTGAATGTGGCTTACGAAAAGCGCATCGTGTCGGCGCATCGCACGCCAGACCGTCTATGGGACTATGGCCGCAAAGCGGTCAATCGCGGATTGCAGGTGATCATCGCAGGCGCGGGCGGAGCGGCGCATCTGCCGGGGATGATGGCTTCGAAAACACGCGTGCCCGTTGTGGGCGTGCCGATCCAGACCAAAGCGCTTGGGGGAGTCGATTCGCTCTATTCCATCGTTCAGATGCCGCGCGGGTTCCCAGTGGCCACCATGGCCATCGGCGCGGCAGGCGCAGTCAACGCGGGGCTGATGGCGGCAGGCATTCTCGCCTTGCAGGATGCGGCTCTGGCCGAGCGGTTGGAGGCCTGGCGCAACGCCCTCTCCGCCTCGATCCCGGAGGCGCCGGAGGATGTCTGATCCTCTGCCAACCAGTGCCACCATCGGTATATTGGGCGGCGGTCAGCTGGGCCGCATGCTCTCGGTCGCGGCGGCACGGCTGGGGCTGCGCACCCATGTGTTCGAACCCGGTGCAGCACCACCCGCAGGTGACGTCACCCACAAGTTGACCACCGCACCTTACGAAGATGTGGACGCGCTGGCCGCCTTTGCCCGCTCCGTCGATGTGGTCACCTACGAATTCGAAAACATCCCCACCGCAGCGTTGGACGTGATCGAGGCGCTGGCGCCGATCCGGCCCGGGCGCGAAGCCCTGCGCATCAGTCAGGACCGGCTGACCGAAAAGACCTGGCTAGAGGCGTTGGGGCTATCGGTCGCCCCCTTTGCAAATGTGACCGACCACGCCTCGCTGGAAGACGCGGTGCAGCGGATCGGCACGCCCTCCATCCTGAAGACCCGCCGATTTGGTTATGACGGCAAGGGGCAATGGCGGCTGACCACGCCTGCCGATGCCGCAGCGGCCTGCGCCGATATGGCGGGCGCACCCGCTGTGCTGGAAGGGTTTGTCGACTTCAGCCACGAGGTCTCGGTCATCGCGGCCCGTAGTCCGGCCGGAGAGGTCGCCTGCTTCGACCCCGGCGAGAACCTGCATGAAGATGGCATCCTGCGTCGCACGACCGTGCCCGCCCGGCTGACACCCAGCCAGCGCACCGATGCGGTGCTGATGGCAGCCAAAATTCTGAATGCACTGGACTATGTCGGTGTCCTTGGGGCGGAGCTATTTGTGACCTCCTCCGGCCTGGTGGTGAACGAGATCGCACCGCGCGTGCACAACTCCGGCCATTGGACACAGAACGGCTGTGCGGTGGATCAGTTCGAACAGCATATCCGGGCGGTCGCTGGCTGGCCTCTGGGGGACGGCGCGCGGCATTCTGACGTGGTGATGGAGAACCTGATCGGCGATGACATGGACCATGTGCTGGAGTTGGCGCGCGAGACAAACACCGCGCTGCATCTCTATGGAAAAACCGTGACAAAGCCGGGCCGCAAGATGGGGCATGTGAACCGCATCACCCCCGCGCGTTCGAACTGAGATCAGGCGGGGAAGAACCTCTCCGCAATGTCACCAGCGAGATAGCTGAACCGCCCGGCCACAAGAGTTGCTGCGACCCGGTGAGACATCGCATCGAGGATGACAAGATCGGCGCGCTTGCCCGGCGCCAGCGTCCCGCGATCCTGCAGGCCAAGTACTGCTGCAGGGCCTTCGGACACCAGCCGCCAGCTTTGCGTCAGGTCGAGCACACCGCTCTGGCTCAACATCAGCGCCGCACGGCGCGGGCTGGGATAGTGGTAGTCCGAGGCCAGCGCATCACAAAGCCCCATCGCAATCAGATCGACGGCCGAGACATTGCCATTGTGCGACCCACCCCGCACCACATTTGGCGCGCCGAGCACAACCGCATCCCCTGCGGATTGCGCCGCTTCTGCCGCCTCCTGCGTCTCGGGGAACTCCGCCACATGCACACCGCGCCGATGCCACCGCGCCCGTTGGTCGGCACTGCTGTCATCGTGGCTGCCCATGCGCACGCGACGCTCTTCAAGCTTTCGGCACAGCGCGTCCAGCGCTTCCGGCACAGCGTCTCGCCCAGCATGCAGCTGCTGCATCAGGGCGAAATGGTCTTCCGGGTTACGCCCGGCCTTCAGTGCCTGCCCCACCATACGCGGAGGCTTGCGGCCCTCGGCCAGCCGCTTGTGCGGCAGGTGATCGTTGAAGACCACATAATCCACCGCCCAATCTGCCGCGCGTTGCGGCAGGTTTTCATAAAGATCCAGCAGATGCGTCTCGAACCGCAGTTGCGCGCGCAGGTCGGTCACCAATGTCGGCGCCGTATCGCGGATCGCGTCGAACACCTGCGATCCAAACTCCAGCCCGCGCAGCCCGCCTTCCCAGCTGACAAATTGCGCCAGAACGGCGGTGGTGATGCCGTTTGCGGCCAGTTCCGCCTCAACCGCCACAAGGCCTTCGGACATCTGCTTCATCGCGCCCCGGCGTGGCGCCAGATGCCGCTCAAACCCGTCGCCATGCACATCAACGATCCCCGGCAGGACAAGATAGCCGTTCAACGGAACCGCGCGCCCGGTCGGAGCATCCGCAATCAGCCCCCCCGCCAGCGACAGATCCCCTTGGCGGAGGCCGTCTGGCAGAAGCACCTGTGCGCCCTGAAGATTAAGGTCGGCCAATCATCTCACCCACAGTGGGAACGCAATTGCCGTCTGGACACCCGAGTTGCGACAAGACCGCATCAAACCAGGTGAGCGACCGGTCAAAGCGGCCCGTGCTCAGAAAGGCGACGGTCTGTGCAATCACGCGCGGGTTGTTCATCATGAAAGTATGCGTGACCGGCAGAACAAGGTGGTCGTTCATGCCCATGACCCGCGTGGACGCGACGGAGACCTTGCCATCGTCTCGCCCAGGGATCAGCGAGGAGAAATAGGGGTTGAGCGACTGATCGCCCGCGATCACCCCCAGCTCGAAGGTCACGGCCGGAAGCTGGCGCGGCAGATCATTCACACCGGTGCCCAACTGCGCGCCAGCCGGGCCACTGATCCAGTCGAAAGCCTCGATGTCGTCCAGCGCATCCACCACTTCGCTACCCTGGTTTGGCGGCGCCAACATGACCACGCGCCCGATCCGCTCCGCATTGGTTTCGGCAACCCATTGGCGCAGCAGGATGCCGCCCATTGAGTGGGTCACAAAATCGATCTTGCCGCGCGGACCGCAGCGCGCCATGGCCTGCGGCAAGGTTTGCTTGGCAAGCTCAGCCACAGGCGCCTCTGTCGACGGATACCCCGGGCGCACGACCATGTAACCTTCGGCATTGAGCGCGGCCTCCATGAGCGCAAAGGACAACTCAGTCCGTGCCAGCCCGTGCAACAGAACAGCGCACTTCGCATGTGCCGTTGTTCCGGCGAGGGCCAACAGGACAGCGGCCAGCAGAACTCTCACAGCTTTGGTCATAAAAGAGGAGGTAGTGTCATTCAGGGCATGAGAAAAGGATAACGTGACGGGCATTTGACAAAATGTAAGGTGCCGCCAGCGGCATGCCGCTTCGGACGGCATCAGCCCTCCTGCCCGCTCTTGGGCTCGGCTGTGATGGCAAGGGCTATTCCGCAGACCACCAGCGCGGCCGCAAGGGCCACAAGCAGGCTGATGCCCTCTCCCAGCAGCAAGGCGCCCCCCAAAAGGGCAATGATGGGAACGCTCAACTGCACAACGGGGGCGAAGTTCTGCGCCAGCCGGGGCAGTACCGAATACCACAGCGCGTAACCGAGGCCGGAAGTCACACCGCCGCACAAGATCGCAAGGCCCCAGCCAATCAGGCTGCCATGTTCAGCAAACCAGAACAGCGCGCCCGCAGTCAAAGGCAAACACAGGATGAAGTTCGCAGTGGTCGCGGCGAGCGGGTCCGTTTCGCCTCGACCAGAGACTGTATAGATCGCCCATCCAATCCCGGCCACAATCATGAAGCCCGCGCCCATCACATCTGACTGCCCCCCCGCTCCGGGCCAAAGCGCGAGCATAAGCCCCAGAAACGCGATTGCGGCACCAAAGAGTTGCCTCGGCGAGGGGTGTGTCCCGGTCAGAGCGGATTGCGCGAACATATAGATCTGCACCACTCCAAAAAGGATCAGGGCACCGAGGCCCGCATCCAGCGTGAGATAGGCCAGCGAGAACCCGGCCATATAGACTGCGAGGCTGATGCACCCGACGGCGCGCGACCGGCCAACCCATCGGATGCGTCCGCCCTTGAGCACGAGGACAGCGCCCAAGGTCGCCGCCCCTGCAAGCACACGGATGATTGCAAAACTGCTTGGGTCTATGTGGCCTCCGTCGACCGCAAGCCGTGTCAGCACGGAGTTGGACGCAAAGGCAACCATGGTCAGGGCGGTCAAGACAACAAGCTGCATGCCGCTGCCTTAGCGTTTTCCCCATGTCAGGCCAAGGGGTTGCCTCCCGCCAGCGGCGCCGTGCGATGATCTGTTGCCGATTTCGCAAGGGTGTGGCGGCAGAGACATCCTCCCCAGGTTGCAAACGTCTTAAACCGGGGATCAACCGGTGTTTTGGTAAAACGATGGAAAAACAGAAATACCAACGACGCAACCTGCGCGAGGCCCCCTTCGCCAGGGACCTGCACATGCTTGGCTCAAACAGGCTTGGCTGTCTGGGGTCTTAGCACCCTTCGTGGATCATTCTTGACCAGCTGAAGGGCCCCGTTCTGCCGCAGTTGCTTGTGTCGCCTGCAACGCTATCGGACTGAATTCACGCGGGCCAACGTGCTTCGAAAACAGTCCCACTGTCGGCTTCCGACGCGGCAACCTGAATATCACCCCCATGCAGGCGAACAATTTTCCGCGCAATCGCCAGACCCATTCCGCTGCCTTCCACCTCGTCTCGCGGACGCAAAGTTGTCATTGCGCCAAAGATACGGTCCTCGAACTCAGGCGCGATGCCGGGACCGTCGTCAGCAACAGTGAGGACGACATCAGAGCCTTCTTTCCGACTGCTGACCACGATTTCTCCGGATATCTTGTTGTGATGCTTGATCCCATTCGACACAAGAACCGTCAGCAAGGTGAGCAGGTCACGCTCGCCAAATCTGAACCGGGCATGCTCCAGCGTCCGCTTTATCTTGAACCCTGCTGGAATTGGTAGCTCATCAAGCACGTCATCCAGAGCGGCAGCAAGATCGACCTCCACCACCGATTGCATCCGCCCAACCCGTGAAAAGGCAAGCAGATCAACCAGCATGCGATCCAGCCGTCCCGTATGGCGGTTCATCAACTCGATGCTTTCCCCAATCGACCCGTCCATCCGGACCCCCGCCTCCGCCAGATCCTCCTCGATCCATTGGGGCAATTCGATCAGGGCGCGGACAGAGCTACGCACATCGTGACTGATCAGATAGATGAAGTCCTCGAAATCCGATGAAGCCGCCACCTGTCTGGACGGGTCTTCCGCCATTGCGGTCCCGGTCGAAAGAGCGTTTGTGGTCATCAGATCGGACTCCAAAAAGGCCTAAGTCGGCGTAGGCTACCTCAGAGCGTTGAAGACACCGTTAAGGCCCGTTGCGTTCAGGTGCTTTTTGCATCACGCAGGACCCTGGCGATATTTGCCGGGTAGCGGGCGCGCAGCTGTCGCCACCGCGTGATCTGCCGGGCGCGGCCATAGCGGCTGGTGATCATTTCCCACAGCTGCGCCGTTCGGTCCAAGGCACCGCGCGGATCCGTCTCTCCGCTCAATACAGCAAAAAGCGCGTCATTCAGCACCCGAAAATACTCCGAATGACCGTGAAGGTAGAGGTCCGGAATAGCCTGTTCCAAACTGGCCTTATGTACCGTCAAGAATTCGGGTGAATAAACCTCGCGGATCTTTGAATCAGCGTAGTGTTCGGGCCGGTTCGGGTCGAAAAAGCCCCCGGCTTCGCGGACGGACCGGGTCGACATTTCCGGCGTCGAGGCGAAGAGCGAGAAGAGGTATCCGATCCGGGGGCGGGAGGATGCGCGATTGACGACAAAGCTCCACCCCCAATTGAAATAGGGGATAGAGACCGGCGCGCCACCCGGCCCAAGCGGCCCTCCCGGAGGGGCGCCGTAGGTCAGCCGCCCGCGCAAGGCCGCGCCCTTTTCATTGAAGGACTTTTGCGCGCCCCCCCAGCCAATGTTGCAATAGGTCTGCCCGCGCAAGAACGCCTCCCAATTCTCGACAAATGTGAAGCTGCCAGTACCCGGATGTAGATGTTCGGCTGAGCGGCGCATGTCTGCCAGTGCGACATGTCCCTCGGGCGTGTTTATCTGACACTCCATATCTTCGGAAAAAGGCCACATGCCATACCCATGCAACCGCATCCAGAATTCCCAGGCCACATAGTCGGGCGTGCGCAGCAAAAGCCCTCCGAAAAGGCCCTCATCCGGCCGATGAAACCAAGCCATCTGCCTGTCCAGCTCTTCCCAGGTCTGCGGGACGTCAAGGGCAGTGCCATATGTATCCGCGTACCTTGCCTGTTCGACCGGATCCTGCAAAACTTCCTTCAAGTAGAACATGATGTAGGCGTCGCCATCCGCCTGAAAACCATAGGTTTTTTGATCTACAGTATCGCCTAACCGGTAGATCGACCCCTCGCGAAAGCCGGCAGGCTCATAGGCGTCCACAAAATCATCCAAAGGCAGAATAACGTCAGATGACACAAGATCCGGCAAGCCGTAGGTCGCTGGCAGCGCCACATCAAAACTGCCCTCACCCGCGATCACTTCCAAGGCGATACGCGCCGTCAGGCTGTGTGAGGCAATACTGCGAAGGTCAATCTCAACCCCGGTCATGGCGGTAAAGGCCTGCGTGATCGGAAATAGGTTGCGCTGCGATCCCTCGGGGCACAGAACCGACAGTTTTCCCGGCGCAGGCCCTGTGGCATCGCGAACCCATTGGGCAACCTGCTCATGCAAAGTGAGATCTGCAGCCATCGCAAGATGAGCGGGAAGAGCCCCAGACACCGCGCAGGCAGCTCCGGATCGTAAAAAGGCCCGGCGGCCAAATGTCATGCTCTTGGATGGGTTCCGATCTGTCAAATCTGACGCCTCCTGACCTCAACTCAGGTTGTAGTCCTTCGTATTTAAGATGGGTTTAATCCTTCCAACGTATTTCAGAGGATGTGAACACAAACAGAACATCCAGCGCGACACACCGCGGCCGTTTTTCTGGCATTGTCACGCGCCTTCGGCTGCTTTTCGTGCTGCTGGGTGTCGTGACCATAGCCGCTTGCGTGGCTGGTCTGATGCAGTTACGCCAGATATCTGCCGCACAAAAGGCACTCAATGACCGGGCCCTTCCCGCCCTGATCCAGACCCAAACGGTTGAACGCAGCTTGAATGATATGTTCTTGGCGCTCGAACGGGCCACCTACGCCGAAAATGAGGTCGATCTTCGCACCACTCAGATGGAACTGGCAGATCGAATCACCTTGTTTCGAACCGCCATCCATGAGGCCGCACGCATTCAGGGACGCGCCAACCCCTCCGCCGCGCTGATGGCCGAATTCACCGAGTTGGAGATAACCATCACGCAATTGGTCGCCGGGCAGAGACAATTGTTCGAGACCGAGACACGGCTGGCGCGTTTGCGGGACGAGCTGGAAGACATCGGCGCCCGGGCCAGCGAGGCTCTCACCAAACTGCGGTATGATACGACGGTGCAGATCGAGAGCATATTGACCAGCGCGCGGTCCGGCGTGATATCCCAGACGGATACGATTGATCAGCTCTTTTCAGATCTCTTCCTCGCCTCGCTCAATCTGGCAAGTCTCAAAACGGATCTTGATGCGGTCATTGACCTGTCTCTCAGCGCAACAGACTCAGACTCCGCCGAGCTGGATCGTGGTCTGAACGCACATCTTGAGATGAGTTTGAACCGTATGGCCGCTGTGCTGTCACAGCTCAGCGCCAGCCCGCAGCGTCGCAGCCTGGCAAGTCTGACACTCCGTCTGAATGATTTGATCCTGGCAGATGAGGGCCTGCTCGCCATTGCGGAGGCGAAATCGACCTATCGGGACGAACTTCTTGATCTGCGCGTGGCGCGCGCCGACATCACGCGCGAAGTTAAGCAGTTCATCGACATCATGGCTGCAGACGCCAATCTATTGGTGGCAGACCGGTCCAAGCGCCTAAGCGACGCGACACGGCTGCTGTCCATTGTCTTGATGGTCTGCGTCTTTCTCGCGGCGATGGCAACGCTGCTGGGCAATTCCATTGTCATCGAAAAGCAGATCAACCGACGCATGGAAAAGCTTCGAGAAGCCGTATGCGCCATTGCAGACGGTGATCTCGACCATCCTATCGATATCGCTGGCAATGACGAATTGGCCGACATCGCGCAGGCGCTTCATATTTTCAAGCAAAACGCCGAAGAATTGCGGCGCTCAAATGTGGATCTGGAGCGATTTGCTTATGTTGCCGCACATGACCTGCGCAGCCCGCTGAGGGCCGTGCAGGATCTGGTGGACTGGACCTTGGATGACGAGCAGACCGCCCTATCCGAAGAGAGCAGGTCTTACATGGACATGGCGCAAAGTCGTGCGCGACGGCTCGACCGGCTTCTGACCGACCTGCTTGACTATGCACGGACAGGACAAGAACGGCATGTCATGACAGAAGTGGATGTGGAGGATTTGGTCACGCAGGTGTCCGCCATGATCTCTCCACCCAAGTCTTTCCAGATTTCTTTCGAAGGAGACTTACCTGTCCTGCGAACTTTCAAGACACCGCTGACGCAAATTCTGATAAATCTGATTTCGAATGCCATCAAGCATCATGATCGGGCGGACGGAAAGGTTGTTGTCTCCGCCAGGCAAGATCTGAACCGGCTGGTCCTTGAAGTTTCAGATGATGGCCCTGGCATTCCGGTAAAGTACCAAAACCGGATCTTCGAGCTGTTCCAGACCCTGCGCCCGCGCGACGAGGTTGAGGGCAGTGGGATTGGGCTTGCGATTATCGAGAAGATTCTGGAGCGATACGGCTCGCACCTCGCGGTGGTGTCAGACCCCGAAACGAAACGCGGCGCCGCTTTCCGGTTCGATTTCCCGATTGACCACATCGTGGAAACATCTGTTCGGCCATCGGCAACAGCCGCCTGAGGAGCTCTCAATGGAACTTGCACTGAAAGCGAACACGACGACCGAAGCGACTTTTCTGCTCATCGACGATGACCTGATCAGCATCATGTCGATGAAAAGGGCGTTGAAAAAACTAAAGATCGTGAACAAGACACTTGTCGCCAAGGACGGTCAGGAGGCGCTCGACATCTTGCGACAGGCCGTGGTCGCCGGGGCCGGGAAATTGCCCCCTTTCATTGTGACGCTGGACATTAATATGCCGCGGATGAATGGGATCGAGTTTCTTGAGGCAATCCGCGCCGATCCATGTTTACAGCGGTTGGTGGTTTTCGTTTTCACGACCTCGGACATGCCAGATGACGTGCAGTCGGCCTACAGCAAGAACATTGCAGGGTATCTTGTGAAGGACGATCTGGGAGATAAACTCGCCGATGCTCTCGACATGCTCGGCAGCTACGCCCGCATCGTGGAACTGCCCGTTTGATCAATCGATACGACCACACCACTCTCCACAACCTGATTTTTCTACGTCTGGAGTGACGCATTCGGCGGACCGCCCACATCAGACCTACGTAATCATACATATGAGATGTGAGGACACGCCATGACGAATGTCCGACCGGATGTATAAGTCAGGCCCGCATGTCCATCCACACTGCGGATGACGCAAACAAGTCGAAGATGACACCTGGCCAACGGAGGTCAAAGGGCCGCTCGATTCGAAGCTTTTTTAGGGCAAGCCCATGAGACACGTACGAAAAGAGAGACCCATGCTCGTACCTGGCTCAAAAGAGGATGAGCGCTGGCCTTCAAGTGCGACAGCCAACCCTCCTGATGCGGGTAATCTATCGCTTACACTCATTTGGCCCAGCCAGCCACATGAGTTGGGTTCAAACGCACCGGACAGGGCGCAGAACGAAAAAGGGCCCACCTCCCGGCGGGCCCTCAAAACTTGGTGATAAGCGGCGCTTACATCATGCCGCCCATGCCGCCCATGTCGGGCATACCGCCACCGGGGGCTGCGCCTTCCTTGGCAGGCTTGTCAGCAACCATAGCTTCGGTTGTGATCAGCAGACCCGCAATGGAGGCTGCGTCCTGCAGGGCAGTCCGCACCACTTTCGCGGGGTCAATCACGCCGTAAGAGAACATGTCACCATATTCTTCGGTCTGCGCGTTGAACCCAAAGGCCGCATCATCGCTTTCACGGATCTTGCCAGCCACAACGGAGCCATCCACGCCCGCGTTCTCAGCGATCTGACGCAGCGGCGCTTCCAGAGCCTTGCGCACGATGCCAATGCCGACGCCCTGGTCGTTGTTCTCGCCTGTCAGACCTTCGAGGGTCTTGCCAGCCTGAACCAGAGCAACGCCGCCGCCGACAACGATGCCTTCTTGCACGGCCGCACGTGTCGCGTTCAGCGCATCGTCCACACGGTCCTTGCGCTCTTTCACTTCCACTTCGGTCATGCCACCGACGCGGATCACCGCAACACCGCCAGCCAGTTTGGCGACGCGTTCTTGCAGCTTCTCACGGTCGTAGTCGGATGTGGTCTCTTCGATCTGCGTGCGGATCTGAGCGACGCGCGCTTCGATCTCGGCCTTCTCGCCTGCACCGTCGACGATGGTGGTCTCGTCCTTGGTGATCTGCACTTTCTTGGCCGAGCCCAGCATGTCCATGGTCACGGACTCAAGCTTCATGCCCAGGTCTTCAGAGATGACCTGACCACCGGTCAGGATCGCGAGGTCCTGCAGCATCGCTTTGCGACGATCACCGAAGCCCGGTGCTTTAACAGCAGCGATTTTCAGACCACCACGCAGCTTGTTGACCACGAGGGTCGCCAGCGCTTCGCCTTCGACGTCTTCGGCCACGATCAGCAGCGGCTTTTGCGACTGGATCACCTGCTCAAGCAGCGGCACCATCGGCTGCAGCGAAGACAGTTTCTTCTCGTGCAACAGCACGATCGCGTCTTCCAGCTCAGTGGTCATCTTGTCAGAGTTGGTTACGAAGTAGGGGCTCAAGTAGCCGCGGTCGAACTGCATGCCTTCGACAACGTCGGTCTCTGTCTCGAGGCCCTTGTTCTCTTCGACGGTGATCACACCCTCGTTGCCAACTTTTTGCATCGCGTCTGCGATTTGCTGACCGATTTCGGCTTCGCCGTTGGCGGAGATGGTGCCAACCTGCGCCACTTCGGCGCTGTCGTTGACTTCGCGCGAGGCCGCTTTGATCGCTTCAACCACTTTGGTGGTTGCCAGATCGATGCCGCGCTTGAGGTCCATCGGGTTCATGCCCGCTGCAACCGACTTCATGCCTTCTTTCACGATGGCTTGAGCCAGAACGGTCGCTGTGGTTGTGCCGTCACCGGCTTCGTCATTGGTGCGGCTGGCCACTTCCTTGACCATCTGCGCGCCCATGTTCTCGAATTTGTCTTCCAGCTCGATCTCTTTGGCCACAGAGACACCGTCTTTGGTGATGCGCGGCGCGCCAAAGGATTTGTCAAGAACCACGTTGCGGCCTTTGGGGCCCAGGGTCACCTTGACCGCGTCTGCCAGGATGTTCACACCCTTCAGCATGCGGTTGCGGGCATCGGTGTCGAATTTGACGTCTTTTGCCATGTTGTTTTCTCCTCTTGAGAATAAATCAGTCGCGATGTGAGGTCAGAGCAGCCGCTTGGCTTACTCGATGATCCCCATGATGTCGCTTTCCTTCATCATCAGCAGCTCTTCGCCATCGAGGGTCACCTCGGTGCCGGACCACTTGCCGAACAGGATCTTGTCGCCAGCTTTCACAGCCATTTCGATCAGCTCGCCGCTGTCCTTGCGCGCACCTGCGCCCACTGCAACGACTTCACCTTCGGAAGGCTTTTCTTTCGCGCTGTCGGGGATGATCAGCCCGCCAGCAGTTTTCTCTTCGCTTTCTGTGCGGCGCACCAGCACCCGGTCATGAAGCGGTTTCAATGCCATCTTTGCAGCTCCTTAAGGCTCAAAGTTTCTCCCAGTTGATCCGAGCGACATTGACCTGCACCCGGACCATTAGCACTCAATAGATCCGAGTGCTAACGGCGCATAGCTAGGCAAGCCCCTGCTCCCTGTCAACCAATCGTTTTGTGAAAATTCGGGTGTTTCGGCGCTTTTTCGTCGCTGCTCTGCAGCATCATTTGCGCAGGTCAGCGCGCGCCCAAAACCTCTGCACTGGCCTTGACGGCCGCAGCCCCTGTCGGGGTCAGCCCGTAAATGCCGGTGGCTACGCGTTCAAACCAACCATAGTGATCATCCGCCATCATCCGCGTGGCGCGCGGCACCCCGGTTTCCCGTGCCACATCCGCGCCCTTGCTGGCCCCGGCCTCAAAGAGATAGAGCGCCAGCTTCAACGCGTCCTGCCGATACGCGGTAACGAGGCCCACACGGGTTTGCCCGCCATCGTTCGGGTCCCCCTGCCGCCGGGCAAACTCCCGCAACAGCGCGCCCTGCCGAGTCGTGGATTTGCGCGGCTGAAACGGCCCGGGATCACAATGCACCTGCACCAACCCATCCGAAAGCCGCACCGTAATCAGCCCCAATCCAAGGCGCCGCGCCAATTTCACATTGTCCTTCACCGCTTTGGCAAACCGTTTGCCCGGCTGGCGCGGCACGGCCAAATAGACATCTTCGGTCAGCGCCTGCCGCGCGATGCATTGGTGAATGAGCGACAGAGAGAAGCCGAGTTTCAGCTCAACCACCACCGGCGGCTCACCGCCCCGAACGGCCACAACATCTGCCGCCCCCACTTCGGATTTCACCACATAGCCCTGATCTTCCAGGAAGCTTTTGACCGGGGGGTAAAGGTCGGTTTCGCGCGGCTTCGACATGAGAGACATCTAACACCACCCGCACACAAGCGCCAAGCAGCCCGCCGTGTTAATCGCGTTCTGCGCAGGGCGTGACAACCCAGACGCGCGCTCCTATAAGGCGCGCAAAATGACCCTTCAAATTTTAGGATTCTCCATGACCACGCTCGTTTTTGGCCACAAGTCCCCCGACACCGACAGCACCGGCTCTCCGATCATCTGGTCGTGGTACCTCAACCAGATCAAAGGCGTTGCCGCCAAACCCGTGCTGCTCGGTGAGCCCAACACCGAGGCGCTGTTTGTGCTGGACCGCTGGTCGCTGGAGAAGCCCGAGATCATCACGGACGTGGCCGCCGATACGCCGGTGGTGATCGTCGACACCAACAACCCCGCCGAGCTGCCCGCAGGCATCAATGACGCCGATATCCAGGGCATTATCGACCACCACAAGCTGGTGGGCGGGCTGGAAACAAAAGGCCCCATCGATATTCGCATCGAACCGCTGGCCTGCACGGCCACCATCATGTGGAAGATGATCGGCAAGGATATGGCGCAGGCGCCCACAGCGGTGAAAGGCGCGATGCTCTCCTGCATCCTCAGCGACACGCTGGAATTCCGCAGCCCCACCACCACGCAGGAAGACAAGGCCATCGCGCATGATCTGGCGAAAGATCTGGGCGTGGATATCTCCGAATACGCGGCTGAAATGTTCGCCGCCAAATCCGACGTCTCGGCCTTCTCCGAAGCGGAACTGCTGCGCATGGACAGCAAGGAATATGCGGTGGGCGGCAAGCAATTCCGCGTCTCCGTGCTGGAAACCACGTCACCTGCGCAGGTGCTCGACCGCAAGGACGCGCTGATGGCCGCCATGCCCGGCGTGGCGGACGAGGATGGCGCAGATCAGGTGCTGCTTTTTGTTGTGGATATCCTGCAAGAAGAAGCAACGCTGCTGGTCCCCAACGATCTGGTGAAATCGGTCGCTGAAAAGAGTTTTGACGCCTCGGTCTCCGGCGACATCGTCGTGCTGCCCGGCATCATGAGCCGCAAAAAACAGATCATCCCGAACCTCAAAGTCTGAGACCTTCCCATGAACATGCAAAGAAGAGCGCTGACCTTGGTCGGCAGCATCGCAGCCTGCGTCACGCTGGCAGCCTGCGACGTGCAAGACGGTCAATACGCGCTCCCCAAATCGACCAGTACGCAGGCTCCGGCTGCAACGCCGGTTGCGGCCAGTCAGGTACAGATCTTCGAAGGCGAACCCAACCGGGCCTATACTGTGATCGGGCCTCTTGATATCGAAGTGAGCAAACTGACCGCCCTGCATCCGACACCAACGCGGGAAGCGGCCATCACAAGGTTGCAGGAAGCAGCGGGCCGCCTTGGTGCGGATGCCGTGATCAATGTCGTCATCGGTGAAAACCGAGTGATTTTGACCAGCTGGGGGTCGCGCCGGGCAACCGGCACAGCCGTGAAGTTCTAGCACGCCTCTTTGTGCAAACCGCTATCCGGGAAAGGCTGCTTCGATGACCAAAATCGTGAACGCGCTATCCGAAATCTCAGCGCAGTACGACGCGCTTTTTGTCGATCTCTGGGGCTGCGTGCACAATGGGGTGACCGCCCTGCCCGAGGCCGTTGCCGCGCTGAAAGCTTACCGCCAGAGCGGCGGCAAGGTAGTGCTGGTCACCAACTCACCCCGCCCGCGCGCCGGGGTGGAAAAGCAGCTTCAGGCCTTCAACGTGCCCGAAAACAGCTGGGACACAATTGCGACCTCGGGGGACAGTGCGCGTTCGGCCATGTTTCGCGGGGTCGTAGGCGAAAAACTCTGGCACATCGGCTATCCGGGCGACGAGCGGTTTTTCGAACCCATCGGCGTGGTGGAGAACCCGGTGAACGTGCGCGCCGTGCCGCTAGAGGAGGCCGAGGGCATCGTCTGCACCGGCCCGCGCGACCCGCTGGCCGACCCGTCGGTGATGCGACCCGAGTTCCTATTGGCCAAGCAGCGCGGGCTGAAACTGCTCTGCGCCAACCCCGATATCATCGTCGACCGGGGCGAGCAGCGCGAGTGGTGCGCAGGCGCGCTGGCGCAGCTCTATACTGAGATGGGTGGCGAGAGCCTCTACTTCGGCAAGCCGCATCCGCCGATCTATGATCTGGCACGACGCAGGCTCGCCGCATTGGGTACGGACGTGCCCGACACCCGCATTCTGGCCATCGGCGACGGGGTTCTGACGGACATTGCAGGCGCCATGGGCGAAGATATCGATTCGCTTTTCATTTCCGGGGGCCTGGCGGCGGCGGAAACAAAAACCGACACCCAACCCGACCCGGATGCGCTAACCGCTTATCTGGAAAAGGAAATGTCCAGTCCTACCTACACAATAGGGTACCTGCGCTGACCTATTTTTCTCTTGATTTTCTGCGCCTGCGAAGTAATTAAGTTTCAAAGATTACGGCGTAACGGTTAGAAAGTTACTGGAAGGGTCATCATGTTGGACAATCTGCCGCGCGGAACAATCTGCATCGAAGACATCGAGATGGGGATGTCGCGCTACCTGCAAAAGGTGGTGACTGATGAGGACATCGAGATGTTCGCGCAAATCTCGACGGACCGGAACCCCGTGCATCTGGATGATGACTATGCCCAGGACACGATCTTTCAGGGGCGCATCGCACACGGGATGTTGACCGCCGGGCTGATCTCGGCGGTGATTGGCGAACAGCTGCCCGGCCATGGCACCGTCTATATGGGCCAGTCGCTCAAATTCCTGGCACCGGTCCGCCCCGGCGATCTGGTGCGCGCCGAGGTCAAGGTGGTCGACATCGAAGTGGCCAAGCGACGGGTCAAGCTCGACTGCCACTGCGAAGTGGACGGCAAGAAAGTCCTGATCGGGGAGGCTATGGTGCTGGCGCCCTCCCGCAAGTTCGACTGATCACGGGCCACTCAACTGCTGCGCGGCTGCTTGCGTGTTCGCGCCTCGGGCGCTACGCAAGGCGGCATGATTACCATCCGTGACTACCAGTTTGTCGCCCCCGAACATCGCGGTGCCAGCGCCGCCATCGGCAATTTCGATGGCGTGCATTTAGGGCATCGCTCCGTGATCGAACTGGCGCGACAAACACAGCCTGACGCGCCGCTTGGCATCGTCACCTTCGAGCCGCATCCGCGCAGTTTTTTCGCACCTGAAGCCCCGGCCTTTCGCCTGATGAGCCGCGAAGCGCGCGCGCATCGGCTTGAGAAACTCGGTGTTGAGCGCCTGTATGAGCTGAACTTCAACGCGGCCCTCGCCGCCCTGACCCCTGAGGATTTTGCGCAAAAGGTCATCGCGACCGGGTTTGGCCTGAGCCATGTGGTCGTGGGGGCTGATTTCTGCTTTGGCAAGGGGCGCGTGGGTACGGCGGAGCACCTGCAAGAGTTCGGGCAGCAGATGGGCTTTGGCGTGACCATCGCCCCGCTGATGGCGCATACGGACAAGACCGTCTCCTCCACCGCGATCCGGCAGGCGCTGAGCGATGGGAACCCCCGTCTGGCGGCGGACATGCTGGGGCATTGGCACCGGATCGAAGGCCCGGTGATCAGCGGGGAGCAGCGCGGGCGTGAGCTGGGCTATCCTACCGCGAATATGTACATCGAAGGGCTGCATCCCCCTGCCTTTGGTGTCTACGCGGTGCTTGTGGATGTGCTCGACGGGCCGCATCAGGGCAGCTATCACGGCGTCGCCTCGCTGGGCGTGCGCCCGATGTTTGGTGAGAACCGGCCCAATCTTGAAACCTTCCTCTTCGATTTCAAAGGCGATCTTTACGGCACCCCGCTGTCCGTAGGCCTGGTCGAACATCTGCGCCCGGAAGAAAACTTCGATGGGTTGGAGGCGCTAATCACACAGATGGATGCCGACAGCGCGCAGGCCCGGCAGATCCTGGAGGCGCTGTGAGCGATCCGATTGACCGGGACGGGCTGGACGCGCGCTTCTGGGAGCGCAAGCCGCTCACCAAGATGACCCAGCGCGAGTGGGAAGCGCTGTGTGACGGCTGCGGCAAGTGCTGTCTGAACAAGCTCGAAGATGAGGAGAGCGGACGCGTGGCGCTAACCCGCATCGCCTGCCGGTTGCTGGACGATTCCACCTGCCGCTGCGCGCACTACGACAACCGGCATCAATTCGTGCCCGATTGCATTGTGCTAAAGCCCGACAACCTCGACACCCACGCCTATTGGATGCCGGAGACCTGCGCCTACCGCCTGCTCTGGGAGGGCAAGCCGCTCTACGACTGGCACCCGCTGATCAGCGGCAACGCGCAATCGGTGCATGAGGCGGGCGTCTCGGTGCAGGGCTGGACGCTCAGTGAGTTCGACATCCCCGAAGACGAGTGGGAAGAACATATCATAGAGGAGCCGGTCTGATGTTCTTTGCCTCCGACAACGCAGGTCCTGCCCTGCCCGGCGTCATGCAGCGCGTGACTGAGGCCAACGCGGGCTATGCCATGCCCTATGGCGCCGATGAGATCATGGAGGAGGTCCGCACGGCCCTGCGCGCGGTTTTTGAGGCGCCCGAGGCGGCGGTCTATCTGGTGGCCACGGGCACCGCGGCCAATGCGCTGGCGCTCGCATGTTATGCGCAGCCGTGGCAGACGGTCTTCTGCTCGGAGGTTGCGCATGTTCAGGAGGACGAGTGCAACGCGCCCGAGTTCTACAGCGGTGGCGCGAAGCTGAGCCTTGTGCCGGGCGGCGACAAGATGACACCCGAGACGTTGCGCGCGCGCATCGCGGTGGAAGAGACGCGCCGGGTGCATGGGCCACAGCGCGGCCCCGTTTCGATCACACAGGTCACGGAGCGCGGGCGGATCTACACGCTGGAGGAGTTGCATGGGCTGACCGGGGTCGCTCGGGAGTTCGGCCTGCCGGTGCATCTGGACGGCGCGCGCTTTGCCAATGCCCTTGTCGCGTTAGACTGCACGCCTGCCGAGATGACGTGGAAAGCGGGCGTCGATGTGGTCAGCTTTGGCGGAACCAAGAACGGTTGTCTGGGCGTTGAGGCGGTGATCTTCTTCGATCCGGCGAAGGCCTGGGAGTTCGAGCTGCGCCGCAAGCGCGGGGCGCATCTTTTCTCCAAACATCGCTATCTCTCGGCGCAGATGGCGGGCTATCTGGAAAACGGGGCCTGGCTCGACGCGGCGCGAACGGCAAACGCAAATTGCGCCCGGTTGGCGCAGGGGCTCGGCAAAAAAGGCGCCGAATTCCTGCACCCACCTCAGGCCAATATGATTTTTACACGCTTCCCACGGGGTATTCACCAACGGCTGCACGACGCAGGCGCGCGCTACTACATTTGGGAGGGCACGCTGGAAGGTGCAGACCCGGATGAGATGCTGACCGCGCGGCTGGTCTGTGACTGGTCGATCAGCACGCAGCAGATCGACCTATTCCTCAGCCATTTTGACAAGTGATCTGATCGCGCGCGCCACCTCGTCGGGGTGTGTGAGCGGCGACATATGCCCGGCCCCCGCGATCCAGGCGCGGCGCGCATTTGGCAGACGCCGCGCGAGGCTCTCATGGGTTGCATCGATGATATCAGCCGTTTGATCCCCCTGAATCAGCAGGCTTGGCATACTGGCACGGCCCAACGCACCGGGCGCCATCAGGCCCGCGTGATCCTCGACAATGGCCGAGGTCTGCGCTGCCACGAGGTGCACCCGGTCGGACAGATAAGTCTGGTTGCGCGCACTCATATCATCCCACCGCGTTCCGTCCCCCCAGAACTGGTTGAACAGGCGCGCGGCGCGGCGGTGATCTCCCTCCGCAAGGGCGTCAAAATAGGGTTGGGCCTCACGCTCATGAGCGTGCATGCGCGCCGGTGCATCCGCCATGGCTGCGGCAAAGAACACCGGTTCAATCAATGTCAGGCTGCGCACGCGGTGCGGCTGTGTGACGGCGAGGCGCAGCGCTATCGTCGCCCCAAATGAGTGCCCGATGACATGCATCGGAGCGGTGAGCTGCGCTGTAGCAGCCTGGGTGCATTGGTCATGAAAGTCACGCCTTGCGTCCCAATCCGCGCTTTGGCCATGCCCGGGCAGGTCGATCGCATGCAAGGTCAAACAATTTGAGAGCGCTGCACCCAAGCTGCGCCATGCACCCGAGTGGGCCAAAGTGCAATGAAGGGCTAGGGCCAGGGACGGCCCAGCCCCAAAGGTCTGAATGTGAGTGTGGGGCGAAGCGCTCACAAAGCTCCCGACAAGTGCAGATCCAGGTCTTCAATGCGGTCCTGACCCCAGAACCGCTGACCATCGTCGGTGATGTAGAAGGGCGCGCCGAAGACGCCGCGTTCCACCGCTTCTTCGAGGTTGGCGGCATAGGTCTCGGCCCCCAGCAGCAGGCCGCTGTCGGCCAGCGACGGATCGAACCCTGCCTCTTCAAGACAGCCCCGGACAACCGCATCTTCGGCGATGTCCTTGTCTTCCGCCCAGACCGACCGGCAGATCGCGTGCATCAGCTTGCCAAGATCGCCCGCATCGGCGTTCTGCGCGGCGATGAAGGCATAAGAGGATGGCGCGCCATTGGTCGGCCAATGGGCGGGCTTGAGGTTGAAAGGCATCTGCAACTTCTTGGCCTGTCGCACCAGCTCTTGCGCGCGGTACTCAACGCGGGAGATGTGACGATCCTTGGGCGGAGTGCCGCCGGTGCGCGAGAACAGGGCCATGATGTCGAAGGGCTTATAGGTCAGCGTGGCGCCATGCTTTGCCGCGACCTCTTCGGCACGATTCCCGGCCAGGTAGGCATAGGGGGACAGGGTCGAGAAAAAGAGATCAATATGCGCCATTTTGCGGCTCCTGACAGCTGTGAGGTTCTTTGCCGATTGGTACGCCCGTGTTAGGTGGAGTTACAATCACGAATCTGTCACATTCCCTGTCTGCTGCTCCCCAGGAACGCCCCCATGCCTCAACTGCAAGAACCCAAACTGATCGCGGGCAATGCGAACATGCCCCTGGCCAATGCCATCGCGCGGCGCATGTCGATGCACCGCGGCAAGCAGGTCGGGCTGGTGGATGCCCGGGTTGAGCGCTTCAACGATGGTGAGATCTTTGTGGAGGTCTTCGAGAACGTGCGAGGCGAGGATATGTTCATCCTGCAGTCGACGTCGAACCCGGCCAATGACAACCTGATGGAGCTGCTAATCATGGCCGACGCGCTGCGGCGGTCGTCTGCGGCACGGGTCACGGCGGTGCTGCCTTATTTTGGCTATGCGCGGCAGGACCGGCGCACCAAGGCGCGCACGCCGATCACCGCGAAACTGGTCGCCAATATGCTTGTGGGCACGGGTATTGAGCGGGTGCTGACGATGGACCTGCACGCCGCCCAGATCCAGGGATTTTTCGATATTCCGGTGGACAACCTTTATGCTTCACCGATTTTTGCTCTGGATATCCAGACCACCTTCAAGAAACGCATGGATGAATTGGCCATCGTCTCACCCGATGTAGGTGGTGTGGCCCGCGCGCGGGAGCTCGCAAAGCGGATCAACTCGCCCCTCGCCATCGTGGACAAACGCCGCGAAAAGCCCGGCGAGATTGCCGAGATGACGGTGATCGGGAATGTGAAGGACAAGACCTGCCTGATCGTGGATGACATCTGCGACACCGCAGGCACGCTCTGCAAGGCGGCGGAGGTGTTGATCGAGAACGGCGCAAAAGAAGTGCACTCCTACATCACGCACGGGGTGCTTTCGGGCCCGGCGGTGGAGCGGGTCACCAATTCGGTGATGAAATCGCTGGTGGTGACAGACAGCATCGCGCCGACCGACGCCGTCAAGAAAGCCAAGAACATTCGCATCGTACCCACAGCACCAGTCTTTGCTCAGGCGATCCTGAACATCTGGAGCGGAACGTCCGTATCCTCTCTGTTTGAAGCTGACACGCTCAGCCCGATCTACGACGGAACATACGCCGCGGAGTAGAACGGCGGGCCAAGCGCCCTTCCCCCCATCGAAGGGGGACGGGGCGCTGCCTGGCGAGTCTCGCCAGGCTGACCAACGCCATCGTTTGGGCAAGCAAAGCTCTGACCGATGCGCCAGCAGCCATGCACTGGTTGCTCAGGGATAGAGCGCATTCAGCGTCTGCCCATCCGGCAGGCCGCTGACCACAAGACCCTGATCTTCCTGATAGGCGCGCAGCGCCCGGATCAAGCCGTCGGCAAACGGCGCGTCTGGCGCCCCGGCGTCATAGCCCGCAGCGTTCAGATCGCCACGCAGCCGCGCCAACATGGAACGATAGAGGAAGACCGATTTCCCACTGTGACGCACCGCAATCAGAGGGCTGTCACGTATGACGCGATCGGGGATCAGACTGCGGATCAGGGCGGAGAGCCCGTTGATGTAGACCACATCGGGATTGGCCCGGCAGAAGACAGCCATTTTGGCCAAAACCAGTTCCTGCGGCTGCCAGGGCGTAATGTCGAACGTATCATCGGTGAAGACATTGTAAGCGGTCAGGAACCCCTGGGACCAGTTTGCGAAGGCTGTGCGTCCCTCCGGCTTGTCGAGAACAGAAGTGAATTCCGCGCAGCTTCGGGCACCCACACCATCAACTGCGAATTTGCCATCCGGGTCAGCGGCGCGCAGGGGCAACGCCAGCAGCAGACCACAGAGAAGGATGAAACTTCGTTGCATCTGGCGTCATCATCCCCTGGCGGTCAAGCAATCAAGCCAACGCCTGGCGAGCTGGCCGGATTTGCAGTCAGATGGCTGGGTGCGTCAGGCCGGGCGGCACCTCATCCGCGCCACGCCTGCCAAACCCACAAGACCGAGACCCAACAACAGCGCGGAGGCCGGTAGCGGGACCGGGGTCGTCTGGTCCGGGTCGAAATCCACAAGGATCGGTGTTTGATTGATTGTTATGATGTCGGATGTCACATCGGTAAAGGTGATTCCGGTGACAAAGGCATTTGGATCATTGGGATCCAGAAGCAGGCCCAGGTCGATATCCCCAATCGTGAAAGTGCCGACTGGCCCACCGTTTGCGAGGAAGTCGAAGGTTTCTCCGGCCAACAGGGTGACCGTATTTGCCCCGAACGTCAGCGTATAGGTTCCATCCGAGTCTGGAACCGCCGCCAGTGTTGGTGCCGTGACGCTGGCGAAGGATGCCCCCGTGATGTCATAGGTATAAGCACCTGCCACAATCGGGTCGATAAAGATGCGATCTGAGACAAAGTCTTCAGGCAGATTTTCGAAATCGACGATGGGTATATCGAACTGAAAGCTGACTTGCGTTATGCCGTCATCATTGACGAACGTATTGGTCTGCGTCGGCAGAAGCGCCAGAGCTTCGGACGATCCGGGCGCTGGCGGCTGCGAATTTCCAAAGAGGGTCTGCGTCGTATAGGTCACGCTGCTGCCTGCGGGGACCGTGAAGTCGTTCGACAGTTTCAGGGTTATGTCGTCCGGGAAATCGACAAATCCATCATCATTGAAGTCATTGGCGACGCCGTTGCCCAAAATCGGCGTTTGAAAGTCGCAGCAAAAATCGACGTCAAACCGCCCCTCAGACGGTGTGCCGCCTTCGGCGGTGACGCCGACGAAGGTCTGCGCATCGGTCTCGTTGCCTGTTGCATCGGTCTGGAACAGCACAGTCTGACCGTTTTCGGTCAGAACACCACCGCCATCCTCCAGCGTTCCGTCAAAGTCGAGATCACCATCGAAATAACGCAGCAGGCTGAACGTATTGGGCACATCGGCGGTGTTCTGGATGGTGAAGGTCTGCGTGAGAACCGCCCCTGAAAAAATTCCGTCGCTGTTAACAGCGTCTGTCACCGTCTGGGTCAGGTTGAAGTCCAGAGCATTGATCGAGAATGTGGATTGAACGGACCTATCCGTGCTGCCATCCAGAAACTCACCAACGCCAAAGCCCTGATTCTGAGCTGTGAGGGAGTCGTCAGAGCCTCCTCCGTCGAAGAACAAGACATCTTCTCCACCAAGCGTGAAGAGACCGTTGCCTTGTGTGATCGCCACATAGCTGTCAAAGGTTGTGTCCGCACGCCCAATCTCGCCCACCGGGTCGAAGGACGCGTCCCGGAAACGCCCAAACTCATCCACCTCGACGCTAACGTTTCCTTCGTTCGGCCCGGTCGTGAGCGTTACCGCCATCACCGGTGCACTGCAGAGCAGCGCCAGGCTGGCAACAGAACCAAAAAATATCGTTTTCATCAATATCCCCGTTCCACACTTGTTATCTACGCGTTCAAAATCTGCTGATGAACGGTAAATCCCCCAACCTTGCCGGTCAAGAACAGGGGGCTTCACAGACCAAAAAAGCCCCGATATTGGGGCTTTTTTTCAACTCGTAAGGCGCGTTTTCGCGTCAGACGCGAATCTGGTCACCAACGGCAACCATATCAGCCAAGAGCTTGGCAGCGTCATCGACGGGGCCGGGCTCGTTGACAAATGTCTCTTTGGCCTGGGCCAAAGCGCCTTCCGCCTCTTTGATCAGCGCCGCCATATCGTCGGCGGTGACCTCGGATTTCGGCATAGCGCGTTCGGCCAGCACCGTGACGCCTACCGCGGTGATCTCGGCGAAGCCGCCGGTGACCACATAGTCGGTGGTCCCATCGGGGCCTTCGGCGCTCAGCACGCCGGGACGCAGGGTGGTGATGGTGGGGGCATGGCCCGCCATCGCCGTCATATCGCCATCAGCGCCCGGGATCTGCACCGCAGTAACGGCGACGGATGCCAGCCGCCGCTCGGGCGAGACCAGATCAAATTGGGTTGTGTCTACCATCAGGGGCCTCCTTAGGCGGCGTCGGCCGCCATTTTCTCGGCTTTGGCTTTCACTTCCTCGATGCCGCCCACCATGTAGAAGGCGCCTTCGGGCAGGTGGTCGTATTCACCGGCCACAACCGCCTTGAAGCTCTCGATGGTCTCGGTCAGCGGCACCTGCACACCGTCCGAGCCGGTGAAGACTTTCGCCACGTCGAAGGGCTGCGACAGGAAGCGCTGGATTTTCCGGGCACGAGCCACGGTGAGCTTGTCCTCTTCGGAAAGCTCGTCCATCCCGAGGATCGCGATGATGTCCTGCAGCGATTTGTAGCGCTGGAGGATACCCTGGACAGAGCGTGCCACCTGGTAGTGCTCTTCTCCCACAACAGCCGGATCCATCAGGCGCGATGTGGAATCGAGCGGGTCTACGGCAGGGTAGATGCCCAACTCGGAGATCGCACGGCTGAGAACCGTTGTCGCATCAAGGTGCGCAAAGGAGGTCGCGGGCGCAGGGTCGGTGAGGTCATCCGCAGGCACGTAAACCGCTTGCACCGAAGTGATCGAGCCCGCTTTGGTCGAGGTGATGCGTTCCTGCATCGCGCCCATGTCGGTCGCCAGTGTCGGCTGGTAGCCCACAGCGGACGGAATACGGCCCAGAAGGGCGGACACTTCGGAACCGGCCTGCGTAAAGCGGAAGATGTTGTCCACAAAGAACAGAACGTCAGTACCAGACTGGTCGCGGAACTGTTCGGCCAGTGTGAGGCCGGTCAGGGCCACACGCATCCGCGCTCCGGGAGGCTCGTTCATCTGACCGTAAACCAGGGCCACCTGTGAGTTCTCCAGATTCTCAGGGTCGATCACGTTGGATTCGATCATCTCGTGATAGAGGTCGTTCCCTTCACGGGTCCGCTCACCCACACCGGCGAACACGGAGTAGCCCGAGTGCACCTTGGCGATGTTGTTGATCAGCTCCATGATGAGAACGGTCTTGCCGACGCCCGCACCGCCGAAGAGGCCGATCTTGCCGCCCTTCGCGTAAGGGGCCAGAAGGTCGATCACCTTGATGCCGGTTTCCAGCACTTCCGATGTGGTCGACTGCGCCGCGAACTCGGGTGCGTCCTGGTGGATCGAGCGGGTCTCTGCCGCGCTCACCGGGCCTTGTTCGTCCACGGGCTCGCCCACGACGTTCATGATCCGGCCCAATGTGGCGTTGCCCACGGGGATCGAGATCGGGCCGTCCGTGTCTTTGACCTCTTGACCGCGCACGAGACCTTCGGTGGCGTCCATCGCGATGGCACGCACGGTGTTCTCACCGAGGTGCTGGGCCACTTCGAGCACGAGGCGGTTGCCGTTGTTGTCCGTTTCCAGCGCGTTGAGGATCTCCGGCAGGTGATCCTCAAACTGAACGTCAACGACCGCGCCGATGACTTGCGTTACTTTGCCGACTGCATTTGCCATGTCGTTTCTCCGGTTGTCTTTAAAGCGCTTCCGCGCCGGAAATAATCTCGATCAGCTCGTTGGTGATCACAGCCTGACGCGAGCGGTTGAACTCGATGGTCAGCTTGTCGATCATCTCGCCTGCGTTGCGGGTCGCGTTGTCCATCGCGGACATGCGCGCACCTTGCTCGGAGGCACCGTTTTCGAGCAGACCTGAGAAGATCTGGGTGGCCACACCGCGCGGCAGCAGATCGGCGAGGATCGCCTCTTCCGACGGTTCGTAGTCGAAGAGGGTCGAGCCTTCATCGCCCTCGCTCTCCTCGAAAGAGGCGGGGATGATCTGTTGCGCGGTGGGGATCTGGCTGACCACATTCACGAACTTTGAATAGAAGAGCGTGGCGACGTCGAACTCACCCGCATCGAAGCGCGCGAGCACGTCCTTCGCAATGCCCTGCGCATCCGCATAGCCCACGCGTTTGACCTCGGTGAGGTCCACGTGGTCGATGAACATGTCGCCAAAGTCGCGCTTGAGCTGATCGCGGCCTTTCTTGCCAACGGTGATGATTTTCACCTGCTTGCCTTCGGCTTGCAGCTTGGTAGCATGCGTCTTGGCGAGCTTCGCGATGTTGGAGTTGAAGCCGCCGCAAAGGCCGCGCTCAGAGGTCATCACGACCAGCAGCTGCACCTTGTCGGAGCCTGTGCCCGACAGCAGTTTGGGCGCAGAATCCGAGCCGCCAACCGACGCCGCCAGCCCCGCCATCACCGCGTTGAAACGTTCGGTGTAGGGGCGCGACTGTTCCGCCGCTTCCTGCGCACGGCGCAGTTTCGCAGCGGCGACCATCTGCATCGCCTTGGTGATCTTGCGGGTCGATTTGACCGACTCGATCCTGTTTTTGAGATCCTTAAGACTGGGCATCGGGCGGACCTCTTAAGCGAAATCAGCGGCGAATTCGTCGAGTGCAGCCTTGATCGCGTCGGCCAGATCGTCTTTCACCTTGCGGTCGTTGTTGGTGATGTCATCGAGCAGCGCCTGATGCTTGGAGCGCAGGTGCGCCAGCATACCGGCCTCGAAGCGACCCACTTCGCTTACGTCGACCTTGTCGAGGTAGCCATTGGTGCCGGCGAAGATGACGCAGACGATTTCGGCGTTGGTCAGCGGCGAATACTGCGGCTGTTTCATCAGCTCGGTCAGACGTGCACCGCGTGCCAGCAGCTGCTGGGTGGAGGCATCGAGGTCGGAGCCGAACTGCGCAAAGGCCGCCATTTCGCGGTACTGCGCGAGGGACAGTTTCACCGGGCCCGCAACAGACGACATCGCCTTGGTTTGAGCCGAAGAGCCCACGCGGGACACCGACAGACCGGTGTTCACGGCGGGGCGGATACCCTGATAGAAAAGCTCGGTTTCGAGGAAGATCTGACCATCAGTGATCGAAATCACGTTGGTCGGAATAAAGGCCGAAACGTCGCCGCCTTGGGTTTCGATGATCGGCAGGGCCGTCAGCGAGCCGTTGCCCGCATCATCACCCAGCTTCGCGGAACGCTCCAGGAGGCGGGAGTGGAGGTAGAACACGTCACCCGGGTAGGCTTCACGTCCGGGCGGACGGCGCAGCAGCAACGACATCTGACGATAGGACACAGCTTGTTTGGACAGGTCATCGTAGATGATCAGCGCGTGGCGGCCGTTGTCACGGAAGTGCTCGGCCATAGCCGTTGCAGCGTAAGGAGCCAGGAACTGCATCGGTGCAGGCTCAGACGCGGTGGCTGCAACCACGATGGAGTAGTCAATCGCGCCGGTTTCTTCGAGCTTTTTCACCAGCTGCGCCACGGTGGAGCGCTTCTGACCCACGGCCACATAGACGCAGTAGAG
Organism: Roseobacter cerasinus; assembly: GCF_009811755.1. Classification (GTDB taxonomy): domain Bacteria; phylum Pseudomonadota; class Alphaproteobacteria; order Rhodobacterales; family Rhodobacteraceae; genus Roseobacter; species Roseobacter cerasinus. The sequence goes on from NZ_BLIV01000010.1 coordinate 50,369, forward strand.
CTTCTTGCTCTCATCATCGCCCGCGGCTTCGTTGTAGGACTTCTGGTTCAGGATTGCGTCAAGCGCCACGGCGGTTTTACCGGTCTGACGGTCACCAATTATCAGCTCGCGCTGGCCACGGCCAATCGGGATCATGGAGTCCACAGCCTTGAGGCCGGTCGCCATAGGCTCGTGCACGGACTTACGCGGGATGATGCCTGGCGCTTTCACGTCAGCCACAAGGGACTTCGACGCGTTGATCGGGCCTTTGCCGTCGATCGGATTGCCGAGGCCGTCCACAACGCGGCCCAGCAGCTCGTCACCGGCGGGCACAGACACGATGGAGTTCGTGCGCTTGACGGTGTCGCCTTCTTTGATATCGCGGTCGGAGCCGAAGATCACGACGCCCACGTTGTCGGATTCGAGGTTCAGCGCCATGCCCTGAATGCCGCCGGGGAATTCGACCATCTCACCGGCCTGCACGTTGTCCAAACCATAGACGCGCGCGATACCGTCACCCACGGAGAGCACCCGGCCCACTTCGGCGACTTCGGCTTCCTGACCAAAGTTCTTGATCTGGTCTTTCAGGATCGCAGAAATCTCTGCTGCTTGGATACCCATTTATCCGACCTCTTTCATTGCATTCTGGAGGGAATTCAGCTTCGCGCGGATCGACGTATCGACCATGCGCGAACCAACTTTGACGATCAGACCGCCGATGAGGCTTTCATCGACGGTTGCATCGAGTGTCACGGTTTTGCCGGTGGAGGCTGTCAGCGTCTTGGCCAGCTTCTCGGCCTGAGTATTGGTGAGCGCCTTGGCGGAGGTGACCTCGGCGGTCACTTCGCCTTTCTCGGCAGCGATGATATCGCGCAGGGTGGTCACCAGCTGCGGCAGCACAAAGAGGCGGCGGTTCTGCGCCATCAGGGCCAGCGTGTTGCCCATTGTATCAGACAGACCCATCTTGGCGGCGATGGCGCTGATGGCAGCGCCCTGCTCGTCGCGGGAATAGATGGGGGAGTGGATCAGGGCCCGGAAATCTTCGCTCTCGCTCAGCGCGGTTTTCAAGGCTCCAAGGTCGGTTTCGAGAGAGTCAACAGCGTTGCCGTCCTTGGCGATCTCATAGACCGCTGTGGCGTAGCGTGCGGCAATGCTCGTGGAAATCGAAGCTGGTTCTGACACGTCCACCCTTCCGATGTTCTTGCCCCGGATATGCGAAAAGATCGCGTCACCGGGGGTGTTGGCGCGACTTGAAATTACTCAAGACGTCAAAATCAGCGGTGATGTAGCAGAGAGCCTTGGACCCCGCAACATGAGATAGTGCCAGTGCCGTATCTCTCTTTTTCCGCGTTTTCAGACACTTGCCCAAGGTGCGACCGTTTTGCCCCTCAGAAAACTTTTATTTTGCCTGGATAATGAGGCCAATTTTCGATTCCCGCGCCCTATAAATGATCGATCCTGCGGGCTCAGGCGCTGTCTGTCAGGCGATATTCCCGTCAAACGGGTTTCGCCGTGGGTTCCAGAACGGCGGCAGGGCGCAGTTTGCGGGCAGGTTCGACATTGCGCTTGGGCGGGTAGACCAGTTTGGTGGCCTCAACCATAAACACCCCGCCCGCCATCATCGTTGGCACGCGTCGGCCAAACTTTTCAAATGCAGGACCGGATTTCATCCAGATCCGTTTGGAAGACGGCACCTGGTAGAGCGCGCCCAAGTGCCGCTCCGGCAGGAACTGATGCTTGCGCAGCTGGGTCTCCAACTGGCCCGGCGAATAGGGGCGTCCGAATCCAAAGGGCGTGCGGTCGCGCCGCGCCCAGAGACCCGCACGGTTCGGCACGATGAAGAGCGCCCTGCCCCCCGGCCCAAGCACGCGCCAGCATTCCTCCAGCAGGTCTGACGCGCGTTCCGAGGTCTCCAACCCGTGCAGCATCACCAGTTTGTCCACATGGCCGGTTTCCAGCGGCCAGCAGATCTCGTCCGTGAGGACGGAGACATTCGGCATATTCGCAGGCCAGGGCATCACCCCTTGCGGGCCGGGCATCAGCGCGATGACCCGACGCGCGTCTTTCAAATAAGGGCGCATGAGGGGGGCTGCGAACCCGTAGCCCACCACCGTCTGCCCCTTGGCTTCCGGCCAGAACTCCAGAACACGGTCGCGCAGACTGGACTGTGCGGCCCGGCCCAGTTGCGAACGATAATAGAAGTTGCGCAGATCTTGCACATCCAGATGCATTGCAGCCGGTCCCGTGTTGGGTCACTCTGTCATATAGTGTCGCAAACCTCTCGGAGAATGACCATGGCTCTTGAACTTGTCACCGTGCCCTGTCTGTCTGACAATTACGCTTTTCTGCTGCAAGATGACGCAAGCGGCGCCACGGCAGTGGTCGACGTCCCCGAGGCCGCGCCCATCCTTGAGACCGCCTCAGCCCGGGGCTGGACCATCACCGAAGTGTGGATCACACATCATCATGCGGATCACACCCAGGGGTTGGCGGATGTTTTGGCCGAACATAAGGCTGTTGTACGCGGTGGGGCTGCGGATGCGCACAAGCTCCCGCCGCTTGATCACACATATTCCGGCGAAGACCTGTTCGACTTCGCCGGGCACGAGGTGCGCGTGATCGACGTGCCCGGGCACACCACGGGGCATATCGCATTCTACGTGGCTGACGCGGCAGCTGTCTTTACAGCCGACAGTCTGATGGCTCTGGGGTGTGGGCGGCTTTTCGAAGGCACCGCGGAGCAGATGTGGGGGTCGCTCACTCGGCTGATGGCCCTGCCTGCCGAGACAACCGTCTGCTCGGGCCATGAATACACCGCCTCCAACGCTAAGTTCGCGTTAACCATTGACCCTGACAATCCCAAACTTATATCGCGAAGCGTGGCCATAAATGCTGCCCGAGCCGCGGGCGAGGCCACCGTTCCTTCAACCCTGGCGCTTGAAATGGACACAAATCCGTTTTTACGCGCCTCAAACCCTGACATCCGGGCGCATCTGGGCATGACAGATGCAGCGGACGTTCAGGTTTTCGCCGAAATCCGTGCCCGCAAGGACGCCTTTTAACGCCGAAATCGCAGCCTTTCATGCCAGCTTCACGCATTTTGTGACTGCACTTGTGCAGAAAAAACTTGAAGCGCGCCTGTGATCAACCAAACTCTAACACTATGAGGCCATGGTCGGTATGAGGATCAGCATCACCTAGATCCCAACCGGCCCCGATCAGAAGGAGCACCACGCCGTGCCTTCATTTTCGACCACCTTGGAACAGGCAATTCACTCTGCGCTGGCGCTGGCCAACGCGCGACGTCATGAGTTTGCAACGCTGGAGCATCTGCTGCTGGCGCTGATTGACGAACCCGACGCCACGCGCGTCATGAAGGCTTGCAGCGTCGACATCGACGATCTGCGCACCACTCTTGTCGAGTTCGTAGACGAAGACCTGAGCAACCTCGTCACCGACGTGGACGGGTCAGAAGCTGTACCGACAGCCGCCTTCCAACGGGTGATCCAGCGCGCTGCCATTCACGTGCAATCCTCGGGCCGCACGGAGGTCACAGGCGCCAACGTTCTGGTCGCCATCTTCGCCGAGCGTGAGAGCAATGCGGCCTACTTCCTGCAGGAGCAGGATATGACCCGCTATGACGCGGTGAACTTCATCGCCCACGGCGTGGCGAAAGACCCGGCCTACGGCGAGTCCCGTCCTGTGTCCGGCGCACCGGAGCAGGAGGAAGAGGCGCAACCCGTCACCGATGGCGAAAAGAAGGAAAGCGCGCTCGAAAAATACTGTGTCGATCTGAACGCCAAATCCCGCGAGGGGGATATTGACCCGCTGATCGGGCGCGATTCTGAAGTGGAGCGGTGCATTCAGGTGCTCTGCCGCCGCCGCAAGAACAACCCATTGCTGGTGGGTGACCCCGGCGTGGGTAAGACCGCCATCGCCGAAGGCTTGGCGCGCAAGATCGTCGCAGGTGAGACCCCTGAGGTGCTGGAAAACACCACGATCTACTCGCTCGACATGGGTGCTCTGCTCGCCGGAACCCGATACCGCGGTGACTTTGAAGAACGTCTAAAAGCGGTGGTCGCGGAACTGGAGCAGCACGAAGACGCGGTTCTCTTCATTGACGAAATCCACACAGTGATTGGCGCAGGTGCTACATCCGGCGGCGCGATGGATGCGTCGAACCTGCTGAAACCCGCACTGGCGGGCGGCAAACTGCGCACCATGGGTTCCACCACCTACAAAGAGTTCCGTCAGCACTTTGAAAAAGACCGAGCATTGTCGCGCAGGTTCCAGAAGATCGACGTGAATGAGCCGTCGGTCGAAGATGCGGTAAAAATCCTGCGTGGCCTGAAGCCGTACTTCGAGGATCACCACTCGGTGAAATATACTGCTGATGCGATCAAGACGTCCGTTGAATTGGCGTCGCGCTATATCAACGACCGGAAGCTGCCTGACAGTGCCATTGATGTGATCGACGAGGCAGGTGCTGCACAGCACCTGGTGGTTGCTGCGAAACGGCGCAAGACCATCGGCACCAAGGAGATCGAGAATGTGGTCGCCAAGATCGCCCGCATTCCACCCAAGAACGTCTCCAAGGACGATGCCGAAGTGCTGAAAGACCTCGAAGCCTCGCTGAAACGGGTGGTCTTCGGGCAAGACAATGCCATTGAGGCGCTGTCCTCCGCGATCAAGCTGGCCCGTGCTGGCCTACGGGAGCCTGAAAAGCCCATCGGCAACTACCTCTTTGCCGGACCAACCGGTGTCGGCAAGACCGAAGTGGCCAAGCAACTGGCGGATACATTGGGCGTGGAGCTGCTCCGCTTCGATATGTCCGAATACATGGAGAAACACGCGGTCAGCCGACTGATTGGCGCGCCTCCGGGATATGTCGGCTTCGATCAAGGAGGCATGCTGACCGATGGCGTGGACCAGCACCCGCATTGCGTGTTGCTGCTGGATGAGATGGAGAAGGCGCATCCCGACGTCTACAATATCCTGCTTCAGGTCATGGATCACGGCAAGCTGACAGATCACAACGGTCGCACTGTTGACTTCCGCAATGTGGTCCTCATCATGACTTCGAACGCAGGTGCCGCCGAGCAGGCGAAAGAAGCGATTGGCTTTGGCCGCGACCGCCGCGAAGGGGAAGACACCGCCGCGATCGAGCGGACCTTCACGCCGGAATTCCGCAACCGTCTGGACGCCGTGATCAGCTTCGCACCGCTGCCGAAAGAAGTCATCCTGCGCGTGGTCGAGAAGTTCGTACTGCAGCTGGAAGCGCAATTGATGGACCGCAACGTGACCATCGAGCTGACCAAACCTGCTGCCGAATGGCTGGCCGACAAGGGCTACGACAGCAAGATGGGCGCGCGACCGCTGGGCCGCGTGATCCAGGAACATATCAAGAAGCCACTGGCCGAAGATCTGCTGTTTGGCAAATTGGCCAAGGGTGGCCTTGTCAAGGTCGGCGTCAAGGGCGGCAAGATCGATCTCAAGATCGAAGGTCCGGACAAGCCACGTATCTCCGGCGACAAACCTCCGCTTCTCACAGCTGAGTGACTTCATAAATACCTGAACCGCCGCGCGTGCATGGCGGTTCAGGTGGGCACCGCACTGCCGGATGCTGGCTGAAGCCAAGCACCACACAGAGTTGAGCGCATCCTCTTTAACAGCCAAACACGTGCGCATGACGCAGTCTGCCCCCGGCTCACGCATCCTCTATCCAAATCAACACCTTGGACATCATAGCTTTCGTAGGGAAATTGGGTCGTGGACGTCGCAGAAGGTTTCGCCGGAGCGGTTCAAATCCGAAGATGGGACCACACAACTCCTCAGCAGAGCAGAGGGTTGGTGGGTGGACTGGCGCCCACATACTCCGGCATCAAAGCTATTAACGTTTAGTGAGGTCACGCGCCACCAAGCTCGCCCCCGGCAATCTCTTCCAGCAAATCCCGGTAGTAAGTCTTCAATCTGGCGGAGCGCTCGTGTGCCATGATCTGCCCGGTCTTCGTCTGCATATGATCGCCAAGGTGAAGCAGCTTGGTCTGAAAATGGTCCAGCGCGAAGTGGTCTTCATCCAATGGGCGTTCTTGCGCTGAGGGATCTGTCAAGTGATAGAGCGAGGCCCGGCGCTGCCCGGTAAGATATAAGCAGCGCGCAACGCCAATGAAACCCATCGCATCCAGCCTGTCAGCATCCTGCAAGATACGCGCTTCTCGTGTGACCGGCGCGATCCCGGCGGAGAAGCTGTGCGCTTCGATGGCATGGGCGACCTGGTCGATCCTTTCTTTGTCCCAGTCAAGAGAGCAAAGAACCTCCCGGGCCTTCGCCGCCGCCTTGCGCGAGGCAAGGGGCCGCTCCGGCGACGTCTTATCAACCCAAACGCAGTCGTGCAGAAGCGTTGCCGCCTGCAACACTTCTATGTCACCCCCCTCCTGCGAGCGGATCGCAGCGACGTTGCGCCACACCCGCAGAAGATGCGCCTCGTCATGGGCGCCATCGCGGACATCAAACGCCTGCGGCAACAATGCTTCGGCAAGATCGGGGTGCGGGAAGAGCTGGTGCAACATGGATAATGCAAGCCCGAAGTTGTGTGAGTGGTCGGATCATGACCTTGCCAGGCAGCGCCTAGCGCTCGGTGAATTTCAGCTCAATACGTCTGTTCTGGGCGCGTGCTTCTTCGCTGTCACCTGACGCTACGGGCTGGTATTGACCAAAGCCGTTTGCCGCGAGCCGTTCCGGCGCGAGCCCCAGGGCCTCGACCATGTATTTCACCACCGACAGCGCGCGGCCCTGGCTGAGTTCCCAGTTGTCGGCGTAGCGCCCGGTGCCCGACAGCGGGACGTTGTCGGTGTGCCCGTCCACCCGCAAAACCCAGTTGATCTCGGGTGGGATCTCATCCGCCACGGTGGAAATGATCGCAGCCACTTTGGCGACCTCGGCCCGGCCTTCGGCAGAAAGCTCGGCGCTGGCGGGTGCAAAGAGCACCTCTGAGGAAAATATGAACCGGTCGCCGGCAATGCGCACACCGTCCTGCCGACCCAGAACATCCCGCAAGCGGCCAAAGAACTCCGACCGATACTGTTCCAGATCCTTGGTCTCTGCGGCCAGGCGCGCGGCCTCCTCTTCCAGTCGTTTGCGCTCTGCCTCTTCGAGGGCGGCGCGGCGGCGTTCCTCGGCGGCGAGCCGGGCAAGGGCCGTGTTCAGATCCGACCCAAGGGACTGCAGCCGCACCTGTGCCGCAGCATCGCGCGCCACCGAGTCGTCCAGCAAAGACTGCAGCTCACCCAACTGCCCGCGCAAGGCGGCAACCTGCTGGTTCAAAAGCTCGGTCTGACGCTGCGCCTCAGCGCTGGCGGCCTCCTCATCGGCCAATGCCGCCCGCGCCTGCGCCAAAAGTGCCGCGCGACGCTCGGCATCACTGCTGGTGTTCTCGGCCAAGGCTTCTGCCGCCAGCCGGGCAGCCAGGGCTTCGGCAAGTTCAGCCCGCAAAGCCTCCTGCTCCGCTGCGGACCGCTGCGCCGCCGCATCAAGCTCGGCCTGCAAGGCCGCCTCCGCCGCGCGCAAGGCCTCTGTTTCGCCACCCGCATCATCCAGCGCGCTCTCCAGCCCGTCAATGCGCAGGAGGGCAGCGGCCAACGCGCCATCAACATCCTGTTGCGCGGCCCGGGCCGCAGCCAGAAGGGTCAGAGTGTCTTCCGCCTCCTGCCGCTGCGCCTCCAGCGCAAGGGTCATGGCCGTGAGCTCCGCATCCGCATTTTCGAGCCGGGCGCGCAAGGCCTCTGCAGCGGCGGCTTCGGCCAGACGCGCCGCCTCCTCAGCGCTCAGCGCCTCGCGGGCTTCATCAAGGTCGGAGGTCAAAGCCTGCAATTCGCTTTCGGTGTCGGCATTGCGCGCGCGCAGATCGGCCACCAGAGCATCCAAGGCCTCACGCCGCGAAGCCGCCAGACGGGCTGCTTCGGCCTGCGCATCAATCTCGCTGCGCGCAGTTGCAAGCGCGAGGTTCAGCGCCTCCTGCGCATCCAAAAGCTCCGCCTGCGTTTCTTCGAGCTCTGCGACATTGCCCAGCGCCTGATCCCGCTGTGCCATCAGCGCGGCCACCTGTGCCTCAAAATCGCTGATCTGTGCGGTGGCCTGCTCAAGCGCCGCGGCCTGCTGGTCGCGCGTGGCGGTGAGAGCCGCGATACGCTCCTGCGCATCCGAGAGGGTGGTTTGCAGCGTGCCGACGCGGCCTTCCAGTTCCGCCGAGGTCTCTTGTTCCAGCCCAAGAGCCTGCGCCAGCGCCGCGACCTCACCGGCCAGTTGGTCCAGCTCGGTTTCCTGTCCGGTGATCCGCTCGGTCAGCACAAATTGCACCACCATGAAGATGGTCAGCACGAACATCAGAACCAGCAGAAGGCCGGTCATCGCATCGACAAAGCCCGGCCAGATGGAGGCCTGGAACCGCGTGCCGGTGCGTCGGGAGAGCGCCATCTCAGCCCTCCTCGGAAGTCATGCGTGTGTTGGCCCGAACTGGACCGTCCTGCAGTGCTTCGCTGAGACGGGAGAGATCCATGCGCAGCTCTGCCATGCTTTCCTGTCGGCCAGCCGAGATCTCCTCAAGAATGCGCAGCATCTGCACATCGATGGAACGCAGGCGCATGCGGCTTTCCGCGTCAATTCCGTCGCCATGATCCTGGCTTTCAAGGACGGCGATCAGACGCTCCTGCCCGGCGGCCACCCGTTCAAGGGCCGCACTCGCCGGATCCATCCCATCCATCTTGCCTGTCATCCGCTCGATGGAGGCCGCAAGTGTGCTGAGGTTTTCGTTGATCTCCGAGCGGCTGACGTCGGACTGCTGGAACATGTCCTGCAATCGCTCCATCTGCTCGACCATATGCTCCACGACGCCCGCAAGCGCGCCCTGATCGCCCGCTGCCTCGTCGCCGGAGGTAAAGCCCACGCGGGTGATCGAGCTGAGCCATTCTTCCAGCTCGCGGTAAAACCGGTTCTGACCATGGCCCGCAAACAGCTCCAACAGCCCCACGATCAGCGAGCCCGCCAAGCCCAGCAGCGAGGATGCAAAGGCCACACCCATGCCACCCAGTTGCGCCTCCAGCCCGGTCATCAGCCGGTTGAAGACCTGCACGCCCCCCTCCCCGTCCTGCGGCGCGAGGCTGCGGATGGTGTCGACCACGGCCGGAACCGTAGTGGCCAGCCCGTAGAAAGTGCCCAGCAGACCGAGGAAGATCAGCATGTTCACAATGTAGCGCGTGATCTCGCGCGCCTCGTCAATCCGGGTGGCCACTGAGTCGAGGATCGAGCGTGTTGATGTGGCGCTGACCTGCATCCGTGCGCCACGGGCGCGCAGCAGGCTGGCCAGTGGCGCCAACAGCTGGGGCGCCTGACCGCTCGCATCGAGATTGTCGGATGCAAAGCGCTCGATCCAGCGCACCGAACCGATCAGTTGGAAGACCTGATAAAAGCAGGCCAGCACACCGATGCCAAAGACAAAGAGGATAAAACCGTTCAGATAGGGGTTTGCCTCGAACACCGGCAGCACCCGGGGCAGCGCCAGAAAGCTGCCAAAGCCGGATAGACCCAGGACCATCAGCATCAGGGTGATTTGCCGAACCGGTTGTGAAAAGGCCGGTCTTGCCTGTCGAGCTGGCATTGCCATGCGCTGCTCCCCGCGCGTTATTGTTCTGCCCCGGCGCAGTTTAACCCGAAAACAAGGGCTTGCGCCAAGGATTTATGAAGTGAGATGCCGCACCCGCTGGCTGAGCCACTCCAGATCGGGGTCGTGCAGCCCGATCTCGGCAAGATGCCGCGTGGTATTGTAGAGATATTCGGTATTGGGGCCCATGCCACCTTTGGCCTTGGCGATAATCTGCGCCTGTTGTTCCAGCGGAAGTCCGCCGCAGTATTGCCGGTTCGCCCGGTTGATCACATAGGCCAGCGCCTGCACCCGCCGCCCGTCCACAAGATCGATATCCACCGTCTGCTCGAAGTAGGCTGAAGAGATCAGCTCGCGTTCACGCAGATAGGCCAGGGTGGCGTCCTCCTTGCCCGCCTGCACCGCCAGCGCCACACCTTCGCAGGCGTGGCGCGGATCCTCGTCGAGCGCCAACACAAGGCCCGGGTCCTCTTCTGTGCCGCGATGGTGGATCGACCACATGCAGAACGACCGGGCGTAGCCCGGGAGGGTCGCGACCACCTGCTCTGCCACCTCAAAACCGGGTTTCCACAAAAGGCTGCCGTAGCCGAACACCCACATGGTCATCTTGCTGGTTCTCCTTGACTGCATTGCGTAAACCTCAATTCAGAGCAAAAGGCAAAGAGGTGGGCAATGCGCCGAATCCTTTGGGCAGCTGTCGTACTGGCACTGGCGTGGAGCGGCTGGTGGATCTGGGCGGCAAACGCGGTGCAGGTGAGCACGGATGCCTGGTTTTCCGATCGGCGCATAGAGGGGTGGCAGGCCGACTATGGCACTCTGGACGTGCGCGGCTTCCCGCTGCGGTTTGACGCACGTATGACCCTGCCGGCGCTGGCCGACCCGGACACCGGCATAGCCCTCAGCGCCAGTGGCGTGGATGTCGCGGCGCCCGCCTGGCAGCCGGGGCAAATCGCCGTAGTCCTGCCCGAGGATGCCATCACGCTCAGCAGCCCGCAGGCGCGCGCGACCTTGCAAGTGACAGCGGGCCGGGTGGCGCTTGAGGTCCGGCCACGCCAGGCCATGGCGTTGGAGCACTTGCGGCTTGCGGCTGAGGCGTGGTCTTTGGCTGCGCCGCAAGGTGTGGTCCTGCAGGCCGAGGATCTGCATGCCAGCTTTGTGCAGAGCGAGACAGAGGCGCTGCGCTATACTCTCACCGCCAGCGCGCGTGCTTTGCAACCGGGGCCAGTGCCGCGCGCAGCCCTTCGCGTCCCCGACAGCTGGCCGGTGAGTTTTGACAGCTTTGCGCTGGACATGCAGCTGCGCTTTGACCGCCCATGGGACCGGACGGCGGTTGAGGTCGCGCGCCCGCAGCCGCGTCACATCAAGCTTGATCTGGCGGAGGCGATCTGGGGCACGCTGGAACTGCGCGCCGCCGCTGATCTGCAGATCGATGCGGAGGGTGTGCCCGCCGGGTCGCTGTCTTTGCAGGCGCGGAACTGGCAGGACATGCTGGCGCTGGCGGAGCGTGCGGGGGTCGTGCATCCGACCCTAACCGCACAGGCACAGAACGTTCTGCAAGCACTGGCCAGGGCCACGGGTGACCCGCGCGCGATTGACGTGACGCTGACCCTTCGCGACGGATTGGTGTGGCTGGGGTTCGTTCCTCTTGGCCCGGCGCCACGCTTGATCCTGCGCTAGAACGGCAGAAGTTAGCGACAGTAGGTCCCGCTGCGATACCGCGCAGTGTCGAAGTGGAAGTGATCCTGATGAAATCTGTCCGAGTTGGGGCCCAGCACCGTCCCGAAGGCGACACAGGCATCGCTGTGCATTTGCCGCAGCGCCTGCCCGCTCTCGCGCGACCGCCAGCCCTTGAGCACCGTGATCACGGAACCGTCCTCCAGCGTAAACCCTGAGATATCGATTGCGCGCCCCTTGCCGTGCTCGGAGATCCGCGCGCCCCGCTTGTGGTTCCGCGTCCGGCAGACGTAGTGCCCGGCCACGCGTAAGCTGGCCACGCCGCCACCCATGTCGCGCAGCGTCGGTTTGACGGAGGCATTGATCCAGACCTTCAAGGCCTGTGCGGTGGGGCAGTCCATGACAGCGGGCTCGCTCAGCGCCACGCCGGAGATGCTGCGCAAGCGGATGGCTTCCGCGACGCCACAGCCCGGAAGATGGCCCGGCACGGCGCCGACGATCTTGCCCTGCAAGCCCGGATCACCGCAGACCCCACCCCTGGCGGCCAACTGCTGCTGCTTGCGAATGGCCCTCACGACAGCAGGCGTGCGCATCCTTGGCCGGGGCGATATCGCCGCAACGCCCCCCCGGATCACCGCGTCCCGTTTGGATGTTGCGATTGCACCCGACGGCTCAAGCCTGACGTCAGCGGGCGCGGCATCGGGTCGGCTGACCGGGCGTTGCGAGACGTCCGGCACCTGCGCAGCTGCGGCGCAGGCACTAAACAGCAACACCATCGTCCAGCGTGTCATACCGGTTTCTGCGCGCGGCCAAAATTGGGGGCTGCGGTGTCCTGCCCTGCCTCGATGATCCCGCGCCGGATCGCACGGGTGCGGGTAAAATAGTCATGCAGATGCGCACCATCCCCGGTGCGAATGGCCCGCTGCAACGCAAAAAGCTCTTCGGTAAAGCGACCCAAGATCTCCAGAGTGGCGTCCTTATTGGTCAGGAAGACATCGCGCCACATGGTCGGGTCACTGGCCGCAATCCGGGTAAAGTCGCGAAACCCGGCGGCGGAGTATTGGATGACCTCGCTGTCGGTTACGCGGCGCAGATCATCCGCCACACCCACCATGGTGTAGGCAATCAGATGCGGCGCATGGCTGGTCACAGCGAGCACCAGATCATGGTGGTCAGCCTCCATTTCTTCCACATTGCTGCCCAGCCCTTCCCAGAACCGCCGCAGTTCGGCAACGGCGGTGAGATCTGTTCCCTCCGGTGGGGTCAGCAGGCACCACCGGTTGTCAAAAAGCTCGGCAAAGCCGGAGTCCGGTCCTGAATGCTCCGTTCCCGCCACGGGGTGGCCCGGCACGAAATGCACGGTTTCGGGGATATGTGGCCCCACGTTCTCGATCACGTCGCGTTTGACCGATCCGACATCCGTCACCGTGGCGCCCGGTTTCAGATGCGGCCCGATCTCCGCCGCAACTGCGCCCATGACCCCAACCGGGATCGCCAGCACAACGAGGTCGGCGTCTTTCACAGCCTCGGCAACGGTGTCGCACACATGATCACACAGGCCGATCCGCCGCGCCGCATCGCGCGTGGCTGCGGACCTTGCATAGCCCGTAACCTCCCGCGCCAGCCCGTTCCGCTTCATCGCCCAGAACATGGAAGAGGCAATCAGCCCCAGACCAATCAGGGCAACGCGGTCGTAAATGACGCTCATGACGCCTCCTGAAAGCTGGCCAAGGCCTCCAGCACGCGGGTCACATCCACAGCGGAGCCCACGGTGATCCGCAGCGCCTCAGGAAAACCATAGCCTTTGACCAGCCGCACGAGGATGCCTGCGGCTTTCAGATGCGCATCGGCGGCAAGAGCTGTAGTCTCATCCGCAAAACGCGCCATGACGAAGTTGGCGTGGCTCTCGTCGCAGGCGATGCCGAGCTGGCGCAGCCCGCCAATCAGGCGCGCACGTTGTTGCGCATTCTCGCGCAGACACATCTCGACAAAACCGCGATCCTTCATGGCCGCCGTCGCCCCCGCAAGTGCCAGCACCGACATGTTGAACGGCCCGCGGATGCGGTTGAGCACATCGATCACATGCTGCGTGGCATAGCCCCAGCCCACGCGCAGACCGCCCAGACCGTAGAGCTTGGAAAACGTACGGGTCATCACAACGTTTTCGCGCGCGGTGACCAGCGCAGCACCCCCATCATAGCTGTCATAGAACTCCGCATAGGCTCCATCGAGCACCAGCAGGCAGTCTTGCGGCACCGCGTCGGCCAAGCGGGTCAGTTCAGGCAGATCGAGCGCTGTGCCGGTCGGATTGCCGGGGTTTGCAATATAGATCAGGCGCGTGGCAGGCGTGATCCGCTCGATAAGCGCATCTACATCCACGCGGCGGTCGCGTTCCGGCGCGACCACCGGCGTCGCCCCCGCCGAAAGCGCAAAGATACGGTAAAGCGAAAACCCATGCTCGGTATAAAGTACCTCGTCCCCCGGCCCGGCGAAGGCCATGGCCAGCAGGGTCAACACCTCGTCAGAGCCGACACCGCAAATGATCCGCTCCGCGTCCAGCCCGTGCACATCGGCGATGGCAGCGCGCAGCGCGGTATGATCGGTCGAGGGATAGCGATGCAGCGCCGTCGCAGCTTCCCTGATCGCCTCAGCGACGACCGGGCTTGAGCCAAAGGGGTTTTCGTTCGAGCTGAGCTTCAGCGGGTCGGTTTGACCCACGATCTTCGAGGCACCGCCCTGGTAAAGGGCGATATCCATGATTCCGGGCTGGGCGCGCAAGGCAGTTGTCATCGGGCAGTCTCCTGTCCGGCGGACATTAACGATCTGGTGCAAGCTGTGCCACCACCAAAGTCACCCTGTGGGGTACACCCGGCATCCCCACAGATGAGCAAGAAAAAAGGGGCCAGCAAAGGGCCCCTTTTGCGTCTGTCGCGGCTTGGAGTGCTTACGGCTTGCGCGATGTCACCCGGTGACGGCCTGCCCATCCAAGGCCACCCAGAGCAGCTCCGAGCAAGAGCACGGAGGCGGGCAGCGGCACCGGGGCCGGATCTTCATTGCCATCGGGCACGGACGCCACGGCGATCCCATCAATGGAAAACCCATCGTTGAGGCGGAACCGATCCCCACCCGAGGTGAAGAAATTGCCCAGAGTGATCTCCGCCGATGACACGGCCTGGCCAAAGTCAATCTCGACCGTGCGGGCATTGCCGTTTGGCAGGCGCCCGCCAGTGCGCAGCTCTTTTGTGTCATTGCCCGCAGTGATCCGCAGGAAGGCGCCTACATCGCTGGCATCGTTAATCACAAAGCTCACACGATCAAACAGCGTGCCGGTGTTGAGCGACCAGCTGATCCCCCAGGTGTCATTGCTGTCGAGAAACCACGAGCCGCCCAGCGGCACGACATTCTGGCGGCCAAAAACTGTGCCATCCCGCAGCGCCAGCTGGGTGCCCGTGCCAATCACGGACCCGCCGGTGCCTGTGCCGCCAAGGCTGGTGAATGTCCCCACCGAGGTCGCGAGAGAGGCGCCAACCTCGCCTTCGCCCCTGCTCTGACCCAGCGCCTCGAAATCCTCGCCAATGTTATCGGTTATACCGAAGGCGCCGTTGTAGGTGGCGGCGTCGAAGGTTGACACGGTGATGGTGGCGGCTCCGCCAACGGAGGTGGTTGCCAACAGGATTGCAGCTGCGCTGGCCAGCTCTTGGATAGTCATTACTCACACTCCGATCGATAGAATTTGAACGGGAATTTACACGACTTCGACGTAAGCCCTGGTTCCGCATGGATCAATCCGCTGACCAGGCAACAGACTGTTTCCAATGCGACACCACAGACCCTGCAGTGGTCAAATACGCGAGGGTGGGGCGTGCTTGCCAGTCGCAGGTCACCATGTCAGGCTCAACGCATGAGCGACACCTGTTCCCACCTGACGCAGCGCTATGGCCGGGCTGCACCGCGATGGTCCGACAAAATGCGTGCCTTGGGGTATTTTGACGCCTATCTGGGCTTTCTGGCGGATCACAACCCGAAGGCGGTACCCGGCACAAAAGTGGTCGATATCGGCGCGGGCACCGGCGCAATGGCTGAGGCCTGGGTCGCTTTGCATGGGCAACCTGGGCGGCTGGCGCTGCTCGACCCCTCCGAGGCGATGCTGGCCGTAGCAGAGGGCGCGCTCTTACGCCGAAATGTGACCGCAGAGTCCCATGTCGCCGGCTTGGAAGACGCCCGACTTGGCGCGTTCGATGTGCTACTGGCCGCCCATGTGATCGAGCATTTTGACGACCCGCTGGTAGCGCTGCAGGCAATGCGCGCGATGGCCCGCCCCGGCGCACGGCTGTATCTGGCTGTGTCAAAGCCACATTGGTGCAACATCATCATATGGCTGCAATGGCGGCACCGGACGTTCCGCGACGCGGAGATCACGGGAATGTTGCGCCGGGCCGGTTTCGCGGTCGACGCGCGGCACAGCTTTCCCGCCGGGCCGCCGTCTCGTACCAGCTTCGGCGTTGTGGCCCACGCCGTCTGAACGAAAAAACCGCGCAGGTCGCCCCACGCGGTCTTTGCGATAGATATACGGATGAAACTTAGTTCTTCGCGTAGAATTCGACGACGAGGTTTGGCTCCATCATCACCGGGTAGGGCACATCACCCAGCGCAGGTGCACGCACGAAGGTCGCTGTCATCTTGGAGTGATCCGCATCGATGTAATCCGGAACATCGCGCTCGGGCAGTTGGGTCGCTTCGATCAGCGCGGCCATTTGCTTGGAGCGGTCACGCACTTCGATCACGTCGCCCTCTTTCACGCGATAGGACGGGATGTTCACGATCTTGCCGTTCACCCGCACATGCTTGTGGTTCACGAACTGGCGTGCGGCAAAAACGGTTGGCACGAATTTTGCGCGGTAAACCACAGCGTCCAGACGACGTTCCAGCAGGCCGATCAGGTTTTCACCGGTGTCGCCCTTCACACGCTCAGCCTCAGCATAGATGCGGCGGAATTGCTTTTCGGTCAGATCGCCGTAGTAGCCTTTCAGCTTCTGCTTGGCGCGCAGCTGAATACCGAAGTCGGACAGTTTGCCCTTGCGGCGCTGACCGTGCTGGCCGGGGCCATATTCGCGGCGGTTCACGGGGGATTTCGGACGCCCCCAGATGTTCTCGCCCATGCGGCGGTCAATTTTGTACTTGGCAGCGGTGCGTTTCGTCACGGCTGATCTCCTTCTATAGTGGCGCACCTTGGGCGCGATGAAGGGCGTTGTCCTCTGGCCATGATCCATTTCTTGGGCCCGACAGGCATCCCCTCGCAGGGGCCACCAACACCAATGAAGCCGCGCTTATATCGTGCTTTGATGCCGTGTCAACGCTGGAGGTATTTACATCTGTCGTCCGACTGGCACAACGCGGTTTTGTGAAGCCCCACCGCGCGCAGACACAGCAAGGGGTTTGTCTTTTATTCACGATGTTTCTCAAAGGGTTAAAGTAAGACCTAAATTAGAACAAAATGAGAATATTTACGCGATTTTAGAGATTTGGCCATCAAGGTGAGGTCACTCAACAGCGAGAGTTGCAGATGCCTGACGCACGACAGAGAAGATTGGCGGATATCGCCCCTGGCACCGAAAACCCTTTGCAATTCGCATTGTCGCAACGCGATCGCAACATCGTGGATATGGTTGCGGAGGCGATCAAGCACAAACAGGTTCTGCTGGCCTTCCAACCGGTGATGCAGGCGCGCGCGCCCGACAAGGTGGCGTTTTATGAAGGGCTGATCCGGGTGCTCGACTCCACGGGCCGGGTGATTCCCGCCAACGACTTCATGAGCACGATCGAGAACACCGAACTTGGCCGACAGCTCGACACGCTTGCCCTTGGGCTGGGGTTGCGCGCGCTGAATGACAATCCGAATCTGCGCCTGTCGATCAACCTGTCGGCCCGCTCCATCGGATACCGGCAATGGAACAGAACGCTGGACCGTTGGCTGACCCGCAACAGCCTCATCGCGGAACGGTTGATTCTCGAAATCACCGAGAGTTCGGCAATGCTTGTGCCTGAACTGGTGGTCGATTTCATGGACCGTTTGCAAGTCGAAGGGATCAGCTTTGCCATTGATGATTTTGGTGCGGGGTACACCGCACTGCGGTATTTCAAGGATTTCTACTTCGACATTCTGAAAATCGACGGGCAATTCATTCAAGGGATCGCCCATGACCCGGACAATCAAGCCCTGACATCGGCCCTGATTTCCATCGCGCGGCACTTCGATATGCTGACAGTCGCGGAGTTCGTTGAGACCAAAGAGGATGCGGAGACATTGATCCGGCTTGGCGTCGACTGTCTGCAGGGCTTCTACTTTGCCGCAGCGTCAACGCGGCCGCATTGGCTGCGCCCGGCCGAAGCAGAAAAAGCCATGTAAACCGCGCGGACCGCGCAGTTTGGTTGCCGCCCAGATGTGAATCGTCTAAGGACCGACACCATGAAAGGTGGGGGGGGCTGGGCCCTTTGAACCGCGGTCCGGCGAGAATGCCCCTTTGCCAGAACTGGTAGAGGACAAATCCTATGACGAATGTCGTTATCGCATCGGCTGCCCGGACTGCTGTTGGCAGTTTTGGCGGTTCCTTCGCAACCACCCCCGCCCATGATCTTGGCGCAGCCGTTCTGAAGGAAGTTGTGGCACGCGCAGGCGTTGATGCCGCAGACGTGTCCGAAACCATCCTGGGCCAGGTTTTGACCGCTGCCCAGGGCCAGAACCCGGCTCGTCAAGCTCATATCAATGCCGGCTTGCCACAGGAAAGCGCCGCCTGGACGATCAACCAGGTGTGCGGCTCCGGCCTTCGTGCCGTGGCGCTCGCGGCACAGCACATCCAGTTGGGCGATGCCCAGATCGTCGCCGCAGGCGGGCAAGAGAACATGACCCTGTCACCGCATGCAGCTCCTCTGCGCGCAGGCCACAAGATGGGTGACGTCAAATATATCGACACGATGATCCGCGATGGTTTGTGGGATGCTTTCAATGGCTATCACATGGGTCAGACTGCTGAGAATGTTGCAGAAAAATGGCAAATCAACCGCGACCAGCAAGACGCCTTCGCTGTTGCCTCGCAAAATAAAGCGGAAGCCGCTCAGAAGGCAGGCAAATTCGCCGACGAGATCATGGCCTTCACCGTGAAAGGCCGCAAAGGTGACACCGTGGTCGATCAGGACGAATACATCCGCCACGGCGCGACTATCGAGGCCATGCAAAAACTGCGCCCTGCCTTCACCAAAGACGGCTCCGTCACAGCGGCCAATGCCTCCGGTCTGAATGACGGCGCGGCGGCGGCGCTGATGATGTCGGCAGATGAGGCCGAGAAGCGGGGCATCGAACCACTGGCCCGCATCGCCAGCTACGCCACGGTGGGTCTCGACCCCTCGATCATGGGCGCGGGCCCGATCTACGCCAGCCGCAAGGCGCTTGAGAAAGCGGGCTGGAAAGCCGAAGATCTGGATCTGGTCGAGGCCAACGAAGCCTTCGCCGCTCAGGCCTGCGCGGTGAACAAGGACATGGGCTGGAACCCCGACGTGGTCAACGTGAACGGCGGCGCCATCGCCATTGGCCACCCGATTGGTGCCTCGGGCGCGCGGATCCTCAACACGCTGCTGTTCGAGATGAAGCGGCGCGATGCCAAGAAGGGCCTCGCGACCCTCTGCATCGGCGGTGGCATGGGCGTCGCCATGTGCCTGGAACGCCCCTGACCCCCAAGACGGCGGCGCACTGCTGCGCCGCCACATTTCTCATCGAATTTTGAAAAATGTGAGGGTAATAATATTGCGCTTACTTAACTCGATGGGTAACAAGATTACCAGATAACCTGAGGAGAACACCCTATGTCCCGCGTCGCCCTTGTCACCGGAGGCAGCCGAGGTATCGGCGCTTCGATTTCCCATGCGTTAAAAGACGCGGGCTATACCGTCGCCGCGACCTATGCGGGCAATGACGAGGCGGCCGCGAAATTCACCGGCGAGACCGGCATCAAGACCTATAAGTGGAACGTGGCCGACTACAATGCCTGCAAGGAGGGCATTGCAGGCGTCGAAGCGGACCTTGGCCCCATCGATATCGTGGTGGCCAACGCGGGGATCACACGGGATGCGCCGTTTCACCGGATGACACCGGAGCAGTGGCAGGAGGTGATCGACACCAACCTCACCGGCGTGTTCAATACCGTGCACCCGATCTGGCCCGGCATGCGTGAGCGCAAGTTTGGCCGGGTGATCGTGATCAGCTCGATCAATGGTCAGAAAGGCCAGTTCGCGCAGGTGAACTATGCGGCGACCAAGGCGGGCGATCTGGGCATCGTGAAGTCGCTGGCGCAGGAAGGTGCGCGCGCGGGCATCACCGCAAATGCGATCTGCCCGGGTTACATTGCCACCGATATGGTCATGGCAGTCCCGGAGAAAGTACGCGAATCGATTATCGCGCAGATCCCGGCTGGCCGTCTGGGTGAGCCGGAAGAGATCGCACGTTGCGTGGTTTTCCTGGCCTCCGACGACTCGGGCTTCATCAATGGGTCGACCATTTCGGCCAACGGCGCGCAGTTCTTCGTCTGACCCACCACATCCTCCAACAGAAAAGGGCCGGTCGCTGTGACCGGCCCTTTTTTATCCCGTAAGATCGCTGCAGCCGATCAGCGGGAAGTCGAAAACAGCCAATTCCAGGCGCTCTTCATGGCTTGCGCACGCTCTTCATGTGCGCGTTGCATGGCATCTCGGGTGTCACGGCGGGTGGTCGCTTCGAACATGGGAGGATCCTTTTTTGCAAAAGCTCATCTGATCTGAACCCAATATGACAGCCGCTAACAAAACTGACAAACGAGACTTTCCATATCATCAGTTAAGCTGTATTTAAGTGGCTATGGTTAACATATTACCCCCCCTGACTGCCCTGCGCGCCTTTGAAGCCGCATCTCGGCATATGTCTTTTGCCAAGGCGGCGGATGAGCTTGCGGTGACGCCTGCCGCGCTCAGCTTTCAGATCAAGTCGCTTGAGGAGCATCTGGGGGCACCGCTCTTCCGCCGCCTGAACCGTGCCGTGGAATTGACCGAAGCAGGTCAGACGCTGGCACCGGGTGTCTCGGATGGCTTTCAGACATTGGCCAATGCCTGGCGCAGCACGCAACGTTTGCAGGATGATCAGTCCCTAACGGTGACCGCAGGCCCGGCGTTCACCGCAAAATGGCTTGCGCCGCGACTCTACGAATTTGCGCAAGCACATCCAGAGGTCGAGCTGCGGTTCTCAGCAGCCCTTCGGATCATGGATTTTGGGCGCGACGCGATTGATGTGGCCATCCGCTTTGGCAAAGAGGAGGGAGACGGGCTCTACTGCCTGCCCCTGACAGAAGAGTGGGTGGCCCCGGTCATGACACCCGCCTTGGCCGCGCAGTTCCCGACGCCGCAAAGCCTGACCGAAGCACCGCTGATCTTCGACGATTCGATAGACTTTCTGAACCCGCCCTGCGGCTGGGCAGAGTGGTTCGCCGCCATGGGTGTGGATTTCGACCCCAAGCACGGCGCGCATTTCAGCCAGGCCGACCATGCCGTGGACGCGGCCCTCGCCGGTGCCGGAGTGGTGCTGGGGCGGCGGGCGTTGGTGGTGAAGGACATCGACGAAGGGCGGCTTGTCACACCTTACGGGGTCGCCCTGTCGACAGGAGCCATGTTCCGGTTTCTATGCCCGGAGGGGAGTGAAGACCGCCCGCAGGTGAAGGCGTTTCGCGAGTGGATCCTGCGAGAGATCGACAAGACCACCCATGTTACCAGCCGCTTGCAGATCGTGGCGCCGGGCGAGCGTGCTCGATGAGCAGGGTGCAAGCCACAGCAGTGGGTTTTGGTGCGGTCCTGCTCTGGGCACTGCTGGCCTTGTTGACCGTCGGCTCCGCGCCCACGCCGCCGCTGCTGCTGAACACCATCTGCTTTTTGATCGGCGGCGCCTGCGGCTTGGTCTGGACGGCCTTCTCAGGCGGGCTTGGCGTGCTGCGCCAGGTTTCTTGGCGGGTGTATGCATTCGGCACGCTCGGGCTCTTCGGATATCACGCACTGTACTTCTCGGCCCTGCGGCTGGCACCGGCTGCGGAAGCCGGGCTGATCGCCTATCTCTGGCCCTTGCTCATCGTTCTGATGTCCGGGCTGCTGCCGGGGGAGCGGTTGCGACGCGGCCATGTGCTTGGTGCGGTGACCGGATTTGTGGGCGCGGCGCTGATCATATCGGGAGGCGGGCAAGGCTTTCAGGCCAGCCATGGAGCGGGCTATGCCCTGGCGCTGATCTGCGCCTTCACGTGGTCAAGCTATTCGGTGCTTTCGCGGCGCGTTGGTGATGCACCCACGCAATCCGTCACGGTGTTTTGCCTTGGTGCAGCCGCCCTGTCCATGCCCCTGCACCTGGCGTTTGAGGAGACCATATGGCCTGCAGACACGATCAGCTGGGTCTCCACGGCGCTTTTGGGCCTGGGCCCAGTCGGGCTGGCCTTCTTTGTCTGGGACATTGGTGTCAAACACGGCGACATTCAACTGCTTGGCGCCGCGTCTTATGCGGCGCCCTTGCTGTCCACGTGCATTCTTGTTCTGGCAGGTGTCGCGCCGCTTTCGGCAACACTGGGTCTGGCTGCTATTCTGATTACCGGCGGGGCGGCCTTGGCCGCCTACGCCAGCTTCGGTTCAACCCCTAGGCCGACAAGCGAGTAATTTCTTCTTTCAGGCGGAGTTTCTGCTTTTTCAGGTCGGCAATCGCAAGATCATCTATGCCGGGGGACCGTTGCGCCTCTTCCACGGCTTCGCTCAGGGACTGATGCTTCTTTTTCAGCTGGTCGACATGTGCAGTGATGCTCATTCATTCCTCCTGTTTGCAACGGTGTAAAGTCAGTGGATCACAGATGGTGATTCAAGTCACGCCGCACAAGCAACATGGGGGCGATACTCGTTAAAATTGTGTTAAGACGCGCTAGAATTCCAGCGGATCGGCGTCCCGGAGGATGGCTTTCACCGCTGGAATGTAGTCTTCAGCATCCGTTGTGTGGCGTTCACCTGCGTGCAGAATCAGCGGTGGGTGCAGTTTGAAGGCGCCACGCCCGTTCTTGCGCGCCCGCACGATGACCAGCTCTGCCAACCGTCCCGCGCGCGGTGCCAGAGGCAGCACTTCGACGCTGCCCATCCCGTTTGGCCAGGCACCGAGGATCTCCGGCAACCGCTCCGCCCGGTGGATGATATGCGCGTATCCCTTGGGCTTCAGCCGCTTTGCCGCCACCTTGACCCAGTCGGTCAGGGGCGCGGTTTCACCCAAGGCGGTCTCGCGTCCCGCATCCCGCGCCTCGCGGCTCGCCGCCCGGTCGAAATAGGGCGGGTTGGCGATCACGTGATCGAACTGGCGTCGCAGCACCTCCCGAGGCAGCGCGGTGATGTCCGCGACGATGACCTCAGCCGCGCCAGAGCTGTTCCGCCGCGCCAGTTCGGCATAGTCCTCCTGAAGCTCAACACCTGTGATATGTAGCCCCGGCACCCGCGCGGCGAGACATAACATCGCAGCGCCGACGCCACAGCCCAGATCAAGCACGGATTGACCGGCGCGCGCTGCCACACTGGCCGCCAGCAAGACCGGATCGACCCCTGCGCGATAGCCGGTGCGTGGCTGCAAAAGCTGCACCCGACCGCCCAGAAACGCGTCTATCGTCAGCGTGTCGTTCATCGCCCGAAGGGGATATCATTGTCCTTCATCACACGTTCGGCCATGGCGTGATCGTCCGCCCGCACCATCAGCCGGCGGGGGAAGATTCCGATGCCGCCTTCAAGCACGCTCATGTTTACGTCCACCTCAAAGCAGTCTATATCCTCGCCTTGAAGAAGGGCCGTGGCAAAGGCGATGATCGTGGGGTCGGTGCTGCGCAAAAGTTCCTTCATATCAGGGATCTAAGGGCAAGCCGACGAGGATGTCGAGCCTGCAAACGGGAAGTTGATGCGGCAGACAGAAAATTCGCAGAAACCGCATGATCGGATGGCGGCCTATCTGGCTGCGGACCTCCATGCGGTGAACACGCTGATCCGCACCCGCATGACGTCTGAGCATGCGCCGCGCATCCCCGAGGTGACCGCGCATCTGGTTGAAGCAGGCGGCAAACGGCTGCGCCCGATGCTGACGCTCGCCGCGGCCCATCTGTGCGGCTATGAGGGGCCATTCCACATCAATCTCGCTGCGACTGTCGAGTTCATCCACACCGCCACGCTGCTGCACGATGATGTGGTGGATGAAAGCGGCCAGCGGCGCGGGCGGCCCACCGCGAACCTGTTGTGGGATAACAAATCGTCCGTGCTGGTGGGAGACTATCTGTTCTCGCGCAGCTTCCAGCTGATGGTCGAGACCGGGTCGCTGCGCGTGCTTGATATCTTGTCGAATGCCTCTGCGACGATTGCCGAAGGGGAAGTGCTGCAGCTGACCGCCAGCCAGGATCTGAACACCACCGAAGCGATCTACATGCAGGTGATCCGGGGCAAGACAGCGGCCCTGTTTTCTGCCGCAACCGAGGTGGGCGGCGTGATCGCAGATGCACCCGACGCTCAGGTGCAGGCGCTTTATGACTATGGCGATGCGCTTGGCATCGCGTTCCAGATTGTCGATGACCTGCTGGATTTTCAGGGAGATCCCGGCGCAACCGGCAAGAACCTCGGGGACGATTTCCGGGAGCGCAAGCTGACCCTGCCGCTGCTCAAAGCCGTGGCCAAGGCAGACGCGGAGGAGCGCGCGTTCTGGGAACGGACGATCGAAAAGGGCAAGCAGACCGACGCTGATCTGGAGACGGTGCAAGCCCTGCTCAGCAAGCATGATGCCCTGACCGAGACCGCCGGAGAGGCGCGCGCCTGGGCAGCACGAGCAAAGGCGGCGCTAGCCCCCCTGCCCGCGCATGAGATCAAGACCATGTTGGAAGATCTGGCGGATTACGTCGTTGAACGGATCAACTGAGCACCGTCGGCACGCACCACCAGTCCGGGTGCTGCTGCGCTAGCGTCTCAGCTGCGGCATGCGCCGCCCGGGCAGACGGGTAGAGGCCAAAGCACGTCGCCCCTGAGCCCGACATCCGCGTCAGAAGGACCTCGTCTGTTTCGGCAAGAGCCACGCACACGTCACCAATGACTGGCGCAACGCCTTGTGCCGCGTCCTGCAGATCATTGCGTTGCGTGGTCAGCCACTCAATCCAGACGCGCCCGCCGGCGCCTGCAGCGGGCAACGCGGGCATCGGCGGATTGGATTTTGCCGTGAGGTTTTGGAACACCTTTGGGGTTGCAATGTGGACGTTGGGATTCACCAGCACTGCAAAAAAACTGATGACATCCTTTGCAGGCGTGATCTGATCACCAATGCCGGACATCCGAGCCGCGTGCCCGAGGTGGCACACTGGCACATCTGCGCCCAGCGAGACGGCGCTTTCCTGCCAGCCGACTGCCCGCAGAAACGCCCCTGCATCAGAGGATCCACCGCCGATGCCCCCGCCATGCGGCAGGTGTTTCTCCAGGTCAATCCGACCCCGCCAACCCACCAGCTCTGCCGCCCGCCACACCAGATTGCGGGCGTCTGCGGGCACCCCTGCAGCCAACCGCCCTGTCACTTGCAGAGCAAGGCCCTCCCCTGCGGTGAGCCGCAGCCTATCGCCGACATCAGCGAAGACCACAAGGCTGTCAAGCAGGTGATAGCCATCCTCCCGCTGCCCGGTCACGTGCAATGTCAGATTGATCTTGGCGGGCGCAAAAACCTCCAGCGCCTCGCCCTCCGGCGCGTCAGTCTCGTGCAACTTGCAGCGGCTCCGCACCTTCCTCCGACAGCACGATGTCGAGGCCCACATCCAGCTTGCGCCGGATCCGCGCCGGATCGGCTTCACCGCTGGCATCGTCTTCATCGACGAAGGACAGCGCGCGGGCCCATTGAAACTCTGCCTCGCGCTTGCGTCCAACCGCCCAGTAGACATCCCCCAGATGGTCGTTCACCACCGGATCAACCGGCATCAGTTCCACCGCGCGTTCCATATGCGGCACGGCCTCCTCGTAGCGGCCGAGGCGATAGAGCGCCCAGCCCAGCGAATCGATGATGTAGCCGCTGTCCGGGCTGGCCGCCACAGCACGCTCGATCATCTCCAGCGCCTCTTCCAGCTTGACCTGCTGTTCCACCAGCGAATAGCCCAAGTAGTTCAGCACCTGCGGCTGGCCGGGGTTGATCGCCAGGGCTGCGCGGAAGTCCGACTCGGCCTCGGCCCAATTGTCCTGCCGCTCATATGCAATCGCCCGCGCGTAGTAGAGGAACCAGCTGGGCCCGCCCCGATCTTCGAGCAAGGCTGCCGCACGGTTATACGCAACAACCGCCTCGGCGAAGCGGTCTTGTTGGCGCAAGGCGTCCCCCAGCGAAGATTGCACAGCAGCAAGATGACCATGGCTACGGGTCAACTGCTCCAGCACCTCGATAGAGGCTTCGGGCTTGCCAGAGCGGCGCAGGGCGGCGGCACGCCCAAGTTCCGCCGCGTGATATGCGGGATCCGTCTGAGGCACGGTGCGGTAAACCTTGATCGCCTGGTCGTATTGCTCAAGCTCTTCAAAAAGCTCTGCGGCCAGCAGAACGGCATCCACATGATCAGGCCGCAAGGCCAAGGCAATTTGCGCATAGAGGATCGTGTAGTCCGGGCCCGCCTCGCTGCGCAGGGCCGCTGCCACGGAAAAGAAGACCTCGGCCAGACCATCCTGGACCGACGTGATGTGCCGGAAGGGCACAGGCGCATCGCCGTTCAGCGCCTCGACCATCTGCTCGATCTCCGGGTCGGTTGCCCCGTTAAACACCCGCTGCAAAAGCTCCAACGCCTCTGCGTCCCGCTCCAACTGCGACAGGATCTCGGCGCGGGCCAAAACACCACGCCGGGTCTGCAGCACGGTGCCGGAGGCATCGGTGCCAAAGATCTCTTCGGCCCCTTCGAAATCCCCTACAGAGGCAAGCGCCATGGCCTTGTGATACATCGCAAAGCCCTGCAACCCGGGCTCGACGGCGAGCGCATCAAAAGCCTCCAGCGCTTTTTGAGCCTGCCCGGTACCCAGCAGGCCCCAGGCGCGGATCAGACCATCAACCAGCGGGCCGATGCCCTGCTCTCCGAGGGACGTCGCGATCACCGCCTCATAGTCTTCCTTGAGGATCAGATCGGCGGTCAGAACCAGATCAGCGATCTGACCCTGTTGGCCCAGTGCCGCCAGTGCTTCGGCCACAGGCACCGCACGTTCCAGCCGCCCCAGCGCCAGTTGCGAGGCGAGAACGCTTTCCATCAGCTGGCCGTTGCGTGGATCACGGGTCAGGGCACGGGTGAAGTAATCTGCGGCCTGTTCAAAATCGCTGTGTGTGGCGGCGGAGCGCCCGGCCAGGTAAGGGCCCGCAATGGATTGCGCCGCAGCAGGCGCCGCTGCTGTCACTGATAGCGCGAGCGCCGTCGCGGCGGCTTTGACGATACGAGACACGGGTGGACTGCTCCCTCAACACCTGTTGGCTTTGTGATAAGGCTAACAGGTTCGGGACCAAGCGCAATGCCGGCCCCGCCCGCGCAGCGATAATTTACCGGAGCCGTTCCAAGATGTGATCACATGTTAGGATAGTTTGGGCCATCCCCCCCCTGCGGCGTGGTCCAGACGATGTTCTGCGCAGGATCCTTGATGTCGCAGGTCTTGCAGTGCACGCAGTTCTGGAAATTGATCACAAACCGCGTGTCCTTGCCCTCTTCCTGCACGAATTCATACACGCCTGCCGGGCAATAGCGCGCCGAGGGGCCTGCGTATGTCGGCAGGTTGCTCTTCACCGGCACATCGGCGTCTTTCAGCGTCAGATGCGCAGGCTGGCTCTCTTCGTGGTTGGTGAAGGAGAAGGCCACGTTGGTCAGCCGGTCAAAGGACAGTTTGCCGTCGGGTTTGGGGTAGTCGATGACCGTGTGCTTGGCGGCTTCCTCAGTCGCCTCGGCGTCGGACTTGCCGTGGCCGATGGTGCCAAAGAGCGAGAAGCCCAGCGTGTTGGTCCACATGTCGAGGCCGCCCATCACAAGGCTGGCAGTCAGACCATATTTGGACCACAAAGGTTTGACGTTACGGACCTTTTTGAGGTCTGCGCCGATCTTGCCACTGCGGACTTCGGTCTCATAAACGGTCAGTTCATCGCCGCTGCGCCCTTCGGCGATGGCCGCGATGGCAGCTTCGGCGGCAGCAATACCGGAGAGCATCGCATTGTGGTTGCCCTTGATACGCGGCACGTTGACCATCCCGACCGAACAGCCCAGCAGAGCGACGCCGGGCGCGACCATCTTGGGCATCGACTGATAGCCGCCTTCCGAGATCGCACGCGCGCCGTAGGCCACGCGCTTGCCGCCCTCCAGCAGGTCCGCGACCATCGGGTGGTGCTTAAAGCGCTGGAATTCCATGTAAGGGAAGAGATACGGGTTCTTGTAGTTCAGGTGCACCACAAAGCCCACGTAAACCTGATTGTTCTCAAGGTGATAGATGAAGGACCCGCCACCCGCGTTGGCGTTCAGTGGCCAGCCCATCGTGTGGGTGACCGAGCCTTCGCGGTGCTTGGCCGGGTCGATCTCCCAGATCTCTTTCATGCCGAGGCCGTATTTCTGCGGCTCGTGCCCATCTGAGAGGTTGTATTTTGCGATCACCTGCTTGGAGAGCGAGCCGCGCACACCTTCGCTGAGGAAGACGTATTTGCCGTGCAGCTCCATGCCCGGCTCATAACTGTCCCCCTTGCTGCCATCCGGGTTCTTGCCAAATTCCCCCGCGACGACACCCTTTATCCCGCCACTTTCGTCAAAAACCAGCTCAGAACAGGACATGCCGGGGAAGATCTCCACACCCAGCTCTTCCGCCTGCTCCGCCATCCAGCGGCAGACATTGCCCATGGAGACGATGTAGTTGCCGTGGTTGTTCATCAGCGGCGGCATCGGGAAGTTCGGGATACGCACCTGCCCCGCTTCGCCCAGCATGTAGAAGTTGTCTTCCACCACCGGCACGTTCAGCGGCGCGCCCTTCGCCTTCCAATCCGGGATCAGCGTATCGAGGCCCACCGGGTCGAGCACCGCGCCCGACAGGATATGCGCGCCTACTTCCGAGCCCTTCTCAAGCACAACAACGTTGCAATCGGCATCCAACTGTTTCAGCCGGATCGCCGCAGAGAGACCCGCAGGCCCTGCACCAACGATGACAACATCGTATTCCATTGCTTCGCGTTCTGTCTCGGACATGTCCGGCTCCCTTATAAACCAACGGGGCGCGGCCCCGCCCGCGCAATAATCTTTCGCGATTGGCTAAACCACGACCGGGCCCATTGCAATCGCAACGAGACGTCATAAAAGCGCTTCGTGAAAAAAATCAACAAAAATTCACGCAATCTTGCGTCACGACAGCTAGCGATTGCCTAAAAATGCATCACGCCTCTGGCCTGTCCCCCATCAGATAGCGCGGCCCCGCCCCTTTTTCAGCTGCTCGGTCGGTCGGGTTGTAAAGCGCGCAGTTGGGCAGCGACAGGCACCCGCAGCCGATACAGCCATCAAGATTGTCGCGCAGCCGCGTCAATGTCTCGATTTTCTCATCGAGTCGGGCGCGAAACCCGGCGCTGATCCGCGCCCAGTCTGCCTTGGTCGGCGTGCGCCCACCGGGCAGGCGGTCAAGCTGCGTGCGAATCTCCGGCAGGGTGAAGCCAAACTGCTGCGCGATCATGACAAAGCTGAGCCGCCGCAGATCAGAGCGTTCAAACCGCCGCTGCCCGCCCGTATTGCGCCACGGGCGGATCAACCCCTGCGCCTCATAATAGCGGATCGCCGAGACAGCGAGGCCGGTGCGGGCAGCCAGCGCTCCGATAGACAAACCTTCATTCACCACCACGAAAAAATCCCTTGACCTGAAGTTAGGTTTAGAAATTACGGTACCTGTCATCGAGTGAATATCAAGGAGAAACATCCGATGACCGCAGAGCTTGAACACGCAAACTACACTGTTTCCGATGGTGCGGCGACCGCTGCCTGGATGCAGAAGCTCTTTGGCTGGCATATCCGTTGGCAAGGCGAGGCCAAAGACGGCGGACATTCCATCCATGTGGGCACCGACGCGCAGTATCTGGCGCTCTACACACCGGGCGCCGATACGACACAAAAGCCCAACAGCTACCTCACCCGTGGCGGGCTCAACCATATCGCGGTGGTGGTCGATGACATCGACGCGATGGAAGACGCGGTGACCGCCGCGGGCTTCACCCCCGGCAATCACGGCGACTATGAGCCGGGGCGCCGGTTCTACTTTCACGATGATGACAACATTGAATATGAGGTGGTGCAATACGACTGACCGAAGCGCGGCAACGGACCTGCATGATCCTCTTGCATTTTCCTCCGCCTTTGGGTCAGGTAGTTGCCAACCTTCACCCGCGGCCCCCGGCTTGCCCGGCGGGCCGCCGTCATTTCGTGGATGACCCGATGGACAAGATACCCATGACCCGCAAGGGCCACTCCGACCTGGAAACGGAGCTGAAACAGCTGAAATCCGTGGAACGCCCCGCGATCATCAAAGCCATTGCAGAGGCGCGCGAGCATGGCGATCTGTCAGAAAATGCCGAGTATCATTCCGCGCGCGAGAAGCAGTCCTTCATCGAGGGCCGTATCAAGGAGCTGGAAGGCGTTCTGGGGCTGGCCGAGGTTATCGACCCGTCAAAAATGTCAGGCACCATCAAGTTCGGTGCAACTGTGACGCTGGTCGACGAGGACACCGATGAAGAAAAGACCTGGCAGATCGTCGGCGAGCATGAAGCCAACATCGAAAAGGGCCTGCTGAACATAAAATCGCCGATCGCACGTGCGCTCATTGGCAAGGACGAAGGCGACAGCGTAGAAGTGCGCACGCCGGGCGGCGAGAAGTCCTATGAGGTGCTCAAGATCGTCTATGCCTGACGGGAAGGGCCGATGACCGAAACCTCTGAAACCACAGACGAGACAGAGCCCAAGGCGCGCCCGACCCCGCTTGGTATCTATGACCGCCCCGGCAGTGAGGGCATCACCAATATCGAGGTGGTGGCTATTGCACTTTCCGGGGTTTGGCTGATCGCCGCTGCCTTGTTTTTTCTGCTGGTGCCATCTGAGAGTGACGTGGACGGGCTGCGGAGGGTCATGGTTGTTCTCGCGATCCTCCTGCCCATCGGCATGATCTGGATCGGAGCGACGGCAATACGCTCCAGCCGGGTGATGCGCGAGGAAAGCCAGCGCCTTCAAGCAGCCATTGATGCGATCCGTCAGAGCTACATCGCCCAGACCCAAAGCGGCGTGGTCGGGCCGGACCCCGGGACCGTTGTGCGCAAGTTGGATGAAATCGCCGCCACCGCGCGCAAGGCAGAGATTGCGCTGACGACATTTGCATCACAGCGCGACCACCTGCGCCCGGCAGAGCAGGTGGCCGAAACCGGCAGCGACGATCAGCCGTTGCTGGAGCTGGGCACCCAGGCCGCTGATCTGGCCCCGCCGCTTGCAGTGGCTGATTTCATCCTGGCGCTGAACTTTCCAGAAACAGCTGAGGATAAGGCCGGGTTCGCCGCCCTTCGCCGCGCCCTGCAAGATCGGATGACAGCGCAACTGATACAAGCCGCGCAGGATGTGCTGACCCTGCTCAGCCAGGACGGTATCTACATGGATGATCTGCGCCCGGATCGGGCCCGGCCCGAGGTCTGGCGGCAGTTCGGGCAAGGTGCCCGGGGCCGTCCGATTGCAGCACTGGGCGGGGTGCGTGATCGCTCCTCCCTCGCACTTACTGCAGGCCGGATGAAGCAGGATCCGATCTTCCGTGATGCGGCGCACCATTTCCTGCGCCTGTTTGACAAGACCTTCGCCGAGTTCGAAAAAACCGTGACGGATGGAGAGATTTCCGCTCTCGCTGAAACCCGCACGGCCCGCGCTTTTATGTTGCTGGGCCGCGTCGCGGGTACGTTCGACTAGCGCCTCAAGTACAGACTTTGGCGCGGTTTTGCGCGTCGAACTCCGCTTCCAGCGTTTCGCCGTCAACCAATGTGAAAATCACCCGCGCGCCGGCAATCTCGGCCCCGGTCACGCGGATCTGGCCCAGATCCGATTGCGCCTGCTGATCGTCCACATCGATGGTGAAGCCCGTACGTTGCCCTGCGGAGAGCGCATCGAGACGAATGCTGAGCTGGTCCGCGCCATCTGCGATCTGTGCATCACCGACCCCGGCGCCCGCCTCGAAGGGTTGGAACACCTCGACCCCCGCACCGCCTGCGGCCGTGTCAAAGATCAACGCGCCAGAGGAGCGGCGCAGATCAATGCTGATGTCGGACACAAAGACGCCTGTGGCCGTATGGCTGATCTCGAACCGATCACGCGGCGCGCTTTCGACGAATGTCACTGTCAGCGCCTGAACGCATTCAGCTTGCGCCTGCGTCGCAAAAACAGCCAGACACCCGGCGCATAAAATTCTCGATGGCATCACGGGGGACCTCTCTGTCGCATTTTCTTTGTTGGAGAGTTAGAGCCCGATACGTTGGGGGAAAGCCCTCGGGCTACAGCCCAAAGCTGCCAAAGGGGATGTAGCGCACCGGCGTGCCGGGTGTGATCTCCACCGCCTCATGCGGCAGTTCAACAAAACCCTCCGCCCAACTCAGACCGGACACCCGGCCCGAGCCTTCAGAGAGGAACACCTCTGCCCGCCCGTCACGGATGCGGGCGCGCAGGAACTCTGTCCGCCCCGGTTTCTTGGCCTTGGTGAACCCGGCGGGCACCTCGAAGCCCTGCGGCGTCAACCATGGCGCCCCCGCCAGCCGGGCCATCGCGGGGGCCGCGAACACCAGCGCGCAGGTCAGGGCCGCAACCGGGTTACCGGGCAGCCCGAAGACGGGCACATCCGACCACAGACCAAGCGCAAGCGGACGGCCCGGTTTGACGGCGATGCGCCACAGCGTCATCGCCCCGGCCTCCTTCAGCAGCGCCGAGACGTGATCTTCATCACCGGCCGATGCCCCACCGCTGGTCAAAATCAGATCAGCTTGGTCCGCAGCCTGATCCAATAGCTGCGCAAGCTGAGCACGGTCATCACCGACCCGCCCCATGTCGACAGGCTGGTGCCCAAGGCGGCGGATCATCTCCAGCAGCATCGGCCTGTTGGCATCGAAGATCTGACCGTCCGCTGCTGTCGCGCCCGCCTCGACCAGTTCCGCCCCGGTGGACACAACTGCGACACGAAGGGGCTTGTGCACCGGCACCTGCCGGACACCAATCGCTGCCAACAAGGCCGCTTCCGCAGGGCCGACACGGGTGCCCCGGGTCAGCGCGACATCCCCTTGCTGCACGTCTTCGCCCGTGCGGCGGGTATTCGCACCGGGTTTGATTGGCCCCCGAAATGTTATCTCACCCGCGCTGAGCGTGACATCTTCCTGCAGCACCACCGTATCGACTCCGTCGGGCAGTGCAGCCCCGGTCAGAACGCGCTGAGCCGCCCCCTCCCGGACCTGGCCCGGTGCGTCCCCAGCGGCAGCGCGACCTGATACAAGTGGCATCCGGTGCACGCCCGGGCCCCGTCCACCTGCAAAGCCGTAGCCATCTACGGCAGTGTTCGGCAGTGGCGGGTTGGAGCGTTCGGCGATCACATCCTCAGCCAAAACGCGGCCTGTGGCCTGATCAACGCCAGCTGTTTCGATCCCCGTCACCGGGTGCAGACGTGCCTCAAGCATATGCAGCGCATCCTCGACGGGGGTCCAATTCACACCGGGTGGCAATGCAAAGCAATCGTTGGACAAGCGCGGCGGTTGCGCCGCGATCTGGCGCAACTCATCCTCTTGACCGACCCCAAATATCCAACCTTCCTCTGGGTTTTCCACATTCAGAAGGTTCTGTAGCTTTTCAGGTGCAAGACCTGATACCAACCGCGCAACTTCATGCACTTGCCAGGCATCCCTGATCCAGCCGTCCGGTACTGAACCAACCGTCAATGATGGCCAAATCTCGACAAAAGCAAGCCAGTTATCCAGCCTCTCAAACGGCCAGGCCGCTGCCCCGAACCGCTGGCGCAAACGCGCCAGAACCGGCAGCCCCATAAGCACCTGGGAGCCGACTGCCCCCGTCCCGCCCAGCTGCCAGCAGGAGAAGGTGCCCGGCGCTCGCTCTTCCACCGCGCGGCGCTCGGGGAACGGGTTGACATATCCGGTCTTGCGACGCGGCAACCCTTCAATGTCGCGCTTCAACCCGTTGAACCAAAAGGGGCCTTTCCCGCCAAATCGTCGGTTGATCTCAGCAGCAAGGTCGAACCGGTTATTGCCCGCAGGTGCATCCTCGATCCGGCGTTCAAGCCAGGCCCAGAGTGCAAATGGGTCCGCGCTGCCGGTGACAGCTTTGGCGAAACCCGCGGGGTACCCGAAGGGAAAGTCAAACCCTGCCAGAACCCGCCGCCCCGCCGCCTGTTCTTCTTCAAAAAGCTCGGCCAACCAGTCTTCTGCCAAGCACCTATTTCGCAGATACTGCGGTGCCTCCGCCCGCCCCATGCGCGCGACACACGCCCAGATAGCATCCGCGCGCGGCTTGGGGCCCGTATCATTTCCACCCGACCAGTCGACCATGACCACCGTGTCAAAGTGGCTCACAGCCCCACCTCCGCGAGGATGAAATCCGCAATGGCGCGCGTGTCATTCAGGTCAAAGACAGGCCTATCACAGGTCACCGGGCTATCGCTGGCCACCGCCCGCACAGTTGGGTCCTCCGGTGCAATCAGCGGATTGCCGGTGACAGCGCGATGCGCCTCGACCTTGGGGTGCGTGTCACGTTTATAGCCCTCAACCAGCACAAGATCGACCGGCGCCAGTTTGGCCAGCAGCGCCTGTAGCGTTGGTTCATCTTCACCGCGCAGCTCATGCATCAAGGCAAAGCGCTTGCGCGACGACAGCAAGACCTCAGTGGCACCCGCCTGCCGGTGGCGGTAGCTGTCCTTGCCCGGCTGGTCCACGTCAAAGACGTGATGCGCGTGCTTCACGGTCGAGACGGATATGCCGCGGCCTGTGATCTCAGTCACAAGCCGTTCCATCAATCCGGTCTTGCCCGCGTTCTTCCACCCGACGATACCGTAAAGCCTCATATCAGCGCCTCGGCGCGGGCCAGATCATCCGGGGTGTTCACGTTGAAAAACGGATCGAACCGGGTCACGGGGAACGACGCCATGCGCCCCTCATGCCGGTCGGTCCACATCACCACTTTTCGCAGGCCATCACTCAGCGCCGCGCGCAGATCGTCCCGCAAAGCCACAGGCCAAAGGCCAAAGGTCGGGTGGCGCACCAAGCCCCGCTCCGCGTCCGGGGTTGCGGCCAGCACCAGCGGATGTGTCATGCCCTCGCCCGCCATCAGCAGCTGCGGCACCAGATCACCGGGAAAGAACGGCGTGTCTGCTGCAGCGGTCACAATCGTCTCCGCACCCTGGTCGGCGGCCCAGTCCAGCCCGGCCAAAACACCCGCAAGCGGCCCCACAAAGCCATTGATGCTGTCAGACAGGACCGGCAAACCATAGGCGTCAAACCGCGCCGCATCGCCATTGGCGTTCAGCGCAAGCCCCGCCACCTGCGGCTCCAGCCGGTCGATAACATGCCTCAGCAGGGTTTGCCCGCCGAGGCGGAGCAACCCCTTGTCGCCGCCGCCCATACGTCTGGCCTGCCCTCCGGCCAGAATCACTCCAAGCGGTTGCTTCATTCGGCGGCCTTCCGCCCTGCGCGCCGCGGCTCAGCGGCGACGGTTGCCGGATCGATGTCGCGGATCAGCCGTGCCTCGCCCGAAAGGCAAATGAACCGCTGGCCTTTCATCCGGCCAATCAGCGTCAGCCCGACCTGCTGTGCAATCTCCACCCCCCAGGCCGTGAAGCCGGAGCGCGAGGCCAGCGCCGGAATGCCCATCATCGCGGTCTTGATCACCATCTCGGAGGTCAGCCGCCCGGTTGTGTAGAGGATCTTGTCGTCTGCGCTCACGCCTTCGGCCAGCATCCATCCCGCGATCTTGTCAACGGCGTTGTGCCGCCCGACGTCTTCCATATAGACCAAAGGTCGATCCTGCTGGCAGAGCACCGTACCATGGATCGCCCCGGCCTCCAGATAGAGCGAGGGCGTGCGGTTGATCCTGGCACTCAGCGCATAAAGCCAGGAGGTGCGCACATTGATATCCGGCAGGCTGACGCCCTCCAGCCCCGCCATCATGTCGCCGAACACGGTGCCAACAGCGCAACCGCTGGTCCGCGTCTTCTTGCGCATCTTTTCCTCATAGTTGGTCTGCCGCGCCGTGCGCACCACAACGGTGTCGAGCTCCTCGTCGAAATCAACGCCGGTGATCTCATCCTCGGCGCGCAGCATCCCTTGATTGCACAGGAACCCAAGCGCCAGATAGTCAGGATAGTCGCCGATGGTCATCGCGGTCACAATCTCCTGCCCATTGAGGAAAATCGTCAGGGGGCGCTCTTCCACCACCCGGGTCTCAACCGCACGCCCCTGGTGATCAAAACCCGTCACGCCACGCGTCAGGCGCGCGGCTCCCGGGTCGGGCGCAATCAGATAATCGCTGCTGTCCTGCACTCTGGCCAATTGCATCCTCCGCGGGGCTGGGCTACGGCTTGCATGACACATTAGAAGCATATCATGCCCTCCACCACAGCGAAAAAACACAGCACATCCCGTGCCTATTGGACCGGCTTTGCCGATGGCACGCCGTTTCTGCTGGTGGTCGCCCCCTTTGCCATGCTCTTTGGCGTTCTGGCGACCGAAGCAGGCCTGAACGTGCTGGAGACGCTGTCCTTTTCCGCCGTCGTCTTTGCGGGGGCCGCGCAGTTCACCGCGCTTCAGCTCATGCAGGAAAACGCGCCGACCGCCATCGTGCTGGCCTCGGCGCTGGCGGTCAATCTGCGCGTTGCGATGTACTCCGCCTCACTCACCCCGTGGATCGGCGCGGCCCCCCTGTGGCAACGCGCCTTGGCTGCGTATTTCACGGTGGATCAGTCCTATGCCTGCTCCATCGTGCAGTTCGAGAAAGAGCCGCAGATGACCGTGCCACAGCGGATGGCCTATTTCTCGGGCGTGCTCAGTCCCATCGTGCCACTTTGGTACATCTGCACGGTGCTGGGCGCTCTTGTGGGCACGCAGATTCCAGACAACTGGGCGCTTGATTTTGCATTGCCGATCACCTTTCTGGCGCTCGTCGCACCCATGCTACGCACGGCGGCCCATGTGATCGCAGCGCTCGTGGCCATTGTCGTCAGCCTTTTGTCGGCAGGGGTGCCGTATTCGCTTGGCCTGATCATCGCCGGCACCATCGGCATGATGGCCGGCGCTCAGGCTGAAGTCTGGCTGGAGCGCAAGAGGAGCGGCCCATGATCGATCAGACAACCCTCTGGACAGTCATTGTCGGGCTGGGGATCGGCAGCTACGCGCTGCGTTTTGCGTTCCTTGGCATTGTCGGCGACAGGCCGATGCCCGCCTGGCTGCTGCGGCACCTGCGATATACCGCAGTGGCCATCCTCCCCGCACTTGTGGCGCCACAGGTGGTCTGGCCCGCAGCCACGGGTGGTGATCCGGATATGCCAAGGATGGCCGCTGCCGCTGTCACGCTTGTGGTGGGCCTGCTGACAAAGAACGTTCTGGCCGCCATCCTGTCCGGGGCCGGGACACTCTTTGGGCTGCTGTGGGTCATGGGCTGACAGGCCGCAGGCAAAGATATCTATGATACGGCCCGAAAACCTCTCCGGCTGGTCCGCCCGGCGGCCACGCCGGGCCGCGCCCGTCCCCCTTCGATAGGGGGTAAGAGCGCTCCTCTGCCCGAGGTCATACCAGTTCAACCCTCAGCAGGTTCAATCCCGTCCAGTACGTCACCCGCATCATTCTCATAATACCGATCCGTGACAACGTCAGACCGCCCGGCAATTTGCTCCATCAGCTTGATGGGATAAAACGTCACACGAACCCCGTCGAACCCCGGCACCTGACGCAGGATAGAGGAGGTCGAGTTGGTGCAAAACGCACTGCCAACGCTGCCGTTCTGCATCACCAGTTGCAAGGCCCGCTCCGCCTGCTCCGGCGTCACCACAATCTCCTGGCTCACAACATGGTGCGAATTGCGGGCATGTGCGCTTTTGTAGGCCTGCACCCAGGCCGGTGACATGCCATAGAGCACGTCCCCCCGCTCAGCGACCAACTCATGCTGGAAAGACCCCGCCGGGTCAAAGATCACCTGTTGCGACCCGCTGACCATCAGCGCCGTATGCCCGCCCGCGCCGGTTGTGTTGTTCACCATGGTGAAAAGCGTCAGCTTCGGCGGCCCCTCCGGCACATAAGCGCGTGCCGCCGCCTCCTGTGCCGTCACTTCGAAAGGGGAAGGTGCCGCGCAGGCAGACAGAGCCGCCAGCACAGCCAGCATCGCAAAAATCCGCATCTGCGCTGCCCCCGCTTGTCTTCAGGTGATGAAGATCGCCATCAGGACAATGATCGCCAGGATCACGATCACCGAGCGCGTGGTGAAGCGCATGAAGCCATCAAACGTCTTCTCCTGCACGTCGATGTCCATCTCACCGTGTTTGTGTTCTGCCATTGCCGCAGCCCTTCTGTTCGTCTTTGACGCCAGCCCTACTGGATTCGAGACGTGATGTCACCTCTCCCTTAGCTCCAATGCGACGAAATGCTCAGGCCTCAGGCGCGATGTCCTGCGCCAGGCGGAACCCGATGCGCCGGGCCTTGGGCGTCTCTTCCGGTTTCGGCAGCGCCCGCAGCATCACGTTCAACTGACTGACATGTTGGATCAACTGCGTGCGCCCACCGGTGCCATCCGAGCCATAGAAGGTCACGATATCTGGGTCGAAATACCCCATGCCTTCGATCCGCAGCACACCCGTCCCGCCGTTGGTGAACCCCATGGCGACCTCTTCGGTGCTGTCCAACTGCTCTTCGAAATTCTTGAGATACAGGATAATGCGCTCATAGGCCCATTGCGCGGGCGACTTCTGCGCCACCCCCTTTTTTGCCACCTGCGGCGGGATATCTTCGGTCTTTGGCGCAGGGCTGTCGGGATCGCAATGCACCTCGTGCCGTCTCGGCAGAGCTGCAGCTTCTGCCGCCTCGGCAGAGGTTTCGATCTGCTCCCCCATAGCCTACTCCTTGCGCTGGTACACCCAGGCATCATCTTCTCGACGGGTCCGCGTGGCAAGCCCGCTCTGATAGAGATGGCTGAGATGTGCCACCGACTCCACCAGCGCGAGGCCGTACTCCGCCGGACCAATATTGCGCTTGAAGAGCGGCGCAAAGCACTCCCCTGCCGCCTTGGGCGTGTCGATGAATTCCAAAAGCCGCTTCAACGCCCCGTGGTGATTGTCGATCAGCTGCCGCATGCGCATGGGCAAGCCGGCGAAGGGCAGCTTATGGCCGCCCAGAACAAGATGCTCAGGCCGGGCCAGCCCCGCCAGCCGTTCGCAGGCCTCCAGCCAGTCGGCTATCGGGTCCGCCATGGGTTCGGTTGGATAGACGCCGATGTTCGGGCTGATCGAGGGCAAGATCTGATCACCCGCCAGTACCAATCCGTCATCCCGGCTCCAGAAGGTCGCATGTTCCGGCGCATGGCCATTGCCGATATGCACGTTCCATGTGCGCCCACCCATGGTCAGGCTGTCGCCTTGGCAAAGGCGTGTGTAGCCCAGCGGCAGGGGTGCCACCACATCCGCAAAGTTGAACGGCCGTTCGCCCTCGCGCTGTGCGTAGATCTCCGGTGCCATCCCGGCGCTGCGGTAGAAGGCCATGGCCTCGGGCGCGGGCACGGGCTGTTCGTCCAGCGTGAGCATCCGCGCCATCAGCCAGGCGGTGCGCGTCGTCAGCAGCTCCGCCCCATGTTCCACCTGCAACCACCCAGCCAACCCGATATGATCAGGATGGTGATGCGTGACCACAACGCGGGAGATTGGCTTCCCAACCAGCGGTCCCGCCATCAGCCGCGCCCAAAGCGCCTTTCCGCGTTTCGAGGCAAAGCCTGTGTCCACAATCGTCCAACTGTCGCCGTCATCCAACGCGTAGACATTCACATGGTCGAGTTTCATCGGCAGCGGCAGGCGCATCCATAAGACACCCTCGGCCACTTCAATGGCCTCCCCCTCAGCAGGCGGCGCCTCCCAGGGGTAGCGCAGACCTTCGGGGGGCTGATCTTTCATCAGGCGGCCAGATCGTCTGGGCTCAGCCCGTAAAGATCATCGGCCCCCGCCTGCGCATGGGCCAGAAGGCCCACATGTTCCGGCATCAGCCGCTTGATGTAGAACCGCGCCAGCGCCTCACGCGGCCCGCCCAGATCAGCCAGCGCCGCGCGCAGGTGCATGTAGCCACCAAGAACCCGCGCAAAGGCACGCAGGTACGGCACGGCCCCGGCAAAACGCTCGCTCATATCGGTCTGCGCCACCAGCCACTCCGTTGTCTCGCGCAGGCTCTCGGAGGCCTGCCAAACCGGCTCCGCCAGATCGGGCAGAACGCTGCGAGCCTCTTCGGCGCAGGTTTCAATCTCATCCAGCAATCGCGCCGCGGTCTCGCCCCCATCCATCATCTTGCGCGCCACAAGGTCCATGGCTTGGATGCCGTTGGTCCCTTCGTAGATGGCCGTCACCCTCACGTCGCGGCTGTACTGCGCGGCACCAGTCTCCTCGATAAAGCCCATACCACCGTGCACCTGCACCCCGGTTTCCGCAACGGCGATTCCTGTGTCGGTGCCAAAGGCCTTGGCGATGGGAGTGAGGAACGCGGCACGCGCCTCCCATTCAGGGCCCGCACCCGCATGGGCCATGTCGATGGCCTTTGCACAGCTGAGCGCAATGGCGCGGGCGGCGAAGATGTCGGCTTTCATGGTTATCAGCATACGCCGCACATCCGCATGATCAAGGATGGTGCCTGTACCGCCCTCAACCGCAGTGCGGCCCTGTTTGCGCTCTTGCGCATAGGTCA
The DNA here is from genome assembly GCF_009811755.1 of Roseobacter cerasinus. Taxonomy (GTDB): domain Bacteria; phylum Pseudomonadota; class Alphaproteobacteria; order Rhodobacterales; family Rhodobacteraceae; genus Roseobacter; species Roseobacter cerasinus. The sequence continues at coordinate 90,676 of NZ_BLIV01000010.1, forward strand.
GCGCGTGCTGGTAAGCGCCTTCGGCCACGCCAATGCCCTGCCCACCCACACCAAGCCGGGCGTTGTTCATCATCGTGAACATCGCCGCCATGCCGCCCTGCTCCGGTCCGACAAGCCAGCCGGTGGCGCTGTCATACTGCATGACAGCAGTGGGGGAGCCATGCAGGCCGATCTTGTGCTCAAGGCTCACCGCAGTCACGCCGTTGCGCGGGCCGAGGCTGCCATCCTCGTTCGGGATGAATTTCGGCACGAGGAAAAGGCTGATCCCCTTGGTGCCCGCAGGCGCGTCCGGCAGCCGGGCGAGCACCAGATGGCAGATGTTCTCCGCCACGTCATGATCCCCCCAGCTGATGTAGATCTTCTGGCCGCTGATTGCATAGGTCCCGTCGCCATTCGGCACCGCACGGGTGGTGAGCGCACCTACGTCCGAACCCGCCTGCGGCTCGGTCAGGTTCATGGTGCCGGTCCACTCGCCTGCGATCAGCTTCGGCAGGTAGAGGTCCTTGATGGCATCGCTTGCATGCGCCTCCAGCGCCTCGATCTGCCCCTGACTCATCAGGGGGGCCAGTTGCAGCGAAAGGCAGGCCCCGCTCATCATCTCATTCACGGCGGAGGTCAGCGTCATCGGCAGCCCCATGCCCCCATGCGCCGGATCCGCCGCCATGCCAACCCAGCCACCCTCCGCAATCGCGCACCACCCCTCGGCAAAGCCCGGCGAGGTGCGCACAACGCCATTCTCCAGCCGGGCTGGATGCAGATCACCCGGGCGCTGCAGGGGTGCCAGCACCTCGTCACAGAGCTTGGCCGCTTCGGTCAGAATGGCTTGCGCCACGTCCGAACTCGCCTCACCAAAACGGTCCGTGGCTTGCACCTCGTCGAAGTCCACCACGTGCTCAAACAAAAAGGCATATTCGTCTGCGGGGGCCTGATAGGGCATATCGGTCTCTCCAATCCCAGGGCGCACCGTGTCGGTCTCTTGGCAAGGCGCGCGCGACCCGATAAAGGGTTTCGAACGCAAACATGAGCCGCAACGCCGTCCCCGGCAACCGGAACGCGGCGTCACGGAGCATCATGGCATCCGCCTGTCCCCTCACCTTGCTACCCACTGCCGATGGCATCAGTCAGGCCGCCAGCCTGCTGGCCGATGGCGCGCTGGTAGCCTTCCCGACCGAGACAGTCTACGGCCTGGGGGCCGATGCGCGCAACGGCGAGGCGGTGGCCGCGATTTACGCCGCCAAGGGGCGCCCCAGTTTCAACCCGCTGATCGTGCATCTGCCCTCGGTCGATGCGGCCAAAGCCTATGTCCAGTGGTCCGATACGGCGGACCGGTTGGCGCAGGCGTTCTGGCCCGGCCCGCTGACCCTGGTCTTGCCGCTGGTTGCCGGTCACGGGCTGTCCGGGCTGGTGACAGCCGGGCTGCCCACAGTCGCTTTGCGTGTGCCTGCGAAGACCTCGGCACAACAGCTGCTTCGCCGTTTCGGTGGTCCGGTCGCGGCGCCATCAGCCAATCCGTCGGGGCGCATCAGCCCCACAACTGCGGGCCATGTGATCGCCGGATTGGGCGGCAAGGTTACAGCGGTGCTGGACGATGGGCCCTGCGCCGTTGGTCTGGAAAGCACCATCATCGATGTCGAGGACGCCCCCACGCTGCTCCGCGCGGGCGGGTTGCCGCTTGAGGCCATCGAGGCTGCTTTGGGCGCGCCGCTGGCCCAGTCGACAACGCCGGTGGCCGTGACCGCGCCCGGACAGTTGGCATCGCATTACGCGCCGCGCGCGCCCCTGCGCACTCATGTGACGGAGGCTTCAGAAGGTGAGCTTCTGCTCGGATTTGGAGCAATGGACGCGGATTTGAACCTGTCTCAACGCGGAGATCTGCACGAGGCGGCGGCCAATCTCTTTGACATGCTGCACCAATTGGATGCGCAAGGCCGCCCCATCGCGGTGGCTCCCATCCCTGATCATGGCCTGGGCCGCGCAATCAACGACCGGCTCGCCCGCGCGGCGGCGCCCCGAGACTGAGGCGTCTCGGGGCGCCGCCGCGGCCGCTCCGCTCAGAGGGTCCGTCCGGCGGAGAGGCGGTTTGGATCAGGCGCGACCGGCGGCGGACGACAGCCCGAGAGGGTCAATGCCCTGCCTGAGCAGGGTCTCAGACCATTTGCTGTCGGCATCCACGCCAAAGACGAGGTCCAATGACGCATCCGCCGTCAACCAGCCGTTGCGCGCTATCTCACCTTCCAGCTGGCCAGGGCCCCATCCGGCATACCCCAGCATCATCAGCGCCTGAGCTGGCCCCTGATCGCGTGCGATCTCTTCGAGAATGTCCAAGGTGGCGGTCATCCCGAACCCGCCCGGGACTGCAAGGGTCTGCAGGCTGGATTGATAGTCATCCGAATGCAGGACAAAGCCCCGTCCCGTCTCGACCGGCCCACCGAAATGCACCGGCATCTTCGCAGCCGTTTCAGACGGGGCGATCTCCAACTGGTCAAGCACGTCGTTCATGCCAACATCCCCGCTGGGCTTGTTGATGATCAGCCCCATCGCACCCTTTTCGGAATAGGCACACAGCAGGATCACCGCGCGCTCAAAGCGCGGATCCCCCATCGACGGCATCGCCACCAAAAGCATGCCGGTCAGATCAAGCGTGTCGGTGTTTCGAACGTCGTCGTTCATGGGTCAACCATGGCCTGCACGCCCAGAGGGTGCAAGGGTGGAACCGGCAGCAGCGGCGAAACAACGCTAACCGGATCGTGACTTGGCATTTCAGTATCACTGGCTCATATCGGTGTCATGATACGCTCAGCTATTACCCTTGCACTCACTGGTCTGATGGCCGGTCCCGCGCTGGCACAGGATGCCTTTGACATGCCTGTCACAGCGGAGCTTCTGCCCGGATGGATCCGGCAGGACGGCACGCGCATGGCGGCGGTGCAACTCGATCTCGACCCCGGCTGGAAAACCTACTGGCGCGCACCGGGCGATGCCGGCATTCCGCCAAGTTTCGACTGGTCCCGCTCGCGCAATCTGCAAAGCGTGGCGATCTCCTGGCCGCGACCAATTGTGTTTGAAGAAAACGGCATGCGCTCCATCGGCTATGCGGACAGTCTGACGATCCCGGTGGCGCTGACGCCAGAGGCCGCAGGAGAGCCGCTGCGGGTGCGACTGACCATGGATATCGGCATTTGCGCCGATATCTGCATCCCGCATCGACTGGAATTCGATGAGCTTGTCGACGGTCAGGACACGCGGCCCACCCCGGCCATCGCCGCCGCGCTGGCGCAGGGCCCCTACTCCGCTCAGGAAGCCGGGGTCAGGTCTGCGAAATGCACTGTCGAGCCGACGGCGGATGGGTTGCGGATCGAGGCGCGCATCAGCATGCCCCACGCAGGCGGCACCGAAGTTGTGGTGATCGAACCCGGGCTTGCGGATGTCTGGGTCAGCGAAGCGGACACGCGGCGCAGCGGCGGCGAGGTGATCGCCGTCTCAGAGATGATCCACACCACCGGCGGGCCGCTCGCGCTCGACAGATCGCAGATCCGCATGACGGTGCTGGGCAGCAACCACGCGGTTGATGTGCGGGGATGCACGCCAGGTTAGAGCCCTGGCTTGGGAAATGCATTGAAGGGTCAGGCGTTCGTTTGGGCATCCGAAGCATCTGACGAAATAGCTGAAACATCGCGCATCGCTGAACGCATTGAAATGCCTCATTCCAGGCGGCGTTGGTGATGCAGGTCTTCGCTTGATGCGTCAGAGCTAGGCTCTGCGCCGTTCCACCAGCAGAGCGGTGGCCGCGATGCAATACGCCATCACCACAAGACCTGCTGAGCCCGCTACAAACGTAAAGAGGGCCGCCGCCATAACAGGCCATGTGGCGATCCACGGCAGTGTAGCACTCAGGGCGGGCAGGATCTCAGACTGCACCATCGCCCAGCCCAAAGTCGCGGCACACCAGCCGATGATTGCCACCCAGAGCAGACCGAACCCCAGCCGCACCGCACGAACGGGCGCAACAACGCCGCGCCGCATGGCTCTGACCTGTCGGGCAAAGTCATGCTGGATCGCCATCAGGGCCGGGACGAGGAGCAGCACGATCACCATGCCAAACCCCAGACCATAAACCAGCGTGATGATCGTTGGTTTGAGGAACTCCGCCTGTCGGCTTTGCTCCTGCAACATGGGCAGCATGCCAAACACCGTTGTCAGCGTCGTCAACATCACGGGGCGCAGCCGATCTGATGCGCCTTCGATGATCGACGGGATCAAGCCACGGTCCCGCGCGTAGTCGTCAATGGTGGTGATCAGAACGATAGAGTCGTTGATGATGATTCCGATCATGCCCAGGAGTCCCACAACGGTGAAGATATTCAGCGGGATCTCCCACGCCATGTGGCCGTAGATCACGCCGACAAGACCAAAAGGCGCCACCGACATCACAAGCAACGGTCGCGTCCAACTGCCAAAGACCCAGGCCAGCACCAGATAAATCCCCAACAGGCAGAGTATTAACCCGTTCAGCGTCTCCTGCAGGAAGCGGTCTTCCTCCTCCGACAGCCCCGACAGTTCCCAGTTCACCTGATACTTGGCGGCAATCTGCGGCAGAATATCGTCCGTAAGCGCGGTTTCGATTTCGACGGCGCGCTGAGGGTCGTCTTCGGTGATGTCGCCAGTAACCGAAATGACCCGGATTCCGTTCACCCTGTTGATCGTGCGAAACCCGATGCGGCTTGTGACCGTGACAATGTCGGAGAGCGGTACGTAAACACCGTCGGCTGCGCGCAGATGCGTCCGGTCCAGGAAATCCGCCGTCAGCTCGCCTTCGGGAAGCTGCACCATGATTGTCGCGCTGCGCGGTCCGTCAGGGAAAGTCGCGGCCTCGATCCCCCCGAGGCGATCGCGCAGAACCCGGCCCAGGCCGTCGATGGTGAACCCCAGGGCCTGTCCTCTGGCCGTGAGATCAAGCACAAGCTCTTCCTTGTCGTAGGCCAGATCATCCTGCACGGCGAGCACCTCGGGATAACGCAGCAGCGCCTCCTGCAACTCAAGACTGGCAGCTTTGAGGGCTTCTGAACCGCGCCCCGAAAACTCCACACTCAGAGAATCGCCCCCCTGCCCGGTGCGGCGCCCGCGAAAGGACAAGACCTCCGTCAGCGGATGTTCCGTCACCTTTTCCCGCAGGTCACGGGCAAAGGCAGAGCTGGAATAAGGGCGCGCATCCGCATCTATCAGTGAGATCGAGATCGAGCCCAACAGATCCGCGCTTTTGCCGTCGACCCCGGCGAGCCCCCGACCTATGTTTCCCCCTATTCGCGTGAAGGAATAGGTGACGGGGTTCACGCCATGCTCGGCCTCATATTCCGCCGCCAGCTCATCTGTTGCGCGTTGGAGCTCCAGCACCATCGCTCGCGTGTCCTCGCGGGAGGCGCCTTCGACCATCGCAAAATTGCCGGTAATGGAACTGCGTTCCGGCGCATTCCAAAACCGCCACTGCGCCTCGCCTGTTATGAAATGTGACACCTGAATGGCCAGCACCAGGATCAGGCCGGAGATCACCACATATCTTGCCGCAATCACCCCGGCCATCATGGGTTTGAACAGGGTCTCGCGCACCCAGACAAACCCGCGATTGACCTGACGACTGGGCCAGTCGTACCACCTGTCCTTCGCCTGCGCGGCCAAAGCGTGCGCCATGTGGTTGGGCAGAACCAGAAAGCATTCCACCAATGAGGCGAGCAAGACTGCAATCACCGTATAGGGGATATCCTTCACCACAGTGCCAAACCAACCGCCCACCACCAACAGCCCCATGAAGGCAATGACGGTGGTGATCGTGGCCGCAAAGACCGGCATGGCCATACGGCCAGCCGCACGTTCCGCCGCCACGAAGGGAGGCTCGCCCAGATGCCGCACCCGATGGTCCGCATGTTCCGCCACCACAATTGCATCATCGACGACAATGCCCAGGGTGATGATCAGCCCAAACAAGGAGATCATGTTGAGCGTCAGCCCGGCGGCATACATCAGACCAATGGCCGCCATCATCGCGGCCGGAATGCCCGCCGCCACCCAAAACGCGGTGCGGGCGTTCAGGAACAAAAAGAGCAGACACAGGACCAGCCCCAGTCCGGCCAAACCGTTGTTGATCAACGTATTGAGCCGCGATGTGATCGCTTCGGCGCGCGTCCAGATCAGGTCTATCGACATACCTGGCTGTAGGGTCGCGCGCATTTCAGCGGCGGTTTCCTCGACGATCCGCTGCACTTCTATGGAATCGCCGCCGTCTGCCCGGTCAACACGGACGGTAATCGCCGGGTTGCCAGCAACGAAATAGCTTCTGTTGCGGTCCCGCCTGTCCTGAACCACCGAAGCCACATCGCCGATGCGCAACTTGGATCCGTCAGGATTGGAGCGCAGTACAATCTGGGCGATCTCGTCCGGGCCGCGTTTCTTGGTACCAGTACTGACCCTTGCATTCGCACCGGTCACACTGCCGGCCGGGGCATTGTCGACCTCCGCTGCAATCGCCGCCGAAATCTCGGCCATCGTCACATCATGCGCGATCAGCTGCGCCGAGGGGACCTCGACCGTGATCTGCGGGGCGGCGAACCCAAGCAGCGTCGTGCGGGTCACACCCTTGGCAAAGAGTCGTTGAACCAGCTCATCCCCATAAAGGACCAATTGTTCGGGGGATACTGGCCCGGCGATCACCACGTTGGTTACCTGATCCCGACGTACCGAGCGGCGAACCCGTGGATCCTCAGCGCCCTCAGGCAGATCGGTGATGGCATCCACGGCGTCTTGCACCTCATCCGCGGCGCGGCTCATGTCCCAGTTCGGCTCGAACTCCAGCGTTATGACGCTCCGCCCTGGGCGAGCCTGGCTGGTGCTTCGGGTCACGCCCTCAACCCGCATCAACTCCGGCTCCATCAGTTGGACAATCGCGCTGTCCACATCGTCTGAACTGGCCCGCTTCCAGGCGGTGGTGACAGTGATCCGATCAAAGGTAGCGTCTGGAAAGAACTGCGCGCGCATGTTCGGCATGGCAAAAAGCCCGGCCATGATCATGGCGATAAAGACCAGATTGGCCAATGTGCGATGCCGCGTGAAGTAGGACAGCACACCGCCCGCCTTTGGAGGGATAGCGCGCGCCACCGCTACCCGCCCATGCGGCTTTCGATGCGCGCAACCATCTGTGCAGGCACCTCAGGCTCCGCCAACTGAGCCAACACGCGCGCCTTGGCCGCTTGCGGCATGCCGCTGCTGCCTTGCACAAAGGCCACAAGACGCGCGCGCCGCTCAGCGCTCAGCTCCAGCAGTTGGGGAGCGGGCTCCGCAAGCCCCGCGTTCTGGCGCAGCGGGCGCACCGACGCGCCCGGCCCCAAAAGCGGCGTGCGGGTTGTTACCACATCGCGCCCCTCAAGATCGGCCCCCCGCACCAGCACCGTATCGCCCTGCCTGCGCAGCAATGTGACTGGTAACACCTCCAGTCGTTCCTCTGCCCCCAGGACCAGCACATTGCCGTCTGCGCCAAGCGCGGATGCAGGCAGGCTGATCACATTTTCCAGCGGTGTCTCCTCGATTTGGACGGTCACGAAATCTCCCGGCCGGAACCCCGGCGCATGGGTCAGCCGCGCAAAGATGCGCCGCCCTGTCTGCCCATCACCGGCCCCTGCACTGACCCGCGACAGCACCCCGGTGGCCTGCACATCAACCCCCGTGACATCAAGGGCCGCGGACACGCGCGCATCAATCAGCCCGCCATGCGGCGCCAGCAGTCGCACATATTGCGCGGTCGAGACCTGAAACGACACCTCCAGATCAGTCGGGTCAATCAGATCCGCCAGCCGCTCGCCAGTGGCCACGAGGCGACCTGCGACCACGGTTGTATCGCTCAATGTGCCGGAAAACGGCGCCTTGATGGCCGTGTCCGCAAGATTGCGCTCTGCCTCTGCCAGGGCGATGAGCGCGCGCGAGATGCGCGTGGACGCCTGATCAATGCGGGCTTCGGCGCGCGCCACATCCTGACGTCGCGCCAACAGGGTGGAACGTGCCGCTGCCGCGTTCAGCTCTGCGGTTTCAATAGCGGCCGCCGTGCCGACGCCCCGATTGGCCAAGTCGACCTGGCGTGTATAGGCCTGTTGCCGCAAGGCCACCTGATCTTCTGCGGCCTCCTGTTCCGCGCGCCCCAGATCCAAGGCCCGCCCGGCATCGCGCGCCTCTGCCCGCGCATCGGCAAGGTCGGCAGACAGCCGATCGACCGCCGCCTGCATCTCTGCCGGATCGATCCGCACCAGGATGTCGCCAGACTGAACTCGCCCTGCGTCCTCGAAGTTCTCGTGCAACTCAATCACACGCCCCGCCACGGCTGCGCGCAGCTCCAAAGTACGGCGGGATGTGATCTCTCCAAAGCTTTCCAGTACGGGGATAATCGTACGACTTTCCGCGCGCTGCAGATTGACCGCAAAAACGCGTTCGCGCGCGGGCGACACCTCCGGCTCCTCCGTCAGGCGCTGGTAGATCGCGCCTTGAACCACAAACACAGCATAGACGAACAGCCCCAGGCTGATCGCTGCGAGGAATACTCCAATCAGACTCTGGCGCAAAAACCGCATTTGGCCGTGTTCCTAATACCTTACCCCTGAACCGCTTATACCCCAAGATAGCGCCGAAATACACCGATCCACAGCATTGTGACGCAGTTGCGGGCTATTTCCGTCGGTGATGCTCATCAAGGCGCGGAAAAATCTCCACAAAGTTGCAGGGGCGGTGCCGATAATCCAGCTGTTTGGCGAGAATTTCGTCCCACGCATCCTTGCAAGCTCCCGGGCTGCCGGGCAGCGCAAAGAGATAGGTGCCCTTGGCCACACCGCCTGTAGCCCGGCTTTGCACAGCACTCGTCCCGATCTTGTTCATCGAGACCATGGTGAAGACCGTGCCGAAGGCGTCTATCTCCTTTTCATAGATGTCCCGATGCGCCTCAACGGTGACATCACGCCCGGTCAGCCCTGTGCCACCAGTGGAGATCACCACGTCGATGCCGCTGTCCTCACACCAGGCGCGCAGAAGTGCTGCGATCTCAGCCCGTTCGTCGGGCAGAATGCGGCGATCCGCCAACTCATGCCCGGCTTGCGTCAGGCGTTCCACCAGAACCTCGCCGGAGCGATCTTCTGCCAGCGAGCGTGTGTCAGAGACAGTCAGCACGGCGATCCTCACCGGAATGAAATCGAGGCTGTCGTCGATACGGCTCATGTCATGTTCTTTCCAAAAGGGCGAGGCGCCCGGCCAGCGCTGTAAAAATCCCGGCGGTGAGCCAATCCAGCACCCTGCTGCCCCGTGCCAGCCGACGCCCCAGAGCGCCTGCAAAGGTGCCGACGCATCCGTTGATCACAAACCCGCCGACACCGATCACCGCACCAAAGATGAGGAATTGCAGCAGCACAGGGCCTGCCTGCGGGTCTACGAACTGCGGCACAAAGGCCAGCACAAAGAGGATCACCTTGGGGTTGGTCAAATTGACCAGCAGCCCCGCGCGGAAGGCGTCGGCCCGGATCTGCCCTGCGGGGGCGGCGGTCTCCCCGGTGTTGCGCAACGCCTGCCACGCGAGCCACAACAGATAGGCCACACCGATCCAGCGGATGACATCGAAGGCCAGCGGCGCCGAAGCCACAATCGCGCTGAGCCCCAGGCCCGCCAGTAAAACATGGATCATGCCGCCGGTAGAGATGCCCGCGCTGGCGCGCCAGGCGGCCCCCGGCCCCTGCCGGATCCCGAGCCCAAGGCAAAACATCATATCCGCCCCCGGTGTCAGGTTGAGGGCAAGCGCGGCTGGGATGAAGGCCAAAAGGACAATCGGATCAACCATCGTTCAACCACGCTTTCAAGCTCAGAAGATCAGCCCAGGCCTCCCGCTTTGCCGCCGGTTGGCGCAGCAGATAGGCGGGGTGAAACATCGGCAGGGCGGGCAGGCCCAGACACTCCGTCCAGGTGCCGCGCAGCCGGGTGATGCCACGCTTGCCCAACAACGCCTGCGCGCTGATATTGCCCATGATCACAAGGACATCGGGATTGGCCAGCGTGATATGCCGCTCCAGAAACGGGCGCATCATGGCAATCTCTTCGGGCTTGGGGTCGCGGTTTTGCGGCGGGCGCCAGGGCAGAACATTGGTAATGTAGACGGGCGCTGCCTCATCCGTGCGGCCCATGTCGATGGCGGCAAGCATCCGGTCGAGCAACTGCCCCGCCCGGCCCACAAAGGGGCGCCCCTCCCGGTCCTCATCGCGGCCCGGTGCTTCGCCCACGATCATGACTCGGGCGCCTGCGATCCCGTCCGAGAACACCAGATTGCGCGCGCCGCGCTTCAAATCGCAGTGCTCGAACCCGGCAAGCGCGCCTTGTAACGCCGCAAGATCCGGCGCCGCCTCGGCCATCTGGCGGGCCTGCGCCACCGGATCAGCCATCGTCGCCGGAGTGGCGGTGGCGGGCGCGGCTGCAGATTTGGACGGCTTCAGCGTGCCCGGTAAAGCATAGCGATCGACCGGCGCGTCACAGATCGCCTCGGTCGCGCCCAGCTCGATCTGCCAGTCCAAAAGCGCCAGTGCATTGTGAAACTCGGATGATTCCATGCCCCGAGACTAGCGCCTGTGCCAGGCGAACTGAACCACGATAAGCGCCGCTTGCCCGTGCGCGGCACGCTCCCTATAAGGTGAGAAATCACGCAAGGCCGCCGCTCATGAGTTTTCCGCATCGTCATCTGCTCGGGATCGAGACCCTGCGCCCGGAGGAGATCACGACTCTGCTGGATCTGGCGGACCGCTACGCAGCCTTGAACCGCCAGCCGGACAAACACGCAGACGCGCTCACCGGCCTGACCCAGATCAACATGTTTTTCGAGAATTCCACCCGCACGCAGGCGAGTTTCGAGATTGCGGGCAAGCGCCTGGGCGCGGATGTGATGAACATGGCCATGCAGGCCAGCTCACTAAAAAAAGGGGAGACGCTGATCGACACGGCGTTGACGCTGAACGCCATGCACCCCGATTTGCTGATTGTGCGCCACCCGCACTCCGGTGCCGTGGATCTGCTGGCGCAGAAGGTGAATTGCGCGGTGCTGAACGCGGGTGACGGGCGGCACGAGCATCCGACGCAGGCCCTGCTTGATGCGTTGACAATCCGGCGCGCCAAGGGGCGGCTGCACCGGCTGTCGATTGCGATCTGCGGCGATATCGCGCACAGCCGGGTGGCGCGGTCAAACATCATGCTGCTGGGCAAGATGGAGAACCGCATCCGCCTCATCGGCCCGCCCACGCTGCTGCCCTCCGGCATCGCAGAGTTTGGTGTCGAGGTCTTCGATAATATGGCCGAGGGCCTTCGGGACGTGGATGTGGTGATGATGCTGCGCTTGCAGAAGGAGCGCATGGACGGCGGGTTTATCCCCAGCGAACGAGAGTACTACCACCGGTTTGGCCTTGATGCCGAGAAGTTATCCCACGCCAAGCCGGATGCCATTGTCATGCACCCCGGCCCCATGAACCGCGGAGTGGAGATTGACGGCACACTGGCCGATGACATCAACCGCAGCGTCATTCAGGACCAAGTGGAGATGGGGGTCGCCGTGCGCATGGCCGCGATGGACCTGCTGGCGCAGAACCTCAAGCTGACGCGGGCGGAACCGGCATGAGCGCCCCCATCCGCATCCCCCAAGGCGAGCGCGGCAAGATCCGCGTTTTCGCAATCAATCAGCCGCCCGAGGAGATCGCGACGGCCCTCAAAAAGCAGCCCAAAGCCGATCTGGCCCGAGAATTGCTGAACGCACCACATCTGAGCACCACAAGCGCAGAAATCTTCCCGATGTCCGATTTGGCCGGTGTCGGGCTGGCTGGCTACCTCAGTGAAGGCTATGCGGTCGAAGATGACGCCCTGGCGCCCGACCGCGCGAAGCTCGACGCGCTCGACGGTTACGTCATGTTGCTGTTCTCCGACAGCTTTGGCGGCGCGGCGGCTGAGTTGGAACCCGGCCCCACTCTCACCATCATCGGAACTTATGCCGAGCTCAGACCTTCCGGGACCACGGGCGCCATCGACACCGACAGCGCCAGACCCTATTCCGGCGCGTCAGGCGTGACGCCGCCTGCCCCGGCGCGGCGATCTGCGGGCAGTTCGGTGATGGTACTGGCGGCAGCAGGTCTTCTGGGGTTGGGCCTGTGGTGGTTCTTTTCATAACGGCGGAGACACAGTCAGCATGAACGCACCAAAAGATCCCAAAATGTCAGGCCGCATCGCGATGATCGCGCTACTCGTGGCCTTTGGCGTTGTCGGGCTGATGATCTGGGTGGGCGGATGACCAAACTGACCTTTCTCAACGCGCGTCTCGTCGATCCGGAGACCGATGAGATCGTGATCGGCGGGCTGGTGGTCGAAGACGGACGCATCACCCGGCGCCTGCCCAAGGACGCGCCGCGGCTGACCTCGGGGCGGGTGATCGACTGTGGCCTGAAATATCTTGCTCCGGGGCTTGTCGATCTGGGCGTGAAGGTCTGTGAACCGGGGGACCGGCATAAGGAAAGCTATCGTTCCGCCGGGCTGGCCGCAGCCGCAGGCGGCGTAACCACCATGATCACCCGGCCTGACACCGCCCCCGCGCTCGACAGCCCCGAAGCGCTGGAGTTTGTCGCCCGCCGCGCAGGCGAAGCGGCCCCGGTGAACGTGCTGCCCATGGCGGCCCTAACCAAAGGCCGCGCGGGCCGGGAGATGACCGAGATCGGCTTTCTGATGGACGCAGGTGCCGTGGCCTTCACCGACTGCGACCGGGTAGTCACGGACACCAAGGTGTTCTCCCGTGCGCTGACCTATGCGCGCAGCCTCGGCGCGCTGGTCGTGGCCCACCCGCAAGACCCCGGCTTGAGCAAGGGCGCGGCGGCAACCTCGGGAAAATTCGCCAGCCTGCGCGGCCTGCCAGCTGTGTCCCCCATGGCAGAGCGCATGGGTCTGGATCGTGACATCGCCCTGGTGGAGATGACGGGCGCGCGCTATCACGCCGATCAGATCACCTGCGCCCGTGCCCTGCCTGCGCTGGCGCGCGCCAAGGCAAACGGGCTCGACATCACAGCGGGCACATCTATCCATCATTTGACGTTGAATGCGCTCGACGTGGCGGACTATCGCACCTTCTTTAAGCTGAAGCCTCCTTTGCGGGATGAACAGGATAGGCTCGCTGTGGCGGAGGCCGTGAAGACCGGGTTGATCGATGTGATATCGTCCATGCACACGCCGCAGGATGAAGAGAGCAAGCGCTTGCCCTTTGAGGAGGCCGCCTCTGGCGCTGTTGCGCTGGAAACATTGCTGCCTGCGGCCATGCGGCTTTACCATGCCGATCTGATCCCGCTGCCTACGCTGTGGCGCGCGATGTCGCTGAACCCCGCCCGACGACTTGGGCTGGACTGCGGCACGCTGCAGGTCGGTGCGCCAGCCGATCTGGTGTTGTTCGACCCCGACGCACCCTTCCTGATGGATCGCGCGACCCTGCGCTCCAAATCGCGCAACACGCCTTTTGACGGGGCGCGGATGCAGGGCAAGGTGATTTCGACCTTCGTGGGCGGCACCTGCGTGTACGAGAGGGCCTGATGCCGATAGTTGACCACGCGCCCATGATCCTGGCCCTTTGGGCTGTCTTTGGCTATCTGCTGGGATCCATACCCTTTGGTATGGTTCTGGCACACATCATGAGTCTTGGGAACTTGCGCGAGATCGGCTCCGGCAACATCGGCGCAACCAATGTGCTGCGCACGGGAAGCAAAGCGGCGGCGGCCCTGACGCTGCTGCTGGATGGCGGCAAGGGGGCGGTTGCCGTCCTGCTGGCTCGGGGCTTCGGCGGAGAGGATACCGCACAGATCGCAGGGCTAATGGCCATGCTCGGGCACTGCTACCCTGTCTGGCTGCGGTTCCGGGGGGGCAAGGGAGTCGCCACGTTTCTGGGGATTGTGCTGTCGCTCAGCTGGCCAGTCGGTGTGGGCTGCTGCCTGGCCTGGCTGGCGGGGGCGCTGACCTCTCGCATCTCATCGATGGGCGCGCTTTTCGCCGCCGCTGCCAGCACACCGCTGATGATCTCCACCGGGCGCGCACAGGGGCTGATTCTCGGCATTATCCTGACGCTGCTGATCTTCTGGCGGCACCGCGCCAACATTGCCCGCCTGCGCGCGGGAACCGAGCCGAAAATTGGCGGGAAATCCTGACCACCTACCGCTTGCACAGGCCTTGGCGCGCCTTGCAGCCCTTCCGGCGGGCAGCACCAATGGAATCGCCGAAAACCGCCGCTACATGGTCACCAAGACCCTGTTCAGCGGTGGGCGATCCGTGAAACTCGTCGCCAAAGAGCTGGGTGGATCCGACTACATCAGCCTGAACGTCTATCACCTGAGCAGCGGGCCGCGCCTCATTCCGTGCGAGATGAGCCGCGTCAAGGTCGTCCACTTTCTGCTGGTCCTGCGCATCACAGATCAGGACGCGGCATAACTGCCGTCCGGCCCGTGCACTTCATCGCCCTGCAGAGCCGGGGAGAACACACAAATAAAGTGCAGTGGCTCCGGGCCGAGCGCCTCGACCTGGTGACGTTCATGCTCGTTTGGCGCATAGAGCACGCCCGGCCCGATCTCATGGACCAGACCTGTGTCCAGTTCTGTCACCCGCCCGGTGCCACCGATGCAATAGCAGGCCTCGACGTGGTTCTTGTACTGCAAGCTCAACACCTCGCCCGGCATCACCTTGGTGTCCGTCATCGAAAACCCCATCCCGTCGCTTTTCACCAAAAGGCGCAGGCTGCTCCAGCCGGGTCCAGAGGCATCGCGCGCGGTGCCTTCGAGGTCTGATTTCCGTGTCACGATCATGCTCTGCTCCTTTTGATCCGATACCGGGATTGACTGTTGCACGGCTGCGCGGACCGTGCCACTTCTGACCGTATGAGCAAACTCTTAACAAGTCCCGACGGGACCCCCGCCAGCCGTCTCGCCTTTGGCACCATGCAGTTTGGAGGCCGCGCCGACGCAGGCGCCTCTCGCGCCATGTTCGACGCCTGCATCGCTGCGGGCATCACCCATTTCGACACCGCGCATGTTTACAATGACGGGGCCTCAGAAGAGTTGCTTGGCGGAATGCTGGGCGACCAACGCGATCGTCTGATCATTGCGACCAAGGCCGCCTATACGGGCGGCGGGTCAAAGAAGAACATTCACGACAGCTTTGCCATCTCGCGCCAGCGGCTCAATATGGACATGGTCGATATCCTCTATATGCATCGGTTCGATCCGAATACCGACCTGCATGAAAGCATGGAGGCGATGGCCGAACTGAAAAGCCAGGGCCTTATTCGCTATGTGGGCGTATCGAACTTCGCCGCGTGGCAGGTGGTCAAGGCCATCAACATCGCCGCGAAATTCGATATCGCCATCAATATCTTGCAGCCCATGTACAACCTTGTAAAACGCCAGGCCGAGGTGGAAATCCTGCCCATGTGCGCCGATCAAGGCGTGGCCTGCGCGCCCTACTCGCCTCTGGGCGGAGGGCTGCTGACCGGTAAATACGCCAGCGGCGGCGGGGGCCGCCTGACCGAAGATGACCGCTATGCGGCGCGTTACGGTCTTGACTGGATGCATCAGGCGGCTGTGGGACTGAGTGAGGTTGCCGCTGACGTGGGCGTCGACCCGGCGACCCTGGCCGTCGCCTGGGCGGCGGCACATCCCATGGGCCCGACCCCGATCATCTCGGCCCGCTCCGCCGAACAACTTGCGCCATCGTTGGATGCGCTGTCTTACGAGATGAACCCGGAGCTTTATGCGCGGCTGGCAGCCTTGAGCCCGACCCCACCACCCGCAACAGATCGCATCGAAGAACAGGTCTGATCGCCCCCCCCACACGCTGTAAATTTCCGCCGACAGGATGGGCCGGAATTACACCCAGATGGTGATCTAAAAACGCCTCCCGGGTATCTTGAACGGGGGCATTTTCTTACCAAATTAAAGATGAGAGGGTGGCCAACGGCGACGCCTCTCAGGCGAGTCAAAGTCTGCGCGTCGGCGGATAAGTCTCGCTTTCCTCAAGGCTTGCAAAGGAGACCCGCATGGGGCGTGAAGTCACGCTTTTCAGCAGCAAAGAACCCAAATCCCGCAGTGAGGTCGCAACTTTCCTGCGCAGTCTTGCCGACCGTCTTGACACCGCCAAGGTCACGCTGCGCCAGGGGCAAGACGAGATTGTGCTGAGCCTGCCGGATGAGATGACCCTTGAGCTGAAAGTCGAGGATGAGGACAAGCGGCGCAAAGGGGTCCAACACAGCCTTGAGGTCGAATTGAAATGGTATGATGGCGACAGCGCAGCAGGACCGGTCAGCTTGGGGTAGCCCGGCGGTGCTGCCATCTGTATCGGCACCGACTGCACCGCAGTTTTGGTAGAGTCAGCGGTCAGGAAGCCAGAACAGCTTCCCTGGCGTGAGCGCGGGCCGGTACCAGATCGCCATACCAAGTGCCGCTTCTTATGGTCCGTTTCTGCGTGTCATAGTCCACGTGCGAGAAACCGGACCGCATCTTGCAGCCCTCCGCCAGCCTTTTTGCCCAAATCACCCGACGGCCGCCCCCCCTTCTCCGGACGGAATTACCGTTTACCGATGATCCCGCAGAGCGGTACTCCGGGTCTGAAGAAACTGGAGCGGGACAAGCTGATCGCCACCGAAAAGCTCGAAAATCAGAGCCCAAAACAAAGGCACCTTCGAGCACTTGTTCGAATACGCCTGTCTGTTTCACGCAGACCCTTGGAAACTCTGGGAAAATGGAATTTGGCCCTGCGTAGAGCGGTGCTAGAGTTGGCATTTGCCGAGCGGATTGCCCCCTTCTTCCCAAAGTCTCATGGCAAGCCTCGCGTTGATGATAGACGTGTGTTGAGCGGGATTACCTTCACCAAACGCATCCTCGGCCTGGGCCGGCTCCGACTACGGGGCCCATGTGGCGCTCAAAACGAGTTTACCCTCGCCGCCACTGCCCAAAACCTCCGGAAACTGGCAAAGCTCAAGCCGATGGGGCCCGCCGCAAGTTGAAGCGGTGCCTACGCTCGAGACATCTGGACGAAATCAAAGTGATCGCTCTAAAAGGCGCGCCAAAGTCATAGAGTTTTTCAACAAAATCGGCCCATTCTGGACACTTATTATCAGGGTCGATGCTGCGATTGTGACCTGCTCCCCTGAAATGTCCTTGAATTGAGGTTAGCCGGTTCTCTCACTGAGGAGACAGACGATGAAGAGAAGCCGTTTCAGCGAAGACGTGGGCTATTCTCCGAAGGCGAGGTTGGTGGTGACGATGATCGAGATCGCTCGTAGAGCTTGCCGATGAGATGGAATAGGAGCTGGCCGCCGGTCTGGGCGAAGGGGAGATAGCCAAGTTCGTCGAGGATCAGGAAGTCGAGGCGCGAGATCAGCTCGGCAGTGCGACCCTGCCGTTCGGCACGGGCCTCGGCATCAAGCTTGTTCACCAAGTCGGCGACATTGAAGAATCGACCGCGGCGCCCGGTCCTGATGCGGGCGCGGGCAATGCTGGCGGCAAGGTGCGTTTTGCCGGTTCCGGTGCCGCCGATCAGCACGAGGTTGCGCTGGTAATCGAGGAAGTCGCCGGTGGCCAGGTCGCGGACCAGGGTCTCGTTAATCTCGGTTGCCTCGAAGTCGAACTCTTCCAGTTCCTTGGCCAGCGGCAGCTTGGCGATGGTCATCTGGTATTTGATCGACCGCGCCTGTTTCTCGCTGATCTCGACGGTCAGCAGATCGCCGATGATTTGCTGCGGTTCGTGCTGGCGCTTCAGCGCCGTGCCGATGATCTCATCATAGGCCGTCCTCATGCCGTAGAGCTTCAACTGGCCCATTGCGTCCAGCACCTCTGAGCGTTTCATTCCTTGTTCTCCTCAGGCTGTCGTATCGATCACAATTGGCGGCCGGCTCGCATGAGAGCCGCAAGGCATCCGGCGTCGCGATTGTCAGGGGCGGTGGCGGTTCTCGACGGCGCGCCAGAATGTTCAGCACGACACCCGCCGAGTGGACGTTGTGCGACAGGGCCTCGGCACAGGCTGCTTCAACGGCGTCCAGGTCATCGCTGAGCACAGCGGCGAGGATCTGGACCATCTGCCGGTCACCGCCGGGCTGGCGCTCCAGTTTGCGCTGAACGCGACGGACGGCAATCGGCAAGTCCCACTGCTTGAACGGTGCCCCGTTGCGCAAGGCCCCGGGTTTGCGGGCCAGAACAGATATGTAATGCAGGGGATCGTAGACGGTGTTGTTGCGCCCGAAGACACGTTCATGACTGCCGGCGATCCGACCGTCCTGCCAGCATTCGAGCCGATCTGCGTAAGTTCTGATCTCGACCAGCCGCCCCACAGCAAGGGCATCGACCGAGCATCTGTTCTTGTCGAACCGCACGAGGCAAGTCTTGGATACCGACGCCGACACGGCGTGGAAGCCGTCGAAGGAACCGACGTAAGGAACAAGGCTCGGGCGCTCTTCTTCCAACACCTCCCAGATCGTCCTATCCCGCATCTCCGGGTGCATGTTCGTCCGGGCGTAGGCCAGGCAGCGATCTTCGAGCCAGGCGTTCAGTTCGGCATAGGATTTGAACTTCGGCCACGGCACGAAGAACCGACGCCGGATCACCCCCACCTGGTGCTCAACCTGGCCCTTCTCCCAGCCCGACGCGGGCGTACAGGCGACAAGGTCGACGAGATAGTGCCCACACATTTGCTGGAGGCGGCGATTGTGGGCCCGGTCCTTGCCGACGAAGATCGCGTCCACCGCGGTCTTCACGTTGTCGTAGATGCCCCGCGCGCAGGCGCCCTCGAAGAAGGCGAACGCCTGTCGTGCGCGTCGAACACCATTCGGCAATCGATGATCCGACCAGGTTCAAAAAGTCTAGAACGGTGGCCGCGCACTTTGGACTCACACCGAGGCGGTATCAGTCCGGCGAGCACGACAACCCAGGCCGTATCTCCAAAGCAGGAGATGGAAATGTACGAGCGGCTCTCTATGCGGCGGCCAATGCACTGCTCATGCGGAACATCGGGTGATCGCAGATCAAGTCGTGGGTACTGCGCCTCATGCGAACAAAAGGCAGACGCCGCGCCGTGGTTGCCGTCGCCCGCAAACTTGCTGTTATCCTGCATCGGATGTGGGTCGACGGCACCGATTTCCGTTAGGAACAGGTGGGAGAACAGACATGAAGCCGTAGCCCACCAATTCACCTGACGGGATCGTCCCTCCGAGCGAGGTGTGTGGATGAAGCCGAAAAAGTCTGCTGCGCAACTTGAAGCGCGTCAGAAAGCGGGGCTCTCCATAACCAATCCGACACATGCATGCAGCAGCGCAATCAACAACGCCAAACCAGACTGCGAAGAGAAGCGTGACCCCGGATGAGCGACAAAGATCCCAATAAAGAAAGGAAAACGAGCTTGACCTGAACACCCAATTAGAGAAGCAGACCTTGACACCTGCACTATGGCGCATTGCGATGCCGGTTGGAGCAGGAGCCATCCACCCCATCGGCTTCCCGCCCATTCTGTGGAAAAACAACGTGTTGCGGGCGCAGAAAGTGACGCGCCAATCTGAGTACGAGTGCCGTTCTGATCAGGCGTTGCGTGGTTGCTGCGGTGCAGGAAAGATCTTGGTCAGTTTGCGGAGGTTCTGGGCGGTGGCGGCGAGGAGGAATTCGTCGTTTGCACCGCATGGACCGCGTAGTCGGAGCCGTCCCAGCCCAAGAATGCGCTTGAGATGGGCAAACAGCATCTCGACCTTCTTCCGCAGCTTCATCGAGACGTCGCATTGGAGGGTCTTGGCGATGTCGCGCGCAACCTGGCGGGCGTCTTCGGTTTCTTCGCGGCTGATCTTACGAGCATCAGCGTTTGGGCAGCACTTAGCTTTGGAAGGGCAGACCTGGCAGACTTCCTTCAAGACTCGGTATCGCGCCGTGCCCTTGCCTTACGGTCCCCGGTTGGGGTCTGAGTAATTGCGTCGAAACGGTTTGAGAGCGTGTCCTTCGGGACAGATGTACTGGTCGTTCTTAGCATTCCATTCAAAGCCCGCACGTGTCCTGGTTCCGTCGTTGCGACCGGACTTGTCGAAGACAGGAATGTGCGGCGCGATCTTGCGGTCTACCAGCCACCCCAGAAGCGGCTCGGTTCCATACACCGTGTCCGCAATCAAGCGCTCTGGGTGCAAATCAAACTTCTGCTTCACCCGCTTCAGCATCGTCTTGGTCGATCCAACCTCAGCCTGTCGGATAGAGCGGGTCGCTTCGACATCGACGATCACGCCGTGGTCTGTGTCGATCAGACAATTGTCGGAATAGCTAAAGAATGCAGGGCCCTTGCGGGCCGCCGTCCATTGGCTTGCCGGGTCAGAATGAGGGGTGAACTTGGGCTGTAGCTCACTTGCCGAGCCGAACACAGCTTCATCCAGTGTGTCGAGATACTCGCGAACCGCGCGAGGCGCATCCTTTGAATCAATGCTTGATGCGTCCTACCCCTCCTTCGGCGTCGAGTTCTGTTTGTTCGCATCAGCCTCAATCAGACTGGCATCAATGGCCATGCGCTGGCCGCTGAAGAGCCCTTCCTCAATGCCATGGGCGACGGTCGTCTCGAACAAGTGCCGCAGCAGCTCGCTCTCGCGGAAACGCCCATGCCGGTTCTTGGCAAAGGTGGAGTGGTCGGGAAAGCGGTCGGTTAGATCGAGGCGACAAAGATGGGGTAGGTGGGCGGCCCGGAATGGTCGATCGTAACCCCATCAATAAGCCGCCTGGTCCCAACATTGCCAATCTCTCCGCCTAGGACGAATTGATGGGGTGGATGCCCCCATCCCGGCGGCATCGCAATGTGTCAGATTGGTGGCGTCAACTTCACCCAGCAAAGGAGAGAGCATCCATGTCAGAAGTTAGCATAGTCGGCGTCGACCTTGCCAAGCGTGTATTCCAGGTCCACGGAGCAACATCGAATGGAACCGTTGTTTTCCGCAAGAAGCTCAGCCGAGCACAATTCCTGCCATTTTTAGAGCAGCTTCCAGTCTGTGTGGTTGCGATGGAGGCCTGCGCAACGGCACATTATTGGGGACGAGAGGTTGCCAAACTTGGTCACAGAGTCCGGCTGATCGCTCCGATCTATGTGAAGCCCTTTGTCAAACGTCAAAAGAATGATGCGGCAGATGCAGAAGCCATTGTCGAGGCAGCATCGCGCCCGACCATGCGATTTGTCGAAGTCAAAACTGAAGAACAACAAGCCAGTGCGATGGTCTTTCGTGCGCGAGACCTGCTGATCCGTCAGCGGACGCAAATCACCAATGCCCTTCGTGGCCACTTGGCCGAATACGGGATCATTGCTGGGAAAGGCATACGACAGCTGAAGAAGCTTCGAGACTCAATATGCTCGCAATCCACAGACCTGCCGCAAGCGGTTTCAGAGGTGGCACTCATTTATCTTGATCAGATCGATGATTGCAGCGCGAAGATCGCTGTTCTGGAGAAAACCGTTCGCGCCAGATCATCTGTGACAGAAAGGGCAACACTCCTTCAGACCATGCCGGGAGTTGGTCCGATCGGAGCCACTGCGATTGAGGCATTCGCACCGCCGATGGAAGAGTTCCGGCGCGGACGCGATTTTGCCGCATGGCTTGGTCTTGTCCCGCGCCAGCAGTCCACCGGCGGCAAACAGATCCTCGGCAGGACATCCAAAATGGGGCAGCGAGATATCCGGAGGTTGCTGATTATTGGCGCTATGTCTTCAATCCGCGCCGCTCTTCGAAACGGCCCACAAGAAGGTACCTGGTTGGCGCGGATGCTTGCGAGCAAGCCACGTATGGTCGTTGCAATCGCGCTTGCGAACAAAATGGCGAGGGGAATCTGGGCCATGTTGACGAAGGGCGAAGACTACCGAGATCCGGAGGTGATGGCATAACGTCAAATACCTTCGGTTAGTCGGATGTGAGGAGGTCAGAGAGCAGTAAGGGCAAATGATCGCAATGATCCGGAATGGGAAAACCAGACTGATTCAATGAGCCATGAGCTCGCCGAATTGATGTGGACCCACTCCGCTCATCTCCATACCGGCCCGCGGCCATGAACAGTGCCGCACACTGAGGCCTGACACATGACCGCACCCGATCACACGCTCAATTGTAAAATGGCCTTGCACATTGGGGGACATCCACACATGAATCAGCAGCTTACGTCCCGATCGACCAAGAGTTTTCAACGAAATAGGCCCGCCCACGCTAGATGAAAAGCTCAAAAGTCGCTGAAATAGGTCCCGAAAAGCGATCTTTTGTTTTGAACGCGTTGGACGACGTGTGTGCAGATAGAGGACGAAGTGATGGTTCCCGGAACAAAGTCCCCGCAACTCTACAAAACATCCGATGATTTGGTCGGGCTGAGAGGATTCGAACCTCCGACCCCCTGCTCCCGAAGCAGGTGCGCTACCAGGCTGCGCTACAGCCCGACCGATCTCGCCGAAATAGCGATATCACACCAGCTTGGCAAGCGGGTCCGGGCCCCTATTTCCACCGCTTGTCCCGCCGCAAAAAAGGCGAGACCCGCGGGGTGGTCCCCGTCTCAGGGCGTGATCGTGTTCGCAGCACCGGCTGCTCCGAGCCCGGCGTCTTGCTTTCGCGCAGAACGATGAAAAGGCCACTGGCAATAATGATCGCAGAGCCGATGATCGTGCTGGTGCCCGGCGTCTCATCAAAAAACAGAACACCATACAGAGACGCCCAGAGGATCTGCGAATACTGCATGGGCGCGACGACCACCGCCTCTCCGGCATTGTAGGCCGCAATCAGAAAGCGCCCCGCCGTCCAGGCAAAAAGCGCTATGACCGCCAGTTTGCCGAGATCGGCAAGTGGCAGCGGCTGATAGACCAACGGTAGTAACATGGCCATCACAACGAAATTCGCCATCATCGGATAAAGCATGATCACCACGGACCGCTCGTCGCGGCCGATCTTGCGCACGATGATCGAGGCAAAGGCACCGCAGACAGCCGAGACGAGCGCCGCAAGATGGCCCAGCTCCAGCTCGGCCTCCCCCGGGCGCAGCACAACCAGAACGCCGCACAACCCGACGCCAACCGCGATCCAGCGGCGCAGTTTCACCTGTTCGCCCAGGATCGGAATGGCGAGGATGGTGATCAAGAGGGGTGAAGCGAAAAGGATCGCATAGACCTGCGCCAGTGGTAGCACAGAAAAGGCATAGAACGCACAGAAACCGGTGATGACTGCTGCAACCGTGCGGCCCATCATCCACCAGGGATGCACCGGGATCAGCGTGCCAGGCGTCGCATCGCGCAGCAGGTACAACATCGCCAGCGGAAAGCTGAACAGCACGCTGAAAAAGACAATCTGGACGGGCGAGTACCCGCCCCCCAGCACCTTGATCAGGACGTCATGGCTGGCAAAGAGCCCAAAGGCCACAAGCGCCATGAGCGCCGCTTTGAGGTTCTGGTTCATTCAGCGCTCCGGCGGTGTTGGGGTCCGGCACCAGGGCGGCGTGGGCCTTTGGTCCACACAGCCCGGTTGTCGCACACTATCCTCATGCAGCCCCGCTCTGGCAACCGCCATGCGCTGCAGGATGCGACAGGTTTACAGGCTCGCGTCCAAAGCGCCGAGAATTGCATCGCCCATCTCGGTTGTGCTGATCGGTGTGCCCCCCTCGGCCCCCATCAGATCAGCGGTCCGCGCGCCATTGGCCAGCACCGTCTCAATGGCCGCTTCCAACCGCGCGGCCTCCGCGCCCTGGTCAAAGGAATATCGCAGTGCCATCGCAAAGCTGAGGATACAGGCAATGGGGTTGGCCTTGCCCTGCCCCGCGATGTCCGGGGCCGAGCCGTGCACCGGCTCATAGAGTGCGCGCGGCGGGCCGTTCTCGGTGGGTTTGCCGAGGCTGGCAGAGGGCAACATGCCAAGGCTCCCGGTCAGCATCGCGGCACAGTCCGACAGGATGTCGCCAAAAAGGTTGTCGGTCAGGATCACGTCAAACTGCTTGGGCGCACGCACCAGCTGCATCGCGCCGTTGTCGGCATACATATGGCTGAGTTCAATATCCAGATAATCCGTATCGCGCACCTTCTGCACCACCTCACGCCAGAGGATGCCGCTTTCCATCACATTGGCCTTCTCCATCGAGCAGACCTTGCCAGAGCGTCGCCGCGCCAGCTCAAAGGCGGAGCGCGCCACCCGGTCGATCTCGCCTTCGGTGTAGCGCTGGGTGTTGATCCCAACCCGTTCGTTGCCTTCTTCGAAGATGCCGCGGGGTTCGCCAAAGTAGACGCCCGAGGTCAGCTCGCGCACGATCATGATGTCGAGGCCAGCGACCACATCCTTCTTGAGCGAGGAGAAATCCGCAAGTGCGTCAAAGCACTGCGCGGGACGCAGATTGGAGAACAGATCCATCTCCTTGCGCAGACGCAACAACCCGCGCTCGGGCTTCACGCTGAAATCCAGATCATCGTATTTTGGGCCACCCACGGCGCCCAGCAAGACCGCATCCGCCTCCAGCGCCTTGGCCATCGTATCATCATGCAGCGGCGTGCCATGCGCATCATAGGCCGCACCACCAACCAGATCTTCGCTGACATCGAAGGCCAGATCACGCTTGTCTCCGAACCAGCCGATCACGCGCTTGACCTGCTCCATGACCTCCGGGCCAATGCCATCACCGGCAAGGATAAGAAGAGAAGGGTTGGCCATGGAACGTCTCCTTTGAAATCTGTCCCGCGCGGCCTAGCGTGCAGCCTGCGCAGGGTCAAGTTGACCTGACAGAGATTCGCCCCTGCGCGGCGTGGCTGGGCTGCTCGGGTCCGGCAAAACGGATCAGGAGGACAGAACCTTGGCAACGACGCGGCGCAGGACACTCAGCCTCTGGATCGGGTGGGGTCTGTTGATCCTGCTGGCGCTGCCCTTTGTGCACTGGTCTCTGACATCGGGGGTCGGGCCGCTGACCGGTGCTGATCTGGCGGACAATCGCTTTTACACGCCGCAACTCACGCTCGCCAATCTGGCGATCTTCTCACATATGGCGTTGGGGGCTGGCCTGATGCTCTTCATCCCGTTGCAGGTCTGGCCCGGGCTGCGCCAGCGATGGCCGGGCTATCATCGTTGGATGGGCCGGGTGCTCTGCCTTGCGGGGGTGATCGTCGGACTGGGCGGTCTGACCTATATCGCGATGCGCGGCACCATCGGCGGGGTCTGGATGAACGCGGGCTTCGCGCTTTATGGCGCTTTGGTGGTGATCTGCGCAGGTCAAGCCCTGCGCCATGCCCGCTACAAGGCGTTTGCCATCCACCGGCAATGGGCCTTGCGGCTGCTGGTTCTGAGTTTTGGCTCCTGGCTTTACCGGGTGCACTATGGGTTGTGGTATCTGGCCACCGGCGGTGTGGCTTCGACCCCTGACTTCGATGGCGCCTTTGATCTGGTGCAGAATTTCGCTTTCTACCTGCCCTACCTGCTGGCGCTGGAGCTGGAGCTGTGGATGCGCCGGGCCCAGAGCGTTTGACGAAATGCCTGAAACATCGCACATGACGTAACGCGTTGAAATCTATGATTTCAGGCAGCGTCATGTGAGTCAGGTTTTTCGCATGACGCTTCAGCGCGCGATATCCACCCAAACCAGCCGGTGACGACTGGCGGCGATCACCGTCTGGCCCAGCGGATCATCGGGGTTTGGCCAGAAAACACCCGAACCCAGCACGCGCCAATCGGCAGAGGGCAAGACATAGTCCACCCGCAGGTTACCCGGCACAGGGTCTGTCCAGTCCACCGTATCAAACGGATCCCCTGTCGCTGTTTCGCTGCCGTAACTCTGAGGCATTGGATCTTGCAGGCGCGGATCGTCCAGAAGACCGACAATGGCGGATTTGATGCCCTCGCCATCCCGCCGGTCCTGATTGATATCCCCAAGCAGCACGAAACTGCTGGCCTCGACATCTCCGAAATGACCCGCCAGATAGTGCTGCCAGAAGACCGTTTCGTCATGGTTCCGCTTGCCATTGCGGTCTTCCGGGCCGTCAAAGACAGGTGGGCTGCCCTGGAAGGCCATAATGTCGACGCGCCCCAGCTCCGGCACGGTGATCGGCACCACCCAATGGTTGGTGGTCGACAGGCGCTGCACCGCCTGCGCTTCGGCGGATGGGAACGGCCCGGCTTCGGTTTCAGGCAACAGCGCATCTGGCAGATCACGCCAGAGAAAATCGGTGAAATCCTTCACCGCTCCCACATCAATGGGGTGCCGCGACAGAATGGCCATGCCCCCCTGCCCCGAAAACCGGCCATAGCTCTGCGCGTCGCGCGGCTCGCCCAGCTTGCCATTGCCATCCATATCAAGCCCCGTGGGCATGCCGGTATTGGGCCGCGCCGAGAAACTATAGGGGTAGTCCACCCCACGAGCGCGCAACGCGTCCGCGTAGGCCATCAAAGCCTCGCCGGTCATGTCATAGTCGAACCCCTGCACCAGCAAAACGTCCGGGTGCACGTCGGCAATCACCGCCAGTGTGGCCTCGATCTGCGGATCGTCACCCGCCGCGATGTCGCGCAACAACAGCCCCGGGCCCTTGCGCGACAGCTCAGTGTTGAAGGTTGCAACCCGCAGGCTTTCGCAAACGGCCGCGCCCGCTGAGACACAGATTGCGACGATCATCAGCGCCGCGTTGATCAACGGCGCGCAGGATCGGCTGTTCTTACGGGAGAAAATTCCCATGCAATGGTCATCCAGGTCAGTCTACGGGATACAACCCTAATGCGAGCTGTATCAGAGCACACACCATTTTGACCACCTCAAGCAAACATAGCGTTGTCGAAAACCGTCAAGGTGGAGATATAGAGCAGCCCATAGGACCGGTCCCGAAAGACCAATCCGATGAGCTGTTTCGAAAATTGTGCCGGTTCAGACCCAGGGCCGCGCCTGGGCCGCTGCGGTCTCGAAAGTATCAATCGCCGGGGCCTTCTCCATTGTCAGCCCGATGTCGTCCAGCCCGTGCATGAGGCAATGCTTCTTGAAAGAATCAAGCTCGAAGGAAAACACCTCACCGTCCGAGCTGGTTACGGTCTGGGCGTCCAGATCGATTGTCATCCGCGCGTTGGAGCCCTTTTCAGCGTCTTTCATCAGCACATCAACCTGCTCCTGCGGCAGCGCGATGGGCAGGATACCGTTCTTGAAGCAGTTGTTGTAGAAGATATCGGCAAAGGAGGGCGCGACCACGCAGCGAATACCGAAATCCTTGATCGCCCAAGGCGCATGCTCGCGACTGGAGCCACAGCCGAAGTTGTCGCCTGCGACAAGGATCTCCGCCTCGCGGTAGGCATCCTTGTTCAGCACGAAATCGGCGATCTCGTTGCCCTGACGATCAAAGCGCATCTCGTCAAAGAGGTTCGCGCCGAGGCCCGAGCGTTTGATTGTTTTCAGGAATTGCTTGGGGATGATCATATCGGTGTCGATATTCACAAGCGGCATCGGCGCCGCGATCCCTGTGAGGGTGGTAAATTTGTCCATTTTGACCTCTATAGTGCTTAACTTGAACTTATCTCTTTTAGCCCATATCTTGAACACTAAATGGGCTGGACTTTTTTCGGTCGGCGTTGGGCTACTGGCTTGTCCGGTGGCCCTTCTGCTTTCAGGGGAATTTCTTCACCCAATATCCGATTTTCTTTTTTATGATGTCATAGGCCCGGTTTTCCTGATGGGGCTTCAGATGATGCTTCCCGACAGGCCTTGCGATCAGATCAGCCAGTTGCAGCCCTGAAGAGTTAGATTTCTTATCAGAGAACAATAGTCTCCATTCTATGCTTGTAATCAGATCGATCTGGTTTGACTGCAGTGGCGGTTGCCCATCAGCTATGCGGCGAAAACTCAACTCGAGTTCCGCATTCTCAAGCTTTCCTCGCGACTCCGCCACGACATGAACGATGCGCCCCAACTGTCCTTTGTCACGAAGGATGAGGGCCAAATGTTCCATGGCGAGCAGCATCGCCAATTCATAGGGCGACCATGGATTTGGATAGCGGGCCGCCAGCTTCGCTTTATCGATGACAGCAGTTGCCAGGTCGAAATCAAAACTTCCGATCAATCGGGAGACATCCGCCAGAAAGTTTGAACGGGTATCTGGATTACCTCTGAAGACGACAAAATCTCCGCTTTGTCTCCGAATATCTCTTTCATGAAAGACGATCTGGTCATGCCCGAAATATTTGAACTTGAGCGCCTGAAGTCTTGGCACGATTGCGTTGGCGTATTCTTCCTTGGAGATACACACGCACGCCAAGACAAAGACCGGGAAGTCTTGTGCATCGGCCTCTATCGAGGGCGAGCCACTTTCATCGAGATAGACGATGTAGTCGGAGAATTCTGACACCTACATCAGCTCACGCACGTCTGTCAGTTTCCCTGTGATTGCTGCTGCAGCCGCCATGCCGGGTGACACCAGATGGGTGCGACCTTTATAGCCCTGCCGTCCTTCGAAGTTGCGGTTGGAGGTTGAAGCGCAGCGCTCACCCTCAGCCAGTTGGTCTGGGTTCATGGCCAGGCACATGGAGCAGCCCGCAAGGCGCCATTCGAAGCCCGCTTCCTTGAAGATATCCGCAAGGCCCTCTTCCTCGGCCTGGGCGCGCACGAGGCCCGACCCGGGCACGACCATGGCACGCAAGCCGTCCTTGATCTTCTTGCCTTTCAGGATTTCGGCAGCCGCGCGCAGGTCTTCGATGCGCCCATTTGTGCAAGATCCGATAAAGACGGTGTCGATTTCGATATCAGACAGCGGTGTGCCCGGTGTCAGCCCCATATAGTCGAGAGAGCGCTGTGCCGCGCCGACCTTGCCGCCTTCGAAATCCTCTGCCGAGGGCACATTTGCCGTGATGGGCAGCACGTCTTCGGGCGACGTGCCCCAGGTCACCACAGGGGCGATGTCTTCGCCCTTCAGCGTGATCACCTGATCCCAGGCCGCATCATCGTCGGAATAGAGGGTCTTCCACCACTCCATAGCCGCTTCCCACTGCGCGCCTTTGGGCGCGTGCGGTCGGCCCTTGCAGTACTCAAATGTCTTCTCATCCGGCGCGATCAGGCCAGCCCGCGCGCCACCTTCGATGGCCATGTTGCAGACGGTCATGCGGCCTTCCATCGACAGATCACGGATCGCCTCGCCGCAGTATTCGATCACATAACCTGTGCCGCCTGCCGTGCCCGTGGCGCCGATGACCGAGAGCGTAATGTCCTTGGCGGTCACACCGGGGCGCAGCTTACCGGTGATCTCGACCTTCATGTTCTTCGATTTCTTCTGGATCAACGTCTGCGTCGCCAGCACATGCTCGACCTCTGACGTGCCGATGCCGTGGGCCAGCGCACCAAAAGCGCCGTGGGTCGCCGTGTGGCTGTCACCGCAGACCACGGTCATGCCCGGCAAGGTCCAGCCCTGCTCCGGCCCGACAATATGCACGATGCCCTGGCGGATGTCCGACACCGGGTAGTAGTGGATGCCGAAGTCCTTGGCATTCTTATCGAGCGCGGCCACCTGGATCGCACTGTCCTCGGTCATGTTCGACGGATCTTCGCGGCCCGCCGTTGTCGGCACATTGTGATCGGGGACCGCGATGGTCTTGTCCGGCGCGCGCACGCTCCGACCGGCCATGCGCAGACCTTCGAAGGCCTGCGGGCTGGTCACCTCATGCACGAGGTGGCGGTCGATATAGAGCAGGCAGGTGCCATCTTCAGCCTCATGGGCCACATGGGCATCCCAGATTTTGTCATAGAGTGTTTTGGGGGACATGGGTCCTCTCCCGTGATGTGAAAACAGGTCAGTTGGGGCGGCGACGGGCTTATAGTCGCGCCAGCACGGTGTGGGTCGCCCCGAAGAAGCGTTCGCGCAGCCGCGCGCGGTCATCCATATCCACAATGCGTATCATCCGGCTGAGATACCGCGTTGATCGCTCTGCCGCAAGCCTTGGCGGCTTGTGACGGCCCGCTGTCTATGCCAGTTTTCGTCCAAAAGGAGCACGCATGGAGACGGAGGAGGAACCATTTGCCGCCGCGATGATGTCGGTGGATGAGATTTGGTTCCTGTTCACGAGCTTCCTGCAAAGCATCATCACACCGGGCTGGCGGCAGAATCAGGTGTTGATCGTGATCGGCCTGGCCGTAGTGGCCTACGGTCTGCACATCCTCTCAAACCGGGTGATCGAAAACCAGGTGCGCGCACGCGAAGGCTGGTCCAAATGGCAGCTGCGCATGATCGTGCAAATCAAGCGGCGCATGGGGCTCATCTGGTTTGCGGTGCTTGCCAGCGCCCTGTATCTCGTCATGCAGCAGATCACCTGGCCCTCGCGCTCCTATTTCATCGGGCTGGCCGCCACCCTCGCGATTGTCTGGACCGGTATCGCCTACGCCGCGCGGCTGGTGCGCAACCGCTTCCTGCGGCGGCTGGTGACCTGGGGCCTGTGGATCTACGCGACGCTCTATCTGGTCGGGGTCTCGGACGAGGTGTCGGAGTTCCTCGACGACATTGCGCTTGATGTGGGAGACTTCCACCTCTCGGTGCTGACGCTGATCTCGGCGGCTGTGGTCATCGGCGTGCTCTTCACCGTGGCGCGGCTGGTCAGTTCCACGACAGCCAGTAGTATCCGCCGCAACGAGGATATCAGCCCCTCGATGCAGGTGCTCGCCGTGAAGGCGGTGCAGATCTTCCTCTATGGTTTTGCCTTCTTCATGGGGGTGAAGGCGGTGGGCATCGACCTCACCGGGCTTGCCGTGCTCTCCGGCGCCATCGGTGTGGGTCTGGGCTTTGGCCTGCAAAAGGTCGTCTCGAACCTCGTCTCGGGCGTGATCATCCTGCTCGACAAGTCGATCAAGCCCGGGGATGTGATCTCGCTTGGCGAGACCTTCGGCTGGATCAACGCGCTTGGTGCGCGTTACGTCAGCGTCGTCACGCGGGACGGGCGCGAGTATCTCATCCCCAACGAAGACCTGATCACCGGCCAGGTGGTGAACTGGTCGCATTCCAACGACTTTGTGCGCCTCGACATCTATTTCGGGACCTCCTACGGCTGCGACCCGCATCAGGTGCGCAAGCTGGCGATCGAGGCAGCCACAGGTGTCGACCGGGTGCTGGAGCACCCCAAGCTGCCGGTCTGTCATATCGTGGGCTTCGGCGACAGTTCGGTCGATTACATCCTGCGGTTCTGGATTCGCGACCCCACCGGCGGGCTGACCAACATCCGCGGCAACGTCTATCTGGCCCTTTGGGACAGCTTCAAGGCGCACAACATTTCAATCCCTTTCCCGCAGCGCGAGGTGCGCCTGCTGGAGGATGAGGCATAAGACGAGCATTGGTTAACCAAACCTTGCCGAACGTGACGCTGTCATTGAAATGTCGCCATGCAATTGTTACCCTTTGAGGTATCCCAGCGCCGGGGGTTGGTCGGCGCGATGCAAGGAGGACAATGTCCTGTCTATCCATACTGACGCAGCACCTGCTGCTCAAAACGGGTCTGCAGCCGTGGTAGCTGCGACCGACACGGCCACAAGCGACACGCTCCTGGCGACCATCCTTTCATCCCTTTCCGACGACAAGGCTGAAGACATCGTGCAGATCGACCTGCGCGGCAAGACCGAGATCGGCGACTATATGGTGATCTGCTCCGGGCGCTCGAGCCGTCAGGTGACCGCGATTTCGGAAAAGCTCGCGCAGACGGTCAAAGACACGTTTGGCCGCACGTCGAAGGTCGAAGGCAAGGATACGGGCGACTGGGTGCTGATCGACACAGGCGATGTGATTGTGCATGTCTTCCGCCCGGAAGTGCGCGAATTCTATCAGCTTGAGAAGATGTGGCAGCCGATGGATGGCTCGGAGAGCGCGGCGAACTGACCTTCCGGGGTCGGGGCCACTCTGATGCGTGTGCATATTGTTGCGGTGGGGCGCCTGCGCGCGGGGCCGCAGAAGGATTTGATTGACGACTACCTGCCGCGGTTTGATCGCACGGGCCGAGGCTTGGGACTTGGCCCTGCACGGGTGATCGAGGTGGACGACCGCAAGGGCGGGGGCATGGCTGGTGAAGCGGACCTGATCCGCCGCGCCCTGCCCGGCGGAGCGGTGATCGTCGCGATGGACGAACGTGGGCGCGTCGAAAGCTCCCCCGATTTTGCGCAGCGCTTGGCGGAGTGGCGGGATGCCGGGCACGGCGATCTGGCCCTGATTATCGGCGGGGCTGACGGCATTGATTCAAGCTTACGCGCAGATGCCGACTTCGCGCTGTCCTTCGGCAAGATGGTCTGGCCGCATATGCTGGTGAGGGTCATGTTGGCAGAACAGCTCTACCGGGCCGCGTCGATCCTCGCCGGTGCGCCTTATCACCGCAACTGAGGACCATGGCCAAGTGACAAAAAGCACTTTTTCCGAAAATCTCAGATATGCTCGCGTCGCAACCAGGGCAGCGCATCGGGTAAAACCGGGCTTTCCGCCTCAGGCTTCAGAATTGGACTTGCCTCGCTGCTGATTTTCAGTGCTCCTTTACCAGACCGCGAAAGAGGGAGCCCTTATGACCATCTGGCCAAATCCGTTTTCCGTCGAAGGGCGACACGTCGCCGTTGTCCCTCTGTCACAGGCCCACCACGACGATCTGGCAGAAGCCACCGCAGACGGCGACCTGCACGCGCTGTGGTACACGACCATCCCTGACGCCGCAGGTATGGCCGCCGAGATCGACCGCCGCCGCGCCCTGCCCACCATGCTGCCCTTTGCGATCCTCGACAAATCAAGTGGCAAGGCCATCGGCATGACCACCTATATGAACATCGACAAGGCCAGCCGCCGGATCGAGATCGGCTCCACCTGGTATCGTGCCTCGGCGCAGCGCACTCCCTTCAACACCGAATGCAAGCTCCTCTTGCTGCAACACGCCTTCGAACAGCTGGACTGCATCTGCGTGGAGTTCCGCACCCATGTGCTGAACACGCAAAGCCGCCGCGCCATCGAACGGCTGGGCGCCAAGCTCGACGGCATATTGCGCTCTCACATGATCATGCCAAACGGCACGGTGCGGGACACGGCGGCCTATTCGATCATCGCGAGCGAATGGCCGGCGGTGAAGGCCAATCTGCACTGGAAGCTGGACCGCTACACCACCTGACGCCCGCGCCAAAATCAAAGACGTGGACGCTTCGCCCCCAGCGCCTTAGGTTTGCCCGAGACGGAGGGACATCTCATGCGCGCGCTGATCGCGGCACTCTATCTGACCTTGATCACCGGGCCGCCTGCGCTGGCGGACCGCGCGGCCTTTGTCGATCTGGCACGGCGCGGCTGGAACTATGAGCTACGGACGACAATGGTCGGGCGTGACCTCTCGATCCCCGTGCATATCAACGGGCGTGATCTGGCGGGCGCGAGCCTCTGCGTGGTCGGCGAACGCCCCCACCCCAACTCACTGGAGGTGATCAACGCCTTTCGCACGTTGGCCGCGCATGTGTTCAGCAAACCCTTGACCATGCGCTATGCGGGGGCAGACGCCACCAGCTGTGGCTCCGGGCGCACGGTGATCCTGCGGCTCTACTCCGGCCATCCGCCCAACCGCGCGCTCTCGGCTGACCTGGGATGGATGAACGGGATCTACCAGTTGGGCCTGCCGCCAAAGCGTGAATACGCTGCGACATCGCCAGCCATGGCGCAGACTTTCTTTGGACGGCGCGGGCAAGGCACGCATATCATGGTCAAACAGCCCCGGGTGGCCACGCTTGGCACGCTGGAACGGTCTTTCTACACCTCAATCCTTGTAGAAGAGCTCTTCCAGTCCTTCACCTTCGGGATGGATATCCTCCTGTTCGACCGCGCGGCCAGATTCCAGTCCAAGCTGCAGGAAACGCCCCTCAACCTGCAGCGCCTGCCCTGGGAGTCGCGGGATTTCATGCGCGCCCTGCTCCAGTCAAATCCGGGCGGTCTGTGCATCTTCGATGTGTTCATGATGCACGCCGTGGCTGAAGCGCCAGTAGATCAGACCATTGAGCCGGGGTTCATCGACTACATCGACCGCGAATATGACCAATTGCTGGTGCGGGCCACCGAAACCATGCGCGATGCCCGCTTCGCGCCCATCCTGATGCCGGACTGCAGGCGCGCGCCCGACTGACCGGGTAATACTTTCGGGGGTATTTGCGCAAACCACCGACCCCGCTACCGTAAAGGGTGGAGGGCTGCGCACCGCAGCCGGGAGGAAGCATGGACACTCGACCCGAGCCCCCGACATCGGGCGTTGCGGCGCTTTCGTCATTTCTGGCCAATGGTCTGGTCGGGCATGAGGCGCTGATCGAGCGGCTGCTGGTGGCCCTTCTGGCCGGAGGGCACCTGCTGGTCGAAGGGCCGCCGGGGCTGGCCAAGACGCGCGCCGTGAAATGGCTGTCGGACGCTGTTGAGGGCAGCTTTGCCCGCATCCAGTGTACGCCCGATCTGATGCCCTCGGATCTGACAGGCACACCCGTCTACAAGCCACAAGACGGCAGCTTTGAATTCGTCGCAGGCCCGGTCTTCAACAATCTGGTGCTGGTGGACGAGATCAACCGCGCGCCCCCAAAGGTGCAATCCGCCCTGCTGGAGGCCATGGCCGAGCAGCAGGTCACCGCAGGCAACGAAACACACCCCCTGCCTGACCCGTTTCTGGTGGTCGCAACGCAGAACCCCATCGAACATGACGGCACCTTCCCTCTACCGGAGGCGCAGCTGGACAGGTTCCTGCTGCATGTGGTGCTGGACCTACCGGACCTTGAAACGGAACGGCAGATCCTCGATCTGGTCGAGGCTGAAGCGCAGACCGGCACGCCCGCAGCGCAGCCTTTGCCGCTTGCGGAGTTGGCAAAGGCCCGGGCCGCGGTGCGCAAGGTGCATCTCGCGCCAGAACTGCGCGACTATATCGTTCGTCTTGTTCTGGCGACGCGCGAGGGGCCGCTGTCATCCGATGTCGAGCATGCGGTCTCGCCGCGCGGCTCGCTTGCCTTGGCCGCAACCGCCAAGGCGCGTGCCTTTCTGCAGGGGCGGGACTATGCGCTGCCCGAGGATGTTGCCGCGCTGGCGGCGGATGCTCTGGCGCACCGGATGGTGCTGAGTTGGCGCGCGGTGGCCGACGGGCGCAAGGCCCGGGATGTGGTGGCAGATGTGCTGAATGCCACGCCCGCGTTATGAGCGGCGCGCTTGATGCTCCGGGCGTCGCGCTGCGCTCTGATGCCCTGATTGCTCTGCGCCGGGTCGCGCTGAACGCGGATATCTCGCCCGTGCTCGCCGCCCTGCCCGGAGGCTTTGCCACCCGGCGCAAAGGCCACGGGCTGGAGGTCGCCGACATGCGCGAATATGTGGCGGGTGACGACATCCGCCATCTGGATCGCGGCACAACCGCGCGGACTGGGCGTCTGCACGTGCGCCAATTTCAGGAGGAACGGGACAGGATCAGCCTGCTGATCGCTGACTTCCGGCCTTCGATGCTCTGGGGCATGCGGCGGGCGTTCCGGTCGGTGGCAGCCGCCGAGGCGCTCAGCCTGATCGGCTGGAACATCGTCGAAAGCGGCGGGCGCGTCGGGCTGATGGCGCTGAGCGCAGGCGCGCCCGTGATCGTGCCTGCCCGGGGCCGCAGCCGCGGCATGCTCGACGTGATTGGCGGGATGGTTCAAGCCCATGACACAGCGTTGCACGCCATGCAGGCCGGCGTGACAGATGAGCCGCCGCTGGCTCAGGCCTTGTCTCGCGCGGGTCGGCTTGTGCCCTCGGGTGCGGAGCTGATGATCGCCTCGGGCTTTGACACGCCGGGCACAGATCTGGCGGATCGGCTGACATCTCTGGCGCGCCGCCGGACACCGAGGCTGCTTCTGATCGCAGGGGATGATGTGGCGCAAATGCCTCGAGGACGCTACCCGATCCGGCTGGCTGACGGGCGGCGGCTGCGGGTCGCACTGGGCGGGGGAATGCAGACATCACAGACGCCGCTGCAAAAAATCGCGGGTCAGACGGCGCTGGTGCTGCGCGCCAGCGACCCGGTTGAGCACATGGCCCGGCAGATCCTTGCGGCCTTCCCGGCGGAGCAGGCCGCATGACCGACCGCGCGCTCAGCGAAGAGGCCATGCTGATCAGCCTGCGCGACATCCAGATGCCTACCGAAGCGGCGGGTGGAATTGCGGCCGATCTGGCCGTGGCCGTGGGGCTTGCCAGCCTCATAGCCCTTCTTGTCAGCGGCCTTTTGCGCGCGCTCAGCCTGAAATGCGCAGAACCGGCCTCGCTCAGCCCGGCGGACCGGCTGGATCAAACACGCCACTTGCCCGCCGCAGAGCGCCGCGTAGAGCAACTGCACCTTCTGCGCAGCCTCGCACCGGAGCGCTATGCCGAGCTTCGGGGCGCCATCTATGAACCGGGCGGCGGCATCGCGCCCTCCGCGCTGGAGGCGGAGCTGCGCCGCCATGTTTGAGCTGGCCGATCCGTGGGTTTTGCTGGCACTGCCTTTGCCGCTGCTGGCGTTGAGATGGCGTCAGACTGCGCGCATGACCGGGCGCGCGCTGACCGTGCCGGACCGGATTGGCGATGCCATGGTCGCCGCCGGGCGGCGGGGCAGCCTGCCCGGTGGCACATCGCTACGGCACGGGGTGCTCTGGGCGATCTGGGGGCTGCTGCTTCTCGCCGCCTCCGGCCCACGCGATCTGGCCCCCGTCTCGGCCCTCAAGGTGACCGGGCGCGATCTGGCCATCGTGCTCGATCTGTCAGGGTCCATGGTGCGGGATGATTTCCACCTCGACGGAGGTCAGATCACCCGGTTTGAGGCCGTCAAGACCGTCGGTGCCGACTTCGCCCGGCGCCGGGGCGGCGACCGCGTGGCCCTGATCGTCTTTGGATCCGAAGCCTACTACGCCGCCCCCTTCACCTTCGATGTGGAAGCCGTCGCACATCAAATCGAAACCGCCGTGATCGGAATTTCAGGACGTGCAACCAACATCTCAGATGGGCTAGGCTTGGCGGTGAAGCGCATGGCCGAAAGCGATGCGGCCACACGCGTGGTGATCCTGCTGTCGGACGGTGTGAACAACGCAGGCGCCACAAACCCGCGCGGCGTGGCCGAACTGGCTGCACAGATGGGGGTTCGCGTGCATACAATCGCGCTTGGCCCCAAGGATCTGACCACAGCCGAGGCCGGTGAGCGCGGCGTTGTCGATGCCGCCACCTTGCAGGCCATCTCAGACATCTCCGGCGGCGAAAGCTTCCGCGTCAAGACAACCGATGACCTTGAGGCCGTGGCCCGCGCGCTGGACCGGCTGGAGGCCACCGACAGCGATGGGCTGGCGGCGGAGGTCTTCCGCGACTACTGGATCTGGCCCGCCACCCTTGCTGGCTGTTTGAGCCTCTGGCTGGGCTGGAGGGAGCTCGCATGAGCCTGCCTGATCTCACCCTGCTGCGCCCTTTGTGGCTGCTCGCACTGCCAGCA
Source organism: Roseobacter cerasinus (assembly GCF_009811755.1). Lineage (GTDB taxonomy): Bacteria > Pseudomonadota > Alphaproteobacteria > Rhodobacterales > Rhodobacteraceae > Roseobacter > Roseobacter cerasinus. Next base: position 128,144 of record NZ_BLIV01000010.1, read on the forward strand.
CTTGGTTTGTTGGGCTGGTGGCTCTACCAGCGCCAAGCCGGACTTGGCGATTGGCAAAAGGCCACGGACCCTGCGCTGCTGCGTGCCATGGCAGCTCTGGGCCGGGTGGATGACAGCGCCAGCCGCGCGCCGCTTCTGACCCTGCTCGCAGCGGTGGCGCTGATCATTTTCAGCCTGGCCGGGCCTGCGGTTGAGCGACGCGATACGCTGTCCTTCCGCAATCTGGATGGGGTGATCTTCGTGATTGACGCTTCGCCAAGCGTCACGGAAAGCCCTCGTTGGCCGCAGATGCTCACCATGGGCCGGTTTGGCCTCGCCGCCCTGGGTACGCGACCAGGCGGGCTGATTGTATTTGCCGGTGACGCCTATGTGGCCAGCGACATGACGCTTGATCACGTGCAGCTGGGCCAGACACTCTCGCTGATTGACGCGAGCACCGTGCCGGATGCGGGGTCACGTCCGGAGCGCGCCCTGGCCCTGGCGCTGGAGGTGCTGGAGCAGGCCGAGATCCTGGGCGGTGACGTGGTGCTGATGAGCGATGGTGCGGGACTAGACGCTTCATCGCTTCAATCCGCAGCGGCCATCGCGGACCGGGGCGCGCGGCTGTCGCTGGTTGCGCTGGAGAACCCATCGCCCGCCTTTGGCACCCACGCGGCTGCGGGTCTGGGCCAGGTCTTCGCGCTCGATCAGACCGATGGGCTGGCGTCCTGGTTGCGGGATGGGGGCCGCGCGGCGCTGCAGGAACAGGACTACCTGCTGCTTTTCTGGGTCGATCTGGGACGATATGTGCTGCTGCTTGCCCTACTGCCGTTGCTCACGCTGTTTCGCGGGTCCTCCGCATGAGACTGCTGGCGCTGATCTCCATCTGCGCGCTGAGCCTCGCGCTGTTCATCGGCGGCACAGCCCCCTTTGGCCGCGTGCTGATGGCTCTGGGCCAGCATGGCCCAGCCGTTGCGCTGTTCCCCACGCCCGAGTGGCAGGGCGCGGCGCTCTACCGCGCAGGCCGTTTTGACGAAGCTGCCGCACGGTTCGCCCAAGGACAATCCGCCTTCAATCTGGGCAATGCCGAGGCCCACGCCGGGCGCTATGCGGCAGCGCTTGAGGCCTTTGACATCGCGCGCGCGCAAGGCCACGCCGATGCCGCCGCCAACTTCGATGTGGTTGCGGCTTACTACGCCGGTCTTAGCATCGGCGCCGACACTCTGGCGCTGTTTCCCGAGCGCAAGGAAGGCCCCACCGAGGAGAGCTTTGTCGCGCGCGGCAACGGGCGCGCCGCGGGCACGGGCAGCGAGGTGACCAACGCCAACACGATGTTGGGACTGGCTGAGCTGCAAAGCCGCGGGCAGCTGGGGGTGCGGCGTATCTTCGATGACAAATTCATGCTCGCCGATGCCCGCTGGCTGGAGCAGCTGGCGGATGTGCCGGGTGAATACATGGCCGCGCGCATCGCGCAAGAACACAAGCGGCGCGCCAAGCTGGGACTGTCCCCGCCCGACCCGGAGGACCCAAGATGAGGGGGCTGCTCTGTCTGGCCCTGCTGCTCTGGCCTCTGACGCTCAGCGCACAGACGCGCGCGGTCTATCCCGGAGAGCTGAGCCTTTGGGTTGAAGTGGAAGAGACAGCGCACACCCCGCTCGCGCGCGAGATGGTGCTGATCACGATCAAAGGCATCTATCGCCGCCATATCACCCGCGAAAAACTGGTTCAGCCAGACCTCGATGGCTTCAGCTGGACCCAGCTCGGCAATGACGATTGGCGCGAGGAGCGGCTGAACGGTGAGAAGGTCAAGACCTTCACGCGGCGCATGGCGGTCTACCCGGACCGCGCGGGCACGCTGACCATTGGCGGCTTCACCCATGTGCTGACCCTGACGGACGAAGGTGACGACTGGTTTGAGCACAAGGTTGTCTCCCCCCCGATCACACTTGAGGTGGCGCCCGCCCCACCGGGTCAAGACTGGTGGTTCCCGGTCAAAACGCTTCGCGTGTCGGATCAATGGTCCAACGCCCCCGATCAACTGGCCCCCGGCGAAGGCGTGCTGCGGGTCATCCGCATCGAGGCGCTGGGTGTGACGCCGGAAATGATCCCCCCCATGCCCGAGCTGACCTCGCCCTCCGCCATGATCTTTGCGCATCCCGAAAAGCGGTTTGTCGAACTGTCTCCCGAAGGCCCGCAAAGCTATGCTTTCTGGCGCTGGACGATCCGGCCCAGCAACGACACCTCGACCATCGTGGAGCCGATCAGCTTTGGCTATTTCGACACTGTTGGCCGCACAGAGCAAACCGCGACGATCTCGGCCCAGCGCGTGGCCTATGGCACTGCCGTTCCGCAATCCATCACCGCCCAGACCCAGCCTGCTGCCGCCACGCTGCCGGGATGGCCTATGGCGCTGCTCGCCGCAGCGGTGGGTTTCGCTGGCGTTCTCGGCACCGTTTGGGGACGGCATATGCAGGGGGTGGCCGCCCTGCAGCGGTTTGCGCCCTTTGATCCACTGGCCCGCCAGATGCGTCGGGCCGCACGGCAAAAACAGGCCACCGGAGTGCGCCGCGCCGCTGCTGCCATGCTGCTCCGGGACGGCCCCTCCGAACGGCGCAGCCAACTGCTGCATCACCTGGACCGCGCGGTGTTCAGCCCTCAGACGGGATCGCCTGAACTGATGACATTTGTGCGCGCCTACCTGCGCCGCAGATGACGCTGAGCCGCATCAGCCGACCCCGCCAATCATGCAGGATAATGCCACATCGGCCCACCGCAGCGTGATGACAGCTGCGGAACCTGACCGATTATGCCCGGTTTCTGGCCCCCGTCCGAGGTAAACTGTTGAAATGACACAGCGTGCGGCTACGATGGCGGTGGGAGGACTAACGAATGAAACACGCTTGTGCGCCCGTTGATTCGGATGCGGTTTCTAGGATTCTCATCGTTGATGACCATCCGCTCTACAGCGATGCGTTGGAATCCACGTTGGAGATCGCCTTTGTTGATTGCGATATTCGCAAGGCCAGCAACCTCAGCGAGGCATTGCGCGAGGCCAAGCGCGGGTTTGCGCCCGAATTGGTCATGTTTGACCTCAAGCTGCCGGACGTCACCGGAATCTCCGGGTTCGTCAGCCTGCGCCAACAGCTGCCAGATGCAAAGATCCTCGTGATCTCGTCGCTCGCGTCCTTTGACTTGGTGCAATCGCTGCTGAAGGAAGGCGCCTGCGGCTTCCTGCCAAAGGACACATCGGCGCGGCTTTTGATCTCAGCGCTCGCGGATGTGGCGCAAGGCGGCACCTACGTGCCCATTGACTACCAGAGCCCTGCCGAAGACGACAACGACACCATTGAGTTCGATCACCCGACGCTTGCACAGCTGACACCGCAGCAGCAGCGGATCATGCGGCTGATCTGTTGTGGCAAGCCCAACAAGCAGATCGCCTATGAGCTGTCCTTGGCCGAAGCCACGGTCAAGGCACATATCACTGCCCTGCTGCGCCGCCTGGGCGTACGCAACCGGACGCAGGCGGTTGTCCTGGTGGAAGGCGCGCTAGCCGCACAACGCCGGGATGAGCCCGAGGCGCGCGCCTTTCTGAAACACTAGGCCCGGCCGGATGCTGGATGCGCAGAAAAAGCCAACCTGTGTCGAGGTGGTGCTGTCGCATGTAACGACAGAGGAAGACACCGCCCGGCGGGCTGCGGCCCAGATCAACCGGGACAACGCCTGCTTTGTGCTGGCTTTCGTACCGGGGGAGCTTGACGGCACAGTGGTCGCAGACACGCTGGACGATGCGCTTGGTGGTCTGCCCGTCTTTGGCTGTTCCACCGCTGGGCAAATCACCCCGGCTGGCTATGAGACGGATGTTCTGTTGCTGCTGGCCTTCCCGCGGACCCATTTCCGCTGTTCGTCCATCCTGTTTGAGCCACTCAAGCCGCTCTCCACAACGACCATCGCGACCGAGGCGCAAAAACATGAACAAAAGTTTCAGCACACAGCCGGATGGCACCGCCTGGGGCTGATCTTCTCGGATGGGCTGTCGAAACAGGAAGACATGCTGATCTCGACACTGGAGACCGTGCTGGGGGATCTGCCGGTGTTCGGCGGCTCCGCCGGAGACGGCTTGCGCTTTGAGCAGACTTATGTGCTGCACAAGGGCACCCCGCACCACAATGCAGCGGTGCTGCTGCTGCTGGAAACCGATCTGCCGTTTCAGGGCGTGGGATTTGATCACTTCCTGCCTGCAGGCAGCCAGATCATCATCACCGACGCGGACCCCGACGAGCGCAAGGTCTTCGAGATCAACGGCGCGCCTGCTGCACAGGAATACGCGCGCCTTGTGGGCTGCGCAGTCGAAGATCTGTCACCGCAGATCTTTGCAGAGAACCCCATGCTGATCGAGTATAAGGACAACCACTATGTGCGCGCCATCTCGGATGCGGATGAAGATGGCGCCCTGTCCTTTCTGGCCGCAATCGACGACGGGCTGATCATGACGCTTGGCCAGGGGCAGGAGATCATTCGAACGCTGCAGACCGGGCTGGATATCCGTGACAGCAATGGGCGCAACCCGGATTTCATCCTTGGCTTCGACTGCGTGCTGCGCAAGCTTGAGATCGAGCAGAAGCAACTTGGCCGCGCGGTCTCGCAGGTGCTGGGAGAGGCCCGTGTCTTTGGCTTCAACACCTATGGCGAGCAGCAATGCGGCGTGCATATGAACCAGACCCTTGTGGGTGTCGCCTTCTTCGAGCCTGAGCAGCGGAGCCTCTATTGAGTATGATCAACCCTGACGACCCGCCGCAGGTGCAGGTCGAAAAACAGGCCAAGATCATCGAGGCGCTGATCCGCCGGGCCAGCCGCCAGAAAGACGTGGGCCCCTCAGCCTACCGCGCATTTCAATCCGCCATCGATTTGCAACAGAAGGTCGCTGCCCAAACGCTGGAGCTGGAAAGTGCGCGTTATGAACGCGAGCTGACCCGCAAAACCCTCGCTGAGGCGCTGGCGTCGATGGAGGAAGGTCTGGCGCTCTTCTCCAACGGCAGTCTGAACATCTGCAACGATCTCTTTCGGGGGTTGCTGCCCGACATTTCCGCCAAGATCACACCGGGCCTGACGCTGGCTGATTGCTTTGCCCTGATGGCGGGCAGCACGCATCTGATCTCGACCGACCGCAAGCTGACCAACCTGCGCCGCGCGCTGGAAAGCGGCCGCAACGCAGGGTCGGTTGTCTCGCTGGTGGCCGAGGTGTCGGGCGACCGTTGGTACCAGATGAGCGCGCAGCGCACCTCGCCCGAGAACACGGTGCTCCTGTTGACAGAGATCACTGCGCTGGTCCGGCACAACCGGCGCGAAAAGGAACATCTGATCGACCGGCAGGCGGACTATCTGCAAGCCGTGTTTCAGAACATGACAGCCGGGGTCTGCACCTTCTCGGCCAGCGGTGAGGTCATGATGCAGAACTGGCGGTTCCGCGACATTCTGGGCATTCCCATCACCGTGTTGCAGCCCGGAACGCCGCTGCAGGAGCTGATCGACTTTATGCGCGCCCGCGCGTTGATCCCCGAGGATGCACTGCTGCGGGTCGATGCCTGGCGCGAAGAGCTGAAGAAGAAAGGCTCGCTGCGCACCCGCGTCGCCCATGGTGTAGACCGCGTGCTGGATGTGCAGGCCAATCTGTTGCCCGACGGCGGGTTTCTGGTGGAACTGAAGGATGTGACGCTGGAGACCCGCTCCACCGAGCTGCTCGAAAACCGGGTGATGGAGCGCACGGCTGAGTTGACCCGCGCCAACGCAAACCTGACCGAGCAATATGAAGAGAAAGCCCGGGTCGAGGAAGAGCTGCGCGTCGCCAAGGAGCTGGCCGAAGCCGCCGTTTCCTCCAAGACGCGGTTTCTGGCCACGGCAAGCCATGACCTGTTGCAACCCATCAACGCCGCCAAGCTGCTTATCTCCTCGCTGCAGGAGGTCACGCGGGAGACCCGCTTTCGCCCCATGGTCGAGAGGCTTCAGGGCGCCTTTTCATCAGCCGAGTATCTGCTGCACTCCCTGCTTGATATCTCGCGGCTGGAAAGCGCCGACCCAGACACCGTCGCAGCCGCCGATGTCAGCCTGCAAGGGCTGATGGAAGGCGTGAAAGCCGATCAGGCGCTGGTCGCCGCCCAGAAATCCGTGCGGCTTGATGTGGTGCCCTGCTCGCTGGTGGTGCACTCCGACCCGGTCTATCTTCTGCGCTCGATCCAGAACCTGGTGGTGAATGCAATCCAATACACCAACCCCGGAGGTCGGGTGCTGTTGGGGTGTCGCCGCCAAGGGAGCAGGGTGGTGCTTGAGGTCTGGGATACAGGTATCGGCATCTCCGCCAAGGACCAGTTGCGCGTCTTCGACGAATTCACCCGCGCCGACAATGTGCCCATCGGATCGGGCATGGGTCTCGGCCTCTCTGTGGTCGACCGGGCCTGCCGCCTGCTGGGGCACGACCTGACGGTGCGCTCGAAACCCGGCAAAGGCTCGGTCTTTCGCATTGCGATGGATGTGGTGGACCCCGCAACCGCACGCCCCGCGCCCTTTGGTCCGGTGCAGGACAGCGGCGCAGGCCCGCTCGACTACATCGTGATGGTGATCGAGAACGACGCCGATGTGCTCTACGCGGCCACCCAATGGCTGGAACTGCGGGGCGCCAGCGTGCTGGCCGCGCGATCAACCAAAGAGGCCATGGCGCATGTCACAGATCTCGGCATGCCGCCCGACATCATTCTGGCGGATTATCAGCTCGATGGCAGTGACACCGGCGTGCAGGCCACGCGCGATATCCGCGCAGCGACCGGCACGCAGGTGCCCGCAATCCTGATCACCGCCGACCGCAGCGAACGTGTCCGCCGTCTGGGGGAGCAAAACGACATGTCGGTGATGACCAAACCGGCGGAGCTGTCACGCCTGCGCCCGCTGATTGAATGGAAAGTGCGCGGCCCGAGCCTCACGTCGGATGCAGACAAAAGTCGCAGGTGACAGCTGTGAGGCCGGGCTGCACACTCTTGATTGGGAGGAGACACTCATGATCAAACGCGCCGTTCTCGGATTGGCCACCGTCCTGTGGTGCAGTGCAGCCACCGCAGCCCCGCTGGCGGGTGACAAGACCTACGACATGCTCTTCCGCAATGGAACGCTGGATCAGATCGACCGCGACACACAGTTGCTCTACCGCCGGGATGTCAGCAATGCGCTAAAACCGGAGGCCGCCGAACGGGACAGCGGGGACATCTCCCTGAGTTTTCGCGAAGGCGAGGCCACCATGGCGCTGCTGGAGTTCTGGCAGGATGGCAAGCACCGCGCGCTGGGGGCATTCCCTGCCAGCGTGGGCAACCCAATGATCATGTATTTCTACGAAACCGTCGTCCGCGACATGGCTGAGGCCGCAGGCGGCAGCCCCTACTACATCCGCAATCGGGTCAAGGATGCGCTGATCCAACCTTCCGACATCGAAACCGGCGAAGCGGTGGTGGATGGCAAAACCGTGTCCACGAAAATCATCCGGATCTACCCTTTTGCCGAAGATCCCAACCGCGACCGAATGCAGGGGTTTGGCGATCTCGAACTGCGGGTGACCATGTCAGACGCGGTGCCCGGCTGGTACATGAGCCTTGTGGCCGAAGCCTCGAACGGCGATGTCTACCGCTCAGAGCTGGCCTTCGACCGGCTCGACACCACACAATGAGGCGGCTGGCGCTGCTCCTCGGCACAGCGCTGGCCGTGCCCGGTGCCGCCGACGCGCAATCGGTCGCGGACCAGCTGAACGACTATCCCACCGCCGCACGGGCGGACTATGTCTTTGCCTGCATGGCCACCAACGGCCAGACCCGCGAGATGCTGGACCGCTGTGCCTGCTCCATCGACGAGATTGCCGCGATCCTGCCATACGAGAAATACCTCGAAGCCGAAACCGTGCTGTCCATGCGCCGTGTGGGCGGTGAGAGGATGTCGTTTTTCCAAAGCGCAGCCATGGCCGAAAACATGGTGGCCGACCTCAGACGCGCGCAGGCTGAGGCGGAAATCGTCTGCTTCTAGGCACGTCACCCGATCATCTAACCAAAACATATCCGCTGTCGCCCCCGGCGCATCGCGCCGGGCAGCGCCCGCCCCCCTTCGATGGGGGGAAGGGCGCTTCCCCGTCAAGACAGACCTATCCGCTGACCGACTTCGGCAGCACACTTTCAAAGCTGTTGCCTTCGGTGTCCGTCGCCTTGACCGTCAGAGCGGTCGCGCCATTGTCGTTGTAGGCAAAGCGGAACACCGGATTCTCGGAAATCGAGATCCCACCATCCATGGTGAACAACAGCTCACTGCCCTGCCAGACCTCCAGATGATCGATGAAATGCGCCGGAATGAACAGCTGCGTGATCTGATCCCGCTGCAGCCCTGAATAGTTGGGATGGCGGATCATGATCTGCGCTTCGCGGCGCGGCGTCGACATCTGCGCCGCCTGATCGAAGGCGCGCAGCTTCATCTTGCCCATGCTGGCCAGCGCCACTTCTGGATCTTTCGTCGCCGGCGCTGAACAGCCACCCGACGCCTTCACAAAGCGCCCTGTCATGTGCAACCCCTCCGGGGTTTCCGCAATCACCCGTACATTCGAATACTGGTTGACCCGCACCCGCAGTTCAAAATCAAGCGGCCCCATCCCCGGCGAAAACCCAAAGACCGCCGCCACGGGGGCGGGGTTCTCATCAATAACGACTGTCGCGGCGGTGATGGATTTGGACGGGTCGGTTTGCCTCAGCAACACCGGCACGGTCGCCGCATCATGCGCGCGATAGGGCGCGTCAATCGACAGCAGCCCCTCCGCCTGCGTGATCTCCGCATCACCCACAATATCGCCGCGCAGATCAGTCCAGGTCTCGCTTTCGGTCAGCGGATTCTTGATTGTATCCCCGGCCCAAACGGGCCCCGACATCAGCGCTGCCAACGCCACCGCATGTCTCACTTTCAACGCCATGCTCTCCTCCTCCTGCACGGAATTGCGGTGTTATGACACAAAAACCCAAGAAAATATACCAATACCTATGGCTGATTGGGCGTGTACCCCTTGTGTGGGACTGTGCCCCCGGAGGAAGACACCATGTTCGAAGCCGTGATCACACTCTGCCTCAGCCTGTCAGACGGCCCCTGCCGCAGCCATCTTCTGCCCGGGTATGAGGCGGAAACCACCACCGCCTGCGCCGACGCGCTTGCTGCCAAGCCACCAGACTTGACCGTATTCGCTCCCCTGCACGCGCAAACTCCACCTCAATGCGCCCCTGCCGGAGAAACACTGGAGATCACTGAAATCGCACCGGGCGTCTTTGTACACACAGGCCAGGTCGCCGAACCCGACGCCACCAACCGCGGCGACATCGCGAATCTCGGCTTTGTCATCGGGGAGACCGGCGTCGTGGTGATCGACAGCGGCACCGCGCGCTGGATCGGCGAAGCGCTCTGGCGCACGATACGCGCCCGGACCGACGCGCCCATCACCCATGTGATCCTGACCCATATGCACCCTGATCACGCCCTGGGCGCCAGCCCATTTGCCGAAGCCGGAGCGCAGATCATCGGCCATGCCAACCTACCGCGGGCGCTCGCGGACCGGCAGGCCAACTACCTGGAAAGCCTCGACCGTCTGGTGGGTGCCAATGTGATGCTGGGCACCCGCGGTGTGCCGGTTGATGTGACCATTGACGCGCAGGTTGAGATTGACGCAGGCGGCCGCCCCTTGCAGATCCGCGCCTGGCCGATGGCGCATACGGGCACGGATATCACAGTTTTTGATGCACAGACCGGCACGCTCCTTGCCGGTGATCTGGTGTTCCATCTGCACACCCCCGCCCTTGATGGCAGCCTGACCGGTTGGCGTAAGGCCATGGCCGATCTCGCGCAGATGCCGCTGCAACGGGTGGTACCGGGCCATGGCGCCCCGGCGTTGGACTGGCCTGCGGGTGCTGATGATATGATGCGCTATCTGGATGTGCTGGAGACCGACACGCGCGCCGCCATTGATATCGGTCAGCGGCTAGGAGAGGCCGTCGAGGTGATCGCGCAAAGCGAGGCCAAGCACTGGCAGTTGTTCGAGGCCTACAACCCCCGCAACGCCACCGTGGCCTTTACCGAGCTGGAATGGGAGTGATCAGCGGCCGCTGATCAGGCTTAGCGCACCACCTGGTTCAGCATTTGCGCAATGCTGAAGAGCCGCCGCTCCAACAGCGTGGGCGTTTCACACAGGTAGGCAATGTTGCGTTGCCGGTCGGTATAGATCACCTGATCCCAGTCCAGCTGCTCTTCCAGCTTGTCCACCTGATCGAAATCCGGCTCCGCCTTGGCAAGGATGGTGTTCATCTCGCCCCGGGTCTGGTCAATCTTCCCTGAGAGGGCGATCTGGCCCAATGAGAAGTCTCCGATCCCCTTGATCACCCGCGCGCGCCGCTGCGACAGCGTATCAAAGACCGTCGCGAAAACCAGACCAAGCGCCTGGGGGTCACCGTCATATGTTTGCGCAAATGTCTCAACCTGCGCCTGAAGACTCTCAAGCTCAACCCGGCGCAGGGACAGATACCCCGCCAGCTCCCTCACGTCTGCCTGCAACCCCTCATCCACAACCGCGGCCTCATCAACGGGATGTGGCCACATCAGCCCAAGCGACAGCGTTTCCACCTTGCGCTGCACGCAAGGCCAGGTGGGATCGGAATAATCGGCCGCGTGTGCAGGTGCCCCGAGGATCGAAACACCAAGCAACACCGCAATGGCACCGGATTTCATCATGCAGTCTCCTTGCTGTCCCACAACTATGCGCCAAGCATGTCTTGACTGTCCACTGCGCCAAATACCCACCATTGTCTTAGTTGTTCTGACGGCGCGCTGACGCTCATACTCAACTTCAAGAGACTGTGATCGGGGATGGTCACGGCCTGGGAGGATCAGACTATGATGAAGACGCGCGCGGCTGTTGCGGTTGCTGCTGGGAAGCCTTTGGAAGTTATGGAGGTGAACCTGGAGGGCCCGCGGGCGGGCGAGGTTCTGGTGGAGATCAAGGCGACGGGCCTGTGCCACA
>NZ_BLIV01000011.1 GCF_009811755.1 Roseobacter cerasinus
TGGTCACGGGGCGCGTCTGGCGCGGCACGGCCTTTGGCGGGGCCAAGGGGCGCACGGATGTGCCGAAGATTGTGGACTGGTACATGGACGGCAAGATCGAGATCGACCCGATGATCACCCACAAGCTGACCCTCGACGAGATCAACCACGGCTTCGACCTCATGCACAAAGGCGAATCCATCAGAGCCGTCGTGGAGTTCTGAGGGTATGGAGGTGATCTCGGAAAATCGCAGTTTTGGAGGGCGTCAGCTGGTTTATTCGCATCCGTCCAACACCTGCGGCTGCGAGATGACCTTTGCCGCCTATCTACCGCCGCAGGCCGCCGATGGTCCGGTGCCGGTGCTGTGGTACCTCAGTGGCCTGACCTGCACCCATGAAAACGCCATGACGAAGGGCGGGTTTCAGGAGCACGCGGCCAAACACGGGTTGGCCGTGATCTTCCCGGATACCTCTCCGCGCGGCGACGGTGTTAGTGACGACGAGGCATACGATCTGGGACAAGGCGCGGGGTTCTACGTGAATGCGACGCGCAACCCCTGGCGGACGCATTATCGCATGTACGATTACATCGTGAGCGAGCTGCGCTCTATCGTGATGGACAACCTGCCAGTGCGGGACCGCCACGGCATCACCGGCCACTCCATGGGCGGGCACGGTGCCATCACCATCGCACTCCGCAATGCGGGGCTGTTCGATTCCCTCTCTGCCTTTGCGCCGATCACCAACCCGACGCAATCCGACTGGGGCCGCAAACAGCTCAGCGCCTATCTGGGCGATGATGAGAGCAGTTGGGCTGAGCATGACGCGACGCTGCTGCTGCAGGAATACGGCTGGAAGAGCGATTTGCTGGTCGATCAGGGCTCCGGCGATCAGTTCCTCGACCTCCTGAAACCCGAGGCCTTGGCAGACATGATGGCCCGTCGCCGTCAGCCGGGCCAAGTCCGCATGCAGGACGGCTATGACCATTCGTACTTCTTCGTGAACAGCTTTGCGCGGGATCACGTGCAATGGCACGCCGCGCGATTGAATTGAATTCACACAACCCAGGCTTGAAACCAAGGACAACACAACATGCTGAAAAGAATTCTGGTCGCCACCTCATTGATGATGCTCCCCGCAGCGCTGCTCGCGGATGGTCATGTCACCGGAGATGCGGCCAAGGGTGAAAAGGTGTTCCGCAAGTGCAAAGCCTGCCATGCGGTGGGCGAAGGGGCTGAAAACAAGGTCGGGCCGGTGCTGAACGGCGTTGTGGATCGCGCCTTTGGCGCGGTTGAGGGCTTTTCCTATTCGGATGCGCTGATGGAGGCCGCCGCCGAGGGCAAGGCCTGGACGCCAGAGGAGCTCGACGCCTTTCTGCAAAAGCCTCGCAGCTATCTCAAGGGCACCAAGATGTCCTTTGCCGGTCTGCGTAAAGACGAAGACCGCGCAAATGTAATCGCATATCTTGCGAGCTTCCCAGGCGAAGGCTCGTAAGCACTAGAATTCCCTGCGTCGGCGAGGGAGAGACCGGCGGCGCAGGGAAGATCTGGTACCAGGCCCAGCGATGGGTCTGCGTATCAATCCTCGCGGCAATCCCGCCGCACCACAGGGAGGTACTATGATGAAAAAGCTCAAGCTTTTCACGTCTGGGATCGCTCTTTGCGCCGCCACAATGGCCTATGCAAATGACGATCTCATTGCCCAGATGGAGGACCCAAGCCAATGGGCCATCCAGACGGGTGACTACAAGAACCAGCGATATTCGCAGCTGGAACAGATCAATGCGGAGAATGTGGGCGACCTGCAGGTGGCCTGGACCTTCTCGACCGGCGTTTTGCGCGGGCACGAAGGCTCGCCACTGGTGATCGGGGACACGATGTATGTGCACACCCCCTTCCCCAACATCGTCTATGCGCTGGATCTTGCAAATGAAGGCAAGATCATCTGGAAGTATGAGCCCAAGCAGGACCCGGACGTCATTCCGGTGATGTGCTGTGACACGGTGAACCGCGGTGTGGCTTATGCCAATGGCAAGATCTTCCTGCATCAGGCCGACACAAAGGTGGTCGCGCTGAACGCAGAGACCGGCGCCGTTGAGTGGGAAGCCCAGAACGGCGACCCGGCGATTGGCGAGACCAACACAGCGACCGTGCTGCCGATCAAGGACAAGGTGATTGTGGGCATTTCGGGCGGCGAGTTCGGGGTGCGTGGCTCGGTCACAGCCTACAACATGGAAACCGGCGAGCAGGAATGGCGCGCTTACTCCATGGGGCCTGACAGCGACATCCTGGCCGATCCGGAAAACACCACGCATCTCGGCACACCGGTTGGCGCGGATTCCGGCACCAACACCTGGGAAGGTGACCAGTGGATGATCGGCGGCGGCACCACCTGGGGCTGGTATTCTGCGGATATGGACGAGAACCTGTTCTACTATGGCACGGGCAACCCCTCGACCTGGAACCCCGCGCAGCGTCCTGGTGACAACCGCTGGTCGATGACCGTGATGGCACGGGACATCGACACCGGTATGGCCAAGTGGTTCTACCAGATGACCCCGCATGACGAGTGGGATTATGACGGCATCAATGAGATGATCCTTACGGAGCAGGAGATTGATGGCGAAGAGCGCAAGCTGCTCACCCACTTTGACCGCAACGGTCTGGCCTACACGATGGACCGTGTCTCGGGCGAGCTGCTCGTGGCGGAGAAATACGACCCCGTGGTGAACTGGACCACCGGTGTCGATATGGATCCGAACTCCGACACCTATGGCCGTCCGGCTGTGGTGGCGCAGTATTCCACCAAGCAGAACGGTGAAGACGTCAACACCACGGGCATCTGTCCTGCCGCTCTTGGTACCAAGGACCAGCAGCCTGCAGCCTATTCACCCAAGACCGAAGTCTTCTATGTGCCGACAAACCACGTCTGCATGGACTATGAGCCGTTCCGGGTGAGCTACACCGCAGGTCAGCCCTACGTGGGTGCCACCCTGTCGATGTATCCCGCGCCTGAAAGCCATGGTGGCATGGGTAACTTCATCGCCTGGGACAACATCAACGGCGAGATCAAATGGTCCATCCCCGAGAAGTTCTCGGTCTGGTCCGGTGCTCTGGCCACAGCCGGTGACATCGTCTTCTACGGCACGCTCGAAGGTCACCTGAAGGCGGTGCATGCCGAGACCGGTGAGGAGCTTTACCGCTTCAAGACACCCTCGGGCATCATCGGCAACGTGATGACCTACGAATCCGCTGGCAAACAGTACATCGGCATCCTGTCGGGTGTCGGCGGCTGGGCCGGGATTGGCCTCGCGGCTGGTCTGACCAACCCCAATGACGGTCTTGGCGCCGTGGGCGGCTATGCCGCGCTCAGCGACTATACCGCTCTGGGTGGTCAGCTGACCGTCTTCGCCCTGCCCGACTGAGCACGGCGAACCCACTGACACCGAGGGGCGCGGCCAAGGTCGCGCCCGTCCAACAAAGACATCGGGCGACAGCGAAACGCGGCCCCTGATACAAATGGGTGAGGACACAGATGAAAACGATACACCGCATCATGGCGCTTTGTCTCGCAGCCGGGCTGCCGATGGCCGCTCTCGCGGAAGATCCGATTGATCCAAAGAGCTATGAAGTTTCTTACGACGAAGACGGCCGTTACTTCACCGAAGATGACGTGCCCACCTTCAAGATCGCCGACGACGGCACCGTCGATTGGCTGACCTTCTCGGGCTTCCGCCGCTATCACGCGGAATGCCATGTTTGCCACGGGCCGGACGGCGAAGGCTCCACCTATGCGCCCGCCATCAAGAATTCCTCGGTTGATCTGGGCTATGACGAATTCGTCAACGTGGTGGTGAATGGCCGGAACAACGGCAATTCGGTGATGCCGGGCTTTGGCGAAAACCGCAATGTGATGTGCTATCTCGACGACATCTACGTCTATCTGAAAGCGCGTGGCACCGACAATCTGGCGCGCGGACGGCCTGCGAAGAAAGAGGCCAAGTCCGACGTGATCCGCGAGGATGAAGATGCCTGCATGGGCTAAAACGCTCCGCCGCCTGACGATTCCCCTTTTGCTGGGGGTCTCCCTCGCGGGGTCTGCTGGCGCGCAAACGTCTGACTTGGTCTCCAATACGGCGCTGCGTGTCTGTGCGGACCCCGCGAATTACCCCATGTCCGCCAAGGACGAGAGCGGGTTTGAGAACAAACTGGCCGAGTTCGTCGCCGCCAAGCTCGATCTGCCGGTGCAATACACCTGGTATCCAATGGCGACCGGCTTCATCCGCAACACCTTGCGAGCCAAGCAGTGCGACATCGTCATGGGCTATGCGCAGGGGCATGAGTTGGTTCTGAACACCAACCACTATTTCACCTCCGTCTATACGCTGATCGTGCCGGATACGAGCGATCTGGCCGCCGTCGAGGCGCTGACCGACCCCGCGCTCAAAGGGCGGCGGATCGGGATCATTGCCGGCACGCCGCCTGCGGCACATCTAGCGCGGCACGGTCTGATCGGCAAATCAAAGGGGTATAATCTCGTGGTGGATCGCCGTCATGAAAGCCCCGCCGTAGACATGCTCGATGATCTGAAATCGGGCGAGATTGATGCCGCCGTGCTTTGGGGGCCACTGGGCGGGCCGCTGGTCAAGACGGATTATCCCGGCTTCAAGGTCATCCCGCTGATCAAGGAAGAACTGCCGCCGCGCCTGTTCTACCGCATCACCATGGGCGTGCGCATCGGTGAAAAGGTCTGGCAGCGGCAACTGAACTCGCTCATCCGGCGCAATCAAGATGAAATCAACGCGCTGCTCAATGAGGCCGGTGTGCCACTGGTGACCGATCTCGGCACCGAGGTCATGGAGATCTCCAATTGAAGTGCGGCTGGCTCGTGGCGGCCTGCTTGGCCCTGCCGCTTGCCAGCCATGCTCAGACGGTTCCCGAACCCACTGACTACCGCATGGACCACTACCGCGCGCCGGTGCCAGCCACGCTGGACGGTGCGACGGTTGTAGGCCCCGAAGAGGCGCATGCGCTCTGGAAAGACGGCAAGACAGCGTTCATCGACGTCCTGCCACAACCGCCGAAACCCGCGAACCTGCCCAAGGGCACAATCTGGCGCGATAAGCCGCGCCAGTCCATCCCCGCAGCCATTTGGCTGCCGAATGTGGGCTACGGGGCTATTGCTGATGTCACAGCTGACTACTTCAAGGCCGGTCTGGAGACCGTTACGGAAGGCGACCGCGCCCATCCTATTGTGATCTTCTGCCTTGAGGATTGCTGGATGAGTTGGAACGCTGCCAAACGCGCTGTGGAATGGGGCTATACGTCCGTTTACTGGCTGCCCGAGGGCACCGACGGGTGGACGCTTTGGGGCTATCCGCTGGAAAAGGTAACGCCAGAGGCGGGGCAGCCGCAGACAAATTGAGTCAGAGGGCGAATGACCCATAAGGCATCCAGCTTTAGATCTGAGACAGATTGCGTCGATCAGAGCAGCCGCGCAACAGGCACTGTTGCGTCGCGCCGTTCCGCCCCCGTCAAACCAGAGGTTTGCCTTTGGCAAAAAGCGCGGCGCGCGGGCGCCACCCCTCGGACCGGCACTTCAACAACGCTGCTGGATGTCTCAGGTTGCAGGTAAGGATGCCCCGTGGGGTCGCCCAACATGCAAGCAAAGAACTTTGGCGACGCTCTCTAAAACCCCGCCAGATCCTTATGCGCATGGGCCACTGCGCCATCTGTATCCGTCATCGTCACATCGACCGACCGCGTGCTTTGCGGCACGGCAAGCCCCAGACGCGGGTTCTCGGACAGCGAAATCGAGCCTGTCATCTCCACAAATCCCGCGCCATCGAGGTCGATATCCACATTCTCCACATAGCGCATCGGGATGAAGAGCAGCGAGATTTGATCCATCTGCATGCCCGAATGCGAGGGGTGCGAGATATCCACATCCATCCGGCTGAGCCGTGAGGCGAGGCTTGTCAGCTTTCCGCCCTGCACGCCCGGCACAGTACCCGCAACGTCGATGCTCATCTGCCCCAGAGAGGCCAGCGCCAGTTCCGGATCAGTCCCCGGTGGGGCCGCACAGGCTCCCTGCCCCGAGGTTTTCACGAAGGTCTCCGATACAAACAGCCGCCCGTCTGTCGCCTCGGCGATCACATGCATCGGCGTTGGCCCATTCACCCGCATGGTGATATCGAAGTAAAATCCCGGCTGCGGCTCGGCGAGGTCAAAGACCGCAGAGACAGGCATGGGGTTTTCATCCAGCACCACCGTCACCTTGGCAATCTGCACGCCGGGTGGGGCAATGATTTGCGCGGCCAGATCCGTGCGCGCGTCATCATAGGTGCGATAGGGCGCGTCAATGGCGATGATCCCCTGCCCGCTCAGCATCACACGGTCACCGTAGAGCTGCTCCCTCACAGAGTCCCAGGCCTCGTTGCTGGCCAGCGCAGGCAGCGCCGTGCAGCACAGCAGCGCAGTGGTCAATCCAAGATGTTTCATCGCTTCTCCTCCACTAGAAACGCTCCGAAGGCGCGGGGTCCGTCGCAGGTTTCGATCTCTTGTAGCACAGAAAGTGTGTCTGCGTCGAAAATGGTGACCGTGTTGTCGAACCAATTGGCCACAACGACGTGCGCACCATTCGCTATCGTATCCACCCCCTCGGGGTATTCGCCGGTGTCGAGCACCTCGACCACGGCCAGCGTCGCCAGATCAATGACGCTCAGCGTGTCGGCGTATTGATTGGTGACAAAGGCATGCCCCTTGGCGAAGGCCACACCATAGGGGCGGTCACCCACGGGCACGGTGGCCAGTACTTCGGCAGTCTCCGGGTCAATGACCGTCACGTCATTGCTGCCCACATTGCCCACAAAAAGCCGCCCGTCTGGCGAGAACCCCAGACCAAAGGGGCGCACGCCCACAAGAACGTTCGCGTGATGGGCCAGCGTCTCCGCCTCAAAAAGCGAGATCTGATCCGCATCCCGATCCGCCGAGGCGAGATAACGGCCATCACCCGACAGGGCCAGCCCCGCTGGAGCGGCACCAACTTTCAGGGTTTGCAGCACCTCCAGCCTCTGATCCGCCACCACCCAGATGCGCGCGCTGTACCAGTCGGACACAAACAAGCGGCCTCGCGCGGCATCATGAGTGATGCCGATGGGGCCACCGTCGAGCGTAATGTCGGCCGTCACAGTACCAGTCAACGGATCATGCCGGCGCAGTTTCTTGCTGTCTGCAGCGACGGTAAAGACAGCCCCGGGTGAAGCGGCCACACCGGCAGGTTTGCCGGGCACCGACCAGCGTGCAATCTCGGCACCCGCCTGCAGATCCAGCACGCTAAGCGCATCCCCTGTCTGGCAGGTCACAAAGGCCAGATCGCGCGCTGCCACCGGCAAGGCGGCCAGCACCAGCGCGCCTGCAAGGCTAGGACCCAGCCGCACCGAATTTCTCGGTCAACGCCTGCAGCCCGGCTTCATAGACACCGGTGACCGCGGCAATCGCGGCCTCATCATTCAACTCTTCGGGTGGGTCATTGTTGGGATAACCCCGATAGAACGCCCCGCGCCATTCAATGATCGAGCCACCTCCATCCCGTGGCATGACGGTGAGATGCGACGAGTAATTTGTCACCGGCAGCACCTCCACCTTCACGTCGGTAATCCGGTAGGAATAGCTCATCTTCTCATCGCTGAACTTGTAGAGGATCTCTGAAATGGTTGGCCCATCCGCCGCGCCGAGGCTCAGCACCCGCGTGGCGTCGATCGCATTGCCGTTCTCGCCGGTGCTGCTGTGCACAGCCGGGTGCCAGGACATATCCTGAAAATTGCCAACAGTGGCCCAAACCTCCGCCGGATCGGCGGCGACCTCTGTGGTGACGGTGACCTTCTGGCGGGTGGGTCCATGCGCCCAGACCAGACCGGGCAAAGCCGCCGCAGCCAGGCAAACCCCTAAAAATACGCGCTTTTTCATCATTCCTCCTCAGTGAAAAATCTGTTCTTCAGGATGTAGCGCATGCCGCGCTGCCAACTTTCGTCGGTGTTGCCGCGAATATCGACCACGCCGCCTTTGACCATCTCGCCGCTCTCTGCATCGCGCAGTTGCAGGTTGATCGCCAGGATCAGGTCCGAGACCTTCTGCACCTCGCCGACCAGGGAATACTCCGCCCCAAGGCCCGCCGCGATCCGCGTGTCGCAACCATAGCATTTGGCGAGGTTCACCACGCGGTCGATCTCCTTGCGCGCCGGTTCCACGTCAATGAGCGTGTAGCCCTCCGCCGCAAAACGCTCAGCGACCATACGCTCCAGCCCGGTCAGGCGCGCAAGCTCCGCAGCACTGTCGCCAGCGGCACTGGACTGCAGCGACGTATCGAGCAGGGTCAAGCCGAAGAAGGCCACACGCTCCTCAGCATGAACCGCAGTTGCCGCGAACAAGGCGAGCAAAATCAATCGCATATGTCCATTCTTAAAAAATAAGAATCGTGCTTTATCGTGCGGCTGCTAGGCTGCTTGTCACAACCCGGCCAAAAGTATCGGTTCACGCGAAACGAGGGGCCGGGAATAAAAAGGGGAGCCCGGCACAAGATCCGGGCATGGGAGGATCACGTGCATCGTTTGCACCAGTCGCTTTTGGCGGCACTTGTTCTTTTGTTCTCTACCAGCGCGGCTTGGGCGATTGACGTCAAGGCCGCTGTTCTGCGCATCGACTACCCCACACTTTTGCCGATCAGCCGCTATGATCTGCCGCCCGATGATCTGGGCTTCGCAGGCGCGGCCCTTGCGGATGAGGACAACGGCACGACGGGCGGGTTTCTGGGTCATACCTATGAGACAAAGACTATGGCGGTCCCACCAGAGGGGGCCGATGCAGCCATGGCCGAAATCCTGTCCAGCGGCATAAAGCTGGTGGTGGTGCAGGCGCGCCAGGACGATCTGTTGCGGCTGACCGATCAGGCCGCCGACGCGGGTGCGCTGGTGTTCAACGCCCGCGCGGCTGATATCAGCCTGCGCGATGAGGCCTGCCGCGGCAATCTGCTGCACACGGCGCCCTCACATGCCATGATGGCGGACGCGGTGGCGCAATTTGCAGTCTGGAAAAAATGGACGAAGTGGCTCCTGATTTCCGGCTCCAACCCGCAGGATGTGGCGCTGTCAGACGCCTTTCGCAAATCCGCGCAGAAATTCGGCGCCAAGATCACCGAGGACCGGATGTTCGAAGACACCGGAGGTTCTCGCCGCACGGATTCCGGCCATGTGTTGGTCCAGCGGCAACTGCCTGCCTTCACCCAAGGCGCTGACGATCATGACGTGGTGATCACAGCAGATGAGACCGACTATTTCGCGCGGTTCATGAGCTTTCACTTGTGGACCCCGCGCCCCGTGATGGGCTCAGGCGGGCTGGTGCCCACGACCTTCCACGGCGCGCATGAAGCCTGGGGCGCCACGCAATACCAGACCCGCTTTGAGGCGCTGACCGGTCGTTATGCGATGCCGGAGGATTATAACGTCTGGCTCGCCCTGCGCGTTGTGGGTGAGGCCGTGACCCGCGCCAATACCGCCGCGCCAGATGGCGTGCGCGACTATGCCATCTCTGACAGTTTTGAGTTGGCCGCCTTCAAGGGGCAAAAGGTCACCTTCCGCGATTGGAACGGCCAGTTGCGCCAACCGATCCTGCTTTATGACGGGCGCATCACCGTCAGCGTCAGCCCGCAAGAGGGCTTTCTGCACCAGACCTCCCCGCTCGACACCATGGGCCTCGACCGGCCCGAATCCCGCTGCGACGCCTTTCAGTAATCGGAGACAACAGATGAAATCGCTTTTCCTCTCGACAGCCCTGGCCGCTCTCATCGCGGGCCCTGCCCTTGCGGGCAAGGCGTTCATCTCCAACGAGCGCGGCAACACCATCACCGTGCTGAACACCGACACATGGGAAGTGGAAACCGAATTCTTCGCAGGCAACCGCCCGCGTGGCATCACCGCGAGCCCGGACGGGAAGGTGATCTATGTCTGCGCCTCGGACGACAATCTGGTGCGGGTCTTTGATGCGGAAACCTATGAGGAGCTGCCCAGCCTGCCCTCCGGCCCGGACCCGGAATTGTTCATCTTGGAGCCTTCCGGCAAGCGCCTCTACATCGCAAATGAGGACGACAATCTGGTCACCGTGACCGACACGGAGACCCGGATGATCCTGGCCGAAGTGCCCGTGGGCGTGGAGCCCGAAGGCATGGGCATGAGCCCGGATGCCAAGTTCGTGGTGAACACGTCTGAGACCACCAACATGGCGCATTTCATCTCAACCGAAGACTATAAGATCAAACACAACATCCTTGTCGATCAGCGCCCGCGCTATGCGCACTACACGGCAGATGGCAGCCGCCTTTTTGTGACGTCCGAGATTGGCGGCACCGTCACCGTGATGGATATCGCGGAGGATGGCGCACCGACGGTTGTGGGCAAGATCAGCTTTGAAGTGGCAGGCGTACAGCCCGAGTGGCTGCAACCGGTTGGCGCGCGAGTGACATCTGACGGCAAACGGCTGTTTGTGGCGCTGGGGCCTGCGAACCGGGTCGCGGTTGTCGATGCGCAAAGCCTTGAGGTGCTCGATTACATCCTCGTAGGCCAGCGGGTCTGGCAGCTGGACTTCACGCCCGACGAGCAGTTCCTACTAACGACCAATGGCAACTCCAACGACATCACCGTTATCGATGTGGCCAAGGAGAAGGCGATCAAATCGGTTCAGGTCGGCCAGCAGCCCTGGGGCGTGGTGACCATCGACTGAGCATGATCAGCGAAACAGGGAGAGGACAGATATGAAAAAACTACTGATGGCGGCGGCCTTGGCCGTGACAAGCGGGCCCGCGCTGGCAGCCCCGCTCTGCGATGACCTTGGCTTTGCCGGGCTGCTGGCCAAGTGCAACCGGGGGGAGGACATACCGCTGACCCTGGCCTCCGGCCAACCGCTGGGCGAGGATGTGACCTTGGAATCAGGTGCCTACTACACGCTGGTGGTGACCGCCGATGGCTCGGCGGAACTGGCCATTGAAGGCGCAAGCTTCTTCCGCTCGATCTGGATGAATGAAATCGTCATCAACAAAATCGAGATCCGCCCCATGGCCATCGACAGCATCGAGTTTGACAAGGCCGGTGTGGTCGAGATGTCGTTCATCGCCATCAAGCCCGGTCGCCATGTGCTGCGCATCCCCGGCTCCACCGGAGAGACGCAATCCATCACGATTTCAATTCAGTAATCCAGGGAGATCCAACCATGAAACACATTATCGCGCTTGCCGCCTTCTCGCTTATGTCTGCTCCGGCCTTCGCTGACGGACATCTCGACGCCGAAACGGTCGAAAAGATCGAAGCGATGCTGGCCTCCATCGAGTGCCAGATGGACCCGGACGATATTGAGGTCGAAGACGACGGCTATGATCTCGACGATGTGATCTGCAAGGGCGGCGGTCAGTTCGACATCAAGCTCGACAAGGACTTTAACGAGGTGAGCCGCCGCGCCGAATAGCGCGTCAGCGAAGCGGAGGAGAGCAGCATGCGTCTGATGCGCGTTGCAATCGCAGCCTGTCTGGCCTTGGCCTCTCCCCTTGACGCCGAAGATCTGCCTACGATCCGGGCCGCGGTTCTCAAAATCGGCACCGTGAATTGGGAGCTGGCAACCATCACCGACAACGGGCTGGACCGGAAGAATGGCTTCATTCTGGACGTTCAGCCCTTTGCCGACAATGGTGCGACGCGGATCGCGGTGGAAGGCGGGGCGGCGGATATGGCCGTGGCCGACTGGATCTGGGTCGCGCGGCAGCGCGCAGCGGGCAAGGACTATGTCTTCATCCCCTACTCCAAAGCGGTGGGCGGGGTGGTTGTACCAGCGGACAGCACCGCGCAATCCATTCAAGATCTGGCAGGCGGCAAGATTGGCATCGCCGGTGGCCCGCTGGACAAATCCTGGCTGATCCTGCGTGCCTATGCTCAGCAGCAATACGGCATGGATCTGAAGGCAGACACCGAACAGGTGTTTGGCGCGCCGCCGCTGATCTTCAAATCGGCCATGGGTGGGGACTATGCCGGGGCCATCAATTTCTGGCATTTCCTGGCCAAGAACAAAGCCTCCGGCATGCGCGAATTGGTCTCTGTCGCAGAGGCCGGGAAGGCGCTTGGCCTCGATGCTGACACCCCACTGCTGGGCTACTACATGAAAGAGAGTTTCCTGTCCGAGCACCCGGCGCTGGCGCAGGCCTTCTTCGAGGCCAGCCGCGCCGCAAAGGACAAGCTCGCCAGCTCTGATGCTGCTTGGGAGGCCATACGCCCCCGCATGAATGCAGCCTCGGATGCGCAATTCGAGCAACTGAAGTCGGACTGGATTGCGGGCATCCCCGCCCGTGCCCCCGTCGATGTGCAGGCCGCTGAAAAGATGCTGGCGCTGATGAGCACACTCGGTGGGCCGGAGCTGGTGGGCAAGGCCACCTCGCTGCCCGACGGCCTCTTCGCCGTGGTCAAGTAGCCCCAAGGACGTGGCCGCGTCACGGCTCACCCCGGTATTGTCGCTGGCCAGCATGCTGGCGCTTTGGGTGGTGGCGGCTGGTCTGACGAACGACGCCCAGATCCTGCCGACCCCGTGGCAGCTGCTGCCGCTTTTTGCGCAGGAGTTTGCCTCGGGCGATCTGCTCACCCATCTCGGCGCGACCCTTGTGCGCGTGCTCTGGGCCTTCACCTTGGCGATGAGTTTGGGCACGGTGCTGGGCCTTATCATGGGCCGCTCCACGGCCACCAACCGCTGGCTGGACCCCTGGCTGGTGATCTTCCTGAACCTGCCCGCCCTTGTGCTGATTGTGTTGTGCTATCTCTGGATCGGGCTGACGGAGGCGGCGGCCATCACGGCGGTGACGCTGAACAAGGTGCCGAACGTGGCCGTTGTCATCCGCGAGGGCGCGCGGGCGCTTGACCCCGATCTTGATGCGATGGCCAAGGTCTATCGCATGTCGTGGTGGACGAGGCAGCGGCATGTGGTCTTTCCGCAGCTTGCCCCCTTTGTGGCCGCCGCCGCCCGCTCCGGTGTTGCGGTGATCTGGAAGATCGTGCTTGTGGTCGAGTTTCTTGGGCGGTCGTCGGGTGTGGGCTTTCAGATCCACCTGCATTTCCAGCTCTTCGATGTGGCGATGGTGCTGGTCTATGCCTTTGCCTTCATCGGCGTGATGCTCACGGTGGAGTGGCTGCTGCTGCAACCAGCCGAGCGCAGGAGCCGACGTTGGCGGACGGCATGATCTCGGTCGACATTACATCGAAGAGTTTCGATGGCATGCCTGTGCTTGGCCCTATTTCGTTCCGGATCGCGCCGGGCGAGACGCTGGCTCTGGTCGGACCCTCCGGCATTGGCAAGTCGACCCTGCTGCGCATTCTCGCGGGGATCGACCCGGAGTTCGAAGGCCGGGTGCAGCGCCCTGGTGCGCTGTCCATGGTGTTTCAGGAACCCACGCTGCTGCCTTGGCGGTCGGTTCTGCACAATCTGCTGATCCCGCACCCGGAGCTGAGACCGGATGCCGCCCGCACGATGCTGGCCCGGGTCGGAATTGACGGCAAGGAGACGCTCTTTCCCGGGCAGCTGTCGCTGGGCCAACAGCGACGCTTGTCGCTGGCGCGTGCCTTTGCCTGCGCGCCCAAAATGCTGATCATGGACGAACCTTTTGTCTCGCTGGATCCTGAAACAGCGGAGACGATGCTGCGCCTCACCGAAGCGCTGATCTCCGAACATCACCCCGCCACGCTGTTTGTGACCCACGACCTGCGCGAGGCTGACAGGCTGGCCAGCCGGGTGCTGACCCTGAAAAGCACCCCATCCGGTGCCGTCCTTGGGCCATAACTACGTGACGCTGATCATCTTGCTGTCGGTGTAGACGGCCCCATCCTCATCATACCAGGTGAAATTGAAAACACCGGCACGTGGCACGCGGGCTCTGAATTCGAAGAACGGATTTGTGGCGACACCGGGGTGCAGCGTGACATCGACCACCTGCGCGCCTTCGAAATCGCAGGTGAACCGGTGGATGATCGACCGCGGGATCGCGGTGCCGTCGTCGTTGATCCGCTGGCCGCTTTCCATGCGGTGCGTGATCAGCGTCTTGATCGTGATGACCTCGCCTGCGCGGGCGGTCTTTGGCAGTTTCACGCGGGATTTCACACCAGTTGCCATCACACTCTCCCCTCAGGCGCCACAGCCGCCGACGACCACATCGACGTGTTTCGACACCTGCCGCACCGTCCCATCCGGCATCCGGGCCAGTGCCAGAACCTGCTGCGTGCGCGCCAGACGCATGCGGGTCGACAGCTGTTGATCTGCCGCCAGCGCACCAAACGCAACCAGCGCAATCGGCGGCACCGGGTTTGCGGGTGCGACAATCAGGATCGCCTCGGCACCCTCAGCGGTCACCGAAACGGGAACGCGAAACCCATCCTCTGCCGTGTCTTCCAGATCAAGCGTGATACCGCCCTGCAAGATCTCACCGCCCTTCACAAAGGCCGCGATGGCCTGCTCCGCTGTGACCTCCTCGGCCTGAAGAGAGCTCGGGAACCCCAGCGCCAAAAGCGCCGCTGATCCGGATTTGAGCGTGTCGCGCCGTGTGACGGCCATGGTCTTCCTCCCCGAGACATACATGCAGCATAGCGTGGTGCTTGAAGATGCCACAATGAACACTCTGTGAACCTGCGTCCCGATCGCAAGCAAGCTAGACCAAAGGCTATGCGCCACCGCTTGTCGCCCCGGCGCTTTCGGGGCAACCTGTGACGAGGGACATGAGGAGGAGGCAGTGTGGTGATCGAGGCCATGACAAACGGTGGGTTGGCCGTGACCGGGCTGAATTTCACCTACGGTCCAAAACTGGCGCTCGATGATGTCTCGCTGACGGTGCCGCCGGGGCGGTTCTGCGCACTGCTGGGGCCAAACGGCGCCGGAAAATCGACGCTGGTCTCGCTGCTGACCCGGCTGCTTGTGGCCCCGAAAGGTGACATCCACATCGCAGGCCATGACCTGCGCGCGACCCCGCGCAAGGCGCTGGCGGATCTGGGGGTGGTCTTTCAGCAACCCACATTGGATCTGAACCTGACGGTGCGCCAGAACATGAGCTATTTCGCGGCGCTGCACGGTCTGCCAAGAGGTGAAACACCGGGGCGGATCGATGCAGCTCTCGACAGGCTCGACATGCGCGCGCGCGGAGATGAGAAGGTCCGCGCACTCAACGGCGGGCACCGGCGGCGGATGGAACTGGCCCGGGCGCTGTTGCATGATCCGAAAGTGCTGCTGCTGGATGAGCCAACCGTCGGCCTCGACGCTGCCGCGCGGCAGGCGATCACCGACCATGTGCATGATCTGGCGGATGCGGGGCTCTGCGTGCTTTGGACCACACATCTGACCGATGAGGTGCGCGATAGCGATGCGCTGCTCGTGCTGCATCAAGGTCGGATCATCGACACGGGTGTTGCGGGCGACATCCGCGGGGCGCACACGCTGTCAGACTGGTTTCTTGCGCGCACGGGAGCCCCCGCATGAGCGGATTCTGGGGCGTCACCCGCGCCATCGTCGGGCGCGAATTTCTGCGGTTCATCCACCAGCGGGAGCGGTTCATCGCGGCCCTCGTGCGCCCGCTGGTCTGGCTGCTGATCTTCGCAGCAGGGTTCCGGGCGGCCCTGGGTCTGTCGATCATCCCGCCCTATCAGACCTACATCACCTACGAGACCTATATCGTACCCGGCCTCTGCGCGATGGTGCTGCTGTTCAATGGCATGCAAAGCTCGCTGAGCCTTGTCTACGATCGCGAGATGGGGTCCATGCGGCTGCTGCTCACCAGCCCATTCCCGCGCTGGTGGCTGCTGTATTGCCGCCTCTTTGGCTCCACCGCCATATCCATCCTGCAGGTCTACGCATTCCTGGGCATCGCCGCCCTCTTCGGGATCACGCTACCGACGCTTGGATATATCGCCGTGCTCCCGGGACTGGTGCTCGGCGGGCTGATGTTGGGCGCTCTTGGTCTGGTGCTGTCGAGCTTCATCTCGCAGCTGGAAAACTTCGCGGGCGTGATGAACTTCGTCATCTTCCCGATGTTCTTTTTGTCCTCCGCCCTCTACCCCCTGTGGAAGATGGCGGAAAGCTCACCGCTGCTGCGCGACATCTGCGCGCTCAACCCGTTCACCCATGTGGTGGAGTTGATCCGCTTCCTGCTGTACCTGCAGTTCAATCTGCACGCCTTCGCCTGGGTTGTGCTGAGCACCCTCGTGCTCAGCCTCCTGGCCGTCTGGGGCTATGACCCTGCGCGCGGGCTGATGCGGCGCAAGGGGTGAGGCCGGTGCGCTCAGATCTGCTGTTCGGCCAGCGAGGCGGTGCGGCACCGCCAGCTCTTGATATCAAACTTGGGATGATGCGCAGACCATTTCGCCAGCTCCGGCTGCGCGCCCATCAGGCATTGCGTGGGCGAGATGTCAGTGAACAAAAGACTGCGCTCGCGGCATTCAGTCGGCGCTGTCGACAGACAGGCGACAAACAACAGTTCAATCATGGATCAGGCTTTCCTGTTATCGGGTTCTGCTCAAGCGCACAGGCCCGACCTAGACTAAAGTCGGTAAATTTCTTCTTAAGCAACCAGATACCAGGCCCACTGTGGCAAGAAATGATATGTCTTTGGTCATTTTTTAAGAGTTTGCCCGTTTTTCAGGTCAGCCGCAGATGAGTTTGACACGCGACAGATCCTCCGTGTCACTGAAGGCCCGTTTGGCCATCGGGGCTGCCTTATTGGGGGCAGGCACGGTGCTGACCGCGTTGATCCTCTATTTTGGGCTGAACGAGGTGGCGCGTCGCCTTGACACCGCGCTCGCCTCCGACACCCGGATGGCGCGTTACTCCAGCCTGTCGACCCAGGCCTCGACCTTCCTTGTCGTGGCCACTGAGGCGATACAGACCGGTCAGTCAACGCAAAGCCGAGCCGACCGCATCACCCCCGTCGCCGACCAGATGCGGCAGACCTTTGTGCGGCTGCACCAGGACGTCGAAGAGGCGGTCGAAGCGGCCCACGCTCTCGGTCTGGATGAGCAGTCGCGCTATGGCACACAGTCGCTTGGGATCGCGCGAATGGAAGCGATGCTCAGGAGCACAGAGCGTGGCCTCAGCACACCAACAGAAGAGGCAGAGCGCCTACGCGCCTATCTGGACAGTTTCGCGTCCAGCTTCGATCAGTTGCTCAGCCAGGCGGTGAACACCGAAGTTCTGTTCCGCAATGAAATCCTGTCTGGGATCGGCACGCTGCGGGAGCGGCTTACGCTCATTGCCTTTGGCATCGCGGCGGCCACGCTTGTGGCAGTCACACTCTTCTATGCCGGGCTGATCCGGCCGCAGTTCTCACGCCTCGATCATCTGCGGCAGGCCGCGTCGCGGATCGGCTCGGGGAACTTCTCAATCAATCTTCCGGTGTCACGTACCGACGAGATCGGCCAGCTGTCGGCAGAGACAAACCGCATGGCATCCGCACTTCTGGCCCGGCAGAAAGATGTGGAGGCCGAATGGGCCCGTCTGAATGAAACGATCGCGCAGCGGACAAAAGAGCTGCGCGCCGCAAGCGCCTCACTGGCCGAGATCGACGACAAGCGGCGCCGGTTTTTCGCCGATATCAGCCATGAGCTGCGCACGCCACTGACGGTCATTCTGATGGAGGCGCAGATCGGCAAACAGGGCAGCCCGGATCCGGAGGCTGCCTTTGCCACCATCGAGGCGCGTGCGGTGCGGTTGAACCGGCGCATTGACGATCTGCTGCGGCTTGCCCGCTCGGACACCGGGGAGTTGGCGCTGGATGCTCAGCCGGTCGCGCTGGCTGTGCTGATCGACGCTGTGCACAGCGAGATTCAGGCAGAGATCGACAGTGCCGGCATGAGCCTGACCATTGGCGAGATGCCGGGTGCAGAGCTGATCTGCGATCAGAACTGGATCCGCCAGGTGATCGTCAGCCTGATCCGCAATGCCATCCGGCACGCCCGCGCAGGCGGGCGTCTCCAGCTGAGCGCGGTGGCGGGGCACGACACAGCCACCATCGCAGTGACCGACAACGGCCCCGGCATCGATTCAGAGGATCAGGGCCGGATCTTTGACCGCTTTGTGCAGGGCACCTCGGCAACGGCGAATGAAGGCTTCGGCGTGGGGCTGGCCCTCGCCCGCTGGGTGGTGGAAGCGCAGGGGGGCGACATCGCCCTCACCAGCCCGGTGCCCACGGCAGAGGCCCTCGGCAAAGAACCCGGGACCAAAATCTCGGTTCGCCTGCCGCGCGTAAGCGACTAGACTGTGGCAATGAGCACGCTTCTCATCATCGACGACGATCCAGAAATCACCTCCGCGCTGGCGCGGGGGTTGGCGTTGCATGGATATGAAACAGAGACGGAAAACCGCGCGGACCGGGCGCTTGAACGGTTGCAATCAGGACGCCACATCGGCGCCATTGTCGATGTGATGCTGGGCGCGGACAGTGGCATTGAACTGGTGCGCGCGGCCCGCGCCTCGGGGGCCACCCTTCCAATCCTGATGCTGTCGGCGCTTTCGGAGGTCGAACACCGTGCGGCGGGGCTGGAAGCGGGGGCCGATGACTATGTGGTCAAACCCTTCAACTTCGACGAGTTGATCGCACGCCTGCGCGTGCAGGAGCACCGCGTGGGCACGCAGCGCCCACAGCCCGCCCGGCTCAACCGGTCAGACCGCGCGCTGCGCACGGCCACGCAAACTGTCACGCTGACCGAGCGCGAACTGTCCTTGCTCGACCTGCTGATGCAGTCTCCTGACACCCCTGTCCCGCGGATCGAGATTTTTGAAACCCTCTGGGCCAGCGAAGGCTCAGGGAACGAAAATGTGGTCGATGTCTACATCGGCTATCTGCGCAAGAAGCTGGCGACCGCTGATTTCTCAATGGAAATCAAAACCTTGAGAAACAAAGGGTTTTGCCTCACGGGCCGGATGCCGATCATTGAGGCCGCCTGACACAGACCAAAGTCTAATGGTTTCTTAAAAATTAAGAGTCGCTCAAATCGCCCCGCTCTGCCACGGTAGAGGGGCAAAGAGGACCATTCTTGGAGGAGAGACCCATGGCCTGGACAAAACCAATCATCCGCGAAATCGAATGCGGCATGGAAATCAACATGTACGGACCGGACAGCGACGAAGAGCGCGAAGTCCTGTTCTGATTCATTTGCGCGCGGGCGTGCTCTATGACATTCCGCGCGCGAATACTCGGGGCGGCTGCCGGTGGCGGCCTGCCTCAATGGAACTGCGGCTGTAAGAATTGCGGCCTTGCCCGCTTGGGCACCATACCTTCACAGACCCAGTCTTCCCTGGCCGTTACGGCGGACAATGCCTTTTGGGCAATTCTGAACGCGTCCCCGGACATTCGGCATCAGCTGTCGCAATCCCAGTCTCTCCATCCTACCGGATTGCGACAGCTTCCTTTGCGCTCAGTTCTCGTCACAAATGGCGACATCGACCATGTGGCTGGCTTGTTGACGCTGCGCGAGATGCAACCCTTCACCCTTTTCGCAACGGCTGGCATTCACCAAGTGCTCGCGGAAAACCCAATCTTCGACGCGCTCAACAGCGCGGTTGTATCCCGCGAAACCATTGCGCTTAACCAACCGTTTGAACTGGCACCAGGGCTGACCGCAACGCTCTTTCCGGTGCCCGGCAAAGTGCCGCTTTATCTTGAGGCGGGAGACGTTCAGACCGACCTGATCGGCGATCAGACCGTCGGCGTGCACCTGCAGACCGAAGACAGCAGCGCTTTCTATATTCCTGGCTGCGCCCTGCTGAACGACGATCTGCGAAGCCGACTGGATGGCGCAGACCTGTTGTTTTTTGACGGCACTCTCTGGCAGGATGACGAGATGGTGCAAGCGGGACTGGGGCAGAAGACAGGGCAACGCATG
Organism: Roseobacter cerasinus; assembly: GCF_009811755.1. GTDB lineage: Bacteria > Pseudomonadota > Alphaproteobacteria > Rhodobacterales > Rhodobacteraceae > Roseobacter > Roseobacter cerasinus. The sequence goes on from NZ_BLIV01000011.1 coordinate 19,919, forward strand.
GGGCATATGTCGATGAGCGGCCCCGAGGGCTCGATTGCAGCTTTTGAAGACATGCGCATTGGCAAGAAAGTCTTTGTGCATATGAACAACACCAACCCGGTGCTGCGGCCCGACTCTGTCGAGAAAGCGCAGGCCGAGGCCGCCGGATGGATCATCGGTCAGGACGGAATGGAGATCACATGACGCTGCAAAGCCGCGAAGACTTCGAAGCCCGCCTGCGCCAGATCGGTGCGGAGCGATATCACGACCTGCACCCGTTTCACGACCTGCTGCATGGCGGCGGCTGCACCCCCGATCAAGTGCGCGCCTGGGTGATCAATCGCTATTACTACCAGCATTCGATCCCGATGAAGGACGCGGCCTTCATGAGCCGGGTCGAGAGCCCGGATCTGCGCCGCCAATGGCGCTCCCGTATCGAGGATCACGACGGCACCGACGACAACGAAGGCGGCATCCGCCGCTGGCTGCGGCTGGCCACAGCGGTGGGTCTTGATGCGGAGTATGTGGCCTCCTGCCAGGGTGTGCTGCCAGCGACTAAGTTCGCGGTGGATGCTTATGTGCGCTTTGTGCGGGAGAAGACCCTGCTGGAAGCGGTCGCCGCCTCACTGACCGAGCTTTTTGCACCAAAAATCCATGCCAACCGCATTCAGGGCCTACTTAAGAACTATGATTTTGCCGATGACAGCTCACTCAGCTACTTCAAGAACCGGCTGAAAGAGGCGCCAAAAGACGTGGCCTTCGGCCTTGCTTGGGTGCTGGATCACGCGGACACGGCTGAAAAGCAGGACGCCGCAGCCGCCGCGCTGACGTTCAAGACCGATGTGCTCTGGTCGCAGCTCGACGCGCTTTGGGGCGCTTATGTCGAGCCTGCGCGCATCCCCCCCGGCGCCTGGACGCCCGGGGAGGGGCTGCTGCTCCAAAAGGCATCCTGAGCATGGAGAGCGCCGATATCCCCGCCCTGCCCCGTGGCGTGCGGCTGCACCGCGACAGGGTGCGCGACACCTGGGTCTTGCTGGCGCCCGAGCGCGCGATCACGCTCGACATAGTGGGCCACGCGATCCTGAGCGAAGTGGACGGCGCGCGCAGTTTTGCTGAAATCACCGGCGCGCTGGCAGAGCGATTCAACGCACCGATTGAACAGATCCAAAAAGACAGCGCAGGCTTTCTGGAGGCACTGCGCAACCGCCGCTTTCTGGATGTCGTTTCGTGAGCACCCCTGCGCCCATCGCCATGCTGGCGGAACTTACCCACCGCTGTCCGCTGTCCTGCCCCTACTGCTCCAACCCGGTGGAGATGGCCCGACAGGAGGCTGAGCTGGACACCGCCACCTGGGCGCGTGTGTTCCGCGAGGCCGCAGATCTGGGCGTTCTGCAACTGCATCTGTCCGGGGGCGAGCCGGCCTCGCGCCGCGATCTGACAGAGCTGGTGCGTGCCGCGCGGGAGGCCGGGCTTTACACCAACCTGATCACCTCCGGCATCGGGCTGACAGAGCGCAGGCTGTCCGAACTGAACACCGCCGGGCTCGACCATATCCAACTGTCGTTGCAGGGCACCAATCCCGAGATGGCCGACGAAATCGGCGGCTACAACGGCGGCTTCAAGCGCAAGATGCAGGTGGCCGCATGGATCGGCGACATCGGCTTTCCGCTGACCCTGAACGCTGTGTTGCATCGGCGGAACCTGCACCAATTGCCGCGCGCGCTGGAGATGGCCGAAGAGATGGGCGCCCGCCGGATCGAAGTGGCGACCGTGCAGTTCCACGGCTGGGCGCTGAAAAACCGTGACGCGCTGATGCCAACGCGCGAACAAGCGCAGGAGGCAACGCGCATCGTGCAAGAGGCCCGCATTCATCTGAAAGGTCGTCTGGTGATCGACTACGTGCCTGCCGACTACCACGAGGATTATCCCAAGCGCTGCATGGGGGGCTGGGGGACCTCAGGTCTGAATGTGGCGCCCGACGGGATTGTGCTGCCCTGCCACGCAGCGCAATCCATCCCGCATCTGACATTCGACACAGTGACCGAGGCGTCACTGCATGACATCTGGTACGAGGGCGCTGCCTTCAACGCCTATCGCGGCACGGATTGGATGGCGGAGCCTTGCCAAAGTTGCGAGCGCAAGACGGTGGATTTTGGAGGCTGCCGGTGTCAGGCGATGGCGATCGTCGGTGACGCCGCCGCAACCGATCCGGTCTGTGTGAAATCCCCCCATCATGCGGCGTTGCAGACCCAGGCCAACACCCACGCGGCCCAAGAGGACGCACCGCTGGTCTACCGCCAGATGCCGGGCAAGCTTGGGCAGCCTGCACAATAGCGGCGCTTCAGACGGGGCCGTGATTGATACTGTCAGCGCGCTGCCGCGATTTTGCGCCTATGATGACGACCACGTTCAAGGCGCGCCCTCAACGCGTCACTGAATGAGAAATGATCGGACCTGTTCACCGTTTTCTTTTGAGCCGTCATACAGGCCATCCCTCCGAAAGCAGCGGATCCTGAGCCTAGTGTGAAAGCTGCCAAATCTGATTGTTCAAATGTGAGAGCGTGCGAGGCAGGGTCTCTCTGGGAAGACGTCCACCAAGGCAAATGCGCACGAACCGGTCTTCACCTTCGGCCGTCCGAAAGCCGCTTTCCGGGGTAATCCCGATCTCGTGGTTCGACATGTTGGCCATCAGCGCCGCACAGGTCACACTTTCAGGCAGGCGCAGCCAGATGTTGAAGGCATGCGGGTTGGAGACGAACTCCGCCTCGGTGATGATCTCGGAGGCGATGGTCTGGCGCTGTGCCGTTTCCTTGCGGATGAAGCGCCGGATCTGATCCGCCGTCCCATCGAGCACCCAGCGTGTGGCCAGCGCCATGGACACAGGGGATGACATGACAGATGTCGCGCGAATGCCGTTTTCCAGGGCAAAGCCGGAGCGGGCGTTGGGGGCCACCGAATAGGCCAGACGCAGCCCCGCGCCGATGCATTTGGCAAGCCCGCCGATGTACCAGGTCAGCTCGGGCGCGCTGGCGGCCATCGGTGGCGGCGCATCGGGCAGGACAAAGCCGTATGCATCATCTTCGATCAGCGGGAGGTTGTGCCGTTTGATCACCTGCGCAATCTCCAGCCGCCGATCCTGCGGCACGATCATGGTGGTCGGGTTGTGCAGGGTGGGGTTCAGATACAACGCACGTGGCGCGTGGCGCTGGATTGCGGCTTCCAAAGCATCCGGGAGAATGCCGTGCTCATCCATCGGCAAGCCCACAAGCTTCAGGCCAAGCTGTGCGCAGATTTTCTTGAACCCGGAATATGTGATCTCTTCGCAGAGAACGCAGTCGCCCGGCCGCGCCAGAACAGTCAGAATGGCCAGCATCGTCGCATGCGCACCCGGGGTGACGGCAATGCGATCGAGGTTCGGGACCAGCCCGCGCATGGACAGCCAGATCGAGGCCGCTTCCTTGTCGACACTGCCGCCAATCGGGTCCTGATAGCGCAGCAGATGCACCAGATCGTCCGAAACGGCTGAGAGACCCGCCCGCATCCGCTCCAGCAACTCCGGGTCGGTCGGCTCCGGCGGCGCGTTCATGGTCAGGTCATTTGCGAGCGCCCGACGCTCATCACTGCTGCTGAGGGTCTTTTGCGGCAGCACGAAGGTTCCGCGGCCCACATGCGAGGCGATCAGACCGCGATTGATGGCTTCGGTATAGCCACGCGAGACGGTCGTGAAATTCGCCCCGATGATATCGGCCAACTGCCGTTGCGGGGGCAGCTGATCCCCCGGCAAAAGCACGCGGTCTTTCATGTCCTGCGCAATGCAATCCACAATCGCCAAATAGCGTGGCCGACCGGATTGTTTGATTCGCTGGGGCCAGTTTTGCATGCTGCACCTTCCGTTTTCACTACAAATCCAGTTATTGTATGCATACGATGTAGACAATTCTCTCAGCGATTTTTGACGCATGGACAAGCCAATTCAGCCTTGTAACGCACATAATTCGGTCACTTACACCTTCAGAGGCCCATGGGATAAGCAGACCCATACAATCAATACAATTACATTGATTGCATAATTGTACGCATCAATAGCCTGCGCGCGCATTCCACGTCTAGCTGGAGGTAACAGCAAACGCGCATGACAGGAGAACGCAATGCCCGAAGTCACCACACCCGCCCACAAGGACGGCGATTTTTTTGTAAACTACGAAGACAAGGTCTTTGAGGATGTGCAGGCGGAAGAAGGCCAGAAGGCCCTTGTGACCTTCCACACCGTCGCTTTCGAAGGCTCCATCGGGCTGGTCAACATTCTGCAAGCGATCCGCCTGCAGCGCAAAGGGTTCGAAACGTCCGTTCTGCTTTACGGCCCCGGCGTGTCACTGGGCGTGCAACGCGGCTTCCCTACGCTGGGTGACGAAGCCTTCCCCGGCGCGCAGAACTATGCCGCAAACCTCAAGAAATTCATGAAGGAAGGCGGCAAGGTCTATGCCTGCCGCTTCGCTCTGCAAATGCTGATGGGCCATGGCGAGCCGTCGCTGGTACCCGGGATCACGCCGATTGCGCCGCAGGATGTGCTGGATCTGAAACTACTGCATGTGCGCGACAACGCCATCATCCTCGACACCTGGACGCTCTGAGCCAGAACCGCGTTTGGGGCCGCACCGGCGCGGCCCCGGCACTCAGTCTGCCCTGTGGCGGCAATGGCGTCGCCCCTTGCGCCCGAAAGGACACAGATCATGTCTCAAACCGATGCCAAACGGATCGTGCGCGCGGCTGCTGTCCAGATCGCACCCGATCTGACCGGCCGCGCTGGCACCATCGAGCGCGTGCTGAACGCCATCGCCGATGCTGCTGAAAAGGGCGCTGACCTCATTGTCTTTCCAGAGACCTTTGTGCCCTACTACCCCTATTTTTCGTTTGTCCTGCCGCCGATCCAGCAGGGGCCGGAACATATGCGCCTCTATGAAGAGGCGGTTGTCGTCCCCTCTCCCGAGACGCAGGCGGTGGCCGATGCCGCCCTGAAGCGCGGCGTCGTGATCGTTCTGGGGGTCAATGAGCGTGACAAGGGCTCGCTCTTCAACACGCAGCTTATTTTCGATGCGGACGGATCACTCGCGCTGAAGCGGCGCAAGATCACGCCGACCTATCACGAGCGGATGATCTGGGGCCAAGGGGATGGCGCCGGGCTGAAGGTGGTCGAGACCAAGCTGGGGCGCATCGGCGCGCTGGCCTGTTGGGAGCATTACAACCCGCTCGCCCGCTATGCGCTGATGGCGCAACACGAAGAGATCCATGTGGGCCATTTCCCGGGCAGCCTCGTCGGCCCGATCTTTGGCGAGCAGATCGAGGTGACCATGCGCCACCATGCGCTGGAAGCTGGGGCCTTTGTGGTCAATGCCACAGGCTGGCTCACCGAAGAGCAGATCGTCAGCATCTCGCCCGACCCCAAGTTGCAGAAAGGTCTGCGCGACGGCTGCATGACCTGCATCATCTCGCCTGAGGGGCGGCATGTGGTCCCGCCTCTGACCGAGGGCGAAGGCATCCTCATCGCCGACCTCGACATGGCGCTGGTGACCAAGCGGAAGCGGATGATGGACAGTGTAGGCCACTATGCCCGGCCAGAACTGCTGCATCTGGTGCATGACGCACGCCCCGCCCAGCCCGTGCACCGGATCGAGGCCCCCGCCGACCTGATCGCCACCCCCGAACCGGAGGCCGAAGATGTCTGACGCTGACCTGATCAACGAATTGCAGACCCGTGGCATGCGGCTGGTCGATCCGTCCGCCGGGATGGAGAGCCGCCGGGGCGGCGCCGGCCCCACGGACCACAAGGCCGTGACCGTGGGCGACACGACGGTGATGGTGCCGGTGCATACCGCCCCCGCCTTTGACAGCCCCTATCTGGTGCAGGCCCCGGGTGCGGATGGTCTGGCCGAGGTCACCAAATCCGGCGTGTCCCTGGGGCAGGTCCGGTTTCCGACGCGGCCCCGGTTCTACGACCTCAAGACCGCCGATGGCGTGGACTACTGGAAGATCGCGACGCTGCATTCCAGGGACGTGCTGGCCACCACCGTTTTGCAGACCTGTATCCGCTATGAGAGCCGCAAGAAGACTTGCAAGTTCTGCTCCATCGGGCAATCGCTCGCGGCAGGGCGCACCATCGCCTACAAAACACCCGCACAGCTGGCCGAGGTCGCCAAGGCGGCAGTGGAGCTCGACGGCGTCAAGCACATGGTGATGACCACCGGCACGCCCGCAGGCAAAGACCGGGGCGCTGCCGTCATGGCCGAGAGTGCGGCAGCCATCAAAGCGGCGGTGGACCTGCCCCTTCAGGCGCAATGCGAACCGCCCGAGGAGGACGCCTGGCACGCCCGCATGGCCGAAGCCGGAGTCGACACGCTGGGCATGCATCTGGAGGCGGTCACGCCAGAGGTGCGCGCGCGGATCATGCCCGGCAAGGCGCAAGTCAGCCTTGAGAAATACTTTTCCAGCTTCAAGGCTGCAGTGAAGGTCTTTGGGCGCGGTCAGGTCTCGACCTACATCCTCGCAGGGCTGGGCGACACGCCAGAGGCGATCCTTGAGACCTCGCAAGAGCTCTGCAAGATTGGCGTCTACCCCTTTGTGGTGCCTTTTGTGCCGGTCTCGGGCACGCCGCTCGAAAGCCATCCGGCGCCGGGTGCGGATTTCATGGCACAGATCCTCAGGCCGCTCTCGGGCATGATCCTACGCGCAGGGATGAGTGCCGAAAGCTCCAAGGCGGGCTGCGCGAAATGCGGCGCCTGCTCGGCGCTCTCGGTCTATGAAAAGCTGAGGGCGTCATGAGCTTTCAGAACGCCCGCGTCTTCCTCTCGCCCGATTTCATCATCCGGGCTGCGTCGCAGCCGTGGGAGCTTGATGGCGTGCGCGATCTGCGCCACCGCGTCTTTGTCGAGGAACAGAAGATCTTTGCCACCACTGACCGGGATGCGACCGACGCCATCGCCCTGCCGCTGGCCGCGATCAGCACGCTGGCCTCCGAGGCGGATCAGGTCGTCGGCACCGTGCGCATTCACGAGGACAGCCCGCGCATCTGGCGCGGCTCGCGGCTGGCGGTGACGGAAACCCACCGGCGCATGGGGCGGCTCGGCGCTGAGCTCATACGGCTGGCGGTCTGCACCGCCCATGGCCGGGGGTGCGACCGGTTTCTGGCGCAGGTGCAGATGCAGAATGTGACCCTCTTCCAGCGTCTGCACTGGGCTCCGCTGCGCGAAATCGAAGTGCACGGCGTGCCGCATATGGAGATGCAGGCGGATCTTGCCGCCTATCCGCCCATTCCCGATCCTTTCGTGGGGTGGAAGACCCTATCAGCCAAGCGGGGGCGGCGGTGATGAAGCCGCATATCCCTCTGCGCCAGATGGTGCGCGACCTGCGGGATCATCCTTCGGTGCGCGGCAAGCTCGACATCGCACAGAGCATAGGGACGCTGGGCCTGACCGCCAACAGCACAGGCCAGCCGGGGGATGACTGCGCGGTGCTGCCCACCAAAGACGGCTATGATCTTTTCGCCTGCGAAGGCTTCATCAATGCCTTTGTCGAGGCCGACCCGTGGTTTGCGGGCTGGTGCGGCGTGATGGTGAACATCTCTGACATCCTGTCGATGGGTGGGCGCCCGCGCTGCGTGACCAATGCGATCTGGGCCCCCAATGCGGAGCAGGCGCAGCCGGTTCTGGCCGGGATGAAAGCCGCCGCCCAAGCCTATGGCGTGCCCATCGTGGGCGGCCACACCAACCTGCGGACGGAGGCGCTGCAACTGTCCGTCTCGATCCTCGGCCATGCGCGGGCGGTGATCTCCAGCTTCACTGCGCGGCCGGGTGAAGTGTTGATCGCTGCCGTTGACCTGCGCGGCAGCTATCGCGAGCCCTTTGACAATTGGAACGCCGCGCTGACCACGCCGCCCACGGCCCTGCGCGCCGCGCTATCGATCCTGCCCGAAATCGCGGAGGCGGGCCTGGCCACCGGCGGCAAGGACATCAGCCAGGGTGGCATTGTGGGCACGGCGCTCATGCTGGCCGAAGCCTCCGGCGTCGGCATCGACATCCAGTTGGAGGCGCTGCCCCGTCCCGAAGGCGTCGAGCTGGGCCGCTGGCTGCGCAGCTTTCCCAGCTTCGGCTTCCTGCTGACTGCAGCGGCAAAGGATGCCGACGCCATCTGTGACGCCTTCCACTGCCATGGCGTCTCGGCCAGCATTTGTGGCGATGTCACCGATGGCTCCGCCGTGCATCTGACCAGCCGCGAAGGCTCCACGCCCTTTTGGGACTACGCCCGTACCCCCTACCTCAACCTTTCCCCGCAGGAGGCCCGCCATGCCTGAGACCCGGTTCACCGTCCGCTGGCCCGATGGCCGGACGGAGCAGCTCTATTCCCCTTCGACCGTGGTGCGAGACCACCTGACCGCAGGTCAGACCTACCCGCTGGAAGATTTCACGCAGCGCTGTCGCGTGGCACTGGAACAGGCCAGCACGCGGGTCGAGGCGAAATACGGCTACCGCTGCACCAGCGCCGACGACCAACTGGCCCAGATTGAGCGTAAGGTCAGCACCTTCAAAGCACCCGCAGATGTTGTCTGCCTCTCGATTTCATAAGGATCCCATCATGACCCATCGCGATCATATCCCAGTTGTCATCGTCGGCGGCGGTCAGGCTGGCCTATCCGTCAGCTACTACCTGACCCAACAGGGGCTCGACCACGTCGTGCTGGAGCGTCACGAGAAGTTCCACTCCTGGCGTGTCAACCGGTGGGACAGCTTCTGCCTTGTGACCCCGAACTGGCAATGCCGCCTGCCAGGGTTTCCGTACAGAGGCGACGACCCGGACGGCTTCATGGTCAAGGAGGAGATCACCGACTACCTTGATGCCTTCGCCGACACCTTCGCGCCGCCCATCGTCGAGCACTGTGAAGTAACCCGGATCGCCAAGCGCCCCGGCGGCGGCTATCTGGTGGACACGAGCCAGGGCAACTACTCGACCGATCAGGTGGTGATCGCGACAGGGGGCTATGACAACCCCATCGTGCCGCCCTATGCTGATCAGCTCGACCCGTCGATCCTGCAGATGCATTCGGTTGACTACCGCCGCCCCGATCAGATGCCTGAAGGTGCCACCCTGATCGTGGGCACCGGCCAATCCGGCGTGCAGCTGATGGAAGATCTGCACCTCGAAGCGCGTGACGTGCATCTCGCCGTGGGGCCCGCGCCGCGCTCCCCGCGCAAGTATCGCGGGCGCGACGCCATCGACTGGCTCTATGACATGGGCCACTATGAAATCACCATCGACAAACACCCCAACCCGCAGCATGCCCTGACCAAGACCAACCACTATATGAGCGGGCGCGACGGCGGGCATGAGATTGACCTGCGCCGTTTCGCCGCCGAAGGCGTGTCGCTGTATGGATCGGTCAGCGGGATGCAGGGCAGCACAGTCGAATTTCTGCCTGATCTTGAAGCGAACCTCGATGACGCCGACGCAAGCTATCTTGGCATCCGCACGGCCATTGACGCCTTTATCGAGAAAAACGGCATCGACGCGCCAGCAGAGCCTCCGTTTGAGAAACTCTGGCGGCCGGAGCAGGAGATCACGCAGATTGACTGTGAAGCGGCGGGCATCACCTCGATCCTCTGGGCCATCGGCTTCCGTCCGAACTATGGCTGGATCGACGTCGATGTCTTTGACGCGCAGGGCCGCCCGCAGTTCCACCGAGGCGTCTGCCGCGAAGACGGGTTTTACTTCATCGGGCTGGGCTGGCTCAACACCTGGGGGTCGGGCCGGTTTTTGGGCATCGACGAAGACTCGCGCTACCTTGCGGATGCCATCTTGGCGCAGTCAAAGCAGACGCTTCGAACCGCGTCATAGCAGCGGTCCCAGCTCTTAAAGACACGACCAGCGCGTCTCCAGGCGCACGGCTCGGCTGGCACGTTTTGGTCCAATCGTGGATGAGTAACTGCCCCGCCTCGACAACATCGATAGAGAGCTGATCGTGGAAGTCGGCCGCCAGGTTACAGCCGCTTTTCGCGATACGAAAGCGAACCCGTCTCGATGGACCTGCCTCTGACCCAAACAACTGAGAACCACCACCCCACAAAAAAGGCGGCGCCTTGTTCAAGCGCCGCCAACATGGCTGACTGACAGCTGGTCTATACCGTTTTGCGCCGTTTCAGCGCGGCGGCACCCGCCAAAGCAGTCAAGAGCAATGCGCCACCCGCGGGGAGTGGTACTGGCGCGACCGTGACGTTGATGGACGCCTCAGATATCTCATTATTGACCGAAGCGCGCAGTGCAAAGCTATACTCTCCCGGCGCAAAAATTGAGAAAGGTGTGAATGCTGGCGGAGTGACACCTGGCACAAGTGCAGATGTGAGAAACCCAAAAGACGCATTCTGACTGCCTTCGATGAACGATAGGCCGCCAGCCCCCGGCACTGAGCCGAAGTCGATCACACCCATGAGCGAGTCGTCGGTGTTCGTCCCCGGGTCGAGGTCATAGAGCAGCTGCAGGTTCACGTCGCTTATCGTGAAGCTATCCGGGCCGACGAGTTCTGCGGCGAAGCTGAAGTTCCATTTGCTGGCACCAGGGCTGCCACCAATCGATTCGCCAGGTTCGACAGTGTATGTGCCTGCGCCGTCATCGACTGGCGCAGGGCTCGAAAACCTCGGTGTGGCCATAATGCCCATCCGCAGGATCGTATCCGTACCGCTGATCCCGATCTCTGTAATGGACCCTGGCGCGGTCGGAATGCCGGAGCCGCCAAAAGTGACGGTATTGCTGAAAGCGGCGTCAATATCGCCAAACGAAGTGAACGTCGGCGTAATAGGCGCAGCGTAGGCGCTGGCACCAGCCAAAGCAAAAGTGGCTGCATAGACAAGTTTTTTGAACATGATTTCCCCAATTGAAAAGAATCCCCGACGGCAGATTATGGCTGAAACCGCGTTAGACAAGACGAAATGCAGCAATTTTTGCAACTATGAGGGCGGCAGATCGACTATGACGAGTTGCACGGCACGCTCTTCTAGTATGTCGGGTATTGTGGCCTTCTAAGTGGGGCGACAAGGGCCAGGTCATGCCGAAAAATAGGATTTGGATCGCGCTAGTCAGCTGCAGTATCCGTACACATTCACAAGCCGTTCAGAAGTTGCCTAGACAGAGTTTTTGAATATTGCAGGGGTTAATGCGATTGGATGTTCCAATGCTGCCCCGGCGCGCGCAAAGAGCTCATCGCTGATCGATCCAAGGGCATTCAGAGCGGCACTCATCAACAGTGGGGTCAAGTGCCGAGAGTCCAACCCTTTTGTGCAACACGACAACCAACTGCACAGAGCACCAGACCTTAAAATGTTGATTTTTTAATAGACTGGCGATCCCTGAAGGACATCACTAATCTATAAAAAAACAAAGAGTTATACTGTAAAACCAGGGTGACCGCACACATTGATTTTCAATGCTTTTTTAGCGCGCCTGTAAAGTCACCCCACCCCCTCAACGTATCAGCGCCAGTTCCAAGTCGGCGCAGCGCCGGGCTGGCTACCGGTCAGGATGGGGGCGAGAATACCCCCGACGGCGCCATACTTCGGTTCGATCAGAGCGGCGCCGTCATATTCGATCTCTTCTTCAATTGGGCCCACTTTGCTCTTCTGTCGCTTCACAGCGCCGGTGATGGCAGCGTCTTCGGATATGAGCCGATGACGGGCGGTCTTCCCTATGTCGCATTCATTGGCGACTTGCCGATGAAGTTCACAAGTCCATCCCCCATGAAGGTGCACAAGGCTGCAGATGCTTGGCGCCACGCGGAACTTGCAAAGATCGCAAGGGCCAAAGCGGCGAAGGTCGCGCGGTTAGAAGCTGCTCGCAAAGCCAGAGAGGAACGCAAGACCGATGCGTGAACCTTCGACAGCCGAACAACTTCTGACCTGGCATGTGCAGGCTCTGTCCGGGGCGCAGCCCGATCGCCACGACGGCGACAGGGCTTGGATGCCGGTGCGCTTCATGCAGGTAGCTACATGCAACCGCCCAATGGTAAAGCCTTCTTGCCGCAAGAGACCCTTCATCATCCGACTTCCCGCGAACGGATACTCCATGTGAAGCTCGTCAATCCGACGCATCAGTTTGAGATCATCTTCGCTGGTGGGGCGCGGCTCGTAATACAGACTGCCCCGGCTAATCCCGAGCAGATCGGCTTGGCAGCTCAGGCTCAAGGCGTGGTCACGATCCGTCATTTCTTTGCGCTCGGCAACAGACCGGCCTTGTTTAGCGCTCCCTCTAAAAAATCATTCTCCAGCATCAGCTGGCCAATCTTCGCGTGCAACGATTTGACATCGATCTCGGGCTCTTTCGACGCTTTCGGATTGTCATCAAAGACATCCGTCACGCCGTCGAGAAGCTGATCCTTCCACTGCTTGATCTGATTGGGATGCACATCGAACAGCGTCGCCAGTTAGCTCATCGTCTTGTCGCCCTTCAAAGCCGCCAATGCGACTTTCGCCTTGAAAGCAGGGCTGTGGTTCCGTCGTGGTCGTTTTGCCATCTTCGCTCCTTCGTCCCGGCACGCTGCCGGATCAGGAGCGGAAAATCCACCTAGTTCAACTGTTCAAATTTGTCGGGCCGCTTCTTTACGCAAGCACCTGTGCCGAAGGATCATCTGGTTTCGCAGTCACAGTGGACAAAACCGTTGACGAAAAATTGGATCATGTGTTTGATTGACTTGGGTGCTGGTTAAAGGTTCGGCCATACTTTCTTACATCATCACGTTCGTGTAGTTTTGCGCACCCCTTCGAATTCTTTAAAGCGATTGAGAGGGATGGAGATATGAGCTATCGCAAACTACTTTCTGTCTTTGCCGCAGTGTCAGTGATACCGGCGTCGTCAGCCGTTCAGGCTGCGACAATTGTCTTGTACGATCAAGACTTTGAAAATCCCGTCGGTTACAACAATGACGGTGGAGATGTCAGCATCTTTCGAAATGTAAATCAGCATTACGGAGGTCAGCCCCCGGGATTCAGTTTCGCCCAACGTTTTACCGTTGAGACTTTGAACGTAACAGGGTCAGCGCGAGGTGGTGGCACAGCTGCTTTTGGTACTGGTTGGAGCGATCCCTCTGGAATCGGAGGTGATTACGCAATTGGCATGTTGGCAAATCGTCAAAGTGATCTGCTTGGATTGAGCTTTGACGTTGGGAATCTTGATTTTTTGAATTTCCGGATCGACGTATCCAGTATTGATCTTTCGACGTTCTCTGGTCCCTTTGTACCGGATGGAGCTGTTCCAACGTTCCGTTTCAGTTTGTTTGATAACCCAACGGGCAATCTCTCGGTCGGTACGGGTACCTTGCTTGATCAGGTTGATTTTACTGGGACGGCCTCAGCGAGGGAAGTTTTCGATTGGTCACGAGGAACATTTGGTCTGTCTACCGCAGGTAACACGAATGGCAATGTGACTTTTCAGATTGATCTATTGCCCGGCGCTGGTTACGGTGCCTTTGATAACTTGCGCATCGCCGCATCTGATGACGAAGGTGATGTTGGGGATGATGTAAGTCCCGTTCCCTTGCCAGCGAGTGCCTTGTTGCTTGGATTGGGAATTGCAAGTTTGGGTAGACTGCGGCGCAGGAAGCAGGTGTAAAACTAACTTGCGCGGTGGCAGTACTCCCGTTTGGATTGGTCCAGCACACGAGAAGTCTATTGGTTGGCTAGTTATGCAGGAGGACGACCTGAGCAAACCTTGAGAGTGTCAAAAGGGGCTACCAGTTTAGGCGGCTCTTTTCTCGCCTATGGCGAGACAGCTTTGAGACGCGCCGCTGCCTGGTTCCCGGGACTGCTTATGCCGAAGCAACGGGCTGCAATCCAGCGACCTAACATTGGGCCAACGTGAAGGATGCGGAGGGCTTTGCCTTTGCCGGGATATGGAAGCGCCAGGCCGGAGTGGTGGGCGACACTGAGACTAACGCCACGGTCTATTCCATCATGACCGCCAGCCCAAACAGCTTCGCCGCGCAGTACCACACCCCCATGCCGTTTATACTTCTTATACTTCCGCCGCAATCCTATGACACATGGCTCAACGGCCCTCCTGACGCTGCCTACAGCCTGCTCGGTGGTATCTCCCAGTTGATAGGGGAAGGCGAAGGCATGCCTGAACAGCCCGCTGCTAGCTTGGGCAGCATGAGGTACTGGCGGTGTCTTGCTCGGGGAACGATTTGCGGCACAAAGCTGGCGCCCGATCGATCATCATGAATGGCAACCATCGAAATTTCCACGCGACAGGCTATCGTACTTCGGAAAGATAAGGATTGCCTTGTATGCCAAATTGGAAACTCGACGAAACTTATGAGACGACAGCAGGCACGGTCGCCGCAGGTCGGGCTGGAACTGGGCTGGACTTGGTGCTTGCGCATGGGTGGCCGTGGTCTTCATTTTCGTGGCATCGCGTCATTCCCGAACTGGCGAAGTCTTTTACCGTTCATTGGTACGACATGCCCGGATACGGAAAATCGGCGAAATCTGAAAGCCAGCGTACGTCCCTCGATATCCAAGGGGAGGTCTTTGCCGAGATGATGCAGCGCTGGGGGCTGCAAAGACCGAACGTTGTTGCGCATGATTTTGGGGGTGCCACGACGCTCCGAGCGCACCTGCTGCACGGCTGCGAGTTTGAAAAATACCTACTGATGAACGTGGTGGCAATGCGGCCATGGGGATCAGAGTTCTTCGCTCATGTGGGGCGCCACGTCGAGGCCTTCCAGGGCTTGCCATCGCACATCCATAAGGCAATCGTTGAGGCATACATTCAAGGCGCTCTGGTCAATGACGTCCCGGTGGAGGATTTCGACGCGCTAGTGGCTCCATGGCTGAGCGATGATGGTTCAACGAGTTTCTATCGGCAGTTCGCTCAAGCAGACGAGAAATATACAGAAGAGGTCGAGGCGCAGTTCGGCGAAGTTCGGTGCCCTGTAAAAATCGTTTGGGGTGAAAACGATCCATGGATACCGCTCGACAGAGGCAAAGCGCTGCATCAGCTCATGTCCGAAGCGGAGTTCGCGACCATCCCTGGCGCGGGCCACATGCCGCAGCTCGAAAAGACGGATTCAGTCCTGAAGGAAGTTTTGGAGTTTCTCAAGTAAGCCCTCTGCCACCAGAGCGGGCATTGGTGTATGGCGCAGCATTGGTGAGGCCCGGTCTTATGCGCTCTCTGATATTGTTGGCGCCGCATTCGTTAAACAAGAGTCTCAATTCGCCCAATGTGTGGATGTCGTTCTGGGCCAGCGCCCGTTTGGCTCGGGTGGATAGGGCAGTGCTTGCGATAGGTTGGTGACGGTCTACTGGAACGGGCGCCTTGAGCAAACAATACGACCTCAGATCAGCCGATTCTGACGGGCGGTGTCAACGCGATGGCCGGGCTTTCAACATAGCTCCAAATGCCGTTAGCTTGGGTTGCTTGTCCCCCAGAATGCATGCCGGCATGGGGTATAGCAATGCCGGCACATAAAATATTGATTTAATTACGTAAATGGCGATCCCTGAAGGACTCGAACCCTCAACCTGCTGATTAGAAGTCAGCTGCTCTATCCAGTTGAGCTAAGGGACCGCTGGGATCACTCATGCCGCAGCGAGGCCAATCGCGCAAGTGTCAGATCGCACGGGTCATGAAATGGCTGAGCGGGTCGTATGTATAGTTGCCAAAGGGTGGGCAATCCGCAAACCCCGCGCTGGCATAAAGACGGCGCGAGGCCATATGTTCGGGTCCAGATCCGGTCTCAAGACTGAGATGCTGCATGCCTTTCGCCGCAGCCGATGCGATGAGCGCATCCAGGAGAGCCCGCGCCGCACCTCGCCCGCGGGCTTCTTTGGCGGTGTGCATCGACTTGACTTCCCCCCAGGGGCCGAAGTCGCGAATGGCCCCAATGGCCAGCAAAACGTCGTCCTCGCGCAGAGCATATAGGGTTATGTCGGGATGCGAAAGTTCGTCCTTGGGAAGCACATGGCAGCTTTCAGGCGGCGACTGTGCCCGCATCAGGGCAAAGTGACGGTCCAACAGGGTGGCGACGTCCGGTTCATGTACATCAGCCCGCGAGATACGAAAACTCATCAGTGGGTCCAGGCACCACGCCGTCCGGTGGCGAAGTTCTCGCCATACCCACCGGGGCGAATATTGGCCCGACGCTTCTTTGGCTCCTGGACATCGGCTTCGATGCCGTTGTCCCGCGCGTACTCCACCGCCGCCTCTTTGGATTTGAATCGCAGGCGCACCTGGCTTTGCATGTCATCCGACGACGTCCACCCCATCAACGGGTCGACCTCACGGACCGATGCGGGTGCGAACTCCAGCACCCAGCCGCGTGTCTTGGCCGTGCCCGATTGCATGGCGGTTTTGGCAGGCTGATAGATGCGTGCGCGCATGGCTCAACTCCTCAGATGGCTCCCTTCTATATCATCATTTTGATCCTGTGGGGCAAGACGCCAAATATGACAAAGCCTCGCTACTTTGGCGGGATAGACAGGTGGACCCGCATTTGCGACAGTTTTGAGCAGGAGGACCATATGACCGCCAAACGATACCTGACTGTGGCACTTGCAACCGCAGCGACGCTGGCCGCCGGGCCACTCATCGCATCGCAAAGCTGTACCGACGACGCGATGCTGGTCTTTGACGGCTCCGGTTCGATGTCCGAAGTGGGCTTCAACCTGTTGGACGAGCCGCGCATCTTCGAAGCCCGCCGCGCTGTGCACGACAGCCTGCCACAGATCGCTGCCATACGCCATGTGGGGCTCGTCATCTATGGTCCAGGGCAGCCTGAGGCCTGCGGCAATATCCAACTGCGTTTCGCGCCGCGCCCAAACGCGGCAGGCCCGATCATAGACGCGGTCGAGCACTTGCAGCCCGCAGGGGAAACGCCGCTGACACGGGCTGTGGAACGCGCCGCCGAAGTGCTGAATTATCGCGAGGAACCGGGTGTGATTGTTCTGCTGACGGATGGCAAGGAGACCTGCGAAGGTCAGCCCTGTGCGCTGGCGACCGAATTGGCCTCCGAGGCGCATGACCTCACCGTACATGTCATTGGCTTCAAGGTCCGCGACGATCATTTCGGCTGGGATGATCCGCAAGACAATGGCTACGAACGTCGAGTGACCGTCGCCCGTTGCCTGGCCGATCAGACGGGAGGGACCTACGCCCCCGCCGAGACGCTGGATGAGCTGACCGAGGCCCTGACGCGAACACTTGGGTGTCAGTTGATTGGCCGACTTCCGGATATGCAGAGCCATCGGCCAAGCTGACAGTTTTTGTCATGAGCGGCCTCCAAGCCCCTTGAACCCCTGACAATTCGTGGCACCTTGTGGGCAACCGTCAAGGAGCCTCCATGCCCTACGCCCAGACCGATTCGTCCGATGCGCCCGCCGTCATGGCCAACCCCGCCCCGGATGTGCGCAGCCGCGCCAAGCTTGAGGGTGGCAAGGCGTTCGTGATGGCGACGGAATTCGAACCAGCCGGGGACCAGCCCACCGCAATTGCTGAACTGAGCGAGGGTGTGTTGGATGGCGAGCGTGACCAGGTGCTGCTGGGCGCCACCGGCACCGGCAAGACCTTCACCATGGCCAAGGTGATTGAGGAGACCCAGCGGCCCGCAATCATCCTCGCGCCCAACAAGACGCTGGCCGCCCAGCTCTATGGCGAGTTCAAGGGCTTCTTCCCGGACAACGCTGTGGAGTATTTTGTCAGCTATTACGACTACTACCAGCCCGAAGCTTATGTCGCGCGGTCGGACACCTATATCGAGAAAGAGAGCCAGATCAACGAACAGATCGACCGGATGCGGCACTCCGCCACGCGCGCGCTGTTGGAACGGGACGATGTGATCATCGTGGCCTCTGTCTCCTGCATTTATGGCATCGGCTCGGTTGAGACCTACGGAGCCATGACGCAAGACCTCAAGACTGGCAAGATGTACGACCAGCGGCAGGTGATGGCGGACCTCGTGGCCCAGCAGTATCGCCGAAACGATCAGGCCTTCCAGCGGGGTTCCTTCCGCGTGCGCGGCGACAGCTTGGAAATCTTCCCCGCGCACCTGGAAGACCGGGCCTGGAAGTTGTCTTTTTTCGGCGAAGAACTGGAATCTATCACCGAGTTTGACCCGCTGACCGGTGAAAAAACCGACAATTTCGACCAGATCCGCGTTTATGCCAACAGCCACTACGTCACGCCCAAGCCGACGATGCAGCAGGCCATCATCGGCATCAAGAAAGAGTTGAAGATCAGGCTCGATCAGCTTGTTTCCGAAGGCAAACTGCTGGAGGCGCAGCGGCTGGAACAGCGCACGAATTTCGATCTGGAGATGCTGGAGGCCACGGGCGTCTGCAACGGCATTGAGAACTATTCCCGCTATCTCACAGGCCGCGCGCCGGGGGAACCGCCGCCCACGCTCTTCGAGTTCATTCCCGATCACGCGATTGTTTTCGCGGACGAGTCCCATGTCTCCGTCCCGCAGATCGGCGGCATGTACAAAGGCGACTATCGGCGCAAGTTCACGCTCGCCGAGCACGGCTTCCGCCTGCCCTCCTGCATGGACAACCGCCCCCTCAAGTTCGAGGAATGGGACGCGATGCGCCCGCAATCCGTCTTTGTCTCCGCCACGCCGGCGTCCTGGGAGATCGAACAAACGGGCGGTGTCTTCACCGAACAGGTGATCCGCCCCACTGGTCTTCTGGACCCGGAAGTCGAGATCCGCCCGGTCGAGATGCAGGTGGACGATCTGCTCGATGAGGTGCGTAAAGTCGCCGCGGACGGCTACCGCACACTCTGCACCACGCTGACCAAGCGCATGGCCGAAGACCTTACCGAATACATGCACGAACAGGGCATCCGCGTGCGCTACATGCACTCCGACATCGACACGATCGAGCGCATCGAGATCCTGCGTGATTTGCGCCTTGGCGCCTTTGACGTGCTGATCGGCATCAACCTGCTGCGCGAAGGGCTCGACATCCCCGAGTGCGGGCTGGTGGCGATCCTTGATGCGGATAAGGAGGGCTTTTTGCGGTCCGAGACTTCGCTGATCCAGACCATTGGCCGCGCCGCGCGCAACGCCGAAGGACGCGTGATCATGTATGCCGACAAGATCACCGGTTCGATGGAGCGCGCGCTGGCAGAAACCAACCGCCGCCGCGCAAAGCAGATCGCCTACAACGAGGAACACGGGATCACACCAGCGACGGTGAAAAAGAATGTCGAGGACATTCTGGCCGGGCTTTACAAGGGTGACACCGATCAGAGCCGCGTGACCGCGAAGATCGACAATCAGATGGCGGGCGGTAACCTGCAGGCGGTTCTGGATGGGCTGCGCGCCGACATGCGCAAAGCGGCGGAAAACCTGGAATTCGAAGAAGCCGCGCGCCTGCGTGACGAGGTCAAGCGCCTCGAAGCGGTCGACCTAGCCATCGCCGACGACCCGATGGCGCGGCAGTATGCTGTTGAGAAAGCGGTCGATGACGCCCAGAAAGCCTCAGGCCGCAGCACGATGGGACGCGGCGGGATGCGCGGCGGCACACGGCGGAAGAAGCGAGGACGTTAGCCCGTCTCGCCCTTGAGCCAGGTCAGATCATCCGCGCAGTCACAAGACCAGTTGAGCGCAGGCCCCTCAAATGGACCAAAGCGCATTGCTGCTGGCCTGTCCCTCTACGTCCCTCCAGCTTCTGGGAGAACCGGTTGTCTCTCTGGGCAGAGCGGTCCCGACCTGTGGCGAGGGTGACCACGATAGGCCCGCATATTGCCGGACCAATTCGCGCAAGTCCCCTCGTCCGAACTGATGGCCTACCGGTCTGAAGCCGAACCACAGCCTCAAAAACTGATCACATCCTCACCTGCAACGAGCCGGGCCTAGTCGTCATGAACATCGGCGATTGTCGTCTTGCCCAGCTGCTCGATCAAGGCCATCTCCGTTTGCTGCAGGATACCCGCGACCCTGCTATGGAGCGCGTTTTCAACGGAACAAGACAGGTTATGATCCGGGCTGCCCGCAGCCACAATGCTCTCGTCCAACGCGATGTAGACATCCGCAAGCGTGATGACCTCTGGTGACCGCGCAAGTCGCCAGCCCCCGGCATGTCCCTTTTCCGAGATAAGAAGGCCGGCTTCTCGCAACCGCCCCAACACGCGACGGACAACCACGGGGTTGGTACCAACGTGAGTCGCAATCTCGGCTGATGTCAGCATGCGCCCCTCATCATCCGCCATATGGCCGAGGGTATGGAGCGCAAGAGAAAGCTTACTATTCCGTTTCAAAGCCAAAATTACTCCAAACTTTGCCACAAGCGTAACACAGTCAGTTGCGATACTCTCGTAACTAGGATAGTTATGAGAACGAACTTGAGTTAAATCGCCGGGGGTCCTGTGGCACGATCGACATCCGCCCGCAATCTAGGCCAAAGCAGCTTGCGCCGCCATAGACGCGCACGCGATCCGATGGCGGTGTTCGATGGCTTGCCGGCACCGCTCCGGCAATGGTTATCGCAAGCTGCATTGCCGTGGTCTCCGGCCTCCGCGCATCGCATCTGGTCGACCTCTCGATCCAAAGGGCTTTCACCGGAAGAAGCACTTGTCTCGCTGAGCCGGGCCGAGGCCCGCATGCTGGCGCGTGACCATCATTCCACCATTTATCAACTCAATTCTAACACCTGAAGGAAACGCTCATGTCTCTCCTCTCCCGGCTCGCATTTGCCGCCATCCTGGCGCTTGGCGCGGCCCTGCCTGTTAGCGCGCAAGACGGCAGCCTCACCATTTCTGTCGGGTTTGTTTCCGATGATGAGGTGCCGGACCCGCGCGCAGGGTACAACGGCTGGATGTCCAACCAGACCGGCGTGACAGAGACGCTGATGGGCATCGACTATGACCTCAACCTCTATCCGCGCCTGGCCGAGAGCATTGAGCAATCCTCCCCCACGACCTGGCGTGTGACGCTGCGCGAGGGTGTCAGCTTCCATGACGGCTCGGATGTGACAGCGCAGGCCGTGGTTGACGCGATCATACCGATCTCGGAAGAGGGCCACCCGGGCAGCAACGCGCGTGTGTCGAAACTGCTGGATCTTGCAGGCATCTCCACCGATGGCGAGCGTGTGGTGGTCTTTGAGACCAACAGCCCGAACGCGGCCTTCCCCTGGTCGCTGTCCGAACCGGGCCTTGCCATCCTCGGCACCCCGTCCGAGGACTTCCCGATCAACGCTACCGGACCTTACATTTTCCGCGAAGCCATCCCGCAGCAGCTTTACCGGGTCGAAGCCAACCCGAACTATCGGCTGGGAGCTCCGGGCCTCGAAGAGGTGCGGGTGGTTGGCATGCCAAACCCAAGCTCCGCGGCACTGGCCTTCGAGGCCGGAGAGATTGATCTGGTCATCAACTATCCCGAAGCCGACTTCAAACGCATCACGGAAACCGGTGCAGTCGGGTTTTCGGCCCCCACCGCGCGGCTCTATTTCTACACCGTGAATGCTGCAAGCGGCCCAATGTCGAACCCGCTGATCCGCCAGGCTGTTTCTATCGCAATCGACCGGCAGGGCGTGGTGGATGCGGTGCTCTCGGGTGTCGGCGGGGTTCCGGCTGAAACCGTGTTCCCCAAAGGGAAAGGCTGGGCGGCTGATGTCTCGATGCCCTATGATCCGGTCAAGGCCGAAGAGCTGCTCGCCGAAGCGGGCGCCGTCAAGGAAAGCGGTCGCTGGATGCTCGACGGTGCGCCGCTTGAGCTCGATATCGTGACATACACGTCGCGCGCCGCCCTGCCGCCAACGGCAGAGCTGACCCAGGCCTTCCTCGCGGCCATCGGGGTCACTGCAAACATCAAAGTGGGTGAGTGGGGCGCCAGCAACGATCTGATCGCGGCAGGTGAGGCCGACATGTTCCTGCAGGCCTGGGTGACAACGCCCCAAGGCGATCCAGGTGCCGTGCTGGAAGCGCTGTTGAAATCCGATGGCGGGTCGAACTCAGGGAACTATGCCAACCCCGCGCTGGACAAGCTGCTGAACGACGGCCGCCTGACCTTCGAGCCGGAAAAGCGCGCGTTGATCTATGACGAGGTGCAGGAGATCATCGTGGCAGATGCGGCCATGATCCCCGTCTTTCATGTGGCCCAGGTGAACGTGAGCAAACCCGGTTTGACCGGCTACGCGGTACATCCCACGGAAACCTACTGGATCACACACGAGACGAAGTTCGCGGAATGACGCTCTCTGTTTCCGGCCTGAGCGCAGTACGATCAGGCCGGACCATCCTTCACCCCACTTCGCTGGTCATCGCGCCAGGTGCGCGGATCGGACTTGTGGGTTTGTCCGGCTCGGGCAAATCAACGCTGGGCCATGCCCTGATTGATGATCTGCGCGCGCAGGGGCGTAGCGTGGCCCACGTGCCACAAAGCCCGGACGAGGCGCTCGATCCGCTGCGCAGCATGGCGTTTCACTGGCAGGAGGCGGAACACGCACTGGGGCTGACACCTGGCTCGGCAGATCAGCGCGGCCTCTTTGCCGCCTTGAACATCGAAGGCGGCGATCTGAGCAAACGCCCCTGGAGCTGGAGCCGGGGGATGCAACAACGGTTTGTCATCGCCATGGCCCTGATTGGCACGCCGGATCTGATTGTTCTGGATGAGCCGACCTCGGCGCTGGACCCGGTGGTCGCGGCGGCCACGATGGATTTGCTCGACCGTCATCTGGACGGACGGGAGACCGCGATGATGCTGATCACCCACGATCTCGGCCTTGCGGCACGGCGGGTCTTCCAACTGATGGTCATGCATGACGGGCAGCTGGTGGAGCAGGCCCCGACCGATGACATCTTATTGCGTCCTCAGACCCGGGCCGCTCAGGCCTTGGTCGCGCATCGCAACTGGATGGCGCTGCCATGCTGAGGGTCAATCAAGTTTGGGTCAAGCGTGGAGCGGCGGTGGCCTTGCAGGATATCTCGCTCTCTCTAGAGCCCGGGCGCACCCTTGCCGTGGTTGGGGAAAGCGGCGCCGGGAAGTCGACGCTGATTGCGGCGATCCTTGGTTTGCTGCGCCCGTCCCATGGCGAAATTACCTGGGCGGGTGCGCCAGTGCGGGCTTGCCGCCCGGCGCTTGTTATGCAAGAGCCTAGGTCCGCGTTCAACCCGGTCCTGTCGCTGCGCCGCTCCGTGATGGAACCCATTGTGGCGAGCGGAGGGACCATCCCGGCGGATCGGCTCTGCCACCTCTGCGACGGGCTGGAGCTGCCGCCCGACATTCTCGACCGGCGGCCCACCGAAGTCTCGATTGGTCAGGCGCAGCGCGTCGGCATTTTGCGGGCCTTGGTCGCCTCCGCGCCGCTGGTGCTCTTTGACGAACCGCTCTCGGCGCTCGATGCCGTCACACAGAAGCACACGGCGCGGCTTATCTCTGACCTGCAATGCGAGGAAGGCTTTGCCGCGCTGATCGTCACCCATGATCTGGGCTATGCCGCCGCTCATGGCGACGAAATTGCGGTGCTGAAGTCTGGCCGGATCGAAGAGATCGCAACGCCAGAGCAGTTCGTCCTCACGCCAAAACCGGGCTATTGCGAACAGCTGCGCGACGCGGCGCTCGCCCTTGGTGCGTTGGAGGCCGCCGCATGATCATGGGCCTTTTGGGGTTTGTGCTGCGGGCGGCTGTGGTGCTGTCGGGCACGGCGGCTTTGACCTTCGCCTTGCTCTGGAACGCCCCGGGCGATCCTGCACAGGCCATCGCCATGGCGCGTTTCGATGCGCTTTTGACCGAAGATGTCATCGACCAAGTCCGCGCCGAAGCCGGGCTCGACATCAGTTTCTGGCCCGCCTTCACATCCTGGTTGGTGCCGTTGCTGTCGCTCGATTTCGGGAACTCGGCCGTCACGGGGCGTCCGGTGTGGCCGGATCTCGTCACCGCGATGAGCTACACGTTCCCCTTGGCCCTGGCCAGCCTGGCCGTGGGTCTCGCAGTCTCCCTGCCTCTGGCAGTTCTCGCCGCCAAGCGCCCCGGCAGCCTCGTTGACCGATGCGCCGTTGCGGTTGCCTCCCTGGGTGTCGCGATCCCCGCCTATTGGCTTGGCCTGCTGCTGATCCTGCTCTTCGCGGTGAAGCTGGCCTGGCTGCCCGCGATGGGTGCGCGAACTGCCGCCCATGCCATTCTGCCAGCGCTGACCCTGGGTCTGGGTGTCACGGCGTCCTTCACGCGCATTATCCGCTCGGGCATTCTGGAGGCGCGTGGCCAGCCGTTCCTGCCTGCAATCAGGCGCCGGGGTGTCTCCGACCGCGCCATCGGGCGCGACCATGTGGCCCCGCACGCGGCCATTCCGGTTGTGACGGTCTTTGGGTTGGAGCTTGCCTTTCTCTTGGAAGGTCTGGTGCTGGTCGAGGTGATCTTCGGACGCCCGGGCCTCGGCACTTTCCTGGTGCAGGCGATCTTGGCGCGGGACTTTCCGCATGTGCAGGCGGTGGTTGTCCTGACTGCGCTGATCTTCGTCACGGTCAACCTGCTGATAGATGGTATCTACCGGGTCATCGAACCCCGGATCGGAGAGCGCGATGCGTAGTGTCGCAACCCTCGTCGGGGTCATTCTGTTCCTGATTGTCTTCGGGCCACTGCTGGCGCCTCATGATCCCACGGCCATCGACATCCCGCACCGGCTCTCCCCGCCAGGCGAGGAATTTCTGCTCGGCACCGACGCCTTGGGGCGCGACATCCTTTCGCGCCTCCTGCATGGGGCACGGTGGTCCCTGGGCCTTGCGTTCTTCATCTCCCTGATCGGTCTCGCCATCGGCACCGCGCTTGGCCTCGCCGCAGCTTTGGGCGGCAAGGTCGTGGACTGGGCCATCATGCGCACCACCGATACGTTCCTTGCCTTTCCGGAGCTGGTCGCCGCCGTGGTGATCGCGGGTCTGATGGGCGCGGGCACCTGGAGCCTGATCTTCGCGCTGAGCGTGACCGGATGGATGCGCTACACAAGGGTCGCGCGCGGGGTTGGTCTGTCGTTGAGAACCCGGGGCTATGTCGTGCAGGCGCAATTGGCCGGGCTGTCTCCTCTGGCCATTGCCCGCTGGCACTACCTGCCGTCGCTATTGCCCTCGCTCACCGTTGTGTGGACGGGCATGTTTGCTCGCGCCATTCTGGGCATTTCGGCCTTGGGGTTTCTGGGCTTCGGGGTCCAGCCTCCCCTGCCCGAATGGGGCAGCATGCTGCTCGACGCGCGCGTGCACATGCGCTCCACCCCGTTGCAAATGATCTGGCCAGGGCTGGTTGTCGTCACCTGCGTGCTGGCCATCAACCTCGCGGGGGACGCCTTGCGGGATGCCCTTGCCGGAGACGATACACGCACGTGAGCGATCTCGACCGCCCTCTCTCGGCATCAGCCTCCGCATCCTCGCAGGGCTCTTGGGTGCCGGAGTGTTTGTCCGTGTGACGGCTGCAGGCCCAGACGTGCCTTTGGGCAAGGTTGTCTTCGTCCGCTCGTTCTTTGTTCTGATCCTCTTCCCCTGGTGGCACAGGGACTACGCGGCCCTCCTCTGACCCCTTCTTGCAGACCTCTTCATCTTCGACGCGCGGCTGTCGACAACCTTTCTGTTTGCAGCACCCATGATCCTGGCTGGAGCCATCTTCGCGGCACCGGCCAGCGTCAAATCTGCTTGCCATAGGAGGACCAGGGGAAAGATAGCGCCCGTGCGGGGCCCGTATGACAATGCTCAGCGCGAAGGTGGCCGCATCACGGAGCATCCCCACCTGCGCGGCCACGTGTAGCGTTGGACCACGCGAATGGCAGCCGCGCGTGCCATGCGCGTTTCGTGGCAGACACATGCCGCGCGCACCGCCCCAAAGCAAAAATAATGCCATACGTTAAGAAGGCGTTATCTTTCTGTGTATTCAATTCATTTGCGGGTCATCCAAGGAGACAAGCAAATGGCATCAAGAGCGGTGGAACACCGGACCCGGCTTCGTACAGCGCGTGCGGATACAGCACCGGGGTCGTTTCACGGCCTCATTGAAGGGGCCCAATTGCTTACTTTGAAAGGTGAGCGCGCCGTCGAAAGCCTACGGGTTGGGGATCATGTTCTCAGCCGACGCGGCGCGGTGCCAGTGATGCGGATTGATGTGTTGAGCGCCGTTATCCCCGCCATTTATGTTCTGGCGGGCTCGCTGGGCCATAGCCGCACCGACCGCGATGCGCTCCTCTCGGCGGACCAGATCGTGCATCTCAGCGACTGGCGCGCGGCTGCGTTTCAAGGACAGACATCGGCGCTGGTACGAGCCCGCAGCCTGGTCGATGGCGAGTTCGTACGGGATGTCGGGCAACAACTGGTGACCCTCTATCGCCTCTACTGCCCATCGCCGCAGATCCTCTTCGCGGATGGGCTGGAGCTTTGCACCGCAGATCTCCACACTGCTGAACCAAGCCATCAGATGCGCTAGAGCGACGTCAACCTCTGCTGTAGCGTCGGTTTGGCAGGACTTGAGTCCACGACGTCGAGACGCTTCAGGTGGAGTGGTCCTGCGCGGTGGCATAACGGCGATGCCACCGCGCCCACCCTCAACTGCGAAGGGTTGAATAGGCTCCCCATCTCGGTGCTATGGCGGGTTGCAAAAGGCAAGACAGACGAACGACAGGTCCGATCCGCAGAGATCAGCGGGTTTATCCTAAACACCCAGCGCGCGAAACACCTCCGGCAAGGTCTCGGGCAGATCCTCGGCAACGAGACCCGGGCCAAACCGCCGGGCGCAGGCACAATGCAAGTACACCGCGTGACACGCAGCCTGAAACGGGGCGTGCCCTCGCGCCATAAGCCCCAGGATGAAACCCGCCAGAACATCGCCGGAGCCAGCTGTCGCAAGCCAGGCCGTCCGGTCGTCGGCTGGGCTGACAACGGCGCGCCCCTGCGGATCTGCGATCACTGTGACAGCGCCTTTGAAAAGAATTGCAGAGCCTGTCTGCACGGCCGCGTCCAGCGTCACATCCAGCTTTGAGCAGGCCGGGCCGGACACTGGCGGCGCTGCATATCGCGCGGCCAAATCCGGGAAGAGCCGCGCAAACTCCCCTTGATGCGGTGTCAATACGCAACTGCCGTGCAGCGCGTCACGCAGGCTTTGGTCTTCGGACAACAACGTCAGCGCGTCTGCATCCAGAACCGTCGGGCGCTTCAGGGCCAGCAGCTCTGCAAGCATGTCGCGCGCCCCTGCCCCGCCCCCCATGGCCGGACCGGCACAAAACGCATTGGCCCGCGTATCAGCGCCAAAGAACGCCTTGAGATCTGCGGCGTCGTCAACCACGCGCTGCATCACGGCTGTCTGATGGGCGGCAACCTCAGGCAGAGCGTCGGCGCGCGCGGCCACGGTCACCAGCCCTGCGCCGATCCTCAATGCCCCGCGAGCGGCCAAACGGGCGGCACCTGTGCGCCCTGCCGGTCCGCTCAAGACCACGGCGTGCCCATGGGTATATTTGTGCGCAGGCCCCGCTTTGCGCAGATCCTCCGCGGCAGGCGCCGTGGCCAAGGCAACGGCCGGCCCCGGGATGGAGGTCATGGGCGCTTTCGGCAGCCCGATGTCCTTCACAACAGTGGCGCTGGAATGCGCCCTCTCTGGCCCATCCAACACATGCCCCGGCTTGAAGCAGTGAAATGTCACCGTCAAATCGGCCCGAACCGCCGCACCGAGGGCGCGCCCGCTGTCAGCACAGATGCCGGAGGGCACGTCGACCGCGACCACCCTGCCACTGCCTTGTGCAGTAACCTGTGCGAGCTGCTCTGCCAGCCGGTCGAGCGGCGCAGTCAAAGCGCGGGTCAGTCCAATCCCGAACAGCGCATCCACAACAAGATCCGGCATCGTCTCCGCATCAAACTGCGCCTCTTCGATTGGTCTGACCTGACCCATCTCGGCCCATTGGGTGTGATTTGCCCGGGCGTCTGGCGGCAGTTTTCGCGGATCACCCAAGGCAAAGACGGTGACGCCCCACCCCCGATCACACAGCAGCCGAGCGACGACATAGCCGTCGCCCCCGTTGTTGCCGGGGCCACAGAGAATACAGGCGCGACCTGCTTGCTCAGTCAGGTCCGGCCAAGCCTCAAAAACAGCATCGCAAACACCCCGACCCGCACGCTCCATCAACACC
This sequence comes from Roseobacter cerasinus, assembly GCF_009811755.1. Classification (GTDB taxonomy): domain Bacteria; phylum Pseudomonadota; class Alphaproteobacteria; order Rhodobacterales; family Rhodobacteraceae; genus Roseobacter; species Roseobacter cerasinus. Next base: position 48,016 of record NZ_BLIV01000011.1, read on the forward strand.
CGGCCAGTCACATGACCCTGTGCCATCGTCTCAATTTCAAGCGTTCTCATCTGTGCCGAGGTCAAGATTTGGGGCATGTAGGTACCGTCGATTCAGTTTTGATTACTTTTTATGCGTTCAGCCTGAAATTTAAGCGCACTCTTGCCAAATTTGTAGCCAAACATGAGCAGTCTACGTCAATCCATGGACCACTCCAGCCCGAAATGGTCTGAACCATTTGGACATTGGCGAGGGAGGCCCCCATGAAGAAAATCGAAGCGGTGATCAAGCCGTTCAAGCTCGACGAGGTGAAAGAGGCCCTCCAGGAAGTGGGTGTTCAGGGGCTGTCCGTCATCGAGGTCAAGGGTTTCGGTCGCCAAAAGGGCCACACCGAACTGTACCGCGGCGCCGAATACGTGGTCGATTTTCTGCCAAAGGTCAAAATCGAGATTGTTCTGGACGATGACATGGTCGACGCCGCCGTCGACGCCATCGTGGACGCCGCCAAGACCGAGAAGATTGGCGACGGCAAGATTTTCATTTCGCCTGTAGAGCAATCAATCCGCATCCGCACCGGCGAAACCGGATCTGACGCGCTCTGAGCGCGGCACAGACACATCATTCCAACCAAGAGGGATATACGAGAATGAGCAAAGATCTTTTGAAGATGATGAAGGACGAGGATGTGGCCTACGTCGACATCCGCTTCACCGACCCGCGTGGCAAGCTGCAGCACGTGACAGTGATGGCCGACCAAGTGGACGAGGACTTCCTTGAAGAAGGCTTCATGTTCGACGGCTCCTCCATCGCGGGTTGGAAATCCATCGAAGCCTCCGACATGAAGCTGATGCCCGATGTGGACAGCGCCTATGTCGACCCCTTCTATGCAGAGAAAACTGTCTGCCTGCACTGCTCCATCGTTGAGCCTGACACCGGCGAAGCCTACGAGCGCGACCCGCGCTCAACCGCAGAAAAAGCCGAGGCTTACCTCAAATCGTCCGGCATCGGTGACGTGGCTTACTTCGGTCCAGAGGCGGAATTCTTTCTCTTCGATAATGTCAAGTTCGCAAACGAAATCAATAAAGTGTCCTACGAGGTTGATGCGATTGACGCCTCCTGGAACACCGACACCGACTACGAGATGGGCAACATGGGTCACCGTCCCGGCGTCAAGGGCGGCTACTTCCCGGTGAACCCCACCGACGAGAGCCAGGACCTGCGCTCCGAGATGCTCTCGACCATGAAGCGTCTGGGCATGAAGGTGGACAAGCACCACCACGAGGTGGCGTCCTGCCAGCACGAGCTAGGCCTGATCTTCGACAGCCTGACCAAACAGGCCGATGAGCTGCAGAAGTACAAATATGTGATCCACAACGTGGCCCACGCCTACGGCAAGTCCGCCACCTTCATGCCCAAGCCGATCTACGGCGACAACGGCACTGGCATGCACTGCAACATGTCGATCTGGAAAGACGGCAAGCCGCTTTTTGCAGGCGACAAATACGCGGATCTCTCGGATGAAGCGCTCTGGTTCATCGGCGGTATCCTGAAGCACGCGAAGGCGCTGAACGCCTTCACCAACCCGTCCACGAACTCCTACAAGCGCCTGATCCCGGGCTTTGAGGCGCCCGTGCTGCGCGCCTATTCGGCCCGCAACCGCTCCGGCTGTGTCCGGATCCCGTGGACCGAGAGCCCGAAAGCCAAACGTGTTGAGGCCCGCTTCCCCGATCCGTCGGCGAACCCCTACCTGTGCTTTGCAGCTCTGCTGATGGCCGGCCTGGACGGGATCACCAACAAGATCGACCCGGGTGAGGCGATGGACAAGAACCTCTACGACCTGCCCGCCGAAGAGCTGGAAGGCATCCCGACCGTCTGCGGCTCCTTGCGCGAAGCCATCGAAGAGTTGGAGGCCGACATGGACTTCCTGCTCGCGGGTGACGTCTTCACCAAGGATCAGATCGAAGGCTATATCGAGCTGAAGATGGAAGAGATCGAAACCTACGAGCACACACCGCACCCCGTAGAATTCGGGATGTATTACAGTTGCTAGAGGCCAAGGGCCTCTAGCAACTGAGCCGGGAAAGCGAGTTTTTGCAAGAAACTTGCGGCTGGCCCGGTCGAACAATAAGCAAAAGGCGCGGATACCTTCCGCGCCTTTTTCTATACGCTGCAACCCGCGCCACCTCTGCCGCAACGCGCCCCGCCCGCCGCAGGCGCAAGCCCGCTTTGCGGGCTTTCAATAAAAGATGTGACCGCCCGTCTGGCTCCGCCAGACGGGCGGTCTCCATTGGATCACAGAAAAATCCCAACCAATTTTGCGTTTTGCAGGTTTTGGTGCATCATCACCACATTTGATCGACACATTTTTTCCGGAGACCTGTTTCATGACGCTGTTTTTTTCCCGCCGTGGGTACGACGGCACCAAGCACCGTTTTACCAAGAACCCCTCAAAGGACACCTACTACCTCGCCCCCACCAATCCCAAAAACGTCACCAAGAAAGACGTCATCTCACAGAAAGACTGGCTGGCCAAAGTCAAAGCACAGGCGCACAGCCGCGACATCACCATCTTCGTACATGGCTACAATACCGCCCAATCCGAGATGCTGGCCCGCACCGCCAAGATCGAGGCCGGTCTGCGCAGGCATGGCTATCGCGGAGCAGTCATTGGCTTTGACTGGCCCAGTGACGGGCGCGGTACGCTCGTCTCCTACGCCCGTGACCGCAAGGACGCCAAGAGAACAGCGGCGTCGCTGGTCGAAGACGGCATTCTGCCGCTGCTAACCCTGGCCCCCCGCCACAGGATCAACCTGATCGCGCACTCCATGGGCGCTTATCTGACGCTGCGGGGGTTTTCCGGTTTCAATGACGCCAGCGGCCCGGGCGCCTCGGTCTGGAAAACCAATCAGATCCTCTTTGTGTCCGGCGACGCCGATCAGGATTGGATGAGCAAGGGCGCCTGGGGCGCGTTGGTCCTGGCACACCGCAGTCGACGCTTTACGAACTACTTCAGCCAGCTCGACGATATTCTGAACGGCGCCGTTGTGCTGAACGGCGGCGCCAAACGGGTTGGTCGCAGCGGGATTAAACCGCTCATTCACAAGAACCACGTGGATATCTACAGCCACGAACAGTACCTCAAAGATGTGAAGCTCCAGGACCGCACAGCCCTCAACTCGCACCGCTGGTGGTTCGACAATGACAAATTCTATCACGACGCAGCACTGACCCTTGCCGGGCAGGATGCGCAGTCCATGCCGACGCGACGTAAGATGAACACAACCGATCTGGCCCTGTTGAGCTGACGCGCTGTGGCCTTGCGCGAAGGGCGCGCGCGCCCTATACGCAGCGCAAGGCCGCTGGCGCCTGCCGTTCGCATCCGTGGTGAAGCCAGCGCGAACCGTCCGATCTCTGATCCAATGGGTCGCCATCGGCCAGGCAATGCGAACACCCGGTACCGTCCTGCGATCCAATGGAGTGGATGATGGATATCGCCCTACCCTCCCGCGATGCGCTCAAGGCTCAGGCCAAGCGTTTGCGGATCAAACTGGCCGAAACCGGCCAAACCCTTTCGCACAGTGCGGCACTTGAAGCTGTGGCTCACCAATGGGGCGCGCGGGATTGGAACACGCTCAGCGCATGGGCCGGAGAGCAGCCCAAACCTGTCTGGCAGGTTGGCCAGCGCGTGTCCGGCCGCTATCTCGGTCACCCGTTTCGCGGCCATATCCGCGCCGCCCAACAACGGGGGACCACACACTGGCGGCTGACCCTGCGGCTCGACGCCCCTGTCGACGTCGCACGTTCGCCGCATTTCTCCTGCCTGCGTCAGCACATCAGCTGCACGCTGGATGCGCGGGGGCGCAGCCCGCAGAAGACGTCCGATGGCGTGCCGCAGATGGTGCTGGACGATCACTGGGCACGGCCCTGACCCTCCGGGCGCCCTTAGGGGCACCCGGATCTCACCACATAAGTGTGAATGGAGAACACCACCGTCCCGCTGCGCGGCATCCGCACAATGCACTGCCGCTCGGCCCGGTGGTATGGGGCGCTGATCCCATCCTCCCTGTTTTGCGGCGGGTCGAGGACCGAGCGGGGCTGGAACAGCTCAGGGTCATGGAACGGCAACCCGTTAGACCGCCACAGCGGGCGACCCACCTGCACCCCGTCAAACAGCCGCTGCACACGGCGCGCAAGCGCGTCGTCATAATTCTCGACGGCGCCGTGAATGTGGATCAGAGGGCGCCCGGCCTTTTCGCTGAGCAGCCAGCGCGCTGGAAAACACAAGTTAGCCGCGACCAGAACATGCTCTGCCCCGCGTTTGTCCATCAGGCAGATATCTTCCTGTACCAGCTGCCCGAGAACGACGAGCGGCACATCACTCTCCAAATCAACCACGACCCCATCGGGGCACCGGCAGTGCCGCCCGTCGATGTGGAACCCCAGCTCCGGCAGCGCCTCCAGCGCCTCAGCCAGCACCTCCGCAGAGACCGCCTCCGCCTCAGGATCCTGCCAATAGACATCATCCCGCTGCGCCGCGATCAACGCTCGGCGATGGGCCATTTGCGCTTCATACGCCTCGTCGACCCGCAACCAGGGGGCCTGCAGCGGCTGTATCCCCGGCAGGGCGCGCGCCTGCCGCATCTCGTCGGGAATGGACTTCTGTAAAATCTCAACCATGACAAGCCTTTACCCTTCGATCCCGGCCCTGTCCGCCAGTTACGACCACCGTTGATGTCGCAGACAAACAGTCACGCACTCTGATTCGCGCGCAGTCTGACCCAAGCACAAGGGCGGCCCGCGATGAACCAGCATGTCAGCAACACGCGCAAGATCGATCCCCATCGTGGCGCGGTCTTGGGCGATGGCACGGCAAACGATCAGAATCGCATCGAGATCGGACCAACTCAGCTGGCCTTTGCGGAGTGGGAGGCCGCTGGGCTCGCCCTTCCCGATCTTCCAGCCATGCGGGCTTACCGCCATGCACGGCTGACCCAGCGTATCGTTGACCGTGGCTATGCAGGGCTGCTGATGACCGACCCTCTGAACATCCGCTACGCCACGGATTCGACCAACATGCAGCTTTGGAACACGCATAACCCGTTCCGCGCCGTACTGCTTTGCGCAGACGGCTACATGGTGATCTGGGATTACAAGAACGCACCCTTCCTGTCACAGTTTAACCCCCTCGTGCGCGAACAGCGCGCGGGCGCTGATCTGTTCTATTTCAGCCGTGGTGACAGGGTGGGCCGTCAAGCGGATGTCTTCGCCAAAGAGGTGCGTGATTTGCTGGACACACATGCTCCCGGAGAGCGACGCCTGGCCGTGGACAAGATCATGCTGCACGGGCTGCGCAGCCTGGAAGCGCAGGGCTATGCCATCATGGACGGTGAAGAGGTCACCGAAAAGGCACGTTCGGTCAAAGGCCCTGACGAAATCCTTGCCATGCGGTGCGCCGTACACGCGTGCGAACAGGCGGTGCACACCATGGAAGACTTTGCCCGCACACATGTGGGAGACGGCAAGACCTGCGAGGACGACATCTGGGCGGTGCTGCATGCCGAGAACATCAAGCGCGGCGGCGAATGGATCGAAACGCGGCTGCTGACATCGGGGCCGCGCACCAACCCCTGGTTTCAGGAATGTGGCGCGCGGATCTGTCAGCGCAATGAAATCATCGCCTTCGACACGGATCTGGTGGGCACCTATGGCATCTGCACCGATATCTCACGCACCTGGTGGATCGGCGAGGCGCCTCCGCGCCCTGACATGATCTACGCCATGCAGCACAGCATCGAACACATCCAGTGCAACATGGAGCTGTTGCGGCCCGGCGTGACCATCCCGGAGCTGACGGCTGCGAGCCACCGTTTGGACGACTGCTACCAAAGACAGAAATACAGCTGCCTCATGCATGGCGTAGGCCTATGCGATGAATGGCCCTTGATCGCCTATCCGGATCAGGCGGTCCCCGGCGACTGTGACTATGCGCTTGAGCCGGGCATGACCCTCTGTGTTGAAGTGCTGTGCGGTGAGGTGGGCGGTGACTTTTCGATCAAGCTGGAGGATCAGGTTTTGATCACCGAAGACGGCTATGAGAACCTGACGCGCTACCCCTTTGATGCCGCACTGCAAGGCGCCTGAAACCATGCACCCGCGACGCCCGATCACTTGTTTTGTGGAGAAGTCACATCGCCGATGCCAAGCGGCGACCCAAAACCGTGTTACAGCTGATGCTTAGATGCCGGTGCGGTATCGGCCATCTGTGAACCGCAGTTGAGCTGTCACTCCAGCACTTTATCTTCGGGCCAGCGAATACTCTGATTGAGCAAAATGCGCGCGGTCTGGTCAGGCTGGATATTCAGATCCCACTTCAACACCCCCCTCATGCCCTCATACCTTTGCTCAGCAGACTCCGGGTCTGCAGTGAATGTGATCACCAGATCTTCCTGCTCGCTGTAAGGAACCTGGCCAATCAGCTCCAATGCATATGATTTCTGGCCAAGATTGGTCACAATGATCCGTGTTTCTTCGGCCCGCAGGTTTGAGCGGCTGATCAAACCGGTATCGCCATCAGTTCGATCAAGCACCTGTCGTTCCAGTCGCAGGTCTTCAATGGCCCCGAACGCCAGAACACCCTCGTCTCCGGCCGGAATTTCCGGCATCTCCGCCACTCCGACCAATTCATTGTCAACCGAGAAGAAGGTATTTCCTGATCGGAAGATGGGCTCGTCAGACCTGTTCGTGAACCGAGCCATGAGATACGCCGTTTCGTCTGCGAGAGGAACCGCACGGGCAAACACCTCTGCGGGAAATGCGATCGTATCCAGGGAAATCCGAACCGCATCCACATCTTTTGCCACCGTGACGGGCGCAGGTACATCATAGGTCACACCGGGGCCATCATAGATTGCCGCTGCGGTTTCTACCTCCTCCACAACAACCGGAGCCTCCACAAATTGCTCTTGGAGCTGCCTGGAGCTGCTGTGCAACGGCTTGGCAGTAGGTGTTGGGTCGACGGCCCTGAGCTTTCGAGGAAAGACGTCATAAGGCATCAACCTTTCCGATACCGACAAGGTCGACAGACTCATCTCAACATTTGTCCAATCTTCGCCGCTGTATTGCTCAACAGCGGCACCGCGCCGGACGCTGACCTGTGCCGGTTGTGCTGTGGACAGGGAAACATCGTAGAGCGGCTCCCAGTTGGCGGGCACGAAGTAAGAGACGGAAAGCTCCGCAGTTGTCGCGGTTTCCGTCGACAGCGTGAGTTCAGCTTGAAAGCGATCTTCCTCCGCCGTCAGTAAGACGGCCAAGGCCTCATCCGCGTTTTTGACGGCGTCTTCCAGGTCTTCGCGTCTCTCACGCATGCCGCGCACGGCCTTTTCTGCATCCAGTATCTGCTGTCGTGCGCGTCGGGTCTGTTCTCCGACCATAACCGCAATCTCATGCAGGTTGCCCGCGTCCGAGGACAGTCCTTCATTCTTCGCCAATGTTCTGAGAAAATCTATCTGCATGGTCGCAGCTTCCGCAGCTGACATCACACGGGCCTCGTCATCCATGTGATTGGCCAGCGCGGCTTCGGCGCTTTGCAACTGCGCCCGCGCGGCGACAATGTCTTCTGTCTCCGCGTCAACGAGGGGCGGCAACGCATCTTTCCGCACCGAGACCGGCCCCAAGATCGCGTTCGTCACTGCAATTTGCGGAACCTGGTATTCGAGTTCGGGAGGCAGGTCCGGCAAAACGATACTGTGGCGACCGGCTGGCAGCTCCAAGGTCAGCTTGCGCGTCACCTTGGCGCCTCCAATATAGACAATAGCGGAGCTTGGCGCGCTGGTGACAATGAAGGTTTCGCAGAACGCCGGCGAGGCGACACACAGCAAGGAGAACCAAAGCAGTCTGATTTTCATGACGGCCCAACTTTCTTAGTCCAGATATGGAGATGGTGCCGCCGTCTGGCCGCAATTGAAAGCGTTGTCTTGTCCCATCATGCGCTGAAACCCCTGCTTTGCCATTCCGGGACCCAGCTTGTCTCGCGCCCCTAGCCGCTGGATCACGACTTCGGTAACGGGAAGATCTGCAATTGATCCAGCACGTGGCGCGTCAATCTCTGACGCTCCGGCGCGGCATCAAACCCCGACAGATCCATGTTCACCGCAAAGACATGTATCTCGTCTCCCCGGACCACCCAACCGACATACCAACCCAGATCATCCTGCCCCCGGCGAAGATTGTAACCGCTCTTGGCATAGAGCGTCGCTGTGTCCTGCACCTCTGCCCTCATGATCTCTCGGGCCTCTGCATAGGTGCGGCGTGACAGCGGCAGCTCCTCGCGCGCCAACTGCGCCAGAAACCCGATCTGCTCCTCTGCGCTGATCGCCAGTGGTCCCCGCAGCCAATAGGTCTGAAGGTCCTCTGCCCCGCCCACATCAGCATTGCCGTAGTTAAAGCGGGTCAACCAGTCCGACATCACCGCGCCACCCAGACCCTGCGCAATCTCCTGATAGACCCAGACGGCGGAGCGCTGAAACGCCTGCGGCAGCGCCTGATCCTGGTTCCAGGAGTCCAGGAACCGCGCCTTGCCGTCCCATTTAAAGATGGTCTGCGGCGTGGCATAGCCGGTTTCCAGGGCGATCAGCGTATGCGGAATTTTCGAGGTGGATGCTGGCTGAAACCGCTCTTCGGCCCGGGCGAAGTTGCTGCTCCAGACCTGCCCGTCCGACAGCCGCTGCACAACCACCGCCGTTGTGGCGTTCTCAATCCCCGCATCGGCGACATAGTCTGAAATATCAATAGGTTGCGCCATGGCCCCTCCGGCCAGAACCACGCAGGCCACGATCCATCTCACTAGGCTCATTCGATCTTTTCTCCTGTTGATCTCTGCTCATTGGCCCGACGTCTACGCTGGCAGCGGACGACTCAAAAGCACATTTGGCGCGCGCCAAACCGGACCCGGCGCGTTTTTGCTGATCTCCAAGGGCGCACCCCGTCCCGGCAGATCGCGCGCAATCTCATCAACACAGGACAGCAAGCCGTCACCTCCCCGTGATCCCCCTGTCACACCTCTTGCATGGCGCGCACGCCCGTCCCACTCTGAAAGCACAAAGGAGCGCTGCCATGCCCACAGAACGGATCACCTTTCCCGGCCACGATGGCTCGGAGCTTGCTGCACGGCTGGATTTGCCGGACGGCCCACATCTGGCGACGGCGCTCTTTGCCCATTGCTTCACCTGCGGCAAGGACATCCCGGCGGCCCGGCGGATCGCAGCGCGGCTCTCCTCCATGGGGATCGCGGTCCTACGCTTTGACTTTACCGGGCTCGGCCACTCTCGTGGCGAATTTGCCAACACCACCTTCACCTCGAATGTAGATGATCTGATTGCGGCCAGCCGCTATCTGAACGGGCGTGGTATGGCCCCGGCTCTTCTCATCGGTCACTCTCTGGGCGGGGCTGCTGTTCTCAAAGCAGGCGCCAAATTGGAGACAATCAAAGCCGTGGCAACGCTTGGAGCTCCCTCTGACCCCGGCCATGTCACCCACAACTTTGCGGATGCGTTGCCGGAGATTGAGGCGCATGGCAGTGCCGAATTGTCGCTGGGCGGGCGTCCTTTCCGCATCGGGCGAGGGTTTGTTGAGGATGTCGCACACAACGAGCTGACCCCGGCCATCGCCACACTCAACGCGGCCCTGCTTGTGATGCATGCACCGCGTGACGAAATTGTCTCCATCGACAATGCAGGCGATATCTTCCAGACCGCAAAGCATCCCAAGAGCTTCGTCACCCTTGACAGCGCCGATCACCTGATCACCCGCCCAGAAGACGCCGACTACGCCGCTGATGTGATTGCCACCTGGGCGCGCCGGTACATCACGCTGTGCCCCCCGGCCCCGCCCCCTGGGGCCCCGGAGGGCGTCTTGCGCGTGTCAGAAGCGGACCCGGATGGGTATCTCACCGACATCACCTCCTCCGATGGCCACCACCTGCTCGCGGATGAGCCACTGGCTTATGGCGGCACCAATAGAGGGCTCAGCCCCTACGGCTTTCTCTCTGCCGGGCTGGGCGCCTGTACCTCCATGACCTTGCGCATGTACGCCCGCCGCAAGGGCTGGCCGCTGACCCATGTATCGGTCGATGTCAGCCACAACAAGGTCCATGCGCAGGATGCAGAAACAGCCGTCGGCGAGCAGATCGACACCTGGAAACGGCGGATCACACTAACAGGTCAGCTTGACGCCGCGCAACGCGCCCGCCTCTTGGAGATCGCCGATAAGTGCCCTGTCCACCGCACATTGGAACGCAGCTCCACCGTGATCACCGAACTGGTCGAAGACACGGCCTCCGAACCGGTGTAAACCAAAGCCCCGTCTGCTGCGGGGGCTCAGGGCGCCACGAACGCCCCTAGAAAAGAATGAGGCGCGGCCCACAGGGCCGCGCCTCACATTTTAACTGATTTGGTAGAATCTTAGCCGCGCGCGCCGCCCACCAGCTTCCAGATCGCGGGCAGGATCAGCGCCGCCAACGCCAGCTTCACCGCATCTCCCAGCAGAAAGGGGGTCAGACCCCATTCCAGGATCGGCTTGTCCCAACCATAAAGCTGACCCAGCCACAAAAGGCCCGGCACATAGAGCAGAATGTTACCCAGCAGCATCGCCACAGCCATCCACAGCATTGACCGGTCCCAGCCGCGTTGCGCCAGCGCCCCCAACAGCACTGTGGCCATGACATAGCCAACAAGATAGCCGCCGGTGCCGCCCATCATGTATTCAATCCCATTCAGATCAGCGGTCGAGCTTTGAAACACATCAAATCCCAGCGCGCCGATGATCATATAGCCCAGGATCGTCGCCAGCCCGAGCCGCGCGCCATAGGCCGCGCCAATGGTCAGCACCGCAAAGGTCCCGAGGTTCATCAGCACGGGCGAGCCCGGTACGGGCACTTTGATATTCGCCGCAACAGTGAGCAGAGTGATGCCCAGCACCACCAAAACGGCCTGCTTGATACGCCGCGCGGTCCCGGCTTGCGGGCCGAAATGATCTGCCAGAACGGCGTGGGAGGCAGTCAGTTGCATAAGGCTCGGTCTCCTGTTGGAAAGTTTGACCCTTCAATGCCGCAGCCCTTCCGGCGGTGCAAGCCCTGTTGCGCTAACAGCGCTCATATTGGCTGGACATCTCATAGTCCTTTCGCGGCCCGCGAACGGTCCAAGCTGTCGAAAACGCAGGCCAGTCCGCAAAATCATACCGCACAGAGTATGTATCCGGATCGCACCAGTGCTCGGCATTGCCTCCCCGCGCAGGTACCTGATGAAAAAACCGGCCATCGTCAAAATAGACACAAAGCCCCTCGCGCCAGAGATATTTGCGCTCCGCCTGCATGGGTTGACTGCCCGGCATCTGCAAAAGACCTGTTTCATGATAGATGAGCTCCTGTGCCTCCGGCTGCCAGACCGCGTGCCCGGCAAACTCCGCCTGGGCTCCGCCCGTATGCCGGATCTGCCGCGTGAGTCGCCAGCGCCCTATGAAGTCCCCCAGCGTCCGACCGGGTTGGTTCACCGGCCCCTGTTCCACACTGTCTCTCATTCAACGCTCCGCCCTGCCCGATTTCGCTGGCACGCTGCCTTGTGGCTCTACCCCGCGCAGTTTATGAGCGCAGCCAAGCCGACACAAACGCGAAAAGGTGCGCTGATGATCCCCCGCTACTCCCGCCCCGACATGGTTGCCATCTGGTCCCCAGAAATGAAATTCCGCATTTGGTTCGAGATCGAGGCCCATGCCTGTGACGCGATGGCAGACCTTGGCGTCATCCCGCGCGAAAACGCCGAAGCGGTCTGGAAAGCCAAGGATGTAGAGTTCGACGTGGCCCGCATCGATGAAATCGAAGCCGTTACCAAGCATGATGTCATCGCTTTTCTGACGCATCTGGCCGAACATGTGGGCAGCGATGAAGCACGATTTGTACACCAAGGCATGACCTCTTCGGACGTGCTCGACACCTGTTTCAACGTGCAGCTCACCCGCGCCGCCGACATCCTGATAGACGACACCAAGGCCCTGCTCGCCGCCCTGAAACGCCGCGCCTACGAGCACAAGGACACCGTGCGCATCGGGCGCAGCCACGGCATCCACGCCGAACCCACCACCATGGGCCTGACCTTCGCACGCTTCTATGCGGAAATGGACCGCAACCTGAACCGCCTCGAAAAGGCCCGCTACGAGATCGCTACCGGTGCCATCTCGGGCGCAGTCGGCACCTTCGCCAACATTGACCCAGCAGTGGAAGACCACGTCTGCAAACAGATGGGGCTGGAACCCGAGCCGATCTCGACCCAGGTCATCCCGCGCGACCGCCACGCTGCCTTCTTTGCCGCGCTCGGCGTCGTGGCCAGTTCCATCGAGAACATCGCCACTGAAATACGCCACATGCAGCGCACCGAAGTGCTGGAAGGGGCGGAGTTCTTCTCCATGGGGCAAAAGGGCTCTTCGGCCATGCCGCACAAGAAGAACCCGGTGCTGACCGAAAACCTCACCGGCCTCGCGCGCATGGTCCGCTCCGCCGTTGTGCCCGCGATGGAAAACGTGGCGCTCTGGCACGAACGCGACATCTCGCACAGCTCTGTCGAGCGGATGGTCGGGCCAGACACCACCATCACGCTCGATTTCGCGCTGGCACGGCTCACCGGCGTGATCGACAAGATGCTGATCTTCCCCGACAACATGCTGGAGAATATGAACAAATTCCCCGGTCTGGTGATGAGCCAACGCGTGTTGCTCGCCCTCACCCAGGCCGGTGTCAGCCGCGAGGATGCCTATACCTTCGTGCAGCGCAATGCGCTCAAAGTGTGGGAGCATCGCACGGATTTCAAAGAAGAATTGCTCGCCGATCCGGATGTGACAGCTGCCCTCAGCCCGGCCGAAATCGAAGAGAAATTCGACCTCGGCTATCACACCAAACACGTCGATACGATCTTTGCGCGGGTGTTCAAGGACTAGGCAACAGCCCCAAGCGGGCCTGCGACCGGGGTGCTTTTTGTTGACCAAGGGTCAAGCCCTGCTACCTTTGAATGCATCGCAAAAAGGAGACCCGCAATGACGATCAAGACTTTGGCCGCTGCGGTGGCCCTCACCTTTGTCCCGGCGCTGGCATTCGCCGCTGGCTGCAACTACGGCAAGCAGGAAGTGACCATGTCCTGCGCCGCCGGCACCGTCTACGACAGTACGACGAACAGCTGCATCGCCACGACAACCTGAAAAAACTTATGCGATCACAGGCTCGTGATCGCATAAAAGCATCGGCTGCCCCGTAACCCTCGTATTAAGTATGTTATGAAGTAAGGAGCATCCATGCGTATTCTCTTAAGTGCCATTCTTCTGGTCCCATCCATTGCTCTGGCTGATGGCGGCAACGACCGCCCGCCGTCAAAACCAGCGGTGACGTGCGAGGGCGCGAAAGTCTATGACAAGAAGACAAAAACCTGTGTCGATGCGCAGGAAAGCAATCTGAAAACTGACGAGATTTACCTGACCGTGCGGCAGCTGGCCTATGCCGGGCGCTATGATGACGCGCAAACCCTGACGCAGGCTCTGCCTGAGGGGCACTTGGGGCGCCTGACCTACATGGGCTTCACTCATCGCAAGCTGGGCAATCTTGAGTTGGCGAATGTGTTTTACGAACAGGCGATTGCCGAAAACCCGCACAACATTCTCGCACGGTCCTACATGGGCCAAGGGTTGGTAGAGGCCGGTGATATGGTGGGCGCCGTCGCGCAGTTGCGGGCCATTCGGGCCCATGGCGGCGCAGGCACATGGTCCGAGACCGCCCTGCAAAACGCTATCGCAACGGGCACGACCTACAACTACTAAAACCGTCTGTTTTTGCTTTGTTCTCAGGCAATCTTTAACCTTTGTCTGCCAGAACAAAGTGAGATCAAAGACAGGCGGGTAAAGATGACCGACATGGTTCCTATGGCACCGTTTCCGGCTCTGCCGGGAACGGACATGGAGGCGCAACCCCAGGCGCCGAGCACTCTCAGCCGCAAGGCCAAAGCAGCCATTGTTGTGCGGCTGTTGCTGAATGAAGGGGCGGACATCCCTTTGGAGGACCTGCCCGAAGATTTGCAGGCCAAACTGACCAAACAGATGGGATCCATGCGGCTGGTTGACCGCACAACGCTTGCCAGCGTTGTCGCGGAGTTTGCGGATGAGCTGGACAGCGTTGGTCTGTCATTCAAAGGCGGGATCGCAGGTGCGCTCGATTCCCTTGATGGCCGTATCTCCAAACAGACTGCGGCCCGTCTGCGCAAAGAGGCGGGCGTGCGGCAGTATGGCGACCCCTGGGCGCGACTGCGTGACATGAGCGCCGAGCAGCTGCTCCCCGTTCTGGAGAATGAGAGCATCGAGGTCGCCGCTGTGCTTCTGTCCAAGATCCCCGTGCCCCGGGCGGCCGAACTCCTGGGGCAGCTGCCGGGGCCGCGTGCGCGCCGCATCACCTACGCCGTCTCACAAACCAGCGCCGTCACCCCGGATGCGGTGGACCGCATTGGCCTGTCGCTGGCCACTCAACTGGACGCAAAACCGCTCAAGGCGTTCGACGACGGGCCCGTGGAACGTGTGGGCGCGATCCTGAATTCCACTCCGGCGGTCACGCGCGACGACGTGCTCGAAGGGTTGGATGAAACCGACGCAGGTTTTGCCGAACTGGTGCGCAAGGCCATCTTCACCTTCGCAAATATCCCCAAGCGCATCGCGCCCCGGGACATCCCACGGGTCATTCGCGAACTCGACCAGGAACTGTTGGTTACCGCTCTGGCCGGATGCGAAGCGGCGGGCATGAAAGAGACCGCAGATTTCATTCTGGAAAACATGTCAGGACGTATGGCAGACCAGTTGCGCGAAGAGATCGAGGAGCGCGAAAAGGTCAAACCCGCAGAGTGCGAAGAGGCCATGGCCGAGATTGTGACAAAGATCCGCGAGATGGAAGCCTCAGGCGACCTGCTGCTCGTGGTCCAGGACGAGGACGAGGGCTGATCACTGGTCCCACAGGAGGGTGTCGTCACCCCGTGACATGAAATTGTCTTCTGGATGAGCTTCATTTCAAGGGCGACCAAACCCGAAGATCTTTGGAGACGTTAGAGAGCCACCCAAGCTGATCTGCGCCGAGGTCGGCACAGGCGACAGCCCGCGCGGTCCCTGGTGCCGGGCGGTGCTACTTCAGCTGCGCCGCAGCGAGGATCGGGCCCATATCTGATGCTTGAACAAGAACCACAACCGGATGGTCACCCTCAGCTTTTGCCGCCAGAGCCAAGGGCGCGCGCCCACTCCACTCGCCCAGCACGGTCCAGTCTTCGGTCACATTCGCATAGGTGATGGTCCGCCCCGCGTTCTCCCCACGGGTGATGCGCGCCTCGCGCTCCGGGGTATAGCGTAGCATATGGATCACCATAGGCTCCCCCACTGTCTTCAGCATCTTTGCCGAAATCTGGATCTGATCTCCACTCCGTGTCAGCTGCAAAGATACGGCGGGTGCCATGCGCTGGTGATCCGCAATAGCCTTTGCCACCTCCATCGGCCGAGCCCCGACAATATCGGTCAGGCCGTTCACGATCATCTCTGGCGTGTAAATCGAGCGCCGCCCGGCGACCGTCGCATAGGCCCGCTGCCGCTCGGCGTTGCGCGGATCCGCGAATTCGTCTTTCCACCCGATATAGTCCCAATAGTCGACATGCAGCGCGAGCGCGATCACATCATCGCGCTCAGCCAGATTGTGCAGCAACTCATCTGCTGGCGGGCAGGAGGAGCACCCTTGCGACGTGAAGAGTTCGATGACCACGGGGCTGTCTTCGGCCAGACCCGGCGCCGCCATCATCCACAGCGCCGCGGCGGCCTTTGCAATGCATCTCATGTGATTCCTTCTCCGGCCTTCAATGCCCCACAGCAGCACCGTAAAAGCACCCAGCTGTAATGACCAATCAAGGTTTCTTGAGACTTTGCGAGATAAATCAAACATATGGCGGTATGCGACGGTATACAGATACTGTGGATATCCATCGATTTGAGTTGAACTGGCTTGTCCCATAGGGCATTCAATCCACACTCCTAAGATGATCCAGCTTAAGCCAGAGGACCTCTGCTATGCCCATCACTGTTGGTCACGACACCTCCAAGACACGTCAGACACTGAGCGTCGGTAGCCAGGCGGTCGACTATTATTCCATCTCCGCCGCGACCGCCGCCGGGCTTGGTGATTTCGCCAAGCTGCCCGCCGTGCTTAAGGTCGTGTTGGAAAACATGCTGCGGTTCGAGGACGGCAAGACGGTCACCACCGAAGACATCAAGGCCTTTGCGGAGTGGGGTGCCAAAGGTGGCAAGAACCCGCGCGAGATCGCCTATCGCCCGGCCCGCGTTCTGATGCAGGACTTCACTGGCGTCCCGGCCGTCGTCGATCTTGCGGCGATGCGCGACGGCATTGTGGCTCTGGGCGGCGATCCAGAGAAGATCAACCCGCTGAACCCCGTCGATCTGGTCATCGATCATTCGGTCATGATCGACGAGTTTGGCAACCCCCGCGCCTTCCAGATGAATGTGGACCGGGAATATGAGCGCAATATGGAGCGCTACACCTTCCTCAAGTGGGGCCAGAAGGCGTTCAACAACTTCCGGGTGGTGCCGCCCGGCACCGGCATCTGCCATCAGGTGAACCTCGAATACCTTGCGCAGACCGTCTGGACAGACACCGACCAAACCGGCGCCGAAGTCGCCTACCCCGACACGCTTGTTGGCACCGACAGCCACACCACCATGGTGAACGGCGCGGCCGTTCTGGGATGGGGTGTCGGCGGGATCGAGGCCGAGGCCGCAATGCTGGGCCAACCGATCTCCATGCTGATCCCCGAGGTGATCGGGTTTGAGCTGACGGGCACCATGATGGAAGGCACCACCGGCACCGACCTCGTGCTGAAAGTGGTCGAGATGCTGCGCGCCAAGGGCGTGGTTGGCAAATTCGTCGAATTCTACGGCGAAGGGCTGGACCGCCTGCCGCTGGCCGACCGCGCGACCATCGCGAATATGGCGCCTGAGTACGGTGCGACCTGTGGCTTCTTTCCCATCGACGGCGAAACGCTGCGCTACCTGCGCAACACCGGACGCGATGAGGGCCGGATCGCGCTGGTCGAAGCCTATGCGAAGGGAAACGGGTTCTGGCGCGATGCGGGGTACAGCCCGATTTACACCGATACGCTGCACCTGGACATGAGCACCATCGTGCCCGCCATTTCCGGCCCGAAGCGTCCCCAGGACTATGTGGCGCTGGACCACGCCAAAGCCGCTTTCACAAAAGAGATGGCGGAGACCTTCAAGCGCCCGATGGACAAGGAGGTGGCCGTCGCGGGCGAAGACTATACGATGGAAAGCGGCAAGGTTGTGATCGCCTCGATCACCTCTTGCACCAACACGTCGAACCCCTACGTGATGATCGGCGCGGGGCTGGTGGCGCGCAAGGCTGCGGCGCTTGGCCTCGACCGCAAGCCCTGGGTCAAGACCTCGCTCGCGCCCGGAAGCCAGGTGGTCAGCGCCTATCTGGAAGCCGCAGGCCTTCAGGAAGACCTGGACAAAATTGGCTTTAACCTCGTGGGCTACGGCTGCACCACCTGCATCGGCAACTCCGGCCCAATCCAGAAGGAACTGTCGGAGGCTATCGCCGAGGGCGATCTGGTTGCGACCTCCGTCCTCTCGGGCAACCGCAACTTCGAAGGCCGGATCAGCCCGGACGTGCGGGCCAACTACCTCGCCTCGCCACCACTGGTCGTCGCCTATGCGTTGGCGGGCACGCTGGACATTGACCTCACATCGGAGCCTTTGGGGCAGGACACCGACGGCAATGACATCTTCCTGAAAGACATCTGGCCCTCCAGCCAGGAGATCGCGGAGCTGGTCGAGGCAACCGTGACACGCGAAGCTTTCCTGACCAAATACGCCGACGTCTTCAAAGGAGACGAGAAATGGCGGGGTGTCGAGACCACGGACAGCAAAACCTATGACTGGCCCGCGGCCTCGACCTATGTGCAAAATCCGCCCTACTTCCAGGGCATGGGCAAAGAGCCGGGTGTAATCACCAACATCGAAGGCGCTAAGGTGCTGGCGGTGCTGGGCGACATGATCACCACCGACCACATCTCGCCCGCCGGGTCGTTCAAATACACCACGCCCGCCGGGCAATATCTGGTCGAGCGTCAGGTGCCGGTGCGGGAGTTCAACTCCTATGGCTCGCGCCGGGGCAACCACGAGGTGATGATGCGCGGCACCTTCGCCAACATCCGCATCAAGAACGAGATGCTGGATGGGGTTGAGGGCGGCTATACCAAGGGCCCCGACGGACAGCAAACCTCGATCTTCGAGGCGGCGATGGCGCATCAGGCCAATGGCACCCCGCTGGTGATCTTTGGCGGCGAGCAATATGGCGCCGGTTCAAGCCGCGACTGGGCGGCCAAGGGTACAGCGCTATTGGGCGTGAAAGCCGTAATCGCCGAGAGCTTTGAGCGCATCCACCGCTCCAACCTCGTCGGCATGGGGGTGATCCCGTTTGAGTTCACCGGCGGCGACAGTCGCAAATCGCTTGGCCTCACAGGCGACGAGATCGTCTCGATCCATGGGCTCGACACCATCCAACCACTGCAGGAGGTGCCCTGTTCGATCACCATGGCGGATGGCACGGTGAAAGAGATCACCCTGAAATGCCGCATCGATACGGCGATCGAGATCGAATACATCGAACATGGTGGCGTGTTGCACTACGTGCTTCGCAACCTCGCACAAGCGGCGGCCTGACGTCTCGCATCGACATCATCGACAAGCCCCGGAGCGCACACTCCGGGGCTTTTTTTGTTCAACTT
Source organism: Roseobacter cerasinus (assembly GCF_009811755.1). Taxonomy (GTDB): domain Bacteria; phylum Pseudomonadota; class Alphaproteobacteria; order Rhodobacterales; family Rhodobacteraceae; genus Roseobacter; species Roseobacter cerasinus. The sequence continues at coordinate 66,870 of NZ_BLIV01000011.1, forward strand.
GCGCCCGATCAAACCGCGCGCCCACGCCTTGCCCTAACCTGCCAGCTGACAGGAGGTCACCCCATGGCAGCAACCACACGCGACGAGTTGATCGCGATCACCCGGAAAGAATATGACAAACTAGCGAAGCTGATCACGCAGGTCACAGAAGCGCAGGCGCTGATCAAGGATGCGGATGATACGTCGATCAAGGACGTCATTGCTCATCGCGCGCATTGGGTTGAGCTGTTTCTCGCATGGTACGCCGACGGTCAAGCCGGGCGTGAGGTTCACTTTCCAGCGGAGGGCTACAAATGGAACGATCTCAAGCGTTACAATGCTGATTTGCGGGCCCGGCAGATGGATCTCAGCTGGGAAGAGGCCGTGACGGCGCTGCAACAGGCACAGGCGACCCTCTTGGCCTTCATCGAAGAAACGTCAGAAGCGGAGCTCTACGGTAGGCCGATGGAAGGCGCTAAGAACCACTGGACACCGGGCCGCTGGGCCGAAGCAGCCGGGCCAAGCCATTTCAGGTCGGCGGCAAAATACATCCGCGCGCGGCTGCGCAAGATGGCCTGATCACTCCGACAGCGCCTTTTCCAACTCAGGCAGAAACCGCTGCTCATAGTCACTGCCAAGCAGCGGCCCGGCAAAGCGGAAGAGCACGGTGCCATCTGCATCGAGGATGAAGGTTTCGGGCGGTCCGGTCACGCCCCAATCGATGGCCGTGCGGCCCTGCGGGTCGAAGGCAACCGCCTTGAACGGGTTGCCATCGTCATCGAGATAACTGGAGGCGTTGCGCGCCTGATCCTTGAAATTCACGCCGATGATGGGCATCCCCTCCGCCGCCATCTCCAGCAGCTTGGGGTGCTCGGCATGGCAAGGCGGGCACCAACTGGCCCAGAAATTCACCAGCGTGACCTGCCCCGTGGCCATCGCCTCCGGCGTCACGGGCGGGTACTCTCCCAGGGCTTCGGTCGTGATCGCAGGCGCCGGTTGCCCGATCATGGTTGAGGGCAGATCGTTGGGGTTGTCGCGGAACATGCCGATGCCAGCGAGAGCCACAAACCCCGCAAAAATCAGCGGTGGTGCGATCATCATGGGAGAGACCTTAGCCATCACGCTTGCTCCTCTTTTCGACCTCCTGCAGCGCGCGGCGCGCACGGCGCCCCTGCCGCAGGGTCCAGACAACCAGCAACACGAGCAGCAGCAGCGACACACCATAGGCCGACAGCACCGCGTCGGCGTATTTGCCCAGATCCGGCATCATGAGCGCGCCTCCTCCCGCGCCTGCAGCGCGCGGGTGCGGCGCAGGCGGATTTCCGTGCCCGTGCGGTAGAGCACAAGCGCCAGGAAAATCAGTACAAAGCCCGCGATGCAGACCAGCAGCGGGAAATAGAACACATCCGCCACGTTCTCTTCTTTGTCGAGGCTGAGCGAAGCCCCCTGATGCAGCCCTTGGTTCCAGAAATTCACCGCATAGCGGCTGAGCACCGCAAAGACCGACCCCACGAGGCAAAGCACCGAGGTCAGATCGGCTGCGGTGTCCGGGTCATCAATGGCCGCCCAAAGCGCCATGTAGCCGAGATAAAAGAGGAACAGGATCAGAAAGGACGTCAGCCGCGGGTCCCAGGCCCACCAGGTGCCCCACATCGGCTGGCCCCAAACCGCTCCGGTAAAAAGCGCGATCAGCGTCATCACAACACCGACAGGCGCTGCAGCCTTGGCGGCCAGCGCGCTGACGTGGTGCCGACGGATGATCCAGATGAGGGACGCCACCAGCATCATGAACCAGGCGTTGATCGCCATCAGCGCCGAGGGCACGTGCAGATAGATGATCTTGACGGTGGAGCCTTGGCGGAAGTCATCCGGCGTGAAGAAAAACCCCCAGATGAGGCCAACCACCAGACAAAGGCCCGACAGCCAACAGAGCGCGGGCAGCACCCGTTCACTGAAGCCGAGGAATTTCACCGGGTTGGCATAGCTCCAAAAGCCCGAGGGGCGCTTGGGGATCGGGGTTTCTTCCGTCATCGACATGGGTCAGATGTAAGCGGTCGCGCGCCTGCGCTCAATGGGCAAATGGTCGGTCTCACCGCAAGTTCACCCGCAGGGCCACCGCAGACGCAAAGGGCATGATGGCGATGACACCCAGCGTGATGCCCGCCAACATCAACAGCGGCGTTGTCGTCTGCATGCCCTCGGCGCCGCGCCGCGCGACCTCGGCCCCAAAGATCAGCGTGGGCACATAGAGCGGTAGCACCAGCAGCGACATCAAGAGCCCGCCGCGTTTCACACCCACGGTCAATGCGGCCCCGAATGTGCCAATGACCGACAGCGCGGGCGTTCCGAGCACCAGAGAGATGACCAGCCAGAAGTACCCGGGCTGCGGCAGGCTCAGCAGCACGCCAAAGACCGGCGCGGCCAGCACCAGCGGCAGCCCTGTCGTGATCCAATGCGCCAATGCCTTGATGCTGAGCGCGGCCTCCAGCGGCAGCGGTGAGGTAGCGAGCAGATCGAGCGTGCCGTCCTCCCAGTCGAGCGCCAGCAGGCGGTCGAGCGACAAAAGGCAGGCGAGCAAAGCGCCAAGCCAGAGGATACCGGGTGCGATGCGCGACAAAAGCTCCGACTGCGGGCCAACGCCGAAGGGCACCAGCACGGTCACAATGAGGAAGAAGGCCAGCCCAAGGCCAAAGCCCCCGCCCGCGCGGATTGCAAGGATCAGATCGCGGCGGAGAAGGGCCTTCACAGAAACGCCTCATCGCTGGCGCCCAGTCGGGCGTCATGCGCCGCGCGGAAGGGGGTCACGTCAAGAACCTCAGCCTCAAGCCCAAGGTCAATATGCGTGGCGATCAGAGCCGCCCCCCCTGCCCCCAGATGCGCGCGTACGGCTGAGGCAAAGAGCGCGACGGCATCCACGTCGAGCGAGACGGTCGGCTCGTCCAGCATCCAGATCGGGCGCCCGGTGATCAGCATCCGCGCCAAACCCAGCCGCCGCTTTTGTCCTGCGGACAGCGTGCCTGCGAGACGGTCGCGCAGCGGGTCCAGTGAAAACGCGTCAATCGCGGTCTCGATATCGCGCTGGCCAAAGACATCTGCCCAGAAGGTCAGGTTTTCCGCGACGGTCAGCATGGCCTTCAACCCATCGGAATGCGCGGCGTAGGCGATCTGGTCTTCTCCGGCGATGATCTCTCCCGACAGCGGCGGTTGCAGCCCGGCCAGCGTGCGCAGGAGCGTCGTCTTGCCCGACCCGTTTGGCCCGCGCAGGATCAACGCCTGCCCAGGCGCGAGGCTGAAATTCAACCCCTCCAGCACCGGCAGCCCGCCCCGGGCCACGCAAAGATCACGGATCGTCAGTGTCATGGCCCCAGCGTTAACCGATTGCCGCCACAACCAAAAGCCCGATCAGACCGGGATCAGTGCCAGCGCGATGCGGCGGCCCTCGCTCAGCAGAACGTTGTACGTGCGGCAGGCGGCCGGGGAGGCCATGACCTCGACCCCCAGGCCCGCCTCCTCCAGCGCGGCGCGCAGATCAGATGGCAGATGCGCAATCTCGGCGCCCGTTCCCACGAACAGAACATCAACCGTGCCTGCCAGAACCAAAAGCGCGTCAGCGTCCGAGTAGCCGCCCCAGCTTTGCGGACCCTCCGGCCCGATGATCATGGGGCCGTGCACAACCTCTCCGCCCACGCGGAAAAATCCGGGGCCGTAGCCTTCGACAGGTTTTGCATCCGTGAATGTAATCTCGTTGAGACGCATGGTTCGCTCCTTAGTGGCTCCAGAGGGGCAAGCCGATCAGCACCGCGCTTGCGACAACTGCGTAGGCGACGTGACGGTAAAGCCTCTCCCGATCCGGGTCAAACAGCGTACGCCCCAGCAGGGTGCCCATCGCATAGGGCACGAGCATCACGAGGCCCAGCACCACCGCCTCCCACCCGATCAGCCCTTGCAGAGCCATTAGCGGCACCAGCGACAGCGAGGTGAGCGTGAGAAAGAGCAGGGTGTTGGCCCGGCTGCGGGCAATGCTGTCCTGCCCGCTGAGTTGAAAGAGGATCACCAGCGGCCCGTTCAGCCCGACGGAGCCCATCATCACGCCCGCCGCCGCCCCGATGGTCGCGCGCACGCGCTTAGAGGGGGCCGCGTGGTAGCGCCACCCGGCGATCAGCAGGATAAGCGTCACGGAGATAATCCCCGACAGCACCCAGCGGATCAGATCGGTATCGCTCGTGCGCAAGACCCAGATGCCAATAGGCGCGCAGAGGATGGCTGCGCCAATCATAAGCAAAGTGTTGGGCCGGTCAGCCTGTCCCCAAGCCCGCGGCACCAGTGTGACCAACGATGCGAGGGCAGAGACTGCGAAGGCCCCGATGGCCAGAGGTGGCGCCACAAAGGCGGTGGCCACGGGCATGTAAACCAACGCCGCGCCGAAGCCCGAGAAGCCATAGACGAGCCCGGCTGCAAAGGTCGCTGCCAACACCCAGACGAGGCCGGGCGTGGCAAGCAGATCAAGCATCAATATTGGCGTATTGGTTGCCGGAGTTGGCGTCGGGCTTCGACCAGTCGCGCTTGACGCCAAGATAGAGCAGCGCGGCGGAGGCCACGAAGATCGAGGAATAGGTGCCCACGATCACACCCCAGATCATCGCAAAGACAAAGCCCCGGATCACATCACCACCCAAGACAAAGAGCGCAATGAGCGCCAGCAGCGTGGTCACGGAGGTCATGAACGTTCGGCTGAGGGTCTCGTTGATCGAGATGTTGAGCACCTCGTTCAGCGGGCGTTTCTTGTATTTGCGCAGGTTCTCCCGCACCCGGTCAAAGACCACCACGGTGTCGTTCAGAGAATAGCCCACGATGGTCAGAAGCGCCGCGATAATGGCGAGGTCAAAGCGGATCTGCAGTTCGGAAAACACCCCGATGGTCAGGATCACGTCATGCACAAGGGCCAGAACCGCCCCCAGCGCAAACTGCCATTCGAACCGCAGCCAGATGTAGATCAGAACCGCACCGATGGCCAAAACCACGGCGATGGCCGCCGTCTGGATCAGCTCGCCCGAGACCTTGGGGCCAACAGATTCCACTGAGACAAACTTGATGTCGGGTCGCACGGTTTTCAGCGCCTCTTCAACAGCGGCGATGACAGCCGGGGTCACAGCCTCCTGCCCTTCCTGCGCCTGAATGCGGATCATGGCGACGTTCTGGTCCGGCCCAAAAGTCGGGTCGAAGACCTCTGTGATCGACACATCGCCCAGTTCCAAAGGCGTCATGGCGTCACGGTAGATGCCGATATCCACGGGCAGCGGGCTCTCTGTCCGGATGGTTGTGCCACCCCGGAAGTCGATGCCAAAGTTCAGCCCCTGGATCATGAAGGAGGCAAAAGCCACCACCATCATCAGCCCGGAAATGCCCAGCCAGAGCTTCCAGCGCTTGAAGAAATCGAAATTTGTGCCTTGTTTGACCAGTCTCAGACGCATCTCAAACCTCGATTGTTTTGGGGCGGCGGCGTTCGAACCACATGACCACTAGCAGGCGCGTGACGAAGATCGCGGTGAACACGGATGTCAGGATACCGAGGCCCAGCGTGATCGCAAAACCGCGCACCGGGCCGGAGCCCATGGCAAAGAGGATCGTCGCGGTGATGAAGGTGGTGATGTTGGCGTCGAGGATGGCGCTCAGCGCCTTCTCGTAACCCAACTCGATGGCTCGCGCCGGTCCTTTCGAGGTTTTCAGCTCCTCGCGGATCCGCTCGAAGATCAGCACGTTGGCGTCCACCGCCATCCCGACGGTTAGCACGATGCCCGCGATCCCCGGCAGTGTCAGCGTAGCGCCGATGAGGCTTAGAAGACCAAAGATCAGCCCGATGTTGATGATAAGCGCGATGTTGGCGAAGAATCCGAAGAGCCCATAGCTGAGGAACATGAAGACCAGCACGGCGGCAAAGGCCACCATGGTGGCAATCTTGCCCGCGTCGATACTGTCCTGCCCCAGTTCCGGGCCGATGGTGCGCTCTTCCAGGAACTCCAGACCGGCGGGCAAGGCACCCGCCCGCAAAAGCACCGCGAGATTAGTGGATTCCTCCACCGTGAACTGCCCGGTGATGATGCCGGAGCCGCCCGGAATATGGCTCTGGATCGTGGGGGCGCTGACCACTTCGTCGTCCAGTACGATGGCAAAGGGGGAACCGATGTTTTCTGCCGTATAATCGCCGAACTTGCGTGCACCGGAGGTGTTAAAGCGGAAGTTCACTGCAGGGCGCCCGTTCTGGTCAAAGGCAGGCTGCGCATCGACCAACTCCTCACCCGTCACGACCGAGGCCGCTTCGATGGTGTAGAAGACGCCCGGCTCATCCAGCGAGGGCACGATCTTGTTGCCAATCCCGGGTGCCGCATCGGGGTTGGTGCCGCGCGTGACCACCGGGTTGAAGGTGAGCTGCGCGGTGGTGCCGATGATCTCTTTCAGCTCCGTCGCAGAGCCGATGCCCGGCACCTGGATCAGGATACGGTCGGCACCCTGCCGCTGGATCGTGGGTTCGCGTGTGCCAACCTCGTCGATCCGGCGGCGGATGATCTCCAGCGACTGCTGCACCGTGCGCTCGTCGGTGGCGAGCTTTTCCTCTTCGGAGAGCGCAACGACAATCAGATCGCCCTCTGCCCGCACGGTGATGTCATTGGCGCCCACACCGGTCAGCGTCTGCACCGGGCGCGCCAGAGCACGCACGATCTCCAGCGCGCGCGGCATCCCCGCAGGTTCGCTGATCCGCACGCGCACTTCGTCATCTGCAGACGGTTGCAGCCGGATCGTGCCCACGGTCGACCGCTCAGGCCGCAGCGCATCGCGGATTTCCGGCCAGGCCGCATCCATGCGCGCGGCATAGACGTCTTCGACCTGCACTTCGGCCAGCAAATGCGCCCCGCCGCGCAAATCAAGCCCGAGGTTCACCAGCCCCGAGGGCATCCACTCCGGCCACAGCCCGCGATCTGCCTGGTTCTCAGCCGTATCCGCGCCCAGTTCTATGGCCTGAACCGCGTCATTGTGCCGCTCGACATTGGTGTAGAACGCGTTGGGCATCGCCAACCACAGACCCACAGCGCATGTCAGCCAGATCAGAATGCGCTTCCAGAGGTCGATTTGCAGCATGTCTGCGCCTTTTCAATAAGCTGGGAGGCTGGCTTACTTCGCCGGTTCGGTCTTGGACAGCACGCTTGCGATGGTCGACTGCACCACGCGGATCTTCACACCATCGGCAATCTCAAGCTCCAGCTCGTTCTCGCCGTCCTTGACCTTGGAGACCTTGCCGATCACCCCGCCCTGCGTCACCACCTGATCGCCGCGGCGCAGGGCGTTCACCATCGCCTGATGCTCTTTCACCTTCTTTTGCTGCGGGCGAATGAGCAGGAAATACATGATCGCGAAGATCAGGATCAGAGGTACAAATTGCGCGAACGCTTCCATGACAACGGTCCTTCCGGGTAGATCGTCGCCGCGAGAGGCGCGGGGACGCAAAGTTTGGCGGAACCTATGGGCTGAACCTGCGCTTTGCAAGGGAGGCCGTGCAGGTTTCGCGCCCCCGTTGAACACAAGCTGAAGAGAGGTCAGGCAAGGGCTTGGCGGGCGTCGCAAAACACAGCATCTTCTGACGCAACCATACCGCTCAGGACCGCCTATGCCGACCTTGATCAAGATCGCCGGACTGCTGTTGCCGCTATTGTTCGGCAGTTTTGCAGCGCTCGCGGAACCTATGCCCGCACTTGGTCTGGCCGAGCGGCAGAGCTGGGTCGCAGTGGGCCCTGTCAACGCGGCGGGCTATCGCTCCAAGGCGTCTTGCACTGGGACATTGATCGCCCCGGATTTGGTGGTCACCGCCGCGCATTGCGTCGGTGGCACGCGCCATTTCGTGGCGGGCTGGGATCGCGGCAGCTTTGCAGCACACAGGGTTGCCGCCGAGGCGTTCGTCCATCCGGGCTATCCGGGCAGCGAAGGTCAGGCGCGGCTGCGCTATGACGTGGCCGTGTTGCAGCTGGAGACGGCGATCGCGCCCCGTTTGGTTGCCCCCCTGCAACTCAATGATGATCCGGCGCTCCGCAGTGGCGCGCTGTCAGTGTTGGGCTATCATCGTGAAAGGCCGCATGTGCTGAACGGACGCGACGACTGCGCAGTGCTGTCGGAGCCTGTTGAACCGATCCTGATGTTGGGCTGCGAGGTGATCGCAGGCAATTCCGGCGGGCCGGTGCTGGCGCAAACCGATATCGGGTGGGCCGTGGTGGCCATAGTTTCCGCGCGGACCAGCGGCCCCACCTCCCGCGCCCTGACCGTGCCCGTGGATGACTGGCTGATGGAACAGTGGCGCGCCGCGATGGACCGTGCTGCGGCATCCCAGTGAAATCTGACGGTTCCGCAGGCGGCTCATATCGGCCATAAGCAGCACAGAGACGACTCACCGCCAGGAGCACCGCCATGCACGATATTCGCGCGATCCGAGACAACCCCGCAGGTTTTGACGCCGCCCTTGCGCGTCGTGGGGACGCGCCGATATCGTCTGATCTGCTGGCGCTGGATGAGGCGCGGCGTGCCAAGATCAGCGCGGCGGAGAGCGCGCAGGCAGACCAGAACAAGGCGTCGAAAGAGGTGGGGGCGGCAAAGGCCGCTGGCAATGAGGCGGAGTTCGAACGGTTGCGGGCGCTTGTGGGCGAGAAAAAGGCCGAAGTGGCCGCGATGCAGGCCGAAGCCAAGTCGCTCAATGCCCAACTGACCGACCAGTTGGCGCGCATCGCCAACCTGCCGGCCGAGGACGTGCCGGACGGGGCGGACGAAGACGACAATGTCGAGGTCAACCGCTGGGGCACGCCCCGCGACCTCGGTTTTGCGCCCAAAGAGCATTTCGAGGTTGCGGGCGTCGCCGCCTCGATGGATTTCGAGACCGCTGCCAAAATCTCTGGCAGCCGCTTTGTCGTGCTGAAGGGCGCTGTGGCGCGCATCCACCGGGCCTTGGCGCAGTTCATGATCGACATCCATGTGGATGAAAACGGCCTGACCGAAATGCAGACGCCCGTGCTGGTGCGCAATGAGGCGATGTACGGGACCGACAAGCTGCCGAAATTCGGGGAAGACGGCTATCAGACCACCAATGGCTGGTGGCTGGTGCCCACCTCCGAAGTGCCGCTGACCTACACGGTGGCCGATGAGATTTTGGAGCAGACCGCCCTGCCCATCCGGATGACCGCGCACACGCTCTGCTTCCGCTCTGAGGCGGGCAGCGCGGGCAAGGACACCTCAGGCATGCTGCGCCAGCATCAGTTCGAGAAGGTCGAGATGGTTTCGATCACCCATCCTGATGACAGCGAGGCCGAGCAGAAACGCATGCTGCGGTGCGCCGAAGATCTGCTGGAGCGGTTGGAGATCCCCTTCCGTACGGTTGTTCTGTGTACGGGCGACATGGGGTTTGGCGCGCGGCGCACCTATGACATCGAGGCCTGGTTGCCGGGGCAAAACGCCTATCGCGAGATCTCCTCGGTCTCGACCACGGGCGACTTTCAGGCCCGCCGCATGAATGCGCGCTTCCGCCCCGCAGATGGGGGCAAACCGCAGTTCGTGCATACCCTGAATGGGTCGGGACTGGCTGTGGGGCGCTGCCTGATTGCGGTGCTGGAAAACGGGCAGCAGGCCGATGGGGCGGTGACCCTTCCGGCGGTTTTGGCCCCTTATCTCGGCGGCAAGACGACGCTTTCGGCGGACGGTCAACTGGTCTGATGCCCACAGGGCGGCGCCCAAGGTTAAGCGCGCCTTTGCTGGCCTTGGCGATTGACCCATGGACGCGAGGCATTAGGCTGCCGTGATGGACAAACCCAGCCTTCAAAGTGACCGCGACTGCGCCGCCGGGATCGAGGTGACGGACGCATTTGAGCCCTTCGTGCAGCGCAACGATGTCTTCACGCGCGCCTTCTGGGACCCGTCCGTGCGCAGCGCCAAGACCGATGCCTTTTTCGCCTCCTACCGGATGGAGGCCAGCCCGCGCCGCGGTGACGGCTTCAGCCAGCGCGACTTTGCCCTGCGCAATGCCGCGTGGTTGATCTCGGACATCATGACCGACCGCTTTGCCGATCAGGGCCGCCGCGAAGGGTTTCAGGCCTCCATCAGCGCAGACACGCCAGTGGCACCGGTTAAGCTAGACGTAGACAACCCAACCGAAATGTCGTCTGAGATCAAAAAGGTCGCCCGCTTTTTTAAAGCAGATCTTTGTGGGATCACGGCAATTGACCCGCGCTGGCACTACAGCAGCCGCGTCGATGTGCGCGACCTGTCCGATGCGCCCAACGACCTGCCGGAGGGACTCACCTCCGTGATCGTGCTGGGCCATGAGATGGACGCGGAGCTGGTCAACACCTACCCCGCAGCAACCGGCGGGGCCGCAACCGGGCGCGCCTATAGTCAGGAGGCTGCCACGGTCATGCAACTGGCCGCCTACATCCGCAATTTGGGCTACGAGGCGGTGCCGTCCATGAATGACACCGCTCTGGTGATCCCCTATGCGCTGCAAGCGGGTCTGGGCGAATATGCTCGCAACCAGATGGTGATCACGCCAGAGTTCGGCCCGCGTTTGCGGTTTTCGAAGATTTTCACCTCCCTGCCTCTGGCCCATGACAGGCCAAAACCGCTTGGGGTACGCGCTTTTTGCGATATCTGCACAAAATGCGCCGAGGCCTGCCCGGTCAACGCCCTGCCCTTCGGCGCGCCGGAGGTGGGTGGTGCCAATATCTCCGTTCTCAAGGGCGTCAAGAAATGGACGTCGGATGCGGAGAAATGCTTTGGCTTCTGGGCCAAGCTGGCCTCAGACTGCGCGATCTGCATGCGCGTCTGCCCGTTCAACCGCGATTTCAGGCACTGGCCGCACCGGCTCTGGCTGCGCCTCGCCCTCTCGCCACTGCGCCACCTGGCCCTTTGGTTGGACCGGGGCCGTGGCGGGCGGACCAAACCCAGTGCATGGTGGTCCGCCTCATAGGCGTCACGGCGCGGATCGGCGCACATTCCCGTGCCAGTCTTCACCTGCAATCGGCGCGGTTGTCAGGGCGCTTTTAAAGTCCACGTCTGTTCGCACTTCAGCCAGCATCAACCCGACAAGCACACCAGCGGCAAGCGCCAGCAGCACGCGCAGTGGAGCGCGCTCCACCCTGGGCCGTTGTTCAAAAGCGATATGAGCCATCTTAGCCTCCTTTCAGGCGTTCTCAGCGATGGCCCCTATGTATTCTCGCGCGACAAATTCTTAAAACGAATGTTTGGCATCTTATGCATCACGAGATGTGATCATGAAGGGGCAACCGCCTTGCGCACCATCTGCCAATACTCCGCTTCAACATCCTGAAGCGACAGCCGCCCCCCGGACCGGAACCAGGTGCTGACACCCGTGAGCATGGCAATCACCGCCAGCGTCGCGATCTTTGTGTCGGCCACGTCAAAGCTGCCATCCGTAACACCCGCGCGCAGGATTGCCTCCAACCGGTCCTCATATGCCCCGCGCATCGCCTCGATGCGCGCGAAATTGTCAGAGGTGAGATTGCGCAGCTCCATATAGGCAATGAACACCGCATCGGGGCGGTCGTGATGAAAGCGGATATGGAACCGCACAAAATGCTCCAGCCGCGCCTCTGGCGTGGCGGTTGGATCATCCTCGAAGGTCTGCAACAGCGCCTCCAGATGGCTCTGCATCAAGTCAAACAGCAAGCTCTGCTTGTCGGCAGTGTAGTTGTAGAGTGCCCCGGCCTGCACGCCGACCTCGCGCGCAATCTCACGCATGGAGACGGCGGCAAACCCGCGGGCCGCAAAGAGTTTCTGCGCCGCCGCGCGGACGCGGGGGCCGGTGATATCTGAATGTGAGCCTGCGGTGCGCGCCATGGGTCGATCATGATCTGAACGCTTGTTCAAAACAATGCTTTCTTGCGTGCGGCGGGACCATCAGGCACAACGGATGCACCAATTGGAGGTCTCAGATGCGCCTTGCGCCCCTTGTCCTTGTGCTGCCCTTTGCCGCCTGCGTGCAGTTTCCTAAGATTGATGACGCCACCGATCAGGCAGCCCGTGATGCCGCCTATCCAAAGCTGATCCCGCTCGACACGATTCCGCAGAGTTCGGCGCAAGATCTGACAGATCAGCAAGAGGTGCAGGAGAGCCTTGAACAGCGGGTCAGCAGCCTGCAAGCGCGTGCTGCCCGGTTGCGCAGCGGAGGGCTGACCCCCGAGGAACGGGCGCGCCTTGACGACAAGGTCGAGTAGCGCGTTGCACGTGCGCGGCGAACCGGCTACATGGCGCGCAACGGCACTCTAGCGCAAAGGATCTGCGGTCATGTCTGCACCACTTCGTCTTGGCATCGCGGGTCTGGGCACGGTCGGCATCGGCGTGCTGCGCATCATCCGCCAACACGCGTCGCTTCTGGCAGAGCGCACCGGTCGTGACATCTTGATCACAGCGGTGTCGGCACGCGAAAAGTCGAAAGACCGCGGCCTGCCTCTGGATCGCTACGACTGGGAAGAGGATCCGGTCGCCCTGGCCACCCGCGACGATGTGGATGTGTTTGTCGAGTTGATTGGCGGTGATGAAGGCCCGGCCAAAGATGCCGTCGAAGCCGCACTTGCCGCAGGCAAGGATGTGGTCACCGCCAACAAGGCGCTCCTGGCCATTCACGGCCAGGCCCTGGCGAAAGCCGCCGAGGGTGCAGGCCGCGCGCTGCGGTACGAGGCAGCTGTTGCAGGCGGCATCCCGGTGATCAAGGCGCTGTCCGAAGGGCTGGCAGGCAATGAGATCACCCGCGTGATGGGCGTGATGAACGGCTCCTGCAACTACATCCTGACGCGTATGGAATCCGCCGGTCTGAGCTATGAAGAAGTCTTTGCCGAAGCCGACGGGTTGGGCTATCTCGAAGCGGACCCTCAGCTCGACGTGGGCGGCATCGACGCAGCACATAAGCTCGCAATCCTCTCCTCTCTCGCCTTCGGCACTGTGGTCGATTTCAGCGGCATCACGCTGGAAGGCATCGACCGTGTGAGCATCGAGGACATCCACGCCGCCGCCGACATGGGCTACAAGATCAAGCTTCTGGGCGTGGCGCAGAAAACCGGGCGCGGGCTGGAGCAGCGCATGCAACCCTGTCTGGTGCCTGATAGCTCGCCGCTGGGCCAGTTGGATGGCGGCACCAACATGGTTGTGCTGGAAGGTGACGCGGTGGGCCAGATCGTGCTACGCGGCCCCGGCGCGGGCGAAGGGCCGACTGCGAGCGCGGTCATGGCGGATGTCTGTGACATCGCGCGCGGCCTGCGCGGCCCGGTCTTTGGCAAGCCTGCAGCGACCCTCGCGTCCGTGCCCCGCGCCCACGCTGATCTGCCCGCGCCCTACTACCTGCGCATGACGCTGGAGGACAAACCCGGCGCCCTTGCCAAGATCGCATCGGTCTTGGGCGACGCGGGCATCTCCATCGACCGGATGCGCCAGTACGGACACGCGGACACCACCGCCCCTGTGCTCATCGTCACGCATAAGACCACACCCGACGCGCTGACCCGCGCCTTGGCCGCGATGGAGGCGACACGCGTGCTCTCCGGCCCGGCAGTTGCGCTGCGGATCGAAGCCGTCTGACCCCAAGCCCGGGACGCGCAGTTGTCTCTGCAGACCCCGACAGCTAAACCTACCTTCATATTTCGCCCCAAAAAGGAACAGTTTTCATGGCCGGCCACGCAGAATTTCAGGACCGTATGCTTTCATTGGGCCTCGCCCGTGTTTCCGAAGCGGCAGCCCTCGCCTCCGCCCGGCTGGTGGGCCATGGCGACGAGAAAGCGGCTGATCAGGCCGCGGTGAACGCCATGCGCGAACAGCTCAACATGCTCGATATCGCAGGTGTTGTGGTCATCGGTGAAGGCGAGCGCGACGAGGCGCCCATGCTCTATATCGGCGAAGAAGTGGGCACCGGCAACGGCCCGGGCGTGGACATCGCGCTCGACCCGCTGGAAGGCACGACGCTGACGGCCAAGGACATGCCCAACGCGCTCACGGTCATTGCCATGGGGCCGCGCGGCTCCATGCTGCATGCGCCGGATGTTTATATGGACAAGCTCGCCATCGGGCCGGGCTATGCGGCAGATGTGGTGACGCTCGACATGACACCGGGCGAGCGGGTTTCGGCGCTGGCCAAGGCCAAAGGGTGCGGCGCGTCGGACATCACGGTCTGCATCCTTGAACGCCCCCGCCATGAAACGGTCATCGCCGAGGTCCGCGCCACGGGCGCCTCGATCCGCCTGATCACCGATGGCGATGTGGCCGGTGTCATGCACTGCGCCGAGCCCATGACCGGTATCGACATGTACATGGGCGCAGGTGGTGCACCTGAGGGCGTGTTGGCCGCAGCGGCGCTCAAATGCATGGGTGGTCAGATGTATGGCCGTCTGCTCTTCCGAAACGACGACGAAAGGGGCCGCGCCGCCAAAGCCGGAATCACCGATCTGAACAAGATCTACAGCCGCGACGAGATGGTGACCGAAGACGTGATCTTTGCCGCCACCGGTGTGACCGACGGCAACATCCTGCCTGCCGTGAAGCGCGAGCCCGGCTGGATGACCACCGAAACCCTGATCATGCGCTCCAAGACCGGGTCGGTACGGCGGATCAACTACCGCACCCCAGTCGAGACACAGTGAACCGGGCCGGGCACGGTGCGGCGTGAGCGGGAGCTTTCTCGGCGTTGAACGCAGCCTGACAGGCCGCCGCTGGGTCGGCCCACCGGTGGAAACCGCGCGCGCCGCCGAAGCGCTGGCGCAGCAAAGCGGCTTGCCCGACGCGGTGGCGCAGGTTCTGGCGCGGCGTGGCGTGACAGCATCGGAGGCGGACGCCTTCCTCGCCCCTGCCCTGCGCGACCTGTTGCCCGACCCGCGCAGCCTGAAAGACATGCAGAGCGCGGCAACCCGCATTCTGGCAGCGCTGCGTGCGCGTGAGAAAATTGCGATCTTTGCGGACTATGATGTGGATGGCGGCGCTTCTGCCGCGCTGCTCATCGTCTGGCTGCGCCAGGTGGGTCAGAGCGCCACGCTCTACATCCCTGATCGGATCGACGAAGGGTACGGGCCGAATGACGCCGCCATGGCCGATCTGGCCAATACACATGATCTGATCATCTGCGTCGATTGCGGGACGCTGTCGCATGGCCCGATTGCTGCAGCCGAAGGCGCCGATGTGCTTGTGCTGGACCATCACCTGGGCGCCGAGACCTTGCCCCCGGCCTACGCCGTGGTGAACCCGAACCGGCAGGATGAAAGTGGCGATCTGGCGCATCTTTGTGCCGCCGGGGTTGTGTTTCTTTTGCTGGTCGAGATGGGCCGCCAGCTGCGCGCCGCCGGTCAGACCGGGCCGGATCTGATGAGCCTGCTCGATCTTGTAGCACTTGCGACGGTAGCTGATGTGGCCCCGCTGGTCGGTGTCAACCGCGCCTTCGTGCGCCAGGGCCTGCGGGTTATGGCCCGGCGGGATCGCGTAGGGCTGGCTGCCCTAGCGGATGTGGCGCGGATGGACACGGCACCGACGGCCTATCATCTGGGCTTTCTGCTCGGCCCGCGCGTGAACGCAGGCGGGCGCATTGGGGCGGCAGATCTCGGCGCGCGGCTGTTGGCTGCGGATGACCCGCACGAAGCGGAGGCTCTAGCGGAGCGGCTGGACCAGCTCAACACCGAACGGCGTGAGATCGAAGCCAGTGTGCGCGCAGCGGCGCTGGATCAAGCGGAGAGCCGCGGACTCGATGCGCCGCTCGTCTGGGCGGCGGGGCCCGGCTGGCACCCCGGGGTTGTGGGCATAGTGGCCTCCCGCCTCAAGGATGCCTCCGGCCGGCCCAGCATCGTAATTGGGCTGGAGAATCGTATCGGCAAAGGCTCAGGCCGCTCCATCTCCGGTATCGACCTGGGTCAGCCGATCCAGCGCCTCGCGCGGGAGGGGCTGCTGCTCAAAGGCGGTGGTCACAAGATGGCGGCAGGGCTGACGGTTGCCGAAGACAAGCTGGACGCCGCGATGGCGCGGCTTGGCGAGCTTCTGGCGAAACAGGGCGCGCATCTGGCAGGCGCGGCGGACCTGAAGCTCGACGGCCTGCTGATGCCCGCAGCCGCCACAGTTGAGCTGACGGAGATGATCGAGCAGGCTGGCCCCTTTGGCGCAGGCGCCCCGGCCCCGCGCTATGTCTTTGCCGATATGGCGATCCGCTTTGCCAAACGTTTGGGTGAAAGCCACCTCAAGATCAGCTTTGCCGCCCCCGGCGGCCCAACGCTCGATGGCATCTGCTTTGGCGCCTTCGACGGCCCATTGGGCCCGGCACTTGAGGCTCATGGCGGCGCGCATTTCCACCTGGCCGGGCGGCTTGACATCAACACCTGGCAGGGCCGGCAAAGCGTGCAACTGCGCCTGGAGGATGCCGCGCCTGCAGAGCGCTGACAGCGGTAAAGTTTCTTAAGCCCGGGCGCAATTTCCGCTTGCGCGCCGCGCCCGGATTGCCTAATCAACCGCTCACGATCCAGTGGCCCGTTCGTCTATCGGTTAGGACGCCAGGTTTTCAACCTGGAAAGAGGGGTTCGATTCCCCTACGGGCTGCCACTTCCATCATATCTGCAACAGAACCATGGTCGTTTTGATCATCTCTGATAACGCTTGCGCAGTCATTGGCCCCGGTTTCCATCCATGCGGTCTGTTGACGGAGGGGTGTGATGTCCAACCACCATCCGTTGGAAAACCTGCTGCTCAAGTTTGCCGTCGCGACCGGGACAACTACGTCCCCAAAGTACCGCGATGATATCCGAACTTAAGCTGAAGCGATGTTGAACAGTAACTTCATCCTGATCTTGCTGGGCAACGTCATTCTTGGCTCGGCCCTGCCTATGCTGATCCTCCTCGGCGTCCTGTCCGGTGCATGGCTGGCTCCGATGGGCTGGCTGGCAACGGCGCCACCGTCAATCTCAATGCTCGCAGGGATCGCCGTCGCCTCTCCGCTTTCGCTGTTCATGGGGCGTTACGGCCGCCGTATGGGCTTTTTGCTCGGCGCGGGGGCGCAGATCTCGGGTGCCGGGCTGGCCGTAGTGGCATTGGTGATGCAGAATTTCATCCTCCTATGTCTGGCCCATGCCGCCCTTGGCTGCGCCCTGATCTGCGTGAATTACTTCCGCTTTGCCGCTGCCGAAGCCGTGAGCGAGGCACAGCGACCGCAGGCGATCTCCTTCACCCTTGCCTCCGGTCTGGTGGCCGCCTTGATCGGGCCGGAACTGTTCTCCTGGTCAAAGGATGCGCTGGCGCCCACACCTCTGGCAGGCGCTTATGCCACCATCGCGCTGCTGGGTGTGTTGGGTGCCCTGCCCGTGCTGGGCCTCAGGATGAGACCGGTCGAGCAGCCAGTTCAAACGACACCTCAATTCGCGAAGCTTCGGGAGATCGTCGCACAGAACCCCAAAGTTCTTGTCGCAATAGGCGTTGCCGCGCTTTCGCAGGCAATCATGGTCTTGCTGATGACCCCGACACCCCTGGCCATGATCGGATGCGACTTTGTCGAGGATCAGGCCGCTGACGTTATTCGCTGGCATGTGGTCGCCATGTTCGCACCGGGCTTTGTGAGCGGAGCGCTCATCAAGCGGTTTGGTGCGGAGAGGGTGGCCATCAGCGGCCTTGCCCTCATTCTGTTTTCAGCCCTCGTCGCCTTGTCTGGGGTGGAGCTCATGAACTTCTATTCCGCGCTGATTGTGCTGGGTGTCGGCTGGAACTTCGGGTTCGTAAGCGGCACCTACATGCTGCAATCCGCGCTGAGCGCGCGGGATGCGCCCTTGGTTCAGGGCGCGAATGACACACTTCTCGCGATCTCAGCCACAACAGCATCACTGCTGTCCGGCGCGCTTTACGCGGGGATCGGTTGGCTTGGGCTGGCCGCCTTCTCACTGCCATTGTCGTTGTTGTTCTGCTTTATACTGCTCCGCGCAAATCGCCGCACGATGGTCTGAGAACTGGCCAAGCAAAGACATTCTAGCGGCGTCGGCTCCTCTGTACGCAGGGGCCGCACCATATGCATACCCTACGTTACACGGATGGAAATGCACCGTCCGGCAAAAGCACATCCGGCACGTTCTGATAGCAGACAGGACGCAGGAAGCGACGGATCGCGAGCGTGCCCACAGAGGTTGCACCAAAGTTGGTGGACGCCGGATAGGGCCCGCCGTGCACCATGGCATCCGAGACCTCCACGCCGGTCGGGAATCCGTTCACAAGAACGCGTCCCGCTTTGCGCTCCAAGAGCGGCATCAGCGCCTGCGCGGCAACCGTATCGCTTGTGTCCATATGCAGGGTGCAGGTCAACTGCCCTTCCAGTGACCGGGCGATCTGCGCCATCTCCTCTGCATCCTGCACCATCACAACGATGCCAAGCGGGCCGAAGACCTCCTCTTGCAGCGTGGGATTATCCATCCAGTCTTTTGCGGAGATCCGGAAGAGATAAGGGCGCGCCGCGCGCCCATCAGAACGCGTTCCAATGATCTCCTGCGCACCCTCTGCGATGCGCTCGACCCCGTTGCGAAAGGCGTCCGCAATACCATCGGTGAGCATGGTCTGACCATCGACCTCGCCAAGCGCGGCCTCAGCGGCGCCGACAAAGCTGTCGTGGTCCGGGAGGACAACCGCAATCCCGGGGTTGGTGCAGAACTGCCCCGCGCCCATGGTGAGCGATGCGGCCCAGCCCGCGCCCATCTCAGCCCCGCGTGCGGCCATTGCACCTGGCAGTACAAACATCGGATTGACCGAGCCCAGCTCACCAAAGAAGGGGATCGGATCAGGGCGCGCGGCACAGAGATCAAAAAGCGCCCGCCCACCTGCAAGCGAGCCGGTGAAGCCCACCGCGCGGATCAGAGGGTGCTGCACAAGGCTGCTGCCCACATCCTGCGTGTCCGACTGGATCAGGCTGAAGACGCCGGGATGCACACCGCAGGATTGGATCGCGGCAGCGATGGCCTGGGCCACAATCTCGCCCGTACCTGGATGCGCCGGGTGCCCTTTGACCACAACCGGGCATCCGGCTGCCAGCGCCGCGGCGGTGTCTCCGCCCGCAGTGGAGAAGGCCAGCGGGAAGTTCGACGCACCAAAGACCGCCACCGGCCCAATCGGCCGCTGCACCATCTTCAGATCGGGCCGCGGCAGCGGCGCACGGTCTGGCAGCGCTGTGTCATGGCGCCGGTCAAGATAGTCGCCTTTCAGGATATGCTCGGCAAAGAGCCGCAGCTGACCGGTCGTGCGCCCGCGTTCACCTTGCAACCGTGCTTCGGGCAGTCCGGTCTCCTGCGTGCCAATCTCGGTGATCTCCGCGCCCCGCGCTTCGATCTCATCGGCCACCGCGTTCAGAAACGCAGCCCTGTCCTGCGCAGATGACCAGCCGTAGCTGAGGAAGGCCTCCTCCGCTGCCTCGCAAGCGCGACCCACCAAGGCCGGGGTACCTGCGCAAAACTCATGGGACGGACCATGCGCGGGCGCGGAGGCAAAGCGCGCCTCACTCTCCACCCACTGGCCGGAAATCAGATGTTTGCCTGTCAAACCCATCTTACGCGTCCTCGGTTTCTGCGGCCTCAACCCCATCGGTTGCAGCCCGGTTGTTGGCCATATTCACGCACATGGTGAAGGCGTTCTTGGTGGGCACCAGATTGGCTTTTGCTTGTCCGGCAATGTCGAACGCCGTTCCATGGGCCGGGGTGGTAATCGGCAGCGGAAGACCGGCAAGAACAGACACCCCCCGGTCAAACCCAAGCAGCTTGATCGCGATCTGCCCCTGATCGTGATACATGGTGACAACGGCGTCATAGTCACCATCCCGCACCTTGAGCCAGAGCGTATCCGCAGGCAGCGGGCCCACACAGTTGATCTGGCGCTGACGCGCCTTCTCAACGGCCGGCTGGATCACGCGGATCTCTTCATCCCCCATCAGCCCGCCGTCACCCGCATGGGGGTTGTAGGCCGCAACGACGATGCGCGGACGCTCATAGCCTGCCGAGCGCAAGGTCTGATCGGCCAGTGCAATGCTGTCCTCGATGCTCTCGATGGTGAGCAGCTCGGGCACGTCCTTCATGGCCACATGGCTGGTCACACGCCCGTTCCACATGCCGTTGGCCACGTTGAACTCACTGGCGCGGGTCGTCAGGCCAAAGAAATCCCGTGCAAACCCCAGCTCATCCGCAAAAACATTGCCGCCCTTGTGCATGGATTCCTTGTTGAAGGGCATGAAGACCAACCCGTCGATTTCCCCTGCCTGCTTGCGTTCAAAGCCACGGCGCAACCCCTCCATCGAAGACCGGCCACCCGCCGCGCTGGTTTCTGCAACGGGCACATCGCCGATGCCGTCAATGGGCAGGTCCAGATGCAGGATCTCACCGTCCGCAACCTCAAGCGGCGCGTCTATGGCCGCGTGGCGCAGGCCGTCGATGGTGACGCCCATCTGTTCTTCGCCGCGGGCAAAAACCTCCGGCGCGCCAATGACCACGAGGTTGGCGGCCGCGCGCACATCCGGCTCTGACAGCAGGCGGATCAGAAGCTCAGGCCCGATGCCCGCAGGATCGCCCTGGACCAAGGCTATGGTTTTCTTGCTCATGTCGTGTTTTGCCTTTCCAGTCTTGCTTGCGCTGCTGCGATGTTGACGATGGCCACTTCGAGATGACGCCGCATGTGCTGCCCGCAGGCCGCACCGTCACGGGCCTTGAGTGCTGCGATAATGTCTTCGTGTTGGCCCAGCGTCGCATCGCGGGCCGTGCGCATCTTCGACGAGATAAACCGCGCCCGCCAAAGTCGCGAGTTATACGCGTGATGGGTCTCGGAGAGCGGCGCGTTGCCCGCCGCCCTCACAATGGTCTGATGAAAAGCCATGTCCCAACGAAAGAAATCGAGTGGGTCGGTGCCCGCAGGGGCGGTGCGCATCATCTCCTCAAACCGGGCAGCCTCGGCAATCTCGGCATCTGTGGCGTTCTTGCAGGCAAGCTCACCCGCCAGCGCCTCCAGCGCGCCCAACACGGCGAGGTTTTCGCTGATCTCATCCATCGACGGATCCGCCACCCGAGGGCGCCGGGTGGGGCCGTAGTCGATCAACCCCTCCCCCTCAAGCTGGCGCAGCGCCTCCTTGAGCGGTGTGCGGCTGATGCCAAGCGCTTCGGAGAGATCGCGCTCGGGCACCGGAACACCCGGCGCAAGCTTGCCCAAGAGAATGAACTCCCGCAGCGTATCCGCCGCCTCTTCGGCCAGAGAGCGCCGCGGCTTGATTGCACCGAAGGCGCGCAGATCATCGGTCCAGGTTGCTTGTTTACTCATTATTTTCCCCAGCGCAGCACCACCGGATCAAGCGGCCGGATGAGATCGAGATAGCCTTCACTCGCCCAACGGGGAAGTGGCGCAATCGGATGTCGGCAAAAATCGCTGCCGATGACGCCACCTGCCAGCATCGCAGCCTTCGCCGCGCGGAACTGGCATTGCCGGTTCTCAAAATTGATTGCGGGCAAAACTCGGGCATAGGCCACCTCGGCCGCCGCACGATCACCTGCGAGATGATGTGTGACCACGGGTTTGATCTGATCAGTGATGGATGCGCTGGTCATCGTCCCGGTGGCGCCCGCGTCCAGATCCGCCATCAGCGTAATGCCTTCTTCGCCGTCGAACGGTCCGTCGATATCTGCGCCCGCCACTTCCAGCAACGCGCGGAGTTTGGCGGCAGTGCCCACGCTTTCGATCTTGAGCAGCTTCAACATCTCGATCTCGCGCGCCATGCGGGCGAGCAGCGGGACGTCCAGATCCACGCCCGACAGCGGCGCATCCTGCAGCATGATCGGGATGCCCACCTCGCCCACAGCCGCGAATTGATCATAGGTCTGCTGGGCTGAGCCTTTCAGCGTCGCCCCGTGATAGGGGGCCATCATCATGACAATGGCCGCCCCCATCTCCTTGGCCTGCCGGGCGCGGGCCACGGCAATATCGGTCGCGAAATGGCTGATTGTGACAATCACCGGGACACGGCCCGCCACATGTTCCAGCGACGCCTTGGTTAGGTCATAGCGCTCCTGATCCGAGAGCAGGAACTGCTCGGAATAATTCGCCAGGATGCAGACCCCATTAGAGCCCTGATCAATCATGCACTCCAGCGCACGGGTGGAGCCTTCAAGATCCAGTGTGCCGTCAGCGTGAAAGGCGGTGGGCGCAACAGGCCAGATGCCGGAGTATGGTTTCATTCTGTGATCTCGAAATGTTTGAGGTGTGTGGCGGAAATGGTGATGCCCAGGCCTGGTGTGTCATCGTCAAGCTGCAGATAGCCGTCCACCGCCTCGGCATCACCGTCGAATATATAGTAGAACAGCTCATTGCCGACCTCGACGTCGAAGACGGGGAAGTATTCGCTGATTGGGCAATTCGCGTTGGCCATGGTCAGGTGGTAGTTGTGCATCTGTCCCGCATGCGGGATCACCGGGATCTGCGCGGCCTCGGCGATGGCGTTGATCTTCTGCGCCGCCGTGATGCCGCCGACGCGGTTGGTGTCGTATTGCAAGACACTGACAGCCTTGCGCTGGATCAGATCGTTGCAGCCGATGAAGCTGAACTCATGCTCACCGCCCGAGATGGGCACAATGTTCATCGCATTGAGCTCGATGTAGCCCTGCACATCGTCTGCGATCACCGGCTCCTCCAGCCAGCGCGGCTCGTATTTGGCGAGCTTGGGCAACATGCGTTTGGCATAGTCCAGGTTCCAGCCCATGTAGCATTCGAGCATGAGATCGACATCATAGCCCAGCACCTCGCGCAGCGCCTCCACGCGTTTGAGGTTCTCGCGCATGCCCGCCATGCCATCCTTGGGGCCAAAGCCAAAGCGGGACTTGAACGCCTGATAGCCGTGGCTTGCGGCCTCTTCGGCCTCGCGCTGCATCGCCTCGACGCTGTCGGCATAGAGCTTGGAGTAATAGACCGGGATTTTCTCCTTCGTGCGCCCACCCAATAGCTTGAAGACCGGCTTGCCCACCAGCTTGCCCATCAGATCCCAGATCGCAATGTCGATGGCGCTGATCGCGGTCATGCCGATGCCCTTGCGACCCCAGGCGTGCGTGCGGCGGTACATCTTTTCCCAGATATAGGCGTAGTCAAATGGATCTTCGCCGATCACCAGCGGGGCATACCACTCGTCAATCGCCTGTTTCACCACCCCCGGCGCGAGGGCCGCATTGCCGATGCCGACGGTGCCATCCTCGGTTTCCACTTCGCAGGTCAGCCACTGGTGGAAGCGGAACGACGCCATCGCGTCCCCCTTCATCCACAGCGCGTCGGAAGCATTGGTGCAGAAATTGCCCTGCGGCGGGACGGTCGGGCCTTTCCAGGTCCAGACCCGCGTACGAACGGATTTGATAACTGACATATTACTCTCCCGAAGACATCATGGGATGGCGCTGTCGCTTAGCCACACGCCAGAGGCTGGGGCCAAAGAGGGCCAGCGCTGTGAGGACAAAGAAAAGCAGCGTTAGAGGCCGGGTGAACATCAGCCACCACTGCTCGTTCAACATGACCATGGACTGGCCCAACCGCTGCTCCAGCATACCCCCAAGGATTAGACCAATGGCCAGGGGGACAACGGAAAACCCATAGCGGCGCATGAAGAACCCAAGCACACCGGAGACCAGCGCGACCCAGACATCGAACATCGACTGGTCCAGTGCATAGGCCCCGACAATCGAGAAGACAAAGACGCACGGCCAGAGCACCTGAACCGGGATGCGCGCCACATGGGCAAAGAGTTTGGCCCCGCTCAGGCCAACGGCAAAGAACAGCACATTGACTAGCATCATCGACCAGAAGATCGCATAGGCAAATTCGGCCTGCTCGGTGAACATCGTTGGGCCTGGGCGTAACCCGTGCACCATCAGCCCCGCCAGGATCACCGCTGCCGTGGCCGAGCCGGGGATGCCAAGCGCCAGCGTCGGCACCATCGCCCCGCCGGTGGCGGAGTTGTTTGCGGCCTCTGATCCGGCCACGCCTTCGATAGCGCCCTTGCCAAACTCCTGCGGGGTCTTCGACCAGCGCCTGGCCTCGTTGTAGCCAATCATCGAGGCGACCGTTGCCCCCTCCGCTGGCAGGATGCCGATGAAGGTGCCGATGCCGGAGGAGCGCAGGATCGCCCGCCATGTCTTGCGGTAGTCCGCCATCGAGGGCAGCTTGATCGCCTTCATTGAGACGGCTTCGCGCTGCACATGCAGATTGGACGCCTGTACCAGCAATTCGGAGATCCCGAAGAGGCCGATCAGCACGGGCACAAAACTGATCCCGTCGTAGAGTTCGTAAGATCCAAAGGTGAACCGCTCCACCGTCGTCAGATTGTCAACGCCGACCAGCGCGAAAAAAATGCCAAAGCCACCCGCAATCAGATTCTTCAGAGGCGAGCCATCGCCAATGGAGGCCAGCATCGACAGGCCAAAGAGCGTCAGCGCAAAGTATTCAGGTGGCGAAAAGTTATAGGCCGCCCGCGCCAGCAAGGGCGCCGCGAGCATCAGGCAGATTACGCTGAAGATGCCGCCGAAGGTGGAGGCGACCACCGCCATCCCCAGAGCGCGGCCCGCCTCGCCTCGTTGCGCCAGGGGGTAACCGTCGAGGCAGGTTGTGGCGCTGGCTGCCGTGCCGGGCGTGTTGATCAGAATGGCCGTGATCGCGCCTGCAAAAGTTGCAGAGCAATAGATCGCGGTCAGGATCGCGATGGCGGGCACCGGATCCATCGTCAGCGTGAAGGGCAGCAACAGCGCCGCCCCCGTTGTGGCATTAAGCCCCGGCAGCGCTCCGATCACAACACCACCCAAGGTTGCCACGACCAGCAGCATCAGCAGATAGGGATCGCCCAGAACGATCAGACCTGAGACCAAGCCTTCCATCAGCCGTACCACAGGTTGGTGAGCAGGCCCCGCGGGAAGCGGATTTCAAAGACCTGATCAAAGAGAAAGAACACCGCCAGCGGCACAACAAGCCCCACAAGCCACAGGATTACCGGCCGCCGCTCCCCCCAAAGGACAGTCAGCGCAAGCGCAAAGACCCCTAGCGCCAGAAACAGATCCACCGCAGTCAGCGCCGCAAACCCGGCAAAAAGCGCCAGCGTGCCCCAGACCGTGCCTTGCAGACGGTCGCGAATGCGGATCGGGTCGACCCAGAGCATCGCGAGGGTCATCAGCGTGATCGCGGCCAGTAGAAGTTGCGGAAAGTCAGACGGTTGAATGCCCCGCTTCAGGATCGGCGGCATTTTCTTGAACGTCGTTGAGACGTAAAAGGCCGCGATGCAGAACGCGAGGATCAGAACCGGGATCAGCCAACGCTCAAACTGGCCGCGGGATGCGGATTTTTCAGACATCATGTCTCACTCGAAAAGTGGGTGGGCCGGGCTGACGGCCGGGAGAGACCCCGGCCGTCACTGCGCGAGAGGCTTATTCGATGAAGCCCAGCTCTTTCAGAGCCGCATTCATCTCGGTCACGGTTGTCTCGATCTGAGGCCCCCAGACGTCAGATCCGGCCACCGATGTGCTGTCGAGACCTGCCGACTCGAGGAATGCCTGATACACGGTGTGGTTCATGGATTTCACCAGCGCCGCTTCGATCTTTTCGGCCACCTCGGGCGGGGTGTCGGCATGCACCGCAAATCCGCGTACGGTCGAGAAACTGACCGGGATACCAAGCTCCTTTGCGGTGGGCACATCGGCGATCTTGGCCATACGCTCATCCGCCAGCACAACCGTCGGACAAATCTCGCCCGCCTCGATCTGGGCGCTGGCCTCCGCCAGGTTCAGAACGCCCGCATCGACGGCGCCGGCCACCAGCTGCACCGCCAGCTCCGCACCGCCATCAAAGGGTAGCATCTTTGGGGTCTGCATGCCGCCACGCTTGGCAAACATGAAGGCAGAGACATCGTCGATGTTGCCCAGATGGGTCACGCCGTAGGTGATCGGCGCCTCTTTCTGCTGGGCCACGAAATCCTCGGCACTGTCATAGGTGCCGCATTTGGTCATCAGGATCTGTGGATCGTCGGTGCCTCGCGCGATGGGGCGGATCTCGTCCAACGTCAGACCACCCTGCCCTTTGGCCATGACCGCCGCATGCCCAACGGTGAAGGTCAGGATGGTGTAGCCATCCGCCGGGACGGTCTTGTAGTACTCCAGCGCCGCAGCACCGCCGCCGCCTTTCTTGTTCACCACAACCATGTCCTGCCCCAGCTCACGCCGGGCGCGCAGCATCATCATGCGTGTGGTCACATCTGTGCCGCCGCCATTGCCCGCGTGGGTGACAACCTCAATGGTCTTGGCCGGGAACTCCTCAGCCAGAGCCGCCCCGCCCGTTGCCAAGGCGGCAATGGCCGCAGCAACCTTGATCGAAAAATGTGTCATGTTTCCTCCTCCTCGTTGGATCTTTGCAGATCTCGACATTTGGAATGCCAAATATCGTATGTCAGGTCAAGCGTATTCATGCTGCGGGCCCACGACCCACAGCCGCACGCTGGCCGACATCTGGAATATTTAAAACCGCGCAGATCGGGCGATGCGCCATCATCACAGCACACACCAAAGCAGCGCGCCCTATCGGAAGGACGCGCTGCGGGAGGGGCACCACCCGGCGTTTCGGGTGTCGCCTATGCTTGTGTCAGATCAGCGTTCGAGCTTGCCAACACCGGAGAAGCGGAAGGCTTCCTGTTCCAGCGCGTCGATCTCTTCATTGCTCATCTGGTCATGTGCAACCGTGATGCGGCCAAGGAATACGAAGGGCAGCTCGTCAGCGCGGTCTTCCATGTGCGCCTTGATCGCTTCGGCTGTGGCAGCACCCACGTCGTCGCCCATACGCATCGGTGTTGCGTCCAGCTCACCGCGGCGGATCGCGTCCAGCTCAAGGCCTGTGCCGCCCCAACCGGTGGAGAAGATTTCCTTCTCTTTGCCGACGGAAACCTGCGCCTCAACCGAACCCATCGCCATCGCGGTGTTCGCGTTGTGAATGATTGTGGCTTCGGGGTAGGATTGCAGGATAAGGGACGTTCCTGCGAAACCGCCTTCGCGCTGATACTCGCCATAGTGCTCATACACTGTGGTCCAGCCCGCCTTTTCTTCTACACAGGCTTTGAAGTCGCCCGAGCGCTGGTTGTCGGTGATACCAGGAATACCGCGGTTCATCGCCATTGTGACGTTCTCACCGAGACGCCCGATCATGTAGTCACACATGGTCAACGCACCTGCGGCAGACGAGAAATCAAACCAAGCGGCAGGTTGAACTTCCATCTCTTTCAGCGGCGTGTGGAACGCCCAGACATAGGTTGTCAGGTCGTCGGACTCTTTAGACAGCTTGACGATGTTGTCGGCCTGAATAGCCAGTTCCGAGGGCCCGAAGATCACGTAGTCATACAGGTCTTTGTCCTGAACGACCTGGTTCGCATACGTGGTCTGCAGCGAATGCTCGATCTGACGTGACGCGAATTCGGTTGTTTCGTATTTGATGCCCAGCTCATCCAGACGCTTGGTCATCGCCAGGTAGTTGCGCGCCCAGAAGTCTGACGTGTCAGAAGACGGGTAGATCAAAGCGATCTGGATCGGCGCGTCCTGGCTACCTGTGAATTTGACGGCTTCGCTGCCGACGACGGCTTGCATCGCTTCCAGCTTGCCTTCGGCGTTCACCTCATCCGGCACCCAGTAGTTGCGGTCTGCAATGTCCGGCAGTTCCTTCAGGGGCAGTTTGGCATGACCATCCGCGGCTGCCATTCCGGCAAATGCAACCGAAGCCACCAAAGCTGTTGTTGTAAAAAGTTTCATCTATTTTCCTCCCAATGATGAAAAAGTTCGTCCGGGGGCGGCGTCATGTCTATGCCGCCCACGGGGGGTGTTTTGGTTTCAGTTACCCGCTTGGAACGGGATCTCCGGCAAAGATGCCGCCGATTGCCAACAGGCCGATTAGAACACCGATGATGAGGGCTGCAAACCGCACCGTTTTCTGACCTTCCGCAGTTTTCAGATCAGCGAACCAGCCGCCAGCACCGTCACGGTCTTTCTTTTGGATCCAGGCATAGAGTGCGACCGAACTGATGATCACAAAGCCTGAAGCAACCGGCTGCCAGAAGAACTCAATACGCAGTGTGACCAGTGCATTGAGCATCATGGCCAGCAACAGAACACCGGAGAACGACCCGATGATGGATGCGCGTCCGCCAAAGAGTGACGTACCGCCCACAACAACCGCAGCAATCACGTGCAGGTTGAAGAAGGGAGCCATCGTTGCCTGAATTGCATTCTGTTTACCGGTCAGCATCAGTCCCGCCAGCGCTGCACAGGCGCCACACAGGACGTAGGCATAGACCTTGTGCCGCTTAACGCCGATGCCGGTGAGCTCTGCGGATTCCGGGCTGGAGCCAATCGCCACCGTGTAGCGACCGAAGTGTGTGCGCTGGAGAATGTAGTACCCAGCCACCATGGTCAGAATGCCGATCACAGCAGGTGTCGGAATAAAGAACGGTGTCTGTCCGCGG
Source organism: Roseobacter cerasinus (assembly GCF_009811755.1). GTDB lineage: Bacteria > Pseudomonadota > Alphaproteobacteria > Rhodobacterales > Rhodobacteraceae > Roseobacter > Roseobacter cerasinus. Next base: position 95,374 of record NZ_BLIV01000011.1, read on the forward strand.
CCAATTTCGGTCAGAACGTCCGGGAAGCGCGCCAACACAAGGCCTTTGGCCAAAAGCAATGCAAGCCCTTTGTAGACAAGGTCCATGGCCAGTGTCCCGATCAGGTCTGGCACGTTGAAACGTGTGATCACCAGCCCGTTGATCAGACCCAGCAGCGCGCCAATCGACAGCGCGATTGGGATGCCAACATAGATGGAAAAGCCGAACTGCTTGACCAGAAATGCCATGATAATAGCCGACAAAACCGCGACGGACCCGACCGACAGGTCAATCCCGCGTTGGGTGATGACAAAGGTCATCGCCATCGCCATCGGCATATAAAGCGCCGCATCCTGAAGGATCAGCTCCAGATTGCTGATGCGGTAGAACCTGTCCGGAGACGCCACTGCCATGAACAGGAAAATTGCAGCAATCATCGCCATTGGTGCGATAATCGCCATGTAAGGCTCTAACCGTTCAGACAACGGGGCCCTTTCGTCTGTCGCAACTGCAGTGTTCATGCGGCGTCCTCCTTGGCACCAACGATCATGCCCAGCACTTCCTGGGTCGAGCTCTCTGCGGTCAAGGCAACGCCCACGCATTGGCCTCGGCGCTGGACATGGACGCGGTCGGAGACTTCAAACACATCGTCCAGCGAGTGGCTGATCAAGATCACAGCCAAACCTTGGGCTTTGAGCGTCTTGATCAATTTCAGCGTCCGGGCGGTTTCCTGCGGACCAAGTGCGGCGGTCGGTTCGTCCATCACGAGAACCCGCAGGCCTTCGTGATAAACAGCGCGTGCAATTGCGACGGCCTGCCGCTGACCACCGGACAAACTGTCTGTGGACGCGTCGAGCGAGCGCAAGCGCACGCCCAGGCGTTCCATCAAGACACGCTCCGTCTCGTCGCGCATCTTTTTGTTGTCGAGAATTGTGAACCCAAGAAACTTCTTGGTCAGCTCATTGCCCAAAAACATATTGGCCGGTGGGTCCAGATGATCCGCCAATGCCAGCGTTTGATAAACAGCATCAATGCCCATCTTTGCAGCATCTGCGTGATTGGCCATCTCGACACGTTCGCCATCCACAAAGATCTCGCCTTCGGTGGGCTGATACACTCCGGTCAGAATCTTGATCAGGGTCGATTTGCCCGCCCCGTTGTCGCCGACAATGGCGAGCACTTCGCCCGGGTAGGCATCAAGATCGACGTTTTCCAGTGCGCGTACACCACCGAAGCGTTTGGAGATGCCGCGCATGGATACGACGGGTTGTTGATCGCTCATTTTGGATTGCTCCTGAGTGTCTTGGGTGTCCGGTGCCCGCAGGCGGCGCACCGGACAGATTGCGTGACGCTGGCTTAGCCTGCCACACCCCAGATTTTCTTGTATGCGTCGCGATAGCCGTTGTCGGGGTCGAAGGTGTTGTTCGGCCCGCCATCGAATTCGATGTTGTCTGGTGTCACGACGTGCAGCGGCGAATTGAAGCCCGACCACTCTTCGCCCGCAAAGGCGCGGTTCAGTTCGTCAATCATCTGCCAGCCCTGCAGGTTCAGCGGCTCTGCCACGGTCACGGCCTGATACTCCTGCGTGCGCACACGCTGGTAGGCCGCCTGGCTGCCGTCACCGGCGGCCACCGCAATTGGACCACCGTCACCGGGGATGCCAGCGGCTGCGAGCGACGGACCCATGAAGTCGAAGTAGAGGTCGTTGATGGCAAGGCTGTGCGTCCACTTCGCACCGTGACGCTGCAACAGCGAGGTGGTCAGCTGCGGCATCCGGGTGGAGGTCTCCGCAATGGGTGTGTCGACATATTCCAGCACTTCGCCACCCAGGTTTTCGATGGCTTCCTTCATCCAGTCCGCCTTGTCGATGGCTATTTGATAGGTGGAGTCGGTGAAGATCACGACCTTCGGCTGCTCTTCCGCGTCGACGAAGGCCCAGTAGGCTGCGGCCAGCGACACGTCGCGCGCATTGGTGGTGATATTGGCGAAGAGGCCGACATCAGGCGCCGGGCCATTGTCGGAGGTCGCGTGCCAGGCCACCATGGGGATGTTGGCGTTCTGCGCGGCTTCCAGACCCACCTGCTGTTCGGTCGGATTGAAGCCGTTGATGATGATGCCATCGGGGTTCAGAGCCAGCGCCTGATTAAAAGCCGCTGTCCGGCCCGAGATGGTGCCCGCGCCTTCGATGATCCGCAGATCCCAGCCAATGGCCGCTGCCGCTTCCTTAGAGCCTTCCGCGGCCCCCAGCACACCGCCGTTGGTGAGGTCAGAGGCCAGCATGACTACCAGCTTGTCGGGCTGTGCCGCTGGGCCTGTTGTCGGGCCTGTCCAGGTATCCTGGCGCGAGGCAAATTGGTCGACAAACTGTTTCGCCTCATCAACGGATTGCGCGGATGCGCCCGTCGTCAGGGCCATGGCTGCAACAGCGCTGGCCAGCAGTGTTCTTCTAAGCATGTGATATCCTCCCATATCAGTGTCAGGTTTCTGAAGATTTTGGCGCAGGCGGCGCCTCAGGAGCCGCTGCTTGTGTGACGCCGAACTGCACCGCGGCCTTGCGGCGCTGCGCGAGCCCCGCGATGCCGATGGCGACGAGCAGCGTCACACCGTTGAACATGGGCTCCACCCAGAAGGAGCCGCCAAATTGTTGAATGCCCGAAATGCCGACTGCCAGGATGATCACACCAATGATCGTGCCCCAGACGTTCACACGCCCCGGTTTGATGGTGGTCGATCCAAGGAAAGCGCCCACAAGCGCGGGCAGCAGGAACTCAAGTCCCACGCTGGCCTGCCCGATCCGCAGTTTCGAGGCCAGTAGCACGCCCGCCAGCGCCGACAGCGCGCCCGAGGCCATGAAAGCCAGCATGGTGTACCGCGCGACGGGAATGCCGTTCAGCGTGGCCGCCTTGGCGTTGGCGCCGATGGCATACATGTAGCGGCCCAACGGCAGGTATTCGAGCAGCAGCCACAGCAGGATCGCAAGCGCCAGCACGTAGTATGCTGTGATCGGCAGCCCAAAGACAAAGGTCGTGCTGAGCTTGTAGAACCCCGGTTCTAGCTGCGCCACGACCTGCCGCCCGCCCGTGTGCCAGAGGGCCAGCGCATAGATCACCGTACCGGTGCCCAGCGTCGCAATAAAGCTGTCAATCTTGGCAACTTCGACCAGCAACCCATTGAGAAAGCCGACAAAAGCCCCCGCGAAGAGGATCAGAATGCACGCAATCGGCCAGGGCACCCCCGCCACCTGCAGGCTGATCACCAGGATGTGCCAGAGCACGATGCCGTAGCCCACGGTCAGGTCAATCTTGCCCGTCACCATCGGGATCATCGCCGCCAGCGACAGGATCGCGATGATCGCCTTATCCGCCAGGATTGAGCGCAGGTTGAGCATCGTCGGGAAAGTATCTGGCAAAAGCACGCTGAACAGCAGGATCAGCCCCACCGTCAGCATGACAAGGCCATAAACCGGGATCAGGCGCAGCAGCCGCGCAGCACCGGAAAGGCCCCGCAACTCCGCCTTGGTGGGTTCAAGTGCATTCGATTCAATGGACTGCATGCGCGTGTTCCGTTTGGTTCGTGATATTGCCCGCCGATGCGGACTGAATCAGTTGTTCGGTGTTCAGGCGATGATCGGACAGCTCGTCGACGATGCTGCCCTGGCTGAAGATCAGGGCGCGCGTGCAGACCGCTGCGACCTCTTCGAAATCGGTGGAGACGACGATCACGCCAACCCCTTCACGCACGGCACGCTGGATCAGCGTATAGATCTCGGCCTTGGCGCCCACGTCGACGCCAGCCGTCGGGTCTTCGAGGATCAACAGCTTGCGGTTGGTGGCCAACCAGCGGCCCACGACAACTTTCTGCTGATTGCCCCCAGAGAGCGCCTCGACGTTCAATTCAGGATCATTGGGCGACAGGTTCAACGCCGCGCCGATCTCAGCCGCTTTCGCCGCTTCGGATTTCACGGTTTGCGGCGCCCAGAACCCGCGCTTGAAGGCGGCGGGATTGAGGAACGTATTCTCCCGGATCGAAAGCGAACCTGCGACCGATTCTTCCGTCCGGTCGCGGGCAACGAGTCCGATACCCGCCTCCATGGCCGCCTTGGGCGAGGACAGATCCGGCACGGCGCCATCGACCTGCACGTCGCCCACAAAAGGCTCAGACCCGAAGAGGGCCCGGGCCACGGCTTCGTGCCCTGCCCCACGCAGGCCGACAAGGCCCAGGATTTCCCCCTGAAACAGCTCCAGGTCAACCGGCCCCACGCCTTCGCAGGCCAGAGACGTGACTTCGGCCACACGCTTTCCGGGCAGCACATCCGGCTTGAGCACCGCGCGTGTCTTTCGACCCACGATCATGTGCACCAACTCTTCCGCCGTGGTGTGCTGCGTGTCACGCATACCCACCATCTCACCATCGCGCAGCACCGCGACACGGTCGGAGATGCTGAACACCTCATCCAGGCGGTGAGACACATAGATCATGCCGACGCCGCGATCTTTCAGCGGTCGAATGGCCTTGAACAGCCCGTCGACCTCATCGGCGGGGAGCGACGCGGTCGGCTCGTCGAGAACCAGAAAGTCACTTTCCACAGCCAATGCGCGTGCGATGGCCACAAGCGACTTTTCCGTCCGGGAGAGGTTCGACACCCGCGTCGTGGGATCAAACTCACAGCCCACGCGGTCCAGCGCCTCGCGGGCGAAGCGGTCAACACCGCGCCAGCTGACGAGGCCGGTCTTGCGGGCAAAGCCCAAGGACAGTGCCATGTTCTCGGCGACCGTCATCCATTCGATAAGACCAAGGTCCTGGTGAATGAAAGCCACGCGCTGCCGCTCGCCAAAGCTGCCCGGGGCGTGCTGATACGGCTCGCCATCGATGCGCACCTCGCCGCTGTCTGCGGTGTGGATGCCACCCAGTGTCTTGATCAAGGTGGATTTCCCGGCGCCGTTCTCGCCGAGCAACGCGACGATTTCGCCACGGGCCACGCGCAAGGAGACCTCCTTCAACGCGTAATTGCCGCCGAAATGCTTCGAAATGCGGTCAAATACCAGCCCGTCCAAAACGGCTTTCGACACCTAAAATCCTCCCTTAAACGATTCCGATCATTTCAGTTGAGTTACCGGTATCGTTTTCCTAAGCTGCTTCCAGACACGAGGTGGTGTCAATAGAAAAGTTACAGGTAACTCTGCGAGGATTTGTGAGCTCTCGAAAACGTGCGCGCGTCAAGCTGGCCGAAGTGGCAGAGGCCGCGGGGGTGTCCAAGATGACCGCCTCGCGCGTGCTGAACAATGGCAAGGGGTTCTCGGAAGAGACCCGCGACCGGGTCATGGCCGAGGTGCACCGGCTGGGCTACATGCATGACCGGATGGCGGTGGCTTTCTCGTCTCACAGCAGCTCGACCTTTGTGGGTGTCTCCATTCCCGATCTTGGAAACGAGGTCTTTGCCCAGGTCCTTGAAGGGATTGAGCGGCGCCTGAATTCATCGGGATATCAAGCGGTTCTCTGCGTCTCGCAATATGATACCGCCTCGGTCGACAGCTGGATCGAGCGGGTGCTGCAATGGCGCCCGGCCGGGCTGATCGTGACCGGGCGCAACCACTCCGAACAGGGGCGCAAACTGCTGCGCCAGGCGGATGTGCCCGTGGTCGAACTGTGGGATCTGAACACATCACCGCTCGACCTCAGCGTCGGCATCAATCACTATGACAGCGGCTATGCCATGGGCCGGTTCATGGTCGAGCGGGGCCATCGCACAATGGCCTATATCGGCACGCATCACGATACCGCGCATTCGGCCAAAAGCCGGTTTCAGGGCTGGCAATCGGCTATTCAGGATGGCGGTGGCACGGTCGAGGACACTTATGTTCTCAAGGACACGCCCGGATTCTATGGTGGATATTATGCCACGGAGCAGATGCTGAGCCGCACCGCTGACCTCGATGCGATCTATTATCAGAACGACAATATGGCGGCGGGAGGGTTGATGTTCGCGCAGTCTCGCGGGCTGAGTGTGCCGGGGGATCTGGGCATCGCGGGCTGGGGGGATCTGCCGATTTCGGCCATCCTGCCGCAGCGGTTGACCACGATGCATGTGGCGCACCTCAAGCTGGGGCAGAAGGCCGCCGATTCAATCTTGGCGGCAATCAAGGGCAAACCTGTCGAGGAGGTCACGTCCATCGACTTCCGGTTTGTGCCGGGTGAGACCATTTGATCTGTCGCCCGGCTGTCGTGGATCGGCAGACCACCACCCGCGCAAGCCTCCGGTGTATTTCCCCCTTAAAATTGGGCCGCTACATTGGCCGCGAGAGGGGGAATTGGCATGGCGAGGAAGCGAGCGTAAATCTAAAATCGAAGGCCCGCTATCTCCGCAAACCGCGAGTCTGATCAGCTTCAGATGATTCGCTTGCAGTGAATGGCGGCCATGCGGGCGGCGACGCAGCATCCGGATCTTCTGTTGGATGTCTCCTGTGGGTCGCAAGACACAAACGGTTCCCGGCGTTTACACCTAGCGCGCAGCGACTCGTTAGTCCGCAATTGTTTGATGGGCCAAGGGCGCGCGCATCTTCTGGTTTCTGGTTATGGATCGCATAGTTCTGACGCGTCTTTATCGCACAAAAACCGGCGCTCAGTTCGTTGTCCAGACATTTACCTGTCACATTGGCGCGTTAGCCTTCTTAAAATTATTAAATTCAATGAACAGAGGTCATCTATGTTTAGACGCTTCTTTGCTGCTGCAGCTGCGACCGCCTTCACAACCGCTGCTTTCGCTGCCGATGTCTCGGGGAAACTGGTCCTGTACACGTCTCAGCCAAACGCCGACGCACAACAGACGGTCGACGCGTTCAAAGCCAAATATCCTGATGTAGAGGTCGAGTGGATCAGAGATGGGACCACAAAGGTTATGGCAAAGCTGCGAGCCGAATTTGAGGCCGACGCGCCGCAGCCTGATGTTCTTCTGATCGCGGATATGGTCACCATGGAAGGGCTTGAGGCCGAAGGTCGGCTGATGCCACATCCAGATGCCGACGTTTCCGCGTATGCTTCAGCTCTGATGGACGCCGAGAAGCACTATTTCTCGACCAAGCTGATCACAACCGGCATCGTCTACAACACATCTGCCCCGATGGTGCCGACGTCTTATGCGGATCTTCTTGGCGAAGACGCGAAGGACAAGCTGGCCATGCCATCGCCGCTGACCTCGGGCGCTGCGACCATTCACATGTCAGCCATCACCTCGCATCCCGATCTGGGCTGGGAGTTCTACGAAGGGCTGGCAGCGCAGGGCGCCAATCCCCAGGGTGGCAACGGCGGCACGTATAAAGCGATTGCCGGGGGTGAAAAACTCTACGGGTTTGTGGTCGACTTCTTGCCGATCCGGAACAAACTGGAGGGTGCACCGGTCGAGTTCGTGTTCCCAGAGGAAGGCGTATCTGCCGTGACCGAGCCAGTTGCGATCCTGTCGACCGCACAGAATCCGACCGCAGCAAAGGCTTTCGTGGATTTCCTCATCTCACCTGAAGGCCAACAATTGGCCTCGGATATGGGGTATCTTCCTGCACATCCCGAGATCGCACCGCCCCACGGTTTCCCCGCGTTGAGCGATATCAAGCTCCTTGATTTTGATCCGGCGGCGGCCCTTGCCAACGATCAGGACAACAAAGCGCGCTTCATCAATATTTTTGGCGGCTGATGTTGAAACGATGTTTGGGCGGCGAGGGGGTCACCTTCGCCGCCCTTATTTTGATCTGTGCCGCGCTTTTTGTCCTTCCGCTGGGGTTGCTGGCCTGTGTCGCCATTGGCGAAGGATTGGAGGCGTTTCTTTCGGCGCTTGATGGCCGATCTGTGCCGCGTGCCATCTGGAACTCATTTGAAAGCTCGGTCCTTTCCGCATTTATCGCTCTTGTTGGAGGAACCGCGACCGCGCTGGTCCTCGGGTTAACCGATGTCAGGATGAAGGGCCCTGTGACCTTTCTTTTACTGATACCGATGATGGTGCCGCCGCATGTGACGGCCATCGCCTGGGTGCAGGCGCTCGGCCCGTCATCAGCTCTGCTGCAAGCAATCGGCTTAGCGCCGGAAATCGGCTCGACGCACCCCCTGTATTCGCGCGAAGGCGTGATCATCCTTCTTGGCATACAACACGCACCGCTTGTTTTTCTGGTCGTCTTGGCCGCGCTGCGCAGTTTGCCCCGGGAGATGTCGGACGCCGCCCGGGTCGCGGGAGCCAAACCGGCGCGGCTTCTGATGCGGATCATTTTGCCGCTTCTCGCGCCGACGCTCATTGCTGGCTATGCCCTTGCCTTCGTTTCGGCACTGGGGAACTTCGGCATCCCGGCATTGTTGGGTATTCCCGCGCGGTATACGACGCTACCGGTTCTGATCTGGCAGCGGCTCGCGAGCTTTGGCCCGACGGTTCTCACCGACATGGCCGTAATTGCCGGCCTGGTTGCCGTCATCGCCGTTGCGGCAGTGGTGTTTCAAATGTGGCTCGCCTCGCGACGGCGAAACGCGCTGATCGGGCCGCCTCAACCGCCTCTTGATATTCGGCTTGGCCGGATCCGGCCAGTTGTCGAGACAGGATTGGCGCTGGCGATCATGGCAACGCTGATGTTGCCGGTCACCGCGCTGTTTGCGACCGCCCTTGTTCCGACTTATGGCGTGCCTCTGACTTTCGAGACGGTGACGTTCGCGAACTTTGCCGAGATCCTGTTCCGGCAGTCCGTGACAGCGCGGGCGTTTATGAACTCAACAATCGTCGCCGCGGTCGCTGCCGGTATCCTTGCTATCTTTGCCATTTTTGTTGCGCGCTACGCAGCAGCGCAGAACAGAGCCGTCAGGCGCGTTGGCACGTTGATGACGGCGCTGGCTGAAATGACCTATGCAATTCCGGGCCTTGTAATCTCGGTTGCGTTCATTCTCGCCTTTATCAGGCCGTTGCCGCTGGTCGACGTGTCGATCTACAATACTTTGACAATCATTCTGCTCGCCTATCTTTGCGCCTTTTTCTCAATCGCGCTAAAGCCGGTGACGGCGGCGACCCTGCAACTCGACCAAAGCCTTGACGAAGCCGCCCGAGTTTCGGGCGCCGGGTTCTATCGCCGGATGACGCACATTACCATCCCGCTTATTGCACCGGCTGCGGCATCCGGGGGCATTCTGGTTTTCCTGACAGCTTACAATGAGGTCACCGTATCCGCGCTTTTGTGGTCCAGCGGAAACGAGACCATCGGCACGACCATTTTCAACTATGAGGACGGCGGATACACCACGCTGGCGTCTGCCATGGCGGCCGTTACGATCATCGCCACGATCCTGCTGATGGCCTTGCTGGACTGGGCAGGGCGGCGCGCTCCGCCGGGTGTCGTGCCCTGGCGCCTTTAGTCGGGAAGCCCCCACCCACCCGTGAAGCGCAACGCAACATGGTCTCCAGCGTGTGCCGGGTGAGCGAGGTTCAGCTGAACCGACGCATCCACGCCGTCTATCAACGCCTCCGCCTCCCAAAAACCGCCACGATAATGTGCGGTCGAGATTTTCGCCGGTATTCCGTCGTCGGCTATGGAAACCCGCTCCGGGCGGATGAAAACGCGGCCGCTGGCCGGCCCTGAAACAGGAAAAATCTGCCCTTGGAAAGACGCTTCGGAGCCGCGAATGTCCGCCTCGAAAACCGTGCCTCTGCCGATAAATCGCGCGACTTTTTCGGTCGCGGGGCGATCATATATGTCTTGGGGTGTGCCGAGTTGTAGAAATCGGCCCTGATCCATCACAGCCATGACATCTGCAAGCGCCATCGCTTCGCGTTGATCATGCGTGATGTAGAGCGTCGTCACTTCTGAGCGATCGTGGAAGGCTCGAAGCTCACCCTCCATGGTTCCGCGCAAATGCGGGTCGAGGTTGGCTAGAGGTTCATCCATCAAGATCGTTCGCGCATCGCTCGCGAGGCACCGCGCCAGCGCCACCCGTTGACGCTGTCCGCCCGACAATGCCTCGGGTCTACGGCCAGCAAGTTCGGTCAGTGCAACCCGTTCAAGATGTTCGGCCGTGCGCTCGGCGGCGTGGGTTGCCGAGACCCCCTGCGCCTCGTATGGGAATGCAACGTTTTTGGCGACGCTCATATGTGGCCAAAGGGCGTAGGATTGAAAGACAACGCCAACCTTTCTGTCTTCGGGGGGGACATTCACACCTGTCCCAAAGACCTCGCGATCCGAAAGGTCGATCCGGCCCGTATCAGGCGTTTCCAGTCCGGCAATCAGTCGCAAGAGCGTGCTTTTTCCACAGCCGGATGCGCCGACAACGCAAAAAAACGCATTTTTAGGCACTTCAAACGTCAGGTCGTTGATGGCCCTATGGTTTGAGAATGTCTTGCTCAATTCAGCGATGCGTATGCTCATTCCGATTTCACCCTTGGGTTCATCTACTTCGGTACTTTGCATTCCATCGTTAGCAGCCTCGAAGCTGGCGTGAAGCGTTCTTTTCGTTGGCAGCGTTTGCAAATCGCGATTGCCTGGCTGACTATTGCGGCAAGAAGAAGGAAGGCCTTCAATGCGGGCTGCGCCCGCAGAAATCGAACGACAGACCGCAGGTCCGCTAATGGGATGTACCGGCTGCTTCACCCAGCACGGTAGGCTCTGCCTATTTCTGCAAACTGGAGAAGTAGCATGGCGAAGACAGATTTTGATGAACTGATGTCGATTGGTATCGATATTGGCAA
>NZ_BLIV01000012.1 GCF_009811755.1 Roseobacter cerasinus
GATCACGGCGCGTGCGTAACCCCAACAAGGCCACGGCCCGCGTGCCGATCAACAGGCCGGATACATATGAGCGACTTCCGAGAACATGCGAAGAAATCAATTGCGAACAGTAGCCGGTACATACATTGGGCCGTGTCTTGCTCAACGTGTCCCTATCCACTGGTCCTCTGCCCAGGCTTCGACAGTCCGCAGGAATTCGGCGCGGATGGCGGGCTCCTGCTGGCGCTGAGTGTCATCTTCCAGCGCTGGAAGGACTGAAACCATGGCGCATTCATTCGAGAACGCGGCATATCCTTTCGGCTCGTCTCATCTCGCGGAGGAGGCTGAGCTGGAAGCGGCGGGCATGTTCGAGTGGACCCCCGGCTCGATCTATTGCGGTAAGGCCTATGGGCGCAGGCTCTGGGTGGACTTCGCGGGGGGCTATGTGCTCACCGCGGGCGCGCGCAGCGGTAAGCTGCGGGATATCAGATGCATATCTCCGGCATCGCGGAATGCGTCAGCGTCGAAGCTGAAATCCACGACGCCAAACAAGCCGACAGCCGCAGCTTCAATGACATCATTGGCGAGCTTCAGGCAGCACTTGGGGCGCTCTCAGATGATCTTTTGCGGGAATCCCTGTCGGGACCCTTCGACTTCGGGATGGAAGACCTCTGCGAGACGGATCAAGCCTACCAGCTTTACCTCATGTGCCCCGAGGCGATGGTCAAACCTTGGTCAGCTATCGTGAAAGCCATCCTTGCCAGCGCGAAGACGCTCAAAGGTCGCGCGCCTGATGCGCCACGCCAGACGTGGGTCATTGATGAGGCCGGCCGCCTGTTCGGCTATGAGCAGATCGTGCGCCTCTTCACAGACGGCGCCGGTATAGGCTGTAGGCCTCTGGTGATCTTCCAGGACTTTTTGCAGGCCAACCGGCTGACACAAGATGGCGCACAACTCATCGCCTCCAGTGCGGCGGTGCAAATCTTCTTCGGCGTGCGCGACCACGTAACCGCACAGCGTGTCAGCAATCTGCTCGGGTTCGAAACATTGGAATATGACGAGCCGCTGGTGCAATCGCGGGCGCAAACGCAGCGCACCAGCCTTCTGAGTTCACTCTTCAGCGGTGGAGATCCCCTCAAGATCGCCGTCAAGCTTGCCGGGATCGCCTATGAAATGCGGCATAAGGTCAAAGTCAAACGCGCCATCCGCACGCCTGACGAAGTGCGCTACGGCCCGGAGGATGCGCTCTATCTCTTCGCAGATGGTCTCTCAGGTGGCGTGATCGGCTCGCGCATGCCCTATTGGGATGATCCGATGATGACAGGTCGCTTCCTGCCGAACCCGTATCATCCACCATATGACAAGGTGCGTGTCACAACCCGCTGGGGCACGCGCTGGCGGCGGGTGGTCAAAGAACCCGTTCCGGAGGCGTTTGCCGATTATCCGCAGTATCGGAGCGGCAGCTGGACCTATGTGGAGGGCTGCAGCCAATGACGGAGCACGAACCGATCTTCACGACAATCTCCTATTCCTACCGAATGCGTGGAGAGCTGACCGCCTGACCGGCACGCACAGCGTCACCATCAAACGCAATGAACGTGAAGCACTCATCTGCCTGCACCGCGATCAAGAACAGCGCGACCGTCTGATCCTGGCGCAAATGACAGAGCGCAAAGACCTCCAAACCCGCGCCCGCACCATTCGTGACAGGCATAAAATCGAACGCCAGCACCTCGCCAAAACCATCGCAACATACCTCAAACGACCAAAGCCCAACATCTCCGGCCCCGATCAGGCATTGAGGCGGCGCAACCGCTCACCCGGATTGAACTTTGATCGGTGATGGATTGCTTCGGCGTTTTTTTGCCGGAAATCCGCTTCGGTTGCGCTATCGGGCAAAACGGCTTTGATGCCGCAATCACAACTGCATAGCGTGTGATGTACTGGTTTAGAGCGGTTAGTTCATGCGATTTTCAAGATCACAATTTGAGGCAATTGAAGAGCTTGAAGCGAAGCGGGCACTTGAAGATGGCCTGTACGCATTCGAGCGTGACCTTGTCGCTGAAGACCCTGTTTTGCATCAGCAGGTTACTGCTTACCGAATGTCTGGTGATTGGCGGATATGGCATCGGATCGTGACGCTGACGGATAAGGGCGTGTATCAGCGTGGCCTTTTTGCGCTTTGTTTGCAAAGCGGCATCGACATCACGACGGATCAGAACTTCGCCTATATTATGGAGAACCCTGCTTTGAGCGGTAACACCAAAGCCCGCCATGTCATATTGATGGCCATGGCCTTTCATCGGAGGTCAGAGACAACGGAATGAGCGGATATGCGATCATGGCCCCGGCGGCGGCCGGTGGCCCTCCCGGTTGGGTCGTTTGGGCGGTTGGCGGCACCATTATTACTGTTGGAACAGTGCTCTTGGGCAATGAAGTCTATCAAGCAACGCGCTCGGATGCAGAGACGGTCCCAGAAACACGGGCTGTTACGAGAACCGATACCTGCGTGTCTGGTAATTGCCCCAGGCCATATTCTGTGCGGGTTCATGCTCAAGGTCGAGACTGTGGGGGAACGACGAGGAGTACAATCGGCGCAGCACCCCTGGTCAATAACGGATCACCAATTGCAGTTGCTGCTGCGCTTGGTTTGTCGCAAACGACATGGGCAATGCTGAACCGTCGTCAACGTAACGTGCGCACACAAGCGAAAGCACGGCTGGAGAGCTGGATTGCAGCGCGTCCTCCGGCTGGCTATCTCGGCGAAAAGACATTTCCAGCATCTGATCCGAGTGGTGGAAAACGCTATGATGTTGACAGCTACGGCCCCTCCCCAAACTTTATCGCGTAGGTTTCGATGGCACCTCCAAGTTACACGCTTGCTGATATTCGCGCGCACTCTTCTTTTCCGTTTCGAAACTGGCGGACCGAAGATTTTGAATTTCTGATGCTCGAACTCTATTGGGCTGAACGTGTCCGATCAGTACTGGGCGAGGATATGGCGGGCTTTGAACCGCTTTACGATACAGAGCGTGACGGAAACCCAATTTTGAGTGTGACGCATGCCGGTTCTCTGCGCGGCCTTCGCGTGGTGGTGAATGAAAACGATGATGCAAAGCCGCTGTATCCTGAGGCCACCGGGCCGGATGCCTTTTATCCACTTTACGCGTTTTTGAATGACGGTCGCCTACCGGACGGCGAAACGCCCGTGAACGAGCTGGTTCTGCTGGTGTCGTTGGATGAGCGCATGTCAGAGCAGATTGATGCATTTATCCGATGGCACTGCATCGAAGAAAAATCCGTCGATGAAATGGAAGCACTTTTTCTGAGATATGAGACCGACTTTGGGCAGATCGATCCTGATACGGCGTTTCCCGACCAGTGACGCGTGGAGTGCGTTCGCTGTACGCTCTGGGGTATGCTCCTCGTTTTATGTGCCACAAGGTAGTACGGTTGCCAACCAACCCGTGAAGGCTTGGCTCGACAACTGCGATGGCAATTTGCGCGCGATTGTCGTTCTATTTGACGCCTCTCGTGAGATTGGGCTTTGGGTCGAACCGCGCGTACGGCGTCGTGGTATTGGCGGACTATTTTTTCAAAATATTGTTGCGCAGCAGAATGATGCGCCTCTGTTTGGATTTGTCGAGGATAGCAACTCCACTGGTAAGGCGATGAGCCTTATTTTGCAGCGATCTGGCTTCTCGCAATATGTATCAGGGCGGAATCATGTCGTTTGGCGCAGCCGGTCGCAAGAAACGACCGTGAGGTTTTCACCAACCATCCCATAAAACCACCCCCAATCACCCCCTGAACACCCGCGCGGGGTGTGGGTGTGATGGGCGATGACACGAGCACGTTGAACTCAATCAGAGGAGATGTGTTTGTGAAACGTGTTTCGAAGAAGAATGGGCGGGATGGGTCCCGCTGGATTTGGGGTGCCGGGATTGGCGCGGCGACGGTGGTCGCAATGACGGCAGGCGGTGCAGCGGCGCAGGGGTTGTTCGACTTCAATCCCTATCACTACGATTCCAACGGTCAGTATCGGGCCTGGATGACTGTTTCGCGGGTGACGCTGATGGCTGGCGCAACCGGCGTTGGCTTTGCCATAGGGTGGCTGTTCTCCCCAGCGGGGAAAGAATTGCGGGCCGTTTTGATGGCGCTGGCTTTGATCTTCGCCAGCCTGATTGCCGCGATCAATAGTGGGCCTGTCGGGTGGAGCGCAGCAGCGCTTCTGGCCGTGATCGGCTTTGCCTATGGCGTGGGCTATTACATCGGTCAGGCGTTGCGGGGTCTGGGCACAACGCCCACCACCTTTGGCTCGGCGCAATGGGCCAGCGTGCCGCATCTGGCCGAACAAAAGCTCCTGGGCCGCAATGGTATCCGGCTGGGCACCGTCTCCTATGAAGGGAACCATGTTCCGTTCTGCTATAGCGGCGACCGGCATCTTTTCACCTACGCACCCACGCGCACAGGCAAAGGGGTGTCGCATATCGTGCCGAACCTGCTCAGTCACAAAGGTTCGGTGCTGGTGATTGATGTGAAGGGCGAGAACTGCCTGATCACAGCCAAAGCCCGCCAAGACATGGGCCAGGAGGTCATGGCGATTGACCCGTGGGATATCGCCGCCACCCAGGCCGGAGTGACACCCGCGCGGTTCAACCCGCTGGATTGGGTGCATGTAAACGACCCGGATGCACCGGAGAATGCGATGCTGCTGGCCGATGCTTTGGTGCAAAAGCACGACAAGGGAGAACCCTTCTGGCAGGAGGAGGCCAAGGCGCTGATCCAGGGCCTGATCCTGCTGGTGGCCTTTGACGCCACCTATGAGGACAAGCGCAACCTGGGCACGGTACCCGATGCTTGGACAGCGGTTGGAACTGCCGATGCGTTTTTTGAAGATATCGACGCGCTCTTGTCCGGGACAGCCAACCGCCCAGAAGACTTTCAAACGCAAGCTGCAAAACAGTGGGCGGCGCTCAAGGCAACCAATGACAAGATCCTCAAACGGTTGGGATGGATCGGCGACCAAAAAGAGTGAACCATAATCCTATACCTCACCGAAGGTCGGTGTCCGCAGAAAGCGCAGACTGCAAAGTTGATCGAATAGCTTAGCCCTGTCGTTAGACCTGTCAAAGAGCACGATTTCTTAGCTATCAATTACCATTTGGAGCACCGTTTTCATATTATCAGGTTTGAACTGCTCTTCGCGCATACGGCTAACAATCAGGTTTCTCAGTGTTTCATAGCTGTAACCATACCTTCCAGCGAGACGTCTTATAATGTTTCGTCCCCGAAACTCCTTGAGCCAGCGACCATCTGCTAAGGAAGCGTTCAAGTCTCTTTGGATTCTCAGAAATTGTTCGTTAATTTTTTCCGACGTAAGCTCTTGTTCCACTGCTTCAGATATCTTTATAAATGATCTTTGGACAGCACTAGCCAAGCCGGTCGCAACTGGAATGGACGGAGAATAACCGTATGAAACGGATCCTAAAATCCGACTATTAATATAGCGCTCAAGCTTTATTCGTGCCAGCTCATCTACAGTCTCAGCCGCCGCTTCCTCCATATGTTCTTGTACTTCCGCCTCAGAAGCTATTGCTGTTCCCATCGAAAGCCCTCGGAGTGCCCCGAGAATAAATCTTGGATGCAGTAAGAAATTCTCAATGTGATATACATCCCAAGAATATCTGTTAGTCTCTGGCGCTATTTCAGCCCCATCAAAATCCCGGTCAACTATGGAGTAGAACCTTGCATCAATCCCACCACTTAAAGATGCTTGGTTCAATACTCGATGAGCGGCTTGAACGTTTGACTTACTACCACCAGAGATAAGGTTCACTTTCTCGGCTAGCTCTGGAAAAAGCTCAGTAATTATACGGGCATCGGTATCCGAATCTTCGCCCTCCAAAAGAAGTATTTTTGAACGTGGGCTGTAGGCTGCGAGGTCGCCGACCAAACTAATAATAGCTGTTTCGACCTCAGCCGATGCATCAACCACCTCCACCTGATTTCGGGTCGAATCCGAGCTTGTCGGAGGTTGCATGTGAAAAACATTGTATGACGGCTCCTGCACCGCTTCTCTAAGAATTGCATCCGAGTGAGTTACGAGCCATATTTGGTTACCAAGGGCTTCTCCTAAGTGTTTTTGGTAGAAGCGAGGTAGCCCACGTGCAAGTCTTGGGTTGAGATGTAGCTCCGGCTCATCCAACAGAATGATTGAGTTTTTAGGAGCACTATTTCTGAGTCTCAAGTAGCCAAGAAGAACCTCTTTTTCCCCCGAACTTAGCTCGTTTATATCGTGTGTCTTACCATTCTCAAGCTCAACCGGAAACTCCAACCCACCTTCCGGTGTGGGCAGGACACCTAAAAATTTTTTCCCCGGGAAAAAAATTGAAAATAACTCATCCAAAGTTGCTTGAAGAGTATTTTGCTCAGAAATTGGTATACCAGCCTTCTCCGTCAAAAGCTCTTTGATATATGATTGAGCCATCTCAGTCTTAATGCCTGTATACTTGCTCTGAGTGTTATAGAGCGAACTTTGCGCCGCTCTCTTCTGTGATGATTCTCGGATTTGAAGACTCAGGTTTTGGATATTTTCGCGTCCGTAAATGCGTGAAGGTGATTGATAATCAATAACTCCTAGCAGCCCAGGCTGGTAAAGTGAAAATACTAGTTCGAGCAATGGCTCACCCATCACTGCAGGTGTATCTCCCGGGGTCATCGTTAGCTTGGCGAGATGGAATTCTTTGTCTAAACAATTGATCAGATTTTTCGCTAGCTCGCGCGCTTGCTCCTCGACTATTCTTGAATCCGCCTGTTTTGTCCTTGGATCACGAATATGAGTATCACCACTTCTGGATCTTCCCCTAATTAAATCTGACCACTTTAGTTTTCGAAAGATCTCGAATGCATTTTCTCTCAGGTACCTATCTTCTGCTTTGCTAATCTGGAATTCAGCTGCGACTTTTAGCGGTTTGTTTGGGTCGTTGAATATACGTATTGCATCAGATTGCAATTTGTTGGTGTCAATCTGAAATTCGTTAAACCAACTCGAAAATTCGTTGACTTCATATTGGCCATAGGCAGATTTTAGAAAGCGAATTGCATCGAAAATACTGGACTTGCCGCAACCATTCGGGCCAGCAATGACCACTGCGTCTGATAGATCAACCAAGTGGGCGGAGTTGATTGCTCGGAAATTCTCTATTGTGATCGATCTAATACGCATAAAAGCAGCACCTGTTCATACTCATTTGTGGATTTTACGAGTGCACATTGTCGGAACATTTGTATAGCTTAGAAGCAGAGAAGCAAGACAAAGGCTCTCCCAATAGTATCGCAAAGGAGGCCCGAGTTCCGCTCAGCGTTGAGCTCGGTGCTATTTTAGTATCTAGACTGAGATCCTGACATCTTCTTTTCGATAGGTTGCTAGTTGTATTGTGCAAATCTTGCGACGTTTAGGTCTCCTCCCGGACATCGGATCTGGAGGTACACTACCCATCAAAAATCGATGTCCGTTTGGGATTTTCTGCGGCTGGTGTAAGACAGTGATCGTCTACAGCCTCACTTGCATCGTTACTTGCATGGCCGCCACTCGGTGGTCTCTGGCGTAGAACATGAGACCTGCTTGGTCTGGGGTTGGTTTTTGGCCGAAACACAGGACAAATGCAAAGCCATGCTGGCCCGTTTGATCGTGTTCCATGAGCGGGATAGGCGTACCATCTTTTGCGCAAGGGAGCCTTGTCTTACCGGTGCCAACGTGCGCGACAAGTGTGGATTCGGTCTCACCGATTCCCAACGGATGCCATTTCCCCTGATATTCTTCAAAAGCCACGACATAGGCTGGCTCTGGAGTGGTGAGTTCAAAGAGGTATTCCTGGCTCAACTGGAACACAGGAATGCCATTTTGGTGGGGTTTTCGGCTGGCTAGTCCGAAGCCACCCGTGGGAACAACGGCCAGCCCGCCTTTCACGCTATGGGTTTCAAGGAATACATCCCAAGCGGATCGGCGCGGATATTTGAACAGTCTTGGGGCTTGGCTCTGGGCAAAAGCAAAGTGGTTCTGCGCCAGCCACTCATGGATATTGCGCATTTTGCGGCGGTCATAGACGCCACGCTTGATGTTTGTGTAGGGATCAAGGCTTGGAGTCAGCGGTACGCTCTGAGCCTCTTCAAACAGATCATCGAACCGTCCGCCAAGTTGTTTGTGCAGTTTACGCAGGACTTGATAGAGCTTCCTCGTCGGTGCGTTGCGCTCCGCTGCTGATAGATTGAGCCAATCTAGTTCTGTCTTTGTCATGTTTCTGAGCGATACAAATGTATGGCTGAAGGGCAAGGGTCTTTGGGTGATTTCCACCCGCAATCACCCCCTAAACACCCGGCATAGCGTTGGTGTGGCATGCTACCTTTCCCGCAAGCCTAGGAAAATATTCACAAATCTTCCTTGCGCTGATGCGGAAGATGTGCGACTATGTTCTATATTTGTTCTTTTTGCGCGCCCGAATTCGGACAACGCCAATCGAACCACATTTTCCCAAAATCTATAGAAGAAAGGAGCGCCCCATGCCCGCGCCAACCAACAGCTGTGATGATTTGCCATCACGACCAACCTTAAGCATCGACTGGGACGTCTATGCCGTCATGCTCGAAGAGAGCGATATGCCCCTGGACCAACAAAAGGAGCTGATCGAACCCCTTTGGTCCATTGCCGTGATGTTTGTCGATCTTGGTTTTGACCTCGATCCCGTGAACCAAATCTGTGGAGAACCGGATGATCCGTTGTCCGACGATCCGCCTGATCTGCTATACTTGCTAGAACAAGACACCACCCATCAAGACAGACACGAGGAGGCCCCATGGACGGACTAGTAAACACCAAACCCACCAAGGCGGTGATCTATTGCCGTGTCAGTTCTAAAGCGCAGGAAGTCACCGGGCATGGGCTTGAGAGCCAGGAGACCCGGTGCCGTCAATATGCGCAGGCCAAGGGCTATGACGTTGCTGCGGTCTTTCCCGACACGATTACTGGCGAGGGAGATTTCATGAAGCGCCCTGGCATGGTTGCCTTGTTGTCGTTTCTCGATTCGCAGCCTGACGAGCGGTATGTCGTGATCTTCGATGACCTCAAGCGTTTTGCCCGTGATCGTGATTTCCACTTCCGCCTGCGTGATGCGTTTCGCCAACGCGATGCGTCGGTGGAATGTTTGAACTTCACCTTTGAAGATACACCCGAGGGGGAATTCATCGAAACGATCCTGGCTGCCCAAGGCCAGCTGGAGCGGAAACAGAACGGACGCCAAGTCGCGCAAAAGATGAAAGCGCGGATGCAAAATGGCTATTGGATACACAACGCGCCCATCGGCTATCGCTACCAAACCCAGAAAGGCCGGGGCAAAGTGCTGATCCCGAACCCGCCATTGGACAGCATCGTAAAGGAGGGGATTGAAGGGTTTGCCTCGGGCCGCTTTGCGACACAAGCGGAGGTTATGCGCTTCTTTGACAGCTTCCCTGAGTTTCCGCGCAACCGCCACGGGCAAGTCGTGCAACAGCGTGTCGCGGATGTTCTAACCCGACCAATTTATGCCGGGTACATCTGCTCGGAGCGCTACGGCTTGAACTGGCTGAAAGCGCAACATGAGCCACTGATATCGCTGGAGACCTACGACAAAGTGCAAAAGCGTCGTGAAGGCGCTGCCTATGCTCCAAGGCGATCCAATATTGGGGATGATTTCGCCTTACGCGGCATTGCGACTTGCGCGTGTTGTGACGCGCCCCTGCGCTCCTCCTGGAGCAAGGGCCTGACAAAATACTATGCCTATTACCTCTGCCAGACCAAAGGTTGCAAAGCCTACGGCAAGTCGATTCCACGCGACAAAATCGAAGGAGAGGTCGGCGAGATCGTGAAGGCGCTCACACCAACGCAAAGTCTAATCACGCTCACCACGCAGATGTTTAAAGACGCCTGGGCCATGCGCAGCGACCAAGCCAAGGCGAATATCGCTGCTGGTAAACGTCGTCTTGCATCCATTGAGCGGGAGATTGAGCAAGTCCTAGCCCGGATCATGGATACGAACAACGACACGGTCATCCGCGCCTATGAAGATAAGCTTGCGAAGCTGGAGCGGGAAAAGGTGAAACAGAGCGATATTCTGGTCAATCAGATGCCGGGCAAGGGTGCCTTCGACAAAAAACTAGAACTCGCGCTGCGATTCCTCGCAAACCCCTGGAAACTCTGGGAAACAGGTCATGTTCAGGCCCGCCGATTGGTGCTGAAACTGGCCTTTGGGGGTCCCATTGCCTACTGCCGAAACGAGGGCGCTAGAACTCCCAAAATATCCATACCATTCAAGATGTTAGGGGGTATTTCGAAAGGTGAATTCTTTTATGGTGCGGATGAGAAGACTCGAACTTCCACGGGTGTTACCCCACAGCGACCTCAACGCTGCGCGTCTACCATTCCGCCACATCCGCACGCTTAGGAAGGTCGCTTGTCTTTAGCCTGCCCGCCTGAGCTTGTGAAGAGCGATTTTGAGCAAAAGCACCTTACGCTCATCTTCCTGGCAATACGGCCCTGATGATTGCTGGGTAGGGTGGCGGTCCGATCCCCAGTAGTGCGCCAAAGCGAGCCGTCGCCTCTATGCGCCAGTCAATCAGTTTGGTCGCCTGGGCGGCGGTAGCGCTATGGCCGCCGTCGCACGCATGGGGAACCGCGCGGCCCACCCGGTTGAGTTGGTCCTTTGCCGGTACGCCTATGTCGTTCCCCCATCGAAGACCCGAAAACCCAGGTCAACCGTTTGCGGCCCTTCGGTGCGTGACCGAAGCAAAAGATCCGCGGCTTTTGCACCCATCTGGAACCTCGGCGTCTCGATGCTCGACAGGGGGATCGGCGTGGCCTTCCCGATATCAAGCCCGTTGAAACCCATCAGACCGAGTTCGCGCGGAACGTCGAGACCAGCGGACAGCGCGTAAAACAACCCACCAAGGGCAAGGTCATCATTTGCATAGAAAATGCAGTCGATCTCCGGATGCTCAGTCAGCAGTGCGATCGTCGCGGCCGCGCCAATGCGGGCGGAGGATCGGTCTTCAAGAATATGGGCCGCGACCAAGGGTGTGCCGTGGTGCTGTAGCTGCTGCTCAAAGGCGAGGCGGCGCGCAAGCGAGCGCTCGGGCCGCTCATTCCACGCGCCGATATAGCCAATGCGGCGATATCCCCTTGCGTGCAGGTGGTCGGCAGCAGCGATGGCCGCGTGGCTGTGTGACACGCCAACCATGGAGCCGATCGGATCGCCTTCGATGTCCATGATCTGCACCACCGGAACATCCATTTGGGCGATCATGCCGCGCACGGCCTCTCCGTGATGTACCCCTGTCAGGATGATGCCCTTGGGTGACCAGGACAGCAGTTCGCGGATAACGCGCACCTCGCGGTCAGGGTCGTATCCGCTCAGCCCCAGGACCGCGTTGAGCCCCTGTTCATCCAGCACGGACTCGATACCGTCTAGCACGGCGGGGAAGACGGCATTGCTCATGGAGGGTAAGACGACAGCCACCAGATTGCTGCTCTGGCTTTTGAGAGCACCGGCCAGGCGGTTCGGCGTGTAGCTGAGCGCATTTGCGGCATCGGTCACCTTGCGGCGCAGCGCATCTGAAATGTTGGGCGCGTTTCGCATCACCCGTGAGACGGAGATCTCCGACACACCGGCGCGGGTGGCCACATCCTTCAACGTTGCGCGGACAGGCCTGGCGGTTTTTGTGGAAGATCCTTCGCTCATACCCAAACTTTAGCCAGAAACACCATTGTTGACAACGTTAACAATTCAATTGACAGCGCTGTTTGTGCCATGACATCGTTACCAATGAGATTTCTTTGGGAGGAAGACATGAAGCTCAGCACTCTTACATCAGCCATGTTTGGCGCTGCATTTGCGGCATCTGCAGCCGTTGCCGACGGCTTTCCGGAGCGGCCGATCAACCTGATTGCGCCGTTCAACGCCGGCGGCGGGACGGACCTCTTGTTGCGCGGGTTGGCGCCGCATTTTGCGGAGGCCATCGGGTCAGACGTCTTTGTGTCCAATATGGCTGGAGGGTCGGGCACGGTTGCGGCCTCGGCTTTACAGGGGCAGCGCCCGGATGGATACCAGATGGCCTATATGTCAGTCACCGTGTCGACGATCCAGCCTCAGATCAAAAACGTGCCCTATGGCGTCGACAGCTGGACGCCGATCTGCTCGGTCGCGGCGTCGCCCACCATGTTGTTCGTGACCGCAGACAGCCCGTTCCAGTCGATGGAGGATGTGGTCAGCGCGGTGAAGGCGGAGCCGGGAAAATATGTCTATGGTTCGTCCGGCCCGGGCGCCATCACGCATCTGACGATGGTCTCGGCCTTTGCAGGGCTTGGCATCATCGATGACATGAAGCACCTGCCGTTCCAGGGGTCTGGTCCGGCGATCAAGGAGCTGACGGCGGGCAACATCCAGTTCTTTGGCGATACGGAAATTCTGATGAAGCGGGGCGACTTCCGCCCTCTGGTTGTGTTCAACAGCGAACGCGTTGAGGGCTTTCCCGATGTGCCAACCGCAACTGAGGTTGGTATCGCGGCGCCGCTGAACGAGCTTTATCTCTGGGGTGGTCTTTTTGCGCCTGCTGGGCTGGAGCCGGATGTGACGGCCAAGCTGGAAGCGGCCTGCGAAGGGGCTGTGGCCTCTGACGGCTTTCAGGAGTTTGCGGCCAATTCCGGCACGGTGATCAACTACCGTGGCGCTGAGGAATTCGACGCATTCTTCCGCGCGCAATACGAATCCAACGCAGCCCTGATCGAAGCGGCAGGCCTCTAACGCCTCCCGGCGGTGGCGCTGGCCCGGATGCCGGGCCGGCCCGCTGCCAATTTGAAAGATGACCTCATGACACGCATCGCCAATGAGCGGGTGGTCGTTCAGCTTGGGCTGCTGATCGTGGCGCTGGCCCTTTATGCCTCGACATTCGCTCAGAGCTTTTCGTCGAGCGATCTGGCGCAATCGCCGATGTTCTTCCCCCGGATCATCCTGGCCCTCTGGATCGGTCTGGCTGTGATCTCCCTCGTGCAGTCCGCCCGCGCCGATGACCAGGCGCAGCCGATTGCAAGCTGGTTGCGGATTGGTGTCGTTCTGGTGGCAACGCTTGTCTACGTGAACCTCATCGGGTCCGAGGGCTTTTTTCTGCCCTCTGTTGTCTTTGCGCTGATCTGTCTGTCTGCGTTCGGCATCCGGCATCCGCTGTTTGTCCCTGTCTTTGCCATCGCGGTGCCGGGGACACTGGTGCTGTTGTTCAATCACGCGCTTGGCATGCCACTGCCGACCTCGCGTTTCACATATCTGTTCTAGGTCGGGCCCATGCTGTCGTCGCTTCCTGATGCCATCGCCATTCTGCTGAGCTTCGAAGGGCTTGTCGTGCTGGTGCTGGGCACGGTTCTGGGGATCATCCTTGGGGCCATGCCGGGCATCGGGTCCACGGTTGCCGTGGCCATCGTTTTGCCCTTCACGCTGACCATGTCACAGGCCCCCGCGATTCTGCTGTTGTTGGCTGTATATGCCGGGTCTGTCTATGGCGGGTCCATCGCCGCGATCCTGATCAACACACCCGGCACGCCGCAATCGGCGGCAACTTGTCTGGATGGCTACCCGATGGCGCAGCGGGGCGAGGCGGGGCTGGCGCTTGGCTGGGCTACCGTGGCGTCTGTTGTCGGCGGTCTGATCTCAGCTGTTGTGCTGATCTTTGCAGCGCCGCAGCTTGCCTCCGTCGCACTGGAGTTCGGCCCGATTGAGACGTTTGCGCTGATACTGCTTGGGATGACCTGTATCGTTTCGGTCTCGACCGGCTCCGTTGTGAAAGGGTTGCTGGCCGGGATGATCGGCATCTTCCTGTCGACTGTGGGCGGTGACCCTATTCTGGGAGAGATGCGCTTTACCTTCGGCAATTGGCAGCTCTTTGCGGGGTTCAACCTGCTTGCGGTTGTCATCGGCGTCTTCGCCCTGTCGGAAGTGTTCATGCGCGCCAGCGTGCACATCAGCAAAGTGTCTGAGCTGGTGGCCTTCAACGGCATCGTGTTGCCCAGTCGGGCGATGTGGCGGGGGCGGCTGCGCAATCTGAGCAAGTCGGTGGTCATAGGAAACCTGATCGGCGTATTGCCGGGCACCGGTGCGGCGACCGCGGCCTTCATCTCCTACGCCGAGGGGCGGAGATCCTCGCCCAACCGCGCCGGTTTCGGCAAAGGCGAACCGGATGGGATTGTCTCTTCCGAGGCGGCGAACAACGCCGTCACCGGGGGCGCGCTGGTCCCGACCATGGCGTTGGGTATTCCGGGGGACGCGATCACCGCCGTGATGCTGGCCACGCTCACCCTGCATGGCATCACCCCGGGGCCCAAACTGGTCGAGGATAACCCGACCCTGATTGCGGCCATCTTCACGGGGTTCTTCATCATCAACCTGTTGTTGCTGCCACTGGGCATGCTGCTGTCGCGGGTGGCGGCCCCCATTCTGCGCGTGCGCGAGGCGTTCATGATGACCGCCATTGTGATCCTCTGTGCTGTGGGCATCTATTTCGTGCGCGGCAACCCGTTTGACCTGCTGGTGATGGGGGGCGCGGGCGTGGTTGGTTTTCTCCTGCGGCGGCAAGGGGTCCCCATGGCCCCGCTGGTGATCGGCATGGTGCTTGGTCCGACGCTGGAGCTCACATTGCGGCAGGGGTTGATCCTGACCGATGGCAACTTCCTTGCCTTTTTCACCGGTCACCCCATCGCCCTCGTGCTGGCGCTGGCGGCATGTGTCGCGCTGATGCTGCCGGTGTGGCGCGCGCTGCGGGCGCGGAGCACAGCGTGAGTGACCTCTCCCTGTGGGCTGTGATTTTGCCGCTCCTGCTGGCTGTCGGCGCGAGTGCCGGAACGCTTGCAGGGCTGCTGGGCGTTGGCGGCGGCATCGTGATCGTCCCGGCACTCTATTGGTTGACCGAAGCCGGGTTGCTGGATGTGGGCGAGAACGTCGCGCTGCATTTTGTGGTGGCGACCTCGCTGGCGACGATCATCCCTACGTCGATCTCATCAGCGCTTGCACATCACCGCAAGGGATCCATCGATCTGCCGCTGTTTCGCGCCTGGGCGCCATGGATGATTGCCGGCGCGCTGCTGGGCGGGTTGCTGGCCGCGCGCGTTGATGCGGCGTTGCTGGCGGCGATCTTTGGGGTGGTCGCGTTGATCGTCGTGGCCAACATGTTGGCCCCAAGGGCGGTGACCCTGGCGGACGCCCCGCCCAAGGGCGCGCTGCCCCGTGCTGCGGTCGCTGCGCCGATTGGGGTGTTTTCTGCCATGATGGGGATCGGTGGCGGCACGTTGTCGGTGCCCATACTGACGCTTCTGTCCGTCCCGGTGCACCGGGCGGTGGGCACCGCCGCGCTCTTCGGGCTGACAATCGCCGTGCCGGGCGTGGTCGGCTATGCAGCGGCAGGGCAGGGCATCGAAGGGCTGCTGCCCTATTCGCTGGGCTACATCAATCTGCCCGCAGCGATCATCATTTCACTCACCACGGTTCTGTTTGCGCCGCTTGGCGTGCGGCTCGCCCACCGGCTGAATGCGCAGCGGTTGCGGTTGGCCTTTGCTCTCTTTCTGGCGATCAGCGGTGCCAAGATGCTGGGCGAGGCCTTGCTGTGACCCTCGCAGAAACCGCAGTTCAGGAAGGGCCTCTGCGCACGGATCGGTTGACGGTGCATCATGTGCGGCGGCAGGCGGGTGGGCCTCAGTCTCCCAGGGTGCTGTTTCTCGGCGGGTCAAACTTCGATTTGCGCCTGAAGCGGACTTTCCTGGACGCGCCTTGGGTGCAGCACTGCGACATCGTCACCTATGAGCCGCGCGGCATCGGGCGGACTGAGCAGCCGGATGGCCCATGGACCATGGTCGACTATGCCGATGATGCGCTGGCCGTGCTGGATGCTGTCGGCTGGGCGACTGCGCATGTCGTGGCCGAGAGCTTTGGCGGCATGACCGCGCTGCATCTGGCCGCGCGGGCACAGCAGCGAGTGACACAGCTGATCATCTCTTCCGCCACGGCCGGCGGGCCGGAGCATGCCTCGTATGACATCGCTGAGTTTCTTGATCTGTCCCGACAGGATGCGGCCCGCGCAGCCCTGTGCCTGCAGGACAGTCGTCAGGAGGACCTTGCCAAGACCGACCCCGATGCCTTTGAACAGATACTAGCCGAGCGGGTTGCTTTTGAGACAGCCTTTGCCGTGCCGTCGATCGCATCGGGCGGCTATGGGCGTCTGCTGACCGCGCGGCGCGGCCATGATTGCACGACGGCCCTCGACGGGATCACAGCCCCCACGACCGTGATTGCGGGCCGCTTCGACAGGCAAGCCTCACCAGCGGCGCAGCGCGCTTTGGCAGAGCGTCTGCCCAATGCGGAACTTCATCTGATGGAGGCGGGCCACGGTATCCTCTTTAGCGCGCCCGAAGCTCTTGATGTAACAGCTCAGGCTCTGGGCGTGGCGCAAAGCGTGCGTTGACGGCAGGTCTGGTTGGCTCTTGTCACGGGTAGAACGTGCAGGGCCCGGTCACCGGACCCTGCGCGCGCCTCAGTTGGTTTTGCCGTGGTTGCCGTGATCATGCCCGACAGCGGTGCCGCGCTCTTCGACGCTGAATTCCACCTCAAGCTCGCCCGATTGCTCAAAGATGAGCGTCGCGGGGATCTTGTCACCCACATCGAACCCGTTGCCACCAAGGCCCATGAACATCACATGCAGCCCGCCGGGCTCCAGTGCCACCGTCTCACCGGCGGGAATGTCGATGGCCTCCACATGCATCATGCGGGCGATGCCGTCCTTTTCTTCAGTCGTGTGCAACTCGACCTTGGGGTAGTCCGCGCGCACCCCGATCAGGCGGTCGGCGGTCTCGCCCGTGTTGGTGATGGTCAGATAGCCGCCGCCTGACTTTGCGGTGGGCGCGGTGTTGAAGGCCATCGGGTGGTCGATAACCAGGGCACCGACCTTGTAGTCATGTGCGAGGGCGGCGGTGGACAGGGCCAAGAGCGCGGTGGCGGCCGCAAGTGTAAAACGTGTCATTCTGTGATCCTTTTGGAGTGTTTGAGCTGCGTGAAGGGATCACAAGGGCGGCGGTGCGCGGCTTGGCGGTGTCAGATGCGCGTGCCGTGGCGCGGGCGCGGCTTCGGAGGTGTCGTTCTGTTGGATAAGGCTATAAACCACCGGCGCCAGGGCCTGCGCCGTCGCATCTGGAGTCAGGGCGTTGGCGCTGATCCTGCAGGCCTCGCAGCCCGCGGTCAGGTGATGCGCGAGATTATCCTCGCCGCACAGCTCGGCCAGCGTGCCACCCATGCTGACATAGGCCAGCAAGTCGGGATCAGGCTGAGTTGTTCTATGCGCAAACGCTGATGCTGACATGGCGAGGCTCGCCAGCAGCAAAAGCGCAAGACCTGCGCGGGTGAGAGCTTGTCGAAGCATCATAGAAGTGTCTTAGGCCGTGCGGCAAGCGGGGTCCAGTGGTGGCAGATGGCTGCGGGCCTCTGTCGCGGATCGGGGTTGACGCGCTCCCTGCAGGATGCGCTGATCACGCAGGTGAGATCGGAGGGCAGAGGATGACTGTGAAACCCTTGGGGTTGGATGCGGGCCAGTGTTTGATCGCAGGGCGCTGGCAGGCGCCTGCCGGGCGCGAAACGTTGCCGCTGACCGATCCGTCGACGGGCGCCGTGCTTTGTCAGATTGCGCGGGGGCAGGATGAGGACATTAACGCCGCCGTGGCGGCGGCAGAGGCCGCGCGGGAGGGCGACTGGGGGCGGGCCACCGCAGCGGAGCGGGGCCGGGTGCTGGCCCGACTTGGACAGCTGGTTCTGGAGCAAGCTGACACTCTGGCCGAGTTGGAAGCGCGCGATGTCGGCAAGCCGCTGTCACAGGCACGAGCGGATGTGACGGCCCTGGCGCGCTACATGGAGTTCTACGCCGGGGCGGCGGATAAGGTGCATGGCAGCACGATACCGTATCTTGACGGCTATATGGTCTACACGCTGCGCGAGCCGCATGGGGTCACCGGCCATATCGTGCCCTGGAACTACCCCATGCAGATCATTGGTCGGTCCGTTGGCGCGGCACTGGCGATGGGAAACGCGTGCGTGCTGAAACCGGCTGAGGAGGCGTGCCTGACAGCGCTGGGCTTTGGAGAGCTGGCGCAGCGGGCCGGGCTGCCTGCCGGGGCGCTGAACGTGGTGCCGGGGCTGGGGGCAGAGGCGGGGGCTGCGCTTAGCGCGCATCCGGGTGTCGACCATGTCTCCTTCACCGGGTCGGTTGCCGTGGGCAAGCTGGTGCAGCAAGCGGCGGGGACGAATGTTGTGCCGGTGACACTGGAACTGGGCGGGAAATCACCGCAGCTGGTCTTTGACGATGCGGATATCGCCGAGGCGCTGCCCTTTTTGGTGAACGCAGGCATTCAGAATGCAGGTCAGACCTGCTCTGCCTCCTCGCGTATTCTGGTACAGCGCGGGGTTTACGATCAGGTGGTTGAAGCGATGGCCGAGCGCTATTGTGCCTTGCGCGTCGGTCCCGCGATGGACGATCTGGACGTGGGCCCTCTGATCTCGCAGCGCCAAAGGAGCCGGGTCGAGGCGTTTCTGGCACAGGGCGCGGATCTGGAGATCGCCGGGCAGGCCAAGCTGCCTTTCGGGCTGCCGGAAGGCGGAGCCTACGTCACGCCCACGCTGTTTGTGGGCGCCGCGCCGGATCATGTGCTGGCACAGGATGAGGTTTTTGGTCCGGTGCAGGTGGTTATCCCCTTTGAAGATGAGGAGGAGGCCCTGGCGATTGCCAATGGCACGGCTTATGGTCTAGTCGCCTCGGTCTGGACACGAGACGGCGCGCGGCAGATGCGGCTTGCCAAGGCGCTGCGCGCGGGTCAGGTGTTTCTGAACAACTACGGCGCAGGCGGTGGGGTAGAATTGCCCTTTGGCGGTACTGGGCTGTCCGGGCATGGGCGCGAGAAAGGGTTCGAGGCGCTTTATGGCTTTTCAACGCTGAAGACCGTCGCAGCCCGCCACGGGTGACGCACGTCAGGGTGTGCCAAGCGCCATCAGCCAGAGCCAGACGGTGATCACCGATGCTCCCGTGGCGATCAGCACCGAGGAGGCGGCCACTCGTTTGGCGCGCCCGTACATATTGGCGAAGATGTAGGAGTTCACACCCGGGGCCATGGCTGCTGTCAGCACGCCGGAGCGGAAAGCCTCTGGCGGCAGGCTTTGCAGGCTGCCAAAAAGCCAGACCAGCGCCGGGTGCAGCACCAGCGCAATGCCGCAGACCATCGCGATTGTGCGGCCATCGCCTTCGGGGCGGTATTGGAAAAGCACACCACCGAGCGCAAAGAGCGCTGCGGGCAGGGCTGCGCGGGCAATCAGCGACAGCGCATCATCGACCACCGACGGGACCGCGACGCCGGAGAGGTTGACCACGAAGCCAAGCGCGATGGCCAGCACCAGCGCGTTGCGGAACATCGCGCGGGCGATCCCGCGCAACATGACCAGCGGAGACTGACCCCGGTTCCGCACGATTTCCATCGCCGTGATGCCAAGCCCGTAGCAGAAGGGCGAGTGGATCGACACGATGGCAAAATTACCGGTGAGCGCATCCGGGCCGTAAGCGCGCTCCATGATGGGCAGCCCCAACAGGACCGAATTGGAAAAGAGGCAGCAGAACCCTATGGCGACGCAGTCTTCCCAGGCGCGATGGAACAAGATGCGCGCGCCGATCAGGCCCGCGGCAAAGCAGAGACCTGCGCCTGCATAGAAGCTGCCGAGCAAGGCGGGGTCGAAGGACGTGGTAAGATCAATCTTGGCGATGGCTTGGAACAGCAGGCAGGGGATCGCAAAATGCTGGGTGAAGCTCATGACGCCGTCGATGCCAGCTTCGGGGAAGAGCTTGCGCCAGACCGCGACATAGCCGAAGCCGATGACCAGGAAGACCGGCAGGATGACGTCGAGCAGTGTCTGCATGATCGGGCCTTTGCGCCTTTGGCGAGGGAGGGAGCCTCCGGCGGGGATATTTGTCGCCAAGAGAAGCTATGGCGCGGGGAAGGTGAGGGTGAGCCCGTCGTAAGCAGGCTCGATATGGTCGGGGGTTTCAGCGTTCACGGTGTCGTAATCGAGGTCGATGTGCATGTTGGTGAGCACTGCGCGCTTTGGCTGGACGCGGTCGATCCAGTCGAGGGTCTGGGTCAGGTGGCTGTGCGTCGGGTGCGGGGCGCGGCGGAGCGCATCCACGATCCAGCAGTCCAGGTCATCGAGAAGGGGCCAGGCCGCCTCCGGGATCTGCGCCACGTCGGGCAGATAAGCCAGGTCGCCGATACGGAAGCCAAGCGCGTCCATGCCGCCATGCGCCACGAGGAAGGGCTTGAAGGTGATCGGCCCGCCTGCGCCGTCGATGGTGACGTCGCCATCAATCAGGTGCATGTCGAGGATGGGCGGGTAGGTGGAGCCTTCGGGCTGCACGAAAGCATAGCCGAAGCGATCCAGAAGCGCCGCGCACGTCGGCGCATCAGCCCAGATGGGCAGGCGGGCGCGCATGTTGAAGGCGATCATGCGCAGATCATCGATGCCGTGCACATGGTCGGCGTGCGCGTGCGTGTAGATCACCGCGTCGAGCCGCCCGATATTGGCTGTCAGCAACTGGTTGCGCAAGTCCGGTGACGTGTCGATCAGCACCGTAGTCGTGCCCTCGGCGCTCTCGCGTTCGACTAGAAGCGAGCAGCGTTGGCGCCGGTTGCGGGGGTTCTTGGGGTCGCAGTCGCCCCAGTGGCCACCCAGACGTGGGACGCCGCCGGACGAGCCGCAGCCGAGGACCGTCGCCCGCAGTGTCGCCATCAGGCAGGCACCTTGTATTGCGCCGCCTTGGTGAACAGCCGGTCGAAATTTTCTTGCGTTTGTGCGGCGAAATGCGCGTAGGGGATGCCGAAGGTGTCTGCAGCGGCGCGGGCG
Source organism: Roseobacter cerasinus (assembly GCF_009811755.1). Classification (GTDB taxonomy): domain Bacteria; phylum Pseudomonadota; class Alphaproteobacteria; order Rhodobacterales; family Rhodobacteraceae; genus Roseobacter; species Roseobacter cerasinus. The sequence continues at coordinate 20,973 of NZ_BLIV01000012.1, forward strand.
GTGTAGCTGGCATAGCCCGGCTCATTGCGTTTGCCACGGAAGGGAGGCGGCGCGAGGTAGGGTGCGTCCGTCTCCACCAAAATCCGGTCGACGGGGGCGGCGGCAAAGATGTCGCGCAGCGCCTGCGATTTGGGAAAGGCGGTGATGCCGGACATCGAGAGGTAGAAGCCCAGGTCCAGAGCGGTTTGTGCCAGCTCTGCTGATGAGGAGAAGCAGTGCATCACACAGGAGAACGCGCCTTTTGCGTGTTCTTCGCTCAGGATGCGCGCCATATCCTCATCCGCATCGCGGGCATGGATGATCAGCGGCAGGGCGGTGGCGCGCGCGGCCTCTATGTGGATGCGCAGGGAGGTCTGCTGCACCTCGGCGCTGTCAGCGGTGTAGTGGTAGTCCAGACCTGTCTCACCGATGCCGACGCATTTGGGATGGCGCGCCACCGCAATGAGGTCATCGACGCTGACCATGGGTTCTTCGGCCACGCTCATCGGATGGGTGCCGGCGGCGAAAAACACCTGAGGGTGTGCCTCAGCGATCCTGCGGACTTGCGGCAGGTTGCGCAGTTTGGTGCAGATGGTGACCATGCGGGTCACCCCCATCTCGGCGGCGCGGGCCAGCACATCGGCATGTTTGCCATCGAAATCGGGGAAATCGAGGTGGCAATGGCTGTCAGTGATCTGGGGTGTGTCGGTCATGCCGGTCCGGTCGGTTTTTGCCGGGTGCGGTCAGGCCTCGGCGGTGTGGCTCATCTTGATGAGGGTATCTAGGACAAGGGCGGCAGGGTCAAGGTTCACCGCGCGCCCATGCTGCGCGCGCGCGCCGGTCTCTTGCGCGATGCGGGCCCAGGCACGGCCTGCGGCCTGATCGGGGGCAAGGCGGTGCAGGATGTCCGCTTCGCCCGGGGCTGCTGCGATGGCGGGCGGATGGCCGGTCGCGCCAGTGCGTGCGAGGCGACTGAGCGCGAGGTCGATCAGCTCAAAGAGCAGGTCGCGCTTGGTTTCGGCCCCGCGTACGGCGGCCGCTTCGGCCAGTTTGACCGCCGCGCCCCGGTCGAACCGGGGCAGGCTGCCGATCAGCGCGATCAGCTCTGCATAGGTTTTGACACCGCCCAGCAGCGACAGGCGCAGCGCAGCGCCGATGGAGCCGCCCGAGAGCTCTGCCAGAGCCTCTGCATCGTGGCCAACGTCGATATCGGCTTGGGTAAAGGCGCGGGCCATGTCGTCAGGTGTCAGAGTGCCGAGCCGCAGGGTGCGGCAGCGCGAGCGGATGGTCGGCAGCAAGCCGGAAGGCCGGTGGCTGATCAGCAGCAGAATGGCGCGGTCGGGCGGCTCCTCCAGCATCTTCAAAAGCGCATTGGCGGCCGAGGTGTTCATCTCATCCGCCGCATCCACGATCACGACCCGGCGCCCGCCGTCCGTGGCCGACAGTTGGAAGAACCCGGCAAGTGCCCGGATGTCATCCACGACGATCTGGTCACGCATTCGGTCTGTCGTCGGGTTGGGCGTGCGGGTGATGGCTTTCAGCCCCGGCTCCGCCCTTGCGGCGATGCGGCGGGCCACGGGGTGCTCGGGGTCGATCTGCAGCGTCTCTGGTGGTGGTGGCGCGCCAAACAGGCCGTCGTCCTGCGGCGGCGGTGTGGCCAGAAGAAAGCGCGCGATGCGCCAGGCGAGCGTGGCCTTGCCGACGCCGCGCGGACCCGTAAGCAGCCAGGCGTGATGCAACCGGCCTGTGTTGTGAGCCTCCAGAAACGCCTGTTCGGCATGGTCATGACCAAAGAGCCGGGCGGTGTCGCGCGGATGCGGCGCGCCTTCGATCTGGTCCGGTGCGGTCATGCCAGGGCCGCCTCTGTCAGGGCAGCGATATCATCGGCGACGCTGTCGATATCGCGCGCGCCGTCGACAATGCGGAAGCGGGATGCGAATTCCTCGGCAAGATCAAGAAAGCCCTGCCGCATCGCTTTTTGCAAATCCTCGCCAAAGGCCTCAAACCGTTCATCCTTGGTTTGCCGCGACAGCGCGCGCGACAGGCCCGTTGCCGGATCCATGTCGATCAGAATGGTCAAATCCGGTTCGCGGCCAATCATCAGCTCATGCAGGCTGTCGACAATACCGCGCAGGTTGCCCCGCGACAGGCCCTGATACATGCGGGTGCTGTCGGCAAAGCGGTCGCACAGCACGATCTTGCCCTCCGCCAGCGCTGGCAGGATCGTGCGCTCCAAATGGTCGCGCCGCGCGGCGGTGAAGAGCAGGATCTCGGTCTCAGCCGACCACCGATCTGGATCGCCCTGCAAAACCAGCGCGCGGATCTCTTCCGCTCCGGGGGAGCCGCCGGGTTCGCGAGTCAGGACCACGTCGTGCCCTTGCTGGGTCAGATGCGTCGCAAGCCGTTTGATCTGGGTCGATTTGCCGGATCCGTCGATGCCCTCAAAGCTGATGAAACGAGCGCCCGGGCGCGGGGCTGCGCTCACGCCTCCTCCTCGGGGCCTTCGACCAGTTTCTTGAACAGCACAAGCGCCGCCGTGCTGATCCGGCTGACAAAGCCGCCTTCGGCAATGTCGCGATCCGCCACCAGGGGCAGGCGTGTCTCGGGCAGCCCCTCAAGAGTGAAGACCAACTCCGCCAGCTGATCCCCCTTGGCGATGGGCGCGCTGAGCGGTCCGGTGTAGACGACCTCGCCCTCAATTTCGCGCGCGGCCAAAGCGGGCATAAGGACACTGATGTCTTGCGCTGCGACCAGCCCCACGGTTGGCTCACTGCCCATCCAGACACTGGCCTGCGCGAACTGCTCACCCTCCTCGGCCAGCGGGCGCATGGCGAACTGACGGAAGGCCCAGTTTACGATGGCCTGGCTCTCTTGCGCGCGGGTGCGCACTGAATCCAGCCCGCTGATGACGAAGATCACGCGCCGGTCGCCCTGTTTGGCGGAGCCGGTGAGGCCATATCCGGCCTCTTCGGTGTGGCCGGTTTTCAGACCGTCTGCGCCGATGCCCATGGTCAGCACCGGGTTGCGATTACGTTTGTTGCTGGGCACGCGGTTGTCGAACTCAAACTCCGTTTCGGCAAAAAGCGGATAGAATTCCGGGAAATCACTGATCAAACGATCAGCAAGCAGCGCCAGATCGCGCATCGACATCAGATGCCCGGCCTGCGGCCAGCCGCTGGAGTTCACGAAGGTTGAGTTGGTCATGCCAAGCTGCTGCGCGCGCTGGGTCATCAACCGGGCAAAGCCGTACTCGGTACCATCCGGCGAGAGCGCCTCGGCAATCACCACGCAGGCGTCATTTCCCGACAGCACGATGATGCCGCGGATGAGATCCTCGACCGACACCCGCTCTCCCGAGCGCAGGAACATGCTGGAGCCGCCAAAGGACTGCGCATGCTCGGAGACCAACAGCTCTTCGTTCAAGTCAAGTCCACCATCGGCCTTGCCACGGCGGACCGCTTCGAACGCCATGTAGAGCGTCATCAGCTTGGACATCGAAGCCGGTGGCAGCGGCTCGTCCGCGTTCTTGTTCAGCAGGACCGTGCCGGTGGTCTGATCGATCACAAAGGCCGAGGTCGCCTGCGTGTCAAAGGCCGTGGCCGTGGTGGTGGAGAGGATCAGGGCCAGAATGGCGGTCGCATGTCGGATCACGTATGTCGTCCTTTCCCGGTTCAGTTCGTCACGGCGTAGGCGTCGGAGAAGCCTTCGCGTTTGATCGTTTCCAACAGCTTACCGCGCTCCGACGTGCTGTTGGCGGGGCCAACGATGACCCGCCAGAAGGGTTTGCCGCCCAGCTGCTGTTGCTTGACGGTGGGGATCAGCCCCGCACCGCGCATCTGCTTGGCCGCCCGGTTGGCATTGGCTTCCTGACTGAATATGCCGATCTGGATGAAGGGTTTGTCAATGGTCGACTGCGGCAGCGTGGACTGCGGCAGGGGGGATACAGTTGGCGCCGCTGCCGCAGTGTCTGCAGGTGTCTCAGGAGCGTCCTCAATGGCCGCACCCGCTGCGGCGATCGGGTCAAGGCTGGTCTGTGTGATCTGAGCAGGTGCGTCGATGGCATCCTCAGCTGGGGCAACGGCCACGGCCTCCTTGCGCAGGGCAACCACATCCAGATCGGAGGGCGCGCCGGCCAGAACACCAAGAGCTTGTGCCGCATCAGAGGATATCTGCAGGCGGGGGCCGGGTATATCGCGCTCGCGTCGGAACAGAGCACCCACCACAAACTGTCCGTTGGCGGTGTTGCGAATGAGCACGCGCTCAGGCTCGGTCACATCGGGATGCGCCACCCAGACGCCGCCGAGAGAGGGACGCCCGTCCCAGAGGCCCGGCTCCCTGGCGGCAAAGACGTCAGGCGCTTCGACGTCCTGCTCGACAGCGTTACTCTGCGGCGCAGGGGCGGGTGCACTTTCTGCCTCGGTTTTGGGGGTGAAGATGTCTTGAAACTTGAACGTTCCGGCATCGTCGCAGCCTGACAGCAGGAGCAACAGGATGCCTCCCATGGCCAGTTTGGGCCCGGGATCAAACCGTGGTGTTGTGTTGCGGCGCATGATGCCTATCCTTGCCTGCTGGCCGGTTCTCCGGCGACGTTTCTGCCCCTTGTGCAGGGGTCTTGGCGCATACTCTACCTTGGCGCGCAGGCTCTGGGAAGGCTTGGGGCGGTAAATCGGCGGTGATCCGGCGCAGATTGGCCTGGTTTTTTCTATTTCAGAATCGTGGCAACCTCTCTAGGAGAGGCGCACCGGAGGAGTGGCAGAGTGGTCGAATGCACCGGTCTTGAAAACCGGCGTGCGTGAAAGCGTACCGTGGGTTCGAATCCCACCTCCTCCGCCATCACCCCTTCAGAGGCGCAAAATCCCCTAACATACTGAATGGTAACGTAGTTTTTGGGGTTCGAAGTCCCTCTTTTCGGCAGTAGTGCAAGCGCTCATCAAAGGTCAGTTTTAGCACGGCTCTGCGCAGGATTAGATCACCATTCTTCCATATTTTCCAGGGGCTTGAGAGGAATCTGCAAGCGAGTTCGAACATTTCCTCGAAGCTGCTTTGTGGTTGGCCACCATTCTGGAGTTCGTTTCAGGCCAGGCATTGGGGTACTGCGCATGGGATGACACTGGCCTCGCCCGTCCAGAAGGCAGCGCACGCTCTGGGCGCGTTCTGCTTTATGGCGCAGGCCGCGGCGGCGGAGCGGGTTGGCAATGTCGACGTGGACTGGTTTGGCCATCACATCGTCATCGAGGTGTTTTCAGATCCACTGGTCGAGGGCGCTACGTGCCACGTCTCCTATTTTGAGCTTGGTCTGATCGACCGCCTTGAGAACGGCGGTTGGTTTGAAGATCCGTCCAACTCCTCCATTACGTATCGCCAGACCGGCCCGATTTCTATCGGAGATATTGACCGATCAGACGAGGGCGAAGGTGTCTTTTCCGAGCGCCGGTGCATCATCTGGAAGTCATTGAATATCAAGCGCATCCTTGATGGGGCAAATCGGACCTTGATTTGCATCTGCCATGCATGAGAAGTGTAGAAAGGCTCTGCCAAAATGTCCATTTCAACCGTCCCGCTTAACCAAGACTGAGGCGTGGGGGCCACCGGACGGGGCGTGATCGCCCGCCAACCACGCCTCATATTCAAACGGATGCTGCAATATGCAAGACGACATACGCGCCCTCCGGCGCAGCACCGGGACGTTGGCGATCATCGCGGTCTTCGTCGTGGCCTATTTTGCGCGCGATCTCATCCTGCCCGTGATGTTGGGTTTCCTGCTCGCGCTCACCTTGAGCCCGATCAATCGCTTTCTACAACGCAGAGGGCTGCCAGCCGCTTTCGCGGCGACACTGCTGATCCTGTCGGCGACGGCGTGCATTGGCGGTGCGGTGTTCTTTGCAGGAGATACCGTGCGCGCCTGGTCCAACGACGCACCCAATATTGCGCGGGATCTCAAGTACAAGCTGAGCGGGGTGACTGAAACCATCGATGCGGTGAAAGACGCCTCGACCGAGGTGGAGAAGATGACTGCCGCGCCAGCCGAGGGGCCCCAACAGGTTGTTGTGCAGCAACCAGGCCTGTTGAATTCAGCGGTCACGGTTGCAGCCAGCAGCCTAACATCTCTGGCGGTGGCGCTGGTTCTGGCCCTGTTCCTGCTGGCCTCTGGCGATCTGTTCTACGTCAAGCTGGTGCAGACCTTCCGAACGCTGAGCGGGAAAAAGCAGGCGTTGGCCATGGTCTATGATATCGAGCGGCGCGTGTCCGGCTATCTGTTGACCATTACGTTGATCAACGCGGGCCTTGGGGTCGTGGTTGCAGCGGCGCTTTGGGCGGTTGGCCTTGAACACGCCTACATCTGGGGCGTTGCGGCGTTTTTGCTGAACTATCTGCCGATCATCGGCGGCGTGGTGGGCACCGTCTTCGTCGGAATTCATGCGATCACCTATTTCGACAGCGTGTCTTATGCGCTGATCGCTCCCATCGCGTATCAAGTGCTGACCACCGTTGAGGCGCAATTCGTCACCCCCTATCTGCTTGGGCGACGGCTTGAGTTGAACATCGTGGCGGTCTTTCTGACGGTTGTTCTGTGGGCCTGGCTCTGGGGCATCGCTGGGGCGCTGGTCGCCGTTCCGTTCCTGCTGGTGTTCAAGGTCGTCTGCGACAATGTCGACAGTCTGACCGTGATCAGCAACTTTCTCGGGGCGGCACAGGATCCACCAAAACAGCGAACATAGGCACCAGCCGCGTTTCAATGCGGCGAGACAGCCCGGTCGTCAAGCGCAGCGGTCGCGGTGCCCGGGCGAGACCGGCGACAGGTCAGTACTGCAGGTCTTGCAGTTTCCTTGTGCTGGCGACAGTGTCAGGCCTTCGGGGGATATTCGGTGCAGCTTTCACAGAATCCACTTGGTCAACTGTCTCCTGTGCATAGTGGTCGGGCAGAAGGAGCGCTCTATCTCTCTCGGGGCTGAGGGCGCGCGAAGGGTGAAGACATGGGCGAAAAGCAACGGATTGCGGTGATCGGAGCCGGTCTGACGGGTCTGACAGTGGCGCGAGCGCTTGCCGAAACTGCCTCGGTGGCTGTTATCGAAAAATCGCGCGGGTTGGGCGGGCGCATGGCAACCCGTCGCGCCGAGCCTTTCGCTTTTGATCACGGGACGCAGTATTTCTCTGCAAAAAGTCCGGCGTTTGAGACGTTTCTCGCACCGTATATCGCGGCGGGAACAGTGAAACCTTGGGCACCCAAATCGGTGATATTGCCACAAGATGCGGGGGACGCGCCCGTCTGGGCCAGCCCGCGATATGTTGCCGCTCCTAGCATGACCGCGCTGGCCAAGGCCTTGGCGTCGGATCTCGATGTCACACGTGGGTGGCAGGTGGAGACGCTGCATCGGGAGCAGGCCGGGTGGCTGCTGATCAATCGGGAGGGTCAGCAATTGGGTCCTTTCGATTGGGTGGTCAGCACGGCGCCGCTGCCCCAGACAGCCGCGCTCCTGCCAACGTCGTTTGCGGGGGGCAGCGCCTTTTCGCAGGCACGGATGCAGGGCTGCTACAGCCTCATGCTGGGCTTTGCCGATCCGCTGCCGCTGGCGTGGGAGGCGGCCTGGGTGCGCGAGGGGCCGCTGGCCTGGATTGCGGTGGACAGCTCCAAACCCGGGCGGGGCGGGCCACAGGCCATTGTCGCGCAAACCTCAAACGACTGGGCGGAGGCCAATCTGGAGCGCCCGCAAGAGGAGGTGAGGGATGAGTTGCGCGACGCCTTTGCAACCGCAACGGGGCAAGACCCAAGCGGTGCGGCTTACATCAGCCTGCACCGTTGGCGTTATGCGAATGTCCCCGTGCCAGCGGATGCGCCGTTTCTGATTGATCAAGAGAGCGGCTTGGCCGCTGCCGGAGATTGGTGCGGGGCAGGCAAGGTGGAGGCTGCTTTTGAAAGTGCCACGGCTCTGGCCGCCGCGTTGATGCCGTCACTGCAAGGGGCGCGCGTGCTTACCCCATGAGCGTGGTTCCACCGACATAGATCAACCGCAGCGCCAGCAGCGTCAGGATCGCGGTGAGAACCCGGCCAAAGACGGCCTCATTCAACCGCAGCAGGATCGACCGGCCCGCAATCGTGCCGAGCAGCCCGGCTCCGATCAACAGGGCAACAAACCCGAGCCAGCTGGAGAAGCCAAAGCCCAGCAGCCCAAAGGCGACGGTCTTGAGCAAATGCTGCGCGGTCATCATCGCAGCGTGCGTGCCTACGTGGCGCATCCGGTCCAGCGCCAGCGCTTTTACGAAGGCGGCGACAAATGGTCCGGTGCCACCCACAAACATGGTCAGCAGGCTGGAGAAGCCACCGGTCACTCCGGCAGAGCGTTCCATCAGGCGGGGCACCGGGAGGTAGAGCATCCAGAGAATGAAAAGCCCCACAATCCCCTGCAGCAGCCCCGCATCAATCTGCACCAGAACACTGCTGCCGATCGCAACGCCCGCCGTGCTGCCGATGAGGAAAGGCCAAAGGTATCGCCGGTCAATATGCTGCCGGAAGGCAAAGCTGCGCCCGGCGTTGGAGCCCAGCTGCACCAGCCCATGTACAGGAATGATCGCTGACGGTGGCAGCACCGAGGCGAGCACGGCCAGCATCAGGATGCCACCGCCGATGCCAAAGGCGGCCGTGATCATCGAGCTGAGGAAACTCAGCACAAGCAGCCCGACCGCCAGCGGCCAGTCCAGCCCGGCAAAGAGGATCTCGGCAATGCTCATATGGGAACGGTCGACCTGTCATTTGCATGAAGATCCAAGTCTAAGCCATTGCTCTTGTTTGGCAACGAGAATCGAGGAACGGCCGGATATATGGTGCTGATGGGTCGAATACCTCGACGCGCGCGCCCCTGTCAGCCTGCAGGACCTCCACGATATCCTTGCGCTCACTCATCCAGGCTGTGGTCGGGTTTGCAACCGGAGTTTGCCTCCCCTGTGCTGCACCGCTACATACAGACACATCTGACTCACACCCGAGGCGCCCGATGGCGCGGAAGACATAGGACACCATCATGCAGAATACTCTCGGCGCGCTTCTGGACCCACATGGCGATGACACGCTGGCCATAGGTGCCCCGGGCCGGGACTGGCTGAGCTATGGCGGGCTGAGATCCCTAAGTGCTGACGTGAGGCACGCTCTGCACGCCATGGGCATTGGTGCCGCTGACCGTGTGGCCATCGTGCTGCCAAACGGGCCGGAAATGGCGGCGGCCTTCGTCACAGTGGGGCAGGTTGCCACCACCGCGCCGCTGAACCCCGCCTACCGCGAGGAGGAATACAAGTTCTACCTTGAGGATCTGAAGGCCAAGGCGCTGTTGGTGGCCGAAGACGACGATGGTCCGGCCCTGGCCGCCGCCAATGCCATCGGCATGGCTGTGATCCGACTGTCGGTGCCGCAGGGCGCGCCTGCCGGCACCTTCACGCTCGCCTCTGATCTGAGCGGGTCGGGGGATCTGCCCCTGCCGACCTCCGAGGATGTGGCGCTTATCCTGCACACCTCCGGGACAACCTCGCGCCCTAAGATTGTGCCGCTCTTGCAATCGAATGTGGCGAGCTCGGCCCAGCATATCGGCACGTCGCTGGCCCTCACCCCGCAGGATCGCTGCATGAATGTGATGCCGCTCTTTCACATTCACGGGTTGATTGCGGCGGTGCTGGCGAGCCTGTCGTCGGGCGCATCGGTCTGGTGCGCGCCGGGCTTTGACGCGCTGAAGTTCTTTGGCTGGATGAAGGAAGCGCAGCCCACATGGTACACAGCCGTGCCGACCATGCATCAGGCGATCCTGACGCGCGCGGGCCGGAATGCGGATGTGATTGAGCAGACAGGGCTGCGCTTCCTGCGGTCCTCTTCGGCGTCACTGCCCGCGCAGGTCATGGTGCAGCTGCAGGACACCTTTGGCGCGCCGGTGATCGAAGCCTACGGCATGACCGAGGCCGCGCATCAGATGGCCTCGAACCCCTTGCCCCCGCGCGCGCAAAAGCCCGGGGCGGTGGGGATCGCTGCTGGTCCGCAGATGCGCGTCGCCCATGAAATCGAGGATCGTCTGACCGAAGGCACCGGCGAGGTTGTGATCTCCGGCCCGAATGTGACCCCCGGCTATGAGGCCAACGCCGAGGCCAACGCCAAGAGCTTTTTTGAAGCTGAGGGCGCGCGCTGGTTCCGCACCGGGGATCAGGGGGCGTTCGACGAAGAGGGCTATTTGCATCTGACCGGGCGCTTGAAAGAGATCATCAACCGGGGCGGCGAAAAGATCAGCCCGCTGGAGGTGGACGGGGTGCTGCTGGACCACCCGGATGTGGCGCAGGTGGTCACCTTCGCGCTGCCGCATCCCAAGCTGGGTGAGGAGGTGGCTGCGGCCATCGTGCTCAAAGAGGGCGCTGAGACCAGCGATCAGGACATTCGCAAGTTTGCCGCGGAGCGGATGGCCGATTTCAAAGTGCCACGCCGCGTCGTGATCATGGACGAGATCCCAAAGGGAGCCACGGGCAAGATGCAGCGGATTGGTCTGGCTGAGAAACTGGGACTTGTCGAAGAGTCCGCATCATGAAGATCTGCATTTTTGGCGCGGGCGCCATTGGCGGCTATATGGGTGCAAAGCTTGCTCAGGCGGGCGCGGACGTCAGCCTCGTGGCGCGGGGCCCGCATCTGGCGGCGATGAAAGAGAACGGCCTGACTCTGATCGAAGAAGGGGCTGATCCGGTGACCATGCCGGTGACCGTCTCTGATGATCCTAGTGAGCTTGGTCCGCAGGACTATGTGATTGTCACTCTCAAGGCCCATTCGGTGCCGCCGGTGGTGGACAAGATGCAGCCGCTGCTCGGCGATGACACGACCATAGTCAGCGGCGTGAATGGTGTGCCTTGGTGGTATTTCCACAAGATCGGGACAGATCTGGAGGGCACGCGGCTCACAACCGTTGATCCCGGCAATGCGCAATGGGAGGGGTTTGGCCCCGACCGTGTGCTGGGCTGTGTGGTCTACCCGGCGGCGGAGGTCTCCGAGCCGGGGGTGATCAAACATGTGGAAGGCAATCGTTTCAGCCTAGGCGAACCCGATGGCTCCAAATCAGAGCGGGCGGTGGCGCTGTCCAAGGCTCTGATGGCCGCCGGATTGAAAGCACCGGTAAGGCCCCGGTTGCGCGATGAGATTTGGGTGAAGCTCTGGGGCAACCTGTCGTTCAATCCCATTTCGGCGCTGACCCATGCGACGCTCGATGTGCTTTGCACTGATCCGGGCACGCGGGCGGTGGCGCGCGGCATGATGGTCGAGGCGCAGGAGATTGCGGAAAAGCTGGGGGTGAAATTCCCGATTGATGTGGAACGGCGCATTGACGGGGGGGGCGCCGTTGGTGCGCATCGCACCTCGATGCTACAGGATCTTGACGCGGGCCGCCCCATGGAAATCGATGCGCTCGTGGCCTCCGTGCAGGAGCTGGGCCGGGTCACAGAGACACCCACCCCGACGATCGACACGGTTCTGTCGCTGGTGCAGCTGCGCGCGCGCAGTGCAGGCCTTTACTAACGCGACCTTGTGCCTTTTGGTCGCAGCGCCCGCGCGGCCTTGAGGCTGGCAGGCAACGAACCATGTTGTAGACAAAGGGGAAAACGGGCGCGTCATGGTTCTGGACATCTGCAATCTGGTCAAGCGGTACGATCCGGCGGCAGAGCCTGTGTTGCGCGACGTGTCCTTCGCCATGGCGCCGGGAGAGACCTTGGCACTGGAAGGCGAATCCGGCAGCGGCAAGAGCACGCTCTTGCATCTTGTGGCGGGGCTGGACCGGGCAAGCGGCGGCCAGATCACAGTGGATGGCACCGACATCACCGCTCTGGCAGATGGCGCTCTTGCACAGATGCGGCGCAGCACCGTGGGGCTGATCTTTCAGCAATTCAACCTGATCCCCAGTCTGACGGTCGAGAAAAACATCGCCTTTCAGGCCCGGCTGGCGGGCCGGTTTGACCCGGATTGGGCCGCGCATCTGGCTGAGACGATTGGCTTGGCGGACCACTTGCAGAGCTACCCCGAAACGCTCTCCGGCGGACAGCAGCAGCGCGTGGCCATCGCGCGCGCACTTGCCGCCAAACCGCGTTTGCTGTTGGCGGATGAGCCAACGGGTAACCTTGATGAAGCCACTGCGGATACGGTTCTGCAGCTGATGCTGGACAGCGCGGCAGAGACGGGAACAGCGTTGCTCATGGTCACGCATTCGCCCCGGCAGGCGGCGCGCATGCAGCGCCGGTTGCACCTCTCGCATGGGGTGGTGCAACCGCTGGAGAGCGCTGCGTGATCCGCCTGGGTCTTGCCGCGCTGCTGTCGCACTGGCGACGCAACCCCTGGCAGTTGGCCACTCTGATTGCGGGGCTGGCGCTGGCCACAGCGCTCTGGTCCGGTGTGCAGGCGATCAACGCAGAGGCCCGCGCGAGCTATGACCGCGCCGCTGATGTGGTCACGGGCAGCGGGCTGGAGCAGATCACCCGCGTCGACGGGCAGGCCTTGAGCACAGTTGAATATGTTGCATTACGTCGCCTCGGCTGGCAGGTCAGCCCGGTGTTGGAGGGCACGCTGCCCGGCACCGATTTGCGGCTTCTGGGCATTGATCCTCTCACGCTGCCGCAACCGGCGTCGAGCGATGGCGCGCCACAAAGCCCGCTGGACGCTGGCGCGCAGGAAGCTGGAGAGGCGGCGGTCTTTCTGCACCCTGACGACGTGGGTCTTTTCGATGGGCTGGATGTCACGTTGCGGCCCCAACCCGAACGGGCGCGGGGCACTGCGCTGACCGATATTGCTGTGGCGCACCGCCTTCTTGACGCGCCGGGGCAGATCACCCGGCTGTTGCTTGACCCAGCGCGGCCCGTCGGGCTCCCACCACTTCCGCCGGAATACCTGCGCAGTCCGCCTGCACAGGGCAATGATGTGGCGCGGCTGACCGAGAGCTTTCACCTCAACCTGACCGCCTTCGGCCTGTTGTCCTTTGCGGTGGGCATCTTCATTGCCTATGGCGCGGTTGGTCTCGCGTTTGAGCAGCGCCGCCCGGTCTTTCGCACTCTGCGGGCGTTGGGGGTGCCGCTGCGGCAGCTGATGGTGTTGCTGGCGGCCGAGCTGGGGGTCTTTGCGCTGCTCGCAGGCGCGTTTGGGGTCGCACTGGGGTATGTCATTGCGGCGGCGTTGCTGCCCGACGTTGCGGCGACCCTGCGCGGGCTCTACGGGGCGGAGATCACGGGTGGTTTGCAGCTGCGCCCGGTCTGGTGGCTCTCCGGTCTTGGCATGGCGCTGGCGGGCACGGGGCTGGCCGGGGCTGCGGCACTTATCAAGCTGGCGAAGCTGCCGCTGTTGTCCTTCAACCACCCGCGCGCCATGAGTATGCATGCCACGGCAGCAGCGCGCTGGCTGGCGCTGGCAGCGTTGGGTCTCTTCGCGGCGGGCCTTACGCTGGCGGTGCTGGGGCAGGGGCTCTTTGCCGGGTTTGGCCTGCTGGGGTGTCTGCTGATTGGTGCGGCCTTCCTGTTGCCCGCGGCCCTCTCTGCGGGGCTGACCCTTGCAGGACGCTGGCATCGTGGTCCGCTGGCGGAGTGGTTCTGGGCGGACAGCCGCCAGCAGCTGCCTGGCCTCTCCATGGCACTGATGGCGTTGCTGCTGGCGATGGCTGCGAATATTGGCGTCTCGACGATGGTGTCGAGCTTTCGGTTGACCTTCACCGGCTATCTCGACCAGCGGTTGGCCTCCGAGCTTTACCTGCGCGCCGAGACGCCCGCGCAGGCCGCCGAGATGATGGCGTTTCTAGAGACCGAGCAGGTCACCGTCCTGCCGATCGTCTGGCAGGATCTGCGCATCGCCGGTCTGCCAGCGGAGATCTATGGCATCCGCGATCACGTCACCTATCGCGAGAACTGGCCGCTGCTGGAGGCGGTGCCGGAGGTTTGGGACAGATTGGCCGCAGGTGAGGGCGCTCTGATCAACGAGCAGCTGGCACGGCGGAACGGGCTTTGGCCGGGGGACAGGCTGCAGACAGGGGACCTCATTCTTGGGGTCTATGGCGACTATGGCAATGCGGCCGGGCAGATCGTGATTTCGCGATCTGCCTTCACTGCGCGCTATCCCGATGTGACCCTCCTGCGGTTTGGCCTGCGCACGGAGACGCCCGACGCTTTGGCCGCAAGGATTGAGGCGCGCTTTGATCTGGCCCCCGATGCGCTGATCAATCAGGCGGATCTCAAGGCGTTTTCGCTGTCGGTGTTCGAGCGGACTTTCGCGGTGACGGCGGCACTCAACGCGCTGACACTCTCTGTGGCTGGGCTGGCGCTGCTCATTGGTCTTTTGACGCTGGCCAGCCTGCGCCTGCCGCAACTGGCGCCTGTCTGGGCGCTGGGTCTCACGCGGCGGCATCTGGCGGGGCTTGAGCTGCTGCGGGCGTTGTGCCTGGCCGCGATGACCGCCGCCCTGGCGCTGCCGCTTGGGTTGGCGCTGGCCTGGGTGCTGCTGGCGGTGGTGAATGTGGAGGCTTTTGGGTGGCGGCTGCCGATGTATCTGTTTCCTCTGGACTACGCGCGCTTGGGTGCGCTGACTTTGCTTGCAGCGACGGTGGCGGCGGCCTGGCCCGCACTGCGGCTGGCGCGGACGCCACCGGACCGTCTGTTGAGGGTGTTCAGCAATGAGCGCTAGGGCGGCTTCTGTGATGCGGCGCATCTGTGCCACCTGGCTGATCCTCACGGTCTGTGCGCTGGTCGTCGCGGTCAAACAGGTGTCCTCGCAGAGCTTTGCCGGTTTGGGCAGCGACGCAGACGGGTTTGCCATGCCCGAGCGCGGCTATGTCTTCGACTTTCCGGCAGATCATGGCGCGCATCCGGCGTTTCGGATCGAGTGGTGGTATCTGACCGCGACGCTCACGGGCGCGGACGGGCGCGACTACGGGCTGCAATGGACCCTTTTTCGCAGTGCGCTGGCCCCGGAGGAAAGCTCAGGCTGGGACAGCCCGCAGCTCTGGCTGGGACACGCCGCCGTGACCACGCCAGAGGCGCACTACGTGGCCGAACGCCGGGCGCGGGGGGGCATTGGACAGGCCGGGGTGATCGCCGACCCGTTCGAGGCTTGGATTGACGACTGGCAGATGGCGGGTGCCCATCTGCAGCAGATGCGGCTGACGGCACGCGGCGCGGACTTCGCCTATGACATGCAACTGCAAGCACAAGGCCCGCTCGTCTTTCACGGGCAGGACGGATACTCGCAAAAATCCGCCTCGGGGCGGGCGAGCTATTACTATTCACAGCCCTTCTTTGAGATTTCAGGCACCCTGACGCTGCCAGAGGGAGAGGTCGCCGTGACCGGCCAGGCCTGGCTGGATCGGGAGTGGGCGTCGCAACCGCTGGGCGCGTCGCAGGTCAGCTGGGACTGGTTTTCCATGACATTCGACGAAGGCACCCGGCTGATGGGGTTCACCCTGCGTGACAGTGCGGGGCCGGATTTCACCGCCGCCACCTGGATCACACCGGACGGGCAGACCACGCCCTTCCCCGATGGCGCCTTTACCGCTGAGCCACTGGTGCAAAGCGACGTGGCCGGGCGGCAGATCCCCACCAGCTGGCGGGTGCTGCTGCCGCAGAAGGGGGTGGATGTGACGGTTGAGGCGCTGAACCCGCAGGCCTGGATGGACACGTCGATCCCCTATTGGGAAGGTCCGGTGCGTCTGAGCGGCACCCATCGTGGGCGCGGGTATCTGGAGATGACGGGGTATTGACGCGAGGCGGCTTCGAAACGCTGCGCGCTTCAATCGCCCCGATGCTGCGGAGCGGGTCTGAGGCAACGGGCCGCTGGCGCTTTCAATTCAATTGATGCTATCCCAAACCCCAAGACCCCGGGGGACGGCAGGAGAGTTCAGGCATGGATTTCGCACAGACCGAGGAACAGACCGCAATCTTTGACATGGCGCATGCCTTCGGTCAGGAGCATATCGCGCCCTTCGCGCTCGATTGGGAAGAGCAGGGGACCATCCCCAAGGATCTTTGGCCAAAAGTGGCGGAGCTGGGGCTGGGCGGCATCTACGTCTCAGAAGAGCACGGCGGCTCAGGCCTGTCGCGGCTCGACGCGACGCTGGTGTTTGAGGCCCTGTCGATGGCCTGCCCGGCGGTGGCCTCCTTTCTGTCTATCCACAACATGTGTGGTGGCATGATCGAAAAATTCGGCTCGGATGAAAGCCGGGAGAAATGGCTGCCCGCGCTCTGCCGGATGGAGACCATTTTCTCCTACTGCCTGACAGAACCGGGCTCCGGCTCGGATGCGGTGGCGCTGCGCACCCGGGCGGACCGCACCAACGAAGGCTACCGCCTGAACGGCACCAAGGCGTTCATCTCCGGCGGCAGCTATTCGGACGCTTATCTGACCATGGTGCGCACAGGCGACGCAGGGCCGCGGGGCATTTCAGCCGTCATCATCGAGACCGGCACTGACGGCTTGTCTTTCGGCGGGTTGGAGAAAAAGATGGGGTGGCGCGCGCAGCCCACCGCGCAGGTGCAGTTTGATGACTGTGTGATTCCGGCTGCAAATCTTCTGGGTGAGGAGGGGCGCGGGTTTTCCTACGCGATGGCCGGGCTTGATGGCGGGCGGCTCAATATTGCGGCCTCGGCTTTGGGCGGGGCGCAGGCGACCCTCGATGCCGCATTGGCCTACGCAGCCGAGCGCAAGGCCTTTGGCCAATCCATCGACCGGTTCCAGTCGCTGCAGTTCAAACTGGCCGATATGGAGGTGAAGCTGCAGGCCGCACGGGTGTTCCTGCGCCAGGCGGCCTGGAAGCTCGATACCGCGGCGGCGGATGCCACAAAACACTGTGCCATGGCCAAGGTTTTTGTGACCGATGTGGCCTTCGACGTGGCCAATGAAGCCCTGCAGATCCACGGCGGCTATGGGTATCTGGCCGACTACGGGATCGAAAAGATTGTGCGCGACCTGCGCGTGCATCAGATCCTGGAAGGGACCAACGAAATCATGCGGCTGATCGTCTCGCGCCAGATGATTGCCGACCGCGCGGCCTAAACCGCATTTTTGATCTGTCATACCGCGTCTTTATTAAGCGACGCTTCATAACTCTTTGCCATACCGGTCATCACGGCGGCGGGCTTTCAGGTCTGCTGTCTGCAAGACAAGGCACGAGGTTTGCAGTGACAGGACTGTCTACGGCGGCGATACGACCAAATTCTGGGGCATCGAAACGGGTTCTCATCGTCGACGACTCACGGGCCATGCGACACTGGTTGCGCGCGGTGATGTCGTCTGATCCTCGGTTGGAGGTCGTTGGCGAGGCCGCCACAGCCGTCGAAGCTCGCGACTTTCTCAAGGCGCATCAGGCAGACGTGTTGACACTCGATATTGAGATGCCGGGGATGAGCGGGTTGGAATTTCTCACGCGTTTGATGCGCGCTCGGCCGATGCCCGTGGTGATGATGTCGAGCCTGACGGCCGCTGGCAGCGATGCGGCCATCCAGGCGCTGTCCCGCGGGGCGATTGACTGCATGGTCAAGCCCACGTCGACCTACGGGGAAGAGCTCACACAGGATATTTGTGAGCGTGTCTATCATGCGGCCTGTACGCGGCCGTCTCAGTTGCAAATGCGGTTGCAATCCGGGGCCGCGCCTGCGGCGCCGTCCGCAACCGCTCCATCGCCGGCGCCTGCCGCGCCTGCGGCGCGACACAACTACCGGCGCGGGGCGCTTTTACTCATAGGGGCATCGACAGGTGGGGTGGCCGCGCTCGAAACCGTCTTGCCGACCCTCGACCCATATGGCCCGCCCGTGATGATTGTTCAGCATATGCCGGGGAACTTCCTGACAAGTTTCGCCGAAAGGCTTGATCGACAGTTATCTCAAAACGTCTATCTGGCCAGTGAAAACAGACCATTGGAAAATGGCGACGTTGTCCTAGCGCCTGGCAACGACCGTCATACGGAGCTGCGCTATCGTGGCGGCCAATGGTACTGCGTCTTTGTGCCCAATGATCCGCCTGCCTTGCACTGCCCGTCCGTGGACGTGATGTTCAAATCGGCAACGACCGGGGCCAAACATATCTCCGCCGCGCTGCTGACCGGGCTTGGCCGGGACGGAGCGGAGGGCCTGTTGGAGCTCGCGCAGGCCGGCGCAAAAACCTTTGGTCAGAGTGAGGATACCTGTGTGGTCTATGGGATGCCCAAGGCCGCGATGGCGTTGGGCGCGGTCCAGAAAGAGGCGTCTGTGGAAGACATTGGTCCCGCGTTGCGCGCCAGTCGGCAGTTATCTGCTGCGGGACAGGATGGGTAGTCGATATGAGCGGGACGCGTGTGCATATAACCCAGGGAGAACAGGCCGTTGGGTCGGATCCCGATATGGTGATCACCACATTGCTGGGATCATGCGTTTCCTGTTGCCTATGGGATCCGGAGGCGGGGGTGGGCGGCATGAACCACATGCTTTTGACCAGTTCCTCGGCCAATGATGGCATGTCCCAGATGCTTGGGGTCAACGCGATGGAGTTGCTGATCAACGAGATCCTCAAGAAGGGAGGGTCGCGGGGTCGGCTTCATGCAAAAGCCTTTGGCGGCGCACGCATGGTCGCGGGCTTAAGCGATATCGGCCAGAAGAACAGTGACTTCATTCTGGAATTTCTTGAGCAGGAGGGTATCACCTGCGAGAGTCATTCTCTTGGAGGGCAAACCGCACGGCATCTGATGTTTTGGCCCGCGTCGGGGCGCGTCATGCAGAAGATGCGCACCGATGCGCCGCAAGAAACGGTCGAACAGGTCAGCGCGTCGAAAACAACTGGCAACGATCTGGAATTGTTCTGAGGCACTGCAGACCAGTCCCAGGCTGATGATCCGGCGGACCCGAATATGGCTGGGACACTTTGACAGTCCAAAATGTGCCCAGTGTATCCTGACACGGCCTATCGACGCTGGGTATGTCTGCTTGGAACTATATGATCTCAATTGGCGTGAGGTCCAACACGAGCCATTGGTAATGCGCGAGGAATGCCTGAACGAACACCTGTTCCCGTCTTTGCGCCATGCCTGCCGCATGATCGCGGCATGGCGCCCCGACTACAATCACCACCGCCCACACTCGAGCCTCGACGGGCTCACCCCGTGGGAGTATCACCAAAGGTCAAGAGAGGACCAAACCCTGAACAGAGCTAACTGAAAAACGCGGACTCTCGGGGGAGCAGGTTAAGGTCAGAAACAGTCAATTTGACCAGATCACAGCCACGCAGCTTGCTGTCGATCGCGACATTGAACAAAGCCAGATCGCGTAGATAGCCCGCTAGTTCGAGCCGTGCCCGGATTGCCCAGACCTGCTTGGCCAGCAAAGGCCGTTTTTGACCGATGATCCGCCCTTTGTTCCAGGCTCTGCGTTTCGGGGTGGTTGCGGGAAGTTGGACTCTTGGCATGATTTGCCCTCCGATCCACCCTCCAAACCCAATCACCGGCACCGTGCTGGCATTGGGATTTTATCATCCCTGGAACCGGCAGTTATAAAAAACCGACCGGCAGCGGCGGCGGTGCAAGTGCACTCGGCCGCTGTGAGCCATTACCGACCAACAGTGCACTCGCAGAATGACGCACGCACAGGAAAACCGTTTTAGCAATTGCTAAGGGAAGCAGCACTTGAACAATGCCGAAACGCGGCATCTTTTGTAGTGTAGGTTTAACAAGATTTCCTAGATTGACGTCAACAGCAGAGTCCCCAGCACGGAGAATGTCAGGACGATCCAAGCGGCGAGTACGGCGCGCCAGACATTGGGCGCATGGCGCAACTCCATGAAGTGATCAATGACTAGATGAGCCTTAGCAAATGCGATTCCAAGGACGATCAATCCCGAAAGCCGTGACGACCCAAACGACTGCCCGCTCATGATTGTTGAAAGAACTGTCGCAACGCATAGGCCGAGCCAGACAAGGGTCAATGGATCCCTGAGATATTTCATGTGCGGATCAGGTAAAGCAGCGGGAACAATACAACCCAAAGAAGGTCGACGAGGTGCCAGTAGATCGCGCTGCTTTCCAGCAACCTTGGATCGGATGCAATACGCTGCGTGGTCACAAACAGAGCGGCCAGCCCGATCAGCACATGCACCAAATGGATGCCGGTGAGCATGAAGAAGAACATGAAGAACTCACCAGAGCCAAGGCCGATATCGGCGGAGGCTTTCTGCGCGTATTCAATGATCTTTATCGTGCAGAATAAGGCGCCAAGCCCAATGGCCATATTGATTTGAGTGTGCATCGTTTTGGGTGCGCCTTGCCGCGCGGACCGCAATGCTTTGGCGACAAAGAGGGAACTTGTTAGCAAAACAAGCGTGTTTATGGTTCCCAAAGCCAGGTTCAGTGTTTGCTGTGCGGCTTCATAGTCCGCCGGTGCTTGTGCGCGGTAGAACAGATACGTTGCAAACAATAGAGAGAACATCAGCAGGTCTCCTAACACGAAGACCCACATGCCCTCATCACCCGGTAGGCGCTTTGGCTGCGCTTTGATGTCGGCGGCGGGCATTTAGTCCCCCGAGGGCCTAGTCGCCGCCCGGCTGACAAGCCAGGCCATAGTGAACACCCAGCCAATGAATGCGACAATCGGCACCCAGAAGACGAGGAGCCCGTGCCATGCAAATGGACCCGTCTTAAAAAATGTCGTCACAGCACCGGGTAGGAACAAGATGCCAACCCAGAAGTTAAGATACGCCGCCCAGCGAGGAAAAAGCGGCTCATCCCGTTTGTCCGATAGGATGGCCAAAGCAATCACAAAGGCCTGCAGCGTCAGCGGCATCACGGGCATCACTACGATCAACCAGCCGATGTCATTGAGCATGGCAACCAGCTCGGCCGAACGCTCTGCTCTGAAAGCGGCAATTGTCCACGCAAAAGACATGAGCAGGAAGACGATATTGCCAGCAAAACCGAGAAGCAGTTGGCCGTAGCTCAGGGTTCTAGCCTGCTCACCACCAATACGACGAATTTGTACCGAGATCGCTGCGACCCATAGGAACATAAGTGTGCAAGACTGCATTATGGCCGTGGCGCCCGCACGGATTGCTGTGCGATTGTCCTCAAATTTTTCCGCGGCGGCCTCTGCACCCATGAATGCAGGAATGGGGGGTAAGAACCCCATCAGCAAAAACGAGCCGCAAAGAATGACGATGAAGACCGATCCGGCCCAGGCAAAAAGTGAGCACATTTTTGGGTTCATTGTCGTGTTCCCTTTCTTCGCCGTTGCCTCAATCCGTTCTTGGGATGGGCTTGGACGCACCTTCAGCTATTGGCGCGCCGCTGTCGCGTTCACTTACCGCCTGCTTCATCCCTACTTCTTGCGCACGTTCTCGGAACCAGATCCCCTCGGGTGTATGGCGTGACACGCCATCAAAGAACGTGGCCAGCATCTGTGTATGTTTGAGCCCCATGTTTTCATAGGCTTGGTTGACCACCATTTTCGTCATCATCAACTGGTTTTTTGGCACGGCTACGATCTCGTGAAGCAACTGATCCACGCGCGCTCCCAGTTGCGCCTCCGCCACGGCGTCGAGCGCCAGCCCATCGGCGAGCGCTTCTGTTCCGGTCATCAGCTTGCCGGTCATCATCATGTGCTTCGCCTTCTGCAGGCCCAGGCGATAGACCCACATGGACGGTGTCGGCACGCCCCAGACGCGCGCGGGCGGATATCCAATTCGCGCATCATCCGCCATGATGAGGAAGTCGCAACACAGGGCGATGTCGGACCCGCCGGCAACGGCTGCGCCGTGTACCTTTGCAATTGTTGGCGTGTTGGAGCGCCAAAGCGACATGAAGTCATCGGTGTTCTTCCACATAAACCGAAAATCGATCGTTGGATCCCAAGGCATTTCCTGGTTTCCGGTGATTTCGCCTTCGCGTTCAGCGTAGTGTTTGAGGTCGTAACCGCCGCAAAACCCTTTGCCTGCCCCCTCAACAACAATCGCATGAACACCGCTGTCATTATCGAGCGTTTCGACAGCGTGCCGGATTTCGCCGGGCATTGCGCCAACAATCGCATTCAAGCGCTCTGGCCGGTTGAGAGTAATTGTTGCTGCGCGCCCCTTCACCGCGACGCTGATCGTTTTGTACTCCATCGCTCCCTCCTTTCGGCTCGTTCATTTCTATTAATCTGCCGAATTTCTGACGCTTGAAAGAGCATCAAATTCGGCAGCCAACTGTCTCTTTTTGGGATCTGACCGGGGCGACCCAGTTCATGTGTTTGGGTCTTGGCCACTTCGCAGTCGGTACTAGCCGGAAAGGCGCTGAAGATCCCCGACAGCGTTGACCAGTGCAGGGCCGACTTCGGTGGCCATTTTCGCTTCTGTCAGCTTGGCTGCCTCGCCGCTGCAGAAGAATGACACTGGTTCGGCGAATTCCGTGGTCCGGAAAGGTGTCGCAACCGCGTTGATCGATTTCGAGTAACGGCTGTCGTCCGCAACAATCGCATAGCCTGTGGCAAGCATATTGTCTTTCGCCTCTGCGGCGAGCTTTCGCATGGCACGGGCTTTGGTCGCTTCGACGCTGTTGGTCACACGCGCCAATTCGTCGTCATTCAATGAGCCGAGATAGGCAGCGCCAGTAGACGAGCCGAGCACTGGGATACGGTACCCTACATCGATCCAAATCGTTGGCGACTCGGAGGGACGCCAGGTTTTCACCATCAACATCTCGCCCTGATCATAGATTGAAACGCCAATGAGGTTCTCAGTGGTCTCTGCCAATTGACGCATAATGGGCGCGGCGGTCTCAACAAACCTAAACGAGGCTGACGCGATATTGCCAAGAGCAAAAGCAGCGGGACCAAGGTGATACTTCTCGTGGTGCCGCCCATGTGTCAGATACCGTTCTTGACACAGTGTGAACGTGAGGCGCGATACGGTTGACCGTGGTATCCCGGTCCGTTCCGAGATTTCCAGATTGCCTAGTCCGTTATCAGAAGGTCTGAATGCGCGTAGAATGCTCAGGCCGCGGGCCAAAGTGTTCGCAAATTTTTTCTCTGGCTTTTGGTCCAAGATGAGTTCGTCCTGAGGATTTTGAGAAGCTAATTCGCTCCCTATCATGTCTTGCCTCCTTATTGCACGGCTTGCGACAACACCAAAGAAATCGCAGGGAAGGCAACGATCAGAAATAGAACGACAATATCTGCGCATAGGAAGCGCCAAATACCCGCGAACACCGTGCCAATCGGTGCGGCTTTGCCCACGACGTTGGACAGAACAAAGACGTTCAAGCCAACGGGCGGCGTAATCAGACCGATCTCAAGCAGCTTGACCACAACCACTCCGAACCAGATCAGGTTCAAACCGTAAGCTTCCACAAGCGGTACCAGCAACGGCAGTGTCAGCACCATGATACCTATGGGATCAAGGAACATGCCCAGCACGAGATAGACCAGGCAGATACAGAACAGCAGGACCGGAAGGCTGGGGTTTGCGTTACTGACCATTTGCACAAGCTCGGGCGCAACACCGGTCAGAGCCGTGGCTGCGACAAATATCTTGGCACCCGCCGCGACAAAGAAGATGGCGGTTGTTTGCACGCAAGTCTCACGAATGGCTTCCCAAAAGCCTTTCAGGTCCAGCGTGCGCTTGGCAAATCCGATGATGGTGGTGACCACTACGCTAACGGCGGCTGCGGACGTGGCAGTGAAGAAGCCGCCATAGATGCCGACGAAGACGATCAGAAAGATCAGCGCAGCCGGCCAGGCATCGCGCATCGCATCCAGCTTTTCTCCCCAGGATGAGGCCGGTTCACGACCCGGTGCCACGGACGGGTTCAGCACGATCCATACGTAAATGACCAGCAGGAAACCGATAAGTGTGAGTATCCCCGGCAAGACACCCGCAATGAAAAGCTTGTTCACCGAAGTTTCGGTAAAGATCGCGTAGATGATGAACAACACAGACGGCGGGATCAGTGAGCCCAGCGTGCCGCCAGCCGCGACGCTTGCCGTTGCCAGGCGCGGGTCATAACCCAGCCTGAGCATTTCCGGCGTGCAGATTTTGCCCATTGTGGATGCACAGGCGATGCTAGACCCGGTAATTGCAGAAAACCCGCCGCAACCGACAACCGACGCCGCCGCAATCCCGCCGCGCAGGTTTTGCATCCAAACGCGTGCGGCATTGTAAACAGCGGTCGTTATTCCGGCTCTATAAGCGACGTTGCCGAGCGCGATAAACAGCGGGATCATCGAAAGATCAAATGAGTGGATAAGATCGAACGCATTGGTGAACACCAATTGCGAAGTCGCGGCCCATGCGCGATCTGGCATGAATGTGCCACTGCGGAATGCGAAGATGGCAAAAGCCGTCGCGGTCGCAACTCCAATCAAAGCAAATGCGATTGGGATGCGAATAGCGAGCAACAAGAGCGTCGTTGCAAAGGCAATCAACCCAATGGTGATCGGATCCATAGCGTCTGTCCCGTCGAGTTAAGCGTTGGGGTCGGTGTCGGGTTGAGGAAGATCAGTGCCTTTGAGCGCCGTCGCGAAGTCCATGAAAATCAATGTTCCGAGGCGAAGCCAGCACAGAACAATGCCGATCAGAAAGCCCAGTCGTCCGGGCCATTGCGGGAGATTGAGGTCGCCGTAAAAACTGCTTCCGACGTTTAGCTGGTAGATCAGGTCTTGACAGGCAGACCAGATGAGCGGTGCCAAGGCGACAAAGGCAAACAACGTGCCGAACGCGGCAAACCAGTTCACGATGGTCTGCGGAAACATGTTGGTTACAAACTCGACAGCAATATGGGATCGATTGGCTGTGGCAGCAGCGAGCGGCAGAACGATTGCCAGAACCATCAGCTCGCGCACCATGACAATCATGTCCGGGACATAGGAGCCAAAGAAATTCACCGCCAGGACATCTACGAAGATCAGGATCGCAAGTACGATGACTGAAACCGTAGCGACCTCAAGAAAGGCCCGTTCCATCAGTCTGAGCATTTCGCCCCCCGCTATTGATTGGAATCGAGCGCGGGGGTGACCCGCGCTCGACGACCTTGCTAGTTGGAACGGTTCCAAGGATATCCCTTGGCGTCGTACTCTGCGGCATATTCCTCGACCGCTGCGGTGAAGACTTCGATCAGTTGGTCGGGGTCAAGGCCGACGCTGGCTGCGTTTTCTTTCCAGGCTTCGACGAAAGGCTCAGAGGCGGAATTGAGGCGCGCAACTTCATCTGCGGTGACGCTGATGACACTGATGTCTGCGTTCGCCTGCATGCCGTCGATAGCGGCTGAGTTCGCGTTTGTCACATTCTCGGCAAAGACATCGGACATTTCAGTGCCAGCCTGGGTCAACACTTCTCTTTGCGCGTCTGTCAAAGCGTCATAGGTCTGCTTGTTCATGAACACGCCGTAGCCGCCGATTTGGCCCCAATTCATGACGGTGTAGCTGCTGATTTGCTCACCCCATTTCAGCGCATCGACCACGTAGTCATAGCCTTGCGTGCAATCCAGCAAGCCGGTGTCCAGGCCCTGGTAGGCCTCATAGACGCTCATGGACACCATGGTTGCGCCAAGTTCGCCGAACACTTTGCCGTATACGCCCGCGCCGCGGACCTTGAGCCCTTCGACATCCTCAATGGTGTTCACCTCGACCCCTTTGCAGGCCAAGTTCACGCTCGAGGCTGTCATAGTGCCAATGTAAACGAGATTTTGCTTTGCAAGATGCTCTGTCACCTCAGGAACCGTTCGCATCAGGCGGTCCGTTGCGCGCATGGACACCCAGCTGTTGGCACCGCCGATGGGCAGGTCGGCGAGCGAGTAGGCCGCCATTTCCTTTTGGAAGTACGCGGAGATGATTGTGCCGCCGTCAGACACGCCACGGCTGACCGATGGGACGGAGGCTGGTGCTTTGAAGAGTGCGCCACCGTATTGAATGTCGAATTTCAAGTCGCCGCCGGACAGCTCTTCGACCCGATCCGCAAACCAGTTCAGCGTCGCAGGCGCTGGTCCTCGTGCTGGCCCCGGGTGGCCGTAAAAGATGGTCGTTTCTGCTGCTGCGGCTGTTGCCAGACCCACAGAAAGTCCAGCGCCTGTAATCAGGCCTAGAAGCGTATTCATGTCGTTCCTCCCAAACGATAAATTCTACTTAGTGGAATTACATTCTACTTAATGAAATGTCAACGCAAGCTTTTGGCAGTGTTGATCGTGCTCACCACGTGCCGATTCTCGGCCTCGGCAAATGTGTCAGCCGGTCTCTGCCAGCTCCTTGTGAAAGGTCTCGATCAGCTTATGTTTCAGGATCTTACCAGTGGCCGCCGCCGGAAGCGTCTCTGTCAAAATGATAATAGAAGGACGCTTGTAGGCGGTGAGAACGCTTGCAGCATGTGCCTTGAGATCGTCAGGTGTCACCTTCGCGCCTTTGACAACCTGAACGAAGGCAAGAACCTCCTCGTTCGCACCTTCGACCTTGCGTCCGACCACAGCGGATTGAACGACGTCAGGGTGGTCGTTCAGCGCGGCCTCAACCTCAATCGGAAAAATGTTGAAGCCCGAACGAATGATCATTTCCTTGCTGCGACCTGCAATATGCAGCCGGCCCGCATCATCGAAACGTCCCAAGTCGCCAGTATGAAACCAGCCTTCGTCATTGAACGCCGCATTCGTGAGATCAGGAAGCTTGTAGTATCCCTTCATCACATTGCCGCCGCGCACGAGAATCTCGCCCACGCCATCGGTGTTTTCACTATTGGCAAGATGAACCTCGACCCCCGGAAACGGGACGCCGACGCTGACGTCTGGGTCGCCAATGTCGGATCGCGTCATGCATATCCCGGCTGTTGTTTCCGTCATGCCGTAGCCGTTTTGCAGCGGTAGTCCAAAGAACGCTTCAGCCTCCCGCTTCCAGGTCGGATCAAGGGGCGCCGCACCCGAAGAGACGTAGCGCAGCTTGCTTCCTTCGATACGAGTAACCCCCCGGTCACGCGCATACTTCATAAGATGCGCATGCATCTGTGGCACAGCCGGGAGCACGGTCACTCCCATGTCGAGTGCCTGATAGAGAGCTTCGGCAGAGAATTTGCACTCCAATTTCAAAGTGCCGCCAGCAAAAAGCGTGGCGCACATGGTCGAGACAAGGCCGAAGACATGGGACATCGGCAAAGCGAGATACACCGTATCCGCTGGCCCAATGCCGCGAGTATGTGAGGAGACCTTGCTGGTGAAGAGCACGTTGGCATGGCTCATCATCACGCCTTTTGGCGCGCCGGTCGTGCCGGTCGTATACATCAAGACGGCAACCTGCTCGGCGGTTGGATCGACTGGCTCGGGCGCACTTTCATACGGTGCTGCAACCGCCACCTCGCCAAAGGCCGCCTGAATGGTCTTTGCGCCAAGCTCTTTCGCTGTTTTGACGGCCTGCTCGGACACGTCTGTCGTACACACAACGGCACGAGGGCGAGCATGGTCCAATACCCGCTGGATTTCGGGGAGCGTCATGCGCGCGTTTGCGGGAATTGCCCAGGCATCCAAGGAACTGGCGGCGTGGAAGAAGGCAATCGTTGAGAGGGAGTTTTCGGCCAGAATCATGATCCGATCACCACCTTGCACACCGTGGTCGCGCAAAACACTGGTGGCTTGATCGACGGCGTCGGCCAACTCCGCATAGCTGATGGTACGACCATCATGCGTGATGATCGCGGCGGCGGAGCCATGTTCGCCCTGCCAACGGTCCAGAATCTGATGAATGCGATTCATGAGAGATTACCCTTTGTTCCGGCTAAGTCTGCGCATGCAATTGCCGTGAGATGTTTGACAAACGGGCCAGCGACTTTTCTGCTTCAGCCTCCAACTGACGCACGATATCCGCAAGGGGCTGAACCCTGTCCACAAATCCCAATGCATGACCGGCAGAGAGGATCCCTTTGGTCACATCACCCGTCTCATAGGCTTTGCGGCCAATCTGGCCAGACACGTAAGGAAGCAGTGCTTCGATGCCGATGTTGGGGTCATTGGCCTCAAGCTCAGCAACGATTTTGGTTGTTTCGTTGGTCAGCGACCGGACGGTGTTGCGGACCGAATGCAGGGTGAGCGACGTGTCATTTTCGGTGGCGTCGATCAGAGCTTGCTTGAAGTTTGGATGCGCCTTGATCTCTTCTGCAACGAGAAACCGGGTGCCAATCACGACGCCCGCCGCACCCATGGCGAGCGCACCGACGATTTGCGACCCGCTCCCGATGCCGCCACCAATCAGGTAAGGAATTGTGAGGCGCCGCTCTGCCAGGGCCGAATTTACCAGACTTCCGATCATATCGAGGCCCGGATGACCACCACATTCCGCACCCACGATAGAAACCATATCGACGCCGACGGATTGTGCCTTTACTGCGAAACGGACGCTGGGCACCTTGTGCAACGTGGTGATCCCAGCATCTTTCAAGATCGGCATAAACGCTTCGGGGTTCCGGCCTGAGGTTTCGACAAACTTGACCCCTTCTTCAGCAATCAGTCGGAAGACGCTTTCGGTTTGTTCGCCGGGCACAAGTTTGGGCAACATGGAGACGTTGACCCCAAAGGGGGCACCGTTGCACAGGTCACGGCATTTTCGAATTTCGGCACGAAGATCGTCCGGATCGGGAAAGGTCGCGGCGGTAATGAACGACACAATGCCTGCCTGGGCAGCGGCAGAAACGTAATGCGCATCGGACAGCCACATCAGACCGCCCGCCACGATAGGTAGCCGCGTACCATAGGTTTCGGTCACCGCGGTATGAAAGAGCGGATCGAGTTTATTCTGTATGTTCATCACTTGATCTCCAACTCTCTGAAATTGGGTCGGCGCTTGCTCAGAAACGCGTTGATCCCTTCCTGACCTTCCGGCGCGACAAGTGCGCGCGCGATTGCATCGCGCTCATGGTCCAGTTGTTGGTCATCGGTTAGTTCAAACGCGTCAGTCAGAAGCGCCTTAATGTCGCCAATTGTCTGGATCGGACCGGCGACAAGACGATCCGCCAGCGCTAGGGCCTCGGTCATGGCCTCACCTTGTTCACAGGCGACGTTAACGGCACCCAAACTGTACAGGCGCTCGGTCGAAATGGGTGTCGCAAGCAAACACATCTCATTCACCAGCGCACGCGGTAATGCTTGCAGCAATGCGCTGGTGACGCCGCCATCCGGGGTAAGGCCCGCTTTCACATAGGCCAGGGTGAACTGGGCCTCTTTTGATGCAACCAGAAAATCACACGCAAGCGCCAGCGAGACCCCAGCACCCGCAGCGCCGCCCTCGACCGCGGCGATCAATGGCTTGCGGCAGCCCCTTATGGCACGGATCAGGTTCTGAAGTTCGTCGATCTTGTTTTGACGACCTTCGAATGACAGCGCGCTGCGTTCTTTCAACATGTTGAGGTTGCCACCCGAACAGAAGAAGTTTCCTTCCCCTGTCAAAACCACCGCCCCGATCCTATGCTCTTTGTTGGCCGCCTCAACGGCTGCCCCCAGCTTCCGATAGAACTCTTCCGACAGGGGGTTCCGCTGTGCCGCGTTACGATTGGTGACAATCAGCCGGTCACCAAGATCTTCTACTGTGACTTCGGCTGTCATTGTGTTGGCCTCTCGTCCGGAGTGGGCCGACTGGCTGGTTTGAAGACACCTTGTGCCGTCGCAAGCACGCGGCCATTTTCATCCGTCAGTTGCATGTCGAGAAAGTGCAGCTTGCGCCCACCGCCTCGCCGCTTTGCGCTTGCCGTCACGCGGCCTGAAATCGCCGGAGCCATGAACTGCACGTTCAATGAGATCGTCAGACAGGGGACAGACCCGTCCCCATCGGTCGCCAAACCGGCGGTGAACCCGCCCGCGCAATCAAGCAATGTGGTGATAATCCCGCCATGCACTACGCCGTTGCGGTTGATGTGATCGTCACGAATGTCCAGGAAACAGCGCGCCGATCCCCCTTTGTCCGAGATGTCCACGACAAAGCCCAAGAGTCGCTGGATCGGGCTTTCACCAACTATGATGTCCGGTCCTGTCATGCAGACTTCCCAAGCGCGATAAAGCGTTCAAGGTGGTGGTCTGCATCGCCTAATACATGGTCGATCAGGATCAGACGGCGCGCGAAATGGGACAGCGCATATTCCTCGGTCATGCCGATGCCGCCGTGCATTTGGACGCATTCTTCCGAGATCCGACGCCCGGTCCGGCCGATCAGGTTCTTTGCGGCACTCACCATCCGTTCGCGCGTCAGGCGGTCGCCTTCGAGATGATCCGCTGCGTTGATGACTGCTGACCGCGCCTGTTCAACGTCAATCAAGATTTCGACCATGCGGTGCTGTAGCGCCTGAAACTTTCCGATAGGACGGCCGAACTGCTGACGGGTCTTTAGATACTCGACAGTGAGGTCTTTGGCTTGCTCCATAGCGCCGAGCGCTTCGGCGCAGATGGCCGTGATTGCAGAGGCCGCGCGGAATTCGATTGCATCGAAGGCGCAACCGAGTGGGCCGAGCAGGGCGGAGGACGGGACTTCGACACCGTCCAACGCGATTTCCGCTGCATTTCCGCCATCCAATTTTGCGTAGGGCTTTCGCGATAAGCCTTTTGCGTTCACCGGGACCACAAACAAGGAGATTCCGTTGGCATCGCGCACCTCTCCTGAGGTGCGAGCGCTGACCACGATGGTGTCTGCCGCAGCACCATTGCCCACGACAGACTTTGCGCCGGTGAGGGTAAATCCAGCGGCGGTTTGTGCGGCGTGAGTTTCCACGTGGGATAAGTCATACCGGCTTCCGGGCTCACCATGCGCAAAGGCGATTTGCTTTTCGCCAGCGATCACGGGCGCAAGCAGCTCTTTTTGCGCCTCATCTCCCAGATCAGCGATCAGGCCGCCAGCGTATAGCGTGTCCAGCAACGGTTCGACGGTGCCGGCTCGGCCGAGCTCTTCGAAGACGGTAGAGATATCGAAACCTGCGCCACCAAATCCGCCAACCTCTTCGCTAAAGAGCGCGCCGATGATACCAAGCTCGGCCAGCCCTGCCCAGATTTCAGCGGAGAACCCGGATTGTGTTTCAGCGAGCTTTGAGCGCATGTCGTTTGCGTAATTTTCGGCCAGGAAACGGCGCAACATATCCGAAAGCATGCGGCGATCTTCGGTATCTCCGAACTGCATCTGACTGCTCCCCTACAGACCGAGAACGGATTTGCTGATGATCGAACGCTGGACCTCAGTGGACCCACCAAAGATCGTCAGTTTCCGGTTGTTGAAATACTTCACACTGGCCGATGCGGCGTAGTCTGGCCCGATCTGTTCGTTGTTATTGCCTTCCGCGAGAGCGTCGAGGCTTTTCGGCACTGCATAGGGCCCAACAGCGCGGCGGGTCAGGTCGTCGATCTCCTGCCGAATTTCGGTACCTTTGATCTTGAGCATCGAGCTCTCGACACCGGGGGCTTGTCCTGACGCGACCTTGGCGATGGTCCGCAAGTTGGTGGTGGCCATTGCCATCAGATCAATCTCGACCTCGGCCATTCGCGCCGCGAACCTTGGGTTGTCAGCAAGTGGCTGGCCGTTCAGTTGTTCCTTTTGCGCAATGGCCTTGAGGGCGATCAGGTTCGCGTTGGAGAACCCTACGCCTGCGATGTTGGTCCGCTCATGGGTGAGCAGGTACTTCGCATAGGTCCAGCCCTCGTTTTCTTCCCCGATCAGATTCTCGACCGGCACGCGGACATTGTCGAACCAGACCTCATTGACCTCGCAATCCCCGTCCAAAAGTTCGATTGGACGCACCTCAACGCCGGGGGTGGTCATGTCGATGAGCAGAAAGGAGATGCCTTCTTGCTTCTTGGCATTCGGGTCGGTGCGCACGAGGCAGAAGATCCAGTTCGCGTGCTGCGCGAGCGTGGTCCATGTTTTCTGGCCGTTTACGACGTAGTGATCGCCATCGCGCACGGCTTTGGTCTTTAACGAGGCAAGGTCAGAGCCCGCACCCGGTTCGGAATAGCCCTGACACCACCAATGCTCGCCATTCAGAATGCGCGGAAGAAAATAGGCTTTCTGCGTGTCATTGCCGAATTTCTGAAGGATAGGCCCCATCATGGCCAGACCAAAGGGCACCACGCGGGGGGCATTGGCCAAACAGGCTTCAATCTCGTAGATTTGGCGCTGCATTCCGTCCCAACCGGTCCCGCCATATTCGACGGGCCAGTTTACAGCCAGCCAGCCCTTGTCGTTCAGAATGGCGTGCCATTCTTCATGGTCGGCCTTGGTCATTGGAAGACCCAAGCGGATCTTTTCTTTCAAGTTTTCTGAGAGGGCATTGGCGAGAAAGGCTTTCACCTCGGTGCGAAATGCATCGTAGTCGACGGAACTCATCAGCTTCTCCCCTAGTAGATCTCAAAAAGGCCGGCGGCGCCCATGCCGCCACCTATGCACATCGTAACAACGCCAAGTTTGGCGCCACGGCGGCGACCTTCCAGCATCAGGTGGCCTGTCATACGTGCGCCTGTCATGCCAAAAGGATGGCCGATCGAGATTGACCCGCCATTTACGTTGCAAATCTCATTATCGATCCCAAGTTGGTCACGACAGTAAAGCGCTTGGCTGGCAAAAGCCTCGTTTAGTTCCCAGAGATCGATATCGTCGATTGTCTTCCCTTGACGCTCAAGCAAGCGGGGAACAGCGAAAACGGGACCAATCCCCATCTCATCCGGCGCACATCCAGCAACGGCAAAACCGCGGAATGCTCCTAAGGGCTCCAAACCCTCGCGTTCGGCGACTTTAGCGTCCATCAATATAAGCGCTGCGGACCCATCCGAGAGCTGAGACGCATTGCCCGCAGTGACGAACTGATCTTCGCCACGTACAGGGGTGAGGCTCTGCAGCCCATCCAGTGTCGTACCCGGACGATTGCACTCATCCGCACTGATGGTGACGTCCTGCAAGGTGACCTCTCCGGTCTGTTTGTCTTTGACCGGCTTGCAGCCGTCCATCGTCAGTATTTCATCCTTGAAACGACCTGCCTCCTGTGCAGCGGCAGTGCGGTGCTGACTTTGTAGGGCGTATGCATCCTGTGCCGTGCGGCTGACGCCATAGCGCTTTGCAACAATATCCGCCGTCTCGATCATTGGCAGGTAAAGATCGGGGCGGTGTTCGGTCATCCATTCATCGGGGCACTCAGTGGGCGAGGGAACGCAGCGTGAGATAGATTCAACGCCACCCGCAATCACCGCCGGAGCGCCGCTCATAGCGATGTATTGCGCACCCATGGCGATGGCTTGCAGACCAGAGGCACAGAAGCGGTTTACCGTCGTTCCTGCGACGGTGTCTGGCAGTCCGGCCCGGATCGCTGCCTGGCGTGCAATATTGCGTCCAGTTGCGTTTTCCGGATAGCCGCAGCCAAAGAAGCAATCCTCAATCAGTTCAGGATCAATACCCGACCTATCAACCGCGGCTTCGACGGCTGCACCAGCCAAGGTTACACCATGCATGTTGTGAAACGACCCGCGATGAGATTTGGCGAGCGGCGTGCGCGCCGTAGATACGATGACAACTTCAGGCATGACTTGTGCCCTTTTCTAATGTGTTGAGATCAGCAAATTTACCGCCTTCGTCTGCGAGCTCTTGCAGCAACGGCGCCGGGGTCCAGAAATAGGCATCCTCCGTGGCGTAGGACTCGACGCGTTCGAGCATCACCTTCACGCCGATCTGGTCTGCATAGTGCAACGGGCCTCCCAAATGTCGCGGAAAACCGTAGCCATTCAGCAGGACAACATCGACGTCCAATGGGCGCAAGGCGATACCTTCGCCAACGACCTTCGCCGCTTCGTTCACCATAGCAGCCATATACCGATTGACGATCTCTTCGTCGGCAAAGGCGCGAGGCGTTATGCCTCGTTCGGCCCGGTCCGCGTCGATCAACGGCAACACTTCGGGGTTTGGTGTCCCGCGCGGCGTGTCTGTCCCGTGCAGATAAAACCCTCGTCCAGTCTTTGCCCCAAACCAGCCCTGCTCGCACATGGCATCAGCAAACTTGGCAATCCGTTCACGGGGATCGCGGGTTGGGGCAAGGCGCTGGCGTGTCGCCCAACCGATATCCAAACCTGCCAGGTCACTGACGGCGAATGGTCCCATCGCGAAGCCGGCGGCGACAAGCGCACGGTCAATCTGATAGGGATCAGCCCCATCCAGCACCATATGATCGGCATGGGTGCGATAGGTGTTGAGGATGCGGTTGCCAATAAAACCGTCGCAGACGCCCGCACGCACCGGGATTTTCCTTAGTGTCTTGGCCAGTGCAAAGCCCGTTGCAACAACATCGGGTGCGGTTTTGTCGGCAACAACGACTTCAAGCAGCTTCATTATATGCGCTGGTGAGAAGAAATGCAGGCCCAGCACATCACCGGGTCGGGATGTGAATTGCGCAATCTCGTTCACATCCAAATAGGAGGTATTGGACGCAAGAATTGCACCGGGTCGGCAGTGTTGGTCCAACTGTTCAAAGACTTCTTTCTTGACCTCCATACTTTCGAACACGGCCTCAACAACCAGATCAGCTTGGCCCAGGGCGCTGTAATCGGTCGAATATGCAAATTGCTTTTCAAGCATGGCATCTCTTTTGTCGGCCGTGAGCTTACCGCGTGTGACGCTGCCACCAAGGATACGTTCGAGGCCGATGCGGGCGCGTGACACCCCATCTTCGTCGCGCTCGATAAGCGTGACATGTAATCCGTTCAGCAAAGCGCTAACAGCGATGCCACACCCCATGGTGCCGCCACCAACAACACCGATCTTCGCAATTTTCCTGGGGGTGATCCCCTCAATCTCAGGTAGTTTTGCGACCTGGCGCTCGCTCAGGAAAGCGTGGATCAGCCCCTCCCTTTGCGGTGAGTTCATCAATTCGATAAAAATGTCGCGCTCTTGTTTCAGGCCGTCTTCGATTGGCAATGTTGCGCTCGCGAGCACAGCGTCGAGGCAGCGTAACGGGGCAATCTGACCACGCGCGGACTTGCTCAGCTTGTGGCGGAAGCGCTCGGCAACGGCACTGTCAAGTTTCGGCGCAGGCAGCCCGCCCGTTGGCCTGATAGAACCGCCTGTGGCGGCCAACTCTTTTGCGAATTTTAGTCCAGCCGCCTTAGGATCGCCCTCGTCGCTGATGGTATCCACAATGCCTAATGCCAACGCCTTTCCCGAACCGATCGGTGCCCCGGAAGTCGCAATGTCCAGAGCGGCCTCTATGCCCGCCAAACGCGGCAATCGCTGCGTGCCGCCAGCGCCGGGAATGATGCCTAGCTTGACCTCGGGCAAGCCAATCTGCGCGTTTGGCAAGGCGATGCGATAGTGCGCGCCAAGGGCCAACTCGAGGCCACCCCCGAAGGCGGTTCCATGGATTACAGCAACAACGGGCTTTGCGCAGTTTTCAATGCGCGACACCACATCAGGAAGAATTGGGGCTTCGGGCGGCTTGCCAAATTCGCGGATGTCAGCGCCCGCAACGAAGGTTCGACCCGCACCGATAAGGACAGCCACTTTGGCTAAGGTGTCGGCCTCAAACGCTTCAATCTGCTCGACCAAGCCCTTGCGCACCGCAAAGGATGCCGCATTCACGGGCGGGTTATCAATGCAGATAACGGCAATCCCGTCTCTTGTTTCACTGCTGACCACCTGCGTCACAGCGCTCTCCCCCGGACCTGAACCGCATTCCTGACTGCATAAAGAGACAAAAGAAAAATTTCAATATGCAAAATGTAATTCTACATATCAGAATTTTATTGAAGGATCAGTGGTCTTTTGCTACTTCACCGCAAAGCGAAAGGTCGGCCCGCAAGGGTTCGGCAGGGAGGGGGCGTCACTTTATGATTGATGCGCGGAAGTTTTTCATCGGTGGCAAATGGGTTGACCCGATCAACGGGACTGATCGGCATGTTATCGACTCAGCGACTGAAGATCCAATTGCGACCATTTCTTTGGGCGGATCAGCTGATGCCGATGCCGCCGTTGCGGCAGCGAAGTCCGCTTTCCCAAGCTGGAGCGTGTCAACACGCGAAGAACGCTTGGGTCTTCTCGAAGAGATCCTGGCAATCTACCGGCGGCGTCGGTCAGAGCTTGCGGATGCAGTGACCAACGAAATGGGCGCTCCAACTGATCTGAGCAATGGCCTGCATACCGCACTGGGTGAAATCCATATTGAAGCGTTCATCGAGGTGCTGAAGAATTTCGACTTTGGTCACGCGCTTCGCCCCGACCGGCGTCGCGATCACATTCTATACGAACCGATCGGTGTTTGCGCGCTGATTACCCCGTGGAACTGGCCGTTGAACCAGATGCTGTTGAAGGTGCTTCCGGCGATGGCAACCGGATGTACCTCAGTCCTGAAGCCGTCTGAAGAAGCCCCACTCTCGGCACTGATCATCGCCGAAATTTTCGACGAAGCGGGTGTTCCGGCTGGGGTCTTCAATCTCGTAAACGGAGACGGCGCAGGTGTCGGCAATTGCTTGACCGCGCATCCAGATGTTGACCTTGTGTCTTTCACCGGTTCGACACGTGCGGGTGTCGCGATCACCAAAAATGCTGCCGATACAGTGAAACGTGTTTCGCTTGAGCTTGGTGGTAAAGGTGCCAACATTATCTTCGCAGATGCCGTTGAGAACGCCGTGAAAGCAGGCGCACGCCGCTGCTTCAACAACTCCGGCCAGACCTGCATCGCCCCGACCCGCATGTTGGTAGAGCGATCCCGATACGACCAAGCGGTTAAGGAAGCCACCGAAGTCGCCGAAAGCCTGTCCGTGGATCTACCACAAAAATCGGGCGCCCATATTGGTCCGGTCGTGAATGCCTCACAGTTTGATCGCATCCAAAACTACATTGACATTGGCATCCAAGAGGGTGCGAACCTCACAGCCGGTGGTCCTGGCCGCCCGGACGGTCACAATCGTGGCTACTTTGTCAAACCAACGGTCTTCGCAGACTGCACGACCGACATGACCATCGTTAAGGAAGAAATCTTTGGTCCTGTACTGACGATGATGCCGTTTGATACCGAAGAAGACGCCATCGCCTTCGCAAATGACACGCCATTTGGCTTGGCCAACTACATCCAGACCAGCGATGGAGTCCGCGCCAATCGTGTCGCGAGAGCGCTGCGCTCGGGCATGGTTGAAATCAACAATGAAGTCCGCGCGCCGGGGTCTCCTTTCGGAGGATACAAGCAGTCCGGCAACGGGCGCGAGGGTGGCACATGGGGGTTCGAAGAATTCCTGGAAGTAAAATCTGTCACAGGCTGGTTTTCAGACGAAGTCTAATCAGCTGCTCTTTCTTTGAGACTCGGCACTTGAGCGAGCTAAGGGGGAATTACAATGGCATCGACATCCAAAGGGCAGAGCTTCAACTGGTCGGATCCGCTCCTGTTGGACATGCGAGAGCGAAGTAATGATCCTTGCTGAAATTGCCACTATCGTAGCCACCTTTCCTTGTCCGTCAGACGAAACAACCCAGTTTCATGCCCGGCATTGCTTCATCCAACATGAGTTCCAAGAGCGCCCTTTGCTCGTCGTTTATCGAAACTAGCATCACGCCGTTTTCGTCCCGCAGGTCGCGCGCAAGGGTGAAGCGTTGGTACAAGAATTCTAGCCACGTGGATTGGCGAAACCGGTCTTCTTTATCCATGTAGCGGTCGTTGTAGACCCAATCTTTGTTGCCTGTGTTGTATGTTGGGTCGACATAGATGCACTTTACCCGCCCGGATAATGTCATCCGAAGCCAACGTAGCGCATCGAAGTTGTCTCCCTCGATGACCATGTTCGCCCAAGGCGCAGGTTTGTCCGACAACTCAGGCACGATCTCGCAGGCGATGAAGTTCTCATGGATGGCCTGATCCGCAGCGATCTCGTCGTGCTCCCAGACCAACCCAAGTTTCTTGGTCTGGTCACGCTTTTCCAGAAGCTCGATCAGTTGTGCCTTGCTCAAATCGTCATATTTGCCCGACATTTCCGTGCCTTCTTTCTTTTGTGGCGTTGCTCGCCAGTTAGTTCTCGATCGTGAGCGCGTCCAAGCGGCGGCTCGTGAAATGCAGGGTTAGAACTGATCCGGTCAGGAGTGGGATCAGCAGGCCGGCAATAGCTACCGGAACAAGCATCACTGCCAGCAGTACGGAAAGGTCCGCGCCGCCGGGGTGGAACTGAAGAGCCACGAAACCGGCAAGGTAAACGATACACGCCAAGGCATAGAGCCAGTGCAGCGGTGCCAGAGGGTCAATTGCATTACGACGTGCCCGGTCCAAAGTGGCCCGGCGAAGTTTCTTCCAATGGTCGCTTGGTTTTTGCATTTGCTTACTCCCTTACGAGTTCGATCCAAGTGTGAACGTCATCATCCGTTACTTCCCGCCCCTCGACATGCGACTGGTACCAACGCGCGACGATGGCACCGCGCTTTTCACTTTTGATTTTGATTTCTTCTGCATTCAGGCGCTGATCGAGCGAGGTCTCGATCCGCTTCAGCGCCTCGAAGTCATGCGCCGCGCGGACAGCCTTGGTTCCGAGCAATATCCACGCCGCATCAACCTCAAACCGGTCGGCCATCGCCACGAGGGCTTCGACCGGTAAACCGCGCTGGCCCTTTTCGTAGCTGTGATAGGCACGATGGGAGACGCCAATCGCCTCTGCCATAGCCGTTTGTGTGAGGCCGACTTCATTGCGCGCAATTGCGAGCCGCGCGCCCATAGAAGCGAAAACTGACCTATTGTCTTGCGGCATGCGAGGTTCCATTGACACAGCCGTCATAACGAGCGAAACTGCACAAAATGACGTTATTCTTATCCTAATTCTATCTGATCATGTCAAAAGGTGCGGAACAAGAGATTCCATTCATATCCAGCGATGGAGGCTGAAATTGACCCAGGAACGTCTTCTTTCTCTCAAGCAACTCAGCGAAATTGTCGGGCTAAGCCCTGCTCAAATACGCGGTCTCATGAACACAGGGAAACTGGAGTTCGTGGAGATATCGTCGAAGACTAAGATGCTGACGATGAGCGGTTGGGAGCGTTTTCAGAAGAACGCGACCAAGGTCAAAGGGACCGAGAGTTCGGCGGCGAATTTCCCAAGGCATTTGCCATGAAGAGCGTCGGTATCATGACCTCCCTGATCTACCACGTGCGCAAGGATCGCCCAGATCTGGCTGATGATTTCCTCGAAGGCCTGAAGAAGAGCAAGAACCTGCAGGCCCGGGATCCGATCCTGACCGCCCGCACGAAGATCGTCGGGCAGCGCACCGCCAACACGGGACAACGCCCTGTATTCCCCGCAAGGACGTCCTGAAGATGCTGATCACCAGCTGGAGGGACTACAAGGATTACCGGGATGCGATGAAGGAAGACGAAAAGCAGGAAGAGCTCATCTGATCTTCATCTCGACAGAACAACACAGGAAGGGCCCCGCGGGGCCCTTTCATAATCCTGGAAGAGTCGTGTCAGGCCTCTCCGCCGTCATGCGTCTCAAGCAGATGCTCGATCAACCCGACCGTCCACTGAGTAAGGTTGGCGGAATCCGACTGGGGGACCGGGACGTCATAGACCCGCGGGGTCGTGTCGGTCGCCAGGATCATCCAGCTGCTGGTGTCAAAAACGACGATCCAATTGCCTTTCCGGAGCGTTTGCGCCCTATCCTCAGTCCAGCCGGCCGCGATCAGGGACTTGGTCATATGCTCCTGGTTCGAGGTCATGCGAAACCCATCCCGGGCTGTTCGGCATTCAAGATACGCAGAGGTCTCACGGTATTCTCCGATTTGAGAAAGATCGGGTCTGATTTTTTCACCTTATCGCCCATGGTAAGATTTCCTTTTTACACCATCCCCCTGACAGCCTACCGTGGCCTTAGATTCAAGCGGTATTTGATGGGAGTGTTGTGATGGATTGGAACCTGGTTGCAGTGATGGTCGGGATACATGCACTCATGTTCTTGACCCCCGGACCTGACAGTATTGTCGTTGTTTCCCGCGCGACTTCTCAAGGAATGAAGCACGCGTTTACGGCTATTCTCGGGGTCATTTCTGCCGGTCTTTTCTTCGTGCCTTCGATTGCTTTCGGGATGGAATTCGTGAACTCCCTCTCGCCTGTGATTTGGATGGCGGTTCGCGCAGCAGGCGCCCTCTATCTGATCTACATCGGGTACAAGATGCTGCGTGCTTCGCTCGCGTCTCGTGCCGATGAAAACCCGGTCAGCGATATCTCGGACCTGCGGTCGGAGGAGCCGCTCTATGCGGCGTATATCCAGGGGCTTCTTACCAATCTCGGAAATCCGAAAATGGTCGTCCTGCTGACGTCATTCCTGCCCCAGTTCGTCGCCGTCGAGCTGGGAAACGTGAGTGGTCAAATTCTGGTTCTCGGCCTTTTCATGTACCTGAACGGATTTGTTTGCTTCAGTCTGATCGCCCTCGTTGCCGTAACGATCAAGAAGCAGATCGTGAACCGCTTTGGATCAAGAAGCCTGTCGTTCTGGGGTGGCAATCTGGCAGGCGGGACCATGCTTGGAGTCGGGCTCTGGATGCTGGGCGCGCCCGTGAGGTTCGTGATTTCGCCGCGCGCATCATGAACATCCACTGTTGTCGGACGACCTAAGGGGGCGCAGTCACGCGCGAAAACTGATGTTCCGGAAAACGGATATTAGAGGGCGCCTATGTGATACACGTTAGAGACCTTCGCACTTCATCATAGAGGTGATCGGCGACGAGGCGGACTCGTGGTGCCAGGCGAATGTCAGCATGCATGACGAGATGCAAAGGTTGGGCTGGGAACGAAGCTGCGTCGGGCACCTCGAGCAATTCGGGAAACTTCGCGGCGAAGAACCGCGGCAGCATAGCAATCCCGAGGCCAGCGCGAGACGCGTTGATGAGAGTGGTCATATCATTGCTTCTCAACCCGATGCGAGCGCCTTCCAAGCTCACCTTTTCCCTAAGCCACTGACTCTGGGGCCGTTTGATGCCAGGTTCCTCGAAAGACAAGTACACCCGTTCACGAGGCGGACGGTTTGCTTGGTCTGCCCGGGCATACAGCCCGTAACCGACTGACCCGACGCTGCGGATCACGAGATCGGGATCCGCAATCGCCCCGAGGCGCAGCGCGATGTCTGCCTCAGCCTTGTTCAGATCGCTCCTCTCGGTTGTTCCGACAAGCAAGGGCGTGATGCCGGGGTGGCTTGTCATGAGGGGTACGACCGCCGACGCGATGAGATGCGCCAACAGCAAAGGTGGCGCAGAAACCCGCACTTCTCCACTGAGGCTGTCGATACCTGACGCAGCGCGCGTCAACGCGACAACTTCGTTTTCCACGGCTTCAGCCCGGGCGATCAGGTGCTGACCTTCGGTGGTCGGCCGCCACCCTCGGGGCAGCCGGTCGAACAGGCGAAGCCCCAAGGCCTCCTCCAGGCCGGTGATGCGGCGCGCGACGGTCGAGTGCTCCACACCCAGCATGCGGGCGGCTCCCATAAGGCTGCCAGCACGCGAAAGGGCCAGGAAAAACCGGAGGTCATCCCACTCGAGTCCATTCTTTCGGTTATTCATGCACAAATCCCGGCGAAAAATACCTAGTTCCGTGCGCGATTTATCGGTCTGATAAGCTCTTGGCACAATTCGAAAAAGGCATGTGCTGCCTATTACTTTGAAAACCTCGGAAAATCTAAGACGAGCGACACAGGAGAAGAGACCAATGACACAGACCGCCGTAGAACTGACCCAATCATTCCTGGGAGCGATTTTCTCGGGCGCGATGGAGGCAGCCATGGCGCTGACGGCGCCCGAGGCCGTATTCATCTCGACCAACCCAAGCAGCAATTCGGGCAACCCAATGCATGGGACGTTCATCGGCCATGAGGGCGCACAGGCCTTCTTTGGAGGCTTCGCCGAAGTCCTCGAACCTGGGGATTTCGAGATCACAGCCGCATTCGGTGACGAAACGCACGCCGCACTCTACGGGACACTCCAGCACACAGTGCGGGCGACCGGCAAACCCTTCATCAGCGATTGGGCTTTGATCACCCAATTCGAAGATGGAAAACTCGTCCTCTATCACTTTTATGAAGACACCGAGGCACTTGCCGAAGCCATGCGGTGAACGTCGTATCTCTGCCTGTGACGATGGGGGTAGATCGCAGTTCGGAGCTATCAGAAACGCATCTTTGGAAGTTGCTAAAACAGACATTGATGTCCAGTGCAGCATTCTGAACTAAGGGCTCTCCCTGGAACCTAGCTGCAAGGGTCATAGATGACGCCAAGGCGGGAAAATGGCTTTTGCGCCAATGACCACTCCGAGTGAGCTCTCCAACTGCGGTCCTTTCCGCGGGCGACCAAAACCTTCGAGGTTGGGTGTTACGAGCTTGCTTCGGTCAAGGAGAGGAGTTCGGAAAACACGATTGGAGAGAGTGCGATGCCAATCTTGAAGCTCTGAAGAGCATTGTCGGGTTGTGTCAGCTGGTCTCTGCGGGCGAGGTTCGACAATTCGACCTGAACATCACGAAGACGCGCCAGAATGTGCTGAGCAGTCCTATGCGTCATGCGACGTGTTTGAGTTAGATAGGCCGAGTGCTCTGTATCCTGCGCGAGGTAGGTGTTGCGAACAAACGCCATATTCAGCTTCACAAGGGCCTGGTGCAATGGGCCGTCGCGACGAAATTCAACCGGGCTTTGAGCGGTCAGGCGAACGTGATTGCCCGACATGACCTCCGCAAGTCCCATTTTTTCGAGTTTCAGGCCAAGTTCGAAGATTCTCTGCTCCTCCAACTGATAGTGTTCCTTGATCGCTTGAATCGTCATGCCATCCAGAAGCAAAAGAAACAGGTTGAAGGCTGGGCG
This sequence comes from Roseobacter cerasinus, assembly GCF_009811755.1. Lineage (GTDB taxonomy): Bacteria > Pseudomonadota > Alphaproteobacteria > Rhodobacterales > Rhodobacteraceae > Roseobacter > Roseobacter cerasinus. Next base: position 63,702 of record NZ_BLIV01000012.1, read on the forward strand.
GTCCTCGGCGAGCCGCGCCTCCTGACGGTCAGTAAGTCGGGTCGGCTGCACATCAATGCGGTTTGCCTCTGCCACTAGATCATCAAGGGTGAGGCCGAGCGCGGCGCAAATTTCGTTCATACGGCTGAGCTTGCAATCTCTCTCCGCAAAGATGCGTTTGATGGTTGGCTCTGACAGTTCCAACAGCCCAGCCAAGTCTGCATAAGTCATTCGACGCGCTTTCAGAACAGTCTTGAGAAGCTCGAAGAGTTCCGCTTGCATAGTTACCTCGCGATGCTGAGAGGAGAAAAAAGTATCATATATAGATACCATACAGAGTAAAATAGCCATACTGGTATCTTAAATATAGAGGTTGCTACACAGCAACGGAGTAATCCATGAACCATACCATCACATCCATCGCGACTGTTCTGATCGCTCTGACCTCCCCCTTGCATGCCAATCCGACAAGTTGGGCCGCTGGTCCGTTCGATATGCCCGAAAGTGCGATTTTTGACGCAGCCCATGACCGTGTCATCGTCAGTGTCATCCAAGGGCACCCTGGAGAAGCAGACGGAAACGGGCACCTGGCCCTGCTGTCTCTTGATGGCGACATTTCGGAACCGAGCTGGGTCACGGGACTGGACGCACCCAAGGGCATGGCAATTGTAGGGGAGACGCTGCTTGTCGCAGATCTCACGCGTCTGCACGAAATTGACCTGCAGACAGGACGCGTTCTGCGAAGCCTGGAGGTCGATGGCGCGGTGTTTCTCAATGACATTACGTCCGACGGCAAACAGGCCTATATCAGCGATTTCATTGGAAATCGCATCTGGCACTATCGGGCAGGCGATATGACCGTCTGGCTTGAAGACGAGGCGCTGGCGTATCCGAATGGCCTTTACCTGGACGACGAACGGATTGTTGTCGGGTCTTGGGGGCAAGGGATGCGCGACGACTTTTCTACAGAAGTACCGGGTGCGTTGCTCGCGGTCGATCTTGAGACTCAAGCGATCAACACCATCGTTCCGAGCCTTGGAAATCTCGACGGCGTGGCGCGGATCGGCGACACGCTTTTGGTCAGCGACTGGATCACGGGACAGCTCTTTTCGGTCGGCGCGGATGGCACGCACACGGTCGTGGCTGAGTTCCCGGCCGGGCTTGCGGATATCGCGACATACGAAAACACGCTCATCCTTCCGTCCATGTTGGAAGGCACCGTGTCGGCGCGAACCTACCCCTGAGGCTTGAGAGAATGAGTGAAATGGAAAACCCGTATGAGCGTGGCAAGGAACTGGCCGATGCGCACAACCCCGGTTTGGAAGAGGCCCTGGAGGCGCGCTACGGCACGCTTTTGCCGGGAATGCCTCAGGACCTGATCAGCTTTGTTTACGGGCAGCACTACGATCGACCTGGATTGTCGCTTCGTGATCGCAGTCTTGCAACGATTGCAGCTCTGACTGCTTTGGGCGGACAGACAGCCCCTCAACTTCGCATTCATATTGAGGGCGGCCTGAATGCCGGGCTCTCCAGAACAGAAATCGCAGAAGCAATCTGGCAAATGTCCTTGTACGGAGGCTTTCCCGCCGCCATCAATGCACTCAACGTAGCTCTGGATGTACTTAAGGAGCGCAGCGAGACTGGATTATGACCCCCTGCCAATATCTCTGCGGCAAAAAAGAAAGGGCCGTTTTTGTCATCGTGAGTGATAATGCTGTTAACTTTGAAAATCCTATGACGCAAATCCTTGGCAAAAACCTTACTTGATTTTCGCATGTTCCTGCCCTCCAAATCTGAACCGGACCTTCCTCATTTTTCAACAACGCGGTAGATATGGGCTTGAAGCGGCTTTGCGTCAGCGCAGTAGGTCAGAGCTCTATCCCGATGACAGCTCTGCGGGACAAAGCGCCATTTCGCTGCGGCTGCGCCAATCTCTGCTTGACGAAATTTCGGTAAGCGATCTTTGCGCTTTCCAAATCTTCTTCGAACGTTCTGCGGGCTTCTATTCGAGGTCCTCCCGAATAAGATCAAAACCGTTTCCAAACGGATCTGCACAGTTTGCAAGATCTGCAATCTCTGAGAATGTTTTCTTTTCGACCGTGCCGCCACGATTTTCTATCTTGGCGCAAATCGGTTCGATATCATCAACTATGAAGTCAAGATGAACAGGGGTCCAATGACGGCTATAGTCACGTTTGTGGTCGGCGGCACCAATGGTCCCTGATGCTTTTTGTTGTATGTGAAGATCGAGAGTTCCTACGGAAACCACTTGCCAGTCATCTGAGTACTTTTTCTTGAACTTGCATCCCAAGGCTTCGACATAGAACGTCAAGGCCTTGGTCATGTCAGACACATCAATACTTACAGTTGCTTTCTGAAGCATAGCGTTTCCAAAACCCTGTGTTCTTTATTTGTTCTCACGTGGATGCCATCCGCGATCTCATAAGTCAATGAGTCTACTCTCGGTTGTGGACATTCGCGTCATTGTGGAAACGGGGTGGGTTTGGTCTCTCTACCGACGTCAGCCGCGCGGTGCCCCCAGGTCAGCGCGCAGCCCGAAGGAGACCTTTGATTTCGACGCCCTATGACGGATTTGTCCAAGGTTTGTTGCTGCTGTCAGCGCGAGCTGCAGCAGCGATAAATCTGACAAGGAGGAAAGCGCGGGCGGATTTCGGTGCTATGGGGATTGTGCGTTACGGCTGCAGAGGTGGATGAGCATAGTGAGCGGCTGTGTGATGACAGGCTGTGCGATCCAATTGATGTTCCCGACACGATTTGGCCAATTTGGCTCCCATTTTACCGCCACAGGCCTGATGCAGCCCAGGATTTTGTGAGATGGCCGCACTGATTGGTCCGGGGTCTGCGCAAGAAGGGCCCGGGTTTTCGTGTTGTATCATGCGGCATCCTCCCAAGGTGGTGCGCGGGATTTGGGTGTTTGTCCGCGCAGGAAGGTCTCAATGATGACCATCGCGCCTCCGCATTTGGGGCAAGACTGTTTCGCGTGCTGCTCGTCGTTGCCGTCACTTGTCCATTCGTCTGATGTCTGCGCCGGTTCTGGCGCTGCATCCAACAAGCGCCTGATCTTCTCGATCCTATCTCACCGGATGGCATTGGCGAGGAAGCCTGCATGGCGGATGCGATGGAAGCCGGGCGGCAGGACATGTATCAGGAACCGCCGGATGAACTCGTCGGTGGGCAACCAGCCAGCGGGACGCGCCTCCCGGTAATAGTAGCGCAGCAGTTCAAGTAGGCTCGGCGACAGCATCACATGGCGGTCCTTGCGACCCTTCCCTTGCTCGATCCGGATCAGCATCCGGTCACTGTCAATGTTACCGACCTTCAAATTCGTGACCTCGCTGGCGCGCAATCCGCCGCCATAGGCCACGCTGAAGGCAGCGCGGTATCTGAGCCCAGGCCCCGGGGCCGCCTCCAAAATCCCCGCAACCTCTTCAGCGCTGAGCACCACCGGTATCTTCTTGGCGGCGCGCTGATAACGCATATGCCGCTTCATCTCCGGGCGCGGGCACGTCGTCGCAAAAAAGAAGCTCAGCACCGTTAGGCGATTGTTGAAGGTCGGCGCGCCGACGCCGCGCTCCTTCATATCCAGTTGAAACGCTCGCAGCTCCTCCGGTGTCGCGCTATCAGGTGAATGGCCCAGATACCGCGTGAACTCCCGCATCGCTCGCAGATACATCGTCTGCGTCTTCGGCTGCAGCCCCTTGATCCGCATGTCTTCGAGAAAGCGCTGGCGCAGCGCAGGCACATACTGGTCCGTCATCGGAACCTCCTGTCATCAGATTGAGAAGGCCCCAATCGTCAGGCAGGTGCGCCCATCCACCAAATCCACTGCTGAATTAATGCACTGTCATTGCCCCAAGCGCCAATACCGCGAGAGCGGTTTCGTCCAAGTGGGAAAAACGGACTTGTGCACATGCGGCTATTGCTAACGCAGCATTCATTTGCTCTTGCAGCACGACCTGTGCCGCGGTGCAGCCAATGTCACGAAAGCAGTCTTTGAAGCTTTGTGGAACGGCTTGTTCAAACAGTTTCGCCGCGGTGTTAAGCAGCCTGCGATAGCCCGGCAGTTCGAGCCACGCACACGCACACCAAAGAACGATCCGACGCAATCGAAGCCCTTGTCGAAAGCTATGCGATGGATGTTGCAGCAAAGGGCACCTCAAAGTCACGCCTCGCCTTTGCCCACAAGCGCAAAGATGTGCATGCGCTCAATCAGGCCATTCGGGATGCGCTTCGATCAGGTGATGATGCGCCACCTGAAACCCTGTTCACCACAGACACCGGCAAACGCGCTTTCGCCACTGACGACCGCATCGTCTTTACGCGCAATGACAAAGACATCGGTGTGAAAAACGGGATGTTGGGAACGGTCGTGAAAGCCGAGAGCGGCGAAATTGCCGTAAAGCTCGACGGAGACACCAACCGCCTTGTCCATTTTGATCCACGCAGCTTCCGCACCTTTGATCATGGCTACGCTGTCACCATCCACAAATCCTAGGGCGCAACCGTTGATCAATCCTACGTCCTTGCCTCCCGCACTATGGATCGGCACCTCGCCTACGTTGCTATGACACGTCACCGCGACGACATGCGCCTGTTCGTCAACAATCGTGACCGACCGATATGGATCGCAGATCATAAACGTCGGGAAAATCAGCAACGGCAAGCCCATTCACGAGATGGACCATCTATCGGGTAGCTGTCTGGCGACCAGCAAACCGAACATTCGTCCAAGGCGTGGAGAACGCAGAGACTTGAGCACAACGCTGAGAATTCGTTCTTTCGCGCCGCATCCGCGCGCAACACGGAAACTTCCTGCAGCCGCTCAAATACGAGCACGGCCTCGCGGCGGGAACATCAGACGCTTACTCAGCCGATTGAAAGTCCAATTCTGCAAACTCTCAGTCTGACCTGCTCCCCTGAAATGTCCTCGAATTTTGGTTAGCCTGTTCTCCAACTGAGGAGACAGACGATGAAGAGAAGCCGTTTCAGCGAAGAACAGATCATTGGCATTCTGAAAGAGCACCAGGCTGG
>NZ_BLIV01000013.1 GCF_009811755.1 Roseobacter cerasinus
CCGGCAGTCCATCACCTTCCGGGTCGACCGCGACTTCTCCAAGGTGCTCACCGGGCGCGCCTCCATCGGACGCACTCAAATCGACACCGACAGCCTGGTCGAAAACACGCGTGTGACCGGAACCAACGGCAGGCTCGGCCTGACCCTGGCACGCCCAAATGGCAATCTGGAGCTGGATCTCTCCACGGTCACCAATGCAAACGGGGATCGCCAGAACCTCGACCTTCGGCGCAGCCTGCGCTTACCACAGGGGACCCTCTCCGCGGGTCTGGGCCTGACCCGGCCAGAGGAGAGCGGCGGCACCGATACAACGGCCGACATCAACTATACCCAATCCCTGCCCAGCGGCAGCCTGGGGCTGTCGCTCAACCGCTCGGTCCGCTTTATCGAGGAGGACAACGAGGACCAGTCCTTCCTCAGTGCCTCGATAAGGCACACTTACGACATCAATCAGGTCTCCTCGGTCAGCTTTCGGGGCGCGCTGAGCCAGACCGACGGTACGGACCGCACCACACTCAGCGTCAGTTACAACTATGCCCTGACCGCGGATTGGGACCTCTCGTCAGGGTACAGCTTCTCCACACAGGAAGAAGATGGCAGCGCGCGGGCGGACACACACCGCATTTTTGTGGGCTTCAGCCGCCGGTTTGACCTGCCCTTCTGACCTGCCTGCCGACGTCTGCGGCAGGTCATGTCATAACGAAATATTGATAGGATCCGGGTTTATCCCCAGGGACCAGACCACTTAAATTCTGGTTTTTGGGCGGTATTCGGGATAAGGTTGCGCAGCCTGTCAGCTTTCATCCCCGGTCACCATCTGCTTTTGCCAAGGTTTTTAATGATGACAAAGTTTTCGAGTTCGACCCTGACCGCCACAGATCTGCGCGTGAACCCCACAGGTCTTTTGTGGTTTGGCCTTCTGGTGATCGCGGCCCTGCCTGTCTTCTGGATGGGTCTGGCCTCTCTTCTGGTGGCCTGGAGCACGCCAGAATACAGTCACGGCCCTCTCATACCGCTGATTTCATTGTATCTTTTCCTGCGTGAGCTGCGCAATGCGCCAGTGGACAGGTTGGATGCGCCGGTCAATCGCCGCCCCGGTCTGCTGGTGGTTGTGGCCAGCCTGGTGCTGGGCGTTTTCGGCAATCTGGTCCAGATCCCCGATATCATCACCTATGCCTTCATCATCTGGGTCGGCGGGGTCGTTCTGACCTGCTTTGGCTGGGAGCGCGGCAAACATCACCAGCTGCCGGTGCTGCACCTGATCTTCATGCTGCCGCTGCCGCAGTTTCTCTATTGGAAGCTCACGATTTTCCTGCAGGGCGTCAGCTCGGAGCTGGGCGTGTGGTTTGTCTCTCTCGCCGGCATCCCGGTCTATCTGGAAGGCAACATCATCGATCTGGGCGTCTACAAGCTGCATGTGGCCGAGGCCTGCTCGGGCCTGCGCTATCTCTTCCCGATCCTCAGCTTCTCTTACCTCACGGCGATCCTCTATCGCGGGCCGATGTGGCATAAGGCCGTGCTGCTGCTGGCCGCAGCGCCGATCACGGTGCTGATGAACTCTTTCCGCATCGGCGTGGTGGGTGTGCTGGTCAACAGCTACGGCATCGAGCACGCCCAGGGTTTCATGCATTTCTTCGAAGGCTGGATCATCTTCCTGGCCTGCATCGGCATCCTCTTCCTGATGGCCATTGCCCTGCAGCGGCTGACGCCGAACCCGCTGCCGCTGGCTGATGCCATCGACCTGGACTTCCAGGGTTTCGGCGGCCAGTTCAAGAAATTCTTCGCACTCTCCAGCTCGCGCACCCTGGCAGCGACGGCCCTGCTGACCACCGTGATTGGTCTCGCCTTCGTGCTGGCCCCCTCGCCCCAGCGGCAGCATGTGGACCGGGACAGCTTCCAGCTGTTCCCGCGCGATCTGGCCGGGTGGTCCGGATCACAGCGGGCGCTGGATCCGGAGGTGGAGCGTGTGCTGGGCGCCAGCGACTATGTGAACGCCACCTATCTGCACGCCGAAGAGGCCTCTTACGTGAACTTCTTCGTCGCCTATTACGACAAGCAGACCGAAGGCTCGGGCATTCACAGCCCCGAGGTCTGCCTGCCGGTGGGCGGCTGGGAGGTGTTCAGCCTGGACGCCCATGAGGTGACCATTGCCGACACGATCTATGGCACCTTCAACGTGAACCGCGCAGTGATCCAGAAGGGGCTGTCCAAGCAGCTGGTCTATTATTGGTTCGAACAGCGCGGGCGCCGCATGACCAATGATTTCGCCGCGAAAGCGACCGTGGTCTATGACAGCCTGCTGATCGGGCGGACCGATGGCGCCATGGTGCGCTATGTCACCCCCATCGCCGAGAATGAAAGCGAGGCGGACGCGGACGCCCGCCTGCAGCGGTTCATGGGTGTCAGCCTGGCACGGCTGCCGAGCTTCGTCCCTGAATAGAGCCTCTTAAGGTGCCAGAACTGTGACCCCGCGGGCCGCCAGCCGGTCGCGGGAGCGCAGGAAGATCGCCTCCAGCTCTGCTGCTGTCTTGGCGCTCTGCCAAACGATCAGCTCCGCACAGTCGAAGCTGCCGACAAAGGCGGCGGCGTTGAAGTGCACATCCCCCAGGGCGACATTCAGGTTACGCACGGTGCCCCGGCCCGTATTGCCCGCATTGACGATATTGGTGCCGGGCGTGCCGCGGAAATAGATGTGCTGCCCCGCGGCGCTGAGTGAGAGACCCAGGAAGTAGAAACTGTCGAGCGGCGAGTCATTGTCCAGCTCAACAACCTCGGAGCCTCCCTTGTTGCGCACATGCAGATCGTTGGTGTCCCAGGTGAACGGAGACCAGCCCGCCTGCGCCGCCCCTGCCCCGCTGTCCATCACACCACCCAGAATGGCCCGTGTGGTGCCCAGAGGGCGCCGTACGACCGCACAGAAGGTGATATCGGCACTGTCGGCCACATGGCTCAGCAAACCGTTCGCCTGGCCCTGAATGCTCAGATAGCCGTTTGACCGCACAGGCGCCGCCCCACTGGCGACCAGGGACTGCCCGGTGATCATGTCACTGTCCGTGGCATTGTCAGTGCCAAAGAACCAATGCCCCTGCGCATCCGCTTCCGCCGCTGCCGGAAGGCTTGTGGGGGCCACCGGCGTGCCAGACGCCGATGCTGAAAACGCCCCCGTGCCTTCTGCATTCACCGCAGCAACCCGATAGGCATAGGCCGTCCCATTGGTCAGACCCGTATGTACAAAGCCTGTGCTGGCTGAGGTGCCGTCCGCCACAGTCCCAAAACCGGCACCGCTGTCCACCTCGATGGCATAATCCGTGATCGGGCTGCCTCCATTTCCGGGGGCAGACCAGGTCAGGGTGTTGCGCCCATCCCCTGGCGTGACGGACAGGGTGGTGACCTGCGCCGGCACAGAGGCGCTGACTGTGGCGATGGTGATCATACTGGGCGCCTCTTCGGAGAGGGCCTGCACAGTATATGTACCGTCCGGCAGCAGCCCGCTGACATTGAAGGGCAGATCGCCCTCCAGTGTTGTCACCACACCGGTCGATGTATTGCGAAAAGAAAACGTGGGCATATCTGCCTCCCTTACGTAATCGTCGTACCGGCCACGGTCGGGGTTGGTACGGCGGAATAGGACAAAATTGTCTGTTGCGAGATCATCCAGCCACTCGGCACATTCTGTGCCGCGACGGCCAGAGCTGCAGCATAGCGCGTGCCTAGCACCCGCATGGAGGCGGCATTGAAGTGGATCCCATCGAAGGCTGCCAAGCCGGTGCTGCTGACATAGGAGGAATAGGCCACGCGATTTGGCGTATCCTCAAGCCCGGCCTGTACAGTCTGGCGGTTGCCATTGCCCGCGACCCAGGACGGCACCATGCCGCCCAGAAGAAAGGGCGTGGTGTCGTCAGCACCGGTGATCGCGCTGCGCAACGCGGCAACCATCGTATCAAGCCGACCTGCATGCGCCGCCGAAGCTGACACGCTGCCAGAGTCGGTTTCCCCTTGGTGCCACAGGATACCCCGGAAGATGAAATCAGGATGTGCAGCCAGAACCGCGTTGGTGCGGGCCACGGCCTCCTGAAAGAGATCGTCTCCGGGATTCCAGCGGTTGTCGCTGAACCCCGTCCCCCCCCAGGATGCGGGCACCAGAACCAGATCGACACCAGGGTTTTGCGCCAGATAATCGATGCTGAACTGCAGCGCCCACCCCATGCCCCCCGCGACGCGCTGCGTCCCGTGGTCGAGCGGCCGGGCCGCCGGGATCAGGGTCTGATCCGCATTGTCCGTGATATAGGGCGCCTCTGCCCGGGCGGGACTGCGGCTCCATTGGCGCACATTGGATGGCCAGTCCGCGCCTCCGTCGAAGGCTGCGCGGCTGGTTGCATTGGATTGCCCGGCGATCAAAAAGACATGCGTTGTCCGGTTTGAAGACACGGACAGCGTCTCACTTGCCCAGGGGCTGGTGGTCGCGACCTGCCACGATCCTTCCCCAAGGACCGTTGACGCATCAAAGGGCACCGGGCCTGACGCGGTGACCAGCTCCCCCGTCGCCGTGTTGCGGAAAAGAAAATCGACCATGCGTTCAAACCTCGACTATGGATGCGGTCACGGTTGGCTGCGGCGGGATACCCGGGGTCCCGAGGATCATCGCCCCGTCCAGAAACCAGCCACCAAAGACCAGAGAAATGGTGTTGCTATAGGCAAAGCGCGGCGCATATCCGGCCCGGAAACACCGCACCAGAACCCGGATATCTGCCCCGGAATCGGCAAAGGTTTTCTGATAAATAGAGCCTGTTTCCCCTGGAATAGGGACTGAATTGCGCAACCACTGGCGCGTGACAATGGCATCCGCCGGCTCCACCACCTGCACGGGCTGCAGCGTCAGCACGCCGCTCAGCGTGTCATCCCCCACAATCACCGGAGCCGCAGCCAGCACGATCGGAGGCAGAGAGGGGGCCGCAACCCCGCCCGGGGCATTGACCCCGATGGAAAGCCCAAGCTGCATCAGCTCAGACCAACAATGCCTGTTGCATCCGTTCCCGTGGCCCAGACCCGGCGCGCGCGCAGCGGAAAGGCGATGCCTGCGGCCACATAGACCTGCGCTTCGTCCCCGTTCACCGTGGTGACCCGGACAACACCCGCCGAGGAGACATTGATGGCCCGCGTGGCCCGCGGCAAATCGGCACTGTCACTGGGCACAATGGCTGTCAGCGAGGCGGGCGGGCTGTCCAGGCCGGGTTGGTAGGATTCGAAAAAATCGGTCATGACGGTCTCCTGTGCGATCGGACAAATCTGGGATCTACGTAGCCGCAGGTCTTTGCCGGAAAGAAAGCCTGCGACGGCGGACCATAGGCAGATTGTCTTAACGCGCAGCGATGGGTGCGTACGCTCCCTTGCGCCTGCCCTGCCCTGCTGCCAGAACAGAATAATGAGGCTGATGCAGACCCCAAAAGCCAGATGGCAGGCGCTCCTATTCGGCCTCATCGCAGCCAATCTGCTGCCTGAAACTCTTCTGCAGCTCGCCGATGCTGGCTGGTTCGGTGTCGGCTACTGGCGCCTGACCGCCTACAGCTATGGCGGGCTCTGGAGAGGGTTGCTGGCCGGCTGGCAGCCAAACTTCACAGGACAGCCTGCGCTGATGTTCCTGACCTATGGGTTTCTGCACAGCGGCGCGATGCATTTGCTGGGCAACCTCGCAGCCATGCTCTGGCTGGCACCCATCACAGCCCGAGAGGTTGGCGCGCGCGGGCTGGCGCTGATCTATGCCATCTCCGTTCTGGGCGGGGGCCTGATGTTTGTGCTTTTGTCGGACAGCGTGCGCCCCATGGTGGGCGCCTCTGGGGGCGTCTACGGGCTCGCCGCAGCCTGGATCTATTGGGAATACCGGGACCGCGTCTCTGACGGTCTGCCGCTTGGCATCATCTGGATCAAGCTTGTGGTTCTGGGGCTGACCAATGTGCTGGCCTGGTGGTGGCTCGCAGGCGAGATCGCCTGGCAGACCCATGTGGGGGGCTCCATCGCCGCCTGGGGCTGCGCCTGGGCCCTCAGCAAACCGTCACAACCCGACCCTAACGCGTGAAGATACGCTCATAAGCGGCCAGCAGCTGCGGCACTGAATGCTCCCAGGAGAGCGTCTCCAGCACACGCGCACGGCCCAGCTTGCCCATCTGCTGCCCCTGCTCCGGGTTCTCGATGAGCTCTGCCAGTTTCGCTGCGAAATCCTGCGGGTCATTGGCCGTGGCATAAAGCGAGGCCTCCCCGGCGGACGCGCGGCCTTCCTTCAGATCAAACTGCACGCTTGGCTTCTCAAGGGTCATATACTCCATGACCTTGTTCATGGTGGAGATGTCGTTCATCTCGTTCTTCGGATCAGGGGCCACCCCGATATCCGCCGTGTTCAGCACCCGCAGCAGATCTTCGTCATAAAGTGGCCCTGTGAAGGTGAAATACGGCTCTAATCCGCGGCCTTTCACATCTTCGATCACATTCGGCACCTCCGGCCCAAAGCCCACGATGGCGAAATGCACGTCCGTGTGTCCCAACTCATGGATCAGATGTTCTGCGGCCTGCACCAGCAGATCCATCCCCTCCTGCTGGCCAATCACCCCCACATAACCGATCAGCGTGGCGGCCCCCTTCTTGACCTCCGGATCCCCCGGGCCGGGCTTGAACTTTTCGATCTTCGGCGCGGAGCGGACCACAAACACATCCTCCGGCGCCATGCGCCCGCGCCGGATCGCGATCTCGCGAAAGCTCTCATTGGTCGCCATGGAGACATGGGCGGCGGCAAAGGTCATCCGCTCCCACAGCTTCATGACCTTGTAGAGCAGCCCCTTGTTGCCAAATTTCGCCTCGAAGAGCTCCGGGCAGACATCGTGATGGTCAAAGAGATAGCGCGCACCCGAAAGCCGATAGCGCAGGCCAAGAAGGAAGATCAGATCCGGCGGGTTGCAACCGTGGATCACGTCAAAGCCGCGCTCGCGCCGCACAACGCGCGCCAGGCGGAACATATGCCACAGCGCCCCACCCCATTCGCGCGCGTAAGACAGCGCGCCGGAATGCGCCTCGGGCGGCTCGGGGTAGCGGTAGATATGCACCCCTTCGATCTCTTCATAGAGCTTGTCCCAGCCGCGCCCGGTGGGGCAGATGACACTGACCTGATAGCCGTGGCTCACAAGCGTGGTCGCCTCCAGCCAGACCCGGCGATCCAGAGGCACCGGCAGGTTTTCAACGACAATCAAAACCCGGCGGGTGCTCTGCTCTGTCATGGGGGTGCTCTGCTCTGTTCTCACTTGCCTCTACCTAGCCAAGCGGCCCCTTTGATGCCAGCGCCAATTCAACTCGTAGCTGTCAAAGGGTTACGTGCGAAAATTTTCCGAATCTGCATCCTGGAAAACGCTTAGTTTCAATGCGTTATGGAAATTTGTTTCGCGCGCGAAACATTTCACTGGTCCTTGAGCCAGGCCTGCAGGCGCTTTTGCAGCTCAGGCGTCACCGCCTTGCCGCTCAAGGTAAGGGTCAATCCAGACCGGCCCGCCTTGGTTTTGAGAAAGACACCCGTCGCGATTTCTTCCGCTGCGGGCGCTGGTTTGGCAGCGCTTTGCGTGCGGTCCGCCAAGGTCTCTGTGAGCAACGACAGCTCCGCCTCGGGTGTCTCCGGCACAGCCTTGCGCAGCCGATCTTTTAGCCGCACAGCAAACTCCGCATCCTTGTCCAGCCGGGCAGCCAGCGCCAGCCCCAGACGTTCGGCGATGGATGTGGGGAAGGTGAGCAGATCACCCAGCCGATCATGCAGGGTGACAAAGCTGTTGATCTTCGACCGCTTCGCCCGGCTGGCTGTGCTGAAGAGCGCCTGCACCGCCTTAGCGGTTGTGGGGTAAAGCCCCAGCTCCGCCGCTTTCGCTGCGATGCGCGCGCGCTCGAAGTAGGACAGCCCCACCCGGATCTCATTTTCCTCGACCATGGCGAGATAGGCTTCGGCTGCGGTGTCCGGTTTGCGGATGATCGCTAGAACGGTCCCAGCCTCCAGCTGCCGCAGCGCCTGGACCCGCCGCCAGCCGGAGATCAGCCCATAGCGCCCCGGCGCCAATTCCAGCACCTCGATGGGCGTCTGTTGGCCGCGCTCCTCAAGGCTCTGCATCAGGCTCTGCATCTCATCATCATCGATGGTGAGCCGGTCACGGATCAGGTGGTCGGCCTCGATGGCCTCCAGCGGCAATTCCAGCAGCAGGCGTCCCTGATCCTTGGCCGCCTGAAACGCATCTGCCACCTCTTCCAGGGCGGCCTGGGTGGCCGCTTCACCGGCCACATGGGCAATGGGTGCGCGCAAGGGAGTCTGCGGCGCACGGGGCAGGGGTGTTTCGCTGCGCGCAGGCGTCAGCCGTTTACGCTTGGCCATAAGATGCCTCCTTCTCCTCCGCTGCGGCCAGCTCATCCCGCCGCCAGCAACCCAGGAGCAGCCGTTTGAAGGCCGCATAGGTCTCGTCAAAGGTCTCGCGGCCCCGCACGTAGGTGTCGCGGTTGAAGTCGCGGTAATCCGCCTCGTAGATGCCCGAGACCTGCTCGCCCGCCTGCCCGATGAGTGCGGTGAAATCCTGCCGATGCGGCGAGAGCACTGGCCCCAGATAGGCCTGCATCAACGCCGCCAGCTCCCCTTGCTGGGAGGCGTCATAGCGAGTGACCACGGCGCGCACCGCATCCCATTCAAAGGCCAGTTCTTCGCGGCCCAAGGCGCGGGACGCCACGTTCTCGCCCTCCTCGATGGAGGCGAAGGTGGAATGCAGCATGTCGAAAAATCGCCCCGTGCTGTCGAACTCCAGAAAGGAGGCGCCCAGAGGCACCAGCAGGATATCAGCGGCGGCCAGCCCGTTGATCGTGAGATAGCCCAGGGCAGGGGGCGTATCGAGGAAGACCAGATCATACTCATCGAGCACCCCATCTTCAGCCAGCGTATCGGCCAGTGCATCCCAGAGCTTCCACTGCCGTAGCCCAGTGCGCCAGACGGGGATCTGGAACTCCGCCCAATAGAGGTTCAACTGTGCGCCAATCAAATCGATGTTGGGCCAGTGCGTGCCCTGAATAAGATCCTGCGCTTTCAGCCCCATGGCCTCGCTGAGCGTGTCGTCGAAGGGCAGGGGGGGCTCACCCCGATCAATGCGGCGCTGGTTTTCATCGCGCAACCGTGCCCCGTAGTGGCGGGCCATGAGCGGAAACACCGTCTGCCATTCATCCGCCACCTGCCCGCCGAGGATCGAAGTCATGGACCCCTGGCTGTCCAGATCGATCACCAGCACCTTGTAGCCGTCGAGGGCGGCTGACATGGCCAGATGCGCTGCGGTGGAGGTCTTGCCCACGCCGCCTTTGAAGTTGGTCACGGCGACGATCTTGGCGGGCAGACCTTTGGGCCGGTAGGGCAGGTACTCCTTGGCCTTGGAGCCTTCGGCGCCAAAGAACGCGCGCAGGCGTAGCACCTCATCCAGTGTGAACCATTTGGCGCCGCCCTCACTTTCCGAGCGACCCTGCGGCAGATCGGGGTTGTTCTTCAGCACCCGGCGAAAGTGCTGCGGCGCCACGGGGATCAGATATTTTGTGATCTCCCAGGTGGAGAACAGACGCAGGCTTTTCCGTCCCGATCCATCCAAACCCCTGCTGGCCAGATCCTCCCGCCCCGCCGCACAGGCGGAAGCGATCTGGGCAAAACCAGCGGTGCCCATGGGTGCGTCCAAGGCCGCCAAGGCTGCATCCGGGGCAATGTTGAAGTAGGGTGGAAGATCATGGGATGATCTGGACATGGGCTGCTCAATGTTCGCTGTTTTCCTCAATATATCCGAAAACACGATACATGGAATAGAAAACAATACCCCTTCTATATTTCTAAGTAAAATCAATGGTCAAAATCGACAGGCAGGCCGGTCTTATATCCCTTCCAGCAAAAAAATTCTTGTTAAATATCTGTTATACTATAGTTATGGAGTATCTCTGTTTTTCCATCTCATTGAAATTGTGGGTTTTATCTTCTCTTTTTTGCTAAAGGCGACTCTGATCCCACGAAAGAGTGACTCTGGTCCCACGTTCACCCGACTCCGATCCCACGTTGGTGCGATAGACCGGACCTGTGGATATCTCTAAGGTGGCCGTCAATAAAACCACGATACGATTCGCCGTCTAAACAGGCGAACATGAGAGCAGATCAGAACGCGGGGCAGGCAGGTCATGGCGTCACGGCAACCGGGTGCGCGCGGCACCCAAGGCCAAGGGCTTTTACCCGATCGTTATCCGACGGCGGATTTCTTTGTCTGCGACATCTTCGATGCCATCCCCAAATCTGATCTGGGCACGATGGAGCACCCGGTGTTTTCGCTTTCGACCCGGCCTGACCGGCGCATTCTGGAGTATGCGCACAACGGGGTGGAGATCTCGGTGGTGCCGTCCGTGAAGGGTCTGGCCACGATCCACGATAAGGACATCCTGATCTTCTGTATCAGCCAGCTGATGGCGGCGCTGAACGCAGGTCGCGAGGTCAGCCGCACGGTGCGGCTCAAGGCGCATGATCTGCTGGTGGCCACCAACCGGGATACGTCGGGTGACGGCTACAAGCGGTTGCGCGACGCCTTTGAGCGGCTTGCGGGCACGCGCATCACCACCAACCTCACCACTGGCCCAAAAGACGACCCCGTCGAGGTGACCCGCGGCTTTGGCCTGATTGAGAGCTGGGAGATCATCCGCCACACCCGCCGGGGGCGCATGGCCTCCGTCTCGGTGACCCTGTCAGAGTGGCTCTATCGGGCGGTCTTGGGCAAATCGGTGCTCACGCTCAACCGCGATTACTTCCGTCTGCGCAAACCGCTGGAGCGGCGGATCTATGAGCTCGCGCGCAAACACTGCGGGCGGCAGAGCAGCTGGCGGGTGTCGGTGGAAACCCTGCATAAGAAATCCGGTTCCGCCAGCCCGCGCCGGGTGTTCCGCGCGATGCTGCGCCAGATCATTCAGGCGGATATCCTGCCCGACTATCACCTGACCGAAGAGCCGGGTGATCTGATCCGGGTCACACAGCGCGATGCCGTGCTTGACCCTGGCACCGCACCGGTGCTCTCGGCCGAGGCCTTCGACAAGGTGCGCATGCTCGCCCCGGGGTGGGACGTCTATGCGCTGGAGGCGGAGTGGCAGCGCTTCTGGGTCGGGTCGGGCAAGCCGCGCCTGCGCAGCCCGGACAAGGCGTTCATCGGGTGGGTCACGGCGCGACAGCAGTCCCGCCAGTAGGGCAGGGGGCTCAGACCTCGTAGTAGCCTTTGTACCAGTCAACAAAGGCTGCAACCCCGGCACGGAAATCGGTTTGTGGCTGGTATCCTGTCAGCCGCTTCAGCAAATCGGCATTGGCCCAGGTCGCGGGCACGTCGCCCATCTGCATGGGCATCATGTTGCGGATCGCCTTGCGGCCGAGGCTGTCCTCCAGCGCAGCGATGAAATCGAGCAGACGCACCTTGTCGGAATTGCCGATGTTGACCACGCGGTAGGGGGCAGCAGGGCTCAGGCTGTCGCCTTCGGGAATGCTCTCACCCGGAGCAGGGCGCTGGGGCACGGCCTCCATCAACAGCCGAATGCCGCGCACCAGATCGGTCACATAGGTGAAATCGCGCTCCATATCACCGTTGTTGTAGATGTCGATGGGGCGGCCGTCGAGAATGGCCTGAGTGAATTTGAAATACGCCATATCGGGCCGCCCCCAGGGCCCGTAGACGGTGAAGAACCGGAACATGGTGGTGGGCAGATCCCACAGATGCGCATAGGAATGCCCCATGGCCTCATTGGCCTTCTTGGTCGCCGCATAGATGGTCAGCGGGGTGTCGGCCTTGTCCGTTTCGGCAAAGGGCATCTGTTCATTGGCGCCGTAAACCGAAGAGGTCGAGGCCATCAGCAGGTGCTTGACCTCAAGCTGGCGCGCGGCCTCCATCACATTGAAGGTGCCCACCACATTGCCGTCGATATAGGCGCGGGGGTTCTCCAGGCTGTAGCGCACGCCGGCCTGGCCCGCCAGATGCACAATCACATCCGGCGCGAAGGCTTCCGCCGCTGACCAGAGCGTGTCGTTCTGCTCCAGCATCGCTTCGGTCCTGCTGAAATTCGGGTTTTGCAGCAGCGTTTGATGGCGCCGGGCCTTGAGGCGCACGTCGTAATAGTCGGTGATCCCGTCAAACCCGTGCACGATGAACCCTTCGTCGAGCAGCAGCTGCGCGAGATGGTAGCCGATGAACCCGGCGGTGCCGGTGATGAGAACGCGTTGCATGACACTCCTGTCGGGTGGATCCGGTGCTGCATGTCCTAAGACCGCACCCGGACGCGAAGATCAAGAGAGCAGGGGGTGCATCCCGCACTCGTGCTGCAGTTTTTGGGGGCTTTGGGCTCTGTAAGACGCGCGCGCGGTGGCGTCACTATGAGGGTTTTTGACAGCGCAGCCGAAGTTTCTGTGGGCTTGGTGCACTTTATCTGGAAACTCTCCCCCTGCCATGATCGAGTGAGCGCGGGGATTCAACACCCGCGTCACCCTCTTTTTGATGGATAGGAGACCCAAGAGATTGCCCATGCCCGGAAAACACAGCACTGTCCTGGTTGTTGGCGGCGCGGGATACATTGGGTCGCACACCACCCTGGCGCTGAAAGACGCAGGCTTTGCCACGGTCATATACGATAATTTCTCCACCGGGCACCGGGACGCCTGTTTTGCGGATCATCTGGTCGAGGGCGATCTGGCGGATGTCGCCAAGCTGACAGAGACGCTGGAGCGGTTCGAGATCAGCAGCGTGATCCATTTCGCGGCCATGATCGAGGCGGGCCAGTCGATGGTGACACCGCTGCCGTTCTTTGAGAACAACGTCTCGGGCACGGTTTCCCTGCTCAAGGCGATGCTGGCTGCAGGGGTGTCGCGGATCGTCTTTTCCTCGACAGCGGCTGTTTACGGCAATCAAGATGGTCGCCTCACGCTCTCGGAGACGCTGCCGCGCGCGCCGATCACCCCTTATGGTCATAGCAAGGCGATGGTCGAGAGGATCCTGGAGACCTGTGTGCAGGCCTATGGGCTGCAGGCCATCGCGCTGCGGTATTTCAATGCTTCGGGGGCTGATGCAGCGGGGCGCACCGGTGAGCGGCACGATCTCGAAACCCACCTCATTCCGCTGATCATCGAGGCGGCACGCGGGATCCGCCCCAACGTCAAAATCTACGGCACCGATTACGATACGTCGGATGGCACCTGCATCCGCGATTACATTCATGTCTCGGATCTGGCCACCGGCCATGTGGCTGCGGTGCGCTATCTTCTGGATAACAGCAATACGGGCTTCCAGGCGATGAACCTTGGTACGGGCACGGGCTATAGCGTGCGCCAGGTGATCAATACGGTCAGAGAGGTCTCGGGCCGGGCGGTCGATGTTGTCGAGGCAGATCGCAGGCCCGGTGATCCGGCCCGGCTGGTGGCGGATGTCGCAGCGGCCAGAACCGATCTGCATTGGTCTGCTGCCCAGAGCAGTCTGGACGAGATTGTGCGGACCGCCTGGGCTTACGCTGAGGCCAACCTGCCGCACTGAGGTGTGGCGCTAATTTTTACATAACAAGGATTATAAGTCTGTCAGATATGTCGCTCTAACGCGGCGCGCAGCCCGGTCAATGCGGATGCCAGCAGCTGGTCAGCCGATATGGGATCACGGCTTTCCACATAGAGGCGCAGCTCTGGCGCGTTGCCGGAGGGCCGGAGGTGGAGGACCTCGCCCTCTGCCAGCGTCATGCGCAGCCCGTCGGTGAGATCAAGCGCGGTTTCCTGCTTTCCGAGAAGCGCCAGGAAACCAGCGCGCGCGGCAGGATCGGCCTGCCAGGCCCCCAGCAGCGGCCCGCTCTTGCTCTGTTCCACCTCCTGCAACCTGTCCGCGACAGTGACGACCGCTGGCTCCTGTGCCACGCGGGCGGCGACGCCGCCTTCGCGGCTGGCGTAAAGCACCGTGAGCAGCGGCAAGGTGCAATCGCGGGTCACCAGCGGGGCGAGCCCCCCCGCCGGCCCTTGCGCCGTGAAGCCCAGCAGAAAGCCGCCATTGGCCTCATAGCCCACGACCGCTCCACCCCCTGCCATCGCGGCAATCACGTAAGGCGAGCCAATGCGGGTTTGCCGCACGTCCTTGAAGGCTTTCTGCGTCACACCGCTGTTGGAGGAAATCGGCGTGACGATGACTTCAGCGCCCAAAGCTTCGGCAGTGATCTGGCCCAGAATGTCGCCGGGGATCACGCGGCCTGTCTCATCCGCCAAAAGCGGGCGGTCGGAATCGCCATCGGTTGAGACTAAGGCATCCAGTCTGTGCTCTGCCACCCAAGCCTCGATTTGCGTGCGCACCTCCGGAGCCACCGCCTCGGTGTCGACGGGAATGAAGCTCTCGGAGCGACCAAGCTCAATCACCTCCGCCCCCAGCCCGGCCAGAATTGCGGCCAGCGCATCGCGGCCCACGGCACTATGGGCATAAAGACCGATGCGTTGCCCTTGCAGTGCCTGCGCTCCAAAAGCCTCGACATACCGCGCGATATAGCGGGCGTTGGCTTCTGCATCCTGCTCCAGCGGGCCGCGCGGGCCATCCGCCCCCTGCCCCAGATGTGTCAGGATCGCGACCTCATCTGCCTTGGTGATCTCACCGGCGCGGGTGTAGAACTTCAGCCCGTTGCGATCTGCCGGGATATGGCTGCCGGTGACCATCACGGCCCCGCCGCCTGCGGCCTCAGCCGCCAGCGCCAATGCGGGTGTCGGCAACGCACCACAATCGATCACACGGGTACCCATGGCCCGGGCGGCGCGGATCACATCCTCAGCGATGCGGGGAGACGAGGGGCGCAGATCGCGGCCCACGCAGATCACCCCGCCGGTGCCGCAAGCTGTCAGAAACCCCTGAATATGCGCCGTGATCTGCGCAGGCGTCAGATCACTGATCCGCCCGCGCAGACCGCTTGTGCCAAAGCTGAGCGGCACGTCAAAGCGCGCTCAGATAGGTCCCATAGTCGTTCTTGGCGTATTTCTTGGCCTCAGTCGCCAGATCCTCGCGCGTGATCCAGCCCAGCTGGAAGGCGATCTCTTCGGGGCTGCCGATCTGCAGGCCCTGCCGCCGCTCAATGGTGCGCACGAAGTTGCCCGCATCCAGCAGGCTGCCATGGGTGCCGGTGTCGAGCCAGGCATAACCGCGCCCCATGCGTTGCACCGTAAGTGTGCCTTCCGCCAGATACATCTCCAAAAGCGTGGTGATCTCCACCTCGCCCCGCGCCGAGGGTTTCACAGCCCGCGCCTTGGCAGGGGCCGTGCCATCGACGAAATAGAGACCGGTGACAGCGAAATTCGAGGGCGGCACCTCGGGCTTTTCGATGATGCGGCGCGCCACGCCGTTCTCGTCAAAGTCCACCACACCGTAGCGTTCCGGATCCGCCACCTGATAGCCAAAGACCGTCGCACCGCTGTCTTGCGCATCCGCCGCCGCCATCAGTTCGGGCAGCCCGTGGCCAAAGAAGATATTGTCCCCCAACACCAGCGCCGAGGGGCTGCCCGCCAGAAAATCTTCGGCCAGGATGAAAGCCTGCGCCAGCCCGTCAGGCGAGGGCTGTTCGATATAGGTGAGCTGCAGCCCCCATTGCGACCCGTCCCCCAGCATGCGCTGGAACTGATCCTGATCCTGGGGCGTGGTGATCACCGCAATCTCGCGGATGCCCGCCAGCATCAGGGCCGAGAGCGGATAATAGATCATCGGTTTGTCGTAGATCGGCAGGAGCTGTTTCGAGACCCCAAGCGTGATCGGGTAAAGCCGCGTGCCCGAGCCGCCCGCCAGGATGATGCCTTTGCGCTGTGTCATGTGGATCGCTCTCCAAGATCGTTCAGGATATCGCTGAGGCCTGCGCGCCAATCCGGGCGCGGCACGCCCAGGACCGTTGTCAGGGTTGTGCAGTCCATGCGGCTGTTCAGGGGCCGCACCGCCGGGGTGGGATAGTCCGAGGAGGGGATATCCGTCACGGCGCAGTCAATGCCCGCCTGGGCAAAGATCTCGCGGGCGAAATCCGCCCAGCTCACATCCGGGCCACCGCTGCAATGATAAATGCCGGTCTTGCCCTCCGGATCCTCAAGCAGACCCTTTGCCGCCCCGATGCAGGCATCCGCCAGACCCGCCGCCGGGGTCGGCCCGCCGATCTGGTCGGCGACGATGGTGAGGGCATCGCGCTCCTTACCCAAACGCAGCATGGTTTTCACAAAGTTATGCCCATGCGAGGACACCACCCAGGAGGTGCGCAGGATCGCATAAGCGCCTCCGGCCTGAATAACCCCCTCTTCGCCCGCAAGCTTGGTGCGCCCATAAGCGCCCAGCGGGCCGGTGGGGTGATCCGGTGTAAAGGGCTGATCGCCGCTGCCGTCAAAGACATAATCGGTCGAGACCTGCACAAACGGCAGCCCGCGTGCGGCCGCTGCCTTGGCCATCAGCGCGGGCGTGGTGCCATTGATCTGCAGCGCCAGGTCTTCCTGCTCTTCGGCCTTGTCCACGGCGGTATAGGCCACCGCATTGATCACCGCATCCGCATCGGTGGCCTCGATAAAGCCCACGCAGCTGGCGGGGTTGGTGAAATCCGCCTCCTCCAGCCCGCGCACTTCCAGGGCCACATCACCTGCGCGGCGGATCAGCTCCTGGCCCAGCTGGCCGATTTCGCCAAAGACCAGAAGCTTCATGCTTTCACACCCAACCGGGTGCCCACGCCCTTGCGGTCCTGCAGGGCGCGCCACCAGTCCTCATTGTCGAGATACCACTGCACGGTCTTCTCCAGCCCCTCTTCCACGGTGACGGAAGGCCGCCAGCCCAGCTCTTCACGCATGCGCGTGGGGTCGATGGCATAGCGCGCGTCATGTCCAGGCCGGTCGGTCACAAAGGTGATCTGATCGGCATAAGAGGGTGCGTTGTGGCCCACCCCTTCGCCATTTGAGGAGGGTGTCTTGGGCCGCAGCCTGTCCAGGATGCCGCAAAGCGTCTGGACCAGTTCCAGATTCGTGCGCTCGTTCTCACCACCGATGTTGTAGCTGCGCCCCAGCTTGCCCTTTTCCAGCACCGTGAGCAGCGCATCGGCGTGGTCTTCCACGTAGAGCCAGTCGCGAATGTTGGAGCCATCGCCATAGATCGGCAGCTCCTTGCCTGCCAGAGCATTAAGGATCACCACGGGGATCAGCTTTTCCGGGAAGTGGTAAGGCCCGTAGTTGTTGGAGCAATTGGTCAGAACCACGGGCAAACCATAGGTCTCGGCCCAGGCCCGCACCAGATGGTCGGAGGCCGCTTTGGAGGCCGAATAGGGCGAACGCGGATCATAGGGTGTGTCTTCGGTGAACTGCCCCTCCGCGCCCAAGGAGCCGAAGACCTCATCGGTAGAGATATGGTGGAAGCGGAAGCTTTCCGGCTTGCCCGCCTGTGTCCAGTAAGATCGCGCGGCCTCCAGCATCTGATAGGTGCCGGTGATATTGGTCTCGATAAAATCACCCGGCCCGTCGATGGAGCGGTCCACATGGGATTCCGCCGCCAGATGCATCACCGCATCCGGCTTATGGGTGGCAAAGATCCGATCAAGGGCGGCACGGTCGCGGATGTCGGCCTGCTCGAACGCATAGTTCGGGCTTTCTGCCGCCTCGGCCACATTCTCCAGACAGGCCGCATAGGTCAGCGCGTCGAGGTTCACCACCTCATATCCGCGCGCCACAGCCAGCCGCACAACGGCAGACCCGATAAAGCCCGCGCCTCCGGTGACAAGCAATTTCATCGAAACTATCCTTTATACTCAAATGGGCTGTCGAACGCGTCCAGCCCCGGGGCTGCGGCATCTTTCTCGGACAAGACAGGCTCTAAATTACCTAAATCCCAGTTAATCCCGATGGTCGGGCAGTCGAAGCGCACAGCACCGTCACACTCCGGCGCGTAATAGTCGGAGCATTTGTAGACCACCTCGGTCTCGGACTGCCGCGTGGCAAAGCCGTGCAGGAAGCCTGCGGGCACCAAAAGCTGCTTGCCGTTCTCAAAGCTCAGCTCGACGCCCACCCATTGGCCATAGGTGGGGGAGCCGCGGCGGATATCGACCGCCACGTCAAAAAGCGCCCCGCGCCCGCAGCGCACCAGCTTGTCCTGCGCGTGGGGCGGCGATTGGAAATGCAGCCCACGCACGGTGCCCGCCTGCATAGAAAGGGAGTGATTGTCCTGGACCCAGCCGTAATCGAGACCGGCCTCTGCCATCTGACGCTTGCTCCAGCTTTCGCTGAAGAATCCACGCTCATCGCCAAACCGTTTGGGTGTCAAAATGACAACACCGTCGAGCTTCGTTTTCTCTATCTGCACAGCGGGTACCTTTACTCAACCTGAGGTCACGGGTCAGATAGCAAGCTGCCTTGCGGCTGTCATCCACAAAGCTTGCAGAGGCCTATGACCTGTGCCCATCTTGCCTGAAACCACAGCATCAGGCACAAATCGGCATCGGCGGATTTGCGCAGACCTGTATCTTCAGGGGCGGTTATAGATGTCGTCGTGGCGTTGAATGTCATCCTCGCCCAGATAAGCGCCGGTCTGCACTTCGATCAGATACATCGGCACATGCCCAGGGTTGGCCAGCCGGTGCTGCGTGCCCAGGGGGATGTAGACGGACTGGTTTTCCGTCACCAGTTGCACCTCCTCCCCGATGGTCACCTCGGCGGTCCCTGCCACGACAATCCAGTGCTCGGAGCGGTGCAGATGGCTTTGCAGGGACAGCCGGCCATGGGGTTTGACCATGATGCGTTTGACCTGAAAGCGTGCACCGAGGCAGAGCGTCTCATACCACCCCCAGGGTCGGTAGAAGCGGGGATAGTTGGTGGCCTGTTCGGCGGAGGCAGCCTTCAGCAGGGCTACGGCCTCCTTGACCTGCTGGGCGGCCCCCATATCCGCCACCAGCACCGCGTCGCGCATGGCCACAGCGACAATATTCTTCAGCCCCACACCAACCAGATGCAGGTTGTCGTCTTCACTGCGCAGGAAACTGTCCTGGCAGTCCAGCGCAGTGGTGTTTCCCTGCTGCACCAGCCCTCCCTCATCCGGACCGGAGGCCGCCCAGAGCGCATCCCAGCTGCCCAGATCGGACCAGCCACAGCCCAAAGGCACGGCCATGACGCCCTCCGCCTGCTCCATCACCGCATAATCGATGGAGGCTGCGCGCACCGGGGCAAAGGCGTCCTCTCCCAGCCGCAGAAAGCCCAGGTCTTCGCTGCGCGTCGCCACGGCTGCCCGGCAAGGCGCCATCATGTCCGGGGCATGGGCCTCGAAGGCGGCAAGGATGTCGCAGACGCGCCAGAGAAACAGCCCGGCGTTCCACAGGTGCCGTCCTCCGGCCACGAACTGTGCTGCCGTCTCTGCATCGGGTTTTTCGGTGAAGCTGGTTAGCGCCACGGCCTGCCCGTCTGTCGGCGCGGCTGTCAGTTCCAGATAACCGTAGGCCGTTTCGGGTCGGTCGGGGGTCACCCCGAAAGTGACGAGATGACCTTGTGCGGCTGCCTCGGCTCCGACCCGGATGGCCGCCTGAAAGATGTCCCGCCCGCTGATGATATGGTCCGACGGGGCCACCAGCATCAGCGCATCAGGCGTCTCTTCCAGCAGCAGGGCGGCACAAAGGATCGCAGGCGCCGTGTTGCGCAGCGCAGGCTCGATCACCACCTGCGCGTCCGCCAGCCCGATATCGGCACATTGTTCCATCACGATGAAGCGGAAATCCGCGTTGGTCATGACCAGGGGGGCTGCGAACTCCGGCCCTGTGAGCCGCTTCAGCGTGCTCTGGAACAGGGTGTCTTCGCCGATCAGGCGGCCAAACTGCTTTGGAAAGGCCCGGCGCGAGGAGGGCCAGAGGCGGGTTCCAGAGCCACCGCACAGGATAACCGGATAGATCATGAGGCCTGTTACTCCGATTGACGTGGTTTTGAAACACCCCTGCGGTGGTCGAGATGGGTGGGGAGACGGCCTCTGCGGGATTTGGCGGATCCTGCCCCTAAAGTGGTATGCGAAAAACCAGAATCATCTAACGCTCTAGACAAAAGCGTCGGGGGGAGGCAGGCATGCCCCCTATGATTGAGCGCTTTCAGGCGAATATGAACACCGCGATGCTCCGCCGGCTTCTGGCGGAGAACCTGCGCAGCCAGTCCCTCAACTATGGCACTGCTATTCTGGCGATGATTGTGATTGCGATCATGACCGCGCTCACCGCCTGGATCATGCGAGATATCATCGACAGTATGGTCGAGGTGGGCAATCGCGGTGCCGTGTTTTCGGTGGCGGCGGCCGTGGCGGCGATCTTCACCGTGAAGGGCATCGCCTCCTACATTCAGGTCATCTCGCTCAGCCGCGCGGGCAACCGCATCGTCGCGGATCAGCAGCGCAAGCTCTATGACCAGCTCTTGAGGCATGGTGTGGCGTTTTTCAACACGCTGGAAAGCTCGAACATCCTGATGCGGGTCACCACCTCGGCGCAGGCCGCACGCGTGGTGATCGACACGCTGATCATGGGGTTTGTGCGAGACCTTCTGACCCTCATTGGCCTGATCATCGTGATGGTCTACCAGCAGCCCACCCTGTCGTTTTTCTCACTGGTCTTTGGCCCGCTTGCTGTGCTCGGCGTGCGCCAGATCCTCAAACGGGTGCAAAGCATCGTCGAGGCGAACATGGCCTCCACTGCCGAGATCATCAAAGTGGTGCAGGAAACCTCCACCGGCATTCGCGTGGTCAAGGCTTTTGCGCTGGAAAAGCTGATGGCGGCCCGCATGAACGCGGCCGTGAGCACGGTGGAGAACCGCTCCAACGCCATGGCGCGGCTGCAGGGCGCGACCAGCCCGCTGATGGAGACGCTCTCGGGCTTTGCCATCGCCTCCGTGGTGGCGCTCAGCACGATCAGCATTTTTGGCGATGATGCCACCTCCCCGGGGGAGCTTATGTCCTTCGTCACGGCCCTTCTGATGGCCTATGACCCGGCCAAGCGGTTGGCGCGCATGCGGGTGGTGATCGAGGAGGGGCTGGTGGGCGTCGGCCTGATGTATCAGATCCTCGACACGCCCATTGCCGTCAGTGAAGAGCCGGATGCCAAACCCCTGCCGGATGGGCCGGGCGCGGTGCGTTTTGCGGATGTCACCTTTGGATATGAAGACAAGACCCCGCTCTTACGTGGGCTGGATGTGACATTTGAGGCCGGCAAGACCACGGCGCTGGTGGGTCCCTCCGGCGGGGGCAAGTCCACCATCATCAATCTGATCCTGCGGCTTTATGATCCCGGCGAAGGCCGGGTCGAAATCGACGGTTTCGATGTGCGGCAGGCCACCTTCG
The DNA here is from genome assembly GCF_009811755.1 of Roseobacter cerasinus. Taxonomy (GTDB): domain Bacteria; phylum Pseudomonadota; class Alphaproteobacteria; order Rhodobacterales; family Rhodobacteraceae; genus Roseobacter; species Roseobacter cerasinus. Next base: position 21,363 of record NZ_BLIV01000013.1, read on the forward strand.
CCTCGCTGCGCGACAAGATCGCCTTTGTGGGTCAGGAGACCTTCCTTTTTGACGGCAGTCTGAAGGAAAACATCGCCATGGGGCGGGAGAATGCCAGCGACGCCGAGATCATCGCTGCCGCCAAGGCCGCCAACGCCCATGACTTCATCTCAGCAATGCCGCAGGGGTACGACACGGATGTGGGCGAGAATGGCGCGAACCTTTCGGGCGGGCAGCGCCAGCGCATTGCCATTGCCCGCGCGATCCTGCGCGACAGCCCGATCCTGATCATGGACGAGGCCACCAGCGCGCTGGATGCCGAAGCTGAGCATCTGGTCAACGCGGCGCTGCAGGAACTCTCCAAAGGGCGCACCGCCATTGTGATTGCGCACAGGCTTTCCACCATCCTGAGCGCGGATAAAATCGTGGTCTTGCAAGACGGTCAGGTGGTGGAGGAAGGCACGCACAGCGCCTTGTTATCCCAGGCAGGCCTTTTCAAGCGGCTCTATGACCGGCAGTTCAGCGGAAGCTAATCCATCCTCTCAGCCCGCTGGATCGTCCTTGCCAAGGCACTCTACAACAGTGTCGATGCAACGCTGCAGGAGGCGGTTACTCTGACAGACTGTGGCATTCACCCTCTTGGTGAAGGGTATGACCTTGGCATGAAACCACTCTGGCGCTCCGAGCCAGCCAGCTAGAGCCCGGCTTGCACCGATTTATCCAGCGCTCTGCGCAACACGAAAGACTTCATCCGGGCGCGTATCCGGCGCAGCAGGTTGCGATCCACCTCTTTGTCATCGGCGATGCGCGTTGCCTCCGGACAGTAGTCAATAAAGAGGCCCAGAACGACAGGCGACATCCTCGACACCTGGTGCGCGCCGAAGCTTTTGTAGAAGAACCACTTCTCTGAACTGAACCTGAGGCTGTCATGGCTGTTCGCAACCTTGGCACCCAGAAGCTCCATGTGGAATGCGAAATATTTGTCTTCGGACGAGGGCCAGTCTGCGGGCGGGAACTGCGTGAGGCACTCCACGCTGCTACGCCAGTCTCTCAGGCTGAAACCACCGTTGCCGCCCCGGAAGTTGATCTCCGGATTGGCTTCATATTTCCAGGCCGACCCGATGTAGTCGAACCCCATGAAATCCGACAAGGTGAAATCGGAACCGGGGCACAGGATGCTGTCGGTCTGGAACACGAGGATCTTCTTGCGCCCCTTGAGGCGCTGCCAGAAGTCCGGCGCCATGAACATGCCGTTGTAGGCGTCAACGGAAAACTCCGTGTCGTCAATCTCTGTCAGGACCACCTGTCCTGCCTCCACCAGCTCGGCGATACGGGTCCCCAGGATGAACTCCCGGTTTGAGATCCCATGGATCACCTGCACAGGAATGGCGAGCCGTTCGCAGGCATCGCAGACTGTATATTCAAGGTTCGGATGCGCACGGGTCTCAAGAATGACACCCCAGACGGCGGTGTCCTCATCCGGTGTGACCGGTGCCATTTTCGACAGGACCCGATCCGCCAACTCCCAGTCAATGCCCGGCAGATGAGACGCGCGTTGCGCGCGGTAGCTTTTATAGAACGCGGCAAGCTCGTCGGCGCTTGGGAACGGCGCGCCCTGTTGCATCGAAACGGAGGTGTCACGCAAGTTCTGCGCCGCAGATGTCTCCATCAGATAACGAAATTCCGGGAATCGCACCCGTGCCAAGCGTGTCCAGTGCGACATCATTCCCTCAAAACCTTCTTACTCACAGCAGCAGCGCCGACCAGACCATGCTCAGATATCCGCTATCCCAACCACATCGACATGGCTGTTTTTGTGTCATTTCCCAAGCAAAACCGGGGCAATGAAAGGAAATGCATCATTCTGGTGTCCGCGCGAAATGATCAATCTTACGACCTGCTCCGTGACATGCGGCCACCTTCGATGACAGCGCGGCCTCACATCCGCCAAGCAGCATTACATGCGGTCGCATATGCCAAGGTATGGGGGTACATGTCAAAGGGCAAAGGCGCACGGCGTTAAGCGCGCATTTTTGCGCTCGCACAGGCTTTTGTGCTCAAAACCTTCGGGGGCCTCATGTGGCACGCACAATCGGACTGCCGACCCCCTGCACAGCCTTAGAGCTGTCGTAACCGAGACACCCGGCAGGTATTGACACAAAACCGAGGCACGCGCATCTAGGCACCTGATCAGCTTCGAGGAATTCTGTTATGCGTATTACGATGATCGGGACCGGCTATGTAGGCTTGGTGTCGGGGGTGTGTTTTTCGGATTTCGGTCATGACGTGATCTGCGTCGACAAGGATCCCTCCAAGATCGCACTGCTGGAAAACGGCGAAGTGCCGATCTACGAGCCAGGCCTTGATACGCTGATGGCCAAGAACGTGGCCGCGGGTCGCCTCACCTTCACGCAAGACCTCAAGGCCGCCGTTGATGGCGCGGATGCGGTCTTTATCGCCGTGGGCACGCCGACGCGGCGCGGGGATGGCCACGCGGATCTCACCTATGTCTATGCCGCTGCTGAAGAGATCGCCCATGCGATTACCGGCTATACAGTTGTGGTGACCAAATCCACCGTGCCGCTTGGCACCAACCGCAAGGTGCAGGAGGTGATCGAAAAAGCCCGTCCGGGGCTTGATTTTGATGTGGCCTCAAACCCTGAATTCCTGCGCGAGGGGGCGGCGATCGACGATTTCATGCGCCCCGACCGGGTGGTTGTCGGCGCCGAGACCGAGCGCGCCGCCGAGGTCATGGCGGAGATTTACCGCCCGCTGTTCCTGCGCGACTTCCCGATCATCACCACCGATCTGGAAAGTGCCGAGATGATCAAATACGCGGCCAACGCCTTTCTGGCCACCAAGATCACCTTCATCAATGAGATTGCCGCCCTGTGCGAGCGCACCGGCGCGGATGTGAAACAGGTCTCCAAGGGGATCGGGCTCGACAACCGCATCGGCAATAAGTTCCTGCACGCAGGGCCCGGCTATGGCGGCTCGTGCTTCCCGAAAGACACCAAGGCGCTGGCGCGCATCGGTCAGGAACATGCCACGCCCATGCAGATCACCGAGACTGTCATCAAGGTCAATGAGGAGATCAAACGCCGGATGATCGACAAGATCACCGATCTCTGCGGCGGCTCGGTCAATGGGCTCAAGGTGGCGGTGCTGGGGGTGACCTTCAAACCCAATACCGATGATATGCGTGACGCGCCGGCCCTGACCATCGTGCCGGCTCTGGTGGGCAGCGGCGCGCAGGTGCATGTCTGTGATCCGCAAGGTCGCCATGAGGGGGAAGGGCTCTTGCCTGGGGTGCACTGGATCGAGGACCCCTATGATGCGGCTGAGGCGGCCGATGCGGTGATCCTGCTGACCGAATGGAACGAGTTCCGCGGGCTCGACCTTGCGCGGCTCGCGCAGGCCATGCAGACCCCGCGCATGATCGATCTGCGCAATGTCTATAGCCCTGAGGATGCCACCCGTGCCGGCTTTGCCGCTTATACCTCCATCGGTCGGCGGGATCTGGCGCCAGCGGGTTGAGCGGCGGGCGCAGGTTCGCTGTTTCCGGGGCGTCGGCTTGAAAGGATGCAGGCTTTCTGCTCGGATCGCGCCCATGATTGGCGTATGCAAGACTGATCGATGACGGTGCTCTCCCCCGATGCGGTTCTGAGCTGCGCGATGGACCTCTGGAACCCCGAGATCGGCGATCCCAGCCTCATGGGCTGGGTGACCGTAGGCGCCTATGTGCTGGCCGGGCTCCTGGCGGGCCGGGTGGCGCGCACCGGGGCCTTTCCCACCCTCTTGGCACGGCGCGAGCGGCTGTTCTGGGGCAGCCTATGTCTGTTGATGTTGCTGCTGGCGGTCAACAAACAGCTTGATCTGCAATCTTTCATGACCGCCGTGGGGCGCTGCGTGGCCAAGCTCGAAGGATGGTATGAGGCGCGCCGTGCGGTACAGCAGGGGTTTATCATCGGCTTTGCGGTGCTGACGGGAGGCCTGGGGCTCTGGCTGGTGATCCGTCTGCGCGCCACCTTGCGTCGCACGGGGCTGGCGCTTTTGGGGACAATCCTGGTCTTCGGCTTTGTGCTGATCCGGGCGGTGGGCTTTCACCATATGGAGGCGATCTTCCCTCCCCATATCCTGTCGGTGTGGATGAATTGGGCCCTGGAGCTGTCGGGGCTGGTGCTGATCATCCTGGGCGCGGTGTTGCACCGGCGCAAAGGGCAGCGACGGCGCCGCAAGCAGGTGCAGCTCTGAGGCCGCAGTTTGCATCTCTTCTTATTGCGTCCAGCCGAGCCGCTGTAGTTCCGGGATCAGCTCGGCCCCAAAGCTCCGGGCTGCCCCATTGGTGAAATGCTCCTTGTCGATATAGAGCAGTTTGCCATCCGTCACCGGGCTGCAGGGAACACGCCCGGCGCAGATCAACCCCGCACTGTCCAGAATGTGGACGTTTGTCGGCGGGCGTGTTTCCGACATGCTGGCCGAGAACAGCAGCGCTTTGTGCATGTCCGGGGTCGTCTGCGCCAGACGGTCCTCGCCGAACCAGAGGAAGCGTTGCTTGAGCTGCGGGTATTCAGGGCGGGGGGTGAAGAGCAGCAGCTTGTCCGCGCGCGCGCTCCAATCCGCGACAACCCGGTCAAGATAGGCCCCCTGGATTTCGGTCGGTGCATAGGAATTCGCAAGCAGGAGCCAGTCGCCTGCGCGCAGATGGACCTTGAGCCTCTCCTTGAGCGCCTTGCAATAGGGCGGCTCTTCGGTGTCGTCGAGCGCGAGGGCACAGCTTGCTCCGGTGAGTTGCAGATGGTCGATGTTCTGCTGCGTGAGGGCACTCGCGATATCGGCGGCCAGGCTATCACCGTAGACCACCAGCCTTGGGCGTGTCAGATCATCACCGGGGGGGATGCAATTCCACTGATCCAGAAAATCCGGCAGCTCCCCGAATGCGCCGCGCTTGTTGAAATGGCAGGTCCCCGCCCATACGGCGTCTTGCCGGTCGCGCCACTCGGCCTCAAGGGTGGCCTGGCGGGCGCCATAGGCGTCAGGCAGGCGCTGCGGAAACCCGCCCGCCCCATAGCCCACAAAACCAAAGATCAGCAGCGCGACACCGGCCACTCCGCTGGCCGCAAAGACCCGGGCGCGTGTGGCCAGACGTGCGTCCGGGCCCCGAAAGGGCTGTTCGATGTATTTCCAGCTCAGCCAGCCGAGCCCGAGGCTGACAAGCGACAGCCCCAGCATCATCACTGGCGTGGGCAGCACCCAAAGCTGCAGCCGTGCAAAGACAAAGAGCGGCTGATGCCACAGATAGGCCGAATAGCTGATCAGCCCGATACCGACCATCCAGCGGTGCGACAGAGCCGCCGCCACCCGTGTGCCCTCTGCCGCGCAGAGAATGACAAGACAGGTGCCCACAACCGGCAACAGCATATAGAGGGACGGCACAGGCGTTGCGGTGTCATACAGCAGCACCGCCAGCAGGATCATCCCCACGCCCAGGGCCGCGGCCGGATCATGGCGCCGGGGGGATGTGTCGCGCAGCGCAAACGCACACAGGCTGCCGGCGAGCAGCTCCCAGGCCCGGAACGGCAGCAGGTAGAAATTCGCATCCGGAATGGTACGCCAGCCCCATTCGCTTGCCCCCAGGCTCACAGCCGCGATCAGGGCCACGACCAGCCCCAGGCGCGCGGGGCCAAGCCGCCAGAGCGCCATAAGCAAAAGGGGAAAGAACAGATAGAACTGTTCCTCCACCGCGAGGCTCCAGGTGTGCAAAAGCGGCTTGAGCTCGGAGGCCCCCTCGAAATAGCCGCTCTCGCGCAGAAACAGGATATTCGATGAAAAGGTGGCCACCGCGATCAGGCTCTGGGCAAAGTCGATCAGCTGTGACGGCACCATCAGGGCCCAGGCAAAGGGGATCGAGACCAGGGCGACGACGGTCAGTGCCGGCAGGATCCGCCGGGCCCGGCGTTCGTAGAACTGCCACAGGCTGAACCGGTTTCGCGCCATGTCCTTGAGCATCAGAGCGGTGATCAGATACCCCGAGAGCACAAAGAAAACGTCCACGCCGACAAAGCCGCCATGAAAGGGCGCAAGCTCTGCGTGATAGAAAATGACCGATAAAACGGCGACGGCGCGTAACCCGTCAATTTCGGGGCGGTATCTCATTCAATTGCACGCTATGCAGAAGTAAACATGGGGCAACAACCCGCATAAGGAGAATCAGTACCGCTTTTTCCGGTAAGTTAGCCCTTCCTTAAAGATTTCATCTCATCTGGTTAAAGGAATCCTACCGGAAGACGCGGAAACCAGCCTTAGTGCTGGCGAAACGAGCAGCCATCCGCCCATTTCCGGTGGAATGTCCAAAAAGCGTTAGGCTTTCCCGCTAGGGGGAATTATCAGCCGCGCCGGACCAGTGCTCATGCCGTTTGCCAGTTTTTTGTTTCTTTTGAACACTTCCGCAAAAAACAGGAAAGACCCCCTCCCCCTTATGCGTCATCGATCATTGCTCCTGCTGCATGTGGGGTCATCCACATGTTTAGCGGCTCCTCCCCTTTTGCCCGCCAAACCACAACCAAGGCACGGTGCCATCATACTGCCCGGATTGCGGCGCGAACTTCTTCGCGAGGTCCGTTTTGCGTCTCAATTCTCCCTCAATCCGCTCGTATCTCTTTGCGCTGGGATCAGAACGGTCTCCGTCATCGCGACGCAACTTCGTCACTTCTTGAACCCCTGGATCAAAATGCCAAAGCGCTTCACAGACCTTGCCCTTGGATCAGCTCTCACGCTGCTTCTCTCTGCGCATACACCTGCCCTGGCAGGTGGTGCGGCGCAGAGCCAGAAGGCGCCTGTCTATGTGATGTGCGGCAGCGATCAGGATCCCGCGCTTTGCAAGGCTCTTGCAGAGGCATTGACCCAAACGTCCGCAGGGCGTGAGGTCAAAATATGGGTCAAGGATACGCCTGTCACAGGCTCTTATCACATGACGATCCGCTTTGTGCAGAATGTGCAAACCGATGACAGCCTTTCTGGGCATCTGCTCTGGCAGACCGCCGGGGGCGCCCCCGAGACCGGGCCGACCCTCGAGGTTTCCGTCATGGACGCCGTCCTGACCGAGCAGATTCTGAAAGGTTTCGCCCAACACCTTCTGCAATCCAGCGACATCCCGATGTGACCGCAAGGCCGCGCGGATGTGCTTTGACATGCGAGAGACCCAAAGATGTGTACCGTTTGCCAGACTCTGAACCCAGAGATCGAAACCTATGATGATCACGGCGTGGAAAGCCTCCAGGACGAGTCCGTCAGTTATTCAGGCACAAGTTCGAACAGCGGTTCAGCCGGTGATCTGCCCTATTACACCTATGATCAGATTGCGGAATATCTGACCGAGGGCTACTGGGCGGACAGTGATCGCAACCCGCGCTCCTTCGATGTGCAAACCGGCGATACGCTGACAGTGGATCTGTCCGATCTCGGCACCAATGCGGCCAACACAGCCCGTATCGCGCTGGATTCCTGGGCCGCTGTCAGCGGGCTGAAGTTCGAAGAGATCTCCGGCACTGCGCATGCGGGTGATGGGCCAACGGCCGTTGTGCAAGAAGTCGGCGATGCCGCAGGCAATGCCAGCACCACCGCCGCGATGCAGGTGGGTGAGCAGTTCAAAGGGACAATCAGCAGCGCGCGGGAGAAGGACTGGATCGCAGTTGAACTGGAGGCCGGGCAGAGCTACACGATCGGCATGTCCGGCGATGGGTCCGAAGGGGCAATCAACAATACCTATCTGCGCCTGATCGACCCCTCAGGCAACAGCGTGGCCCAGAACGACGACCGGGCCGCAGGCGACCGCGCCTCCGAAATCGAGTTCACCGCCCAGCAGGGCGGCACCTATTATATTGAGGCGGCAGGTTACGGCACCCGGACCGGCAACTATGAGGTCAACGTCAGCGGCGGCCGCAGCAACACGACAGCTGATATCACCTTCGGCGAGGACAATGCCGGCGCTTATGCCGCGTCCTTCACCCAAGGGACCACGATTCAATCCGCGATTGTCAACGTCAGTGCGAGCTGGGTCAACTACGGCAGCTACTATCTGCAGACCTATATTCATGAGATCGGCCACGCCCTGGGCCTTGGCCATTCGGGCAATTACAACGGCAGCGCCAGCTTTGGGCGGGATGCACTCTACGCCAACGACAGCTGGCAGACCACGGTGATGTCCTATTTCGATCAGAACGACAATCCCAACACCGATGCCAGCAAACTGGGTCTCGTGACCCCGCAGCTCGCTGATATCGTCGCGATCCAGAGCCTTTACGGCACGCCAACGAGCGTTCGGACTGGCGACACGGTCTATGGCGATGGTCACACAACTGGCCAGGTCGGGATGGACCTGCCCTCGTCACGCGCCGTGGCGATCCAGGACAATGGTGGCATCGATCTGATTGATCTGGGCTCGCGCAGCGCCGATCAGCGGCTTGATCTGCGGCCCGAGACCTATTCCGATCTGAACGGCAAAAAGGGCAATGTGTCCATTGCCCGGGATACCATCATCGAGAACGCCATCACCGGTTCGGGTGACGACCATATCACCGGCAACGCAGCGGATAATGTGATCCACAGCGGCAGCGGCGATGATGTCATCTTCGGAAAGGGTGGCAACGACGTGATCAACGGCGGTGGTGGCAGTGACTACATCGACGGTGGCGACGGCATCGATACGGCAGAATTCAGCAACACCTCGGACAATTTGACCATTGTTTATGATGCGGAGGCCGCAAACGGCGGGCCGATCAAGATCTACGGTACGTCAGGCAAGGAAAACACGCTGGTCAGCATTGAAAAGATCAAGATGAATGACGCCACGATTGATGTGGCCCAGATGCTCACCCAGCTTGAGGCGAAATATGGTGCGATCCCGGCGTCCGGCAGCGCGTCTTATACCGTCGAAATGTCTCAGGTCGTGGCCTGGGTGGAAAATGGGACACCCCCGCAGCCCATTGATCCAGAACCGGTCGAACCCGCCGAGGGCCATATGGAAATCGGCAGCGTTGCGGTCAGACAGGACGACGGCACGCAGTGGCACAGCGTCAGCTTTGATGCAGCGATCACAGATCCGGTTGTGGTCATGGGGCCAGCCTCCTCGGACGGCGAACAACCGCTGACCGTGCGTATCCGCAATGTGACCGAGACCGGCTTTGAGTATCAGGTCGATGAGTGGAACTATCTCGACGGGACCCATACAGAGGTCGATATCAGCTGGATGGCAGGCACCGCCGGCGATCACACGCTGGAGGATGGCACGCGCATCTCCTTTGGCAAATCTGATGCCAAGACAACAGACGGCGGCGCGGTCGCACTCAATGGCTTTCAGGACACGCCAACTGTTTTTGCACAGCTCACCGGCGATGCCGAACGTGATGCCTTGACGCATCGGCTCTACGATGTGGGCAGCGATGGGTTCGACTTTGAGCTCAATCGTGAGGAAGGGGATCATCACAAGGGCGCTGATATTGCCGATGAAGTGCTGCACTGGATTGTCATGGACATCGCCGAGGGCAGCACCATCTTCGAAGAAGGCGTTCTGATGACAGATCATACCTACACCAGCACCGGCACCACGCTGGATGCGGGCGAGGCCTTCTTTGCCGATATGCAGACGCGCAATGGCGTCGATACAGCCAGCCAGCGCTACGATGTGGCCGAAAACGGCATTGTGTCGCTGCGTGTCGAAGAGGAGACCTCCAACGACAGCGAGATAACCCATGCCGTAGAGGAATTTGCCTGGTTCACCGCAACCGAAGGCACGTTCGACTTCATTTAAAGCGCGGGTTTCAAGGTGCGGTGCATGAATCCCGTGCCAGACTGAACCGATCAAAAGGCAGCCCTTTGAGGGCAGCTCATAGGATCACCGCGGACGCCAGGCCCTGGCGTCCGCGGTGATCCAGTCAGGCCGTCACACAATCTTAGGACACTGGTCTTATCTGCCTAATACGCCTAAGGACATGAAGATCCGGAATCGATAATTGGACTATGCCGACTATGGCGTATGCGCAGACGACAAACGGCGAGACGGACGCAGCCAGCGCAGGGCGCAAGGCCGACCGGACGGTCCTTTTTGTTCTGTTCTTCATCTGCATTCTGCTGCCGCTCAGCATCTCGCTGGGATCATTGCGGCTCACCCCTTTGCGCCTCTTCCTGATCGCCTCCTTTATCCCCTTCGTCCTGCAGGTCGTGTCGGGCAAAGTGGGGCGGTTTCACACCGCTGACATCCTGGTTTTCTGTTTCGGCGGCTGGATCATGCTGTCGATGATCGCCGTGCATGGGATGGAACGGGTTGCCTACGCCGGGATCACGGTTGTGGAACTCATCGGCGGCTATGTTGCTGGCCGGGTGATGATCCAGAGTGCGACGCAGTACAAACGGTTCTTCAATATCTATTTTATCGTCCTGATCTTATTGGCCCCCTTGGTGCTTTTTGAGCTTTACACAGCACGCGCGCCGATCCTGGACGGGCTGGGCGGGCTCGCCAGCTTTGGCAAGAACCGCACCGAATTCCGCTTTGGGCTCTCGCGCGTGCAGGTGTCCTTTTCGCATTCGATCCTGTGGGGGCTGTTCTGCTCCATCGCGATCGGCAATCTGTTCTACATCTACGGAAAGTCCTTTGTACGCGGCTCCACCTATGCGGGGTTTGCGCTCAGCATGACCTATAGCTCGCTCTCGTCAGGACCGTTCCTGGCCGGGATGCTGCAGTTCCTGATGATCCTTTGGGACAAGATCACCAAGGGAAAGTGGAAGCTTTTGGTCATCCTCTTTGCGATCTTTTACGTGACGATCGACCTGCTGTCGAACCGCACGCCGATCCAGATCATCATCGAAGAGCTTACATTCTCCAGTCACACCGGCTGGTACCGCATCCATATCTGGCGTCACGGCACCGACAATGTGTGGGACAACCCGATCTTTGGTCTGGGGCTCAACGATTGGAAGCGCGCATCCTGGATGACGGGGTCTTCGGTCGATAATTTCTGGCTTCTGACCACCATGCGCCACGGGCTGCCGGCCATCGGCTTTCTTTTTGGGGCAATCGGACTCTCGGTTTTATACACCCTGCGGGCCAAGCTCACGGACCCGGATATCGCGCGTATGCGGGTGGGGTATCTGGTGACGATGGCAGGCCTCTTCTTCACGCTGGCCACCGTTCATGTCTGGGAACAGCTCGCCGTACTGGTGATGTTCTATATCGGCATGGGATCATGGTTCATGACCGCGGGCGGAGATCAGCCCCCCCCGTCCGAGACAACGCCCGAGACAGAGGCCCCCCCTTCCTCGCGCTACAGCCGCCGCGCCCCCAAACCGTCACGTCGCGCACAAGGCAAGCACCAGCCTGCCAAACCGGGCCGACCAGCCCGGTCAGCAAGACGTACCAACCCGCAACGTAGACCTATATCAGAATGATCAAAACCTACCGCCAGATATTCGTGCTCTTGCAACCGCGGGAGCAACGCCGCTTTATACTGATTGCGTTCATGTCGCTGTTCAACGGAATATTCGAGGCCGTGGGCGTTGTTGCCATCCTGCCGTTCCTGACCATCGTGGCGCAGCCCGAGATGATCCAGACAACACCGGCCCTGGTCAGGGTCTACGACACACTCGGCTTCACGTCAGACCGCAGCTTTGTGGTCTTCGCCGGCGTGGCCGTTTTTGGGCTGATCTTATTGTCCTCGGCGTTCAAGGCTTTGAATGTCTATGTGGTTGCCCGTTTCTCGGGCATGTACTCCTATACGCTGTCGTCGCTGATGCTGAAGGGGTATCTGTTTCAGCCCTACACCTGGTTTTTGAGCCGCAACAGCGCCAACTTGAGCAAGACAGTTCTGTCTGAGGTGGGCATCGTTGTGAACCAGCACATCATGCCCGCCATGCTGCTTATGACCACCGTCGCATCGATTATGAGCGTGTCGCTTGTCCTTTTTGTGCTTGAGCCTTATGTGGCCATCGGCGCCATCGTGGTGATCGGTGGCAGCTATCTGGTGATCTACCTGCTGGTGCAGGCCCGGCTGACAACCATTGGCAAGGATCGGGTGATCGCCAACAAGGCGCGGTTCAAAACCGTGCAGGAAGCCACGGGCGGGATCAAGGACGTCAAGATCACAGGGCTGGAGACCGCGATGCTGCGGCGGTTCCGCATCCCGGCACGGCGCATGGCGCAGATCCAGGCGCAAAGCCAGATGATCTCGCAACTGCCGCGCAACGGGCTTGAGGCCGTTGCCTTTGGTGGGCTGATCCTGCTCATCCTCTCTCTGGTCCAGCGCAGCCAGGGCGGCATTGAAGAGGTGCTGCCGGTCCTGGGTCTTGTCGCTTTGGCGGGGGCGCGGCTCTTTCCGGCGGTGCAGGCCCTGTTCCAAACGGTCGCCAGATTGCGCACCAGTGCGCCGGCCATCGAGGCGCTGCTTAAGGATCTGCAGGAGATTGAGACCACCCCGAACCGCACCCCGATCCCAACCGGTCCGCCACCGGCCCCCATCGGATTGCGCGACCAGCTGGTTCTGGACGATATACATTTCGCCTATCCGGCATCTGACAAGAGCGCGCTGACAGGCGTGTCGATGGAGATTGCGGCCAACAGCGTGGTGGGCCTTGTCGGCGGCACCGGGGCGGGCAAGACCACCGTGGTCGATGCGATCCTCGGTCTGCTGCGGCTCGATGCTGGCGCGCTGGTGATCGACGGGGCCCCGATCACCGATGACAACCGGCTCGCCTGGCAGCGCTCAATCGGCTACGTGCCGCAACAGATCTATCTTACGGACGAATCCGTTGCGGCCAATATCGCCTTCGGGTTGCCACGGTCGGAAATCGATATGGATGCGGTCAAACGCGCCGCACAGGTCGCCGCCCTGCATGATTTCATCGTCGAAGAGCTGCCCCAGGGCTATGACACAATTGTCGGGGAGCGCGGTGTGCGGCTGTCAGGCGGGCAGCGCCAGCGGATCGGGATTGCGCGCGCGCTCTATCACGACCCCGACGTGCTGATCCTGGATGAGGCGACCTCCGCGCTTGATAACATCACCGAAGAGGCGGTGATGGATGCGGTGCACAATCTCGGTGGCAAGAAAACCATCATCATGATCGCGCACAGGCTGACCACGGTGGAAAGTTGCGACTGCATCTACCTGATGGAACACGGTCAGGTTGCCGCCTCAGGAACCTATGCCGAACTGGTCGAGCAGAACGCGACGTTCCGGCGAATGGCCCGGGCGTGATGACGGATCGGATCGCCATATATACATGCGTCGTCGGCAAGTACGATGTGGTGTTGCCGCCGCTTGAGAGAACACCGGGGGCAGACTACCTGCTCTTTACGGACCAGCCGGGCTTGCGCGTTCGTGGCTGGCGCACCCTGCCTCTTGCCTCTGAGACGGCCGCGCTGTCCCCCAGCCTCAAGAACCGGTTTCACAAGCTTTTCCCGCATAAGGCGCTGGACCCGAGCTACGATATGTCCATCTACCATGACGGCAACATCCGCACACGAAAGGATATCACGCCGCTTTTGTCGGAGATGGGCGCGCATGACATCGGGCTGTTCCCGCATGAAAAGCGCAGCCGGGTGGCCGAGGAAATAGAGGCCTGTTTGGAATTCAACAAGGTGTCGGACCCGCAGAAGATCTACGCCGAATACGACACCTATACCGCCGATGGCTTCACGGACGCACCGGGCTGCCTGAGCGAAAATGCCGTGCTGTTCCGGCGGCATAAGACAGCCCAGGTTATCGAAGCAATGGAGCTGTGGTGGGACCTTGTGGCGCAGCACAGTGGCCGGGATCAGATTTCCTTGCCTTACGTCCTTTACAAGACAGGCATCACCGCACACCGCTTCGGGTTCAACTACCGGATCGAAAACCCTTGGTTTCATTATTACCGTCATTGGACAAAACCGGGCCGCAAAGCCTGGCTGAGAGTCTATACCGAAGGCCGCATCATCGAAGGGCTCCCCTATAGGATCCTTCACAAGATTGCCCGCAGACTGTAAGCCTTAGCGCCCGTCCGGACGCCGGTAGGGCTCCGATCTGAGATTGAAGAGGCCGCGCAAATAGCCCCAGGCGCTGGCCGCACTCAGCACCGCCTTCATCGCCTGGGCCCGCCCACGGCGGCGCTTCGGAATAAAGAGCACCAGCGCCTGCGCCAGACGTCCAAACGTCAGATAGAGGCAATGACCAATCCGCGGAACCACATAAGGAAGCACCGGACGTTCGTGCAGCCGTTCAATCATCACCCCGGCACTGCCACGGCGGATGTTGCGGGCGATATGCCAGCCAAGCGTGCTGCGATTGTCGGGGTATTCCTCGAAAACCTGGGCTTCGGCGATCCAGATCACCTGCCCTCCCTGACGGGTGACGCGCAGGAAAATCTCCGTATCCGACCCGCCGGTGTAGCGCATCTTCTCCTCGAACCGCAGCCCCAGACCATCTGCGGAGAACACATGGGAGGCCACGGCGGTGTTGTTGGTGGCCGCCGCCTGCAGCGACGTGCCCGTAGCCACCCCGTCATGACCGCTGCGCGGCAACCAGTCTGGTGCCGTTTCGGGATAGTCCCGCAGCACCGGCCCGGTCAGCACATCGGCCTGCGGATAGGCTGACCGCCCGGCGAGCATCTGCTCCAGCCAGTCTTGGGCAACCCATTCGTCATCGTCGATGAAGATGAGCCACGCACAGCCCCGCGCCAGCGCCATCTCCACCGCGCGGTTGCGCGCAAAGGGAATGCCGGGCTCTTCCTCCTGGGCGTAGATCACATCAAGCTGGTCCGCAAAGCCCTCGACTGTCGCGCGCGCCTGCGCATCCGGGCTGTTCTCCACCACCACCACGAAGACGGGCTCTTCCACCCGTGCAATGGCCGCTGGCAGGGACGCCAGGCACCGCGCCAGCATTTGCGGCCGTCCGCGCGTACATAGGGTGATGGCGACCGTCATGTGCAAAGCCCTCCGGCCCGTATCAGTTTCTCAACACCCATCCGACCTCAAAACAGCGTTTTGAAGCGCTTCGGCACCGCATGCAGACGCGGCGCGGGATATCTCGGATATGGGTAGAACCCGTTTTCGAGCGGGCGACTGCCCCGTTTGGCAAGAACGCGCAGATAGCTCCAGAGGACCATGATCATTCCGAAGGGCCGGATTGGCGTGGCGCGCAGCGCATTGAGCAGGTCCTGTGCGGCTGCATCACTCTGACGCCACCGCCGGCTTGGATTGGCGTCAAGAGATTTCGGGGCCTTCGTCGTCTTTCGCCGCCGCGCAGCGCGTTCCAGAAAGCACGTCTCGTCGTAAAACCGCAGATGGATCGCATAGACATGCGGCAGGAACCGCACGCCGCGCTTGTCGTGGAAATGCCCGCCACGGCCCCAGCGGATCGGGGCCGTTATGATGCAGGGCTTCCCGTGGAAGGTATTGGTGCGGAAAAACCCGCGTTGCTGCAGGATCGGGCGCGACAGGTCGATCGGGTCCGGTTCAAGATCGCCACGGTGGATGATTTCAATCCCGCAGGCATGGCTGACCGGGGCTTTTGCCGCGGCGAGGCGGGTGGCGATATCCTTGCCCAAAAGCGGGTCGGTCACCAGGATCTCGTCGACATCCGTATAGACCGCAACCCGAAACCGGTCGAGCAGGCCGGAGACGAACTCCGACAGCATCTTCCAGCGGTCCTCTTCCATCTCCGGATAGGGTTCGCTCCGGGGAATGACCACTATATTGGTCCCTTCGGCCATCGCGGCGAGCTGTGCATTTTCACCGTGGATCAACACGAAAAGCTGGTCGCCCGGCACCTGTTGGCGCCAATACTCCAGCCATATCCTGAGGTAGTCGGGCTCGTCATAGACCATCGTGACAATGGCCAGCGGTGCCCGGTCATCAGATCCACCAACGGAGGGCGTGTTCTTTGTCGCGTCCATCATGCCATCCAGAATTCACGCGCATGGGTCAGCACCGCGCGGTAGTGGCGCCCGCGTGGGGCTGCCTGGCTGCGTACCATGCCCAGAAGGCTCCAGGCCCCGGCGCGGGTCACGGTATAGATCCACAGCACCAGCGCCGTGAGCTTTGCGGCGGCGGGACCACGGTGTTTGGCATTCAGATGCACCAGCGCCGAGAACAGCATGATGTCACGCTTGTGGTTGAGCTTCTTGACCGACCCGCCGCCGTAATGGGTGATCTCGCCCACAGGGGCCAGCATCAGCTCCCAGCCGGCGGCCCGCATGCGCTGGCACCAGTCGGTCTCTTCGCCGAAGAAGAAGAAGTCTTCATCCAGCAGGCCCACCTCATCCACCACCGTGCGGCGCAGCATCAGATAGCAGCCCGAAATCACCTCCACTGCGCGCGTGCTGTCCCGCTGCCAGTAGCGCATGTGATAGCGGCCAAAAAATCGTGGCCAGGGCAGTTTCGACAGACCGAATGTGTCGAGCGCGAGGTTGAGCGGTGAGGGAAACATCGAGCAGGTCCGCTGCAGCGAGCCATCGGCGTTGAGCACACGGCAGCCCATGGCACCCACCTCTGCCTGCGCGTCGAGATAGGCCACGCTTTGCGCCAGCACATCGCCATGCACCAGCGTATCGGAATTCAGCAGCAAAAGAAGATCGCCCCGCGCGACCTCCATCGCCTGGTTGTTGGCTGCGGCAAAGCCGCGGTTCTCCGTATTCTCGATCAGCCGCACCTGCGGAAAGTCGCGGGCCACCATCTCGGCGGACCCATCCTCCGAGGCATTGTCGACCAGGATCACCTCTGCCGCCAGATCCCCAAGCCCCGCCATAACCGAGGCCAGACAGTCGCGCGTCATCTCGCGCGTGTTCCAATTGACGATCAGGATCGACAGGCGAGGGGCAGGCGCGCTCATAGCAGGCTCAATAGGCAAAGATGCGACGGCCGGTTTCGGGATGGGCGGTGCCGCCATAGACGTTGCGGGTGTCGATCACCAGACCGCTCTGCCCAAGCAGCGCCTCGTAATCCACCGCATCGTGATCGGTCACAACCACGGCGGCATCCCAATGGGCCTCCCCCGGCGCGACAGAGGCCATGCCTTGCAGGGTGGCGTGCTTGCGGGTGGGTGGGATCTCGGGGATCAGCGGGTCGTGATAGGCCACATCCGCGCCCATCTCCTTGAGGATCTCCAGGATCTCCAGACTGGGGCTTTCGCGCTGGTCGTTGATATTCTTCTTGTAGGCGAGCCCCACCACCAGCACTTTCGCGCCGCGAATGGCCTTGCCAGAAATCTCCGACAGGCGCGCCACCAGCCCGTCGACCACATAGCGGGGCATCCGGCCATTGACCTCACCGGAAAGCTCGATGAAGCGGGTGTTCAGCCCATACTCCCGCGCCTTCCAGGTCAGATAGAAGGGGTCAATGGGGATGCAGTGCCCGCCCAGGCCGGGCCCCGGTGTGTAACGGGTAAAGCCAAAAGGCTTGGTCGCCGCGGCATTCACGACTTCAAAGATGTCGATGTCCATCGCATTGGCGATCTGCTTCATCTCGTTCATCAGCCCGATGTTCACCGAGCGCTGAATGTTTTCCAGCAGCTTGGTGAGCTCCGCCGCCCGGGTGGAGCTGACAGGCACCACCTGATCGACGATGGCGCTGTAAAGCTGCTCACCCAGATCACGGCAGCGCGGTGTCTCGCCACCCAGAACCTTGGGGATTTGCCGAATTGTATAGACCTCATTGCCCGGATCCTCGCGTTCGGGCGAGAACACCAGAGCCACATCCGTGCCGATCTCCAGGTTTTGCGCCTCGATGATCGGGCGCATCACTTCCGTGGTTGTGCCGGGCCAGGTTGTGCTTTCCAGGCTGATCAACATGCCGGGGTGCAGATAGGGGGCCAGCGCCTCCATACTCTTAACAACATAAGACAGGTCAGGCTGACGGTAGCGATCCAGCGGGGTTGGCAGGCACAGGATCAGGGCCTCCACCTCGGCCGCCCGGGCAAAATCAGAGGTCAGGAGCGTATCGGCCTGCGCCAGATCCGCCACGGCGGCATCGGCGATGTGATTGAAAGGGCTCTGCCCTGCGGCGAGGCCCGCAACGTGATCTTCATTGATGTCGAACCCCGCCGTCGGGAACCCGGCCTCCGACAGCCGCAGGATCAGGGGCAGGCCGACATAGCCCAGACCCACCACGCCAATGCGTGCGGTGCGAGAGCTGATTTTATCTGCGAGGGTATCAAGAGCTGTCATCTGGGGGTACTTCTCTGCGGGCCGATTTTGCGTCACGGCACAGTTATCTATAAATGGAAACCAAGGCAAAGCCTTGTCGCTTGGGGGGTTGTATTTAACTCACGTTGGGCCGGTTCCAGCTTTCTGCGTTGCGGCTGCGGTTGCCCCGCAGACACAGGCCCAGCATCTCGCGACTGCGATAGAGCCTGATCCGCGTCAGGGCCAGCACAGCCAACCCCCGGGTCCGGGTGCCGGTGATCCGGTCGCTTGCCAGGATTCGCGGCAGCTCCACCAGAGGAGAGACCGCCATGGCCCCCGCCTTTGCCAGCCAGCGCATCCGCGCCCCTGCCCCGGCAGGCAGATCCGCAAAGTCATGCGCGATATGGCGCGCCCACTTGAGCCGCAATTCGGCAAAGCTGATGCGTGCGGGGTGAAAGGCGCGCATCTCGGGGGCGAAGGTGATCTTGTAGCCTTTTGCCGTCGCGCGGCGACCCCAATCGCGGTCTTCGGCCACCTCCAGACCGGCGAAGGGGCCCACGTCCTCCAATACGGCACGGCGCACCGCAAGATTGCCCGTCCCGGTAAACCCCTGTTCGACGATATAGCGGTCCATCCGGTAGGCATAGATGCTCTCATAGGCCTCCAAGCTGGTCGGGCGAGCAGGGTCGCGCACGTCGATGCGCACATCCCCGCCGAGGATCTGGGCCACCGGGTCTTCAAATCGGGCCAGGATTGCGGCCAGCCAGCCGGCATCCGCCCGGCAATCTGCGTCGATGAAGGCCAGGATATCGCCGCTGGCCGCCGCCACACCGCAGTTGCGCGCGGGGCCCGGCCCGGGTGTCCTCTCCTGCAACAAGCTCACCTGAGGATAGGCATCGCAGACTTCTTGGGGCAACGTCTCGGACCCGTTGTCGACGACAAAGACCTCCGACGGGGCAAGCGCGCCGTCAAACAGGGAAGCCAGGCAGCGCGCCAGCGCCTCTGGCTGGTTCAGATGAGGGATCACAACCGAGATCATGAGGCCAGACGGGCCAGCCTGCACCGTATCGCTGTGCTGCGTTGTCAAACCAAAACCCTCCAGATCAATCCCGTGATCCGCACCACACCGTGTATTCCGGCGCAACCATACCCGTTCTGGCAGTGCAGGAAAACCGTCATCCGCACAGGAGGGTTAAATCTTTGGCGTTTGCTTATTTAATAAAAAGAGTGCCTTAAGATATCCCTCCGATCCGCTAAAATCGGGTGTTCAGAGGGCCGATGCGCTGCGATACAAAGGCAAAAAACACGGTACCTTCATCCACATCTTACGGGATAAGACACTCTGGGGCAGGCGGCTTCCTGTCATCTTCTTACACAAGGGCGGTTTTATGCCGAGTAACACAGTCGATTTCTTCATTGCCGGGGTCCAGAAGGGCGGCACAACAGCGCTGCACAAAAAATTGCAGGGCCACCCGGAGATCTTCCTGTCTCAGAAGAAGGAAATTCACTTCTTCGACAATGACGCACTGGATTGGCAGGCCCCCCCCTACGAAAAGCTGCACAGTCATTTCGATTTCACGCAGGACCGGGTCTTTGGCGAGGCCACACCCGTTTATACCTACTGGCCGGACGCCCTGCGCAGGCTGAAGGCCTACAACCCGCAGGCCAAAATCATCATCATCCTGCGCCATCCGACATTCCGGGCGCGGTCTGCCTGGAAAATGGAAGTGACCCGGGGGGCCGAAAAATGGGGGTTCGGGCTTGCCGTCTCAAAGCTGGGGCGAGCGCGGGTGCGCTGGTCCCGGGGCGGGGTGCACCGGGTCTATTCCTATGTCGAACGGGGCTATTACGCCCGCCAGATCGCAGAGCTCCTGGAATATTTTCCCCGCGAGCAGGTGTTTTTCTGCACCTCCGATCAACTGTGGCACACCGAACAGGACACCCTGGCGCAAATCTGCACGTTCCTGGGCGTGGCCCCCCCTGCCGCAGGCGCCGAGGCTGGGGCCGAGAAATATGTGGTTCCCGTCGACTCGTCGCAGGTTGTGGTCAAAACCACAGCTGTAGAGGCGCGGCTGAACCAGCTCTTCCGGGACGAGATCATCGCCACGGCCAAGATCACCGGCCTTGATCTGTCGCACTGGCTTGAGGACGGCTACAGCGAACCGATGCAACAGGCCTGACACCCGCGCCGCTTTGACCCAAAATAAGGACAGCCTTGCGTGCAGGTATCCCGAAGCGTTAGGTGCTGCCCCATAAGACGCCACTTCCATACACCTTTGATGCAACCACTAAGAGACCATCCCGGTATGTTTGAGACGCGAACGCCAGAGGCTCTGCCGCAGACTTGCGGTGTGATGGGCGCTGCAAGATCACACAGCGCACTTGAGGGGCGCGCAGTGCAAGCAACAGGGGCCTGTGCCAAGCACGGAAAGACCTTTGAAACCTTCCGGACTGTAAGAACACCGTCATGTCCTCACCCCTGATCAGCGTTGTCGTTCCTGTCTACAATCGCGCCCATCTGATCGCACGATCAGTGGGCAGTTTGATCCATCAGAGCTATGACAACCTTGAGATCATCCTGGCCGACGATTGTTCAACCGATGATCTGCAAGCTGCGGTGCGCGCGCTTGATGACCCGCGGGTGCGGATCGTGCGGCTGGAGCGCAACGGCGGTGCCAGTGCGGCCCGCAACGCAGGCGTCGCCGCAGCCCGGGGCGACTTCATCGCCTTTCACGACAGCGATGACATTGCCGTGGGTCACAAGCTGGAGGCGCAGATGCGCGCACTGCAGGATCTGGGGCCGGAGTATGTGGGCGTCTATACGGCAGTCCTGTCCTTTTCGGATCTGGAGCCGGAGGCCTATGGCGGAATGCAGGTGCGGATCGTCCCGCCCCCCGGCACCCGACCGCTCAGCGGTGACATGCATGCGCGCACCGTCGAGGGCAATATCATGAACCTGCCCACCATGCTTTTGCGCAAGACGGCCGTGATCGCGGCTGGCGGGTTCGACGTGCGGATGGGCAACAACAACGACTGGGATTTCACGCTGCGGGTCACCCGGCAGGGGCTCTTTCATTTCATCCCCGAGCCGCTTTACCTCGTGCCGGAACAGCCCACAATCGACCCATCGGGCAAGATCTCCCGCTCGGCCCGGAAATCAGCTAAGAGCTTTGCCTTCATCACCGGCAAGCTGCGCCGGCAGAACCCGCACACCCCGGCACTGGCCCGGCATTACGCCACCACGGCGCGGTTCCTCTTGCGACTGGGCCGGGTCCGTTTTGCACGGCGCTATCTGGCCCATGCGCTCCGGCTGCAACCTGCGGCACTGCGCGTCTGGGTGCTTTATGCGCTCTGTCTTTCCCCGAAACTTTATAAGCAACTGCGTCGGATCAAGGATGGGACCCCATCATGACACATAGATTTACAGGATAACCGTATGAGTGATTTGACCGTCAACCGTTTCCGGCAAGCGCGCGGGCGCCTTTTGCGCGCACAGATTGAGCGGATGGCCGACCATCTGGGCCGGGATTTGCGCATTCTCGATGTGGGCGGGCGCGCGGATTACTGGAAAAACGTCGGCCTGGAGCGGATCGCTCACATTGATCTGCTGAATTATGACGAAGGTGAGTTTGACCGCACCGCACCGGAGGGCAGCTTCACCAACATCCTCGGCGATGCCTGCGATCTGAAGGATTACGCCGATAAATCAGTAGATTTCGTGCACTCCAATTCAGTGATCGAACATGTGGGCGACTGGGGTGCGATGACGCGGATGGCCAAGGAAGTGGTCCGCGTGGGTCAGGCGGGCTGGGTGCAAACGCCGGCCTGGGAATTCCCGATCGAGCCGCATTTCCGCGCGCCCTTCCTGCATTGGTTTGGCGCCCCTCTGCGGCGGCGCATGCTCAGCCTCTCCAAGCTCTATCGTCAGTGCGACATTGCCGAGCGGCGCATACATATCGACCGCATCAATCTTCTGTCGAAATCAGAGGTCGCGACCCTCTTTCCCGACTGCGAGATCCACGTGGAACGGCTTGTTCTGGCCAAAAGCTATTGCGTGCACTGGAAGCCCTGAGGCGGGCTTACTGCAGAAACGGCTGCAACGCCTGCGCCAGATCATCCAGGAACGGATAGGCCGTCTCGCCTAGATAATCGGGCATATGCGACCTGGCTTTGACCCCGCCTGACGGGTCGGCCTCAAAGGCGCGGCAAGCCTCTGCCAGCGCCTGGGCCAGCGCGTCTGGCCGACTGTCGGCGAGCGAGACGATATTGTCATGGGCGGTGCCGAGATCTTTGTGCGCAAAGCGATTGGTGAGGGTCCGCAGCCCGAAATGTGCCATTTCAAAAGGCGGATAGCTGGGATGCGGTGACGCCATCAGCGAAATCCCCACCGCAGTCTCACAGAGCATCCGGGCGTAGTCTTCCAGGGAGAGCTTGCCAACGGACTGCAGCTGCCGCCCCCCCGCCAGCGGGACAGGGCGATGCGGGGTGCCCGCCGACAGCACGCTCCAGCCCGCCTGCTCCGGATGCGCTTCAGCCCAGATCTGCAAGGCTTTGCGCAGAATGGGGAAGCAATTGCGATCCTCTGCCGGGCGACCATAGACGAGGATCTGTTTCTTGCGCGTCGTGCTTGATGCGTCTTTCAGAAATGGCCGCAAGGCAGCGGAGAGCTGCGGCTCAAAGACATCGGTGCGGGCAAAGCTGTGGCCCTGCACCTCCAGCCAGCGGGCAAGCTGGCTGCTGTTGACGAGAGCAAAGATCGGCCAGTCGCTGTCATAGACCTCGCGGGCCAGCAGATGATCGGACGAGAAGGTGTAGAAGTTGGGCTCATATTCCTGAATGGGATAGAGCATGGGGCGCGGCGCCACATCGAAGTGCTCCGCCTGGGCGCGCAAGAGCCCGCGCAGATTGCCCGCGCAGGTCCAGTTGAAGGCCATGAAAACCTCGTTCTTGCGCACCGCAACCTCAGAGCCCTTGAAGCAGCGTGGCCGGATGTCGACATCCGAAATATCAAGGCCCGTGGGTTTGGCCGCGCGCGTAAAGGCATTGTCCGCCTCCACATCTTCGGGGTTGGTCAGGATCAGCCGCAGATCAAGCGGGCCGGTCTGGCGCAGGGCCTGTGCAAGACGGCAAAAGAGATCAAGACCGGTGTTGACCCCGCCAAAGGCATTGCGCCGCAGGATGCCCGGCAGCACCAGGGTCAGCCGCGGCACCTCGGAGGGGTCGGCGGCAAAGCGGTAATCGCCCAGTTCAACCTCAAAGAGGCTTGGCCCCATGAAGGATTTCTTGGCGCGGCGCACCGCAGATCGCAGACCGGGTGGTGCGGCACGGCGCGCCATGTCACGCAATCGGCTCATGCAGATATCCCCCTCAAAACCTCTGTCCCGGTGTGCACCCGATCCGTCATAACCGCCCAAATCTTACAGTCTCGTGTCTGACGGCTTCCTACATGCCGTCCTGTTGCGAGGCCAGCGGGGAATTCAGTTTTGGGTCAGGATGATCCGATCTGCGGCAAAGGCGCTGCGGCCTTGCAGATCACGGAGTCTGAGCCGGATCTCGGTTTCCTTCGGACCGGTCACAAGCTCTGTGCGGATGTACTGCGGCGCCTGTTCAGAGGCCGGGCCGATCTCCCAGGCCGCCCCGTCGCGCAGGGGGCGGTCATTCACCTCAAGGCTGAGCGTGGTTCCGGGGGCGGCCTCCGTGAACCGCATCTCGAAACGGTAGCGGGTTCCGGGTGTGAGATTGCGCGCCACAAGATCCAGCGCGCCACCGCCGCGCGGGTCCCGGATGAACTCCTGCGCCTTGGCGCCGCGCGACTGCAACCGCTGCCCCGCAAAGCGCAGAAACTGCGGATCGTCAAACAGGCTCTCGATCTGCGTCACCACCCTGTTGTCGACCGCCTGCTCTGTAAAAGCGGCCACCGGGCTGTCGTCATACCCGCTCAGGGGCTGCGACCCGGGATCATAGCTTACCGTGAGCCTGTCCTCGGCCTGGACCGGCTCCGACAGGGACAGGCGCACCCCGATGCCGGACCGGGCGACGCTGTCTATCGCGCGGGGTGTGCCGTTGACCCTCACGGTCCAATGGGCTGGATCATTCGGCGCCGCACCGCTTCGACCCTCGCGAATGGGCCGGTCAAAGCGCAGATAAAGCGCGTCTCCCCGCGTGGCACTATAAGCCGTGGCCACCTGCGGCGCGCCCTCCGGATCGAAAGGCACCCAGGCCGCCCGCATCAGCGCATGCGCGCCGCGCGAAAATCCGTTCACACTCCCGGGCTTATTGCGACGCTCGTTCAACCAGTAGCGGTCAATGTATCGCGCGACATCCTCTCCTGCCAGATAGCGAGCATCCCCGGTCAGAGCACGCACCAGGTAAAGCGAGGGCACCACAGAGGCCGCCACCCAGCGGTAGCTCGCCCCCCAGTTTGAGGCATCGCGGGACCCCTGTTTTGTATGTTGCTCCCCCCATTCGGCCATGCCGATATGATGATGGCCATAGGGATCGTGCCTGCGGCCTTGCCGGTCGGGGTTGGGGATGCGCTTGTAGACGTCCCGTTCTTCCACGGTGAAGACCTGACGCGCAAAGCCGGTCCGCCGGGCCTTGACGACAGCGGCAATCTCCTCGCTTTGCAGCATCGCGGCGGCGAAGGCCAGGGGCGCATCCATCCAGGCCTGACCACCACCCAGCCCCTCGAACCGGCCGCCCTCCTCGATGCGCCCATAGATGTCGAGCCCGAGGGCCACCAGCCGATAGGCGACCTGCTCTTTCTGATAAAGCGGGCGGAAGAGCCCGAGGAAGAGAAACGCTTCCTCCAGTTCCCGCGCGATATCGCGCCCGTAATTGGGCGCATAGACATTGCGCGCCGCGAGGTTATTCGTCGTATGAATATAGCGCACCCGCTCCACCGCTGCGAGCGCCTCCGTATAGCTGGGCATATGTTTCTGCTGTGGCGGAGCCCAGTTGGGCAGGCGTCGGACATCAATGTCATCGACGTGAAAGTCAGAGGTTTTGCGCGCCACGGATTGCGACGGGCGCAGGCTGCCGTCGCGGGGCGGATCGCGCACCACAGTGAAAATCCCATAGCGCTGCACCACATCGCGGGGCCGCTCGAATGCGGCCGCAAGCCGGCTTTGGGCCACCACCAATGTGCCCTCGGTCACGGTCAGCGGCGCGGCACCGGGCAGCCCGGGGTCGAGATTAAGCGCCGCCTGGTAGCGGTCGGTTTCGCGGGACGTGTCATAACTGTCAAAGCCCTGTGCCCCTGCGCCTATACGGTTCTTGGCCGGGTCGCCGCCGACATAGTCGCGGTGTCCGGGGTTCAGCATCATCCCGTGCACAACACGATCCGTGACCAGCGCTCCATCCTTGTCCCGAAACCGCTGATCGGCGCGTCCGGCGGGCAGCTTTCCAATGATGGTGACAGGGCCCTTGATCCAGGGTGTTCCGTCAGCATAGGTGCCGACCTCGGTCTCCTCCTGCCAGAACAGCTGCATGCCATTGGACGACACCGCGCTGGTGGCCATCTCACTGGTATGGGACGCTGCGGTTGCGGCATGGATCCACCGGTCCGGCAGGCCATCACCGCGAAACGGGGCCGCAGCCGCCTGCGGGGCGCTCCGCTCTGCCGCGACCTGCCAGATCGGAGCCGTTTCCGCATGGGGCAGGCCTGCGCCCCCGCAGAGCGTGGCCAGCAGACTGAAGACCATCACAATATCATGTCGCCGCATGGCAAGCCTCCTGAGCAGACCGCCGCACGGGGATACCAGGGGCCGTCTGTTCATGGAAATCACAAAGGGCGGAGGCGATCCACCCCGAAGGCGAGCCCCGATCCGAAGCCAGAGTTCTATCGGCAGCGGACCGCGTAGCCTGCGGCGGATGCGCTCACAGACGCCCGCGCCTGTATTGAAACACCACCAGCGGCGCAGCCACGAGCGCAAAGAGCAGCCGGGCCCAGGCCCAGTGGTCCGTAGGGGGCGGCTTCCCGGCACCCTCTGCGGGATCATAGCCAAACCGCTCGAAGTCGTTTCGGTGCAGCCAGTGGATAAACCGCAGATCCTGACGCGACGGCACCGCATCGCGCCTGTCTGTCGAGGGCAGGGATTGCGGCATCTCACCCGGGGGGGATCCGTCGATTTGCGCCAGATAAGCGGCGACAGGGTCAAGCCCGTCCTCCAGCCGGAAGAGGTCGACACCGCTCTTTGGCATCAGGTCAGTCTGGGGGCGGATATGATTGTCATAAAGATGTGGCATAAGCTTCGACGCAATCCCCACAACCCGCAGCCATGTCGCAAAGGACATCCAGCCCAGGCGCCGTTCCAACCATTTGAAATTCCGGTAGCTTTTCTGATAGCGAAACTCGCTCACAAGACGCGCAACCGGGTGCCGGATAACAGCAAAGATCTGGTCGGGGTCCTTTTCGAGCAAGGCCTCCGCCTCGGACCAGATCATATGCTGCGGCGAGCTCAGCGGGCGGTGGCGCCCCTCGCTCTTCTTCCAGGCTCTCAGCCATGCGCGATCCAGCAGCGTGACCTCATAGGACTGTTTGTCCAGGTAGTCCTCGACGCTTGACCCGCCTGCCTTGGGGCAATGCACGAAATAGACGGATGTCTCGCCGATCTTGATCAGGGGCATGGCCTGTCCTCGCGGTTTCGAAGCGATGTGGCCGGGTTTTCAAGGATATGCCCTGCAGGGTCAATCGTCATGGCCGCGCCCCGTATGAAGAAAACGCACACTCTCGTCCAGACAGACCGCGGTGAGCCGGTCGGAGTAATAGGCCCCTGTGTCCACGCAGATGCGGGCAGGGGTGACGACAGGCTCGGGGCCGTTGTAATGGCCATGCACCACCCGCAGGCCCTTGAGCCCCCTGCCCCGCAAAAACGCCGTATTGCCCCAGAGCAGATCGCGGTCGCGCTGATCCGCAAGCGCCCGACGCGGATCGACGGCCGCATGCACAAACAGCACCTCCCCTGACTGCCAGAACCGCTCCGTCTCCTGCAGAAACGCCAGATGTGCGCCAAGTGCGGTCTGAAACGCCGGCGCAAGCCGTTCCGGGTCGCCGTCCGGATCCAACCCATAGCTCTTCAGGGTTCTAGCCCCGCCAAAATCAAGCCACCGGCGGCCCGCGACGGGGTCTTGCAAAAAATCAAGCAGGGCGGCTTCGTGGTTGCCCTTGAGGAAGATTGCGTCCTCCGCCCCGGCCTGTTGCAGCACCAGAAGCCGGTCCAGCACCGCGCGGGACTGCTCCCCCCGATCCACGTAGTCACCCAGAAAGACATATTTGACCGCACGCGCATCGGCCTGCCTGCGGCTGTCCTCAGTGATAAGGTCCAGTAATTCACCCAGCAGATCGGCCCGCCCGTGAATATCACCAATGGCATAGATGCGGTGATCCGGCTGCACCTGCGGCTGGGGGGGCGCGGTGCGCGATCCGGGTAAAAGATGCGTGAAGATTTTGCCGATCATCCAGATGCACCCTTTCTTCTTCGCCCGACACGCCACAGATGTGACACGGGACCATAGGCGCCCCGCAGGAGGGTGGATACCGCTATCGGAGAATTCTGCAAGGCTCAGCCGGCGCGCTGCGGAGTGGACGACGCGGCGGCGGTGACCTACGCTTATCTCCCGAGAGCGACACCGGGGAGAGGTGCGATGATGAAACAGCTTTTCGCCTTGGCAATTTGTATATTCTGCTGGTCCGGATTGCCTTTGGGCGCCGAAGGCACGCGCGCCTCGCAAACGCAACCGGCCGTCAATGAAGGCCAATCGCCCCTGCCTCTCTCCCGTGCCGCGCCAGAGCCAGCCGTGCCCGACGCGCACAGGCTGCCGATCAGGTCAAAAAATCTTGCCTGGAACCCGCAGATACGACGGTTTGTCGTCCCGATCAATTTGCCGACAGGCGTACCAACGCCCCCCTTGCCTTTTGCTGATGACGCCCGGCCCGACCAGCGGGCGGCCCAGGCCAATCTCGCCCGGCTCATCAACGCGGGCCAGGCCGCAGGCTTTGCCGGCCTGATCTACGACAACCGCGATGCGGGGCACTCGGATCTGGGCCATGCCCGCTATCCAGGGCTCGTCGTTACCCGCTATGGCCCGGCGCTGCAGGATCGGCGTCTGCACTACGGGCTGGCGGAGGATCTTCTCTTTGACGGGATTGTTATCGGAAATTCCTCCACCGCGTTCAAAAGCGGGCGCGCGCCGCGCAGCCTGCCGCGCGCTGCCATGACCAGCGGGGTGGGTCCCACTTTTGCCTATCAGAACTACCGGCTGAACCACTTTTACGTCTATCCTGAGCACCGCGACCATGATGCGGTGGATCTCTTTCCGGCAAACTGGCCCTACATGATCATCAGCCAGGGGTCGTCTTATCGCGACCGGCCCTTCGTAGCGGCTGCGGTTTGGGCCTTGGCGGCCATGCGCCCCGACACCCGCGCGATGCTGCAGCGCGAAGACTTGGTGGCGCCGACGCTGCAAATGATCCTGCGGCGCAGCCAGGCCCATGTGCGCAACCGCGCCACCTATCTCACCGGCGCGGCCCACCCCACCGTTTTCCAGCAAAGCGCGCTGCGGCTCGACCGGGTGGTGGCGCTGGCGCAAAGCCTCACGCCAGACACCGTGCCGCCCGTTCCCATGCTGCAGGTGCTCTCGGAAACATTCGCCCCGCGCGCCGGGCTGATCGGGCGCAGCGAGCGGCTTTTTGACACCCCGGGGGCCATAGCCCGGATCTGGCGCGGCCCGGAGTGGGAGAAGGAGATGATCCTCGCCACCGACACGCGCGGGCCTGCGCGGGCGGCAGATGCCAAGCTGCACTGGGTGCTGTTGCGGGGGGACCCGTCGCGCGTGCGGATCGAACCACTTGATGAGAGCGGTACCCGCGCCCGGCTGACGATCAACTGGCACGATCGCCGCCCCATAGCCCCCCGCGCAGAGCGGCTGAGCGACCGGGTGGATATCGCGGTGATCCTGACCCAGGGCGGGGTCGAAAGCGCGCCGGCCATCCTCTCCATCAGCTTCCCGACCCATCAACAGCGAGACTACGCAGCCCCCGACCGCCCCGGCGCGCCACCCCGCCTTGTATCCGTCGATTACGATGCGATCGCCGCCGGGCGCACATATGACCCGGGCCTGCACTGGAGCGCCCCCTGGCGAGACACGCCGATCTACGAAGAGGACCGGCTGACCGGCTGGACCCGGACCTTCAGCGATGACCGCCCGAATCAGCGCTTTCTGGCTGACGGGCGTTTTGCAAATGGGCGCGAAGCTGCCTACACGCTAAAGGGGAAAGAAAAGGGCTCGCCCTTTCTCGAAGTTGCGGAAATAACCTTAATCGATGAACAAAACTGATTCGCAGCTGCGATGATCACGATCTGTATCGGAGCCGATTTCCCCAAAAAATCAGGGCAAGATCGTTGAAAATTCGACAAATCTGCCTCTGACGGGCGATTGATGAAGTTATTTTAGCGCAAGATTTCGCTTTTACTCTTCTGTGCACAGGCCAGAGGTGATAAAACTTCTCCGAGGGTTGTCTCTTTATTGTATTCGAATTTTAACGTTCGAGGCTGTAAAGGGGCGGAGAATAGTAGTGTAACTTTGGAGTTATAAGATGTCGGTTTCGTTTAAATCCTTTTGTCTTGCGGCAGGTGTAACCGCTGCAAGCACCATGGGCGCCTCTGCTGCGCTCCTCGATTTTACTGCAGGTCCTGATGCAACAGGCCAATTCAGTGATGGCGATGGTGGCTTCATCACTTGGGAAGTGACTGCAACTGGTGGCACGTTGAACACAAACACGCCCATCGACGCAGAACTGCCCCTTCCAGCGCCGGGCGGCGTGCTGGCACTTGAAAACGACGGTGTCGGCGTCGATGACGACGAAGCAACGGCCCAGGATGATCAGACTCTGATCGTCACGTTCAGCGAGGCTATTCTGCTGACAGGTCTGCACTTCCTTGATCTGTTCATCGGCCCACAAGGCGGAACAGAGTCGGTTTCCGTCTTCGCAAATGGCGGTATCAACCTGACAGCTGGCGATCCCGTCGAAGCCAGCGACGATATTGGTGTAGCACCCGACAATGGGTATGCATTCCGCAGCTTCTCGGACATCGAGATCACGTCTTTGACGTTCATCCCTGGCGATGCAACCGATGACACAACTGGCGACTTCGCACTTGCTGCCATCGAATATGAACTGGTTGACGATCAAATGGATCCAGTTCCGCTTCCTGCTGGTGGTTTCTTGCTGCTGGGTGCCCTGGGTGCTCTGAGCGTCGCACGTCGTCGCAAGAAAGCCTGATCCAAAGCGATCATATGCTAGTTTTGAAAAGGCCTGCCTTGTGCAGGCCTTTTTTTGTGGGCAAGGCCTCTTCCCAGAGTTCAAACAGGAGAAATACATAAAAAAGCACTGCCGCGACGACGACAGTGCCCTCAGCGTGGTGTTGCAGTCCGTAACAGAACGGCAAGACAACCCGAAGTCAGGCCTTACGAATAATAATCGTAGCCGTATTCCTTGCCCATATAGCGACATTTGTTCAGCACCACCCCCAGAACATTGGTCCGTTCCGAGATATCACGCTCACAATTGTCCACCTCACTGATCGAGGTGCTCTCGGCAGCCGCCACAAGCAGCGCACAATCGACAGTGTCGGCAAAGCCGACCATATCGTCACTCACGAGTGTGGGAGGCATGTCGAAAATCATGATCGTCGGTTGATACACCCGTTCAACCTCATCAAGTGCAGTGCGCATCGTATCGCTCTGCAACAGCTCCGACGGATGCCGGGCGGATCCGTGATTGGCGCCCACGAGAATATTTTCCGAAATGCGCACCAGATGCTCCTCGATCGGAGCACGCCCTTCAAGCGCATTGGCAAACTGGCTGGTGCCGCGTGGCATGCCCAGAGTGGCAGCCACATTGGGACGCCGCAGATCCATTTCGATCACGGCAACCCGCTGTTCGGGCTGGCGCGCAATGCTGAAAGCAAGCGACAGGCTCAGCGTGGTCTTGCCACAGGCGGCATTGGGCGAGGTGACAGCCAGCCGGTTCCAGCCGTTGTCACGCATCATCTGCAACACTTTGGTGCGCAACATATCGATGGGCGTCGACAATTGATTGCGCTCATATGCCGGAATGCGATTTGCCGCCAGAAGCTGCGGATCAGGCTCAAAGACCTTGATGGCCTTCCAGGCTTCCACAAGATTGGCGCTGCCCTTGATCGGAGTGGCAGGTCTGGCATTGGCCTTGTCGGCCGGTTTCGCGACGGTCCCGCGTTTCGCGCGCGCGCGCTCAAGAGCAACCTGGATACGTTCCATATCTTCTACATCTCACCTTTCACATCGCCCAATCAAGCCGCGCACAAACGCGACCTGGCACATCAAAGACACATCACCCGCCGCTCAGAAGGCGCGTCACATTTGACAACCCGGTCTGGTCCAGCACCTGTTCAATCAGCAAATCGAGCGGCAGATAATATGTATGCAGCGCCCAGATCGTCGCCGGGGCCGCGATCACTGCGATAAAGACACCACAAAAGATAATGCCATCGTGAATCCGCCGCTGCCGGTTGGTCCGAATGTAAGGCAAGGTCGCAATGGGCGTGATATTGAGCTTGTTCTGGATATCGACAGGGCGGCGGACAGATGAATTGAGCAGCTCCATCAGCACGATCAGGCCGAGCCCCAGCACAAAGCCCATACCCACGCTGCCGCCAGCAATCAGGGGCCGGTTGGGGCTGGTCGGTGCATTCGGAACCACAGCCTGCTCAACCAGCTGGAGCCGCTGGCCCTTGGCCAGAACTTCAATCCGCTCACCCATCTCGGCAGTGGCCAACCGTTCAGACGCCGATTGATACTGTCTTTGGACATTGCGAAACGCGCGCTCCAGCTCGCTGAGCCGGATCGAGTTTTCGGGTGTGGCATCAATGGTATCCTGCAACCGGGCAATCTCGGTTGCGATTTCTTCTTTCTGACGGGTGAATTCCGTAAGCTGCTGGTCGATATCGCCAAGCTGGAGTTCGAACAGCGCCCGCCCGGCATCTTCTTCACCCTCAA
The DNA here is from genome assembly GCF_009811755.1 of Roseobacter cerasinus. Classification (GTDB taxonomy): domain Bacteria; phylum Pseudomonadota; class Alphaproteobacteria; order Rhodobacterales; family Rhodobacteraceae; genus Roseobacter; species Roseobacter cerasinus. The sequence continues at coordinate 53,523 of NZ_BLIV01000013.1, forward strand.
CCGCTGACTGCGACGCCACAACGCCCTCCAGGGCAGAAATGCGGGTCTGCAGAACGCGAATGCGCGGGTTTTGCGGCGAATAGACCAGCAAGGCGTTGTCCAGCTCTTTCTGCAAGTTTTGCAGCTGCCGCTGTTCAGGCGAAAGATTTGCAGAATCCGTATCGACACGGCCTGTCCGTTCGAACAAATCTACGAGGTTGGCACGCCGCTCAACCAGCGCCGTTTCCTCCCGCTCGATCTGCACCAGTCGCTGTTGCAGCGATGTCTGCTGCCCGCGGCGGAACTCCATACTGTCGGGCAGCGCATTCTGGTGCTGCAGGCGGAATTCCAGGATGTTGCTACTTTGCGCATCGATCTCGGCGCTCAGCCGGGCGACCTCCTGCTCGAAGAACTCCAGCGTCTGGGTGGCACTACCTGTGCGCAGCTCCACGTTCTGAGCCAGGAGCCGCGTCACCAACTCATTTGCGACAGCAGCCGTGGTTGTGGCATCCCGCCCGCGGAAGCCGACCGTAACAGTCGCCGCACCGCGCCCGCGCGGTTGTGCGATTGTGATCCGCTGGCGCATGTCGCTGATGATGAAATTCGGGTCAAGTTCGCTGCGGTTGGGGTAGATCTGCATCTTGTCCGCCATTTCGAGAACCGCAGCGCGGCTGGTCAGCTCCTGCTGGATGATCTGAACCTGCTCGCCGACACCGGTCTGCACCGTGGAAGAGGCCAGATCTTGCGGGATCTGCGCCCGCTCGACCCGCAAGATGGCGGCGGCCTCGTATTCCGCAGGCAGCATGGTGGCAACCGTGACCCCCACAGTGGAGACGAGCCCCGCAACCACCAGGAAATAGTGAAACCGGCGGAAGAAGATCGACAGGTAGAATTTCGGGCTGAACGTCATAACTCAGGTCTTTTCCAAAAAGAGAACATTCGACATAAACAAACCATCCCGCAGGACGTTCCGGACCATATCAGCGGTCACGACCTCCTGCTCTTCGGATGAGGCATATACCAGAGAAAAGTCTGCGAGTTGGTTCACAAGACGCGGAATTCCCCGGGCAGACCGCGCGATAAGCCCGATCGCCTCATCGGTGAACATATCCCTGCCGGCCCCCGCGACCTTCATACGGTGTTTGATGTAGTCCGTCACCGTATCCACGGTCATGGCCGATAGATGCACATTGGCTGCGATTCTCTGGCAGAATTGCTCCAAACCGGGCTGGCGCACAATATCGCGCAGTTCTGGCTGACCGACAAGCACAAGCTGCAAGAGCTCATCCTTGTTGGTGTTGATGTTGGTGTACATGCGCAGCTCTTCCAGCGCCTCACGGTCGAGGTTCTGCGCCTCGTCGAAGATCAGGACAACCCGGCGACCCTGACTATACTCCTCAATCAGATACATCTGAAACTGGTTGAAGAGATCGACGTAGTCCGACCCCGGCACCACCGGCTGGGACAGCGCCATCATCACCCAGCGCAACAGCTCGCCCCGCCCGCCCTGCGCATTGGAGATCAGGCCGATGGTGATATCGCCCTCGATCTGTTTGAGCAGATATTGCAGCAGCGTCGTCTTGCCTGCCCCCACATCCCCTGTCACCAGCGTGATGGGCGCATGGGTAAAAAGACCATATTCCAACATGTTGAAGGCCCGCTTATGGGCATCGGACCAATACAGAAAATCCGGATCCGGGACGAGCGAAAACGGGCGCTCGGTCAGGCCGAAAAACTCTGTATACATATCAAAGGAGCTGGACATGGTCATCTCGTCTGCTGGCAACTTTTACTACACATCAAAACCAAACCCCTAGAGGTATGTCCCGACCTCTTCCACGTTCTGGAGCTAGGCTGCGGCTGCCATAACTGATTTTGCATTGCTGTTCATCCAGTTTTTTCGGTCACCTGTGCCAAACCCCGCCGATGCCCGCCCCGCCAAGTGGGGGGCCGACACCAGGCTCTCGAGCCTTACCCGGCAATTCACAACACCTTGTCTCTGCGGTGCTGGCGAGTACCTCAAAACCGAATCAAAAATGAGGCAAGGTTGAATCACAGGAATGATTTTGCGATGCTCAGACGGGTGCGGCACACGGCCAGGTTGATTAATCCATGGGCATTTGCTTCAAACATGGGCAAAACTGATCACAGAAACGGATGACCTTCATATTTATCAGTATCTTACAGTATTTCCTAAAATTTACCCTAAACTACGATAAAATTGCCAAAGCCTCGTTTCGCTTGTATGTAGGATTGGCGGAAAAATTTTGCGGAGACACCAGATCCTTTAGATTTGTTTCAAATTTGTTATTTAAAGACCTCGAACAAACGTATCCAGTAAGTGGCTTTGGCCGACAAAGTGAAGGTTGCAAGTATGTCCATTCATTACACGACGATCGCGGAACATGACGATGACACAGATTTCATCCAGGCCCGTTATCGCCGATCGGACGCTCGGGACGCCTACAGAGGCGGGATCAAACGGTGTATCGACGTCGGGCTGACGCTGATGGCATCCCCTCTGGTTGTGTCTATCGTCTTTGTTCTGGCTCTGTGCATCTTCCTGCGGGATGGCCGCAACCCCTTCTATTCGCAAAGCCGCGTTGGCCTGGGCGGGCGTATTTTCACCATGTGGAAACTGCGCAGCATGGTCACCAATGCCGATGCTCTGCTGGAGCAGTACCTGAACGAGAACCCCGAAGCCCGGGCCGAATGGACCAGCAAGCAAAAGCTGCGCAATGATCCGCGCATCACCACTCTTGGGGCGGTTCTGCGCAAAGCATCGCTCGATGAGCTGCCACAACTGTGGAATGTGCTGAAGGGCGACATGAGCCTGGTGGGCCCGCGTCCGATGATGCCCAAGCAACAGGCGCTTTACACCGGCACGGCCTATTTCCGCATGCGCCCGGGTGTGACAGGCTTGTGGCAAATCTCTGACCGCAACGACACCGCTTTTGCACGCCGCGTGCAATTCGACAACGTATATGAGCGGATGTTGTCCTTCCGGACAGATGCCAAGATCATTCTGGCGACGATCCGGGTCGTGCTCAAAGGCACAGGCTGCTGATCCAGGCCTTCTGTGATCTTGATTACGTCTTTGTTATTACAGATCTGATAGCTTCACATTTAGGCCGTTGACCATTACGTTTTAGTCGGCTGCCTGCTGGATTTTACCGACATCTGTGGAGTGTTCAGATGAGACTTATGCGTAAGCTTCTGTTTCCGCTCGTTATCTTGATGGCGCTCAGCGCCTGTGAGACCTCTGAAGAACGTGCAGAGAAGCATTTCGCTGCAGCACAGGAACTCCTGGCTGAGAATGATGTGGATCGCGCGCTCGTCGAGCTGCGCAACGTCTTCAAACTCAACGGTCAGCACCGCGAGGCCCGCAAGCTCTTCGCCCAGATCCAGCTGGATCGTGGTCGCGAGGATATCGCCTATCGGCAATACCTTCGTCTGGTTGAACAATACCCCGATGACATCGACGGGCTCCGCGTGATCAGTGAAATCTCGCTGCGCCGCTTCGATTGGGAGAATGCCGAGCGCTATATCCCGCGCGGGCTCGCATTGGTTCCGGAGGACCGGCTCTTTCAGGCGATGAATGCGGTTGTCGCCTATCGGGCCGCCCGCAATGACGAAGACGCCGACGCGATGGAGGCCCTTGTCACCCAGGCCGAAGAGATCGTCGCCGAAGATGGCAGCCAGCTTTTCGCCCGACAGATCCTCATCGACGACCGGTTGTCCAAACGCGATCTGACAGGCGCGCTGGAGCAGGTTGAGACCTCGCTCGCACAAGAGCCTGACAATCTGCGTCTGCACGAGATGAAACTGCGCATTCTCAATGAGTTGCAGGACACCCCGGCCGTCGGCGCGCATCTTGAAGAGATGATCCGCCGCTTTCCCGAGAACGAACAGATCCGCAGCTTGATGATCAGCTGGTACCTGCAGGAGGGGGAGCTTGATCAGGCCGAGGCCTTCCTGCGGCAGCTTGCGGAGCAAGCGGACGACGCAGACCGGCGGGACGCGCAGGTTGCGGTCATCCAGTTCCTGCGTCGCACCGCCGGGGCGGAGGCGGCCCTCGCCGAGATCGATGCACGCATCGCCGCAAGCGACAACCCGCTCTATTTCCGCAGTCTGCGGGCGGCACAGCTTTTCGACAGCGGCGTCCGGGATGAGGCGATTGCCGAATTGCGCGACGCCCTCGACGGGGCGGAAGCATCAGAGGATGCACGCACCGCCAAAGTCGCACTGGCGCAGATGCTGGAAAACGAAGGGGACAACATCGGCGCCCGCGCGCTGGTCGAGGAGGTGCTGGAGCAGGATGGGCTGCAAGTCACCGCACTGCAGATGAAGGCCGCCTGGCAAATCGAGGCCGATGCCATCGCCGAGGCGATCCAGCTCTTGCGCACGGCGCTTGATGCCGACCCGCAGAATGCGCAGACACTGACCATGATGGCCCGCGCGCATCTGCGCGATGGCGACCGCAGCCTTGCGGGCGAACGGCTGTCACTGGCGGTCGAAGTATCGAACAACGCACCTGACACATCGGTGCGCTATGCCAATTTCCTGTTGCAGGATGGCCGCTTTCCTCCGGCGGAATCGGTGCTGCTGGATGCGTTGCGGCGCGCGCCCAACAATGTGCAGGTCCTCCAGACCCTGGGGCTTGCATATCTGTCGGAAGCCGACTGGGGCCGCACACGCGGGGTCATTCGCCAGCTTGAGCGACTTGAGACTGCCGCGGGAGCCGGCGTGGCCCGTGCCCTGCAAACCCAGCTCTTGCTGCGCCAGAACAGAACCGACGAAAGCATCACCTTCCTGCAAGGCTTGATCGACCAGGGCGATGCCTCGCTTGAGGCCGTCGCATTGATCGTGCAGACCCACCTCCGCGAGGGCAACATCGCGGAAGCGCAGTCCTTCCTGGATGAGACCATCCGCGAAAACCCCGATGCCCTCCTGCTGCGGTACGTACAGGCCGCACTTTATGCGGCAAGCGGGAATGTTGAAGACGCCACCACGGCCTACCGCGCGCTGATCGCACAAGAGCCACAGAACGATGCGCCCGTCCTGGCGCTCTATGTGATCCTGCGCGATACCGGCGACCAGCCCGGAGCCACGGCTGTGATTGATGCCGCTCTGGACCGAATGGAGGCGCCCTCGCCGCGCCTGATGTCCGTCAAGGCGTCGCAGCTTGAGGCAGAGGGCGATATCGATGGGGCCATTGCGATATACGAAGACCTTTATGCCCAGAGCACCGACAATGTGGTTCTGGCCAACAACCTGGCCAGCCTGATCACCACGCATCGCGATGACGCCGAAAGCCTGGAGCGGGCAGAGGTCATCGCGCGGCGCCTGCGCGGCAGTGATATTCCCGCGTTTCAGGACACCTATGGGTGGATCCAGTACCGCCGTGGCAATTTCGAAGACGCGGTGGAGTATCTGGAGCCAGCCGCCGCCGGGCTGCCCGAGGATCCGATGGTGCAAGCCCATCTGGGGCTCGCTTATGCCGCCACGGAACAGGTGGAGCTGGCGCGCACAACGCTCACCCGCGCGCTGGAGCTCGCGGGCGACAGCCCCCTGCCCCGCTATGCCGAGGTGCGTGAGGTTCTGCAGAACCTGCCTGACCCCATTGAAGACGCCGACCAGAACTGAGACGGGGCTGCAAAACAGCCCCGTACCCAGTCAGAAACCGGCATAGCCGCATCACCGGTCTCCCCCCCAAGGGGCCTCAGCCTGTTGTTGCAAATGAGCGACGGCACCGCTGCCATTGCCCCGGGTGGCGAAAAGCCGCTTTGACCCAGAGAAAAACCTCGATAAGCAAGGAAAAAACCGCATAAAGACGGTCACCCCTCCGTCAAGCCTCCGAGGTCCTGATCATGAGCCGTATCATCGTCTTTCTCGTCACACTTTTGCTGTCGGCGACCACACTCACCGCTCAGGAGCAATACAGGCTCCAGCCTGGCGACGCACTGCGTATCGAAGTGCTAGAGGATGGCTCGCTCAACCGGCAGGAGTTCATTCTGCCGGACGGGCGCATCAACGTGCCGCTGGCAGGGTCCATTCTGGCAGGCGGGCGCACCGTCAGCCAGGTGCAGGCCAGCATCATATCGGCACTGGCGCCGAATTTCGCGGCCCCCCCCACTGTCTTTGTGTCTGTCGTCGGCCTTGGCGGTCAGGAAAACCTTGAATTGATCAGCGTCTATGTGGCGGGTGAGGCAAACGCCCCGGGCAAGCGGCGGATCGAAGAGGGCACCACGCTTCTGCAGTTTCTGGGAGAGGTCGGCGGTTTCAGCCGGTTTGCCGCGACCAAGCGGCTGCAGCTGCGCCGTGGACAGCAGATCTTCATCATCAACTACCGCGACATCGAACGCGGAGCGCAAATTCGCAACAATCTCATCATGCAGGAAGGCGACACGCTGATCGTCCCGCAGAGACGGCTTTTTGAATAAGCTAAAGCGCGTCGGTCCATCGCAGGAGAAACTGAGACCGGGCAGCAAAGGCAGGGGTGTGGGCAATTTAATCAATAGAAAAACCGGTCTGGCCGGTGTTTTGGTGGCCTCAATGGTCACCATGTCTCTCGCCCAGGAGAGTGAGCTGCCAACCAGACGGTTCGGCCTGACGCTCAACCAGCAATTCAGCGCCACAGACAATCAGGAACGTGATGCCGAGAGCGCGGGTGTGACCTATGAATCGTCAACCCGGCTTGGCTTCACTGCGGTGACCCGCAACCCGCTCAACCGGCTCGATTTCTCGACATCAGCCGCTCTGCGCTTCAGCGATGACCCCGAAGGCGACAATCTGTCGGGGGTCGACCGCCCCCGGCTGGATCTCAACTATGTCCGCTCTGGCGCAGTGAATACCTTTTCGATTTCGGCTGACTACCGTGAGGACGATATCGAATTTCTGCGTCCTCTGGATGATTTCGTCGATGAGGATGGCGTGCTCGACATCCCGGATGATATCGATGATCTGAACGACACCGGCACCCGGGCCCGGTATAATACCGATGTGTCGTTCAGCCTGTTGCAGAACGCCCCCCTGTCACTAAGCTTCGATTTCGGGATCAGCGGGCGCCGCTACAGCGGTGTGACCAACCCTGACCTGTTCGACACCGAAACCATCCGCTACGGGGTCACCACGGGGTTCCGCTTCGCGCCCGGCTTCACCGGGCGGCTTAATGTATCGCAATCCCAATTCACCGCAGAAGATACCGAGCAAACAGAACGCGACCGGCAGTCCATCACCTTCCGGGTCGACCGCGACTTCTCCAAGGTGCTCACCGGGCGCGCCTCCATCGGACGCACTCAAATCGACACCGACAGCCTGGTCGAAAACACGCGTGTGACCGGAACCAAC
>NZ_BLIV01000014.1 GCF_009811755.1 Roseobacter cerasinus
TAACCAACGCCGCGCTTGTGCGTTGGCGGGCATCGATCCGCGTGTGTATCGGCGCACGTCGAAACGCCCCGCCGACACGCAGCTGCGCACCAGAATGAAAGAGCTGGCGTCCGAGCGGCGGCGGTTCAGGGCGCTTTCCCAGTCAAGTAGATGTTCAGCGCTTCCTTGAGGCACAACCTGAATTCCCAAAGCAACTCCCCGGTGGCAAACTGCGCTTGCAAAAGGTGACGGATCTGCTGACGAACGATCTGTAAGCAGGATACGTGCAAGCTGAGAAATGGAACATAGCGAGACGAAAGGGGCGCCATGAACCGCTTGTCAGCCACGCCGTTTTCAACAAGGTCCAGAAACGCATTGCCGAAGGCACTAAAACGCCACGGCGCGCAAACATAGGCGATGACTTCGCGCTACGCGGTTATGTGTGCTGTGACGCTTGCGACGCGCCCTTGCGATCCTGCTACACCAAAGGTGGCTCCGGTGGCCGCTATGCATACTATCTGTGTCATACGAAGGGGTGCTCGGAGTATGGCAAGTCCATACGGCGCGAGAAGCTGGAAGGGGACTTCGAGACTTTGCTTCGGTCTCTGCGCCCAGCCGCGCCGCTTTACCGAATTGTACGAGACATGTTCTGGGATGCTTGGGATCAGCGGAACGCGCAGTGCGGAGAGAGCCGCAAGGCGTTGACCGCCAACTTGCGCAAGTTTGAGCGCCAGATAGACAAATATGTAGACCGCATCGGCGACGCAGGCAGTGCTGCGGCTATCGCCGCATACGAGCGCAAAATCGCATCACTGGAGGATGAGCGGCTCCTAGGTGAAGAAAAACTGGCAGAGTCCTCTGCAAGAACAGGCGCAAAAGACCGAGAGGCAAAAGGAAAAATAGAACTCGCGCTCACATTCCTCGCAAACCCTTGGAAACTCTGGGAAACAGGCGACAAGACCCTGCGCAAACTGGTGCTCAGACTGACCTTTTCGGAGCGGTTACGCTACCGCCGGAACGAGGGACATAGAACTCCACAAGTCACTGTTCCGTTTACGTTTTTCGGGATTTCCGACGCGAAATGTCAAATGGTGCCCGGGGGCGGAATCGAACCACCGACACGAGGATTTTCAATCCACTGCTCTACCCCTGAGCTACCCGGGCACGGGATGCCATTGTTGGCTGGGTGAGCGGGTTCTAGGTGTTTGAAGCACAGGTGTCCAGTACCTTTTTGCATGCATCACACGGTGCCACGACCGGGGCAATGAAATCCCAAATCGACTGGATTCCACTGTCCATTGGCGCGGTACGCCCGATCAAAGCTAAAACGTTGGCGCTCATGCAGGTGTGCGGCGGATCCCAACGCTTTAGTGCTGTCAACCAGCTCCAAATACTTGGTCGTTGGATGCGCTGCCTGACAATTCCGAAGCAGTCTTCCATATCACGCCTCAGTGAACCTCACCTGGTTTTCCGGAGGCTGATTATTCTTAGTTACGCGGCCATATCTGATCTTTCCAGAGTGGCATAGGAGTTCGCTTCGGCTTCTGATGGCGGGATATTCCCGATGGGTTGCAGCAGTCGGCGGTTGCCCGAAGGTCTTGCTGTCAGCCATCGCTCTCGCCGCACTCATCATTTACTGGATATAAGACCTGACCCTAGCTGCGCTCTCGGTCGTATGCGTTGGACCTGACCCCTAATTTGATGTCTTAGCTGTGCACTACTAGACAGCTATATTGGCCTCACGGCCAATACGAAGAGCGCCAAATTGCAGTTCCCGGCGCAGGACCTCCGTCCAGTGACATCCCAAATTTCTGCAGTTGCGATCCGCATTGCCACCATTCGCCGCAAGTGCAAACTTCAGCGGTTGGCTAATTCACACACTGCGGATGGGGCGAATGGCGTCTGCACCAAGCGTCGCACTTTGCGGCACACTGCAAAAGTCATCTTCTGCCAGGAAAGGAGCCCCCATCATGGAAGTTACGACAATAGGTTGGATCTTGGTAAGGACGTTTGCAAAGTTCACGGTATCACTGCTGACGGCACAGTTGCCTTCAATCGTTCGATCCGGCGGCGACAATTGCTCAAGTTCTTCGAAACGTTGCCGCGTTGTCTGGTTGGTATTGAGGCCTGTGGATCTGCACATCATTGGGCGCGTGAGCTGACTGCGATCGGGCATGATGTGCGGTTGATGCCTGCCACCTACGTTAAGCCATATGTGAAACGCGGCAAGACAGACGCCGTTGATGCTGAGGCGATTTGCGAGGCCGTCACACGACCGACGATGCGGTTTGTCGCTGTGAAATCGAAAGAACAGCAGGCCCTACTGACGATCCATCGGGTGCGCCAGCTTATCGTCCGCCAGAAGACCCAGATGCTGAATGTGATCAGCGGTCTTCTTCGTGAGTTTGGTCATGTGATCGGGAGCGGACCAGTCGCCGCAATGCGCTTCATCAAGGCGTTCAAGACGGACGACGACTTAGACATGCCTGATGTGGCCAAAAGTATGCTCAAAACACTCTGCGAACAGGTTGTCGCTCTTGATGAGCGTGTGACCTTCTATGACAAGCTGATCGAGTATCATTCTCGGATTGATGAACGCGCCAAACGTATCAGGGCGGTTCCCCGCGTTTGGCTAATCACCGCTTCAGCCATTGTGGCCACAAGCGGCGACGGTAAGCAATCCAAGAACGGACGCGAGTTTACTGGCTTGGCTGGGGCTGACACCCGCTAGGTCAGGACCCATTGATTTTTGGCGAGCGGCGTGGTTCACGGCTCGAAAACGCGCGGTGAACATGTTTGATCTTTTCTGGCTGACCGATGCGTAGATGGCGCGTCTTGCCCCCTTCTTCCCCAAGGCCCACGGCAGACGACCGTGATGATCTCTCTCATCATTTGCAGTGCAAACGACCGCCGGTCAATGGACCGTGGCTACGGCGCTGATGGGCTCCGAGACGCGTTGAAAGACAAAGGGATATGCGCCGTTCAGGGCTGATTTGATCCACTGGATCAAATCTGATCGCCCCTCACCCCTGGCCGAAAGTAGCGCAAGAAACCTGTGAAGCCGCCCTCTTGTGACATTGCTGCGCAATGCACTGCGGGGCAATGGGCAAGCGTCGATACAAGCGACGCAATCGGATCGAGATCATGTTCGCCCGGCTGAAGGATTGGCGACGCGTGGCAACCCGCTATGACCGCTACCCAAAGGTATTCCTGTCAACAATCGCACTCGCTGAACTTGTTATTCTCTGGCTATGAGCCCGGAACCTAGGGAGCAGAGCGTTTTCACAAAATCAGTCTGGCCATTTTATGGAGCCGAAGTCGTTGCCGGGCATTTGGCCCGGCATGATGGGCCCAGACGGGTCCGCCGCCATCCCCATCACCGCACTTGATCCGCCCCACAGTGCGGCGTCTCCTGCGGTCCCCGCGCTTCATGGGTCCGGGTCCCCAAATCGTCATGGCCTTAGGGCCGTCAGGATGCGAAAGCCTCCGTTTCAGTGATCTTTTCGAATGCGGGCAAGAACTCTTCATGATGCAAGGACAAATACCGCGTCACCCGCTCGCTGCTCATCAGTTTTGAGATGTACCCGCGCGTCAGAACAAGATCGAGATGGTCCGCGCCGTAGCTGTCTTCGACAAGGCGGACTTCCCGCTCAAGATTGGCCGACTCGCGTTCCATCAGGTCTAGCTGTTCACGCGAAATGCCTTTGATCTCCTTCGGCGTGGCCGCGGACACCAACATGTTTTCCGGTGTCGCTGCCAAGAGAGATCGGGCGTAGTTGATGGTGAATTTGTTCATGGCGACCATCAATTGTGCCGCCTCGATCTGACGCATGGGTTTCATCTTCTTGAGGATTTGAAAGCTGGTCAGCGCAACCTGCTTGTCTTTCAGAAGTTCTGCGGCCTCGTCGCAGATACCGTCGAGCAGTCGCCGTTTGTCCTTGATCGTCTTGATATTGACGTTCAGAGCACTGGCCAGGCGCTCCTCGGGCACGCCCAAGGACAGCGCCCGCAAGATCATCTTATGCTCCTGAATGGTCGCAAGGCGATTGATCCGCTTGTTGTACGTGAAGGCTTCGTCGTCGGTTGAGATCAAGCATTGCGTTTCGGCATGGCCATGATCTCTCAGCACCTCCAGGCGCAGGTGGCCGTCCAGCAATGTGTATTGGTTTGGCTCATGTTTGTCCGGTGCCACCACGATGGGTTCAACAAGACCGATTTCGCAAACGGACGCGGCGATCTGTTTGTACTTGGTGCTCGCCTTCTTCTGCGGGCTGACAATGTAAAGCGGCGCGATCTGATCAAAGCGAACCGTCAGTAGCTCTCGCTCAAAGGCAGCGACGACCTCTTTTTCGCGTGAGTTTGTGGTCATGTCGGTGCGCTTTCGGCATGGGAAAGCCGATCAGCAATCGTCTTTGGCAGGCTGGCCAAGCCTTCAGCACGCAGCAGTGTGACAAAGTTCTCGTCAGCCATCAGTGTCTTGAGTGATTGCAGGAGAAAGAGCATTTCACTGCGGGTGGCATGCGCCTTGCGCAAGAGCATCTTCTTCTTTTCAACATCGTTCTCATAGGTCTTTAGCAAACTTTCAACCGACAGGCTTTTCCGTGATCGGCTGTCCGATGTTGCCTGCCCCTTACCATGCTTTTGGCGCGCCTCGACAAGGCGCTTAGCACGCAGAAGCCTTCCACCTCTTAGGAGCTTTTTTTCGTAAGCTTGCCTCAGAACCGTCTGAACACCGACGTCGTCTGCATCAGCAATATCGACAGCAATGCTCACCGGAATTTTCCCACTTTCGACCGCGCGCAACAGACGGTGTTCTTGACCTTCCAACAGCTTGATGACTCCTTGCACATACTTGGTCGAAAGCTGTGTCTTCGCAGCGATCTCCCGTTCCGAATAACCGCTTTCTTTGAGCCGCCGAATGTCTCTCAGTAAGTCAAGCGAATGGTGCTGACGACGCGCTAGGTTTTCCACAAGACTCATCACAAGGCAGTCTTCGCTGCTGGCTTTGATGACAATCGCTGGGATCTCCGATTTTCCGAGGGCTTTGAACGCCTCCATGCGCCCTTGGCCACAAACCAATTCATAGTTTGGCTCGCTTCCATCCTTGGTTTCGCGCACGGCAACTGTAATTGGCCGCTTCAGTCCAAGTTCAGCGATATTGGCCTTGATCTCTTCGAAAACCTTTTGATTGCGGATCCTTGGGTTTACGACGGTGATCGCATCGATCGGAACAAGTACTGTCTGTTTGATATCGGTGTCGCTCATCAAGCCACCTCCAGAAGCGGTGCGCGTGCCGCCTTCGCGAAGAAATGTGACAGGTCGTCGAAACGAAATGCGTCAAGCGACAGGCCATTGTTTTCTGACAGGCGCAACTTGGATTGCGTCATGTCGAAGGTGGGCAGCAAATAGTAATCCAGTGGCAGCTCATTCATTTGCCCCATCCGAACGACGATCGTTAAATCGGGCAAGTGCCCGGTATCGAGACGAATGTTCCATCGAAAGGCACCGGCGCTGGTCTGCATGCAGCGCGCAATGACGATGGACACTGTAAACTCGTTATCGATCGTGATGATGTCGGTTTGTAGATCGCGATCAGCCAGTCCACCGACGGCTTCAACGCCAGAAATAGTGTCACGTATGATATCGGCATGCACGCCCCGCAGGCGTTTGTTGATTTCAATATAGCGATAATCCCGCTCCGGTTTGAAACCGACAAGACTATACGCCCGCAGCAGGCTACCAAACCGGCTTTGATACGCGCCACTCGACGGCAGGCCAGCGGCTTCGTTGATCACGAAGCCGGAGAGAAATCCGTGTTGTTCCAGCGCTTCTTTCAGACCTTCGAGCATTTCATCGTCGGACATCCGTTGAGACCGGGCACCGATAATCGCACCTGCCGCCTCGAAAAGGTCTGTACTGACAATGGCTTCAAAGGCACCGACAGCGCGCACCCAATTGCTGGGATCATTGCGGACATGACGCTTCTTCAGTTTGAATGAGTTGCGGTTCCAGATGTTGTTGCCGATGTACTTTTCGTTAGTGAGGATTTGGCGCACGACGGTTGGTGTCCAACTTCTGCCCAGATCGGTTTTGATCCCGCGCGCATTGAGGTCCGCGGCGATTTCAGCCTCGGCTTGACCATCGTGGACAAAACTTTGGAAGATCTGGTTTACAACGGCGATCTCATCATCCGGCCCCGGTACCAAAGTGATGCGATCTGTTTGAATGCTTTTGTGCTCGCCGCGCGCTAGAATGCCTTTCGCATTGCCGGCTTCATCAATCAGCATGCGCCTTAGACCAAATCCCGGCGCACCACCTTGACGGTAACCCAGTTCAATCAGGCGGGACTGGCCAGCAAACACTTTCTGGGACAGTTCGCGGCTATACTCGCCAGCCATCGCGCGCTTCAGACCTTTTACAACAGTTGACATCGTACTGCCGTCATTTTCGAATTGCTCGGCACAATATTCGACTGAAATGCCCGCGCGCTTGCAGGCATACTCGTAGTAGGCGCTTTCGTCGGCGTCCTGGAAACGACCCCAGCGGCTGACGTCGTAGACCAACACGGTCCGGAAGTCAGCTCGGCCACCTTCGATATCTTCGATCAATTGGGTAAGGCCAGCGCGGCCTTGAATGCGCAAACCACTTTTCCCAGCATCTGAATAGGTCTTGATGATCTGATAGCCGCGCTCATCAGCATATCGTTGGATCGCATCCGCCTGGTTTTCCGCCGAGTAGCGCTGATGCTCCGTCGACATCCGCACATATTGCGCAGCTTTGCGGCTAATATCCTTTTCACGATCATCATCTGGCCAACTCAATGCTGCGGCCCTCCATCATCCAAATCCACAAATCTGCACGGGATCTTTGCGATTCCTTTCTCAATCTTAACGAGAGAGGGGTGGAAACATGTTGCATAAAAAGGGCAAGTCGTTTCATCGAGAATGCGAAGGGCGCGTTTCTGCGTCAGAATACCGACAAGCAATCAGCACAGCGCTGTCTCAAGAACTCGGCGGTGCTGGTCAGGCAGCAAAAGCAACCATGCGGTGGACCGGCGCGAGCGAACGGACAGCAAAGAACTGGATATCCGGTTCGTACGGACCAACGGCTGAGCATCTGATCGAACTGATGAGGCATTCAGACACAGTACTGAATGTGGTCTTAGGACTTTCTGGAAGGTCGGAGGCCATGACGATGGAACGTATCAAGGCCGCAAGAGATGAACTGGCCGAAGTCCTTGAGGAGCTTGATCTTATGTGTGGGTCACACGTAGGCACATAGCCAGCAGATATGGGATCACAACCTTTCCAGCAGAGGAAGAAAGCTCTGTCGAAAAAGGAAAACGTCTGTCATGGTTAGATTGCGGACTTGTGCGAAATCAATGAGATAGTATACTGCAAAAGGAAAGGTCTCATGACATTTCACAGATTGTGTGTCGTCTACTCATAAGAGTGCAGGTTTACGCATAGGTGTGCAGATTTGGCGCTTCGGCCACTATCGCTGAAGGCGGAGTTGTGGCCGGACCGGCTGATGTTACGGCCGGGATATGACCAGCTATCCTACGAAAAAATAAGGGAAACTCGGATAGCAACCATGGCTCACTGGTACACTGCTGATACGCATTTCGGTCATGAGAACGTTATGAAGTTCTGTGATCGCCCCTTTTCCTCCGTGGAGGAGATGGATGCCGTATTGATCGCGAACATGTGCGACAGGGTTCAAGAGGATGACGATCTCAGGATCATCGGGGACTTTGCCTTCGGTCCAAAGTCAAAGGATGCTGGCTACCTTACATGCGCATATCCCTTTGTCTTTCAACGCGTCTCTGAACCAGTCGGCGTCATTGCCTCGGTCCATTGATCGGCAGTCGTTTGCACTGCAAACGATGAGAGGGGCCAAGCAGCTAGTCGACGTCTGGCAGGCTGAGAAGCAATGCCCGTACGCCGATGTCGTCGCTGACCTGTCCGGCGGTCACGAACAAGGGCCGTCAACGCGCGGCTTGCCGTGGAGCTTCGGGAAGAAGGGCTTCAAACCCGTCATCTGCGCATCTGTCAGCCAGAAAAGATCAAACATGCTCACCGCTCGTTTTTGACCGTGGATCATGCCGCTCGCCAAAATCAGTGGGTCCTGACCCTAGCGGGCTCATTGCAAAAAAAGACAGACGGCTTGCTGAGTCATCCGCTCAACCTGATTGGTCCATCGGTCTCATAGGCATCCAACGGCGAGGGATTATCAGCCGAAGTTGTTCCGCCGAAATGGGCAATGATCCCCGCAACGGCATTGAGCGATGTCTGAACGGCTCCCTCAACCCAAGCAGGCGTCCAACTCACGCCGTCGCCGGCAATGAAAATGCCACGTTCGGATAGGGGCATATCACGTTGCACAAAATGCCCGAACATACGGTGATTGTAACGATAGTGACCGGGCAAAGCGCCTTTGAAAGCGCCGAGGAAGTTCTGATCCGCCTCCCAACTGATCGTGATCGGATCGCCCAGAATATGGCCTCGAATGTTCACGTCGGGATAGATCTTGGACAGTGCCGAAAGCGCCAGTTCCACCCGTTGCGGGGCGGCCAGAGGAAGCACCTTGAGTGCATCGGTCATCCAAGCGTAGCTCAGACAGATGACCGAGGGCTTGTCCGGCCCATTGTCAAACAGATAGGTGCCGCGCGTGATCCTGTCGGTCAGCGTCATCGACATCATATCGCGCCCCGTTTCAGGGTGCTTGTCTTTCCAGAAAGGTCGGTCGACCATGACAAATGTCTTGGCCGATTGCATATAGCGCGTGCGGTCCAGCGCCATCCAAAGATCCTGCGCGAACAATGCTTCTTCCGTGTCGATCTGCGTGGTCAAAAGGTGGGTTTGGCAGGTAACCAGCACCGCATCAAAGGCTTCCATGCGCCCCCAGGTATCGGTGACTTCGATCTTGTCGGTGTTCACGCGTCTGATGCGCTTGGCCGCCCCCCGTGTGGCCCCGTCGTTCAGAGTGCTCAGAGAAGTGCCAACTGGCCAATAGGTCACCGCATCAGGCGCATGGTGCCACAGTTTGCGCGGCACCTGCTCGACGCCACCCACGATATAGCGCTGATGATCGTCGCATTCGGTCACATTCACCCGCAGGATTTCCAGCATGGAGTTGGGAAAATCGCTGTCCCAGCCCCCGGTGCCGAAACCGACCTGTCCAAACACCTCGCGGTGATGAAACGACAACTTTTGAAACGCCTTGGATGAGGTCACAAAGTCATAAAACGTACGTTCATCCCATGCGGCCACAAGCGGGTTCCAGATCTCCTTGATCCGTGGACTGTCCCGATCCCGGATAGCTTGTTTCAGTGCGCTGAAATTTGCGCCGTCTTCCAGTGCGGCGTCATAGGCTGTTGCAACCTCCTGAAACAAGGGAGGTAGATCCTTGAGCGTTTGCGCGTAATAGGTTTGCCCCAACAGGTCGATCACGGTGGACCCGGCAGCAGAGGTAAGTGGGTTGGGAAACGGCTTGCTCTCAATCCCAAGCAGATTGACGTAATGGTAAAACCCGGTGCTGGACACCGGAAAGCGCATGCCGCCAAGCTCAGCAATGACATCCTGTGCGCCCTCAAAAGGCTGCGAGCGCAAGCGTCCGCCGAACTGACCGGACTCGAACAGGATCGGGCGCAGGCCAAGCTTCATCAACTCATAGCCGGCGATGATGCCCGCAGCCCCCGCACCTATGATGGCCACCCGCGCCCCGTGCGCCGAGGGTGGCAAGGTGCCCAGACCCGCAGGATGGGTGATCCAATCGTCATAGGCAAAGGGGAAGTCCGGGCCAAAAACGGTAATGGGCTTCATGAAACCTCCCCATAAAGATCGGCGCGTCGATCCTGCAAATGGGTTTGCGTCTGCCGCGCGCGCACCATCGCGGCGCGGTCGAGAGTGGCGGTCAGTAGCGCGGGCCCTTCCGCCCCACGGACGCGGTCTTCGCCATCGGGGCCAACGAGACAGGACAGACCATTATACGTGAATTGCGCTTCCGCGCCGACGTAGTTGCAATAGGCCAGATAAAGCCCGTTCTCCTCGGCGCGTGCCGGAACCAGTCGGGTGGCGACACTGTCGAACGGTTCCATATTCGCCGTCGGTGTTACGATGATCTCAGCCCCCCGCAGCGCCAACGCCCGTGTCAGTTCGGGGAATTCAACGTCATAGCAAATCGCCAGAGCGACATTCCATCCGTTCAATGCAAAAACGGGTGATAGCAACGCCCCGGGGATGAACTGGGCGCGATCAACATCACCGAAAAGATGCGTTTTGTGATAGCGCGCAACTTCCTGTCCGGCGGCATCAATGGCGACACAAGCGTTGTAAGGGCGCGGTTGCCCCGGCAGGGCCAGGCCAGCGACAACCGCGATGCCGTGCATGCGTGCGATCTTTCCGAGGCCTTCCAACACCTGCTCGGATCGATCCGCA
The DNA here is from genome assembly GCF_009811755.1 of Roseobacter cerasinus. GTDB lineage: Bacteria > Pseudomonadota > Alphaproteobacteria > Rhodobacterales > Rhodobacteraceae > Roseobacter > Roseobacter cerasinus. Next base: position 10,419 of record NZ_BLIV01000014.1, read on the forward strand.
TGTGCGACGATACGCGCGGCACCGGTGTTGTAACCGCCCATGTACATCTCCGGCGTGACCACCACATCGGCCTTCTTCGCTGCGGCGTCCCGCGCCGCCTCATCAAGTGCCGAAAGTGCGACCGCAAGGTCCGCTGGCGGACGGGTCTGCCAAAGTGCGAGTTTCATCGAAGCGTCCTAATATGTGTCGGCATAAGCCGCACATTTTGCATCGATGTCCATATCGGCCAGATGCGCAATCTCGGCCAGTTTGTGTGCGCGGTAAACGTCAGCGAATTGATCGGGGAACCAGCCTGTGACCGTGGTGCTGGCGGCAAAACTGTCCAAAGCCGCCTCCAGAGTTTCCGGCAACCGCGCGTAGCCACGCGCCGCCAGAGCCTCGGGTGACAAAAGCGAAAGATCGTCTTCGGATGCCGCAGGTGCGGTCAATCCCTCTTCAATCCCCTGACACCCCGCGTGTACCACCGCGGCCAAGGCCAGATGCGGGCAGGCTGCGGCATCTGCGGCGCGGTATTCAATGTTGAACTGCAGCGCGATTGAGGCCACTTCCCTTGACGTCACGGGACATACCCTGAGCGACGCCTCACGGTCGCGGAAACCAAGGTTGTTAAAGGCCGCAGACCAGCGATGTGGCGTCAGCCGCTCATAGGACACCACCGAAGGTGCCGTCAGGGCCACGATATGTGGCATGTACTTCAGCACACCTGCCGCAAACGCATCCGTCAGGTGCGACATCCCGCAGGGTCCGTTCTCATCGTAGGTCAGTGGCGCGTCATTGTCGTCGCGAAAGCTGAGGTGGATATGCACGCCGTTTCCGACGGACGCAGTGTCAAGGATCGGGGCAAAGGTGGCCTCTTCACCAAAGGACGAAGCCGCAGACCGGGTCAATTCGCGCAAAATCACTGCCTGATCGGCAGATGTCGCGCCGACCGCCGGAGCGATCACGACTTCGAATTGATGGGGACCATATTCCTTCATGATACTGTCGGGGGTCAGCCCCGCTTGCTTGAGCGCGCCCATCAGGGTTTCCAGCAGCTTCCGCTGAGATTCGAAGGCGTTGCGTCCAAAACCCTGGTTGGGCTGCCCGCTCCCTTTCAGTTGAAACTCATGCTCAAAGGCAGAAAAGAGGCGTGCACCAGAGAGCCGATGCAAACGATCCAAGGCGCCGCGCAGGATATGCCGCGTGCAGAAATCCCATGGCGCGCCCTCTAGCGTCACGATATCGCCCAACATGAAATGCTCGCGCGGTCCCTCTCCGAACGCGACATTCACCTCGGATGCAGGATCGGGGATCAACAGCAAGTCACCCAAGGAGCCAAACGGACTGTCAGCGATACCGTCGAAACAGGTGATCTGCACATTTGTTGGCACCCAGCCAACACCGCGCTTCAGGCGCTTTTCAAGTTGGTCGGCTGGAAAGGCCTTGCCGCGCACTTTTCCTGCGATATCGCAGGTGGCGGCGAAAATCAGGGGCATGGGGGTCATTCGGTGGTGTCCTTTGTCGTAACGCGAAGCTTGTCCCAGCTTTCGATCCTGTCTCGGGTCTGCTCCCAGCTGTCTTCGGCGATGCGGGTGACGATGGCTTCGGTGATGGCGAGGGCAGAGGAATAGGTATCCCACAGAGTCCCGGATTCGATGGGCACGGGCAAAACGTCGGTCGCATGGCGCGCAACAGGTGAAATCCACTTATCCGTCATGACCATCACCCGCGCACCACGTGCGTCGCGGGCCAAAGCGGCCAGCTCTGCCAGAGAGGTCTGGTAGCGCCGAAAATCCACAACGAAAAAGACATCGACCGGCTTCATCCGCAGCAGGTATTCCGGCCAGCTCTCGGGGTCAGACGGCAGGTGGAACACACCCCGACGCGCCTGACGCAGGTGAAACGACAGATGTGCTGCGATTGTATCGCTGATACGTCCGCCGATTACATAGACGTTGTGCTTTGGGTTGGCGAGCAGGGCGCAGACACGGTTGAACTGTTCTTCGGTGATGGCATCGCCCGCGATGGCCATTTGAGCGCTGGCTTTGGCGAGAAAGTCCGACAGGAAGTCGCCTTCGATATGGCGCCCTCGTTCGTGTACTTCGACCGGGCTGCGATCACCGTCCTTGAGCTCTGCAATCAGGGACCGTTGAAATTCCTGATACCCGGTCAGCCCGATCTTGGTCATGAAGCGCGAAATGGAAGGGGCCGACACCTCTGATCTTGCAGCGAGGTCCTGAATTGAGGACAGACCGGCATAGGGGTAGTCCGACAGGATCGCGGCTGCGAGTTTGCGCTCACCAGCGGTGAAGCTGTCGGACGCTTGTTCTATCTTCTTTTTGATCTGCACAATCTGCATGCGAATGCTCCAGCTGCGACTACCGTCGATGAAATTTTTTTTTCAGTCAATATGTATCTATTGACTTTGGAAGTTTTCGTTCGTCTACTTTGGAGGACTGTGGGGATTGCCGTGTATCATTTGAACGCCATTGACAAATCTGAGACAAAAGACAGCCAGGCGGGCAGCAATGGTCTGTTGGGGGCCGGTGATCCTCAACCTGTCGAAGTCCGGCATGAGCAATCCACGTCTCCGGTGGCTCTATTGTGCGAACACGCGGGCCAAGCAGTGCCACGCGCGCTGGGTGGTCTGGGTCTGCCCGAAGGTGCAATCGACAAGCATATCGGTTGGGACATTGGCGCAGAGGCGCTTGCGTGCGCCATTTCTGATCGGCTTGAATGCCCCCTGATACTCCAGCGCTACAGCCGCCTTGTGATGGATTGTAACCGTCCGCCCTTGTTCGAAGGGTCGATCCCCGAGCGCAGCGATGGTTTGCCCGTTCCGGGGAATACCGGGCTGCAGAAACAGGATCACGACCAGCGCAGGCAGGCTATCTTCGATCCGATGAATGATGCGATCAATGCCATGTTGGCGGCCCATCCCCGCAAGGCGGTCTTTTCAATCCATTCCTACACGCGCCAGTTCCAAGGCCAAGAACGGCCATGGGATGCAGGATTTCTGACCCGACGGGATACCGCGACCGCGCACCACCTGATGGACGCAATCACCCGTGCCGCGCCCAATCTGAAACTGGCCCTGAACGAACCCTACCAGATTGACGACGCAAGCGACTGGTTCATCCCCCGCTATGCCGAGGCACGCAGCTTGCGGCACACACTTGTTGAAATCTGCAATGATCATCTGCGCGATCATGGCGGAATTACACGTTGGGCCAATCTGCTGACCCCGGCGATAAGGACACTCTTGGAGAAAGCGGCATGAAGCTGTCCCGCAATCTGCCTCTGGTGGCCGCAGAGTCAGCGCTCTTGTTCATTGATGTGCAGAACTTCGCAGCACATCGGGACGGGGCCGAATTTGATGGGCTAAGCGAAGAAGACTTTGTCGAAGAATACGGCTGGTTCTTTGATGAACTGAACACGCGGGTCTTTGCAAACATGCAAGCAATCCAGACCGCGTGTCGCGCGGCTAGGATCGAGGTGATGTACACCACTATCGAAAGCCTGACGCTGGACGGACGGGACCGATCGCTCGACTACAAGATCACGGGTTTTAACGTGGCCAAGGGGTCGTGGGACGGCAAAGTTGTTGATCAGATTGCGCCGCAGGGCGACGAGATCGTGCTGCCAAAGTCATCATCTTCGGTCTTTGTCTCAACCCACATCGACTATGTGCTGCGCAATCTGGGCGTGAAGCAACTGGTCATTTCAGGGCTGATTACCGATCAATGCGTCGAAAGTGCGATCCGGGATGCTTGCGATCTGGGGTATCTTGTGACGCAAGTGACGGACGCCTGCCTGACCTACACCCCTGAACGGCAGGCAAATTCCATCACAACCGTCAAAGGATACTGCCGGCAGGTGACAACAGCCGAACTGCTGGCAGAGCTGGAGAGCCTGTGATGCAAAGCGGCATGCGTTCAGGAGCTGAAGTGTGCCTGCTGGAATTGAAGGGCATTTATAAATCCTTCGGCGGCGTACATGCGGTGCGCGACGTCACGCTGAGCATAGATCACGGAGAAGTCAGGGGTCTGATCGGCCCGAACGGGGCGGGCAAGTCGACACTCGTCAATCTCATGTCTGGCCTGCTGACTCCGACCGCTGGAACAATAACCCTTGATGGGGAAGCGGTGACCCGAAAAAGCGCCCATCAGCGCGCCCGCAAGGGCATTGCACGGACGTTTCAAAACCTGCGCATCTTCCCTAGTCTGAGTGTGGAGCAAAACATAGATGTTGCGCGCTATGCGGGGCGCGGTGGCGCACTGCCCGAGGAGGCAATTGACGAATTTGGACTGCGTGACAAGCTTGTTCAACCCGCCAACGCCTTGTCCTACGGGGATCAACGACGGCTGGAAATTGTGCGGGGATTGGCCTTGCGGCCTAAAGTGCTGATGCTGGATGAACCCGCCGCAGGCATGAACGAAGAAGAAACCGAAGCGCTGGGGCGCGCTCTGACGTGGGTCCGGCAGGAGGCAGATTGCGCACTTTTCGTGATCGACCATGACCTCAAGTTCATCATGACGCTGTGCGAACGCATTACCGTGCTCGATATGGGCGCGATCATTGCGGAAGGCACCCCTGAAGACGTGACCCAAAATCCCAAAGTCATCACAGCCTATCTCGGAGAAGAAGCGGGCTTAGATGCCTGAAACCAAAACACCATCAACAAGGAGATTATCATGAAAAAGTCCATCCTCGCTGCGCTGGCCTGCACCGCGTTGGTGACACCCGCCTTTGCGCAAGACACCATCAAACTTGGCCTTGGCGTCCCGATGACAGGAGACTATGCGCCGTATGCCGAATGGCAAGGAGCCCGGTGCATGGCCGAAATGATCAACGCTGAAGGGGGTGTTGACGGCAAGATGATCGAGGTTTTGGTGCAGGACGCCGCAGCGGACACACAAACCGCCATCTCGCTCGCCCAGAAGTTCCTCGACGAAGGCGCGGTCATGCTTGGCACGATCCCGTTCTCGGACACGATGATCCCGGTGGCACAGGTCGCGCAAAGCTACGGTGTGTCGATCTTTCAGCCCCAATCCACGCAAGTGGAGATGCACGCAGGCATCATCGACAACTTCTTCACGGGCGTCTCCCCCGATCCCTTTACGGCAACGGCAGCGGCCAACTACGCGCTTGAAAACGGGGTGAAAAACGTCGTCTTGATGACGTCGGATGAAGGTGGCAGCTGGTCCGCGAAAACGCCGCTGTGGTTTGGGGAAGTAATCGAAGCGGGCGGCGGCAAGGTCCTCAGCACGCTGAATTTCAGTTTTGGCACCTCTGACTGGTCGCCGCAGATCGCTGAGATGCGCGCGTTGGGAGACGATATCGACGCGGTCTATATCTCTTCGATCATGCCCGATGTGGGCGTGTTGATGCGCCAGCTGCGCAGCGCTGGCATCGACGCTTGGGTTGTAGGCTCAGACGGGTTTGACGATCCGTCACTGGACGCCATCGGCGCCGATGACCCTTCCATGCTCGACAAGGTTTTCTTTGCAACGCTCGCCCCCAGTCACGCGGAAAGTGCGGTGGTCAAGTTCATCGCGGATTGCAAGGATATGGGGATCGAAGTGCCGGGCCTTTTCCCGGCCACCGGCGCGGACACGGTAAAAGCGCTTGCCTGGGCGGTGGAGCAATCGGGGAGCACGGACCCTGCCACCATCACCCAGACCATCCGTGAGGCAGACAGCATTCCGGTGATGACGGTCGACAGTATCTCGTTCAAGGAGACGAAGACCTACGCCCAGCGCACGATACCTGTGATAGGGTTCAAGGATGGCAAGCGGGTTCTGATCTCGAACGAAATCCCTGACAACACACCCACCGACTGGTGAACGGAAAAGGGGCACGGCCCGCTTGCCGTGCCCATCATGATCCGATGTTGGACATTCAGAACCTTCGCGTTTCGCACGGGCCCATCGAAGCGGTTCACGGTATTTCCCTGCAGGTCGGCGCTGGGCAATGTGTGGTTCTGCTTGGGCCCAACGGCGCTGGAAAAACCTCAACAATTTCAGCTATCTGTGGCGTTGCGCAAGCCACGGGGGTGATCCGGCTGGAAGGCGATGATCTGACCCGTGTAAGCGTCGAAGATCGCATCCAGCGCGGCATCGCGGTGTCGCCAGAAGGCCGCCGCATTTTCAGCAACCTGAGTGTCGAGGCAAATCTGCGCATCGGAGGCGGCATCCGTGCGAACAAGGGCGCGGTTCAGGACGACATCGACCGCTGGTTTGAAACCTTTCCGATCCTTGGCGAACGCCGCAATCAACCGGGTGGCACCCTGTCAGGGGGGGAGCAGCAGATGCTCGCCATTGCGCGCGCTTTGATGTCGAAGCCGAAAATCCTGCTTTTGGATGAACCCAGCCTCGGGCTCGCTCCGCGTATCGTCGCGCAGGTGTTCGAATTGATCGCGCAGCTGCGCGCGGACGGCATGACAATCCTGTTGGTCGAACAGAATGCCCGTCAGGCCCTGCGCATCTCTGACTACGCCTATCTTTTGAACAACGGCCAAGTTCAGGCAGAAGGCACCAATGAGACGCTGGGCGGCAGCGAAAACATGATGGCAAACCTGACAGGGCTGGGGTGAAATGGAATATGTAGCACAACAGATCATCAATGCGCTGTCTTTTGGGGCTGAATATGCGCTCTTGGCGCTTGGCCTCGCGATTGTTTTCTCGGTCATGGGGCTAGTGAATTTTGCCCATGGCGAGGTGATTGCCGTAGGCGGATACACAATGGTGGCCTTCGCCGCCCTTGTGACAGCAAATCCGTGGATCATTGTCATCGGGGCCATCGCTGCTGCGACCCTGACTTCCGTTGCATTGGAGCGTGTCGCCTTCAGGCCGGTCAGATACGCGGATCCGACGACGGGGCTCTTGACGGCATTCGGCGTCTCCATCGTATTGCAGAACCTCTTTCTGCTTTTCATCTCTCCGCGCCCCATTGCGGTGACGTCGCTCTATTTTCTGGACGCACCGGTCACGGTGTTCGGCATCCAAATATCGTCGCTCCAGATCTTTGAATCGATCACGATCCTTGTGGTGATCATGGGTCTTGTCCTGTTTTTGCAAAAGACCACCGCGGGGCTGGCCATGCGCGCGGCCTCACTTGACTTTGAAATGGTGCGTTTGACGGGCATCCGCGCCAACCGGGTCTTTGCGCTGGCCTTCTTGATCTCGGGGCTTCTGGCAGGCCTTGCTTGCATTTTTATCATGGCGCGGCGGGGATCGGTTGACCCTCACTTCGGCTTCAACCCTGTGCTAAAGGCCTTCGTGGCCTGCGTTGTTGGTGGATTTGGCAGCCTGCCGGGCGCGGTGCTGGGTGGTTTCCTGTTAGGCGCGATTGAAGTGGGCATGCTGGTAATGCTGCCGCAGGAATACGGCGGACTGAAAGACGCTTTCGTCTTTGGGATCATCGCACTGGTGTTGATCTGGCGGCCTGACGGTATTTTAAGTCCGGCCAAGGAAAAGGGGGACAAGCTGTGACCCTGACCAGAAGCCAGAAACGCGGCATCTTGGGGGCTTGCATGCTCGCCGCCATTCTAATCGCCATCGGTGTGTTGGCGACCTATTTCGCTTCCAGATACCAGTTGCGCCTGATCTACAGTGCTTATGTGAACCTGATTGTGGTTCTGGGACTGCAGGTCTTCATGGGCAACTCGCGGCTGACCAACCTCAGCCACAGCGCGTTCATGGGGATCGGAGCCTATGCGGCTGCCATCTGTGTCACGCCAATTGCTATGAAGCAGATCGCCCTGCCGGATGCGCCCTGGGGCCTGAATGCCTTCGCGCTGGACCCGGTGACATCTGCCGTCATCGCTTTGGTGATTACGGGGGCTGTCGCATGTCTTGTTGGTATCTTTATCGTGCGCATGACAGGCACGGGGGCCACCATCGCGACGCTTGCCATACTGGTCATCGTGCATTCCATATTTCTGTACCGGACAGATATTTTCAAAGGCAATCAGGCGTTTTTTGGCATCCCGCAGGTCTTCTCTCTGACCTCTATCGTGATCCTTGCTGTGGTTGTTGTCTTTGTCGTGCGCGGATTTCGCGAAAGCCCTTGGGGCGTGATGCTGCGTGCCTCTGCCGATGATGAGACAGGCTCAGCTGCCATGGGTGTCAACGTGGTGCGGTTGCGGCTGATCGCTTGGGTGCTCTCTGGCCTCATCCTTGCCTGTGCCGGGATTGCTTACGCCTATTTTCTGGGAACGATTTCCGCGCGGCCGTTCTATTTTAACCATGTGTTTCTAACCCTTGCGATGCTGATCTTTGGCGGCATGCGAACGGTAACGGGCGCCGTTTTGGGAACCTTTGCGATCTCCTTTGGGCTGGAGGTCATCCGTTGGCTGGAAACCGGCCCCGTGATCATCGGTGTCAATCTCCCTGAGGTGCTGGGCCTCTCGGGTGTTATGCTTGGCCTCGTAATAATTCTGACGATGGCCCTTCGGCCGGTGGGGGTCATGGGCGATCGCGAAATCGAGGAGCTTGTTTTGAAGAAGAAATGATACCCATTTCTCGCCAAAGCGCAAGATATCTTACTGGATCAGCTACGAGAATTAGAGCTGGATCGAGCCCAGTTTGATAGGCTCAGAGCGGATGGGAGACAACCGCATGACCACGGTCCAAGATTGCAAAATTGACCAGGCTCTGTTATACTTAACGCATTACAATGAAACGCAAAAATGCTCACGATATCGCAATGGAACGCTATGAGAGCGCGATGGTGGATGCGGACATTGAAGATCTTGCGCGCGATCCCGATGCGGAGGCTCTGATCGCGAAATGGCGTGACGAAGGGTTATCCCCTGAAGCGCGTATCGCACGGCTCATTGATTACTATCAGGAGCGTCAGCTCCGCGCCGCAGAGTGAGCGACGGGTTCGGGCGCAGCGCCCGAGAAGAAGCCGAATACCATAAGATCGTTTGGCCTGGAACGGAGATTTACCAGAATAAGCTGGGCATCAGAGATGCCGCTGAGCTCGAACGTGCGGAGCGCATGATCTTATCCCAACGTGTAGAGAGCGGCTTTCCAGAGGATTGCACACCTTATTCCTATGTCGGGTTCCGCGCCATGCATCGACACATGTTTCAAGACATCTATGAATGGGCAGGCGAAGAACGCAAATATACAACAGCCCGAGGACCAGCACCCTTTGCAAGGCCGGAACGTATCAATGATTGGATGCAGAAACAGTTCTCGACGCTCACCCCGCGCGAGATGTTTCAGATGCGCCGCGACCGTTTCGGTTTTTCGAAGACCGCTGCCGCACTTGTCAACGAAATCAATGCAGCGCACCCGTTTATAGATGGCAATGGACGCGCGCGGCGCCAATGGCTCCGCGCCCTTTCTAAGGACATGGGCTACTCACTCGACATTCGTAGCGAAGACAGGAAGCGATGGAACGACGCGTCTCGCATCGGATTTGTCGATTCCAATCACGATCCCATGCGAGACATTCTGTCTGATCGCCTCACAACACGTCCGCGTACGCACGACCACCAACGGTAGGAGCTGTTACATTTGTTTGCAGTCATTCGCGTTGGTTTGGTGAATTGGAAGACTGCGGAGATAGTGTTGAAGAAGTAGACGTTTGGGCTGCCGATGGTCGAAGCCCAATACAGTAGGGCTGTTCCCCTCAGCCTGTTGGTTGTGGCTGCGGAACCAGTTTTGCAAGTTTTCGGAGGTTCTGGGCGGTAGCTGCGAGTTGGAACTGTTCGTATGCGCCTTTGGGTCCTCGAAGTCGCATCACCGGAACGCCGATGTATCGCTTCAGATGGGCGAAGAGCATCTCGACTTTCCGCCTCTGAATGAACGAGGTCATGTAGGCATCTGTTTTGCGGATATCGCGGGCAACATCTCGCGCGGCTTCGTGGACGGATCGCATCACTCGCCGGCCGGGGTCCCCTGGGCAGCATTGCGGCTTGAGCGGGCAAGCATCGCAGTCGTGTTTCGATGCACGGTAGCGGATGAACCCATCTTTACCGCCGTTTGCCTTTCGCGGTTTGGAGAAGTTCCGGCGATATGTCCGCAGTTCTTTGCCGCCCGGGCATGTGTAGCTATCGGTTGCGGGGTCGTAGATGAAGTCTTCGCGTGAGAATGTGCCGTCCGTCCGTTTCGATTTGTCCCAGACCGGAATATGCGGAGCGATACCTCGTTCTTCGACAAGCCAGCCCAGCATCTCCGCCGATCCGTAGCCGGTATCGCCGACCAGCTTGTCGGGCGTCATGTCAAAGCGATCGGTAATCCGGTCGATCATCCTTCTCGCGGCAAAGGCCTCTGCCGTTCGGATCGGAACCGACGGCTCGACGTCAACGATCCCCGCATTGTCCAAATCCACCATATAGTTGGTGGAGTATGCAAAGAAGGCTGCCCCGCCATCTGCTCCCGTCCAGCGCGCCGCAGGATCGACAGGTGAGATGTATTTGGGAACGACTTTGGTGGATGCGCCGAATGCGGCGTCATCTAGCGTTTCGAGATATTCATCGACAACGCGCGTGGTGAGGTCAGCTGGCAGACCATCCTTGCTATCAATACCACGGGTCTGGTTCGCATTGGCAGGGATCAGACTGGCATCGACGCCAAAACTCTCGCCGCCAACCAGGCCCTCATGGATACATCGCTGCAGCACCGTCTCGAACAGGTGGCGGAACAATCCACTTTCCCGGAAACGCCCATGTCGGTTCTTCGAAAAGGTCGAATGGTCCGGCACCGGGTCGGTCAGGTCGAGCCTGCAAAACCACCGATACGCCAGATTGACATGTACCTCCTCGCACAAGCGGCGCTCAGACCTGATCCCTTGGCAATAGCCAAGCAGCAGCATCCGGATCATCAACTCAGGGTCAATCGAAGGACGGCCATGAGAGCTATAGGATGAAGCCAGAAGTGGGCGGACATCGGATAAATCGAGAAACCGATCTATACCGCGCAAGGGATGATCAGCAGGCACAAACTCCTCAATCGAGAACTCGTAAAACAGCGCACCCTGCGCCACCTGCCTCGGTCCCATCATCGCCGCACCTCCAATCTCAATCAGATTGAATCAGGACCGCACCGACCGATCAACGGACTTTTTCAACACTATCCGGACTTTGCCGCCACTCAGTTTTCAACGTTTGCTGACGCAGCATTCGTTCGCGAGCGCCGCGCATATTTCGCCGCGCTGCGGCTGACGTCGTTAGATCGGTCATTCACGGACATTGAATTGAACAAAAAAATTCTGCCTTCGCCGCAGTGTCATCTCACAAAAAAGAAGCGGGACCAAATTGCCTTTCGGTTCAAGCGGTCTAAGCTCCGCGGTATGGTGTCGTCCGAATTCTTCAAACTACGTTAGCAACCATAAGGCTGGCCGGCGTCAATCTTTGATCTCGACGAAGTCGATTTCCATTGAATGATTGTCTGGCAGATAGTCTCGGTAATGCCCGAATTTAAACTTGATCTTCGACTTCCACCCTTGGTCCATATTGTAGCCGAGACGTCCGGTAACCGTCGCCACCTTAGTGTCATCTTGCCAGAGAACGACTTCTCCAGAGGGGCCAGCCTCGATTTCAAGGCGAAGGGTCGTATACTGGCCTGTCGCATTTTCCAAAACCGGACTGGCATGGTGTATCAGAGTCAACGAGTGCTTCGGCTTGGGACCGAAATAATCATCTGGACCTGTCCAAAAGCAGTACTTGTCCGGGATTCGTCCGTTGATAGTTTCCATGTCTGGCCAAATGTCATGTTTGGCCGCCGCGACGAGACAGCGCCAGAATTCGTCTTGTACGGTCACATGCAAAACTGCATCGTCAAACCGAACGGCAACAAATGGGCTTTGGCCGTTGAACGTATACGGTGCATTTTCATAGTTTGCGCTCAACTTGGTGTGTTTCCACTGCGCGAGAACCCAACGCATCGAATTCACGCGATCTTGGATTTCATCTTTTTCGGGCATCCGAAACTTCATGATGTAACTGCTCGTGCGGGTTGCACTTGCCCTAAGACCGCTAAACAGTCTAAGTTCTTGGCGTTGAATGCAGAGTTTCGGGATTGGCTGGCCTTTTATCGCTTCTTCTGCATCGTATGCCATATTGGCGGCATGTTGTACGAGGTCGCTGCAATAGGTAGTTCCGTTCGGGCGGAGTACTTTCTTAAGGATCCCGTCCGACCTAGAACGCGTGAATTCTGCGAAAATGCTTGCCGTTAGGTCGTCTGCATCGTCCTCATCCCCATCCGTCGCCAATACCGCAATTCCCGGCTGGACGCATTCGCTAACCGGAGCGAATCGGCAGTTGTTGCCACCGACATCGCGCGAGTCCACGTCAATGAGGACTGTCCCCGCTGCGCCCACCGAGGTATTGCCGCTGCGGACTGGATATTCGGGATCGATTTGGCACTCACACCACAGCGATGTATCAATTTCGCCGCTCGAAAAATCATCTCTATATGTGTCAGCGTTAGCGAAGCCCGCGAACAGCATGGAAGAAACAAAGGCCTGAATAACATTTTTCATCAATCACTCCAAAATTGAGACCAATTTGTAAACAGGTTAGGCCAACTGAGGCCTCGTCAAAAGCCATCGCCTGAAATTCCCGTTCAACGGCGTTCAAGGCCATCACTCCATAATCAGTTATTAGTGGGAACCGACACAAATGAATTTTTTGCTCTGTACCCTGTTTAACCGCCTGCGGTGCTAGCGTCGGCCTCTAAGGTGCGCACAACTGGCATGATTGCCGTCAGACCAATGTCGACTTTCCCGACGTTTTCCTCAATCAAAGTTCAAATGCGCCGATCAAGCTGTCGAATCGAATAGCTTCAAAGTTCGGATTTAACGCCGGAGAGCATTTCAAAGAAAAGTGTTTCGCAGTCGTTCACAAGCCGATTGTTTGTTCTGATAGCCATTATCTTGACTGAATTGGTTCAATGAAATTTGGCTCTGCATAGTGAACCTCCGGCAATTCGTTGAGCGTTTGTGCTACGTTCAATGCAGACATTCCCGATGTATCGACAAGAAATGTGTTGGCCGCGAAGCCGAGCTTCCGCCGAAGTGTCAGCCCGTTTCTCTTCAACCACGCGTTAACGGCGACTCCGTCAAGATCCTCGCTGATCTTCACAACGAGCGTGCGGCCCAATAGCTTTAGATGCCCATCTCCACCCAAGAAAACCTCCAGCGCTTGGTCGAGATTTGTTTCTTCCGGCACGTTGAAGGTCCAACCGGCACCAAGAAACGACTCCAGATCGGATCTAGCGTTGCCCGACATGTCTCGCATGCTCTTTCCAAGATTGTTCGCGTTGACGTTGACTGCCGCGACACCGGGAGGAAGTGCGCGTAGAGTCTCCACCCTCTGGAGTTTGGCCAAACGGCGCAAGATTGTCGTTTTATCCACGGTGCCGTTCTCACTTAAACGCCGGTACTTAGCCTTATTGCTTCTGCGACCGCGTTCGCCGCGTTTGCTCTCCCATAACCAAACCGGGTGTTGCGACCGCCAATGTATGGAAGTGAGCCGACCTTGTCACATGAATCACGCATCAATGTACGCAGTTCCGACGCCGTCAAATCGGGCTTCTTCGAAAGAACCAACGCACCGATTCCTGCAGCACAGGGCGCGGCGAAACTGGTCCCGGTGACAGCCTGATGCCCGTCTCCACTTCCTGGGAGAAACACATTTCGACCAGGCGCTAGAAACTCTAGCTGTGGGCCATAGCCAGTGCCATCATCTGCATCGTCTCGCGTTGAACGCCCCACCGCCATCACCTCGGGGTGCGAGCAAACTTCATCATGTACAATCTCGTAATTGCCATTGGTACAGGCCCAGAGAATAGGGCATCCCTTTCCGTCTCGACCTTGCGTCGCGGCGACATCAATCGCTTCGCTAAGGACAGCTCGCATCTCCCAATTCGCGCCGTTTGGTCCAAGTGAGCAGGCGATTATGTCTGCTCCCGTGGCAGTACCGCCTTCGCTTGACGGCGCAGCCGCATAGCCGACGGCACGTGCCAAAGTGGATTGCGTCCCAACTTGATCCAATAGGCAAGCGATCATTCGTATATCTGCGCCCGGCGCTACACCGCATCCGCCAACCCCATTGTCGGCAGAGGCAGAGATCATACCCGCACAAGCTGTACCATGACTATCAGAAGGCATCTCGGCCGTACCCAAGACAAAATCCGCATCTTGCAGGTCTGGTGTCGTTCGGTACCACCCAGATGCCGTGCCAAACCGAAGGTCAGTATGACTCGTATGAAAGCCATTGTCGATTACTGCGATGTTGACCCCTTCTCCAAGGGTTAAATCCCACGCCGCTTCAGACTGAATGTTTATGTGATGCCATTGCTGCCCGAACAAGGGGTCGTTCGGCGTGAACCGTTGACCGACATGTTCGATGAAGTCCGGCTCTGCATAATCCACAGCGTCCTCCTCCATTAGGGCGAGGCACGCGTCGACCACGTTGACCGTGTTGCAATGCCCCCGAAGCACATTAGGGGGAAGACCCTTGCTGTCCACTAAAATCACCTGATGACGCGTCAAGGCGTCATCGCGTGCATTTTCAGACGCGTCATCCGCCATGCGCAGGACGACACGCGAGGTTTCCAGCAGCAGCCGCTGGTGTTGTACAAAGACGCGGTTCACCGCCCCATTGCCGCCGCGCGCCGCGCGTTCGTCTCGGCGCAAGCGCCAATACTCTTCGTCGCCATGAAAGAAGTTCATCCCAGCATCCGCAAACCCGATCATCTGGTCGCGCAGCAACGGGTCGCTGTAGAGTTCCAGCGCTGTGTCTTGCGAGGTCGCCTCAATCGACATCCCTAACAGCTGTTCGCGGGATGCGCTAAGCGCGGTCTCGATGTCCTCACTTCGCAGACTCTGCGATAACCGGGCTGTACCGTCCGAGCGTTCGGCCCGTGTCGGCAATACCCCAGGAAGCTCCCGTAGGGTCTCCAAACGTTCCCGTATTTTGGATTTTCTGAACATGTCTTCCTCCTAATGAATTGTTGAGTGCTGCGTTAGAGTTTCATCACCGATTCACTCGGTTTATCCATTGGCGTCAGCCAATTGCGAGACGTCATCGGCAAAGGCCAAGATCGCTGCGGCAACCTCTTCCATGACTCTGATGGCGGTTTCGAAATCTGGCTGGAACTCGTGGCCACACTCCATTGTGAAGCCAAGGATCTTGCCCAAATTCTCGTGTTGTAGGTGACGGCTATAGGCATAGTCGTCGCTTGCGCCGGATGTGGCATAAAGCGTGAACGCCTGACTCACGTCATAGCGATCCCCATGAACTCGCTCGATTTCAGTGGCCATAATTCTGCCGGACCCGCACCCGAGCTTTGCGGTGCCCAACCGCAAGCTGCGGGATGAGAGCTGGTTCCAGCAGCTGCGCACCCGCGATGATGGCGCGGCCATGACCAAAGAGGAGTTCATCGCCGCACGAAAAGGAACCACTCCACCCCGTGCCCGCAAGCGCACGAGATAGCAGAAAAGGAGTTAAGCTATTGGCAAGTAACAATTAATAGTTGATTTGAAATATCAAATCGTGTTATGTTCACTTTTCGTTCTTATTGCCCACAACCGGCATACGGCGCGCAACCGAACGAGACACATCTCAAACCACTAACCTCCAACCAAGGAAGAAAGGACTTTCCATGGACACTACAACTACGCCCAACAAACCCATCGCGACTTACCGCGATGGCAGGCTCAAATCGACGCTCTGGGCCAATCAGAACCGCGACGGCGACATCTACTACACCGTCACCCTCGCCAAGGTTTACGAAGACCGCAACGGCAAACTGCAGGAGACCAATTCCTTCTCAGACACCGAAATTCTGCGTGTGTTCGAACTCGGTAAAGAAGCCCGCACCCATGCGCTGCAACTGCGCCGCGAACAGAGCCATCAGCGCAACCGACAGCAGTCCCATGATCAGGGTCAGGCCCGCGGCGATGGCGGTACGCCAGAGCGGTTTCAAGACCGTGGCGGGCAAAACCAATCTCAGCCGCGCATGGAACGCTGAAGCGGTGATCTAACCTGAGCCAAAGAGGGCGCTGCGCTGTGATAGCCAGCGCCCCTTATTACTGAAAGGACCGCAACATGAGCGATGTCGAAAACAACACAGCCCCGGATGAGGGGCCTCCTCTGGCGAGGACAAAGACGCCGGAAGCTGAGCTTTTGGAAGAGTTCGGGGGTGAGCTGCCGGAGGGCGAGATCACCGAAGAAGA
>NZ_BLIV01000015.1 GCF_009811755.1 Roseobacter cerasinus
ACAATCATCACCCCCCACACTCGAGCCTCGACGGGCTCGCCCCACGGGAGTATCACAGACGGTCAAGAGAGGACCAAACCCTGAACAGAGCTAACTAATAAACGCGGACTTCAAGGGCAGCAGGTCAGACGCAACGACCTTCGATCAATACTGCAAAATGAGGCTTCGACTTGGTGTTTGCCCAGTCCTTGAGAAATTTCTTTACCTCAACCCGATCAATGCCCATCTCAAACTACTCGCCACTAAATTGAATAACCCACCTATGACATTGGCCGATGAGCAAGTCGATGAGTGTAAGGCGAAGAGTCTCAAAAACGGTCGGTTCTGAGCTTCTCAATTGCTTCCATTCCACGTGAAATCCTGGCCCATATATCACTGTTAACAGGATTATCATTAACCCCTATCGAAACTTACTAACCATCCTGTTACGCTTCTCACGAGTTTTGAGAAGGAGAATGCATGAAGGTAGGCTAGCTTGGGTCCACCGCGTTTTGCATGTTCTATTTTTGCACATAGCTGGAGAACTTCATGCTCTGGAGCCTTGGCCTTCGAGTGGTATTCATCCAGTTTGCTGACTTCTTCAAGCGCATGTCCCCATTACTTGGGTAAGTCTTTGCCCGAAACAAGCTGGTCGCCTGCCAGGTGCGCTGGTGTTCCACAAAGTCGCTCCACCACGGCCTGGTGTGCCAAATCATCCGACCGCAGCACTGCTACTTCAACGGCATCGTAGCCTTCAGGTGTCTTGAGTTTGGCTAGCAAGTCGTCTTGTTCTTCGGCCCAGTTGACAACAAGCTGAACAGCCTTGGCGTAGCTGACATCACCACATGGCATCTGCCACTTTGAGATGCCCAATAACTCCCGAAACTGGTCTGGTACACGGCGCTGGTAGTAGTATCTGCCACGGTCGATCTTTAGGTATTTTAGCTTCTTCTCACTGGGCATTTGTATCGAAAATCGGCCTGATTGTATCGAAAAATAGGGCTTTCAGCGCCCTCAATAGAGGGAAAGTATATAAAAATCAACTGTGTAGAGTGAATGGTGGGCGACCCTGGAATCGAACCAGGCGTGCGTCTCCGCGAGGGAGTTACAGTCCCCTGCCACACCTTGCGGCCTGTCGCCCACACAGCGGGAGTGTTGCGCCCGCAGTAAAGGCGTGATTACAAGCGGTGCTGTGAAGCGTCAAGGCGAAATCACACCCTTTTTAGGACATCAAAAGGCAGGATCGGGCGGATGAAAAAACCCAAGTGGGTTGTGCAGAAAGAGCAGGACAAGAAGGCACAAGGTCGCGAAACGGTCTGGCTCTTTGGTCTGCATGCGGTGCGCGATGCGCTGCAGAACCCGGCCCGACAAAAGTTGCGGCTGGTGGTCACGCTCAACGCGCAGGCCAAACTCGCCGAGGCCATTGCCGAAAGCGATATGACGCCTGAGGTTGTGGATCCGCGCCGCTTTTCCGCGCCGCTTGACCCTGGGTCGGTGCACCAGGGGGCGGCGCTTGAGGTGAAACCGCTGGAGTGGGGGCCGCTTGAGCAGGTTTGTATCGGGCCAGCCTCGCCCCGGGTGATCCTGCTCGATCGTGTGACCGATCCGCACAATGTGGGGGCCATTCTACGCTCTGCCGAGGTTCTGGGCGCGTCTGCCGTGATTGGCACGCGGCATCATTCCGCACCGGAGACCGGAGCCTTGGCGAAGACGGCGAGCGGTGCGCTCGAACGGCAGCCCTACGTGCGCGTGCGCAACCTCGCTGACGCCATCACCGATTTGCAGGCCATGGGATATCTGGTGCTGGGTCTCGACGGGGAGGCCGATCAGACGATCGAGGACGCGCTTGAGGGCAAACGGGAGCGGCCAGTGGCGCTGGTGTTGGGCGCTGAGGGTCCAGGCCTGCGCGCCAAGACCAAGGAGACGGTCGATGCACTTGTGCGGATTGACGCGCGGGGCGGATTCGGGTCGCTCAACGTCTCGAATGCGGCGGCAATAGCCTTATATGCGAGTAGACCAGTGGGCTGACCTGCCCGAGCGAGAGGGGCGAGATGGCCCAGACGACAAAAATTGCGACTTGCTGCTATTGCGGCACCCGGGCAGCACTGACACTGGGCCGGAACCGGCATGAGTTGGCCTGTTCTCGTTGTGGGGCGCCGCTGCACGAGATGAAACGTCTGCCGGAGCATCATCCGGGCAAGGTGGAGCTCGTGCGCCCCTCGGCAATCCGCCAAAGCGCGGCTGATCAGCACCGTGTCAAATACAAGAAGACCAAGAAACGACATAAGCCGCAGAAGAAGCGCAAAGGGCTGATGCGCCAACTGTTCGAGGAAGCCTTTGACGTCATTGAGGATATCTTTGATTGAACCCGCTTGGTTTTTATCCGCAAGGCAAGACACACTTGGGGCTATCGACGTGAACACTACGCGTCCTCAATTGAAGGATCTTTGCACCTGCCCTCTCTTCGAAGAGGGCTGTACCAAACGACACTGACGTTCGAGCGGAGGCAAGCCGGGCGGCCCCCCCTCACCGCAGGCGTTTTGCAAAGATGATCTTGTCGTCGCCGTCGGCCCAGAACCCTCTGATCTTGGCCTCTGTGGCGTAGCTGTTCTTCGCATAGAACCGGCGCGTGTCATCAAAGGCCTCTGTCCCTGATGTGTCCACGATCAGCAGCCTGTACCCCATGCCGTGTAATCTCGGGCAGATCGGCCAGGTCAGCGACCTGCGCGTCCTGAATCTCGATGGATGTCATTTTTTTAACTCCTTCAGCGATTGTCGAGTTGTGCCCGCACGGCGGTGATCCCGGCCCGTGTCGCGCGGTAGGGCTGGCCCCGTTTCGACTTGATGAAACCGCGCTTTTTAAGGCGGTCGAACAGAGGCAGAGTGCAGTCGGTCAGGACGTGGCCGTCGCGTGTGACGCAAAAGACCTTGTGGACTTTGCCGTTGGGCAGCCGTTCAAAGTGGATTGCACCACCCTGGGCCAGCGCGTGCAGAACACGCTGTTCGTGTTTTGAGATGTTCACTGGAATGTCTCATGAGCTTATGTCAGCAGATCAGGCGCCCGGCCTCGCGCGCGGACGTCCCTTTGGCTCAATGTGGTCCAGCTCTCTGGACCTCAGCGCCGGGTCTCTGTCGTAGACATAAAAGCTCCATCGTCCGCTTAGATCTGCGGGGCGTAGGCATGATTTAGGGGGTCTACCGTGTCATGGCAAGTCAGGGTGATCTGCGCGCGGCAGGGCAGGGCGATCCCGTGTCTTGCGGGTCACGAGGGCATCGGCGGCGCTCAGCAGGCCCGCAGGGTGATCCGACCGGTGATGCATTCGTGATCCGAGAGCGGTGTTCCGTCGGGGTCCATTGCGGCCACAATTGCGCCATCTGCGCCGTGCAGACCGCGGTGACAAAACCAGTCGAGCTTCATCTTGCGGTCCGGATGCGGGGTGATATGGCTGGGCCGGGTGGTTGTGCCCTCGGGGGTCATCGACCAGTCGTAGCCCTGCGCTTCCGCCAGTGCAAAAAGCGTCTCTTTGCGCCAGTCAAACTCCGGCGGCATGTGATTGCCGGTGTTGAGGTCGCCGCCGATCAGCACTGGCATATCCCCTGCAAAGGCCTCGACCTCAACCAGCAGCCGGGCAAACTCTGCGTGCCGATGTGGTGCTTGCGCATTGCTCTCCAGATGGGTTGAGACCACACAGATTGGCCCGCCCTCGGTCGGCAGCACCGCCGCCACCGCCATGCGCCCTCCCATGCGCGGCTGGCCCGTGTCGCCTGCACCGCCGGTGAACCAATGGCCTTCCCTGTCCAACCGGATCAGGGTCAGCCGTTCAAACGGGACAGCGGAGAGGATGCCATTGCCGTGCCAGCCGCTCTCGTTGAAATCGTCTTTGCAAAAGTGCCGTTCCGTCTCGCCTCCGAGGTCCATCTCGTAGAACTCCACGCCAAAGGCATAGTGCATGCCCAAGGCCTCGGCCATCGCGGCAGGGGTGTTGCGCTGGCCTGTGCGCGCCATGCCGCTGTCGACCTCGCTGACCAGCGCGACTTGTACGCTGTGGCTTTGCAACAGAGCCGCGCTCTTCTCGGGATAGAGGCAGCGTTCGAGGTTCCAGGCGGCCACAGTGATGTCTGCAGGCAGGCGGGTCCTGGGGCTACCACCGCCCACTTCAAGGCCGGTCATCGCAGGGATGTCCCGCATTAGCTTCGCGTGGGCGTCAGAGGTGCGCGCGCTGCTGAAGATCGCCGCGCGTTGGCTCTCCGTCACGTCCTGCAGCCGATCATAGAGTTGTGTCACAAGCGGCGCCCGGCCTCAGCATCAAAGAAATGCACGGCCCCGGGCTTCAAAGCGATCTTAGTGGGCCCGGTGCTGGCGGGTTCGTCCTTGTTCAAGCTGACCGAGAACGGCTGCCCGCTGAGCTGCCCATGCAGCAACCGATGCGCGCCCAGTTCCTCGACAATATCAACTTCGAAGGGCAGGGGCCCGCTTGGGTCCAGCGCCACGTCCTCGGGGCGGATGCCGATCTGGATTTTGCCGGTCTGGCTTGGGGCCCCGGCGCCATTCAGCGACAGCCCGCCATCCAGCGTCGCCTGTTGCCCGTCGCTGGTGCCGGTGAAAATGTTCATTGGTGGCGCGCCCATGAAACTCGCCACAAAGGTCGAGGCGGGCTGGCTGTAGATCTCGGCGGGTGTGCCGATCTGCTCGATCCGGCCCGCGTTCAGCACGATGATGCGGTCGGCGAGCGTCATCGCCTCGACCTGATCGTGGGTCACATACATGGCCGTCACGCCGAGACGTTGTTGCAGGGCGCGGATCTCGATGCGCATCTGGTTGCGCAGCTTGGCGTCGAGGTTCGACAGCGGCTCGTCAAAGAGGAACAGTTCAGGCGAGCGTACGATGGCACGGCCCATGGCCACCCGCTGCCGCTGGCCACCCGAGAGCTGGCTGGGGCGCCGGTTGAGGTAGTCTTCGAGGTTCAGCATCTTGGCGGCCTCAGCCACCTTCTGCGCAATCTCAGTTTTGGGGAGGCCACGGTTCTTTAACCCGTAGCCCATGTTCTTGGCTACGGTCATATGCGGGTAGAGCGCGTAGTTCTGGAACACCATGGCGATGTTGCGATTGGCCGGTTCCACGTCGTTCATCACAGTGTCACCGATGTGCAGTGTGCCGTCGGTGATCTCTTCCAGCCCGGCGACCATGCGCAGAAGCGTGGACTTGCCACAGCCCGAGGGGCCCACCAGCACCACCAATTCCCCATCGGGGATGTCCACATGGCAGGGCTCGACCGCCTCCACGCCATTGGGATAGACCTTGCGCACCCCGTCCAGTTTTACCTTTGCCATGAAACTGGCTCCTTACTTATCGGATTCTGTGAGGCCCTTGACGAACCAGCTTTGGAAGAACACCACCACCAGCACGGGAGGTGTCATGGCGATGATCGCAAGCGCTGCGGCCTCACCATATTCGGGGGTTGTGGAGCCATCGGAATAGGCCTGCATGATCTGGCGGATGCCACGCACCAGAGTGAAGAGGCTCTCATCCGTGGTGATCAGCGTGGGCCAGAGGTACTGGTTCCAGCCGAAGACAAACATGATGATGAACATCGCCGCGATCATGGTCTGGCTGAGCGGCACGAGGATATCGATGAAGAATTTCACCGGCCCCGCGCCATCAATGCGCGCTGCCTCAATCAACTCCTCAGGCACGGACATGAAGAACTGCCGGAAGAAAAACGTCGCCGTGGCTGAGGCGATGAGCGGCACGATTAGCCCGGTATAGGTGTTGCCGAGGTTCATCCAGGTGATCACCTCGTAGGAGGGCAGAATGCGCACCTCCAGCGGCAGGAGAAGCGTGGTGAAGATCATCCAGAACGCCAGCGTGGCAAAGCGCAGGCGGAAGTAGACGATGGCATAGGCCGCCATCATACCCACGATGATCTTGCCGATGGCAAAGCCGATCCCGAGGATCAGCGAGTTGGCGAGCATCGTCACGCCATTCACGCTGTCGGTGAAGCCGCCGTATTCAAAGAGGGCCGCGTTGTAATTGTTCGCCATATCGTCGGAGAAGCCGAACTGCAGGCCCTCGCGGTGCAGGGTGATGTCATTCCAGCTCGACGAGGCGAAGATCATATAGACCGGCACCAGCATCAGCAGGGCGCCTGCAATCAGGATGGCGTGGTCGCCCACAGCCTCCCATTTGATCCGCTTGGCGGGGTGGGCGGTGGATTGGGCTGCAATCCGGCTTTCGGTGATATCTGCCATGAGCCTGCCTCCTTACGTGTAGTGAATGCGGCGTTCCAGAAAGCGGAACTGCACGACGGTGAGGATGAGGACGAGCACCATGAGCACCACGGATTGCGCAGAGGAGCCGCCCAGATCGCCGCCCCGGAAGCCATCGACAAAGACCCGGTAGACGAGGGTCATCGGGTTGTTGCCCGGCTCCCCCTTCACGATCGTGTCGACGATGCCGAAGGTGTCGAAAAGCGCGTAGGTGATGTTGATGATTAGCAGGAAAAAGCCGGTCGGCGCCAGCAGCGGGAAGGTGATGTCCCAGAACCGGCTGGTCCCCGATGCGTTGTCGATCATCGCCGCTTCGCGTACCGATCTCGGGATCGCCTGCAGGCCTGAGAGGAAGAAGATGAAGTTCACCGGGATCTGCTTCCAGATCGACACGGTGATCATCGCGGCGGCGGTATCCCAGTAGTTCACGCCGAGGCGGTAGTCGTAGCCGAAGGTCGACAGCAACTGCGTGATGTTTCCGCGTGACTGATCAAAAAGCATCACGCCCATCAGCCCGGCCACGGGCGGGGCGATGGCATAGACCCACATCAGCAGCGTGCGGTAGGTTTTGGCCCCGCGGATCACCTTATCGGCCTTCACGGCGAGCAAGAGCGCGATGGCCAGTGAGAAGAAGGTGACGAGCGTCGTGAAGATCACCGTGAACCAGAAGCTGGAGAGATACGTGCGTGACGTGGTCAGCCGCGTGTAGTTGTCCACGCCCACATAGGTCGAGCCAAAGCCAAAGGGATCTTGCAGGTAAAAGGAGGATTGGATGGCGTAGCCCGCAGGCCAATAGAAGAAGATGGCGATGATCACCAATTGCGGGATCAACAGCAGGATCGGAAAGCCGATCTGTCCGAAGGCGGCGCGTTTCACGGGTTGGTCCCCCCCTACCCAGTTGTAAATGCAACGATGGCCCGGCATATGCCGGGCCACCGCTCAAGTCGAGGGCTTAGCCTTGGGTGCGCGCGAAACGCGACAGCAGGTCGTTGGCTTCGGTTTCGATGTTCTCGAAGGCCTCGTCGACCGAGGCTTCGCCAGTCAGGATGCGACCATACTCACGGTTCATCACGTCCCGGATCTGCACGTAGAAACCCATACGATAGCCGCGTGTGAAGTCACCACCGGGCAGGCTGAGCTGTTGGATGCCGACTTCGGCAGCCGGGAACTCCTCGTAGTGCCCCTGCTTGGCCGCGAGTTCATAAGCCGCTTCGGTGATCGGAACATAGCCGGTTTCCTTGTGCCACATGACTTGCGTATCTGCCGAGGCGAGGAAGTCGAAGAAGGCCGCAGCTGCCGCATTCTCTGCATCGTCGTGACCGGACATGGCAAAGAGCGCCGCACCGCCGATGAAGGTCTGCGTTGGTTCGGTTGTCACGGCTTCCCAGTAGGGCAGCATGGTCGCGGAGAAGTTGAACTCCACACGGTCCTGAATGCCGCCAAAGGAACCGGATGAGCCCAGCCACATGGCCACCTTGCCGGATTCAAACGGATCCTGGTTGTCGGACCAGCCGGTGCCATACCATTCAAAGAGGCCCGCCTCTTTCCACTCGGTCAGGGCCGTGAAATGCGCCTTGATCGCCGGATGGTTCACCATGATCTCGGTGTCGTTGCCGGTGTAGCCATTGTCATTTGACGCAAACTGCAGGTTGTGGCGCGAGAAGAAGTTCTCGGTGAAGATCCAAGGCAGGTGCGACTGGCTCAGCGGGATGTAGCCTGCTTCTTTCAGCGCGGGGCCAGTGACTTCGGCAAACTCTTCCCAGGTTTTGGGGGCGGTCACGCCAGCTGCATCAAGTGCGTCCTGGTTGTAGTACATGATGGGTGTGGAGGAGTTGAACGGCATGCCGATCATCTTGCCATCCGCATCCGCATAGAAATAGCGCACGCCCGCGATGTAGTCGTTGATGTCGAAGTCGAGCTTGTTCTGCTCCAGCAGGTCTTCCACGGGAATAACCGCGCCCGCGGCACCGATCACGGTGGCCGCACCAGCGTCGAAGACCTGAATGATGTTGGGCTGCTCGCCGGCCCGGAAGGCCGCGATGCCTGCGGTCAGCGTTTCTTCATACGACCCTTTGAAGACAGGCGTGATCTTGTAGTCATCCTGGCTGGCGTTGAAATCCTTCGCCACCTGGTTCACGGTTTCCCCAAGTTGGCCGCCCATCGCGTGCCAGAAGGTAATCTCTGTTTCCGCAAAGCTCCCCGTGGCTGTGAGGCCAAACGCTGCTGTCGCAGCAATTTTTATGATTTTCATGTCTTTCTCCCAAAGCCCATGTCGTTGCGCAAGACGCGCGTTCAGGTGTCCTGCGACCCGCCAGCGCGGCGCAGTGTTCATGTGCGGCAGCCAACGGTGTACCCCAGACGATAGCCGCCTGTTGCCATGGTAGCAACGGCGTTGATTCTGGCCCCGCACAGGCGCCCAGCTAAAGACTTCGGATGACAGTTATATGACGGGCCGGAGCGCTCTTTTTGCACTTCGCGCTGCGCGTGTGGTCTGCGGTGACATTCTGTGCGCCTGTGCGGCCCAACGGGTGCCACTGCTTAAAATTTTAGTGAACTTTGCAGTGTTTTCGAGTGGCGATTGCGGGGGTCATTAACGGCTTGGCTGTCTCACGCCCGTAGTCTGGCAATAGAAATTCTTCGATTCAAATACCTCTGAGAAAGCGACGGTGACATGCGGCGATTGATGCTTCAATTGAGTGCACTTCTTTTCATTCTGGCGGGCTGTGGCGAGACCATTCCGAAGGGGGAGACGCCCCGCATTCTCGCCATGGGCGACTCGATGATGGCCTGGCATGCCGGTGATGATCAGGGCATCGCCGATGGTGTCGAACAGATGCTGCGCGAGCCGGTCATCGATCGGTCCGTGGCGGGCGCGCGCGTGCTTTATCATCTGCCGATCACGGGCGCGATGGGCATGAACATCTCCAAACAATATGTGCCCGGCAACTGGGACTGGGTCATCATCAACGGCGGCGGCAACGATCTGTGGCTGGGGTGCGGATGCAGAAGATGCGACAAAAAGATGAACCGCATGCTCACAGCGGACGGCCAGCAGGGCGAGATCGCCAAGATGGTCCGCCGGATCAGGGCAGCGGGCGCACAGGTCATCTATGTGGGCTATCTGCGCAGCCCCGGTGTGAATTCCATCATTGAACACTGCCGGAACGAGGGGAACGAGTTGGAGCGGCGTCTGGGGCAAATGGCCAAGGCGGATCGCGGGGTGCACTTTGTCTCTCTGCAAGATCTGGTGCCGCATGGTGACCGGTCTTACCACGGGCTTGATCGCATTCACCCGTCCAAGAAGGCGAGTGCGGCCATTGCGCGCCGGATCGTGAACGTCATCGACGGCTAGAGCCGGGCAGAGGGCAGGCGGGTCTGGCCGATCTGGGCGAGTGTCAGGCTGACCTCCTGCATGATCAGATCCCAAAACCGCGCCAGCCCGGCTTCGCCACCGGCGGCTATGGCGAATTGCAGCGCGCGGCCAAAGAACACGAAATCGGCACCCATGGTGTAGGCTTTGACCACATCCTCGCCTGACCGCAACCCGCTGTCGTAGAACAGCGGATAGTCCGGGCCCAAGGCCTCGCGTATGGCGCGCAGGGCCAAGATCGGCGGTGGGGCTGAATCAAGCTGTCTGCTGCCGTGGCTGGACACCTGAATGGCGTCGACACCCCCGGCCTTCAATCGCTCCGCATCCCCCACATGGCTCACACCCTTGGCGACCAGGTGACCGTCCCACTGATCCCGAAGACGGTGCAGAAAGTCCCAATCGGCGGCGGCACGGCTCTCTGTCCGGTCGAAGTCAAAGCCTGGCATCTTGAAATTCGCCAACTCCGGCGCGCCCGCCAGCAAGGTGGAGATGGACCAGCGCGGGTGCAGCGCAAAGTCGAGGAACTGGGCCGGGCCAATCCGGAAGGGCATCTTGAACCCCCGCCGCAATTCCCGCGGCCGCCGCCCGACCTCGGGCACGTCCAGCGTCATCACAAGGGTCTTGTAGCCCGCCGCCTTCGCGCGCTCGACCAGCTTGGTGGTGCCGGTGCCGTCGCCGCTGAAATAGAGCTGGAACCAGGCGTGGCCCTCGGCCTCCTCGATGATCCGCTCCATCGCGGTTGAGGCGACAGTCGACACCCCGTGCGGCACCTGATACCTCGCGGCAATCCGCGCCAGCATCAGATCTGCACCCGGGCCCGAGAGGTTGCACAGGCCCATGGGGCTGATGCCGAAAGGCGCGCGGCCCGCGTGCCCGAAAACCGGCACGCTCAGATCGCGCTGGGCCACATTGACCAACACGCGCGGCTGCAGTTCGATCTCACGCAGGGCGGCGAGATTGCGCGCTTCCGCAACACCCTCACCCGCCGCCCCGTCGATATAGTCGAACACCATCCACGGCAGCCGACGGCGCGCCTCCCGTCGCGCGTCGGCATAAGAGTGGATGGCGTTCGCCCCTCCCAAGGGGATCAGGCCTGCACCGCTTTCATGAAGCGGTCACGGATCACCACTGGGTCGATGGTGATCACGGGCATCTTGGCGTTGCCGCTGTCACATTTCACCACCATGATCGTCATCTCACCGCTGTCGAGCGCCTCTTGCAGCACAGCGCCAGTATCCACATCCTGGCATTCCACCACCCGCTCGCAACCACAGGCCTCGGCCACTTTCGCCAGCGAGGTCTTCTTGCCGGTGTAGGTCGGTTGATCGCCGGTGGAGCCATAGGATCCATTGTCGATGATCATCAGAATGTAGTTCTTGGCCACATTGTTTGCGATGGTCGGCAGCGTGCCCATGTTGGTCAGGATGGAGCCGTCGCCGTCGATCACCACCACCGGTTTCGGTTGCGCCAGCGCCAGCCCCAGCCCGATGGAGGAGGCGAGCCCCATGGTGCCCAGCATGTAGAAATTGCTGGGCTGGTCGTCGATGGCGTGCAGCTCCTGACTGGGAATGCCGATGTTGCAGACCACCAGCTGGTGGCGCAGGATCGGGGCGATCTCTTTCAGAATCTCGGAACGGATCATTGGTCGCCATAGCCTCCCCAGAAGGACGCATCCGTTAGGATCGCCACAGGTTTGTTGCACATGAAGGTGTAGTTCAGGATTTCCGGCAGCTCGTCGGCGTCCGCTTCCTTGTGGAAGTGGTAGGTCGGGATCAGGAGCTGGTCGAGCAGCGCCTTGGTGTGCACCGCCATCTCCACCTGGCAGGCGACCGGCTCGCGCAGCTCCCCCCGGTAGGAGATCAGCATCGGCAGCGGCATCCGGTAGAACTGTGTCAGTGTCACCAACGTGTTGATCGTCACCCCGATGGCGGTGTTCTGCATGATGATCATGGGTTTCTTGCCGCCCATGAAGGCCCCGGCGCAAAGCCCCATGCCCTCATCCTCCTTGTTGGAGGGGATGTGATAGATCTCGGGGCGGGCCTCGACCTCGTCGATGACCCCTGCCAGCTGCTTGCAGGGCACTGTCGTGACGAACTCGATGCCCGCGGCGACGACGTCATCCACGATCTTGCTACTGATGGACACCTATGTCCTCCTTCTGATGAAGCGCTTACTTATCAGCGCTTTGTGAGACGTTTCTAACGTATGACGTAAACGGAGCAGGGCGCGTGGCGCACCACACGGGATGAGGTCGAGCCCAGGAAAAAGTCGCTCAACCCCGGCTTGTGAGAGCCCACGATGATACAGTCAGCACCGATCTTCTTGGCGTACTCCGTCAGCGCCTGGCCGGGTGAGCCGTGCAGCATCACCGGTTCCACATCTGGCGTGTCCGCAACGCGGGCTTTCAGCTTTTCTTGCGCCGCATCAATGGCTTGTCGCATCACATCTTCGGCGACATAGGCGTTGACAGTGCTATTGGGGGTCTCATGCACATGCACGGCGTGGATCTCGCCGTCATCGCCCTTGAGATGCCGCGCCATGGCCAAAGCCTCCTGGCTGATTCCATGATCGAGGGCGAGCGAGACAATGATTTTCTTGTGCATGGTGGCTGTCCTTTGTGCAGAGTTTGGTGGAACCTCAAGTTTCCGCTGGCCCGTGTTCCGGCGTCAACACGATTTTGGGGGCTGCAACGCGACCGGCCCGAATGTCCTGAAACGCGGCGTGGCCGTGCGACAAAGGCCGCTTTTCGACCCAGTCGAGCTGTCCGAGGCGCCCATCAAAGATCGCGGCCGCCGTGTCGGTAAAATCCTGTGCTGTATACGTGTAAGTCCCGATAAAGGTGATTTCCTGCAGCGTCATCCGGCGGATATCGAGGCCGCCGTTCGCTTCGCCCAGGCCGATATGCACGATCACCCCGCCCGGGCGCGCCAGGGCGCTGGCGCTGGCGCGGGTGCCCGCATATCCGACGCCGTCGACCACGATATCGGCGGAGCCCGGGGCGGGCATCGCGGGCTCACCTGGAGCACAGACTTCAAAGCCAGCCACATCGGCAAGGCGCGCGCGCCGGGTCTCATTCGGCTCGACCAGCGTGATGTCGTCTGCCCCTTGGGCTGCCAGCGACAGAGCGGCACCCACGCCAATCGCACCGCCGCCGATCACCACCGCCCGGGCGCCGGAGAGCGTGCCACCCAATGTCGTGCGCCCCAGCCGCACCCCGTGCCACCCGCAGGCAATCGGCTCAGCCAAGGCGGCTTTGGCCAAGGGCACGTGATCCGGCACGGTGATCAGGTTGTGCCGTGGCATCGCCACGTAGTCGGCAAAGGCTCCTTCGCGTGGTGGCATGGAGATGATCTGGCGTCGCTGGCACAGGTTTTCGCGATGGCTGTTGCAAAAATCGCAGGTTTGGCATGCAACCAGGGGGTTGATTGTGACGCGCCGCCCGTCCTCCGGCCCGCCGACCACAACCCCGGCGGCCTCATGCCCAAGTGTCAGAGGGGCAGGGCGGCGATCATCATGCCCAAGATAAGCATGCATGTCCGAGCCGCAGATGCCGGAGGCTTCGATGCGGACCAGCACCTCGCCGTCACCCACCTGCGGCATCGGGCGGTCCAGATACGTGAGTTCCTGAACCCCGGTGTAGACGAGTGCTTTCATTTGGCTGTGAACCCCCCGTCTACGAACAATGTTTGCCCGGTCACGTAATTGGACGCCGGCGAGCAAAAGAACATCAGCGGGCCGTCGAGGTCTGCGGGTTCGCCGTTGCGCCCGATGCAGGTCTGATCCGCGTTCCGCTGTGCCAGTTCCGCATTGGCAAAGACCGGGCCGGTCAATTCGGTGCGGAAAAAGCCGGGGGCCAGCGCATTCGCGGTGATCCCGTCGCCCGACCACGCCTCAGCCATGGCGCGTGTCATCTGCTCCACCCCGCCTTTTGAGGCGCCATAGGTGATGCCGTTTGCAAAGGCCCGACGGGACTGCAATGAGGCAAAATTCACGATCCGGCCCCAGCCTTTCTCCTTCATGCCCGGCACCAACTGTTGCGCCAGAAAGAACGGTGCGGCGAGGTTCAGGTTCAGCGTCACGTCCCAGCCCTCATCGGTCACCTCATCCGCGTGTTGTCGGGTGTTGATGCCCGCCGCGTTGATCAGGATGTCCACCGGCCCAAACGGAGCAGTAACCGCCACGGCGATGCCGCGCAGAGCCGTACGGTCCGACAGGTCCGCCGCCACGGTCGCCGTCTTGCCATCTGTCTCTTGCTGCCATTCCGACAGCTGATCTGCCCGCCGGGCCAGCCCGACCACCCGGGCACCGGCCTCGGCCAGTACCTGGGCTGCTCGCCGTCCGAGGCCGCTGCTGGCCCCGGTCACACAGGCGGTCTTGCCCGAGACGTCAAACAGCGGCGGCATCCCCGATCAGTCCATCGCCGAGAGGTCGAAGTTCTCTTCGGGGAAGTACTTATGCAGCCGCGCATCCGCCGAGCGTGCGTGCCCCTCCATCCCCTCCAGCCGCGAGATGCGCGCCGTGGCCTCGGCCACAGGCCGGGAGCCTTCGCGTGTGGCCCGCTGCCACGTCACGATCTTCATATATTTGTGTACTGACAGCCCACCGGTGTATTTCGCCGACTGCGACGTTGGCAGCACATGGTTCGTGCCGGAGGCCTTGTCGCCAAAGGCCACCGTTGTCTCTTCGCCGAGGAAGAGCGAGCCATAACATTGCAGCCTTTCCAGCCACCACTCAAGGTCATCCGCCTGCACGGTCAGGTGCTCGGGCGCATAGTCGTCGGAACAGGCGGCCATTTCTTCGCGGTTCGGGCAGAGGATCACCTCGGCATAGTCGCGCCAGGCCGCTTCCGCATTGGCACGGTTCAGCTCTGGCAGATCAGCGATCAGCTTTGGTACAATCTCCATCACTTTCTCCGCAAGCGGGCGGTCATCGGTCACCAGCCATACGGGTGAGTTATACCCGTGCTCGGCCTGGCCCACGAGGTCAGTCGCCACAATGAACGGGTCTGCCCCCTTGTCGGCCAGGATCAGGCTGTCGGTTGGCCCCGCGATCATGTCGATGCCGACGCGCCCGAAGAGGATGCGCTTGGCCTCCGCCACGAACTGGTTGCCGGGTCCCACGAGTATATCGGCCTTGGGCAAACCAAAAAGCCCAAAGGTCATCGCCGCGACGCCCTGCACGCCACCCATCGACAGGATTTTGTCCGCACCACAAAGGTCCGCCGCATAGATGATCGCAGGTGCGATGCCTTCGCCAGCGCGAGGCGGTGAGCAGGCCACGATGTGCCGGCATCCAGCCACTTTCGCCGTTGTCACCGTCATGATCGCGCTTGCGATATGGCTATAGCGCCCGCCCGGCACATAGCAGCCCGCTGCTCGGCAGGGGATGGCCTTTTGGCCTGCGATCAGCCCCGGCACGACCTCAAGCTCCACTTCGCTCATGGTCGATTTTTGCACCTCGGCAAAACGGCGCACATTGTCATGGGCAAAGGCGATGTCGTCCTTCAGCTTCTGCGACACCAACACGGACGCGGCGGCGATCTCCTCCTCCCCAAGGATCACACTGCCCTGATAGTTATCAAACTTCTGGGCGTATTTCAGCGCCGCCGCGTCCCCTCCGGATTCGATATCGTTCAGGATGCCCTGCACGGTCTCGCGCACATCACCCGCATCCGTCATTGCAGTCTTTTCGGCTTTTTTCAGATACTCTCGCGTCATGGCAGGGGTCCTATTTCGCAATCCTGATCAATTTGAAGTCTGAGTTCGTTTTGCCAGTCTGCCCGAAGCTGTCCGCGCAGACCATCATCTGCGCGCTTTGGGCAATGTGCAACGTTCTCAGAGTGGGGATCGCGCTGGCCTTGCGTCCCTGCTCATAAAGATATGTAAGCGCTTACAAAACTGGATGCAAGTCAAAAATGCACGTTTTGTTTCAGTAGGTTATTCTAGTTCAGTCGAAAACCTATGGGCCTTCCCGAGCGAAACTGTCATAAATACAGGAATGACCAAAATATCCGCTCCCACCCTCGAAGATGTCGCGCGCCTGGCCGGTGTGTCGACGGCCAGCATATCCCGCGCGTTGAACGACCCCGACAAGGTTGCCAAACCAACCCGCGACAAGATCGAAGCGGCGATTGAAGCCTTGGGCTACACCCCGAATTTCGGAGGGCGGGCGCTGGCCTCGAACCGCACAAACACCGTCGGCGCTGTTGTTCCGACCATGGCCAACGCCATGTTCGCCAGTGGCCTGCAGGCGTTTCAGGAGGTGTTGTCAGAGGCAGGTGTGAACCTTCTTCTGGCCACCACCGGCTACGATTCTGAACAGGAGCTGCGCCAGATCAAGGCGTTGATGGCCCATGGCGCGGATGGGCTTATGCTGATCGGCGATGCGCGCCCCCAAAGCACCCGCGACTTTCTGGAAAAGCGCCGGATCCCGCATGTGATCTCCTGGTGCTTTCAGCCCGACGCATCGCCGATTCATGTGGGCTTTGACAATCGAGCCGCCTGCTACGCGGCGACGCAACATGTGCTGGAACTGGGGCATCGCCGCATCGCGATGATCTGTGGCGTGCGCCAGGGCAATGACCGTGCCGCTGACCGGTTCGATGGTGTGTCGGCTGCCATTGATGATTTCGGACAGGGGGCCGCGATGGTCAGGGCGGTGGATGCCCAATACCGGTTGGAGTTCGGTGGCGATGCTTTTGAGAAAATTATGTCGCAATCGCCGCGCCCCACGGCGATCATATGCGGCAATGATGTGCTGGCTGCCGGTGCGCTCAAACGCGCGCGGGAGCTTGGCATCGATGTGCCGGGTGATGTGTCGCTGGTCGGCTTTGATGACATTGGTCTTGCCTCGGTCGTGACCCCGGCGCTCGCCACCGTCCGTGTCCCGCAGATCGAGATGGGGCGGGAGGCGGCACGCCTGCTTTTGGCCCGGCTTAGCGGAGAGGAGGGCGGTGGTCCGGTTGAACTGCATACCGAATTCATGCCGCGTGCGTCACTGGCTCCACCTGCGCAAGCTGTCGATCAACCCGAGCCGTAACCTGTTTGGCCGCGGCCTCTTTCACGGGGCCGTAGCCGCGGATCTCAAGCGGCGCGGCGAGCACATTGGCAACAGTCTCTTGCGCACCAGCCTG
This sequence comes from Roseobacter cerasinus, assembly GCF_009811755.1. Taxonomy (GTDB): domain Bacteria; phylum Pseudomonadota; class Alphaproteobacteria; order Rhodobacterales; family Rhodobacteraceae; genus Roseobacter; species Roseobacter cerasinus. Next base: position 16,749 of record NZ_BLIV01000015.1, read on the forward strand.
CCAGAGGGCGGGCACCTGCACCAACACACCTTCAAACCAGAGGATCAAATCCCGTTCGATCCTGCGCTCCTGCTGATATCCGAAGGGGTCCGCCCAGGTCCCACGCAACACCTTCAGGTGCCTGAGTACCGCAAAGGCCCACCCCATCCAGCGCCCAAAGCTGCGTTTTTGCGGTCGCCCACGTGCATCGCGTTGACGAGACAGCAGCGGTGTCGCCAGATGGTAGCGCGGTTTGAGAGGTCCGTCGAACTCCGCCGCGAGCATTTGATGAAAGGCCGGGTCACACTGCAGGCGCGCCACCTCATACTCGTCCTTATAGGCCATCAGCTTGAACAGCGCTTTCGCCGCTGTGATCTGCAGCGCCTCGGGCAGATTCGACAGGGGCGCAAGCGTTTTCTGAAACCGTTCCGCGTATTGCGCAGTCTGATAGGCCGTTAGAAATGCCGCGCGTCTCGCCTTTATCTGGGCCAGCGACTGCGCAGGTTCGGGCGGGTCAAGAGGCAACCGCTCTGGCGCGCCCGCCAGCACACGCCCACAGGCGAACGCGCGTGCATTCTCCTCAGGTTTCACCCCGTTCAATTCTATCGCGCGCAGCATTGCCTCCAACCCAACCGGCACCAGCCCGCGCTGCCAGGCAAATCCGAGCAGGATCACATTGGCATAGACCGCATCGCCCATCAGCCGCTCTGCCTCTTTGCCTGCGTCGAAGGCCTCCACCGCGCCTGCGCCCACAACCTCGCGGATCGCGGCCTCTCGCGCGTCGACTTGCAGACTCGCGTCGCGGTGCAAAACCAGATCGCCTGTCGGCATCTCTGCGCGGTTCAGCACAACCCGGGTGCCCTTGCGATAGTGCGCGGAGGCCTTGGGCGAGGAGCACACAACCGCGTCGCAGCCAATCACCGCATCCGCTGCACCTGTATCGATGCGAGGCTGCTGCAAAAGATCCGGGCTGTCAGCCAAGCGGACATAGCCCAGCACGGTCCCGAATTTTTGCGCAAATCCGGTGAAGTCCAGCACGCTGGCCCCTTTGCCCTCCAGATGCGCGGCCATGGAAATCAACGCGCCGACGGTAATGACCCCGGTGCCGCCCACGCCCGCCACCAAAAGGTCAAAGGGCGCATCAAGCGCGGGCAGGTCGGGCAGGGGCAGCGGTGCGCTCAGCGCGTCGATGTCGATTGGGGTTTGCGGCGTGGTGCGCCTGCGCGCGCCCTCCAACGTGACAAAGCTTGGGCAGAAACCGTTCAGGCAAGAGAAGTCGGCGTTGCAACTGGATTGATTGATCTGGCGTTTGCTCCCAAATTCGGTCTCAACCGGTTCGACACTCAGGCAGTTGCTCTCGACCGAACAATCCCCGCACCCCTCGCAGACCAGCTCATTGATCATCACGACGCGATTCGCTTCGGGCAGCTGCCCGCGCTTGCGTTTGCGCCGCTTTTCCGTGGCGCACATCTGCTCGTAGATCAGGACAGAGACGCCCGGCACCTCCCGCAGCTCGCGCTGGAGCTTGTCCATTTCCGATCTTGAATGCAGGCTAGTCCCAGGCGGGAGGTTACTGGCTTGAAACTTATCAATATTATCCGACACAAGGGCTATTCGACCCACACCCTCGGCGCGGCAGCTCTGCGCGATCCCCTGCACCGACACCGGGCCATCGACCGGCTGCCCGCCCGTCATCGCCACGGCGTCGTTGTATAAAATCTTATAGGTGATATTCGCGCCCGCCGCCACCGCTTGCCGGATGGCCAGCGCGCCCGAATGATACCAGGTGCCTTCGCCAAGGTTCTGGAAGATGTGCTTGCCGCCGTTGAACATTGACTGGGTGATCCAGGGCACGCCCTCACCACCCATTTGAGCATAACCAACGGTCTCGCGGTCCATCCAACTGGCCATCACGTGACAGCCGATGCCGCTGGCCGCCTGCGACCCCTCAGGCACCTTGGTGGAACTGTTGTGCGGACACCCAGAGCAGAAATACGGCGTCCGCGTGGCCCCCTCGATCCGCAGCACCGGCGGCGCCTCCCGCGTCAACGCCGCGGCCTTTTCAATGAACCCTTCGTCCGGGAAAAACTGCGCTAGCCGCCCCGCGATCAGCGGCAGCAACAGGCGGGGCGACAGCTCGCCCGTCCAGGGCACAAGCGGGCGCATGACTTCATCGTATTTGCCGACCATCCGTGCTGGTTTGCGTCCTGGCCAGTCGTAGAAATGCTCCTTGAACTGGCTTTCGATGATGCCGCGTTTCTCTTCGATCACCATGACCTCGCGCTTGCCTGTCACAAAATCGAGTGCTGCGTGATGCGCCAGCGGCCAGACCATTCCAACCTTGTAAATGTCGATGCCCAGGGCGCGACAGCGGGTTTCGTCCAAGCCCAGCAGTCGCAGCGCCTCCATCAGGTCCAGATGCCCTTTGCCCGTGGTCACGAAGCCGAACCGCGCGTTTGCCAGACCGTAGAGCGCGCGATCAATCGGGTTGGCCTCGGCAAAGGCCTGCACCGCATCCAGCTTGGCCCTGATGCGGGTCTCAATCGCCGGCGAGGGCAGGTCGGCCAGTCGCACATGCAGCCCGCCGGGTGGCGCGGTGAAATCAGGCTGGCGAAACACCCTGTCTGGTATCAGGTCAACTGATTGCCCGCTCTCCACCGTCTCCGAGACCGCTTTGAACCCGACCCATGTGCCCGAAAATCGGGAGAGCGCGAAGCCATAGGCGCCAAACGCCTGATACTCCGCGACGCTTGCAGGGTTCAGCGTGGGCATGAACCAGGCCATGAAGGCCACGTCGGACTGGTGCGGCATGGAGGAGGACACGCAGCCATGGTCATCGCCCGCCACCACAAGCACGCCCCCCTTTGGCGCGGAGCCATAGGCGTTGCCATGTTTCAACGCGTCGCCCGACCGGTCGACCCCGGGGCCTTTCCCGTACCACATGGAGAACACGCCTTCGACCGTGCAGGCCGGGTCCAGGCTGGCCTGCTGCGCGCCGAGCACGGCCGTTGCAGCCAAATCCTCGTTGACCGCAGGCAGAAACCGGATGTCTTTGGCGCGCAGCAAGTCTGCGCCGCGCCACATCTCCTGATCCACACCGCCCAGTGGTGACCCCCGGTAGCCTGACACCAGCCCCGCTGTGCGCAGTCCTGCCGCCCGGTCTCGCCTGGCCTGGTCGAGCATGATCCGCACAAGCGCTTGTGTGCCGGTCAGAAACACCCGGCCCGTTGTTTTGGTATAGCGGTCGTCCAGCGCATAGCTGCGGTCGGTCTGCGGGTGCTGGCTCATCGGTCTTCTCCGGCTGGTCTCCCACCCTATGATACCGCCCTGCGGTGGTAATTGATGCGAATAAGGGGTGGTTCAGCAATTTTGTGAGCAGAATATCTCATCAATGGTCTATTGGTGAAAAATCCTGCCAAGTCGACGGCGCAACCTGTCTGACGGCACCTCTTGACAACAAGCCGCCACGGTTTTCTCTGGGGCCTGCATATTTTGGCAAGGAGAGAGCCCATGATGAAGACGCGCGCGGCTGTTGCGGTTGCTGCTGGGAAGCCTTTGGAAGTTATGGAGGTGAACCTGGAGGGCCCGCGGGCGGGCGAGGTTCTGGTGGAGATCAAGGCGACGGGCCTGTGCCACA
>NZ_BLIV01000016.1 GCF_009811755.1 Roseobacter cerasinus
CCTTCGCGCAAATGATCAACCTGGCCCACTGTAAGAGAAAGGATTTCTCCGGCGCGGTAGGCTGTGTTGATCCCAAAAGTGAGGAAAGCCAGGTCACGCGGTTTGTCTTCCAGAAGCTTTTTCATCCGCTTGATCGCCTTCAGATCTCGGATCGGCTCGACCTTGATTGAGGAGCCTTTCTTCGGGTGGTTTGCGTTGCGGGGCAGGAGCACGGATTTATCCTAACTTCTTTTGATATTATTATATTAGTTGGGATAAGAAACCACATGATACGCCCAACTCTTGCGCATTACTCACGCAAAATACTGATACAGAATAGATTTCTGGGTCAAGCCTTATCCTAACTTTTCCCCAATAGTTGGGATAATATGTAAACTCAGGATTGGTCAACGAGTTATGAGCGCAATGCATTCTTGAGGGGACGGAGAAGTGAGGCGCGGACCCAAAGCGTAGAGCGCGAAACCAACTTCTGGGGAGAAGTTTGACTCCCTGTTGTCGATTGTTTCATCCCGCAAGGAAAATCCAATGAACGCATTAAGCCTTTTCACCGCGCTCGGCGTTGGGCTCATCTTGTCCACCTCAGCAGCATCAGCCTCAACCTTGTCACTCGATGGTAGTTTGCCCGTCTTTCAAGTCAGTGGATCTTACGCCCTGAGCTCGCCAGGTCTTTCTGATGAGCGCAGATTCTCAGAGTTTGGGAATGGGTCATCTTCAAATGGACAAGTCGCCATCGATGATGGTTTTGATATCCAATGGCGCGGAAACCTCGCCACCGGCGAGCTGGGGCTGTCATCGACGGAAACAGCGAACACGGCCCTGCCTGCGGGGGAGCTTGATACCAGTCTGGGCAGCATCCGCCTCTACGATTTTCTGACCTTCAACAATCCGAACGGTATATCCGATGTCACCTTCGATCTTGCTCTCGAAGGAACGCAAACGTTGCTCGGTGAGAACGGCATTGTGCAGTTTGGGTCGCGCGTATCTCTATACGATGTAACAGATGTGACCGACCCGCTAGAGATTGGGTTTGTTGCTGACGCTACAAATGTCCAAGCTGTCAGTGTAACCAACGAAGCCTTTGCAAACCTGGTTGGCTCTTTCGATGTCACCCAGGGCAGTTTCACGGGGCTGGAAGACTCAGGCATCAACCTCGACACGCTGCGGACATTTGTTGATGAGGTGGACGGACAAGGTCAGCAGTCCGTCGTCAACGCCTCTTCTGAAGAGACTTTCATGGTGCAAAATGATCGCACCTATATGTTGGCATACAGCATGTCGTTCCTGAACGAGCTCGGGCCGAACACAGCGGTCACGCATGATTTTCTTGGAACCTCAACGCTTCGCATCACAGATCTAGGTGGGGCGGTTCTGCACTCAGCATCGGGGGTATTCCTGGCCGAGACAGACGTTGCGGCCGTCCCGCTGCCCGCAGGTTTGCCGATGCTTGTTATGGCCCTTGCGGGGCTTGGTTTCATCCGCCGCACTCGCACAGAAATCGTTTGATCCTCAGTATCTTACAGCCTGGCGCAGCTATTGCGCGGGGACCTACGGGGCGTTCAATTTGTGAAATACAAGTGGAACGCCTCAGAACAGCGCCAAGCATAAATACCGACGACTAGAACCCTGAGCATTCTTTTGTCGTGTCGCGACACGACAAACTGAATTTAGGTTTTTTAAATGTCCTGTCCGGACAGGACACGCATCAGTTTTTTTAAAATGGGGAAATCCAACGCAAGTGCCGCAGCAACGGTTGCTAGAACCGATGCGATCAAGTTCAGGAAAGTAGTCAGCACTTCAGAGTCCATTTGGTAGAAATAGATGCGGCCCTAACTCATTTCAAGGCGTTCTGGCTTCATCAGACCATGCCGTACGGCTTACGTACCTCTTCATCCTGAATGCAGAGATATGGCCCAGCAGATTGAGTACGGAGGTTAAATTGAACGAGCTTCCATACTGGTAATCATCACGCTCCACTCCTTAGGAATACTGTCTCGTCGGACTAGGGCAGCCACCTTGTCACAGCTCGACCCTTGAAGGTTCATGTGCGCTTCACGTATTTTGTGACTGCATTCGTGCAGAAAAAACTTGAAGCCGGTCTGCCATCAACCAAACTCTAATACTAAGAGAGACGTTCGGGCGAGACCAACTGACGTTCCACCATCGAGAGGTCCCGCCCGTCTAAGCTGCAAAAGGAGTACACCTCTTGGTCGCTAACAATTCAGACTTAGAACCCGCTAGAAGGGATGACAAGCCGCCTCACAATGAAATTCTGTTCGAATTTGGGAGAGTGCGGATCAAAATTACAGGTACAGCACTGTTTTTATTGGCAGTTATCGCTATTGCGGCAGGAGCCTTAAGCCTGAGAACGTTCTCGTGAGGGATAGGTTAGGGATCAGCTTTTGATCCTCTTGCCACGATTTTCAGTGTCCCATCAGGCAACGGCTTCTGTAGTGCCAGCGCTTCGGCGTTCGGGGCGGTTAGCCAGGTCAAAACATCGTCCTGGCTCTGCAAGATTACAGGCATGGCCTTTGGATGGATCGCGCCCACCTCTGCATTCGCTTCGGTTGTGAGGAACGCAAACAAGTTGTTGGTGGTCTCTCCCTCTTTGACCTTTCGGATAGATGTCCACCGCGTCCAGATAAGTGGCCCGGAACATGTCCCAAACTGACCTTTGTCCCAAACAAGCGATTGCAGCGCCATAGTCGCGTGCTGAGCGTCTTGTTCATCTTTTTCGGATCATGAAATCCTCACACTCTTAGACAGCGTTGAGGTGCGCTTAAAATGCCTGTTCCTTCGGAGCCGCTTTCGCGGGAGCGTCCTTTCACTGCTCATGGTTCTGCCGGAACACCCCCTTGCGGGGTTGCAGGCATGGTTCTGAGTGGTGAACGGTAAGCGGATGAAAGCAAGCCCGATGAACCAAGGCATGGCCCTGTTCGTTTGGTGAGCTTGAAGCGGTCTTTTCCAAGTAAAACCAGGCCGATCTTCAGGGCTGAATACTGGCCCGTTTAAAGTATTCGGCGTGTTAGTTCTGGTTGTGGGGCAGGGGACTTGTTGAGCACTGCTCGATTACTTTGAATCCTTTTCCATACTGATGATTATCGCATTCGGCGCACGATCTTTTGATATAGCAGTCAACGCCACATGTCTTGCAGAACATCCTGACTCCAACTGGACATGAAAACACCAGTTGCTCTTGGAGGTGATGAAAACATCTCGTCGTCAGAAGTTTGGAGCTTGAGATTTATACACTGCCAAACGACCTTTTCCTCATCGTAATGGTCACAAGGCACTACGCGAGGCGGATAACTTGTTCGTGCGCCAAAGGCATGATTGCCACGAACGAAGTCGTCAAGTATTTCGTCCACCCCTGCTTCTTGTTTTTGGGGTGCTCGCTTCAAAGCTACTATCCTAGCCGCCAGTTCCAAAACCGGAAACTCTCTTGCCGGAACGCTCTTATTTTCAGCAGGTATCCCGGGTCTGGTATCGATGTAGTCAACGACGGAAATGCTGGCGTCTTTGAAGACTTCCTCCAACTTTGTCGCTACCAATACCGAAATCTGAGTGGTTGACCAAGCAGGCATGACAAGCGGTGTTTCGAAGTTCCCCCAAAAATCAATCTCCTGTTCATGAACAAACTCATGACCAGAGCACCTTCCCCCATGTGAGTGATCACAATCCAATATTGCTTTGTGAATCACCGCCGGCACTTCAGAAATGTTCGTAACGGTGAAAACACGCCAGTACATTACATAGTCGGGACCGTAGATATCTGCTCCTGCATCAACATGACGGATATCCAGTTTTGGCCTCTGACTTGCCCATTCAAGATAATCCTTGATCGCTAGTGCCCCGCCAATCACAAGAGCAAGTAGCGCGATACCGGTGTTGATAATCTCATAACGTGTCAAATAACTAGCCTCCACCAGACTGAGTATCTTTCCATACTGTAAGTTATGACACGGTAGGGTGCATACCCAGTTCGAGTTGCTGACCCCGTGTAAAAATCAGGACTTCCGCACGAGATCGACGCAACCAACTCTACACATATACATATAAGGGCTTAGCCGAATTTCATCAGAGCCGAAAACAGACCGAGACGCGGTTTGATCGTGAGATCCGCGAACTCAATGAAGAACTTTGTTCCCTTCGGCTGTTCTGTCTTGTGTCCGATCACGATGTGGCTTCGGACCTGTCGAAAGCCTCAGGCATGAGGACGATCACCGATTGGAGCCACGGGCAACAGTTCTTCGAGGGCGAAGCCCTTTATTCGACAAACTTTTCGAAGCGCCAGGTGCCTGTACTGCGTCCCGATCAAATTTTGCACGCGCCGCGTTGGGCCGCGTTTTGTTGGATGACCGGCAAGCCGTTGGCTGTGACCAGAATGGTACCTTTCTGGAAGGTCTCCCCTTGGCGCGAGAACGCAGTCTCGTGGTCGCCACTTGAGGGCGATCTGCCGAACGATCCCATCGACTTCAAAGTGAAGGACTAATCGCGACCAAGCAAAAAAAGGAGAATGAAAGATGGATGGTAACATCGCAACAGCCCCAGAAGGCAACCCAAAGCCGCGCCCATCTGGGAAGGCTAAACAGCAGGATAACGGCCTAGACCATGAGCCGCGCTCCCCTGCCCTTGACGCAGATGAGCTTCGCCGCCACCAAACCCGCGTCAGAGCAAACAGCGTAGGCAACGCCATGGCGGGAGCGCCGCCCGGCGATCCGCCCGGCTCTGATCTCTGGGAGATGATCAAACGCTGGCTTCAGGCGCAATCACCAACCGTCGTGCTCTTACTGATCATCTTATACACAGCCGAGCTCGCATTCTCGACTATCCATGCGAGCATCTGGAATTCGACACTCGATATTCCGGGTCTCGATACCATCGACATCCCGTGGTTTGGCCAATTGATGGCCGGTTGGGGCACTTTCTCGTGGATCTCCCTGATCGCGGGATTAGTGACTGTGTTCCTGCCCGTGATCATCTTCACCACGCTCTTCAAGACACGGGCGTTTGACGACTGGAGCAATCTGTTTGCCGACCGCAACACCGGCGTCTTCTTTGCTGCCTGTGTGGTCGTTTGGCTCATCCTGGTCGTGCTCGAGTTCCAGGTTTTCAAGTCAAACCTGACGACCATTGGTCAAACTCCACCAGCATCATGTCAGCTCGCAGGGATCAACTGCCCGACCAAAACGATGAGTCCGATCGAGATGTCTCTCATCTCCGGTGCATTGATGGCGATGAATGCCGCGATCGGCATGGCCACTGGCTTCATGACTTCAAAACTCAAGTAAGAGGAGGAACGAATAATGATCATTCGACAATTCATCGCTGGTATGGTGGCCCTGCTGGTCAGTGTCGCCGCCGCCATGGCGAATACGCATATCATCGCCATCATCGATACGTCAGCGTTCGTCGAAGACGAGGGGGAAGCAGAAATCCGACGCAAAATGCTGCTGGCAACCTTCCTCGAAAACATGCCGCGCCGGTCTGTTTTGAGCATCATCGACACGGTTTCGCCGAGTGTCAAATGGCATGGGGATGCCAAGAAAGCAGAACGCGAACTCGACCAGCTTCTGGCGATTATGACGCCCAACCCGCGCGGCTGCGCAGACCTTACCCGCGCCTTGGATCATGCGGAGATGGCCGTGCGACGCTCGGAGAGCAAAGATATTCGCTTCCTCATGCTCTCCCCGCTCATTCATTCAGGCGCTCCCTGCGGCGGCGCTGTGAAACTCCCTCAGGCCTTGCCGGAGGACGCAAAGCCCGAGCGCTTTTTGAATGAGAAGCGGATCACGGCCTGGGAGCTCTATGCACCCCATGAGCTCCAGACCTTAGAGTGGTTCGGCTTCCTCCAGGAAGCCCCATCCAACGGTCGGGTCGCAGTACGCATGTTCAGTGCTGCGGAATCTCCTGAGGCTTTGGCCAAACTGGCAGAAAGGGACTAAAATGATGAAACATGCTGTTTTCGCAACCTGCATGCTGGCTTTTGCCAGCATGCCTCTGACCAGCCAAGCGTTGGGCTCCTGTCCCGGTGGCCGTATTGTCTGCGCAGACGTCTTCGAGACAGAGAGCGACGATTTGGTGATTGAAGGCATCCCGACCCAGTTTGTCGGCGAAGTCCTTCTTGGAGACAACTTCGAGCGGATGAGCCGCAGCCAGGCCGCTGCTGCCCTTAGGGAATTCAAAGGACCTCTGCCGCCTGGTGAATGGCCCAAAAGTGCACGAGCTGTCGATCACAATGCACGTGTGATTGTCATGGCAGCGGCACCCGCAACGGATATCCAAATCGGCTTTCTGAAGAAGTCTAGCAATACCGTGCAGGTTATCGTCACGGCTTATGATGCTGATGGCAATGAATTACGATTAGGTCCCGATGATTTCGCCGTCTTTGATTTTGATGAGCAGGCCCCCATACCCTTTTCAATGGATGTGGCGAAACACAGTCTTGCACTTAAAGTCGCAGTCGACACCTCAGGATCGATGCAGGGGCGACTCGACGCAACCATGCGGCCTCTGAAGGCATTCTTGCGTCGCCTTCCTGATCATGTCGGGTGCAGCATTGCCAGCTTTTCCCATGTTGTCACGGAACATACGAACGGCTACGTTCGTTGTGCGCAAGCTGTGGCCACCCTGCCCGCTTTAAAAGCAGGCGGTGGTACGGATTTGCACGGCACAATGATGCGATCCTACGCCCAGCTGAAAGCCGAGGATGCAACAGGCTCTCTGCTGCTCGTGATGACTGATGGGTATGACGGGTCCAACATCCCGAAGTCACAGGTTGCAGCCGCAAAAGTGGGCAGCACGTTCGTCCTGTGGACGGACAACTGGAAGAAAAACGCCTTGTCCGGCATTGCTGACTTTGAAGCCGTTGCGATGACCGACCAGGTTGGAAGTGCAAACCTTGACGCATGGATGGACAGCATCCTATCGCAGATTGAAGATGCGATTGCTTTCCAGCACACGTTGACCGTGACACTCCCGGCCCAGAACGCTGAAGGGGACGGATCATGAGCTCATATGTTATGGAGGGAAGGGGTGATAATTACCCCTTCGACACTGATAAAGTCGAGCTCGATGGTAATTATGAGGACTCGATCTGGGTGTCCGGCAGGCTCAAGGGTTTCGAAGACGAAGAAATCACGTTTGAAGCCAAAGTTTTCGATATCGGATCGAAGTACGGTATCGACGATGGACGGATTTCCAAGCTGCATGTCTATACCAATGGTAATCGGGAGCAGCCCCTCTTCGAATATAGTCGAGGCTGGGATGAAAATCTCAAATGTGAGTCTCTCGAGCCTACACAGGGCAGGGAAAAGTTGGTCCTTGATACAATTGTCGCTGCTTTTCCTGAGCCTGACAATCACCTTGAGCTCAAAGGGGCAAACGGCGGTGCTCCGTATGCTCCTGATCATATCGAACAGCTAATGCAAGAAATGGAAGAAGACCGCCTTGCGCTTGACGGCCCACATGAGCCTGCACAACCTGAACCGGAGGATTTGGGCGAAGACAGCAGCCAGGTTTCCGGAGATGAACCTGAAAGTTCTGTCTCTGAGCCAAGTCTGTAGTTCCTATGGGCGGTCATTTAACACCGCCCATAAAACCCCTTGGAATATCGGCAGTATTCGCGGGCGGTGCCGTTTTTGATCATGAGATGGTTGATCTCGCGGCCATCGGGCAGGAACACCCGGGCGACACTCCGGCCATAGCGATCAACATCGATCTCAATCCAAGTGATGTGCTTGCCTTCGACAAGCGATTTAAGGGCCATAGTCGCTCGCTGAGCCCCTTGTTGGTCCTTTTCCGGTGCATCAATGCCCCAAAGCCTCAAACGGCCCTCAGAGGCGCTTAAAATCAAAGTGTCGCCATCAATGACATACGACACACGTCCACTTTTGCGGGTAGGCTCTAAGGGAAGCGGCTTGCTTCCTTGAAGGAAAACCAAAAGAGCGGTTGCAATAATCACTGCACAAGCGGTTATGGCGTAAGCTGTCCAACTCATGAGCGATCTTTGTAGGTCTCCAGGCGCATGAGTGTGGCAACTTCGCCTGGAAAATCTGCATCCAAGATGGCTTCCATGTCATCCACATCACTGCGCGACTGGCGTTCCTTAGGCTTGTCCTGGTCTGAGGCCACAAATTCCCATAACGCCTTGGCAATGAGAAAGCGTTTTCGTTTTTCATCCATTTTCTCATGATGGCATGCCCCCTGCCCTACTATGAAACGTTTGCGCATCTGGGTGCTCTCTTTGTTGGGGACAGATCAAAAATGCCTGTTCCTTTGGAGCCGCTATCGCTTGATGTGCAAAGAAGCCGGACATCGTTCTGAAGCCAAGGGGTTGGAGCGGCCCGCAGATCAGGAAAGCTGATCGAGGACACGGCCCCTTGGGAGCGGGTTCTGGATGGATTATTAATCATCCACGTGATGCGCTGACGAAGAACTTATGCATCGACTGTTCCTTCGGTGAGCTTGAAGCGAGCAAAAATGCTTTGGTGTTAATATGTGTTAGAGTCTGTGTTATAGCTGTGGAAAACTATCGTAACCCATTGAAATAAAATCAATTCTCCGTTCAGCCGGTTCCTAATACCCCGAATCCGGGTTCCTAATACCCCGAACTTTGGTTCCTGATGTCCGCGAACGATCTAAAGTTATCCACAAGGAGTATCGGTTCCTGATACCCCGAATCTTGACAACCGGTTCCTAATACCCCGAATATGAAGCATGGTTCCTAATACCCCGAATCCGTTGGATCAGCTCCTGCCCGATCGCCATCCACAGCATGACTTTTTCATCTGTGATGTCGCGGATGCAGTCCTCAAGGACTTGATGCCAAAGATGGAACACCCCTTCTATGCGCTCTCAAAGAAGCCAGACACTTCGATCCGTCGCTACGAGCACGGAGACAATTGGCTTGAGGTCATACCAAGTGCAAAGGGCCAGGCGACAATCTATGACAAGGATATCCTCATCTACGTGGTGTCGCAGGTAATTGCCAAACTCAACCGTGGTGAAGCCGTTTCCCGCAAGATCAGATTCAATCCGCGTGACTTGCTCATCTTTGTCAATCGTGGAACCGGCGGGAAAGACTACGACGCCTTCTGTGAGGCTCTGGAGCGCCTCATGGGTACAGTGATAAAGACCAACATCACCACGGCTTCTGACGGTGACGAACTCCCGCTCGGAGATGAAGAAGATACAGGTATGTTTCACTTGATCGAGAGCGCCAATATTCGCCGAAAGAACGGACTGGATGGTCGCATCCTTTGGGCGGAGATCGAGATTTCAGAATGGATATTCAACGGTATCCGTCGCAAGAAGGTGCTCACACTTCATCGCGACTATTTCCGGCTGAGAAAGCCCATCGAACGCCGCGTCTACGAGATTGCCCGCAAAATCTGCGGCCAACAGGAAAGCTGGCCGATCGGCCTGGAAAAACTTTTGGCCCGTACGGGCGCACGCACTGAGCTCAAACGGTTTCGGCATACCATCAAGGAGTTGGTGCGCTTTGACCATCTTCCCGACTACAGCCTCAGTTTTTCTGAGGAAACAGACGTTGTCACCTTCCACAATCGCGGAAGCATGAAAGTGGACCCCCTACCCTCTTCCTGGGATGGCAAGCTCGATCCTGATGCTTTCGCGGATGCAAGAAGCGCCGCGCCTGGTTGGGACATTTACATGCTGGAGTGCGAATGGCGCGGATGGTTGAGTGAAAATGAAATCGAGCCTAAGCATCCTGAGCGACACTTCATCAAGTTCTGTAGGACTTGGAAGGAAAAGCGTGGCGTACCTTAAGAACGAAGGCAACAGCACGGTAGCCTATGGTACCATATGATACCGTACGGTAAGCTACCATATCCTACCTTTCCCTTACCTATGGTATCATCCTCAAAAACATGATACTTTTTCATTTGAGGCGTGCGTGAATGACATGCCCATCGAGCAAAAGAGAAAGAAAACATCATGCCTGTAATCGCCTTCGCGAACTCGAAGGGGGGCAGCGGAAAAACCACAAGTGCGCTCTTGCTGGCCTGTGCTCTCGCTGAAACCAAACCTACCACCATCATCGACGCCGATCCACGCCACCCAATCTCCACCTGGGCGAAAATGCCGGGCAAACCTGAGGAGCTGAGTGTGGTAACAAACCAGTCAGAAAAGACCATCCTCGACGAAATCGAGGCTGCGGCCACAAAGGATCCCTTCGTCATCATCGATCTGGAAGGCACAGCCTCTCGTTTGATGAGCTATGCCATCAGCCAGGCTGACTTGGTCATCATCCCATTAAAAGAGCAACAACAGGACGCGCTAGCCGCCCTCGATGTCATCCAGGAAATTCACCGGGATATGAAGGCCACGCGTCGGAAAATCCCTTACGCTGCGCTCTTCACGCAAAGTCGCGCTGCCGTCAAATCGCGAACGGCCCGCCACATTGCAGCACAGTTCAGGGACAACCCGAAGATCGACACTTTCGATGTTGAGATTCACGAGCGCGATGCATTCGCAGCCATCTTTTCGATCGGCGGGGCGGTGTCGCAGCTCGATCCCAAGAAAGTCAACGGCTTAAGAAAAGCACTTGAGAACGTGGAGGGCTTCCGAAGCGAAGTGATCTATAAGCTTCGCGGTTTGACGTCTGAGGTAGAGGGGAGGGCTGTCGCATGATGGATCAAGATCGCATGGCCCTGAATATCCCAGACTTCGAAGAGCCTGCGGACGCACTAGATGACTTTGTGCCTCGACCAAAAGAAGGGCAGGGGGACAAGATCGCGGCGCGCGCTATCGATGCCGTTTCATCTTTTCCTAGCCGGGAAGCCTCCCCGGACGGCCAGCTCAATCTGAAAGGACCGCGTACAATCCTGGAGCGTTTCAAGGCGATGTGCAAAGCTGACCGGCGAGCCTACTATGACATGCTGGAAATCCTTATGGATTCCTATGAGGGCAAGAACTAGGGGCGTCCGCGCTTGCCATACAAGGCGTTATCACATAACAGCATCCCATGTGGACAAGCCCCGCCTTCGATAAGGCTTAGGGTGCATCGCACCTAGTACGCTGCTATGATTGCCAAAAAAAGAGGCGAGTATGAGCAGCGACGGCAACATAAAGAGCTTGCATATATGTACTTTTTTTGGTACATTTAATGTCTGAGGTATCGAAGAGACTTCCAGCCAGGTTCTTCGAAACTGAAGCGGGCAGGGTGCCTGTACGGGATTGGCTCCTAGAGCTGACACAAGAAGATCGAAAGGCAATCGGTGATGATATTCGCACCGCAGAGTTTGGATGGCCCATCGGCATGCCCCTATGCCGGTCGATCAGGGGCCGCAAAGGGCTGTGGGAAATCCGCTCAAACTTGAGCGATGGACGTATCGCCAGAGTGTTCTTTTGCGCTCATGAGGAAAGCATGGTGCTGCTGCATGGCTTCATCAAGAAGAGCCAGAAGACACCTGAAAAAGAACTGGATACGGCTGAGAAACGGATGAAAGGCTTGTCATGAGCACAAAGACCGAACCGGGAAGGGCAGGGCCACTCTTTGAGGATTTCCTCAAGGAACAAGGTACTTATGAAGCGACAACTGAGCAGGCCGTCAAACGTGTTCTGGCTTTCCAGCTTGCCGCCGCAATGAAAGATCAAGCGATCTCAAAGGTCGAAATGGCGAAGCGGCTTGAGACAAGCCGCTCTCAGCTCGACCGATTGCTCGACCCCGACAATGACGGCGTCACGCTTGCAGTACTGGCGCGGGCAGCCAAAGTTGTTGGACGGGAAATCAAGCTCGAACTGCGCTGACATGGGGAAATCACGGAAGTGACCAGCTCACAGTTGACGACTAGTGAAAGGGGACATATGCCGACAATTCTATTGCTTAGGTTCGTACAGTAGATAGAAGGATGAAGCAAAAGCAGATTGTCTTGATGGAGTCAAGAATGGCAGCTTGCTCCATAGAAGAAGAGTAGCTTTCCCTCAAAATATATGCCGATCCGCCCTTCATTGGAACTCTACTATATCGAGATACTCCACCACTAAAGCCCGGTATACCATTGATGTCACCAATAAAAATATTCCAGAGGTTGAAGATCTGCTCGAACGACATGAGATAACCAACCTCGCCTGAAAACTCTTGTGCACGAAGGTTATCTCGGTCAATCAGTTTGGTCAGGTAAAGATCAAGATGGGGAAAACCTGTAATTTCACCAAGTTGATCGACATATTCGTTTAACCCTGACCTATTTTCTTCATAAGAATCAAAACCCACGTTGAAATCAGAGGGGTGAGATCGATATCCAGAAAAAAGTAATAATCCATTTTTTGATATAATATGCTGGAAGTGGCTAGGAAAAAACGCATATTGCCTTCTTTTTGAAAGGCTAATAGCGCGCTGTTCAGCAGCGACGGTTAGTTTGCCACTGAAAGTTCGAGCTTCATAGACTCCAAAAAGATGATCGTGCCTCTTTAAGAAGCTAACGGCTTGCCAATAACTCTGTATGATTGTCGCATGCCGTTCGCTTCTCGGAGCGTCAAAAAATTTTGTTAAGTAGTAAACTGATACCCCTCCGGCTATCGAGATACTACCATCCATGAAAACACGCCTGGTAACCTGGCTATCTAATTTCTTCATTTTGTCCTGATAACAAATTAGGTGGAATCAAGGCACTTCCAGCTATCAGACCAAAGCGCTCGAACAACCATAACCCATGAATCCATTGGCTTTATTTGAAGTGGCAAGCAGTAAATATCAAGCCGTCCCAGTTGCGGGAGACATCCCATGAGGTATCAGCTTCTGCCAAAGGTATAGTCTTACGGTATAACTCACCAGATCTGCTCACTTGGGCTGCAAAATTTGCTATGCGTTGCGACCCGCCTGGGCAACCACTATCATTCGCAACCAAAGTTATTCCTCCAGTAGGCAACCATCTTGGACCCACCGGGCCTGTCTCACCCTTTGGACCCTGATCGCCTTGCGGTCCCACAAACTCACCGTTATTCGCCATCAGCTGCAACAACAGTGGTGATAACGTGTCGTTGGTTACTAGCTGTTTAGCGACTTCTGACGCGGTAGCTTCATCTGCCACTACTTCGTATAATCCTAAGGCACGACCTCCAATAAAAATGATGGCCGCTGTAATCACAGAAGAAATTACAGCGGTGAGAACACCATTATCCGACATAACAACCTCCAAATCCTTTAAAGTATCCTTAGTCATACTACCATCCCAAGCAGCCCGCGGAGCTCGTCTTCCTGCATGCAGAGGGATTCAAGAGCCTGGGCGTGGTTGGACTACCCAAACGCAGCCATCAACAATGGTATCGGCTGGTACATCTGGACGTGCTGATGCCAGCCGACCCTATGAAAACGCATTACCTATCTCGCCAGTACATTATCCACCGACCACCCGCTTTTGCAAAGGTGTTTGTAACGAATTTTGGGGCGCCAAACCCGCCAGATCGTATAGCGTAACTGCAGTCATATCCAACGTTCTGTGACGGTTTACATCCCGCTTTTTCAAAGTGGTCAATACCGACGAAAAGCGCCCCAACCGCCACCTGCTCGGTATGTGCCTGAAGCATTTCGTCCCTAGTCGGTTCAGGATAGCCGATTTCGTCGCGCGCACTGGGAGTTGGACGAGAAGCAAATGCTCCTCCTAGCGCCTCGGTGAGCTTCTCTACGCATTCATAGTAGGCTCGAGATGGCTCCCCACCTTGTTCAGCAATCAATACACCATTTTGCTCAACCCTGAGGTTACCAGTTCCAGGATCTACAGTTACTTCAGCAGAACGCAGAGAGATATTCTCACCTTCACTAGAGATATCTTGGCTGGTTTGACCACCGCACAACCGACCAACAGCATCCAAAAAATCGATAACGTTGGGGCCACCGTCAGCTTGTGAAATTGCTGGATAAGGATAGTGTGACGCCACCACAGCAAGCGCTATGACCGTCTTTCGAGGTATATCTATGTTGAGTTTCCGCAAAATTTTTTTCGGCTTTATATTCATACTTACTCTCATATCTGTACTGTACCTAGCGACATTATTGTTGGCTGTTTCTGAACGAGTTACACCCGAGTGGTTGCCGCAGCTTCTTACAACACTCCTTGACATTCTAAAGATAACGGCAGCGGCTGCTGTTGGATCTCTTACAACGGCATTAGGCTCCGTATCAAAAGCATTTTCAAGCAACGCCAACGATTCCAAAGAATAATCTTTACGAGAAAATTCATTCCTGCCGTAGAAGTGTAAATCCAGTTTCAACACGATCAGTTATCGTGGTTGGTGCCCACAAGAGCTTGATCACAAAACCATCCCGTACAGCTCGCGGATTTCTTCATCCTGAATACACAAGTATTCAAGAGTCTGGGCTTGGTTGGAGTGCCCAAACGCAGCCATCAGCAGCGGGATAGGCTGGTTCATCTGGACGCGCTGATGATAGCCCCAGGTTTTGCGCATGGTGTGACTGCCAAAGTTGCCGCGCAAACCGACATCCGCGCACCAGCCTTTGACCATGCCGTTCACCGTTGAAACCGTCAAAGCCTGCTTTGTCCGTCTGGAGTAAAAAACGGGCGCATCCCTTCGCGGATCAGGATGCACGGCCAGCCAAGCATCAAGTGTTTCGATTACGGCTGCATTGAGCGTAGCCGCGCGGTACTTGCCAGTTTTGCTCTGCTTGATTTCAAGCCGATCTCCTTCGCGCAAATGATCAACCTGGCCCACTGTAAGAGAAAGGATTTCTCCGGCGCGGTAGGCTGTGTTGATCCCAAAAGTGAGGAAAGCCAGGTCACGCGGTTTGTCTTCCAGAAGCTTTTTCATCC
>NZ_BLIV01000017.1 GCF_009811755.1 Roseobacter cerasinus
GCCCATGAGATTGAACACCTAACGAAAGAGATTGAGCGCTATGTCGAAGAAGACGTTTTCAGCGGCTCCGAAGCCAAAGCCGCAGCCCACGGATGATCAAATCCTTACGTTTGAGCGTGGTGGGGCAGGGCATGACACGACCAGCCCCAGTAAACCTGCGGCAAACAAAACATCGGAAGAGCCGTCGAAGCGGTTGAGCCTGGACTTGCCCGCGAGTATTCACACACGGTTCAAAACGGCCTGTAGTGCAACCAATCGTAAAATGGTTAGTGAAATACAAGCATTCATCAATGCCAGAACAATTGAACTGGAAGAAGAAGCAGGTATAGTGCGCAAATGAACAAATACACAAATGTGGGTTTGTGTATTTTTTTGGTTGACAAATATGCTTCTGGAACATATTCTATCAACATACCGACCAGATGCTTGCATCTGGCCCAAAGGCCGCAAGGTTCGCCTTAGCGGCTTTTGCTTTTTTGTGTGTAAAGAATGACGAAAACTACTGTCTACATAGATGGCTTCAACCTTTATTACAGGCTCTTGAAGCGATCACCGGAGTTTAGATGGCTCAACATTGTCGAACTCTCCCAACGAGTTCTCAAGCCTGAAAACCAGATAGAGGCAGTGAATTTTTACACCGCAACAGTGTCAGCAAAAATCGACCAGGAGGCACCAGCCAAACAGCGTATTTATCTGAACGCTTTGGAGACGCTACCCCAGGTTTCCATTTTCAGAGGTAACTTTCTTGTCAATGACAAATGGGTAAAAGCGAAAGCCCCTGAAGGTGTCCCAGAGTTCGTCAAAGCCTCGATTTCTGAGGAAAAAGGGTCAGATGTGAACCTTGCAAGCCATCTGGTTAGAGATGCGTTTCAAAACAAGTTTGAAGTTGCTGCCGTCATAACAAACGATACGGACTTGGTGGAACCAATACGAATTGTAACTCAAGAAGTAGGGTTGCCGGTCGGAATCCTGTCACCCGTTGAGAATCCAGCAAAATCACTCAAGAATGTAGCGAGTTTTGTTCGCCACATTCGCCCAGGACACCTCAGTGCATCTCAGTTTCCTGACGAGTTGCCAGGAACAGAAATTCGCAAACCTGCAACATGGATCAAGTTCACGCAATAAAGTACAAATGTGGGTTTGTGGGTATAAACATAGTTGATCGTTCTGCTCACATGCAATGATAGGGGGATACCCTAGACTACCAAATCCAACACGCACTGAACTACCTGAACAGTTCAAAAAGGTCATTTGGCAAAATTTTCTATGTATTGAAGAGAGAATGGCGTTATCATTGCATCTCATAGGTGCACTCACATTCCCTTCAGGACTAACGATATGAAAAGATTTATTTTTGTGGCCCCAATCATTTTGGCTGGGTGCCTTGGCGGTGGAGAATCCACATCCACTGGTGCAGTTGATTTCTCATATGCGAAACCGAATAGGCTGGGAATGTACGATCCTAGAGCCACTCCCGCTGGCACTTTCTATTCATGGAATACTGAAACGAACCGACTTACGCCTATCGGAGAAGTTTCTCTTACTGCAGGAACATCATCCCAACCAAGAAATGTAAAAGGGGATAAACTAGCGGGCTTTGGTGTAGAAGGCTTACCCATTGCGGACCTTAAAGTTCTGGAAGCGACGATTGGGGGGGAATTCAAAACAGAAGTAAAAAACAGCATCCGGCAACAGTTCTTTAACTCGAAGACAGCGCTACGAGATTACACTAGGGCAAAAAAGGCAGACGGAGCGACTACCGAAGACATCTTAGATCTTTTCCAACCGAAGGATGAAAAATATAGAACAGTTATTTTTGTGGCAGAAGATCGTTCTGAAAGCGCCACTTTCCGCGTGGGCGCGCTTGAAACAGAAGGCACCACCGCAGCAAAGTTCAAGATCCAGCTTCCTGGCCAGGAAATCCTAACTGTGACGGCAGACGCTGTCAGTAGCGCAGGTTGCGAAAAACCTACAGGTAGCAGCGGCGATCGGCCTGTTTGCTTCACCGAAGTGATAGTCTACGACCCATACATTCAAGAGAACGGTAACCTGGATTGGAGAGTTGACGATTCATATAGCCAAACCGCTCTCTCGATGGCGCTCAGAAAACTCTAAATATCAAATCCTTTGTTAACTCTTCCGGGATCCGGCACGTATTCGCACTACTCCTCTTCAGGTGGGTACTCGGTTGCTAATTAACACTATTATCAATAGTGTTAAATCTCCAACACCGCCAACCTGTGGATTGATAGGGCAGGGGACCTGTTTCCGCTTCGTGGTTTAACAGTTTTCGCGTAGAATGTTAAATATGAGCGAAATGCGCCTCTATGACACTGCCGGGAACCGGCTCTATTTGAACGCGGAAGAGCGCGCCGCGTTTCTGGCTGTGGCCCGATGCAAGCCCGCGCGAGACCGGACGCTCTGCGAGACGTTGCATTTTACCGGCTGCCGTCCGTCCGAGCTGCTGGAGATCACCCCAGCCAGGGTGGATCTGTCAGGCGGGACGATCACCATTCGCAGTCTGAAGAAGCGCAAGGATGCCTCTGGCAACTCGAAGATCGTCTACAGGAGCGTTCCGGTACCCCCGGAGTATCTTGACACGCTCAACATGGCCCACGGGATCAGAGAGGCCCAGAAATCTCGCAAACAGGCCGCCGCGCCGATCTGGCCGCTCAGCCGCGTGCGGGTCTGGCAGATCGTGAAAGGCATTATGATAGAGGCCGGAATACCTGAAGCGCCGCATCGCAGCCCGAAGGGACTGCGGCATGGCTTTGGGATCAATGCCACGGTGAACGGTATTCCGCTGCACATGCTCCAAAAGTGGATGGGACATGCCCAGCTCAGCACGACGGCGATCTATGCCGATGCCGTTGGCAAAGAAGAGCAGGACATTGCAGCCAGGATGTGGGGGCAAGATAGTCTAGGAGTCAGAAAAAGCGTTGTGCAATAACGCTCTGAACCAGGTAAGCCGTTGGTTCAGTTTTGTGGTATTCTATGTTCGGGCAGGTAGTGACGAGCGATCATGCTGAAAAATTACCTCTCGTTAGCGCAGGTTACGCACAGAGAGGCAAAATTTCTTCGTAAATTACGATAATAACTTCAGAACTTATGGTGCAATCAACCAGTGATCGCTTGATTTGAACCTTGCTCCTCTGCGTTCCCACTTAATAATGAACTCGAAGTCTGGCTCCATGTTTTGCCAACCATGGTCCATGAAGAGTTCAAGCTGCTTAAAGCATCGACACACAGTGAAAATTTGTGCCTTTACGAAACGCCTCCGTATCGTCGGAACCTGACGGGGGAGTACTACCTTTCTCAGGAACTCGATTTTGTTAAAACCTTCGATAGCATCAAAAACGATTTCGATGCTCGGATGAGCTCCAAAGTAGACGTGAAGTGGGTTTTCATCCCTATAGGGTATGGCCAAGGAAGCTGCTTCGACATCGTCTACTTTTGTTGCTGCTTCGACGGCTTGAATAACAGACGCACCCAATTTTATGCCTTCATCCACAAAATCAGCATCTACCGTTTGCGGAAACAGCGAATTTGTTGCTCCAAACATGTCTCTCAACAGCAGGGTTTCGGTAACATTGGAGAAATTTAGCCAGCGTGGCGCGCTACCTACCGTCAGCAGATGGGTCTTCGCCGTCGCCGCAACTCCGTTTCCTTCCTCATCAAGACCGGAAGGATCGATTTGCTCACTTCCTTCTGTCAACTTGTTGAGTGTTAGCCAGTCACCTTCAGTTGTAGCAACCCCAGAGTGCGATTTTATGAACCTGTTCAATGCGTTCGACATTTCTCTTACTCCTTCTGGATATCACACAGCTACAATAGATTTGAGCAACCAAGAACGAATTGCACTCCCAGTCCTGGACCAGATTGTACGCCATGGGATACGAACAGCGTCTGCAACTCGACCCCTTTGTTCCTATGCCGCATCATTTCTTTCTTGACAGGAACAAACATCCAACCATTCTCAGCTAGAAAGGCGAGGGTATGGGGTCAAATGGAAATTGAAATACAGGCTGCTAGCAACAGTCAATTCGTTCGGATTTGTAAATTCTTAGTTTTTGCGAAAGACCTTTCAGGACTCAGTAAATTGAAAAGCCTTGCTTTCCCGAACATTGCTATCGAGACTGGGCACTTTTCAAAACTGAAGAACTATTCAGGCGCACTACGTTCAGCAGTCGCGCAGTACGTCGAGGACAACTGCAGCGTTATTGAAAAGAACTATATACTTTCAATAATTCAGGGGGGCGAAGAGCAAAGGTTTTTCGACGAGGAGCTCGAAAAAGTGATCAACACATTTTTTGAAGGCTCAGCAGAAAACATTTCTCAATTGGAGCCAGGCAGAATAGCAAGTGAATGTTCGAATGAAAATGGAAACTACATTCTATTTACAGCAGCCGGCGGCCGAAGATATAATTTGGCATCTATGAGAATAAGGTATGGCGGCCGCTTTAAGTCATACTTGCCGGTCTACAAGACACTAAGATACGATCCAAAAACAAAGGAGCGCGACGTCAGCGGAATTGCTTTCCAGTCAGGACAAACAGCTTATACAATTGGAAAAGTTAAGCGTGGTTTTCACTTCAGAATAAGTAAGCTTGACTTTCAAATGAGAAACATACCCGGAAAAGACAGAACAGATATTTATGGCTTACGACTTTCCCAAAGTGATCTATTTGGGGCTCCGTATGCATATAGAATATATGCGTATCAGATAGTTAGAGGTAACAGATTTGAAAAGGCAATAGAGATGATGAAGGATCACGGAAGTTTCGGGGACGATGTATTCGAAGAGCTGGAGATCACGGTCGGTAAGGATATCGAGGAAAAGTTATTTGGAGATAATCCCCTGGCTCCAGGGTTAACAGTGTTTAAAGACATACATTCAACAGAATAAAAACTAGGTGAAGATCGCATCTCGATTATTTTTAGTAAATTGTGATCCGATACCGTTATTCAAATAATGAGCCCCATAAATTTATTCCTCTTTCTGGGGGTTATTCTGTCTCGAAACATTACTAAGTTCTTTTAGTTTTAAAAACATAAAGAACCGAAAACCCAAATAGAGATAAAACGCCTGCAGCAACGGGAGCAACATCATTCAGCGAGGTAATCTCCGTTACAAATATCCGCTCCGCTACAATCGCGAGAACTGCAGACTGCAAAATAACCTCCGGGTGGATAGAGCCTTCGAGTTTCGAAGTTGCCCACATCATTGTAAGATTCATAATAATTGCAGCAGCGATCAGAAACGGAACCAGGCGGTATACCTCCCAATCAATCTCAAAGAACCTAGAGAACTCCATCGCTCCGGGGACCAAGTAGATCTCCAAGGCAGCTTGAACTGGAATCAGTATAGTCATGCCCAACAAACAAGCAGCGAGAAGCGCATGAATATTTATTGAATGAGGCAGATTTTCCGCTTCAGCGCGAAACTTACAACGGCGAATTGCCCAAAGCTCCATGGATAAAGACACAGCAAAAACAAGAGACCCTATCATCCAAACATACTCAATGCGAGACAGGTCAAAGCTTTCGAGCGAGAATGCCACGAAGATTGCCGACAGAAAAATTGCAGAAATCAAGCCCCCACCAGATGGAAGCTTCTGGTGGTAAAGCGCTGAACCAGAAAAAGAGACCACTGGTAGCAAAGCTACGCCTAGAACAGAGTATGCAACACTACCGGAAAAGTCAGTTAGCAACCAACCAGAAGTGAAGGCAGCAACTCCGAAAAGGGCAAAGACCCAGCTCTGTGAGTAAAAAAGGTAGCGAAACTTCTGGCGCAGAATTATCAACAGTAGCGACAAAAAAACTGCCATTCCCACGTAACGCATCAGCAGCAAAGTGAAAGTCGGTTTGTTGTCTGTGGCGCTGAACCAGATATCAGCAGCGCCGTTCGCTAATATTGCCAAAAACAGCGCTAAATGAACCGAGTACTTCATAGCAAAGTTGGATCATGTGCTGGTTTCATGGAAATGAACATCAGCAGGAATATCAATACCCCACGTCTCCTTAATGGCATGGGAAATTTTATTAAAGGTCGTTCTACGTATAGGTGTGTCGCCGTTCTTGAAACGGCGTACTGAAGCATCGTTGACACCTGCAGCATCGGATATAGCTTTAATGGTCGCAGGTAAGCCTTCAACCAATGGCTTGCAGCCACGCGTTATACCTATCGACATTTCCCATCCCCTTCAGCGCGAAATCGCCGCTTACACCGCTTTTGCGCGCATTTCAACGCATTTTTGCTTATTTTGTTGTTTTTTGGGGACTTTGTGGTTATACTCCAGTAGTTTTCATGTTGTATTGATATAACACCGCATAAAGGAGGACGGCTTTGGCAGATACATCTTTCACAACCGATTCAAACGCTTACGGTGGAAAAGACGCTTTCAATGCTGCGAGTCGTGATAAAACTTTGATGTTTGCAGCGGTTGTAATCGGCGTTGTATTGGCCGTTGGCTCGTCCACTACTCTACTGTATCTCGCTTCGACGACTGCAGAAGACGAGAAACCTGCGACCTCAATAAGGTTACAACCTTAACCTGAAAACCATCCGTAGCTTTTAGAAGTAGCTAGAGTAACGGTCCGCGATCACGCTGCCGCTGCTTCCGCATCCTCTCCACTTTCTTGAGCTTTTCCTCAAACCGCCGTTCCACCTGTTCACGTTCCGTCGCACGATCCTGGCGCAGGCGATCCGCATCCTTGTCAGCATCACGGTGCCGATCAAGCATTGAAAGCAAACCAGGCCGATACTGCGCGGCCACTTCGCGCTTCATATCCGCATAACGCGATTTCACCGCCCCTGAGTGCAGGGAACGGTTTTTCTGATGCTCTTGCACCAGTTTGCCCCTTTCGACCTTCTGACGGGCTTGTAGGGCCTTTTTATCCGTCTCCTGCCGTTTGCGGGTGCGCCCTGTGACATCCACGATGCGCATAAAGCGCGCGCCAAGCCTGGATTGATCTTTGGCCAGATCAGATCGCTCAATCTTGTGCTGCTCCGTCAAAGCCGTGCGTTTTGCAGTCCAATCCTCCCGCAACATGTTGCGCATGGCGCGGGTTTCGGATTGGTGGAGCTGGCGCACATGGGTTAAGTCCGCTCTGATCTTGGCGCGATATCGCCGCTCTTCGAGCGTGCGCCTTCGGGCCTCAGTGATCAGGCGGTTTTCAAGGGCACGGTCTTTGGCCATTTGATCGCGTTGGAACTTCGCCGTTTCCCGTGTCCGGAAATCCGGCGACCTGGCCGCTTTCTCGATGTTAAAATCCACGATCTCGGCATGACGCTCCTGGCGGGTGCGTCCAGCATCGATCGTCGGATAATCGATGGATCGGCCATTGCCGGTTTCGACAAACTTGGACTCAGGCCGATGCACGCGCTTATCGACATGGATCGCCTGGGGGCCGATATGAATGGTTGCTTCGCGGTCGATCCCCTGGGCTTCCAAAGACCGACGATCTATGCGGGCCTCACGCCCTACGCGTTCCAACGCGCGATTGGCATGGGTCTCCCAGCTCATGCGCACCCATTCGACGGCCTTGGGTTCCAACCCGGCCTTTGTCCGGTCGCGGGCGGAATCCGATAGACGCACCACCCGCTTGCCTGTCTCGATATCCCGATCCCGGATAACGAGATGGCAATGCGGATTATGGGCGTCTTGTCGCAAGATGCGTAGAGAACACTTGCATGGTTCTGACGGAACGACGAATTGCGGAGGGTCCGCCCCGTAGGGGTGGAAACCGTCATTCTTCGTGAAGTCAGGTTCTGCATGTGTGATCGTAAGCATCGACAGCGTGCCCGATGATCCAAGGCAAAATCGTCTCTGATCCTTTGGTGAGCTAGAGCGAATTAAGGCGCGTGTGGTCTTTGGCCACATGATCGCGCCAGAGTATCCGCCAGAGGCGGATTCTTTTTCCATATTTGGGGTTTTGCGAGCAGCTGTAGTGTTAATATGTGTTAAATATAGTGTTACGCTGTGGATAACACGCTATAAAATACTGAATATAAAAGAAAAAAAAGAATGTCCTGTGGGTAGAGTCACGAAAGAACGTGTGTAAAATCACGAAAGAACGTGGGTAGAATCACGAAACCTGCCTAGGTGTGTGTAAAATCACGAAACACCTTGACGGCGTGTGTAAAATCACGAACCATAGTTGCATGGTGGGTGAAATCACGAAAGCATCTAAGTCCCCTCTTCTTCCAGATCGCCTTGATCAGGCTGATCTGTTCGTTTGCGATATTTTTGATGCAGCGCCAAAGGGCGACATGGCGTCTATGGCGCATCCGATCTTTTCTCTGTCAACGAAGCCCGACCACCGCATTCGAAGATATGAGGATGAGGCGGGAAAGAATTTTGTGGAGGTTAAACCTTCTTCAGAGGGCCTAGCTACGATCCATGACCGTGATGTCTTGATCTACTGCATAAGCCAGCTCATTGCCGCGATGAATGAGGGTCAGACGCCGTCTAAGACACTACGCTTGAAAGCGTATGATTTTCTGAAAGCAACGAACCGTGTGACAGACGGTCGGGGATATGAGGGGTTGCGTAGTGCTTTGGTGCGTCTCCAAGGCACGCAGATTGAAACCAACATTGTGACAGGTGACACCGAACAACTGGATATCTTCAGCATCATCGACCGCGCTAGGATTGTCCGTCAGACGCGAGATGGACGGATGCAAGAAATTGAGGTGACGCTATCTGATTGGGTGTTCAACGCTATCAAAGCCAAGGAAGTACTGACCTTTCACAGAGACTATTTTCGGCTACGCAAGCCCATAGAGCGGCGGATTTACGAGCTTGCGCGCAAGCACTGTGGACGACAGAAAGAATGGCCTATTTCACTTGCTACTTTACAGCGAAAATGCGGCTCAGCTTCGACCCTTCGGGAATTTCGACGCCTTGTGACTAACATTGTCGAACATGACCAAACTCATGCCCATATCCCTGACTACTCCATCGAGATCGACGACGACATGGTGACATTTAAGAGCCGTGGGAAGCTTAGCTCAAACAACGAAAGCGAGGTCCCTGCCCTAGCATTGTCCAGCATACGGCTTGATGGCGATACGTATCATGAAGCTCGTAAAGCCGCGCCTGGCTGGGATGTCTACAAATTAGAAAACGAATGGCGCGCCTGGATGGCTGAAGGAGGTTTGGATGCTCCTAAGAACGTCGACCGTGCGTTCCTAGGCTTTTGCAAGAAATGGTTTGAGCGCCGTGGACGACCATAAACCACAGACCCACATTTACACCTTTACCCAAAAAATCAAATGTGGTTATATTCATTTATGATCGTATCATTCCTGAACCAAAAGGGTGGCGTTGGGAAAACAACGCTTTCGGTGAACGTCGCCGGGTGCCTAGCCCGCCAAGGACACCGTATTCTACTTATCGATGCTGATAAACAAAGCTCGGCCACGACTTGGGCAAGCCTGCGCGAAGACGCGCCCTTCCAGGTTGTCAGCATGGCAAGGGCCAATATGGCGCGCGACGCGCTCAAATTAGCTCAAGACTATACCCATACAGTCATTGATGGACCTCCCCATGCGGAAGAGATCGCACGCTCTTGCATCATCGCTTCTGATTTTGTCGCGCTGCCCATTGAGCCTTCGGGCCTGTCGACATGGGCGTCTGATCTAACAGTTCGCCAGGTGACAGAAGCGCAGGAATTCAAACCAGCCCTTAAATGTGGGTTTGTGGTTTCCCGCAAAATAGGGAAAACGGTTATCGGACGAGATATCCGCAATATGGCCGCTGAAGCCGGTCTACCTATCTTGCGCAGCGAAATCGAGCAGCGTGTCGCCTTCGCTGAGGGCATGACGATGGGCCAAACAATTTTTGAGTGGGCACCGGATAGCAACGCCGCCCATGAGATTGAACACCTAACGAAAGAGATTGAGCGCTATGTCGAAGAAGACGTTTTCAGCGGCTCCGAAGCCAAAGCCGCAGCCCACGGATGATCAAATCCTTACGTTTGAGCGTGGTGGGGCA
>NZ_BLIV01000018.1 GCF_009811755.1 Roseobacter cerasinus
CAACAGCCATATAACTGGTAGCTTTAAGCGGCTCACCTTTAGCATCAACAGGCCACAACCAACCAGAACGTGAAAAAGCGTCCTGCGTGTAGCGAACTGCGATGGGCATACTGTAACCATAAGGCCACGTATTTTGCAAGCTATTTAACTGGCGGCGATTGCGTACCCGACGACCAAAATTAGGGTCAACGCTACCTGTAGGAAGTGTCCGCATAAAGTGCACCGCATGGAAATGAAGACGGCCATTAGCTGTACCATACTCAGGCACACAAAAATACTGATAGCAGTCGGCGTGTGAATCATTAGCCTTGCGACCCTCGGCAGCAAGAACCATACGACCAATATCACGAAAATAGTCACGCAAAGCATTGGGATTATCATAAAACGCCTCTAATCGGTCGTCAGCCAACGTGAGAGTGTCAAAAACGATAAACCAACCATCAGCATGAGCCTGTCGCATTGCATTCATCAAACGCTGAATAGCAAAGCCTCTACGCGATTTCATAGTGGAGGCCTCCAGCAATCTTGAACACTCATCCTTAATACCTTTCTTTTTGGGGTAATTATACTCATCGCGAATATCCTTAAGAGGGCGTTCAGCAGCCAGCTTGCGGCAAAACTGCGTAACCGTCTTCTCGTTCTCTAAAAACCATTTTTCGTCCCCTTCGGGGCGGTGGTCTATAGTGTTATTAATATCAAGTTGGGGGAGCACATTGTAGCATTGTGCCAATTCATCCATTAACTTCTCAGTAACAGATACAAACTCATCACGAACGTCAGAAGCAGCCTTATGGCCGTCAACATACATATCACCATTATCGAACTCAACGCCCTGCATACGAAAAGACAGAATCTCTTCCAAGAGCTTGATGCGGTTATCCATCTGCTTATGGAAGCCAAGCATTGGGGATTGAGAAAGAGTAGAAATGCCACAAGCCTCAATAGCAGGTTTAAGAGCCTCGATACGCTCAAAGTCAAAATAATCAGCGTGACATTCAGAAGGGTAATAAGAACGAACCATAAAAAAGCCTCCAAGATTTGGAGGCATGAAAACATACAATTGGGAGGGTGTCAATCCTGACGGTTATTTCCTAGACAAATTAGAGCCAATACCATCAGCTTTACCGTCTTTCCAGAAATTGTTCCAAGTATCGGCAACAGCTTTATCAATACCATGAAAAATATCAACCACACCAGAAGCAGCATCAGTGACGACATTAGAAATATCCTTTGCAGTAGCGCCAATATGAGAAGAGCCATACCGCTGATTCTGCGTTTGCTGATGAACTAAGTCAACCTCAGCACTAACCTTGCGAGTCATTTCTTTGATTTGGTCATTGGTAAAATACTGACCAGCCGTTTGAGCTTGAGTAAGCATTTGGCGCATAATCTCGGAAACCTGCTGTTGCTTGGAAAGATTGGTGTTTTCCATAATAGACGCAACGCGAGCAGTAGACTCCTTCTGTTGATAAGCAAGCATCTCATTTTGTGCATATACCTGGTCTTTCGTATTCTGGCGTGAAGTCGCCGACTGAATGCCAGCAATCTCTTTTTGAGTCTCATTTTGCATCTCGGCAATCTCTTTCTGATTGTCCAGTTGCATTTTAGTAAGCTCTTTTTGATTCTCAAATCCGGCGTCAACCATACCAGCAGAGGAAGCATCAGCACCAGCACGCTCCCAAGCATTAAGCTCAGGAAATGCAGCAGCAAGATAATCACGAGTATCCTTTCCTTTATCAGCGGCAGACTTGCCACCAAGTCCAACCAAATCAAGCAACTTATCAGAAACGGCAGAAGTGCCAGCCTGCAACGTACCTTCAAGAAGTCCTTTACCAGCTTTAGCCATAGCACCAGAAACAAAACTAGGGACGGCCTCATCAGGGTTAGGAACATTAGAGCCTTGAATGGCAGATTTAATACCAGCATCACCCATGCCTACAGTATTGTTATCGGTAGCAAGCACATCACCTTGAATGCCACCGGAGGCGGCTTTTTGACCGCCTCCAAACAATTTAGACATGGCGCCACCAGCAAGAGCAGAAGCAATACCGCCAGCAATAGCACCAAACATAAATCACCTCACTTAAGTGGCTGGAGACAAATAATCTCTTTAATAACCTGATTCAGCGAAACCAATCCGCGGCATTTAGTAGCGGTAAAGTTAGACCAAACCATGAAACCAACATAAACATTATTGCCCGGCGTACGGGGAAGGACGTCAATAGTCACACAGTCCTTGACGGTATAATAACCACCATCATGGCGACCATCCAAAGGATAAACATCATAGGCAGTCGGGAGGGTAGTCGGAACCGAAGAAGACTCAAAGCGAACCAAACAGGCAAAAAATTTAGGGTCGGCATCAAAAGCAATATCAGCACCAACAGAAACAACCTGATTAGCGGCGTTGACAGATGTATCCATCTGAATGCAATGAAGAAAACCACCATTACCAGCATTAACCGTCAAACTATCAAAATATAACGTTGACGATGTAGCTTTAGGTGTCTGTAAAACAGGTGCCGAAGAAGCTGGAGTAACAGAAGTGAGAACCAGCTTATCAGAAAAAAAGTTTGAATTATGGCGAGAAATAAAAGTCTGAAACATGATTAAACTCCTAAGCAGAAAACCTACCGCGCTTCGCTTGGTCAACCCCTCAGCGGCAAAAATTAAAATTTTTACCGCTTCGGCGTTATAACCTCACACTCAATCTTTTATCACGAAGTCATGATTGAATCGCGAGTGGTCGGCAGATTGCGATAAACGGTCACATTAAATTTAACCTGACTATTCCACTGCAACAACTGAACGGACTGGAAACAC
Source organism: Roseobacter cerasinus (assembly GCF_009811755.1). Lineage (GTDB taxonomy): Bacteria > Pseudomonadota > Alphaproteobacteria > Rhodobacterales > Rhodobacteraceae > Roseobacter > Roseobacter cerasinus. Next base: position 2,824 of record NZ_BLIV01000018.1, read on the forward strand.
TGGTCATAATCATGGTGGCGAATAAGTACGCGTTCTTGCAAATCACCAGAAGGCGGTTCCTGAATGAATGGGAAGCCTTCAAGAAGGTGATAAGCAGGAGAAACATACGAAGGCGCATAACGATACCACTGACCCTCAGCAATCTTAAACTTCTTAGACGAATCACCAGAACGGAAAACATCCTTCATAGAAATTTCACGCGGCGGCAAGTTGCCATACAAAACAGGGTCGCCAGCAATATCGGTATAAGTCAAAGCACCTTTAGCGTTAAGGTACTGAATCTCTTTAGTCGCAGTAGGCGGAAAACGAACAAGCGCAAGAGTAAACATAGTGCCATGCTCAGGAACAAAGAAACGCGGCACAGAATGTTTATAGGTCTGTTGAACACGACCAGAAAACTGGCCTAACGACGTTTGGTCAGTTCCATCAACATCATAGCCAGATGCCCAGAGATTAGAGCGCATGACAAGTAAAGGACGGTTGTCAGCGTCATAAGAGGTTTTACCTCCAAATGAAGAAATAACATCATGGTAACGCTGCATGAAGTAATCACGTTCTTGGTCAGTATGCAAATTAGCATAAGCAGCTTGCAGACCCATAATGTCAATAGATGTGGTAGAAGTCGTCATTTGGCGAGAAAGCTCAGTCTCAGGAGGAAGCGGAGCAGTCCAAATGTTTTTGAGATGGCAGCAACGGAAACCATAACGAGCATCATCTTGATTAAGCTCATTAGGGTTAGCCTCGGTACGGTCAGGCATCCACGGCGCTTTAAAATAGTTGTTATAGATATTCAAATAACCCTGAAACAAATGCTTAGGGATTTTATTGGTATCAGGGTTAATCGTGCCAAGAAAAGCGGCATGGTCAATATAACCAGTAGTGTTAACAGTCGGGAGAGGAGTGGCATTAACACCATCCTTCATGAACTTAATCCACTGTTCACCATAAACGTGACGATGAGGGACATAAAAAGTAAAAATGTCTACAGTAGAGTCAATAGCAAGGCCACGACGCAATGGAGAAAGACGGAGAGCGCCAACGGCGTCCATCTCGAAGGAGTCGCCAGCGATAACCGGAGTAGTTGAAATGGTAATAAGACGACCAATCTGACCAGCAAGGAAGCCAAGATGGGAAAGGTCATGCGGCATACGCTCGGCGCCAGTTTGAATATTAGACATAATTTATCCTCAAGTAAGGGGCCGAAGCCCCTGCAATTAAAATTGTTGACCACCTACATACCAAAGACGAGCGCCTTTACGCTTGCCTTTAGTACCTCGCAACGGCTGCGGACGACCAGGGCGAGCGCCAGAACGTTTTTTACCTTTAGACATTACATCACTCCTTCTGCACGTAATTTTTGACGCACGTTTTCTTCTGCGTCAGTAAGAACGTCAGTGTTTCCTGCGCGTACACGCAAGGTAAACGCGAACAATTCAGCGGCTTTAACCGGACGCTCGACGCCATTAATAATGTTTTCCGTAAATTCAGCGCCTTCCATGATGAGACAGGCCGTTTGAATGTTGACGGGATGAACATAATAAGCAATGACGGCAGCAATAAACTCAACAGGAGCAGGAAAGCGAGGGTATCCTACAAAGTCCAGCGTACCATAAACGCAAGCCTCAACGCAGCGACGAGCACGAGAGCGGTCAGTAGCAATCCAAACTTTGTTACTCGTCAGAAAATCGAAATCATCTTCGGTTAAATCCAAAACGGCAGAAGCCTGAATGAGCTTAATAGAGGCCAAAGCGGTCTGGAAACGTACGGATTGTTCAGTAACTTGACTCATGATTTCTTACCTATTAGTGGTTGAACAGCATCGGACTCAGATAGTAATCCACGCTCTTTTAAAATGTCAACAAGAGAATCTCTACCATGAACAAAATGTGACTCATATCTAAACCAGTCCTTGACGAACGTGCCAAGCATATTAAGCCACTTCTCCTCATCCAACGCGTCAGTTTTTGACAGAATCGTTAGTTGATGGCGAAAGGTCGCAAAGTAAGAGCTTCTCGAGCTGCGCAAGGATAGGTCGAATTTTCTCATTTTCCGCCAGCAGTCCACTTCGATTTAATTCGTAAACAAGCAGTAGTAATTCCTGCTTTATCAAGATAATTTTTCGACTCATCAGAAATATCCGAAAGTGTTAACTTCTGCGTCATGGAAGCGATAAAACTCTGCAGGTTGGATACGCCAATCATTTTTATCGAAGCGCGCATAAATTTGAGCAGATTTGTCGTCACAGGTTGCGCCGCCAAAACGTCGGCTACAGTAACTTTTCCCAGCCTCAATCTCATCTCTCTTTTTGCGTTCTGCTTCAATATCTGGTTGAACGGCGTCGCGTCGTAACCCAGCTTGGTAAGTTGGATTAAGCACTCCGTGGACAGATTTGTCATTGTGAGCATTTTCATCCCGAAGTTGCGGCTCATTCTGATTCTGAACAGCTTCTTGGGAAGTAGCGACAGCTTGGTTTTTAGTGAGTTGTTCCATTCTTTAGCTCCTAGACCTTTAGCAGCAAGGTCCATATCTGACTTTTTGTTAACGTATTTAGCCACATAGAAACCAACAGCCATATAACTGGTAGCTTTAAGCGGCTCACCTTTAGCATCAACAGGCCACAACCAACCAGAACGTGAAAAAGCGTCCTGCGTGTAGCGAACTGCGATGGGCATACTGTAACCATAAGGCCA
>NZ_BLIV01000019.1 GCF_009811755.1 Roseobacter cerasinus
GCACCATATTTGACTGGCAGTCAAAATTTCTCACTAAAGTGTTGAACGGAAACGCGATTTTTAGTGTTCGAGGTCCTCCATTTCGGTGGTAGTGAAGAGGCCCCAAAAGCACCATCTTTAGGATAGCTCTGCGGAGCTCAAAGGTACCTTTTTCCCAGGCTTTCCAGGGGTTTGAGAGAAAATTCAAGGTGTGTTCGAGCGCCTCCTCGAAAGATGCCCTTGGTTGGCCTTGATTTTGCAGTTTTTCCTGCAATTTGATCTTGTCGAACTCGATCTCATTGAACCGCTTTTCCAGCCGCGCTGCGAGCACCTCATTTGACGTGCCAACGATCTTGTCGAGAATCTCTTCAGATGCGCGCGTTGTGGCCTTAATCTGCCTTCCAGCTCGGTACGCATCTGGCCAGATGCTTCGATCTGTTCATTCCAGGCTTTGCGGAACATCTTGCGCATCAAACCAAAGGCCTGCTTCGTTGGTGTGAGATCCTGTAGTAACTGTTCAAACTCGCCTTCGATTTTGTCGCGAGGGATCGATTTGCCGTAGCTGTCGCAGGCTTTTGTCTGGCACACGTAGTAGGCGTATTTCTTGCGTTTGCCTTGTGACCAGGCGGAACGGTAAGGCACGCCGCAATCGCCACAGCAAACCGCACCGCGCAGCACAAAGTCACGGTTGATGTCGGCGCGCATGGGCAGTTTCGCGACGCCCTGGCGGCGCTGCTGAATGCGTTCGAATGTCGCCGCGCTGATCAGACCCTCATGCTGACCCTCTCGCAGCGAAACGCCCCATGGCGCATATTCAATCAATCCACCATAAATAGGACGGATCAGCAGATCGGTCACGCGCTGTGGGTGGACACACCCGTGGCGCCCTTTCGGATAGCAGGGCTGATCTTCCAGAAACCGTTGCACTTCGGCCTGCGTACCAAAGCGACCGGAGGCATAGCCCTCGAGAGCTTCGGCAACAACGGACGCTACCGGTTCGTCCCGGACGAGACATTTGCCATGTGTACCCGTCTTTTCATAGGTATAGCCAACAGGTGCTGGGAATACCCAGTAACCGCGCTGTAGACGTGCTTTCATCTTCTGCAGGACCTGACGGCCATTCTGCTCGCGCTCAAGTGCACCCTGCGCTGCAATGATCGTTTCGATAAATCGGCCTTCCGGCGAGTCTTCGAATTTGAAGTTCAGGCATTCGACTTCGGCCCCGCGCACGGCAAAGGCCTTGCGCAGCTTGATGTGGAACTCCGTATCTCGCGCGAAGCGCTTGAGATCATCAAAAATGATGACGTAGGGAACGCCTTTTTGCGCATCGAGATAACTCAGCAGCGCAACCATCCCCGGACGGTTCATGAAGTCCCCACCGCCCGAGACATCATCGGGAAAGACGGCATCAACCTGATAGCCTTTCTTTTCCGCATATTCGCGACAACGAGTTTCCTGGCTTTCGAGCCCGTGGCCTTGGGTGGCTTGCTTCGTCCCGGACACCCTACAGTAAAGCAGAGCGTGTTTGACTGGATCTATTTGGATTTGGGTGTCTTGCATGATTGCGCCTCATCGTTTTGGGGTGAACGGGGTGCAACTGTTTCATGCTCTGTATCTTCTTCGGTGAATAAGGATAACACATCAATGCAGAGATCGGGAGGGTTTCCTGATATATTATCAACAGCTTTTGCCGGTCTGGTCCCGACATGGAAACCAAGACGTGCGAAGGTGGTCGCGATATTCCAATAGGCCATCAGGAATGTGATTGCCTCTTCTTCGGTGATCTCGCCCTCCGGCAGCTCACCCCCGAACTCTTCCAAAAGCTCAGCTTCCGGCGTCTTTGTCCTCGCCAGAGGAGGCCCCTCATCCGGGGCTGTGTTGTTTTCGACATCGCTCA
>NZ_BLIV01000020.1 GCF_009811755.1 Roseobacter cerasinus
GGGTGGGCCTTGGGCCACCCCTTGGTCCGGCCTCAGAGGGTGGGGTAGATGGGGAAGCGGGCGCAGAGCGCGGCCACGTCCGCCTTCACCTTCGCCTCAACCGCCGCGTTGCCCTCTTCGCCGTTGGCCGCCAGCCCGTCGACCACCTCGATGATCCAATCCGCGATCTGGCGGAACTCGGGCTCACCAAACCCGCGTGTCGTTGCCGCAGGTGAGCCAAGACGAATGCCGCTCGTCACCGTCGGTTTCTCCGGGTCAAACGGCACGCCGTTCTTGTTGCAGGTGATATGCGCGCGGCCCAGAGCCTTTTCCGTCGCGTTGCCCTTCACGCCCTTGGGCCGCAGATCCACCAGCAGCACATGGGTGTCGGTGCCGTGGGTGACCGTGTCGAGCCCGCCCTGGATCAGCTGATCCGACAACGCCTGCGCATTGGTGATCACCTGCTGAATGTAGCTCTTGAACGCAGGTTGCAGCGCCTCGCCAAAGGCCACCGCCTTGGCCGCGATCACATGCATCAGCGGACCACCCTGAATGCCGGGAAAGATCGCCGAGTTGAACTTTTTCGCCAGCGCCTCGTCATTGGTCAGGATCATCCCGCCGCGCGGGCCGCGCAGGGTCTTGTGCGTCGTTGTCGTGGCCACATGCGCATGTGGGAACGGCGAGGGGTGCTCGCCCGCCGCCACCAACCCGGCGAAATGCGCCATGTCCACATGCAGATAGGCGCCCACGCTATCCGCAATCTCGCGCATCTTGGCAAAATCGATCTGGCGCGGGATGGCCGAGCCACCCGCGATGATCATCTTGGGCTGATGCTCCGCGGCCAGCGCCGCGACCTGGTCGTAATCCAGCATGTTGTCCTCGCGCCGCACGCCGTATTGCACCGCGTTGAACCACTTGCCCGACTGATTGGGGCGCGCGCCATGCGTCAGGTGCCCGCCCGCATCAAGGCTCATGCCGAGGATCGTATCGCCGGGCTGCAAAAGCGCCTGGAACACGCCCTGGTTGGCCTGGCTGCCGGAGTTCGGCTGCACATTTGCAAAGTCACATGCAAAGAGTTTGCAAGCCCGTTCGATTGCTAACTCTTCCGCGATATCAACGTATTGGCAGCCACCATAATAGCGCCGCCCGGGGTAGCCTTCGGCGTATTTGTTGGTCATGACCGAGCCTTGGGCCTGCATCACGGCGGCCGAGACGATGTTCTCCGAGGCGATCAGCTCGATCTCGTCACGCTGACGGCCAAGCTCCCGGGTCACAGCATCGAAGATCTCAGGATCACTCTCAGACAAAGACTGTGTAAAAAAACCAGGGGCACGGTGCGGGGCGTTCATGGG
>NZ_BLIV01000021.1 GCF_009811755.1 Roseobacter cerasinus
CCGCTAATGGGATGTACCGGCTGCTTCACCCAGCACGGTAGGCTCTGCCTATTTCTGCAAACTGGAGAAGTAGCATGGCGAAGACAGATTTTGATGAACTGATGTCGATTGGTATCGATATTGGCAAAGACACATTCCATTTGGTTGGTTTCGATCAGGCAGGCCAGCGCGTCCTGCGCAAACAGATCAAGCGATTGGCGCTGGTGACGACGTTCGAGAAGCTGCCTCGTTGCATTGTGGGCATGGAGGCGTGTCTGAACGCTCATTTTGTCAGCCGGACGCTACGAGAGATGGGCTTTGAGTCCCGGATCATCCCCGCAATCTATGTGAAGCCTTTCAACAAAGGGCAGAAGAACGATTACAATGATGCAGAGGCGATCGCCGAGGCCGCGCTTCGGCCGAACCTGCAAACCGTGTCTGAGAAGAGTCAGGATCAGCTCGATCTTCAAGCACTGCACCGGGTCAGATCACGTTTGGTGTCTCGCCGGACAGCAACGATCAACCAAATCCGCGCTTTCCTGATCGAACAGGGCATCACCGTGCGCAAAGGCCTACGCGCCTTGAAGAACTCGTTCGAGGCAATCTTGGAGGAACGCAAAGATGAGATATCACCACGGATGCGGTCGATCCTGATCGGCCTCTATGGCGATTGGATGTGGATGGACGACCGGATTGATAAGGTGTCCGCGGAGATTGAAGAGATCAGTCGAACCGAAGAGAACTGTGTCAACGTCATGACGGTCCCAGGCATTGGCCCGATGATCTCAACAGCGATGGTCGCGGCCATTGGCGAGGGGGAGGCGTTTGATCGCGGTCGAGACTTCGCAGCTTGGGTCGGGCTCGTCCCCCGACAATACAGCACGGGCGGCCGAACTGTTTTGGGGCGCATCTCCAAGCGCGGCAGCCGATATCTAAGGATGCTGTTCGTTCAGGCGGCAAAGATCATTATGATGCGACCGCATCGTTGGCCCGGCTTCAGCTTCGGCGATTGGCTGGCGCGCGCTTCTGAACGCATGCATCGGAACAAGGCCGCTGTCGCCCTTGCTAATAAACTGGCGCGCATGGCCTGGAGCATACTGAGGCACAAGACGGCGTTCGACGCGCCAAGAGACGAGGTTGCAGTCGGCGTTTAACGACCCGAAGCAATCCAAAGGAGTTCGCGAAAGATCGAAAGCATGGAACGGAAAAACTACGCCCCCAGAATCTGACGGCCCAAATAGTCGACAACGACTTGTCCGGTAATGAGATCACGGCG
>NZ_BLIV01000022.1 GCF_009811755.1 Roseobacter cerasinus
AGCTTGTGGGTGATCATCGGGTCGATCTCGATCTTGCCGTCCATGTACCAGTCCACAATCTTCGGCACATCCGTGCGCCCCTTGGCCCCGCCAAAGGCCGTGCCGCGCCAGACGCGCCCCGTGACCAGCTGGAAGGGCCGCGTCGAGATCTCCGCGCCCGCAGGTGCGACCCCGATGATGATGCTCTCCCCCCAGCCCTTGTGGGCGCACTCCAGCGCCGTCCGCATCACATTCACATTGCCCGTGGCGTCGAAGGTGTAATCCGCGCCACCCTTCGTAAGCTCAACCAGATGGGCCACCATATCCCCATCCACCTTTAATGGATTGACAAAATCCGTCATCCCGAACTGTTGTCCCATCACCGCCTTGTCGTCGTTCAGATCAACCCCCACGATCTGGTCACAGCCCGCCATGCGCAGCCCCTGGATCACGTTGAGACCAATGCCGCCCAGCCCAAAGACCACACAGCGCGAGCCGATCTCGACCTTGGCGGTGTTGATCACCGCCCCGATGCCCGTGGTCACGCCGCAGCCGATGTAGCAGATCTTGTCAAAAGGCGCGTCTTTTCGGACCTTTGCGAGCGCTATTTCAGGTACCACTGTATGATTGGCGAAGGTCGAACAGCCCATGTAGTGGTGGATCGGCGTGCCATCCAGCATCGAGAACCGCGTCGACCCATCCGGCAGCAGGCCCGCCCCTTGCGTGGCGCGCACCTTCTGACAGAGGTTGGTTTTCGGGTTCAGGCAGTACTCGCATTCGCGGCATTCCGGCGTGTAAAGCGGGATCACATGGTCGCCCACCTCCAGGCTGGTGACGCCCTCGCCCACCTCGATCACAACGCCCGCGCCTTCATGGCCAAGGATCGCGGGAAAAATACCTTCGGGGTCATCACCCGAGCGCGTGAACTCATCCGTGTGGCACAGGCCCGTCGCCTTGATCTCCACCAGAACCTCGCCCGCCCGCGGGCCCTCCAGGTTCACCTCCATAACTTCCAAAGGCTTCCCAGCAGCAACCGCAACAGCCGCGCGCGTCTTCATCAT
>NZ_BLIV01000023.1 GCF_009811755.1 Roseobacter cerasinus
AACAGGTGTTCGTTGAGGCCTTCCTCGCGCATCCGCCCGTTGAAGCTCTCGACTAGACCGTTTTGCATGGGTTTGCCTGGTGCGATGTAGTGCCAATCGACTTTGCGCTCCTCTTGCCACCTGAGCATCGCGTTACTGGTCAGTTCGGTCCCATTGTCGCTGACCACAAGGCAGGGGTAACCGCGCAGCTCTGCGATCCGATCCAGTTCACGAGCTACACGCGCACCGCCAATGGATGTATCCACGACGGCGGCCAAGCATTCCCGACTGAAGTCGTCGATAACATTCAGCACCCGGAACCTGCGCCCGTCTTCCAGCGCGTCTGACATGAAGTCGAGCGACCATCTCTGGTTTGGCCCCTGAGGGATCGCCATCGGTGTCCTGGTGCCCACTGCGCGCTTGCGTCCGCCCCGTTTACGAACGGTTAACCCTTCTTCGTGGTAGAGCCGGTACAGCTTTTTCCAGTTCACCTCCCATCCCTCGCGCTTCAGCAAGATGTGCAGGCGTCGATAGCCGAACCGCCGCCGCTCGGACGCCAGCTCTTTCATTCTGGTGCGCAGCTGCGTGTCGGCGGGGCGTTTCGACGTGCGCCGATA
>NZ_BLIV01000024.1 GCF_009811755.1 Roseobacter cerasinus
TGACCTGCTCCCCTGAAATGTCCTCGAATTTTGGTTAGCCTGTTCTCCAACTGAGGAGACAGACGATGAAGAGAAGCCGTTTCAGCGAAGAACAGATCATTGGCATTCTGAAAGAGCACCAGGCTGGGCCTGGCGCGAAGGAGCTGTGCCGGAAGCATGGGATTAGCGATGCGACCTTCTACAAGTGGCGATCCAAGTATGGCGGCATGGAAGTGTCCGACGCTCGACGTTTGAAGACGCTGGAAACTGAGAACGCCAAACTGAAGAAGATGCTGGCCGAGCAGATGATGGATGTTGCTACGCTGAAAGAGATGCT